>NC_009445.1:2523750-5047500 GCF_000026145.1 Bradyrhizobium sp. ORS 278 | reverse complement strand
GTGTCGACGCCCAGCTTCTGCAGCAGCGGCCGCTCCTCGTAGCGATACAGAAAGACCTCGGCCGGATCGGATTGCTGGTCGTTCAAGCCGCCCGCCTTGCCGATCGCCTGCGCCAAAGTGAGCGTCTCCGTGTCGAACGAGATCTCCGAGTTGAAGCCGAAGACATTCTGGTTGAGCGCGCCAAGGGCGGTGAAGGTCGGCGATTCCCTGGTGATGTAGACGACGTCGTTCGGACGAATGAAAATGTTCTCGCGCGGATCCTGAACGACGCGGGCGAGCAGGACGCGAACGCGCCTGCCGTCGCGCTGCAAGGTGACGTAGCTCTCGATCGCTTCGTGCTTGGGGCCTCCGGCGCGCGCAATCACCGCCAGCAGCCGCTCGCCGACGCTGTTGAGTGCGAGCACCCCCGGCGTGTTGACGTCACCGAGAACGCTGACCACGGCGGAATGCTGCTGGTTCAGGCTGACCACGACCTGCGGCTCGAGCGCGCGCTTCTGCAGGCGGAAGACGATCTCCTGCTCGATCTGGGGCAGGGTTCGGCCTGCGGCGACGATCTCGCCCGCGTAAGGCACGCGGATGTTGCCTTGCTGGTCGACGGCCTGTGCCGGCAGATCGACGAAATTGCCGGGACGGGCACCCGCAGCCGTCGGCGGGGTGAACAATCCGCCAGGAGCGGCTTCGAAGATCGAGACGTTCAGGACGTCCCCGATACCGGCCACCTGCACCGGCTTGGGCCGCTTGTCGGGAAACACGCCCTGGAAGGTCACGAGGTTGGGCTGCGAGAGGAAGCCGATCGTCTCTGGACTGACGTCGACCAGCGCATAGGGAAGCGCCGTGTTCGACCGGACGCTGGCGGTGGCATTGTCGCTGACCGCGTCGCTGGTCGGGCCCGTCCCCGGAAGCAGAGAACACGCCGGCAGCAATGCCAGCAGTGCGACGAGGGCAAGGCTCCGCGAACCACGGCCAATCCCACGGAAGCCGAAGCGGCTTACCGCGCTTCTGCCGACGGCAGATTCCGCACCGCCTCCCGCCTTCTGCGAGCGACGCGGATTTATCCAGGCCTTCAAACCCGTCTTCGGATACGACAAAGGAATTCCCCTGGCATCTTCCCCACCCAGAGGGGGCGATGACCATCCCACTCGGTTCCTAAGTTAACCGGCCGCCTTCCGCGGCGAAAGCGCACGCCCGTTCGTCCCAGCCAGCTTTTGCCTCGCCGTGCTAATTAGGCCACAGTTCCATCTCATCAAATCGCCGCGTTCGACGCCGCCGATGGCCATAACGGTGTTCGCAAGCTGGCAAATTTTCTCCGAGTGACCAAACTCCGTAAATCTAAGCAGAAAGCCGTTGAGCATCTGTTATCCCCAGAGGCTGGAATCGGACGCGGGAACGTGGGCGTGATCGTCGTCCGCCGCGAATCGGAAGGCGATCCAGCCGGACCCGCCGGCCAGTTGTGCGCGGCGGCCGTTCAAGTCTATGCTGGGCCCTGTTGCCAACCGATCAGCTTGTGGGGACGCATGCCGCTGTCGAACGTGACCAGGATCGCCGTCCTCGCTCTCCTCCTGGCCGGCGTGTCCGGTCCTGTCTCGGCGCGCGGGCCTTATCCGGTCACCGAATGCGGCCCGGATCTGAGCAGCTTCTGCCGGCTGCACGGTGCGTTCCAGGCAACGCCGTTCCACTACAATCTCGCGATCTATCCGGGGTGCATAAGGACGGTTGCATTGGAGACCTCCCGGGGTCCGAAATATCGGCGCGTCGTGATCTGCGGGGCGCCGGATCGGTCGGTAGTCCGGTAGAGCCCAGCTTTGCGGACGTTTCTGGCGCCCGCGGCAGGACCGTCCTGCGCGACACGCCGCTCTTATTTGCCAGGACCGGGATGACGCCGTTTCGAAGCAAAAACGCGTGTTAACACGGCTGCGCGCCTGGAAATCCGCGCCTTCCTGTCTCAATAGTTGAGCAAATTTAGTCTCTCAACCTAAATTAAATGTTTTGTCCGGCTCTCTCCGGACATAGGAGATATGAAAAGGCACGTAATGAACAAACTAAAGCTTTAATTGTCACAGACGAAGGGTACTTAATAAGTCCCTTCGCTATCGCGGTGGTTTTTACTTTTTGGGCCGCGATTGGCGCCGGACGTATTTAATGCGTTGCCTTGCAGATGGTAGTTAACTTGTCGCGAGTGGTTAATTTCCTCCCGGTCACCGGAGCCGATCGTCGTCGCGATGGCAGTTCGCCGACGATTGAAAGACGATCGCTGAAATCTCGCCAACGAGTGGGGGCCGTCCGTGCGTGACGAGCTTGGTACAGCGTTGAGTGATGAAGAGTTCGATGTCGGCGGTGGGCGAACCCTGAATACCGTCCTGGCATCGTTAATCAAGATCCGAACCGCAAGATCACGCTTGCAACTGCGGCCACCGGAGAATGCGGCGCCTGCCGCATTATTGTCGCAAATCGAGCTGTGCAACATCCTGCTCGAAGAGATCGAGTCGATCAGCTGCAGTCTCGACAAGCGCGTCGACCATCCGGGCGCCCCGAGCCGGCGTTCGGTGTCCGACAGGCGTCAGCGCGGCACCGCTCACCTTGTTCCGCCTCGCCGCGTCACGCCCGGGCGCACCAAGCAACAGCGCTAGCTGCTTGGCCTAATGGACTGTTGCCGCAGCGGCCCGCGGAACGCGGGCCCTGTCGCGTGATGGCCCGCGGGTCGCTCAGATGCCAGCGGCGCGGAACTGCGGCGTCGGATCCATCCGGACGGCCGGGTACTCTCAACGCGACCCGGCATTAAAAAACAGCGGAAATTAGATTTTTCAGTTATTCGGAATCGCGCCACCTTTGCTCCGTTGTGGACGCCGCCGCTTTATTTAATACGTCGGTTTATCGTGCGCGTCTCTGCGTCACAGTCACAACCAACCCATGTGAATGACCGGCGTCGTCCGGCCCGCTATAGGCTGTGTGCGCAGGTAAGTGAATCTGTTCGACGATCAGTCGGATATTGAGGTGGACCTGAGACGCCGGCCGATGGTCCCAGGATGGCTTCGACGATTAGAGTTATGAGTTGTGAGATGTCGGCGGCGTTGGACATTGCGACGGAGGACACGACGGTCGGTTCTGTCATCGAACAGCGCAGGCATCTCGGCCGATTTGCGGCATGTTCCCAACGCCGTGCATAATTTGATCGGGCGGCGCCAGTTTTCGCAGGCGCATAAATATCCCGGTTCGGGTTATCGCATTGATCGCGCGAATAGGTTGTGCAATGTCGTCGGACGCTGAGAGGCCATATGATCCTGCAAGTGGTGCTGCCGCTTTGTTTCGCGGCTCCGTCATGATTGGTACGAAGATTAAGCGCCTTTCCGCCGCAGAGTGCGGAAAATTCTTGCAGACCTCTTTGATTTGACGTTTTTCAAACAGGGTTGTTCGGCGTCCGTAGTTCTGTGCGACTCGGGCCCGCGTTTACCCGGATAGGGTTGCTGGTTGATATTTGATTAAGCTACAACCAAATAAGTCGGTGGAGCGGATATAACTCAAATATTCGGGTTTCCCGACAGCGAACCACTTGCGGATCGAAATACCGAATTATATGACATTAATCCGGCAGGATAGAGATCACAGATAAAGGTCGCTGCATGTCCACCAAGAAGCTCGATTTCGAGGCGATGTCTTTCGATGACCTCTGGTCGCTCCATGAGCAGATCAGCCAGATCCTGGCTGAGCGGATCACGTCTGAGAAGCGCGAGCTCGAACGTCGTCTGGCGGTTCTGAATCGCAGCCGCGGCGTAATCGAGGGGCCGAACAGCGAGGACGCGCCCTCCTATAATGCCAACGGAAAAGCGCGGCGCAAATACCCGCGCGTGCTGCCGAAATATCGCAATCCGCAGACGTCCGAGACTTGGTCCGGGCGCGGCAAGCAGCCGCGCTGGCTGGTCGCAGCCATCAAGACGGGGCGTCGGATCGAAGAGTTCGCCATCAACGGAAGCGGGGCCCCCAAGGGGCGACGTCAGCGGGCCTGAGACCGGCTCGATCACCACAGGCGGCACTCTTCCACCGGTGAGCCGTGCGCTGCTACCGGGTCCGCAGGCACCACGTGCGCCGGATGCGACTTCTCAATTCTGCTGCGACGACTCCAGCGTCAGTCGGACGATTTTCGGGATTTGCCTGTGGCATTGCATCCGGGCACCTGACGTTTCCGACCAGGCAGCGCGCATTTCCCAGCCTTGTCACCGCGACATGTTCCGGCGATGCGATCGCAGGCAGCTTGGCTGCCTAATAGGCGTTGTCGCCTCGGATCAGCTCGATCGGCGTCCTGAGCAAAATCGCGATGTCGAGCGACAGACTCCAATTGTCGATGTACCAGAGGTCGAATTCGACGCGCTGCTCGATCGAGGCGCGCGTCGGCGTCGGTCCGCGGCAGCCATGCACCTGCGCCCAGCCCGTCAGGCCCGGCTTTACACGGCGGCGGAAGGCGTAGTTGCGCACCAGCTTGTCGAATTCGTTGTCGTGCGCCAGGGCGTGCGGGCGAGGACCGACCAGAGACATGCTGCCGTTCATGACATTGAGCAGCTGGGGCAGTTCATCGATGCTGGTGCGGCGCAGCCACGCGCCCAGGCGCGTGAACCGGCTGTCCCCGGCCTTCGCCTGGACGATCGTAGGGCCGTCCTCGAGCACCGACATGGTCCGAAACTTGTAGATCTGGAACGACCTGCCGTTGAAGCCGCAGCGCTGCTGCCGGAAAAAGACCGGCCCCGCCGAATCGAGCTTGATGGCGATGGCCACCAGCAGCAACAAGGGCGACAGCAGCAGCAGAGCGGTGCCCGCCAGGGCTAGGTCCATGAGACGCTTGGTCGCGTGCTCCAGCGGGCTCATCAGGCCGCGATGCAGCTCGACGCAGACGGTGCTGCCGAGATCGTGACGCGGCTGATTGAACAGCTCCGCGGCCGCTCCGACGGGCACGAAGCTTACGGGGAAGGGCAGAACCCTGAGGTCTGCTCCCAGCGTCCGCAGTTCGGACCAGGGATCGGGGCTGGCGCCGACCACAATCTCCTCGATGTCCGAGCCGCGCACATAATCGATCACGCTGGCCACCAGGTGCTGTCGCTGGTCGGGGGCTGCGCCGGGATCCGGAAGCAGGAAGTGCCGCCTGACGCGAAAGCCGGTGTCGACGAGCGCCTGGCTGAGACCTGGATTGTCCTGGCTCGCCTCGTCGGTGATCAGGACGATGTTGCGTCCTGAAAAGCGTTTCTCAGCGAGGCCTTTCGCAAGCAGATATTCGGTCATCCGCCGGTTCAGCACCAGCGCCGTCAGTCCCAGCATCGCGAAGACGATGCTGGTGCCGCGCGAGAACTCGCCGCCGATCTTGAGCGCGAACAGCGCGCCGGCAAGCACCAGGAAGGCGGTGATCCAGGTCAGGCACGTCGCGCGGATCTGTCGCGACAGGATCAGGAGCTCCGCCGGCCGATACATGCCGCGGATCTTCATGAGCGAGACGAACAGGGCCGAGACGAGGATCGCAAGCCCGACCGACTTGCTGACGTCGTTCGCGCCGGCCGCGTCCTGAAAGTGATAGAGATATCCAGACAGCACGCTGGTCACGGCGATCGTCGCGATGTCCGCCGTGATCGCAAACGGCTCCACCGCGCCATAATGGATGGGCCATTTCCGACATTCAATTTGCCGGTCCGCCAATACGGCCCCAGGCATGCCGTTCCGGTCGAGAGTTTCGGGCTGATCCACGTAATGCATGGGATCTCGATGTTCGAAACGCGGTTAAAATAGCTGGCTTGCGCCTTAGTATATTATTCATCATTTAATTGGAACAATTAAAATCGCCGGTTGTTTAAATTCCGCCGTGTGGGTCCCACGATACCGCAGCGCGATGACGGCGTGCGCTGACCGGCCGCGCGGGCTCTGAAAGAGCAATGAAGGCTTGAATATCGGCGTTTCCAACGGCAGGGGCCTCTCCTGATCCCTGTGGCGGATTCATGTCGCGCCAACGAATATTTCAATGTGGCATTGAAAAATTGGAATTTTAATTGTTATTAAATCAGAATAATAATCGGTCGGGTGGGTCGGGACCTCCGCGATGCCTGGGTCCGGCACATCGACCGACGACACTCCTGCAGAATCGCTTGCCGCCAAGGGCGCGGCCAGTCTTCCGGGCGGCCGTGGGGTTGGACGAAAATGATTGCTGATTTCTGAGTTTTAATGAAGCCGAAGGACGTCGAGCCATGAAGGTCGTCTTGTTCTGTGGGGGACTGGGGACGCGGATCCGGGAATATTCCGAGAGCGTTCCGAAGCCGATGATTCCGATCGGCCACCAGCCGATCCTTTGGCACGTGATGCAGTATTACAGCCAGTACGGCCACCGCGACTTCGTGCTCTGCCTCGGCTACAAGGCCAACGTCGTCAAGGACTACTTCCTGAATTACAATCAGGCCGCTACGACCGACTGCACGATCTCGCAATTCGGCAAGAAGATCGAGCTCCTGGGCGAGCGCCCGGCCGACTGGCGGGTGTCGCTGGTCGACACTGGGATCTGGCGCAACATCGGTCAGCGCCTGAGGGCCGTCCGGCATCTCGTCGAGGGCGAGGAGATCTTTCTCGCCAATTACAGCGACGGCCTGACCGATGCGCCGCTGCCCGACATGATCGACCGCTTCAAGCGCAGCGGCAAGATCGGCTGCTTCATCGCCATCCATCCGCCGATCAGCTTCCATCTGGCCGAGTTCGACGACGACGGCACGGTCGGCCGCATGGCCGCGAGCAATGATTCCAACATCTGGATCAACGGCGGCTACTTCATCTTCCGCAAGGAGATCTTCGATTACATCGAGGAGGGCGACGAGCTCGTGGTGCAGCCGTTCAAGCGGCTGATCGATCGTGGCCTGCTGATGGCCTATCGCTACGAAGGCTTCTGGCGGGCCATGGATACGCTCCGGGACCGCCAGGTGCTCGAGGAGATGATCGAGCGCGGCGATACGCCCTGGCATCTCGGCGCGAACCTTCCCGCCGTGGTGAACGGATGAGGGGATTGCAGCTCGCCGGTCGCGGCGACCGTTTGTCGGTGCTTTGTCTCGGCGCGCATTCCGACGACATCGAGATCGGCGCGGGCGGCACGCTTCTGACCTGGCTCGACCAGGGCGTTCGCCTGGACGTGCATTGGTGCGTGCTGAGCGGCAATGGCGAGCGCGGCGTCGAGGCGACCGCATCGGCCAACGATTTTCTCGCCGAGGCAAGCGGCCGCAACCTCGAGATCCTGAATTTCCGCGACGGCTTCTTTCCGGAGCAGGGGGAGGAGATCAAGGCCTGGTTCGAGCAGCTCAAGGGCCGCATCAGTCCCGACGTCATTCTCGCGCATCGTCGCGACGATGCGCATCAGGACCACCGCCAGGTCAATCGGCTGGTCTGGAACACGTTCCGGGATCACCTCGTGCTCGAATATGAGATCCCGAAATGGGACGGCGATCTCGGGCGGCCCAATTTCTACATGCCGGTGTCCGAACGCGTGATGAAGCGCAAGGTCGCGCTGCTGATGTCGCATTTCGGCAGCCAGCGCTCCAAGCAGTGGTTCGACCCGGAGACGTTCATGGGCCTGGCGCGGCTTCGGGGGATGGAGTGCCGTGCTCCCGAGCGCTACGCCGAAGGCTTTGTGGCCCGCAAGCTGTCACTGGGCTGATCGACGCAGGCCATCGGCGAGGCGCCTTCATCACACAAAGACGGGCGGGAAACGCCGCGATCGATGGTCTGCGACCGAACCGGCAGCCGCGGGTCGTCACGTCTTCGGGCGCGATGACCCGGGTACGCATCCCGTCAGTTTTCCAATCAACGGACGGCGATCGTCGTGAGCCGGATGAGACCGCGCCTCAGCCGGCCGCCCGCCTCGGAAGCTCGACGGTCTCCTCGACCTGCGGGCGTTCGATCGCGGTGGCGGGCACCTTTTCCAGCCAGACTTCACGCCACCAGGCGAAGATGCCGCGCGGGCAGAACAGCCGGTTCTCGCTGTAGCGCGACTGGCAGTAGACGCCGTCGAGGATCACCGCGGGCGTCTTCATGCGCCGGATGTAGCCGGTCCGCTCGTCGATGAACTTCTCGACGCGCGTGCGCACCCGGAACACCTTGCCGCAATACGGCACCATTTCCGCGTCGAAGCCCATGCCGCGGTTGTTGGTCTGCTTGTCGATGGTCGCGAGAATTTCCTTGTGCGGCCGGACGCGTACAAGATCGCCCGGCTGCAGCCCGAGATCGGCGATCGGCGCATCCTTGTCGGTGAGGAGATCGCCGCGTCTGCGCGGGAACGGCACGCCGCCCCAGAGCGACTGGATACGATCGTAGATCCAGCGGGCCGGACGTCCCAGGCGCGGACGGCGCGCCATCGTCGCACCGACATAGGCGAAGTAGAGGAAGCCGCGAAACATCTTGCCGGCGGAGACGTTGCCGGATGCGATATCCTCGGCATATTGCCGGGCGTCCCACCATTTGAGCGGCTGCGTGTAGCTCGGCAATTCGGTTGCCTGGCAGCTGTAGCGCGGACCCTTGCCGGCGATCTGATCGGGTGACTCGGTCGCGTCGAGGACCGCGCGCGCCGTGCAGCCGCCGGACGGCTGGCGCGCTGCCGCGTAGTCGTGATCGGCGCTTGCGGCCTGCGCAGGATCGGCCGGCAACAACCAGGCTTCCTTCCAGAAGATGAGGCATGCTGCCTGGCAGCCGCCATAGGCCTCGCCGTCGCAGCGCAGATCGAGATGCACCGCATTGGGCAGGCGCCGTCCGAGCCATTCGCCGGTGTTGTATCCGGTCACCGTATCGCAGGTCTTGTGCGCCCGCTTGTAGACCTGGAAGCGCTGGCCGCACCATTTGAACATCTGCGGCATGAAGGGCAGCCCTTCGAGACGGCCATTGGCATCGAGCGTGGCCAGGATCTCTTCCTTGCTGCGGACCTGAACCCAGTCGCCGGCGGATAGCGTCATGCTCTGTCTCTCAATTCTTCAACCAATGCGTCTCAATGAAAGCTCCCGAGATTTGCGGTCTCGGTTTGTCGGATTCAAGGCATTTATTTAATTCGCTGGAATATAATCAAGCGGCGGTGGCAGGGTGTTGCAAGCCGCCCCGGCATGAACCGCCGATTCAGAGAAAGCGTGTACTTGGCTGGGTTTATCGGGAGCTTCAGCCCGGCTGTTCGTGCGCCCGGCCGCAAGCGGGCGGATTTGCTGGACGTTGCCCGATTATAATTTATAATGCTGCCGGATCATTTAAATCGTGCTTTTGGTTCGCGGCGTAAGGGGTGACGATTTTGAAGGTGCTCATCACTGGAAACATGGGCTATGTCGGACCGGTGGTCGCCAAGCATCTGCGGGCGCAGCATCCGGACGCAACGCTGCACGGCTTCGACAACGCCTATTTCGCGCACTGCCTGACCGGCGCGCCGGTGCTGCCGGAGCGTTACCTCGACGAGCAGTTCCACGGCGACGTCCGCGACATGTCGCTCGATCTGCGCGGATACGATGCCGTCATCCAGCTCGCGGCGATCTCGAACGATCCGATGGGCAACCGCTTCCAGGATGTGACGCTCGACATCAACCAGCGGACGACGGTGTCGCTCGCCCGCGCGGCGGCGGCGGCAGGCGTCAAGAACTTCGTCTTCGCCTCCAGCTGCAGCGTCTACGGCATCGCCGACGGGCCGCCGCGCAAGGAGAGCGACCCGCTCAATCCGATCACCGCCTACGCGAAGTCGAAGATTGGATCGGAGCAGGAGCTCGCCCGGATCGAGACCGACATGGCCATCACCTGCCTGCGCTTCGCCACGGCCTGCGGCATGTCGGACCGGCTCAGACTTGACCTCGTGCTCAATGATTTCGTCGCCTGCGCGCTTTCGCGCCGGCAGATCAGCGTGCTCTCCGATGGCACGCCGTGGCGTCCGCTGATCGACGTCGCCGACATGGCGCGGGCGATCGATTGGGCAATCGACCGGCCGGCCGCCAATGGCGGCCGCTTCCTGACCGTGAATGCCGGGTCCGACGATCGCAACTACCAGGTCAAGGATCTCGCCAACGCCGTGGCCGCGCGCGTACCGGGAACGGCGGTGTCCATCAATACCTCGGCCCCGGTCGACAGCCGCTCCTACAAGGTGGATTTCGGCCTGTATCGCTCGCTTGCGCCGCATCATCAGCCGCAGGTGACCTTGCAGCAGTCGATCACCAATCTGGTCGAAGGTCTCAAACGGATGAACTTCAAGGACGCCGAGTTCCGCTCATCCGATCTGATCCGTCTCAAGGTGTTGCAGGATCATATGGAGACGGCCCGGATCAACGACCGGCTGCAATGGACCTGACCGCGTCCGGCCGAGACCGACGAGGCGTGCCGGACAGGATCTGGCGAGACAGGATAGTGACGGAGTAACCATGGAACTGAGCCTTCCCACCGCCGTCGGCGTTGCCCCCAAATGCCGCCATTGCGGCGATGACCTGACGCTCAAGCTGATCGATCTCGGCGCCTCGCCCGTCGCCAACGACTATGTCGATCCGGCGAACTACATGCGGGCCGAGCCGTTCTATCCGCTGGAGACGTTCGTCTGCCGCGAGTGCCGTCTGGCGCAGACGCGGGACCTGCTGGCGGCCTCCGAGATCTTCCGCGCGGATTATGCCTATTTCTCCTCGCACTCGACCTCCTGGCTCGAGCACGCCCGCTCTTATGTCGAGGCCATGGCAGCGCGCTTCAAGCTGGGACCGGCCTCGCGCCACGTCGAGATCGCCTCGAATGACGGCTACCTGCTGCAGTACTCGCTTCAGAAGGGGATTTCCTGTCTGGGCGTCGAGCCTTGCGAGAGCGTCGCGCTCGCCGCGCGCGCCAAGGGCATCGAGACCCGGGTCGAGTTCTTTGGCCGCAACTACGCGACCGTGCTCCGCGAGGAGGGCTGGTCGGCCGATCTGGTGACGGCGAACAACGTCCTCGCCCACGTTCCGGACATCAACGACTTCGTCGGCGGCGTGAAGATTCTGCTGGCGCCGGAGGGCGTCGCCACCTTCGAGGTCCAGCATCTGCTGACGCTGATGCAGCGGCATCAGTTCGACACCATCTATCACGAGCACTTCTCGTATCTGTCGCTGATCGCCGGCTCGCGCATCTTCGCTCGCGCGGGTCTGCGCGTGTTCGATGTCGAGCTGCCGGAAACCCATGGCGGCTCGATCAGGTTCTTCGTCTGCCACGAGGGCGCATCGCACGCCGAAACGCCGAACGTGGCCGACGTCCTGACGCGCGAGCGAGCCTATGGTCTGCACGAGGATGCCATCTACCTGGCGTGGAACGAGCAGGTCAAAGAGACCAAGCGGGCGCTGCTCGAGCTGCTCACCAAGCTGAAACGCGACAACAAGAAGATCGTCGCCTATGGTGCGCCGGCCAAGGGCGTCACGCTGCTCAACTATTGCGGCATTCGAACCGATTTTCTCGACTTCACCGTCGATCGCGCTCCCTCCAAGCAGGGGCGCTACATGCCCGGCGTTCGCATTCCGATCCTGCCGCCGGAGGCGATCTTCGAAGCCAGGCCGGATTACGTGCTGATCCTGCCGTGGAACATCAAGAACGAGATCAAGGCGCAGATGGCCGATATCTGCAGCTGGGGCGGACGGTTCATCGTGCCGGTGCCGAAGGCGACCATCGAGGAGTGATCGACGAGATCCGTGGGGCCCGCCCTGCATCAGCGGGCGGCTCTCGGATACCGCCGCGTTGGCATCTCGGAGCGAAAGAAATTGCGATGAAGTTTGTCCAGCTGGGACGATCGGATGCGCGGCTGATCGAGCTCACGGTGCGCGGCGATGAGCGCGGCAGCTTCACGCGGACTTGGTGTGCGAAGACCTTTGCCGCCGAGGAGATCGACTTCCAGCCCGTTCAGGGCAACAGCTCGGTGACGCGCCATCGCGGCACCGTGCGTGGCATGCATTTTCAGCGCGCGCCGAAGGCCGATGCCAAGATCGTCCGGTGCACCGCGGGCCTGATCCATGACGTCATCGTCGATGTCAGGCCGACATCAGCGACGCGCGGCGAGGTCTATGCCTGCGAGCTTGGGCCATCGACGGGCCGGATGCTCTACATTCCCGCCGGATTTGCCCACGGCTTCCAGACCCTGACGGATGATGTGACCGTCGAGTACCTGATGGGCATCGACTATGTCGAGGAGCTTTCCGACGGCTTCCGGCACAACGATCCCCTGATCAGCATCAAATGGCCGGGGCCGGTGACGGTGTTGTCCGCGAAAGATGCTGCGTGGCCGTTGCTCGCCGAGCGGCCCTTGTGGTGAGCGCGCCGAAGGACCGAAATCGGGTCAGGCCGTCCTTGAAGAGGTGTGCGTCATGCTGGACATGGTGAAATCGCCCGCCGCGGAGCGAACGCCGGCCATCGATCTGCATGCTCTCGTGGCAGAGCTGTTTCCGATCAACCGCAGCCTGACCGGTGCGGGCGTCCGCCGGACGCTCGAGATCGTCGGCCGGCACGTCGACTTGACGATCCATGAGGTCCCGACGGGGACGCCGGTGCTCGACTGGCACGTGCCCGCCGAATGGAACATTCGCGGCGCGACCATCTCGACCTTGTCGGGCCAGCGGCTGGTCGATTTCGCCGACAACAATCTCCACGTGATGGGGTACAGCAAGCCGGTTCAAGGCGTGCTGAGCCGCGCCGAACTCGCAAGGCACGTTCATACGCTGCCGGATCAGCCGGATCTGATTCCGTATCGAACCGGCTACTACGCGGATGATTGGGGCTTCTGTCTTCCGGACCGTCTCTGGCGGGAGATGACGGACGATCGCTATCAGGTCGAGATCGACAGCGCGATCACGCAAGGGTCCTTGACCTATGGTGAGTACTTCATCCCCGGGGAGACTGCGAACGAGGTCCTCATCACCTGTCACGTCTGCCATCCGAGCCTCGCCAATGACAATCTGTCCGGCGTCTCCATCATGACGGCGCTGGCGATGCGCCAGATGCGGCGGACGAGCCGGCTGGGTTATCGCTTCCTGTTTCTTCCCGCGACGATCGGTGCCTTGGCCTGGCTCGATCGCAACGAAAGCCGGCTTGATCGGGTTGAGCACGGACTTGTCCTCACTTGCCTCGGTGATGCCAGCGGCTTCCACTACAAGGGGAGCCGCAAGGGGGGGCCGATCGACCGGGCCGTCGCCCATGTCCTGAAGCACTCAGGCCATCGGCATGAGATCCTGCCGTTCAGTCCGTATGGCTACGATGAGCGGCAGTTCTGCTCGCCCGGCTTCGACCTGCCGGTGGGGTGCCTGATGCGCGGGGTCCATGGCACATTCCCGGAATACCACACCTCCGCGGACAATCTCGATTTCGTCAAGCCGAAACACCTCGACGAGTCCTACGCGGTGATCGAGGAAGTCCTCGATCTGCTCGACCGCGACCGGATCTACGAGCGCGTCGATGGCCGCGGTGAACCGCAGCTCGGCCGCCGCGGCCTCTATAGGGCGATCGCAGGTCAACGTGAGGCGGGCGGGGCCACGCAGATGGATCTCTTGTGGGTGCTCAACCTGGCAGACGGCAAGCACAGCCTGCTGGACATGGCGATCCGCGCCGATGTGCCGTTCGCGCGGATCGAGGCGGCCGCACGGCTGGCCCTGGATGCCAGCCTGATCAGGCCGACGGAGCAGCGCGCGTCATGTTGATCACGGCACCGCGATGGAGCAGGGCACGATGAGTTCGCAGCCGGACATTCCCCGCATCTTGGTGTTCTCGCTCCGGAACATCTTCGGCAAGGCCTTGAATCGCGGCCCGCATGCCGAATTCGAGGACATCATCTGCGAGGTCGATTCCGCCGAGCTGCTGGCGCCCCGGCTCGATCCGACCAGCCGGCGGGCGAGCTTCGCGACACGGCTCGGCTATCACGCTCCCATCCTGCTGAATCCTGGTCTGCCGCGGATCCCCGCTCGGCAGCCATATGACGTGGTGTTCGCGATCTGCGGCTTTCCGCAGGATCTCATCATGTTCGACGCGATCGAAGATATCCGGGCGTCCTCCAAACTGTCCGTGTGTCTTCTCGACGAGCTCTGGTTGAAAGATATCGCCAAGCACCGGCATTTCCTGAAGGTGATGGCCAAGTTCGACCTCGTGATGCCTTTTCAGATCGGCACGGTGAAGCCGCTCGGCGACGCGATCGGAAAGGCCTGCGCGCATCTGCCGCTCGCCATCGACGCGCTGAAGTTCTGTCCGTATCCCGATCCTCCCGAGAGGGTGATCGACGTCTACAGCATGGGCCGCAGGCCGCTGGCCGTGCACCGCACGTTGTGCGCGATGGCGCGCGACAAGAGCTTCTTCTATCTGCACGACACGATCGGCGGCAGCCAGGCGATCGATCTCGTCGAGCACCGCGCGCAGGTCGCAAATCTCGCGAAGCGGAGCAGGTATTTTCTCGTCAATCCCGGCAAGTTCGACGAGCCGGGCGAAACGGGGCGTCAGGTGGAGTTCGGGTATCGCTATCTCGAGGGCGCCGCCGCGGGGGCGATCATGCTGGGAGAGCGTCCCCGGAACGAGCTGTTTCCGAAAATGTTCGACTGGCCCGACGCCGTGATCGACGTGCCTCACACCTCGAGCGACATCGATCGCGTCATCAAGGAGTTGGACCGCGAACCGGAGCGGCAGGATGCGATGCGGCGGAGCGGCATCGTCCAGACCCTGTTGCGTCATGACTGGGTCTATCGGTGGGAGACCATCCTCGAGGCTGCCGGTTTGCCGCCGATGCCCGGCCTGTCCGCCCGCAAGGACCGCCTCAGGGTGCTCGCCGATGGGGTTTCTGCCCAGGGATCGATGCCACTGGCCAAATTAAATCGAGAGCGGATATTGTCGGCGCAGTGAGATTTAATTCCTTCTCTCCGCCACAAAGCGGCGTCATCGCTGCTGTGCTGCCTTGAAATCGGACCGGCAGGCGTTTTCACGATGCTCTATTTTGACGGATGGATTTCATGCGCCTGATCACTGGCTCGCCACGTGACGTTCGAATGTCGACCGCGGCGGCCGCGAGCGGTTGAAGCCCGATGTCGCAAACCGTCGCCGCCTATTTCGAAGAACATCGGGAATCGAAGGATCTCGGACGCCGGGCGTTGCGTGGCGGGATCATCTCGATCGTCATTCAATACGGTAATGCCGCGCTCCAGATCGTCGCGGCCATCGTTCTCGCCCGGCTGCTCGCGCCGGAGGATTTTGGCCTCGTCGCCATCGTCACCGTGCTGACGAGCTTTGCGCCGCTGCTGATCGACTTCGGACTGCTCGATGCGACCGCGCAGCGGAGCAGGGTGACGCCGGCCCAGGTCAGCGCGCTGTTCTGGGTCAGCACGGCGCTGGGCGTCGCTGTGGCGATGATCGTCGCCGCGTCGAGCCCGCTGATCGCGTGGATCTATGGCGATCACCGGCTGCAGCCGATCGCGCTGAGCGTCGCCATCACCTTCGTGCTGTCGGGTCTGACCAACCAGCATATGGCGCTGCTTCGGCGGACCATGCAGTTCGGCCGCATCGGCCAGATCCAGCTGTTCGGGACGTTGGCGGGAACGATCGCCGCGATCGCTGCCGCCGTCGCCGGCTATGGCTACTGGGCCCTGGTGCTGCGGCCGGTGATCAGCTCGATCTGCCTCGTGGTCGCGGCGTGGTCGGCATGCGCCTGGCGTCCCGGCGCTCCCGTCTTCGACGACGAAGTGAAATCGATGGTGCGGTTCGGCCTCCACGTCGTCGGCTTCACGGTCGCGTACACGCTGTCGCGGGCGGTCGACCGTATCGCGCTCGGGCTGTTCTACCGTCCCGATCAGGTCGGCTACTACCAGAATGCGATGAACCTCTACGATAATTCGATGTCGACGGCGCTCAGCCAGACTCACGCGGTGGGAAGCTCGGCGCTCAGCAAGCTGCAGTCCAACCCGTCCGCGCTGCGCGAGAAATACGCGGCGGCCTTGTCGATCCTCGCCTTCTTTCTGATGCCAGCCGCGGCCATTCTCTCCGTGACCGCCGAGGATCTCACCGTGGTGCTGCTCGGACAGAAGTGGCAGGCCGCCGGCGCGCTGCTTAGCATCATGGCGCTGCGCGGCATCTCGCATGTCGTCGAAGGCTCGCAAGGCTGGTTGCATCTGTCGCTCGGCAGGGCCGACCGATGGCAGACATGGGGGATCGTGTCGCTGGTGGCGCAGGTTGCGGCCGTGTGCGCCGGCCTTCCGTTCGGCCCGGTCGGCGTCGCCTGGGCTGTCGTCATCGGCTATTCGCTGCTCGCCCTGCCGTCGGTGATCTTTGCGGGGCGGCCGATCGACATCGGGGTCGGGCTCGTCGCCCGGGCCGCGGGGCCACAGACGATCGGCGCGATCGTCACGGCCGCGGCCGGATGGTGGCTGCAGGCTGCCTTGCTCGAAAGCTATCCTCCGATCGTTCGGATGATCCTCTCCGGCTGCTTCTGCGGCTGCGTCTATCTCGCTGTCGTCGTCGGCGTGTTCCGGCATGTCGAGCCGCTCCGCGTCGCAGGTACGATCATCCAGGATGTCATCCGGAAACGGTGAGCTGTGACCGGACGGCGCTTATGACCGGCGCCAGCGCGGCGCAAGATTGATGTCGCCATCCATTAAATGCTGTATATAATATTGACGTGATTTAAATATATTAAATGAGCATGGCCCACGACACCTCAGCCCCGGACGTCATGGACCCTGCGCCGACAGCGCAGGGTCGCACTGCGCGCGCGAGCGCCGGTGCCGCGAACGTCCGGCGTCTCAGCATCCTCAATGTTTCGCACATGCCGGCAAGCCCGCCGCGCTCCGGCGCGCAGGCGCGGATGCATGGACTGATGACGCAGCTCGCGCGTCGCCACGATGTCACCGCGGTGACGCTGGTGGACGATGCGTTCGATCTCGAAGAATGCCGGCAGGCGATGCAGGCCTATTGCCGCGACGTCGTTCTGGTGCGTAACGCCTCTGGCCGCGATGGTCTGGCGAAACGTCTTCTGCAGCTACGCTCGCTGGTCTCGCTGCAGAGTTTCGACCGGTTGCGCGTGGCGCTGCCGGAGTTGCAGAGCGTGCTCGACCGGCTGCTGACCACGACGCGGTTCGATATCGTCAATCTCGAATTTCCCTATCTTGGTCACTGCCTGTTTCGTAAAGCTCCAGCCGGCGAGAAGCCGCCGCGCCTGGTCGTGGACTCGCACGAGATCGCCTACGATCTGGCGCGTCAGTTCGCCGACACGGGCGCCAGTCTCGGCCGCCGTCTCTATGCCGGCGTGAACTGGCGGAAGCTGCGGCGCGAGGAGCTCGCTGCCTATACCGAGGCCGATGGTGTCTATCTCTGCAGCGAGGCCGACGAGATCCGGCTCCATGGCGACCTTTCGAACGTCCGCACGGCAGTAATTCCCAACGCGGCGGACACGGATTACTATCAGCCGCGCAGCTCGGACCCGGCGCCGGATGGACGCACGGTGGTGTATTTCGGGCTGCTCTCGACCGTTCCGAACATCGATGCCGTCACGCATTTCGTTCAGGACATCTGGCCTGCGATCGCGGCGCGGCATCCGGATGCGCGCTGCAAGATCATCGGTGGCCGGCCGCCGCCGTCGCTGCAGGCTCTGGCGGGACCCCGCATCGAGCTCACCGGCTTCGTGCCCGACCTCCGGCCGCATCTGGCGGCAGCCGCGGCCGTCGTCGTGCCGCTGCGCCTGGGCGGCGGGACGCGGCTCAAGATCGTGGAGGCGATGGCGATGGGCAAAGCCATCGTCTCGACCAGCCTCGGCGCGGAGGGCATCGAGGCCGTTCCTGATCGCGACATTCTCATCGCCAATGATCCGGCTGATTTTACCGACGCTGTGAGCCGCCTGCTGGGCGCGCCCGATCTGGCGGCCCGCATCGGCAGCGCCGCACGGCAGGTCGCCGTCGACAAATACGCCTGGAGCGCCGCCGCGCAGGCGCTGGAGAGCTTCTATTTCAGGATCCTGGAGACCAGCTCGTCATGAAGGCCGCGCTCATCGGAGCCGGGCAGATCGCCCGACAGCATCTGACCTGCCTCAGCACGCTCCCAGGCGTGCAACTCGCCGCGATCTGCGATCTGTCGCCGGCGACCGCGGAAGCCGCTGCCGAGCGCCACGCGATCCCGTCCTGGTTCACCGATCACCGCGAGATGCTGCGAACCGTGCAGCCTGATGTCGTGCATGTCACGACGCCGCCGACCTCGCATTTCCGTCTCGCGATGGATGCGCTCGAGGCCGGCGCGCATGTGATCGTGGAGAAGCCGGCGACCTCGACCTTCGAGGAGCTGCAGACCCTGACACTGCGAGCAAAGCAGACAGGACGTTACGTCGTCGAGGATTACAACTACGTCTTCAATCATGCGCCGCAGGAGATCCTGCGCAAGATCGAGACCGGTGAGTTCGGCGCCGTTACGCATGTCGACATTCTGATCTGCCTGGACATCCTCGGTCCCGACGGCTTTGCCGACCCGAACGCGCCGCATCCGGCGCTCAAGCTCGCCGGCGGCGCGATCGCCGACTTCCTGCCGCATCTCGCCTCGTTGTCGCATGCTTTCGTCGGCCCGCACCGGACTGCGCAGACGGTGTGGAGCAAGCGCAAGCCGTCGCCGCTGCCGTTCGACGAGTTTCGCAGCGTCATCGAGGCCGAGCGCGGCACCGCGACGCTCGGCTTCAGCGCCAGCGCCCAGCCCGACGCGTTCTGGCTGCGCGTCTATGGCGAGCGGATGCAGGCCACCGCCAATCTGTTCGAGACGCGGCTCACCTTCGACGGACCGCGCAATGTGCCGAAGCCGCTGCGCCCGTTCTTCAGCGGATTGGACGAAGGCCGCGACATCCGGCGAGCCGCGCTGTCGACGCTGTTGCGCAAGTTCAAGGGGCCGGGCGCCTATGAGGGGCTTTGGGCGTGCCTGTCGCGCACCTATCAGGCGCTGGCGGCGAGGGCGACCTTGCCGATCACGGTCGAGGACGTGCTGTCGGTCAACCGGATGGTCGAAGCGATGAAGCCGAGGGAACAGGTCGCATGAAGGCTCTCGTCACTGGCGCCAATGGCTTTCTCGGCCGGCACGTGGTGAATGCGCTGCTGGCGCGCGGCATCGAGGTTCGCGCGATGGTGCGTCCGGCCACGCGGGTCGAGCCATTGGGCTGGCCTGCATCCGTGGATGTGGTCAGGGCCGATCTGCGGACCTCGCAAGATCTCGCAGGCGCCTTCGCCGATGTCGACGTGCTGATCCATCTGGCCGCCGTCGTTGCCGGCGGCGAGGACGCGCAATTCGCCGGCACCGTCGGTGGCACCGAGCGGCTGCTCGAGGCGATGACGGCGAGCGCCTGCCGCCGCCTGGTGCTGTGCAGCAGCTTCTCGGTCTACGACTATACGGCGACATCGGAAGTTCTCGATGAGACATCGCCGCTGCAGCAGACGCCCGATGTCTACACCCGCGGCGGCTACACCGTCGCCAAATGGTGGCAGGAGCGGGTGACGCGACGCTATGTCGAACAGCACGGCTGGGATCTCACCGTCCTTCGCCCGGGCTTCATCTGGGGGCGGGGACATGGCTATCTCGCCGCGCTCGGTCAGCAGATCGGGCGGCATCATGTGGTGATCGGGCCGTTGACGCGGATTCCGATGACCCATGTCGAGAACTGTGCCGATGTCTTTGCGCTCGCGGCGGCCGATCCACGGGCGCGAGGCCAGACGTTGAACATCGTCGATGGTCCTGGCGAACGGGTCTGGACCTATTTGTCCGACTACATGCGCGGCACCGGTGAGCGCGGCTTGCGGCTGCCCGTTCCACATTGGCTGGCCAGCGCCGCGGTGCGGCTGGCCTTTGTCACGGTCTTCCGGCGAGCGACCAAGGTGCCGGCAATCCTGACGCCGAAGAAGTTCGATGCGATGCTCAAGCCGCTGCACTTCGACAATCGCAGGCTCAGGGAGACGCTCGGCTGGACGCCGCCGCTCGACTACAAGCAGTGCCTAGCGCGCACCTACGGCCCGGAGCCGGCTGCGATCGAGGCGGCTGCCTGGCCGTCGGGAAAGGCGGCGTCGATTTGAGGTCGGCGATGACCCTGCGGCGGCCACGACGATGGAGCGCGGCGGTGGTCGCGATGATCCTGGGAGCCGTGCTCGTCGCCGTGGTGCCCGCGACGGCGAAGCCGATCCTGCGCGCCGCGGGACGCGCGCTGGTGCTCAGCGAGCAGGCCGGGCCTGCGGATGTCATCGTCATCACCAACGATTCCGGCGGCGCCGGCGCGCTGCAGGCGGCAGATCTGGTGCAGCAGGGGATTGCGACGCGTGTCGCGGTGTTCACCGATCCGCCGAGCGGGGAGGATCTCGAATTCATCCGGCGCGGGCTTCCCTATGAGGATGCGGCGGCGCGCCAGATCCGCCAGCTGTACTCGCTCGGCATCACCGACGTCATGAAGATTCCGCGCGAGCAGGATGGCTCCGGCGGCGAAGGCCGAAGTCTCGCGGTGTGGTCGGACCAGCATGCGATCGGCTCGATCGTGCTCGTTGCGGCCAGCGATCACTCGCGGCGTCTCCGGCGCGTGCTCGACCGCGACATGAGGGGACATTCGGCGCGCGTGACGGTTCAGGCCGAGCGCTATTCTGGCTTTGACCCGGAGTGCTGGTGGCAGACGCGCCACGGCGCGCGCGTCGGCATCATCGAGCTCGAGAAGCTCGCTCTCGACTTCGTTCTGCATCCTTTGTCGTTCTGATCTCGCGTGTTGCAAACGGATTGGTTTGATGTGCGGTATTGCTGGAATCATCGGACGGCTGGACGACGATAACCGCGCAGCGCTGCAGCGCATGAACGGTGCCATGCTCCATCGCGGTCCGGATGCCGGCGGCACGTGGGCCTCGGAGCCGGACGAGCGCGGCTGGGGGGCGTTGCTGGGACATCGCCGGCTGGCGATCCTGGACCTGTCGCCGGCCGGCGTGCAACCGATGACGGATCCGGTGACCGGGCACGTCATCGTCTTCAACGGCGAGATCTACAATTTCGCTGATCTGCGCGAGCGCCTCGTCGCCGGCGGACAGCGGTTCACATCGACCGGTGACACCGCCGTGATGTTGCGCGCCCTCGGCCTGCATGGGCCGGAGGCCGTGGCCTGGCTGCGCGGCATGTTTGCCTTTGCCTGCTGGGATCCGGGCCAGCGCCAGTTGCTGCTGGCGCGCGACCCGCTCGGCATCAAGCCGCTCTATGTGGCTCGCGCTGTGAACCACGACGCCGGCTGGTCGGTGGCCTTCGCATCGGAACTGCGCGCGCTGCTGGCGTCAGGGCTTCTCGGCACGCCAAGGCTCGACCCCGAGGCGGTCGCGAGCGGCGTTTGGAACGGCTTCGTGGTTGGTCCCGGCACGGCGGTGAAGGGCGTCGAACTGCTTCCGCCCGGTCATCTGACGGCTTTCGACGGCGTCGGCAACACCGTGCGCGACGAGGATTTCTGGACCATCCCTCCGCTCGCGCCAGAGCAGGGGATGGACGAGGAGCAACTCACGGACATCCTTGAGGAGACGCTGCGACTGCATCTCGCCAGCGACGTGCCGCTGGCCGTCTTTCTCTCCGGCGGCATCGATTCCTCCGTCATGGCCAATCTGGCCCAGCGCGCAGCCCCAAATCCGATCCATACCTTCACGCTGGCCTTCGAGGAGCAGGAGCTCAACGAAGGGCCGATCGCGCGGCGCATCGCCACGGCGCTCGGCACCGAGCATCACGAGGTGGTGCTGACCGAGCAGCACTTCGTCGACAATCTCGACGCCGCGCTCGACAGCCTGGATCAGCCGACCTTCGACGGTCTGAACGCCTACTACATGTCTCACGCCATCCGCAGCGCCGGGTTCACGGTGGCCTTGTCGGGCACGGGGGGCGACGAACTGTTCGGCGGCTATACGTCATTCCGCGACCTGCCGGTCTTGCAGCAATGGTCGCAGCGCACATCTTGGATGCCGGGCGGCCTGAAGGTCGCGGCCGCAACCCTGGCCTCACGGATGCTGTCGCCGTCCGGCGGGGCCGTTGCCGCGCAGACGCGCTGGGCCAAGCTGCCGGACATGGTCCGGCGCGGCGATGATCTGCTGGCGCTCTATCAGATGGCCTATGCGCTGTTCCTCCCGGGCTTCCAGCGCGAGCTGCTCGCGCCCGACGTCGCCGCGACGGTGAGCGATGGCCTGCCGGCGGCGATGAAGGCGAAGATCACCGCTGAGACGCGCTCTCGCACGCCGCTGTCGGCGATCAGCGTCATGGAGCAGCGCCTGTTCCTCGGCGAGCGGCTGCTTCGCGACAATGACGTGGCCAGCATGGCTGCCTCGCTGGAGCAGCGCGTGCCGCTGGTCGATCAGGTGCTGCTCGAAGCGGTCGACCGGCTGCCCGATCAGTCGCGCTACGAGCCGTTGCGCAGCAAGGCGATGTTGAGGCGCATCGGCCTCCGTGGGCTCGATCTCTCGATGTTCGACCGGCCGAAGAGCGGCTTCGTGCTGCCGATGGATCGCTGGATCCGACGCGGCCTGCAGGATGCGATGGACCAGACCCTGCGCGACCCGCAGGCCACGGCGCCCGTCGGTCTCGACCCCGCAGCGGTGGAACGCCTCTGGCGCGCATTCCTCGACGGTGCGCCGGGACTGTATTGGTCGCGCGTGTGGTCGATCTATGTGTTCGTCCGGTGGTGCCATCGGCACCGCGTGTTCCGCTGACCGGCGGCTCTGCCGTCGTGCTCAGCGCCAATCCGGCGTGGCGCTCAGGAAGGCCTGGCGCAGCGAGCCCACATTTTCCGGGTCGAACAGCGTGTGATGCTTTCCAGGTATTTCGCGGACATTCAAGCACGGGCAGCGACGTCGCCATGCCGCATCGGATGCATCGTGGAGCGGTGTCCGCAGCAGCACGGCAGGCGCGTCCAGGGCGACCGGATCGCGATCGATCGACGCCAGCGCCGGCGCGAGGAGCCGGAGCAGAAGCCGCATGCTCAGCTCCTGCTCGAAGATCGGGTCGAGCGTGGCCATGACAGACACGGTCCTGGATGCGCGTCTGGCCGTTCCCGGCAGTCCATCGCCGAGCGCGCGCGCAAGACCGCGCCAGAGCCTCGAGCGCAAGAAGCGCCAGAGGTCGATGAGGCGGCGCTCGCGCATCTGCTCCAGGGCCTGTTCCAGAGCGCGCTTCCGCCACCCCGCAGAGGGACCGGACGATTGGATCATCATCGAATCGATCGCGCACACGCCCGAGATCTCGCGACCCTGCGCCCGCAGCCTTAGCGCAGCGGCATAGGCGAGATGCCCGCCGAGCGAAACTCCAACCAGACGAACAGGCCCCGTCGGGATCGTACGCACGATATCGGCGCAAAGATCATCAATCAGTGCGTCGGCTGAATAGGCTTCGGTGATGTAGCGCCGCCAGCCCGGATACGCGATGAGCTTCACTTGGGTCGGATCATCTGGTCCGATGCGAAAGACATCGAGGTCCGGCGCGTCGCCGCCGGCGCCAGGCAGAAAGGCGATCACGTGATCCCGCGTCATGCCGCCTGCGACGCTCTCGGCGCCAGTCGGGCTGACAACACTTGCGCGCTGTACTCTGCGCCGACGACGAAGCGGAACAACGGGCCAAAGCTCATGGCCGAGGCCGGCCCGATGAAGTGGAGGCCCGGGACCGATGATTCGAACACCGCGTTCAGCCGCGGCGATTTCTCCAGGCGAGCGATGGCTTCGCGCATGTCAGGGTCCAGGAAGGCGTATCGCTCCACATCGATGTCGTAGCCTGTGCCGGCGACGACGTGATCGACGTGGATCTGCTGCTCCTGTCCATCAAGCCCGCGAACGGTGAGCGCTGCGCGCCCGCCGGCTTCGCGCGCGTTGACCACGGTCGTGCCGAGATGGATCGGAAGCTTGTCCTCGACGCGGCTGCGAAGCCACCAAGCCCCTTCGGCTGGCAGATGCGTCTGCGTGAAGCGCGTCCGCCACGTGTCCGGCAGACTGTGCATGGCGCCGGGAAAATTGGTGAGCGTCCACGCCTTGGGACCCGTGCCGAGCCCCGCGATCGGCGAGCGCAGGCGTCGCCACAGGCTACGCTCGCGCGAGACACGCGTCTGCCAGTGGACCGCATCCTCGCGAACGAACAATTGTGGCCGCGCGCCGGCCTCCAGCAGCAGCGCAGCCGCTTCAAGCGCCGATTGGCCGGCTCCGACCACCGCAACGTCCCGCCCCGCGAACGTGGCGAAGTTGCGGATCTCCGAGGTGTGGACGATCAGCGGCGCGGGCAGCGCGCGCAGATGCGGGGGGATGTGGGCAAAGCCCGACAGGCCGGTTGCGACGACGACGCTTTCGGCGAAGCAATCGCTGCCGTCCGCGAGGTTGATGACGAAGCGACGGCCCTGCCGGTCGACGCGCGCGACATCGACATCCTCCGCCCAGGGAACAACGTTCTGCTGGAACCATCGGCCATAGGCTGCGAAATTCTGCATCGAACATGGCTCGAAGGTTTCGAGCCCGCGCGGCCGGTTGTGATCGGCGAAGGTGTAGCCCGGCGTCGGTGACGAGAGGTTGGTGCCGAAGCAGTAGGATTTCAGGTAGCGCTCGCCGCCGGCCTCGGCAATCCGCTCCCAGAACTGCATCGGGCGGCCGAAGATGCGGTGCTCGACGTGGCGTGCTGCCAAGTGCGCGGACAGGGAAAGCCCGTACGGGCCGGCTCCGATGATGGCAACCGACACCTCGCTCATGAGTGCTGCTCCTCGAGCTTGCGGCTCGTCTTTGTCGTGGTCATTCCGTTCGCCGCTTTTGCACGCAAGAAGCGGGGGAGGGATCTGAGGCCGAGATAAAGTTCTGAAAACGCGTGAACGATGCCAGGAACCCGGTCGTCGCGATCGGCGGCGAAATCGACGGCGTGGCCTGCGTGTTGTTTCAACCAACGCCGCCATTTCGCAAGCTCCTCCCTCGAAATCCGCGCCGTGAGGGTTTGGGCCAACAGGATGGCTCGCAGCGTGAAGCGATCGCGAAACACCGCTTGCTGATCGTCGAGCGTTTGAGCCCTTGCGACTTCGCGGCGCAGTGCTTCGGTATCTCCGATCGCGTCGAGACAGACGAACAGCGGCAGCGGCATGCCGCGACGGATGTCCATGCCGACTTGGCTGAACATGCGCGGATTGAAATCGATGATGGCCCAGCGGCCATCGAAGCTGACGAACTCCGCCTCGAACAATCCGAAATAGTCCAGCTCCCGGCAGAGATCGCGAACGCGCGCGGGCAGATTCTCCGGCGAGGGCTGCGCCTCGAAGCAGACGCCGACGCCGATCGGCTGCGAACGCTGCAGCACCTTCTTGGCGGCGCGCGTCACGAACAGCTCGCCGGAGCGGTCGATGAAGCCGGTGATCGACAGAACGCCTTCGGCCCCGATGCGCACGAACTTCTGCAGGAGAGGCCGCTTTGCGTCGGGTAGTAACGGCGTATCGACGGTCCTCGGCTGCTCCCGATCGAGGAATCGGCGATATTGCAGTATTAGGTCCTGGGGTGTGTCGACGACGACACCTTTGTCGTTGCGGACCCTGTGCACGTGGGTTCGCGGCTTGATCAGGACAGGGAATGGCAGGGTCGGTGCCAGCTCCGCGAGCTCATCGAGGCTCGTCGGGTCCCAGCTCGGCAGGACCGTCAGCCCCACGCCGGCGGCCGATTCGGAGAACAGTTTCTTGTCGAGGATGCGCCGCAGGCTCGAAATCGGCGGATGATAGAGGCGGAAATGACGCTGCAGCCGTGGCGCGTTCTCCGCGTAGATCCAGGCGGTTTCGTCGGAAGTCGGCAGCAAGATGCGGCCGGGGCTGGATTGGCCGATCGCGAGCAATCGCTCGAGAAAGCGCTCGCTGTCGCTCTCTGGCGGCGCGGAGAATCTTCGCTTCGTATAGCGGGACCACGCCGCGGCTCCCAGGCGGTCGCTCGACACCACGTCGACGTCGAAGCCCTGCGCGCCGAGATTGCGCACTGCTGCGATGGTGCCTCCGGCGGACGCCGTTGCCAGAATGACGGATGGTCCCTTGATCATCGCGTCACCGTCGTTGAGCCGCACGGGATTGAGCATGGCGGAATGTCCCATCTGAAAATTTGATGTCGACGTCGACCAGCGCCAGCGCGAGGCCAAAGCCTTCGCGAACTCTGTTCGAGCCGTTCTGATTGCATCCATGATGCATGGGGCCCGGCCTCCAGCTCATGGACGAGCCAGGCGCTGAGCACGCCGGTCCTCTGCCAGGGCGTCGTTCTGGACCGCGTCTCCGGCGTGGGAAACGCCGGGGGGGACCGATCCCGGCCTGAACTTGTGCCGGAGCTGCTTGAAATAGGGTTCGACGAAGCGCTCGATCGCCGCGGCATAGATGACCGAGACCAGCAGGGTCAGCGGAAACAGCAAATACGGCTTGGCTGCAATCACCGGGAAGTTCTTGTCGATCGCCCTGATCACCACATTGTGGATCAGATAGATCGCATAGGAATAGGTTCCGAGCCGCATCATCCAGCGCCGGTTGAGCTGGTTGAACGGCGCGGCGTTCGCAAAGCGGACCGCGAGATAGAACAGCGGCATCAACGCAAGGCCCTGGATGGTGTAGCGCGCCGTCTCGCGGAAGACGGGGTCACGGTAGAGCAGGGACAGCAGAAGCGCGCCTGCCGCGCCGAGACCAATCGTCCAATGGATCCATGATGGCGCGCGCGAGAGTGGTCGTTGTCGTGCCGGATTCGCCATCAGGGCCAGAATGCAGCCGTAGGCGATCGAGTCGATGCGCGTGTCCGACGCGTAATAAGTGCGGTCGGAAAAGAATCCCGGTGCGTGGACAAGGTGAATACGCCACGCGAGAACGCCGAGACAGACGATCCCGAGCAGCACGCCGATGCTGCGAGGCCGTAGCGCTGCTCCGAGCAGCAGGGTCATCAACAAGGGGTAGACGATGTAGAAATGTTCTTCGACAGCCAGCGACCAGAGAATGCCGGTGCCATCCGGTACAGTGTTGCCGGGGTCGAAGAACAGTCCGTAGTAGTTGGCGAAGTACAAGAGTTGCGCGGCCAGGCCCTTCATCGTGATTCCGCCGGCCAGCAGTCCAGCCGCGGTGAGTCCATAGGCGATCGCCAGGCTGATCAGCAGCGGCGGCATGAGCCGGAATACGCGACGTGCATAGAAGCTCGGGACATCGATCGTGCCTCTCCGCTGGTACTCGGACAGCATCAGGGTCGTGATCAGATAACCACTCAGGAAGAAGAAGATGGTGACGCCGAAGCCGCCGGGGATCAGCGTCTGCAGCCCCGAATGGCCGAGGACGACGATCAGCACCGAAAGCGCGCGGATGCCATCAAGCGAGGGAATGGCCGGAGAGAAGCCAGCCTGCGTTGCAGTCGCCGAAGGTGCGGCGCTAGGACCATTCGGCGTCGCGGGCGGAGCGAGACTGCGTGACCGGCTGAAAGGGAGAATTTTGGCCATGGTGCCCAATCGATGAGGTCGGAGAAAGACTTGCTTTGCAAAAGATCGCTTCAGGGATGTTCGAAAATCGGTTGTGGGATGATTACCTGCTGTCTGTGAGGGGATGGCTCGCCTGCCAAAGCTGAGCCCGCTCGGCATTGATGCGCGCCGTCGCAGCACGTTTTCCGAGGCGCAGGCAGGCGCGCTGATAGGCGCGGAGGAAGCGCCGGAACTCGACGTCGTCGTAGCGTGGCAGACCTTTCAGCCAGCTTCGAAAGTAGCCCCACAGCATCGCTGCGCTGCCGATCAGCGCGGGATAGGCTGGCAGATGATAGACTGCGACGGCCACATGATAGAGCGGCGAGGTGCCCATGAAATACTGGCCAAAGCCCTTGCGCAGGCGGCCCGTCCAGATGCCCTTGTGACTTGCACCCTGCGGCCGCAGGTGGACAAAGCGCAGCGCTTCGGCGTCCGTGCTCTCGGCGATCCAGCCGAGCATGCGGCAGCGGTGGCAATCGATGCCGTCCCACATGACCTCGCGGACGAAGCCGCCGATCTCCTTGAAGCAGGCGACACGGTAGAACTTGGTCATGCCGACCGACATCTCGTCGCCGCAGACCTCCGGCTCCAAGGCGCCTGTCTGCGGATGCACGAACCATGGCTTGCCTGAGGTGGTCCCGACGCGCGGATCTCCCTCCATGCGCTCCATCAGCAATTCGAAGTAGCGCGCGGGCAGGTCGAGATCCATATCGAGCTTGCAGACATAGTCGAAATCTTCCAGCCGCACGGTCTCGAGTCCGGCGTAAAAGGCCTCGATCACCCCGGGACCGACCTTGCGCCCGCCGCGATCGGCACGGCGCACGACGCGCAGATAGGGCAGCCGCCGCGCATATTCGTCGAGAATGGCGGGCGTCTCGTCGGTCGAGCCGTCGTCCACAACGATCCAAACCGCCGGCGGCACCGATTGGGCTGCGACGCTGTCCAGGGTCCGGCGGAGATATTGTGCCTCGTCCCGGCAGGGCGAGATCAACAGGTAGCGGCGCGATGGCGTCACGTCTCAAATCCCTTTGCGGAAGGCCGCGGTCCGGTCGCAAATGCTCCCGGCAAACCGCTGGCGGCATCGGCGTCTTTCAATAAATTAAATCCTGATTTAATATTATGACATGGTGCGTGTCAAAATCATGGTGCTTTTTAATCTGCCGGCGCCGATCGGCCGCCCGCGCCGGTACCGCGGACCGGCTCGTGCCAGAAGTCGCGCTGAATGGTCTTGTCTGCTGTTACTCCTCGTCCTGTTCGCGAGTGGCATGGCCGGGCGCGCTGCGGCAGCCGACAATACTTTGCTTCCAGCTGATCGCATGGTCGCCTGGACTCCCGGCCTAATGGCGGCAGGCGGTATTCCGAACCGTACGACGATCTATCGAACGCTGTCGCCGAGCGGCCGAGACGACACCGCCCCGATTCAGGCGGCGCTTCAGGCTGCACCAGCGGGGCAGGTGGTGCTGCTGGGGCCCGGCACGTTCATCCTCAGCGAGCCGCTGCTGATCAATCGCCCGGTCACGCTGCGCGGCTCGGGAGCGAACACGACCAGGTTGGTCAAGCCCAATGGCGCGCGTGCCCGAACTCCGACCGTCATTCCCGGCACCCGCGGGATCCTGACGCCCGTCGATCCCGCCTCCTACAGCTATGATCCGAAGCCCGTCGTTATCGTCGGACCGTCGCGCTGGAACAATGGTCCTGACAGCGCCGCCTCGCACCCGCTTCTGGCGGATGGTGCGCGCGGAGCGACGACAGTTACGCTGGCCAGCACCGCGAGCTTCAAGGCCGGTGATATCGTGCTGCTCGACGAGGCGTCGGGCGCGTCCTGGCAAGCAACGCCTGCGGGCTTTCCGGAAGCCGCGAAAGTATGGCAGGGCGATCGCGTCGCCTGGAACATGCACCATCCGGTTCAAGGGGGCGACGACAATGCACGTGCGGATGCCGGTGGACCGTACGACCAGACACCCGGCGAGTTGCCAAAATCAATGTCTTGGTTCGCGCGAACCGACCGTGCGACCAACGAGATCAAGGAGATCGCCGAGGTATCTCCGACCACGATCACGTTCACATCGCCGCTGACGATCAGCTATCGCGTCAGCCATCAGGCTCAGCTCACGCCTTACAGCACTGATCAGAACAGCGGTGGCCACGCCGCCAACAATCGCGACATCCATGTCGCCAAGGTCGGCGTCGAAAATCTGAGCATCGTGGGTGGCGCGGATGGCGCGCTGCGGTTCGAGGCCGCGGCTTATTCATGGGCCAGATCCATCGAGGTCACTCAATGGCTCGGCGAAGGCGTCGCGATCGACAATTCCTTCCGGGTCGAACTCCGCGACAGCTTCATTCATGCCGGCTCATGGCCGCAGCCCGGCGGAGCCGGCTACGCGATCAGTCTTGCCTCGGGCTCTTCCGAGGTCCTGATCGAAAACAACATCCTGGTCGATGTCTGCAAGAACATGGTGTTTCGTTCGGCCGGCGCCGGGACCGTCGTCGGCTATAATTATGCGGACGACTCGTTCGATTTCGACAATCCCGGCTGGGTCGAGGTCGGCATCAACGCGTCCCATATGGCCGGCTCACATCATGTCCTGTTCGAGGGCAACCTGTCGCACAATGCCGACAGCGACTACACGCATGGCAACGCGATCTACCTCACCTTCTTTCGCAATCATCTGACAGGGCAGCGCCAGCGTTTCGTTGATCGTTCGGGGATCCGGGCGGTCGGCCTCGCTTATGGATCATGGTGGGATTCGTTCGTCGGCAATGTGCTTGGCCGACCGGGGCGGATGAACGGCTGGACCTACGACGACCCTTCAATGCGATCCGGCACGGCGCGGTGGGGTCAGGGCGGTGTGGGCAATGTCTGGATGCTCGGCTACGACCCGGAGCGGTGGACGATGGCGGCGGACCCGAAGACGTTGGTGACGGTGATCCGCGGCGGCAATTTCGACTATCTCACCAACCAGGTGGTCTGGACTGATGGCTTGGCGGAGCAGGCCTTGCCGGCGTCGCTTTATTTGAGTAGCAAGCCCGGCTTCTTCGGCGCTCGTCCGTGGCCCTGGGTTGATCCTGCCGCCGAGACCAAGCTTCATGTCTTGCCAGCCAAGGAGAGGTTCGATGCCGGCACGCCGTTCGCGACGGCGCCCGGCTCAATGCAATGAACGGCTAGCGCTGCGACAACACGCGGTGCCGGTCAGAGGCGAACACCCAGGCGGGGACGCCACATCGCTCGTGTACCGATCGGGCGAACCGGTGGCTGCGCCGCCGGCTGGTGGATCTGCGTCGTCTGTTGTAACCGGCTCCAGTATCGCGCAGCCTCGACGGTCACGAGCACGAACACCACCCATGTGACGTCGAACGCGCGCAGCCACAGTGTTTCAAGGCCATTGTAGATCATGACGAACAAGGCCATCGAGAGAAGAACCCATGCGCGCTTGAAATCATAGGCCATCACGCGACCGATCACATGCACGGTCGCGGCGAGAAACACCAGGAGGAGGGCGAAGCCCACATAGCCCAGTTCCAAAATCGTGTCGTAGAAGCCGTTATGAGAGTTCGGCATGGCCTTCACCCAGCCGGGCGCCTCGGTCACGCTCGGGGCATCTGCCCCGACCAGCCAGAAGCTCTGATAGCCCCAGCCGAGCAGCGGCCGCTGTGCGATCTCCGACGTCGTAAAGGCCCATATGGTGGTGCGGCCCGTGAAGCTCGAGTCTCCTGTCAACAGATAGGCGATACGTTGGGTGCTGAAGCCTGCGAGCTCGCTCATGACGATGTAGGCCAGAGCCAGCGCGGCGAGAATGAGGACCGGTGAGAGCCGCAAGGTTCGAGCGAACAGCAGCACGATGATGGCAAGAGCGGGAGCCAGAAGGGCGAGCCCAAGCGCCGTCTTGGAGCTGGAGATGAAGATCAAGGTGACTGCCCCGATGGCGACCACGAGCCCCAACACGCGGCGGTGTCCGGCATAACACAGCTCGTGAAGTGCCAGCAGAAGTGCGCTCGCGGAGAACTCACCGAGCAGGTTCTTTCCCGAGAAATATCCCTGGTAGCCGATGTCGACCAGCTGAGCGCCGTATTGCGCGTAGCTCGCATAGCCGCCGGGGATCAAAAGCACGTTGAGGATGACGCCGGCTGCGAAACAGAAGAACATCCCGCGCAGGATGTCGACCGCCGGGTTCGACAACAAGGCGGGCAGCACGATCGCGGTGAGTACCATCGCTTCCTGCACGAAGCGGACGAAGGCGAATTCGGGTTTGAGCGCCCAGCCGATGCTGGCGCCGGCGAAACCGAAATAGGCGCAGAGACTGACGATGTTCGGCGGAACGGGGAGGCGTCCGCCGCGGGCGAGCCGCTGCGCGGCAATGATCATGGCAATGGCCGCCAGAGCCGGCCAGAAGATGCGGTTCTCGATTCGGCTTTCCAGCAGGCCCTGAAGCCCCGGCGATGGCGGGAAGCCGAAATAGATCAGCGGCTGGATCAGCGACGAATAGGCGAAGGCGACGACCGGAATCAGCGCACAGATGTCGAAGCTCGACGCGGCGACGCGGGGCCCTGCTGAAATGTGCGTCGTTGAAGGTCTGGCCATCTGCGCTCTGCCCGAATGTCATGGCTAAAGCCGTCACGCCGGCCGTGCCGTAATGTTTGATTATGACCCTGGGCGGCAATTAAATCAAATATCGCCCCAGTTGTCCGGATTGTTTCCGCCGAACGCGTCTCAAAACGACACTGGCGCCCACAATTAAAACACATTAAATAAATCAGATCATTTAAAATTAAATGATTGATTGAGGTCGTCCGCCTTTGGCGGAGAAGCTCGCCGGCAGGGTCCGGCGTCAGCGCCGCGCGGGGGCGCAGGCTCGAGGGAGGCGGTCGATGTTGACGACGCAGGGACTGCAGGAAACCGGGCGATCCTACTATCGCGTGAGCCGCTCCGGCGCGGGGCGTGACCTGCCCGAGGTGGACGGACTGATGCCGGATCCCGCGGTGGGCGATGACCTGTCCCGCGACGTCTATTGCGTCCTTGGAATCCCGATCGATGCCATCGGAATGCGCGGGGTTCTGCGCCGCATCCGCGACGCGGCCCGACGCCGAACGCGTTTCCTGATCTCGACCCCCAATCTGAACTTCCTGGTCACCAGCCAGTCGAACCGGAGCTTCAGGGAGTCCCTGATCCTGAGCGACCTCTGCACCGTCGACGGCATGCCGGTGGTGTGGATTGCGCGGCTGATCGGTATCCCGATCAAGACGCGGACGGCCGGGGCCGATATCTTCGATGCGCTCAAGTCGGATGCCGGTTCGGCGTCGTCTCTCAAGCTGTTTTTGTTCGGAGGTCCGGAAGGCGCGGCCGAACGCGCGGCGCGGACGCTGAACAGCCAATCCAGCGGGCTGCGGTGTGTGGGCTGGTCGAACCCCGGCTACTGTTCCGCCGAGGAGATGAGCGGCGATCACATCATCGAGGAGATCAACGCCAGCGGGGCCGATTTTCTGGTCGCATCCTTGAGCAGTCAGAAGGGCCAGTCCTGGCTCCAGCGCAACCACCAGCGGCTCGAGATTCCGGTCCGCGCCCATCTGGGCGCCGCCCTCAACTTCCAGGCCGGGACAGTGAGACGCGCGCCGGGATTCATGCGCAGCATGGGCCTCGAGTGGCTCTGGCGCATCAAGGAGGAGCCGTATCTCTGGCGGCGCTACTGGAACGACGGCACCGCCATGCTGCGCCTGCTGTGCACCCGCGTGCTCCCGTTCGTGGTGTCGACGTGGTGGATGCGGCGCACGCATGAGCGTGGCGAGGCGCTCACGATCACGCAGGACTATGGTTCGCGGCAGGTCACGCTCAGCCTCTCCGGGCCCGCCGATGCACGGCACGTGGATCGGGCCATTCCGGTGTTCCGGTCGGCGGTGGCGGTCCGCAAGCATGTGCGACTCGATTTTTCAAACGTCTGCGCCATCGATGCGCGCTTCCTCGGACTGCTGCTGATGCTGCGGAAGCAGCTGGACAGCCAGGGCTGCACCGCGACGTTCGCCGGCGTATCGCCTCAACTCGCCAGGATCTTTCATTTCGGCGGTCTGGAACTGCAATGACGACCTGAGACCATCCCGGTACGCGAGCTCCGGCCCAGGGGCTGGAGAGGCAGATGCGGCAGCCCACCCGTGGCGTGCCGCCGCTCGCCGATCACGGTTATTCCGCGATGCGGTGTTGCTTCCCTGCGCTTGTTCGAATCCGCCCGAACCGCTTAGCTGATCCCTAACCATTGGCCGCTAGCCTCTCGACCTGGCCGAGGAGGCATGAAAACTGATGTGGGTGATCGCGCTTCATTTCGGAGCCGGGACAATCGCGGGAGCGGTCTTCAATATTCGCACCCTGATTGCACTCGTCGCCGTCGTTGCCGTGGAATGCGCCGCGGCTGCGGTGGTCAGCGGCATGTCGGCTGCGCTGTCGGCCATCGGCGGCCTGGTCGCGGTCCAGCTCGGCTACGTCTCCGGCATCTATGTCCGCGGCATCCTCGAGCGGGCCGGCATCGCCCACCCCTCCATCCGGCCCGAGCACCAGCGCTGATCGGCGCCCCGGCCGGTTCTTCTCATTCGGCCATGACGCTGCCGTAACGAGTATAATATTCGTTGTTGTAGTAGTCGCCGAAATGCTTGGCGTAGCGGCCCAGCACCTTCATGTCGGTCTTGTTGAGCACGACGCCAAGCAGGGAGTCGTAGACGTTCGGCGCCGTGTTCAGCGCATGCTCGACGACGTCGGCCGGCGTGCGGCCCCATTCGACGACGAGCACGAAGCTGTCGAGCAGACCCGAGATGGCGCGTGCGTCGACAACCGGCGCCAGTGGCGGCAGATCGACAATCACGTAGTCATAGGTCTCACGCAGCCGGTCGAACAGCTTGCGCATCTCGTCATGGGCCAGGATGTCGCAGGTGTCGCGATGCGCCGCGCCCTTGCCGGGCAGGAAATGCAGGCGGGTGACCGCATCTGTCCAGATCGTGTCCTCGAGCTGCCGCGCTCCGGAAACGATGTCCGCAATCCCTGTTCCCGCCTTGGGCGCAAGCGAGGCCGAAAGCGACGGGTTGCGGAGATCGCAGTCGACCACGATCACGCGCTTGCCGGATCCGGCGATCGACTGGGCAAGCGAGGCGGCGATGACCGATTTGCCTTCATTGGGCAGCGCAGAGACCAGCCCGAACACCTTCCGCGACGTCCGGTTGGGATCCTGGTCGATGGCGACTCTCAGGGAGCGGATCGATTCCGCGAAACGGGATGAGGGCATCGCGGATGCCGCCCAGCATGCTCCGCTGCTTCTGCTCACCAGCCGCTCGCTGCACTCCGCCTCTGTGTTGCCGGCGTGGTCCGAGGCGGTTCCGCGGGTGATCTTGTTCACCTCGCCGACTTTCAGCAGCGGCACGACGGACAGGCAGGGAAGACGCAAGCGGTCTTCGACCTGATGGGTCGTGCGGAAGCTGCGATCTCTCAACTCCCGGAGCAGCCCGAGGCCGCCGCCGAGGGTGAGTCCCCCGAGCAGGCCAATGGCCAGCATGACGATCGATTTTGGCTTGGTCTTCTTCTTGGGCGGCGTGGCGGCGGAGATCACCCGGGCCTTGGTGATCGGAAACGAGCCCTGCTGGACCGAACCCATGTAGCGCTGCAGGAAAGTATCATAGAGGGCGCGGTAGCTCTTGGCGCTGGTTTCGAGTTCGCGGATGCTGATCTCGGCGGCCCTGGTATCCTGGGATCGGGCCACGGCCTGCGCGAGCTCCTTTTCGACCTCCTGCTGCTGCTGCCTTGCCTCGGCATAGTCGTGCTTTGCCACGTCGGCGAGACGCCGGACTTCGTCGAGAATGGCCTGGCGAATACTCTTCATCGTGGCGCGGATGTTCAGAACCGCCTGATGGTCGCTACCGAACTTGGCCGAGTACTCGTACTCCCGCTTGGCGTCGTCGAGGTACTGTTGGCGCAGATTGTTGATGATCTGCGTGCTGTTCGCATTGTTATGCGAAAAGCTGTCGGGCGGATTGATGTTGCCGCTCAGTTCAGCCGGCGCGAAGTCGGATACGCTCGCAAATTTTTCGATCGGCGTATCGCCGTTGGCTGTGGCCAGCATCTCGTCGAACCGGTTCAGCCGGGACATGAGCGAGGTGGCGTTTGTCCGTGCAGCAACCAGGCGGTTGGTCAGGTCGACGACCTGCTGCTGGTCCATGAACCGGCCGTCCGCGGAGACGATGTTGTGGCGGCTCTTCAACTCGTTCACCGCGCGCTCGGCCGAGGTCGCGTCGTTGCCGAGTTCCTGTAGCCGGTCATGCAGCCAAGCCGTCAACGTGCGCTGCTCGTTTGCTTCCGCCTTCAGCTGCTGGTCGAAATATTCCTTGACGATCGCATTGGCGATCATTGCGGCGCGCTGCGGATCGCTGGCGCTGAAGTCGACCTCGACGACGCTGCTGGTGCCGATCCGGAACGCGTTCATCCGGCGTTGAAACTCTTCGAGCAGATCCTCCATCGACGAAGCGTTGGGCTCCGGCGCCGAGCTCACGAACCGGCGGGCGGCGCTCAGAAAGCCGTGCAGCGGACTGGCCTTGCCGCTGAAGTCCGGATCTTCAGCGAGGTTCAGCTTGCTGATGACAGCCGTCGCCACCGACTTTGACTTCAGGATCTCGATTTGGGCTTCGATGTCGAGCGGCGGCGCGTCGTCCTGCGCCGGCTGCGGCTGCAGCACCGGCGGCCTCGCGTTACCGAGCATGATCTTCACGTCGGCCGAGTAGGTCGGCGGAATGATTTTCAGCACAGCGATGCTCGCAACGAGCGCAAAGACGGTCGTGATCCCGATGACCAGAAAGCGCCGGCGAAGGAAGCCCAGCACCAGATCAAGCATACCGGGGCTGTTCCGCTCCCAACCGTGATCCTGTTGAGGATTGAAGGCAGCCGTACTTGCGTTCGGATTGTGCAGCATGTGCGTGAAGCTTCGTGAGTTGCGCTTCGGAGGTCGCGGGCTGTCCGGATGCCTGCCAAAACAAGGGATTAATTTTCTGATCGATCGTACATTTAAATTTATATTAAATCCAATTTTGCCCAGCAAGTGGCGGTTAAAAATTAAATGGCGGGTGTGGCAAAAGCAAGTGTGCCGGTGTCCGTTGCGGGGGTCTCGCGTTCGCCAATCGGGCAGGGAGACCGGCGGTATCTGCAGCGCGGATTGCACAAGCGATGTGACGCTGCGGCCTCGCGGCGCGCAAAGCGTCCGAGCTGTCCTGGTCGTGTCGCCCTCGTGATCGAGAGGGCGCGGGGAATGCGGGGCGCTGGCCGCCCCCATGGCCCGCCTGCAGAAAGATAAGCAGGCGGCAGTCACCACAGGTTCAGCCGAGGCATCCCGGCATTCCCCGCGCGGTGGTTGAGCGGCTTATACGTCGTCTCCCCGGGGACCGGCTGTCTTGCCCCCGTCACGGACGGATCATCGTCACCATCCGCTTGGCCTCGGCGTCGGGAGACCAGGACCCTACGATTTCGCCGGTGTGCCGAACTCGTTCGTCCGCATGACCTACGTCACACTGCGATTCGGCACACCCACCGCATCCACACCCCGCGCGTCGTGACGATCGCGATGCGCCCCTCTCGGCGAAGCGGAACGTCGACACTCAACCATGATTTCGCATAAAGCGAAACAGGAATATTTTTCATGGGAGGACTGGACAGAGATGATGTGACTGAGAACGCAGCCGAAATGACATTTTTCGAGCACGGACTTCGGCGCGCCTCGCAGGATTGTGGCATCGGCATGAGCTGCCCGTCGGGCAGCCCGCGACGGTCGCCGGTTTTATCAGCGGCGCCGACCGGCCCGGGTCGGCTTGTCCGGCTTCCGTTTTGCGGGGCTGTGATCTTTCCTGGGTATCGGCCGGATTTCGCCCGGGTCTTTCGATGAGAGCTCCGCGGACGCCGATGCCCGCGACCGCACCAGGTCGGCGAACAGCACGGCCGAGCGCGGCTCCGCCTGGTTGCGCCGGACCAGTGTGATCTCGGCCTTGGGTGCGTGGGTGAGGGGACGATAGACCACGCCGTCGGTCGACACCTGCGCCATCGAGCGCGGCACGATCGAGACTCCGATTCCGGTGGCGACGAGGTTGACCACCGAGGTGAGTTGCGGCGCGACCTGCAGAATCTTCGGCGAGAAGCCGGCGGCCTGGCAGGCCGAGACGATGCTGTCGAACAGCGCGCGGCCGTTCGGGCGCGGGTACAGAATGAAGGCGTCGTCGGCGAGCGAGGCCAGCGCAACGGATTTGCGCGCCGCCTGCTTGTGCGCGCTCGGCATCGCGACGACCAACGGCTCCGTGACGGCGCGCTGCGAGAGCAGATGGTCCACCTCGCCGGGAGCCGGTCGGATGAAGGCGACGTCGAGCCGGCCGTTGGCGAAGCGCTCGAGCAGGAAGCTGGTGGCCTCCTCGATCAGTTCGATCTCGACGTCGGGATAGGCGGTACGGAAATCACGGATCGCGCCGGTCACGAACGGATTGAACGAGGCGGAGGCGGTGAAGCCGATCCGGAGCAGCCCGAGCTCGCCGCGGCCGGCGCGCCGCGCCTTCTGCACCGCGGCCTCGGCTTCGGCCAGCACGCTGCGCGCGCTCGCGATCAGTACGCGCCCAGCCTCCGTCAGCGTGACGCCGCGCAGGCCGCGTTGGAACAGCGCAAAGCCGATCTCCTGCTCGACCGCCTTGATCTGCCGGCTCAGCGCCGGCTGCGCAATCCGCAACCGCGCCGCCGCGCGCGTGAAGCTCGCTTCCTCGGCAACGGCGACGCAGTAGCGAAACAGGCGCAGCTCCATGGGGGCTCCTAACAACTCATCAGTCGTGCCCGTGCCGCGGCGTCACGACCTTGTCCGCGGCGGCAACGTCTCTCCGATCGTCGTCCCGGCGAACGCTGTGACCCATACCGCGTGATCTCGCTCGAGGCACGCGGGGAGAGATCGAGCGTCACGATAGCCGCCTGTGGTTATGAGGCCCCGCTTTCGCGGTGCGAACGTAGGGACGACGGCGGAGATTGCCGCGCGAGCCGGGCCCGCGCGCGTGCGCGGCATCATGAGACGACATCGGAGAACGGCGCGCGGGCTGGATCGTCATCATTCGACCGTTATCCTCCATCCTGCGCGACCCATGCCTCCAGGGTATGGACAGGCTATCAATTATATATTGGACGGCAAGTCCGGATCGGGGGCAGGGTCCGCGGCACATAACAACCTGTCCGGGAGGAGACGGACCAAGCCGCACAAAGCGGGGGGCGGGGCCATGTCGCGGTGCGGCATGGCCTTCCCCGCGCGGTGCCGCATGCCGTCCACCCGATGCGGTGAGCGTGCCCATGACATCTGCGCCCAAGAAACCCTTGCAAGACGTTCTCGTCGTCGCGTTCGAGCAGGCCGTCGCCGCGCCCTATTGCACCTCGCGGCTGGCGGACGCCGGCGCGCGGGTCATCAAGATCGAGCGTCCGGAGGGTGACTTCGCGCGCGGCTATGATGCCGCGGTCGGCGGCCTGTCGAGCTATTTCGTCTGGCTCAATCGCGGCAAGCAGAGCCTCGTCGCCGACATCAAGAACCCTGACGATGCCGCGCTGCTGCATCGGATCATCGCGCGTGCCGACGTCGTCGTGCAGAACCTCGCGCCGGGCGCCGCCGCGCGCGCCGGCTTCGGGTCCGCGGCGCTGCGCGAAAAGCATCCGCGGCTGATCACGGTCGATATCTCCGGCTATGGCGCAGGCAATGCCTATACCGACATGAAGGCCTATGACCTGCTGGTGCAGGCCGAGAGCGGTCTCGCCGGCATCACCGGTCATCCTGCCGGGCCCGGCCGGGTCGGCGTGTCCGTGTGCGACATCGCCTGTGGCATGGCCGCGCATGCCGCTGTGCTCGAGGCGCTGATCGGGCGGGGACAGACGGGCAGGGGCAGCGCGATCGAAACCGACCTGTTCGCCGGCATGGCCGATTGGATGAACGTACCGCTGCTGTATTTCGAGGGCACCGGCCAGGCGCCCGCGCGCATGGGCCTCGCTCATCCGTCGATCTGTCCCTACGGCGCGTTCGCGACGTCGGACGGCTCGCAGGTGCTGATCTCGATCCAGAACGAGCGCGAATGGCGCAATTTCTGCCGCGTGGTGATGAGCGAGCCGGAATTGCCGGAGCACCCTCACTACACTTCCAACAATGCCCGCGTCGCCAACCGCGCCGAGGTCGACGGCCATGTTGGGTCGGTGTTCGCCACGATGACCAGGGATCAGGCGGCTGCAAAGCTGCGCGAGGCCGGCACCGCCTATGGCTTCGTCAATAGCGTCGCCGAACTCGCGCATCACCCCGCCTTGCGGCGTGTCGGCATCGACACGCCGCACGGGGCGGCCTCGATCATCGCGCCGCCGGCCCTGCGCGACGGCGTCCTGCCTGCGCTCGGCCGCGTGCCCGATATCGGCGAGCACAGCGCCGACATCCGCGCCGAATTCGCCGATCGAAAAGTGCCTGCCGAGTGATCGTTCCGAACCAACCCAACAACGCCCGAGGAGACCTGTCATGAGACGATCCATTGCCGCCGGCGTGACCGCGCTGGCCGCCGTGCTGCTGCTGGCCACGCCGGCCCGCGCCGACGAGAAGCCCTTCCGCATCCTGGTGATCGACGACCTCACCGGCATCTATCAGGGCAATGGCGGCCCGAACACCGTGCTCGCCACGACGATGGCGGCGGAGGATTTTGGCGGCAAGGTGCTGGGCCGCAAGGTCGAGGTGCTCTCGGCCAACCACCAGAACAAGCCCGATATCGCCGCCTCGCTCGCCGGCCGCTACATCGATCAGGAGGGCGTGAGCGCGCTGGTGCTCGGCGGCTCGAGCTCCGCGGGTCTCGCGGCGCAGGCCATCGCCAAGCAGCGCGGCATCACCACCTTGGTGACCGGCGGCTATGCCTCCAACTTCTCCGGGGATCAGTGCTCGCCCTATGGCACGCAATGGGCGCCGTCCACCGACGCGCTGTCGAACGCGGTCGCGAAGGGCCTCGTCGATGCCGGCGCGAAGAAGTGGTTCTTCATCACCGCCGACTACGTGTTCGGCAAGTCCCTGTCCTCGGATGCCTCGAAGGCCGTGACTGCGGCGGGCGGCAGCGTGGTGGGAGAGGCCAAGCATCCGCTCGACTCGCCAGACATGGCCTCGCAGATCCTGCAGGCGCAGGGCTCGGGCGCCGACATCATCGCGCTCGCCAACGCCGGCCCCGATCTCGTCACCACGATCAAGCAGGCGCGCGAATTCGGCATGGGCGACAAGCTCGCGGCCATGCTGGTGTTCACCAACAACGTCGTGTCGATGGGCCTCGACGTCGCCCAGGGCATGAAATTCCCGGTCGCGTTCTACTGGGACCAGAACGACGCCTCGCGCGCCTGGGGGCAGCGCTTCATGGCCCGCAACAACAAGCAGGTGCCGACGATGGGGCACGCGCTCGCCTACGTCGCGACCCAGCACTATCTGAGATCGGTGCAGAAGGCCGGCACGGACGACGCCAAGACGATCGCCAAGACCATCCGCGAAATCCCGATCGACAGCCCGATGGTCTCCAATGCCAGGATCCAGGCCAACGGCCGCGTCGTGATGGACCTGATGATCGCCGAAGTGAAGACGCCGAAGGAGTCCAAGGACCCGGCGGCCGATCTCTACAAGATCCGCACCACGATCCCCGGCGCCAGCCTGTTCACGCCGGCCGAGAAGAGTGGCTGTCCGTCGCTGCTGTCGGAGTAAGGAGCGATGATGCGCATTCTCACCAACACCACCAGCCCCTATGCGCGGATCGCGCGCATCGCGCTCGCCGAGAAGGGGTTCGATCTCGGCGGCACTGAAGTCGTCAATCCCTGGGCCGACGATGCTGGGCTGATCAAGCTCAATCCGGCCTCGCGGGTCCCGACGCTCGAGCTCGACTCCGGCATCCCGCTGACCGAGAGCCTGCTGATCGTGACCTGGTTGGAGCGCAAGGTGCAAAAGCCCTCGCTGCTCGATGGCGATCTCGATCGCATCATCTCGCGCGCGGGCCTTGCGATGGGCGTGATCGACGCGATGGCCAACATCATCACCGGCGTGATGCAGATGGATCCGCATTGGGGCGAAACCCGAGTCGGGCTGAAGCGGCGGCGCACCATCATCACCGGCTTCCGCGCGCTGGAGGCCGATCCGCCGGTCTATGCCGGCGGCACGCCGGACCTCTCGGTGATCCTCACCGCGGTCGCCATCGACTACGTGCGGTTGCGGTTTCCGGAGGCGCCCTGGCGCGAGCCGACACCCAGGCTCGATGCGCTGCGCGACGCCACGGCGGCTCGACCGGCTTTCATGTCGACGCTGCCTTACGTCTGAGGGAGAGAACCATGATACAGCCAAATCTGCTCGACGGCCGCACCATCGTGATCACCGGCGCTGCGACCGGCATCGGCCAGGCTTTCGCGGCCGGCTGCGCGGCCCACGGCGCCAATGTCGTCGTTGCCGACATGAACGCCGTCGATGAGACGGTGGCGCTGGTCGAGCGTGCCGGCGGCCGCGCGCTGGCGGTGCGGGTCGACGTCGCCGATGACGGCTCGGTGCGCGACATGGCGGCGGCGGCGATGAAGGCGTTCGGCCGCATCGACGGGCTGATCACCAATGCCGCGTATTTCCGCGAGGTCAAGCTGACGCCGTTCGATGAGCTCGATCCCGCGGTGTGGGACCGCATCTTCGCGGTCAACGTCAAGGGTGTGTGGCACTGCTGCAAGGCGGTGGCGCCGGCCATGCGCGCACAGCAATCGGGCAGCATCGTCAACATCGCCTCGGTGGTCGCCGTGGCCGGCCAGCCCGGCTACCTGCACTATGTCGCCACCAAGGGCGCGGTGCTGTCGATGACCAAGGGTCTCGCCAAGGAGATGGGTCCGAACGGCGTGCGCGTCAACGTCATCGCGCCCGGCTTCGTGATCACCGATGCGACGCGTAACCGCCCTGTCGAATGGCAACAGAGCTTCCTGAAGGCGCGCGCGCTGTCGCGCGAGCAGAAGCCGGGCGACCTCGTCGGCACGGCGCTGTATCTCTTGTCCGACCTCGCCGGCTTTGTCTCCGGACAGACCATCGTCGTCGACGGCGGCCACATCATGCATTGACGCGCACAACGACAACAACAACGAAGGGAAGACGCCAGATGGCCGAGCTGATTCTGCATCATTACGAGCTTTCGACGTTCTCGGAGAAGATCCGCTCAGCCTTCGGGCTGAAGAAGCTGCCGTGGCGCTCGGTCGACACGCCGCCGGCGCCGCCGCGACCGCTGCTGATGCCGCTGACCGGCGGCTACCGCCGCATCCCGGTGCTGCAGGTCGGCGCCGACATCTATTGCGACACCAACATCATCCTTCCGGCGCTGGAGCGGCTGCATCCCGAGCCGACATTCTATCCGTCCGGCAGCGAAGGGCTGGCGCGCGGTCTGTCGTTTGCCTGGGAGCGCGCGATGTGGATCCCCACCATCGGCGTGATCTCGCATTTCATTGGCGACATGTTTCCGGCCGAGTTCATTCGGGATCGCAAGGAGGGCTATCTCGGCATCGACATCAGCAAGACAGCGATGGCGCCGAGCCTGCCGCTGCATCTGCAGCACCTGCACGCGCAATATGCCTGGCTGAAGTCGGCGCTCGCCGACGGCCGTCCCTTCATCTTCGGCGACAGGCCGAGCGCGCTCGACCTGACCTGCTATCAGACCACTTTTTTGATGCGCAAGAATTGCCCCGGCGAGGTCGACAAGCTGGCCGGCCTCACGCCGCTCATCGGCTGGTACGACCGCATCGCCGCGCTCGGGCACGGCGCACCCTTGGCGATGAGCGCGGACGAGGCCTTTTCCATCGCCAAGGCCGCGCATCCGACGACGCCGAGTCATCTTCCTCCCAATGGAGATCCATCGGGACTCTATGCGGGGCAGAAGGTCACGGTGACGCCCGATGACAATGCGCGCGTGCCCGTGACGGGCACGCTGGTGGCGGCGGATGCGAGCGAAATCGTCATCCATCGCAGGGATCACGACGCCGGTGACCTGCACATTCATTTCCCGCGCCTCGGATTCGATGTGGTGGCGGCGTAGCGCCGGGGCGCGCATCGCGGCGGGATGGACAATCGACAACTGCAAGACCAACGAAGATCAAGGGAGAACAAGATGATGTCCGAGACCAACAAGCAGATCTGCCGGGACTACTTCAAGGCGTTCCTCGCGCGCGATGCGGCGTGGATGGAGAAGCATGTGGCGAAAACCTTCGTCCGCCACGATCCGGGCCTCGACTTCGAGGTGCGCGGGCCGGAGGGCGTGCTGCAACTGCATGATGCGCTGATGCCGGCGTTCCCCGACATGAAACTGGAACTCCTGGATCTCGTCGCCGAGGAGGACAAGGTGCTGGTGCGACTGGTGATCCATGCCACCCACACCGGTCCGTTCGGCGCGATGGCGCCGACCGGCAAGCCGATCCGGGTCGCGGTGCTCGACCTGTTCAAGATCCGTGACGGCGTGCTGGTCGAGCACTGGGCGCAACTCGACAATCTGGGCATGCTGAAACAGCTCGGCGCGCTCGCGGCGTAGAGGTTGGCCGGCAAGCTCCGGGTCGCTTCGGCCATGCGGCCCCCGCTGTCATCGTCCGCGAAGGCGGACGATCCAGTACGCCGTGACATGTCAATTGATCATCTCTGCCGCGGAGTACTGGATGCTCCGCCTTCGCGGAGCATGACACTGGGGGAGACGATGAGAGCTCCACCGGAGACAACCGTTATTTGAAGGAAACGCACAAGCTGTAGGCTTGGCGCTACTGGCGGCTCGCGGTCAATTGCTGCCGGTAGCGCTCAGCGTCCCAATTCAGCAGCATCTGCTCGTGCTGCGACGAGAGATAGCCGATCTCGGCCAACAGCGGCAGGCGGCTGGTCACCAGCGCGAGACAGCTCAGCATCGCCTCGGCGCCGGCACTGGCGTCGCTGCGGATGATGGCGCCGAGCCCCGGCACGAGCGCGGCGACAGGGGCGGGCAGGCCGCTCGCTTGCGTGCGCGCGAGCAGCGTCGCCAGGCCCTCGGCGCCGTCGATCGTCGGCAGGCCCGGGCCGAGGAACACGACATGGTCCGGATAGAGCGAGCCGCCGGTGGCGACGGCGCGGCTGAACGGATCGGTCGCGGTGCCGTGGCTCGCGGCGTCTTGCGGCAGACGATAGGGCGTGCCGGCGCACAGACGCGCCAAGGCGGCCTCATCGGCGACAGGTGCCGCGCGCGGCGGCAGCGCCAGCCGCCGTTCCACATCGTGAACCAGCGCCTCGGCCGCGTCGCAATTGTCGGCGCCGACGACGAGGCCGTGATTGCCGAGGATCAGCACGTCGACCCGCGCCTGGGCGACGACGGCGCTCACCGCGCGCGCCAGCGGCAGGCCGGGATGAAAGTAATCGAGGTGGCGCCAGGCGAGGCCGTCGAGCCGCCTCGCCAACTCCTCGCGCGCGTCGCGGCGCGCGGCCCAGGCGATGGTGTTAACGGCGTGGACGTGCAGCACGACGCGATGCGGCAGCAGCGCATGCAGCGAGGTTTCGATGGAGGCGCGCAACGGGCCGGGGGCGGCGAGGGGAATGCGCTCGTCATCGCGTGCGAGCGCCGCGCGCGCGGCGCTCAGCAGCACCGGCACGAAGATGTTCTTCTCGGTCGCGTCCGACAGCCAGGTGCCGGAGGCCTTCACCCACAGCACGTCGTCCTGCTTGACCGACGAGTTACCGCCGGCGCCCTGCACCAGCAGCATGTTGCGGCCGACGCGCGCCGACATCGCGCGCAGGGCTTGCAGGTCTCCGGGCTCGCGCATCTCTCGTCTCCTCGGTCACCAGGCCAGCTGCTGCATCGTCCACGTCGGCATGCGGCTCGCGGAAGCCGCGAGCTTGCGCGTCGCGGCGGCGAGATCCGGCGCGCCGGCGAGCGTCGTGCGATGCACGCCGTCGGCGAGCAGCAATGTCTGCATCCCCATGGCGCGAGCGCCGGCGACATCGTGGTCCAGCGAATCGCCGATCATCAGCACGCGGTGCGGGTCCGGATGACCGAGCTGCTCCAGCGCGGCCGCGAAGATCGGCTGATATGGCTTGCCGATGAAGGTCACGGCGCCGCCCAGCCATTCATACGCGCGCGCGAGCGTCCCGGGCGCCGGAACGAGGCCGCTTGCGCCGAACATCATCAGGTCGGGATTGGCGCAGATCATCGGCACCTGCCGCGCCGCGGCCTGCGCGAATCGATCGCGCCAGAGGTCGGGCTCGGCCTGATCGTCGTCGAGGCCGCCGAGCAGGATGAAATCGGCATCGCGCGTATCGTTCACGATGACGAGGTCGAGACCATCGATCAGCGAGCAGTCGCCGCCTCTGGTGATCAGGAAGCAGGCATGGCCGCAATCGGTGAAGGGCGCGCGCGTACGCCCGCGCAGGCCCGCCCAGGTCACTTCGCCGGAGGTGAGGATGCCGTCATAGGCCGCGCGCGGCAGGCCGAGCCGCGCGAGACGTTCCGCATTGGGCGCGGCGCGCTTGCCGGAGTTAGACAGCACCAGGACGTGCTTGCCGGCCTCGCGCAGTTTCGTCACGCAGTCATGCGCGGGGGGAAACACCGTGCGGCCGTCATGCAGCGTGCCCCATTGGTCGAGCAGCACGTGATCGAAACGGTCGGCGATCGCGGCGAGGCCGCTGATCTCACACGCGGCAGCAGTCATTGCGGCGGTCCCTGCAGTGCCAGCAGCGCCGTGCCGTAGCTCGCCTCGGTCTGCGCCGCGACGCTGACCGGCGCACCGATGATGCGCTCGCGTATCCGCGTCCATGCCGCGTTCTTCGCGCCGCCGCCGATGCTGATCACCCGCCGCAGCGCCGGGGCGCCGAGCGCCTGCAGCCGCTGATAGGCGAGCGCCTCGACACGGCCGATGCCTTCGAGCAGGGCCTGGAAGAAGCGGTGATCCTCGACGGGCCGCGGCGTGATCCGCGGCGCGAGCGCGGGATCGGCGATCGGAAAGCGCTCGCCCGGCTTGGGCAGCGGATAGTAGTCGAGCCCGGTCGGGTCATCGGGGCGCAGCAGCGGTGTCATCAGGTCCATATCGGCGGCCGAGAAATGCGACAGCAGCGCGGCGCCGCCGGAATTCGATGCGCCGCCGGCGAGCCATTTGTCGCCGAGCCGGTGCGAGTAGACGCCCTGGGCGGCGGCGAAGATCGGTTGGGTGGCGATCAGCTTGACCACGAGCGTGGTGCCGAGCGAGGTCACCGCATCGCCCGGCATGTCGGCGCCGGTGGCGATGAAGGCGGCGACGCCGTCGGTGGTGCCGGCGACGACGCGCGCCGATGAGGAGAGTCCGAGCGCGCGCGCCGTCGACGGATCGATGTCGGCGAACGGTGTGCCGGGCGCCAGAATGCTCGGCAGCAGCTCCGGCGCGATGCCGAGCTGAGCGAGCCAGTCCGGCCAGCGGCGCTGCACTGGATCGTAGCCGAGCTTGAGCGCGTTGTTCTCGTCGCTGATGCCGTGCCGGCCGGCGAGGCGTCCGGCAATCCAGTCGGCCTGGTGCACGGCGCGGCGCGCGGCGCTGCCCGCGGTGAGAAGATGCAACAGCTTGGCGAGCGCGCTGCTCGCGCCATGCGCGCCGCTCTCGGGCGGCGCGACCGCCGCAATGCGTCTGGCTTCGCCGACGGCCCGCGCGTCGTTGTACATCAGGCCAGGCGAGCAGGGCCGTCCGTCCGCATCGATCAGCAGCAGCGTGCCGGAGGTGCCGTCGACAGCGATGCGCGTCACGCCCTGCAGATCGACGCGTGTGCCGAGCTCGACGAGAGCCGCGGTCGTCGCCTGCCACCACAGCTCGGGATCCTGCTCGATCGCTGCGCCATCTTGACGCGGCGCCGGCAGCGGCACGGCCGCCGCACCACGCAGCGTGCCGCTGGGATCGACGGCGCAGGCGCGCACGCCGCTGGTGCCCAAGTCGATGCCGACAAACAACTCCGTCATGCGACCTCATCCCGTTGTGAGCACGCGAGCATGCCGCTGCATGGTCTCGCCGGCAGGCGTGGGCGTTGCGCTGCAGCACGTTTAAGGGATTGACGGCCGGATCAGCGTCTGCAATTTTTTGCAAGGTGTGAAGAATTTTGCAAGTAGGCATTCGGCGTGACGACAGCTTCCGACAGGGCGCCCATGGTGGACGGCGAGGCTTCGCTGGCGACGCGTGCGGCGTGGCTGTATTTCGCGGCCGGGCTGACGCAATCGGAGGTCGCCGACCGGCTCAACATCCAGAGCACCAAGGCGCATCGCCTGATTGCGCGCGCCAGCCGCGAAGGCATGATCCGCGTGTTCGTCGAGGGTCCCGTCGCCGAATGCGTCGCGCTGGAGAATGCGCTCGCCGACCGCTACGGCCTCGACTTCTGCCGCGTCGCGCCGGATCTCGGCGAGGGCGACCTGCCGCTGAAGGCGCTGGCGCTGGAGGGCGCGAGCTTCCTGCGCCAGGTGTTGGAGCGCGGCGACGACAAGATCATCGGCGTCGGCCACGGCCGCACGCTCGCGGCCGTCGTGGCGCAGTTGCCGCAGACGCCCGCGCGCGACGTGCAGTTCGTCTCGCTGCTCGGCGGCCTGACGCGAAAATTCGCGGCCAATCCGTTCGACGTCATCCATCGCCTCGCCGAGCGCACCGGCGCGGAGGCCTATCTGCTGCCGGTGCCGGTGTTCGCCAATTCCGTCGCCGACCGCCGTGTGCTGATGCAGCAGTTCGGCATCGCCGACGTGTTCGCGCTGGCCCAGCAGGCCTCGCTGCTGTTCGTCGGTATCGGCCAGATCCACGCCGACGGCTTCCTGGTGTCGAGCGGCATGATCAAGCCCGACGAGGTCGTCGAGCTGAAGCGCGCTGGCGCCTGCGCCGATCTGCTCGGGCACTTCTTCAACGCCGAGGGCGAGTTGCTCGATCTCGACCTGTCGGCGCGCGCCACCTCGATGGCGGCGAGCGATCTCAAGAAACACCGCATCGTCGCCATCGGCGGCGGCGAAGCGAAGATCACGGCCCTGCGCGCGGTGCTGCGCAGCGGCTTTCTGAACGGCCTCATCATCGATGAGGTGACGGCTCAGGCACTCAGTACCGACAAGCCGGAGAAAACATCCGGTGTTCTTAAAAACAAAAGTCGGAAGGGCAGGTAACGCGAAAAGTCTCCAAAAAATAGGGAGGGTTGAATGTACGACCGTGAGAAGAATCTCTTTGCGTCCTATGCCGGCAAGCACATCAGCCGGCGTGATCTGCTCGACGGCGCCGCCAAGCTCGGCATCGCCGGTGTCGCCGCCAATGCCGCCTTTGCTTCCGAGATGTCGAAGGCGATGGCCGCGGATTTCAACTGGAAGTCCCAGAGCGGCAAGACGGTCAAGCTGCTGCTCAACAAGCATCCTTACGTTGACGCGATGATCGGCGACATCGAGGCGTTCAAGAGCCTGACCGGCATGAACGTCACCTACGACATCTTCCCGGAGGATGTCTATTTCGACAAGGTGACGGCGGCGCTGTCGTCGAAATCGGATCAGTACGACGCCTTCATGACCGGCGCCTACATGACCTGGACCTATGGTCCGGCCGGCTGGATCGAGGACCTCAACACCTACATCAAGGATCCAGCCAAGACCAACCCCGCTTTCGCCTGGGACGACGTGCTGCCGGGCCTGCGCTCCTCGACCGCCTGGGACGGCGTCGCCGGCTCCGAACTCGGCTCGGGCAAGGCCAAGCAGTGGTGCATTCCGTGGGGCTACGAACTCAACAACGTCACCTATAACCGCAACATCTTCAGCAAGGTCGGCGTCAAGCCGCCGACCAATCTCGACGACATGGTGGAGGTCGCCGCCAAGATCACCAAGGATGCCGGCGGCCCGTATGGCGTCGGCGTGCGCGGCTCGCGCTCCTGGGCCACCATCCATCCAGGCTTCCTCTCGGCCTATGCCAATTTCGGCCAGAAGGACTTCGTGATGGAGGGCGGCAAGCTCAAGGCCGCAATGAACACGAAGGCCTCGAAGGACTTCCACGAGAAGTGGGTCAAGATGATCCAGGGCTCGGGCCCGAAGAACTGGTCGACCTACACCTGGTACCAGGTCGGCACGGATCTCGGCGCCGGCGCCTCCGGCATGATCTTCGATGCCGACATCCTCGGCTACTTCATGAACGGCGGTGAGAACAAGGAGCGCGGCAATCTCGGCTACGCCCCGTTCGCGGCCAACCCGGCCGCCAAAGCGCCGACGCCGAACGTCTGGATCTGGTCGCTGGCGATGTCGAGCTTCTCCAAGCAGAAGGACGCGGCCTGGATCTTCATGCAGTGGGCGGCCTCCGTCGAGCACGACCTGTTCGGCGCGCGCAAGATGGACTTCGTCAATCCGGTCCGCACCTCCGTGTGGAAGGACAGCGAGTTCCGCGACCGCATCGCCAAGTCTTATCCGGGCTATCTCGAGCAGCATGACCTCTCGGCACCCGGCGCGAAGATCTACTTTACAGCGCAGCCGCTGTTCTTCGATCTCACGACGGAGTGGGCGGCGTCGCTGCAGAAGATGGTGGCCAAGGAGATCACCGTTGACGAGGGCCTCGACAAGCTTGCCGAGAGCATCAACCGTCAGCTGAAGCAGGCCGGCCTCGGCTGAGGCTGCGCGGCATCTTCCTGACCGCCCGTCGGTCCGGACGCTCCCCACAAGCGTCCGGACCGGCCCCATCTTCCGTGCGATGATGTGATCACGCCTATCATGAGCATGGCCCAACTTGTCGAGACCGAGGCGGCGCCACGCCGCGCCAAGCGCTGGCGCAGACGGCTGCTGCCGTATCTATTGAGCCTGCCGGCGCTGCTGGTGTGCATCGCCATCCTGGTGCCGTTCGTGACCGCCGCGGTCTATTCGCTGCAGCGTTACCGGCTCAACCTGCCATATCTGCGCGGCTTCATCGGTGTCGACAACTATATCGATTTTCTGTCCGATCCCGCGTTCTGGAACACGCTGCGCATTTCGCTGGTCTACACTGCCGTGACGGTCATCGCCGAGCTGCTGCTCGGCCTCGGCATTGCGCTCTTGCTGCGCCGGCCGACGCGCTTCCACAATGCGGTCTCGATCATGCTGCTGCTGCCGCTAATGACGGCTCCAGCGATCGCCGCGCTGATGTGGAAGCTGATGACCAATCCAAGCTTCGGCATCCTGTCCTACCTCGTCGGCCTGCTCGGCGTGCACGACTTCAAATGGGCGTCCGATCCGTCGACCGCGCTGTTCACGGTCGTGCTGGTCGATGTCTGGGTCTATACGCCTTTCATCATGATTCTGCTGCTGGCCGGCCTGCGGTCGCTGCCGCGGCAGCCGTTCGAGGCAGCGGCGCTCGACGGCGTGCCGGCGAGCTTCGTGTTCTTCAGGATCACGCTGCCGATGCTCGCACCCTATATCATCACGGCGTCGCTGTTCCGCCTGCTCGATTCCATCCAGCAGTTCGATATCGTCTATGCGATGACCCAAGGCGGCCCTGGCGACCGGCTGATGGTGTTCCAGGTCCAGGCCTATCTGGAGTTCTTCCAGTACACCAATGTCGGTCGCTCGGCGGCGCTGCTGATGATCCTGTGGCTGATCACCAACATCCTGTCGAACATCTTCATCAAGAACTGGCTGCGGCTGCGCGCACGTGCCCACGGTCACGCCTGAGGGAGGCCGCTGATGGATCACTCCAGTCCCGCCGGGCGCATCTTCCGTGGCATCGCGCTTGCGCTCGTGCTCGTGTTCTTCATGTTCCCGATCGTCTGGATCCTGCTGATGTCGTTCCAGACCAATGAGCAGATCCTGCGCATTCCGCCCCGCCTGCTGTTCGAGCCGACGTTTGCCAATTATGAGGCGCTGATCTCCGGCCAGCTGCGGACCGCGGCGGGCAATCTGCAGATCGAGTTCATGCGCAACCTGATGAACAGCTTCGTGCTGTCGAGCGCCTCGGTGATCCTGGCGCTGCTGCTCGGCGTGCCGGCGGCCTACGCGTTCGCGCGGTTCAAATTCAAGCTCGGCGAGACCATCGCGTTCACGCTGCTGTCGTTCCGCTTCGCGCCGCCGCTTCTGGTGCTGCTGCCGCTCTCGCTCTACTATCAGCAGCTTGGGCTGAACGACACCTATTTCGGCATCGTCTGGGTCTATCAGCTGATCGCCTTGCCACTGATTCTGTGGATCGTGCGCGGCTATTTCGAGGACATCAGCCCCGATATCGAGCACGCCTATAGGCTGGCCGGACATTCCTGGCGCGAGGCGTTCACCCGCATTGCCGTGCCGCTGGCAGGGCCGGGGATCGCGGCGGCGGGCCTCTTGTCCTTCATCTTCTGCTGGAACAATTTTGTCTTCGCGCTGATCCTCGCCTCCGCCGACAAGCAGCCGGTGACAGTCGGCGCGCTCGCCTTCGTCACCGCCTCGGGCATCCAATACGGCCAGATCGCTGCGGCGATCGTGCTGTCGGTGACGCCGACCTTGCTGCTCGCACTCTATGCGCAGCGCTATCTGGTCGAAGGTCTCTCGCTTGGTGCAGTGAAGGGTTGAGCAGCCATGGCGCGCCTCGAACTCAAATCCATCGACAAGAGCTTCGGAGCAGTCAGCTGCGCCAGGGGCGTGTCGCTGAGCGTCGAACCCGGCGAGATCGTCGCCGTGTTCGGTCCGTCCGGAAGCGGCAAGACCGTGTTGCTGCGCATGATCGCCGGCATGTTCGAGCCCGACGGCGGCGACATCCTGGTCGGCGGCCGCTCGATCGTCGATGCGCCGCCGGAGCAGCGTGGCATCGGCATGGCGTTCCAGAATTTTGCGCTATTCCCGCACATGAGCGCGCGCGACAACATCGCCAGCGGCCTGCGCGCGAGCGGCGCGTCCGACATCGCGGCCAAGGTGACGGCAATGAGCAGGCTGCTGAAGATCGAGCACGTGCTCAGCCACCGACCGCGTGAATTGTCCAACGGGCAGAAGCAGCGCACCGCGCTGGCGCGCGCGCTGATCGGCAACCCCGAGGTGCTGCTGCTCGACGATCCCCTGCGCAACGTCGACGCCAAGCTGCGGTACGAGATGCGGCTCGAGCTCCCGAGCCTGCTGCGGCGCGGCTCGGCGGCGGTGCTGTATGTGACGCAGGACTATCGCGAGGCGATGGCGATCGCCGACAGGATTGCCGTCTTGATCAACGGCTGCCTCGTGCAGGTGGCGCGTCCGGAGGACATCTATGCGCGGCCGGCGTCGGTCGCGGTGGCGCGGCTGTTCGGAGATCCCAGCATCAACCTCTCGGAGGTCGCGCCGGTGGCGGAGCAGGGAGCTCTGATCGCGGCGATCGCCGAAACGCCAGTCCGTCTGGACGCGGAGAATCTGCCGTCCAACGCGCGGGAGCGCTGCTGGCTCGGCGTGCGGCCCGACGACGTCGTCGTGACCCGTCAGGGCGGCGAAGGCGCGATCCCCGCACGTATCGTGGCGGTGACGCCGATCCATGAGCGGGCCGTGGTGCTGCTGCGCTTCGCCGACGGCTCGGAATGGCTCGCGGCGCTGGCGCCGGAGGCGCTGGAGGCTGGTGCCGACGAGGACGTGTTCGTGCGCTTTGCGCCGGAGACGGCGCTGTTGTTCGACCATGCCACCGGTGAGCGCATCGGTCTGACGCGACGGCGTCAGGCGGCGTGAGGAGGCATCATGGGCATGCTCGAGATCCGCAACGTCGACAAGATCTATCACACCAGGGGCAAGCCCGATGTCCACGCGGTGCGTGCACTCGACATGGACATCCGGTCCGGCGAGATCGTCGCGCTGCTCGGCTCCTCCGGCTGCGGCAAGACCTCGACGCTGAGGATGATCGCAGGGTTCGAAAGCGTCAGCTCGGGCTCGATCGCGCTGGCGCGGCGGCCGATCCACGATCTGCCGCCGGCCAGGCGGAAGGTGGCGATGGCGTTCGAAGGCTACTCGCTGTATCCGCCGCTGACGGTGCGCGAGAACATTGCGTTTGCGCTGAAGGCGCAGCAGCTGTCGCGCGCCGAGATTGCCCATCGCGTCGATGACATCGCCCGACTGGTCGAGATCGAGGACATTCTCGATCATTACCCGCGCGCGCTGTCGGGCGGACAGCAGCAGCGCGTTTCGCTGGCGCGGGCGCTAGTGCGCGACGCCGACCTCTATCTGCTTGACGAGCCGATGGGGCAGCTCGAGCCGCAACTGCGCGCGGTGCTGCGCGGCCGCATCAAGGGCCTGCTCGCCGAGCGCGGCATGACCGCGATCTTCGTGACCCACGACCAGACCGAAGCGAGCGCGCTCGCCGATCGCATCGCGGTCATGGAGGATGGCGTGTTGCAGCAGTTCGCCAGCGAGAAGGAGCTGAAGAACCGTCCGGCCAATCTGTTCGTGGCGAGCTTCATCGGTGAGCCGCCGACGAACCTGCTGGATACGACGGTGACGCCAGAGGAGGGCGGCTTCCGCCTGTCCGCCGGCTCGGACCTCGCGTTCCATATCTCCCGCCAGACCCTGGACATGCCGGCTCAGCAGGCGCTGGTTCAGGCGCAGCGGATCAAGGTCGGAATCCGGCCGCAGCGAATCGCGATCGGCGGCGGCGAGGCGCGGCTGCGCGTCGTCTCCAACCAGTGGCTCGGCGACCAGTCGCACATTGCCGGTGAATGCGCCGGGCATCTGCTGGTCGCGGTGACCCAGGGCAAGGTGGCGGCGCGGCCCGGTGACGTCGTGCCGTGCACGCTGGACGCGCGTCACCTCCACATCTTCGGCGCCGACGGCGTCTGCGTCCGGCATGCGGAGGCGCGCTGAGCATGGCGGCGACCGCGACCCGCGATGTGATCGTCGGCATCGACGCCGGGACGTCGGTGATCAAGGCGGTCGCGTTCGCGCGGGACGGCCGTCAGATCGGCGAGTTCGCGATTCCCAACAGCTATGCGACCTTGCCGGGAGGCCGTGTCGAGCAGGACATGGCGCGGACCTGGACCGACACGGTGGCTGCTCTGCGCGGCCTCGGTGCCGCGCTGCCGGAGCTCTCCGGCCGTGTCGCTGCGATCGCCGTGACCGGGCAGGGCGACGGCACCTGGCTGATCGACGCCGACGGCCGCCCCGTCGCGCCGGCCCTGTTGTGGCTCGACTCGCGCGCGGCGCGCTTCGTCGAGGCCTTCCGCAGCGGCGAGCGCAATGCGGCGCACTATCAACGGACCGGATCGGGACTCAACGCCTGTCAGCAGGGGCCGCAGCTTGCCTGGCTGCAGGCTCACGGCATGGAGATGCTCGGACGCGCCAGCACGGTGTTCCACTGCAAGGACTGGCTCTACTTCAAGCTGACCGGCGTGCGCGCCACCGATCCGTCGGAAGCGTCCTTCTCCTGTGGTGATTTCCGCAAGCGCTGCTTCGATCGCGAATCTGCTGATCTGATCGGCATCTCCAGCTCGCTGCGTCTGTTCCCCGATGTCGTCGATGGTGTCGTTACCACGCATCGCTTGACGGGGATGGCCGCGGCGGAGACAGGCTTGCCCGAGGGCGTGCCGGTGTCGCTCGGCTATGTCGATGTCATCTGCAATGCGCTCGGTGGCGGGTTGTATGATCCCAACCCCGATGTCGGCTGCACCATCATCGGCTCGACCGGCATGCACATGCGGCTGGCGACATCGGCTGATGACGTCAGGCTCAATGCCGAGGCGACCGGGTATACAATGCCGTTCCCGGTGGCCGGCCACTACGCGCAGATGCAGTCGACGATGGCGGCGACGTTGAACATCGACTGGCTGCTCGACGTCGCGCGGGGCGTACTTGCGATGGAAGGCATCGCACGGTCGCGCAACGACCTGATCCGGCGGCTCGACGAGCGCGTGCTGCAGGCGAAGGCGGGCGAGCTGCTGTATCATCCGTTCATCTCGGACGCGGGCGAGCGCGGACCCTTCGTGTCCCACGAGGCATCGGCGCAGCTGATCGGCCTGCGTACGCGTCATGGCTATTGGGATCTGATGCGAGCCGTCATGGAAGGGCTCGCCTTCGCGGCGCGCGATTGCTACGCGGCGATGGGATCGCTTCCGTCGGAGATCCGGCTGACGGGCGGCGCGGCCCGCAGCCGCGCTCTGGGCGCAATTCTCGGTGCCGCCGTCGGCAGCAGCATCCGGGTCTGCCGGCGCGAGGAAGCCGGCGCGTCCGGCGCCGCGATGATCGCAGCTGTCGCGACCGGGCTCTATTCGAACATGATGGACTGCGCGGAGGAGTGGGTGAGACCGTATCTGGATGAGCCGCAGGCGCCTGAGCCGGCGCTCGCGGAGCGCTATGCGCGGCTGTTCCCGGCCTATGTCGAGGCACGCCTGGCGGCGCGACCCGTCTGGAAGCAGCTTGCGGCGCAGCGCGCGGGAGCCAACCATGTCTAGCTCCATCGCCATCATCGGCGACCGTTTCATGCTGCCCTCGGTGTTCGCCGAACGCATCACGGCGATCTGCGGCGATCATCTCGACATCCGCATGCTCGAGCAGCCCTGGCCGGACGAGCCGATGGAGCATGGCTATGCCGGCTCCAAGCTCGACGGTCTCAAGGAGTTCATGGGCGATCCCGATGAGCTCGCCGATTTCATCGGCGAGGCACCGCTGCTGGTGACCCATCTGGCGCCGATTTCGCGCGCGATGCTGCAGCGGCTGCCGCGGCTGAAATTCATCGCGGTGTCGCGCGGCGGCCCGGTGAATGTCGACATGCAGGCGGCGCGTGATCACGGTGTGCTCGTCGTCAACACACCCGGTCGTAACGCCAGCGCGGTCGCCGAATTCACCATCGGCGCGATGCTCGCCGAGACTCGGCTGATCCGCAGCGGCCATGAATCGATGCGGGGCGGGGAGTGGCGCGGCGATCTCTACCGTGCCGATCGCACGGGCCGCGAGCTCGGCGAGATGACCGTCGGCATCGTCGGCTATGGCGCGATCGGCACCCGCGTGGTGAAGTTGCTGAAAGCGTTCGGCTGCAGGATCCTGGTGACGGACCCCTACGTCCAACTCACCGCCCAGGACCGCAATGACGGCGTCGAGCATGTCGCGCTGGCCGAGCTGCTGTCGCGCGCCGACGTCATCAGCCTGCATGCCAGGGTGACGTCGGAGACCACCGGCTTCATCGATCGCGAGGCGCTGGCGCGGATCAAGCCGGGCGCGATCCTGATCAACACGGCGCGCGGGCCGCTGGTCGACTACAAGGCGCTGTTCGAGGTGCTGAGCTCGGGGCGGCTCGCCGGTGCGATGCTCGACACCTTCGCGATCGAGCCGGTGCCGCCGGACTGGCCGCTGCTGCAACTGCCCAACGTGACGCTGACGCCGCACATCGCCGGCGCCTCCGTCCGAACCGTCACCATCGCCGCCGACCAGGCGGCCGAAGAGGTTCGCCGCTATCTCGCCGGCGAGCCGCCGCTCAATCCCTGCTGACGAAAGGTTTTCCAAATGAATCGCGAGGAACGACAGCTCCGCGAGACCATCATCGCCAAGTGCCGGTGGATGAACGCCTCGGGTCTGAATCAGGGCACGTCCGGCAATATCTCGGCCCGCTACAAGGACCGAATGCTGATTACGCCGTCGGCGACACCCTATGATTCGATGAAGCCGGAGATGATCGCATCGATGCCGCTCGACGGCGAATATGGCTCCTGGGAAGGGCCGTTGAAGCCGTCGACGGAATGGCGCTTCCATCTGGACATCATGCGCGGACGCCCGGATGTCGGCGGCGTCGTGCATACGCATTCGACCTACGCCACCGTGCTTGCGATTGCGCGCAAGCCGATTCCGGCCTGCCACTACATGATGGCGGCGTTCGGCGGCACCGACATCCGTTGCGCCGGCTATGCGCGTTTCGGCACGGCCGAACTGTCCGAGCTGGCGCTGGAAGCGCTGAAGGGACGCAACGGCTGCCTGCTCGCCAACCATGGCATGATCGCCGTCGGCGCCAATCTCGACAAGGCGATGTGGCTCGCGGTCGAGCTCGAGACCATCGCGAAGCAGTATTATCTTTCGCTCGCGCTGGGACAGCCGCACATCCTGGGCGATGCCGAGATCGCCGAGACGGCGCAGGGCTTTTCGACCTACGGGCTGCAGGACCAGAAGACGACAAAGTCAGCGAAGCCCGTCAAGAAGGCGGTCAAGGTTGCTGCCAAGCCAGCTGCCAAAGCCGGCACCAAGACGCGTGCGGCCGCAGCCCGGCGCAAGCCCGAGACGAAGCGTAGCGCGACGCGATGAACGCACCGGTCTCACGCAGCGTATCCGATGATGGCTTGTTGGACCTCGCCGTCATCGGCGGCGGCATCAATGGCGCTGGTGTCGCCCGTGATGCCGCCGGCCGCGGCCTGACCGTGCTGCTGTGTGAGAAGGATGATTTTGCGCAAGGGACGTCGTCGCGCTCCGGCAAGCTGATTCATGGCGGCCTGCGCTACCTCGAATATTACGAGTTTCGCCTGGTCCGCGAGGCGCTGATCGAGCGCGAGGTGCTGCTGGCCTCGGCGCCGCACATCATCTGGCCGATGCGCTTCGTGCTGCCGCATTCGCCGGAGCAGCGGCCGGCCTGGCTGGTACGCACCGGACTGTTTCTCTACGACCATCTCGGCGGCCGCAAGCAGCTGCCGGCGAGCCGCAACGTCGATCTCGCGCATGAGCCGGAAGGCGCGCCGCTGCGTCCCGAATTCCGCCGCGGTTTCGAATATTCGGACTGCTGGGTCGATGATGCCCGGCTCGTCATCCTCAATCTGGTCGATGCCGCGCGCAAGGGCGCCGTCATCCTTCCGCGCACGCGCGCAGTCAGCGCGCGCCGCGAGGGCGAGTGCTGGCGGCTGGAGATGCGGTCGGACAGCGGAGAGCTGCGCAGCGTGCGCGCGAAGGCGCTGGTGAATGCGGCAGGTCCCTGGGTCCAAGACGTCGTGCAGGGTGTCGCCGGCCTCAACTCGGCGCACAATGTGCGGCTGGTGAAGGGCAGCCATCTCGTGGTGCCGAAATTCTGGGGCGGATCGCAGGCCTATCTGCTGCAGAACACCGACCGCCGCGTCATCTTCGTCAACCCCTACGAGACCGACCTCGCGCTGATCGGCACCACCGACATCGTGCATGACGGCCGCGCGGAGGATGTTGCGATCGATGGCGGCGAGATCGACTACCTGCTGGCGGTGCTCGATCGCTATTTTCGCGCAGCGCCGGTCAGGGCCGACATCATTCATGCCTTCTCCGGCGTGCGCCCCTTGTACGACGACAATGCCGACAATCCCTCGGCTGTGACACGCGACTACGTGTTCGAGGTTCACGGCACGGCCGAGCAGCCGCCGCTGCTGTCGATCTTCGGCGGCAAGATCACGACCTTCCGCAAGCTCGCCGAGCACGCGCTGGAGCGGCTCGGGCCGTGGTTTCCGCGGATGGGTCCGGCCTGGACGGTGGCCGCCTGCCTGCCGGGCGGCGATCTGGGCGGATCCTTCGACCGGTTCCTCGACGGCCTCGCGCGCGACTATCCGGACCTCCCGCGCGAGACGGTCGCGCATTACGCCCGGCTCTATGGCAGCTGCGCGCGCGATCTGCTCGGCTCGGCGCGCCGGCGTGATGATCTCGGCCGCCATTTCGGTGGCACGTTCTACGAGCGCGAGCTCGCCTATTTGCGCGAGCGCGAGTGGGCGATGACGGCGGCCGATGTGCTCGATCGCCGGACCAAGCACGGCCTGCACCTGACCCGCGCCGAGCGCGAGGCTTTCGAGGCGCAGCTGTAGAGTTCAGCGCAGGCTCCGCGAGCGTCGTCGCGCTGATCACTCCTTTTGGCGGCCGTAGATCAGCAGCATCAGGATGATCACCGCGCCATAGATCAGCTGGCGGCCGGCCTCGCTGATCTGCATCACCGAGAGGATCGACTGCAGCAGCGTGATCAGGATGACCCCGGCGATGGTGCCGAGATAGCTGCCGCGGCCGCCGAGGATATGTGTGCCGCCGAGCACGACCGCGGCAATCGACGGCAGCAGATAGGCATCGCCCATCGACTGCGCCGCCTTCGAGGCGTAGCCGGCGAGCAGCACGCCGCCGAAGGCAGAGAGGGCGCCCGACAGCATGAACGCCAGCATCGTGATCCGGCGCGTATCGATGCCGGAGAGATACGCGGCGCGCTCGCGGTTGCCGATGGCATAGATGGCGCGGCCGAAGGTGGTGCGAGACAGCAGCCAGACCGCGGCGGCTCCGATGATCGCCCAGGCGAGCACCGCATTCGGAAGGCCGGGAACGGCCGTTCCGGTGGCGAGATAGCGCATCGCCCTGGAGGCGGAATCCTGCGGCGAGAAGCCGCCGGTGTAGGCGACCATCAGGCCTTGCGCGACCGCGTTGGCGGCCAGCGTGATGATCATCGAGGGAATGCGCAAATAGGCGACGCCGATGCCGTTGAGCAGACCGATGGCGGCGCCACAGAGGATGCCGAAGGGGATCGCGAGGATGGCGCCGGTCGTGCCATGCGCCGCGGCGGCGCAGGCCATCATCGCGCCTGTCGTAACGACCCAGGGCACCGAGAGATCGATCTGGCCGAGCAGGATCACCAGCATCATGCCGGTGGCGATCACGCCGAGAAAGCTCGCGACCTTCAGCTGCTGCAGCAGATAGTCCGGCGACAGGAAGCTGCGCGAGTAGAGGCTGCCGACGAGCAGCAGCAGCAGGATGCAGCCGAACGAGGCCGCCACCGCCGGATCGATTCGCCGCAGCCAGCCTATCCCGCGAGCGACCGGCCGGGTTGCCGTTGCGTCGCTCATCCGAACCACTCCAGTCGATTGCGCACGCGCAGCAGCCCGAACGCGCCAATCGAGACCGCGAGCATCAGCACCAGGCCCTGGAACAGCGGCTGCCAGAGCGGATCGAAGTCGAACACGAAAAGCAGATCGCCGATCGTGCGGAAGGCGAGCGCGCCGAAGATCGCGCCGATGGCGCTGCCGCGTCCGCCCATCAGCGAGACGCCGCCGAGCACGACGGCCGCGATCGAGAACAGCGTATAGGCGTTGCCGCTCGCATGGGCCGCTTCGCCGGTGTACGAGAAGAACGTGAGAAACAGACCTCCGATCGCCGACAACAGGCCGGCGAGTGTGTAGGCCATGAACTTGGCGGCGCGCACCGGAGCGCCCGACATGTAGGCGGCGACTTCCGAAGAGCCGGTGGCGAAGGCGGCGCGGCCGATCGTCGAGCGGCTATAGGGCAGCCAGATCAAGACCGCCGCCGCGGCCAGCGCTACGAGGCTGGTCGGCACGACGCCGAACAGCCGGCCCGTCAGCGCATCCGCCAGCGTCTCGTTCACCGAGCCGCCGGGATTGGGGCGCAGCATCAGCGCGACGCCGTAGTACATCGCCCCGGTGGCGATCGTGGTGACGATCGGCTGCAGGCGGCCGAAGATCACGATCGCGCCGTTGACCATGCCGCAAAGGATGCCGGTGCCGAGTACGCCGATCACGCCGAGCGCCGTCTCGGTGGCGGTGCCGACGACGATCCAGGAAGCAAGGCAGTTGGTGAGCGTCAGGATCATGCCCACGGAGAGATCGATGCCGGCGGTGATTACCACGATCGCCTGCGCCATGGCGACGAAGGCGAGCAGGGTCGCCTTGTTGGACGCGGTCTGCACCATGTTGGCGCTGAAGCCGGCCGGATGATTGGTCGCATAGATCAGGAACATCGCGACGAAGATGCCGATCGCGAGCAGGGTGCCGCGCCGCTCGGCGAGCCAGTACCGCCACTCGCTCATGGCGCGCTCGCTTTCGCCGGTTCGCCATCATCGACATTGAGGGCGCTGCTGACCAGCGCGCGCTCGGTGATCTCGGCGCCCGCGAGCTCGCGCCTGACAGCCCCGTCATACATCACCAGCACGCGGTCGCAGCAGCCGATCAGCTCGTCATAATCCGTCGAATACAGCAGGATCGCGGCGCCCTCGTCGGCGAGCCGGCGCAGCAGCCGGTAGATTTCCTGCTTAGTGCCGACATCGATGCCGCGGGTAGGATCGTTGAGCAGGATGATGCGCGGCCTGTTCATCAGCCATTTCGCGATCACCACCTTCTGCTGATTGCCGCCGGACAGCGCGCTGACCGGCAGGTCAGGGGAGGCGGTCTTGATCTCGATCAGGCGGATCATCTCGTCGATCAGCGCCGACTGCCGCTTCCGGTCGATGATGCCGAACCGCGCGAAGCGGTCGAACGCGGCCGCGGAGAGATTGTCGCGCACCGACATCGGCAGCATCAGCCCCTCGGTCTTGCGATCCTCCGGGATCAGCGCGAGACCGGTGCGCTCGGACTTGGCGGCGACGGGGCTATCGATCGCGACCTTGCTGCCGTCGATGGAAATGTCGCCGCTCACATCGCGAAGCACGCCGAAAAGCGCCAGCAGCAGCTCGCGCTGGCCCTGGCCGTCGAGACCGCCGAGGCCGATGATCTCGCCTTGATGCAGCGCGAAGGAAATGTCTCTGAGCCGGTCGCCCCAGCCGAGAGCCTTGCAGCGCAAGGCGGGTGGCCGGCCGTCGGGATTTCGGACCGGCTTGTCAGGGAAGGCGTGCTTGTATTCGCGGCCGATCATGAGCTCGATCACCTCGGCGTCGGTCTTGGCGCCGGCGGCGAAGGTCGAGATCCTCCGGCCGTTGCGGAACACGCTGCAATCGTCGGCGAGCTCGGCGATCTCGTGCATGCGATGAGAGATGTAGAGCAGCGCGAGGCCTTCACTGCGCAGCCGCTTCAGCACCTCGAACACCTTGGTGACGTCGGCGGCCGTCAATGCCGATGTCGCCTCGTCGAGGATCAGGATCTTGGGCTGCCGCGCCAGCGCCTTGGCGATCTCGACCATCTGCCGGCGCGACAGCGGCAGGTCGCGCACGAGCGCCCGCGGATGGATATCGCCGGCGCCGGCGCGGCGCAGCGCCTGCTCGGCGACGCGACGCTGGGCGCGCCGGTCGATCATGCCGAAGCGGGTCGGCGGATGACTGATCAGGATGTTGTCGGCGACCGACAGATCGGGGATCAGCGACAGTTCCTGGAAGATGCAGACGATCCCAGCATCATTTGCCGCGGAGGGATTGGTGAAGGCGACCTCGCGTCCCTCGAGCGTCATGCGGCCCTCATCGGGCGCAACCACGCCGACCATGAGCTTGATCAGCGTCGACTTGCCGGCCCCGTTCTCGCCGAGAATGGCATGGATGCGGCCCGGATGAACCTCGAGGTCCGCCCGGTCGAGCGCGATCACGCCGCCATAGCGCTTGGATAACCCTTCCGCGCGAAACAGCGGCTCGGCCGCGATCATCATTGGCTTCCTCGGCGCTGGCGCGACGGTCACATCGAAGCCGCCGCGCAATCACCTCGAGATTGCGCGGCGGCTGAGAGCGGCGCGAGCTTACTGGTTTTCCTTCGACTGGCCCATGATCTCCTGCGCCGTGAAGTTGATGCCGCAGGTCGGGAAGGAATTGCCGACGAAGAAGTTGTCGGACTGCGACGGGAAGTAGTCCTGATCCTTCTTGAAATTGGGATCCTCGACGACCGCCAGCGGCAGCTTGACCGACTGCGGCACGACCTTGCCTTCCAGCGCGGCGAGCGCGACCTTGATCGCGACCGCGACCTGCGCCGGCCCCGTGCCGGCCGACGAGCATTTCAGGCCTTCCGATGCCTTGGCGGCGCAGAACTTGCGGAAGCCGTTCTCGGTCTCGCCGCCGAACGGTACCATCTTGTGCTTGGCGTCGAGCATCGCCTGCACGATGCCGGTGTCGCCGCCCTGGCCGGAGATCGCATCAAACGGGCCGTTGGTGGCGATCGCGTCCGCCGTGGCCTTCTGCGCGACGCCGTCGTCCCATTTGCCGACGACCTCGGTGACCTGCCACTTCTTGCCGGAGCCGTTGAGTACGGAGTGGAAGCCATTGTGCCGGTCGGTGTCGACCGACGTGCCGGCGACGCCACGCACCTCGAGAACCTTGCCGCCATCGGGCACGTTCTTGACCAGCCAATTCGCCCAGAGCTCGCCGAGGCCCTTCTGGTCGACGTTGACGTTGATCGCATCCTCCGTCGCGAGGATGTTGTCGAAGGCGACGAGGACGACGCCGGCCTGCTTGGCGCGCTTGATCACCGGACCGAAGGCCGTCGGGTTCTGCGCGTTGACGACGATGGCGTCATAGCCGGAGTCGATGAAGTTGTTGATGGCCGAGATCTGCGCCGGCACGTCCTCGCCGGTGGAGACGACCTTGAACTCCTTCAGCTTCGTCTTGACCTCTGGCTGCGCCGCATAGGCCTTCGCCGTCTGAATCATCTGGATGCGCCAAGTGTTGGCGATGTAGCCATTGGCGAGCGCGATACGATACGGCCCCTTTTTCGCCGGGTATTTGAAGAATTTCGTGTCGGCGGTCCACGGCACCATGCATTCCGGCTCGGCCGCCGGGCCCTTGACAGCCTCGGGTTCCGCAACCGCCTTGCCGGCGAACGCCGACAGCAGCACGAGCGATGCGCATGTCGCAAGGCATCGCGCCTTCATCGGCTTGGCGTTGGACTTGCCCTTGGACTTACACTTGGACTTGGCCGTGATCAGCTCGGAAGACATTGGTGACCTCCCCATTGTTGCAGCGCCGATGATTGACGCATGTCCGAGATGCCTCACTTCTTCGCGGAGGTTGTTCGAGCATCGCTCGTCATCTCGACGATCGCAGCGATACTGGCCAATGACAGCGCTGTCAATTGCCGCACCTATCGGAGTCGAAACGTTGGCGGCGCATGCGCGCACTGCACAAGTAGGCCGTAATTAGAATGCCTCCCTGGTGCTGAGTGACGGCCGGGTTGCTCATATCGCTGATGTCAGCGCTATCACTCAGGCGCAGCAGTTTTTTGCGTCGCATCAAGGAAAATGAGACTGCTCGTCAAGGTCGCCAGTCGGAGTCGCATCCGGGCCTGCGCGCCGTCAGCTAGCCTCCACGGCTGATGGGGGCCCACCGCTGCTTGCAGACCGTGGCGAGGCCTGCCGCCAACACGGCCAGCAACGACTGGCCGGCAGATTCGTGTGCTCCAGCGATGGGCAACAAGGGAGGGAGTTCGATGCACATGCGACGCGTGGGGTTCGCCGTGGTCACGGCGCTTTTGCTGTCCGGCACGGCATACGCTCAAGAGAAGATCAAGGTCGGCGTCACGGCGACGCTCGAGGGCACCTACACGGTGCTCGGCGAAGACGGCATGCGCGGCCATATCACCGCGCTGAACGTGCTCGGCAAGAAGGTCGGCGACAAGGAACTGGAATTCGTGGTCGCTTCGACCGACGCGACGCCGGATTCCGCCGTGCGCGCGGTGCGCAAGCTGATCGAGCAGGACAAGGTGCAGATCCTGCTGTCGCCGCTGTCGGGCGACGAGGGCATCGCGGTCAAGAACTTCGCCAAGACGCATCCGGAGCTGACATTCGTCAACGCGGCCTCGGGCGCGCAGGAGACGACCTATGTCGATCCGGCGCCGAACTTCTTCCGCTATAACATGGACGGTGCGCAGTGGCAGGTCGGCCTGGGCAAATATGCTTATGAGACCAAGGGCTATCGCAAGATCGCGACGGTCGGCGAGGACTACTCCTTCATCTACACCCAGGTGTTCGGTCTCGCCCTGGAGTTCTGCGGCCTCGGCGGCAAGATCACCAGCCGGCAATGGGTCCCGCTCGGAACCAAGGACTTCGCTTCGGTCATCGCCGCTCTTCCTGACGATGTCGACGCGATCTATCTCGGCCTCGGTGGCGCCGACGCCGTCAACTTCCTCAATCAGTATCAGCAGGCGGGTGGCAAGGCCCACCTGATGGGCGGTTCGATCATGATCGACCAGACCATCCTGTCCTCCAAGGGCAATGCCAAGAACGCCTTGATCGGCACCATCGCGGCTTCGGGTCAGGCCGATACCTGGGAGGACCCGCGCTGGCAGAAATTCGTGAAGGCCTATCAGGACTCGTTCCCGCCGGAGAAGCGCTTCCCCAGCCCGTCGCTGCTCGCCACCAACTATTATGGCTCGACCATGGCGCTCATCCTGGCGCTGCGCGAGGTCAATGGCGACCTGTCCGACAATCAGGCGAAGCTGAAGGCTGCATTGGCCAAGATCGAGATCGACGCGCCAAATGGCAAGATCAAGCTCGACTCCAATCGCCAGGCGATCGGTACAAATTTCGTCACCGAGGTCGTCGACGACGGCAAGGGCGCGCTGTTCAGCAAGGTCGTGAAGGTCATCCCCGACGTCAACCAGACGCTCGGCTATGATGCCGCCACATTTGCCAAGATCGGCCTCCCGAGCCGGACCGTGCCCGAATGTAAGAAGTACTGACCGATTGTGCTTTGCAGTCGGCGCGGCTGGAGCGCTCGCTCTGGCCGCGTCGTCGCGTCTCTTGCTTTCTGGAGAGCAATGATCGACGCTAGCGGGATAAACAAGAAGTCATATCGGTGAGGAAGTGATGAGTAGGGCGCTCGCCGTCTTTCACGCTCGCTTCGGCCGCGCGACGGTCTATCAGCTCAATCGGCCGTTCAACGTGCATGCCCATCGCGAAGGCCACCTGATTTTTCACGTCGGCGGTTCGCCGGCCCATATCGATGTCTGCGATCGGCGCCATGTCATCGAAGAACAGTCCATCGTGGCGGTGAATCCCTGGGAACCGCACAATTTCGTGCCGACTGATACGGACAATGGCGCGATCTTCTTTGTGCTTTACGTCAACGGGGAATGGTTTGCGCCGCCGGCTGCCCGTGAGGGTCTGAAGTTCGGCCGAACCTGCTTTCGCCGCACGGCCGCGCTCGACCGCTGCATTCGCCGCACCGCGGCGCTGGTGTGTGGCGCGCCATCGCTCGGCTGCCTCGATGGCGAACTGCGTCAGCTGATCGACAGCTGCTATGAGGAGAGCTGGCGGGTGACCGAGCTGATGCCGGAGCGGCCAAGCGCCGAGGTCACGGATTTCCGGGTTCGCAAGTGCATCAAGCTGATGTCGGACAGCCCCTGTGCCGAGATCGAGCTCGACCACATCGCGCGCGAATCGGGGCTGTCCCGACCGCACTTCTATCGCTTGTTCCGCAGCCAGACCGGCGTGACGCCGAACCTCTATCTCAACACGCTGCTGATGGAACGGGCGCTGGATGCGCTGGTTGCGACGGAGGCGCCGATCGCCGACATCGGCTTCGACCTCGGCTTCTCGTCGCAAAGCGGCTTTACCCGCTTCTTTGCCGGCAATGTCGGCATGGCCCCGACCGATTATCGTCGCGCTGCAAAAGTGCTGCGCGCCTGACGTGCTGCTGCGCACCGCGCGAAAAGAGACTGTCGATCAAACAGGCGGTCGCGTCTGCCGCTAGTCTTGCCCGAACGCGATCCGGCAAAAGGGATCCGACAAGGGAGGACGAGCGATGGCCGGCAACACCGGCGATCTTCGGCGAAGCATGTCCAGGCGAGGTGGCGATGTCGTCGCTCGGGTCGCTATCGTCGACATAGTCTTCCATGCTCGGAGTTTTGCGCTCGCCTGTCTCCACGTCGTCATGGCCGGGCTTGCCCCGGCCCTCCACGTCGCTCCGCGCGCTGACGGCGACGTGGATGCCCGGGACAAGCCCGGGCATGACGCAGTGACTAAGTGGCGAAATTGGCCGTCGCGGCAGCGTCGTATTTCAGGATACCCTTGTGCTGCGCTCGCGAGGGGTCGCCGATGAGCCGCTTCATCGAACGTCACCCGATCTGGTCTCTCGTCATTCTCATCGCCATCGCGTGCCTCGCATGGCTGATCATCGCCGTCTGGCCGCCGGGTCTGGAGGACGCGATCGGCCGCAAAAAGGTCTTTCTCAGCGCCGTCTTCAACGGCATCACGCTCGGCGGACTCTACTTCCTGGTCGCGAGCGGCTTCACCTTGATCTTCGGGCTGATGCGCAATGTCAATCTCGCGCATGGCTCGCTCTATCTGTTCGGCGGCTATGTCGGCTACGGCATATCGGCCGCGACGGGCTCCTGGATCCTCGCCTTCATCGCGGCCTTCGTTGTCGTCGCCGTGATCGGCGTGCTGCTTCAGCTGCTCGTGTTCCGCCGCATGGAGGGGCAGGATCTGCGGCAGACGATGGTCACGATCGGTCTGTCGATCGTGTTCGCCGACCTGATGCTGTGGGCGTTCGGCGGCGATTTCTATCAGATCCAGACGCCGGCCTGGCTGATCGGGCCGGTCCAGCTGCCGCTGATGACCGCAATGAAATCATCGGGCGAGGCGGTGTTCCTGCAATATCCGCTGGTGCGGCTCGTGATCTTCTGCGGCTCGGTCGTGATCGGCATCCTGATGTGGCTCGCATTGAACCGGACCCGGGTCGGCATGATCGTGCGCGCCGGCGTCGACGATCGCGAAATCCTGGCCGCGACCGGCGTGCAGATCCAGCTCGTCTTCGTCCTGGTGTTCGCCTTCGGCGCCGGATTGGCCGGGATCGCCGGCGTGGTCGGCGGCACGTTCCAGTCGATCTCGCCCGGCGAGGATACGCGATTCCTTCTGGCCTCCCTTGTCGTCGTCATCGTCGGCGGCATGGGATCCATTCCCGGCGCCGCGCTCGGCGCGCTCATCATCGGTCTCGCCGAGCAGCTCGGGTCGGTCTACATCCCGACCTACGCGATCGTCGTGACGTTCCTGATCATGGTCCTGGTCCTGGCGCTGCGGCCGCAGGGCCTGCTGGCGAGGCGGTGAGATGTCGCTGATCCAGGAGGCGCGGGCGAGGGAGGGCTTGCTGTCAGGCGGCGCGGCGGAGCGGCCCGCCACATGGTCCGTGACCGAGCAGCCCTGGGCATGGGCGCTGGCGGCGCTGTTGCTGATCCTTCCCGTCATCGCCAACGGATTTTTCCTGATCGAGATCTTCGGCACGACGCTGATCCTGGGGACCATCGCGCTGAGCCTGATGTTCCTTGCGGGTTACGGCGGCATGGTCAGCCTGATGCAACTGACCATCGCCGGCTTTGCCGGCTACATGGTCGCGGTGTTCGGGGTCAGCGGCAACGCCAATATCAGCCTGGGCTGGCCGTGGTGGCTGGCGACGCCGGTGGCGCTGGTGCTCGCGGTGCTGTTCGGTACGCTCGGCGGCGCACTGGCGGTGCGCACCGAAGGCATCTACACCATCATGATCACGCTCGCGATCGGCGCGGCGTTCTACTATTTCACCAATCAGAACTGGGCGATCTTCAACGGCCACACCGGCATCAACACGATCGCAACGCCGCACTTTCTCGGCATCGATTGGCGCGCCGATGTCGCATTCTACTACCTGATCCTGGCCGTGGCGGCGCTGTGCTATTTCGTCGTGGTGTATCTGTCGCGTGCGCCGTTTGGACTGGCCCTTCAGGGCGTTCGCGATAACCCCAGGCGCATGGCCGCGCTCGGCTTCAACGTCAATGCGCATCGCATCGCGGCCTATGCCTTTGCCGCCTTGATCGCCGGGCTTGGCGGCGTGCTGCAGGTCTGGAACTACCGGCAGATCTCGCCGGGCTCGGTGGCGGTCGAACGCTGCATCGACATTCTCATCGTGGCGGTCGTTGGGGGCATCACGCGACCGGTCGGGCCTTATATCGGCGCCTTCATCTTCGTGATCCTTCGCACCTTCGCGCTGGACTTCCTGGTCAAGGTCGGACTCGACGGCAACAGGTTTCGCCTGCTGATCGGCCTCGGCTTCCTCGCCATCGTGTTCTGGTCCTCCGACGGCGTCATCGGCCTGTATGAGCGATGGCGCCGGCGCGGCGAGCGGAAGGAGACGCGGCCGCGTTCCGGAGGTCACGGCCATGGATAGGGTGGCGGACCGGCTTTCGGCCCTCGGCTCGACCGCCGCGCTCGAGCTCCGCGGCGTCACCCGGATGTTCGGCGCGCTGGCGGCGTTGACCGACATCACCATCACGGTGCGACCGGGCGAGCGCCGCGCCGTTCTTGGCTCGAACGGCGCCGGCAAGACGACCTTGTTCAATTGCGTGACCGGGGACTTCCTGCCGACCTCAGGCACCATCCGCTTCTTCGGCGAGGATGTGACCGCATTCCCGCCCTATGAGCGCATTCGGCGCGGACTGCGCCGGACCTATCAGATCTCGGCGCTGTTCCTCGGCCTCACCGTGCGCGACAACGTCTATCTCGCCTGCCGTGGCGTCTCGCGCGCGCGCTTCTCGATGCTGCGCCCGCGCGCCAACGACGCCCTGATGCAGGCGGCCGAACGCCTGATCGAGGCGGTGCATCTGACGTCGGTGCGCGACCAGCTGGTGTCCGAGCTCGCCCATGGCCAGCAGCGCCAGCTCGAGATCGCGCTCGCGCTCGCCGGTGCGCCGCGCTTCATCCTGTTCGACGAGCCGGCAGCCGGCCTGTCGCCGACCGAGCGGCGCGAGCTGGTCGAGATCCTCACCGCGCTGCCGCCGCATATCGGCTACATCATCATCGAGCACGACATGGACGTGGCGCTGCGCGTCGTCGAGAGCGTGACGATGATGCATAACGGCCGCATCTTCAAGGAGGGGGCGCCGCAGGAGATCGAATCCGATCCGGAGGTGCAGGAGCTCTATCTCGGAGGCGGCCATGAATGAGGTCCGCCGCTCAGCGCCCGCACTCGAGGTTCGCGGCCTCGACGTCTATTACGGCCATTCGCATGCCTTGCAAGGTGTCGATCTTCGCCTGGACAGCGGCGTGTTCTCGCTGGTGGGCCGCAATGGCATGGGCAAGACGACGCTGTGCAAGGCCATCATGGGCCTGCTGCGGCCGTCCGGCGGATCGGTGCGTCTGCGCGGCGAGGACATCACCGGACTGAATCCGGCGCGCATCGCACGGCTTGGCGTCGGCTATGTGCCGCAGGGGCGTCGGCTGTGGCGCTCGCTCAGCGTCGACGAGCATCTGCGTCTGGCGGCTGGAATGCGCCGCGGCGCCTGGACGGTCGATCGCGTCTACGAGACGTTTCCGCGGCTCGCCGAGCGTCGCAACAATGGCGGCGGCCAGCTGTCCGGCGGCGAGCAGCAGATGCTCGCGATCTCGCGCGCGCTGCTGACCAATCCGCAGCTCCTGATCATGGACGAGCCGACCGAGGGGCTTGCGCCGGTCATCGTCAGCCAGGTCGAGGACATGCTGATCCGGCTCGGCCAGGATGGCGACATTGCCGTGCTGGTGATCGAGCAGAACATCGGCGTCGCCACCGCGATCTCGCCACGCGTGGCCATCATGGTCAACGGCCGGATCAACCGTATCATCGACTCAGCGCGGCTTGCCGCCGACCGGGAATTGCAGCAGAGGCTGCTGGGTGTCGGCCAGCATGCCGGCGATGAGACGGATCTCGGCACGGAGCAGGTTAGGGAGGAGCCGGTCGTACGCCCCGCGGTCCCGGAGGCGCCGAAGGCTGCACCGGTCAAGGTCTATGTCTCCAATCCGGTGCTGCCGACGCGCTGGTCGCAGCCCGTGCCGATCGCGCAGATCGAATCCAAGGCGCGCACGCTCTCCACCAGCGTCACGCGGCTGGATGAAACCGCGCGAGCAGGCCGCGAGCGGCCCGGGTCGATCACATCCGGTCCGCCGGCGGTGATCGTGGCCGGCACGCTCGACACCAAGGGCGACGAGCTGCGCTTCATGCGTGACATCATCGCAAGCCACGGCCTGCGCACGCGGCTGGTCGATGTCTCCACCAGCGGCAAGCATGCGAGCTGCGATGTCTCGGCCCAGGAGATCGCGCTGAATCATCCGCGGGGCGGCTCCGCCGTGTTCGGCTCCGATCGCGGCGCCTCCGTCACCGCGATGGCCGAAGCCTTTGCGCGCTGGCTGCGCCGGCAAGACAATGTCGCCGGGATCATTTCGGCCGGCGGCTCCGGCGGTACGTCGCTGGTCGCGCCAGGGATGCGTGAGCTGCCTGTCGGCGTGCCCAAGCTGATCGTCTCCACGGTCGCGTCGGGGGATGTCGGCGCCTATGTCGGCGCGGCCGATATCGCGATGATGTACTCGGTCACCGACGTGCAGGGTCTCAACTCGATCTCGCGGGCCGTGCTGAGCAACGGAGCCAACGCGCTGGCCGGCATGGTCACGGCGCGGCAGCAAGGGTCGGCCGCCGTCGATCGCACCAAACCGCAGCGGCCGGCGATCGGCATCACGATGTTCGGCGTCACCACGCCTGCGGTGCAGAAGATCACGACGGACCTGCGCGACGATTTCGAATGCCTCGTGTTTCACGCCACCGGCGTCGGCGGCCGTTCGATGGAGAAGCTGGTCGACTCCGGCATGCTCGCCGGTGTCATCGATCTCACCACCACCGAGGTCTGCGACCTCTTGATGGGCGGCGTGTTCCCGGCCACCGAGGATCGGTTCGGCGCGATCATCCGCTCGCGCGTGCCCTATGTCGGCTCGGTCGGTGCCTTGGACATGGTGAATTTCGGCGCGCCCGAGACCATTCCGGAGCGCTATCGCGGCCGCAAGTTCCATGCCCACAATCCGCAGGTCACCCTGATGCGGACGACGGCCGCGGAGAATGCGCAGATGGGGCGCTGGATCGGCGAGCGGCTCAATCGGATGGACGGTCCGGTCCGCTTCTTCCTGCCCGAGAAGGGCGTCTCGGCGCTCGACGTGCAAGGGCAGCCGTTCTTAGACCGCGAGGCGGATGAGGCGCTGTTCCACGCGCTCGAACAGACCGTGCGGCAGACCTCGAACCGGCGGCTGATCCGCGTGCCGCATCACATCAACGACAATGAATTCGCAGCGACCCTCGTCGGCGCCATCCGGCCGATGCTCGGGCGGCTGCCGGTGCGGCGCAGACGGGCGAGGTGATGGGCATGCCGAGATATGAGCGCGCTCCACTGCTGAAGAAGTTTCGCGACATGGTCCGGCGAGGCGTGCCGATCATCGGCGGCGGCGCCGGCACCGGCCTGTCGGCGAAATGCGAGGAGGCCGGCGGCATCGACCTGATCGTGATCTACAATTCCGGCCGCTACCGCATGGCCGGGCGCGGCTCGCTCGCCGGGCTGATGGCCTATGGCGACGCCAACGCGATCGTCGTGGAAATGGCGAGCGAGGTGCTCCCGGTGGTGAAGAGCACGCCGGTGCTCGCCGGCGTGAACGGTACCGATCCGTTCCGCGACATGGATGTGTTCCTCGACCAGCTGAAGGCTCTCGGCTTCTCCGGCGTGCAGAACTTTCCGACCGTCGGACTGATCGACGGCACCTTCCGCGCCAATCTCGAAGAGACGGGCATCTCCTACGCTCTGGAGATCGACATGATCGGCCGCGCCCACGACAAGGATCTGCTGACGACGCCCTATGTCTTCAACGAGGCGCAGGCGACGGGGATGGCGATCGCCGGCGCCGATATCATCGTCTGCCATCTCGGCCTGACCACCGGCGGCTCGATCGGCGCGCAGACAGCGCCGAAGCTCGAAGACTGTCCGGGATTGATCGACAGCTGGGCTTCCGCCGCGCTCAGCGTCAATCCGGAAATCCTCGTGCTAGCGCATGGCGGCCCGATCGCGGAGCCGGCCGATGCGGAGTTCATCATGAAGCACACCAAGAATTGCCACGGCTTCTATGGCGCCTCGTCGATGGAACGGTTGCCGGTGGAGCGGGCGCTGACCGAGCAGGTGCGGCACTTCAAGGCGATCAGCTCGCGACCACGCCGCGTCTGAGACGACAACATGAGATCCGGCAGCAAAGGCGCCAAGCGCCGCGCGCCAGGCAAGAGACTGAGGGAGGAATGAGATGTCCGGGGCATTGATCGGTGAGCTGATCCTGTGGCTGATCGTTGCGATCGTCGTCATCGTGGTCGCCGTCTACATCGTCAACTGGCTGTACCACCGCTCCTCGAAGGAGGTCTCCTTCGTCCGCACCGGCTTCATGGGCGAGCGCGTGGTGATCAATGGCGGCGCCTTCGTGATGCCCTTCATTCACGACTACACGCCCGTCAACATGAACGTGCTGCCGATGGGCATCACGCGCGCGAAGCAGGATGCGGTGATCACGCGCGACCGGATGCGGGTCGACGTCGAGGCCGACTTCTACGTGCGGGTGCAGCCGACCCGCGAGGCGGTCTCGATTGCGGCTGCGACTCTCGGCCGTCGCACCCTCGAACCGGAAAAGCTGCACGCGCTGCTCTCCGGCAAGTTCATCTCCGCCCTACGCTCCGTAGCGGCCGAGATGACGATGGAGCAGATGCATGAGCAGCGCGGCGATTACGTCTCCCGCGTGAAGGCCGCCGCCTCCGAGGCGCTGGCGCAGAACGGCCTGGAACTGGAATCGGTCGCGATCACCGACCTGGACCAGACCGACCTGGAGTTCTTCAACCCGTCGAACCGGTTCGACGCCGAAGGCCTGACCCGGCTGATGGAGGACATCGAGAGCAAGCGCAAGCTGCGCAACGACATCGAGCAGGACTCGATGATCAAGATCCGCACTCGCAATCTCGAAGCCGAGCGCGAGGCGCTGGAAATCGAGCGCGAGAGCGAGACGGCGCGGCTGGAGCAGGAGCGCGACATCGAGATGCGTCGCGCCTTGCAGCGCACGGAGGTGGCGCGCGAGCGGGCGCTGCGCGAGACCGAGGCCGAGCAGGCGCAGATTTCCGCGCGGGAGGCCATTGAGAAGGCCCGTATCGCCAATGAGCTGACCATTGCGGAGGCGCGGATCGCGGCCGAGCGCGACACGCGGCAGCGCGAGATCGAGCGCACGCGTGCGGTCGAGGAGCGCGAACTGCTGGCCCGCGAGGACATCGAGAAGGCGCGCATCGCCAACCAGCGCGCCATCGATGCGGCCCGCATCGAATCCGAGCGCGAGGTGCGCCAGCGCGACATCGAGCGCACCCGCACGATCGAGGAAGCGGAGATCGCGGCGCGCGAAGCGGTGGAGAAGGCGCGGATCCAGCAGGACCGCGTCGTCTCCGATGCGCGGATCGCCAATGACGAGGAGACTCGGCGCCGCGAAATCGAGCGCACCCGCGCCATCGAGCAGGCCGAGATCGCGGCGCGCGAGGCGACCGAGAAGGCGCGCATCGCACAGACCATGATCGTCAATCTGGAGCGCATCAGCTCCGACGAACGCACCCGCGCCACCGAGATCGCGCAGGTCCGTGCCATCCAGGAGGCCGAGATCGAGGCGCAGAAGGCGGTCGAAGCCGCGCGGATCGCCCGCGAGCAGGTATTGTCGGCCGAACGCATCGCGGCCGAGCATGCGACGCGCAAGCTGGAGATCGAGCGCAATCAAGGCATCGAGATTGCCGGCATCGCCGCGCGGGAAGCGACGGACGCGAGCCGCATCGCGCAGGAGGAGCGGGTGCGAACCTTAGAGATCGCGCGCGTCAGGAGCATCGAGGAGGCCGACATCGCCTCGCGCGAAGCGATCGAGGCGGCGCGCATCGCGCAGGAGCAGGCGGTCGCCGCCAAGCGGATTCTCTCCGAGCAGGAAACGCGCAGCCTGGAGATCGCGCGGACCGAGGCCGTCGAGGCCGCCGATCTCAAGCGGCGCGAAGCGGTCGAGCGGCGGCGCATCGAGGTCGAGCTGGCGCTGGAGGCCGAGCGCATTGCCTCGTCGCGGACGCGCGAGGTGCTCAACATCGATCAGAAGAAGGCGATCGAGCTCGCCGATGAGACGCGCGTCATCGAGCTTGCGGCGAAGCGCGCCGAGCGCATCGATGCTGATCGGCAAGTCAAGGAGGCCGAGATCGTCGCGCGCAAGCAGGTCGAGACCGCCGACGTGTCGCGCGAGCAGGCTCTGGAAGCGGTTCGCCTGGAACGTCGTCGGGCCATCGAGCAGCTCGAAGTCGCCCGCGTGCAGTCACTGCAGGAGGCCGAAATCGCTGCCCGCGAGGAGGTCGAGCGCGCCCGTATCGCCTCGGATCGCGGCCTCGACGAGGCCCGCATCGGCAGGGAGCGCGAGCTGCGCAAGCTCGAGGTCAACCGCGAGAAGGACGTCGAGACGGCGCTGATGGAGAAGGCGATCGCGCTGTACCAGAAGTCGCTGGAGGAATCCGCGGCCAAGGTGACGGCGGAGGAGGCGCGCACACGCGCGACCGAGGCCGCGGAGAAGGTGATCACGGCACGGGAGAGCGAGATCGCCCGCCGGCGCAAGACGGTGGAAGTGCTGCTCGCCGAGAAGCACGCGGAGGAGACCCGGATTGCGGCCGAGGCCGAGCGCGTGCGCGCGGCCGTGGAGGCCGAAGCGCAGCGGCTGCTCAACGAGGCCGAGAACGTGCTGACCGACCAGGCGCGCTACTCGCTGTTCCGCCGCAAGCTGCTCGACCGCATCGAGGGCATCGTGCGCGAGAGCGTCAAGCCGATGGAGAAGATCGAAGGCATCCGCATTCTCCAGGTCGACGGCCTCAACGGCAACGGCGGCGGCGGAAATGGCGGCCGCAGCGCGACCGACGAGGTGATCGACTCCGCGCTGCGCTATCGCGTCCAGGCGCCGCTGATCGATTCCATCCTGTCCGACATCGGCGTCGAAGGCGGCAGCCTCGCCAAGATGCCGGGCCTGATCCGCGAAGCCAGGGACATGCAGGGCATTCGCAAGGACACCGCGGCGCGCAAGGACGCTGGCGGTGGAGCCGGCGATGGCGCGCCGCCCGAGCCGCCGGCGGATCGCGGTCCGCGCAAGAAAGGTTGATGCGCCATGGCGAGGGTCTACGTCTCCACCGTCGTCAACGCCCGCAACGACCGGGTGTGGGCGCGCGTGCGCGACTTCAACGGCCTGCCGAACTGGCATCCGGCGATCGCGGAGAGCCGCATCGAAGGCGGCGAGCCGGCCGACAAGATCGGCTGCGTCAGGGACTTCCGCTTACGCAACGGCGACCGCATCCGCGAGAAGCTGCTCGGCCTGTCGGACTACGACATGTTCTGTACCTATTCGATCCTGGAGTCGCCGATGGGCGTGTCGAACTACGTGGCTACCTTGCGGCTCACGCCGGTGACCGACGGCGACAAGACCTTCCTGGAATGGACCGCCGAATTCGACTGCGCGCCGGAGCGTGAGAGCGATCTCGTGGCCTCGATCGGCGGCGGCGTGTTCCAGGGCGGCTTCGATGCGCTCAAGCGCGCGTTCGGAGGCTGACGCGGTGCCGCACATCGTCAAGAGCACCATCATCGACGCCCCGACCGATCGGGTGTGGGAAGTGCTGCGCGACTTCAACGGCCATGATCGCTGGCACCCGGCGGTGGCGACCTCGGCGATCGAGCGATCCCAGTCGTCCGACAAGATCGGCTGCGTCAGGCGCTTCCGGCTCAGGGACGGCTCGGAGCTGCGCGAGCAATTGCTGGCGCTGTCCGATCTCGAACAAAGCTTCAGCTATTGCCTGCTCGATACGCCGGTCGCGTTGTTCAACTATGTCGCCCATGTCCGGCTGCTGCCCGTCACCGACGGTGACCGCACGTTCTGGCACTGGGAGAGCCGCTTCACGACGCGGCCGGAGCAGGCCGAGGCGCTGACCCGCATGGTCGCGGAAGACATCTACCAGGCCGGTTTCGAGGCGATCCGATCGCATCTGAAGCAGGCCGCATGACAGACGAGGTGAATCGATGTCGGTGACGGTGAAGACGTTCCAGGCGCTGAGCGAGGCGGCCTCCGCGCTGTCGTCGGACCGCGCCGCGCGCTATCTCGGTGGCGGCACGCTTGTCATGCGCGATCTCAACGAAGGCGACGTCTCGATCGCGACGGTGGTCCGCGCGACGGATCGCGCTCTGCAGAGCATCGATGCGGCTGGTGCACGGATTCGCATCGGCGCCGGCGTCACCTTTGCCCGGGTGCTGGCCGAGCGCGAGCTCGCGTTCCTGCATCCGGCGGCGCGTTCGATCGGCGGCCCCGCGGTGCGCAACATGGGCACCGTCGGCGGCAATTTGTTCGCGCCGGCGCCGTTCGGCGATTTCACCGTGGCGTTGCTGGCGCTCGACGGCATGGTCTCGCTGCAGGGTGGCTTCGGCCTGCGCGACATGCCGCTCGAAGAGTTCCTGCAATCGCGCGACCGCCAGGCCGGTGCGCTGGTCGTGGCGGTGTCCTGTCTTCGGCCGGCGTCGGGCGATGCGTTCCGCTACCGCAAGATCGCGCGCATCAAGCCGAAGGGCGGATCGGTCATCACGCTCGCCGCGCACGTTCCGCAGAGCGGAGGCCGGGTCAGCGGCGCGCGCATCGCGCTGGGTTCGATGGCCCCGACAGCCATCCGTGCCAAGGCAGCCGAGCGCGCGCTCGAAGGCCGTCCGCTCGACGGGAGCGCGATCAGCGCCGCGGCGAGCGCGGCAGGCGAGGGGACGGCGCCCACGGACAACTCGCTGGCGAGCGCGTGGTATCGCCGCGAGGTCGTCGGCGTGCATCTGCGGCGCTTGCTGTCTGGACAGGAGAGCTGAAGCGTGGCCAAGACTCCCTTGCAATTCCGCCACAACGGCCGCGACGTCGCGCTGTTCGTCGATGGCGGCACCAATCTCCTGGTCGTACTGCGCGAGATGCTCGGCGATGTTACGCCGAAATTCGGTTGCGGGCAGGGCGGCTGCGGCGCCTGCACCGTGCTGATCGATGGCGAGGCGCATCTCTCTTGCCTGACACTCGCCGAGGCCGTCGAGGGCCGCGCCGTCGAAACGCTCGACGGCATCAAGACCGGGCCGAACCTGCATCCGCTGCAACGCGCCTTCGCCGAAGGCTTTGCCGCGCAATGCGGCTATTGCACGCCGGGCATGCTGATGGCGGCGAAGGCATTGCTCGATCGCAACCCGCAGCCGAGCCGCGAGCAGGTGGTGGAGGCGATCTCCGGCAACATCTGCCGCTGCACCGGCTACGAGCCGATCATCAACGCGGTGCTGGCCGCGGCGGCGTCGCGCGCGAGCGCTTGAGGGAAATCGTCATGCTGGAACTGCGCAAGGACATCTTCGCCGACGAGCGCGACGACAATCTCAACGAGGTCGGCAAGGGCACGCAGCGGCAGGACATGCTGGGCCACGTCACGGGCACCTCGACCTATTTCAACGACCACAAGCTGCAGGGCATGCTGCATCTGCGGGTCGTCAGATCCACACAGCCGCATGCAAGGCTGCGCCGCATCGATACCAGCGAGGCCGAGCGAAGCGAAGGCGTCCGACGGATCATCCGCGGCGCTGATGTGCCGCGCAATCTGAACACGCTGCTCAGCCTGATCAATTTCGGCAAGGACGACGAGCCGACGCTGGCGGTCGACAAGGTGCGCTATCGCGGCGAGCCGATCGTGGCCGTCGTTGCCGAGACGCCGCGCCTCGCCGCCGAGGCGGCGGCCAAGGTGCGCGTGGACTATGAGACCTTGCCGGCGGTATTCGACGTCGAGGAGGCGCTGAAGCCGGGCGCGCCGACGGTCAATGAGACCTATCCGAAGAACACGTTCACCTATCACGAGCGCTACGACCATCAGAAGCTGCGCTTCGGCGACGTCGAGCGCGGTTTTGCCCAGGCCGACCATGTGCTGGAGCAGCGCTACCAGATGTCGCCGATCGAGCATGCGCCGGTCGAGACCAACGGCTCGATCGCCGCGCCCGATACGAACGGCCGCTACGTGGTCTACACCTCGACGCAGGCGCTGTTCTTCTCGCTCGATACCTGCGCCAAGATCCTCGATCTGCCGTCCAACACGTTCCACTTCATCGGCGGCACCGTCGGCGGCGGCTTCGGTGGCAAGGTCGACACCTTGACCGAGCCGCTCGCGATCCTCGCGGCGATGCTGACCGGGCGGCCGGTGCGTTACGTGTTCGGGCGCGAGGAGGAGATGCAGTTCGGGCCGCCGCGCGGCGCCGAGCGCATCTACATCAAGGACGGCGTGATGCGCGACGGCCGCATCGTCGCGCGGCAGATCCGCGGCTATTTCGACTCCGGCGCGTACACGCGGCTGTCGAGCTATGCCGTCGTCAAATGCGCGGCGCATCTCCCCGGGCCCTATACGATCCCGAACGTCCATGGCGATATCTACTGCGTCTTCACCAACCGGACGCCGGCCACCGCGATGCGCGGCTTCGGTATCACCGGCATGGACTTCGCGCTCGAATGCCAGATGGACAAGCTCGCGCATCTCATCGGCATGGACCCCATGGAGTTCCGAATCCTGAACGCGTATCGCGACGGCGACATGAAGGCGCATCGCCGCGAGGCCAAGAACACGGCGTTGATCGAATGCGTGCAGGTCGCGGCCGAGAAGGCGAAATGGCCGATCCGCGAGGAGTTTCGCCGGATGTCGTCACGCAGGGATGGTGGCGGCGCGCGGGCGGCGGTGCCGTCCACGCCGCGGGAGCCTGCGCAACCGCGCTCTGTACCGGCGCAGCAGCGCACCAGCTACGATCGCGGGCTTCCGATCTCGCCACAGCCCGAACCGCCGCCACCACCGCCGCCTTCGGCGCCATCGTCGGGGCACGGCGCCACCCGGTTCTCATCCGTGTTCGGCACGAGGAGGCGCTGAGATGACGAGGCACCGCGGCCGCGGCATGGCGGCGATCAACTATCCCATCGGCATGAATCTCGGCGGCGATCCGAGCCAGGCACTGGTGCATTCGAACCCGAGCGGCAAGTTCACGGTTGCGCTGTCGTCTATCGATCTGGGCCAAGGCATGAAGTCGGTGACGCGGCAGATCTGCGCCGAGACGCTCGGCGTGCCCGTCGAGGACGTCTATGTCGACACCGCGGATTCCGACACCGGGCCGCATTGCATGGGCTCGTTCGCCTCGCGCGGCACGCATCGCGTCGGCAACGCCGTGATGGCCGCAGCCAAGGAGGCGCGCGGCGTCATGATGGAGGCGGCCGCCGAGGAGCTCGAAGTCAATGCCAGCGACCTCGAAACCGACGGTCGCGGCAACATCCATGTCAAGGGCGCGCCGCACCGCTCGATCTCGGTCAAGGACGTCGCCATCGCCGCGCAGTTCCGCCAGGGCAAGACGATATCGGGGCGCGGCATCTTCCTGGTGCCGCTGTCGGACGTCGATCCCGAGACCGGCGAGATGTCGCCCGCGACCTGCTACGCGCATGCCTGTCTGGTCGCCGAGGTCGAGGTCGACGACGAAACCGGCGAAGTCGGCGTGATCAGGATGGACTCGGCCTATGAGCTCGGCCGCGCGCTCAATCCGCGACTCGTCGAGCAGCAGCTGGTCGGCGGCGCCTGGATGGGCATGAGCCACGCGCTGTATGAGACGACCGAGCCGTATTATCCCGATCCCAAGCAGGGCCCGCGCGACTTCGTCGAATATCTGATGCCGGGTCCCGGCGACATCTGCCCGCACGACATTGCCGTGCTGGAGCGGCCGGCGCCTGACGGTCCCTTCGGGGGCAAGGGCCCCGGCGAGATGTGCGCCAATCCGGTGCTGCCGGCGATCGCCAACGCGATCTTCAACGCCGTCGGCGTGCGCATCGACGAGCTGCCGATCACGCCGGAAAAGGTGCTGCGCGCGATCAAGGCCCAGGGCGGCGCTCGGCCGCAGATCCGGCGGTAACGGCGCATGGTGGTCCGCAGCAGCATCGTCGGCATCGACTCGCCGCAGGCGCTGGAAAAGGCGCTGCGTGCGGCCTATTACCTCGCCGATGACGGGCTCTCGACCGCCGCCTTTCTCGCGCTGGCGCTCGGCAAGCCGCTGCTGCTCGAAGGCGCGCCCGGCGTCGGCAAGACCGAGGCGGCGAAGGCGATCGCCGCGGTGCTCGGCCGCAGGCTGATCCGGCTGCAATGCTATGAGGGCATCGATGCCGCCGCGGCGCTCTACGAGTGGAACTATCCGCGCCAGATGCTGGCGATCCGCCAGGCCGGCGAGGAAAGCATCGACATCTATGGCGAGAGTTTTCTGATCGAGCGTCCGATGCTGGCGTGCCTGCGCGCGCCGGACTCGACGGTGCTGCTGATCGACGAAATCGATCGCGCCGACCAGGAGTTCGAGGCGTTCCTGCTCGAATTCCTGTCCGACTTCCAGATCTCTATCCCTGAGCGCGGCACGGTGCGCGCGGCCGAACGGCCGATCGTGATCCTGACCTCGAACCGGACGCGGGACCTGCATGAAGCGTTGCGCCGACGCTGCGTCTATCATTGGATCGACTATCCCGACGCGGAGCGCGAGGCGCGGATCGTGATGATGCGCGCCTCCAGCGTCGCCGAGGCGACCGCGCGTGCCGTGGTGTCTGCCGTCGCCAAGCTCAGGCGCGAGCCGTTGAGCAAGGCGCCGGGGATCGCCGAGGCGGTCGATTGGGCCGAGGCCGCGACGCTTTTGAACAGGACCGGCGCGCGCTGGCCGGATGCCTTCAGGCGCTCGATTGGCGTCGCGCTGAAGGACGAGGAGGACCTGTCCTTCGTGGCGCCGCGGCTGGATGCATTGCTGGCGGAGGCGATGACATGAGCGAGCTCCGCCTGCCGCAGCCTGCAGAGATCTTCGTCACCTTCGCGGCCTTGCTGCGGCGGAACGGCTTTGCCGTCGCGCCCGAGCAGACGACGGCCTTTCTTGCCGCCATCGAGCTGCTTGGCCCGACAAGCCTCGATGACATCCGCCGCGCCGGCGCAGCAATGCTGGCGCCGCCGCCCGAGCGGCTTGCGACCTACAATCTGCTATTCGACATCCACTTCGGTGTGAGCGAGCCGTCGGCCCTCGGCGAGTCCGACCAGCAGGATGACGTCGTGCGGCTGCAGGAGGAAGGCGAGGGCGCCGTCGATCCCGATCTTGCCCAGGAGCAGAACGAGTCCGGGATGGCGGCGACCCGTGCCGAGGCTCTGGTCGCGCGCCGCCTCGGTGTCGCGACCGGCCGCAATGCTTTGCAGCAGCTCGCCCGTCAGGCGCGCGCGAAACTGCCGAAGCGGCGCGGCCACCGGCGCATGCGCGCCCGGCGCGGCAGTTTCGTCGACCTGCGCCGCACCTTGCGCGAGAGCGTGCGCCGCGACGGCGAGGTGCTGACGTTGCGCCGCCTGAAGCGGCGGCCGCGCCTGCGCCGCCTGCTGGTGCTGATCGACGTGTCCGGCTCGATGAAGGCGCGCACCGAGGACAATATGCGGCTGGCGCATGTGCTGGTGCAGGCGATCCCGCAAGTCGAGGTGTTCACGCTGGGCACGCGGCTGACGCGCGTCACGCGGCAGCTGCGGCTGAAGCGGCGCGAGCAGGCGCTGCGCGCCGCCTCGCATCTCGTCAGCGACTGGGACGGCGGCACGCGGATCGGCGAGGCGCTGCAGGCCTTTCTCTCGGTGCCGCGCTTCTCGACCTATGCGCGCGGCGCCGCCGTGCTGGTGATCTCCGACGGGCTGGAGCGCGGCGACCACCAGGCGCTTGGCGAGGCCGTCTGGAAGCTGTCGCTGCGCGCCTGGCGCCTGAGCTGGCTGACGCCGCTGGCGACAGGCCCAGGCTTCAAGCCGCAGACGGAGGCGCTGCAGGCGATCGCGCCGTTCGTTGACGACATCGTTCCCGGCGGCTCCGACGAGGCCATCGTCGCGCATGTTCTGTCACTCGGGCAGAGGAGGGCGGCATGACCGGATATGTCGATGCGCATCATCACATCTGGCGCCAGGCCGATCTGCCCTGGCTGGTCGGACCGATGCAGCCGCGGATCTTCGGACCCTACGAGCCGATCCGGCGCGACTACACGATCGAGGAGTATCTCGGCGACATCGTCGGCAACGGCGTGACGCAATCGGTCTACGTCCAGACCAACTGGGCGAAGGATGGCTTCGAGGAGGAGGCCGCCTGGGTGCAGCGAACCGCCGACGAGCACGGCTTTCCCCATGCCATCGTCGCCTATGCCGATCTCGCTGTCGATGACGCCCGGCCGCAGTTCGATCGGCTCGCCCGCTATCCGCTCATGCGAGGCGTCCGGATGCAGCTGCACTGGCACGACAATCCGCTGTATCGCTTCGCGAGCTCGCCTGACCTTTGCAACGACTCCACGATCCGCGCCAACATTGCGCGGCTGGCCGACTATGGCTGGTCGTTCGACCTGCAGGTGTTTGCCGGGCAGATGGAAGGCGCTGCGGCGCTGGCCGAGAGTTGTCCAACGGTCACCTTCATCCTGCAGCACGCCGGAATGCTGGAGGATCCCTCGCCCGCGGGGCGGCAACAATGGCGTGCCGGCATGCAGCGGCTTGCCGCCTGCCGCAACGTCGTCACCAAGCTCTCCGGCCTCGGCACTTTCATCCGCCGCAATGATCCGGCGCATGTCGCCGATGTCGTGCGCGAGACGATCGCCATGTTCGGCGCGGACCGCTGCCTGTTCGGCTCGAACTTCCCGATCGAGAAGCTCTGGACGGACTACTGCGCGCTGGTGGCGGCGTACGAGGCCGCACTTCATGGCCTCGACAAGCACGCGCAAGTGCAGGTGATGGGAGAAACCGCGCGGCGGGTCTATCGGCTGGGATGACGCCGCACGCAACGACAACAAAAGCAACAGGAAACGGTCATGGCGCTGGAAATCAAGGTTCTCGACTATGGTGATATCGAGCTGGAATCCAGCTTCCTCGTGCTCGGCCGCGACTGCGGCCGCACCCGCCGGGTGCTGACGCTCGGCTTCCTGATCCTGGGCGGGCCTTACCCTGTCGTGGTCGACACCGGCTACCGCTCCAACCAGATCATGGAGACGCTGGGCATGCGCGGGCTGCAGTATCATGAGAACATGATCGAGAACCAGCTGGCGCGCCACGGCGTGCGCATGGGCGACGTCCGCTACGTCTGCCATACGCACCTGCACATCGATCACGCCGGCAAGGACGATCTGTTCCCGATGAACACGACGGTGGTGCTGAACCGCCGCGAGTTGGAATATTCCGTCTCCGGCCTGATGCATCCGCAATATCCGGCGCCCGACATCAAGCACCTGATCGACCGGCTGCACACCAAGAGCGCGTTGCGCTTTCTCGACCTCGAGCTGACAGGGCCCGTCGAGCTGATGCCGGGCGTCTACTGCGACGCTGCAAACGCCCACACCGAGGGCTCGATGAACATCCACGTCCACACCGCCGACGGCATCGCCACCATCTGCGGCGACGTCATCTACGACTTCAACGACCAGATCGTCACGCCGTTCAACGAGATCCAGCACGCCGAGCCGCGCACGACAGGCAATCACGGCACCTCCAAGCGCGCAGAGAAGGCGGCAATCAAGAAGCTGCTGTCGAGCTCGCGCTATCTGCTGCCGGTGCATGATCGTCCCGCCAAGATCGAGGGCGGAGTGGTGACGGGGCGGCTGCATGACCAGGTGCCGGGCCCGGTCGTGCAGTCGCTGCCGCAGCGGCATTGGTTTCCGGCGTGAGGACGCGTCATGACCCACGTCACCTTGCGCCCCGAGTTTGAGAGCCTGATCGATCCCTACGCGCCGGTGGCGCAGGTCGCGACCGGCTTCGAGTTCACGGAGGGGCCGATCTGGCATCCCGCCGAGCAGTTCCTGCTGTTCTCCGACATGCCGGCCGATGTCAGGCGACGCTGGGACGCCAGGCGCGGCGTCGTCGAGATGCGGCGGCCTTCGAACAAGTGCAACGGCATGACCTACGATGCCGAGCTCAATCTCATCGTCTGCGAGCACGCGACGTCATCGCTGGTGCGCGAGCGCCCCGACGGGCGCCGCGAGGTCCTCGCTTCGCACTATGAGAACCAGGAGCTCAACAGCCCCAACGATGTCTGCGTTCATTCCAGCGGCGCGATGTATTTTTCCGATCCCTGGTATGGCCGCATGCCGGTCTATGGCGTCGAGCGGCCGCGCCAGCTCGGCTTCCAGGGCGTCTTTCGTGTGCCGCCTGGCGGCGGTGCGCCGCAGCTGCTCGTCGATCGCCATCTGTTCGATCAGCCCAACGGGCTGTGTTTCTCGCCTGACGAGAAGCTGCTCTATGTCAACGACACGGTGCAGGCGCTGATCCGTGTGTTCGATGTCGGCAGCGACGGCGCGCTGTCGCACGGTCGCGTCTTCGCCAGCGGCATCCGCTCTGAACTCGAGCCGGGCGTGCCCGACGGCATGAAATGCGATCAGCGCGGCAATGTCTGGGTCACCGCGCCTGGCGGGGCCTGGGTCTACGCGCCGACAGGCGAGCTGCTCGGCAAGGTGCGCGTGCCGGAGCTGGTGGCTAATCTGGCCTGGGGCGGTGATGATTTCCGGACGCTGTATCTCACGGCGACGCATTCGGTCTACGCGATCAAGACCAAGGTCGGTCCACGCCACGAGCCGTATATGAGCGCGCGGCGTACGGCCGAGACGATATCGTCGGCATCGGTCGCGTCGGCGACTGCCGCGCCTCCGCTGCTCGCCTCCGGCGACATGCAGCTCGATCCGCGTCGCTGCGCCATGATCATCCAGGACCTGCAGAACGACGTCATCATGGAGGGCGGCGCCTTTGCCGACTCCGGCGCGCCAGGACATGCCAAGCAGCAGCGCGTCGTCGACAACGTCCGCCGGCTCGCCGAGGTGGCGCGCGCGCGCGGCGTCGTCATCATCCATGTGTGGTTCGTGGTCGAGCCGGGCGCGCCCGGCGTGACCCTGAACGCGCCGCTGTTCGAAGGGCTGGTCGACAGCAGGGCCATGGTGAGAGGCAGCTGGGGCGCGGCGCCCGTCGCCGGCCTCGAACCGCGCAGTGGCGACTTCGTGGTCGAGAAGATGCGGATGAGCGCGTGGGAGGGGACACGGCTCGAGACCATCCTGAAGGCGACCGGGCGCGACATCATCATCAACACCGGTGCCTGGACCAACATGTCGGTCGAGCACACCGCGCGCACTGGCGCCGACAAGGGCTACTTCATGGTGGTGCCGGAGGACTGCTGCTCGACCATGAATGCGGACTGGCACAATGCGTCGGTCAACTTCGCCTTGCAGAACGTGTCGGTCGTCACCCGGGCCGATGACGTCATCAAGGCGCTGGGGTAGGGGATGCCCAAGCTGCTCCATCTCGCCGCCTCGCCGCGCGCGGATTCGGAATCCGGCGCGGCTTCACGCGTCTTTCTCGACCGCTTCAGGCAGGCCCGGCCGGGTTTCGACATCGACGAGATGAACCTGTGGCGGGAGCATCTTCCCGAGTTCGACGGCGAGATCCTGCAGGCGAAATACGCGCGCATGGCCGGACGCGCGTTCACCGACGCTCAGCGCGCGGCCTTCGCCGTCGCCGAGCGCATGGCGGTGCGACTCGATCTCGCCGAGCGGGTGCTGATCTCGACGCCGATGTGGAATTTCGGCATTCCCTACAAGCTCAAGCACTGGCTCGACATCATCAACCAGCCCGGGCTCACCTTTCGCTTCGATGCCGCCAGCGGCTATCTCCCGTTGTTGAAGGACCGGCCGACGCTGGTGATCCTTTCGAGCGGCGGTGATTTCTCGACCGGCATGAGCCGCGGCCGGACCGATCTCGCGACGCCCTATCTGCGCGAGGCGCTGCGCTTCATGGGCCTGCGCGACGTCACGTTCGTCGCGATCGGTCCGACCAGCGGGCCGGCCGCGCACACCGGCGCGGCGCGCGAGCGCGCGCATCGTCGGCTCGTGGAGATCGCCGCGCGGTTCTGACCGGAGCTTCGCACCGAGCTACGCGTCTGACAGCTCCGACCTGATCCAGTCGGCGAAGGCACGCACCGCCGAGCGCTGATGCTGCGTGCGTGGAACGACCAGCCTGTGGCCGACATAGCGGATATCATTGGAGCGGCCCGCGAGCGGCGCGACCAACCGTCCCGACGCCAGCTCGCGCTCGGCCAGCAACGTCGACTCCAGGGCAACGCCGAGACCCTCGGCTGCTGTCGCCAGCGCCAGGAAGCTGCGGTCGAAGCGCATGCCGTGCAGCGCCGGCGCTTCGAGGCCGTTGGCGGCGAACCATTGATGCCACTGGATCTGCTTGACGTCGGACCGGATCAGCGTGCGCTCCAGCAGATCCGCCGGCCGCTTGATCGTCGCGGCCAAGGCCGGCGAGCATAGTGGCGTGATCGTCTCCTCGGCGAGCGGGATGATCTCGACGCCTTCGGCGTGCGGCTGGCCGTAGACGATGTCGATGTCGAAATCGTCGTTCTTGAACCGCGCGTAGTCGGTATTGGCCGACAGCCGCACCTCCAGCTTCGGATGCGCGGCGAGAAACTGCGCCAGCCTCGGCGTCAGCCATTGCGCGGCGAAGCTCGGTGCCGAATGGACGCGCACCAGTTGCGGGCCGCGCGCCGCGACCTCCTCCAATCCGCGGCGCAACTGATCGAAGGCCGCGCCCGCATGCCGCATCAGGTTCTCGCCGGCCGGCGTGAGGTGGACGGCGCGCGCCGTGCGCTCGAACAGCACGGTCCGCAACGTGGCCTCCAGCTTGCGGATGGCATGACTGACGGCTGAGGGCGTCAGGTGAAGCTCATTTGCTGCGTCGCGAAAGGATCCGGTGCGCGCAGCGGCTTCAAACGCCCTGATTGATGAGATTGGAATGTTCGACAGCATTCCATAAGTGAACCAGATTCATCTATCCATGACAACTGCGCGTTTGTCGCCGCCGGTCCGGCCCGCCATGGTTAAGCCCAACACAACGACACTTTGGGGAGGACCAAGCATGCTGCTCAGCGGCAAGACGGCGATCATCTCGGGCGCGGCCTCGAAGCGCGGCATCGGACTTGCGACCGCGCGGCGGTTCGCCGCCGAAGGCGCGAAAGTCGCGATCCTCGACATCGATGCGGCGGCTGCGGCCGAGGCGGCGGCCTCGCTCGGCGACGGTCATATCGGGCTCGGCTGCAACGTCGCCGACAAGACCTCGTGCAACGACGCGGTGGCGCAGGCGATCCGTCAGTTCGGCGTCATCGACATCCTCATCAACAATGCCGGCATCACCCAGCCGGTCAAGCTGCTCGACATCAAAGAAGAAGACTGGGAGCGCATCCAGAACGTCAACCTCAAGGGCGTGCTGTTCCTGTCGCAGGCGGTGATCCCGCACATGCGCGCGCGTAAATCGGGCTCGATCGCCTGCATGTCCTCGGTCTCGGCGCAGCGCGGCGGCGGCATCTTCGGCGGGCCGCATTACTCGGCCGCCAAGGCCGGCGTGCTCGGCCTTGCCAAGGCGATGGCGCGCGAGTTCGGCATCGACGGCATCCGCGTCAACTGCGTCACCCCGGGCCTGATCGGCACCGATATCACCGCCGGCAAGCTGACCGACGAGATGAAGGCCAAGATCCTCGAGGGCATTCCGCTCAACCGTCTCGGCACCGCCGAGGACGTCGCCGGCATCTACACCTTCCTGGCCTCTGATCTCTCCGCCTACGTCACGGGCGCGGTGATCGATGTCAACGGCGGCATGCTGATCCACTAAACAAGGTCTCACACGATGGACATCGCAACCAATCGGCTCGCCAACGCGCCGACGCTGGCGCAGCGCGCCTACAACATCCGCCGCAACGCGCTGCGCATGGGCGAGGTGCAGGGGCAGGGCTACATCGCCCAGGCCCTCGACATCTCGGACGTGCTGGCGGTGGCCTATTTCCACGCCATGCGCTACCGGCCCGAGGATCCCCATTGGGAGGAGCGCGACCGCTTCCTGCTGTCGAACGGCCACTACGCGATCGCGCTGTATGCCGCGCTGATCGAGGCCGGCATCGTTCCAGAGGCCGAGCTCGAGACTTATGGCAGCGATGATAGCCGGCTGCCGATGTCGGGCATGGCGTCCTACACGCCGGGCATGGAGATGTCGGGCGGCTCGCTGGGGCTCGGCCTGAGCATCGCCGTCGGCATGGGTCTCGGGTTGAAGCGCAAGAAGTCCAGCTCCCGCGTCTACACGCTGTTCTCGGACGGCGAGCTCGATGAGGGCTCGGTGTGGGAGGCGATCTCGTCGGCCAGCCACTACAAGCTCGACAATCTCATCGGCATCGTCGACGTCAACAATCAGCAGGCCGACGGCCCATCGACCCAGGTGATGGGCTTCGAGCCGCTGGTCGACAGGCTCGAGGCGTTCGGCTGGTTCGTGCAGCGCATCGACGGCAACGACCTCGATGCTGTGCTGGCCGCCTTCGACGCCGCCAAGAGCCACCCCGAGCCGAAGCCGCGCATGATCGTGGCGGACACGCTGATGGGCAAGGGCGTGCCGTTCCTCGAACAACGCGAGAAGAACCATTTCATTCGCGTCGAGCCGCATGAATGGCAGCTCGCGATTGCCGCACTCGACGCCGGGAGGCCGTGATGACTTCCAAGAGACCCGCTCCGGATCTGAGCAAGCCGCGCCTGACGACCTCGGCGATGATCGCCTCGATCGCCTCCGAGGGCCAGCGCACCAAGCCGGCGCCGTTCGGCCACGCGCTGGTCGAGCTGGCGCGCAGCCGGCCCGAGGTCGTCGGCATGACTGCCGATCTCGGCAAATACACCGACCTGCACATCTTCGCGAAGGAGTTCCCCGATCGCACCTACCAGATGGGCATGGCCGAGCAGCTGTTGTTCGGCGCGGCGTCCGGCCTGGCGGCGGAAGGCTTCATGCCGTTCACCACGACCTATGCCGTGTTCGCCTCGCGCCGCGCCTACGACTTCATCCATCAGACGATCGCCGAGGAAGATCGCAACGTGAAGATCGCCTGCGCGCTGCCAGGCCTGACCTCCGGCTACGGCCCGAGCCACCAGGCGGCCGAGGATCTCGCGCTGATGCGCGCGATGCCGAACATGACGGTGATCGATCCGTGCGACGCGCATGAGATCGCGCAGGTGGTGCCGGCAATGGCTGCTCATCAGGGCCCGGTCTACATGCGGCTGCTGCGCGGCCAGGTGCCGCTGGTGCTCGACGAGTACGACTACAAGTTCGAGCTCGGCAAGGCCAAGCTGCTGCGCGACGGCCGCGACGTCCTGTTCATCTCCTCCGGCCTGATGACGATGCGCGCGCTGGAGGCAGCCACGGCCTTGTCCGACGATCACGTCGACGTCGCGGTGCTGCACGTGCCGACGATCAAGCCCCTCGACGCCGAGACCATCGCGCGCGAGGCCGGCCGCTCCGGCCGTCTCGTCGTCGTCGCCGAGAACCATACGGTGATCGGCGGGCTGGGTGAGGCCGTCGCCGGGGTGCTGATGCGTGCAGGCGTGCATGTGCCGTTCCGGCAGATCGGCCTGCCCGACGAATTCCTCGACGCCGGCGCGCTGCCGACGCTGCACGACCGCTACGGCATCTCGCTGTCGGAGGTCGTGAAGCAGGTGAAGGGCTGGCTCAAATAGCGGACCAGCCGCGGACATCGACACGCCGGCGCGTGGACGCGCCGGCCATAACAACAATTCAGACTGGAGGGATGGGAATGCGCAAGGGAACGACGCGTCGGCGATTCATGGCGGGAGCGATGGTGGGAGCCGCGGTGCTGCCTTTCACCTCGCGCTTCGCGAAGGCGGCCGAATTCACGATGAAGCTCGCGACCGGACAGGATCCGTCGCATCCGGTCAACAAGCGGGCGCGAGAGGCGGCCGATCGCATCAAGGAGGCGAGCGGCGGCCGGCTGGAGATCAACATCTACCCGGCCAACCAGCTCGGCTCCGACACCGATCTGATCTCGCAGGTCCGCGTCGGCGCGGTCGATGCGATCAATATCTCGAGCTCGGTGCTGGCCACCCGCGTGCCGCTCGCCGGCATCGTCAACACCGGCTTCGCCTTCACGTCCTATGACCAGGTCTGGAAGGCGATGGACGGCAGCCTCGGCGATCACATCCGCAAGGATATCGAGAAGACCGGCGCCATCGCGCTCTCCAAGCCGTGGGACAATGGTTTCCGCCAGGTCACCTCGTCGACCCGCGAAATCAAGACCCCGGACGATCTCAAGAGCTTCAAGATCCGCGTGCCGGCCGCGCCGATCCTGACCAGCCTGTTCCAGGCGCTCGGCGCCGGCCCGACCCCGATCAATTTCAACGAGGTCTACACCTCGCTGCAGACCAAGGTGGTCGAGGGCCAGGAGAACCCGCTGCCGATCATCGCCACCGCCAAGCTCTACGAAGTGCAGAAATACTGCTCGCTGACCAGCCACGTCTGGGACGCCTACTGGATCCTCGGCAACCGCGCCGCCCTCGGCAAGCTGCCGTCCGACCTGCAGGTGCTGGTCACGCAGGAGTTCGGCAAGTCGGCGGATGACGAGCGGGCCGACATCGCCGCGCTCAGCCAGAGCCTGCGCGCCGACCTCGCCGCCAAGGGCTTCACCTTCGTCGATGTCGACAAGGAGGCGTTCCGGACCGCACTCGGCAAGACCAGCTTCTACAAGGACTGGCGCGGCAAGTTCGGCGAGGATGCCTGGAAGATCCTGCAGTCGAACGTGGGAGAGCTCGGATGAACACGGTCGACGCGTCTCTGGTTGCCCCCACGAAGCACGGCATCGTCGAAACCCTCGAACGGGTGCTGACGAAGCTGATCGAGATTCCCGCGATCGTCGCGCTGGTCGCGGAAGTCGGAATCCTGTTCACCGGCGTGACGGCGCGTTTCGCCTTCAACCGGCCGCTGACCTGGGCCGATGAGCTCGCGTCGATCACCTTTCTCTGGCTCGCGATGCTGGGCGCGGTGCTCGCGCTCAGCCGCGGCGAGCACATGCGGATGACCGCATTGATCGACCGCGTCGGACCGCGCACCCGCGCGGTGCTGGAGAGCGCGGCGCTGATGGCGCCGGCGCTGTTCCTGGCGATCCTGCTGCACCCCGCCATCGACTATGCGAGCGGGCAGGCGTTCGCGGAAACGCCGGCGCTCGGCCTGCCCGACAGCGTGCGGGCCGGCGCGGTGCCGGTCGGCATCGGTCTCATGCTCGCCACCGCCTTGCTGCGCATGGCCCGCCATGGCTCGCGCGACATCGCGATCACGCTCGTGATCCTGGCGGCCACCGCGCTCGTGTTGTGGGGTGCGGCGCCGGCGCTCAAGGCGCTCGGCAATTGGAATCTGATCGTCTTCTTCGCGATCCTGCTCGGCGCGGCCGTGCTCGCCGGCGTGCCGATCGCGTTCTGCTTCGGCCTCGCCACGGTCGCCTATCTGCTCACGGTGACGTCGGCGCCGCTCGAGGTCGTGACCAGCCGCATCGACGAGGGCGTCTCATCGCTGGTGCTGCTCGCAATCCCCTTGTTCATCCTGCTCGGCCACCTCATCGTGATGACCGGCATGGCCGCGGCCATGGTGGGCTTCCTGGTCTCGCTGGTCGGCCATGTCCGGGGCGGCCTGTCCTACGTGCTGCTCGGTGCGATCCTGCTGGTGTCCGGCATCTCCGGCGCCAAGACGGCCGACATGGCCGCGGTCGCGCCGGTGCTGTTTCCCGACATGAAGCGCCGCGGCATTCATGACGGCGAGCTGGTGTCGCTGCTCGCGGCCTCCGGCGCCATGGCGGAGACCATTCCGCCATCGATCGTGCTGATCATCATCGGCTCGGTGGCCGGGGTGTCGATCTCCGCGCTGTTCACCGGCGGCATCCTGCCGGGCCTGGTGCTGGCCGCGGCGCTCGCGATCGTCGCCAAGCGCCGCATGGTCGAGCCCGAAGGCATCGTCCGGCAGCGTCCCTCCTGGGCCACGATCCGCGCCGCGCTGATCACCGCACTGCCGGCGCTGCTGCTACCGATCCTGATCCGCACCGCGGTCACCGAGGGCGTCGCCACCGCGACCGAAGTCTCGACCATCGGCATCGCCTACACCGTGCTGGTCGGTCTGCTCGTCTATCGCCGCTTCGACTGGCGCAAGCTGTATCCTGCGCTGGTGCATACCGCGGCGTTGTCGGGATCGATCCTGTTCATCATCGGCGCGGCCACCGCGATGGCCTGGGCGCTGACGCAGTCCAACTTCTCGCACGCGCTCGCGGCGATGATGGTGTCGGCCCCGGGCGGCAAATACGGATTCCTGCTGATCTCGATCGCCGTGTTCATCCTGCTCGGCAGCATCCTCGAAGGCCTGCCGGCGATGGTGCTGTTTGGCCCGTTGCTATTCCCGGCGGCCAAGCTGCTCGGCGTGCATGAGGTGCACTACGCGATGGTGATCATCCTCGCCATGGGCATCGGCCTGTTCGCGCCGCCCTTCGGCCTCGGCTACTACGCCGCGTGCTCGATCGGGCAGATCGATCCCAACGCCGGACTGACGCGGATCTGGCCCTACCTCGGCGCGCTCGTGCTCGGCCTGCTGCTCGTCGCGTTCGTGCCGTGGCTGTCGATTGGATTTCTCTGATCCGCGCGGCGGAGGCACAGCCGCATGCAACACACAGCCTTGCGCCGCGCCCGCGGCGCGGGGCATCCTGGCGCAAAGTGACACCGTCTGAAGGACCCCTGGTCCCGCGCAAGGAAATCGCCGATGCCCACGATCCTGTTCCAGAACGCCGCCCTGCTTGATCCGCTGCAGCCCGAGCTGCGCGAGGGCTCGCATGTGCTGGTCGAGGACGGGCTGATCAAGGAGGTGTCGGACAAGCCGCTGCAGACCGCGGTGGGGCAGACCATCGACCTCAGGGGCAAGACGCTGATGCCCGGACTGATCGACCTGCATGTGCATGCGATCGCTGTCGAGCTCAACCTGGCCCAGCAGGTGCAGATGCCGAACGTGCTGGTGACCCTGCGCTCGGCACTGATCCTGCGCGGCATGCTGCGGCGGGGCTTCACGACGGTGCGCGACGCCGGCGGCGCCGGCTATCCGCTGAAGCAGGCGGTCGACACCGGCCTCACCGAAGGCCCGCGGCTGTTCGTCTCCGGCCGCGCGCTGAGCCAGACCGGCGGCCATGGCGACATGCGCGCGCGCACCGATTTTCTCTCCGACAATGCGCCATGCCCGTGCTGCGTCCGGGTCGGCGCGCTGGCGCGCGTGGCCGACGGTGTCGACGGCGTGCGCAAGGCGGTGCGCGAGGAGCTGCAGATGGGCGCCGACCAGATCAAGATCATGGCCTCGGGCGGCGTCGCGTCGCCGACCGATCCGGTCGGCGCGTTCGGCTATTCCGAGGACGAGATCCGCGCCATCGTCGCCGAGGCGAGGGGGCGGGGGACCTACGTGCTGGCGCATGCCTACACCGCGGAGGCGATCGCGCGGGCGGTGCGCTGCGGCGTGCGCACCATCGAGCACGGCAACCTCGTCGACCTGCCGACCGCGCGGCTGATGGCCGAGCACGGCGTCTATGTGATCCCGACGCTCGTTACCTATGAGGCGCTCGCGAACGAGGGCGCGCAATACGGCCTGCCGCCGGAGAGCGTCGCCAAGATCGCCGACGTGCGCGACGCCGGCCTTCGCTCGCTGTCGATCTATCGCGAAGCCGGCGTCAAAATGGGCTATGGCAGCGACCTTCTCGGCCCGTCGCAGCGGCTGCAAAGCGACGAGTTCCGCATCCGCGCCGAGATTGTCGGCAACCGCGAGGCGATCGCCAGCGCCACCATGATCGGCGCCGAGGTGCTGGGGATGGACGGCAAGCTCGGCCGCATCCAGCCCGGCGCGATCGCCGATCTCCTCGTCGTCGATGGCAATCCGCTGCGCGACATCTCCTGTCTGCTCGGGCAGGGCGATCACATCCCGCTGGTGGTGAAGGCCGGCCAGATCCACATCGACAGGCTGAACGCCTGACCTGGTCGCCTCTGATCCGTCGTCGCTTGGGCTGAGACCTCGCCGACAGCTTGGACGTCGGGCCGAACGTGATGAAGCGTTGCCCGGTTGGGAGAAGACACGAATCACACATTCCCGGCCGAACATCATTCTTTTCGGAGCATCCGGGCTCGTCCGACGTTGAGTGTTCCGCATCAGCAATCACGGGAGATTCACGTGGGACATTCAGGCTCGTTCTTCGCGCTGAACAGACGCCTTTCGCGGGCGATCACTCCTGACCACTATCACGAGGCGAATGTGTTCGCCGCCTACCACAAGATCGGCGCCATCCTGCTCTCGCATCCGGAGACCAGAACGGTGCTCGACGTCGGCGCGGGAAAGCAGTGGCACTTTCCGCTGCATTACAAGAGCTGGTACGGAATCAAGCTGATCGGCGTGGATATCGACGGCGCAGAAATGGCCGACAATCTTTTGCTCGACGAGAGGATCGAGTGCGATGCGGTCGAGAGAATTCCGGTCGCTCGCGAATCCATCGATCTGGTGATGATCAGCTCCGGCATCGAGCATTTCAGCGACAACCAGCGCTTCCTTGACAATGCCTTCGAGGCGCTGCGCCCCGGAGGCTATTTCATCGCGCAGTTCCCCGGACGCTATGCCCCGTTTGCCGTCGCCAACCGGCTCTTACCGAAAGCCACCTCGAAGCGGCTGCTGGCGACATCCATGGGAGAGACCGCCGAGCATCTGGGCTTCACCGCGCACTACGATCGGACCAACTACTCGGCATTTCGTAACCTGGTACAGAAGTCGGGCTTCCAGACCGTCTATCATTTGCCCGGATACAACAGCAGTTCCTACCTCGAATTCTTTGTTCCGTTCTATCTCGCGTCCTATTTATACGACACCTTGCTCCATGCCATCGGCGTGAGGGATCTCGCAGCCTATAATTTGTGGGTTCTTCGCAAGCCAGGCGGAGCCGACACGCCAGAGTTCAAGCTCTATGCCTGGAAATGAGCCTTTGCCTTCCGTGCAGGGCCGGCCTCGAGCGACTCACGCTCCGCTTGGAGGCGGCGCAGGGTGCCGCTGGTCGTCCTTGCCCGCGGCCCGGGTCTCGCGCGGACCTGCCGCAACCGAGCGAGGCTTGATCAAAGGCACCAGCAGGCGCAACAGCAATCCGACCACATAGCCGCCCTGGAGACCGGCTTCAGCGATGAGGATACCCACTGCCGTCGTTTCGAAACTCGAGCCGCGCGACACCGAGAAGATGATGACGATTAGGGGGACGAGGACAACGATGGGCAGGAGAGCGTGCCAGCGGAACGCGAAGCCGATCGCGGCTCCGGACAATGCCAACCCGGCCGTCAGATAGCTCATCTCGGCGTCCCGGGTGAATGCATCGGGGACGTCCAGCGATCGCTGCTCGTGGTCGATACGCAAGCCGTGCTCAAGGCGGAAATGCTCCGGTCGCAAGTGAGACCATGACACTATCGTCATATCGCGTGAGCTGTCGCATCAAATGCAAGGTCCCGCTTTGACGCGGGGCAAGGTCTGGCCGCGAATGGAACTCGCGACATGCTACCGGACCGGAAGATGAGCACACGTATTGCGCATCCTCCAATCACCATGACGCCACATTTAGCATCATTTTGCCGATTCGCGAGGCCCGCCGTGGGGGGCCGGCCGCGGCTTCGAGGCTGCTAATAGGCCGTGTTTGAGAAGCACACGGCCGGAACCGTCGCCATGATGATCTTCGCGTCGAGGATCATCGACCAGTTATGAGCATAGTAGCTGTCGAGGACCACGCGCCGTTGAAACGTGGTCGTGCTGCGACCACTCACCTGCCAGAGGCCGGTGATCCCCGGACGGCAAGAGAAATAGGCGTGAACCGCATCGGAATAGCGCTCCAATTCCTCCTCGGTGATCGGCCGCGGTCCGACGATGCTCATGTCGCCCCTTAGGACGTTGAAGAGCTGCGGCAGTTCGTCCAGGCTGGACTTTCGCAAGAGGGCGCCGATCGGCGTGACGCGGGGATCCTTGCGCAGCTTTCGCGTCGTCTGCCATTCGGCCGCCGCGGCCGGATCGGACTCGAGATGCCGACGCAGGCGTTCCGACGCATCGGTCGCCATGGTGCGGAATTTCAAACAGTCGAACGACTTGCCGTTGAAGCCGACGCGGCGGTGACGAAACATCACCGGACCGGGAGAGAAGCAGGCGATTGCGAAGCAGCAGATGAGGAGGAGGGGGGCGAGGAGAATGATGCCCCAGAGGGCGAGCACGATGTCCGTGACGCGCTTCGATGTAAGTCCAGTCGGACGATCTGCTGTTACGAACACATAGATCGATTGTTCATCTGCACCAGTCGCCTTGGCCATTCCGTCCATATCTCAGACTCCAACGCACTGCTGTTTGTTGTTGCAACGCGAACAAAAGTCCTCTGCCGGGTATCGTTCCAATCTTTCTCTAATTTGCTCAGTTGTTCCTGATGATCTTGATGTCGGCCGAAAATCGTCACGCAATGGCCTCATTGCTGCAAGGAGGAACGCGGCATCGATGAAGTCAAGTGTAGTTGTAAGTACGCGTGCGATCTGCTGGAACACGCGAGCTGAGGTCGTATCTTCAGATCGAAGGCGCCGGCTCCGTAAGCCCGGTCAGCGCGTTGCTGATGCCTTTGCGCGAACGCTCCCGCAGAGCCTGCGTGAGCCCATCGAGGAGGCGTTGTCCGTTCAGATCCCAGTCGAACAGGCCATCGGCGATGTCGAATGCGCCAGTCTGCATTCGATTTAGGCAGCCAACGTCATCGATCGTGTCGGCAACCGTCCGAAGAAGCTTCGCAACGTCATCTTCGATCAAAAATTGATCTTTCAGGCGCGCCGGAATACCGCCGAGCGCGGATGCGACAGCGGCAACCGGTACGCGCGCGAAGATGTAGTCGAGGATCTTGAGCTTGAAGCCGCCGCCGATCTCCTCGGGCACCAGTGCGAGCCGCGCGTTGCGTAGTTCCTCGCCGAGATCGTCGACGTAGCCTTTGAATGCGACCCAGGGAAAACGCTGCCTCAGCCGGGATAGCAGAGGTTCCGGGACCATTCCGACGACATGCAATTCGATCGATGCTTGCGGGAATATTCCGTCGGCCGCGCTCAGCAGGCGCTCGAGATTGATCTGCTTGGCGATCCAGCTAAATGAACCGACGATGATCGCGCGTCTGGGAACCGTCGTGTCGATGGCGCGCGGAGGCGCGCGGCGGCCCGCATGACCTGGTGGCAGGACGACGTGTCCCAGCGAGGGATTGATGGCCGCGAACGACGCACGGTCCTCATCGGTCAAGGTCACGAGAAGCCGGCTCGCGCTGGCAAGATCCGTCTCGGCGACGGCCGTCTTGCGTGCATTTTGCCTGAGCAGAAATCGTCGTACGGGATCGCCAGCGAAGTTACGGGCGATCTGATCGGTGACGCGCGTCTCGAAGTCGTGCGACACGTGGATCAGGATGGGCGGCCGGCGTGCGATGTTCCGGACATGGCGGATCGCCCAGCTCATTCCGTACTGATCGAGCACCACGGCATCATAGTCCGCTTCGCGGAGCTCGCGCGTAATCGCATCCCGATAGCTCCTGGTGCAGAACCGAGCACCGACCATCGGCAGTCGGCTAGCGAGACCGAGCAGCTTGGGGTTGGGCGCGCCGGGAACGAGCTTCCACTGGACCCGACGCTCGAGCTCGTCCAGCGAGCCGCTCGGATCGTCGGGGTTCGCAAGACCGAGGAACACGACGCGGCTGCCTTGGCGCGCGACCGCGCCGGCGAGGTGCGCCGAGTAGATCCGGTCACCGGCGTTCAGCGGCAGCGGCAGCGTTCGCGCCAGCCAGAGAATCGATGGCGTCATCTGGAACTCCGCATCTCGGACGCCATGTGCTCGGCCAGTCGAATGGCGAGAGCGACGATCGTCAGTGTGGGATTCGCCGAGCCGCCGGTTGGGAACACGGCGCTGCTGGCGATGTAGAGATTATCGACGTCATGGGCTCGACAGTTCGAATTCACGACGCCCTGGCTCGGATCATCGCTCATCCGTGCCGTGCCGATATGATGGCCGCCCACGGCGGTCGGATGGCTGGCACTCTCGTTGAGGGTGGCGTCGTCGAACAGCACTTTGGCGACGCCGGTCCGGTCCAACACCCGTTGTAACTCGCGATAGCTGGCCGCAATCGAGGCCATGTCCCCTGGACAGACCCGCCAATCGATGTGCAGCTTTGGCATTCCGAACCGATCTGTCTCGCCTGTCAGCGAGAGCCTGCTGTCATAAAGCGGCGTCTGCTCGGCATTGTAGTCGAGCGGGTAGCAGCCGGTTTTCGAGTGGAGCGCCACATAGGGGACGCGCCGATAGCGCGCATGCCGCCTGTAGACCCAGGAGCCCAGAAACTTCGCGAGCGGCCACGGATTGCCGGCGATGTTGGCGACATGCCGAACGGCGAGGGTGCTTCCGTGAGGCAGGCGATCGAGCGCCTCCAGCTCCACGGTGGTGATCTTTCGCCGGTATTCCGGAAGCACGAAGCGCTTCGCGATGTACATCAACGACAGCACGGGATCGCGATGGTCGGGGTTCATCGGATTGGCGTGATGCAGCCGGAAAATCATGTTTCGCAGCTGATGACGGTTCTTCACCGGCTCGGACAACCGCAAATGATGCTTCGCATAGATGCCATCGGATGTTCTTGCGAAGTTCCACGCCACCCGGCGGCCGTTCGCGACTTGCAGGCATCCGAGCGTGCCCTCCAGGTGCGACATGTAGTAGCGGCCGAGAGCGCCGCTCGAATTGGCGAGGCCCGCGGGATTCACCTGGTTGGAGGCCGCCAGAAGGCGCACTGACTCGAGTCCGCCGGCTGCGAGGACGATGGTCTTCGCGTGAATGCGGAAAGAATTGCCGGCAACGGTCGCACAGTCCAGCGCGGCGATCCGCCGACCGGAACTGTCCGTCTGTAATCGCGTGACGGTGGTCTGGGTCAGGATCCGGTGCAGCGACGAGCGGACGAGATCAGCCTTGAAGCGGCGCCCGAAATTGGTGGGCGGACTGAAGCGCTCCAGACCGACCGAAATATCATCGTCCTCGAGTCCCTCGACAAGATCGGCTGGACCTTTGAGACAAACCGGATCGAATACGAACTCGCCGGCCTCGCAATAAGTCAGGGCCCTTGCATAAAACGGGGCGAGCTCGTCGTAGGAGATCGGCCACCCGCTATTGGCGACATAGGGTCGGCGCTCGAAATCGCTGGGCGACAGCGGGACACAGCGGCCACCCCAGATCGTCGATGATCCGCCGAAGCGTCTTTCGCGGTACATCTCGGGGGGCGGATGACGACTGCCAGCGGCAAGCTCGGCGGCATTCAGCGCCTGGATCAGCTTATCTGGCCGCCAGGAGCCGCTCTCGACCAGAATGACCGAACGCGACGTCGCCAGCAATTCGCGCGCGATCACGATGCCTGCGGGACCGCCGCCGATGATGCAGATCTCCGCGTCCAGCGTGGTCCCTGCCGCGATTCGCCGTCCATCTATGAACACGGTTCATCCTGATCTTGAATGGCATCGAGCACTTGGAGTAGATGCGCCACACGGGTTGTGCCGATCAGCAGACGGCCGAGCTCGCTCCGCGCCAGGGCCGCGGCCAGGATGGCCCGCCATCGTTTAGCGTCGTTGTCCGGGCTGGTGACCCGCATCAGTCCGCGACCGATCACGAGAATGCCGCGTTGTTGCGCCAGGTGGAGAAAGAGATCGGTGCGGTCGGTCATCGGCCAGAGCGGGAGCTCGACCGCTTCGATGCGCGGGTCATTCAGCGCGAGTATGGCCGATTCGACGTCTTCGCAGGACACGCCGATGGCGACGGCCTTTCCTGCAGCCTTGATCCTCTCGAGATGGCCCATGGCCTCGCCGTCGATGATGATTTCTTCGGAAGGGCTGTGCAGCAGCATGACGTCGACATAGTCCGTCCGGAGGCGGCCGAGGCTCGCCTCGATGCGGGCGCGCAGATAGCTGCCGGTGAAATCTTGCGGCAGCGGTGCGTCGCGCATCTTCGCAACGAGCTGGCGTCCGCCGCCGCTCCGCCGGATCAGGGGCGCGATCACGCTCTTGAGCGGCTGCGCTGCGCGCATCCACAGCGGGAAATACTGTCCGGCCTTGGTGACGATGGTCGCCTGCTTGCGCCGGCCGTCGAGCGCTGCGCCAAGCAGCCGTTCGCTCTCGCCCTGTCCATAGATGTCGGCGGTGTCGAAGAAGCGAATGCCTCGATCGAGTGCAGTCTGCACGAGCCTGAGCGCATCGGCGCGATCGCGCCCAAGAACAGAGCCCAGTCGCGCGCAGCCCAGCCCAAGCCGCTGTCCGGTCACGTCGAGAGTCGTCATTGATAGGAACCGGTCTGGCGGATCGGCATTGGGCCGAGAGCATCGTGTCCCGCGGACACGACGCATCGGTGCGCGTTGCGCATACTCATGTCAGTTCCGCTTCGGGATCGTTCCATGCCAGCTGAACCCTCAGTCTCTATCATCGTTCCAACATTGAACGAGGAGAAATACATCGAGAGGGCCTTGCGCTCCCTGGCGGCCGGACTGGACCATGTCGATTACGAGCTGATCGTGCTCGACGGCGGCAGCACGGACCGCACTGTGTCGATCGTGACCCAGTTAGGCGCGCTCGATGGGCGAATCCGACTGGAACACAATCCGCTGCGCTATCAATCCGCCGCCGTGAACCGGGGGGCCATCATGGCCCGCGCCGAGATCATCATCCGCGCGGATTCGCACGCCGAATATCCGGAGGGCTTTGTTGTTGGCCTGGTCGAGGAGCTGCGCGAGCGTGATGCTGCATCGGTCGTGGTTCCCATGCGCACGCGCGGATCAGGCGTCCTCCAACGCGGCATCGCCGCCGCGCAGAACAGCCGTTTGGGCAACGGCGGTGCGTTGCATCGGGTCGGGGCTACGTCCCGTTATGTCGAGCATGGACATCATGCTGCGTTTCTGCGGAGGTCATTCCTTGCCGTCGGCGGCTATGACGAAAGCTTCACGCATAACGAGGACGCGGAGCTCGACGTCAGGTTCCGGAATGCCGGCGCGAAGATCTGGCTATCCGCGGAGCTTGCCGTCACCTACTTTCCGCGCAGCACTTTCAGCTCGCTCGCGCGTCAGTATTTCAACCACGGCTCCGGCCGCGCGAAAACCATGATCAAGCACCGCCAGCGGCCCAAGATCCGGCAGGTGCTGCCATTGGGTGTGCTGGGAATGAACCTGATGGGACCTGCATTGGCCATCAGCGTCAGTTGGCTGTTTGTTGCGCCGTCGCTGCTGTATATCACCGCGTGTCTCGTCGCCGGTGGCTGGCTTGCCGTCAGCAACCGCGATCTCGCCGGCTGCACAGCCGGCCCTGCCGCCATGATCATGCATCACAGCTGGGCGATCGGCTTCAGTCATCGCATCCTGCGAGCGCGATTTTCAAGGTCGCCGCCAGTGGCGGTGTCCGAACGGGCGGCTCCCTAGGGAAAGTGCTGCGGGGCTGCCGCGGCTCCAAATGCCCGGATATAGGCGGTCGCGGCTGCTGGATATCGGCCGTCGCTCAGCTTGCCCGGAAACGCATCATTCGAGTTCCAGACGCTCTGATACAGCACATGATGGTCAGCAAACCATTGCGCTGCTCTCGCGATGTAAGGCCCCGCAGTGTCGGAATTGACACCCCACTCGGGGTAGGCCGTCGGCTTGCCATGCGCGGCCGCGAAGTCTTCCAGCCATTTCAGTCCGTAGGGGCCCTCGACCATCTCGGTCCATGCCTTGTCGGGATCGGTCGGGTTCCACTTGGTATTGTAATAGAAGTCCATTCCGATCACATCGACGTAGTCATTTCCGGGATAGGCATCCGCGGCGTTCATGCGGGTTTCGCGAACGTTGACGTTCCATTCGAAACGAAACCGGCCGGACACCGAGCGGAACGCCTTGACGAAGTTGCGATAGGCTCGGATGAAGTCCTGCTCATGTCCCGCGGCGGCCCATGGCATCCAGTCGCCGTTGAACTCTTCTCCCATCCGCACATAGATGACGACGTCACGGGGGCGTGTTTGCGCCAGCATGCGGGCCGCCTGTTCGTAATGGTCCTGGTAGGTTCCGGCCGCAGCGTCCGACAGCGAGCCACGGTCGGCAAACAGCGGAATGGTCCAGCAGATCGGTTTGTCGAGCGGTGACCATAGGCCGATGGACCACCGCACACTGTCGACCCAGTCCTTCCAGTTGGCCCGGCCAGTGTGAGCGACGATCTGATCGACTGGGCGGCCAAGCCAGGTCTCGAACCTCTTCAATTCGGACAGATCATTCCCGACATAGGCGCCCAGTGCGGAATTGCCCGCGAAGCAGGCAACGGTAGAGCATAGCAACAGCAGAATCGCGAGCGAGGAGCGTGGCGGCATCACGTGTCCGATCCCTTCATTTGCGGCACGGTCCGAAGCGAGCCATCCGGCCCGATTTCAACAAGGCGTGCGCAATCGGTTTGGAACCAAGCCATCATTTCGCACTTGCCACATGCCTGATCGCACCCCGCCCAGACTCCAACAACAGCGAGGCCCGCATGTCGTTCAACGCACTTGGGAAGATCGTGTGGGATCGAAAGCTCGCTTTCCTGACGGTCTTCATCCTGATCGTGGCTGGCGTCACGGCGTTCACCATGACGGTCACGCCGCTGTATCAGTCGGAAGCGCTGTTGATGACCACGCTCGATCGGGCGCAACGGCAGCAATCGCAATTTCCCGACACGCTGCGCTATCAGCTGAATTCTCAGATCTACATCATTAACAGCGAGGATGTGCTTCGACAGGCGATCAGCGAATTCGGCGCCGCGCGATTGTTCCCCGATCAGAAGCAGCCGGCTGCATGGCGAACCGTCATTCCGCCCGAGTGGATCGACAGGGTTTCAAAAATCACCGCGCCGTTCTGGCGGGAACGATCGGATGATGCACGCACGGATGCTGATCGAGCGTTGTCGAAGGTCAAGAAGCGGCTCGCTGTCACGCTTGAAAAGGATTCTCAGATTCTCTCTCTCACCTTCCGGCACGAGGATCCGAAGGTCGCAGAGCAGTTCCTGACGCTCGTTGTCCGTGACTTCCTGCAGCGGCAGGCCGATCTGAGCGGAAATGCGGCGGCGCCCGCCTTTTTCCGACAACAGGCGTCACGTTATCTCGACGAGTACAAGCGCGCGTCGGCGGAGCTCAGCGCATTTGCGGCCCAGCATTCGACCTATTCGGTGGGGCAGGAGATCGAGCTTGCGCTCGCACGCCGCGACAACGCTACCGCGGCGCTGGAAAAAACGCGCGGTGCGATTGCGGAGAAGGAGGCCCAAGCCGCGACGTTCCAGAACACGCTGACCCAGCTTCGACGTCGGATCTCTTTGCCGAGCGAGATTACGGGGCCAAAGCAGAATGTGCCGGGCGGCAATTCGGATGCGTTGACGGATTCCAACAAGGTGCCGGCGAACGAATCGCCGCTATTGCTGGTGCGCGTGTTCCAGGAGACCGCGCAATCGCTGGTCAACCTCAATTCGGAGATCGTCGGCTTGCGTTCGCTGGAGAAGGCGCAGACGGAGTCGGTTGCGGATGTCGGCCGCAAGCTGAGCGAGCTCTCATCGATCGCCGCTGAATTCAACCGTCTCAAGGATCAGCTCGATCAGGTCTCGAAAGTGATGGAAGCGCATGTCGGTCGTGCGGCGGAAGCCCAGCTGAATGCGGATTGGGATGCGAGCGAAAAGCTGTCCAACGTCAAAATCGCCCAATCCGCCACGAGTCCGACAGAGCCGGTGTTTCCACCGAAGCCGCTCTTCCTCGCTTTGGGAGGGGTCATCGGTCTGGTGGGAGGCGCCGCCACCTGCGTGATGCTCGAAGCCATTCGTGTTCGACGTCGTCGGGCTTGGGAGCGCCGGCTCTATGCCGAGCGGGAGGAACGCTTCGACGACGACATCGACGCCGAGCAGGGCGGCTGGAGCCCGTCGCCGGCCATGGCGGACTACCGGCTGCGCAGGCAGGCGCCACTCGCGTGACGCGCGCCGCCCGTTCCGGCGAAGGTCGATGGTCATGACGCTCACATCGGTTGCTCCCGCAGCCCGCTCCGACGCGCAATCCGTCTTCGCGATCTGCGCGATCGCGCTGCTTTCATCGGTTGCCCTTCAGAAGATCGCGCTGCCCGGCACGGGCGGCCTCTATCCGTTGAACCTTCTGATCTTCCCTGCAGTGACCGCGGTGGGGTTCATCGCAGGCCGGCTCGAGATCAATACGAGCGCATTTGCCTGGTACGCGCTCTTCGTCATTCTTGGGGCCGTCAGCACAGCGCTGTCGCCGAGTTCGCACGTCTCGGCGCTGTCACTCGGCTTCCTTGTGGTGGCGCAGGCGCCTCTGGTGTTCCGCTGTGTTGCGACCGGGATGCCTTACGACAGGATCCTGCGCCTGCTCTCGACCGTCGGCTGCATCGGCGCGGCCGTCGGCATCGCGCAGTTCCTCGGGCAGTTTGCCGTGGGCGCTGATGTTGCGTTCTTCCTGGACAAGCACCTGCCGGACAGCGTCACGGTGTCGGGCTACAATTCTCTGATCCCGCTCTATTGGTCGTCGCCGGTGTACAAGAGCAATGGGGTCGTCTTCCTGGAGCCGTCCTTCTTCTGCCAGTTCCTGGCCATCGCCCTGGTGGCCGAGCTGACGCTGGCGGCGAGGGCCTCGCGCATGGCGCTGCTGGCAGCCGGTCTGCTGTGCAGCTATTCAGGGACCGGCCTCACGATGCTGGCGCTGTTCCTGCCGTTCTATTTCGTGCGTCACGGTCATATGCGGCTGTTCGTCGTCGCAGTCGTGCTCGGCTTGATCGTGATCGCCTTCGGCGATGTTCTCTCACTGGACGCGTTCACAAGACGCCTTGGTGAGTTTTCCGACACGCAGTCGAGCGGATGGGCGCGGTTCATCTCGATGTTTCGGGTGCTGCGAGGCGTGGTGTTCGCAACCGACGCCACGTTTCTCATCGGTCGTGGGCCCGGAACCGTTCAGGAGGAGTTCCGTCTGCTGTCATTCTATGCGTTCGATCCGACCTGGGGGAAGGTCATCTATGAGTACGGACTGCTCGGAGCCGTGCTCTATTCACGGCTGCTGTATTTGACGATCGGCCGCGGGCCTCGCGGTGTCCGGTTTGCCGTCGGCTACACCTATCTCTTTCTCGGCGGCTATCTCCTCAACCCGTCAGTCCTGATGCAGCTGGCCGCACTGGTGGCCTGGCTCGGCAACGATCAGATCAATGAGAATTCCAAAGCCGTATCCGAGACGGCAAGCAGGATCGCGCCGGACCTGCGAAACGAGATGATTGTCAGCCGATGACGACAAGCAGTGATGAGGTGCTCGTCAGCGGCGAGAGCAGCGGGAGTTCCATTGCAGCCGATCGCAGCGCGCTCTTGCATCGGCTTCTGCGATTATCGAACGGTGCGTTTGGGCTCGTCGCGCTGAAGGGGGCCAACTCCGCGCTGAACGCCGTCACGAACTTCCTGCTGGCCTATGTGCTCGTGCGGTCAATCGGGATCGAATCCTATGCGGTCATTGCGAGCCTGCTCGCGGTGGCAGCGCTGGTCGTCCAGAGCGATCTCGGTATCACCGGACTGACATTCTTCAAGCTCAGGTCGCACTATCTCGCGGAATCCGGTGCACGCGCCGCAACCCCTGACGATCAGGATCTGGTGGTCACGATCGTCACGCTCTACATCGCGGTCGGACTCGTGGCCATCCTGGTGTTGGGACTTGCGCTGATGTCCGGCATCCTTCAGGTCGGCATCTACGCGGTCCCATATCTTCTGATCTTTGCCGGCGCGGTCTGCGCGCTGCCGCGAATGGCGCTTCGGGTGGCCATCAACGCGCGCGACGGATTCTTCTGGACCGAGGCCGTCGATCTGGTCCGCCGCCTGGCATCGCTGGCCGTGACGCTGGCGATGCTGACTGGTCTGTCATTCGAGTCGTACAGCGCGATCAGCCTGGGCGTCTGGAGTGTGGCGATCTGCGCATTGCTCTGGCTCGCTCGCATTCACGGCTTTGCGCCGCGGAAAGGTGCGCTGCGCAGGGGTCTTACGCTGCTGCGCGCGGAAATCCGCGGGGTCGGCGCCACCGTGCTGCTCTCACTATCCGATTTCGTCATCGGCGTCTTTCCTTATTATCTGCTCGCTGCATCGCGTGATGCAGCGGCCGTCGTCACCTTCGACATGTTCTACAAGGTCACGCGGTTTGCGGTCCTGAGCTATCTGATCGGCGCGGAATCCGTTCTTCCGCAGCAGACCCGGGCGATGCACCATGCGGATGCCGTCGGCCTGATGCGCGCGACCGCGAAAGGCGTCTTGATCGGGCTGCTGCCGATGCTGGCGGGAATCATCGCGATTGCGGGGTTCGGCGAGCAGATTTTCGGCGTCATCCTCAACCATGCCGGGATCGTCTCGCCCGTCATGCGGATTGCGATCTGCGCGATGTTCGCGTTCATGCTCGTCCAGACGACGTGTCAGATCGTCTTGATCGGAATCGGACGATTTGAGGAGCTCGCTCGTCGCTCATGTCTCACGCTTGCGGTCATGGTGGTGATCAGCGTGCTGATGGTCGTGCTCAACTGGACAACAGACACGTTCATCGTGGCCTATGTGGTCGCCTATGGCGTTGGATCTCTGCTCTACGCGCAAACCCTGTATTCGGTCATCCGCGCGTTGCACCGGCCGCTCGAGACGACCAAGATGCAAGAGCGAGCGCGCTTGGTCCCGTGAGCTCAGGCGCGCAGATTGCGCAGGCTCTCGCGGGCGATGCGTCTGATCGGGCCCGCGGGACGCCTGATCCGGCGCATCAGGCTGGCGCCACTCTGATGGCGGAGGAGCTCCAGCAGGCGCAAGGGCTCGTGGAGAGGCGGGTGGCGGTTGCGGGCGAGGGCGCCAAACCTCTGCAGCGCCGCGTGCCGCGAGGGGCCGGTCACCGCCTGGCGAAGCTCGCTGTGGACGGCCATCTTCTTGGCCCTCCACCACGCGATGATCTCGGACTGCTTACGCAGCAAGGCCGAACTGTCCTGCAGCATGAGCTCGGCATAGCGACATGCCGCCTCCCAACTGCGGAAAGATGGGATCGGGTGTGGTCCGAGCAGCGAGGTGAAATAGTCCAGGGACCAGCGCGTCTCGACGAGCGGGATGCATCCGAGTTCGAGGCTCTCGTACAGGCGCCACGTTTCCAGGATGGCGTTGCCCATCGGGCATGGTGAAAACACCGTGGTCTCGAGGAGGTCGTCGAACTCCGTCTTGCGCAGCTTCTTTCCGTTCGCGTTGTAAATGGACGCGGTTCCGGTGAGAAAGTGGGGCGTCAGCCTGGCAAGGGCGGCAGCCATGTCGGCGCGGGACGATTTGATCTCGCCGGTGAACGACCAGACATGGCGACGCTCGGTCGCGGGGCGTAGCGCGGTGCCGGTCCGGGTGCCGTTGGCATACCCTTCCGGGATGGTCCAAATACCCTCCTGGCGCGCAAGGCCAGTCGCGAAGTTGCGAATGACGGCGTCAAAATGCCGGTACAGTGCATAGCCTCCGGAGAACCATTCGTCGCTGGTGTGGAGCAGAATCAGGTTCCGGCATCTCCGCCGGCACTCCTGGAAATAGGCTTCGTAGGTGGGCAAGGGCTGCCAGTTGCTGCTGACGACATGAATACAGTTGTCGTCGAAGCAAGTCAGATCGAGGTCAACGCACTCGTCATCAATGAGATCGCCAAGAATCTCGCGCAGCCAATCGACTTCCAGAAGATTATCGGCGTGCCAGACGAGCTTCATTCATCGAACTCCAGGGTCAGCCCGTGCGAGCTAAGTTCGCTGCGACGCAACTCGGAAGCCGGACGTGAGTTCCTCCCGGCCAAGACTGATCATTGGTGGGCTGCTCGCGATCTCCGGCGTTGCCATGACACAGGCGCCTGCTTGTAGCGCTTTAGGCTCAACCATGAGCGACGGCTTGAAACGGCTGCAACTTACCGAACGTTGAGGCCCTTCTCGAACGGCCGGGACACGCCGCGGTGCCGGAGAGCGTGGAGGCACAGATATGCGTGCAACATCGATCCCGGCGCTACAGCATTGTTGTACTGCGAAGCGAAAAAGCGGTCCGAAAAGGCGGAAATCGGTGTAAACAGGCGGGAATCGGATGCCTGCTGCACGACATCGAAATGGCTGAAATATCAGACGAAATAGGTAAATCAGGAGCTTGGCGCTTCGCCGTGGCGCCGATGATGGATTGGACAGACCGGCACTGCCGCGTGTTCCATCGGCTGCTGTCGCGCCGGGCTCTGCTTTACACCGAGATGGTCACGACGGGTGCCGTCATTCATGGCGACCGGACGCGGTTGCTCGGCTTCGATCGGAGCGAGCATCCGGTGGCGCTGCAGCTCGGCGGTTCTGATCCGGCCGACCTCGCGACCTCGGCCCGGATCGGCGAGGATTTCGGTTATGACGAAATCAACCTCAATGTCGGCTGTCCGTCGGACCGGGTGAAGGATGGCCGCTTCGGCGCCTGCCTGATGGCGGAGCCGGCGCTGGTCGCGGCCTGCGTCGCGGCGATGAAGCGCGTGGTGACAATTCCGGTCACGGTGAAGTGCCGCATCGGCATCGATGATCAGGATCCGGAGGTCGCGCTCGATGCATTGGCGGATGCCGTGGTCGATGCAGGCGCTGACGCGCTGATCGTGCATGCGCGCAAGGCCTGGCTGAACGGGCTGTCGCCGAAGGAGAACCGCGACATCCCGCCGCTCGACTATGACAGGGTGTACCGGCTGAAGGCGCGGCTGCCGCGGGTGCCGGTCATCATCAATGGCGGCATCACCAGCATCGAAGCGGCGCAGGATCATCTCGCGCATGTCGATGGCGTGATGCTCGGGCGCGCGGCCTATCAGGAGCCGTGGCGATTGCTCGACGTCGATCCCGTGCTGTTCGGCGAGGCGGGGCCACAGCGGAGCATGAAGGACGCGCTGGCTGCGCTCGAGCCCTATATCGAGCGCCAAGTCGCGCAGGGCATGCGGCTGCACGCGATCACGCGGCATCTCGTCGGAGCGTATCATGCCGTGCCCGGCGCGCGCGCGTTCCGCCGCCATCTCGCCGAGCGCGGCGTCAAGCCTGACGCAGGCATCGAGGTGTTGCGCGAGGCCGTGGCGATGATCGAGGAGCGCGCGCCTTCCGTCGCGCTGGCCTGATCCGGTCAGTTCGCCGGCAGCAGCTCCGCCACGGCCTGCCGCGCGATCGCATTCTCCTCGGGCAGCCCGATCGAGATGCGTAGCCATGTCGCAAAGCCCGGCTGCGCGCGGCCGATGCTGATGCCGCGGGCCGCGAGCGCCGCGGCCGCTTCCTGATGTGGCCGGCCGCAATCGAAGAACACGAAGTTCGCCCGTGAGGCGCTGAAGCGCCGCTTGCGCTCGCGCAGCAGCGCGTGCCACGCCTCGCGCTCGGCCGCCACTTTGCCGCGCACGGACGCGACGTAATCAAGATCGCCGAGGCTCGCGGTGGCAGCGACGAGACTGAGCCGGCTCAGGCCGAAGAAGGCACCGATGCCCATCTGCTTCAGCGCTGCGGCCAACGGCTTCGGCGCCAAGGTGTACCCGATGGCCAGACCGGCAAGGCCGTAGATCTTGGAAAATGTTCGGAACACCGCGACGTTCGCGCCCTCGCGCAGCAGCGGCGTAACCGTACGTTCGGCGAAATCAGGCAGGAACTCCAGATACGCCTCGTCGACGATGACGAGCGTGCGCGACGCCAATGCGCGAACCGCTGCGATGAATTGCGCGGCGTCGCTCGCCGTTCCCGAGGGATTGTGCGGATTGACCAGATAGACTGCGCGGGTGTTGCTGTCGACCACGGCCGCAAGGGCCGGCAAGTCATTCTCCAGCGCGGCGTTCAGCGCTACGCCGATCACGCGGCCGCCGGCCGGCGCCACCGCGTCGACCAGCGCCGTGTAGCCCGGCTCGGAGTAGACGAAGGTGCCACCGGGTCCGCCCTGGGCGGACAGGTAGAGCCCGAGCACGTTGAGGTTCTCGCCGAGCACGATCTGGTCGGCTGCGATGTTCTCGCGCGCGGCAATCGCAGCCGTGAGGTCGTCGACCTCGTGTCCGGTGTAGCGGGCGAGCCCGGCGAGATCGGCCTGGATGGCCGCGACGGCGGCGGGCGAGGGGCCGAAGGGAGTCTCGTTGAGCGCAAGCTTGATCAATTGCGGGGGCGGGGCGTCGGCCATGGCGGGAGCCTAGGCCGAGACGAGCCGCTCGCACAAGCGGCGCAGAGCAATGCCTGCTCAGCTGCGCTCGGGATAGCCGTGCAGCATCAGCCGGTCGGAGCGCACCTCCCAGCGTTCCAGACGGTCGAGGAAGCTCATGCCGAGCAGATTGGTCTTCATCTGGCCGTGGGGCACGACCAGCGCGGGCACTGAGCGCTCCACCAGCTTGCCGATCGCGAGCCGATCCAGCGTCAGCCGCGCCGCCTTGGTATGACCGCCTGCGGTCTCGACGTCGACATCGTAGTCGAGCAGCTCGAGCGGCAGGCCCGCGGCCTTGGCCGTCTCCCAGGTCAGCACCACCGAGGTGGCGCCGGTGTCGACCACCATCGGCGCGGCGACGCCGTTGATCTTGGCGCGCAGCGCGAACTCGCCGCCCCGCGTGCGCTCGATCTCGACCGCGTTGGTCGGCGGACCCGCTTTGGCCCTGAAGGCGCGGCTGCGGAGCATGCTCGAGACGGTGTCGCTGGCCAGCGCCGCCTGCTCGGGATCCTTGTAGACGATCACGGCGCTCGCGGTGACCACCATCGTGAGGAGAACCAAGGCGACCTTGTTCATGCCTTGCCTCCGATGTGGCAGGAGTCGCTCAGTCGCGCTTGCGCGCCATCGCGGGCAATCCGGCGTCGTGCATGCGCAGGGGCAGCCCGTCCATCACGGCGAGCCGCTCGTCGCGCGACATGCGTCCCCAGCGCGCAATCTCCGGCAGCGTGCGGCCGCAGCCGAAGCACAGCTTCGTCTTGGGGTCGATCAAGCAGACGGCAATGCAGGGGGAATCCTGGCTCATGCCGCGAGTTGAAAAGGTTCTGGTCCGGCTTTGCAAGGTCAATCATCTCACAGTCCCGTTCCGGCATTCATGATCGGTTTGCGCAGCAGCCGCCGCTTCTCCTGAGCGGGCGCGGTGGCAGGATCCGGTTGCAGCGGCGGCGCCTCGTCGGACAGCGGCGCCAGCGCCGACATCACGCGCTCGGGCGGGAAGGTGACGATCACCTCGGTGCCGATGCGGACCTTCGATTTCAGCGTGAACGTGCCGCCATGCATCTCGATCAGGTTCTTGGCGATCGGAAGCCCCAGGCCCGCGCCTTGTTCGGCTGACTTGATCGAATTCGAGCCCTGGCCGAACGAGGCGAGCACGATCGGGATCTCGTTCTCCGGGATGCCGGAGCCGGTGTCCTTGACGCTGAGATATTGCCCGCCGGACGCCGTCCAGCCCGCCTTCAGCCAGATCTCGCCGCCCTGCGGCGTGAACTTGATGGCGTTGGACAGCAGGTTCAGCACGACCTGGCGGATCGCGCGCTCGTCGGCCCACAGACGCGGCATTTTCTGCTCGAACACCTCGTGGATGGTGATGCCGCGGCTCGAGGCGCGCAGCTTGAGCAGATGATGGCAGTCCGCGATCACATGCACCAGCGCCACCGCTTCCTCGTTAAGCTCGTAGCGGCCGGCCTCGATGCGCGAGAGGTCGAGGATCTCGTTGATCAAATTGAGCAGGTGGACGCCGGAATTGTGGATGTCGGCCGAGTATTCCTTGTAGACCGGCACCGCATGGGCGCCGAAGATCTCGCTCTTCATCACCTCGGAGAAGCCGAGAATGGCGTTCAGCGGCGTGCGCAGCTCGTGGCTCATCTGGGCGAGGAAGCGCGATTTGGCGACATTGGCCGCTTCGGCGCGGTAGCGTGCCTCGTCGGAGATCGCCTTGGCCTGCTCGAGCTCGCCGATCAGCGCATCCTTCTCGGCGCGCGCCTCGAGCGTGGCCAGCGTGGTCGAATGCAGCTGATGCGCGAGCAGCACGAAATAGCCTTCGGCCGCGACGGCAAATCCGGCAAGCAGATAATTGTCGAACGTGCCCGACAGCGCGAGGCTCAGCGTGATCGCGACCGTCACCGGCGCGGTCACCGCGACGGCTGCCACTGGCAGGTTCGCTGCGAGCATGCTGGACACGGCGATGACCAGCAGCATCAGGAACATCATCAGCGTGCCCGACACCTCCGCCAGCGCGGGGTGGATCAGGATCGCCATCCAGCACACGCCGTAGAGCAGGTCGAGCAGCACGAAGCGGGTCCGCCAGCGCCGCGTCGCCGCCAGCGATGGCTGGTCGGCCAGGAAGTTCGAGCAGTTGCGCACGATCGCGGCGTGGATGCAGAGCACGCCGAGCGTCCAGGCGCCCGCGGCGACCGCGTGCAGCCAGACGCTCAGCATCATGCCGGTCGCGACGACCAGCAGCATCACGATGTAGGAGGCGGAGATGCGGGTCTGCGCATATTGGCGCAGCAGCTCGCGGTCGAAGGCCGGCCGCGTTCCCGATGTCGACGTTAACCGGTCGCGCGCCTCGCGCACCCGCTGCTGCGCCGCCCGGCGCTGGCTGACCGGCGCGAGCGCCGGCGCATCGGCCGGAAGCTCGACGATCTCGGGCTTTTCCGCGGGTTTACTCATCAACAACACAAATCCTGCCCGGGGCCGCACGGGCTGCTTTCTGCATCGTCTATAACTGGCTCCAAATCCTTAAGACGGATTATAGACAACGAAAAATTTGCGTTAACCGCGCGTTAAAATTAACCATTGTGGCGCGGCGCGAGGCCTGCCGCGCGGAGCCGCCGCCAGCCGATCACGAGGCCGGTGACACTGAAGACAAAGCCCGTGATGCACAGGCCGACGATGAGGAGCGTGCGCAGCGTGGCGTGCGCGAGCAGCGTCGGAAAGTCGAGCGTGTGCAGCGCCTGGTAGAGCCAGCGATAGGCGCGTCGCGACGGATCGAGCTTCTCCAGCGCCGCGCCCGAGGCGGCATCGACGTGGTACCAGGTGTCGCCGCAGACGACGCGATGGATCGGTGCGCCTGGCACATCCGATGCAAACGGATAGTCGTCGCCGGGCTCGACCTCGATCGATCGCGCGCAGTCGCCGCGCAGCCGGACCGCCACGGCATTGATCTCGGCGGGCTGCAGGAAGCGGCCGACGACGTGCCAGGACGGGCCGTCGCGCATCGAGATCTGCTGCTGGCGCAGTGCGCGGCGCGTGCGTTGATGCAGTCGCCCGCCGAATGCGAACCATTCGATCTCGCGGACCTCGCCGGTCACTGCGGGGGCAGCCGAGAGCTGCGTCCAATCCACGGCGCCGACAAGGATGGCATCCTCGACGCGCGTGAGCAGGCCGGTCGCAAACAGCCGGCCGTGATCCATCGACAGCCAGCCGCTGACCATCCAGGTCAGCACGAATTGCATGCAGACGAGGCCCATCCAATGATGCCACAGGTGCCAGCCGCGGTAGCGCAAGACGGGTCGTGCCTTGCGGAGCCGCAGCCTGAGGGGCCCGAGCAGGGCGCCGGTCACAGCGGCCATGACGGCCGCGAGGGACAGCCACCACACCGTCACGTTCCATGCGGCCCAGTCCTTGCGCAGCACTGTCGGATAGATCCAGTGCACGACGCTGCCGAGATAATTCCAGCGGCGTTCGAAGCCGGTCGTGTCGAGCACCACCTCGCCGGTCCGCGCGGAGACATAGAGGTCAGTCGCGTCGGCATCGTTCAGCGCGATGCGGTAGAGCGGCCGATGCGCATCGAACCGGTTCGGCACCGTCCATTGATCATAATCGTCGTGCGCGGCGACCGCGGCCTTGTCGGCGCGGAACCCCCGCTGCTGTGCCGTTACGCGGGCGATGGACAGCGCGAGATCGCTGTCGCCGATATCGGCCGCTGCCAGCGTGTCGGCATGAATGGCCACGTTCCGGTCGGCCGCGGAGATCACATAAACGGGCCCATCCGCGCGCTGCCAAAGCCGGATCCTGCGGGGGTGATCGACGCCGCTCACGCCGACGGCGTCCGCCGGACTGTGGAGCGACGTCGCCAGATCGAGCGCCGCGAGGCCTGCGAAGCGCTCGCTCTCGGTCTGTGCCGGAAACGGCACGAAGTGCATCACGATGCCGGTGGCGAACCACAGCACGAACAGCGGAGCCAGGGGAATGCTGAGCCAGCGATGCGTGGGGATCAGCGCCCGGATCATGCCGCCTCAGAATTTGAACGAGGCTTCGACCTCGTAGGTGCGGGGCGCGCCGAGGAAGATCTGGTCGGGATAGAACGGATCGCTCCAGGCAGCGTAGCGCCTGTCGGTGACGTTGCGGACGCGAAAGGCGAGACGGGTGCTGGTTGCGGTGGCGAACAGCGGCACCTTCGGCAGGTCGATGAAGGCGAACAGGTCCGCGGTGGTGTAGGCGAGCAGCTTCACGGTGTTGGCATCGGTGCTCCAGCGGTCGCCGACATGGCGCACTGAGAAGCCGAGCTCGACCGGCCACCAGGCGGGATTGAGGAAGCGGTAGGAGCCGCCGCCATTGACGATCACGGCGGGGATGTTCGGCGGCGTGTGGCCGGAGAAGGAGCCGCCGCCGGCGAGATCATAGTCGGCGTAGCGCGCGCGGACATAGGCGACGTTACCCCATAGCTTGCTCTCCGGCGTCGGCCGCACGGCGGCGGCGAGCTCGACGCCCTGCGACCTCACCTTGCCGGCGAAATTGAGTTGCTGGCCGGCCTGGGCGCTGTAGACGTTGTGGCGCGCGATGTCGAACGCCGAGAAGGTCCATTCGGCGCGGCCGTTCCAGGTGAGCTGCTTGACGCCGGTTTCGTAGCTGCGGGAGTCCGAGAGCGTGAGGTTCTGCGTTGGGCTCAGCAGAAAGATGCTGTCCGCCGAGATATCGGTCGCCGTTGCATATTGGCTGTAGAAGGTCGTGCCCGGCAGCGCTTCCCAGGTATATCCGATGCGGCCGGTGACCGGCTGCCAGCTCTTCGAATAGGGGAATCCGTTTTTCACCACGCCGTTCATGTCGGTTGAATTGCGATCGAGCGTGAATGGATTGTAGCGGAGGCCGCCGACGAGGGCGAAGGTGTCGGTCAGCTTCAGCCGGTCCTCGAGGTTGAATGCGACGCTGTCGATGGTGGCTGTCTGCATTTGCGTTGTGAGACTGCCGAACACGCCTCGGTCGAACCCGACGAGCGGCACCGTGTCGTGAAAGAAATTCGCCGCGCCGGGCCGCGTGAAGTCGGTATGTGAGCTCTCGACCAAGCCAATGAGGCGGTTGGCGAGGCCGAAGATGCTTCCGTTCCACGTCACGTCGGTGAGGTTGCCGAGGATGTCATGGTTGTGGTGGACGAAGAAGCGCTCGCGGTCGACCACATTGGTGTCCGCATTGAACGCCGAGACCTCGTTGTTGTACCAGTCGCGGCTGGCATTGTAGTTGTAGATTTGGCTCCGCAGGGTAACCGCATTGTTCAGGTCCCATTCGAAGCCGCTGCGGACCCACGACTCCTTGATCGTCTTGTGACCGTCGACCACATTGTAATTGGTCGACAGCGTACGGCGGTCGATCGTGACGGCGTCGAGAGTGCTGCCGTTGTAGGCGGATATCTTGCTGCCCGAGACGATGCCGGCGGTCGCATTGGTGCCGCTGTCGGCTGCCGGCACCAGCGGCGTGCCTTCATAGGGCTTGGCCTTGTAGTCCTTGAACTCGGCGGCCACGAAGGTCCGGAAGCTGTCGGACAGGCGGTAGTTCAACTGGCCGGACACGTGGACATTCTTGAACTCGGTGTCGGCGATGAAGCCGACTTCCTTGGTCCGGCTGATGTCGAAGCGATAGTCGAGCTCTTGCACGCTCGTGCTGCCGCCGGAGCCGAAGCCGCTGCGAAAGCTGCCGCGCTGGTCGAAGCCGACGAAGGCCTCGTTCTGCACCGGCCCGGTGTGCGGGGTCTTGGTGACGAAATTGATGGTGCCGCCCACGGCGCCCTGGCCCGAACTCAGGGAGGAGGGGCCCTTGAGAAACTCGACGCGGTCGAGATTGAAGGTCTCCATCGTCAGCGCGGTGAAACCGGTCGGTCCGATGTTGATGCCGTTGTAGAGCACGTTGACCTGGTTGCCCTGGAATCCACGCATCGCATAGCCGACGTCGTTCGGCGCATCGCCGGCGCTCACGCCGCTCGCGCCTTTCACCGCATCGACCGTCGTGTGGTAGCCCTGCTCGCGCAGCGTCTCGCTACCGACCACCTCGACCGCCGCGGGCACCTCGCGCGCCGTGAGGCCGAGCCGGCTGCCGGCCGCCGGGACGGTGTTGCTGTTGAGCGGCGTTCCGGCCGAGACGGAGGAGGGAGCGGACGGACCAGCCGCCTGCGATGCCGTCGTCGCGCGCCGCGGCGCTGTCCGCGCCGTTGGAGGGACAGTCTGTGCCGACGATGGCGTTCGGCGGGCTGCCGGCGATCGGCGCGGCGCTTCGACCGTCACGTCGGGAAGCAAGGTGTCGCTTGCGGCCCGCCTGTCCTGCGCTTTGGCAGGGGTCATCGTTGCGAAACCCGCCACCACCACACCCGCCAACGACACTGAACCCCAGAAATCCCCCGCGCTCATTTCGACTCCCACCACGGTGACCGGCCAGCCGGCCTCCGCGTCCCCTCATGTTCCCGATGACCAGGACGACAGTTAGCCGATCTGCCAAATTATGTAACGTTATAACATTACTATTTTGACGCTCCTTGGGGAGCGTCTTACCCACCTATACTGCGAACGATTATCGATCGCAGAAAATTACAGGGAGTCGCATGAGCGCACAATTGCTGGCTGTGGCGCGCGTGCCGACACGTCTGCTGCGTGGTGTTAGAGCCCGTCGCGGGAACCGCGGGCAGCGTCTCCGGTGGCAAAGTCAAGCCGCACATCTCACACAACATCAATCAAGGGTTGTAAAAACAAAGTGTTTTCCGTTCTACAAGTAGCGGCTTCCCATGAATCACAATTTTTGATTGTTTTCCCGTGCCGTTACCAATTTAGGCGACGACAATTACTCAGATATTTTTCCTCAATTCTTATGGAGAAGTGGCAATGGCTTCAACGAGCAATCTTCCCATTGGTTTTGTTTGTATGTTCGCAGGAGATCTCTCGGTCTCTACTGTTAGATCGGCCTTGATCGCCGCCGGCTGGCTGCCGTGCGACGGCTCATCCTATGCAACCTCGCAATATGCCGCTCTCTATACGGCGATCGGCAACGCTCACGGCGGATCAGGCGGCAATTTCAACGTTCCGAACCTCACGGGACGATTCGTGCGGGGGACGACGGCGACCGCTACCATTGACCCCGACGCTGGGACGCGGACCGCGGCCGCTCCAGGGGGCGCGACGGGCAATGCCGTCGGATCGCTTCAGGCGGGTGCGACCGCCCTTCCGACCAATCCCTGGGTTCTCGCGCAGGATGGCGATCATTTCCATGCCTATCAGCATCTCGACACCAACATGCATGAGGTGTGGAGCGGCAGCACCGACAGCATGGCGCGATGGTCCACCACGGTGACGATCGGGGCGGCGGGCGGTCACTTCCACACCATGTCTGGCGGGGACCCGGCGACGCTGCCGGTCAATGCGGCGCTCTATTGGGTGATCCGGGCGAGCGCCGCGCCGGCCGCCGCGCAGACGCCGGCCGGCGCAATTGCCGCGTTCGGCGCGAGCCTCGCCACGCAGAGCCCCACAGGCTGGATCTACTGCAATGGCATGCCGCAGGCGATCAGTGCGAGCAGTCCGGCCTTCGCCAACACGCTCGGCTCGAACTTCGGCGGCGACGGGGTCTCGGTGTTCAACGTGCCTGATCTGCGCGGGCAGTTTTTGCGCGGCACCAGCCACGGCACCGGCCGCGACCCCAATGCGTCCATTCGCTATGCGCTGCTGGGCGGCGGCAATACGGGAGATGCGGTGGGCTCAGCCCAGCATTACTCGACCGCCAACGGCGTCATCCCCATCAGCGTCGCGGCCACCGGTGACCACACCCACGCTCAGGCCCTGGTGCCCGCCAATGATCACCATGCCGCCTATGGCGCCTCAGGTCCCGCAGCCTACAACACCATGGAATGGACCGACGACTGGACGAACACTACGAAGGCGGGCGCCCACACCCATAGCGTCACCGGCGGCGACAAGGAGACGCGGCCGGTCAACATCTATCTCGACTGGTTCATCGCCAATGACGTCATTCCCGATGCGCCGCCGATCGGCTCGGTCACGGCCTATGGCGGTGACGTTACCTCGATCGACAACCTGACCTCTTTGCTGGCCGATGGCTGGCTGCCCTGCGTCGGGCAAAAGCTCAAGAAGAACGACCCAACCTATGCCGCGCTCTACAAGGTGATCGGGGCCACCTTCGGGCAGGACAATCTCAACTTCTACCTGCCCGACCTCAGGGGCTACTTCGTCATGGGGGCGGGCCAGGCGAAAGTGGGCGCCATCCAGGCGCAGTCGACCACCTGCCAGCCGATCACACCCTTCACGACGACACCGATCGGCGATCACACCCATCAGGTGACGGGCATCCCCACCGACACCCACACGATCGACGTCGTCGCAGGCTGGGATCTCGCCGAGAACAATCCGAACACCACTGCCTCGACGGTTGCCGGCAACCACTCCCACCAGATCGTCGCGGGGGGCGACGCGGAGTCGCGGCCTGTCAACATCAACGTCGACTACATCATCCGCTTCAAGTAGCGGAATGGACCCGATGGCCGCCGCAAGCGGCGGCCATCGTTTTCCGATCTCGGCGGCCCGTGCCGGCTCACTTCTCCAGCCGCGCCAGCAGGCTCGACGTGTCCCAGCGCTTGCCGCCGAGCTTCTCGACTTCGGAGTAGAACTGGTCGACCAGCGCGGTCACCGGCAAATGGGCGCCGTTGCGACGGGCTTCGTTGAGGCAGATCGACAGGTCCTTCCGCATCCATTCGACAGCGAAACCAAAATCGTATTTGCCGTCGTTCATGGTCTTGTAGCGGTTCTCCATCTGCCAGGACTGCGCGGCACCCTTGGAGATGGTCTCGATGACGGCGGGGACGTCGAGGCCCGACTTCTTGGCGAAGTGGATGCCTTCGGAGAGGCCCTGCACGAGGCCGGCGATGCAGATCTGGTTGACCATCTTGGTCAGCTGGCCTGAGCCGGCCGGCCCGAGCAGCTTGCACATGCGCGCATAAGCCGCGATCACCGGCTCGGCGCCGGCATAGGCGTCCTGGGTGCCGCCGCACATGACGGTGAGCACGCCGTTCTCGGCGCCGGCCTGGCCGCCCGACACCGGCGCATCGACGAATTTGAAGCCAGCCTTGGTGGCTGCGGCGTCGAGCTCGCGTGCCACTTCAGCTGACGCCGTGGTGTGGTCGACGAATGTTGCGCCCTTGGTCATGCCGCCGAAGGCGCCGTCGGGACCGATCGTCACCGAGCGCAGATCGTTGTCGTTGCCGACGCAGCACATCACGAAATCCTGGCCCTCGGCGGCCTGCTTAGGCGTCGGAGCTGTCTTGCCGCCGAACTTGTCGGCCCATTCCTTCGCCTTGGCCGCGGTGCGGTTGTACACCGTCACCTCGTGACCACCCTTCTTCACGAGATGTCCCGCCATGGGGAAACCCATGACGCCGAGACCGATGAAAGCGACTTTAGCCATGTGAGCTACCTTGCCCTTGGGGTTCTGCCGACGGCCTCGATCGGGCCGGGCTGTTCTTGAATGGAACACCTCAGCATCCGGCGCAGGGGCGCGGCGGGCTGCTGGACGCCGCACCATAACGGCTTGCGAGACGGGGGCAACGGCTTCGTGACGGATGCGCAGGCGCCCCGCCATGCTAAAGAGACGTGGTCACGATGGCTTGCAAAGCTGTCATCCGGCAACAAAATCGGTAAGACCAACGAACCAGCCAGGGAGTGTCTCACATGGGCGTCAGCGTCGGCGTGCTCGATCATTTCAACATCCGGACCCGCAACCTCCCGGAGACCGTGCGCTTCTATGAGGACGTGCTCGGGCTGGAGAACGGGGCGCGGCCGAACTTCGCCTTCCCCGGCGCCTGGATGTACAGCGAGGGCCGGCCGGTTGTGCATCTCGTCGACATCTCGGCAACGGAAGAGACGCAGAAGCCGGACTCCGGCGTCGTCCACCACGTGGCCTTCGTTAGCCGCGGCTTCGCCGGCATGAAGGCGCGGCTTGCCGCGAAAAGCATGCCGTTCGAGGCGCGGCAGGTGCCGGGCGGCGAGCTGTGGCAGATCTTCGTGCGCGACCCCAACGGCGTGATGATCGAGCTCAATTACGAGGCGGCCAAGGAGCAGGCCGAGGATGCGCCTGTCGAGAACGCCTCCGACATCGGAACCATGGTGGCGTTTTGAGCTGACCTTCATTATGAAGCAGCGCAACAGGAGGCTGGCGCGATCTTTTCGGCAACGACGGAAGATTGCGTCCGCTCAACAGGATAGGACGCGATGATGTGGCGCGTTCTGAGCTCATTCAGGAGACGCGCCGTGAGCGTGACGCAGCAGCAGGTCATCGAAGCCCTCAAGCGGGTCCGCTCGCCACGCGGCGTGGCGCTGCCCGATGCCGGCGTGCTGTCGCCGATCACTGCCAATGACGGCAAGGTGTTTGTCTCGATCAATGTCGAGGCCAGTGAGGCCCGCGCCTGGGAGGATACAAGGGCGCAGGCCGAGGCGGCCGTGCGCGCCATTCCCGGCGTGACCATGGCGATGATCGCTCTGACGGCCGAGCGTAAGGCGGGTGCACCAGCGGCTCCGCCGCCGCGGCCAGGCGGCGTGCAGCCGGTCGCGGCGCATCGTCCGCATCAGCACCGGAACCAGGCTGATTCGCCGATGTCGCGTCAGGCCCCGATCCCCGGCATTGCCGCCGTCATCGCCGTCGCCTCCGGCAAGGGCGGCGTTGGGAAGTCGACCACCGCGATCAATCTCGCGCTCGGTTTGCGCGATCTCGGCCTCAAAGTCGGTCTGCTCGACGCCGACATCTACGGTCCCTCGGTGCCGCGGCTGACCGGCCTGCAGGAGAAGCCGGAGCTGACGCCCGAAAAGAAGATGATTCCGTTGTCGCGCTTCGGCCTGTCGATCATGTCGATCGGCTTCCTGGTCGATGAAGATTCCGCGCTGGTGTGGCGCGGGCCGATGGTGATGTCGGCGATCAATCAGATGCTGCGCGACGTCGCCTGGGGGACGCTCGATGTGTTGGTGGTGGACATGCCGCCGGGCACCGGCGATGCTCAGCTCACGCTGGCGCAGAACGTTCCGCTGAAGGGCGCGGTGATCGTCTCGACGCCGCAGGACCTGTCGCTGATCGACGCCCGCCGCGGACTTGCGATGTTCCGCAAGGTCAACGTGCCCGTCCTCGGCATCATCGAGAACATGAGCTATTTCCAGTGTCCGGAATGCGGTACGCGCTCCGACATCTTCGGCCATGGCGGCGCGCGCCACGAGGCGGAGCGTCTGGGCGTCCCGTTCCTCGGCGAGATCCCGCTGCACATGGACATCCGCTCGACCTCCGATGCCGGCAGGCCGGTGGTCGAGAGCGAGCCGAGCGGACCGCACGCGACAATCTATCGGACCATCGCATCGGCCGTCCGCGATCAGCTCAAGGGCACGATCGCTGCGGCTTGATGCGCTGCAGCAATCTCCTGCGACCATTGAGCTGTTCGTCATCCCAACGTCGCGTTTTCGCTTAACCGGTTCCGTGCTAAGCCCGGCGCGGATCGCCTTCGACCGTACGCGACCAATCGCGTCGGCGGATAATGTTTTCACGGGAAACGCCCCAACAAGGAGATGCCTTAATATGAAGCGTCGTGATTTTCTGAAGGTCTCGGCAGCGGGTGCCGCGGCGACGGGCGCCATCGCCTCGCCGGCCATCGCGCAGTCGGCGCCGGAGATCAAGTGGCGGTTGACTTCGAGCTTCCCGAAGTCGCTCGACACGATCTATGGCGGCGCCACCGAGCTCGCCAAGTACGTCGCCGAGATGACCGACAACAAGTTCCAGATCCAGGTGTTCGCGGCCGGCGAAATCGTCCCCGGCCTGCAGGCCCTGGATGCGACCTCAAACGGCACCGTCGAGATGTGCCATACGGTGTCGTATTATTACGTCGGCAAGGACCCGACCTTCGCGATCTTCGCCTCGGTGCCGTTCGGCCTGAATGCCCGGCAGCAGAACTCCTGGTTGTACCAGGGCGGCGGCAACGAGCTCGCCAACGAGTTCTACAAGAAGTTCGGTGTCATCGGCTTCCCTTGCGGCAACACCGGCACCCAGATGGGCGGCTGGTTCCGCAAGGAGATCAAGACCGTCGCCGACCTCTCGGGCCTGAAATTCCGCATCGGCGGCATCGCCGGCCAGGTGCTGCAGAAGCTCGGCGTCGTGCCGCAGCAGCTCGCCGGCGGCGACATCTACCCGGCGCTGGAGAAGGGCACGATCGACGCGGCCGAGTGGGTCGGTCCGTATGACGACGAGAAGCTCGGCTTCCAGAAGGTGGCCAAGTACTACTACTATCCGGGCTTCTGGGAGGGCGGTCCGACCGTCCACGCCTACACCAACCTCGACAAGTGGAATTCGCTCCCGAAGAACTACCAGGCGATCCTCACCAACGCGACGATGGCCGCCAACACCTGGATGGCCGCGCGCTACGACCAGCAGAACCCGTCGGCGCTGAAGCGCCTGGTGGCCGGCGGCACCCAGCTTCGCCCGTTCACCAACGAAGTGCTGGAAGCCTGCCTCAAGGCGACCAACGAGCTGTGGGGCGAGATCTCGGCGAAGAACCCCGACTTCAAGAAGTCGATCGACGCCATGCAGGCCTACCGCTCGGATGAATATCTGTGGTGGCAGGTGGCGGAGTACACCTACGACAGCTTCATGATCCGCTCGCGCACCCGCGGCTGATTGCAAGCTTTCGATCGGCGGATAACCCGGAGCCCGGCCTCGCAAGAGGCCGGGCTTTTTGCATTGCGTTGCGACATCGTTTCGCAATGGCACTTCCGCGCAGTTTGATCCACACTGGAACCGCAGGCCTCAGAAGAAGGCCGCCCTTAAGGAAACGAACACATCACCCGAGAGAGGGAAGGACTATGAAGCGGAGAGACTTCATCAAGGTCACCGGGCTCGGCGCGGCCGGCGCCGCCGCGATCGCAGCACCCGCGATCGCGCAATCGATGCCCGAGATCAAATGGCGCATGACCACGAGCTGGCCGAAGACACTCGATACGTTGCACGGCGGCGCCGAGATGATGGCCAAGATGGTCGGCGAGGCCACCGACAACAAATTCCAGATCCAGACCTTCGCCGCCGGCGAGATCGTGCCCGGCCTGCAGGTGCTCGACGCCGTGCAGAACGGCACCGTCGAAATGGGCCACACCGCGTCCTACTACTACTTCGGCAAGGACCCGACCTTCACCTTCGGCTCCTCGGTCCCCTTCGGTCCGAACATGCGCATCAACCAGGCCTGGTACCTGATGGGCGGCGGCAAGGAGATCCTCAACGAGTTCTACAAGAGCTACAACGTCACCTCGCTGCTGGCCGGTAACACCGGCTGCCAGATGGGCGGCTGGTTCCGCAAGGAGGTCAACAGCGTCGACGATCTCAACGGCCTGAAATTCCGCATCGGCGGCTTTGCCGGCCGCGTGATGCAGAAGCTCGGCTGCGTGCCGCAGCAGCTCGCCGGCGGCGACATCTACCCGGCGCTGGAGAAGGGCACGATCGACGCCGCCGAATGGGTGGGACCGTATGACGACGAGAAGCTCGGCCTGTTCAAGGTCGCGCCGCACTACTACTTCCCTGGCTGGTGGGAGGGCGGGCCGATGCTGCTCGCGATGATCAACCTGGAGAAGTGGAACGCGCTGCCAAAACACTATCAGAAGCTTCTCGAGCAGGCCGGCCACTTCGCCAACAACTGGATGATGGCGAAGTACGATTCCGCCAACCCGCTGGCGCTGCGCAAGCTGATCGCCGGCGGCGCCAAGCTGCATCCATTCCCGGCGCCGGTGATGGAGGCCTCGTTCAAGGCGGCCAAGGAGCTGCACGCCGAGGTCGCCGCCACCAATCCCAACTTCAAAAAGGCGCTGGAGTCGCTGACCGCCTATTCCGGCGCCGGCTATTCCTGGTTCCAGGTCGCCGAGGTCGGCTACGACAACTTCATGGCAAGGCGCTCACAGAGCTGAGACGATGGGCGGCGCGCGCGGCGTGCCGGCCGATCATCTCGCGTCGGCGTCCGCCGTTCGCAGGCCATCGCGGCGGCCGTCGCTCATCACGCAGTCGCGCCACACCGGCGTGGTGCAGGCGGCGGGCCATCCGCCGCCGAGCGCCATGAACAGCGCCGCGGTATCGGTCAATCGCGCCGCCTCGGCCTGGACGCGGGCGATCGCCGTGTTGAGATAAGCCTGCTGCGCGTTGAGCACCGTGACCTGGCTGACCTGCCCGAGGCTCAGCTGTTTCTGGACGATGTCGAGTGTGGCGCGAGCGCTGTCCTCGGCCTTGATGGCGGCCTGCACCGCGCGCGCGTCCGCCTGCAGGCTGCGCAGGCTGTCGGCGACGTTCTGCAGCGCCGTGATCACGGCCTGGCGGTACAGCGCGCCGGCCTGGTCGAGCCCGGCCTCCGCCGCTTTCTGCCGATGATACAGCGTGAGGCCGTCGAACACCGTCGCGGTGGCGCTGCCCGCGACGGTGTAGAACAGCGTGCCCGGCGTGAACAGCTCCGCCGCCTTGAAGGCGCTCGATCCGGGATTGGCCGACAGCGTGATGTTGGGCAGCCGCGCCGCGATTGCCACGCCGACCAGCGCGCTGGCCGCGTGCAGATTGGCCTCAGTCGCACGCACGTCGGGCCGCTGCGCCACCAGTGTCGCGGGCAGGCTGATCGGCAAATTGCGTGTCAAAGCGAGATGCTGCAGGTCGAACCGCTCGGTGATCTCGTCGGCGGAGAACTGGCCGGCGAGCGCCGTCAGCAGGTCCCGCTGGATCGCGAGCTGCTTCTGCAGCGGCGGCAAGGTCTGCTCCACCTGCGCCAGCGCGGTCTGCTGCGTCAGCACGTCGACCTGCGCGGCCTGGCCGGCCTGCAATTGCTTCTGGAGGATGCCGAGGATGTCGCGCTCGATTTTGATGATGCGCTCGGTCGCTGCGATCTGGCCGCGCAGCGAGGCCTCCTGGATCGCCGCCGTGACGACGTTGGCCGTCAGCGTCAGATAGGCCGCCTCAAGCTGGAATTGCGCCTGCTCGGCCTGCGCCTCCAGGTTTTCCACGCTGCGCAAGTTCTGGCCCCACAGATCAGGCACGAAGCTGATGGTGAGCTGGGCGGTGTGCAGCGTGTAGCGCGACTGCGCGGGATCGGCCGGTCCCTGCTGCGTGCCCATGTTCGAGGTCTGCTGGTCGGCGGCCGTGTAGTTCGCGCCGAGCTGGGGATAGAACAGCCCGCGCTGGGCCAGCGCGTTTGCGGCTGCGATGCGGATCGCGGCATCGGCGGCGTCGAGCGTCGGGTTGTGTGCCACGGATCGGCGGATCAGCGTGTTGAGCGGGGCCGAGCGGAACGCCGCCCACCAGCGCGCCGGCACATCCGCTCCCGCCTCGAAATGCTGCGCCGGGACACGCGGACCGGAGCGGTCGACCGCGGGCGACGCCAACGGCTCCCGCGTATATCCGCCGACGGCCGGCGGCGCGGGGGTGATGAAATCCGGACCGACCGCGCAGCCGCTCGCGGCGATCGCGAGCGCCAGCGCCAGACAAAAGTGCGCGGTACGCAAGCCGCGGGATGGGACACGATCATGCTGCTGCATCGGCCGGCTCCTATTCCGCGGGCTCGGGAGAGGCCGTGGTGCCGTCATCGACCGGGGCCATCGTATGGTCGTGCGCCAGGAAGATGCGGCGTAGCGCCGGCGCGACGATCAGGAGCAGCAGCGGCCCGATGAACATGCCGCCGACGACCACGGTGGCCAGCGGCCGCTGCACCTGGCTGCCGATGCCGTGCGAAAGCGCGGCCGGAAACAGGCCGACGCCGGCCGACAAAGCGGTCATCAGCATCGGCCGCATGCGCTGCTCCGAGCCGCGAAACACCGCTTCCGCGACGCTCACGCCGGTGGCGCGCAGCTCGCGGAAATAGGTGATGTTGAGGATGCCGTCCATCACGGCCACGCCGAACAGCGAGATGAAGCCGATCGCGGCCGAGATCGAGAAGGCGAGCCCGGCGAGCCACAGCGCGATCAGGCCGCCGGCGATCGCGAAGGGAATGCCGGCCAGCGCCAGCAGGCTGTCGCGCAGCGAGTTGAACAGGCTGTAGAGCAGCACGAAGATCAGGAGCAGCGTGATCGGCACCACGATCAAAAGCCTCGCCTTGGCCGCTTCCAGATTGTCGAACTCGCCCGACCAGACGATGCGATAGCCGGCGGGCGGTTGAACCGCCTGGGCGACACGCTCCTGCGCCTCCTTGACGGTGCTGCCGAGATCGCGGCCGCGCACGCTGAACTTGATCGGGATGTAGCGCTGGCTGAGCTCGCGATAGATAAACAGCGCGCCGGTATCGAGCGAAATGTCGGCGAGCTCCGACAGCGGAATGTAAGCGTTGGCGCCGGACGGCGTCGCGTAGGCGACCTTGATGTCCTTCACCGCGTCGATGCTCCTGCGGAACCTGGCATCGAGCCGCACGGACACCGCGAATGAGCGATCGCCTTCGAGCACCGTCGTCGCATTGGTGCCGGCGAGCGCCGCCTGGATCACGGTGGTGACGTCGCCGGTGTTGAGACCGTAGCGCGCCGCCTTCTCGCGATTGACCTTGATGTTCAGATTGGGCTGGCCGACCAGATGGAAGATGCCGAGATCGGCGACGCCGCGCACCCTCGTCATCTCTTCCATGACCCGCGAGCCGATCTGCTCGAGCACCTCGAGATTCGGGCCGATCACCTTGACCGAGTTCGCGCCCTTCACGCCCGACAGCGCCTCCTCGACATTGTCCTGGATGTACTGCGAGAAGTTGAAGCTGATGCCGGGCAGCTCGGCCGCGAACTCCTGCTGCAGCTGCTCGGTCAGCTTCTCCTTGGTCAGGCCTTCAGGCCATTCGTCGAACGGCTTGATCGGCGCGAACAGCTCGACATTGGAGAACGGCGAGGCGTCGCTGCCATTGTCGGGACGGCCGTGCTGCGACACCACGGTGATGATCTCGGGATGGCGCAGCAGGATCTCGCGCATCTTGCGCGTCGCCTCGGTGCCGGCTTCGAGCGAGATCGTCGGGGGCATCGCGGCGCGGATCCAGAAATTGCCTTCCTCGAGCGCCGGCAGGAATTCGCTGCCGAGCTGGCTCGCCGCCAGCGCGCCGAGCGCGAGAAAGACGAGGCCGCCGGCGACGGTGAGCCGGACATGAGCCAGCGCCCATCGCAGGACCGGTGTATAGACGCGCCGCAGCGCGCGCACGATCACCGTCTCGACCTCCTCGACATGCCGCGGCAGCAGCAGCGCCGCTAGCACGGGCGTGACGGTGAAGGTCGCGAGCAGGGCGCCGGCCAGCGCGTAGCCATAGGTCCGCGCCATTGGGCCGAAGATCTGGCCCTCGACGCCCTGCATCGTGAACAGCGGCACGAACGCCGTCACCGTGATCGCGGCGGTGAAGAACACCGCCTTGTCGACCTGCAGCGCGCTGACGAAGATCATGCGCAGCCGCTCGCTCCAGCGGATCGCGGCCGGATGACCGTGGGTGGCGACGGTGGGATCAGTGCCCCAATAGCCCTCCGAGAGGCGCTGCAGCGTCACCTGCCGCGCCTCCGGCGACGACTGCAGATTGCGAAACACGTTCTCCATCATGATGACCGCGGAGTCGACGATGATGCCGAAATCGACAGCGCCGAGCGAGAGCAGGTTGGCATCCTCGTCGCGCAGCACCAGGATGATGATGGCGAAGAACAGCGCGAACGGAATGTTGGCGCTGACGATCAGCGCGCTGCGCAGATCGCCGAGAAAGATCCATTGGATCGCGAACACCAGCAGGCAGCCGAACACGAGATTGTGCAGCACGGTGTGCGTGGTGACGCCAACCAGGGAGCTGCGATCGTAATACGGCACGACACGGACGCCCGCCGGCAGCGTGCCGTCGGCATTGATCTTGGCGACCTCGGCCTGCACCTTGGGGATGATGTCGTTGGTGTGCTGGGTGCGCCCCATCACCACGATCGCGGCGGCGATGTCGTCGTCTCCGTCCTTGCCGGCAATGCCGAGCCGCGGCACGTAGCCAACCGAGACCTTGGCGACGTCCTTGATCTGGATCGGCAGGCCGCCCGACTGCGTCAGCACGATATTCTCGATGTCGGCGATACGATCGCCCTTGGTGATGTCGTCGGCGCCGCCGGAATCGATCAGCCCGATGCCGCGGATGTTGACCGATTGCTGGCCGATGGTGATCTCGCGGCCGCCGACATTGACGTTGGCATTGCCGAGCGCGGTCACCAGCTGCGGCACCGTGATGTTGTAGGATTCGAGCTTCTGCAGATCGGCATCGACGTTGAACTGCTTGGTGGTGCCGCCCCAGGAATTGATCTGCACGACGCCGGGGATGGTCATCAGCCGCCGCGTCACGACGTAATCCTGCAAGGTGCGCAGGTTGGTCAGGCCGAAATTCGGTGGGCCTATCAGCCGGTAGCGGTAGATCTCGCCGACCAGGCTCGACTGCTGGATGGTGGGGACCAGATTGCCGGGCAGCTGGATGTTCTGCTGGATGCTGTTGGCGGCCTGGGTCAGCGCAAAGTAATAGTCGACGCCGTATTTGAAGGTCACGCGCACGAAGGAGAGGCCGTAGAACGAGGTCGAGCGGATGTTGACGACGCCCGGCGTCGGATAGAGGCCGACCTCCATCGGGATCGTGTAGTACTTCTCCATCTCCTCGGCGGACAGGCCCGGCGCCTGCGCCGTGATCTCCAGGATTACCGGCGCGGGGTTGGGATAGGCCTCGATGTTCAGCCTGACGAAGGCGGCGACGCCGGCGGCGCAGAACACGAGCAGCCCCAGAACGACGATGGCGCTGCGCGTGAGACCGAACTGGATGAGGCTCTTGACCAAGATGATCGACCGAACGCGTGGCGGAGCCGGGTCGCCCGGCTGATGAGAGATTCTAAGACGCGCCGGACGCGGCGTTGGCGAAGGCGTTGCTGAGGAAGATCGCGCCTGTGGTTGCGACCTGCTCGCCGGCGGCGAGTCCTGTCAGGATCTGCCGCCAGCCGTCCTGAGTCAGGCCCACGGTGACGGCGCGGCGGACGAAGCGCTTGCCGTCGGTCGTGACCCAGACGGTCATGCTGCCGTCGCCTTCGCGCACCAGCGCCTCGGCGGGGACCGCGGGCGAGGCGCGTGGCGCCTCGGTCTCGATGCTGAAGCTCGCCAGCATGCCCGCGCGCAGCTTGTGCGCGGGATCGTCGATGACCGAGCGAACCAGCTGGCGGTGCGTCGTCGGATCGATGTTCAGCCCGAGCGTCGTCACCCGTCCCCGGAAGATCTCGCCGGGATAGGCCGGCACGGTGACCTCGACCGGCTGATCGAGCCGGTAGGCCGGCGCGTCGGTCTCGATCACATTGGCGACCATCCACATTGTGGAGAGATCGGCGAGCGTGTAGGGCGCGGGCGACGTGCCGGGCTGGGCATAGATGCCGGGTGCGGCGTTGCGCGCGATGATGCGGCCCGAGATCGGCGAGCGCACGATCAGGATCGAATCGACCTTGCGCTGCGCCAGAATCCGGTCGATCTCGGCGTCGGTCTTGCCGAAGATGCGCACGGCGTCGCGCGCGGCCTTGTAGTTGCCGTCGGCGGTCTGCTGATCCGATGTCGCCTGGTCGACGTCCTTCTGCGCGCCGCCGCCGGCCTTGAGCAACTGCTGCACGCGCGCGAGGGTGCGCGTCTGCAATTCGAGCACGCCGGCCGCCGCGAGCAGGCTCGATTCCGCCTGCAACAGGTCGGGACTGTCGATCGTGAACAGCGCCTCGCCGCGTTTGACCTCGTCGCCGACGTTGAAGAACGTATCGACGATCTTGCCTGCATTCGGCGTAAACGCCTGCACCAGCATGTTCTGATTGAAGTCGATCGAGCCGACGGTGTTTCTGACCACCCGAAAGGCGTGCAGCCCGACGGTCTCGACCTTGAGCGCCTCGACCTGGTGAGGGGTCAGCTCGACGGTCTGCTCGGCGGCGTTGACGGCGGGCGGCGCTTGGACCTCTGCGGGTTTGGTCGCGACAGCCGCTTCGGGGCGCATCGCAAGCCATGCGCCAGCAAGGAGAGCGGCGGGCGCCGCGATGAGAGCCATGAATTTGATCGGAGATGGAGCCACGGCGATGTCCGGTATTCACGTGCACGCAAATGAATGGCGATCCTGTCTGGCGGAGCCCCCGCCGGAACTGGCGATAGCAGAGTTGGCTGACACCAGCCTTACAGGGCCGATGCTGTCCTCCTTCGGCCGGGCTTGCCACGCGCGGGTGCGGTCGGGCATCGTGGCGCGCACGGGCGCACGATCGCGCCTCCATCATCTGAACGTGAGCTGCATGCGTCTGCTGGTCGTCGAAGACAACAACGAGCTGTCCAAGCTGCTGTCGCAGGGGCTCGCCAGCGCCTTCTATCAGGTCGACACCGTGAGCTCGGCCGCCGACGCGCGCGATGCGCTCAACGACATCAGCTATGCCGCGATGATTCTCGATCTCGGCCTCCCCGATGAGGACGGCTTGTCGGTGCTGACCGAGCTGCGTCGCCGCGGCGATCCGCTGCCTGTCATCGTTCTCACCGCGCGCGGCGGACTGCAGGACCGGGTGGGCGGCCTGCGCAGCGGCGCCGATGACTACCTCGTCAAGCCGTTCGCGCTGGAAGAGCTGGTGGCGCGGCTGCAGGCGATCCTGCGCCGTCCCGGACAGCTGCTCGGCCGCTCGCTCGAGCTCGGCAATCTCGTCTACGACACCGAGAGCCGGCAGACCTTCGTGGGCGGTGCGCCGCGCACGCTGTCGGCCCGCGAGCTCTCGGTGCTGGAGATCCTGCTGCGGCGGCAGGGGCGGGTGGTGCCGAAGAAGGCCGTCGAGGATCACATCTTCGGCCTCACCGGCGAGGTCGGCTCCAACGCCGTCGAGGTCTACGTGTCGCGGCTGCGCAAGCAGCTTGCAGAGTATGGCGCGACCGTCGTGATCCATACGATCCGCGGCGTCGGTTACATGATGGCCGCGGAGACCTGAGCGTGCACGTCAAGTCGCTGCTCTCGCGCATCGTGCTGTTGCATATCGTGGCGGTCGCGATCGCCGCGGTGTTCCTGCCGCTGGTGCTGTTCTGGCTACTGACCTCGGAAATCGACCATCTCCATCGCGACGCCATGCAGGATCAGGCCGATGCGCTCAGCGAGCGTCTCGCTCAGGCTGCCGACGGTACGCTCCAGCTCAACCTGACGCAGAGCCAACGCGATCTCTACTCCGCCGCCTATGGCCGTTACGAATACGATGTCCGCGACGCGAGCGGGCAGGTTCTGTTTTCATCGCGCGCCGATGGCAGCGCCATTCTGCCGGCCGGCGCATCGTCGGCCGGCAGCATGTCGGGCGCGCGGGTGACCCGTACGATCAGCGATCGGGTTCTGCGCGTCGAGGTCGCCGAGGACCTCGCCCATCGCGACGTCATCACGGACGACATCGCCGCGAATTTCTTCCGTCGCGTCGGCTGGATCACGATCCCGATTCTGCTCTCGCTGCTGGCCATCGATATCGTGATCTTCCGCCGTGCGCTGGCGCCGCTGCTGCGCGCCTCGCAGGAGGCGAGCCGCATCGGGCCGGCGCGCACCGACATCCGGCTGCCGACGGATGCGCTGCCGGCGGAGATCCGGCCGCTGGTGCTCGCGGTCAACCAGGCGCTCGACCGCCTGGAGGACGGCTTCCGCATGCAGCGACAGTTCACCGCCGATGCCGCCCATCAGCTGCGCACGCCGCTCGCCGTGTTGCGCACGCGGATCGAGACCAAAGGCCAGTCCGCGGGACGCGCCGAACTGCTCGCCGACATCGCGCGGATGAGCCGGATCGTGCACCAGCTGCTCGAGATCGCCGAGCTCGACACGCTGGCGCTCGATCCCGACGAGATTGCCGACCTGCACGCGGTTTGCACCGAGGTGGTCGCCGCGATCGCGCCGTTCGCGCTGGCGCAAGGCAAGGACATCGCGCTGAAGGGGGCGGACACGCCGGTCCATGTGCACGGCAACGCCGTCATGCTGGAGCGGGCGATTTTCAATCTGGCCGAGAATGCGATCAAGTACACCGCGCCGCGCACATCGGTGGAGGTCGAGATCGGCGCCGGCGGCGCGGTCTGGGTCCGCGACCGCGGCCCCGGCATCCGGCCGTCTGAGCGGGGCTTCATCTTCCAGCGGTTCTGGCGCGGCGACACCCGCGACACCGAGGGGGCCGGGCTCGGCCTGTCGATTGTCCGCGCCGTGATCGAGGATCACGGCGCCAGCATCATGGTGGGCGACCTCGCGGGCGGGGGCACCGAGTTCTCGCTGCGCTTCAGGCCCGCTCCGGCACCTTCGGCCGCCGCCTAGAGCGGCCGGCCGTTATTGCTTCGGCTGGCCGAAGTCCAGCGGCGGCAGCTCGATCTGCGGCACCTCGATCTTGACCTTGTCGAGGTCGACCTGGACCGGCTTGTCGAGCAGGCCGGTGACCGTGACCGGGAAGGCGATCACCAGCAGCACCATGATCGCCTGCAGGCCGATCCACGGCATCGCGCCCCAGTAGATGTCGGAGCTCTTCACTTCCTTCGGCGCCACGCCGCGCAGATAGAACAGCGCGAAGCCGAACGGCGGATGCAGGAACGAGGTCTGCATGTTCACGCACAGCATCACGCCGAACCAGATCAGCGCTGCCTCGGGCCCGACCACCGGGGCCAGGATCTTCTGCGCGATCGGCGCGATCATCGGCAGGATGATGAAGGCGATCTCGAAGAAGTCGAGGAAGAAGGCCAGGAAGAAGATGAAGACGTTGATGAAGATGAGGAAGCCCCAGACGCCGCCGGGCAGGGACGTCAAGAGGTGCTCCAGCCACTCGCCGCCGGACACGCCCTGGAACACCACCGAGAAGCAGGTCGAGCCGATCAGGATGAAGGTCACCATGCAGGTGATCCGCATGGTGGTCTCGTAGCCCTGCTTGATCAGGTCGCGCAGGTCGGGGATGGCCACAGCGCGGATGCCAAGCCAGGCGACCGCGAGATAGGTGATCGCAAACGCCAGCTTGAACACGACGTTCTCGGTGAAGAGCATCGCCACGATGGTGCCGACGCCGGCCGCGACCACGCCCACGATCAGGACGCTGCGGTCCTTCTTGGTGAACTCCTTGTGGTGGATCACCGCCAGCACGATGGCGCCGACCGCACCCATGGCGCCGGCTTCGGTCGGGGTGGCCAGGCCCATCATCATGGTGCCAAGCACCACGAAGATCAGGACGGCGGAGGGGATGATGCCCATCAGGCACTTCTTCCACAACGCCCAGCCGGTCAAGGTGCGTGCCTCTTTCGGTACGGGCGGCAAGTGGTTCGGCTTGATGAGGCCTAGAACGAAGGTGTAGCCGGCGAACAGAACGACCTGGAAGATCGAGGGGCCCCAGGCGCCGAGATACATGTCGCCGACCGACTTGCCGAGCTGGTCGGCCAGCACGATCAGCACCAGCGACGGCGGGACCAGTTGCGTGATCGTGCCGGAGGCCGCGAGCACGCCGGTGATGTAGCGCATGTTGTAGCCGTAGCGCATCATGACCGGCATCGAGATCATCGCCATGGCGATGACCTGCGCCGCCACCGTGCCGGTGATGGCGCCGAGGATGAAGCCGACGATGATGACGGAGTAGCCGAGGCCGCCGCGGATCGGGCCGAACAGCTGGCCCATGGAATCCAGCATGTCCTCCGCAAGCCCGCATCTCTCCAGGATCGCGCCCATGAAGGTGAAGAACGGGATCGCGAGCAGGAGGTCGTTGGCGAGCACGCTGCCGAAGATGCGGCCCGGGATCGCCTGCAGGAAGTTGAGGTCGAAGAAGCCCAGATGGATGGCGAGGAAGCCGAACGACAGGCCGACGGCGGCGAGCGTGAACGCCACCGGGAAGCCGATCAGCATCGCCACGACAAGGCCGCCGAACATCAGCGGCGGCATCATCTCCAGCGTAATCATTGCGTCGGCCTCTCATATTTCGCGTCGATCGTCACATAACCCTGCAGCGCCGCCGCGCGCTTGATCACCTCGGAAAGGCCCTGCAGCGCCAGCATCACGAAGCCGGCGGGGATTGCGAATTTGACCGGCCAGCGCAACAGGCCGCCGGCATTGCCGGACATCTCGTTGATCGAATAGGACTGCATGAAGAACGGCCAGGACAGATAGGCCAGCAGCAGGCAGGTCGGGATCAGGAAGAACAGGGTGCCGATCAGGTCGAGCCAGAGCTGGCCGCGTTCGGACAGATAGAGATAGAGCAGCTCCACCCGGACATGCTCGTTGCGGCGGAACGTGTAGGAGGCGCCGAACATCACCAGCAGGGCGAACATGTACCACTGCAATTCCAGCCAGCCGTTCGACGAATAGCTGAAGGCGTACCGGATCATCGCGTTGATCGCGCTGACCAGGCAGGCCAGGAGCACCAGGAGATTGCAAACGTAGCCGATCTTTTCGTTCAGCTGATCGATGGCCGTACTAATTGCCAACAAGGGGCGCATCATTCTCTCCGCTGCGGGTGCCGGTCAGGACAGCACGCCCAAGCTTTCGGAAGGCATGGTCCCGCGATCACGCAAAACGTGCATGTCGTCACGACGGCGCGCTTGAAGCGAATGCAACGAGACGTCCTCCCCCTCGATCGCCTTCGGCTCTTGGTTCGGCGCTTGGGTGATGGGCGGGCGCCCATCGGCCGCGCGGGGCCTGAAAGCGTGGGCACCATTTCAGCGCGCCGTCCTGCCGTCAATCGGAAAATGGACACATTGACGGCTCGGCAACAGTCTGGCCGCGTTCGATAAACCCCGATCCGGGCGGTCGCGGCCGGCGCGGTTTGCGTTGCCGCAGAAGCAGGCAGGCGGGTGCCGGACCTCCCTTGGGCCTCGGTGGCGTCCGGGCTGGCCGGCCGGCACTTTGACGACGGTTCCGAAGGATCCACTCGTCCGCTTCAGCCGTGGCGTGTGGCGTGATGCGGCGGCAGGAGGATGTTGGCGTTGGGCGGCAAGCTGGCTAAAAGCGTCGTCCTGGACGTTTGACGCGGGGATCAACCGGGATGACCAAGCCGAGCAAGACCGAAGCCGAACTGATTGCGATGGCCGTGGCCGAGCTGAAGGCTCACAAGGACTACGCCGAGGGCATCCGCATCTCGATCGTTCGTGACGGCAAATCCTGGGAGTTTCGCGCCAGTGCCGATCAGGACACCATCGCCAAGCCCGGCTATCCCGAGTGCGTCGCCATGCTGGTCCAGATCGGCGATCATCTGTCGAAGCAATATGCCCTTCAGGACTGACCCCTGGGCGCGGCGCTAGAGCACGACCACGCCCGAATGCTTGGCCTTGTTCTCGGGCTCGACATGGATGGTGATCCAGCTGTGCTCGTCGTCCTCGCGCAGCGCGGCCTCGATGCGGTCGCAGATCTCGTGGGCCGCGTTGACCGACATCTCGCCGGGCACGACGAGGTGAAACTCGATGAAGGTCATCTTGCCGGCATGACGGGTGCGGACGTCATGCGCCTCCAGCGCGCCGTCGGCATGCTGGCCGATGATCTGGCGGATGCGCGACAGCGTGGACTCGGGGACCGCTTCGTCCATCAGCCCGCCGGTCGACTCCTTGAGCACCTGCCAGCCCGACCAGAGGATGTTGACGGCGACCAGCAGGGCCAGGGCCGGATCGAGAATCGGCAGTTGGAGCATGACGGCGAGCACGAGACCGACCACGACGCCGCCTGAGGACACGACGTCCGTCAGGAGGTGGCGGCCGTCCGCGACCAGCGCCGGCGAGCGCAGCCGCTTGCCGCGGGTGATCAGCAGCCAGCACCAGACCGCATTGATCGCGCTCGCGAGACCATTGACGGCGAGGCCCTCGGTCGGGGCCGAGAACGGCCGCGGCGCGAACAGGTTGCCATAGGCCTCGTGGACGATCAGCAGCGCCGCGACCACGATCATCACGCCTTCGATGACGGCGCTGAAATACTCGACCTTGTGGTGGCCGAAGGGGTGGTTGGCGTCGGCCGGCTTCGCGGCGATGCGCACCGCGAGCAGTGCCACGCCGGCCGTGACGACGTTGACGATGCTCTCCAGCGCGTCCGAGTACAGCGCCACCGAGCCGGTGATCCAATAGGCGAAGAACTTCAGGCCGAGGACGAGCGTCCCGACCACGAGGCTGCCAGCGGCCAGCTTGAGCGATTGCGAATGCATGAGTCCTTCACCTGGGCCTGCGGAGTACCCAACCCGGCGTCGGAACGCAACGGCCGCTGCTGCGAGCAGGTCTCAACGCCGCGGGCCGTGGCCGAAGAGCCGCATCGGACCGCATAAGCGGAAGGGCCGTGCTCACGATCATGAGCACGACCCTTCATCTCGCTGACAAGCGAGATCTCGCGGACAAGCGAGCGAGATGGACGCTTACTTTTCCTTGATGACCGTGGTCGTGCTGCTGCTGCCGACGGTGCCTTCGTCCTCGCAGACCTTGGTCTGCTTGATGCGGTCCTCGGCCTCGACGCGGCTGGTGAACGCCATCGGTCCGATCTGGGTGACGACCTCGCGGTCGGCCGGGCGGGTCGTGGTGATGGTGCAGCGATGGCTCGGGCCCTGCACGACGTAGTATTCGTCGGCGAAGGCCGCTGCGCTGGATCCGATGATCAGTGCGCTGGCAAGAAGAAGGGAAGCTTTCATTGTCGTCTCTCCATCCAGTTCTGAGTCCAGTTGCTGTCGAAAGGAGGACGGCGCGGTGAGCGAACATCGCTAGCACCACGCGGTCCTCTCCGCGGCTGAGCAACTCGCTCGCGTGGCGGCGGTTCCGGCCTGCCGGAAAAGCTGCATGTTGATGCGATGCACCGTCCGTCGCGATGGACGCGCCACCTCGTCAGGTTATGACGACGCGATGCGCCTCTGCCGTGAATCGACTGAACTCCTGATGTCGCGGCGCGAGGCTCTTCGTGGCGGGCAGACGATGGCGTCCCTCATCGGCTCATGCCATGGTCCGTTGTCCACGGCAGAGCTGGAGACCTGGCCGCGTGACAAGGCGCGCGCAGAGGAGCGAAGGGCGTTCATGAGCAGGAGAAGACGCATTCTGAAGCCGGTAGCTGTCCTCATTCTGGCCGCCACTCTCGGCGGTTGCCTCGCCAGCGCGCAAGGTGTCGAACGGCCGGCCATCGCGGCGGCGACGCCGCCGGATCGGGCGCAGACCGGCCGCGCTGGTCCGGCCACCTACGATCCGGCTGTGTGGTTCAGGAACGACTTCTGGGGCCACGAATGGCCCGACGGTTTCACCGTGAACAATGACATCACGCTCACCATCCGAACGCGGCCTGAGATCGGAGCGCCGAAATCAGTATCCTGCCTGCTCAGGAGAGGTGCGACCTATCATCCTTGGAACACCAAACGAGTGAATGCGGACCGATTGAGCTTCGTGACGTTTACCCGGATCAGGACGTATCAGCTCACACGCGATTACTCGTCCGATCTGCCGAGATTGCCGAAGGACGAGCACGTCAAGGTGACGTTGAAGGCTGGCGACCGGTGGTCTGCGGTCGGTCCGGGAGCGGAGGGCTTCTTTCTGATGCGCGTCGGCACCGAGGTCTATCGGGGCTATCAGGACCTGTTCGACGCGTCGACAGAGGTCGGCGGCGAGCCGGCGGCCGGCCCGGAGGACGACGACCAGCAGTGGCTCCAGCTCAGATGCGCCAACGGCATAACGGGCTGGATCTTTTACACCGACGTGAAGGACGCGCCCGGCTTCTCCAGAGCGCAGGAATGCGGCTTCGGCTGCGCTGAGGACCGCAAGCCGGCGCGGCGGCGCTCGACGATGTCGCAATCCGGAGCGACCCGCTAGGTCGGGCGCATGGCCGGTCCCGCTTTGCCGGAGACCACGAACGTCTCGATCAGATGCGGTTTCAACGGGTCGGCGGGCACGAAGCGCGGCTCCTGCGGCCGGCCTTCGCGGTAGTTCGGATTGTCCCGCCACTCGTGGCGCTCCGGCACACGATCCAGGCCGATGGCATGGACCCGGACCTCGTCCCCCTCGATGCGCAGCCGGAGGAAGTTGTTGTAGCGGCCGATGCGCAGCGCGCTGAAGGCGTCGTTGCGGTTCATGCGCAGCCAGCGGCAGGTGATGAGGATGTTGAAGCCGAAATAGCTGCTGCCGAGCACGGCGCCGACGACGCCCATCTCGGCCGCGAGCAGGCCGAGCCAGATCCAGACGCTGTACCAGGGATGGCCGAATGGAAAGAGATCACCATTGATGCGCGCCCACAAGATCGCCGCCGTAAGCGCCGTGCCGACATGAGCGGCGACATGGATCAGGCTCGTGCCGACGACGATCATGGCCTTCCGGAATTGCAGCCAGAGATTTTCGTTGGCGAGCTCGTCGAACTCGTCCGGCTTGATGCGCCGGCGGCGCCATTTGTGGAAGATGTCCTTGAGCGACACGTGCTCCTGCCGCGTCGTGTAGCCGATGATGCCGGCGCCGAAGGCGAGCGCCACGAGGATGTAGATGTCGGGCTCGCTGCGCAGGCCGACCAGGACACCGACGACGAAATACACCAGCCCCAGAAAGATCGAGAAATCCCAGTTGGTGAGTGCGAACCACAGATTGCGCCAGAGCAGATCGCGGCTGATCTGCATCGACGGGTAGGCCGCAGGCTCCTTGCCGCCATCCTTGCCGGCCAGCGTCAGCGGCACCTTCGTGCCGGTCCAGCGCACGCTGACATTCGTCTCCAATTGATGCGTCGGGTGCAGGAAGGCGCCGCCGCCGCCCGACGTCACGAACTGCGTGCCGTCCTCGGCGTGATAGCGGCTGTAGTGATGCGTGTCGCCGGACAAGAGCAGCGGGATCGTCAGCGCCTTGTCCGCCCTTCTGGCAATGCTCAGGACGTAGTCGACGATCCCCCAGGATCTCATGTTGGTGTCGGTGTAGAGCCAGCCCGGCTCCGCGGTGCAGAGGATGATCTTCGAGCCAGGCTTGAGCTGGTCCGACTGGGCGATGAGCTTGAAGTAGTCCGCCTGCGGCTGGTCCATGTCGTCGGCAAGCTGGATATCCATCGCCCAGAGCCACCAGCTCTCGGTAAGCTGGATCGCGAAATAGCTGCGCTTCTGCTGCGTCCGCCACGAGCCGAAATGGGTCGGCGTCGGCCGGGTGAAATAGGCCAGGAACTGCACCAGCCCGTCATACCAATCATGGTTTCCGGGGATCGCGAACAGGGGAACGCCATCGTCGTCCGTCTTGTCGTGGTCGGGCGAGGCCCATTGATAGGGCTTGCGCAGCTGATTGCGGTAGGTCTGCGCATTGGCGAGCGGATAGACCTCGTCGCCGCCCATGATCAACATCTCGCCGCGCGGCAGAAGACCGCTGCCGACATCGAGGCTCTCGCGGCCGAGCAGGCAGGCCACCGCATAGGTGCTGTCGAAGCCGTCGCCGAGATCGGCGACGAAGTCGATCCAGACCGGCCCCTTCGTCGTCGGACTGAGGCTGCGCGCGAACGCGGTCGCGCGCCGCATGTGCTCCTCGGGCGACACCGTGTCGAGCGCGGCGACCATCAGGCGACGATCGGCATACTGGCCGAACTGCGCCGAGGTGACGACGTTGTTGAGCAGCTTGGCGAGCAGCAGCGGATTGAACCAGCGCGTCATCCGCGGATAGGTCTTGGTGTCCTTCAAAAGGTCGACGGTCATGCCAATGAGTCCTGGAGACAAAGCGGGTCGAAAAGAGCTGAAATGAACGTCGCAAGCTTAAGCTTAACAGGCGTCTTTGAGAACTCAACTGCAGCGGGTGCAAGCGGGTCGCGGCGCTGCCGTCCGGCGCGCGGATGCGCTCACGCCGGTCGGGTCGCGATCCAGATCACGTGACGGGCGCCGCCGCCACCGCGGCCGGTGGCGCGGATCTTGATCTCCTCGGCAGCGAAGCCGGCCTTGCGCAGGCGCGGCGCGAAGCGATCGTCGGGATGCGACGACCACACCGCGAGCACGCCGCCGGGGCGTAGCGCCGTGAAAGCCGTGCGCAGGCCGGAGGGATCATACAGCGCGTCGTTGGACTCCCGCGTCAGGCCCTGCGGGCCGTTGTCGACATCGAGCAGGATCGCATCATAGCTGCCACGGGCGGCCGCGATCAGCTTCACGACGTCGCCCTCGCGGATGTCGACGCGTGGATCAGTGAGACTGTCGCCGGACAATTCGGCCATCGGCCCGCGCGCCCAGGCGATCACGGCCGGGACGAGCTCGGCCACCGTGACGCGCGCCTGCGGACCCAGCACCTTCAGCGCCGCGCGCAAGGTGAAACCCATGCCGAGACCGCCGATCAGCAGATGCGGGGCAGGGCGGTCCTTCAGCCGCGCGCAGCTCAAGGTCGCCAGCGCCTCCTCCGAGCCGTAGAGACGGCTGCTCATCAGCTCGTTCGAGCCGAGCTTGATCGAGAAGTCGCGGCCGCGCTGCATCAGCCGCAGCGGCTCGCCGCCGCCGGGCACATCAGCGGTGTCGATCAGCGTCCAGGGGAGCACGGATCAGCCGCCGGTCACGCTCATGTGCCGGCTGACGCTCGGGCGGTTGTGGCGGCGGTCGATGATGAAGTCGTGGCCCTTCGGCTTCAGGCCGATGGCGCGGTCGATCGCGTCGCTCAGTTGCTCGTCGCTGGCCGAGGCGCGTAAGGGTTTGCGCAGATCGGAGGCGTCCTCGTGGCCGAGGCAGGTGTGCAGGGTGCCGGTGCAGGTGACGCGCACGCGGTTGCAGCTCTCGCAGAAATTATGCGTCATCGGCGTGATGAAGCCGATCGTGCCGCCGGTCTCGGCGACGCGGACGTAGCGGGCGGGGCCGCCTGTGGTCTCGTCGAGATCGGTCATCGTGTACTGCTGCGACAGCCGCGCGCGCAGCAGCGACAGCGGCAGATACTGGTCGATGCGGCCTTCGCCGATCTCGCCCATCGGCATCACCTCGATCAAGGTCAGCGCCATGCCCTTGCCATGCGCCCAGTCGATCAGCTGCGGGATCTCGTCCTCGTTCATGTTCTTCAGCGCCACCGCGTTGATCTTCACCTTCAGGCCAGCGTCGCGCGCGGCCTCGATGCCCGCGAGCACGCGGTCGAGATCGCCCCAGCGGGTGATGGCGCGGAACTTGTCGGGATCGAGCGTGTCGAGCGAGACGTTGATGCGGCGAACGCCGCAATCGGCGAGCTCGGCGGCATATTTCGCGAGCTGCGTCGCGTTGGTCGTCATCGTCAGCTCGTTGAGCGCGCCGCTCTTCAGATGCCGCGACAGCGAGCGCACCAGGCCCATGACGTTGCGCCGGACCAGCGGCTCGCCGCCGGTGAGCCTGAGCTTCTTCACGCCCTTGTGGATGAAGGCCGAGCACAGCCGGTCGAGCTCCTCCAGCGTCAGCAGGTCCGCTTTCGGCAGGAACGTCATGTCCTCGGACATGCAGTAGAAGCAGCGGAGGTCGCAGCGGTCGGTCACGGAGACGCGCAGATAGCTGATGCGACGGCCGAACGGGTCGGTCATCGGGCGCGTCAGGGCGGTGTCTTCAGACGTCTCAACAGTCATGGATGGCCTTGGCGGCTGGCGGCACGTAGCAGCGATGCCACGCGGCGGCCGCGCGAGGCGCGCGGCCGGATGTCTATCCAGGCAATCTAATCATGATCGGCCCGGCTCACAATCGTGCAGCGCAAGCCGTCGTTGCTGCATTGCACGCCGCGCGCGCCGCGACTATTGCCGCGCGGCACCCGGAACCGGAGCGGGGAACGCCGCCGACCCGGTCGTTGCGGGCGGAGCAGCAGGCGCCGCGGCCGGCGCGGCGGCGGCCTTCGGCAGCTTGGGCTTCTTCGGCCGCATGTGCTTCACGGCCTTCGGCGTCGATGCGCCCGGGGCGAGTTGCAACTCGGCCACGACGGGGCTCGGATCCATCAACACGGACGACGAGCTGTTGAAGTCGCCGGAGTTGCGGATCACCTGCACCGGGATGGTCGCCGGCAGATATTTGTCCATCGTGAAGGTCACGCTGAAACCGGCGTCGGGCGCCGGCACCGAGACGGTGCAGGGCGTCTTGCAGCCCGGCCCGAGCGAGGTCTTGGCGTCGGCGCCTGGCGGCACCGATTCGAGCTGCACGGGGACCTTGGGCGGCGACATCTTGAAGCTGTCCATGGAGAAGGACGAACAGCCGGCCACGCCAGCTCCCGCAACCGCGATTGCGATGACACGCCGAATCATGATGTCCGCCCCACACGACCTGCGGCCATCCGCCGCAATCCGAGCGCGACCATAGGAGCGTCAGAACGGCGGCGCAACTGTGGTCAACCCTATTCTCAACAGAACGTTCGCGTTCCGGACGTATTGCTTTTTATTGCCAGGACAGGGAGTTAGACCCACATCCGGCAGTCGGAACGCAAGCGGTCCAGGTCTGCCGCCAGGAGTGGCAATCGGGCCGTTCGCCGTCCTGGAGAGTGCGGCCGCAGCCGCTCACGAGCGGCAACAGGATGCCGCTCAGCCGACCTTGAGGGAGGGAGCCAGCGTCGCCACCGCCGCCGGCAGCTCGCGCATATGGTCGATCAGGTGGTCCGGATTGAGCTCCGCGATCGGCACATCCGTGTAGCCAAAGGTGCAGCCGATCACCGGCACGCCGGCGCGGCGCGCGGCTCCGACATCGGTTCCGGCGTCGCCGACCATGATCGCCGCGCCGAGCTCGCCGCCCGCCTGCGCAATGGTCTGGCGCAGGATCGCCGGGTCCGGCTTGGCGACGCCGAACGTGTCGGCGCCGCAGATCGCGGCGAAGCGGGAGGACAGGCCAAGCTGGTCGAGCAGCCGCTTGGACAGCCATTCCAGCTTGTTGGTGCACACCGCGAACTGGCAGCCGCGGCCCGCCAGTTCGTCGAGCGCGGCCTCCAGCCCCTCGAAGGGGCGCGATTCGACGGCGATGTTCTCGGCGTAGAAGCCGATGAAATCGGCGGTGAGCTGTTCCATCTCGGCGGGGCTGGCGAAGCGGCCTTCCGCCTCGAGTCCGCGCTCGAGCAGCTTGCGCGCGCCGTGCCCGATCATCTTGCGCGCCGAGGCGAGCGGCAGCGGCCGCAACCCTTCGCGCTGCAGGATGTGATTGAGCGCGTTGATGAGATCCGGCGCCGTGTCGACCAGGGTGCCGTCGAGATCGAAGACGATCGTGCTGGAGATGGCCATCGGTATTGGCTAGCGGCAGGCTCGCGCCCCTGCAAGGGGCCGGCGCGGGCTTTTTGTCCGATTTCGTGACCGCTGAGAGCTAGGCCCCGCGTCAAAACATCGCTAGATATGCGCCGGCTTTCGGCCCCCTTCCCAGGGGCCTCGGCTCCAAGGGGCAGGTTGGGGGCAGGTTGTTGGTCGATATGGATGCATTGAAGCGGCAGGCGGCGGCGCGTGCGCTGGAAGAAGTCGAGAGCGGCATGAAGCTCGGCCTCGGCACCGGCTCGACCGCCAAGCATTTCGTCGATCTGCTGGGCGAGAAGGTGCGCGCCGGCCTCAAGGTGGTGGGCGTTCCGACCTCCGAGGCGACGCGGGCGCAGGCCGAAGCTTGCGGCGTGCCGCTCACCACGCTCGACGAGATCGACCGTCTCGATATCACCATCGACGGCGCCGACGAGATCAATCCGGCGCTCGACCTGATCAAGGGCGGCGGCGGCGCGCTGTTGCGCGAGAAGATCGTCGCCAGCGCCTCGAATCGCATGATCGTGATCGCCGACGACAGCAAATGGGTCGCGCGGCTCGGCCGCTTCCCGCTGCCGATCGAGGTGGTCCCGTTCGGGATCGCGGCCACGCAGCGCGAGATCGCCGACGCCTTCACCAAGGCTGGCGTGGCTGGGCCGATGAGCTTGCGCAAGTCCGCAGATGGCCACGTTTTCGTCACCGATGGTGGCCACTGGATTGTCGACGTTCGCCTGGGGGAGATCGAGGATCCCCCGCGCCTGGCGAGCTTTTTGAGCGCAATTCCGGGCGTGGTCGAGCACGGGCTGTTCATCGGCCTCGGCAGCACGGCGATCCTGGCAGGCGCACAGGGAATTCGCGTTATCCAGCGGCCTTGAGCGCAGAAAGACCTGCAACTCAGGGACGCAATCTCACAGGAGACTTGGAATGAAGAGCGTGTTCAGAATCCTGCCGGCCGCCGGCATCGTGCTGGCGCTGGCCTCGGCGAGCCCGGCTGCCGCGCAGGCGCAGGGCCAGGCCCCGGCGCCGCTGAAGCCGGCCTCGCCCGCCTGCATGGCCGGCGCCAAGGAGATTCTGGCGATGAAGAACGCCTCCGCGCTCTACGCCAACGCCGTTCCGGGCATCGTGCAGCAGGCCAAGCAGGCGCTGCTGCAGTCCAACCTCAACTACCAGAAGGACCTCGACGAGGTGGCCGTCTCCGTCGCGCAGACCTATGCCGGCAAGGAGAAGGAGATCGGCGAGAAAATGGCGCAGATCTACTGCAACGAGTTCACCGACGCCGAGATCGCCAATCTGGTCGCGTTCTACAAGACGCCGCTCGGCCAGAAGCTGCTGAACGCCGAGCCGAAGGCGATCCAGATGAGCATGATGGCGACCAACCAATGGGCCGCGGAGTTCTCGGAGACCGTGACCGCGCAGTTCCGCGCCGAGATGCGCAAGCGCAACAAGCCGATCTGAGGCTTGCGGCGGCAAAGGTCGATTCGGAGGACACATGGCTGAATTCGATGTCGACCTGTTCGTGATCGGCGGCGGCTCGGGTGGCGTGCGCGCCGCCCGGATCGCGGCCGGCTATGGCGCCCGCGTCATGGTCGCCGAGGAATACCGCATGGGCGGCACCTGCGTGATTCGCGGCTGCGTGCCCAAGAAGCTGTTCGTGATCGGCTCGCATGTCCGCCAGGAGATCGCTGACGCCGCCGGCTTCGGCTGGACGATCCCGACCGCGACGTTCGACTGGTCGACGCTGATCGCCAACAAGGACAAGGAGATCGCGCGGCTCGAGGCAGCCTACGCCGCCAATGTCGAGAAGTCGGGCGCCAGGATCGTCAAGACCCGCGCCGTGCTGGAGGACGCCCACACCGTGCGGCTCGCCAACGGCGAGACGGTGCGTGCGAAATACATCCTGATCGCGACCGGCGGCGCGCCCAACCATGGCACGCCGATTCCCGGCATCGAGCACGTCATCTCCTCCAACGAGGCGTTTCACCTTGACGAGCTGCCGCGCCGCATCGTGATCCAGGGCGGCGGCTACATCGCGCTGGAATTCGCCTGCATCTTCGCCAATTTCGGCTCCGACGTCACCGTGGTCTATCGCGGCGACAACATCCTGCGCGGCTTCGACGAGGACGTCCGCAAGCATGTCCGCAGCGAGATGGAGAAGGAAGGCATCACCATCCTGACCGGCTGCACGGTGGCGAGCGTCGACAAGCACGGCAAGGACTACACGACGCATCTGTCGAACGGCTCCAGCATCGCCTCCGACAAGGTGATGTTCGCGATCGGCCGCCATCCGGCGGTCGCCAATCTCGGCCTGGAGAAGGCGGGCGTCGCGATCAATCCGCGCAATGGCGGCATCGCGGTCGACGCGTTCTCGCAGAGCTCGGTGCCGAGCATCTACGCGATCGGCGACGTCACCCATCGCTTCAACCTGACGCCGGTGGCGATCCGCGAGGGCCATGCCTTCGCCGACACCGTGTTCGGCGGCAAGACCGTGCGGGTCGACCACGCCGACATTCCAACCGCGGTGTTCTGCCAGCCTGAAGTCGGCACCGTTGGGCTGACGGAAACCCAGGCGCGCGAGCTGCACGACCGGGTCGACATCTACAAGTCCACGTTCCGTCCGATCAAGGCGACGATGTCCGGCCGCGACACCCGCGTGCTGATGAAGCTCGTCGTCGACGGCGCGAGCGATCGCGTGCTCGGCTGCCATATCGTCGGCGACACCGCGGCCGAGATCACCCAGGCGGTGGCCATCGCTATCAAGATGAAGGCGACCAAGGCCGATTTCGACGCGACGATCGCGCTGCATCCGTCCGCCGCCGAGGAACTGGTGACGATGCGCACCGTGACCGAGCGGCATGTGAGGCAGGCCGCGGAGTAGGGGCCGGCAGGGGACGGTCGCGACCCGTCTTGAAAAGGTGGGGGTTGGATGTTGGTCTGGCGTCGCTCTGTCTGGTTTGCAGGCCTGCTGGGGAGTTTGGCTCTGCTGCAGGACGTTGCGAGCGCGGATGATCGCGCCCGGGACCGGCTTGTTGCCGAAGCCGAGCTTCTTTTCGTGAGCGTACTTGCCGAAGATCCGCCTGCAGAGCGATGCGAGCTGTCAGCGGATTGGGATGACTATCCCATCCCCGAGGATATTGCTCGCAAACACCTCGGCATAAGATTGCACGCCTCGCTGTCTGCTCCCTATTCCGGGACCAATGCGTTTCAGGTTCTCAAGCCACGCACCGAAGAGATGCTCTGTCATGCGGCCGAGGCCAAGGATATGGAAAGCCAGCGCCTCGCTGCCTTCGAAGCCGGCACTGACAAGGCCGCGTTCATTCGCCAGCGGAAGTATTCGTTTCCAGTGTTCAGCGAGAACTATCGTACGGCGATCTTCGTGGTCACACATATGCGATTGGGCTGGTACCGATCGGCTCGTGGCGTCGCGAGGCTTCCGCTAGAGGCCGATTGGTCCGCTGTCGTCTATCGGAAGGTCGGTGGACAATGGCGCAATGTCGACAGGATTGGGCTGGCGGCCACCTGAACGGCAATTCCAATTCGGTGACAGTGCACAAAGCAATTCGGTGACAGTGCACAAAACTAATTTGGTCGTTTCGTGCACTGTCTCCGGAATGACGAATGACCGAGACTTGCGGGACGCGCGAGATGATCCTGCCCGTCGCTGCGTGAAATTCAGAAAACTGTCCTCCTCCGCATGTCTTATCGTGCGCAGGCCGGCGTCGTAGACTGCAGCGAATGATCAGCGGCGGCGTCTCTCGAGAGAGAGCCCGTGTGCGATCAGAGCGAACGCAATGAGAGAGACGACATGGACATCAAGCGCAGCGGGTCGCGGCCCTCCGGCAGAGGCGCCCCCGATCATTTCACCGGGGCGGTGCGCACCGATCCGCTGTTCGAGGTGGCTGAGCCGGCGCGCGCCCGGGGCGGGCTCGTCACCTTCGAGCCGGGGGCGCGCACCGCGTGGCACAGCCATCCGCTGGGACAGGTCCTGATCGTGACGTCCGGCCTTGGCTGGGTGCAGCGTGACGGTGGCCCGATCGAGGAGATCCGGCCCGGCGATGTCGTGAGGTTCGAGCCCGGTGAGCGGCATTGGCACGGCGCGACGGCGACGACCGCGCTGTCGCACATCGCCATCACCGAGCAGTTCGACGGCAAGACCGCCGACTGGTTCGAGCATGTCAGCGACGCGCAGTATCGCGCCCGCGCGTGATCCTGATGCGCGCCGCGACTCTAACCTGTTCCGTTTCGTAGGGTGGGCAAAGCGGCCGCCGCAGCGCGGCGGCAGCGTGCCCACCGTCGATCCGCAAGCGCGTGAACAAAACGGTGGGCACGGCGCCATTGCCGCTCGTGCTTCGTCATCATCCGTCGTGTTGCGAACTGCGCAGTCGTGTGACGTACGGCAGCACAAACATGTAAAGCCCGGTCGCCAGAAGAACGATCAGGGGAAGCAGCGCCAGTAGCCCGATCCATGTGGCGGGCTGCGGGGTCTGCGTCATCACCGCGATATTGGCGATGACGCCGAGCGTGAAAGCGATCGAGACCCAGCGATGCAGCTGCCGGATCGTGGTGCTCCAGTTCATCTGTTCCTCCCCCTGATGACAATGCCGATGAAAACGCGATATCTCACCTCCGTCATTCCGGGGGCGTGCGAAGCACGATCCCGGACTCCATCGCGCGACAGTTGCGTGGCCCCATGGACTCCTGGCCCGTCGCGCTGCGCGCGTCGCCCCGGAATGACGGCGGAGTTCTTTGCGGGTGCGGCTCAGTCGAGCCGCGCCAAGGTCTGCTCCAGGCCGTCGAAGAATTTCGGCCAGCCATAGCGCGCGCCCTGATAGGCGCGGGTCTGGTCGGCGGCGAAGCCGGTCTGCTCCATGCGCAGATGCGTCCCTGACGCGGTCGGCGTCAGCGTCCAGGTGACGACGCTGTCGAGGCCGAGCGCGGCCCAGCTGTAGGACAGCGCTTTGTTCGGCTCGATGGTCCGGACCTGGCAATCCACGACGCCCCAGTCCGCCTTCAGCTGGAAGCGATGATCGATGGCCGGTACGAAGTCATTGGCCATCAGCCACTCGGCGATGAGATGCGGCTGCGTCAGCGCGCGCCAGAGCTTTTCGGGCGGATGCGCGAACTCGCGCTCGACGACGACGGTGCGCGTTTCGGATGAAGAGCTCATTGATCCATCCTGTTCAGCAGGGTTTCCAGGTCGTCGAACCGGCTCTCCCAGAACGCGGCCATGCGGCTGGTCCAGTCGAGCAGGGGCGCGAGCGCTTTCGGCTGCGCGCGATAATGCGTCAGGCGGCCCTCGTGGCGCTCGCGCACCAGGCCGGCCTGCTTCAGCTGGCTGAGATGTTTCGACACCGCCGGCTGCGACACGCCGGCCTTGGCGGTGAGCGCGCCGACAGTCTGCTCGCCGTGGCGGCACAGACCCTCGAAGATGGCGCGCCGCGTCGGATCGGCCAGCGCGCGGAACAGCAGATCGGGCGAGCGGGCCATTCAATCCATAACTCGTTGATTATGAATAATTGTATAACCGAACGATTATGAATTAGTCAAGCCCGAATGCGTTTCGCCGCCGCGTGACATGCCGCACAGCAGCACGGTTGCAAGATCGACTACTCCCGCGACGCGCTGCGCCGTCTCGGTCCATGGCTCTCCAAGGTGAGTGCAAGGGACGTGCAAGGGACGATGCAGTGCTAGGAGCCAGCACCACGACGGAGATCACGAACATGCCAATTCACGAATCGCCAAAGCGGCGCACGCTGCAGATCACGCCGCGGAGGGCAATGGCCGCGATCATCCTCGGCGCTTTTCTGCTGCTGCATGCGGTCGCCGGCATCATCCTGCGGGCCGCGGCCACCGGCGACGGCGTGTCCGCGGTGTCGATGCGTCAGGACTACGATTGAAGCCATTTTGGTGTCAGCCTCATTTCAGCCGGAGATAGTTCATGCCCGGGTTGTCCTCATTTCTGTTGCTCAGCGCCGCCGTTTTCTTCGGCGCCTTCGTCTCCGGCCTTGCCGGATTTGCGTTCTCCGCGGTGGCCGGCGCGATCCTGCTGCATGTGTTGCAGCCGCTGGAGGCTGTGCCCTTGATGATGGCGTGCAGCGTCGGCGTCCAGGCGACGAATCTCTGGGCGCTCCGCCGCAGCATCCGCTGGAAGGAGAGTGGCGTCCTGATCCTTGGCGGTCTGTTGGGCGTGCCCCTGGCGCTATGGCTGCTGCACAATGCGGATGCCCGGCTGTTTCAGCAGGTCTTTGGCGCGGCGATCGCGATCTACGCCGGCTATATGCTGTGCAAGCCCGCGCTCGGCAGCCTGCAACCCATGAACAAGGGCCGCACGGCCATTGTCGGCTTCGGCGGCGGTCTCATCGGCGGCCTCACCGCGATGCCCGGCGCGCTGCCGACGATCTGGTGCGAGCTGCACGGCCTGCCGAAGGCCGAGCAGCGCGGCCTGGTCCAACCGTTCATCGCCGCCATTCAACTCGCCTCGCTGACGGTGATGCTGGCGAGGCAGGACCTGTCCTCCAAAGTGGTCATCGATCTCGCGTTGAGCATCCCGGCGCTGCTCGCCGGCACCGCGCTCGGCATCCTCGCCTTCCGCAAGGTCAACGACGCGCTGTTCAGGAAGATCATCCTGGGGATTTTGCTGATATCGGGGTTGCTGCTGGTCTATTGACCCATGTCGGGCGACGTACGCGGCTGGCGACCGGATGAGCACAGGTACGCGGTTCGGATATTCAAAAATATTGCTTTACGAAATTCGGAAACTGTGCTCTATTACGCCCATCCCGCCCCACTCGGAAGGGGCGTTGCGCGCGATCGTCACGACACGCGGGGCGGGGAGCGATGGCCATGGTCTTGCCGCAGCGTGTCCGAAGCGATGCGCCGACGAACGGCGGGCCGTGGACGTGAAGTCGCAGCGTGCTGGCACCCCGAAGCTGGTGTCCCGCGCAATGCGCGCAAGCGCGTTGCCGCGAATGGTGGCCAACAAGCCGGCGCACCAGGCAGACTGCGTATAAGCGTGAAGACCGTCGCGCAGGGAATGCCGGATGCTCGGCTGAACCTGTGGTACCTGCCGCCTGCACTTTTCTCAGCAGGCGGGCCATGGGTGAGGCCTTCACCCGGCATTCCCTGCGCCCTCCGAATTTGCGAGGGACGGAGTAGCGGCGGCATGACTCGGCCCAAGCGGCGCGCGAGGACGACTGCCCGTGGCTGTTGGGTCATCCGCATGGATTTGGCGAAAAGAGCGACGCGGGTGCGTCAAAATCGGTTGTCATCCCCGCGAAAGCGGGGATCCAGTACGCCGCGGCCCATCGAGGACTCATGACGGCCTCTGGAATACTGGATCGCCCGGTCAAGCCGGGCGATGACAGCAGAGATCGTGCGAACGCGCGCCGCCCACGCGACCATCCTGGGTCGCTTCGCGGAGCCTGTCATCTGGCCGCGCTTCGCGCGAACCGGGGGCTCGCAACGATGGGGAGAGTGCAGCTATCCGTGATTACTCGGAATCTCGGCCGGGCCGAAATCCCGGCGCTCCCGCAAGGGCTTGGCCGGATGACTTAAATTCCGGATGGCAGTCCCGGGGCAGGCTGTGTATAAGGCGGCGCGCCGCGGCGGGGAACAACGCGTGCTGAGATCGAGAGGGAGTAGAGAGCCATGACGGAGCGCTGGAGCCCGGAGAGCTGGCGGTCCAAGCCGGTGCAGCAGGTGCCCGACTATCCCGACCAGAAGGCGCTGGCCGAGGTCGAGGCGCAGCTTGCGACCTTCCCGCCGCTGGTGTTCGCCGGCGAGGCGCGCAACCTGAAGAAGGCGCTGGCGCGGGTGGCCGCGGGCGAAGCCTTCCTGCTGCAGGGCGGCGACTGCGCCGAGAGCTTCGCCGAGCATGGCGCCAACAACATCCGCGACTTCTTCCGCGTGCTGCTGCAGATGGCGGTCGTCATGACCTATGCCGGCGCGGTGCCGGTGGTGAAGGTCGGCCGCATCGCCGGCCAGTTCGCCAAGCCGCGCTCGTCGCCGATGGAAAAGATCAACGGCGTCGAGCTGCCGAGCTATCGCGGCGACATCGTCAACGACACCGCCTTCACGCCGGAAGCGCGCATTCCCAATCCGCAGCGCCAGCTCGACGCCTACCGGCAGTCCGCGGCCACCTTGAACCTGTTGCGCGCGTTCGCCACCGGCGGCTTCGCCAACCTCGGCAGCGTACACCAGTGGATGCTCGGCTTCGTCAAGGATAGCCCGCAGTCGCGGCGCTACAAGGAGCTGGCCGACCGCATCTCCGAGGCGCTCAATTTCATGCGCGCCTGCGGCCTCGATCTCGAGAGCCATCCGGAGCTGCGCGCCACCGACTTCTACACCAGTCACGAGGCGCTGCTGCTTGGCTACGAGCAGGCGTTCACGCGTGTCGACTCCACCACCGGCGACTGGTACGCGACGTCGGGCCACTTCATCTGGATCGGTGACCGCACCCGCCAGCTCGACCACGGCCATGTCGAATACTTCCGCGGCATCAAGAACCCGATCGGCCTGAAATGCGGCCCGTCGCTGAAGCCGGACGAACTGCTCAAGCTGATCGACATCCTCAATCCGGAGAACGAGCCGGGCCGGCTGACGCTGATCAGCCGCTTCGGCGCCGACAAGGTCGGCGATCACCTGCCGGGCCTGATCCGCGCGGTGCAGCGGGAAGGCCGCAAGGTGGTGTGGTCGTGCGATCCGATGCACGGCAACACCATCACCTCGAATTCGGGCTACAAGACCCGGCCGTTCGACCGCATCATCGCGGAGGTGCGGGCGTTCTTCGCGGCGCATGCCGCCGAGGGCACCCATGCCGGCGGTATCCATCTCGAGATGACCGGCAAGGACGTCACCGAATGCATCGGCGGCGCGCGCGCGATCACCGACGAGGATCTCAACGACCGCTATCATACGGTCTGCGATCCCCGGCTCAACGCCGAGCAGTCGATCGACATGGCGTTCCTGATCGCCGAGCTGCTGAAGCAGCAGCGCGGCGGCAAATCGTCCCCGATGCCGGCGGTCGCGGGCTTCTGATGCTGCGTCTGTGGCGCGCGACGGTTAACTCGCGCAACGGCCTAGCCTTCGCGCTCCGCTCCGAGCAGGCGGTGCGCGAGGAGGTCATTGCCTTCCTGCTGTCGCTGCCGCTCGCTTACCTGATCGGCGCAACGCCGATGCGCAGCGTCGAGCTGGTCTGCGCCGTCGTGCTGGTGCTGGTGGTCGAGCTGCTCAACACCGCGATCGAGAAGCTCGCCGACCGCCTGACCACGGAGCACGATCTGCAGATCGGAAGGGTCAAGGATCTCGGCTCCGCCGCGGTCGGCGTCGCGCTCTTGATGTCCGGCAGCTTCTGGCTGTTCGCGATCGCCGAGCGGCTCGGATTGCTGTGAATGAGTTGAGCGATGGCCGCTGACAGCTTCAAGATCACGCTGGCCCAGCTCAATCCGACGGCGGGGGACATCGCCGGCAACGCCGCGAAGGTGCGCGAGGCCCGGGCGAAGGCCGCCACCGACGGCGCCGACCTCGTGGTGCTGCCGGAGCTGTTCCTGTCAGGCGGCCTGGCCTACGATGTCGAGCCGTTGTGCCGCGCGGCGATCGAGGCGCTGGCGCACGAGACCGCCGATAGCGGGCCGGCGGTGCTGATCGGCACGCCCTGGGCGGACGACGGCAAGCTCCATGATGCGATGGCGCTGCTCGATGCCGGCCGCATCGCTGCCACACGCTTCAAGATCAATCTCGCGGACGGCCATCAGCAGCGCCTGTTCACGCGCGGCCCCGCCGCCGGCCCGGTCAGCGTCCGCGGTGTGCGCATCGGCATCGCGATCGGCGAGGACATCTGGCCGGAGGCTTTGGGCGGCGAGAACGTCGTCGAAACCCTGGCGGAGACCGGCGCGGAGCTGATCCTGGTGGCCGCGGCGGCGCGTTACGTCCTTGGCGAGGGAGATCGGCGCCTGTCGGCCGCCGTGGCCCGCGTCACCGAGAGCGACCTGCCGCTGATCTGGCTCAATCTGACCGGCGGGCAGGGGGACGACGTGTTCGACGGCGCGTCCTTCGCGCTCAACGCCGACCTCTCGATGGCCGTGCAACTGCCGGCCTTCGTCGACGATGTCAGCACGCTGGCGTGGCGCAGGGGCAATGACGGCTGGCAATGCCGCGGACCGGTCAGCCCATTGATCGACGGCGAAGAGGCTGACTACGCGGCCCGTGTGCTCGGCCTGCGCGACCGTGTCGCCAAGGGCGGCCTCACTGGCGTCGTGCTGGAGCTGACGGCGGATGTCGAAGCGGCGCTGTCGTTGGCGATCGCGGTCGATGCGCTCGGGCCCGCGCAGGTGCGCGCGGTGATGCTGTCCGGACCGGACACGCAGGCCCCGGACGAGGCGATCGCGGCCGCCACGCGGCTCGGCGTCGCCGCCGAGGTGGTGCCGATCGCGGCGGCCGTCGCGGGCTTCGAAAACATCCTCGCCGGACCGCTGTCGCACAGCGCCCATGACGATCTGCTGACGAGCGTGCGCGCGACCCTGTTGAAGGCGATGGCAAGCCTCTCCGGTGCGCTCGCCTGTCGTCCGCTCCAAGGATCGGGTCGGCAGACGTGCGATGTCACATCGGGAGAGCTGATTCGCCTCGCAGCGTTGCGCAACCGGTGGAAGCCCGTCGGCGCATTGGGCGCCTCGGGCGAGGTGATCCCGCCTGATCTCATCGACCGCGCGCCGCGCGATGCGGACCAAGGATGACATCGATGGCCCGGCGAACTCGCTCAGCGCGGCGGGATGAAGGTCGGGCCGACCGTGCGGATCTGCTTGTCGGCACCGGCGCCGGTCGTGGTGTCGGCGGTCGTGGTCGGCGGTGCGGCCGCCTCTGCCGGCGCGGCGCCCTTCTTGGCCGCGGTGGCGGACGGCTTGCCGGTCTGGCGCTGCTGCATCCGCTTGGCACTCTCCTCGGTGACGATGATGTCGCCCTGCTCGGCGGCGGAGGCCCGCTCATCGATCGACTTCAGCGCATCCGCCCAGGTCTGGCCCGGCGCCTTGCACGAGCAGCTCGGGTTGAACTCGGTGCGATATTTGAACGCGTTGGCGAGAGCGCTGTAGGGCTGGCCGTTGATGGAGACCGCCTGGTTCATGTCCTCGCCGGGATTGCGGTAGGTGAACAGCGATGCCTCCGCGGCGGGGCACTGCGCCTTGCAGGCGCGCTCGTCATCGGCGAACCGGCCGGGCACGGTGGCAAAGGAGATCGGGAAGTAGGCGCCGTCGCAGGTGCGCACGCAGACCGTGCGATACGTGCCTTGAGGCGCGGCGAGATCGGCGCTCGGCGGCGGCAGCGAGGCGGCCGGATTGTTGTCACCGCCACCGAACAGGTTGGTCAGGAAGTTGCCGCCGCCCCCGCCGCCGCGATTGGCGTTGGCATATTGCTGATACTGCGCGCCGCAATTGTTCTGGCCGAGAGCGGCCAGCACCGAGCGACGCTGATTGTCGCGCTCACCACCCAGGCCGCCGCCGCGCAGCCGCTCCAAGCTGCCTGTGATCTGATCCAGATTCGAGCGCATCTGCTGGATCTGGTTGTTGATCGGCTGGCACTCGGCCGCGCGGCCGTTGAAGATCGAAAAGAAGCCGGGGCTGTCGCAACCCGTGCGCTTGGCCTGCTGGCTTACGCGATCGAGTTCGGCCTGCTGCTTGGCGGCGGCGTCCTGATAGCGCCGGATCTGCTCGTCGCGCGCGGGATCACCACCGCTGCGATCGATCGAGGCGAGCTGGGCCTCGAGCCGCGGACAGATCGGATTGACGCCGGCCTGCTGTCCGGGCTGGCCCGGGGCCATCTGCGCATAGGAATCGGAGTTGGACTGCGCCAGGGCATGCGAGCCGGTCAGGGACAGTCCGAGCAGGGCAGTGCAGGCCAACAGGCGCGGAGACAAGGATGCGATCAAGATGCGGTATTCCGGTCCATGGGTGCTGCCGCGGGGCTAGCACAGAATTCGGAAAAATCGCGGCAGCGGCGGGCATCCCATAGCCGCTTTGTCGGGCATCGTCACGTCCAATCCGGGGCATTGGGGAGGCGGGAACAGCCGTTCCCCAGGGCCTCAGCGCTGGCAGGTGATCGCGACATACTCGCTGCAGCCGCTATGGCTGCAGTTTGCACCGGCTTTCGGCACCGATCCCGTGATTTCATCGGGGTCGACCCGGCGATAGGAGGAGGCCTGCGCAAAATCGCGTGATTGGCAGTAGGACCGGGCGGCCGAGGCGCCGCATTTGTCGCCCTTGGCCAGGCACTGGTCGACGCCGTAGCCGTCGGCCTCGTTGGCGATGATGAAGATTCGGCTTTCGGCCGCAGCGGTGGTGGCGGCGGCAAGGAGGACGCAGCAGGCGAAAAGGCCCGAGGAGAATCGCATGGTGCACCGGTCGATGGAGGAGACAACCCATGGTTAGGCGAAAAGGGTTAAAAATGATTAACCATGAGGCAGGGCGGGTCGATTTGGGCGGCGAAAACGGCCGATTTGCGGCTCTTGACGGCAACAATCTGCTGGATCATGGTGAAACTCATGAACGGTTTCCTCGCCATCTGCTGCATTTACCGCGAGATTACGCGCTAGCGATTCGCTGGCTGAGGCCGTCTTTTCTCAACAGAGATGATCAGGACGCCCGGCCGGCAGGTCGGAAGCGCGCTTTTTGCCGTGGCCGCCCTTCATCCGGGCCGTCATCTGGCGGAGGACACCCGCTGCGTCTCGTCCGGCGAGACGCAGGCATTCGGGACTGAGGCATTCGGGGACTGACCATGGACTTGCGTTTGTACGACACCGCGTCGCGGGAGAAGCGCCCCTTCGTGCCGCTCGATCCGAACAATGTCCGCATGTATGTCTGCGGACCTACGGTCTACGACTTCGCCCATATCGGCAACGCGCGGCCCGTGATCGTCTTCGACGTGCTGTTCCGCCTGCTGCGCCGCATCTATGGCGCCGAGCACGTGACCTATGTCCGCAACATCACCGACGTGGACGACAAGATCAACGCGCGCGCCGCGCGCGACTATCCCGGCCTGCCGCTGAACGAGGCGATCCGGAAGGTCACCGAGGTGACGGCCAATCAGTTCCACAGCGACACGGCGGCGCTTGGCAGTCTGCCGCCGACCTTCGAGCCGCGCGCGACCGACTTCGTTCTGCCGCGTCCCGACGGCAAGGCGGATATGGTGACCTTGATCGAGCAGTTGATCGCGCGCGGCCATGCGTATGAAGCCGGCGGCGAGGTGCTGTTCGACACCCGCTCGATGCCGGACTATGGCGCGCTATCGGGTCGCAAGCTCGAAGATCAACTCGCCGGCGCGCGCGTTGCGGTCGATGCGCACAAGAAGAACCCCGCCGACTTCGTGCTGTGGAAGCAGTCGTCGGCGGACGAGCCGGGCTGGGACAGCCCGTGGGGGCGAGGCCGCCCCGGCTGGCACATCGAATGCTCGGCGATGAGCGCGGCCTATCTCGGCGACGTCTTCGACATCCATGGCGGCGGGCTCGACCTGATCTTCCCGCATCATGAGAACGAGATTGCGCAGTCGCGCTGCGCCCATGGCACCTCGGTGATGGCGAACTACTGGCTGCACAATGAGTTCGTGCAGGTCGAGGGCGCGAAGATGTCGAAGAGCCTCGGCAACTTCGTTACCATCCGCGACCTGTTGGCGGACTGGCCGGGCGAGGTGCTGCGCCTGAACATGCTCAAGATGCACTATCGCTCGCCGGCCGACTGGACGGTGAAGGGCCTGGAGGAGAGCGCGAAGACGCTCGACGACTGGTACCGCGTCGCGGCCGATGCGCCGGGCGAGCAGCCGGAGCCGGCGATCATCAATGCGTTGCTCGACGACATCAACACGCCGCTGATGATCGCGGAGTTGCACGCGCTTCGTGCGCGGGCTGCTTCCGGGAGCGAGGTTGATCGCGCTGCATTCGCCGGCTCGCTCCGTTATTTCGGCTTCCTGTCGGAGACGGCAACGCTGTGGGAAGCTCGGAAGCAGCAAGCCAAAGGCGTCGACGCCGCCGAAGTCGAGGGCCTGATCGCTGAGCGCACGGCCGCCCGCGCGCGCAAGGACTTCAAGGAGTCCGATCGTCTGCGCGACGAGCTCGCCGCGATGGGCGTCGTGCTCAAGGACGGCAAGGGGGCCGACGGCAAGCCGGTGACGACGTGGGAGATCGCGCGATGAAGAAGCCCGACACGCCGTTTCCGCGGCACTGGCTGTACTACATCGTGCTCAAGCTCGCGGTGATCGCGGCCGCAGTGGCGCTGGTGACGAAGCTCTACGGGATCTGGTGAGAGATATGGGACAGGCACTTCCGAAGGCCGCGCTGAGGCCATTTCTCCCGACCGATACGCCCGTGCTGGCCGCAATCTTCGCCGCCAGCATTCAGCAGCTCACCGGTGACGATTACAGCGAGGAGCAGCAGGAGGCCTGGGCCGCCGCGGCCGACGACGAGGCGAGCTTCGGCAAGAAGCTGGCGTCGACACTGACCCTGATCGCGACATTGCAGGGCTCGCCGGTCGGCTTTGCCTCGCTGAAGGGTAATGATCACATCGACATGCTCTATGTGCATCCGAGCGTTGCCGGGCAGGGGGTCGGCGCGATGCTGTGCGATGCGCTGGAGAAGCTCGCCGGCGCGCGCGGCACCACGGGGCTCCTGGTGGACGCCAGCGACACCGCGGTCGAATTCTTCCGCAAGCGCGGCTACGTCGCGCAGCAGCGCAACAGCGTCTCGATCAATGGCGAATGGCTCGCCAACACCACGATGAAGAAGCCGCTCGGGGCAGGGGCGCAGTCATGAGCAGAGAACGCCTCTATCTGTTCGACACCACCCTGCGCGACGGCGCACAGACCAACGGTGTCGATTTCACGCTGACCGACAAGCAGGTGATCGCGCGTCTGCTCGACGATCTCGGCATCGACTATGTCGAAGGCGGATATCCCGGCGCCAACCCGCTCGACACCGAGTTCTTCGCCGACAAGCCCAAGCTCGGCCATGCCCGCTTCACGGCGTTCGGCATGACCCGGCGTGCAGGGCGCTCGGTCTCCAACGATCCGGGCGTCGCGGCGCTGCTGGAGGCCAAGGCGGACGCCATCTGCTTCGTGGCCAAGTCCTCGGCCTATCAGGTGCGCGTCGCGCTCGAGACCACAAACGAGGAGAACCTCGCCTCGATCAGAGACAGCGTCACCGCGGCCAAGGCGGCCGGGCGCGAGGTGATGCTCGACTGCGAGCACTTCTTCGACGGCTACAAGGAGAATGCGGCGTTCGCGCTGGCCTGCGCCCGCACCGCCTATGAGGCGGGCGCACGCTGGGTCGTGCTGTGCGACACCAATGGCGGCACCATGCCGCACGAGATCGAGGCTGTTGTTGGCGAGGTCGTGAAGCACGTGCCGGGCGATCATCTCGGCATTCATGCCCATAACGACACCGAGCAGGCGGTGGCGAACTCGCTGGCCGCGGTCCGCGCCGGCGTGCGCCAGATCCAGGGAACGTTGAATGGCCTCGGCGAGCGCTGCGGCAATGCCAATCTGTGCTCCCTGATCCCGACCTTGAAGCTGAAGGCCGAGTTCTCGGAGCGCTTCGAGATCGGCGTCTCCGACCAGCAGCTCGCCGGGCTGATGAAGGTGTCGCGCACGCTCGACGACATGCTCAACCGCGCGCCGAACCGGCACGCGCCCTATGTCGGCGAGAGCGCTTTCGTTACCAAGACCGGCATTCATGCGTCTGCCGTGCTGAAGGATCCGCACACCTATGAGCACGTGCTGCCAGAGAGCGTCGGCAATCACCGGAAAGTCCTGGTGTCGGATCAGGCCGGCCGCTCCAACGTCATCGCGGCGCTCGAGCGTGGCGGCATTCCCTTCAGCAAGAGCGATCCGAAGCTGACGCGGCTCGTCGAGGAGCTGAAGGAGCGCGAGGCGCTGGGTTACGCCTATGAGTCCGCCAACGCCTCGTTCGAGCTCCTGGCCCGGCGCACGCTGGGCTCGGTGCCGGAGTATTTCCGGGTCGAGCAGTTCGATGTCAACGTCGAGCAGCGCTACAACGCGCTCGGCGAGCGCGTCACGGTGGCGCTGGCGGTGGTGAAGGTCGATGTCGCCGGCGAGCGGCTGATCTCGGCGGCCGAAGGCAATGGCCCGGTCAACGCGCTCGACGTTGCCTTGCGCAAGGATCTCGGCAAGTATCAGGGTTTCATCGACGGATTGAAGCTGATCGACTACCGCGTCCGCATCCTCAACGGCGGCACCGAGGCGGTGACGCGCGTGCTGATCGAGAGCGAGGACGAGACCGGCGAGCGCTGGACCACGGTCGGCGTCTCGCCCAACATCATCGACGCCTCATTCCAGGCGCTGATGGATTCGGTGTTCTACAAGCTGGTGAAGTCGGGCGCGGCGGGGTGAGTGAACGTAGCCCGGATGAGCGCAGCGACATCCGGGTTCACCGACACAGCACGTGAGACCCCGGCTGTGGCTACGCTCATCCGGGCTACCATTTCGGCGGGCAGGGGAGGCTCACCATGATCGACCACATCTCCGTCGGCGTCAGCGATCTCGCCCGCGGCGCCCGCTTCTATGAGCAGGCCCTGGCGCCGCTCGGGCTCACCCGGCTGGTCGAGCGGCCGACGAATATCGGCTTCGGCAAGGCCTATCCGGAGTTCTGGATCAATCTCCGCGCCGGCATGGCCCGCGTGCCGGCCGACACCGGCTCGCATCTCTGCTTCCGCGCCAAGACCACGGCCGAGGTAGATGCCTTTCATGCCGCGGCGGTGGAGGCGGGAGGGGTCTCCGACGGTGCGCCGGGGCTGCGGCCGCATGACCGCGTGCGCTACTATGCGGCCTTTGTGCTCGATCCGGATGGCAACCGGATCGAGGCGGTCACGTTTCCAAGCGATTAAGGATCATAGCCGCTTGGCGATCTCCGGCTCCATCTCCGTCTCTTCCTTGGCGACACGGGCTGCGGCCTCGCGCAGGCGCGGCAGGATCTCTTCGGCGCGGTCGGCCTTGAGCAACTCGATCTGGAAGCCCGGGCGGATGAACTCGGTCTCGCGCATATGGGCGAGCAGGGCGAACAGCGGCTCCCAAAAGCCGTCGATATTGGCCATCAACACCGGCTTGGCGTGGCGCCCGAGCTGCTTCCAGGTGAGCTGCTCGACCAGCTCCTCGAGCGTGCCGATGCCGCCGGGAAGCGCGACGAACGCATCGGAATGCTCGAACATCAGCCGCTTGCGCTCGTGCATGTCGGGCGTGACGATGAGGTCCTTGAGCGGCATCATCACTTCCTTCTTCACCAGGAAGTCCGGAATGATGCCGGTGACGTCGCCGCCATGCTCCAGCACGGCCTTGGCGACCGCGCCCATCATGCCGATGGAGCCGCCGCCATAGACGAGCCTGACGCCGTTCTCGGCGAGCGCCTTGCCGAGGGTTTTCGCCGATTCGATGAAGCTGGGATTGGTGCCCGGGCCGGAGCCGCAATAGACACAGACGGTGCGGATTTCAGTCATGGGATGGGTGTGACACTGCAACTGAAAGGCGTCAAGACGAGGGCGGAGGGGGTGGTTCGCGGGGTTCTACGGGTGGTCCAAACGATGTGAATCAAGTTATGCAATTACTGCGCCGCCGCATCGGAATTCGTCGACGCTCGGGTGCACATGGCGGTCGAACACTCTATATGAGGCGGGCTGTCTCGCCTGATAACCGGCCGAGATCCTCCCTGTTCCAGATCGATTGATGCCCCCCGATTCCTCCCCACATCACCTTGCCACCGATGCGCCGGCCTCTCCGGAGCAGGGAACGCTCGCCGGCACGCTGCGTCATCTCTGGCCCTTCATCTGGCCGAGCGACCGCGCCGATCTGAAGATGCGCGTGTTATGGTCGGTGGTGCTGCTGCTCGCAGCCAAGGTCGCGACCTTGGTGCTGCCCTTCACCTTCAAATGGACCACCGACGCCCTGACCGGCGCCAACACCGCGCCGATCAAGCCGGACGATTGGGCGTTCTGGCTGGTCGCCTCGCCGATCGTGATGACCGCGAGCTATGGCGCGATGCGGGTGCTGATGGCGGTGCTGACGCAGTGGCGCGACGGTATCTTTGCGCGCGTCGCCATGCATGCGGTGCGCAAGCTCGCCACCATCACCTTCGTCCATATGCACGAGCTGTCACTGCGCTTTCATCTGGAGCGCAAGACCGGCGGATTGACACGCGTGCTCGAACGCGGACGCAATGCGATCGAGACGATCGTCCGCATGGTGATCCTCCAGCTGATCCCGACCATCGTCGAGGTCTCGCTGCTGACCGCCGTGCTGCTGTGGCAGTTCGACTGGCGCTATGTGCTGGTCACGTTGACCATGGTCGGGGCCTATCTCTTCTACACATACATCGCGACCGAGTGGCGCATCGAGATCCGGCGCCGGATGAACGACTCCGACACCGACGCGAACACGAAGGCGATCGACTCGCTGCTCAACTACGAGACGGTGAAATATTTCGGCGCCGAGGCGCGCGAGGCCGAGCGCTACGACCGCTCGATGGAGCGTTATGAGCGGGCCAGCGTGAAGACCTACACCTCGCTTGCGGTGCTAAACGCCGGGCAGGCGGTGATCTTCACCATCGGCCTGACCATCGCGATGCTGATGTGCGCCCATGGCGTGCGCCAGGGGCGCAACACCGTCGGCGACTTCGTCATGATCAACAGCATGATGATCCAGCTCTACCAGCCGCTGAACTTCATGGGCATGGTGTATCGCGAGATCAAGCAGGCGATCATCGACATCGAGAAGATGTTCGGCGTCTTGACCAGGGATGCCGAGGTGAAGGATGCGCCGCGCGCCAAGCCGCTGGTGGTGACCGCAGGCCATGTCCGCTTCGAGGATGTCCGCTTTGCCTATGAGCCCGAGCGGCCGATCCTGCAGGGGCTGAGCTTCGAGGTGCCCGCCGGCAAGACGGTCGCGATCGTCGGTCCGTCCGGCGCAGGCAAGTCGACGATCTCGCGCCTGTTGTTCCGGCTGTACGACGTGTCCGGCGGCCGCATCCTGATCGACGGCCAGGACATCCGCGATGTGACGCAGGTGTCGCTGCGGGCGCAGATCGGAATGGTGCCGCAGGACACCGTGCTGTTCAACGACACCATCCGCTACAACATCCGCTACGGCCGCTGGGATGCGGACGATGCCGCGGTCGAGGAGGCGGCGCGGCTGGCGCAGATCGACGGCCTCATCCGGATGGCGCCGAAGGGCTACGAGACTCAGGTCGGCGAGCGCGGCCTCAAGCTGTCCGGCGGCGAGAAGCAGCGCGTCGCGATCGCCCGCACCATCCTGAAGGCGCCGCCGATCCTGGTGCTCGACGAGGCCACTTCGGCGCTCGACAGCCACACCGAGCAGGAGATTCAGGATGCGCTGGACGGCGTGTCGCGCAACCGGACCTCGCTGGTGATTGCGCACCGGCTCTCGACCATCGTCGCGGCCGACGAGATCATCGTGCTCGACCGCGGCCGGATCGCCGAGCGGGGCACGCATGCCGAGTTGCTGGCGAAAAGCGGGCTCTATGCCGGCATGTGGAACCGGCAGCGCGAGGCCGAGGAGGCGCGCGAGAAGCTGGCGCAGATCGGCGACGACGCGGCCGCCCCGAATCGCAATCCGCCGGCCCGAAGCGAGCCAGACGTCGCCGGACCCGACCTGTCCGGGCCTGTCGCCAGCGCCGCGGAGTGACCTGCAAAGTCGGCCGCCCCGATCCGAACGCAAGGACTCGTTAAGGATTCATTTTGACCTTCGCCGCGCAGCGACCTAGTCAAGGCGGCGGTCCGCTCTGAGGTCAGAGGGACACCATCTCAACGAAGCAGGCCATGTCGATCAGCAATTCCATCCGTGCTCAGATCCCGCCGATCCATCCCGAGGGCTATCCGTTCATCGGCGCCTTTGCCCTGGTCAGCCTGATCCTGTTCTGGATCTTCGCCCCGCTCGGCTGGATCGGCACTTTGCTCACCGTGTGGTGCGCGCTGTTCTTCCGCGACCCGATCCGGGTGACGCCGCAGCGGGAGGGGCTGGTGGTGGCGCCGGCCGACGGCCGCATCTCGATGATCACCCGCGCCTTGCCGCCGGCCGAGCTTGGCCTCGGCGACCGGCCGCTGTTGCGCGTCTCGATCTTCATGAGCGTCTTCAACGTCCACGTGAACCGCAGCCCGGTGGCGGGGCGGATCGAGAAGATCGCCTACCGTCCGGGCGCCTTCATCAATGCCGAACTCGACAAGGCGAGTGAGGACAATGAGCGCAATTCGCTCGCGATCTCGACACCGCACGGCAAGATCGGCGTTGTCCAGATCGCTGGCCTCGTGGCGCGCCGGATCGTGTCGTTCGTCCGCGAGGGCCAGACCGTGGGGGCTGGGGAGCGGTTCGGACTGATCCGCTTCGGTTCGCGGCTCGACGTTTATTTCCCAGACGGCACCGAGGTTCTGGTCTCCGAGGGGCAGACCGCGATCGCGGGCGAGACGGTCCTGGCCGATTTCGACGTCGCCGTGCCGGGCCTGACGTTCCGGAGCCAGTGAACCCCCGTCGGTCCGGGATGACCCATTAACGGGACTTTGGGTCCGGATCCGGCACAAGGTCCAGTGCAACCCCCGTGGTGTGATCATGAGCTTCGATCCGACCTCTCCCGACCTTCGTCGTCGCCGCTTCCGCCCCATCCCGGTGCGGCTGCTGGTGCCGAACATGATCACCTTGCTGGCGATCTGCGCCGGCCTGACCGCGATCCGGCTGTCCACCGAGGGCCGGATGGAGCTCGCAGTCGCGGCCATCGTGCTCGCCGCCTTCCTGGATGGCATCGACGGCCGCATCGCCCGCATGATCAAGGGCCAGTCGAAATTCGGCGCCGAGCTCGACAGCCTCGCCGACTTCGTCAATTTCGGCGTTGCGCCCGGCCTGATGTTGTATTTCTGGCAGCTTCAGGAGCTGCGCGACGGCGGCTGGATCGCCGCGATGATGTACGCCATCAGCGGCGGGCTGCGGCTGGCGCGCTTCAACGCCAGCATCGACGATCCCAGCAGGCCGCCGTTTGCCGCCAACTTCTTCACCGGTGTGCCGGCGCCGCTCGGTGCGATCACCGTGCTGCTGCCCGTCTATCTCGCCTTCCTCGACCTGCCCAAGCCGCCGGCGCTGGTCACCGCCTTCTACACGCTGCTGATCGCGTTCCTGATGGTCTCGCGGTTGCCTGTCTTCTCCGGCAAGACCACGCGGATGCGCGTCTCGCCCGAGCTCGTGCTGCCGGTGTTCGCGGCGGTCGTGTTCTTCGTCGCGCTGATCGTGGTCTACCCCTGGCACATCCTGTCGGCGGTCTCGATCCTGTACATGGTGAGCCTGCCGTTTGGCTGGCGGCTGTACCGCCAGCAGGCGGCGAAGCACGCCGCGACGCTCGCCGGTGCCGCCGCTGCTCCGCAGTCACCATCATCCGCGACGCCAACCTTCGCGCCGGCTGCCGCGCCGCCGGCCGAGCAGGACCAGCGGCCGCCTGAGCGGCTGCACTGAGCGCAAGGCGGTCAGCCCGGCCTGAAGCTTTGCCGCGTCGAGAGCGTCGGCTATACCGGATGCAAGGACGGCGATGACGTCCGTCTGAGCATCCGGAGAAAACGCCAGTGACAACGTCCGCCGCCGCGCCCCTCGCTCCCGCCATTCTCGAGGCGCTCGCGCGCTACGATACGCCGACCATCTGCAACGCGATGGAGCTGGTGGCGCCCGAGCGCCGGCTGATCGGCTACACCACCAAGCCGCTGGTCTGCCCGTTTCCCGATCTTCCGCCGATGGTCGGCTACGCGCGCACCGCGACCATCCGCTCGGTGGTCAAGTCCGGCCTGCCGGCGGAGGAGCAGGCGAGGCGGCGCACCGACTACTACGAATATGTCGGCACCGGTCACGGGCCGCGTATCGTGGTGATCCAGGACATCGACGGCCCCGATATCGGCTACGGTGCGTTCTGGGGCGAGGTGCAAAGCAATGTGCACAAGGCGCTCGGCTGCCTCGGCGTGATCACCGACGGCTCGATCCGTGATATTCCGCAATGGGCCCCCGGCTTCCAGGCGCTGGCCGGCTCGATCGGGCCGTCGCATGCCTGGGTCCATGCCGAGAGCTTCGGCGGCGAGGTCCGCGTCGCCGGCATGACCGTGCGCTCGGACGATCTGATTCACTCCGATCGTCACGGCGCGATCGTGATTCCCCACGACATTGCAGCCAGGCTGCCGGAGGCGGCCGAGCTCTGCGGCCGCCGCGAAACGCCGATCCTGGAGATCGCGCGCTCGGCGGATTTCTCACTGGAGAAGCTGAAGGCCGCGCTGAAGCGTTCGGCCGAGATTCACTGAGCCCGCTGCCACGCAGCCGCACCGCGCCGGCGGAGCGGCTCGTCAGCTCAGGCTCATTCGCGAGCCGGCTATGGCGCGCCGGTGCGATCAGCTTATCCGGATCATTACGGGGTCACTGAAATCGCGGTGACTGATTACCCTTCCTGGCGCCCAACGGGCCGAATGTTAAGGGGCTGTCGCCTGTTGAGAAGATTTTATCCATCAAGCTTTACCTGATGGCGAGCCTGCATCGCTAGGCATGACCTCCGAGGACGAGTGACATGCGCAGGCTGATATCCAAATCGATGCCGTTCTTCGGCCGGCTCGACCGGGCCGTCGATACGATGGTGCGGCTGATCGGGCATTTCGGCAGCGCCGTGATCGGCCTGTCGGCGATCGCGCTGGTGTGGGCCGGGATCTTCTACACGATCACCGAGGAGCACTCCCGCACCGAGCAGTCGGCGCTCAAGAACGGCGCCAATCTCGCGCGCGCCTTCGAGGAGCAGATCATCCGCTCCATCCGCGCCGCGGACCAGACGCTGCTTTATGTCCGCGACTCCTACGCCAAGGACCCGCAGAACTTCGACATGTCGTTGTGGTCGAAGAACAGCCAGTTCCTGTCCGACTTCTCGTTCCAGGTGGTGGTGATCGGCAAGGACGGCATCATGCTGTCCAGCAACATCGACCCGAAGATGCGCGGCGTGGACCTGCGTGACCGCGAGCACTTCCGTGTCCATGCCGACGGCAAGGACGACTTTCTCTTCATCAGCAAGCCGATCTTCGGCCGCGTCTCCAACAAATGGTCGATCCAGCTGACCCGCCGCATCATCATGCCCGACGGCTCGTTCGGCGGCGTCGTGGTGGTCTCGCTCGACCCTGAATATCTCTCGAGCTTCTACAATTCGGTCGATCTCGGCAAGAACGGCAACGTCACCCTGGTGGGTCTTGACGGCATCGTGCGCGCGCGAGCCTCGGCGGGTCCCACCGGCGTCGGCTCCTCGCTCGCCGGAAGTCCGGTCATGGCCGCGATCCAGCACAGGAGCAGCGGCTCCTACACCGTCAAGAGCCTGATCGACGGCATTCCGCGCATCTATTCGTTCCAACGCATCAAGGACCAGCCGCTGGTGGTCATCGTCGGCCAGGCGTCCGACGAGATCTTCGCGGCCTTCAAGCGCAATCGCGATCGCGACCTGCTGGTCGGCGGGCTGCTGACCGTCGTGATCGGCATCATCACAATCCTGATCGCACGCTATCAGGCCGGCCTCGCCGCGTCGCGCGATGCCGCCGAGGCTGGCACCCGGGCGCGTTCGGAATTCCTGGCGATGATGAGCCACGAGATCCGCACGCCCATGAACGGCGTCATTGGCCTTGCCGACCTGCTGCTGTCAGCCGACCTGGCGCCGGAGCAGCGCAAGATCGCGACCACGCTGCGCGAGTCGGCCGACTATCTGCTGCAGCTTCTCAATGACGTGCTTGATTTCTCCAAGCTGGATGCCGACCGGCTCGAGATCGAGCATATCGAGTTCGACCTCCACCGGTCGGTGACCGCGACCGCCGAGCTCCTGGTCTCCCGCGCCAAGGAGAAGGGGCTGCAACTGACCACCTCGATCGCACCCGATGTGCCGACCTACGTGGTCGGCGATCCCGCACGGCTGCGGCAGGTGCTGTTCAACCTGGTCGGCAACGCGCTGAAATTCACCGAGGCGGGCAGCGTTCATGTCGACGTCCGGGCCGAAGATCTCGCCGGGCCGAACCTGACGCTCGTGTTCTCGGTTGCCGACACCGGCGTCGGCATTCCGGCGGAGGCAGTCGGGCGCCTGTTCAAGCAGTTCTCGCAGGTCGACAATTCGATCTCGCGCCGCTTCGGCGGCACGGGGCTCGGACTTGCGATCTGCAAGCGTCTCGTCACCTGCATGGGCGGCGACATCAAGGTGCAGAGCAAGGTCGGCGAGGGCAGTACCTTCACCTTCTCGATCCAGGTTCAGCCGCAACCTCAGCCGGACGTGGAGCAGGTGAGCGCACCCGAAGCCACCATCGCTCCGGTCGGCGAGGCCGTCGTCGAGGAGCGTCCCGCGCCCGTCGAGCCGCTCAGGATCCTCGTCGCCGAGGACAATCTCACCAATCAGTTCGTGATCAAGAAGCTCCTCGACAAGCTCGGCCACAGCTATGAGCTCGTCGAGAACGGCACCCAGGCGGTGGCCGCCGTGCAGAAGCAGACCTACGACCTGATCCTGATGGACATGATGATGCCGGAGATGGACGGCTTGACCGCGACGCGGATGATCCGCTCGCTGCCGCCACCCGCGCAGGACATCTACATCATTGCTCTGACGGCCAACGCCACCAGCCAGGATCATCTGGCGTGCACGGATGCCGGCATGAACGACTTCGTGACCAAGCCGGTCACACGCGATCGACTGAACGCCGCTCTGCTCCGCGCGGCCGCGGCCACGAACAAGGAAAGGCTTGTCGCATGACCGACCTGGTGCAATTCGATGAATCCGTCTACCAGATCCTGATCTCCGAGCTCGGCGAGGAGGATGCCCTGGAGGTGCTCAGGACCTTCCTGGACGACACCTCCGGAAAGTTCGGCAAGCTGGCCTCCAAGTTCGAGGACCGGCTCGAGCTGAAGCGCGAGGCGCATTCCATCAAGAGCTCGTCGGCGACGTTCGGCTTCGCGGCGCTGTCGCGGCTGTCACGCGAGCTCGAGCTCGGCTCGGCGACGATGGAGCCGGCCCAGATGCTGGAGATGGTCCACAAGATGGAGAAGTCTTTCGAGCAGGCCGTGATATTCGCCGAGGCCAATCTGCTCAAGAGCGGCGCGGCGGCGGCCTGAGCGCGCCTGTCGCGCTCGGCCCGCATCTGTTCGCTGCATTTCGTTTACCTCTCATTATGCCTACCAAATTCGGTAACTCGTCCTTAATGGCGCGCATTTAATCTCGATTGCGCGTGGGGCAGGGCCGACGCGCCCGTCCAGGATGGCCGGTAGTTCGCGTATGCGGGTGGAGTAAGCTCATGGATATCATGACGAGTGTCGGGCTGGTCGCTGGTGGCATCGTCATCGCGACGATGATGCTGCTGGGCGGCGACGTCGAGATGTTCATCAGCGAGCATGCCGTGATCATCATCTTCGGCGGCTCGATCGCCGCGACCATGATCCGCTTTCCGCTCGGCGCCATGCTGCACGGGCTTCCGCTCGGCGCCAAATTCGCTTTCACGATGAGCCGGCTCTCGGCGCGCGACCTCGTCGACGAGCTCGCCCGCATCGCCGAGATCGCCCGTAAGCAGGGACCGGTCGGCCTCGAAAAGGTCGAGACCGACGAGCCGTTCCTGGCCAAGGGCATCCGCTACGTGGCCGACGGGTACGACCTCGAATTCATTCGCGACAATCTCGAGCGCGACCGCGACAATTTCCTGATGCATCTCGACGAGGGCAGCAAGATCTACCGCGCCATCGGCGATTGCGCGCCGGCGTTCGGCATGATCGGCACGCTGATCGGCATGGTGCAGATGTTCGCCAACATGACCGACCCGTCCAAGCTTGGCCCGTTCATGGCGACCGCGCTGCTCGCGACGTTGTACGGCGCGCTGGTCGCGAACCTGTTCTGCCTCCCGATCGCCGACAAGCTGCACGGCAAGCTGCTCGACGAGGAGACCAATCGCACGCTGATCATCGACGGCATCCTGATGATCCGCGACTCGAAGAGCCCGGCGCTGGTCCGGGAGATGCTGCTGGCCTACCTGCCGGAGAAACATCGCCACGCCGAAGGGGAGCCGGTGCCGGCCTAGGCCGTCATCGGGGGGCACCGGAGCTAGCGGATGGCCAAGAAAAAACGCGGCGACGCGCATGGCGGCGGGCACGGCTGGTTCGTGACCTTCGCCGACCTGATGGGTCTCATGATGAGCTTCTTCGTGATGCTCGTCGCGTTCTCCACCATGGACAACAACAAGCTGAAGATCGTCGCCGGCTCGATGCGCGAGGCCTTCGGCGTGCAGTCGGAGTCGCGCTACTCCGGCATCGTGGAATCCGACGGCCTGCCGACCCGCCCGAAGCTGAAGAACGCGGCCCACATCTCCCCGGAGGAGACGTCGCGCGAACCGAGCCCCGAGCAGGAGGAGCGCCAGCATACCAACGGCGCCAAGCTCAAGACCGACCGGCAGTTCGCGCTGGCCTCCGCCTCGCTGCGCCAGGCGCTGCAGGACATGCCGGAGATGACGGAGATCTCCAAGCACATCATGTTCGAGGAGACCAAGCAGGGCCTCAATCTCGAGATCGTCGACCAGGACGGGCGCTCGATGTTCGCCGACGGCTCCAAGACGCCTTATGACCGGACCCGGCGCCTGATCGAAAAGCTCGCCGCGCCGCTCAAGGCGACGCCGCTGCGCGTGCAGATCACCGGCCACACGGCGGCGGGTTTCGTTCCGGCCCGCAGCGACTATGGCGCCTTCGATCTGTCGGCGGACCGCGCCAACGCCGTGCGCCAGATCCTCGAGCGGGAAGGTCTTCCGCCCAGCCACATCTTCGCCGTGTCGGGCAAGGCCGACACCCAGCCACTGTTCCCGGATGATCCCTCGCTGGCGGCCAACCGACGCGTGACGATCACGCTGATGCGTGAGGATCCGCCCTTGCCGCCGGACCTGAAGCCCTAGTCTCCGTCGCTTCGCCACACCATATTGGCGTCAGGCAGGGCGTGCCACTGATTTTCGGCAGCGTATCAAGCCTCGCGCCTGGATATGGTGCGAGAAGGGTCCCTGCCGGCAGGCGGAATGCGAGAGCTGTGCAAGGCGCGTCCCTGCGTCTTTGGTCGCAGGCGACAGATCCAGCCCTGTTACGATAGAGACTTGACCCGCGGCCGGGCTGCGTCCAAACGCGCCGGGCAATCAGGGAAGATGCGTTCCAAGCACCATGACGGCCACCGCCACAACGACCGAAGGTCAGGAGACCGCGAGCACATCGGGGTTCTGGGGCCTGACGCTCGGCAGCATCGGCGTCGTGTTTGGCGACATCGGGACCTCGCCGCTGTACGCCTTCCGCGAGGCCGCGATCGGCGCGGCTCACGGCCAGCCGGTGTCGCGGATGATCGTCCTCGGCGTGCTGTCGCTGATCCTCTGGTCGCTGTTCATCGTCGTCACCGCCAAATACGTCCTGCTGCTGTTGCGGGCGGACAACAACGGCGAGGGCGGCACGCTGTCGCTGATGGCGCTCGGCCAGCGGGCGCTCGGCCGTCGCAGCATGTTCCTGATGGCGCTGGGCGTGGTCGGCGCCTCGATGTTCATCGGCGATTCGATGATCACGCCGGCGATCTCGGTGCTGTCGGCGGTCGAAGGTCTCAAGCTCGCTGCGCCAGCGCTCGAGCACTATGTCGTGCCACTCACGGTCTTCATCCTGGTCGTGCTGTTCGCGGTGCAGAGCAAGGGCACGGCGCGGGTGGCGACGGCGTTCGGTCCGGTGATGGTGACCTGGTTCCTGAGCCTCGCTGTGATGGGCATTGTACATATCAGCGACGACCCGTCGGTGCTGGCGGCGATCAATCCCTATTACGCGGTGCACTTCCTGCTGTCGCATGGCACGGTCGGCCTGGTCACGCTGGGCGCCGTCTTTCTTGCGGTTACTGGCGGCGAAGCGCTGTATGCCGACCTCGGGCATTTCGGCCGCAAGCCGATCCAGTCGGCGTGGCTGTTCTTCGTGCTGCCGGCGCTGTTGATCAACTATTTCGGGCAGGGCGCTCTGGTGCTGTCCGACCCGGCCGCGATCGAGAACTCGTTCTATCGCATGGTGCCCGAGCTGCTGCTGCTGCCGCTCGTCGTGCTGGCCACCGCCGCGACCGTGATCGCGAGCCAGGCCGTGATCACCGGGGCCTATTCGCTGGTCAGCCAGGCGGTGCAACTCGGGCTGCTGCCGCGCTTCGAGGTCCGCTATACCTCGGAGAGCCATGCCGGCCAGATCTATCTGCCGCGCGTCAACCGCCTGCTGCTGATCGGCGTCATGCTGCTGGTGCTGATGTTCCGCACGTCGAGCAACCTGGCCTCCGCCTACGGCATCGCGGTGTCCACCACCATGGTCGCCGACGGCATCATGGGCTTCGTGGTGATCTGGAAGCTCTGGAATCTGCGGGCTGCGGTGGCCGCCGCGATCATCGCCCCGTTCGTGATCGTCGACCTGACCTTCTTCAGCGCCAATCTGCTGAAGCTGTTCGAGGGGGCCTGGGTGCCGCTGCTGTTTGGCGCCGCGATGGTGGTGACGATCTGGACCTGGCGGCGCGGCTCGGCGATCTTGACGCTCAAGACCCGCAAGATCGAGGTCCCGCTCGACGATCTCGTGGCCAGCCTCGAGAAGCGGCCGCCGCATATCGTCAAGGGCACCGCGGTGTTCCTCACCAGCGACCCGACCTCGGTGCCGACGGCGCTGCTGCACAATCTCAAGCACAACAAGGTGCTGCACGAGCACAATGTGATTCTGACGATCGAGACCGCCCAGACGCCGCGCGTCGACGTGTCCGAGCGGGTGCGGATGGAGAAGATCAGCGAAAAATTCTCCAAGGTCCGGCTGCGCTTCGGCTTCATGGAGTCGCCGAACGTGCCGCGGGCGCTTGCGGTGGCGCGCAAGCTCGGCTGGCAGTTCGACATCATGTCGACGTCGTTCTTCGTTTCGCGCCGGTCGCTGAAGCCGTCGTCGCAATCGGGCATGCCGATGTGGCAGGACCATCTGTTCATTGGTCTCAGCCGGTCGGCCAATGATGCCACCGACTACTTTCAGATTCCGACCGGACGGGTCGTGGAAGTCGGTACCCAGGTAACGATTTGAAGGTTTCACCTACGGTCGAATCGGTTAAGATATGTTAATTCGCTTTGCTGACCTGCAATATCTGCAGGTCATAGCGGGAGCGCCTTAGCTATAAGCCGCGCGCTCTGCCATCTTGTGCAGTGAAGCATTCAACCAGTCCTCGAGGGGGCTACCCAATGACAGCCGACATCGCAGCCACGCCCGCGGAGACGCCGGCGACCAACGGGCATGGCGATGCCCACTCCACGGCCAGCTTCACGGCGCTGACATTGGGGAGCATCGGCGTCGTCTATGGCGACATCGGCACCAGCCCGCTCTACGCGCTGCGCGAAGCCGTGATGGCGGCCAGTAGCGGCGGCGAGGCGGCGCCTCACGCCGTCATGGGCGTGGTGTCGCTGATCCTCTGGGCGCTGATCGTCGTGGTGACCCTCAAATACGTCGTGATCCTGCTGCGGGCCGACAACCACGGCGAGGGTGGAACGCTGGCGTTGATGGCGCTGGCCCAGCGCGGGGTCGCCCGCGGCGCCAGCATTATCGTGCTTCTGGGCATCATCTCCGGTGCGCTGTTCTACGGCGACGCGGTGATCACGCCGGCGCTGTCGGTGCTGTCGGCGATCGAAGGCATCAAGCTGGTCACGGCCGCGTTCGACCCCTACGTCGTGCCGCTGACCATCATCATCCTTGTCATGCTGTTCGCGGTCCAGGTGCGCGGCACGGCCAAGGTCGCGGCCTTCTTCGGCCCCATCATGCTGATCTGGTTCCTGGTGATCGGCATCGCGGCGTTTCCGCCGATCCTGCGCCATCCTGAGGTGCTGTGGGCCATCAATCCGCTCCACGCCGTCAGCTTCATGCTGCATCATGGCATCATCGGCTTCATCACGCTCGGCGCCGTGTTCCTGGCGGTGACCGGGGCCGAGGCCCTCTATGCCGACCTCGGCCATTTCGGCAAGCGGCCGATCCAGACCGCGTGGCTGTTCGTCGTGCTGCCGTCGCTGGCGCTGAACTATCTAGGGCAGGGCGCGCTGGTGATTGCCGACGCCAAGGCGATCGAGAACCCGTTCTTCCTGATGTTCCCGGATTGGGCGCTGATCCCGATGGTCGCGCTGGCGACGGTCGCGACCGTCATCGCCAGCCAGGCCGTGATCACCGGCGCCTATTCGCTGACCCGGCAGGCGATCCAGCTCGGCCTCCTGCCGCGCTTCGAGATTCGGCACACCTCCGAAGCGCATTCCGGCCAGATCTACATCCCGCGCATCAATAAGCTGCTGCTGGTCTCGGTGGTGCTGCTGGTGCTGCTGTTCAAGTCTTCCAGCGCGCTGGCCTCGGCCTACGGCATCTCGGTCACCGGCACGATGGTGGTGACGGCGATGATGGGCTTCGTCGTGATCTGGAAGGTCTGGCGGTGGTCGCCGATCGCAGCCGGCGCGCTGATCGCGCCGTTCCTGTTCCTGGACCTGACCTTCCTGTCGGCGAACCTTTTGAAGGTGCTGGAAGGCGGCTGGGTGCCGCTGGCGCTCGGCGGCTTCGTGATGACCTTGATGTACACGTGGCGGCGCGGCAGCCGGCTGTTGTTCGACAAGTCGCGCAAGCTGGAATTCCCGCTCGCCGATCTCGTCGCGATGCTGGAGAAGCGGCCGCCGCAGCGGGTGGCCGGCACGGCCGTCTTCCTGACCTCGGATCCGCTGAGCGCGCCAACCGCGCTGATGCACAGCCTCAAGCACTACAAGGTGCTGCACGAGAAGAACGTCATCCTGACGATCGAGACCGCGCCGACGCCGCGCATCGATCCGTCGGAGCGGGTGCGCCTGGAGCAGATCAGCCCGACCTTCTCCAAGGTCACCCTGCGCTTCGGCTTCATGGAATCGCCGAACGTACCGAAGGCGCTCGCGATCGCGCGCAAGCTCGGCTGGCAGTTCGACATCATGTCGACCTCGTTCTTCCTGTCGCGCCGCGCGCTCAAGCCGGCGGCGCATTCGGGCATGCCGCGCTGGCAGGATCATCTGTTCATCACCATGAGCCGCTCGGCCAACGACGCCACCGATTATTTCCAGATCCCGAGCGGCCGCGTCGTCGAGGTCGGAACGCAGGTCACGATCTGAGGGCCTCCGGCCGTTCGCGAACCGCTTGATTTTCCCGGCGTCCGGGGCGAGTTTGGCGCCGGTGCGGAGCCCTGTGCGGCTCCGCTGAAGGCTTGGAGGATGGCGTGGCTGTTGTGCACGATTTGACCCCGCAGGACGTGGCCAAGGGGATCGCCGAGGGGCGAATTCTTCTGGTTGACGTGCGCGAGCCGAACGAAGTTGCTGCGGAAGCCTATCCCGACGGCATCGTTGTTCCCCTCTCGGCTTTCGACCCGAAGCTGATCCCGGACCCCCAGGGCAAGGATGTCGTGTTCGCCTGTCGCTCCGGCAAGCGCTCAGTGACGGCCTCGCTGGCCGCGCAATCCGCGGGCATGCCGTACGACAAGCACCTGCAAGGCGGGATGCTCGGCTGGAAGGCGGCCGGCCTGCCGATCAAGACCGGCGGCTGACACCCGATCATGATTTCGCAGAATAAGGTCTTCGCCGATCTGCCCGTCACCATCTTCGAGCAGATGTCGCAGCTCGCGCGCGACAACAACGCCATCAATCTGGGGCAGGGCTTTCCCGACGATCCCGGTCCGGAGGACATCCGCCGCGCCGCTGCGGACGCGGTGTTGAATGGCTACAACCAGTATCCTTCGATGATGGGCCTGCCGGAGCTGCGCCAGGCCATCGCCGCGCATTACAAGCACTGGCACAAGCTCGATCTCGACCCGATGAGCGAGGTGATGGTCACCTCCGGCGGCACCGAGGCGCTGACCTCGGCGATCCTGTCCGTGGTCGAGCCGGGCGATGAGGTCATCTGCTTCCAGCCAGTCTACGATTCCTACCTCCCGATCATCCGCCAGGCCGGCGGCATTCCAAAACTGCTGCGGCTGGAGCCGCCGCATTGGCGGCTGTCGGAGGAGATGCTGCGCTCGGCGTTCTCCGCGAAGACCAAGGCCGTGCTGTTCAACAATCCGCTGAACCCGGCGGCCGTGGTCTATCCGCGCGAGGATCTCGAGCTGCTCGCCCGCTTCTGCCAGGATTTCGACGCGGTCGCGATCTGCGACGAGGTCTGGGAGCACGTGGTGTTCGACGGCCGCGAGCACATTCCGCTGATCACCATTCCCGGCATGCGCGATCGCACCATCAAGGTCGGCTCGGCCGGCAAGATTTTCTCGCTGACGGGCTGGAAGATCGGCTTCGTCTGCGCTGCGCCGCAGCTTTTGCGCGTCGCCGCCAAGGTGCATCAGTTCCTGACCTTCACGACCGCGCCGAACCTGCAGACGGCCGTGGCCTACGGCCTCGGCAAGTCCGACGACTATTTCATCAACATGCGTGCCGAACTCGCGCGCAGCCGCGACCGGCTCACAGCGGGACTCGAACGCCTCGGCTTCCCCGTGCTGAAGGCGCAGGGGACGTACTTCCTCACGGTCGACCTGTCGCCGCTCGGCCTCAACGAAACCGACGAGCAGTTCTGCCGGCGCATCGTCCACGATTACAAGGTGGCGGCGATCCCGGTGTCGGCATTCTACGAGAAGGATGCGGTGACCTCGGTCGTCCGCTTCTGCTTCGCCAAGAAGGACGCCACGCTCGACACGGCGCTGGAGCGCCTGTCCGATGCCATCCACCGACGCTAGGAGATGAAGGACATGACGCGCGGCTGCATTCGCTCGGCTCTGGCCCTGGCGGCCGCAGTACTGACGCTCTCAGCTGCGGCAGCTGAGGAGCGCGTCGTGAACTTCTACAACTGGTCGAACTACATGGCGCCTGGTGTCCTTGAGGATTTCACCAAGGAGACCGGCATCAAGGTCGTCTACGATACCTTCGACGCCAACGAGACGCTGGAGACAAGGCTGCTCGCCGGCAAGTCCGGCTACGACGTCGTGGTGCCCACGGCGTATTTCCTCCAGCGCCAGATCAAGGCCAAGATCTTCCAGCCGCTCGACAAGGCGAAGCTGCCGAACCTCGCCAATGCCTGGACGGTAGTCACCGCGCGTCTCGCCACCTACGATCCCGGCAACCAGTTCGCCGCCAACTACATGTGGGGCACGACCGGCATCGGCTACAATGTGAAGGCAATCGAGAAGATCCTGGGCGCGGGCGTGCGGATCGACAGCTGGGACATGGTGTTCAAGCCGGAGAACCTTGCCAGGTTCAAGGATTGCGGCGTCCATATGCTGGATTCCGCCGACGACATCTTCCCGGCGGCGCTGAACTATCTCGGCCTCGATCCCAACTCGACCAAGCAGGCTGACCTGGAGAAGGCGGCCGAAGTGGTCGGCAAGGTCGCGCCCTTCGTGCGCAAGTTTCATTCGTCGGAATATCTGAGCGCGCTCGCCACCGGTGAGATCTGCCTCGTTGTCGGCTGGTCCGGCGACATCATGCAGGCCCGCAGCCGCGCAGAGGAGGCCAAGAACGGCATCGAGATCGGCTACGCGATCCCGAAAGAGGGCGCGCAGATGTTCTTCGACAATTTTGCCATCCCAGCCGATGCCCAGCACGTGCCCGAGGCGTATGCGCTGATCAACTATCTCTACCGGCCTGAAGTCGCGGCCAAGAACTCGGACTTCCTGTCCTACGCCAACGGCAATCTGGCGAGCCAGAAGCTGATCGATCCGAAGATCCTCGGTGATAAGAACATATATCCCGATGACGCGACCCTGAAGAAGCTGTTCGTCATCGCCGCCCGCGAGCCGGCGACGCAGCGCCTGATCAACCGGCTCTGGACGAAGGTGAAGACGGGGCGGTAGTTCGCGCTGTCGTCATTGCGAAGCAATCCAGGGCGAAGACGACGACTCTGGATTGCTTCGTCGCGTTGCTCCTCGCAATGACGCCGGAGAGATCAGGCCAGCCGGTGCATCGCGCAGAGCTTGTTGCCGTCAAGATCGCGCAAATAGGCGAGATACAGCTTGCCGGTCGATCCCTGGCGCACGCCGGGCGGATCCTCGCAGGTGGTGCCGCCGGCTTCCAGGCCGGCCGCGTGCCAGGCATCAACTTGTTCGGACGAACTGCAGGCATAGCCGATGGTGCCGCCATTGGCCGGCGTGGCGGGCTGCCCGTTGATCGGCTTGGAGACCGAGAAGATGCCGGTCGGCGTGATGTAGAAGATGCGGTGGCCGTCGACCTTGGCCGGGCGCACGCCGAGCGTGCCCAGCAGCTTGTCGTAGAAGACCTTGGCCTTGTCGAGGTCGTTGGTGCCGATCATGATGTGCGAAAACATTCGCGCTTGTCCTCCCTGGAGCTTCCGAACAGCGTCTCGGATACGGCGCCAAGGTAGCGAGCGTCGCCAGATGAGGTAAGAGTTTTCTTCGGAGGGCCTGTTGACGGAAGATCGTGCTGCCGATCTTCTTCCTTGCGGTGGAATTTGACTGCGAGGAGGGATTACCGCCAGCGGCGGTGCAGCCAGAGCCACTGCTCCGGATATTCGCGCACCCAGCCTTCGACGACGTTGGTGACCGCCTGCGTCATGCCCTGGATGTCGATCTGTCCATTCGCATCGCGCACCGGCTTCACCTCCTCCGACAGCTCGGCGCGGAAGCGGTTGCCGGGCAGGCGGATGATGCGCACGCCATGCACGGGGCATTCGACCTGGCGCAGCAGGCGGGCCAGCATCGGATTGGCGCGGGTCTTGCGGCCGAAGAACGTCACCTCGACGCCGCCGGTCAGGTACTGATCGACCAGCATCGCAACATGCTGGCCGTTCTTGAGCGCCTGGCCGAGCCGCAGCGGCGCGTCGCGGCCGGCGGGGATCAGGGTGCCCATCTTTACCTGGCGCATCTCCTGGATGATGCGGTCGGCGGCGGCGATGTTGGGGCGGCGGTAGAGGATCGCGGTGTCGAGCTTGTGGGCGACGGCGGCCAGCGCCGGCATTTCCCAATTGGCGAGGTGGCTCGCGAAGATCAGCGCCGGCTTGCCGTCGAGGCGGAGCTGGTGAAACAGCTCGTGCGTGCGCGGCGTCAGCTCGATCCGGCTGCGCTCGGGATGCTCCTCGTCATAGTCCCAGATCTTGTCGAGATGGGCGAACTCGGCGCCAACTCGGCCGAGATTGTCCCAGACACCGGCGAGGATACGCTCGATCTCCTCGGGCGATTTCTCCGGGAAGGCTTTCGTGAGATTGTCGCGACCGATGCGCTGCTCGCGCAACTTGGGACCGATCCACTGCGCGATGCGCGCGAAGCGGTCGGCCGTCTTCTGCGGATCGAAATAGCGCGTCGTCTTGAGCATGCCGACCGTCAGTGCGCCGACGGCGGAGGATCCGAGCGACTTCACCTCCTGGCGGATGACGAGCTTGGTCCGGAGGGGCAGGAGACTCATCGATGCGACAGGCGGATCAGGCCGGTTCGCGGGTCAGGATCAGCGAGGCGTTCTGGCCGCCGAAGCCGAACGAGTTCGACATCACGGCCGTGACGCGCGCCTCGCGGGCCTTGTTGCCGACGACGTCGAACAGGATCGCGGGATCCGGAATGTCGTAGTTGATGGTCGGCGGGATCAGCTGATGCTCGAGCGTCAGCAGCGAGATGATCGCCTCGACCGCGCCGGCCGCGGAGATGGTGTGGCCGACCATCGACTTGTTGGACGAGACCGGGATCTTGCCGGTGTGCTCGCCGAACACGGCGGACACGCCGACATATTCCATCTTGTCGTTCTCGGGCGTGGCGGTGCCATGCGCGTTGATGTGGTCGATCTGCTCCGGCGCCATGCCGGCATCGGCCAGGGCTTTCCGGATGCAGCCGATGATCGGCTTGCCGTCCGGCGAGGAGCGGGTGCGGTGGAAGGAATCGGTCAGCTCGCCGCAGCCTGCGACGACGCCGAGGATCTTCGCGCCACGCGCCACGGCCGCATCGTAGCTTTCCAGCACCAGCGCGCCGGCGCCTTCGGCCATGACGAAGCCGTCACGGTTCTTGGAGAACGGCTTGGAGGCGGCCTGCGGCGGATCGTTCTGGGTCGATAGCGCCGACAGCAGCGAGAAGCGCACCAGGCCTTCCGGATTGACCGAGCCTTCGGTCGCCGCGCACAGCGCGACATCGGTCTCGCCGCGGCGGATGGCCTCGACGCCGAGCTGGATCGCGGTAGCGCCGGAGGCGCAGGCGGTCGACAGTGAGATCGGCGAGCCCTTGGTACCGAATGTATCCGACAACGAGTCGGCGACCGAGCCGAACAGGAAGCGGTGGTGGTAGTTGACGAACTTGCCGCCGCCGCAGACCTTCAGGAGGTCGTCATAGGTGAAGTGCGTGCCGCCGACCTCATGCGCGAGCTCGAGCCGCTGCGGCCACTCGATTTCGACCGGCGCGACAGCGAGAAACAGCGGACCCGGGAAGTCGCCCTTGGAGCCGATGCCGGCCTGCGCGATCGCTTCCTCCACGGCCATGTGGCCGAGCCGTTCGGACAGGCCGGTCGAGGTGAACGGCGCGACTGGCACGAAGTCCACCGTGCCGGCCATCGTCGTCTTCAACCCGTCGATTGGGAAGCGCGTGATGGTGCGGATGCCGGACTCGCCGGCCACCAGCTTGGTCCAATTGTCGGACTTGCCCGCACCCAGCGAGGTGACGATGCCCATGCCCGTCACGACCACGACGGGGCGTCCAAACTTGTCGCGTACACTCATGATGTCCCCCGTCGCGTCGTCTAGCCGCGCGCCGCGTTCACTTGACAGCTTCGACCAAGGCCATGCCTTCGCCGCGGTAATGGCCAGCACCGACCACCACGATCTGGGCCGGAGCCTCATTCATCTCGCTCTCAACTCCCGAGGTGTCGCCGGGCGCGAACAGCGCGCCGCGCGAGATCGACAGCGCGGCGAGCGCCAGATCGAGCGCGAAATGCGCCTCCATCGTGTGGCCGAAGCGGGTGCCGCTCGAGCGCACGGCGAACGCCTTGTGGCGGTCGAGGAATGCGCGCTCCTCCGACGTCACGGGCTCGGCACCGGTGGCGCCGGTGATGATCGCGCCCGGCGCCTCGTGCACGTCCAGCGCCGACCACAGCCGGTCGAGCGTACCGGTCACGGCGCCGGCCTCCTTGCGGCGGGCGCGGTCGGCCACCACCTTGCTCAGCCGCGCCAGCGGCTTGGCGCCACGGGCTTCGGCATGCGGCTTGGACTCCAGCACCAGGAAGGCGCCGGCCGAGCCGAGCGCGAAGCCAGGATGCTCCTTGCGCGCCCACACCGGCTTGAACTCGTTCTTGAGATTGTAGTCGCCGAACTCGTAGAGCACGAGCAGGTCCTTGCGCTCGCCATTGTGCGAGCCGCCGACCAGCGCGATGTCGCTCTGTCCGCCGGCGATGCGGGCAAGCGCGATCTTGAACGCGTCCACGCCGGCGACCTCTTCGCCCATGAAGGTGCGCGAGGTGCCGCAGACGCCGTGCGAGATCGCGATGTTGCCGGCGAGCAAATTCGAGAGCTGCGCCAGGAACAGGGTCGGCCGCAGATCGCTCATCAACCGGTCGTTGAGGAAGCCCGGCGTGCAGTTGCCCGCGGCCTCGGCGTTGAGAATGGCGGTGTCGACCGAGATGTCGCGCTCGCCGCCGCCGGCGGCGACGATCATGTCCATCCGGGACAGGATGTCCTTGTTGCCCTTCAGCCCGGCCGAGTCCAGCGCCAGCCCGGCGGCATAGGTGCCGATGCGCTGCCACGCCTCCATCTGGCGCTGTTCCTTCTTCGGAATCTGCGCCTCGAGATTCACCTTGGCCCAGGGATGCACGATGTAGGGCGCGAAGCCCTGCTCATCGACATTGATCTGGCCGGCGTTGAGAGCCTCCCAGTTCGCATCGAGGCCCTCGCCGAGCGAGGTCGCAAGGCCGATGCCGGTGATCCAGACTTCGACGGGGGCTGATGTCACGGAAGGCGTCTCACTCATCGCTGCAGGATCTGGTGCGGAAAGCCGACGCGCTCGGCGACGGCATCCATGTGTCCGCGCAGTTCCGGATTGGGGAAGGGGACGTGGCTGAACGTGATCGTCGCGTTCGAGCGCAGCTTGCCGCCGACTTTCACGCGCGCCTCGGTGATGGCGTAGCCGGAGCCCTCATGCAGCACGTTGGCCTCGACGGTGAGTACCTCGCCGGGCTGCACGAAGCCGCGCATCTTGGCTTCCTTCACGGCGGCAAGGAACGGCATCCGCTCGAACTTCATCAGCGCGAGCAGCAGCCAGCCGGAGGTCTGCGCCATCGACTCGATCAGCAGCACGCCGGGCATGATCGGGTAGCCCGGGAAGTGTCCTTCGAAGATCGTGCTCTCGGTCGGAACCTTGGCCTCGACGGTGATGGTCTTCTCGTCCAGCTTGAGGTCGAGAATGCGGTCGATCAGCAGGAAGTATTCGATCTGCATGGCGGGCGCTCAGGCGCCCTTGGCGGCGACCAGCTCGTCGATGCGGGCGCACAGGTTCTTGAGCACGAAATACTGCTCGGTGCTGGCCTTGCCGTCGTTCACTTCCTGGGTCCACTTCTCCAGCGGCAGCTTGATGCCGAAGGCCTTGTCGATGGCGAAGGCGATGTCGAGGAAATCGAGGCTGTCGATGCCCAGATCGTCGATGGCGTGGCTATCCGGCGTGATCGTGTCGCGCGGGATGTCGCAGGTTTCAGCGATGATCGTGGCGACCTGATCGAATGTTGAGGACATCACTAAGCCTTTGATATTTTGGAGCTAATCCGGAGAAGGGCAACGAGGGGACACCGCCTTGGGGGCGTCTGATGCGAGCCCTTTTACCCCCGTCGCCCAGGAGTCGTGTGCCCGTATATCGGAGCGCCGCGGTGAGTTCAATGGAGCCGGGAGCGCCGGTTGTGGCGGGATTGTGATGCCCTGTCAGGGAGGCGGGCGCGGCCTTCAGGGCATGTAGGTCTCGGTGATGATGCGGGCGCAGTCGCGCCGTCCGGTGAGGAGGCAATCCTGCGTCTTGCGCAGATCCGCGATGCTCATCGCCAGCCAGATGCCGATCGCCGTCAGCGCGATGGTGAAGGCGATCGCGGCGATGTTGGCGAGGATCCGATGCCGGAAATCGTCGGGCTCCTCGCGCGGCTGTTCATACCGGGAGAGGTCGAGCGAGACCGGCTCGGGCCGCCGCAGCGGAACGGGAGGATTCACGTTCGGACTGCCGCCCTCGGTGACCCGCCGCGCCGGACCATTGCGGGGCCGGAACGGCACCACGCGATGCTCATCCTCCGCTGCGATGGGGCGCTGGGTCTTCATGCCTCGACTCCGATGGTCTTTCCATAGCACGCAGCCGCAGCCTCTCACAAAGAAACTTTGGCGGCCTTGAGCTGCATCAGAGCCTCGAGGCGCCCTGCGGATGTGTCGTTTCCGTTCTATTTGGTGTATCGGTGGAACCCCCGCGCCGGCGGCGCTGATCTCGCCGGAAATGTCGACGCTGTCCATCGGAGCTTCACGCATGGCCAATACCCGCGAGCCGTTGCTACATCCCATCCCGATCCTGTCGCTGCGCCCGACGCAGATGACGGTGGGCATGCGCGAGGTGAGGGAGAAGCGCGAGCGCTGGCGCGAGCACAAGGCCAAGAAGAGGGCCGAGCTGCTTGGCAAGCACATGATCCCGGTCGTGATCGGACCGGACAAGCGGAACTACGTGGTCGACCACCATCATCTGGCGCGCGCGCTGCACGACGAGGGGGTCAAGGACGTGCTGGTCACCGTCATCGGCGATCTCTCGATGGTCGATCCCGATGGCTTCTGGAACGTGATGGACAACAAGCGCTGGGTCTATCCCTACGACGCCAAGGGCGAGCGGCGGCACTTCAAGGACCTGCCGAAGAGCGTCGCGGATCTGAAGGACGATCCGTATCGCAGCCTTGCCGGCGAGCTGCGCCGCGCCGGCGGCTTCGCCAAGGACACGACGCCGTTCAGCGAGTTCCTGTGGGCCGACTTCCTGCGGCGCAAGGTCAAGCGCAAGACGGTCGAGACGCAGTTCGCCGCTGCCATGGAGCACGCGCTCGCGCTCGCCAAGAGCCATGACGCGGTCTATTTGCCCGGCTGGTGCGGGCCCGCGTCGGACGACTGATCCGCTACTTCGCCTTCGGCAGCCGCCCCATCAGATAGAACTCGTCATTGGGCCGCATGCCGGTGACATTGGCCATCCGGTTCGACAGCGCGAAGAAGGCCGCGATCGCGGCGATGTCCCAGACATCGTCGTCGCTGAAGCCGTGCTCCGCCAGCGTCTTGAAATCGGCCTCGCCGACGGTGTGCGCCTCCAGCGCCACCTTCATCGCGAAATCGAGCATCGTACGCTGTCGCGGCGTGATATCGGCCTTGCGGTAATTGATCGCGACCTGGTCGGCGATCAGCGGGTTCTTGGCGCGGATGCGCAGGATCGCGCCATGGGCGATCACGCAATACTGGCACTGGTTGGCGCTCGACGTGGCAACCACGATCATCTCGCGCTCGGCCTTGGTCAGCCCGCCGTCCTTCTCCATCAGCGCGTCGTGATAGGCGAAGAAGGCGCGGAACTCGTCAGGCCGGTGTGCGAGGGTCAGAAAGACGTTCGGCACGAAGCCGCTCTTCTCCTGCACGGCAAGAAGGCGGGTGCGGATATCCTCCGGCAGCGCGTCGATCGCGGGGACGGGGAAGCGGCTGATGGCGGGCTGGGTCATGGCGTACGATCCGGCATGGCGTGGCAGGGAGCGAACCTTAGTCGATCAGCACGGGGGCGCAACGGCCGCGCTCAGTTCAGCACCTCGACGGTGGCCGACCGTCCCGCCACGAGTTCGCTGCGCCGCGACGTATCATCGAGCGCGATCCGCACCGGGACGCGCTGCGCCAGCCGGACCCAGTTGAAGGTCGGGGTCACGTTGGCGAGCAGGCTCGCGCCCTCGGCACGATCGCGGTCCTCGATCCCTGCCGCGATACTCTCGACATGGCCTGTCAGCACCTCGCCGGTGCCCATCAGGCGAATGCGCACCGGCGCGCCGACGCGGATGCGCGGCAGCTTGGTCTCCTCGAAATAGCCCTCGACATGCAGCGTGTCGGTGTCGACCAGCGCCATCACGCCCTTGCCGGCGCTGACATAGGCCCCCGGACGCACGTCCATGTTGGTGATCACGCCGTTGACCGGCGCATGCACATCGCTGCGCTCGAGATTGAGCTTCGCGACAGCCTGATCGGCCAGCGCCTGGTCATAGGATGCCTGCGCCTGCTGCTGGGTGGCCAGCACCTGCTCCTGCTTCTGCTGCGACACCGCCTCGGTGGTCAGCGAGCGGTAGCGGTCGAGGTCGGCATTGGCCTGGTTCAGCGTGGCGAGACGGCCGGCGACCACGGCGTCGGCCTGCTGCAGCGCGAGCTTGAAGCGGGCGCGGTCGATCCGGAAAATGACGTCGCCCTGATGCACCGGCTGATTGTCGCGCACCAGAACCTCGGTGACGAAGCCGGAAACGTCAGGCGCGACCTGGACGATGTCGGCGCGGACGCGGCCGTCGCGTGTCCACGGCGCCTTCATGTAGTAGCCCCACAGATAGGTGCCGACCAGGATCGCTGCGGCGACAGCGGCCGCGGTGACCGCCACGCGGCCGAGCAGGGCGAAGGTGCTTTTCACGAGGACCACTCCGAAGCGAGATAGACGATGCCGCCGAGCACGCAGACATACAATGCGAAGTCGAACAGGGCGGGGTGCCAGACCAGGCGGTAAACGCCGAGGCGGCGGAGGAGGGCGCGCAGCAGCGCGACGCAGGCATAGGCCACGACCAGCCACAGCAGCAGCGATGGCACCAGTACGCCGGCGATGTCGATGTCGTGTCTCATGCCACGAGGCTCCGAAGACCGGTCGCGTCGGCGTGATAGGCCGGCGCGTCCGGGAATAGCCCGGTGCGGATGCCGACGAGGCCGATCAGCGCGTCCTCCTTGGCCGGCGCGGCTGGCTCGTCGAGCGTCTTCAGCAGCGCCACGTCGATCGCGGCCAGCAGATCGGCCGGCATCATGCCGGTGCCGAGGCCGCGGCCCCTGCAGGCGGCGGCGAGACGATCCAGCATCGTGTCGATGGCGCCGAGCGTCGCCGCCGTGAGCCCGTGACGGGCGCGGCGGAGGTCGATGATGTTGAGGCCGACGCGCAGCTGGTTGAGATTATCGAGCTCGCGACGGTCGTCCTCGGGGATGGCGGCAAAGCGCTGCGCCAGCAATCCCAGGCGGTCGAGCATCAGGCCGACGAAGGCGGCGCGGTCATGATGGCCGCGGCGCTCGGCGGTTGTCGCCAAGGTCTCCCAGCTTGTCCGCAGCAGCCGCTGCGCGATCCACTCGGCTCGGACAGAGCGGACGAGGCGGGTGAGCACCACGGCCGCGACCATGCCGACCATGAAGGCGATCGCCGAATTGGCGTAGCTCTGGAAATCCGCGCTGTAGGTCGACTGCAACGCCAGCAGCGTGGCGCCATTGGCGCCGAGCGCCATGCCGATCGGCATCGTCTGGGGACGCGCGATCAGCACGCCGAATAGCAGGAAAGCCGGCGCCAGCGCGGCGATCAGCAGCTCGACGTCTGAGATCGCCGGGATGATGGCGAACAGGTAGACCGCGTCGATGACGATGGCGACCAGCGACCACGCCGCGAACCGTACGATGCTGGGAGCGGGGTCGTCCTGCGACGCGAAGAACGAGCAGGCGACGGCCGCCATCATCGGCGCCGAGGCGCCGTCCGCCCAGCCGGTCGCGATCCAGAACGCGCAGCAGACGAGAATGGCGATGACGACGCCGGCCGCCGACCACAGCGCCAGCGCGTGGTCGCGATGCCGCGCCGGCGCGATGCCCTGCTCGCTGCGGAAGGCGAGAGGCACCTTGGCGGTGTCCTCGCCCGCCGCGATCGCCGCATTCAGCGCGCGACAGTCCTCGGCAATGTCGACCAGCTCGCGCAGCCGGATCAGCAGGCTCGCGATCATGATCCGGTCCCAGGAGGAGCGACCCTCCAGAGACGGGCGCAGCGCATCGATCACCGCGCGCAGGCGACTTGCGGGCTCACGATCGTCGCCCGCGACGATCCAACCGGCGAGACGTTGCAGCAGATCGCTCAGCTCGCGATCAACATGCCCGTCGAGCGCGGCAAGCCGGTCGTGGATCGAGCCGAGCAGCGGCAACAGCAGCTGCATGTGCAGCCGCAGCGATCGCAGCCCCTCGACGGCATGATGGTCGGCCCCGCGGTCAAAGGCGAGATGGGTGGCCAGCGTGTCGATCTCCAACGCTTCCGCGGCCAATCGGAGCCGGTGCGCGCGATCGTCAACGCCGCCGCCGCCGCCGAGCAGCACGTCGCGGCTCAGCCGGCGCGCCTCGTCGAGCCAGTGCTCCACCTTGGCGGCCACCGCCGGCGCGACGCTGCGCGGCAAAACGATGGTCGAGACAAGCGTGGCGCAGACGATGCCGAGCGTGATTTCCTGCGCGCGCGCGACAGCGACGTCGAAAATGCCGGCCGGATCGGCCACGGCGGGAAACCCGATCAGCGCCAGCGTGTAGCCGGCCAGCATGAACAGATAGCTGCGCGGTGTGCGGTCGAGCAGCGAGACATAGAGGCAGATGCCGGTCCACAACGCGATCACGAGGCTGAGCAGCTCGGGCGAATTGACGAAGGCCGGCACAATGGCGACCGCGGCCGCGGCGCCCGCGAGCGTGCCGAGCACGCGATAGAGCGCTTTGGAGGCGGTGGCGCCGGCCAGCGGCTGCGAGGTGATGTAGACGGTCGCCATCGCCCAATACGGCCGCGGCAGATCGATCCACAGCGCGATCAGCAGCGCCAGCATGGCCGCGGCGAAAGTCTTGGCCGAAAACGCGAGGTCTGCCCCGCGTAACGGGAATGATGTCGTGTTTCGCATCACAGCCCAGCGTCGGATGGAATGGCTTCGCGCAGGCGCAGCATGCGCTGCTCGATGCGATGCAAAACGTCGGACGCGATGGCGAGGTCCTCGGGGGAGATGTCTTTGAGCAGAAAGCCGCGCACGCGCCGGAGCACCGCCTCGATCTCGTCGGCCTTGGCCTCGCCTCGGGCGGTCAGATGCAGCGTCTTGGCCCGGCGGTCGGTGGGGTCCTCCCGGCGCTCAACGAGGTTTTCTGTCTGCAACAGGTCGATGAGGCGGACGAGGGAGGGCCCCTCTATTCCGACCTCCTCGGCGAGCGCACCCTGGCGGATGCCGCTACTTGCGTTTCTTCCGCGCCGCGCTAGCGCCCGCAACGGGTGAGCCGTGGCTTGCGAGAGGCCGTGGTCGGCCAGGGCCTGGTCGGCCGCGCGCCGCCACAGCCGGGCGACACGGGCGATCAGCAGGCCGATCTCCGATTGAGTCTTGGCCGGGTCTGACATCATGGAATTTAGATAGGAGCAAAATTGATAGGATACAATCGATCGGGTCGAACATCTTTGTGATGGGAGTTTTGGATCCGGCTGCGCCGCAGCCGGTTCCCAACCGCGATCGGCGCGAAGCGGTCTTCAGCTCAGCGCAGCGGCTTCTTCAGCAGGGAAAAGCGGTCGGGGTCCAGACCGAGCGACGGCTGCAACATGGGCGCGTCCAGTGCCGTCGCGAGCCCGACGCTGCGATCGCCGACATTGTTCATGCCGCCATCGCCGTTCGAGGCCTCGCGGCTCGAGGTCGCGCCGCGCCACCGCTCCAGCACGGCGCTGACGAAATGCATGTCGTGGCCGGCGTTGACCGAGCGGACGGTCGCAATGGTCGCCTCGCTGCGCGGCAGCTGATGCAGCGGCACTTCCTTGAAGCGAAGCCGCGTCGGCAATGCCACGCCCTCACCGAAGGCCAGCACCTCGCGGGTGCCGAGCGAGGGGACGAAGGAGAGCAGATTGGCGGCGGCGTCGGAGACCGCCGAGCGCAGCAGCGACTGGTCGCGCTCGTTGGCGAGGCGCATCGTGAAGAGCGTGTTGCACTGGGAAATGATGGTGGAGTCCAGCTCGGCCGGTCGCTGGGTCACCAGGCCGAGATAGACGCCATATTTGCGGCCTTCCTTGGCGATGCGCGAGATCGCCTTGCGGGTTGGGCCGAAACCGATCGAGCGGTCGGCAGAGGCGTAGCGGTGCGCTTCCTCGCAGACGAACAAGAGTGGCGAGACGCCGTCGCTCCACAGGCCGAAATCGAAGGCCATGCGGCACACGACGGAGACCACGGAGTCGACCACCTCGGCCGGGAAGCCGGCGAGCTGCATGACCGTCATCGGCCGGCCATTGGCGGGCAGCCGGAACAGGTGGCTGATGACCTCGGCCATGGTGTCGCCACCCACATTCGCGTTGTCGAACATGAAGGCGTAGCGCGGGTCGTTGCGCACCGTCTCGATGCGCGAGATCAGCTTGTGATAGATGATGCGCGAGGAGCGGTTCTCGAGCTTTCCCATGCGCTCGTCGATCAGGTTGATCAGGTCGACGAGGCGGTAGGGCACGGGCGTATCGACGGTGTAGCCGATCGTCTTCGGGTCGATGCGCTTGAGGCCGATGCGGTCGGAGTTCTGGTACTGGGTGTAGATGCCCTTCGCCAGCGGGATCACCTCGGCGAGAATGTCGAGTTCCTCCGGCACGCCGGGGCGGCCGCCGAACAGGACGTCGACGATCTCCTCAAAATTGAACAGCCAGAACGGCAGTTTCAGGTTGCGCGGATTCAAGACCAGCGCGCGCTCGCCGAAGCAGCGGCCATACTCGTTGTGGACGTCGAGCAGGAAGATGCGCAGGTTCGGCCGCGCCTTGAGGATCTCGTTCAGCAGCAGCGACACGCCGGTCGATTTACCGACGCCGGTCGAGCCCAGCACGGCAAAGTGTTTCGACAGCATCTCCTCGACATTGACGCAGGCGCGCACGGACGGGTCCTGCTGCAGCGCGCCGATATCGATGTGGTCGCCGGCCGTGGGCGTGTAGATCGTCCGCAGCTCCTGGCTGGTGATCATGTCGACGGCGTCGCCAATCGTGGGGTAGTGGGTGACGCCGCGCTGGAACTTGGGCTTTTCCGCTGGGCCCAGGATCTCGCCGAGAAGGTCGACCGAGGCCGTCGCGACAAATTCGTCCGCATGCGACAGGTCTTCGCTGGTGACCTCGGTGATGATCGCAATGATCGTGGCGCTGGGGCAGCGAATGCTGATGAAGCGGCCCACTGTCGCGCGAAGCTCGGAAACGCTCATCTGCTTCGCCTGCAGCAGAATGCCGACGCGGGCCTGAGAGCCTCGAACCGAGATCACACGTCCGAAGGATGTCACGGTCATGAAACCTGTGGTGAATTGTTGAGCTGACACATTCGCCGGAGGGACTGGAGAATTTGTTAAGCGGGTGACATTTGTGGCCGCGCGAGCGCTCATCGGGGCGCTTCGAGTGCGCCTCGGACGGTTGCGGGGCCGCGTTCTGAAAGCAGCCTAACGCATTGGGTCACAACGCTTTCTTTCCCTTGTACTAAACCATTGTCGCAATCGGCCGGCTTTACGTTCGGTTTACCATTCGATGGGCTTGTTCGGCCGAGCGCGCTCATGCGTCGACCGACGCAGGCAAGCGGCGAACCGGGCTGTTGCATCAGTCATCTCGCAGCCTTGAGAACCGCGCGCGGATTTGATCGCGATCAATCTGGAACGTTGGAGAGGCCGGTATATTCTTGCCTGGAGCGCGAGGAGGGCGGAGACCGGCCGATCTCATCGAGCGCGACGGCCGCCATGCCGCCTGAGAGCCGATCCTCGCGTGAAGCAGGAGGATGACATCATGGCTGAACCGACCAAGCTGCCTGTCAACACCGAGAAAGCCAATGCCCCGTCTCTGCAGGGATGGCGGCCGTTCGACAATCTGCGTCGCGAGATCGATCGTGTGTTCGAGGACTTCCACGGCGGTCTCTTTCGGACACCGTCGCTGTTCGATCAGCTGCCGGGCCTTGCGCGCGCGCGATCGTTCGCCCTGGCGCCCGCGGTCGATGTCGCCGAGCACGACAAGGCCTATGAGGTCACCGCGGAGCTGCCCGGGCTCGACGAGAAGAACGTCGAGGTGAAGGTCGCGAGCGGCGTGCTGTCGATCAAGGGCGAGAAGCAGGAGGACAAGGAGGAGACGAAGAAGGACTATTATGTCCGCGAGCGCAGCTTCGGCTCGTTCGAACGCTCCTTCCAGATCCCGGACGGTGTCGATAGCGACAAGATCGAGGCGGTGTTCAAGCAGGGCGTGCTGAAGGTGACCCTGCCGAAGAAACCCGAGGTGCAGAAGGCCGCCAAGACCATCGACATCAAGGCGGCGTGAGCGCGATGGGTGCATGCGCGTTTCCTGTCCCATGATCATGGGACGACGGATGCGTTGCTGCCGGGAAGGGCCGCTGTCGCGGCCCTTTTTTTCGCCGTCGCGCCCGGCTAATCTGCGCGCCAAGCAAGGCGGTCCGCGACGCCGGACCGCGGAACGGCGGGAAGGGAGACGAGGCAATGGGCAAGCTCGCACTGGCGGCCAAGATCACGCATGTGCCGTCGATGTATCTCAGCGAGCTCGATGGTCCGGCCAAGGGCAAGCGGCAGTCGGCGATCGATGGCCACATCGAGATCGGGCGGCGCTGCCGCGAGGCCGGCGTCGACACGATCGTCGTGTTCGACACCCATTGGCTGGTCAATGCCGGGTATCACATCAACTGCGCGCCGCACTTCCAGGGGCTCTACACCTCGAACGAGCTGCCGAATTTCATCGCCAACATGACCTACGAATACGACGGCAATCCGGAGCTCGGCCACATCCTGGCCAAGGGCGCCAACGCGCATGGCGTCGCCACGATGGCCCATGACGCGACGTCGCTGGCGCTGGAATACGGCACGCTGGTGCCGATGCGCTACATGAACGCCGACCGCCACTTCAGGGTGGTGTCGGTCTCGGCGCTATGCACCTCGCATTATCTGGCCGACAGCGCCAGGCTCGGCTGGGCATTCCGCCGCGCCGTCGAAGACCATTATGACGGCACGGTCGCGTTCTTCGCCTCGGGCTCTCTCAGCCACCGCTTCGCGCAGAACGGCACCGCCGACGAGTATCGCGACAAGATGTTCAGCCCGTTCCTGGAGCGGCTCGACCACGAGGTGATCCAGATGTGGGAGCAGGGCGAATGGCCCGACTTCTGCGACATGCTGCCGGAATACGCCAGCAAGGGGCATGGCGAGGGATTCATGCACGATACCGCGATGCTGCTCGGCGCGCTCGGCTGGAACCACTACGATCGCGGTGTCGAGGTCGTCACGCCGTTCTTCCCGTCCTCGGGCACCGGGCAGATCAACGCGGTGTTCCCGGTGGCGCCGATGCCGAGCGCGCTGGACGACATCGGCCGGCCGCGCGCCGCCGCGCTGGCCGGCGGGCGGCTCTAGCGGATTCCGGCCTCACCAGACTCCGGCGCGCGCCAGCATGTCGATGATATCCTCGGGGAACACCTGATCGGTCGTGGCCGCGAGCTCCGCGGGCCGCCACCAGCGCTGCGCGGCGATCGCCGCACGCTCCAGTTCGGTCCAATGCATCGACGAGAGGTCGGTGCTGCCGACCCTGATGAGGAAGTAGCGCTCGTCGGAGCTGACCTGCTCGCCGTCGACCATCGTGAAGCTCACGGTCCTGCGCGCGATCTGCGGCCCGGGATGAGCAATGCGGATCCCCGTCTCCTCGAACATCTCCCGGCACGCCGCCGCCTCGTAGCTCTCGCCGGGATCGAGCCCGCCGCCGGGTGTTGCCCAGAACTGCTGCCCTTTCAGCGCACCCGCGATGTGAACGAACTGGAACAGCAGCAGCCGATCGTCGGGATCGACGACCAGCAGACGGGCAGAGGGACGTGCGCGCATCCGGCGGGGACTTTCCAATTCGGGCGACCACATCGATTGCGGTCTCGCCTGCCCGGGACAAGCCTCATCAGGCCTGTTTGATCTCCACCGTAAGCCCTTGCAGTGACGAAGGTCCAGCCGCCATCGCCGAGTGGGCGACCGTGCGCGGCGAGCCGGCCGAGCGGCGGATCCCGTGACGTTGCGCCTTCCGTTCGCGTGTCGATGACCCCCGCGACACACTGGGGATCAAGCTGGTGCAGCACTTGCCACGCATGTCCGCGATGAGGATGAGCACGCTCTTCGGCGCGATCTACGCGGCGCAGCGCTCGGACGCGACAAGTCCTGCGGCCTCGCGGCGGCATTCCGCCGCGAACTGGCGCAGCCGCTCGATCGTCAGCACGTCGGTGATGCTCCGCTCGAGCCGCTCGGCCCGCGCGATCTGGTCTTCGAGATCTCTCAGCTTGGTCATGTCCCGTCTCCCTGGTCCGATAATTTGATGCAAATTGCATCGTTCCGGCCGGGTGACGATCGTGGTGAATGCCGGGTTAAATTCAATGACTCGGCTCACGCCGCTGCAGTCGAATGGCACGGTTCGACCGACGGACGCCAGCGCCGTGTTGTGGATCACGGTCCCTTTCATTAGCATGCGCTTGTCAGCCGAAAACGAGGAACCATCGACATGCGTCGCGGGGCCGCCGATCCCGACGAGACCCTCGTCGTCGCTCCGGGTCAGCGCTCGCCGAGGGCTGCGCAACTCCTCACCAGGATGCTGTCGCTCGACCGTGAATTCTGCGCAAGACGACTGCTGGACGTCGATCAGCTGCTCGACCTCGCTCAGGATCGTCTCGGTCCGGTCTCGTTCGGCCCGGAGAGCACCCTGCTTGTCGAGGGGATCAGGTGCCTCGCAGACTCGATCGCGCGCGACTCCGCTTATGACGATCTCGGAAGGTACATGGCGGCGCACTACATCTATGGCTGGATCGAGCGTTACGTTCAGTTCGCGCGGGACCTCTCCGACCTGCCTGATATTTTGCAGGTGCCCGTCACGAGGCCGCTGTTTCTCATCGGCTTCGGCCGCACCGGCAGCACGTTCCTGCATCATCTGCTGGCGCTCGATCCGCAGGCGCGCGCACCCCGTCTGTGGGAGCTGCAGGAGCCGTCACCGCCGCCGCGGCCGGCGAGCTATCAAACCGACGCGCGTATCGGCCGCATGCGCGCACAGTCCGCGTTCCGCGCGGCCGTCATGCCGGACCTGCACAAGATCCACGAGTTCGACGTCGAGGCTCCGGAGGAGTGCCAGCTGATGATGTGGCACGGCCCGCAGCACATGATCCTCGGGCTCAGGTCGCCGGAGTATTGGCGATGGTTCCGGTCGCTCGCTTCGGCGCAGCTCGACACGCTCTGGGCAGGCTACAAGCGCCAGGTCCAGCATCTGCAGCTGTTTCATCGTGGCGGCCACTGGCTCAGCAAGTCGCTGGCCCACGCCCATTTCCTTCCGGTGCTGTTCGACAGCTTCCCCGATGCACGAATCGTCCGGCTGCATCGCGACCCCTGCCAGATCATTCCGGCGCTTGCGAGCCTGATCGCGCAGCTGCAGATCTCCTACACGCCACGCATCGATTTCGACGATCTTGGTCGTCGAATGCTGGAGCTGTTCGGGCAGTCCATGGACAGGATGATGCAGGCCGACGACGCGGTGAACCCAATGCGGTTCGTTGACATCATCTTCGACGATCTCGTTCAGGATCCGCTGGCAACCATCCGGCGGATTTATGCGACGTTCGGCGACGACTTCGCACCGGAGTTCGAGAGCCGGCTGCTGCGGCGGCTGGAGGCGGAGAGCTCCAGAAACCGGTTCAAGCACGTCTATACGCTCGAGCAGTTCGGACTGTCGTCCAAGCAGGTCATGGAGCGCTCGGAAGGCTACCTGACGTGGGTCGAACAGCGAACGGGCGTCCAGCTGTGTCGCTGCTGATCAGGCGTCGCTATTGCGAAGCACGTCGTGTCAGCATGTCCTCACGGGAGGCGATCGCGGGCGGCGGTGGCGAGCCGGGTCGCTGAAACGTCATCACGTCTTCCGCGGACAAGGCGCGTGCGGTCGTTCGGCATCCCGTCATCGCAGCGGCGATCGATCCCTGGCCGCACGGCGGCTGCTCATCTTCCCGGCTCGCCGCCAGCCAGATGAGCCCGACCAGCCCCAAGAAAGACAGGCCATATATCCCGAGCAAAGCCAATCGACGCAGCACCGACAATCCACGCTCCCTTCCAGCTCCTTCCGAGTTGCACGGTCCGGCAGGCAGCCGCCAGCAACTTGCGGTAGGTCCAGCAGAGAAACGGCCTGATGTGGCAAAACTGCCGCTGAATTGGTTGCCATTAGTTGCAGAATGCAGGTCTATGTGTCCGCTCGCGTGCGGGAGACGGGCAGGTAGCGCACCTGAGTTCACATTTTCGGATAGTCGCGGCATAGGCCCTCGGGCGCGCGGCTCGCGAAGGCTGGTGGCTGCGGCTCTCGAGGCGCGAGCGGCGGCCTGACGGCGCCTCGCATGGAAGGCTCTGGCGAACGGCAACGCCGACGGCTAGCGGATCGGCGCGTGCCGACAATAGTCCTGCCAGAACGTCCGGTAGGCCGTCTCGACCTGCTGCGTGTAGAGCGCGTTGTTTCCGGCAGCCGACTGCGCGACCATGGCCGGAAGCTCGGCGCGCAGCGCGGCAAGCTCCGCGGGCCGCGAGCAGAAGCTCCGCGCGATCGCGAGATAGCCGTCGTCGTCTTCACCGACCCATTCGTCGAGGCCGACCGCCTTGACGATAGCGCCGCCCGCGCGGGCCGCGGGGCCGCTGCCGAGCTTGGTGACCACGGGCACGCCCATCTGCAGCGACTCCCAGGTCGAGATGCCGCCATTCTGCGGGAACGGATCGAGCGAGATGTCGATCTCGGCGAACATCGCAAGATGCTCGAGCCGTGTGGTCTTGCCTACACAGCGGACGCGGTCCGCGGCGATGCCGTGGGCGACGAAGCGGGCGATCAATCGGTCGCGCAGCAGGGGATCGCCCATCGAGTGATTCTTGATCACGATGATCGAGCCCGGCGTCGCCTGCATCAGTTGCGACCAGAGTTTGACGGTCGGCTCGGAGATCTTGTCGATGCGATTGAACGCGCCGAAGGTCACATGGCCGTTCCGCAGCATCGGGAGCGGCGATGGCGGAAGAGGCGGCGGCGGCTCGATCGTGATCAGCGACGGCAGGTCGTAGATCGTCTCGGCAAACAGGTGCCGGACCGCGGCCGGGATCACCACCGGATCCGCCAGCAGATAATCCATGACGGGCAGGCCCGTCCCGGTGACGCTGCCGACGGCCGAGACCTGGATCGGCGCCGGCTTGCGCGCAAACATGGTGAGCCGGTGACCGGCGGAATGCCCGGAGAGGTCGACGAGGATGTCGACCTTGTCGGCCTGGATCTGATCGGCGAGCTTGTCGTCGCCCCACAGCGAGGCGTCGACGAAGCGATCGACAAGCGAGCGGCACAGCTCGGTCTTGGCGTCCTTCATCGGCGAGCAGGAATACGCAACAACCTCGAACTTTGCGCGGTCGTGATGGCGCAGGATGGGCAGGAAGGCGAAGGCCGCCGAATGGTCGCGGAAATCGGACGAGACGTAGCCGACGACGAGGCGCCGGTCGGGGTCGATGTTTCGCACGCCGAGCGAGCGGCGTTCCAGGCGCGAGCCGATCGCCTCCCACCAATATCTCCGCGCCTCCTGGAGACGTTCCACCCCGGTGTCGGGCAAGAAATCCAGCGCGAAGATCTTCTTGGTGATCGCGTCCTCATGGTTCGGCCGGATCGCGAGCGCGCGGTCGTAATGGTCGATTGCGGTGGCGGTGTCGCCCTGCGCCGCGGCGCAAACGCCGAGCAGCGTCCAGGCGATCTCCGAGTTCGGATTCTGTGCCAGCACCTTGTTGATGACCGAGATCGAAAGCGCGATGTTGCCATCGACCAGCGTGACCGCGGCCTTGCCGCAAAGAGCTTCTTCCAGCAGAGGCTCGAGCGCGAGAGCGGCGTCGAAATCGGATTCCGCCTCGGCGAACCTGCCCAGCTCCTGATACGCCCGCCCGCGCTGGGCGATCACGGCGGCCGCTTTCGGATTGATCGCCAGCGCCGCATTCAAGGCGGCCAGTGCGGCGTCGAAATCCCGCAGGTTCATGCTGGCCACGCCCTTGCCGAACAGGGCCGTCAGCAGCCGCGGCTGCAGCGAGAGCGCGCGATCGAAGTTCTGGGCGGCCTCGCCGTTGCGGCTCGTGAACATCAGCGCCATGCCGCGATTGGCGTAGGCCTCGGCGTGGTCGGGCTTCAGCGCAATGGCGCGGTCATGCGCCGAGATCGCCTCCTCGAAACGGAACAGGCTCATCAGCGCGTTGCCGAGATGCGTGAACGCGGAGGGGAAGTTCGGCTTCAGCGCGATGGCGCGCTCGAAGCGGACCCGGGCCTCCTCATGCCGGCCGAGCCGGGACAGCGCCAGGCCGAGATCGGACTGGACATCGGCCGAGCGCGGATCGATCTCGACGGCGCGCGTCAGCAGCAGCACGGCCTGATCGAAATGGCCGCAATCCCGTTCGGACACGCCAAGCAGATGCAGGGCCCCGAGATGCTGCGGTAAATCCTGCAGGATCTGCTGGCACAGCGCCTGAACCTCATGCTGCCGTCCCTCGCGATAGGCCTTCACGGCCGCCGGCAGCAGCACATCCGCCTGCTTCTTGGCCCGCTTTTGGAGCCGCGCGTTCTGAAAGGCCCGCGAGCCGACGCTGCTTTGCACGTGGAGTCCTCCGCCAGAGGGTAGCGCCCGGAATGGTTGTTCCGTTCTCGGCGATTCGCAATGAACAGAGGTTAATGCGCGATCCCGCGCCGAGGAGAGCTGGCTCAGCGATCGGCAAGCGAACAAGAGACGCGGGGATATCCGCGGCCCGGGCGCTTATGATGTAAGGTCAGACAAACGAAGCTTCGCTCTTCAGAACGTCGCGGCAGAGATCAAGCTGGCTGGGGAACCTGGATTCGAACCAAGACAAACAGAGTCAGAGTCTGTTGTGCTACCGTTACACCATTCCCCAACGGAATGCCGAGCAGTTTCAACCATTTGGCGGACTGTCTGGCACCGTTCTGCGAGCCGGTCCACGAAGCGGGCCGGCGGCGGCGACGCGTCCTTCTACCCGCATGTCCGAGGCTTTGGCAAGCCGCTGGATGACGGATTTCCAACCTGTTTGGCAACCTCGGCCAGCCGCGCCGGCCGTCTAGACCAGCGCTGGCTTGGTCAGCCGCCCGGGGTCCGCGGCGTGCTGTCGGCCCGGCGCGCAGCAGCAGGACGAGGCAGGCGCTGAGGCGATTAGCCATCTCGTCGTCGCCGTTCGCGTTCAGCGGACGGTCCGCATGTGACCGTAACGATGCACACCCAGCAAAGTCTGGGCGGCGAGAGCGCCGGCAACGCGGAGATGGCACGGCAGTCGACCGCAACGAGAAGCGGCGGCTTACTCCGCCGCCTCCTTGACTGAGCCGGTCGGCGCCTTTTCCGTCTCATGGTCGATATGCGTCCGGCCCCAGCGGGCGAAGGCATTGTTGACCTTGTCGAGATAGAGATAGATCACCGGGGTGGTGAACAGCGTCAGCATCTGGCTGACGATGAGGCCGCCGACCATGGCATAGCCGAGCGGCTGGCGGATCTCCGAGCCGGTGCCGTTGCCGAGCATCAAGGGCACGCCGCCGAGCAGGGCTGCCATCGTCGTCATCATGATCGGGCGGAACCGGAGCAGGGCGGCCTGGCGGATCGACTGCTCCGGCGGCAGATGCTGGTCGCGCTCGGCGGCGATGGCGAAGTCGACCATCATGATGCCGTTCTTCTTCACGATGCCGATCAGCAGAATGACGCCAATGAGAGCGATGAGGCTGAACTCGTAGCCGAACGCCATCAGGATCGCGAGCGCGCCGACGCCGGCCGAGGGCAGGGTCGAGAGAATCGTGATCGGGTGGATGTAGCTCTCGTAGAGGATGCCGAGGATCAGATAGACCACGACGAGGGCCGCGAGGATCAGGAGCGGCACTGTCGAGAGCGACTGCTGGAACGCCTGCGCGGTGCCCTGGAAGCTCGAGTTCAAGGTCGCGGGCGCGCCAAGTTCGACCATGGCGCGCTGAACCGCGTCGGTGGCCTGTCCCAGCGCGACGCCCTGCGCCAGGTTGAAGCTGATCGTGATCGACGGGAATTGACCCTGGTGGCTGATCGACAGCGGCTTCACCGGCGCGGTGGTCCAGTTGGCGAAGGTCGACAGCGGCACCTGGTCGCCGGTGGTCGGCGACTTCACGTACAGCTTGTTGAGCGTGTCGAGATTGCCCTGCAGCTCCGGCAGGATCTCCAGGATCACGCGATAGGAGTTGAGCTGCGTGAAATACTGCGCGACCTGGCGCTGGCCGAAGGCGTCGTACAGCGTATCGTCGATCAGCTGCGGGGTGATTCCGTAGCGCGAGGCCGTGTCGCGGTTGATGGCGAGCTGCACCGTGGTGCCGTCGGCCTGCTGGTCGGTGGCGACGTCGCGCAGCTCCGGCAGTGAGCGCATCTTGTCCAGGATCTTCGGCGCCCATTCGTTGAGCTCGGAGAGGTTCGGATCCTGCAGGGTGAACTCGAACTGGGTGCGGGACGGCCGGCCGCCCAGCCGGATGTCCTGCGCCGCCTGCATGTAGAGGCGGGCGCCCTCGACCTTCTCGAGCTGCGGACGCAGCCGCGCGATGATCTGCTGCGCGGTGGCGTCGCGCTCCTCGCGCGGCTTCAGGGTAATGAACATGTTGCCGTTGTTGCCGGCGCGGCCGGAGCCGCCGATCGCCATGGCGACGCTGGCGACGTCATGGTCGGCCATCACGATCTTGGCGAGCGCCTCCTGACGCGACTGCATCGCCTTGAACGAGATGTCCTGCGAGGCCTCGGAGGTGGCGGTGATCAGGCCGACGTCCTGCTGCGGGAAGAAGCCCTTGGGGATCAGGATGAACAGGTAGACCGACAGGCCAAGCGTGGCGAAGAACACCATCAGCGTGACGAAGCGCCAGCGCAGCGCGAGGTCCAGGCCCTTCTCGTAGGCGCGCAGCATCGCGTCGAACGCGGCCTCGCTCCACTGGTAGAACTTGCCGTGCTGGGCGGCGTGCTCGTTGCGCAGGAAGCGCGAGGCCATCATCGGCGTCAGGGTCAGCGACACGAACATCGAGACGAAGATGGTCATCGCCAGCACCACCGCGAATTCGCGGAACAGGCGGCCGATGATGCCGCCCATCAGGAGCAGCGGGATCAGCACCGCGACCAGCGAGATCGAAATCGAGACGATGGTGAAGCCGATCTCCTTGGCGCCCTTGTAGGCGGCGGCCATCGGCGTTTCGCCTTCCTCGACATAGCGCGAGATGTTCTCGAGCATGACGATGGCGTCGTCGACGACGAAGCCGACCGCGATGGTCAGCGCCATCAGCGACAGGTTGTCCAGCGTGTAGCCGACGCCCCACATCATGGCGCAGGCCCCCAGCAGCGCCAGCGGTACCGTGATGGTCGGGATCACCGTCGCCCAGAAGCTGCGCAGGAAGATGAAGATGACCATCACGACCAGGAAGATGGTCAGGATCAACGTGAACTGGACATCCTCGACGGCGGCGCGGATCGTCGTGGTGCGGTCGGAAATGACATCGATCTTGATCGCCGGCGGGATCGCCGCGACCAGGCGCGGCAGCAGGCCCTTGATGCGGTCGACGGTTTCGATGACGTTGGCGCCGGGCTGCTTGAAAATCACCAGGAACACGCCGCGCTTGCCATTGGCCCATGCCGCCTGCTTGGCGTCCTCGGCTCCCGTCACCGCCTTGCCGATGTCGCGGATGCGCAGGGGGCCGCCGTTCCGGTAGGCGATGATGACGTCGTTCCAGTCCTTGGAGTCGGTGAGCTGGTCGTTGGCGTAGATGGTGTAGGCGCGGCGTTCGCCGTCGATATTGCCCTTCGGGGAGTCGACCGTCGTGATCGCGATCTGGCTGCGCACATCCTCCATCGACAGGCCCTTGGCGACCAGCTTGGCTGGATCGATCTGGACACGGATGGACGGCTTCTGCTGACCGCCGATGATCACCTGGGCGACGCCGGAGATCTGGCTGATCTGTTGCGCGAGACCGGCGTCGACTGCGTCGCTGACCGTGGTGAGCGGCAGCGTCTCCGAGGTCGCCGAGAGCAGCAGGATCGGGGAGTCCGCCGGATTGACCTTGCGATAGGTGGGCGGCGAGGGCAGGCTCTTCGGCAATTGGCCTGAGGCGGCGTTGATCGCGCCCTGGACGTCGTTGGCGGCGCCGTCGATGCTGCGGTTGAGATCGAACTGGATCGTGACCGACGCGGTGCCCAGGTAGCTGGTCGAGGTCATCTGGGCGATGCCGGGGATCTGGGCGAACTGCCGTTCCAGCGGCTGGGCGACCGAGGTCGCCATCGTCTCGGGGCTGCCGCCCGGCAGATTGGCGGTCACCTGGATGGTGGGGAAGTCGACCTGCGGCAGCGGCGCGACCGGCAGCAGCGGATAGGCGACGAGGCCGATGAAGAGGATGCCCGCCATCAGCAGCGAGGTGCCGATGGGGTATTTGATGAAGGGTGCCGAGATGCCGCCGCCGTTCATTCCTGCCGGACCTTCGCTGCCGCCGGCTCCGTACTGGCGACCGCTGTGGTCACGACCGAGCCTGGCTGTACCTTGAACTGACCGCCGGTGATCACTTGCTGGCCGGGAGTGAGACCCTCCTCAATGACCGTGCGGCCATCGATCGAGGCGCCCACCTTCACCTTGCGCAGCTCGGCCTTGCTCTCCGGACTGACCGTGTACGAATAGAGCCCACTGGTCGAATGCTGGACCGCGTCGTCGGGAACAACCGTCGCGTCCTTCAGCGTCCGCACCAGGAGACGCGTCGAGACCGACTGGCCCGGCCACAGCACGTGCTCCTTGTTGTCGAACACCGCCTTGAGGCGGATTGTTCCGCTCGACGTGTCGACCTGGTTGTTCACGACCATCAGCTTCCCCTCGGCGAGCTGCTTCTTGCCGTCGGTGGTGAGCGCGATCACCTTCAAGGGAGCCGTCTTCTGCGCCTCGTTGATGTAGGGCAGCTGCTCCTCGGGCGCGGTGAAGATCACCGCGATCGGCTCGATCTGCGCGATCGAGACGATGCCGGTCTGGCTCGAGGCGTTGACGATGTTGCCGATATCGACCTGGCGCAGACCGGCGACCCCCGAGATCGGCGACTTCACCTGGGTGTAGCTGAGCTGCGTCTGGGCATTGGCGATGGCCGCGTCGTCGGCCGAAATCTGCGCCGTCAGCTGCGCGACGGTTGCGCGCTGGGTGTCCTGCTGCTGCCGGGTCGCGAACTCGCCGAGCTTGGTGTAGCGTTGCAGATCGAGATTGGCGTTGGCGAGATTGGCCTCGTCCTGGGCCTTCTTGGCCTTGGCCTGATCGAGCGCGGCCTGGAACGGCCTTGGATCGATCTCGACCAGGAGATCGCCTTCGTTGACGAGTTGTCCCTCGGTGAAGGCGATCTTGTCGATCTGGCCATCCACGCGGGTGCGGACCTGGACGGTATTGAAACCCTGGACGGTGCCGAGCCCGGTGAGGAAGACGGGGAAATCGATCTTCTCGACAGGGGCGGTCGATACCCGAACCGCCGGTGGCCGGGCGGACTTCTGCGCGGCGGTCTTCTTCGCCGCTTCAGCGTCCTGGGTACGCTGCCAGCCGTAATAGCCGGCGCCGCCGAGAGCCGCGACCAGCAGGATCCAGGTGATGGTTCGTGATGCTTTCATGCTGGCCCACATGCTGAGACGCCACAGGATAACCGGTCTTTAACGCCGTTCCCAGCGGCACAGATATAGTATGCTCGCAATTAATGTGTAAACACACGACAGCTCGGCCGAACCTAAACAATTGGCAAGCTTCGCGGTGCGATCAAAAGACTTCACGGGAGGTCACGGCCATGTCGCTGGACGACAGACGTCAGCTGATCGCGCAGCTTGTCGAAAGCTCGCGCATTCTCCGCAACTATATTGATCAGCGTGCCAAGCAGCGCGGCACAACCCGCGCACAGTGGGTGGTGTTGTTTCGCCTTCGCGCGCAGGAAGGTTTATCACAGGTCGATCTCGCAGAAGTGCTGGAACTGCAGCCGATCTCGCTGGTGCGCCTGCTCGACCGGCTCGTCGAGCAGGGTTTGTTGGAGCGGCGTCACGATCCCAAGGACCGTCGCGCGAATCGACTCTATCTCACCGCGGCTGGCCGCGAGCTCGCCGACAGTCTCGACGAGGTGCGCGACGGGATCGCCGCCGACGTGCTGCAGGACATCCCGGACGCGACCGTGACCAGCAGTCTCGCCACCCTGCGCGCGCTGAAGGATCGCATCAAAGCGCTGTCCGAGGCTAGAACCGGCATCGCGGCCAAATAGCCGGGACGTTGTTCTGATCCTGAGTTGTGTCTTCCGGTGAAACATCCTGAGTGCGAGCTGAAGGATGGCGTCGTCGGGCCTGGATCGTCAGGCAACCAACTTTGCTCAGGCGTGTGCCTCAACCGACGGGGCGCTCGTCGATCTCATAGCGCCGGACGCACGCCGGGATCTTGCGCTCCTCAGCTAGGTCGCCGCGCGAGCGCCAGCCTTGAGGTCGGGTGACAACGCCCGACGCTTCGTCCTCGACAGCCGCCGGCCGACGTATTGTTGCCGTCTTGTCGCGCCGGATGAGAGCTGATTAGAAGCGGGCGATGTCGACGGCTGCGAGGATGCCGTCGCGCGAGCGCGAGTTTTCAACCTGAGCATGGCTGCATATCCGGAGAGGCGACGCCATGCGCCGACAATGAGATGGGAAGCTTCGATGGAAGAACTGAACGGCAAGATGCTCGCGTGCCAGATCCTGGTCACCGGCCTGATCGCGCGCGTCGCCAACGAGCAGCGCGATCCACTGCGCTTCCTGACCGATTTCCGCGACGAGATCAGGGCCGTCGTCAACGGCGTGCGCATCGCGGGCATCGACGATTCCGAGCGCGTGCGCCGGATCGCGGTGCAGACCGTGGACGAGCTGTTCTCGCTGATGAAGCCGCCGAGCAGCGACGAGCCGGCCGGCTCTGCCGGCTGAGTTGTGCGGCCTCCCGACAACAGCGCGATGGAAATCGCGCTGTTTAGAACGATTTCAAGTTCCTTCTTATTAGTTCAGCGTCTTTAGAATTGTTTTGATCTGGAACTATTCAAGGCCAAATTAGGGCTCCTCAAATTGACCCCCTGAAACACGCCCGATACCAACGACGCATCGCACTGCGAATGATCCGCGCGAGCGATGTTGAATAAAGATCTGGGGCGTTTGGAATACATGGGACAGGTGAGAGCACCGCGTTCGCTGCGCGAGGGCGCAGCGGTGAGATTGATGGACGGACGGGGCGAAGGGCCCTTGGTCACCAAGGTGTCGGCGGTTGCCGGGTTGATGGCGGTGGCATCGTTGTCGTCGGCCGAGGCGCAGCCCGTTGCTGATCTGCCGCCGGTGAACGTCGATGCGCCGGTCGCGCGCGCCAAGCCGACGTCCTCAAAGCCGTCCGCCGAGCAGGTCCGCGCGCGCAATGCGCTGCGCCGCGCCGCGCGCCAGCAGGGCGCGCAGCAGGCTGCGGTGGCCTTTCCCAATGCGGGTGGACTGACGGCGCCCGATGCCAACCCCTATGCGGACGCGGCCGAGCCCTACAAGGTCAACCGCGTGCAGGCCTCGGGCAAGTTTCCCGAGCCGCTCTTGAACACGCCGAAGACGATCACCGTGATGAGCAAGGAGGTGCTGCAGGACAAGCACGTCACGGCGCTGAAGGAGATCGGCCGCTCGACGGCCGGCGTCACGCTGGGCTCGGGCGAGGGCGGCAACGCGTTCGGCGACCGCTTCTTCATCCGCGGCTTCGACGCCCGCAACGACGTCTTCATCGACGGCATCCGCGATCCCGCCGTGTCGATCCGCGAGAACTTCTTCACCGAGCAGATCGAGATCCTGCGAGGCCCGGCCTCATCCTATGCCGGCCGCGGCACCGCCGGCGGCGCCATCAACATCGTCACCAAGCAGGCCGGCGACACCAACTTCAAGCGGATGGACACCGAGTTCGGCACCGACCAGCAGAAGCGGGTGACGCTGGACGTCAACCAGGTGGTGTCGCCGACCTTCTCGGTGCGCACCGGCGGTCTGTTCCAGGATTCCAACGTCGCCGGGCGCAATTACGTCACCGACGATCGCTGGGGCGCATTCCTGTCGACCAAATGGACGCCGACAGAGGATCTCAAATTCACGACCAACTACGTCCACACCGATCTCTCCGGCTACCCGGATTTCGGCGTGCCTTATTACAAGCAGGGCAACGTGCCGGTGACCTCGGCCGGCATTCCGCGCGGCACCTGGTACGGCTTCCTCAACCGCGACTTCCAGGCCGCGCGGCAGGATTTCGGCACCGGAACGATGGAGTACAAGGTCAACGAAGCGATCACGCTCACCAGCAAGTTCCGTGGCGAGCACTCCGAGCTGAACTACATCGGCACGCTGCCGCAGAACCCGAATACGACCAACCCGAACCCGCTGCTCTGGACCACGACGGCGAGCGCGCAGAGCCGCTTTCAGACCGTCGACGTCTGGGCCAACCAGAACGACGCCACGTTCAAGCTCGACACCTGGGGCGTGAAGCACACCGCGGTGCTCGGCACGGAGTTCTCGAACGAGAACATCTCGATCGACCGCTATACGGGGCTGTCGTCGGAGCTGTTCGGCGGCGGCTCGACCAGCTCGGGCGCGGTCACGGGCGTCAACATCTACTCGCCGCAATACACCAACATCCCGTTCGGCATTACGCCGTCTCTCGTCGGAAATCCCACGCGCTACGGCGTCAACACCAACAGCGTCTACGCCATGGACACCGCATATTGGCGCGACACGATCATCGTCAATGGCGGCGTGCGCTACGACGGCTACAATATGGGCTCGTCGAACAACACCAGCTATCTGAAGATGAACGCTGACCTGGTGAACTACAATGTCGGCCTGGTCTACAAGCCGATGCCGATCGGCAGCATCTACGCCGCCTATGCGACCTCGGCCAATCCGTTCGGCTCGGAGCTTGATGCGACCGGCACCGATTATGGCGGCGTGCCCGCCAACAGCCTCATCCTGCTCGGGCCGGAGCGCAACAAGGCGGCCGAGCTCGGTACCAAATGGGAGCTGGTCGACCGCCACCTCCTGGTGTCCGGCGCGCTGTTCCAGACCACCAAAGACAATGCCCGCGAGACGGTCAACAGCATCCTCACCTCGGGCGCGGCCTATCGCATCCAGGGCATCGACATCGAGGCGGAAGGCAGGCTCACCGACCGCTGGAGCATCTTCGGCGGCCTGGTGCTGATGCAGTCCAAGGTCACGCAGAGCGGCATCGCGTCCAACATCGGGCTGCAGCTCGCCAACATCGCGCACCAGTCGTTCAGCATGCTGTCGAAATACAAGTTCGACAATGGCTGGGAGGTCGGCGGCACGGCGGTGTACCGCTCCAAGGTCTATGGCGGCACCTTTGCGGCCAACACGGGCAACGAGTTGCCGAGCTACTGGCGGTTCGACGCCTTCGTCGAGAAGCAGATCGACAAGAACTGGACGATGAAGCTGTACGCGCAGAACCTGACCAACAAGCTCTATTACGACACGCTGTATCGGAGCGCGGTGCCGTTCGTCGCCGTCGCGCCGGGCCGCGCCTTCTACATCATCACCACCGCGAAGTTCTGATCATGCTGATCTGCATCCCGGACGTGCTGTCCAAAGACGAGGTCGCTGAGTTCCGCCGCATCATGGATGCGGCGGAGTGGGAGGATGGCCGCTCGACGGCCGGGGCGCAGTCGGCCATGGTCAAGCGCAACGAGCAATTGCCCCCGGACGGCGAGGCGGCGCGGCTGCTGGGCCAGCGTGTCATCACGGCGCTGACCAAGAATCCGCGCTTCCTCTCGGCGGCGATCCCGCTGCAGATCTTTCCGCCGCTGTTCAACCGCTACACGTCCTCGCGCGGCGACCATTTCGGCATCCATGTCGACAACGCCGTGCGCGGCGATCCGCTGACGGGACTGCGGATCCGCACCGATCTGTCGATGACGCTCTTCCTCGCCGAGCCGGACACGTATGACGGTGGCGAGCTTGTGATCGAGGACACCTACGGCTCCCACGAAGTCAAGTTGCCGGCGGGGCATGCCGTGCTGTATCCGTCATCGAGCCTTCACATGGTCACGCCGGTCACGCGCGGGGCCCGGGTCGCCTCTTTTTTCTGGATGCAGAGCATGATACGGGATGCCCATGTCCGGAGCATGATCTTCGATCTGGACACCACGATCCAGAGTTTGACGGAACGCTTCGGGAGGGACGATCCCGATGCGGTCAAGCTGACCGGCATCTATCACAATCTGATCCGGCAATGGGCCGAGGTCTAGTGGCCTGAGACTTTCCAGTGAGCCGAGATATGATGACATCGCTCTTTGCCAGGCTTGCAATCGTCCTGTCATTCGCAATCGTTTTTGCCGCGGCTCCCGCGGGGGCCCAGCAGGTCAGCCAGCCGACGCCGCCGGCCCCGGCGATCTCGACCGACGTGTCGGCACGGCCTGCCGCGGGGCAGGCCGCGACCAGTGCCGAGAGTGGCGCGCGGACGGGCAAGACGATCGCCACCGGGCTCGACGAGCTGTCGCCGCTCGGCATGTTTCTCAAGGCCGACATCGTCGTCAAGGCGGTGATGATCGCGCTGGCGCTGGCCTCGGTCGCGAGCTGGACCATCCTGATCGCCAAGAGCATCGAATTTTCGGTGCTGCGCCGTCGCCTGATCGGCGCGCTGCGCAAGCTGACTTCGGCGAAGTCGCTTGCCGAGGCGCAGCTTGCGGTCGGGCAGGGGAAGGACCGATCCGGCAACATCGCCGCCGTGCTTCTGCAGGCGGCGATCACGGAGGCGCGGCTGTCGGCCGGGTTGAACAGCGACGAGGGCATCAAGGAGCGGGCCGCGTCGAGCTTCAGCGAGATCGTCCGCGCCGAGGCGCGCCGCGTCCGCGTCGGCATGGGCCTGCTCGCCACCGTCGGCGCGATCTCGCCTTTCGTCGGCCTGTTCGGCACCGTCTGGGGCATCATGAACAGCTTCATCGGCATCTCCAAATCGCAGACCACCAACCTCGCGGTGGTCGCGCCGGGCATCGCCGAAGCGCTGCTCGCGACTGCGATCGGCCTGGCTGCCGCGATCCCCGCCGTCATCATCTACAATCACTTCTCGCGCGTCACGAAAGGCTATCTTGAGCTCGTCAACCGCGCCTCCGGCGCCACGGGACGGCTGCTGTCGCGCGATCTCGACCGCAGCCACGTCAGCGTCCACGCGCGGGCGGCGGAGTAGCAGGCGATGGCTGTCTCGCTCTCCGAAGGCGATCTCGACGACGATTTCGACGAAACCCACGACATCAACGTCACGCCGTTCATCGACGTGATCCTTGTGCTGCTGATCATCTTCATGGTGGCCGCGCCGCTGTCGACCGTCGACCTGCCGATCGACCTGCCGTCCTCCAGCGCCACGCCGCAGAAGAAGCCGGACAAGCCGACCTATGTGTCGATCAAGCCGGATCTTACGATCGCGATCGGTGAGACGCCGGTGAAGCGGATCGATCTCGTGGCGGAGCTGAATCGGGCGATGGCTGACCATCCGACCGACGATCGTACCGTGTTCCTGCGCGCCGATCGCGCGGCCCCCTATGGTGAGGTCATGGAGGTGCTGGAGCTGCTGCGCAGCGCCGGCTACAAGTTCAAGCTGGTCGCGCTGGAGCGGGTGCCGGGAGCGCCCGGGAATGCCGCTCCGGCGGCCCAACCCTGATCCCGCGTGTCCGGCATGAGCGAGCTCGAGTCCCTCACAACTACGTCGCGCGCCGCATGGCTGATCGCTGGGCTTGTGGCGGTTGGACTCCATGCCGGCGGTATGGCGTTCGCCTTGACGAGGGCGAGCGGGGACGATGACAACGGCGGACTTGGCGTCGCAGCCGAGGTCATCGACGTCGAGATCGCCGCGCCGAAGGTCGAGCAGTCGGACGAGCCGTCCAGCACCGAGTCCGCCGCTGACACGGCCGCGGTCGCGACGCCCGAGCAGAAGGCCGAAATAGAGCAGACGGATCTGCAGAAGGGTGTGCCGACCACTACGGAGGAGGCCGACCAGCGAGTGTCGCCGACTGCTGAGAAGAAGCCGACCGAGGAGGAGAAGGTCGCCGCAGTCGAGACCAATGCGTCCGAGGCTCACACCGCGGCCGAGGACTTGACGCGCAAGACCCTCGACGTGAAGGTGCCCGAAGCCGATCGCGTCAAGGCGACCGATCGCGGCACGGGCAAGACCCCCGACGCCCAGACCAAGGACTGGCATCGCCGGATCAGCCTGGAGATCAGGGAGAAGCAGAAATATCCACCCGGCAACAAGACCAAGGGCGGCAGCGTCCGGGTCACGTTCACGATCAACCGGGTCGGCACCGTGCTCTCTGCAGATGTGACCGAGTCCTCCGGGGATGAGGATTATGATCGCGCCGCCGTGGACATGATACGGCGGACGAAGTTCCCCAAGCCGCCGGCCAAGCTGACTGACGACGAGTTTCTCTTGTCGATCGTCGTGAACTTCCCGCCCGCGAAGAAGGCCTGAGCCTCCACGCCAGATCTCAGTCGGCGCGCTTGCTTAAGGCCAATACAGCCTGATCGCGACATAGACCGCGCAAAGCGCAGCGAAGATCAGCGCCACCGGCATCTTGCGTTGCGCAGCGGGACCGCTCGGTGAGGCCTTCGGTTTCGGCGGCAGCTTGCGGAACGCGGTGACGTTGTCGGTGACCGGCTCGGCCTTGACCGGCTTCACCTCGGGCGGTGCGCCGCCGCCGCCCATCTCGGCATAATAGGCCTTGTACATCTCGCGGATGGTGGCCTCGGTCGCCTCGTGCTCCGTCATGTCGGCGAGCCGGGTCTTGTAGCTCGCCAGGAACTCCTGAGCGGCCGGGGGCAGCCCGGAGGCGCCGTTCAGCTTGGCGATCATCTTCCATGTCGCAAAATCGGCGCGGGCGCGCGTGTCGGCGCGGCGCGCGATCATCATGTCAGCGGCTTTGACCAAGAGTGCCTCGGAGTTCGTTTGCCGTCCCGGATGCGAAAGACTTAGGCGTTACCCGTCAATAACAGAATCAATTGCTGGAGAGAATCGGTCGTGGCGCGGACCAGCCTTGACACAAGATCAAGATTAAGACCGAACTGGGAACCTGCCAGGGGCAGCAGGATCAAAAATCCGATCAGAATCAGCATGCCATAGGGCTCGAGCCGGGCAAAAGGCCGCGCCAGAAGTCCTGGCAGAAGGCCGACCGCGATCCGGCTGCCGTCGAGCGGCGGTATCGGGAGCATGTTGAACACCGCCAGCAGGATGTTGAACGAGAAGGCGATATAAAGCGTGCGCGCGACCCACGGCGTGCCCTCCACCGGCACCAGCGGCATGGCGTGGAAGGCAAGCGCGGCAGCCAGCGCCAGCGCGATGTTGGTCGCCGGTCCTGCGAGGGCCACCATGATCATGCCGGCCCGCAGCGGCTGCAGGTTGCGGTAATTGACCGGGACCGGCTTGGCATAGCCGAACACGAAGGGGGATCCCGACAGCAGCAGCATGCCTGGCAGCAGGATCGTCCCGAACGGGTCGATGTGCCGGAGCGGGTTGAAGCTGACGCGACCGAGTTGCAACGCGGTGTCATCGCCGAAGCGCCAGGCGACATAGGCGTGCGCGGCCTCGTGGAAGGTGATGGCGATGATGACCGGCAGGATCCAGGCGGAGATGCCGGCGAGCGAGAGGTTCAAGGGCGCGGGTTCCGAAAGCTGTGTCAGCCCTAGATAGGCATGACGGTTCCGCGATGCTACGCGGGATTCTCCGGAAATTGCGGCAGGCCGTCATTGATTGCGACCCAGCCGATCCTGGCCGAGGTCCAGATGTGCTCGGTCGGCGCGAACGCACCGGGCTCGTCGAAGCAGGCTAGCGCGACGCCGACCACCGGGCGGGTCTTGCGCCAGGAGAACAGCCGCGTCCCGCAGCGCGGGCAGAACATCCGGTCGAGCGCATCGGACGAGGGGAAGCGCGCAGCGTCGCCATGGATCGTCAGCGCCTCATGCGAGAACAGCGCGCGGGCGAAATAGGGCGCGCCCGTCGCTTTCTGACAGTTTCGGCAATGGCAGATACGGACGTTGATCGGCTCGCCCCGGCATTCGAAGCGCACCGCGCCGCAGAGGCATCCGCCGTGATGGACCATGATGTCGGCTCCGTGAGGATCGTGTCGTGCGTAGCCTCGCACGCCTTGTCGCGGATTGGAACGTGGGCGCTCGCCGCCGGTTGAGGCGCGGCCTGGCCAAGCATTCCCGATGCCGGCCAGCCAGGGCACCACTGGCGCTGATCGCCGTGGGACGACCGTGCAATCCGATCGCTCGAAAGGGAGCATCCTGATGGATCTGATTGTCTCCAGCCGGCGGCGCCGGCTGCTGCTCACCGGCATCGTCGCGGCCGTCGCCGCGCCCGCCGTGCTCACCGCACCGACATTCGCGCAGCCGAAGCGCGCGAGGCCAAGCGAGAACAAGGAGACATCCGGCGAGGAGGTCACGCCGCCCGAGGATCTGATGCGCGAGCACGGCGTGCTCGACCGCGTGCTGCTGCTGTACGAAGCTGGCATGCGGAAATACGCCGCCAACCAGGACTTCGATCCGAGCCTGATCACGCAATCGGCCGGCATCATCAAGGACTTCATCCACGACTATCATGAGAAGTCAGAGGAGCATCACGTTTTCCCGCGCTTCAAGGCGGCCGGGAAGATGACTGATCTCGTCGGCACGCTGGAGCAGCAGCACGAGGCCGGACGCGAGGTGACGGAGACGATCTTGCGCCTTTCTCCCACCGGTCGCGACAATGCCGATGATCGCCGCCAGCTCGTCGCGGCGATGCAGTCCTTCATCACCATGTACCGGCCGCATGCCGCGCGGGAGGATACGGAACTGTTCCCGAAGCTGAGGGACGTCGTCTCCGCGCACGAATATGACGCGATGGCCGAGGACTTCGAGACGAAGGAGCACGAACTTTTCGGCGCCGACGGCTTCGAGAAGATGACGGCTCGCGTCGCCGGCCTGGAGCAGCAGATGGGCATTTTCGACCTGACCCAGTTCACGCCGCGCTGAGCGGCGCAAGGTCCGCGGTCACCCGTCTGAGCATAGCCGCGCCGGCTGACTCGCCGGCCCGGAAGGCCGTGCCCGCATCTTCCTGTCGCGTCCACCGCGCACAAAACCGTCTCTTGACATTGCGTGTATATGCACGTAAATATCTCCTATGGCAAGCAAGCTCACAGCTCAGGATCTCGCGGCCGCCTGCGTCTGTCTCGGCGTTCGCAAAGCAGCCCGGCAGGTGGCGCGGCGCTACGACGACGCGTTCCGGCCGCTCGGAATCACCTCCGGCCAGTTCTCCATTCTCGCCGCGCTGCTGCGCGACGAGGTGGCGCCGCTCGGTGCCGTCGCGGAGGTGCTGGGCATGGACCGCACGACGCTGAACCGCAACCTCAAGCCGCTCGAGCAGGAGAAGCTGATTGCGACCGCCGCCACGACCGAAGATCGTCGCGTGCGCGGACTCGTTCTGACGACAAAGGGAAGGGCGCTGCTCGACCGCGCCATTCCGATCTGGCGGACGGCCCAGGCCGACAGCGAGCGTCGGCTCGCTGCGATGGACTGGCCGACACTGCGTTCGCAACTGCAGGCACTGAGCTGAGGGCCCGGCTCGGTGAGGACAACCCAGACCATCAGCTGGCCCATATATGTGTAATTACACATAGAAAGGATGCAGACCATGACGACGCTTTCTCGCAAGGACTCGCACCGGATGACGCTCGGACTGGCGGTCGTGGTGGCCGCATGGGGCGCGGCCGTGATCGCCGGCGCCCGCACCGGCTTCTTCGCCGGGCTCTACATGCCGATGATCGCGGTGATCGTCGCTGCCACCATCGCCATCCCGACCCTGATCTACTTCTCCTCGCCGCGCCTGAAGGCCTATGCCGACGGCATCGGCCATGGTCCGATCCTGCTGTTTCACACCTGGCGCATCCCGGCTGCGCTCGCGTTCTTCTGGTACGGCCTGCAGGGCGAACTGCCGACCGCGTTCTGGGCGCTCGCGGGCACCGGCGATCTCATCGCCGGCAGCTATGCCGCCTATCTGATGCTGCAGCCCGAGCGCAGCCGCAACCATCTCTCTTTCCACCTGTTCGGCTTCGCCGACTTCGTCGTCGCCGTCGGCACCGGCCTGACCTTCACGCTGTTGCAAGACCCGCGCATGGCGCCGATCGCAACGCTGCCGATGGCGCTGATCCCGCTGTGGGGTGTCGGCATCTCCGGCGTCACCCATCTCGTCGCCTTCGACATGCTGCGCCGTGGCGTCGGCCGGTCGCCCGCGATGTCACGCTCCACCGTGCTGTCAGCATGATCCGACGTGGCGGGCCGGTCGTTGCCGGTCCGCATGCTCTTGCAACCCACCCATTCATAGGAGCGTGCCATGACCAAGCCTCTTATCCTCATCACGGGGGCCTCGGGAAAGACCGGCGGCGCCGTCGCCGATGAATTGCTCACCCAGGGATTTCCAGTCCGCGCGCTGGTCCGGCGGCTTGACGCGCGAAGCGAAGCGCTCGCCGCCAGGGGCGCGCAGATCGTCGTCGGCGATCTGTTCGACGCCCGACAGGTTGCCGATGCGATGCGCGGTGTGCAACGCGCCTATTTCGTGCCGCCGTTCGCTGCCAACATGATCGATAGCGCCAGGATCTTCGCGGACGCAGCCGTCGCGGCGCGCCTCGAGGCCGTCGCGGTGATGAGTCAGTGGCTCGCGAGCCTTGAACACCCTTCGATCCTCACGCGCATGCATGCGGAGGCGGATGGGCTGTTCGCGGCGCTTCCCGACATCGTGCATGTCACCATCGCGCCCGGTTACTTCGCCGACAATTATCTCCGTCTGATCGATTTCGCGTCCCAGCTCGGACTGCTGCCCAACCTGACCGGCGACAGCCGCAACGCTCCGCCCGCGACGGAAGATATCGCGCGCGTCGCGGCAGCAGTGCTGGCCGACCCCGGCCGCCATGCAGGGCGGCGCTACCGGCCGACCGGCCCGGCGCTGCTGTCCGTTCCGGAGATGGCCCCGATCCTGTCGCGCGTGCTTGGCCGCCGCGTGCGCGCCTTGCCCATGCCCTTCTGGCTTTTCCTCAAGGCTGCCCGGATGCAGGGTGTGGCGGAGTTCGATCTCGACGGCATGTCCTACTACGTCAGGGATCATCGCGACGGCGCGTTCGAATTCGGCGCACCGAACGATGACGTGCTGCGCGTCACCGGCCGGCCAGCGGAGAGCTTCGAGACGACGGCCCGCCGTTATGCCGCGCTGCCCAAGGCGCAGCGCTCGTTCGGCAGTCAGGCCCGCGCCTGGCTCGACTTCATGCTGACGCCGATGCGTCCCGGCCATGACCTCGCCGCCTATGAACATCGGATGGGCTTTCCCCGGCTCGAGCAGCCGCTGTTCGCGATGCAGAATCCGAGCTGGCGCATCGCGCGCGGCGGCACTCACAACGTGTCCGTCATCGCTGCCTGACGCCGTCATTCACCCCAACCAGAGGCCCGTATCATGCCCTTCGCACTGTTCGCCCTCGCCATGATCAACTTCGCCGTGGGCACGCAAGGCTTCGCCTTCGCGGGCGTGCTCTCCGAGCTCTCCCGTGATCTCGGGGTCACCATCGGCCAGGCCGGCCTGATCGTCGGCGCGTCGTCGATCACCTTCGCGCTCGGCGCTCCCTTTGCCGCCGCCGCCGTCGCGCAGATCGAACGCCGCCGCGTCATCGTCACCGGCCTTGCCGCACTGGCACTCGTCAATCTGCTGTGCGCGGTCGCGCCGTCCTTTGCCGCGCTCACGGCGCTGCGCATCGCGGCCGGGCTGGCCACCGCATTCGTCGGCGCGCTGGCGACCGTCGCCGCGGCCTCGCTCGTTGCGCCGGAGAAGCGGGGCCGGGCATTCGCGATCGTGATGGGCGGGCTGACGGTCGCCTTCGTGCTCGGCGTCCCGCTCGGCTCGGTGATCGGCGGTCTCTATGGCTGGCGCGCGACCTTTGCGATGTCGGCCATGGTCTGCCTGGGCTCGGTCGTGCTGGTTGCGCTCACGGTGCCCGCGATCGCACCGGCTGCCGGCGCACGTCCGCGCCTCGGCGACGTCCTGGGCAACGGCCGGGTCGTGCGGGTGCTGATGCTCACCCTGATCGGATTTGCCGCGACCTTCACCGTGGTGTCCTTTGTCGGCCCGGTGATCACCGCGACCACCGGCTTGACGGGCGCCAGGATCGGCGCGTTGCAGGCCTTCATCGGTTTCGGCTCGCTCGTTGGGCTGGCGCTCGGCGGCATCGCCAGCGACCGCGGCCGCGGTCCGGTCGCGGCGGCCGTCGCCTGTGCCGCGATGTCCTTGAGCCTGTTGCTGTACTGGCTCGCGCTGTCGGCGCCGCACGCCACCGTGCCGGCGCTGGCAATGGGTCTCCTGATGTTCGCCGGTGCGACGGCACTGTTCTCGCTCATCCCGCTCAATCTCGCCGCGATCACGCTGCACGCCGGGACGTCGGCGCCAGTTGCGCTCGCGCTCAACGGCTCGCTGGTCTCGCTGGGACAGGGCCTCGGCGCGCTGCTCGGCGGTGCGCTCACCGACGCGTTCGGGGCGGCGGCGATGGGGCCGGGTGGAGCGGTGCTGGCGGGAATGGGTTTCTTGCTCGCGCTCACCATCGCGCGCCGCGACGCCGCCCCCGCCGTCAAGCTCGTGGCAGCCGAGTGAATGGGAGATACCGATGACCGCGACCGTCTTTCTCGTCTTCCTGTTTGTGGTGGTTGCGGCCGTTGCGATCGCTGTGAGCCGCGCGCTGCCGCGCGGCGAAAGCCTGCCCATCCTCGTCGGGCTGTTTCTCTGGCTGGCCTATGTCGGCGCGATGTCGTGGTCGGGTCTCGTCGCGAGCCCGACGTTGCGGCCGCCGCCTGCGGTGCTCGTGGCGCTGCCGGCGTTCCTCGTCACCGTGCTGGTGCTCGCGCCGCTACGAGTGGGCTTGCGGATCGCGCAATCCTTTCCGGTCTGGCTGCTGATCGGCGCGCAGGTCTTTCGCGTCGGCGTCGAGATGCTGCTGCACCAGCTGTGGCGCGACGGGCTGGTGCCGCGGCTGATGACCTATGAGGGCGGCAATCTCGACATCCTGACCGGCCTCTCGGCGCCGCTCGTCGCGTGGATCGCCACGCGTGGCCGCGTCGGGCTTGCGGCTGCGCAGTTGTGGAACGGCGTCGGCCTGATCGCGCTGGCCAACATCGTCGTGCGCGCCGTCCTCACGGCACCCGGTCCCCTGCAGACGCTGAATGGAGACGTGCCCAATCTTGCGATCGGCACCTTTCCGTTCACTTACATTGCCGCGTTCTTCGCCCCGCTCGCCTTCGCGCTGCACGTGCTGGCGATCCGCGCCATCCGCGCGGTACGGCTGGCGCCGCTCGTTTCAACTCCTCCCGTCACCTGAGCATCCCCAAGGAGATCGATCATGCGCTGGCTCGAGCACAGGATCCCACCGCCCATCGTCGTCGTCATCGTCGCCGCAGCGATGTGGCCGCTGGCACGTTTCGCGCCGGTCGTTCCGCTCGACGATCGCTGGCGCTGGATCTTGGCTGCCAGCCTCGCGCTGTGCGGCCTGCTGGTCGCCCGCGCCGGCGTGGCCGCCTTTGCCCGCCACAAGACGACGATCAACCCGGTCAACATCGATGCAGCCTCAAGTCTCGTGACCTCGGGCATCTTCGCCCGCACCCGCAATCCGATGTATCTCGGCATGACCCTGCTGCTGCTCGGCTGGGCGGTGGTCCTCGCCGGCGCCTGGACCTTCCTGGGCCCGGTCGCATTCGTGCTGTTCATCACGCGCTTTCAGATCATACCCGAGGAGCGCGTCATGACCGCCAAGTTCGGTGCGGCCTACGAGACATATCAGCGCGAGGTGCGGCGCTGGATCTGATGGCGATGGCCGTGAGCCCGCTACGCGAACTTCCAGCCATCGACCTTGCGCACCATGCTCCAGCACAGCTGATCGAGATCGCCATCCATCTTGCTTCCGCGGCGGCGCGTGTTGGTGAAGGCGGCCCAGCAGAAGCCGCTATGGGTGCGCACGGCGATGGTGGTCGTTCCAGGCAGGCTGCCGGTGTGCCACCAATTGTCGAACGTGTTCACGCTCCAGCCCTTGGCGTAGTCCTTGTTGGCGCGCGAGCCGGTGGTCATGGTCTTGATGGTGTCGCCGCGCAGGATATTGGCGGGCCGGGTGAAGCCGTCGACATGCATGAACAACTGCACGAGATCGGCTGGGCGAGCGATCCAGCCGCCGTGCGAATCCATCCGTGTGACGTTCATGCCGTAGGCATTCTCGTCCGCGCTGAGATACTCGACCTCGCGCGGCTGGCGCTGATCGCGCCGGTTGCCCCCGATGGTCATGTCGGTCACGCCACAGCGGCCGAGCACCTCGGCACGGACGTGATCGGCATAGGCACGGCCCGTGAGCTTCTCGATGACGCGTCCGAGCAAGCAATAGCCGTAATTCGAATAGGAATAGGCCTCGCCCGGCGGATGGTCGAGCGGACGATGGGTGAGGGTCCAGTTGATCAGTTCGGATTGGCTCCGCATCGGAAACGCGAACATCGGATCGCGATTGTCGTTGCTCCAGCCGCCGCAGGTATGCGTGAGCAGGTGCTCGATCGTGATCTGGTCGACGCCTGGGTTGTACGGCGGAGCCAAGTAGTCGGTGCCGAGCACGGCGCCGGGGCCGAACACGCGATCGCCCAGGCGAACCCTGCCTTGCTCGATCAGCCGGTGCAGGGCGATCGAGGTGATCGGCTTGCTGACGCTGGCGATGCGGAACAGATGCTGCGGGGTCACGGCCTCCTGTCCCTGCAGATCGGCAAATCCCCACGCATCCTGGTGGACGATCTCGCCGGCATAGCCGACCGCGAACGACAGCGCGGGCACGCCATAGGTGTCCATGAAGGCCCGGCCGAGCGCCGCGATCTCTGCGCGTTCGGGAGGCGAGGGCGGACCCACGCGCGCCGGCTTCGGCTCGACCTGCGCGCCGACCGCGCCGGCATGGGCGCCGAGCACGGCTCCGACCGTGGCGGTCATGATCTGGCGACGCGTCAACTGCATGTCGTTCTGCCCCCCGCAACAGCCTGCGACCAACATACGTCGCTACCGCGATCGCGATCGTTCAATCCATCGCCGCTGCGCGATCCGCACGCGAGCTCCCGGGCGCCGCTGCGACGGAGTTGTAGGGTGGGCAAAGCGGTCGCCGTTAGGCGGCAGCGTGCCCACCGTCGATCAGAGAGCGCGTCGGCGAGACGGTGGGCACGGCGCCACTGCGATCTCGAGCTTGGAGAGAGCAGAGCTGCGCCTTTGTCCCCCCTACGAGGTCAGCCCCATCCCTCCAGCACGATCTTGCCGCGAGATGTGTTGCTCTCGATCAGGGCATGCGCGCGCTTGAGGTTCTTGGCATTGATGGTGCCGTAGTTGTCGCCGAGGGTGGTGCGGATCACGCCCTTGTCGATCAGATCGGAGACGTCGTTGAGCAGATTGTGCTGGGCGATGATGTCGGGCGTCGTGAACGAGGAGCGCGTGAACATCGATTCCCAATGGATCGAGATCGCCTTGCCCTTGAAGGCGGCGAGCGAGAACTCGGCGGGATCGTCGATCAGGCCGAACTTGCCCTGCGGTGTCATGAAGTCGGCGATCGCCTTGTAGTGCTGGTCGGTGTGAGTGAGGCTTGCAATCAGCGCGACGGGAGGCAGCTTGAGCGCGTCGATCTGCTCCTTCATCGGCTTGGCGTGGTCGATCACGGCATGGGCGCCGAGCGAGAGGCACCAGTCGCGCGATTCCGGCCGCGTCGCGGTCGCGAGCACGGTCAGGCCGGTGAGGCGGCGCGCCAGCTGGGTCAGGATCGAGCCGACGCCGCCGGCCGCACCCGTGATCAGCAAGGTGCGGTCGTCGAGGCTCTTGCCGGGGACGGCGCCGAGCCGGTCGAACAGCAATTCCCAGGCGGTGATCGAGGTCAGGGGCAAAGCGGCAGCCTCGGCGAACGAAAGGCTCTTCGGCTTGTGGCCGACGATGCGCTCGTCGACGAGATGGAATTCGGCGTTGGTGCCCTGGCGCAGAATCGAGCCGGCGTAGAACACTTCATCACCGGCCTTGAACAGTGTCACCTCGGGGCCGACCGCCTCGACCACGCCGGCGGCGTCGTAGCCGAGGATCTTGCTCTCGCCGGCCGGTGGGGCGGCGCGCTTGCGCACCTTGGTGTCGACCGGATTGACCGAGACCGCCTTCACCGCGACGCGGAGATCGCGCCCTTTCGGTTCGGGTTTGGCGGTCTCGAAATCGAACAGCGCGCGCTCGTCCGTGATGGGCAGCGACTGCTGGTAACCGACGGCCTTCATGACAACCTCCTGGCTGGCCTTTCATAGGGCCTACTTGTCCTGCTGGCGTCATTTCGACAAGTACTGTAAATATGGGGAACTAGTCCCCGTTTGGATACTATTGGGCCAAACCACGATGAAACGGAAGAATTTCACCCGCCGCCCGGGCTGCGCGGTCGAAGCCACGCTGGATCTGATCGACGGCAAGTGGAAAGGCGTCATCCTTTACCACCTGCAGGGCGGCACCCAGCGCTTCGGCGGGCTTCGGCGGCTGATGCCGGGCATCACCCAGCGCATGCTGACCAAGCAGCTGCGCGCGCTGGAGGATGACGGGCTGGTGGTTCGCAAGGTCTATGCCGAGGTGCCGCCGCGGGTCGATTACACGCTCTCCGAGGTCGGCGAGAGCCTGCGGCCGGTGATCGAGGTGCTGAGGACATGGGGCGAGCGGCACCAGGAACGGCTGTCCTGCGCTCCCGTTGCAGAGACCATCAAAACGCCGCATCAGACCGCCTGAGCTTGGCCGCACCGGCCGTACCGCCTATATCGAAGCCGTCATTTTCCCAGGATTGCTCGCATGACGCTGATTCGCTCCTCCATGGTCCTGCTGCTTGCGCTGCTGGCCGCCACTCCGCTCGCGGCGCAGGAGCGGCGGGTGCCGCAATCCCAGGCCGAGCTGCGGCTGTCCTATGCGCCGATCGTGCAGCGCGTGCAGCCGGCGGTCGTCAACGTCTATGCCGCCAAGGTGGTGCAGAACCGCAATCCGTTCCTCGATGATCCGATCTTCCGCCGCTTCTTCGGTCTGCAGGGCGGTCCGCAGGAGCAAATGCAGCGCTCGCTCGGCTCGGGCGTGATGATCGATTCCTCCGGTCTGGTTGTCACCAATGTGCACGTCATCGAGGGCGCCGACGAGGTGAAGGTGTCGCTCGCCGACAAGCGCGAGTACGAGGCCGAGATCGTGCTCAAGGACAGCCGCACCGACCTTGCGGTGCTCAGGCTGAAGGGCACCAAGGAGCAGTTTCCGACCCTCGACCTCGCCAATTCCGACGATCTGCAAGTCGGCGACGTCGTGCTCGCGATCGGCAATCCGTTCGGCGTCGGCCAGACCGTGACCCACGGCATCGTTTCGGCGCTGGCGCGCACCCAGGTCGGCATCACCGACTATCAGTTCTTCATCCAGACCGATGCGGCCATCAATCCCGGCAACTCGGGCGGCGCGCTGGTCGACATGACCGGGAAGCTCGCCGGCATCAACACCGCGATCTATTCGAAGTCAGGCGGCTCACAGGGCATCGGCTTCGCGATCCCGGCGAACATGGTGCGCGTCGTGGTCGCCTCGGCCAAGAGCGGCGGCAAGGCGGTCAAGCGTCCCTGGCTGGGCGCGCGCTTGCAGGCGGTGACGCCTGACATCGCCGAGAGCCTCGGCCTGCGCTCGCCGACCGGCGCGCTGGTCGCGAGCGTCACGCCGAACAGCCCGGCGGCGCGTGCCGGCATCAAATCGTCCGACCTGATCGTGTCGATCGACGGGCAGACCGTCGATGATCCCAACGCCTTCGACTATCGCTTCGCGACCCGCCCGCTCGGTGGCAGCGCACAGATCGAGGTGCAGCGCGGCGGCAAGCCGGTGAAGGTCGCGGTCGCGCTGGAGACCGCGCCAGACACCGGGCGCAACGAGATCGTCATCAGCGGCCGCTCGCCGTTCCAGGGAGCCAAGGTCGCCAACATCTCGCCGGCGGTGGCCGACGAGCTGCATCTCGACGCCGACACCGAGGGCGTCGTCGTGCTCGAGCCCGGCGACGGCACAACGGCCGCCAATGTCGGCTTCCAGAAGGGCGACGTGATCATGGCCGTCAACAACCAGAAGATCGCCAAGACCACCGATCTCGACAAGGCCTCGCGCGAGTCCGCTCGCCTCTGGCGTATTACCGTGCTGCGCGGCGGCCAGCAGATCAACGTCACGCTCGGCGGATGAGCCCGAAGCGCCCCCAGCAAGGCGGGCCGAGCCTCTTCGCCGCGGCGGGGCTGGAGCATGATGCGCCGCGGCCGCTGCCGGAGCGGCTGCGTCCACACAAGCTCTCGGATGTGGTCGGGCAGGATCATATCCTCGGCCCCGACGGCGCGCTGACCCGCATGCTGGAGACGCGCACGCTTGGCTCGCTGATCTTCTGGGGACCGCCCGGCACCGGCAAGACCACGGTGGCGCGGCTGCTCGCGGACGCCACCGAGCTGCATTTCGAGCAGATCTCGGCCGTGTTCTCCGGCGTCGCCGATTTGAAGAAGGTGTTTGATGCGGCGCGCGCCCGCCGCGAGACCGGGCAGGGCACGCTTCTCTTCGTCGACGAGGTGCATCGCTTCAACAGGGCGCAGCAGGACTCCTTTCTCCCCGTGATGGAGGACGGCACGGTCGTGCTGGTCGGCGCGACCACCGAGAACCCATCCTTCGAGCTCAATGCGGCTCTGCTGTCACGTTCGCGCGTGCTGATCTTCCATTCGCTCGACGCCGCCGCGATCGAAGAGCTCTACAGTCATGCCGAAGAGGTCGAGGGCCGCAAGCTGCCGCTCGACGAGGACGCGCGCCATGTGCTGATCCGCATGGCCGACGGTGACGGCCGGGCGTCGCTGACGCTCGCCGAGGAGGTGTGGCGCTCGGCGCGCAAGGGCGAGATCTTCAACGCCGTGCAGCTGCAGGACGTCCTGCAGCGTCGCGCCCCGATCTACGATAAATCCGCCGACGGCCACTACAACCTGATCTCGGCGATGCACAAATCGGTGCGCGGCTCGGATCCCGATGCCGCGCTGTACTACTTCGCCCGCATGCTCGACGCGGGCGAGGACCCGCTGTTCCTCGCCCGCCGCATCGTCCGCATGGCCGTCGAGGATATCGGCCTCGCCGATCCGCAGGCGCTGGTGATCGCCAACGCCGCCAAGGACGCCTACGACTTTCTCGGCTCGCCCGAAGGCGAGCTTGCGATTGCCCAGGCCGTGATCTACGTCGCCACCGCGCCGAAATCCAACGCCGCCTACAAAGCCTTCGGCGCCGCCAAGCGTGTCGCGAAGGAGGGCGGCTCCCTGCTGCCGCCGAAGCACATCCTCAACGCGCCGACCAAGCTGATGCAGAGCGAAGGCTATGGCTCGGGCTATCAGTACGACCACGACGCGCCGGATGCGTTTTCGGGGCAGGACTACTTCCCGGAAGCCCTGGGCCGCCAGCACTTCTACGACCCGCCCGAACGCGGCTTCGAACGCGAGATCCGCAAGCGGCTGGATTATTGGGCGAAGCTGCGGAAGGAGCGGGGTGGGTAGGGGATACGCGCTTCGCTGCGGGCCGTGCCGCTGATGTTGTGCGATGTCTTCACCACGTCATTGCGAGCGCAGCGAAGCAATCCAGAGTCCTCGTTCCGCCCTGGATTGCTTCGCTGCGCTCGCAATGACGGTCGAGAGAGCGCGTTGCTACTTCCCCGCCTGCACAAACTCGGCGATCTCGCGCGTCAGCCGGTCGTCAGCGGTGTTGATCGAATACACCTCCGACATGTGGCTGTGCTGCGGCAGCATGACCGCGCGGGCACAGCCCGTTGGCCGTTTGCAGACGGCCTGCTTCAGCAGGTCGAACTGCTCGACGAAGCGCGGCGGGTCGAGCTCGGCGGAGGCGATCATCAGCGGCAGGGTCGAGGCCTGCAGGCCCTCGAGCGACGAGCGTTCCTTGAAGCGCGAGGGATCAATGCCGAAATAGGCCATCTCCTGGTCGCCGAGCGGCGACGCGGTGAGGTCGTAGATGCCCGATGCCATGATGGCTCCGGCCAGGCCCCCGCCGCCGACCTTGTGGAATTCGGGATGCGCAACGTAAGTCGCGACATGCACTGCGCCGGCCGAATGCCCCATCAGGTAGATGCGCGCGGGATCGCCGCCGTTCTCGGCGGCATGCGCCGCCACCCATTGCACGGCGCTGGCGACATCCTCCACGCCGGCGGGCCAGGGGAATTTCGGCGCCAGGCGATAGGTGATGTTGATCCCGACGAAGCCGCTTTTCGCCGCCCAAACCATGATGTTGTCGTAGAAGGGGCTGTCCGGCGTGGTGCGCTTGTTGCCGCCGATGAACGCGCCGCCATGCACGAACATCAGGATCGGACGCGGCGCGGCCGCCGTGTCAGGCAGGAAGACATCGAGCAGGTTGCGCTCGGCCGCGCCGTATCGGACATCGCGCTGCACCTTCACGCCGGCGTAGGGTTCCTTGGCTTGCAAGGGCGCGTAGATTGCAGAGGTCTTCGGCGGGTCGATCGTCCGGCCGATCTCGATCAGCTTCCAGGCGATGTCGTCCGGCATCGGGCTCTGCTGCGCCTGCGCGGCGCTCAGCGTCAACGCGCTCGCGAGGAGCGTCAGGCCCAGTCGTGTCAGCGTCATTCGAACAGCTCCGATCAGCATCGATTCGCCAGAGGACATGCTCGCGGCATTTATCGCGATTTCGCCGTGACTGGCAGTGGCTTTTGGGATACGCACCGTTCATGAGCCGCCGTATCAAACGCACCCAGAGCCGATCCGACCGTCCGACCGACCGCCGCAAGAGCGAGCGGCCGAAGGCGGAGGCCGCGCGTGGCGCCAGTGCGCCCGCCAAGCGGGAGATGCCGAAGCGGGAGTCGGCAAAGCGCTTCGAGAGCGATCGCCCGCGCGGGCGATCTGCCGGGGAGCGCGAGTCCGCGCCCCACAGCGAGTTCGGCCCACGCAACGGACGCGCTCCGCGTCCCGAGCGCGAGGACCGGCGCGAGACGTTCGAGCCGCGCGGCAAGCGCGCCACCGGCGGTAAGCCCGCGCGCTTCGGCGTCGAGCGGCCCGAGCGCAAGCCGGCGGCGCCGCCGCCGAAGAAGGCAGAGCCGGAGACGCCGCTGCTGCCGACCAAGGTGCAGACCGTGGTGGTGACGGCCGACGAGAACAACATGCGCGTCGACCGCTTCCTCGAGGCGCGCTTCCCCGGCCTGTCGTTCTCCCACATCCAGCGCATCGTCCGCAAAGGCGAACTGCGCGTCGACGGCAAGCGCGCCGATTCCAAGGATCGCCTGGAGGAGGGCCAGAGCGTACGCATCCCGCCGCTCAAGCTCGATGCGCCAAAGGAGCGCGCCGGCCTCTCCGAAGGCGAGCGCAAGACCCTCGACAGCCTGAAGGCGATGACGCTGTACGAGGACGACGACGTGCTCGTCCTCAACAAGCCCGCCGGGCTCGCGGTGCAGGGCGGCTCCGGCATGACGCGCCACATCGACCAGATGCTGGAGGTGATGCGCGACGCCAAGGGCCAGAAGCCGCGGCTCGTGCATCGGATCGACCGCGAGACCTCCGGCTGTCTGTTGATCGCCAAGACCCGCTTTGCCGCGACGCATCTGACCGGCGCCTTCCGCCATCGCTCGGCCCGCAAGGTCTATTGGGCGCTGGTGGCCGGCGTGCCCAAGCCGAAGCAGGGCCGCATCTCGACCTATCTCGCCAAGGACGAGGGCGAGGACGACACCATCATGCGGGTCGCCGCCCATGGCGACGAGGGCGCGAGCCACGCCGTGACCTATTACGCGGTGGTCGAGGCGTCGGCGAACAAGCTCGCCTGGGTGTCGCTCAAGCCGGTCACGGGGCGCACCCATCAGCTGCGCGCGCACATGGCCCATATCGGCCATCCCATCGTCGGCGATCCCAAATATTTCAACATCGAGAACTGGTCGCTGCCCGGCGGGCTGCAGAACCGGCTGCATCTGCTCGCCCGCCGCATCGTCATCCCGCATCCGCGCGGCGGCGTCATCGACGCCACCGCACCCTTGCCGCCGCACATGCTGCAGTCCTGGAACCTGCTCGGCCTCGAGCACGACCGCTTCGACCCGATCGAGAACGCCCCGGAGGAGTGACGAGCTCTCGTAGCCCGCATGAGCGCAGCGACATGCGGGTTCAATCGAAAAGCGCGTGAGACCCCGGATGTCGCTGCGCTCATCCGGGCTACATGCCTCATTTCCCGAACTGCTCCAGGAACAGCTTGAGCGAATCGTGCGGGGTCTCGACGTCGAGAATGACCCACCCGTCGGGCCCCTTGACGACAATGAAGTTCATTGAGATGCGCCGGCCCTGGTTGTCGAAGCTCGCCGCGACATAGGTCTTGTCGAACTGCCGGCGCAGGATCGAGATCGCGACCGGTCCGAGCTTCCAGCGCGGGCTCTGCACCAGGAAGTCGTACGGCTCGCGCCGTGGCGCGGCCCAGGCTTTCGCGAGGCTCGGGTCGAAGAACTCCGCTGCGGTCTCCGGCGTGCGCGGCAGGCCGGCGGAGAGCTCCGGCGTTCCCTGGCCGTAATGTGCATAGACGTTGCGCACCAGCGATTCCGGCGTTCGGAAGCCGGCGGCGGCCGGGACAGCGCTGCCGAGCAGCAGGAGGACGCAAACCAGGAGACGCATCGGCAGCTCGCATTTCGGTCGATCAGGCCTTATCTACCGCGCAAACAACAAATCCCGTGTAATCTTCCCTGCAAGAGGGCCGGAATCTGATGCGAGAGCTGTTTGACGAGGTGGTCGGCCAGGGCAAGCCCGATCCGCAGGAGGCGGCGCGGCAGGCGATGCGCGCGCCGCAGCGCAAGCGCTTCTACAAGGAGGCCGGCACGGCCGAGGCCGAGGGCGGCCATTACGTCACGCTCGATGGAAGGCCGATCCGCACCCCCTCGGGCCGCGTCGTCGTCGTTCCCGTGCGCGAGCTGGCGGAGGCGGTGGCCGCGGAGTGGGGCGCGCAAGGCGAGACCATCGATCCCGCGAGCATGCCGCTGACACGCTTCGCCAACAGCGTCGTGCAGTCGGTGGTCGACCGCGTCGAGGACGTGCGCGCGGACATGGCCAGATACCTCCAGTCCGACCTGCTGTTCTACCGCGCCGGCCATCCCGAGGGGCTGGTGGAACGCGAGGCCGCGCATTGGGATCCGGTGCTGGACTGGGCGCGCGACAGCCTCGGCGCGCATTTCATCCTGTCCGAGGGCATCATGCACGTGACCCAGCCCGATGCCGCCGTGCGTGCGGCGCGCGAAGTGCTGCCGACCGGCCCCTGGGCGGTGGCGGCCGCGCATGTCGTGACCACCGTCACCGGCTCGGCCTTGCTCGCCCTCGCGCTGACCCATGGCGTGCGCGATGCCGACCAGGTCTGGGCGGCCGCGAATGTCGATGAGGACTGGAATATCGAGCAATGGGGCGCCGACGAGGAGGCGGTGCACCGCCGCGCCGCCAAGCAGGTCGACTATCAGGCCGCCGTCCGCATCCTCCGGGCGGTCGAGGCCGCCATCTGAGGCCGGTTAACGCCGGGTTTAGGGCGAAGGTCTAGTCTGCCGCGCGTAACCCGAGTACGCGCATGGTCCAGAGTGTCACCCCGTCGCCGTCCGTCAGCGCCGTTCGCAGCGTGGGAACCGCAGCGTCGGGCGCCGCGGCGAACGCGACATCGGGCCCGACTCTGCAGGCTGGTGCGCTGCTCAGCGCCAGGGTGCAGCAGGTGCTCGCCGAAAATCTGGTTCAGGTCGCGATCGGAAACCTGTCGCTCGAGCTCGCCACCGAGCTGCCGCTGCAGGCCGGGCAGTCCGTGCAGGTCGCGGTGTCGCAGACCGCGCAGGGGCTGCAGCTCGCGATCGTCGGGCAGGGCACAGCCTCCGGCACGGGCGGCACGCCGACGCCGGCCGCCACCGTCGTCGACGTCACCGGACGTCTCGCGCCGACGCTGCCTCCGCCGGCCGATCCTCTGACAGGGTTGGAGCGGCTGGCCGTGTCGATCGCCAGCGAGGAGGCCGCCACGCGCCAGGGCAGCCAGGGCCAGCTGTTTGCGGATCTGCAGGCGGTCGCCGACTCGCCAAGCCTGCCGCCCGCGCTGCGCGCCGCCGTCGCCCAGGTGCTGGCGCAGCAGACGACATTGTCACCGGCGCTCACCGCCGACGATCTGCAAAGCGCGGTGCACAGCTCCGGCCTGTTCATGGAATCATCGCTCGCCAAGGGCAGCACCGCATCGGCGCCCTCGGATCTGAAAGCGGCGCTGATCGTGCTGCGCCAGATGCTCGCGACGGTATTGCAGACCGTCGATCCCGGCACCACCGCGGCGACGCAGCCGTCGCCCGGCGCCTCCTATGCGTCGGTGCTCTCGGAAGCCGGCCGTGCCGCCGCCGCGCAGCAGAATGCTGCGCCATCGCTGGTGCCGGACATCGAGATCGAGCTGCCGCCGCAACCCTGGGCCACCGGCGCGGGCCGGCCCGATGCCGCAGCTGGCAGCTTCACGAGCACGGCATTGATCGAGACCCTCACCCAGGCCAAGGCGCAATCGCTCACCCCGGGCGCGGTGCTGGCCGTGCTGCAGGAGGCGCAGCAGCAGATTCCCCGCGCCGCCGGCCTGATCCCCGGACGCACCGTCAATGGCCGCGGCGACGTGGTCGTGCGCACCAACACGCCGCCGCCACCGTTCCGGGGCGGTGCTCCGGTGCCCCAACACATCGCGACGCCGACGCTCGGTCCGAATACACCGCTGCCGGCGATTGCGCATCGCCTGCTCGACGAGACCGATCAGGCGTTGTCGCGCCAGACCCTGTTGCAGGTCGCCTCTCTGCCCGATCGTCCCGACGCCTCCAGCGCGCGCAATGATCCGACGCTGCCGCGCTGGAATTTCGAGATTCCCTTCGCCACCCCGCAGGGTACCGCGATGGCGCAGTTCGAGATTACGCGCGACGGCGGCACGCAGGCGCCCGACGCGGCCAAGCGCGTCTGGCGCGCGCGCTTCTCGCTCGACGTCGAGCCCGCTGGCCCCGTGCATGCGCTGATCTCGTTCAACGCCGAGCGCACCTCGGTGCGGATGTGGGCCGAGCGCCCCGCGACCGCGGCGCGGCTGCGCGCCGGCCTGTCCGAACTCAGCCAGGCGCTGAGCCGGGCCGAGCTCTCGCCCGGCGATCTCGTCGTGCAGGACGGTGCACCGCCGGCCGTGCTGCCGCCCAAGGCCGGCCATTTCCTGGATCGCGCGTTATGAGCATCGACGTGAAGGCCGCCAGCAAGACGCAGCTCGCCGTCGCCTTGCATTACGAGAAGGGCCAGGGCGGCGCGCCGCGCGTCGTCGCCAAGGGCAAGGGCACGATCGGCGCCAAGATCATCGAGGTCGCGCGCGCGCACGACATCCCGATCGAGGAGAACGAGGTGCTGGCCGGCGCGCTCTCCAATGTCGAGCTCGGCGACGAGATCCCGGAGGAGCTCTACAAGGCGGTCGCCGAGGTGCTGGTGTTCGTGCTCAATCTGTCGCGGCCGGTGCGCTAGCGCGCGCCGCATTGTGATCTCCGTCATGCCTCGATCCCCATCGCCCTGTGATAGGGAGAAACGGACTTCGACGGAGAGATGACGCAATGCCGATAATGAGCCGCCGTCACGTGCTTGGCCTGATCGCCGGGGCAGGCCTGTTGCCCGCGCGCACGCTGGCGCATGTCGCGCCGCCGCGAAACGAGATCCGCCCCTCGCTCGCGCAGCGCTTCACCGATGTGGGGACCAAGGGCACGTTCCTCGCCTACAAGGTCGAGGAATATCTCATCATCGCCAGCGACACTGAGCGCTCGGGCGAGGCGAGGCTGCCGGCCTCGACCTTCAAGATCGCCAACTCGTTGATCGCGCTGGACACCGGCGTCGTCGAGGATCCCGACAAGGATGTGTTCAAGTGGGACGGCGTCATCAGACCGATCGAGGCCTGGAACAAGGATCACACCCTGCGCAGCGCGATCGCCGTCTCTGCCGTGCCGGTCTATCAGGAGATCGCGCGCCGGATCGGGCCCGAGCGGATGCAGAAATATCTCGAGGAGCTCGACTACGGCAATCACGACATTGGCGGCGGCATCGATCAGTTCTGGCTGACTGGGAGCTTGCGCATCGATCCGGTCGAGCAGGTCGATTTCATCGACCGCCTCCGGCGCGGCGCGCTGCCGGTCTCCAAGCGCAGCCAGGACCTGACGCGCGACATCATCCCGGTGACCAAGGGCGGCGACGCCGTCATTCACGCGAAGTCGGGCTTGCTGGGAAAAGAGCAGGGCTCGCTCGGCTGGATGGTGGGCTGGGTCGACAAGGGCGACCAGCCGACCGTGTTCGCGATGAACATGGACTGCCCCGAGCCGCGCCACGTCGAGGCCCGGATGACGCTGACGCAGGCGTGCCTCAAGGACATCGGCGCAATTTAGCTGTTGTAGCCCGGATGAGCGCAGCGACATCCGGGTTCACCGCGACAGCGCATGAGATCCCGGATGTCGCTGCGCTCATCCGGGCTACGAAGCTGCCGTAGGGTGGGCAAAGGCGCAGGGCAGATTGTTAGTTGTGAACGGCAGTGTCGCGCGCCGTGTCCACCGTCGCGCCCGTGGCACGACCGCGGTGGGCACGCGCCGCCTGACGGTGGCACTTTGCCCACCCTACGTTTCCATCAGCGCCGCGCCAGCTCCAGGTCGACTCCCTTGATATCCGTGCCGGCGGGCCGGATCGACACCGTCTGCCGCTTGCCGCTCGTCGTGAGCGCCAGTCCGGCGGAGAAGGTCTGGCCGCGCGCCTGGGCCTCGATGCGATTGCCGACGGCGCGGCCCTCGATGGTGCCGGAGGCATTGTGGCTCGATTCCGTCCACTGGCCGGAGATCTCGCCGCCGCGATAGGCGACGTCGCTGGAGAGGTCGATATTGTAGCTGTCGCTGGCGCAGCGGATGTTCAGGCGCAGCTGCTCGCCGGCGCCGCCCACGTCGTAGGCGGCGCGGCAGCGCAGCCGTTCCTGGTTGCCGTCGGACAAATTGATCACGCCGCCGCCGGTCCAGGAGCCCTCAAGCGCCCGGAACGGTGAGGCTGGCGCGCCATGGGCTGCGCCGCCCACGGCCAGCGCGGCGAGCAGGGTCGGAATTGCAAGGCGAGAGGCGCGCATCATCGGGCTCCGTTTCATCGTCGAAAAGCGAGCGACAACGCAGGAACACCCGATCCGTTCGATCCGTCACCTCAAAAATTGATCCAAATCGTTCTATTCTTGCTCACGACAGCTTGAACAGCGCGCGCAGGAAGTCCGTCACCGCCTGCCGCGCCGCCTCCGCGGTCGCCGGATTGCCGCCGACATGCGGATCGAGCTCGACGCAGGCGTCCTGATAGGTGAAAGGCTGCTGCGTCTCCGCGTTCATCAGCATGCCGCCGTCGCCTTCGGTGATGCGGCAGTTGCGCACGGTCTGCGCCTTGGACGCGATCGCCAGCATGTTGGCGCCGAGCAGGCCGATATCGAAGCCGTGCGGCGAGTCCGGATATTCGGTCAGCTCGACGTCGCGTCCGGCCGCCTTCAGCCGCTCGACATAGGCCTTGCAGGTGTGCACCGGATTGTAGTCGTCCGGCCCGCCGTGAAAGATCCGGATCGGCCGCGCCGCGACATCAGTGTCGCCGCGATAGGTCGTGGAGCAGTCCGGATAGAATGGAATGTAGGCGGCGAATTGCAGCCCCGACGTATTCCAGCGCTTGTGGAAGCGCTCGAGGCTCGCATACAGCGCCGCCTGTCCGCCGCGTGAAAAGCCCATCAGCGCGATCCGCTCGGGGTCGACCCGCGGATGCTTCGCCAGCACATCGAGCGAGTGATAGATGTCCATGATCAGATTCAGCCGGCCGAGCTGCGCCTGATTGGTGCTGGTGGCGGTGATGCCGCGGCCGGTGAAGCCGTCGATCACGAAGGTCGAGATGCCCATCGCGTTGAAGGTGCGCGTCCAGGCCGCGATGTTGGCGCCCACGCCGCCCGAGCCGTGCATCAGCACGACGACCGGTAGCCTGCCGCTGCCCTGCGCGACGCGCAGCTCACCGACCACGGTGACCGGCTTGCCGCCCTCGTCACCTGCGAGGAACTGGCGGTCCGACAAGGTCAGCGAGGGGATCGGATATAATTCGACCCGTGCCGGCACATCCTTGGGAATGCCTTGCGCATGCGTCGTGCCGGTGGACGCCAGACAGAGCAGCGCAAGCACCGCCGCGATCGCGCCGGAAAAGCGCCGACGGCGTTGTCGCATCGCCCATGAGAGACTGAGACTTTCGCGCGCAGCCTCGACTGCCGCGCCACCACTGCGTCGCTCCATGACGGTCCTCCTCGCTCACCGCTTGTTGCGCGGCTTTGCAGGCGAGTAGACCGGGCCCGCTCGAGGCTGTCAAACGTCGCGACCTGCTACGATGCGGGCGGTAGTGGAGAACGTCGAGGGCAGCAGCTCTTCTGCCGCCGGGGAGGTCGCTCGTTGAGCTGCGACGGCGCGGAAGGTATCAAACTGCTGCAGCCGACCGGCACCGAACGTTCTGTGTCCGGATAATGAACCTAACGACCACGTTGTACGCTTCAGCACAATCGCCGGCTGAATTCGCCAAGGGATTCGTATCGTAAATCATTCATGGGCACTTCAAGTAAATCACGTCCGCAGTGATCTGACGCGAGAGCATCAGACCGAGGGGCGCGACAAAGTGCGCACGCGCTGCCGGAGCATGCGGCAATTCGGCGCTGCCGGGTTGTCGCAGTCCTCCAGCAAAGAAGCTGGCGTCAGCTAACAACTCACCTATGTAACCGCCGCACGAACATTCGTCTGCTCGCGACCATGGTATACGGCGCGCCAAAGTCAGTGAGCGACGATCCGGAGACGGGAGTGGATCGAGCGTATTTGCTCTGTCCGGCCCGATCATCGGGCAATGATGCGCGCCGCGATGTTATTCGATGGGCTTCATGCTGAGAGATAAGTTGATCCGTTCCGCTGGCGCGACAATCTGCGCCGTCTCCGTGATGACGCTTGCGGCTTGCACAGACCAGGGCGGCACAGCTGCGCCGCATGCGTCCAATGCGCCCGAGGTTGGCGTCGTCAAGCTCGAATCGGCGCCGGTGACGTTGACGAAGGATCTCCCGGGACGCATCACCTCGATGCGCATCGCCGAGGTTCGGCCGCGCGTCAGCGGCATCGTGATCGAGCGCAGCTTCCAGCAGGGCGGCATGGTGGACGCCGGCGCGGTGCTGTACCGCATCGATCCGGCCCCGTTCGAGGTCGAGCTGGAGAAGGCGCGCGCCGCACTCGCCAAGGCGGAGGCCGTGCTCTACCAGGCGGACCGTCAGGAAGATCGCCTGAAGAACCTGTTGAAGGGCGAGGCCACCACCCAGGCGCAGTATGAGCTCGCGGTCGCCGCAGAGCGCCAGGCGCAGGCCGACGTCGCTGCCCAGAAAGCGGCCGTCGCGCAGGCGCAGCTCAATCTCGACTGGGCCACGGTGCGGGCGCCGATCTCCGGACGCATCGGGCGGGCGCTGGTGACCGAGGGCGCGCTGGTCAATCCGAACGAGACGACGCATCTCGCCACCATCCAGCAGCTCGATCCCGTCTATGCCGACTTCACGCAATCCGTGGACGAGCTGAATCAGCTGCGGCGCGATCTCGCCGAAGGCCGCCTGAAGAGCGTGTCGCGGGAGGCGGCGCGCGTCCGCCTGCTGTTCGATGACGGCTCGATGTACAAACATCCCGGCCGGCTGTTGTTCTCCGACGTCAGCGTCGATCCGGGCACCGCGAAGGTGACCCTGCGCGGCGAGTTCCCCAATCCCGAGGGCGAACTGCTTCCGGGCATGTATGTGCGGGTCCAGATCGAGGAGGCGATCGACGCTGCGGGCCTCGTCGTGCCGTCGCAGGCCGTGCAGCGGACGACGGCCGGCGGCAGCGCTGTCTACGTTGTCAACAATGAGGGACGCGCGAATCTTCAGCCGGTGCGGCTCGGACGCGCGCTGAACGGCGGCATGCTGGTCGAGGACGGTCTGAAGCCGGGCTGGCGCGTCGTGGTCGACGGCTTCCAGAAGTTCGCGCCCGGCAGTGCCGTCACGCCGGTGCCGTGGCAGGCCGCCGGCGCCGGCAAGCCGTCCGCCTCGAATTGAACGCGGCCACGGCCCGGAGACCATCTGTCATGTCACGCTTCTTCATCGCACGTCCGATCTTTGCCTGGGTCGTGGCGATCTTCATCTGTCTCGGCGGAATCCTGGCGATTCCGTTTCTGCCCGTCGCGCAATACCCGATCATCGCGCCGCCGTCGATCTCGATCTCCACGTCCTATCCGGGCGCGTCGACCGAGAACCTGTATTACAGCGTCACGCGCCTGATCGAGGAGGAGCTGAACGGCGCCTCCGGCATCCTGAACTATGAATCGACCAGCGACACCACCGGCGAGGTCGAGATCATCGCCCAGTTCAAGCCCGGCACGGACATCGAGCTCGCGGCCGTCGACGTGCAGAACCGCATCAAGCGCATCGAGCCGCGGCTGCCCGAGGCGGTGCGAAAGCAGGGCGTCGTCATTCTCGAGGCGTCGAGCGCCATCCTGCAATTCGTCACGCTGACCTCGACCGACGGCAGTCTCGACGAGATCGGCCTCGGCGACGTCGCCACGCGCTACGTGCTGCCGGAACTGCGCCGTCTGCCGGGCGTCGGCCGCGCGCGGCTGTTCGCGACCGAGCGCGCGATGCGGATCTGGCTCGATCCCGACAAGCTGCTCGGCCTCGGCCTGACCGCGCAGGACGTCGACGCCGCGATCGCGGCGCAGAACTCGCAGGTCGCCTCCGGCATTCTCGGCGTGCCGCCGTCGCCGTCGACGCAGCGCACGCAGAACATGGTGCTGGTCAAGGGCCAGCTCGAATCGCCGGAGGAGTTCGGCAACATCGTGCTGCGCGCCAATCTCAACGGCTCGACCGTCAAGCTGTCCGACGTGGCCAAGATCGAGGTCGGCGGCCTGACCTACGCGTTCTCGTCCTGGCTCGACGGCAAGCCGGCGGCCGCGGTCGCGGTGCAGCTGGCGCCGACCGGCAACGCGCTCGCCACCGCCAAGGCGGTCAAGACGCGGATGGCCGAGCTCGCGGGCTTCTTTCCGCCCGGCGTCAAATACGAAGTGTCCTACGACATCACCCCGGTTATCGCCGCCTCGGTCAAGAAGGTGCTGATGACGCTCGGCGAAGCGGTCGTGCTGGTGTTCCTGGTGATGTTCCTGTTCCTGCAGAACATCCGCTACACGCTGATCCCGACCATCGTGGTGCCGATCGCGCTGCTCGGCACCTGCGCGGTGCTGCTCAGCCTCGGCTTCTCCATCAACGTGCTGACCATGTTCGGCATGGTGCTCGCGATCGGCATCCTGGTCGACGACGCCATCGTCGTGGTCGAGAACGTCGAGCGCATCATGGCGGAGGAGGGGCTGTCGCCCCGCGAGGCGACCGTGAAGGCGATGGAGCAGATCACCGGCGCGGTCATCGGCATCACGCTGGTGCTGATGGCGGTGTTCGTGCCGATGGCGTTCTTCCCCGGCTCGGTCGGCATCATGTATCAGCAGTTCTCCGCCTCGATGGTGGTGTCGATCGGTTTCTCGGCGTTCCTGGCGCTGTCGCTGACGCCGGCCTTGTGCGCGACGCTGCTCAAGCCGATCGAGCAGGGCCATGGCCACGCCAAGGGCGGCTTCTTCGGCTGGTTCAACGGCTGGTTCGGCCGGGTGACCAGCCGCTACAGCGCAGCGACGCGCTGGGTGGTGGCGCGCGGCGGCCGGTTCATGATCATCTACGTGCTGCTGCTGGCGGGGCTCGGCTATTCGCTGTGGCGGCTGCCCGGCGGCTTCCTGCCGGTCGACGACCAGGGCTTCGTGATGGTCGACGTGCTGACGCCGCCCGACGCCAGCACCAACCGCACGCTCGACGTGATCAAGACAGTCGAGAAGACGCTCGCCGACACGCCCGGCATCGACACGGTGTCGTTCATCGCCGGCTTCAGCTTCTACGGTCAGGGCTCCAACACGGCGCAGGCCTTTGTCACCCTGAAGGACTGGTCGGAGCGCAGTCGCAACGAGAGCGCGGACGCGCTGATCGCGCGCCTCAATCCGGAGCTTTCCAAGATTCGCGATGCCGAAGTGTCGGTGCTGGCGCCGCCGCCGATCGACAATCTCGGCAACACCTCGGGCTTCAGCTTCCGCCTGCAGGATCGTTCGCAGCGCGGCTATGACGCGCTGATGGCGGCCAAGGACCAGCTGTTCGCGGCAGCCGCGAACTCACCGGTGCTCGGCAAGCTCAGCGTCGAAGGACTGCCGCCGGCGCCGCTGGTGCGGCTCGAGATCGATCGCGCCAAGGCCGCTGCGCTCGGCGTGACCTTCGCGGCGATCAACGGCGCGCTGTCGACCAGCCTCGGCTCGAACTACATCAACGACTTCCTCAATCTCGGCCGCATGCAACGTGTCGTCGTGCAGGCCAACGACGACAAGCGCACCAAGCCGGAGCATCTCTTGACCTACAGCGTGCGCAACAATGCCGGCGAGATGGTGCCGTTCTCGTCCTTCGCGCGCATTGCCTGGTCGGTCGGACCCACGCAAGTGGTCGGCTTCGACGGCTATCCTTCGGTGCGCATCACCGGCAACCCCAAGCCCGGCTACACCTCGGGCGACGCGATCGCCGAGATGGAGCGGCTGATGGGTACCTTGCCCAAGGGGTTCGGCTATGCCTGGACCGGCCAGTCGCTGCAGGAGAAGCTCGCGGGATCGCAGGCCGCGTTCCTGCTCGGCCTGTCGATCCTGTTCGTCTTCCTGTGCCTGGCCGCGCTGTATGAAAGCTGGGCGATCCCGTTCGCCGTCATGCTCGCGGTGCCGCTCGGCCTGATCGGCTCGGTCGCCGCCGCCTGGCTGCGCGGCCTGCCCAACGACGTCTACTTCACGGTCGGCGTCATCACCATCATCGGCCTGTCGGCGAAGAACGCCATCCTGATCATCGAGTTCGCCAAGGATCTGCGGGCCCGCGGCACGCCGCTGATCGAGGCGACGGTGACGGCCTGCGAGCTCCGCTTCCGGCCGATCATCATGACCTCGCTGGCCTTCATCCTCGGCGTCGTGCCGCTGGTGATTGCCACCGGCGCGAGCGGCGCGAGCCAGCAGGCGCTCGGCACCGGCGTGCTCGGCGGCATGCTCACCGCGACCTTCCTCGCCGTGTTCTGGGTACCGGTGTTCTTCGTAATGGTGATCCGCTTCTTCACCCGCCACAAGGAAGCGATTGCCGAGACGCCGAAGGTGGAGTTGCCGTCGGCGGCGCATTGAGGATTTGGCCTGCTGATGAGACGCGCAGATCCTGCGCGTCTTTTTGACGAACGACGGGAGTAAAGCGCCGCGCCTCTCACAATAAAACTCGGCTGAATTCCAGCTCGCTTCACTTCCAGCTTCGGTGGTTATGGGTCCTGGCTCAAGGCCGGGACGACGACAGAGTCTTTGGCCCGGCTCTCACGTCATCATCGGTGTCGTCCCGGCGAACGCCGGGACCCATAACCACCGATCGAGGTGTGTGGCAGATACGTGGCAAGGGAGTCCGCTAAGTATTTCGCGGGTGGCTATGGAAGGCCCGCGTTGAGACGCCAGATGTCGCGGTTGCGCCTAGAATCTGGCTCGAACACATCATTATGATATTGCGGATCACGCATTGAGAGATGAAGGGCGTCCGATGCAGCGGCGGGATGTGCTGACAGGGCTGCTCGCGGGCGCGCTGGGCGCGACCATGCCATGGAGGGCGCAAGCCGTGACACCGGAGGATAGCGCGCGGGAGTATCAGCGCCAGGCTATGGCGCAGTTTCCGCTCAAGCTGATCGAAACCACGGGCGACAATGCTCTGGCCAAATGGCAGGAGCTCAAGGCGGCCGGCCAGGGCGCGCCGGTGGTGCTCGGCGGCGAGGACGAGCACCACTCCCTGGGCAATCTGCTGACTCCGTTCGCGCCGCATGGACCGTACGGCCCGCCGCTCCGGCCGGTCGAGGACATCCTGCGCGACGCTGCGTCGATCAGGTTTCCCGATGATTTCATCCAGCGCAGCAAGGACAGCAACGAGGCCGCGATCAGGCAGTTCAAGGAGATGCTGGCGGCCAAGCCGGACATGCCCTTGCCCGTGATCACCGAGAGTAAGGACGGACAGCCGCGCACCCTGACACGCGACGAGACCATCGCCGCGATGCTCGGATCGGGCCGCGAGCCGCCGCTCGGCGATTGGCCCGACACGACCGATGCGATGGACGGCCTGTCGGTCGTCATGGATTATCGCACCGGACAGCCGCTCACAAAGGTCATCATCGGTCTGGCGCCGACCGACGACTGGACGACCATCCCGGCCATTTTGCGCTGGGGCCATTGGAATGGCTGCCCGAAGCCGGAAGAGCACGTCGCCGCGTTCAGGAACTGGCGCGACCGCTACGGCGCCGAGCTCGTCGCCATCACCTCGGACGTGATCAATCTGCGCGTCGCTCGGCGGCCGCAGACCCGCGACGAGGCGCTCGCGCTGGCGCGGGAGCACTATGTCTATTGTCCCGACAATATCGACCAGGGCGTCGGCACCTTCAGCGCGCTCGCCGCCGCCTTGATGAGCAGCGACTGGTGGTACTTCTGGTGGGACTGAAGTTCGGCTGGTCTGAGTTCAGGACGGCTACCAGGAGAACATCGTGGTAGCTGTTAGTTGTTGATCCGCGGATCTCGGCTCCGATCTGCCCGACGGGCCATCCGCGCAAGGCCGCCATGCGCCGATTGCCCGTCGTGCCAGTTTGTCGCGGGCTGATCACTTGCGTCGTCGGGCAAATCACCTCCACATTTCCGCGCGTCCGGGCCCGCCAAGAGGGACGTTTCGCGATCGTCACGAACGTCGGGTCCGCGATGCGGTGGGCGCGTTGCTCCGCAGCCTGGTTACGACCGGGCGGACGAACGGAGCGATGCGACGGTGAAGTCGTGTGGTCCTGGCCTCCCGGTGCCGAGGTCAAGCGAGCGGGATGATTCGTTCGCGATGGGGGCAATCAAGCCGGTCCCCAAGGAGATCACGTATAATCCGCTCAAACCATCGCGCGGGGAAGGCCGGGATGTTCCCAGCCGAACCTGTGGTTCCTGCCCCGTGCATTTTTCTCCGCACGGGGGCCATGGGGGGCGGCAGGCTCCCGGCCTTCCCTGCGCCTCTTCCTGGAAAGGAAGAGGGCGACGGATGCAAAGCCCGGGCGTAACCGCCGCGGGATCGCGACGTCATGTCTCCTTCATGCTCGAAAGCCGACCGGATCCGGTGGGTTCACGCCGCGATGCAGCGGCGCTGTTTGACAGCTGTGAAGTCAGAGTTTGTGTCTGCTGGGCGTCGTGCTCATGCCGAGATGACGACGCGGGCGCATCTCAAGGTTGGGCGCCGGGATCTTGCGCCGACATGCCGCAGAAATTTGTGCCGCGGCCATCTCTGGAAAATGATCTATAGGACGAGCCGTTTACCGCATCCGCTAAACATGACGCACCGCAAGACGCTTGAAATGGCGCTTGACATGTTTAGTCGCTGCAAATCTACTAAACAAAATACTTAACTCGGACGGATGATCCGGGGGCATGAGGAAACGCTTGCGGCCTCCCGCTGTCGTTGTGATGGCGCGTCTGGCCGCGGGCCACACATCGCCGTCGCAGCACAAAGCGGCGCGGCGCCAACAGGGAGGGAGTGCCAGATGAAGTTGCTGCAGACATTTGCACTGATGGCGACCGTCGCCGCCGCGACAGTGCTCGGCGCATCCGCGCCGGCACGGGCCGAAGGAAAGACCATCACCTTGTGCTGGGCGGCGTGGGACCCCGCCAACGCGCTGGTCGAATTGTCCAAGGACTTCACCGCCAAGACCGGCGTCAACATGAAGTTCGAATTCGTGCCGTGGCCGAACTTCGCCGATCGCATGCTCAACGAGCTCAACTCCAAGGGCAAGCTGTGCGACTTGATGATCGGCGACTCGCAATGGATCGGCGGCGCGGCGGAGAACGGACAATACGTCAAGCTCAACGAGTTCTTCGACAAGGAAGGCATCAAGATCTCCGACTTCATGCCGGCGACAGTGGCGGGCTACGCCGAATGGCCGAAGGGCTCGCCGAACTACTGGGCCCTGCCGGCGATGGGCGACGCCAATGGCTGGACCTACCGCAAGGACTGGTTCGCGCGGCCGGAGATCCGCGAGGAGTTCAAGAAGAAGTTCGGCCGCGAGCTCGAGGTGCCGAAGACGCAAGGCGAGCTGAAGGATATTGCCGAGTTCTTCCAGAAGCGGGTGATCGACGGCAAGACGGTTTACGGCGCGGCGATCTTCACCGAGCGCGGCTCGGAAGGCATCACCATGGGCGTGACCAACGCGCTCTATCCGTTCGGCTTCAAGTACCAGAACCCGAAGAAGCCCTATGATATGCAGGGCTTCGTCAACTCGGACGACGCCGTGAAGGGGCTGGAATTCTACAAGGCCTTGTACAAGTGCTGCACGCCCCCGGGCTATTCCAACGGCTACATGCAGGAAGGCCTCGACGCGTTCAAGTCCGGCCAGGTCGCGCTGCAGATGAACTGGTTTGCGTTCTTCCCGGGCCTCTACAAGGATCCGAATGTCGGCGGCGACAAGATCGGCTTCTTCGTCAATCCCGCGCAGAAGGAGAAGGGCTCGCAGATCGGCGGGCAGGGCATCTCGGTGGTGGCCTATTCGCCGAACCGCGCCGAGGCGCTGGCCTATATCAAGTGGTTCGCCTCGCTCGACACCCAGAAGAAGTGGTGGGCACTCGGCGGATACAGCTGCCACAAGGGCGTGCTCAACGATCCCAACTTCAAGAACACCGCGCCTTTCGCCGCCGACTTCCTGGTGGCGATGGACCAGGTGGTCGATTTCTGGGCCGAACCGTCCTACGCGCAGCTACTGCTCGCGATGCAGAAGCGCGTCCACGACTACGTCGTCGCCGACCAGGGCACCGCCAAGGGCGCGCTCGATGGGCTGATCGCGGACTGGACCAAGGTGTTCAAGGAGGACGGCAAGCTCTGACGATTGCGCTTATAGGTACCGATCTCTCCACGAGTCGTTCCGGGGCGCGCGAAGCGCGAGCCCGGAATGGCGAGAGGATAGAGCAGCGCCATCAAACAGCCACCGTAAAGCAGTTCCTCGCATGACCGACCAAACCGGATTGAGCGGCCTCGTCGACCGCGCCGCCCTGGTGACGCCGCCCGCAATGGTTCGTCGCGTGCGCGGCCTGTCGGAGCGCGCCATCGCCTGGCTGTTCATCACGCCGACCATGCTGCTGCTGCTTGCGATCAACATCTTTCCGTTGATCTGGACGATTCGCCTGTCATTCACCAACTATCGCGCCAACCGTCCGAACGCGACGGTGCTCGATGTCGGGCTTGCCAACTACCAGTCCATCCTGACCGACCCCGACGTGTGGGCCGCGATGACGGTGACGGCGCGCTTCGTGTTCTGGAGCATCCTGATTCAGACCGTGCTCGGCTTCGCGCTGGCTTGGCTGATCGACAAGAAGTTTCGCGGCCATGGTCTGTGGACCACCTTGATCCTGCTGCCGATGATGCTGTCGCCCGCGGTTGTCGGCAACTTCTGGACTTTCCTTTACCAACCGCAGACCGGCCTGTTCAATTACGTCGTCTCGGCCGTGACCGGCGCGCCGGCATCCTCGTTCCAGATGCTCGCACAGGTGCCGCTGGCGCCCTGGGCGATCGTCATCGTCGATACCTGGATGTGGACGCCTTACGTGATGCTGATCTGCCTCGCCGGCCTGCGCTCGATCCCGGACTATATCTACGAGGCGGCGGAGGTCGATCGCGCCTCGCCGTGGCGGCAGTTCTGGTCGATCACCTTGCCGATGGCGCTGCCCTTCATCATGCTCGCGGTGCTGTTCCGCGGCATCGAGAATTTCAAGATGTTCGACATGGTGAACCTGCTCACAGGTGGGGGGCCTGGCTCGACCACGGAGGTGGCCTCGATCACCCTCAAGCGCGAGGCGTTCGAGAAATGGCGGACCGGTTACTCCTCGGCCTTTGCCATCATCCTGTTCGTCACCGTGTTCGGTCTCGCCAACATCTACGTCAAGGCGCTCAACCGGGTGAAAAGCCGATGACCGGTCTCGTCTCCGCCCATTCCGTGGTCGATCCGTCGCCGCTGACGAAGCGCATCGCGGCCGCCGTCGTGATCGCGTATGCGCTGGTCACGTTGGTGCCGTTGCTGTGGATCTTCATGACCGGCTTCAAGTCGCCGTCGGACGCGATCGCCTATCCGCCGAAGCTGGTGGCCGAGCCGAGCCTGGAAGGCTACTGCAACCTGTTCACGACGCGGACGCGGCAGACGCCGGAATACATGGCCAAGCTGCCGCCGGCTTCCAGCCTGTGCGACCGCGTCTCGCGCGAGCGCAACATGGTGATCGCGGGACCATCGAACTACATTCCGCGCTATGTCAACTCGCTGGTGATCGCGTTCGGCTCGACCGCGCTGTCGGTCGTGCTCGGCACGCTGGCGGCCTACGCGTTCTCGCGCTTCAAAGTACCGCTGAAGGACGACCTGCTGTTCTTCATCCTGTCGACCCGGATGATGCCGCCGATCGCGGTCGCGATCCCGATCTATCTGATGTATCGCGAGCTCGGCCTGTCCGATACGCGGCTCGGCATGATCCTGCTCTATACGTCCGTCAACATTTCGCTCGCGGTCTGGCTGCTCAAGGGCTTCATGGACGAGATTCCGCGGGAGTACGAAGAGGCGGCGATGGTCGACGGCTATACGCGGCTTCAGGCGTTCTTCAAGGTCGTGTTGCCGCAGGCCACCACCGGCATCGTCGCGACCGCGATCTTCTGCCTGATTTTCGCCTGGAACGAATACGCCTTCGCGGTGCTTCTGACATCAGGCACGGCGCAAACCGCGCCACCGTTCATTCCGATCATCATCGGCGAAGGCGGCCAGGACTGGCCGGCTGTAGCGGCCGGAACGACGCTGTTCCTGATCCCCATCGTCGTGTTCACCGTGCTGCTGCGAAAACATCTCCTGCGCGGCATCACCTTCGGAGCGGTGCGCAAATGAGCGAGATCGCGCAAGATCGACCGGTCCAAGTCACGCAATCGCGGTGGCCGCGAGCACTGCGCCGCGGTCCGATGGAAACCGTCGCGACCGTGCTGATTGCCGCCGGCGTGCTGATGCTGCTGCAGCCTTTTGCGCTGGTGCTCTACACCTATTCTTTCGTCACGACGCTTGCCGGCGTGGTGATGTTCACCATCGTCTCGAAGTTCCCGGACTGAAGCCATGGCCGAGATCCGGATTGAAAACCTGGTCAAACAATTCGGCGGCTTTGCCGCCGTGCGCGGCACCAGCTTCACGATCGCCGATGGTGAGTTCTTCTGCCTGCTCGGCCCCTCCGGCTGCGGCAAGACCACCACGTTGCGCATGATCGCGGGACTGGAGCTGCCGACCTCCGGCACGATCAGCCTCGGCGGCGAAAACGTGACGTTCCGCCGGGCGCGCGAGCGCGACATCGCGATGGTGTTCCAGCTGTTCGCGCTGTATCCGCATATGAACGTCCGCAGGAATATCGCTTTTCCGCTGGTTTCGATGGGAGTACCGAAGGCCGAAATCAAACGCCGGGTCAAGCAGGCCGCGCGCATCCTGCAGATCGATCATCTGATCGATCGTCCGGTCAGCGGATTGTCGAGTGGAGACCGCCAGCGCGTCGCGCTGGGTCGGGCGATCGTTCGCGAGCCCAAGGCGTTTCTCATGGACGAGCCGCTCGGCGCGCTCGATGCCGAATTCCGCCACATCATGTGCGGCGAGCTGCGCGCGCTGCATGATCGCCTGAAGGCGACGACCGTGTTCGTTACCCATGACCAGCTCGAGGCGATGTCGATGGCCGACAAGATCGCGGTGATGAACCGCGGTGTGGTCGAGCAGCTGGGCACGCCGCAGGACATCTACGACCGGCCGGCCTCGATGTTCGTCGCCGATTTCATCGGATCACCGGCCATGAACTTCATCCGCTTCGATGCCAGGCTTCCAGCAGGCACCAAATGCATCCGCATCGATGGCGCCGAGATCGGTGTTCCTGAATTGCGCGAGGATGCCGCTAGCAGCGATCTGGTACTTGGCGTGCGCCCGGAGCAGGTGACGCTCGCAACCGATGGCGGTTTGCGCGGCGAAGTGTTCGGCGCCGAATATCTCGGCACCACCCAGATCGTGACCATCACGACCGCGCACGGCATGGTGAAGGCGCGCATTCCGGCTGCGGTGCGCGTCGAGCGCGCGGAACCGGTCGGGCTGAGCTTCCGGGCTGACCGTCTCTCGCTGTTCAATGCCGCGACCGGCCGCGCGATCCGAACGGCGCTGCATGAGCAGCCGGCGAGGGGAGGCCGCCATGGCTGAGACGCGCCTCAATGCCGTCAGCAAGTACTTCGGCGCCAAGCCCGCCGTGCGCGAGATCTCGCTGACAATCCGCGATGGCGAGCTCGTCGTGCTGCTGGGGCCGACTGGCGCCGGCAAGACGACAACGTTGCGCTTGGTCGCGGGCCTCGAAGCGCCGGATCATGGCTCGGTGATCATCGGCGGTGTCGACCAGACCCGCGCGACGCCGGCGGCGCGCGACGTGACCTTCGTATTCCAGCAATACTCGCTCTACCCGCATCTCTCGGTCTACGACAACCTCGCCTTCCCGCTGCGCTCGCCTGTGCGGAAGACGCCGGAAGCCGAGATCAAGCGGATCGTCGGCGATGTCGCGGCGATGCTGCGAATCGAGGACAAGCTAGGTAATCGCGCGACGGAATTGTCGGGCGGCCAGATGCAGCGCGTCGCGATCGGCCGCGCGCTGGTGCGACGGCCCGCGATCGCGCTGCTTGACGAGCCGCTGTCGTCGCTCGATGCCAAGCTGCGCGCAGATCTGCGCATCGAGCTGAAGCGCATCCAGCAGGATCTCGGCGCCACCATGCTCTATGTCACCCACGACCAGATCGAGGCGATGACGCTGGCCAACCGCATCGGCGTCATCGACCAAGGCCGGCTGGTGCAAATGGGATCTCCACGCGAAGTCTACGAGGACCCGGCCAACACCTACGTTGCGACCCGGCTCGGCAGCCCCGGCATCAATTTGTTGCCGCGCGGGCTGTTTCCTGATCTCGCCGTACCCGGCGACGTCGCGATCATCGGCGCGCGCACCGAGCACATGACGGTACGCCGGACCAATGGCGGCGCAGCTGCACAGGTCAAATGGATCGAGCATCTCGGCGACCAGAACCACCTGCACATCATGCTGAACGATCAGAAGATCGTCAGCCTGGTGGAGCCGGACACGGAATTGAAAGTCGGCGACGCCGTCGCTATCGAGTTCACCCGGCCGCTGCTGTTCGACCGGGCGGGCCAGCGGGTGAGATGAGTCATGGACCAGGCGTTCAAGCGCAGACTGATCGGGGCGATGGCCGACGCCATCATCGCCCATGCCGAGGAACTGACGGCGCTGGATTCCGCAATCGGCGACGGCGATCACGGCCTCAACATGAAGCGCGGCTTCGAGGCGGTGCTTGCGGACGCCGATGGCATCTCGGCCAAGCCGCTGCCCGATGCCCTGAAGGCGATCGGAATGGCGCTGGTGATGAAGGTCGGCGGCGCCTCGGGTCCGCTTTACGGAACGCTGGCGATGGGGCTTGGGAAGGCGCTGCCGCCGGAACCGTCTGCGGCCGAGGCCGCTGCCGCGCTCGGTCGGGCCATCGAGGACGTGAAGGCCCGCGGCAAATCCGAGGCGGGGCAGAAGACGATGCTCGACGTCCTGATCCCGGTGCAAGCAGCCTTTGCCGCCGACGGTGATGATCTCGCAACGCGATTGCCCGCGGTCGCCGCGGAGGCGGCCGACGCGACCGTGCCGATGAAGGCGATCCGCGGGCGGGCGTCCTTTCTCGGCGAGCGTTCGATCGGGCACATGGATCCCGGCGCGCGCTCGTCGAGCCTGCTGGTGCAGGCGATCTGCAGCGTCTTCAACGAGGTGTGAAGCATGGGTGAGCAGAAGAACGTCGGCATCGTCATCGTATCGCATTCCGCCAAGGTGGCGGAGGGCGCGGCCGACATGGTCAGGCAGATGGTCGGCGACAGCGTGCCGCTCGCGGCTGTCGGCGGCAATGCGGATGGCGGGCTTGGCACCGATGTCGGCGCCATCATGGGCGCGATCGACAAAGCCTGGTCGGACTCCGGCGTTGCAATCCTCGTCGATCTCGGTGGCGCCGAGACCAACAGCGAGATGGCGGTGGAGATGATGCCGGAGGACAAGCGCGAGCGCATCGTGATCTGCAATGCGCCGCTGGTGGAGGGCGCCGTCATGGCGGCAACCGAGGCCTCGGGCGGCTCGTCGCTCGACGCGGTTCGCGCGACGGCTGAAGAATTGATGGGTGGATGACGGTGACGACAATGGCTGATGGCGGAGAGATCGGGATGCAGGACGCGATGGGGCATGCGCTGTTGACCAATGCGGTCGGGCTGCACGCGCGCCCTTCGGTCAAGCTGACTCAGCTCGCCAAGCGCTTCGCATCGACGGTGGAGATCGCAATCGCGGCCGACGGGCCATGGACCGATGCCAAGAGCCCGGTGAAGATCATGCGCGTCAAGGCAGCGAAGGGCGAGACCCTCTACGTGCGAGCCAATGGTCCGGATGCGGCGGAGGCCGTGCGCGCGCTTGCCGATCTCGTCAACCGGAAATTCGACGAGGAGTAGATGGTGGAACGCTGCATCCGAGGTCGCGCAGCGTCGGAAGGTCTGGCTATGGGGCCGGCGGTGATCCGGCGCGCGCTGGAGGGCGCTAGCCGTGCCAAGGGCTCGATTGCAGAGGAGCATGCCGCGCTCGCCGCCGCGGTCGCGCGCGCGCGTGACGCGGTGGCCGAGTTGATCGCGAGCCTCCAGGGCGATGCGGCCGAGCTGATCGGCTTCCAGCTCGCGCTGCTCGAGGACGATGCGCTCACGGAAGCCGCCTTTGCGCAGATCGAGCGCGGCACTGCCGCCGAGGATGCCTGGCGCGCAGCCATGGCCCAGGAGATCGCGGGCTACGAATCCGCCGATGACGAATATTTCCGCGCCCGCGCCAGCGACTTGGCCGACATCAGGGATCGCGTGGTGCGACATCTCTTCGGTCTTGCCGATGATGGCCAGCTTCCCAGTGGCGCCATCATCGTCGCGCGTGACCTCGCGCCATCGGCCTTCCTCGGCGTCGACTGGTCGAAAGGCGGCGGCATTGCGCTGGGCGAGGGCAGCCCAACCAGCCATGTCGCGATGCTCGCGCGCGGCCGCGGCGTCCCGATGGTGGTGGGGCTCGGCCGCGGCTGGGAGCGCCTGGCAGGAGAGCTGCTGGTCGACGGCACGCGCGCCGAGGTCGTTGTCGATCCTGACCCGGAACGCATCGCCGCCGCTCGTAGAGAGATTGATGAGTTCAGGCGCCGCAAGGCGGAGGCCATCGCTCGCCAGCACGAGCCGGCGTTGACGCGCGACGGAACGCCGGTGGCGGTGCTGGTCAACATTTCCGGTCCCAATGACATGGCGATCGCGCCGGCATCTGCCGGCGACGGCGTCGGGCTCGCCCGCACCGAATTCCTGACAGCCAATCTGCTCCACGACGAAGAGGCGCAATACCGCGCCTATGCCGAGCTGATGCGCTGGGCCGATGGCCGCCCGGTGACGATCCGTACGCTCGATGCCGGGGGCGACAAGCCGATCCCTGGCTACACGATCGACGGCGAGAGCAATCCGTTCCTCGGACTGCGCGGGATCCGCCTGTCGCTGCGCCATCCGGAGATCTTCCGCGTACAGCTGCGGGCGTTGTCGCGGGCCGCCGCGCTCGGGCCGCTGAAGGTGATGCTGCCGATGGTCACCAATGCCGGCGAGCTGGATGCCGCACGCGGGCATCTGCGTGCTGTGCTGGACGACCTCGCGAAGGACAGCCTTGCTTTCGCGGAACCGGCCTTTGGCATCATGATCGAGGTGCCGGCCGCGGCGCTGGCCGCGCAGGATTTTGCCGCCGACTTCTTCTCGATCGGCACCAATGACCTGACCCAATACGCCACCGCGGCGTCGCGCGACGGCGCCGAGGTGGCCGACTATGCCGACGTGCTGCATCCGGGCGTCCTCGCGATGATCGCGCATGTCGTGCGGGCGGCCCGGGCAAGAGGCGTCGACGTTTCGATCTGCGGTGATGCCGCGGGTGACGTCAGCGCCATTCCTGCTCTGCTCAGGGCGGGCGTGCGCGCGCTCTCGGTCTCGCCGGGTTTGCTGCCGCAGGTAAAAGCCGCGATCCGTGAACTCGATCTGGCCAGGCCTGTGGGGAGCGCATGAGCGAGCAGGACTCATCGGGCTCCGCAAGCCCGCTCGCCGAATACAAGGCGATCCTGCGCGCGGTCATCGACAGCCGCCCGTCGGGCACGCGGCAGCGGCTCGCGGAGGCCATCGGCAAGAATCGCAGCTTCATCTCGCAAATCGTAAATCCTGCCTATGCAACGCCGATCCCGCTGCAGCATGTCGAGACCATCTTTCACATCTGCCATTTTTCTCCGCACGAGCAGCAGGCTTTCCTGACGGCCTATCGCGCCGCGCATCCGGGCCGGCTCGACGAGGCTGAAACGCAGCGGCCGATGAGACGCCTCGTCGTCGAGCTGCCCGATTTTGGCGATCCCGCGCTCAACGCCCATGCCGACCGCATCATCACGGGTGTCGCGCGCGGCATCACCGCCCTGATCTCAGCCAATGAAAACAATGACGATGCCGAACCGGGAGGGACGCCATGAAGAAGCTGATCAACGCGGTCGACGATGTGCTGACCGAGAGCCTGCAGGGCTTTGCCGCCATTCATGGCGACATCGTCACGCTCGGCGACGAGAGCAAGTTCGTCCGCCGCAAAAGTCTCAAGCCGGGCAAGGTCGCGCTGATCTCCGGCGGTGGATCCGGCCATGAGCCGCTGCATGCCGGCTTTGTCGGACAAGGCATGCTGGACGCCGCCTGTCCGGGCCAGGTCTTCACCTCGCCGACGCCCGACCAGATGCTCGCCGCAGCGCAGGCCGTCGAGACCGGCGGCGGCTCGCTGTTCATCGTCAAGAACTACGAAGGCGATGTCATGAATTTCGCGATGGCCGCGGAGATGATGGACGCGAAAGTCGCGACTGTCATCACCGATGACGACGTCGCGGTGGAGACGTCGACCTATTCGACCGGCCGCCGCGGCGTCGCCGGCACGCTCGTCGTCGAAAAGATTCTCGGCGCCGCCGCCGAGCAGGGCCGCGATCTCGACGCGCTGAAGGCGCTCGGCGACGACGTGAACAAGCGCACCCGCTCAATGGGCGTCGCGTTGACCTCGTGCACCGTGCCGGCAGCCGGCAAGCCGACCTTCGCTCTGGGTGAGGACGAGATGGAGATGGGAGTCGGCATCCATGGCGAGCCAGGACGCCGGCGCGTCAAGCTCGCGCCGGCCGATGCGATCGCCGAGGAGATGATGAGCGCGATCCTGGCCGATCTCGCGGCCAAGCCGGGTACGCCATGCCTGCTGCTGGTCAACGGCTTCGGCGGCACGCCGGCGATGGAGCTCTATCTGATGACCAATTCAGCGCGCCGGATCCTTGAAGGACGAGGGCTCACGATCGCGCGCGGCCTGGTCGGCTCTTATGTCACCTCGCTCGACATGGCCGGATGCTCGCTCACCGTGACAGCGCTCGACGATGCAACGCTCCCGCTGTGGGATGCGCCGGTGCACACGGCGGCGTTGCGCTGGGGCTGCTGAGCGGACCGCTGCTCAGCGGATCTCGTTCGAATAATAATGATGCGCCGTCGTCGCGCGGTGCTGGCTCAGGATCGCGAGTGCGCCGGACTGGTCGTAGGCCTCTTCGTCGATGACCAGCACGGCGCTCGGGGCTGGCAGCCCGAGCAGCTTGCGATCCTCCCTGGTCGCTACCTCGGCCGTGACCTTTTCGCGCACGGCGGCGATGCGGATGCCAGGAACCTTGTTCGTCTCGCGCGGAAAGTCTGGCACGCGGCTCGCGACCATCGCGATGCGTGAATGCAGCACCGGCGCCCGGGCGACGCGGCGGATGCGATGGAGATGGAGCAGCGGCTCGCCACCGGGCACGGCAAACAGCGTCGCCTCGGCCTTTGCGGCGGGGCGAGATGTCACCGACAGCACCTCGGCCTCGGAGCGCAGCAGGCTGCCTGGCAAGAGGTATTGCTGACCGGCCTCGGCAAGCCCGATAGCCGCATCCATGCGCCCGGTGAGTCGACCAAACTGTCTGACATCGTCGCACTGGCGAAATCGGTACTCGCCTATCTATCAAACGAGTTCAGTCCCGAGCTCTGTCCCGAAACCCGCTCGCTCTCATAGGACGTCACCCGATGCTGTCCGTCACCCGTCGTCATATCCTTGCAGGCTCCGCGCTGGCGCTCGGCGCCTTGCCGCAGGTTTCTCTCGCGGCCGAGGCGCCAAAGCGAGGCGGCATGCTGCGGATCTCTGTCGACCAGGGTGCGGCCGTGATTCACCCGCTGCTCGCGCGCGTCAATCCGGAAGCCGCCGCTGGACTGACCGAATGGACCTTCAAGCTTCGTCCGAGCCTGACGTTCCACGATGGCACGCCGCTGACGTCGGAGGATGTCGTCGCAACCTTCAAGGCGATCCTCGATCCGATAACGGCCTCGCCGGCGCGCACCAATGTCGGCCCGATCAAGGACGTCGCCGCCGTCGATTCGTCGACCGTAAAGTTCGCGCTCTCGGTCGCCTTCGCCGATTTGCCGGTCGCACTCGCCTACACGAATGCGCGCATCGTTCCGGCTAAGATCATCGCCAGCGATCTCGGCAGCCTCGCCGCTGGCCGCTGGGGCACTCGTCGTCACGCTGCCCGTCGCCGTTCCGCTCGGCATGTTTGCCGCAGGGCAGCGCGGCTGACACCATCACCAGCATCGTCGCCTATCTCGGCGTCTCGCTGCCGGAGTTCGTCACCGCGACGGTGCTGGCGATGCTGCTCACTGACGTCCTGCCGTGGTTGCCCGCCACCGGTTACGTGTCGCCGCTCGAGGACTCCGGCCTCGCACTGCGCCACCTCGCGCTTCCCGTTCTGACGGTCTCGGTCATCCTGGTCGCCCATGTCATGCGCATGATGCGCTCGGAGACTCTGGACGTTCTGCAATCGGACTACGTCCGCGCGGCGCGGCGAAGGGGCTGCCGGAGCGGACGGTGCTGGTCCGCCACGTCTTGCGCAACGCGCTGTTGCCGGTCATCACCATCGTTGCGCTCAACGTCGGCTATCTGCTCGGAGGCATCATGTGATCGAGGAGATCTTAGCCATTCCCGGGATCGGCCGTGCGCTGATGATCGCGATCACCACCCGCGATCTGCCGTCGATCCAGGCCGGCGCGATGATCATGGCCGTGACCTACGCGATCACCAACACGCTCGCGGACGTTGTCTACGCGCTGCTCGACCGGCGAATCCGTTATGACTGAGCCGCTGGTGCGCATGATCCGCAAGCCGCAGGGTGCAATTGGCATCGTTCTGCTGGCCGTGCTTGCCGTGGTCTGCCTCCTTGGACCATGGCTCGCGCCATACGGGCCGGAGAAGATGGATTTGCTCGGCCGCTTCCGTGCGCCGGGGTAGCAAAACCTGTTTGGTGCCGACCAGTTCGGCCGCGACGTGCTGAGCCGTCTGTTGTCCGGCGCGCGGGCGACCGTTCCGATGGCGCTCGCGGCGACCTTGGCGGGAAGCAAGATCGGAGCCGTCATCGGCGTCGCCTCGGCCTTTCTCGGTGGCAAGGCCGAGGACGTCATCATGCGGACCAACGACGCTGTCATGGCTATTCCCGGCCTGCTCATGGCCCTGCTGCTGGTCAGCACGCTGGGCAATGGTGCCGGCAATGCCGTAGTCGCCATTGCTATCGCGTTCGCGCCGGGCATGGCACGGGTGACGCGCTCGGTCGCGCTCGCCGTGCGCAACCAGGACTTTGTCAAGGCTGCGGTCGCGCGCGGCGAGGGCGTCGCGCAGATCATTTCCGCGAGATGCTGCCCAATGTGAGGGGACCGATCGTGATCGAGGCCACGATCCGCGTGTCCTTTGCCGTCATGCTGTTCGCGACCCTCAGCTTCCTTGGCCTCGGTGCACAGCCGCCGGCGTCGGAATGGGGCCTGATGGTGGGCGATGCGCGGCAATACATGCACCAGGCGCCGTGGATGCTGATCGCGCCATCGGCCGCGATCGCGCTCTCCGCCATCGCGTTCAATCTTCTCGGCGACGCTCTGCGCGATGCGCTCAACCCGCGGGATGATCGATGAGTTCGGCGCTCGCCATCTCGAATTATGAGCTGGATTACGTAACGGCCGCCGGCGCAGTCGAAGTGCTGCGCGAGGTGTCGCTCGACATCGCGCCCGGCGAGGTGCTTGGCCTGGTCGGCGAATCCGGCTCCGGCAAGAGCTCGCTGGCCTGGGCGCTGATGCGGCACCTGCCGGGCAATGCCCGCAAGGTGTCGGGCTCGCTGCGGCTCGGCGACATCGACCTGCGGACGCTTGGTCCGAAACAGCTGACCGCGGTGCGTGGCCGCCGCATCGCCATGGTGTTCCAGGATCCATCCACCGCGCTGAATCCAACGCTGACCATCGGTCGCCAGGTCACCGAGGCGCTGATGCACCATCGCGCGCTGAATGCTCCGAATTGATGAAGTAGTCCGCGCGCAGCCCCTGCTCGATCAGCGAGAAGGTCCCGACACCGCCCTGCAGCTCGCCGGCGACATAGGTCAGAATGACGTCGCCTGCCGGCCATCTGTACGCCTCAGGCGGCATGGAGGGCATCGTCTGCGGCCCCGGTGGCCGGTACAACACGATGCCGGACGAGCGCGTCGACATTCCCGATTATCTCGACATGATCCGCATCTACATGCTTGCCATTCTCGACATCTGCGGCTGAGCCCGCCTCAGGCGCCCTCCTGCTGCTGGAACTGCTCGAAGGCGCCGATCGCGTCGGCGGCGTACATCAGCGACGGACCGCCGCCCATGTAGATCGCCATGCCGAGCGTTTCCTCGACCTCCTGGCGCGTGGCGCCGAGGCGCACCAGCGCCTCGGCATGGAAGCCGGTGCAACCGTCGCAGCGGACGGCGACGCCGATCGCCAGCGCGATCAGCTCCTTGGTCTTCTTGTCGAGCGCGCCGTCGGCGCCGGCGGCCCGCGCCATCGCCGAGAAGCCTTGCATGACATCGGGGATGTCCTTGCGCAGAGTTTTCAGGTTGCCCGAGATGTCCTTGCAGATCTCGTTGTAATTCTTGGTCATGGACATGTCCTAGGGTGCTTTCATGGTAGGTTTGCCGGGCTCGCGCAGCGCGACGTAGATCGCGGGGATGACGAGCACGGTCAGCAGGGTGGATGAGGCCAGGCCGAACAGCAGCGAGATCGCCAGGCCCTGGAAGATCGGATCGAGCAGGATCGTCGCCGCGCCAATCATGGCCGCGAGCGCGGTCAGCAGGATCGGCTTGAAGCGCACGGCGCCGGCCTCCAGCACCACGTCGCGCAGGGTCTTGCCTTCGGCGCCGCTGTGGCGGATGAAGTCGACCAGCAGGATCGAGTTGCGCACGATGATGCCGGCGAGCGCGATGAAGCCGATCATCGACGTCGCCGTGAACGGCGCGCCGAGCAGCCAGTGGCCAAGCAGGATGCCGATCAGCGTCAGCGGGATCGGAGTCAGGATGACGAGTGGCAGCTTGAAGCTTTTGAACTGCGCCACGACCAGCACGTAGATGCCGAGGATCGCTGCGCCGAACGCCGCGCCCATATCGCGGAACGTCACATAGGTGATCTCCCATTCGCCGTCCCACAGCAGGGTGGGACGCTGCTCGTCGGTCGGCTGGCCATGGAAGCCGATCATGGGCTTCGGCAGCTTGCCCCAGTCATGCGCGTCGATCCGGTCGGCGACCGCGAGCATGCCGTACAGCGGCGCCTCGAAACGACCGGCGAGCTCGGCCATCACCATGTCGGCGAAGCGGCCGTCGCGGCGGAAGATCATCGGCGAACCGTCTTCCATCGTCGCCTTCAGGACCTGGCCGAGCTCGACCACCGTCTTGCTGCCGGGCAGGGTGTTGGCCGGCACCGGCGTCGAGGCCAGGGCCTCGCTCCAGCTCCTGGCGCGCTTCGGCAGCTTGACTGCGATTTCGATCGGGTTGCGGTCCTCGCCGCGGTGCGAGTAGCCGACCGAGACGCCGCCGAACAAGGTCTGGATGGTGTCGTAGACGTCGCGCTGCTCGACCCCGAAATATTCGAGACTGTCCTGGTCGATCGACAGCCGCAGCCGCGGCCGTGGCTGACCGACGGAATCGTCGATGTCGACGATGAAGGGCACATCGGCGAACACCTTCTTCATCTCAGCGGTAACGGCACGCCTAGTCGCCGCGTCCGGGCCGTAAATCTCGGCGAGCAGGGTCGCCAGCACCGGCGGCCCGGGCGGCACTTCGACCACCTTGATGCTGCTGCCGGATGGCACCGACACCGCCTTCAGTCGCTGCCGCAGGTCGAGCGCGATGTCGTGGCTCGAGCGCTTGCGGTCGCCGCGCGCGGCGAGATTGACCTGGAGTTCGCCGAGCTCCGGCCGTTCCCGCAAGTCATAGTGCCGGACGAGACCGTTGAAATTGAACGGCGCCGCCGTGCCGGCATAGCTCTGCACGTTCGTGATTTCCGGCAGCTGATGCGCGATGTCGGCCGCGGCGAACAGCGTCCGCTCGGTATCCTCCAGGCTCGCGCCTTCCGGCAGATCGACCATCACGGCGATCTCCGACTTGTTGTCGAACGGCAGCAGCTTGACAGTGACGGACTTGGTCGCGAACAGCGTCATCGACAGCAGCGTGGCGATCCCGACGCCGAGCAGGAAGATCCATGCGGAGCGCTTGCTGGCGACGATTGCACGCGCCACGCTGCGATAGATCCGCCCGAGCCGGCCCTCGCCATGGGCATCGTGATGCGCGCTGGCTGCGGCGGCGACCTGCTTCGGCGCGAGTCGCAGCATCAGCCAGGGCGCCACGACCATCGCCACGACAAACGAGAACAGCATCGCGGCCGAGGCGTTGGCCGGGATCGGCGCCATATAGGGGCCCATCAGGCCCGACACGAACAGCATCGGCAGCAGGGCGGCGACCACGGTGAGGGTGGCGACGATCGTGGGATTGCCGACCTCGGCCACCGCCTCGACGGTCGCCTGCAGGCGCGGACGGCCGTCGTGCATGCCCCAATGGCGGGCGATGTTCTCGACCACGACGATGGCGTCATCGACCAGGATGCCGATCGAGAAGATCAGCGCGAACAGGCTGACGCGGTTGATGGTGTAGCCCATCAAATTGGCGGCGAACATCGTCAGCAGGATCGTGGTCGGGATGACCACGAACGTGACGAGCGCCTCGCGCCAGCCGATCGCAACTGCGATCAGGACGACGATCGAGATCGTGGCGAGGCCGAGATGGAACAAGAGCTCGTTGGCCTTTTCATTGGCGGTCTCGCCATAGTCGCGCGTCACCGTGACCGCCACGTCGTTGGGAATGAGTATGGTCTTCAGTCCTTCGAGCCGTTGCGCGATATCGTGCGACACCACGACCGCATTGGCGCCGGCGCGCTTGGCGAGCGCCAGGCTCACCGCAGGCACGCGGTGCCAGTCTCCCTTGTCGTTGCGTGCGTCGTCCCAGACGCGGTGCTCCGCAAGATTGGGGCCGACGACCACGGTCGCGACGTCGCGCACATAGACCGGGCGGCCGTCGCGGGTCGAGATCAGCAGCAGGCCGATATCAGGGATGCCGGCGAGCGTCTGCCCGGCGGTGACGTTCCGCACGATGCCGCCGTCGCGGACGTCGCCGGCGAGGAAGGAGCGGTTCGCATCCTTCACCTTGGCGACGAGCTGCTGCAGGGTGACGCCGAACAGCGACAGCTTTTCCGGGCTGGGCTCGACGCGGATCTGCTGGGCACCGCCGCCGGAGATGTAGGTGAGCCCGATATTGTCGACCTTGGTCAGCTCCGCGCGCAACTTGTCGGCCAGCTCATAGAGGTCCTTGTCGGACCAGCGCTCGGCGGCTTCCGGCTTTGGCGATAAGGTCAGCACGGTGACCGCGACGTCGTTGATCCCACGGCCGACGATCAGCGGCTCGGGGATGCCCACGGGGATGCGGTCGAGGTTGGCGCGGATCTTCTCGTGGACGCGCAGGATCGCATCCTCGAATTTGGTGCCCACCAGGAACCGCGCGGTGACCATGACGCGGTCATCCTCGGTCTGGCTGTAGACGTGCTCGACGCCGTCGATCGCCTTGACGATCGTCTCCAGCGGCTTGGTCACGAGCTCGACACCGTCGGGCGCGCGCAGGCCGTCGGCGTTGACGCGGATGTCGACCATGGGCACGCTGATCTGCGGCTCCTCCTCGCGCGGGATCACGACCACCGCGATGAGGCCGACGACGAGCGAGGCGAGCAGGAACAGCGGCGTCAACGGCGAGGCGATGGTCGCCTTGGTCAGCTTGCCTGAGAGCCCGAGTTTCACGGCTGCACCAATTGGTCGCCGGCGCGCAGGCCGGACAGGATTTCAAGTCCATCGGGAAGATCGGCGCTCGGCAGCGCGCGGCCGCGCTGCACCGGCACGCTCACCTGTTGCGCGCCCTGCTGCAGCTGGACGGTGTCGATGCCGAAGCGGGTGATGACATAGCGGGAGGGGATGACATAGGCCTCGCGCTGGCCGCCGGAGATCCATACCCGCAGCCGGTCGCCGACGAAATACTGGCCGAGGCCCGGGACGATCGCGTCGGCGACGACGCGGCCTTCCTCGATCTGCGGATAGACGAGGTCGATCACGCCCCATTTGTCGCCGCTCTCGCCGAACTCGGCGCCATCCAGACGGATCTTGTCGCCCGCCTTCAGGAACAGCGCATGGCGCTCGGGCACGCGCAGCCGCAGCTTGAAGTTCTGCTGCGCCACCGTGACTACGGGATCGCCGGGCAGGACCACCGAGCCGACCGTCACCAGTTTCTTCAGCACGCGACCGTCGTCGGGCGCCAGCACCTGGCCTTCGCTCATCTGCTGGTTGACCACCGCGCGCTCGGCGGTTTTGGCCCGCAGCGAATTCTCCGCGACGTTGAGCGCGGTGCGCGTCTCGTCGAGCTTGACGCGGGGCAGGGTGCCGCGCTCGACCAGACCCTCGGTGCGGGTGAAGTCGATCTGCGCCTGGTTGGCCTGCGCCTGCAGCGCCTCGATCTGAGCGTCGAGCGACTTGAGCTGCAGCGCGAGCTTCTCGTCGCCGATCAAGGCGATCGGTTGGCCTCGCTTGACCGGGTCGCCTTCGCGCACCGAAAGCTGCGCGATGGTGCCGCCGATGCGACCGCGCGCCGGAACGACGCTGACGCTTTCCACGGTCGCGAACACCGCCTTCTCGTCGGCGACCTGACGCGGGGTCACCGTCAGCGTTTCGGCTTGAGACGCAATTGTTTGCCAAGTCATCTGCCACGCCATGGCGGCGATCAGAAGCCAAAATCCGCGCATCACTTACCCGCTCGTTTGAAACTATCTATTGCGTATATACGAATTTACGAATATATCTTCAAGGGCTCGGCGGCACTTTCAGTCTGCTGGCACGGGTGGCGTGGCCCCGTCGGGGACGTTGCGAAAATCCGGAACCGCGGGACGGCCGTACGCCCCACCTCGGGCTTGATTCCGCTCAAATCCATCCATGGAGAACCATGCCATGAACGTCGATAAAGCAGTTCTCACCTTCGCAGGATTCGTCGTCCTGCTCAGCCTCGCGCTCGGCTGGTATGTCAGTCCGTACTGGTTCCTGCTGACGGCCTTCGCCGGCCTCAACATGATCCAGGCGTCGTTCACCGGCTTCTGCCCGGCGGCGATCGTGTTCAAGAAGCTGGGCTTGCGCAGCGGAAATGCGTTCTCCTGAGCCGGAGTGCGGTGGGGCGAGATGACGACGAAGCAAGGGCATCATGGCCGACCAGGGCGAAACCTACATTGTCGGACCGCTCTACAAGGCGCGCGACAAGGTCTATCCCGCCGCCGTGCACGGCCGTTTCCGTCGGATCAAATGGACGATACTGTGCATCACGCTCGGCATCTACTATCTGCTGCCGTTCGTGCGCTGGGATCGCGGCCCGGGAATGCCGAACCAGGCGGTGCTGGTCGATTTCCCGCACCGCCGTTTCTACTTCTTCTTCATCGAGCTGTGGCCGCAGGAGGTCTACTATTTCACGGGCCTTCTGATTCTTGCGGCCGTCACGCTGTTCCTGATGAACGCCCTCGCGGGCCGGCTGTGGTGCGGCTATCTCTGCCCGCAGACGGTCTGGACCGATCTGTTCTACGCGGTCGAACGCTGGGTCGAAGGTGACCGGCGCGAGCGCATGCTCGGCGACAAGCGCGGCTGGACCTTCAGCCACATCCGCAAGGTCGCGACCAAGCACTTCCTCTGGATCATGATCGGCTGGTGGACCGGCGGCGCCTGGGTACTGTATTTCGACGACGCGCCGACCCTGGTGAAGGACCTCGCCACCTTTCACGCGCCGTTCACAGCCTATCTCTGGATCGGTATTCTGACGGCTACGACCTATCTGTTCGCCGGCCATGCCCGCGAGCAGGTCTGCATTTACATGTGTCCGTGGCCGCGGATCCAGGCGGCGCTGACCGACGAATGGGCGCTCAACGTCACCTACAAGGGCGACCGCGGGGAGCCGCGGATGTCGGTCAAGAAGGCCGAGGCGGCGCGGCTGCAGGGGGAGCCGGCGGGCGACTGCGTCGACTGCCATCAATGCGTCAACGTCTGCCCGACCGGCGTCGACATCCGCAACGGCATCCAGCTCGGCTGCATCCAGTGCAGCCTGTGTATCGACGCTTGCGATTCCGTGATGACCCAGATCGGCCGTCCGACCGGCCTGATCGGCTACGACACCGACATCAACGTCGCCAGGCGCCGCGAGGGCAAGCCGGAGATCTATCGGCTCATCCGGCCGCGGACGATCATCTATGCGAGCTTCATCGCCATCGTCGGCGGCGTCATGCTGTACACGCTGGCAACCCGCGGCACGATGGGCATCAACGTCCTGCATGAGCGCAATCCGCTGTTCGTGCAGCTGTCGGACGGTGGCGTGCGCAACGACTACACGGTGCGCCTCCTGAACAAGCGCGGCGCGCGGGACTTCGTGCTCAATGTCGTCGGCCTGCCGAACGCGAAGGTGACCGTCGCCGGCGAGGCGCGTGAGGCTGACGGCCGCATGGTGATCGATGTCGGCCAGGACCAGACGCGGGAGATCCGCGTCTCGATCGAGGCCAAGGGAGCGGGCCTGCCGGCTGCGCCGGTCGACATCGAGATGAGGATCACGGATCCGGCGACTGGAGCGTCGGTGAGCAAGCACGACCACTTCGTGCCGGCGAGTTGATAGTAGGGGCTGGACGGGACGCGCGTTCGTGGGCCTCATGTTTCGAGACGCGCCGCAAGCGGCGCTTCTCACCATGAGGGGCGGGTTCCGAGACCGGCGTCAGCTGGGTGCTCATGGAGAGGATCAGGCGCCGAGAGCGGCGCTACACACAGGACGACGCATACGCAAGGAGCGCGTCTGTCCCGTGTCTTGCTCCGAGCACGCCGTTTACACATGGACGATGAGCGGGGCAACACTCCCTCCTCACCCTGAGGAGGCCGCCAGAGGCGGCCGTCTCGAAGGGGCGAGGCCCACGATGTTGCCCCCCATCATCGCTCGACGAGTGCCAAGAGGCGTTCACGGAGTCAAACAGCGCATTCGAATTCAGTTAGAACGAGACATCGCCGAGCGTTCCCGCGGCGCAGATGCGCCCGGGTCGCTCCAGTCCGTTCCGCCCTTTTCAAAGAAGAGGGCGCGGGGAATGCCGGGCGCTGGCCGCACCCATGGCCCGCCTGCGGAAAAAAATGCAGGCGGCAGTCACCACAGGTTCAGCCGAGAACACCCGGCATTCCCCGCGCGATGGTTTTCACGCTTATAACGCGCTCTCCCCGGTGTCCGGCTTGTTAGCCACCGTCGCCGCCGGATCACCGCCGGACGGCTTGGCGCCAGCTTCGGGGCGCCAGGACCACGCGTCTTCACGTCCGCAACCGGCTGTTCGTCGGCGTGCCACCAGGGCACGCTGCAGCATGGCTGCGGCCACCGCATCCCACCCCGCGTCTCGTGACGATCGCGATGCGCCCCTCTAGCCGAGGCGGGACGCCGGAACTTAATCACATATTCGAAAAAAACGAAAGCATTTGTTTCGTCCCTCGAAGGCAGTCGCCACGATCCGTCTGACGGACTTGATAAAAGTAAGGCACCGTGCCGCGCGCGAGAGGCGCCAGAGGAGACGCGGCGCTCATACGAGTCGCCCGTCGGGCAGGCCGGGGATGTCGGCCGCGAGCGAGATGCGTTGCGAAAAGGCGGCGGCCTGCTGACTGGCTGCAACGGCGAGCGCGTTGGCGTGAGCCTGCTCGGCTTCCGGGCGCTGGCCCCGGCTGAGCAGCAGTCGGCTCTGCAGATGATGGATCTGCGACAGGTACCAGCGCTCTTCGGAGCGCATCGCCTCGGTGACGGCCCTGTCGATCGTGCTCTGGGCAATCATCGGGTCTCCGGCCGACATTTCCATTTCGGCCAGGATGGCGAGGAACCAGGGGATGCCCAGACGACGGCCGTGGCGGCAGAGATTGTCGATGGCGAGCCGCATCGGGTGCTGCAGATCCGCCCCGTCGCCGCGTCGGAAGCGGGTAGCGAGGTCGAGGACGCGGGCATAGTCGAGATGCGGCAAGGCATGGTCCGCGCAGAGCCGCAACAGCAATCGCGACAGCCCGTCGCGACCCGACGCGCCGCCGATCAGATCGAGCATCAACGCATGAGTGAGGACGTAGGTCTGAGTGGGGACATGTTCGGCGCGGTCGGCGTCCCCAAGCGCCTCCTGGGCGAGACGTGTGGCTTGCGCAGCGTCTCCCGTGACAAAGCTGGCAAGCGCAAGACAGACCTTGGCCGGCGGTCCAGGCACGACGCTGAAACGCGCTTGCGCGCCGCGATCACGTTCTGGATCGTACATGTCGACCGCGGTGCGGAGATGGTCGTGCGCCTGCGCGAAGCCGCCCATGAACCAGAACGCCGTCCCCAATGTGCGGTGCGCGACGCCGATCTCCGTTGCGGTGCCGGCGTCGTCGGCCTCGCGGACAAAATCGCTCCCGACGGCGCGGGCTTCGCCCAGCCGTGCGTTCATCATGTTGCCGGCCCAGAGACCGTAATAGGAGGCAAAGCGTACCGCCACCTGGTCGATGCGCGCGGCAAGCTCGCGCGCGCGGGCGAACGCCATGATGGCCTGCTCGGTGCTGCGCGCCCAGAGCAGCGTCTGACCATAGGCGACCTGCAGGGCGAGCCGTTCGGTCAACGCCAAGGATGCAGCCGAGCTATCTGGCCCACCGCCGTCGGCGATGGCGATCGCCTTTCCGAAATGAACGAGCGCTTCCTCGAAGGAGGCGTTGCGCATCGCGTCCTCGCCGGCGCGGCGCCACCACGGGAGCGCTCGGTGCGGTTCTCCGCCGATCGCAAAGTGCGATGCGATGACCTCAGGTGCTGCGGACGGCCGGACCGGCATCTGCTGCAGCATCGCCGTGGCGATCCGCAGATGCAGCGAGCGCCGCTCGTCGGCCGGGATTGTCGCGGCTACGGCGTCGCGCAGCAGCGCGTGGCGGAAGGCGAAGGCGGCTTCGTTCCTGGGCCGTTGCGGCAGGATCAGGCCGCTCGCCAGCAACGGTGCGAGCAGGACTTCGAGCTCGGCTGCCGCGAGATCGGCCACCGCCGCAATCAGTCGCGCGGTAAAACTTTCGCCCGCAATCGCGGCAAGCTGGGCAATCCGCAGGGCGGGGCCGAGGCGATCCAGCCGGACCGTCAGGGAGGCCTGCAGCGATGAGGGGATGTCGCGCGCGAGCGTGATGCCGCCATCCAACGCGGCCTGCGTGAGCTCTTCGACGAACAAAGGCACACCGGCGGAACGCTCGATGACGGTCTTGACGACTTCGGCTGCGATTGCGGATCGTTCGCAGATGCTTGCGATCATTTCGCTGATATCATGAGGACTGAGCCGGTTGAGGGTCAGCAGGCTGACGTGGTGCTGACCGATCCAGGGTGGCGCGATGTCCGGTCTGAACGTCAGCACCATCAGGAGGCGGAGGTGCTTGGTGCGGTCGACGAGGCGATCCAAAAGCTCAAGGCTGGTCGGATCAATCCAATGGATGTCCTCGACCACCACGATCGCAGGCGCAGCCAGAGACTGCCCTTCGATCCGCCGCAGCAGCGCATCGAGCACGCGTTGGCGGCGTTCAGGTGGACTCCATCCGTGTTCGTCCGTGCCGTCGTTCGCATGCCGCAGCAACGAGGTGAGCGCCGACCGATCCACCGGCGCGATCGGTAAGCCCTGCAGGAATGCCTCGAGTTTCGCTATACGCTCATGAAGCTCATCCTCGCTCGCGATGCGCGCGGCTGTCTCGATTTCGCAAATGGCGGGATGAAGCGGGCTGTCCGATCGTCCGGCGGCGCAGACGTAATGCAGACATTGCTCCGGCGCTGCCGCCGCCTGCGCCAGGAATTCGAGGATGAGGCGCGATTTCCCGATGCCCGCTTCGCCGCTCAGCAGCACGACTTGTCCGTCGCCACCGGCCGCCTCGCGCCAGCGTCGCAGCATCCACTCGAGCTCATCGTCGCGGCCGACGATCGACGCGTTTCCGGACATGGCTCTGCTGGTGTCTGCGGGCCGTTCCTGGTCGGCTGCGATCATCCGAGCGGGCGCACAGAGACGGGGTTCGATCGGTGGGGATGGCGCAGCGGATCCGACGCGCCCGCCGTCCGCCAGTGCGGTGACTGCGGCATCGAAGCGATAGCCACGTCCGACGACGGTGCGGATCAAGCGTTGCTGCTCGTCGCCCAGCGCCAGACGAACCTCGCTGACACATTGCGCCAGCGACGCATCGGAGACGTTGGCGGTCGGCCAAACCGCCGCGATCATCTCGTCCTTGCTGATGAGCCGTCCCGCATGACGCACGAGGTGACAGAGAACGCCGAAGCTTTTCCGCCGCAACCTGATCTCGCCATGCTGGTCACGAACACAACCGCTTTCGAGGTCGAGGACGAAGCTCCCGAAAGCTACTCTGAGCTCATTCTCCGGTGGCTGTCGCCATGCCATCTGCAGAGCCTGCCTCATTGCAGTGTGCAGGTCGATCCGTTGCCCGGCGCTTGCACCGGCCGCCTACAGCGAGGAGCGTAGGCGACGGCGGACAGACTGGCAATTAGTACGGCCGATAGATGTTCTTCTGAAAGGCGTCCGTGAGTTGCAGCCATCGTGTCGAGTCGAACCACGTCGAAAAGCGTCATCGGTCCTCGTTCACATAGGTTATTGTCGGCAGCACGAAGGCGGCGGGACCTTGTGGCAGAGCCAAGATCAGCGACGGTGCGCGGAACCGATCGTTTCCCGGACCTGAGGAGAACCGACTCCCGCCAGCGCAGGCGCAGTTGAGAGCATGATGCTTTCCAGCAAGCGCCGTGGCAGGCCGTCGGCATCGGACGTCGCGCGGCCGCCGATCCGGCGGGGAGCACTCAGGCCCCGATCGCGGCGGGCGTGCGGGTGGTGGCGCGCCAATGCACGCCGCTTCCGATCATGGCATCGCGATAAGCCGCATAGCTGGTCGGAAACGCGCCGGTGGCGGGGCCTTCCGGCGGCAATCCGCGCCGTCTCGGCCACCAGAACCAGCCGCCGCAATCCTTGTGCGCGCCATTCGGCGCCTTGTCGAAGTAGAACACCTCGAAATGCATCCCAGTGGTCGGGTGGATGTCGAAAATCGGCGCGTGTGGGGATAGTAAGGGATCTTCAGCGGTCTGCATTGAAATCTCCTTTGCAATATTTACTCTCATAATCAGCAACTGGAGCGGTGCGATGTCGCCCCGAGAACTCGGTCAGACGGCTCATCCGGCAGAACAAGTGGTTCGCGCTCCAGACTTCAACGCTGGACCGGCTGCAATCTGAATGCGTACGGCTTGGCGTCTGGCCGTCGATGGTCAATGTCGCTGCCGGCTGACGGAATGAGGCCGGCTCGGAACTAAAATTGATTAAAATCGCCGAGAAGTAGATCAGGAAAATCGTACCAAGTCGTCAAATCCGTTTCAAAAAAACATCAATAAGCGATCAAATCGACGGCTGCAGGGCGTCGCGGCAGTGGAGAATGCGGCCCGTCTCGAACGTCGTCATGGCCGGCCTTGTCCCGTCCATCCACGGTGCGATGCTTAGGACGAGAGATGCAGATGCCGGTGCGAAGCGCGGGGCATCACGAGAAGCTGATTTGCCGCCTCGCCCTTGGCTCTCGTCGGGTCGGCCGCATGCTCGTGCGGCCGCCCGTTTTTGCTCGCGACCGCTCGGTGTGCGCGCCGGCACCACTGGTCACGATGAGCTGCCGGCCTTGCCGTTCTGAAGAAGTTTCGGAAGCGCCAATTGCGCCCCATCGAGGAACAGCTGTATCGCGTCGCGAACGGTCTGATCGAGATCGATGGGAACGGGAGTCTCGTAGATGAACTTGCGGATCGCGAGATAGAAGATGCGGCCATGCAGCCCCCAAAACATCTCGGTCTCGCGGCCGCTGAGGGGGGAGGTCTGAATGTCCGGCAACGCGAGCTCGTGACGCAACTCGATCGCCGCCGGCTCAATGATCTCTCGCCTGACCAGATCGAGATAGCGTCCAGCGATTCCGAACGACTTCAATCCGGAGAATACGAAGATGCGGACCCAATTATACTCGAACACGCGGGCCACGTAGTCGAGATAGAAGCTCGTCAGTCGCACCTGCAGCGGCTTGCTGCGGTCGCGGATCAGCGGGCTCCAATCCTGCGACCAGCGGCTGAGATAAACCTCCTGGTAGACACGCTCGATCAGCGCTTCCTTGCTCGGGAAGTGGCGGTAAATCACCGAATGCGCGATGCCCATGCGTTTGGCGAGCTCGCGCGTCTGGCCCTCGAAGCCGCGCTCGGCGAAGAAGCGGATCGCCTCCTCGACGATCAGCCGCTCGCGGTCGGCCGCGCGCATGTTGCGGCGCTTCGCTTGCGGCGCGCCGCGGGCACCTGCCTTGCGGGCGCGGCCTGCCTTGATGCTGGTTGTCTTCGGGGCGCTGACCATGGTCTCGACCGATTGTCGCAGAGGCTTTCTGATAGCCGATAGCAGATTTGAGACCAATCGTTCGTTTCCAGTTGACCGCGGCCGCCGCGGCGTGCGACTGTTTTGAGACCAGATGGTCACAAATCTGGGTGTCCGGGCTGATGAGCCTGGCGAGCGAGGAAACGGATGAAAGCGAGGGCTTTCAGCTATTTTCGTGCAACGACAATCGACGACGCGCTGGCGGCGCATGCGCGCGCCGGCGAAGATGCGCGATTCATTGCCGGCGGCCAGAGCCTGGTTCCGGCGCTGGCGCTGCGTCTGCAGTCGCCGCGAGTGCTGATCGATATCAATCACATCGAGGAGCTGCGGGGCATTCGACGCGAGGGCGATCGGCTGCGCATCGGCGCGCTGACGCGGCATTGCGAGATGCTGACAGAGCCGCTCATCGCGGAGTTCGCGCCGTTGCTGCGCGCAGCCGCGCCGTTCGTCGCGCATCCCGCCATTCGCAACCGCGGCACGCTCGGCGGCAGCGTTGCGCTGGCCGATCCGGCCTCCGAGTTCCCTGCGATGGTGCTGGCGCTCGGCGCCGAGATCGAGATCGCCGGCCCGTCCGGCCGCCGGCGCGTCCAGGTGGACGAGTTCTTCATCGATCTGTTCGAGACGGCGCTCGCGCCGGGCGAGCTTCTCGTCGCGATCCATGTGCCGCTGTTTCGCAGCAACCAGCGCATCGCGTTCGACGAGCTGGCGCGGCGCCGCGGCGACTATGCGCTGGTCGGCTGCGGCACGATCGCGACCTTCGATCAGCATCGGATCGCCGACATCCGCATCGCGCTGTTCTCGGTTGGCAATCTGCCGACGCGGGCGATGTCCGCGGAGGCGGCGCTCATCGGCTCGCGGCTTGATGCCCAGCGGATTGCTGTGGCCCAAGATGCGCTGAGCCATGATCTCACGCCGGCAGACAGCGACGATGTTCCCGCGGCGATGCGCATGCATCTGGCGCGCGTGCTGCTCGGCAGGCTTCTCGGGCGTCTCGGGGAGGCGGCATGACGGGCACAATGCTCGAACGCGACGACGCCGATGACGCGATCCGCGTCCGCATGGTCGTGAATGGTCGCAAGGTGGCGTGCGACGTCGCGCCGCGCGATACGCTGGTGGACTGCCTGCGCGGTCCGCTCGAGCTGACCGGCACCCATGCCGGCTGCGAGATGGGCGCCTGCGGCGCGTGCCTGGTTCAGTTCGACGGCCATGCGGTTCACGCGTGCCTGATGTTTGCGGTGCAGGCCGAGGGTGCGCGGATCGATACGATCGAAGGCCTCTCGGAGCGTGGCGTGATCGCCGATCTGCAAGCGGAGTTTCATCGCCGCAATGCCCTGCAATGCGGCTTCTGCACGCCGGGCATGCTGATGACGGCGCACGAGCTGTTGTCGCAGATGGCGCGGCCCAGCCGCGAGGCGATCCGGGATGCGCTGTCCGGCAATTTCTGCCGCTGCACCGGATACGAGGCGATCGTCGATTCCATTGCCGCCGTTGCCGAGGCGCGTGCGGCAAAGGCCGCCGAGGGGCCGTCGCGATGACCGCGCCGCTGACATCGCTGGATCGTCCCAATTCCTATATCGGCCGCTCTGTCCCACGCCCGAATGCCAAGCGGCTGCTGGCGGGGCGCGGGCGCTACGTCACCGATCTCCGCCTGCCGCGCATGCTTCATGCGGCCTTTTTGCGCAGCCCACATGCGCATGCGCGCATTCTCAGCATCGACATCGAAGCTGCGCGCGCGCTGGCCGGAGTGCATCTGGTCGCGACCGGCGCAGACCTGGCCAGGATCTGCACGCCCTGGACAGGAACGCTCGATCATTTCAAGGGGATGGTCTCGGAGCCGCAGCTGCCATTGCCGCTCGATCGCGTTGTATGGGCCGGCCAAGCCGTGGTCGCTGTGGTCGCCGAGAGCAGGGCGGTCGCGGAGGACGCGCTGGAGCTGATCGCGGTCGACTACGAGGAGCTGCCGGCGGTGGTCGATCTCGACGCCGCGCGCGCACCCGACGCTCCCACGGTCAACCCGGCCGCATCGTCCAACATCTGCTTCCGCGCCCAGCTCGATAGCGGCGGTGTCGACGAGGCCTTTGCGTCCGCGGCTCACGTCGTCGAGCAGGAGTTCAGCTTTGGCCGGCACACGCCTGTCACGCTGGAGCCACGCGCCGTCGTCGCCGACTACGAGTCCGACACCGGCATGCTGACGGTGCACCACGCGACGCAGACGCCGTATCAGTTCCAGGATCTGTATTCACGCCACTACGGCATCCCTGAAGCGCGCGTGCGCGTGATCGCGCCCGACATCGGCGGCTCGTTCGGGATGAAGCTGCACGTCTATCACGAGGACATGGCGGTGGTCGGGCTGTCGATCCTGCTCGGGCGTCCGGTGAAGTATGTCGCCGACCGGATCGAGTCGTTCGTCTCCGACATCCATGCCCGCGATCACCACGTGCGGGCGCGCATGGCGGTCGACGCCGACGGCAAGATCCTCGCCATGGACATCCATGACGCCACCGCGGTCGGCGCCTTCTCGACCTATCCGCGCACCAGCGTGGTCGAGGGCAACCAGGTGATCCGCCTGATCGGCGCGCCCTATGATTTCAAGTCGTATCGGGCGGTGCTGGAGGTCGTGTTTCAGAACAAGGTGCAGACCAGTCAATATCGCGCCGTCGGCCATCCCATCGCCTGCGCCGTCACCGAGCGCATGGTGGATCTTGCCGCGGAACGCATCGGCGCCGATCCCCTCGCGATGCGCGCCAGGAACGTGATCGCCGACGATGCCTATCCAACGGCGTCCCCGACCGGCTACAAGTTCGAAGCGCTCTCGCACGAGGCTTGCCTGCGGCGCTTGCGCGAGATCATGAGCTACGACGGATTGCGCGCCGAGCAGGCGGAGCTGCGCCGGCGCGGTGTCCACCGCGGCATCGGTATCGCGACCTTCGTCGAAATCACCAATCCGAGTCCGGCCTTCTATGGCGTCGGCGGCGCCCGTATCTCCTCGCAGGACGGCGCGACGCTCAGCCTCACGCCGTCCGGCGAGGTGCGCTGCGCCATCTCGGTCACCGAGCAGGGGCAGGGCACCGAGGCGATCATCGGCCAGATCGTCGCCGATCAGCTCGGTCTCGCCCAGGAGCACGTGAAGATCATCACCGGCGATACCGAAGTCACGCCGCATGGCGGTGCGACCTGGGCCTGTCGCGGCGCCGGCATCGGCGGCGAGACCGCGCTGCAGGCCGCGCGGCAGCTCAAGGCCAATATCGTGGAGATCGCCGCTCTGATCCTGCAGGAGCGGCCGGCCGCACTCGACATCGTCGATGGGCAAGTCGTGGGCAAGGCGACCCGGCAGCCGCGCATCCCGGTCGCCGAAATCGCGCGCATCGCCTATTTCCGCTCGGACACGCTGCCGCCGGGTACGCAGGCGCAGCTGACCGTCAGCCATCACTTCGCGCCGCAGGGCTATCCCTTCGCGTTCACGAATGGCGTGCAGGGCTGCTATCTCGAGGTCGACACAGACACCGGCTTGATCAAGCTGTTGAAGCACTACGTCGTCGAGGATTGCGGCCGCATCATCAATCCGATGCTGGTCGACGAGCAGCTGCGGGGCGGCGTCGTGCAGGGATTGGGTGCGGCGCTGTTCGAGGAATGCCGTTATAGTGAGACCGGCCAATTGCTGAACGGCTCGTTGGCTGATTATCTCGTGCCGATGGCGATGGAGATGCCGGATATCGTCATCGACCACGTCGAGACGCCGACGGCGGACACCATTCTGGGCGCGAAAGGATGCGGCGAGGCCGGCACGGCGGCGGCATCGGCCTGCGTGCTCAATGCGGTGAATGACGCGCTGACGCCGTTCGGCGCATCCATCAATGCCATTCCGATCACGCCTGCGCGCGTGCTCAAGTCGCTCAATCAATACTAAACAAAACAAGATGAGGGAGGACATCATGCCAGGCTTCGAGACCAAGCTGCGACCTGCCGGACTATCCCGCCGCAAGGCATTGATGGCCATGTCGGCGGGCGCCGCCGCGTTGGCGATGCCGCGGCTCGGCCGCGCCGCCGACGACAGCATCCGCATCGGTTTCCCGACGCCGCTGACCGGCCCGTTCGCGGCCGAGGCCCGCGATCAGGTCAAATGCGCCGAGCTCGCCGTCAAGCTGGTCAACGACAAGGGCGGCATCGCCGGCCGCAAAGTCGAGCTTCTGGTGCGCGACGACAAGCTCAATGCCGGCGAGGCGGCGACGCGGACGCTGGAGCTGATCGAGAAGGACAAGGTGCACGCCGTCGTTGGCGCGCTGTCCAGCGCGGTGCAGCTCGCCGTCAACGAGGTGACCCGCGCTCGCGGCGTGATCTATGTCTCGATCAGCCAGTCCGACACCATCAACGAGGTGAAGGATTTCAGCAAATATACCTTCCACGAAGCGCTGAACCCGCACATGACCACGGCGGCAGTGGCGCGGCAGACGCTCAAGAAAGGCATGAAGGTCGCGCATCTCGTCGCCGACTATGCCTATGGCCATGAGATGCTGCGCGGCTTCAAGCGCGCGCAAGCCGCCATCGGCGCCGAGAGCGTCGGCGAGATCCTGCATCCGTTCGGCGCCGCCGACTACTCCACCTTCATGCCGCGGCTGATGTCGCTGCGTCCGGACGTGCTGTGCATCAGCAATTTCGGCCGCGACCAGGCCAATGCGATCAAGCAGGCCGTCGATTTCGGCATCAAGCAGCAGATGAAGATCGTCGTGCCGGTCATCCTGCACAACCAGCGCCTCGCGGTCGGTCCCGACGTGTTCGAGGGCGTGGTCGGCGGCGCGAACTACTACTGGGGCCTGGAAACCCAGAACAACACGGCGGCCGAGTTCAACACCGCGTTCCGCGCGGCCAATGGCGGCGCTATCCCGACCGACTATGGCGCCTATGGCTATTCCGGCGTCGGCTCGCTGCTGCAGGCGATGCAGGCGGCTGGCGGCACCGAGACCGACAAGGTCGTCGCGGCGCTGGAAGGGCTGCAGTACGACCTGACCAAGGGTCCGCAGCATTATCGCAAATGCGACCATCAGTCGGTGCAATCGGTGCTGGTGCTGGAATCGAAGAAGAAATCAGCCATGGCCAACGAGAACGACCTGTTCGCGATCGTGGCCAGCGACCCCGGCGCCGAGGAGATGCTGCGCAGCTGCAGCGAACTCGGCCACGCGACCTGACCCCGACCGCATGGGCCTCTCGCTGATCATCATGCAGCTGTTCTCCGGCATCGCCCTCGCGGCGGTGCTGGTGATCACGGCGCTCGGCCTCACCATCGTGTTCGGCATGCTCGGCGTGGTCAATTTCGCCCATGGCGCGCTGTTCATGATCGGGGCCTATGCCGGGCTGTACCTGGCGTCGCTGACCGGCAGCTTCTGGTGGGGGCTGGTGCTCGCGCCGGTGCTGGTCGGCGCCTTCGGCATGCTGATCGAGTTCCTCCTTGTTCGTCGCCTGTACGGGCGGTCGATCGATGACCCCCTGCTGCTCACCTTTGGCCTCAGCTACATCCTGGTCGAGGGCGTGCGCATCGTGTTCGGCAGCGACGGCATTCCGTTTCCGACGCCGCCGCAGCTGATCGGCGTGGTCGATCTCGGCGTCGGCTTCTTTCCGAAATACCGGCTGTTCGTGATCGCGCTGGTGGGGGTCGTGCTGCTGCTGCTCTGGCTGATGCTGGAGAAGACCCGCATCGGCCTGATCGTCCGCGCCGGCGCGCGTGATCCTCAGATCATGCGCGTGCTCGGCGTCGACATCGGCAAGGTGTGGCTCGCGATCTTCGGCCTCGGCGTCGGGCTCGCCGCGCTCGGCGGCGTGCTGGCCGGGCCGATGCGCAGCGTCAATCCTGAAATGGGCACGCTGGTGCTGGCGGAAGCCTTCGTCGTCACCGTGATCGGCGGCCTCGGCTCGATCATAGGCGCGGTCGTCGCCGGGCTGATGGTCGGCATCTGCATCAGTATGGTGGCGCTCTTCGCGCCTGAAATGGCGACTATTGTGATGTTCGCCTTGATGGCGGCCGTGCTGCTGGTCCGGCCACAAGGCCTGTTCGGCGTCAAGGGGAGGGCGTGATGAGGGTGCAGTCGACCGGCGAAGCGCCGTCGCTCTCCCAAAGCCAACGCCTGTTTGCGGTCCTGTCGGATCACCGCGTGCTGGTGTCGCTCGTCGCGCTCGCGCTGCTGCCCTGGTTGCTGCCGTCGAAGGCGCTGGCCGTCAACGTCCTGATCTACGGCGTCGTGGTGATGGGCTACAATCTCCTGTTCGGCTACACCGGGCTCTTGTCGTTCGGCCACGCCGCCTTCTCCGGCGCCGGCGCCTATCTGACCGGGATCGCCATAGGCCGCTGGGGTCTGCCATGGTTCGCCGCGGTGCCGCTCGCGATCGCCGCGAGCACCGCGCTGGCCGCCCTCATCGGCACGATCTCGACACGCACCCGCGGCATCTACTTTTCCATGGTCACGCTCGCGCTCGCGCAGCTGGTCTATTACGTCGCATTGCAGGCCTCGTCCCTCACCGGCGGCGAGAACGGGCTGCGCGGCTTCACCGTCGACCGCATCAATCTGTTCGGGCTGCCGATCAACTTCCTCGATCCGGTCAACAAATACTACCTCTTGATGGCCTTCGCGGCGCTGGCGCTCTGGGTACAGTCGCGTATCCTCAATTCGCCGTTCGGCGCGGTCATCGAGGCGATCCGCGAGAACGAGCAGCGCGCGCGGGCCTGCGGCTACGACGTCGAGCGCTGCAAGCTGATCGTGTTCATGCTGTCGGGTGCGATCTCCGCGGTCGGCGGCTGCATGTCGGCGCTGCATCTGTCGATCGTGCCGCTCGATTCCCTGCATTACCAGACCTCGGGCATGATCGTGATGATGGTGCTGCTCGGCGGCGCCCGGAGCTTCTTCGGACCGTTCATCGGGGCGGCCACCTTCCTGATCCTGGAGGATGTCGTCTCGCTGTGGACGCCGCATTGGCAGATCGTCGTCGGCGCGATCTTCGTCGTATTCGTGCTGTTCCTGCCGAAGGGCATCTGGGGCACGCTGCTCGACGTGCTGCCGTTTGCACGGGAGCGGCGATGAGCACCGCGCTGCTGCAGGCCGAAGGCATCGGCCGCCGCTTCGGCGGCTTCACTGCGCTCGAAGACATCTCGGTGTCGTTCGCCAGGGGCGAACTGACCTCGATCATCGGACCGAACGGCGCCGGCAAGAGCACGTTCTTCAACATCCTTTCCGGCACCTTGTCGCCCAGCATGGGCACGCTGCGCTTCAAGGGGCGTGAGCTCAACGGCATGCCGCAGCACCGCTTCGTGCACCAGGGCATCTCGCGCTCGTACCAGATCACCAACATCTTTCCGGACCTGTCGGTGCATGAGAACGTCCGGGTCGCGGCCCAGGCGATGCGCGTGAGCTACGACATCTGGCGCAAGCGTGCCGATCTCGTCGAGCTGAGTGAGCGCGCGGATGCGGCGCTGGCGTCGGTCGGGTTGATCGGCAAGAGCGGCGAGCAGGCCAAGTTTCTCGCGCACGGCCAGCAGCGCGCGCTGGAGATCGCGATCGCGCTGGTGTCTGAGCCGGAGTTGCTGCTGCTCGACGAGCCCACGGCGGGCATGGGGCCGGAGGAGACCAAGGCGATGGTCGCGCTGCTCGAGCGGCTGGCCGAGAAGCGCACGGTGCTGCTGGTCGAGCACAAGATGAAGATGGTGCTCGGCCTGAGCCAGCGCGTGCTGGTGCTGCATCACGGCCGGCTGTTCGCCGACGGCAAGCCGGAGGAGATCCGCGGCAATCCCGACGTGCGCCGGGTCTATCTGGGACAGAGTGAAGGCTATGGCTGAGACCGCGTTGCTCGAGCTCGATCGTGTCCAGGCCTGGTACGGCGCCAGCCACGTGCTCCACGGCATCTCGCTGCGCGTGAACGAGGGCGAGGTGGTCGCGCTGGTCGGCCGCAATGGCGCCGGCAAGACCACGACGCTGCGCACCGTGATGGGACTGATGCCCAAGGCCGAAGGCCGCATCCGCTTCGCTGGTCAGGACCTGCTGCCGTTGCCGGCGCATCGTCGCTTCCATCTCGGCCTCGCTTATGTGCCGGAGGAGCGGCGCATCGTGCCCGGCCTGTCGGTGCGCGAGAATTTGCGGCTCGGCCTCGTGGCGGCCAAGGCCGAGCTCGACGAGCGCGCGGCGATCGCCGAGATCGCCGAGACCTTTCCGCGGCTGCGCGAGCGGCTCGACCAGGAGGGCGTGACGCTCTCGGGCGGCGAGCAGCAGATGCTGGCGATCGCGCGCGCCCTGATCGCGCGGCCGCGCATGGTGCTGCTCGACGAGCCGTCGGAGGGTATCATGCCGGTGCTGGTGGAGGAGATGGGCGTGCTGTTCCGGCGGCTGCGCGACCAGGGCAAGACGCTGCTGCTGGTCGAGCAGAATGTCGAATGGGCGCTGCGGCTTGCCGATCGCGCCGTGATCATCGACCAGGGCGAGGTCGTGCATGAGAGCAGCGCGGCGGCGCTGCTCGCCGACAAGGACATCCAGGACCGCTATTGCGCGGTGTGATGGTCTTTCCATGATCAGGAGCTGCCATCCTCCAGTGCTGGCAGTTGTGGCAGCCGTGCGAGGCTGACACCTGCCGCCTGGTGCTGGAACATCCGCGCGATCAGCTCCGCGCTCTGCTTCGCCGCGTCGTCCGGCGCGAGACCGCCGTGGCGGACATTGGAGATGCAGTTGCGCTCGCTATCGACGCGGCCGCGGCGCGGCATCCAGGTCAGGTAAAGGCCGAGTGAATCCGCCGCGCTCAATCCCGGCCGTTCCCCGATCAGGATGATCGAGGCTGACGCCCCGAACAGTTCGCCGACGTGATCGGCGAGCGCGACGCGTCCCTGCGACGCAATGATGATCGGCGACAGTCGCCGTCCGGTTGCCGCAAGCAGCGGCATCAGCGTGTCCAGCACGGGCAGGGCGTTGACCTGCACTGCGCGGCTGCTCAATCCGTCAGCCACCACAAGTACGATGTCGGCCGGCGCGCGCGGCTCGGACAGCAGTGCTTCCGACGCCGGCGAGAGCAGGCGGCCCTCGTCGGGTCGCTGCAGATAGGTGGCGCGATCGGCGGCGCGGCTGTGCACGGCGAGCGCCGGCCAGCCGCGCGCGGTGGCGTCAGCGGCCAATTGTTCCGCGTCGAACGGCTTCAGCACGGCGTCGCGAGCCTCGGCATGCGCGGCCTGGAAGCCGAGATGCGCCGATGTCGGCACGCCCGGGCCGCAGCGGCCGAGCGCGATGCGGGCCTCGGTGTAGCGCGACAGCCAGGTCCAGTCGTCCGCGGATGAGGTTGCGGGCGCCTTGTTCTCCACGCCGTTCATCATTCGGCTCCCAGCAGCGGCAGTGCCGGCATCAGCCGCTCCGGCTCGAAGCGCAGCTCGCCCTTGGCGTCGCTGATGCCGGTCGCCGCGAGCCACGCCTCGAACTCCGGCGCCGCGCGCTTGCCGAGCACCTTCCGCACATACAGCGCGTCGTGGAACGAGGTGCTTTGATAGTTCAGCATGATGTCGTCGGCGCCGGGCACGCCCATGATGTACGTGCAGCCGGCGATGCCGAGCAAGGTCAGCAGTGCATCCATGTCATCCTGATCGGCCTCGGCGTGATTTGTATAGCAGACGTCGCAGCCCATCGGCAGTCCCAGCAGCTTGCCGCAGAAATGATCCTCCAGCCCCGCGCGGATGATCTGCTTGCCGTCGTAGAGATATTCGGGGCCGATGAAGCCGACGACCGTGTTGACCAGCAGCGGCCGGTAGCGTCGCGCGACCGCGTAGCAGCGGGCCTCCAGGGTCTGCTGATCAACGCCGCAATGGCCCGAGGACGACAGCTCGCTGCCTTGGCCGGTCTCGAAATACATCACATTGCCGCCAGCGGGGCAGCGCTGAAGACTGTTGGCGGCGGCGAGTGCCTCGTCGAGCAACGCCAGCGTAATGCCAAAGCCGCGATTGGCTTCCTCCGTGCCCGCCAGCGACTGGAACACCAAGTCGACCGGCGCGCGGCGCTCGATCGCCTTCAGCGCGGTGGTGACGTGGGCCAGCACGCAGGACTGGATCGGCGCATCGGACGCCAGCCGCAACGTCTCGATCATGTCGAGCAGCCGCACCATCGTGTCGACGTCGTCGCTCGCCGGATTCATGCCGATGGTCGCATCACCGACGCCATACATTAGCCCGTCCAGGATCGACGCCGCGACACCCTTGGGATCGTCGAGCGGATGGTTGGGCTGCAGCCGCGTCGACATCGTTCCCTTCAGTCCGATGGTGCAGCGGAAGCGCGTGATCACCTCGCATTTCGCGGCGACGGTGACGAGGTCCTGCAGCCGCATGATCTTGCAGACGGCCGCGACCATCTCCGGAGTCAGGCCCAGCGACACCGCTGCCAGCATCGTCGCATCGGTCGCATCCGACAGCAGCCATTCGCGGAACGAGCCGACTGTGAGACTAGCGATGGCAGCGAATGCAGCGCCGTCGTGCTGATCGACGATCAGCCGCGTGACCTCGTCGCTCTCGTAGGGAATGACCGCCTCGTTCAGGAAATGCCGCAGCGGCAGATCGGCCAGCGCCATCCGCGCCGCGACGCGCTCGGCCGCATCCTGCGCGGCGAGACCCGCGAGCACGTCGCCCGAGCGCAGCGGCGTCGCCTTCGCCAGCAGGGTCCTGAGGTCGTCGAAGCGATAGGTCGTGCCGCCCAGCGTGTGTGAAAAGCCCATCAATGGTCTCCTCGATGATGATGAGAGGTAGCGCTGGCGGCCGGATCGACCGAATGAATTTTCGGACCAGGAGAGGCGCAAGTGGACGTCATCGCGAGGGTCTTTTCCTGGGGCGTTTCAGAGCATCATCATGCACGATATATGCCCGCCTTCGATGACCATTCTTCGTCTCGGCAACACTGGTGTCTGCCGGGTTGCGCCGGTCGTGCGCTCGGCTAAGGTCGCGGGCCAAACAACGCAATTCGAGGACCACCGCCATGGCGCGCATTCGCTGTATCACCGAGATGGGCATGGGAGTCGACGTCCATGGCCGCGATGCCACCAAGGCCGCGAAGCGCGCGGTGTCGGATGCGATCCGCCATTCCAGCCTCGGCTTCTTCCGCATGGTCGGCAAGACGCCGCAGGACATGCTGGTCGACGTCACCATCGGCGTGCCGTATCCGGAGGCCGTCGACACGGCGGCGGTCGCCAAGGAGCTGCCCTATGGCACGGTGACCGTCACCGCCGTGAAGGGCGGGCTGGAAATTCCGGCGGAGGCTGGCAGCGATGCGATCATCATCGCCAATGCCGCAGTGCTGGTGCATCTCGACGACGGCAAATAGGCCGAGCGGCATGGGAGATCAGCCGGCGCTTGCATCGTTGCGCGCGGACGAAACAAGGCGCGCCACGCGGCGCGTCTCCGCCGTCACCGGCTGCCCTCGCTGACCCATCGCGCCAGCCCCTCGGCCAGTCCATCGACCATCACGCGGATCGGCGGGGAGTCCTTCTGGTCCTCGTGCACGGCGAGCCAGCAATCGAGCTCAAAGGCGATCTGGCCGGCGAGCACCGGGAGCAGCGCGGGATTGCGCCTCGCCATGGCTTTCTGCATGCCGCCGATGCCTAGGCCGGCTTCGATCGCGGTCACCTGGGCGACGTCGGAGTCGGTGCGATAGGAGAAGAGCTCGCGCGAGATCGGCAGCTGTGAGCTCGCGACCGAGCGCGCGGAATGATCGTCGCGGTCGAAGCCGATGATGTGGTGCGCGCCGAGCTGTTCGATCGTGTCGGGCAGGCCGAAGCGGGCGACGTAGTCGCGATGGGCATACAGGCCGAGCGGAACGCTGCCGATGCGGCGGGCGACGAGGCCGTCCTGCTTGGGCCGGATCATCCGCACCGCGATGTCGGCGTCGCGCCGCAGCAGGTCGTCGGTGCGGTTGTTGAGCACGAGCTCGATGACGATCTCGGGAAAGCGGTGGCGGATGCCGGCGAGGATCGGCGGCAGCACGAAGGTGCCGACGATCTCGCTCGCCGAGATCCTGACCACGCCGCGCGGCTGTTGCGCATCGCCGCCGGTTTTTGCGGTCCGGACCAGCGCGGCGAACGCCGCTTCCATCGCCTCGGCATGCGGCAGCAGCGCCGTGGCCGACTCGGTCGGCAGCAGGCCGGCCTGCGAGCGGGTGAACAGGGCGACGCCGAGGCCGGCTTCCAGCTCGTCGATGTGACGGCCGACCGTCGGCTGCGTCAGCCCGGTCGCGCGCGCCGCGGCGGACAGGCTGCCGCGCCGGACCACGGCCAGGAAGGAGCGCAACAGGCTCCAGTCGGAGATCTCGTGCATAAGAAAATGTATAGCGGCTAAAGAATGTTTGGCAATTTTCGTTTTGCGACGGCCGGTCCAGCTTGCTGGACACAGCAAGGAGATCAGCCATGTCCGACACCACATCGACCACCCCGACCGCCTTGGTTCTCGGCCTGACCGGCGCGATCGGCGGCGCCATCGCGGCGAGCCTGGCGCGGCGCGGCTTCGCCATCCGCGCGCTGACCCGCCGCCCGGCCGCAGACCGGCCGTCGCTCGCCTTTCCCGTCGACTGGCGTGACGGCGATGCGCGCGACGCAGCCTCCGTGCGCGCGGCCGCCGAGGGGGCCAGCCTGATCGTCCACGGCGTCAATCCGCCCGGCTATGCGCGCTGGCGCGAGGAGGCGCTGCCGATGCTCGCCAACACCATTGCGGCGGCGAAAGCCGTCGGCGCGACAATCCTGTTTCCGGGCAATGTCTACGTCTACTCGTCAGCATCGCCGGCGGTTGTCAGCGAGTCTACGCCGCGCCGGCCGACGACGCGCAAGGGCCGGGTGCGGCTGGAGATGGAGGAGATGCTGGAGCAGGCGGCGCGCGACCACGGCGTCCGCGTCATCGCCCTCAGGGCCGGCGACTTCTTCGGCCCCGGCGTGACGAATTCCTGGTTCGCGCAGGCGCTGGCGAAGGGCGGCATGGCCGCGACATCCGTTCAGCGCCTGACACGACCCGGCATCGGGCATGCCTGGGCCTATGTGCCGGATCTCGCCGAGACGTTTGCGCGGCTCGTCGACATCCGCGCGGAGCTGCCAGCCTACACGATGCTGAATTTCGCCGGCCACTACGATGCGACGGGCCACGACATGACGGATGCGGTGCGACGTGTCCTCGGCCGGCCTGATCTGCCGGTGAAGCCGTTCCCCTGGATCATCCTCTGGCTCGCCGCGCCATTCGTCGGCTTCATGCGCGAGGCGCTTGAGATGAGGTGGCTGTGGACGCAGAGCCTCGCGCTAAACAATGACCGGCTGGTCGGGTTGCTCGCGGCAGAGCCGCATACGGCACTGGATGAGGCGGTGAGGGCGGCGCTGAGAGGACTGGATGAACTCATCGTTCCCAGACACGGACCAAGCCATGATGCTCAGGTCCGATGAGACTCGCGTCGCCTATAAAAGAGCGCTCGTGCCGCGGGGACGAGCTGCAAAAGCGGGTCGTAGTCAGCAACGTTTGCGGTCAGAACGACGAGGCCCAGTTTTTGGGCTTGCAGCAACAACACGCAGTCTTGGAGTGCGCGGAGCTTGCTGTCCCTCTCGTAGCCCTGAAGGCGACAAAGAATGCCGGATAACAGCGCGGCGCGTCCGAGAATGTCGCCATCGGGTACAAAGATGCGATGCGGCGGCATGGCCTGGATCTGTTCTCGGATCACAGTGACGACGAGCGCCGTGCGCGGGTCGGAAGGATTCAGAACGCCGACCGTGTGCATCAGCTCCTGAACAGCAACCGTCGAATGATTGACCTGCCGATGCGCGATCACGTCGTCGAGGATCGCAGGCGACCGATTCTGCATCTGGTCGATATAGACACAGGTGTCGAGCAGAAGTCCTTGTCCGGCGATCGGGCAGTCGTCGAGGAAGGGAAGCTGGTCGTCGCGCCGGCGGGGCAGTGTCCGTTGGGGATCGAACCGTGCCCACCGTCGTGCGGCGTCGAAGTTGAACGCCGCCACATCAAAAACCTAACTTCAGTTTCGGGTCCACTTTGCCGCGCGCCTGCCTGAACACATCGGCGAAATTGTCTTCGAGCGCAATTGTCGCCAAGGCAAACTCGATCAGGTCCGTATCGGTCTCGATCCCCGTTTGCCGTTTGGCCTGTCTCACGAGCGCAGAACTTACGCGGCCGCCGATACGGCCGGCTTTGTCCTTCAGGAGGCCGGACTGTTCGGCGGCCCGCATGACCGCCTCCACACGTGTCTCGCGTCCCACACGTGACTTTGGCGTAAGCTCGCGCGGCGTGACCTGCCGCGTGGAGCCACTCGCGCCCCGTCTATGCCCGCGGATCCGAGATCGAGGGGATCGTCCCTTGGTCATGAGCGTGAGGTCCTGTTGAACAAAAAGCGCTTCTGTCCAACATAGCGGTCGGCAGTCAGCCCTGCAACGCCGCGCCATCCCTTCACTCCACCGCATCCCTCTTCGCGATCCGGTGCAACTGCTCGAACAGATCCGCCTGCTCGCTGGTGCAGAGGCACACGCCCTGCGCCGAGGCCGCTTCGCCGGCGTTGAGGTAGGCGTGGCCCATGGTGCTGTCGAGGTAGATGCCGTCGCCTTCGTGCAGGATCTCCGGCGCGTAGAACTCGGTGTGCACGGCGATGGTGCCGCGGGTGACCAGGAAGTACTCCTCGCCGCTGTGGCGGAGCAGGGGGCCGAACTCGTCGAGCGTGCGGGCGCGGACCTCGGTGATCATCGGCACCATGCGCTTTCCGATCAGGTCGGTACATTGATAGGTGTAGGTGTAGAATTTGGTGCTGACAATCTGGCCCTGGCCGGCGCGGCTGACGCTGCGGCGGGCGGTCACCGGGCGGCCAGGCTCGGGGCGCGGCGCGGCCGGGCTGAACAGCTCGGCGATGTCCATCTGCAGGCCCGAGGTGAGCTGCAGCAGCTTGTCGTAGGTCAGCGACATCAGGCCGTTCTCGACCTTCGACAGGGTCGACAGCGCCATGCCCGTTTTCTCCGCGACCTGCTTCAAGGTCAGCCCGCGCGCCTGCCTGGCGGCCTTCAGGCACTGGCCGAGCTGGGAATGAGGACCTTCGGCGGGCGCGCTGATGGCGGTATCGGTCACTTGTGTCTCCGGAAAATCCGTTAGCGGATCGGCATTGTCGCGGTGCCTCACCGGCTCGCCAATCTGGCGCGAAAGCGCAGCACAATCAATCATCTGTCTGCATGGTCCATGGGCATGCATGAACTGCGGTGGAACTGTGCGTTTTCGCCTCGTGCATATCATTTCTTATGTGCTAAATAGTTTTCCGATTTGGAAAGAGAAGTGCTCCGTGACGGCCCTCTGCGATCAAACTGCCAATGAGCTGGTCAAGCTCCTGAAATTCAAGGCGATCTCGCCAGTCGCGCTGCTCGATTCGTGCCTGGAGCGGATCGGCGCGGTCAATCCGGCGGTCAACGCGGTGGTGACCTTGGACGAGCCGGGAGCGCGGGCGGCGGCCCGGCGCGCCGAGTCGGAGCTTCTCCGCGGCGAGGACAAGGGTCCGCTGCACGGCCTGCCGGTGCTGATCAAGGACACCCAGGACACCGCCGGGATGCGCTCGACCTATGGCAGCCCGATCCTGGCCGGCAACATTCCGGCGATCGACCAGGCGTCGGTGGCGCGGCTGCGCGCGGCCGGCGCGATCATCTTCGGAAAGACCAACACGCCGGAATGGGCGGCCGGCGGCAATACCCGCAATCCCGTGTTCGGCGCCACCGGCAATCCGTTCGACACGCTGCGCTCGGCGGCCGGCTCCTCCGGCGGCTCGGCGGCGGCGCTGGCCTGCGGCATGGCGCCGCTCGCCTCGGGCTCGGACACCGGCGGCTCCTTGCGCAATCCGGCCGGCTTCTGCGGCATCGTCGGTTTCAGGCCGTCCTATGGGCTCGTCGCGAGCGAGAAGCGCGCGCATGGCTGGTCGTGCCTGTCGACCGACGGGCCGATGGCGCGCGACGTCGCCGACACCGCGCTGATGCTGTCGGTGATGGCAAGCGACGATGTGCGCGATCCGCTCGCCTATACGCTGCCGGGCGAAGCGGTGCGCGGACAGCCTGCGCGCTGGGCCGTGCCGCCGCAGGTGGAGTTGCGCAAGCTCAGGCTCGCCTTCACCGAGGATTTTAATTTCGCGCCGACCGAGCAACTGATCCGCCGCGCCTTTCGCGCCCGCGTGTCGCGCATCGCGCCGCTGTTTGCCGAGGCCGCCGAGGCCGCGCCGGATTGCAGCGGCGCCGACGAGACCTTCGCGGTGCTGCGCGCGTCGCTGTTCCTCACCCAGCACGGCAAGAACTATCGCGAGCGGCCCGAGATGATCGGGCCGAACGTGCGCGCCAATGTCGAGGAGGGGCTGTCCTACAGCCTCGCGGATTTTTCGCGCGCCGCGGCCAACCAGACCCGGATCTATCGCGCCTATCAGAGTTTCTTCGCGAAGCACGACGTGCTGATCAGTCCGACCATCACGCTGAGCCCGCGGCCCTGGTCGGAGCTGTATCCGGCCGAGATCGACGGCGCGCCGACCAAGTCCTACTTCCACTGGCTGGCGCTGGCCTATGCGGTGACGCTCGCGGGGCATCCCGCGCTCAGCCTGCCGCTCGGCGTCGACAACAACGGGCTGCCGTTCGGGCTGCAGATCGTGGGCCCCCGCGGCGGCGATGCGCTGGTGCTCGGCGTGGCCGCGGCGCTGGAGCAGGCGTTCGCCGGCGATGCCGAGCTGCGCCGTCCGCAGCCGGATCTGACCAGGCTCGCCGCGTTGCCGCCGCTGTCGCAGACGCCCGGCTTCATGGCCTGGGATTGAAGCGTGGCATCATCAATACAGTCTTCTGGAGCTAGCAATGTCCGACGCAAACTCATGGCCGTTCTCGCTGGTGCGCCGCGCCGGCGGTCTCGTGTTCCTGTCGGGCGAAGTGCCGGTCGCCGATGACGGCAGCATTCCCGAGGGCATCACGGCGCAGACCGATCTGGTGTTCAAGCTGATCTCGGAGACGCTGGCCGGCGAAGGGCTTTCGCTCGACGACGTCGTGTCTTGCATGGTGCATCTCGCCGACAAGGCCGATTTCGCCGACTACAACGCGGCCTATCGCAAGCATTTCAAGGATCCGCTGCCGGTGCGCACCACGGTGCAGGCGCAGATGATCGCGGATGTGAAGCTCGAGGTCACCGTCGTCGCGGCGGCGCGGGCCTGATCAGGAGTGATGACGATGCGGAGCGCAATCGTTCTTGGCGGGGGCATGGTCGGCGTCGGCACGGCGCTGCACCTGCAGATCAGGGGCTGGTCGGTGGCGCTCGTCGACCGCCGCGAGCCCGGCCGCGAGACCAGCTACGGCAATGCCGGCATCATCCAGAGCGAGGCCGTCCGGCCCTACGCGATGCCCCATGACATCGCTGGCGTGCTCGACATCGCGCTGGCGCGCACCAATGACGTCCACTACACGCTCGCCGGCCTGCCGTATCACGTGCGGCCGCTGCTGCAATATTGGTGGAATTCGTTTCCCGCGCGCCACGAGATCCTGACGCGCACCTATGCGCAGCTGATCGCGCGTGCCGCGCCCGAGCACGAGCCGCTGATCCAGGCCGCCGGCGCCGGCAATCTCGTGCGCCGCGACGGCTTTCGCGTGCTGCATCGGACGCAAGCGCAGTTCGACAAGGAGGCGAAAGAAGCCGAAGCGGTCGGCAAGGCGTACGGGGTCAAGTACAGACTGCTCAGCGCCAGCGAGCTGGCGAAGGCCGAGCCCGGCCTGACCGACAGCGGCATCGGCGGCCTGCACTGGCAGGAGCCGTGGACGGTGTCCGATCCGGGGAGCCTCGTTGCGTCCTACGCGGATCTGTTCGTCAAGCGCGGCGGCAGGCTGCTGACGGGCGACGCGACGACGCTGTCGCAAGCGGGCAGCGGGTGGGCCGTCACGACGCAGGAAGGCCGCATCGAGGCCGAGGCCGTCGTCGTCGCGCTCGGGCCGTGGTCGCCGGAATTTCTGAAGCGCTTCGGCATGGACATTCCGATGGTGCGCAAGCGCGGCTATCACCGCCACTATTCAGGCGGCGCGCCGCTCGATTTGCCGCTGCGCGATGCTGCCTTCGGCTACCTCATGAACCCGATGGCCAAGGGCGTGCGCATCACCACCGGCGCCGAGCTGTCAGCGCCGGATGCGAAGCCGACGCCGGTGCAACTCGGGAAGGCCGAAGCGGCCGCGCGCCAGCTGATCGATCTCGGCCAGCCGGTCGAGCCCGAGCCGTGGCTTGGTACGCGCCCGTGCATGCCGGACATGCTGCCCGTCGTCGGCCAGGCGGCGCGGCACAAGGGCCTGTGGCTGCATTTCGGCCACGGCCATCAGGGCTTTACCCTGGGACCGGCGACCGGCCGCATCCTCGCCGAGCTGATGAGCGGCGAAAGACCCGATGTCGACGTGACGGCGTGCGCGCCGGCGCGCTTCGGTGCGTAGCTCGCCCCACAACCTCGAGACGTGAAGATCGCTTCAGCTGCGTGCAGGCTGAAACTTGGACAGCCGGCGCAGCTGATTGTTTACCACGGCGCTCATCATGGTACGCAACCGGTATACGAAGACGGCACCAATGTCATGGCTTCACGAATTTGCAAGCCGGCGCGTCTACGGTCGCATGAGTTGGGCCGGGACGCGGGGGACGACACTCTTTTCGTGAGTTCGATCGGCCCGCGATCCGGACATCGTGCGGGGGAGCAGATGAACTTCACGGGCCTTGCCTATCGTTTCCTATCGAATTTCCTGTTTCTCGCGGCTGTCTATCTCAGCCTGAACTACATCGAGAACTATCAGAACCGCGCCGTGCTGGCGCTCGTCATTCTGATCTATGCCGGCATGCGGGCCGTCACCGTGGTCCGTACCTTCCACTTCTTTGGCCGCATCGAGAAGCTGGAGATGGATGTGCGCCGTCTTACCGGCATGCTCGGCGACGGGCCGGTCGGCCAGGTCATCAACAAGCAGGTGGTGTCGGACGTCGGCTCGCTGCGCAAGGATGGTGAGCAGAAGTCCTACATGGACCTGTTCTTCCTGGCGGCCGGCGTCATCCTCTGCGTCAGCAAGCTGATCGGCAAGTGATCATCGCGCCGCGCGCTGCGCGCGGCCGCATCGAAGGAGCCGCATCGAAGGATCTGTCGAAAAAGGGGCGCAGCGGCGCCCCTTTTTCGTGTCACGAGCGGAGGTGTCCGGCCTCAGCGCTTGCGCAGGCTGGCGAGGCGCACCGGGCGGGCCGGCGGCTTGGCGGCGGCCTGGCCCTCGACGCGGACGACCTGATGCCGGTGGGCCGACAAGGGGGCGACCGGCGGCCAGGCGAACAGCTCGGCCGCGGGCGCGGGCAGGGCCGGTGCGGTTGCGATCCGCGCCGTCACGGCGGGACGCGGCCACGCCGGCTTCGGCAGCGAAGCCGCGGGCACATCGAGCTTGCCGAAATCATCCAGTGTGGCGCGGGCGCGGGTCTCGGCGCCGGCCAGATCGGTCGGCGTGATCGCCGGCCAATGCGCAACCGGCGTCTCGTCGGACGGCCGATGCACCAGCCAGTCCTCGGGCTCGGTCGGCGTTGCCGGACGATCAGGCGTTGCCGCCACGACGTGCACGATGCGGTAGTTCTTGGCCTTGAGATCGGCGAGGATCTTCGGCAGCGCGGCCACGGTGCGCGCCTGGATGTCGTGCAGCAACAGGATGCCCTTGCCGCGCGCTTCCAGCCGCTTGATCGCGAGCTCGTGAACCTTGGCGCTGGATATGCTGCGCCAGTCGTCGGCGAGGAAATCCGCGCTCCACACCTGCAGGCCGAGCGAGGCCGCGTAGCTCTCCACCGCGTCGCCCCGCAGCAGGCCGGGCACGCGGAAGAAGGGCGACAGGGCGGCGGGGTCGGTCAGCGCCGCCTTGGTCCAGGCGATGCCCTGGTCGACCTCCGGCTGCACCTGCTCCAGCGTCATCCGGTTCATGCTCAGCGGATGGTTCTGGCTGTGGGTGCCGATGGTGTGGCCGGCAGCGGCGAGCTTGCGCACGCCTTCGGGAGACGCCTTGGCCTGGCGGCCGATCGTGAAGAATGTCGCCTTGACGCACTGGTCGGCGAGAATCTGCAGCACCTGGTTGCTGTATTTCGGCACGGGACCGTCGTCGAAGGTGATCACCACCTCGTGGTCCTTGAGCGGCAGCGTCTCCTTGTACTGCATCGCGCCGAGCCGTGGATGCTCGCGCGGGTCGACCACCAGCGTGCGCGACGTGCCGAGCGCGTCGGGATGGCCGGGACAATCGGCGGCCAAAGCGACCGATGATCCGAGAGCCGTTCCGCCGGCGAGCATGCCCAGCAGCACCGCGGTCCATGATCGCCGTCCAACGCAAGTCTTCGTACGATCATGCATCACGCAGCTCATCGTCTCGATCACGGCTTCTCGATCACGGCTCTTCGATGGTCGGGCGCCTGCGTCCAGGCGCGTCGATGCTTCAGGATGTAGCGCGGACAGGCGGCTGCGCCCATCGCGACGAAGACATAGCAGGGATGATCGGCCGCTGCGACCTGCCATCGGTTCATGTTCCCGTTTGCGGACGGCTGTTGCCGGATTGCAAGCCGCAAATCACCGCCAGTGGACGAAAACAGCGTAGAGCGACGGCCTGAACGGCGGATTAACCACCTTCACGCGCTGGCGCGGTCGCTTCGGCCGGGTGCTCGCTGTGCTGCTCGGGCGGCGAGTCGGGCCTGGCCGGAACCACGTGAACGACGCGGTAGCCGTGATCCCTAAGGTAGCGCAGGAACGCAGGCAGCATCGCGACGGTGCGCGGCTGCGGATCGTGCAGCAGGATCATGCCCTTGCGCGCCTGGGTGAGCCTGCGGATCAGGAGCTGCAGCGTCCCCTGCGGAGACATGGCCTTCCAATCGCTGGCCCAGAGATCGGCGCCGAACACGGCGATGCCGCGCGACTGCAGCAGGTCGAGCGTCGCCGGCGTGGATTCGAAGTAGGGGAACCGGAAGAACGGCGTGGACGGCGTCGTCGTCTCGACGCCGTTGAGCGCCTTCTCGTCAGCGGCAATGCCGCGATCGATCTCCTCGATCGCGGCCTCGGGCGAGATGTGCGCCAGATGCGCGTGCGTGTAGGTGTGATGGCCGACCGTGTGGCCTTCGGCCGCGATCTTCCGCACTATCTCGGCGCGGCCCGACGCCGGCTGGCCGACCAGGAAGAAGGTCGCGCGCACGCATTCCCTGGCGAGCGCCGCGAGCACCTTGTTGGTCATCGGCGGCGACGGGCCGTCGTCGAAGGTGAGCACGACCTCGCCGTCCTGCAGCGGCAGCGTATCGGGAAAGCTCTTCAGGCCGACGCGAGGATAGTTCTTCGGGTTGACGCTCAGCACGCGCGAGGTCCCCAGCGTGCCCTCGCGCGGACAGTCGGCCGGCGCCGCGGCTGCGCCGTGCGCGACGAGCAGCGCGGCAATCGCGCCGCCCAATGCGTTTACCCATCGCGATGTCAGTCGCGCCTGAGACATCTTTTCCCGTTGCGCTCGCTGTTGACCATTATGTAATGCGTGAAACCACACATCAGACCAATCGTCTGAACGATGGCTCGTGAGGCACGTCATGAACGAGACCCTGGACGTCGCCCCCGCCGATGCAAGTCTAGCCGATCCCGCGGCCATGCGCACCGAGTCCGGCGAGATTCGCCCCGAATTCATTGCAGCCATGACGGCGGCCATTGCCGCCGAGGACGAGGCGTTCCTGCGCGCCGAGGTCGCCGAGCTGCACGAGGCGGATCTCGGCGATCTGATCGCCGCGCTCGCTCCCGACGACCGCGTCAGGCTGGTCGAGCTGACCGGCACCGATTTCGATTTTTCCGCGCTGAACGAGGTCGACGACGCCGTCCGTGAGGAGATCCTCGAGGAGCTCGAGCCGGAGACGGTCGCCGAGGGTGTCCGCGAGCTGGAAACCGACGACGCCGTCGAGCTGCTCGAGAGCCTCGACGAGGAGGACAAGGAGGAGATCCTCGAGCGCCTGCCGCCGTCGGAGCGCGACGTGCTGGCGCGCAGCCTCGATTATCCCGAGGGCTCGGCCGGCCGGCGTATGCAGAGCGAGGTCATCACGGTTCCGCTGGGCTGGACCGTGGGCGAAGCCATCGACTACATGCGCGAGACGCCGGATCTGCCCGAGCGCTTCTACGAGATCTATGCGGTGGACGAGTCCAGGCATTGGCAGGGCGCGGTGTCGCTCGACGCGCTGCTGCGCGCGCGCCGCCCGGTGCCGCTCGCCGAGCTGATCGACGAGGATCGCCGCCGCGTCACCGTGACCGACGATCTTGCCGAGGTCGCCCGGCTGTTCGGCAAGTACAACCTCGTCGCCGCACCCGTCGTCGATGCCGAGAACCGGCTCGCCGGCGTCATCACCATCGACGACGTCGTCGACGTGATCGAGGAGGAGGCCGACGAGGACTTCAAGGCGATCGGCGGCGTGTCCGGGGACGAGGAACTGTCGGACAGCGTCTGGACCATCGCCAAGGGCCGCTTCAACTGGCTGCTGATCAATCTCGCTACCGCGTTCCTCGCGTCCTCCGTGCTCGGCCTGTTCGAGGGCCAGCTGCAGCAGATGGTGGCGCTTGCCGTGCTCGCGCCGATCGTCGCGAGCCAGGGTGGCAATGCCGCGACCCAGACCATGACGGTCGCGGTGCGTGCGCTCGCCACGCGCGAGCTCGGGCCCAGCAATGCGCTGCGCGTGGTGATGCGCGAGGCGCTGGTCGGGCTCGTCAACGGGCTGGCCTTCGCGCTCGTCACCGGGATCGCAGCGGTGGCTTGGTTCAAGACTCCGGGCCTCGGCATCGTGATCGGACTCGCGATGATCTCAAATCTCGTCGCCGGCGCGCTCGGCGGCATCCTGATCCCGATGGTGCTCGAGCGCGTCCGCGCCGATCCGGCCGTCGCCTCGGGCACGTTCGTCACCACGGTGACCGACGTGGTCGGTTTCTTCTCGTTTCTGGGCATCGCCACGCTCTGGTTCGGCTTGAAATAAGCGCAGCGCTTGAACGACTTATATCGTTAATCCGGCCTTAACGCGGCTCGGCGACACTGTTGCCCGAGACGGAGCAGGACCGATGCAACGCTTGCGGCTGAAGGCAGATGGACGGATCGTGGAATTGCGCGACGGCGGCGAGTTTCCGCTCGCGCCGTCGGCGGCTGCCCCGACGGCTCCGCTGGAGGTTCGAGATCTCCGGCGGCGGGTGCAGCTGACGCAGCAGGAGTTCGCCGCCAAGCTCGGCGTTCCCGTCGAGACCATTCGCAACTGGGAGCAGGGCAAGCGCATGCCGCGCGGCCCGGCGCGGGCGCTGCTGACGGTGATCGCGCATGCGCCCGATACCGTGTTCGAGGCCTTAGCTAAGACTTAAGCTAAAAACCGGTCCCGCGTGGCACGGTGGGCGTGTGGCATGCATAATCATGCACGCGCTTGGAGTGCACTTCCATGCTGATGATCGAGGCCAATGGTGCCAGGATTCCCGCTCTCGGGCTCGGGACCTGGGAGCTGCGCGGACGCACCTGCACCCGCATCGTCGAGCAGGCGCTGACGCTCGGCTACCGGCACATCGACACCGCCCAGGTCTATGAGAACGAGCACGAGGTCGGGGAGGGCCTGCGGGCGTCGCGGGTCCGCCGCAACGAGATCTTCCTCACGACCAAGGTGTGGACGACGCATTTCGCGCCGAACGATCTGGAGCGCTCGACCAAGGAGAGCCTGGTCCGCCTGCGCGTCTCCGAGGTCGATCTCCTGCTGCTGCACTGGCCGAACTCGCATGTGCCGCTGGCCGAGACGCTCGGTGCGCTGGCGCATGCCAAAAAGCTTGGTCTCGCGCGCCACATCGGCGTGTCCAACTTCACCGTGGCGCTGCTCGACGAAGCGGTGGCAGTCTCGCCGGAGCCGCTGGCCTGCAATCAGGTCGAGTATCATCCCTATCTCGATCAGACCAAGGTCCGGGAAGCCTGCGCCCGGCATGGCATCGCGCTCGTCGCCTACAGTCCGATCGCCAAGGGCAAGATAAAGAACGATCCGACGCTGACCCGCATCGGCCGCGCCCATGGCAAGACGACGGCGCAGATCTGTCTGCGCTGGCTGGTGCAGCAGAACGTCGTGGCGATCCCGCGCACCTCGAAGATCGAGCGGCTGTCAGAGAATCTCGACGTGTTCGATTTCGAGCTGTCCGGGCAGGACATGGCCGACATCTTCGCGATGGGCAGTCCCGAGGGACGAATGACCAACTTCGCCTTCGCGCCCAATTGGGATTGAGCGACAACCGCGCCGGCATGCTAGGGTGAGGCCAGCGGGCGGGTGGCCCGCGCTCAATCCAGGCGATGATCGCCGTGACCTCGCGTGCCGGAGGCGCGCCCGGTCGCAAGCGGGCGCGAACGAAGCGGCATGGAACGTTGGCAGTTCATCGGTTGGGGCATCGCCGCGTCCGTGCTTGCGCATCTCTTGATCGTGGGCAGTGTCGTCGTCTCGACCACTGTGCGCCCCTACGAGCTCGCCAAGACCGATGAGATCAGGGTCGACATCGTCGACGCCGACGAGCCGCAGAAGACGCCTGAGCCAACGCCCGCGCCGTCACCGTCGCCCGAACTGACCCTGCCGCAATTCGCGCCCACCACCTTGCCGGCCGCCGCCGCGCCGCCTCCGGCGCCGCCGCCCGCCGCGCAGGAAACCACCAAGCCGACACCCGCGGCCCCGCCGGTCGCCAAACAGCCGACGTCGGCGCAGACGCCCGCGAAAGCTGCCAAGACGGCTGCAAAGCAGGAGTCCAAATTGGCTGCCAGGCCGCCGCCAATGCCGACGCCAACGCCGAGCTACGTGCCTCCCGAGCCGGATCTCACGGTGAAGTATGGCGTGCCGCTCGGCTTGCCCCCGCCGCTGATGCCGCTGCCGGCGGCCGCCGGGGCGGACCAGGAGGTTGGATCGACCGCGACCAAGACTGTTGCGGCGGACATCGATGCGGCGCTCCGGCAACGCTTTCGGAGCTGTGCCCGTCTTCCGGCCGGGCTGTCCCGCTCGGAGGACATCTTCGCGAAAGTGCTGGTCCCGTTGCGACCGGACGGCCGCCTTGCGGCGGAGCCGGAGTTTCTCGGCGGACCCGCGAAGGATGAGGAGCAGGCCGCCAAGGTCCTCAAGCTCTCGCAGGGGGCGATCGCCGCGCTGACCGCCTGCCAACCCTATCCGTTGCCGCCAGACCGCTACGAGGAGTGGAAGGTGATCGAGATGTCGGTCGAACTGAAGGATTTCGGTGGCTGACCGCCTGCGTCCGGTGGCCTCGGCGCGCGATCGGGACATCGTCGTGCTTCGCTGTCGACGCACGGGCCCATGATCTTGTAATCGTGCCGGACGACGTGCGTGTCGTGAGGCTGTCTCTGTAAGGCGGCTGAGAGCGCACGCTCCTGATCGCGGAGATTGATCGACATGACGCTGACGCTGGTGATCGGCAACAAGAACTATTCCTCCTGGTCGATGCGGCCGTGGCTGGCGCTGCGCGGCTGCGACATTCCGTTCGAGGAGATCGTGATCCCGCTCTACACCGCCGATCCGGCCGACAAGGCGCGCATCCTCGAACATTCTCCCGCCGGCAAGGTGCCGATCCTGATCGACGGCGACGTCACGGTGTGGGACTCGCTGTCCATCATCGAATATCTCGCCGAGCGCTTTCCGGCCGCCGGGCTGTGGCCGACCGACGTCGCGGCACGCGCCCTCGCGCGATCGGTCTCCGCCGAGATGCATTCCGGGTTCCAGGCGCTGCGAAACGAATGTCCGATGAACCTGCACCGCGAGATCCGGCCGGTCGAGCTGTCCGCCGACGCCAGGGCCAATGTCGCCCGGATCGAGGACATCTGGCGGGATTGCCGGGCGCGCTTTGGCGCTGGCGGTCCATTCCTGTTCGGTCGCTTCAGCGGAGCGGATGCGATGTTCGCTCCCGTCGTCACCCGTTTCCAGACCTTCGCGGTTCCGGTGGCGGCCGACACGAGGGCCTATATGGAGACGATGATGGCGATGCCGGCCTTTGCCGCCTGGGTGAAGGATGGACTGGCCGAAACCTGGATCATCGACCGAGTCGAGCGGGTTTGACGCGAGCGCCGGCGCCGCTGCCTTGACGCGGCGGGGCCGGCGCGCTCCTCTGCGCCGGGGAAAACCTCGGTTAAGGAGCGGACGATGGGATTGCTTGATACTCTGCGCAACTCCGGCGCATTTCAGGGCGCGCTGGGACAGCTCGAGGCTGCCGTGCTGCCGGTGGTCCTGAAGGAGGTGCTCGGCCAGGACGGCGGCTTGAACAGCATCGTTGCCAAGCTCGAGCAGGCCGGCTTCGGCGCACAGGTCAAATCCTGGCTCGGCAACGGCCAAAACCTGCCGATATCCGCCGAACAGCTCCAGGAAGTGCTGGGCAGCGACGTGGTCAGGCAGCTTGCCGCGCGCTTCAATGTCCCCGTCGACCAGCTGTCGAAAATCCTTGCCGAACAGCTGCCGCTTGCCGTCGACCATGCCAGCCCGGATGGCAAGCTGCCGCATTCCGCCTGAGGTTCCCGCAGCGCCTCCGCACGGTGCCGTGCAGCTGTGGTATCCAGCTGATACGGCAGCGGAAATACGCATTTCCTATCTTATGAGGTCGCTGGCCAGCGGCGCCTGCTGCATGCTATAGAGATGGCATTATCTAAAGACGCGCCGGCCCGGGCCGCGGGACCTTGAGGCCTCTTGCCGGCATGCGAGCAGGAGAGGGCGTTGAGACACAAGTTCCCCATCGGGGCGACAGTCTATTTCACCGCGAGCAACGTCTCGCGTCCGGCGGCCAGCGGCACCTATGAGATCATCCGCCAGCTGCCAACCGAGGGCGATGACTGCCAGTACCGGATCAAAAGCTCGACCGAAGCGTTCGAGCGGGTCGCCAGAGAGAGCCAGCTGGCCCTCTCCTGAGGCATCGCGCCCGCCGAAACGCCCGGCGCGTCGGCGGACGCGCCGGCTCGATCGAGGAGGGCGGCATCGGTATTGCCACGGGACTGCAAGCCGGCTCCCGAAGGATTTACAATTGCTGCGCAATCCCTCTGGGGATAGCGGTCGGCTCCGCACCATCCTGCCCCGCAAGGCGCATGGAATCGTCCTATTGTCGTGGGGCGAGGCTGTCATGGATCGGGTGAGCGTTTGAGTTTGATGATCGGTTTACGGGCGTCCCATGCCGGGATGCGATTTGGGCCAGTGTTGTCGGCCCGCGTCAGGAATCAGCGCGCATGAATTCGACCTGGCCCTCGTCGTTCGACCAGCTCCTGAACTCGCCGGCATTCCCGATGTGGCTCACCGTTGCGGCCGCGGGCTTCTTTGCCTTGATCGTTCTGATCACCCTGCTGCGGGCGGAGAAGTCGGTCGCCAACGGCGCGCTGACGGTGATCACGCTGCTGGCGGTCGGGATCGCGGTCGCCTCGATGATGCGCAGCCAGGATCCGTCCCAGCGCGGCGGCAATGGCGATCCCGCCACCACCGCATCGATGGGTCTCTCGCCTCCGGCTCTGGCCTGTGTCGACGACCTCGCCGGCGACCTTGTTCTGTCGAATTGCGAGAAGAGCCTGTTCGGATCGGCCGAGATGACCGCCGCCGCGGTCAGCTATGCGGCGGGAATGCTCAGCCGGTTGTCGCAGGCCGGCGATCTCGTCAGCGCCAACAAGGTGATGACCGCGGAGCTGCTGGCCTTGCGCCGGGCGGTGGAGCGCGACCGCTATGGCCTGATGGCCTATGTGCTGCTGACGCGCGATCGCTGCACGCCGAACGACTGCGTGATGTTCCGCGCGGTGACCGACCGGCAGCAACTGGTCAACAACATGGAAGGGCGCACCTATGAGGGGCTGGTGACGCGCTATGCCTCGCAGTGGAACGCGCCGCCATCTCCCGCCGCCGCGCAGAGCCAGCCGGCCGCCGGCACGTTCGCGGGACTTGCGCCATCCGCTCCGACCGGCAAGCCGACGACAGCGGAGTTTCCAAGCTCCGCCAACACGCCGCCGGTCAGCATCATGAACCCGGAGCCGACCGCATCGACGCGCTCGGTCGCGCCGAAGCCGCCGACCCAGCTTGCGCCGGCGCCCGCGGCGGCGCCGAGCGTTGCCGCGAGCCACGCCCAGGCCCCGCCGCCGGCCGCCGCCAAGAAGGCCGCCGCGCCGAAGCCAAAACCGGCGGCCGCGCCGCAGGCCGCGCCTGACGCCGCCGAGCCGGCCGCCAAGGACGAATAGCACCCGATCGAACCCTCATCATGCCCCTGCATCTGATCAAACTGGCCGTCGGCTGCGAGTCGGTCAAAGAGCTGAAGGACTGGATCGCCGAGCGCATGCTGGCGGCCAAGAAGAAGGGCCTGCCGCAGCAGCACGTCCATGTCACGCGGATGACGCCGAAGCGGATCGAGGACATCCTCGATGGCGGCTCGCTGTACTGGGTGATTCGCGGCGAAGTCGCCGTGCGCGAGAAAATCATGGGCATCGAGCCGTTCCGCGACGGCGACGGCATCGGTCGTTGCCGCATCATCATGCAGCCGAAAGTGATCGCCGTCTCGCCACGGCCGATGCGGCCGTTCCAGGGCTGGCGCTACCTGACCGCGGAGGACGCACCCGCCGATCTCGGCAAGGCCACCGCCGCCGGCGTCGAAGCCATGCCCGAGCCGCTGCGCCGGGAACTGCGGGATCTCGGGTTGTTGTAGCGGCTTGAGGCGTCCGGGAATCGCGTGCAGCGGATGAGAAGCATCTCTTCCGCGATGCCAGTTGCCGCGCTCTCTCCCTTGCGGGGCCCGCAAGGGGAGGGCGCAGTCATCGGCACCGGTCGGGCGATATCTTGCGAAGCTCACGCCGCGATGTTGTCGATCAGGCGCGTGGTTCCGAGCTTGGCCGCAACCAGGATCCGCTTTGGTCCGGACGCGCCTGCGGCCAGTGGCGCCAGCGTCTCGGCATGGCGGACTTCGAGATAGTCCAAGGTGAAGCCCGCCTCGGTGATCGTCACGGCGCCGTCATGAACCGCGTCGTGCATAGTGTCACCGGCGCGCAACCGCGTTGCGATCTGTTTCAGCACGCGATGGAGCGTGGGTGCGACGTGGCGCTCGTCTGCACTGAGATAGACATTTCGCGAGGACATCGCGAGACCGTCGCGTTCGCGCACCGTACGGCAGCCCACGACGCGCACGCCGAGATCGAGGTCGCGCGCCATCCGGGTGACGACACGCAGCTGCTGATAGTCCTTCTCGCCGAAGATCGCGACGTCGGGCCGGCATTGCGTGAACAGCTTGGCCACGACCGTGGCGACGCCGCCGAAGAAGTGCGGGCGGAAGCGATCCTCCAGCCCGGCGAGCGCCGGACCTTCCGGTACGATCCGCGTCGCAAAGCCGTCCGGATACATCGCCTTGGCATCGGGGTGCCAGATCAGATCGACGCGCTCGGCGCTGAGCTTGGCAACATCCTCATTCCAGGTGCGCGGGTAAGAGCCGAAATCCTCTGTCGGCGCGAACTGAGTCGGGTTGACGAAGATCGAGACAACGACCTTGTCGGCGCGGCGCTTCGCCAGCCGAACGAGCGAGATGTGGCCGTCATGCAGCGCACCCATGGTCGGCACGAGAGCGATGCTGGCCTTCCTCGCGCGCAAGCTGTCGAGCTCGCGGCGCAGAGTAGGAATGGTGCGGGCGATACGCGGATGTCGTGACATTTTTGCTCGATCTCGCAGCGAAAAATCGCAGGTCTTGTGTTCGGCCTTGACGCTCGGCGGGGCGCCTTTCACAAGGGCGATGCAAACCGATCAGCCTACTCGGATACGCCTGTTAGCACGTCTCCGCACATCGTGCGGAGTTGGTAAATGCGCGCGCCAAGTAGTAGCGGAGGGCGCATCCCCCGTGGGATTCACGATGATGATGCAATTAACTTGACCGCAGACGACCGTGACTCGAAGATGATCGTAAGGGGTCGAAAACATGCTGGTGCAGACTAGCCAGGGACAATCGGGCTCGGCCCATGTGGTTGTGCTTGGAAACGAGAAGGGCGGGTCGGGAAAGTCCACCACCGCCCTGCATATTGCCGTTGCGCTGCTGAAGGCCGGCCAGCGCGTCGCCACCATCGATCTGGACTGCCGCCAGCAGAGCTTCACGCACTACATCAACAACCGCAGCGCCTGGGCGCGCCGCACCGGCCTGCGCCTGGAGCTGCCGACTCACTACTGCATCCAGCTCGGCCAGACCCTGCAGATCGACGAGAACGAGAACACCGAGTTCCAGCAATTCATGGAGGCGGTGAGCGCGGTCGAACGGTCGTTCGATTTCATCGTCATCGATACGCCGGGCAACGACAGCTATCTGATGCGGCTTGCGCATTCGATGGCTGACACGCTGGTCACCCCGATCAACGACAGCTTCCTGGATTTCGACGTGCTCGGCACGGTCGACGCCGCGACCTATGCGGTGACCGGGGAGAGCCACTACGCCGAGATGGTCCGCGACGTCCGGCGCAAGCGCCGTCAGGTCGATGGCGCCATGACCGACTGGATCGTGGTGCGCAACCGGCTGTCGATGCTGGGCTCGCGCAACAAGCAGCTCGTCGCAGAAGGCCTCAAGGACCTGTCGCTGCGGCTCGGCTTCCGCGCCATCGACGGCTTTGCCGAGCGCGTGGTCTATCGCGAGTTCTTCCCGCGCGGGCTGACGGCGCTGGACGACATCGACGAGGCGACGCTCGGCACGCGCCCCAATCTCGGCCACGTCACGGCGCGCGAGGAGGTCACGAGCCTGCTGCGCCAGCTCAAACTGCCGCTCGACGAGCGCGGCCGACGCCGCGCCGCCAACCGCGCCGAATGGTTCGCCCAGGTCGACAAGCCGCTGGACCTGCACGACATCATCAGCGCGTGAGGCCGAGCTCGGGGCGGGACCTGAGGCAGGACATTTGATCCCGAATGGCCTGATGACGGCAGCAAGACCGGCGTCTGCGATCAGTCCGCCTGAGACATCCTGTGCCTTGAACGCGCGGCCGCACCTTCAATAAACTTCGCCCGGTGAGTGCTGGCGAGGTGCGCTGGCGCGGTGGTGTCCTGTTATTGACCTTGCCTGCCACGGAGCGGGCGGATTTGTTGCAGGTCAATGCGAAAGCCGCCGTTTTCGCCAGATTACCGTCAAATTCGAGACTGATTTGAACCCGACGTTGAGAGTTCAAGTCGCATGGGAAGGGCCGGCGTAGACCCTATGCTGCACAGCAACTAGGTGCGGCGCACAACAGACGGGCGATGGATACACAACATTTAGCCTTCCTGTCACAGCGCCGTTACATATACTGAACAAAACGGGTCACGAGAGTTTTGCAGGTTTTTAACTATCTTTGGTTGTAGTTCCCGAGGGACGAACATGAAGCGTGGAATAACCGTCCTGTTGTCCGTCAGCGTGTTGGCGGCCGTCGGCTACTTCACCGCCAGCAAATGGGCGATCCGTCACGAGACGATCCGCTTCTACGATGCCTCGCGCGGCAATCGCCTCGTCGAGGTTGCCGTGGCGATCCGCCGCGACAAGGAAATGCAGGCCGACGCCGGCATGCTGAAGCTGCCGGTCGCGATCCTCAATCACGGCAACACCGTGAAGTTCACCGAATACTCGTTCGTGGCCAACGTGTTCGCCGCCCGCGGCTACATGGCGGTGAGCATTCAGCATGACCTGCCGACCGACCCGCCGATGGTCACCAAGGTCGGCGAGCCCTATGTCGGCCGGCTGCCGCAGATTCAGCGCGGCGTCGCCAACATCCGCTTCGCGGTCGAGCAGATGCGGCAGATCCAGCCGAATGCCGATTACGATCATCTGACGATGGTCGGCCACTCCATGGGCGGCGACATTTCGATGTACTTCGCCAAGCAGTATCCGGACGATGTGCGGAAGGTCGTCACGCTGGATAATCTGCGTGTGCCGTTCGTGACCGAAGGCAAGTTCAAGATCCTGTCGTTCCGCTCCAACGACCCGCAGTTCAAGACCGATCCCGGCGTGATTCCGGACAACGAGATCTGCGAGAAGGAAGGCATCACGGTCGTCAAGACCGACTTCCAGCACAACGACATGCGCGACACCGGCCCGGACGAGGCCAAGTCGTCGATCCAGGCCATGCTCGACAAGTTCCTGGCCGACAGCGACAGCTCGAGCGACATCGGCCCGGTCAAGGCCAAGGCCCCGCTGCTCGATCCGGGCCCGGTGGCGCCCTATGCGCCGACCGGCAAGACCGCGACCCCGGCGAAGCCGCTGACGCACTGATCGTCCGAAGAGCACGTTTCGGTGTGTTCTGCCCCGCCTGCGATAGGCAGGGTGCAAGTGATGGCAGTTATTGCGGACAGAGCTTCGTCCGCCCACATGATGCAGACCCCCGCAGGTGTGCGCATGGTCGATAGCTCCTCCCGATCGCGTTCCAGCCCCGTCTCCGCGTCCGGTGGCAGCCAGCGGCTGCCGGAGACGGAGAGGTCGACGGCCGATGCCATCGCGGCCTTTGTCGCGCAGGCGAACGGGTTAGCCCCGACGCAAGGAACGAGAGGGCGGCTCGTGTTTGCCCTCGACGCGACCCTGAGCCGTCAGCCGACCTGGGACATGGCCTGCGCGCTGCAGGCCGACATGTTCCGCGAGGCTGCCGCCCTGGGCGCTCTCGACATCCGGCTGGTTTACTATCGTGGCTTCCACGAGTGCCGGGCGACGGGCTGGATCTCCGATGCCGCCGAGCTTGCTCGCTTGATGAGTAAGATCGACTGTCGCGGCGGCGAAACGCAGATCAGCAAGGTCCTGGCCGAGGCGCGCCGCCACGCGACGTCGGCCGGCATTCGCGCCGTCGTGTTCGTCGGCGATGCCATGGAGGAGAGCGCCGACGAACTCTGCGCGAGGGCTGGCGAGCTCGGGCTCTTGAAGGTCCCGCTGTTCATGTTCCAGGAGGGCAACGATCCCGTCGCCGAGCAGGCATTCCGCGAGATGGCGCGGCTGTCCGGCGGCGCATGGTGCCGTTTCGATCCCGGCGCTGCTGTGCAGCTTCGCGAACTCCTGCGCGCCGCAGCCGCCTACGCCGCCGGTGGACGCGAGGCGCTGCTGCGGTTGGCCGCGTCCGAGGGAGGCGCCGCGCGCCTGCTTGGCCAGATGAAATGACGAGCGGCCCAGGTCACCGCAACGCTATCCGCCGGCGGTGCTCCCAGGCGATCATGCATTTTGTCCGGAGAGGCTCTATATTCGGCGCATGACATTGATCGCTGGCGCCGTTGCCGTCATCACGCTTTATCTTCTGTTGCAGATGTTCCGCGCTGCGAACCCGGCGGTGCTGGCCCGCGCCATCAAGATGGCCGGAGGCGTCGGCTGTCTCGCCATCGCCGCCTTCACCGGCATCCGCGGCGAGCTGGTGGTTGCGATTCCGATCGGCCTGTTCGGCGCTGGTCTGCTCGGCTGGTCGCCGGGCGGCCTCGGCAAGATCAACAGCATGTTCGGAATGGGAGGTCCGCGCTCTCCAGGTCAGAATTCGCGTGTGCGCTCGCAGTTCATCGAGATGATGCTCGACCACGACAGCGGCCAAGTGGACGGCCGCTTCGTTGCCGGACCGAACGCCGGCCGGTCGCTCGGCGAGTTCGATCTGCCGCAGCTTGCGGCGATGCTGCCGAATCTGGACGCAGAGAGCGTTTCGCTACTTGAAACTTATCTGGACCGCCGGTTTCCCGCTTGGCGTCAGCACGCGCAGGGCGATGCGGCAGGGGGGCAGCGCCGCGCGGCGCCGAGCTCCAAAATGACGCATGAGGAGGCCTATCAGATCCTTGGCCTGCAGCCGGGCGCGGGGCGTGACGAGATCGGGCGTGCCCACCGTGCGCTCATGAAGAAACTGCATCCCGACCAGGGGGGGTCGACGTACCTCGCCGCCCGGGTGAACGAGGCCAAGGATACTCTGCTTCGTACGCATCACGGCTAACTCCGGCAACGCCACCAACGCCACAAGACCGAACCTGCTTCCATCACAGTCATGTCGACGCCCGTGGCTCTCGGCTTTGTCAGGCGCGATCGTTCGACATGGTGAATAACGTCTAGCGGCAATTCCTTGACGAGTGGTTTGCGTGCGCCCGCTTGTTGCGGAGTCGCGCGCAGGCAAAGAAAAAGGCCCGCGCGTGTGTCGCGCGGGCCTCACATGCGGCGATGCCGGTGAGTTAGTTGTGTACGGTCATGCAGGAGATGTCGGCGCGCTTGAGCTTCTTGCAGACCGCTTCGGCCTGATCGCGATCGAGACCTGCGAAGCGGGCGCGGATCAGCGTCTTGTCGCCCTTCGAGACCGTCTCGGTGAACGGATCGGCCTTGCTCAAGAGGCCCTGCGCGGAGCTGCGCGCCGCATCGATGCGCTTCTGCGCCTCGGCCTCGCTGTCGAGTGCGCCGACCTGGATGATCCAGCCGCTGCGCGCGACGGCGGCGCGGGCGGGCGCGTCCGGAGCGGGGTTGGCGGACGCCATCTGGACCGGGGCCGGCGGAGCCGGCTGGGCCGGGGGCGCGGCATAGGCCATCGCCTGGGACGACGCCGGCGGCAGGCTGGAGGCCGGCAAAACGCCGAGAATGCCGTTGCCGGTGCCGTGGCCCGGCGGCTGCGGCGGCATGTCCGGCCGCGCGGCGACTTCGGCGCGGGCGATCGGCGGTGCCGGCTCGATCGCCTCGACGCGCTGCGCGAACGGCGCGGGGGCCGGGGCGGCCGCCACCGGCTGCGGGGCGGCGGTGGCGAGCTTGACGGCGCCGGCCTTGACCTGAACCGTCCGCACCTTCACCGGCTTCATCGGCTCGGTCGAGCCGGGAACGAGCGAGATCGGCTGATTCTGGATGACGCCGTTGGTCATCGGTGCCGGCTCGACCTTGGCTTCCTTGGGCGCAGCCGGCGGCAAGGCGGCGGTGGCCTCCGAAAGCGTCGAAATGAATTTTGCGGCCCGGCTCGGAGCCGGGGTCTCGGGCGCGGCCGAGGCGAGCTGCACCGTGCTCTGGTCGTCGCCGGCGTCGGAGTTGCCGCGCTCGCCGACCGCCGCAACCGTGCGCTTGGTCGCGCCCTTCTCGAGGTTCTCTGCAAGCAGGTTGCGCATGATGGCGTCGCGCGAGCCGCCGCTGCGGCCGCCGAGCACGACGCCGACCAGATGGCGGTTGCCGCGGCGCAGCGAGGTCACGATGTTGAAGCCGGAGGCGCGGGTATAGCCGGTCTTGATGCCGTCGATGCCCTCGACATTGCCGAGCAGGTGATTGTGGTTGCGGATCGACTGGCCGCGATAATTGAACACTACGGTCGAGAAATAGCGATAGTAGCGCGGGAAGCGGTCCTGGATGGCGCGGCCGAGGATGGACTGGTCGCGCGCCGTCGTGATCTGCTCGTCGGCCGGCAGGCCCGATGCGTTGACATAGGTGGTGCGGCTCATGCCGAGCGAGCGCGCCTTGCGCGTCATCATCTTGGCGAACTCGTCCTCGTCGCCGCCGATCGCCTCCGCGATGACCACGGCGGCATCGTTGGCCGAACGGGTCACTAGGCCTTTGATCGCATCCTCGACGCGGATGGTCTGGCCCGGACGCAGGCCGAGCTTGGTCGGCGACTGCTCGGAGGCGTGCTCCGACACCGGCATCTCGGTGTCGAGCTTCATCTTGCCGGAGTCGAGGCGCTCGAAGAGCAGATAAAGCGTCATGATCTTGGTGAGCGACGCCGGGTGCCGCAACGCGTCCGGATTGGTCGCAGTCAGGGTCGCGCCCGAATTGCCGTCGACGACGATCGAGGCGAACGCCGGGCTGTAGCTGCCCTCGTCATTGTGGGGGGAGTGACGCGCGTGATGCCGATGGTGCCGGCGCGCTTCCGCGCTGTCGACGGTGACCACTGCCGCCACCGCAAGGGTGATCAGCCCTGAGACGCCAACCCGCAGCAGGCGCGAGGAAGCCAAGTTTTTGCGAAGCATGAAATCCCCGTCCAATTTCTGACGTGATCACCGGAAGTTGAGGCGAAATTGTGCCAAAACGTCCCCGTGATCTTTGCCTGTCGGACCTCCAGTGTGCGCCTCGACGCGATACAGCATCGAAGGGCCTGAACTGAGGTTTTGTTAAGACGCTGTTTTAGAACAGCTTTACGGTTCGGCCGACACTGGCCGGGACCACAGGAGAGGTTAGGACGGTCGAGTTGCCAAAGGATTAAAGAAATCTTGCTCCGACCGCTTGGATTTCCGCCGAACTGCCCCTGTTCGGGGCGTTTCGAGACGAGTCATGCATCCAGTGCGCCGCAATTCCCCTGATGGTGCATTGCACAAGATTCTTGCTTCTTTTTGTGCGGTGCACTATATTGCGAAGGCGTCAGGGAGCCGGGGCCTCCCTGAGGGCGCTCAAAGTCAGGGAAAGGAATGCCACATGTTTAAGGTTGAAGACTTCCAGAACTACGGCAAGGAGCAGTTCGAAACCGTCGTGAACTCCGCCACGACCGTGCAGAACGGCATCCACGCGATCGCCACCGCCTATGGCGACTACACCAAGAAATCCTTCGAGGACACCAAGTCGTTCGTCGAGAAGCTGCAGGGCGTGAAGTCGCTCGATAAGGTGCTCGAGGTCCAGACCGAATTCGCCAAGTCGGCCTACGAGACCTTCGTTGCCGATGCGCAGAAGATCGCCGGCCTGTATTCGGATCTCGCCAAGCAGGCGTTCAAGCCGCTCGAAGGCATTGCTGCCAAGTTCACCCCGCCGGCCGCGCATTGATCGCAGCCGCCGCGAGGTGACAGTCGAAAGCCCGGCTCGCGCCGGGCTTTTTTGTTGTCTCGCGCCATGCGGCGAGCGTCGATGTGACCTGCTATTTGACGACGCGCGGCTTCGACCGTTCCCCGGTGCTTTGCATTTGGCTGCTGAGCGGAACGATCAGCGCGAGCTTGCTCGAGGCGCTGCGACTGCAAAGCTGTGTTGTTCTTCAGGTGGCAGTGGGGCAGCGCGATGTCGCGCGGCACGGCGGCAGATGCGGCCCCCAAAGGTCATCAGCGGGGATGTCGCTCACCAATGATGGTTTTTGTGCGGGCGTTCTCGGGCCGAGAGCGACAGGGGTCGGTGCAACTCGCTTGCGAAAACCCAAGTGATAACCAGAGCATGGCACCGCCACGGCGACGACGCGGGTTCCCCTGCAACGCCCGGTGAATCCGCTTTGTAAAATGCGATCGGTTTGATTAACCTCCGTGGTATCGCCGGGGCGGGGGAATCGGTCCTGCCGGAGCGCCGATCCATTCAGGGGATGCGCTTGCGGCAAACCGGCCACTGACCCATATTCCTGGTGTCGGTCCGACCGGACCGGTCGGCAGGGACAGGCGATCTGGAACGCAGGACCGGGTGGCGAAGCGGCCCGGTGGGGACAATCCCGGAAGGGACAATGCGGGAAACCCTTTATTGGGGTCCTCGCAGCATTATCTAACGCGTGCAAGATGTCGCAGCCAAATTCCAGATTGAACCGATCCGCGCCTAGGATGAGCAATAACGACAATAAGTCCGGTGGCCCCGGCGGCCCGGCCACGTCCGTGATCACCAAGGTCAAGCCGAAGACCAAGCGCCCCAATCTCTATCGCGTCCTGATCCTCAACGATGATTACACGCCGATGGAGTTCGTCGTTCTCGTTCTTGAGAAATTCTTCAACAAGGACGTCGAGGCCGCGACCAAGATCATGCTCCACGTGCACCATCACGGCATCGGGGAGTGCGGCGTTTTCACCTATGAGATCGCCGAGACGAAGGTGACGCAGGTGATGGACTTCGCCCGCAAGCATCAGCATCCGCTGCAATGTGTGATGGAGAAGAAGTAGCGCAGTGCTCTCGCAAGCCGCGACGCCGGGCCGGGTGCGCGCTCGCCGCAGCCGCTGTCAGGGAACATGCACACACGGGTCGCCGCTGCGACCGAAGAATTACGGCCGCTGCGACACATAGGCTGGCGGTTCGACAGACGAGTGCCGTTCGGTTGCCGCAGCCGGATTTGCCGCAATCGGAACGGGTTTTGCATTGACGATCCGGTGAACCCGTAATCGAGCCGTCCGACCGGTCTTTTGTCGCACTCGGTTATAACTATATTTGACAAAGGTTGTTGTTGCCTGACCGGGCGGCGGCGATCATGATGGCAGGGGGCCACAGAGGACGCGCATGCCGACTTTTTCTCAAAGCCTTGAACAATCCCTGCATCGTGCGCTGGCGATTGCCAACGAGCGTCATCATCAATACGCGACATTGGAACATCTCCTCTTGTCCTTGATCGATGACAGCGATGCAGCGGCCGTGATGCGCGCGTGCAGCGTCGACCTCGACAAGCTGCGCGGCAGTCTCGTGAACTACCTCGAAACCGAGTTCGAAAATCTGGTGACGGACGGCAGCGACGACGCCAAGCCGACCGCGGGTTTCCAGCGCGTGATCCAGCGCGCCGTGATTCACGTTCAGTCATCGGGCCGCGAAGAGGTGACCGGCGCCAACGTGCTGATCGCGATCTTTGCGGAGCGCGAAAGCCACGCCGCGTACTTCCTGCAAGAGCAGGACATGACGCGCTACGACGCCGTGAACTACATCAGCCACGGCATCGCCAAGCGCCCTGGTGTCTCCGAAGCGCGCCCGGTGCGTGGCGTCGACGAAGAGACCGAGACCAAGGGCAACGAGGACTCCAAGAAAAAGGGCGAGGCGCTGGAAACCTATTGCGTCAATCTCAACAAGAAGGCCCGCGACGGCAAGATCGATCCGGTGATCGGCCGTAACTCCGAGATCAACCGCGCCATCCAGGTGCTGTGCCGGAGGCAGAAGAACAATCCGCTGTTCGTCGGCGAAGCCGGCGTTGGCAAGACGGCGATCGCCGAAGGGCTCGCCAAGCGCATCGTCGACAGCGAGGTTCCCGAGGTGCTGTCCGCGGCGACCGTGTTCTCGCTGGACATGGGCACCTTGCTCGCCGGCACGCGCTATCGTGGCGACTTCGAGGAGCGGCTGAAGCAGGTCCTCAAGGAGCTCGAGGCGCACCCGAACGCGATCCTGTTCATCGACGAGATCCACACCGTGATCGGTGCGGGTGCGACGTCGGGCGGGGCGATGGATGCGTCGAACCTCTTGAAGCCGGCGCTGGCCTCAGGCTCGATCCGCTGCATGGGCTCGACGACCTACAAGGAATATCGCCAGCACTTCGAGAAGGACCGCGCTTTGGTGCGCCGGTTCCAGAAGATCGACGTCAACGAACCGTCGGTGGAAGATGCGATCGCGATCCTGAAGGGCCTCAAGCCGTACTTCGAGGACTATCACCGGCTGAAGTACACCAACGAGGCCATCGAGGCCGCGGTGCAGTTGTCGTCGCGCTACATCCACGACCGCAAGCTGCCGGACAAGGCGATCGACGTGATCGACGAATCCGGTGCGGCGCAGATGCTGCTCGCCGAAAACAAGCGCAAGAAGACGATCGGCATCAAGGAGATCGAGACCACGATCGCCACGATGGCGCGCATCCCGCCGAAGAGCGTGTCGAAGGACGACGCCGAGGTGCTCAAGCATCTTGAGCAGACCCTGAAGCGTGTGGTGTTCGGCCAGGACAAGGCGATCGACTCGCTGTCCGCCTCGATCAAGCTGGCGCGCGCCGGCCTGCGCGAGCCGGAGAAGCCGATCGGCTGCTACCTGTTCTCGGGTCCGACCGGCGTCGGCAAGACCGAGGTGGCCAAGCAGTTGGCCTCGACGCTCGGTGTCGAGCTCCTGCGCTTCGACATGTCGGAGTACATGGAGCGGCACACGGTGTCGCGCCTGATCGGCGCACCTCCGGGATATGTCGGCTTCGACCAGGGCGGCCTCCTGACCGATGGCGTCGACCAGCATCCGCACTGCGTGGTGCTGCTGGACGAGATCGAGAAGGCGCATCCGGATCTGTACAATGTGCTGCTGCAGATCATGGATCACGGCCGCCTCACCGACCACAACGGCAAGCAGGTGAACTTCCGCAACGTCATCCTGATCATGACGACGAATGCGGGCGCGGCGGACCTCGCCAAGCAGGCGTTCGGCTTCCACCGCTCCAAGCGGGAAGGGGACGACCACGAGGCGATCAACCGGCAGTTCGCGCCGGAATTCCGCAACCGTCTCGATGCGATCGTCTCGTTCGGCCACCTCTCGGTCGACGTGATCGGCATGGTGGTGGAGAAGTTCGTGCTACAGCTCGAGGCCCAGCTGGCCGACCGCGACGTCACGATCGAGCTGTCGGAGCCGGCGAAGGCCTGGCTGATCCAGCACGGCTATGACGAGCAAATGGGTGCGCGCCCGATGGGCCGCGTGATCCAGGAGCACATCAAGAAGCCGCTGGCCGACGAGGTGCTGTTCGGTAAGCTGAAGAGCGGTGGCCACGTCCGTGTCGTCCTGGTCAAGGACGAGTCCGGTGTGGACGAGAAGATCGGCTTCGAGTTCGTCGATGGCCCGGTCTCGCCGAAGTCGGAAGTGCCGGCGGCGCGCAAGCGCAAGCCGAAGTCCGGCGGCGGTCCGAAGGGCCCGGCGCCCAAGGGTCCGCTGGTCAAGGCATGATGCCGGGACGAGAGCATTAAAGGGAAAGGCCGGCTTCGCGCCGGCCTTTTTCTGTTTGGTAGCGTCGTCGATGAAGAGGTGGGGCCGGATCTTACTCGCGCCCGGCTATCTCAATGCGTTATGGCCGGGCTTGACCGGGACAAGCCCGGGCGTGACGAGCAAGTTGGCGGCCATCTTTGTTGCAGGGGCTGTTTTCTCCCGATGCGATCCGTTTGCTCCTCGAAACAGAGTCTCGCCGTCCTCAAGCAGGCTTGATGAAGAAGTAGACTGTCAGCCCGCAGCCGACGGCGATGACGAAACGGCGCACATACGCCGGAGGAATGGTCTGGCTCAGCCGGGCGCCGACGAAGCCGCCGACCATGGCGGCGGCCATCATGGTCAGCGTCTCCAGCCAGTGCACGCGGCCCGAGAATGCGAAGATGGCGGAGGCCATGATGTTCATCAGCGCCGCTAGCCAAATCTTCAGGCCGTTCATCGCGCGGATATCGCGCATGCCATAGAACACCAGGGCAGCGAGCATCAGGATGCCGATGCCGCCGCCGAAATAGCCGCCATAGATCGCGATCACGAACTGCACCGCCTGGATCGCCCGCGGCCCGAGCCAGCGTGCGCCATCCTTCGGCGTGAACCGCATGCCGAAGGCGAACACCGTCGTTGCGAACAACAGCAGCCACGGCACCAGGCGGCTGAACGCCGCCGACGGTGTCACCAGGAGCAGCACGGCGCCGAGCGTGCCACCGATCAGGCTGATGATCGACAGCCGGACGAGGTCGCCGCGCCACGGCGCCTTGGCGTCACCCAGGATCTCGCGCGAGGCATAGGCGCTGACGAACTGTCCGGGACACAGCGCCACGGTGCTGGAGGCATTGGCGTCGATCGCCGGAATGCCGGCGGCGAGCAGTGTCGGGAAGGTCAGGAAGGCACCGCCGCCGGCCAACGCGTTGACGATGCCCGAGCCGAAGGCGGCGAGCGCGAGCAGTGGCAGCATCGTCCAGTCTGTCATTCCGCCCGCCCATGTCACATTGATTTCAGTTTGTAGGTATCATGTTGCGGAGGCGAGATCACTCGCCCTTGAGCCGCTGGCCGTCATGAATGCGGACGTGCTCCGCGCCGCGTGCGCCGGCCGGCGAAAGGCGCAACATGCTCAAGAATGCGCCGACCAGGGCGAAGCCGACGCCGGTCAGCAGCGACAGCCTTGTGCCGTCGGATGGATCGATGGCGAGGAACATCGCCACCAGCGCCGCACCGGTGGTCTGGCCGAGCAGGCGCGCGGTGCCGAGCATGCCGCTGGCGCCGCCGGCACGTTCGCGCGGCGCAGCTGCGATCATCGTGCGGTTGTTGGGCGTCTGGAACAGGCCGAAGCCGCAGCCGGCCAGCGCCATGCGCCAGACAACGTCCCAGGCCTGCGGCTCGCGCGGCAACAGGCCCAGCGTGAGCAGACCGCCGGCAAAGATCACGAGGCCGATGCCGCCGAGCAGGCCGGCCGGCACGCGCTCGACCAGCCGGCCGGCAATCGGCGCGGTCAGGCCGACCGCGATAGGCCACGGCGTGATCAACAGGCCCATCTGCACCGGCGAATAGCCGAAATGGCTTTCGAGATAGAACGGAATCGCGACGAAGGCGAGCATCTGGCCGCAGAACGACGAGATCGAGGTCGCGATCGACAATGCGAAGACGGGGATGCGCAGGAGGTCGAGCGGCAGCAGCGGCGAGGCCATGTGGGTCTGGCGATACACCAGCCAGAAGCCGGCCGTGACGGCGACGACGAACTCGATGGCGCAGGTGGCCAGCGCCTCGCCATGGCCGAGGCTGTCGACCGCGGCAATCAGGAAGCCGAAGGTCACCGCGCTCAGCGCCGCGCTCTGCCAGTCGAACATGTGCGGCGCGCGCGGCGTCTGCGGCAGGAAGCGGAAGCCGAAGGCAAAGGTGACGAGGCCGAGCGGCACGTTGATCGCGAACAGCCAGGGCCAGCTGCCGACCGCGAGAATGCCGGCGGCGATTGTCGGGCCAACGGCCGCCGACACCGCGACCACCATCGCATTAATGCCGATGCCGCGGCCGAGCAGGGCGTGCGGATAGGTGAAACGTACCAGCGCCGAGTTCACGCTGAGAATGCCGGCCGCGCCAAAGCCCTGCAGGATGCGCGCGAGCGTCAACAAGAGCAGGCTGTCGGCCAGCGCGCAGAACAGCGAGGCGGCGGTGAACAGCACGAGGCCGGCGAGATAGACGCGGCGATAACCGATGATCTCGCCCAGCGAGGCCAGCGGCAGCAGCGAGATCGTGACCGCGAGCTGATAGCCGTTGACGATCCAGATCGAGAACGCGGGGCTGGCGTTGAGGTCGCGCGCGATCGTCGGCAGCGCCACATTGGCGATGGCGCCGTCCACCACGGCCAGCACGATGCCGAGCGCGATCGTGACGATCGCCCAGGTTCGCTGGGGCAGCGGCAGCCCGTCGGCATGCACCATCGAGGTCGTGGTCGTAGATGTCATTGTGGAAGCTCCGGCCGCAACCGGGCCGCGGTTGGTGCTCGGAAACAGGCAACCGCGCTGCACAATCCCTGTTCCATGCCGATCGGCAGGGCGAGCCTGTCAGCTTCGCTTGGGACGGACCTGGATCGCCTTGAGATAATTGACGACGGCTTCCGCGTCGGGCCGATCGAACTGGAAGCTCGGCATGTCCTTGTGGATCGTCGAGAGGCCGGTTTGCAGCCGCTGCGAAAAATCGTCGTCGTAGAGCTTGCTGTCACCGAAGGTCCTGAACGGAGGGGCGTCGGGATGCGGGCTTGCGCCGGTGGGACCTATCGCATGGCATCGGCTGCAAAGGCTTTGCAAGAGCGCTTTTCCTCGCTTCTGCTCGCTGTCCAGCGCATGGCTGGCGGTCGAGGTCAGCACCAGCGGAACGAGGGCATATCCGAGACGACGCATTTGCAGGCTCATGTCAGCTTCTCGTTGGCGCGTTCTACCAGCGCCCCTCGGCCTTTCCATAGGCATAGAGCGCAACCAGCCCGATCGTCACGCATGTCGAGCCGATCAGCACGATGCGATCCCAGCGCAGGCGGGTCTCGGCGCCGCGCTGCAGCGTGAGCAGCGAGAACAGGGCTTTCAAGGCGAAACGGCGCATGCGGAAATCCGGCTGCCGCCCGGCTCGAAAGGCAGGGCTTGGCGTAGTGTAGACTAGCGCGTCAGGTTGCTGCGCCGCCACTCGCGTGGCGACTGGCCGAACTGCTCGCGAAACACGCGGCCGAAATGCGAGAGGTCGTTGAAGCCCCAGCTGAAGGCGATCTCGCTGATCTGGCGATACGCCAGGGCAGGGGCGGCGAGGTCGCGTCGGCACAGCTTCAGGCGCTCGGCGAGCACGAAGCGCTGGAAAGACAGCTGCTCGTCCGAGAACAGGTCGTTGATGTAGCGCGGCGACAGGCCGAGCTCGCGCGCGACCTTCGGCAGCGACAGATCGCAATCGGCGAGACGCGCGCGGACATTCGCTTTGATGCGATAGAGCAGGGCCGCCCGATGGCTCGAGGCTGGCAGCGGCTGGGTTCGCAGCCGCTCGGCCAAGGTCATCGCCAGCAGGTCGGCGGCCTGGTCGGCCAGACGGTCGGCGTGCTCGGCGCCGATGTGATCGGCGCGTTCGCACAGCTTGACGATGAACTCGTAGGCGAGAGGCTGCAGCGGGCTGTCGGCGCCGAAGGTGATCGCCGTGACGGCCTCGGTCGCGCCGATCCTGCGCTGCAGCATGTCGCGCGGCAGCTTGAACACGGTCTGCCGGAAGGCGGTGTCGAACTGCAACTCGTAAGTGCGGGTCGTATCATAGATCGCGAATTCGCCGGGACGGATCATCGTGTCGCGGCCGTCCTGGGTGACGCCGCCGATGCCCTCGCGGCCGAGCGCGACCAGCACATAGTCGGCATCCGCGCGCGCGATGCGCTGCGAGGTTCGGCGCACGCGCTGCCGGTCGGAGACGACCTCGGAGCAGACGGCGCGGCCCAGCGTCGTATGCGTCACCGCGCCGCGAAACGCGCTGCCGAGATCGGACGTGCAGTCGAGTCCGACATAGACGTCGCAGACGATGTCCTGCCACAGCGCCAGCCGGCGGTGGCCCGGGCTTCCCTCGGTGGTGAACAGGATCGGCATCGGTCCGTCTCCCCTTGCACCTCTGTCGATTAAATCTGGCGCAGTGCAGCAAGTTTCGGGCCGAAGCCGGCCTGGCGCCGCCACAGTCGACTTTTCGTTCCTTGCAAGACGAGCGCGAACCGGCACCTCGGTCAATAGTGGCGTGACAGGGAGCGCGGCGGGACCGCCGCAAACGGCAGCAGCGGGAGCATCGACGATGGGACTGGCACATCCGAAATACAAGGTGGCGGTGGTGCAGGCGGCGCCGGCCTGGCTCGACCTCGACGCCTCGATCAAGAAGACGATCGGATTGATCGAGGAGGCGGCCGACAAGGGCGCCAAGCTGATCGCCTTCCCGGAGGTCTTCATCCCCGGCTATCCCTGGCACATCTGGATGGATTCACCGGCCTGGTGCATCGGCCGCGGCTTCGTGCAGCGCTATTTCGACAATTCGCTGGCCTATGACAGCCCGCAGGCCGAGACGCTGCGCGCCGCCGTGCGCAAGGCGAAGCTGACCGCTGTGCTCGGCATTTCCGAGCGCGACGGCGGCAGCCTCTACATCGCGCAATGGCTGATCGGCCCGGATGGCGAGACCATCGCCAAGCGCCGCAAGCTGCGGCCGACCCATGCCGAGCGCACCGTATATGGTGAGGGCGACGGCAGCGATCTCGCCGTACACGATCGTCCGGACATCGGCCGGCTCGGCGCGCTGTGCTGCTGGGAGCATCTGCAGCCGCTGTCGAAATATGCGATGTATGCCCAAAACGAGCAGGTGCATGTTGCGGCCTGGCCGAGCTTCTCGCTGTACGACCCGTTCGCGCCGGCGCTCGGCGCCGAGGTCAACAACGCGGCCTCGCGGGTCTACGCGGTGGAGGGCTCGTGCTTCGTGCTGGCGCCATGCGCCACCGTCTCGCAGGCCATGATCGACGAATTGTGCGACCGGCCCGACAAGCACGCGCTGCTGCATGTCGGCGGCGGCCACGCCGTGATCTTCGGTCCGGACGGCTCCTCGCTGGTCGAGAAGCTGCCGCCGGATCAGGAAGGCCTGCTGATCGCCGAGATCGATCTCGGCATGATCGGCATCGCCAAGAACGCTGCCGATCCCGCCGGACATTATTCGCGCCCCGACGTGACCCGGTTGCTGCTCAACAAGAAGCCGTTCAATCGCGTCGAGGCGTTTGCACTACCCGTCGATACTGTGGCGCCGGGCGAGGTCGCGGCTGGCGGGTAGCCGGCCGCGAGGCTGCTAGGTCCCGGCTTCGGGCTGCGCCGGCGGCGGTGCCGCACGGCGCGGCGGACGCTGGGCGCGCGCGACCGGTGCTGCCATCTTCGGCTGCAAGGTGACGATCACCGGGTTCGGTTTGTGGTCGGTCGCCGCGCCGGTCGCTGCGTCGACGCCCATGCCGATCACACCGCCGAGCAGCAGGTTGCCTGCGAATCCGGCCGCGCCTGCCGTCGGGATGTCCTTCTGCAGCGGGATGATCTGGGTCTCGTAGCCCGGCTTTTCGATCGTGACGCTGATGTCCGCGTTGCGCTTTGCCACGAACGAACACGGCGTCGTACAGGTCATCGGCGCCTCAAGGCCGGCGACCGAGGCTTCAGCGCCTGAAGGGGTCGATGCCACGCTGATCGTTTCGGTAGTGCCGCGTGTGACGGACGCGCACCCACCCAGGGCGGCGCACAGCACCACCAACGCTACAACTCTCATTTGTATTGCCCCCTTGAACTCGGGGGAAACTCAAGCTCAACTGGGACGGGAGAGCAAGCGGTATCAGCTTTTTCCGAAGGGAATTGTTGCTGAGTTCAAAGCGAGTGTGGCTTTCAGGACTTACTTTCGCGGATCCCGCGCGCGATCGCCTTCTGGGCGTCGAACTCGGCGCGCCGGCGCGCGAGCTCCTCGGGGGCGAGCAAAGCGGGGTTGCTGTAGTCGCGCTTCCAGCTGTGATCGTCGCTCCATTGCAGCGGCGATTGCACGGTCGTCCGTCCGGCTGGTGAACTCTCCAGCACATCGAGCGTGAGCTCGAGAGTGAACGCCTGCGAGGCGGCGTCGTGCGGCTTGCCGGCGGAGTTGCCGAGCGGAAAGTCCGAGAACAGGAAGCGCGGCACCGCGGCGTGCTCGACGATGTCCTTGGCGCAGCCCATCACGACGGTCGAAATGCCATTGGCTTCGAGATGCCGGGCCACCAGGCTCACCGTCTGGTGGCACACCGGGCAGTTCGGTACCAGCACGACCGCGTCGATCTCGTCGGCGCGGCAGCGCGCGAGAATTTCCGGAGCGTCCTGCTCGATCGTCACGCGCTGGCTGCGATTGGTCGGCGCACCGAAGAAGCGCGGCCCGACCGCGCCGACGCGGCCCTCGCTGGCGAGCCGCAGCAACTGCGGTAGCGGAAACCAGGTGTTGGAATCCGCAGCCGTCGTATGCGTGCGGTCGTAGGCGATGTGCGAGATGCGCAGATCGTGCGTGGCCGACGTGTCGCCGTCATAGACCGAGTAGAACTTCGCGCCGCCGTTGTAGGGCGCGCCGGGGCCCTGATCGCCCTTGGCGGGATCGTAGGGCGCCGCCGTAGTGATGAGTGTCACGCGCGATTGCGCGAGCGGCTTGCGCAGCTTCTGTAATGGCGCCGAAATATAATGTGCCCAGCGATACGGCGTGTCGTAGCCGATCGCGAGATAATAGTCCCGCGTTCGCGCCATGTAGGCCAGCGGCGCGGTGTCATCCGGCGCGAAGCCGAGCGGGTCGGAAGAGGCGGTCATCGGTCGCGCTCCTGAAGCGATGGCGGATTGCTAGCCGGCCGATGCTCCGTGTCAAGGCGTCGCGCTTTGGAACCGGAACGGGGCCTCCGGCTTTGTCTGTCGGCTTTTGGTTTTCCGCCGTCATACCGGCCATAATTTCCTTTGTTTCCATGCATCGCTCGATCCCGGCTCTCAGCGTCGCTGTCTGTCTTCTGGTCGCGACGATCGGATGCGCCGCGGCCAATGAGGGCGAGACCGTCTGGCCGCTCGCCGACGGGGCGCCGCCGGCAAAGGACGAGTCCAAGGACGCCGCGGCCAAGCCTGAGGATCCGAAGGAGAGCGGCACGCGCGAGGCGATCTGCCTGATGATCGAGTCGGCCGCCAAGTCGAACGATCTGCCGCTCGAATTCTTCGCCCGCGTGATCTGGCAGGAGAGCCGGTTCCAGAGCGACGCGGTCGGACCGGTCACCCGCAGCGGTCAGCGCGCCCTGGGCATCGCCCAGTTCATGCCGGGCACCGCGAGCGAGCGCGAACTGCTCGATCCGTTCGATCCGGTGCAGGCGCTGCCGAAATCGGCGCAGTTTTTGGCCGAGCTGCGGGATCAGTTCGGCAATCTCGGGCTCGCCGCGGCGGCCTATAATGCCGGCCCGCGCCGGGTACAGAACTGGCTCGCCGGCAAGGGCCAGATACCGTGGGAGACGCGTAACTACGTCTCGGCGATCACCGGCACATCGATCGACGACTGGGCTGCGGCGGGCAAGGGCGGCAAGTTGCCGCCGAGCGCGCGGCCGACCTCCTGTCATCAGCTGATGGCGCTGTTGAAGCGCGCGCCCAATCCGTTCGTCACCCAGCTCGAGCAGCACGTCGCCATGGCGGCTGCGAAGTCCTGGGGCGTGCAGCTGGCGGCCGGCTTCGACCGCAACAAGGCGCTGTCGATGTATGCGCGGGCCATCAAGGGGCTCGGCTCTGTCATCGGCGATCGTGATCCGAGCCTGCTGTCCTCGGTGATGCGCACGCGCGGCAATCGCGCCTTCTATCAGGTGCGGATCGGCGCCGACACGCGCGGCGAGGCCGACGCGCTGTGCAGCCGCATCCGCGGCGCCGGCGGCGCCTGCTTCGTGCTGCGCAACCGGGCCTAGAGGGCCGCGGCTTGCGCCGTATGCAGAGCAGCGCGCGCGTGATGGCGGTTGACGCGGGGCGGTTTCGAAAGCCTTATCGCGGTCCGCTTCGCTGGGCCGCCCGTGACATTTCCTCCGCTCGATTCGCCGCAATGGCATGGTTCGTTCCGGGCCTTCGGCTGGGGCCTGCGCGCGACGTCGGCGACCATCCTGTCGGTGGTGCTGTTCGTCACCTTCATCGGCATCGGCGCGCTCGCCCACGACACGCATTTCAGCATGCTCTGGGCGATCCTCAGCACCGTGCTGGTCTGGGCAGGGCCGGCGCAGATCATCCTGGTGTCGACGCTCGGCTCCGGCCAGACCATCCTGCAATCGGCGATCGCGGTGACGATGAGCGCGATCCGGCTGTTTCCAATGGTCGTGGCCGTGCTGCCGCTGATCCGCGGGCCCAAGACCCGGCGGCGCCAGCTGGTGCTGATCGCGCATTTCACCGCGGTGACCCTGTGGGTCGAATGCTATCGCTTCCTGCCGCATGTGCCGCGCGAGCGCCGCATCGCCTTCGTCCACGGGCTCGGCACCGGCTTGATGGGCGTGGCGCTGATCGCGACCATCATCGGCTATCTTCTGGCCGCCAACCTGTCGCAGACCTTCGGCGCCGCCGTGCTGCTGCTGACGCCGCTCGCGTTCTTGTTCTCGACCCTGCGCAATGCCAGGGAGTTGGCCGACGTGCTCGCGCTCGGCCTCGGCCTCGTGCTGTATCCGGTCGCCGCCCGGCTCAACAGCGGCGTCGACATCCTGGTCAGTGGCGTCGCCGCCGGCACGCTCGCCTTCGCCGTCCACAAATGGCGCGAGCGGCGGGAGGCGGCATGAGCGACTTCATCGGCGATTGGCATGCGCTGGTGGTGCTGCTGGTCGCGGGCGTCATCCCCAACCAGATCTGGCGGCTGCTCGGCCTGTGGTTCGGCAGCGGCCTCGACGAGGGCTCGGACCTCCTGATGTGGGTCAAGGCGGTCGCGACTGCGATCCTGGCCGGCGTCATCGCGCAGATCGTCGTGCAGCCGCCCGGCGCGCTCGCCAGCGTGCCGTGGGGCCTGCGGCACGGCGCGGTGGTCGCCGGGCTCGCGGCCTTTCTGGCGACGCGCCGCTCGATCTTTGCCGGCGTCGTCTGCGGCGAGGCCGTCATGCTGGCCGGCACTTGGTGGCTCGGCTGAGTTGCGCGACCGCAATTGCGATGCCGCGGCGTTCGGCTAGATTAGCTGTGAGATCTGAGGATTGTTTTGCGATGACCACTGAGACCGATCTCCGCCCGGGTGAAGTCACCGTCGATGCGCCGCAGCCGCGCGATGCCGCGCTGTATTTCATCGGCCGCATCCGCGCACCCTGGACCTCGCGCCTGGAGACACCCCGGCAGGGCAGCCTCGAGGGGCCGGTGTGCCGGCTCGAAATCTTCGAGCCCTGGGTGCCGGCCCTGCAGGGGATCGACGGTTTCAGCCATCTGCAGGTGCTGTATTGGCTCAACCGGGCCCGCCGCGACCTCGTCAAGCAGAGCCCGCGCCATCATGACGGCGAGACCCGCGGCACCTTCGCGCTGCGCTCGCCCGTGCGCCCAAATCCGATCGGCGTCTCGACCGTCCGCTTCGTCGCGCTGGAGGGCAGCACCGTGCTGGTGCGCGGCCTCGATTGCCTGGACGAGACGCCGCTGATCGACCTGAAGCCGGATCATTGTGTGTTCACGCCTGGGGCAAGCGAGGACAAATAGGACCGGCGATCGGGATGTCGAACCTGAACAAGCGGCCACAGAAGACCGTGACGGCTCTGGATGCGATCACCGCCGACCTCGTCGCCGTGCTGGTCGCGGTGACGGACGGGCACCCGAAGATCATGACGATCGATCACGCGGCCGCCTTGCCGAGCGGCCCGTTTCAGTTCGCGCACCGCTCGCTGCAGATGGGCCTGCGCGCCTGGGTCGAGGCGCAGACCGGCCATCCCTTGGGCTATGTCGAGCAGCTCTACACCTTTGCCGATCGCGGCCGCTCCGGCGATCCCGACGCGCCGCATCGCATCTCCATCAGCTATCTCGGCCTCACGCGCGAGGAGGAGGGGCGCGAGGGCGCCGATGCGCAATGGTCGTCCTGGTACGACTACTTCCCCTGGGAGGATCATCGCGATGGGGCGCCGGCGATCCTCGCCAAGATCATCGCGCCAAGGCTGAAGGCCTGGGCACGCCTGGCAGATGAGCCGGCGTTGCAGAAGACACGCTGGCGACGTGCCGCCATCACCTTCGGCCTCGACGGCCGCGAGTGGAACGAGGAGCTCGCGCTGCAGCGCTATGAGCTGTTGTACGAGGCCGCGCTGATCCCGGAGCGCGTGCGCGAGCAGGGCGGCGAGGCGGCCGTGCCCGGCCGCGCGATGACGGGTGACCACCGCCGCATTCTCGCCACCGGCATCGCAAGGCTGCGCGCCAAGATCAAATATCGCCCGGTCGTCTTCGAGCTGATGCCGGATGAATTCACCCTGCTGCAATTGCAACGCAGCGTCGAGGCGCTGGCCGGCCGGCTGGTTCACAAGCAGAACTTCCGCCGGCTCATCGAGCAGCAGGAACTCGTCGAAGAGACCGGAGCCATGGCTCCCGACACGATCGGACGGCCCGCCAAGTTGTTCCGCTTCCGCCAGGGCGTGCTCGCGGAGCGCGCCGTGGTCGGAACCAAGCTGCCGCTCTCGCGGTCGTGATCCCCAGCGCTTGACAAGACTTATGCTCAGGATAAGTATAAGCCATCTTATGCTCAAGGAGAGTATAAATGGCCGGGACCGTTTTGGCTGCCGTCGCGCCGAAGTCGTCTGTTGCTGACCGCCTGAAGCGGGTGATCCCGCCGCCCGAATGGGCCGTCTACGAGGAGGATGTCGAGGCCATCCTCGCGCTCAAGCGCCGGCGCAACGCCTTGCTGCTGGCGCACAACTACCAGACGCCCGAGATATTCCACGGCGTCGCAGACATCGTCGGCGACAGCCTGCTGCTCGCGCGCGAGGCGACCAAGGTCGACGCCGAGGTGATCGTGCTCGCCGGCGTGCATTTCATGGCGGAGACGGCGAAGCTGCTCAATCCCGGGAAGACGGTGCTGATCCCGGACCTGCAGGCCGGCTGCTCGCTCGCGGACTCCATCACCGCCGATGACGTCCGGCTGATGCGCGCGCGCCATCCCGGCGCGCCGGTGGTCGCCTATGTCAACACCTCGGTTTCGGTGAAGGCCGAGTCCGATGTCTGCTGCACCTCGGGCAATGCGCGCCAAATCGTGGAGTCGCTCGGCACGGATCACGTCATCATGCTTCCGGACGAGTATCTCGCCCGCAATGTCGCGGCGCAGACCAAGGTCCGGATCACGGCGTGGAAGGGACATTGCGAGGTGCATGAGCGCTTCAGCGCCGAGGATGTCCGCACGCTGCGCGACAATCATCCCGGGGTCACCGTGCTCGCGCATCCCGAATGTCCGCCGGAGGTGGTGGCGGAAGCGGACTTCGCCGGCTCGACGGCGGCGATGTCCGACTATGTCGGCGCCAAGCGGCCGGCGCGGGTGGTTCTCCTGACAGAATGCTCGATGAGCGACAATGTTGCGGTGATGTACCCCGACATCGAGTTCGTCCGGCCCTGCAATCTGTGCCCGCACATGAAGCGGATCACCTTGAAGAACATCCGTCATGCGCTCGAGACCAACACGCATGAGGTGACGATCGATCCCGCGATGGCCGAGCGCGCGCGGCGTTCAGTGGAAAGGATGCTGGCGCTATGAGCACCGATCTCTCCAGTCTCATCGGCCGTCCCGTGATCATCGGCGGCGGCGCCGCCGGGCTGATGACGGCGCTGCAACTGGCACCCGAGCCCGTCGTACTCGTGTCGAAGTCGCCGCTCGGCGCGGAGGCGTCGAGCATGTGGGCGCAGGGTGGTCTCGCGGCTGCGGTCGGTCGCGACGATGAGCCGGCGCTGCATTTCGCCGATACGATTGCCGCCGGCGCAGGCCTGTGTGACGAGGCCGCGGCGCGTCGCATCATCGATGCTGCGCCTGCGGCGGTCGAGCGCCTCGCGGAGCTCGGCGTCGCGTTCGACCGCGATGCCGACGGGCGCTGGCGCCTCGGCCTCGAGGCGGCACACAGCCGCAAGCGCATCGTGCACGCCACCGGTGACGGCACCGGGCGCGAGATCATGCGCGCGCTGATCGCGGCCGTCAGGCGATGTCCGTCGGTGACCTTGCTCGAAGGTGTCGAGGCGCGCCGGCTGATCGTCGTGGACAATGCGATCCAGGGGGTGGTCGCGGTGAGCGGCGAGGAGCCGGTCGTGCTCGCCACCTCGCGCGTCGTGATCGCGACCGGCGGCATCGGCGGCCTGTTCCTCGACAGCACCAATCCGTCCGGCTGCTTCGGCCAGGGGTTGGCGCTGGCGGCGCGGGCAGGGGCGGTGCTGTCCGATCTCGAATTCGTGCAGTTTCATCCCACCGCCTTCGACGGTCCGTCGCGGCCGCTGCCGCTGCTGACCGAGGCGATCCGCGGCGATGGCGCGGTGTTGATCGACGAGACCGGCACGCGCTTCATGGCGGACGAGCCCGGCGCCGAGCTGGCGCCACGCGACGTGGTGGCGCGGGCGGTGTGGCGTCAGCGCGCGCAGGGCCATCGCGTCTTTCTCGATGCGCGCGAGGCGCTGGGGGGCACCTTCGCCGCGCGCTATCCCGTGATCAGCGCGTTCTGCCGCATGGCCGGAATTGATCCGGCCGTCGATCCCATACCGGTTCGACCCGCCGTGCACTACCATATGGGCGGTATCTCCGTTGATGCGATGGGCCGCAGTTCGGTCGACGGGTTGTGGGCTTGCGGCGAGGTCAGCCGCACCGGACTGCACGGCGCCAATCGCCTCGCCAGCAACTCGCTGATGGAAGCAATCGTCTGCGCGCAATGGGTGGCCGAGAGCACGGCCGGGACGCCGCGGCGCGCTGCCAAGGTCGGAGAGCCCGCGGCAAGCCCCGCTGCATCTGATCCGTCCTCGGTGCGTCCGCTGCTGTCCGGCGCACTCGGCGTGCTGCGCGACCGCGATCGGATGGTGTCCGCCATCCGGAGCCTGCTCCCGCTGGCGATAGGAGCTGGAGCGACGGCCGATCCAGCCCTGGTCGGGCTGATGATGTCGGTGGCTGCCCATGCGCGCGAGGAGAGCCGCGGCGGGCATTGCCGCACCGACTGTCCGGACACGCTGCCCGCCGCGCAGCCGTCCCGTTTTACGTCGTCCTCAGCGATCGCCGCCGCGTGGGAGATTGCGGAGACAGGGCATCCTTCATTCAGGAGCATCGTATCATGAGCCTCAATCCACTCTTTCCCTTGCTCTACGAGCCACTGCTCCGTGCGGCGCTGCTGGAGGATCTCGGCCGCGCCGGCGACATCACCACCGATGCGATCGTGCCCGCCGGGCAGCGCGCTGCCCTGCAGTTGCGGGCGCGCCAGCCCGGCGTGATCGCCGGCCTCGACGTCGCGCGCTGCGCCTTTCAGACGGTCTCGCCCGAGGTTCGCATGGAGACGATCCGCGGCGACGGCAGCGTCGTCGCGGCCGGCGATGTGATCGCCACGATCAACGGCCCGGCGCGGGCGCTGCTGACCGGCGAGCGCGTCGCGCTGAACTTCCTCTGCCACCTCAGCGGCGTCGCCTCCGCGACGGCCTCGCTGGTCGCGGCCGTGAAGGGCACGCGGGCGCAGATCGTGTGCACGCGCAAGACGACGCCGGGGCTGCGCGCGCTGGAGAAATATGCGGTGCGCGCGGGTGGGGGCGGCAATCATCGGTTCGGGCTGGATGATGCGGTCCTGATCAAGGACAACCATATCGCGATTGCCGGCGGCATCGCGGCGGCGATCACCAGGGCCAAGGCTCATGCCGGCCATCTCGTGAAGATCGAGGTCGAGGTGGACAATCTCGCGCAGCTCGAGCAGGCGCTGAAGCTGGGCGTCGATGCGGTCCTGCTCGACAACATGACGCCGCCAGAGCTCGAACGCGCCGTCGGCATGGCCCGCGGCAAGGCGATCACCGAGGCCTCGGGCCGGATCACCGTCGACACCGCGCCGGCGATCGCGGCGGCGGGTGTCGACCTGATCTCGGTCGGCTGGATCACGCATTCCTCGGCCGCGCTGGACATCGGGCTCGACGATGCGTGAGCCGTGATCAGCCCTTGAGCGCCGCGATCAGCTTCGCGGCGTTCTCTTCCAGCACCTTCGGGTCCTCCTTGCGGCTGGCCGGCGGCAGCAGGCTGTCGCCATTGTGGCGCGGCATGATGTGGACGTGGAGGTGGAACACCATCTGCCCGCCGGCATGCTCGTTGAACTGCTGCACCGTGATGCCGTCGGCGGCGAACGCCGTCTTGGCGGCGCGGGCGATCGTGCGCACGGCGCGGCCGACATGGAGGTAGTCTTCCTCGGTGATGTCGAGGATGTTGCGGGCCGGAGCCTTCGGGATGACCAGCGTGTGGCCGGGGACGCGCGGCATGATGTCGAGGAAGGCCAGCACGTGGTCGTTCTCATACACCTTCACGCAGGGGAATTCACCGCGCAGGATCTTCGCGAACGGGTTTTGGGGATCGTAGGCGGTCATCGGCAAATCCTTCAGCGGTTCCTCGTCAGGCGCCTTACTTTCATTGCCTCGTGCCGCCGGTCAAGATTGCTCGTCCAGGTCCTTGCGGAACGGGCCGGATTCGGCGAGCTCGCGGCCGGCCTGCTCGACAAAGGCGCGCTCGCGCTTGAGGTAGTCGTCGATGGCGCGGCGCAGGCCGCGGTCGGCGATGTGGTGCGCGGAGTAGGTGGTCTGCGGCAGGTAGCCGCGCACGATCTTGTGCTCGCCCTGCGCGCCGGCCTCGACGACGGCCAGCTTGTGCTGGATCGCGAAGTCGATCGCCTGGTAGTAGCAGACCTCGAAATGCAGGAACGGGTGGTGCTCGATGGCGCCCCAGTTGCGGCCGAACAGCGTGTCCGAGCCGATGAAGTTGATGGCGCCGGCGATCCATCGGCCGTCGCGCTTGGCCATCACCAGCAGCACGTCGTCAGCCATGCTCTGGCCGATCAGCGAGAAGAACTTGCGGCTAAGATAGGGCCGGCCCCATTTGCGCGAGCCGGTGTCCATGTAGAAGTCGAAGAACGCGTCCCACGCGTCCTCGGTGATGTCCTTGCCGGTCAGCCAATGGATGGTGATGCCGGCGTTCAGCGCATCGCGCCGCTCGCGCTTGATCGATTTGCGGTGGCGCGAGTTCATCGTCGCCAGGAAATCGTCGAAGCTGGAAAAACCCTGGTTGTGCCAGTGGAACTGCTGGTCGGTGCGCTGCAGGAAACCCTGTGCGGCGAGCAGCTCCCACTCGGCCTGGCGGGCGAAGGTCACGTGCACCGAGGACGCCTCGCTGATCCCGCACAGCGCCTTCAGGCCCTGCGCCAGCGCGTTGCCGATCATCTCCCGGTCCTGGTCGGAACGGATCAGCAGCCGCGGCCCGGTCGCCGGCGTGAAGGGCACGGAGACCTGCAGCTTCGGATAGTAGCGGCCTCCGGCGCGCTCATAGGCGTCAGCCCAGCCGCGGTCGAAGACGTATTCGCCCTGCGAGTGCGACTTCAGATAGCAGGGCACGACGCCCAGGATTTCCTCGCCCAGCTTGGCCACGAGATGCCGCGGCGCCCAGCCGGTGCGGATCGTCGCCGAGCCGGAGGTTTCGCAGGCGGACAAAAAGGCGTGGGAGACGAACGGGTTATAGGAGGGGCCGCAGCCGGCGGATGAGCCGGGGGCGAGGCGGCCGGCGGGATTGGCGCAGGCGTCCCAGGCAGCGGCCGGGATTTCAGAGATCCCGGGTACGGCTTCGAGCGTGATCTCAGGTGAGGCCATCGAACCCCTGAACAGAAGGCAACTCTGGAACGTTCGGCCGAGCCGCCCGGATTGCTATGGGATCAAGATCGTGCATCGCAGCACCGACTTCAAGGCCCGCCTCGAGTCTCGCCTCACGTCTCCGGCGTAAACCCTTCGAAGATCATCTGATCCGCGTAACGCGCGGCGGTGGCGCGCTGCTCCGGCGTGCGGACGGTCCAGGTCAGCAGCGGACAGCCGAACACATTGCGCGCGACCCAGGGCGCGGGCGCCGGCAGCTGCTGCACCCAATAGGCGACGAAATGCGGCTGCGTGCTCAGGCCGTGCCTGAGATGTAGCATGCTGTCGCGCTGCGCTTGCGTGAGCTTGTCCCAGTAGCCGTCCTCATAGGTGCGTTGGGCGACGATGCCGCGCGTCAGATTCGGCATTGTTTCGCGCATGGCGTGCACGAGGTCCGGATCGAACGACATGCCAACCGCCGGACCGGAATAGGCCGACAGCACCTCGGCCATCCTTCGGACCAGCCGACGATCACCCTGAAAGGTGCTCTTGACCTCGACCACCAGCGGCACGCGTCCGCCGATCAGGTCGCAGAGGTCCTTGAGCGTCATCATCCGCTCGTCGGTCTGCTTGAACGTCACGGCCTTCAGCTCGGCCGCGGTCTTCTCGATCAGGAGGCCCGAGCCCTCGGTGAGGCGGCCGAGCTCGTAGTCGTGATGCACCATCGCCTCGCCATCGGCCGAGAGCTGGATGTCGCATTCGATGGCGAAATTGCCGGCGATCGCGCCGCGCGCGGCGGCCGGCATGTTCTCGATAATGCCGCTGGCCGCATCATGCAGGCCGCGATGGGCGACGGGGCGGGCCGTCAGCCAGTCAGGTGCGCGCATTCGCCCCGTCCATTCTCGTCCAATTCAATCTCACTCGACCTCGAACACGCCTTCGACTTCCACTGCCGCATCCGACGGCAGCGATGCGACGCCGACCGTGGTGCGGGCGTGGCGGCCCTTGTCGCCGAACGCTGCGACCATCAGGTCCGAGGCGCCGTTGAGCACCTTCGGTCCATCCAGGAAGTCGGGGGCCGAATTGACGAAGCCGCCGAGCCGCACCACGCGCACCACCTTGTCGAGATCGCCGACCGCCGCCTTGACCTGGGCGAGCAGGTTGATGCCGCAGCCCTTCGCCGCGGCATAGCCGTCCTCGATCGACACGCCGCCGCCGAGCTTGCCCGCCGCGATCAGCTTGCCGTCGCCGCCGAGGCAGACCTGACCCGAGACGAACAGCAGATTGCCGGTGCGCACGAACGGGACATAATTGGCCACCGGAGCCTTCGGCGCCGGCAACGTGATGCCCTGTGACGCCAGAGTCTGTTCAACCGTACCCGCCATCGCAAATCCCCGATCTGTCGCGTGAATAATGGGCCCGTGCCGGACCGCGGCCCTGTTTGGCGCAGTTGCCAGCGACATGCAAGCAGCGGCCGCCGCCGTTAACTGGGCCCCGTGATCGCACGTTTCCGTGAGACAGCCGCAGTTGCGACGTAATGCAGCGGTCTTTAATGTGACGGTTTATCGATACGTCCCCCGAGGAAAACTCATGGCTCATTCGTTTCGACTGTCGATGGGAGCGCTGGCGATTGCCGCGATCACGTTCGGTCCGGCGCAGGCCGGGGCAGGAGTGCCGTTCCTGCCGCACCAGGCGCTGTATGAGCTGAGCCTGCTGAAGTCGCGTGGATCGAGCCCGGTGAACAGCGCGCGCGGCCGCATTCTCTATAATTTCTCCGGCAATGCCTGTAACGGCTACACCTCGGACTTCCGCCAGGTCTCCGAGCTCGATCTCGGCGAAGGCAAGGTCACGCTCAGCGACCTGCGCTCGACGGCGTGGGAGGACGGCGCCGGCAAGAGCTACCGCTTCAAGATCGACTCGCGGATGAACGACCAGGCCTCCAGCCCGGTGGACGGCATCGCGGAGCGCAGCGGCGACCACATCACGGTGAAGCTGAAGCAGCCGGAGGCGAAAACCTTCACGCTCGACGGTTCGACGGTGTTTCCGACCGAGCAGATCCAGCGCATCATCGCGGCCGCCCGCGAGGGCAAGTCGCTGCTCGAACTGTCGGTGTATGACGGCTCCGACAATGGCGAGAAGGTCTACAACACTCTCACGGTGATCGGCGCAGCGGTGCCGGGCGACAAGGCTCCGGCCAAGCCGGACGCCTCGACCGACAATGACGAGATGAAGTCGCTGACGCGCTGGCCGGTCACGGTCAGCTACTACGACCGCGACGCCAAGCGGACGGAGGGCGAGCAGACGCCTGTTTATGCGATGTCGTTCGAGCTGTATGAGAACGGCGTCTCGCGCGCGCTCGTGCTCGACTACAATGACTTCGTCATTGCAGGCGCGCTTGGCAAGTTCGACGTCAAGGACAGCAAGGACTCCAACAAGCCCTGCAGCAACTGAGACGGGCGTCATTCCGTCTCCTCCGGCCCGCCATAGGCGATGCCGCGGATCACCGCGGCCTGGCCGAATTTCTTGCGTAGCGCATCCATCGCGCGCTCGGCGGAGGCTGAGCGTCGGTCGAGCATGTCGGTGTCGGAGGCTTCCGAGCCCGGGCGCAGCGCGCTGACGCCGGCGCCCATCAGGCGGAACGCCGTGCCATCGGTCTCTCGTGCCAGCATCTCCTTGCAGATGGCGAAGATCTTGCCGGCGAGCTGGGTGGGCGCGGCGATCGACTGCGAGCGGGTGCGCTGGCGGAAATCTGATGTCTTCAGCTTCAGCGTGATGGTCGAGCCGGCGAGCTGGCTCGCCTTCAGCCGCGCCGAGACCTTCTCCGACAGCCGCCAGAGCAGCTTCTCCAAGGTCGCGTAGTCGCGGATGTCGGTGTCGAAGGTGGTCTCGCTGGAGATCGTCTTGGCGCCGCGGTCGGCCACCACCTTGCGATCGTCGAGGCCGCGCGCCAGCCGCCAAAGCCTTCGGCCCTCACCGCCGAACTGCTTCATCAGCTCGATCTCGTCGGCGCGCTGCAGGTCGGAGATGAGGCGAAAGCCGTGTTGCGCCAGCCGCTGCTGGCTGGCCGGTCCGACGCCGAAGATGAAGCCCACCGGCTTGTCGGCAAGCATATCGCGGGCCTCGTCCTGGTCGAGCGCGGCGAAGCCGCGGGGCTTGTCGAGATCGGAGGCGATTTTGGCAAGGAACTTGTTGCAGGACAGCCCGACAGAGACCGTGATGCCGATGATCTGCTCCACCTCGCGGGCGAAGCGCGCCAACACTTTCGCCGGGATCATGCCGTGGACACGCTCGGTGCCGGAGAGGTCGAGGAATGCCTCGTCGATCGACAGCGGTTCGACCAGCGGCGTCAGCGCCTGCATCGCCTGCCGGACCTCGCGGCCGACCCGGACGTATTTCGCCATGTCCGGCCGTATCACCACCGCGGAGGGGCACAGCTCCAGGGCCTTGAACATCGGCATCGCCGAGCGCACGCCATAGGTGCGGGCGATGTAGCAGGCCGCCGAGACCACGCCGCGCTTGCCGCCGCCGATGATGACCGGACGGTCGGCGACCTCTGGATTGTCGCGCTTCTCGACCGTGGCATAGAACGCGTCGCAGTCGATATGGGCCAAGGTGAGCCCGGGCAGGGAGCGATGGCGGACCAGCCGCGGCGAGCCGCAGGCGCTGCAGCGGCGCGCCGTGGAGGCGAGATCCGACAGGCAGTCGCGACAGAAGCAGGTCGGCCGGCTGACCGCGTGCGTCCCTCCTTCTGGCGCCATCGTGCTCACGGCACGTCGCGCTCCCACTGCCGGTCGCCCAATACCTGCCTTGCGGCCATGATATTGGTCGGATGTAACTTGGAGCTTTCGGCAAAAGCCTTTACCGTCGCGTCATCGCGCAGCACGAAATCGAGCACGCTGGCCAGGAAATTCGGGTCGGCCGCCGAGGTCCGCAGCGTCTCCGGCCCGATCCCGGTCTCGGCCAGGAACCGGCCGATGCGCTCGGGTTCCCCGGCCAGGAAAGACAAGGCCTGAATGGCAACGATTTCAGCGACTTCGCGCGGATTTTGAGAACGCTTTTTCAACGGGGCATTTGCCTTTCCATTAACTTGTCGTCTCTACTTTGCAGGCCATCATGCCCGAGTCTTCGGAGCGGGTTCAAGCAAGTGGAAACCATCTCGGTCGAAGATGGAATACCGCCTTAACGGCTTTGAACGAATCTGGGGCTAGTTTGAATTAGATGGGTAGCGGTGGGCAGGTGTCCACCGGAGGGCAGTCGGGTGTCAGTAATTCGGAGGGGCGGATGGGCAAGACCGTCCTGATCGTGGAAGACAACGAGCTCAACATGAAGCTCTTCCGCGATCTGTTGGAAGCCCATGGGTACCAGACGTCCGGCACGTCCAGCGGCGTGGAGGCGCTCGACATCGTGCGCCGGACCCGGCCCGATCTCATTCTGATGGATATCCAGCTGCCGCAGGTCTCCGGCCTGGAAGTGACGAAATGGATCAAGGACGATCCGGATTTGCGCGCGATCCCGGTGGTCGCGGTGACGGCTTTTGCGATGAAGGGCGACGAGGAGCGCATCCGCGAGGGTGGCTGCGAAGCCTATCTTTCTAAACCGATTTCGGTCGGAAAATTCATAGAAACCGTGCGACGTTTCATCGGCTGAGGAGTTTCTGCAGTGTCCGCGCGCATCCTTGTCGTCGATGACGTCCCCGCCAACGTCAAGCTGTTGGAGGCACGGCTGTCGGCCGAATATTTCGACGTGCTGACCGCCTCGAACGGCGCCGAGGCGCTGCAGATCTGCCAGCGCGCCGAATGCGACATCATCCTGCTCGACGTGATGATGCCGGACATGGACGGCTTCGAGGTTTGCCGCCGGCTGAAGTCGAACCCGGCGACGCATTTCATTCCCGTCGTGATGGTGACGGCGCTCGACAGCCCGTCCGACCGCGTGCGCGGCCTCGAGGCCGGCGCCGACGATTTTCTCACCAAGCCGGTCTCCGACGTCGTGCTGATCGCGCGCGTGCGCTCGCTGACCCGGCTGAAGATGATGACCGACGAGCTGCGCATGCGCGCCCTGACCTCGCTGGAGATCGGCGTGCAGGCGCCCGAGCGCAACGCGGTCGCCGATGCAGGAAAGGGCGGGCGGATCCTTCTGGTCGACGACCGGCCGTCGTCCTATGAGCGGCTCGGACCGATGCTGGCGACCGAGCATTCGGTCGATGTCGAGCCGCATCCGGCGGAGGCCGTGTTCAACGCGGCCGACGGCAATTACGATCTCGTCATCGTCTCGCTCGACCTCGACGATTTCGACGGCTTGCGGCTGTGCAGCCAGCTGCGTTCGCTGGAGCGCACGCGTCACGTGCCGATCCTGGCGATCGCGGAAGCCGAGAACAATTCCCGGCTGCTGCGCGGCCTGGAGATCGGCGTGAACGACTATCTGTTGCGCCCCGTCGATAAGAACGAGCTCTTGGCGCGCGCGCGCACCCAGATCCGCAAGCGCCGCTACACCGATCACCTGCGCGACAACGTGCAGAACTCGATCGAGATGGCGATCACCGACGCGCTGACAGGCCTGCACAATCGCCGTTACATGGAGACGCATCTGTCGACGCTTGCCGACCAGGCGGCGAGCCGCGGCAAGCCGCTGGCGCTGATGATGCTCGACCTCGACTACTTCAAGTCGATCAACGACACTTACGGCCATGACGCCGGCGACGACGTGCTGCGGGAATTCGCCATGCGGGTGCGCAAGTCGATCCGCGGCATCGATCTCGCCTGCCGCTATGGCGGCGAGGAGTTCGTGATCGTGATGCCGGAGACCGATTTGCACGTCGCCGGCATGGTCGCCGAGCGCCTGCGCCGCTCGGTCGCCAATGAGCCGTTCTCGGTGCACAAGGGCGAGAAGCGCATCGACGTCACGGTCTCGATCGGCATCTCCACGTTGGAGCAGAAGGGCGAGCCGATCGCCGACGTCATGAAGCGCGCCGACACCGCGCTGTACCGCGCCAAGAACGAAGGCCGCAACCGCGCGGTCGCCATCGCGCCGGTGCATCAGCCATCCTCCTTCCTGCCGCAGGCGGCCGGTCGGGGCCGATAGAGGGCAGGGCGGCTCCGCTCTCTCCTTCGCTGGCTCAAGTTGCCGCCCGTGCGTCCCTGCGTCTGCCATCGTGCCATTCCGGGCCTCGTGGGCGGGGCGCTCTGACTCCAAGGACGGATAGGTATGAAGCTCTCCGCTATCATCACCCGCGAAGGCGGGTGATCCAGTATTCCAGAGACTTCGCGGGTCACAGAGGCGCCGCGGCGTACTGGATCTTCCGCCTTCGCGGACGATGACGGTTGTGGGTGCGCGCGCACCGTGCCATTCATCACAGAGGCGAACTCATTCATCCTCGCCGCGCCACCGCGCCCGAGCTGTGCCACTTAAAACCCTCATCGAGAACAGAGGGCGCAGGGAAGGCCGGGTGCGGGTCGCACCCATGGTCCGCGTGCAGCAAAAAAGCACGCGGCAGAACCACAGGTACGGACCGGACATCCGGCCCTCCCTGCGCGATGGCTTTACGGCTTACTCCGTGCTCTCCCCGGGGACCGGCGTTCTTGCCCCCGTCATCAGCGCGCTCGTCGCGAGCGCCGACTTGGCCTCAGCATCGGGAGGCCAGGACCACACGGCTTCACCGTGCGCATCGGGATGTTCGTCCGCGCGGCCAAGCCATGCTGCACCCCGACACGCCCACCGCAGCCCACCTCACGCTCGTGACGATCGCGATGCGCCCCTCATGGCGAGGTAGGATACGAGAGCAGATAGCACGAATTCTGAAAAGAAGAAACAAAAATCTTGCCGCCTGGCTGGCCGATGACGGCGAACGACCTTCACCAATTGCGCAAATAGGGCATCTCGGCTGTCGAAGTCATCATGACGCGCCGATCCTGGCCTGGTCTGCTCGCCGGGCTGTTTGTCGTCAATGCGCTGTCGGAGTGGCTGCAGGTGCGCGTCTGGCGCGATGGCAAGGAGCATGTGATGCGCTTTGGCCGGGGTCGCTCCGAAGCGCCGTTGCGCATCACGGGCGATGCCGGGATCGTGGACGGCGCGCCGAGGCGAGGGACGGAGATCACGTTCTGTCCAGATGCGCGGGTCTTCACCACCGTCGGTTTCGACGAGGCGAGGATCGAGCAGAGCCTGCGTCGAATGCCGGTGTTCAAAGTCGGTGTCACTGTGACGCTGTCGGATCAGCGCAGCGCCGAGAGCAAGACGGTCACGCTGCGCCTCTAAGCGCGTAGACCCCGCTGTCCGATAGCTCCGGCAGCCAAGCCTCAGCTGTTTGGTCGCCGACCATATCAAGGACTTCCGGAGGCGTCGGTCGTGTCGGACATGTTCAGACACAGTTCGACGTCTTCTGTCAGGACGTTGTTGGCTCGCCTTTGCCGCCGGCTGCGCCCGTCAAGCCACAGCCGAGACGGTCCAACTCATCAGTTCGACCTACTCGCCGCGAAGCTGTGAGACATCGCGGAACATCTCTTGATTTTGCGAGAGATCGATGGTATCAAGATGCTCATGAGCAAATCGATGCGCCACGTCAACCACGCAGACATGAACGGCTTCGGCCGGGTCGTGGGGGGAGACGCGCGCTAGGAGTTCGACGACGCGATGTTTCTACCAGGCCCCGCCAGCATCGGACGGGGCCTTTTGATTGGTCTCGCTCGCTGCCGGCCCAACAGCAGGAGCGACCGATGCCACCTCATCAGACCGACCTCACGGCCGAGACCGAACGCAAGGTCTCCGTGCCCTCTGCCGGACTCTCTGCCGCCCTGAAGGACGCGCAAGCCGCGCGACAATCCAATGCGACTGTCACCGCGCCGGGAGATGTGTCGCCGGAAAAGGATGCCGCGGGGCCGCCAGTCACACCGACCTGGCCGATCATCCGTCTGATCGGGCGCTGTGCGCGCGCGCTCCAGGGCTGGCGGACACGCGAGCGCATCCGCGCCAGCCTGGACGGCCTGAGCGAGCGGGAGCTGACCGATATCGGCATCGCGCGCGGCGAGATCGAATGCATCGTCGCCCAGCAGCGGCTCGAGCGGCTGAAGGACGAAGCACGGAGCATGTCGCGTGGTGTGATGTAGCCGAAGTCATGCACGCCAGCAGGGCGGATTGGCGCAGCGTCATCCGCCGCTCGGTCTTGGCGTGAGACGGCGGATTACGCTGGCGCAAATCCGCCCTACCTATCCGAGGCGAAACGACATGGCGGACTAACGAACGCGTCGTTTCGTCCGCATGTCAGCTCAGTGGGGATCCATCCGCAGCGTCATTGCGAGCGCAGCGAAGCAATCCAGGGTGGTCCGCGGGACTCTGGATTGCTTCGCTGCGCTCGCAATGACAGTGGAGAGATCGAGGGGCTCGTTGGAATCCATTCGGTCCAGCGATCGCGCGAACAGGCACGGCAACGGTCGGGCTTCGCGCATGGGTGCTCGGCTGCGCGCGAGGAACTACATACCTTGATCTCGATCAATCCCCGTGCTATCCGCAAATCATGATCAACGTCGTGCGCCGCTCCAATCGCAAACATACGACCCGCTGCAGCCGGGCCGTGGAAGGAGTCGTGCGCTAGGGTTTCGACGACACGATCATTCCACCAGGCCCCGCCGGCATCGGACGGGGCCTTTTGTTTGGCCACGCTCCCTGCCGGCATCACACAGCAGGAGCGACCGATGCCACCTCACACTCACCTCACTGCCGAGATCGCGCGCGATGCCGCGCCGCTCGGTCTCGATCGTCCCATCGCCACCAAGACCATCGCGACCAAGACCAACGCCGCGCGGGACGTGCCAACCGCGCCGCGTCCAGCCTCCGTCACGCTGTTGCGCGAGGCTGCGCCGGAGAAGAACGCTGCTGCTCCGCCGGGTATATCGGGTCTGCGCGGCATGCTTGCGCAGCTTTGGCACGCGTTTCAGGACGGCCGCCGGCTGCGGCGTTTGCGCATTCAACTGGTGGATTTGAGCGAGACGCAGCTGATCGACATCGGCGTCAACCGCGCCGACATCGAGCACATCGCCGCGCATCGCGCGCTCGAGAAGCTCAAGGACAACACGGCGCATCTGATGATGTCGCGCGGCGTGATGTAATTGCGCCTTCTTGCTCGTGTCCTCAGGGCAGATCCGTCGATCTGCCCTGACGTGATCCCGCGCGGAGAAGATGCAGTTCATTGGTCGGCATGCTGTTCGCTGCGCTCGCAATGACGGAGGAGAGTTCTGATCAAGACTCCGTCTCTCCTTTGGAGGCGTGAGACGGGGTGCGCGTGCCATCTTGCATGCGGCGTCGGCGAACTTGCCCCGGAACCGCGCGCCGCTGCGGGCGTTTGTCTCGGGCCCAAGGAGGAGCCCCGATGACCAAGCTGATGTTTGCCGTTGCCGTGTCGCTGACCGTTCTGCCGTCGCTCGCATTGGCCCAGGGCCATATGGGAACGCCGCAGGAGCAGAAGGCGTGCGCGCCCGACGCCAAACGGTTCTGCCGGAGTCAGATGGGTGACGACTTCGCGGTCCAGAACTGCCTGACGCAGAACCGGCAGAAGCTCAGCAAGCGCTGCTCGGCGGTGTTCCAGAGCCACGGCATGTAGTTCGTCGCGCCGTTCAGGCGGCGCGGACCTTGCGCAGGAATTTCTCCAGCTCGTCCTTCAGCCGGTCGCTCTCGCGCGACAGCGAGTGGGCCGAGGTGAGGACCTGTGAGGACGCGGCGCCGGTGGCGTCTGCGCCCTTGCTGACGTCGCCGATATTGCCGACCACGCGCGCCGTGCCGCCGGCGACGTCCTGGACGTTGCGCGAGATCTGACTCGTGGCCGCGCCCTGCTGCTCGACGGCCGCGGCGATTCCGGCCGCGATCTCCGAGATCTGCTGGATGGTGCCGCCGATCTGCTTGATCGAGGCGACGGAGGACTGCGTCGCGTTCTGGATGCCCTCGATCTGCTGACCGATTTCCTCGGTGGCCTTCGCGGTTTGCGAGGCCAGCGCCTTGACCTCGGAGGCGACCACCGCGAAGCCGCGGCCGGCGTCGCCGGCGCGCGCCGCTTCGATCGTGGCGTTGAGCGCGAGCAGATTCGTCTGTGCGGCGATCGAGGTGATCAGCTTGAGCACGTCGCCGATGCGCTCGGCGGTGCGCGACAGCTCGCTGATGCCGACATCGGTCTGCTCGATCTGCCGCACGGCCTCCTTGGCGATGCTGGTCGATTCCGTGACGCGGCGGCCGATCTCGTGCACGGAGGACGTCATCTCGCCAGCGGCCGATGCCACCGACTGGACCGTGGCCGAAACCTGGCCGGAGGCCGCGGCCGCGCTGGTCGACAGCTGCTGGGTCTGCTCGGCGGTCTTGCTCAGCGTGTTGGCCGAGACCTCCAGCGTGCGCGCGTCGGCATGGACCTTGTTGATGATCTGGCCGACCGTGGATTCGAACTCGTCGGCCATGCGCCGCATGGCGGCATGCTGTTCGGTCTTGGCGGCGTCGAGATAGACCGACAGCGCGAGATCCATGTCGATCATCGCCGCCTTGGTGATCGCGGCCTGCAGCGCCGCCTTCTTCTCGCGCGCGGCCTGGCCGCCGAACCAGCCGTCTAACAGCTCGGTCTCGATCGCCTGCTGCAGGCCGGTGACGATCAGCGAATAGCCGGCGATGTACCAGCGCGGCTCCAGCCCCATCCGGTTGTGGGCCTGGCCGATGCGCGTCACGGACTTCACATAGGCGTCGTCGAACTTGGCGGTCGCCAGCGACATCCAATGGTCGAGCTGGGCCTTGTGGGCGTGCCGCATCGCCGTCTGGCTGGAGAACATCTTCGCCAGCGACGGCACCTTGCCGACATGGGCGTAGAACTTGTCGAGCAGGCCCGGCAGCACCTTGCCGATCAGCGGCCGCAGCTCGCGCAGATGCTCCCGGGTCGCGTTGTCGATGCCGATGAAGTCGAGGCGGGATTGCAGTGTCGTCAGATCGGTCATCGCTGGTCCGCCCGTCATCCGTACGCAAGGGAGAGGCCGCGCTGCGGAGTGCCTCGCTACCCCTAGAATTGCACGGGTTTGGTTGATGGTTCCTTACGGCGGGAACCGAAGTTCAACGGGGCGGATAATGTTACCGCAGGTCGCGCGACGGGCGAATACAGACCTCCGCAATAAAAACGGGGCCGAAACGGCCCCGTCGAAGTCGAAAGCAGATCCGCGATCTTACTTGATCTTGGCTTCGCGAAATTCGACGTGCTTGCGCGCGACCGGGTCATACTTCTTCTTGACCATCTTCTCGGTCATGGTGCGCGAATTCTTCTTGGCGACGTAATAGAAGCCGGTGTCGGCCGACGACACGAGCTTGACCTTGATGGTGACCGCTTTGGCCATGTCTTGAACCTCTGCAATGAATTCGGGGGTGGACGCCGGCCAAAGAGGGGGCGCCGTTGGCCGGCAACCTACCCAGCCAGCCCCCAAAGTCAAGGTTGCCGGGCCAGATTCTGGGCCCGCTAGCCCGGGAAGAAACGGTTTTTCGGCCGGGGCAGGCCGAGATTGTCGCGCAAAGTCGGGCCTTCGTACTCCCTCCGGAAGATCCCGCGGCGCTGCAGCTCGGGAATCACCTTGTCGACGAAGTCGTCGAGCCCTGCGGGCAGGAACGGGAACATGATGTTGAAGCCGTCCGAGCCGCGGCTCTCCAGCCAGTCCTGCATCTGGTCGGCGATCGTCTTGGCCGTGCCGACGAAGGCCAGGCCGCCATAGCCGCCGACCCGCTGCGCGAGCTGCCGCACCGTCAGCTTGTCGCGGGCCGCGACGTCAACGAGGCGCTGCCGGCCGCTCTTGGAAGCATTGGTCTCGGGGATGTCAGGCAGCTGGCCGTCCGGATCGAATCCCGAGGCGTCGGTGCCGAGGATGACTGAGAGCGAGGCGATGGCGCTGTCGTAATGCACCTTGCTGTCGAGCAGAGCGCGCTTCTCCTTGGCCTCCGCGTCGCTGTCGCCGACCACGACGAAGGCGCCGGGCAGGATCTTCAGATGATCCGGATCGCGGCCGACCTTCTCCATGCGGCCCTTGATGTCGGCATAGAGCTTCTGTCCGTCAGCAAGGCTGCCGCCGCCGGTGAACACCGCCTCCGCGGTTTCGGCCGCGAGCTGCTTGCCGTCCTCGGACGCGCCCGCCTGCACAATCACCGGCCAGCCCTGCACCGGGCGGGCGATGTTCAGCGGTCCGCGCACTTTGAGATATTTGCCCTTGTGGTCGAGCACGTGCATCTTGTCGGGATCGAAGAACAGCCCGCTCTCGACGTCGCGCACGAAGGCGTCGTCGGCGAAGGAATCCCACAGGCCGGTGACGACGTCATAGAACTCGCGGGCGCGCTTGTAGCGCTCGGCGTGCTCCATGTGATCGTCGAGGCCGAAATTCAGCGCGGCGTCCGGGTTCGACGTCGTGACGATGTTCCATCCCGCACGCCCGCCGGAGATGTGGTCCAGCGAGGCGAAGCGACGGGCGACATGATAGGGCTCGTCGAAGGTGGTCGAGCCCGTCGCGATCAGGCCGATGTTCTCGGTCACCGCCGAAAGCGCCGAGAGCAGCGTGAACGGCTCGAACGAGGTCACGGTGTGGCTGCGCTTCAGCGCATTGATCGGCATGTTCAGCACGGCCAGATGATCGGCCATGAAGAAGGCGTCGAACTTGCCGGCCTCGAGCTTGCGGATCAGCTGCTTGAGATGGGCGAAATTGAAATTGGCATCCGGCCAGGCGCCGGGATAGCGCCACGCGCCTGTGTGGATCGAGACCGGGCGCATGAAGGCGCCGAGCTTGAGTTGACGAGGGGCCATGAGGGGCGTCCGAGGATGGTTGCTGTGAATGCTTGCTATCTTGGGGAGATAGGAACTCGCCCGATGGGTGTCAGTAAGACGCAGCAGAACACGATTTCATTTTTGGAGCCGTGCATAGCACGCTCATTCTTTGGTGAGCCACGACAGTCGCGCAGCAAATGGTGTCGTCCCGGCCTTGAGCCGGGGTCCATACGCCGTGACGAATTTGTGAGGCACAGTCTCGACCATCCGGGCCTAAGACAGAGTCCGCGGTATGGGTCCCGGCGTTCGCCGGGACGACACCGTTTGTAGAGCGCCCACCGCCTACCTCATTGCAAGCGCATTGGAGCATATGAAGGTGACCGCGATCATTTCGCTTGACACGAGCACGGCGCCGGTTCGTTGATGCTACGCGCCGAGCACGTCCTTCTGCATCTTGCCGCCGTAGAAGTGGAAGAACGGCACTGGGGCGTCGTGGCGGAGCGGGCCGGTGGCGAGGCGCTTGTCGAGCTCGTGGAGCACGTTCTTGGTCATCGGGTGCAGGTCGGCGAGCGGCTTGGAGCCGAGCTCGACCCAGACCAGCTCGACCAGCTCGGCATCGGCATGAATGACGCCGTCGACGCGGTGGGTAATGGCTGAAGCGTCGGCCGTGAAGAAACGGGTGTCGAAGCGCTTGATGCGGCCGGGCGGGGTGATGGCGCGGGCGATCAGGAACAGACCGGAGGGATCGGGCAGCAGGCCGGCTTCAGCAAAGGGTGTCCAAGGTCCGTCCAGCTTCGGCGCCGGGCCGTTGATCTTGCGGCCGAGACAGAGGCCGGTTTCCTCGCAGGCCTCGCGGATCGCGGCGATCGCCAGCGACTTTGCGCGCGACGGAGTCGTCTGCGGCTTGCCCTTGAACAGGTTGGCTTCGAGCTCGGCCGGCATCGGAGCGGCGACCGGAATGCGATGATCGGTCTTGTCGACGCGGCCGCCGGGGAAGACGAACTTGCCCGGCATGAACACGACCTTGTCGTGGCGCTTGCCGACCAGCACCTTCGGCACCGCGCCGCTGCGATCGACCAGGATCAGGGTCGCGGCATCGCGCGGCTTGGTGTAGGGGTGGTGGTCCGCTTCCTTCTCGGCGGGCTTGCCCGCCGGCGCGCTGGTCGCCTGTGCCGTCTCGCTCATGTCCTCCCCGCTTTTCTTATTAGTTGGTCCGTTCGTTGATCACACCGGCGGAATGCCCTCGGCCGGTTGCTCGTCGAAGCCGTGCATGCGGAACGCCCATTGCAGCCCGACGACGGCTCCCTTGACCGGCTGCAGCAGCGCGAGCGAGGAGATCAGCGTGAGCGGCAGATAGATGGCGAGCTGCAGCGCCACCGGCGGCGCGTAGTTGGTCTCGATCGACAGTGCGATCGGCACGACGATGTGGCCGACGATGACGATGACGAGATAGGCGGGCAAATCGTCGGCGCGATGACCGGAGAAATCCTGGCCGCAGCGGTCGCAATTGTCCGCGACCTTCAGGAAGGCGCGGAACAGCTTGCCCTCGCCACAACGTGGGCAGCGGCCGCGCAGGCCGCGCTTCATGGCGGTCCAGACGTCGCGCTTTTCGGCGAGACCGGTGTCGCGAGTCCAAGTCTTTGTCAAAGTTTGCGGCAATGCGCGGGGCGTAGAACTCATGGCGTCCATGATTGGCCTTTCTTCGATGTGCCGGGCTTGCGTTTTGCCCCTGCCTTCTGGCTTTTCTTACGGCTCTTTTCTTTATGCTTCTCTTTATGCTTCGTGCGAGCCTCGGACTTGCCGCGCTTGATCGCCTTGGCAACCGCTTTGGCGTTCGTCCCGACGGTATTCTTGCGCCTGGGGCCCGCGCCACGCGGATGCCGCGACACCAGCACATCGGCCTGCGTCAGCAGTTCGAACCGCAGCGCACCGGCCACCGGTTGAGCTTCTACCAGACGCACGTCGACGACGTCACCGAGCCGATGCATGGCACCACTGCGCTGGCCGATCAGTGCGTGGCGCGTCTCGTCGTAATCGAAATATTCCGTTCCGAGGGTTCGGATCGGCACCAGGCCGTCAGCGCCGGTCTCGTCGAGCTTGATGAAGAGGCCGGCGCGGGTGACGCCGGAGATGCGGCCCTGGAACGAGGCGCCGACGCGGTCGGCGAGGTGATGCGCGATCAAGCGGTCGGCCGTCTCGCGTTCCGCCTTCATCGCCCGCCGCTCGGTGACCGAGATCTGAGCGGCAACTTCGGCCAGATGGTCCGCCGTCTCGCTATCGGGCAGGGCGCCGTCGCCCAGACCCAGCGCACGCAACAAGCCGCGGTGCACGACGAGATCGGCATAGCGGCGGATCGGCGAGGTGAAGTGGGCGTAGCGGCGCAGGTTCAGGCCGAAATGCCCGTAATTTTCGGAGGAGTACTCGGCTTGCGCCTGCGAGCGCAGCACGACCTCGTTCACGAGCTTCTCGTAGTCCTGGCCGGCGACCAGTGTGAGCACGCGGTTGAACAGCGACGGCCGCAGCGCGCCCGATTTTGCAAAGGGCACGTCGAGCGTCTTCAGGAACTCCTGCAGCGCATGCACCTTCTCGACCGTCGGCTCGTCATGCACGCGGTAGATCAGCGGCAGCGCCTTCTTCTCCAGCGCCTCAGCCGCGGCGACGTTGGCGAGGATCATGAACTCCTCGATCAGCCGGTGCGCGTCGAGGCGTTCGGGCACGACGACGCGGTCGACGGTGCCGTCCTTCTTGAGCAGGATCTTGCGCTCGGGGAGGTCGAGGTCGAGCGGATCGCGCGCATCGCGGCCGCGCTTGGCGACCTCATAGGCGGCATAGAGCGGCTTGAGAATGGGCTCGAGCAGCGGACCTGTGACGTCGTCAGGCTTGCCGTCAACAGCGGCCTGCGCCTGCGCGTAGGAGAGCTTTGCGGCCGAGCGCATCAGCACGCGGTGGAACGAGTGCGAGCGCTTGCGGCCGTCGGCGCCCATCACCATGCGGACGGCGAGCGCGCCGCGCGCTTCGCCCGGCACCAGCGAGCACAGATTGTTGGAGATGCGCTCGGGCAGCATCGGCACGACGCGGTCGGGGAAATAGACCGAGTTGCCGCGGATCAGCGCGTCGCGATCGAGCGCCGAGCCCGGCCGCACGTAGTAGGCGACGTCGGCGATCGCGACGTGGAGAATGAAGCCGCCGGCATTGTTCGGATCGGGATCCGGCTCGGCGTGGACGGCGTCGTCATGGTCTTTGGCGTCGGGCGGATCGATCGTGACCAGCGGCAGGTCGCGCCAGTCCTCGCGGCCCTTCAAGGTCGCCGGCTGCGCGGCTTCGGCTTCCGCGATCGCCGCGGCCGAGAAGTCCATCGGAATCTCGTGGGCGTGGATCGCGATCAGGCTGATCGCCTTCTCGGTCGCCACCGAGCCGTAGCGCTCCTTCACGCGGCCCGCCGGCAAGCCGTAGCCACGGCCGCGCAACAGGTCGACGCTGATGAGATCGCCGTCCTTGGCGTCGCGGGTGTCGCCCGGCGCAATCGACAGCTCGCGGCCGGCCTGCTTCTTGTCGACCGGGATCAGGCGGCCGCCGCCATTGGGGTTGCTCTTGAAGATGCCGAGCACGCGGTTGCGCGCCTGGTCGAGCACCTTCAGCACACGGCCGCGATAGGCGATCCCGTCGGCATCGTTGATCGGTTCGACGCGGAGCAAAGCGCGGTCGCCGACGCCGGCGGTGGCGCCGGGCTTGGCGAGGCGAGACGCGTAGATACGGATGCGCGGCGGCTCGGACTGCTCGGCCTCGTCCCACTCGGCGGGTTTTGCGATCAGCTCGCCGTCGCTGTCGCGGCCGGTGATGTCGGCGACCAGAGTCGCCGGCAGGGTGGCGGGCTCGACGATTTTCTTGCGGCCGCTCTTCTTGATGGTGCCGTCGGCGATGAGCTCGCGCAGCAGCTCCTTGAGGGCTGCGCGGTCGGCGTTCTTCAGGCCGAACTCGCGGGCGATGTCCTTGGTGCCGATCTTGCCCGGATTGGCGCGGATGAAGGCGACGATGGCCTCCCGCGGAGGGAAGCCGATGTCGCGCTTTTGTTTCATTTTCTCATCCGCGGGCCTTGCCGGCGCTCTTCTTGGGCGTGGCCTTGGTGGCGGGCTTGGCCGATGTCTTGGCGGCCTTCGCAACCGGCGCACGCGCCTTGCTGGTGGAGTCTGATTTCGGCTTGGCCGCGGCCTTCTTGGCGACGGCCTTCTTCGCCGGCTTCGGCGTGTCGTCGTCGCCGCCGGCCTTTGGTTTGGCCGCGGCCTTCGGCTTCGCAGCCTTCTTCGGAGCCTTGGCCTTGCCGCCGCCCTTGGCGGCGCGCTCGTCGATCAGGGCGATCGCCTCGGCGAGCGTGATCGTGTCCTTCTCCTTGTCGCCGGGGATGGTGGCGTTGACGCCACCGGCGGTGACATAGGCGCCGTAGCGGCCAGCCTTCACGGCGACCGGACCGAGCGAGGGATGATCACCCAGCGCCTTGCCGGGATCGGCGCCGAACCGCTTGCTCGGACCCTTGGCGACCTTCTCGGCGATCAAGGTGACCGCACGGTTGAGGCCGATGTCGAATACCTCGTCGCCGGCCTCCAGGCTCGCATAGGTCTTGTCGTGCTTGACGAAGGGTCCGAAGCGGCCAAGCCCAGCGGTGATCGGCAAACCCGTTTCCGGATGCTTGCCGATCTCGCGCGGCAGTGACAGCAGCTTCAGCGCCAGATCGAGATCGACGTCCGAGGGCTGCGTGCCCTTGGGGATGCCGGCCCGCTTCGGCTTCTCGCCCTCGGCATAGTCCTTCTGCTCACCGAGCTGGATGTATGGCCCGAACCGGCCGGCCTTGACGGCGACCTCGAGGCCCGAGTCCGGATCCTGGCCGAGCATGCGATCGGCCGCGGCCTCGCTGTCGGCGGCGAGCGGCCGGGTGTAGCGGCACTCCGGATAGTTGGAGCAGCCGACGAAGGCGCCGAACTTGCCGGCCTTCAGATTGAGCCGGCCGGTGCCGCAGGTCGGGCATTGCCGGACGTCGCCGCCATCCTCGCGCGGCGGGTAGATGTGCGGGCCGAGCATCTCGTCGAGCGCGTCGAGCACCTGCGCCACGCGCAGATCCTTGATGTCGTCGACGGCGCCGATGAAGCCGGTCCAGAAGTCCTTCAGGACCTGCTGCCATGCGATCTCGTTGTTGGAGATGCGGTCGAGCTGTTCCTCCAGGTCCGCCGTGAAATCATACTCGACATAGCGGCGGAAGAAGTTCTCCAGGAAAGCGATGACGACGCGGCCCTTGTCCTCGCCATGCAGCCGCTTCTTCTCGAGCTTCACATAGCCGCGCGCCTTCAGCACATCGAGGATCGAGGCATAGGTCGAGGGCCGGCCGATGCCGAGCTCCTCCATGCGCTTGACCAGCGACGCCTCGGAGAAGCGCGGCGGCGGCTCGGTGAAGTGCTGGGTGACCGCGAGGTTCTGGCGCTTCAGCGCCTCGCCCTGGCTCATCTGCGGCAGGCGGCGGCTGTCCTCGTCCTCCTCGTCGTCGCGGCCTTCCTGATAGAGGGCGAGGAAGCCGTCGAACTTGATCACTTGTCCGGTCGCGCGCAGCTCCAGGGTGCGGCCGCCTGCCTTGGCGACGATGTCGACGGTCGTGCGCTCCAGCTCGGCCGATTCCATCTGGCTCGCGATGGTGCGGGTCCAGATCAGCTCGTAGAGCTTGGCCTGGTCGTCATCGAGCCGCTTGCGCAGCTCGGCCGGCTTGCGCGACAGGTCGGTCGGGCGGATCGCCTCATGGGCCTCCTGGGCGTTCTTGGCCTTGGTCTGGTACTGGCGCGGGCTGTCCGGCACATATTTGTTGCCGTAGATCTCGCCGATCACCTTGCGCGCCTGGGTGATCGCCTCGGGGGCGATCTGCACGCCGTCGGTTCGCATATAGGTAATGAGCCCGGTGGTCTCGCCGCCGATGTCGATGCCCTCATAGAGCCGCTGCGCGATCCGCATCGTGTGCGCCGGCGCAAAGCCGAGCTTGCGGCTGGCCTCCTGCTGCAGGGTCGAGGTGGTGAAGGGTGCCTGCGGGTTGCGCCGCGCCGGCTTTGCGTCGACGGTCGCGACCGAATAGGTCGCCGCGTTCAGCGCGTTCTTGAAGTCCTCGGCTTCCGCGCCGGTGCCGATGTCGAGCCGCTGGATCTTCTTGCCGTCGGCACCGACGAGGCGCGCTTCGAACGTGTCGCCGCGCGGCGTCGCGAGGGTCGCGATCAGCGACCAGTATTCGCGCGGGACGAACTTCTCGATCTCCAGTTCGCGATCGCAGACCAGGCGCAGCGCCACCGACTGCACGCGGCCGGCCGAGCGGGCGCCCGGCAGCTTGCGCCACAGCACGGGGGACAGCGTGAAGCCGACGAGGTAATCGAGGGCGCGGCGCGCCATATAGGCGTCGACCAGCGCGCCGTCGATCTGGCGCGGGTTTTTCATCGCCTCCGATACGGCCTGCTTGGTGATGGCGTTGAACACGACGCGCTCGATCTTCTGATCCTTCAGCGCGCGCTTCTCCTTCATGACCTCCAGAACATGCCAGGAGATCGCCTCGCCCTCGCGATCAGGGTCGGTGGCGAGAATCAGGCGGTCCGCACCCTTCAGGGATTTGGCGATGTCGTTGAGTCGGCCGGCCGCCTTGGGGTCGACCTCCCAGATCATCCGGAAATTTTCTTCTGGATCGACGGAACCGTTCTTCGCGGGGAGGTCGCGGACGTGGCCGAACGAGGCCAGAACCTCGTAGGAGGAGCCCAGATACTTATTGATCGTCTTGGCCTTGGCAGGCGACTCCACAATGACGATATTCATGTAATTCCAATAGCTTAGTGGAAGGACTGAAGGCGGTTTCGCGGGATTCGCGCTCGGCCCATTGATCCGAACATGGGTGGTGAGGGGGTTCCTGTCAAATCGAGGGATGTTGAAACCCGATTGCGCTGGGCTCGCGAAGTACCTATCAGGTTGTAAAGAGCGCAATTGGAACCGTGCTCTTTTGACGATGTTTTCCGTAAAATACCCGGCTTTGGATAGAGTTGTTGGCCAAGGAAGCGGACAAACGCGACCCATATATAGAAGAGTCAGTGGAGGATCCCGATGCCGCGGCGGCGCTGATCGCCGAGGTCACGGCGAGCCTGTCGCAGCTCGCGCAGCGGCATAACCTCGACATGCTCGACTATCTCCTGCGCATGGCCAATCTCGAAGCTGAGGAGCACCTGCGGCTACGGAGCAAGCGCAGCCTGAGCTGATGGCGCAGGCGCTAGATCAGCGACACCATCCCGCCACCGTGCCGCTCCAAGCGGCCGGCCAGCTCGAGCTCGAGCAGCACCATGCGCAGCACGGCCGGTGACAGGCCGCTCATCCGGATCAGGTCGTCGATGGACACAGGCGTCGGGCCAAGCAGGCCGAGGATCTGTGTGCGGTCGTGACTCTCGGGATCGGGGGCGAACAGCTCCTCGTCCGGCTCCCGCAGCGACAGGGGCAGCGGCCGCTCCATGATCGGTCCGACGGCCTGGATGATATCCGCGGCGGTTGTGACGAGGGTCGCGCCCTGCTTGATGAGATCGTTGGTGCCGGCCGAGCGGGGATCGAGCGGCGATCCCGGCACGGCGAACACCTCGCGGCCCTGTTCGCTGGCCATGCGGGCGGTGATCAGCGAGCCCGAGCGATGCGCAGCCTCCACCACGACGACGCCGAGCGAGGCGCCGGAGATCAGCCGGTTGCGGCGGGGAAAGTCGCGCGCGCGGGGCTCATGGCCCAGCGGCATCTCCGAGATCGCGGCGCCATGGCTGCCGATGATGGCGCCGAGCAGGTCGACATGCTCGGGCGGATAGATCCGGTCGTGGCCGCCGGCGAGCACCGCGACGGTTCCGCTTGCGACACTGGCGCGATGCGCGGCCTGATCGATGCCGCGGGCCAGGCCGGAGATGATGATGAAGCCGGCCTGTCCGAGCTCATGCGCGAGCAGGCCAGCAAATTTGAGCCCCGCGGCGGAGGCATTGCGTGATCCCACGATGGCGATCATCGGACGCGTCAGGGTGTCCCGGTCGCCGCGGATGACAAGCAAAGGCGGCGCGTCCTCACAGGTCGCGAGCCGCGGCGGGTAACCGTCCTCTTCCGGCGCCCGCAGCTTCAGGCCTTGCCGGCGGCAGGCCTCGAGCTCGGCTTCGGCTTCGTCAATCGAGCAGATCCGGCCGGCGCTCGCGCCGCCACGACGGGCCAGCTCCGGCAGGCGATCCAGCGCGCGCCGCGCGGTGCCGAACTGGTCGAGCAGGGCCCGGAAGGTGCGCGGACCGACATGATCCGAGCGGATCAGGCGTAGCCGGTCGCGCCGCTCGGTCGCGCTGAGTTCGGTGGTTGGATTGATGGCGTCCACGCGAAGCCCCCCCTCGCAGAGGGCCCAACATGGAACAACCCGAGGGCGCAGGGAAGAGGGTGCGCTACGTCAGGGCCACTTCGCGCGTGTCGTCCGTCATGGCGGCTGGCTGCTCGTCCGGGACGGTCAAAGTCGCGCCCATGGGAGCCTGGCGCAGCCAGCGATCGGCCGCGTCGCGGCCGCGCTGATGCAGGGTCGCGATGAAGTCGCTGCCGAGGTCGGTGGCGTCCCGCTGCGCGAGCGCGTCGATCTCGTCCTCGGCGGCCAGACGATGAACCCGAGGGGGATGCAGACCGTCGCTGCGGGCCCATTCGAGCGCGGCGAGCTCTGCGTTGAGAACGGCATTGGCCGAGATCTGGTCGAGCCGGCGATCGATCGCGGCGGAGGTGACGGGCACGTAGCCGTCGCGGGCCGGCGTGACCTGAACCACCAGCAGGTCGGCGGCACTGGACTCGTGCGCGATCTGGATCAGCGGCGGATTGGCGACGGGGCCGGCATCCCAATAGGCCTCGCCGTCGATGTCGACGGCCGCGTGCAGCGGGGCGGGACAGCTCGAGGCGAGCAGCACGTCCGGCGTGATCTCGGCGTTGCGGAACAGCTGCGGATGGCCGTCGCGGATCCGGGCCGCGGCGACCAGGAGGCGCGGCGCGCTTGCGCTGTGCACGGCATCGAAGTCGATCGTCTCGGCCAGAATGTCGCGAAGTGGATCAAGATCGAGCGGGTCGGCGCGTCCGCCGCGCAGCCCGGACCCGAACGACACGGCGCTGCTGGCGGGCGAGAACGCGCCGATCACCATCAGCGCGCGGAACGAGGCCTCTTCCATCAGCCGGGTCCAGAACAGCGCCAGCCGGTTGCGCGCCTCGTCGCGGCCGCCATGGGCGAGCCCGCTGGCGAGCAGCGCGGCATTGATCGCGCCGGCGCTGGCGCCGCTGACCGTGTCGAAATCGCAGGCGGGCTCCTCCAGCAGGCGGTCCAGCACGCCCCAGGTGAAGGCGGAGAAGGTTCCGCCGCCCTGCAGCGCCAGCGACAGCTTGCGCGGCGGCCACGTCCGCGGCGGCGGCGGCAGGGTGGCGCTGGCGATGGTCTCGGCGAGCGAGCGCTCCGGGGTTTCGGCGGGCTTCGGCTCGTGTGCTGTCGTTGCCGTGATCATCGGCTCGACGATGGCGGTGATGGTTTCGACGAGCAGATCCGCCCGCACGGCGATCGGCGCCTCGGCGATCACAGGCTCGCTCGCCGCGGCCGGGATCGGCTCGGCGGAGGTGCTGGCGGAGCCGAACGGATCCTCCGTCGACCAGATTTGCGCGGCGGACAGAAGGACGCTGGCGCTCGAACGGACCGGTGTGGACATGTGCTGCGCCGACTCCTCATCAATGCGTTCGTCGCGCGCGGCGATGAAGCGCTCGAATTTGGTGTTGCGTGATCAGATGCCGGAATCATGACAGCCAATCATGATTCACACCAGAGTCGTGCGTTAACTTATTAGTTAAACATGTGGCGGTGTTGCGGCGCTGCCGCTGTGAGCCCCGCCAGCGACGCATATCTTCCGTATTTGCCCGGAGTGATTACTTCTTCGCGCCGATTTTGCTCTCGGTGCCCGCCCGCAGACGCTTGATGTTTTCGCGGTGCATGTAAATGAGTAACAGCGTGAGCAGGGCAAACAAGGCGGCCAGCGCGGTGTGGCCGAAAGCCCACAATACGATCGGCGTCAGCACGCTCGCGACGAGTGCAGCAAGTGATGAGTAGCGGGACGCGAATGCCGTCGCGAGCCAGACAAGGCAGAAGAAGATCGCGTAAGGCCAGAGCAGGCCGATCAGAATACCGATATAGACCGCCACGCCCTTGCCGCCGCGGAACTTGAGCCACACCGGGAACAGATGTCCGAGGAACGCGCCGAGGCCGGCGAGCATCGCTGCGTTCGAGCCGCCCAGATATCCGGCGATGATCACCGCCGCCGTGCCCTTGAGGGCGTCGCCGAGCAGGGTCGCGGCCGCGAGCCCTTTGCGGCCGGTGCGCAGCACATTGGTGGCGCCGATGTTGCCGGAGCCGATGCTGCGCAGATCCTGCGTGCCGGCGAGCTTGGTCAGGATCAGGCCGAATGGAATGGAACCGAGGAGATAGCCGATCAGCAGCGCGACCGGCAGCATGGCTTCGGATCCCATCACGCGACTCCCTCGACGCTTCGTCCGGCGTCAGACATGTTCGAACACGGTGCGGCCGCCGACGATCGTGCGGACCACGCGACCGGTGAAGCGGGCTTCATCGAACGGCGTGTTCTTGCACAGCGATTTGAGGTCGGCCGGATCGAGGATCCAGGGCACGTCCGGATCGATGACGATGATGTCGGCCGGCGCCCCGGCGCGCAAGGTGCCGCCGGGCAGGCCGAGCAGTTCCGCAGGCCGCGTGGACATCGCGCGGATCAGCGTGGTCCAGCTCAGCTCGCCGCTGTGCACCAGCCGCAGCGAGGCCGCGAGCATCGTCTCCAACCCCACCGCGCCGCTGGCGGCTTCCGCGAACGGCAGCCGCTTCACCTCGACGTCCTGCGGATTGTGGTCGGACATGATGACGTCGATCAGCCCTGAGGCCAGCGCCTCGACCAGCGCGCGGCGGTCGACCTCGGTGCGCAGCGGCGGCGTCAGCTTGAGGAAGGTGCGGTAGGGACCGATGTCGTTTTCGTTCAGCGTGACGTGGTTGATCGACACCGAGGCGCTGACCGCGAGGCCCGCGTCGCGCGCGCGCTTGAGCACATCGAGCGAGTCGACCGAACTCAGCGCTGCGGCGTGGTAGCGGCCCTTGGTGAGCGCCACGAGGCGCATGTCGCGTTCGAGCACCACGGCTTCCGCCGCGGCGGGAATGCCGGACAGGCCGAGGCGCGAGGCAAACTCGCCCTCGTTCATGACGCCTTCGCCGACGAGGTGGGGGTCCTCGGTGTGATGCACGATCAGCGCGTCGAAGTCGCGCGCATAGGTCAGCGCCCGGCGCATCACCTGGGCGTTCATGACGCTGCTATGGCCGTTGGAGAAGGCCACCGCGCCGGCGGCGCGCAAGAGACCGATCTCGGTCATCTCCTCGCCGCGCAGCCCCTTGGTCAGCGCCGCCATCGGCTGGATGTTGACGATCGCGGTGTCGCGGGCGCGGCGCAAAACGAAGTCGACGGTCGCGGAGTTGTCGATGACCGGCTCGGTGCCGGGCTGGCAGATGATGGTGGTGATGCCGCCGGTCGCCGCGGCCTGGCTGGCGCTCGCGAAGGTCTCGCGGTGGCCGAGGCCGGGCTCGCCGACGAAGGCGCACATGTCGACCAGGCCGGGCGCGACGATCTTGCCGGCGCAGTTGACGACGTCGGTTCCCTCGGGCACGCCGGCCGCGCCGATGCCGCGCTTGAGGTCGCGGATGACGCCGTCGGCGATCAGCACGTCACCGGGACCGTCGATGTCGCGGGAGGGATCGATGACGCGCGCATTGGCGAGCAGGATCGGGCGGCGATCGGTCAGCATGTCGTTTCGTCCCGACTTTGATCTCAAGCGTTGGGCAGGTTGCGGGCCAGCGCCTCGAGCACGGCCATGCGCACGGCGACGCCCATTTCGACCTGTTCCCGGATCAGCGACTGCGCGCCGTCGGCGACGATGGAGTCGATCTCGACGCCGCGGTTCATCGGTCCCGGATGCATGACGAGCGCGTCCGGCTTGGCGTAAGCGAGCTTCTTCTGGTCGAGGCCGAAATACTGGAAATATTCCGACGACGACGGCACGAAGGAGCCGTTCATGCGCTCGCGCTGCAGGCGGAGCATCATGACGATGTCGGCGCCGTTCAAGCCTTCGCGCATGTCGCGCGCGACCTCGACGCCCATCCGCTCGATGCCCGGCGGCAGCAAAGTGGAGGGCGCGACGACGCGGACGCGGGCGCCCATTGTGTTCAGCAGGAGGATGTTGGAGCGCGCGACGCGCGAATGCAGCACGTCGCCGCAGATCGCGATGACCAGGCCCTCGATGCGGCCCTTGTTGCGGCGGATGGTGAGCGCATCCAGCAGCGCCTGCGTCGGATGCTCATGCGCGCCGTCGCCGGCATTGATCACGGAGCCGTCGACCTTGCGGGCCAAGAGCTCGACCGCGCCGGAGGCGTGGTGACGGACCACCAGGATGTCCGGATGCATGGCGTTGAGCGTGACCGCGGTGTCGATCAGGGTCTCGCCCTTCTTGATCGACGAGGACGACACCGACATGTTCATGACGTCGGCGCCAAGCCGCTTGCCGGCCAGCTCGAACGAGGATTGCGTCCGCGTCGAGGCCTCGAAGAACAGGTTGACCTGGGTCCGGCCGCGCAGCACGGTACGCTTCTTGTCGACCTGACGGTTCAGTTCGACATACTCCTCGGACAGATCGAGGAGACCGGTGATGTCGGCGGTGGAAAGGCCCTCGATTCCCAGCAAATGCCGGTGCCCGAGGACAAACGTCGATTTCGGAGAGGTTGCCATTAAAGCCAGAGCTATAGGCGCGGTTTCCATGGCGGGCAAGGCCGAAAGCCGGGGTTCCGAGTTATCCCCCGTTCCGTCTGTCCAGGCGTGGGCACGGCCCGATCCAGGCTCGTTGGCCGCCGCCGGGGCGCGGCAAGGGTTTGTGAACTATGCGACGGAGCGGAGGCATTTTTCGCTGCCGGGCGCGGCCGCGACCCCCTATGATTTTTCAATTCGGCCGCGCCGATGATCTGTTTGCAAAGGCCACGGCCATGACCCAGCCATCGCTCGAGACCCACGAGGTCTTCAACCAGTCGCCGCCCTTCGCGGACGTGAACCTCTTCACGGCCGACCGGCCGCTGATGGACGCGGTCGCGGCGAACGGCGGGAGCGGCGCCGAGCAGGAGCTGATTGCGTTCGGCAAGCTGTGGGGCTCGGCCGAGATGGCCGAGCAGGGCCGGCTGGCCAACGAGAACACGCCGAAGCTGCGCAGCTTCGACGCCAAGGGTTTTCGCCGCGACGCCGTCGAGTTTCATCCGGCCTATCATCACATGATGGCGCAGGCCGTCGCGGCCGGGCTGCACAATTCGACCTGGACGGCGCAGGGCAAGCCCGTCGGCGGCAGCGCCGAAGTCGTGCGCGCGGCAAAGTTCTACGTCGCCTCGCAGGTCGAGAGCGGACACCTCTGTCCGATCACGATGACGCGTGCCTCGGTCGCCGCGCTCGCACCGCAGCCGGATCTGCTGGCGCAAACGATGCGTGTCATCGCGACACGCGACTACGATCCGGCGTTTGCGCCGTGGTGGCAGAAGCGCGGCATGACGCTGGGCATGGGCATGACCGAGAAGCAGGGCGGCACCGACGTGCGCGCCAACATGACGTCGGCCACGCGCTCCACGGACGGTTACCGCATCACCGGGCACAAATGGTTCATGTCGGCGCCGATGTGCGACGCGTTCCTGGTGCTGGCGCAGGCCGAGGGCGGGCTGACCTGCTTCTTCATGCCGCGCTTCACGCCCGATGGCGCCGTCAATGCGCTGCGCTTCCAGCGGCTGAAGGACAAGCTCGGCAATCGCTCCAACGCCTCCTCGGAGGTCGAGTTCGCGGGCGCCTATGCCGAGCGGGTCGGCGAGGAGGGCCGGGGCATCAGCACCATCATCCAGATGGTGCAGCTGACGCGGCAGGATTGCGCGATCTCGTCCGCCGGCCTGATGCGCTCGGGGCTGGCCCACGCGCTCCACCACGCCCGCCATCGCAGCGTGTTCCAGAAGCATCTCGCCGATCAGCCCTTGATGCAGGCGGTGCTGGCCGACATGGCGCTGCATGTCGAGGCGACGGTTGCGCTGGTGATGCGGCTGTGCCGCGCTTTCGATCGCATGACGGATGATGCGGACGAAGCCGCCTACATGCGGCTGCTGACACCCGCGATCAAGTACTGGGTCTGCAAGAGCGCGCCGCCGTTCCTGTACGAGGCGATGGAGTGCCTCGGCGGCAATGGCTATGTCGAGGACGGCATCCTCGCGCGCCACTATCGCGAGTCGCCGGTCAATGCGATCTGGGAGGGCTCGGGCAACGTGATGTGCCTCGACGTGCTGCGCGCGCTGTCGCGCGAGCCGGAGGCGGCGGCTGCCGTCCTGAACACCTTGTCGGACGCGACGCGTGGCCTGCCTGGCGCAGCGGACGCGGTCGCCATGATCGGCCAGGCCTTCCGGCGTGGCGACAGCGAGCGTGTTGCACGGCTCGCCGTGGAGAAATTGGCGCTGCTGTCGGCCGCGGCCGCGCTCAACGCGGTGACGCCCGCCCATGCCGAGCTGTTCGCCGCCACGCGGCTCGCCACCGTTCATCCGAGCATGTATGGCGCGGTCGATCTCGCTCCCGCCGCCAGCCGTGCCTTGCTGGAGCGCACCCTGCCTTGACCGACACGCCCGACGCCGCCGTCATCGATTCCCTCGATCCCGCTCATCCGCCGCAGCGGATCGCGCCCGCGCCGCATCAGCCGCGCACGCTCGGCTTCTGGCGCACCTTGCTGTGGGGCGTCCTCATCATCGTGGTGTTCTTCATCGGTCAGCTGACGCCGATCGGCTACTTCCTGCTGCGCCATGACGGTGCGATCGACAGCCTGCCTCAATTCGAGCTGGCCATGATCCAGATCGCGAGCCGCTCTCTCACGGTCTCGCTGTCGGCGATCATGGGCGTGCCGGCGATCCTGATCCCGATCTATTTTGCCATCCGCCACACCCGCATGTCCTTCGCCGACTATCTCGGCCTGCGCTGGACCGGCTGGAAGAATTTTGCGCTCGGCGTCATCGGAATGGTCGTGATCCTGGGCTGCTGGGAGCTGGCGGCGCAATTGACGGGGCACGACGAGAAGTCCGCGAGCTTCATGGTGGACCTGCTGAAGACCGCCCGAGGCGACGGCACGGTCTGGCTGATGGTTATCGCCTTCTGCGTCGCTGCGCCGGTCTCGGAAGAGCTGATGGCGCGCGGCTTCCTCTATCGCGGCTGGTCGGACTCCTTCCTGCGCGTGCCCGGCGCCATCGTGCTGTCGTCATTGCTGTGGACCGTGCTGCATCTGCAGTACGACTGGTTCGCTCTGCTGAACGTATTTTCGCTCGGTGTCTGGTTTGGCTATCTGCGCTACCGGACGCACTCGCTGTACCTGACCATGGTGCTGCACGGCCTCAACAACCTCGCCGCCACGATCCAGACGATGTGGCTGGCGAGCGGCAATGGCTGAACAGAGGCGGCGCGTCCAATCGTTGTTTGCGCCTGTTTTTAGCGCGATCATGATCCACAACAAGCGGGGACGATGATGACCGATGCCGTTCGCGTGATCAAGGCGCCACGCACCTGGTACTTCTTCGGAACGCTAGGCTTCACGCTGCTCGCGGCACTCGTCTCCATGCTCGGAGGGGCTGTGACGCTGATCGCGTTGATGATCATTTTTCACGTTCCGTTTGAGGCGGTCTCTGAGCAGATCATCACTCATGCGTACTGGAAGATGGCTGTGGCGATTGGCAGCATTCCCGGCGAGCTTGTCGTCATCTGGCTCGCGGTGCGATGGGCCCGTCGCAGTTTCTCCGAGTATCTGGCGTTACGCTGGCCAACGCCACAAGAGCTCGTCCTTGCACTGCTCGTCATGTTTGCCGCCATCAACACTGTCGGCTTCATCGGACAGTGGATCGGGCAGACGCTGGATGCCGGCGTTGTCGCCGAACTCGGCCGTGCGCGCCGCGATGGTCCGCTGGCCTTTTTCCTGTTCCTGGTCATCGGATGTATCGGCGCGCCTCTCATTGAGGAGTTCGCGGTCCGCGGCTTCATGCTGCGCGGCTGGTCTGAGTCCTTTCTGCAGCCTGCCGGGGCCATCGTGCTCACTTCGGCCTTCTGGGCCATTTGCCATTACCAATACAATTGGTTCGGCATCTTGGAGATCTTCATCCTGGGGCTCGTGCTCGGCTATTACCGCTTGCGCAGCGGCTCAACCTGGCTCACCGTGGTCGCGCACTCCGCCAACAACGTCTATTCCTATTTCGTGATCGGCCTGCTCACCTAGCCGCCGCCCACCAGAGCGATGAAGACCGGCATCGTCAGTGCGGCCAGCACCGTCTGCAGCGAGATGATCTGGGCCAGCAGCGGCGCGTCGCCGCCCATCTGTTTGGCAAGGACGTAGGCGCTGGGCGAGGTCGGCACCGCCGCGCAGATCGCGACCACGGCGAGGCTCGGGCCGGTGACGCCGAACCAAGCGGCCAATCCGAGGGCGAGGATCGGCATCAGCACCAGCTTGAGCACGACGCCGAGCGCGGCCGCGAAACCGGCCTGTCGCAAGCCTTCGAAATGCAGGCCTGCGCCGGTCACCAACAGGCCGATCGGCAGCGACGCCTGGCCGAGCGCGTCAGCGACGTCGTGCCAGAGCTTGGGCAGCGGCACATGCGTCACGTTGAGCGCGAGCCCGACGACGCAGGCCCAGATCAGCGGGTTGCGGATGATCGTGGCGACGATCTCTGCCGCCGAGCGCCGAGTCGGCGAGGCGTAATGGGCGAGCACGGCCACGCTCAAGACGTTGACCATCGGGATGATCGCGATCATCCCGACCGAGGCCACCGCAAGCCCGGTCGGTCCGTAGAGGCTGCGCGACACGCCGAGCGCGACGTAGGTCTGCCACCGCGTCGCGCCCTGGAAAATCGAGGTGAAGGCCGGGCCGTCGACACCGTCACGCGCGAGCAGGGGGCGCAGCGCAAGGCAGAGCGCCGACATCGCCAGCATCGCCAGGAACAGCGCGCCGCCGATCCCGGCGACTGGTACCGCGCTCAGATCCGCCTTGACCAGGCTCTGCAGCAGCAGCGCGGGGAACAGCACGTAGTAGGTCAGCCGCTCGAGCCCATGCCATTGCGCCTCAAGCCGGATCAGGCTGCGGCGCAGGCCGAAGCCGAGGACGATCAGCAGGAACACCGGCGCCAGTGCGGCGACGACTGCGCTCATCGCCTTACTGGCCGGAGCGGCGCAAGGTCGTCAGCCGGTCGAGCGCGCCCTGCAGGATGAAGATCGCCGCATGCGTGTCGATCACCTCGGCGCGCTTGGCGCGGCTGACATCCATGCCGATCAGTTCGCGCTCGACCGCCGCGGTCGACAGCCGCTCGTCCCACAGTCCGATCGGCAGGTCGGTGAGGCCGGCGAGGTTGCGCGCGAACGCCCGGGTCGATTGCGCCCGCGGCCCCTCGCTGCCATCCATGTTGATCGGCAGGCCGAGCACGAAGCCCACGACCTTGCGCTCTGCGCAGATGGCGAGCAGTCGCGCGGCATCGGCCTTGAAGGCCTTGCGCTGGATCGTCTCGACGCCGGTGGCGAGGCGTCGGTCAGGATCGGACACCGCGACGCCGATGGTCTTGGTGCCGAGATCGAGGCCGACCAGTGCGCCGCGCTCGGGCCAGCGGCCGGCGGCTTCGATGAGTGGCAGGATAGGAGCGGGCATGGCGGGCCGCTTAGCACGCGCTGGTGTGACGGACCAGCGGGCCGGGAGTACGGATTGCCGCTGCGCCGCAATCGTTCTATAAGCATCATCACACCGTGAACAGGAGTGGTGCCGTGGATCGCAGGACCAACATTGCCCGCCGCTTTGTGTCCTCTGCCGTCACGGTCATCCATGCCCTCCTTTCTGACGCTCGACGCGGTCGCCGCCGCGACACCTGATCATCGTCGCCTGTTCGACAATCTCTCGCTCTCTCTCGGTGCCGAACGCGTCGGCCTGGTCGGGCGCAACGGCTCCGGCAAATCGACCTTGCTGCGGATCGTTGCTGGTTTGTCCGAGCCGGCCGCGGGAACGGTTACGCGAGCCGGCAGGCTCGGCACGCTCGCGCAGCACTGGGACCCCACGCTGCGTGTCGATGAGGCGCTCGGCGTCTCCGGCGCGCTGGCGAAACTCGACCGGATCGTTGCCGGGAATGGCGATGACGAGGATCTCGGCAGCGCGGATTGGATCCTCTCCGCCAGGATTGACGAGGCGCTGATCGAGGCAGGTCTCCCGGGCGTGACGCTGGATCGCGCGATCGATTCGCTCAGCGGCGGCGAGCAGACGCGCATCGGCATCGCGCGGCTGCTGATCGAGGCGCCCGACCTGCTGCTGCTCGACGAGCCCACCAACAATCTCGACGCTGACGGCCGCGCCGCCATCGGCCGACTGGTGCAGACCTGGCGCGGCGGGGTGCTCGTCGCCAGCCATGACCGCGCGCTGCTGGAGCTGATGGACCGGATCGTCGAGCTGACGCCGGTCGGTGTGCGGATCGTCGGAGGCGGCTGGTCGATGTTCGTGACGGCGCGCGACGAGGCGCGGGCACGCGCGACGGCCGCGCTGGAGCGGGCGGATGCGCGCCTGCGCGATGTGGGGCATGCCCTGCAGCGCCAGCGCGAGGCCAAGGCGCGCAAGGACCGGGCAGGGCGTGCAGCGGCGGCGCGCGGCTCGGCGCCCAGAATCATGCTCGGTGCGCGCGCCGAGCGAGCGGAGAACACCGGCGGCCGCTCGCAGCGGCTCGCCGAGCGCATGATCAGCGAGGCGGCCGAGCAACTTGATCAGGCGCGGCAGCAGGTCGAGGTGCTGACCCCGCTGTCCATGATGCTGCCGCCGACCGGGCTCGGCGCCGGAACGGAATTGCTCGCGCTGGACGATGCAATTGTGATGGCGGGAAACCGGACCTTCGGTCCCTGGACGCTTCACATCAAAGGCCGTCAGCGGATCGCGATCACCGGGCGCAATGGCGCAGGCAAGACCACGCTGCTGCGGGCCGTGATGGGCGCCATCCCGTTGTCGAGCGGAAGGCTACGGCGCGCCGAGGGGCGTGTCGCCATGCTGGATCAGCACGTCGCGCTACTCGACGGAAAGGAGAGCGTCGTCGGCAATCTCCGCCGCTTGCATCCGGCACTCAGCCGCGAGGCGGCGCATGCGGCCTGTGCGCGCTTCGCCTTCCGCAACCGGGATGCCGAGCAGAGCGTGGAGACGCTGTCCGGCGGCGAGCGCCTGCGCGCTGGATTGGTCTGCACGTTCGGCGGCCAGCAGCCGCCATCATTGTTGCTGCTCGACGAGCCGACCAATCATCTCGACATCGCTTCGATCGAGATGCTGGAGCAGGCGCTCCGCGATTTCGACGGCGCGCTTCTCGTCGTCAGCCACGATCCGTCGTTCCTGGCGGCGATCGGCATCGCCGCGGAGTTTGAAGTGGCGAGCTGAGCGCTTCGTGAACAGAACGGAAGCCGGGATGAGCGGAAGCCTGCGCCCGGAGGGCGGAGGCGGACGCGACATCCGGGTTCTCACCAGTTGGCGCGGTGAACCCGGATGTCGCTATCGCCGACGCCGAAGAGGCGTCGGCTGGCGCTCATCCGGGCTCCACGTCAATTGGCGTCGCGACTTGCTAGCGGATCGCGATCGGGTTGATGTTGCCCTGCACGCCGCCGCGCCAGCGCGGCTGGCCGAGGACGAACAGGAATTCGTAGCCCTTGTCCTTGGCGAGCGCCGCGGTGTCCATGTTCTCGAGGATGTAGGTGCCGTTCATGGCGAGCAGGATCTGGTGGACCTCGAACAGGTTCTTCGACTCGAACGGGATCGCTTCCAGCGCCCAGGTGTCGGCGCCGATCGCGACCACGCCCTTCGAGGTCAGGTACTTCGCGCCCTCGACGCCGAGACCCGGCTCGCCGGCGCTGTAGCGCTTGTCGTCCTTGCCGACGAGGCCGAGCCAGCCGGTGTGGAAGATGACGATGTCGCCCTGGCGGATCTCGACGCCCTGTTTCTTGGCGGCCTCCTCGATCTCCTTGACGTTGAAGGCGGTGCCTTCCTTGACGATATCGGTGCCGTAATAGGCGGCCATGTCGAGCAGTACGCCACGCCCGACCAGCGGCGGCACCTTCTCGATGCCCAGCTTCTTCAGGCCGGTCGGGTCGGCGAAGTCGAGCAGCTTGTTGCCGTTGTAGTAGACGTGCTCGATGCCGAGGTGGCCAAGGCCGTCGATCTGGCTGCCGACGCCGACCCACCCCTCGACGATGTCGTCATTGTAGGTCGCCTTGTTCGGGCCCAATCCGGGGATGCCGGCTTGACCCGGCTGCACGACGGTGACCTTGAACGAGCGCGGCGGGTAGGCCGGGGTCTTCGAATCCACGATCATGCCGAGCGGGTAGGTCTTGCCGGTCTTTACCAGCGAGGCCGCCTTGACCACCAGGTCGGGCGTCATGTAGTTGGCGGCGCCGATCTCGTCGTCGGGCCCCCATTTCGACTTCGTCCAGTCCTGAGCATTCGCCGTCCCGACCGCAGCCATCATGGCGATCGAGCAGCACAACACGAACGCGTTGCGCATCGCATTTCCTCCGACATGTTGATGTTTGTTGTTGTCGCGCTGGCCAGCGCTGCATCCTAACGTAGTGGATGACAGCCGCACAAAATCTTTCTCGGTGCGTGCAGAGCACTGCGCCCGAAAGTCGCATCGGTCAAAATAGCCGCGATTTGCAGAGCCGTCGCATCATTTCGCGCGATGGAATGAATCGCTCGCGCGTCGTGCTGCCGACAATCTCTGGATGAAGGCCCTCAGGCGGCGATGTCGCGATCTCGGCGGCTCAGGCCCGCTATGAACGCGGACAATGCGCTGCTGCGGCGCGCGGCGCGGCGGTGGATGAAGAGCGTCTTGACCTGCGCATGGGTCGGATCGAGCGCATGCAGGCCGATGCTGCCGCTCATCTCGTGCCGCGTCGCGACCGCGCGCGGCAGCAGCGCGACGCCCATGCCGGCGGCGACGCAGCCGATCATGCCGTCAAGCGTGCCGAGCTCGATGCGCGAAGCGGCAGGCCAGCCGAAATCGTTGAACACCTGCTCCAGACGCTGCCGATAGGTGCAGCCGGTCCTGAACACCAGCGCGGTCGGGCCCGACGCGGCGGTGGCCGCGCGCAAAGAGGAGAGGCTCTCGAACCGCCGGGCCGTCACCAGGACGAGTTCTTCCTCGAAGGCAACGATGCCGCTGAGTTCGGGATGGTCGATCGGACCTGCGACGAAGGCGCCATCCAGCGTGCCGTCGAGCACGCCGGCCACGAGATCCGAGGTCGGCGCGGTCCGCAGGCTCAACGCCACCGCGGGAAAGCGCCGGTGGAAGTCGGCGAGCCGCATCGGCAGACGCACCGCGGCGGTCGTCTCCATCGAGCCGATCATCAGCGGCCCCCGCGGCTCGCCGTCGTCGCGCGCGGCGAGCACGGCTTCGCGCGACAGCGCCGCCATACGATCGGCGTAAGGCAACAGCCGCTGGCCGGCGCCGGTCAGGGTCATGCCGCGGCTATGGCGGTCGAACAGTGGAGTGCCGATCTCGGCTTCCAGTGCCTTGATCCGCTGCGTGACGTTGGACTGAACCGTGTTGAGGACCTCCGCGGCCCGCGTGATGCCGCCGGTACGGGCCACCGCAGCGAAGGTCTGCAGGTCGCTCAGTTCCATAACCCGCTCTCCGTTTTGATTCTGCGATGGCAGAGTTCTCAATTATTCATTTTCAGAGAATGTTACCGGCGCCTAGTCTCAGCGTCCAGAGGCGAGGAGAGTAGCCATGCCGCTGAGAACGCAGCTGACCGAGAGGCTTGGCATTCATCATCCGATCCTGCTGGCGCCGATGGACCTGATCGCCGATGCGATGCTGGTGCGTGCAGTCAGCGAAGCCGGCGGCTTCGGGATTCTCGGCGGCGGCTACGGCAACGGCGCGTGGCTTTCGCAAGAAACAGCGAAGCTCGCCGACCTTCGCAAACCGTTCGGCATCGGCTTCATCACATGGTCGCTGGCGAAGCAGCCCGAATTGCTCGACATCGCGCTCGGAGCGAAGCCAACGGCGGTCATGCTGTCGTTCGGTGATCCCCGGCGCTTCGCGCCGCTGATCAAGCAAGCGGGCGCGCTGCTGATCTGCCAGGTGCAGGACGAGGCCATGGCGGAGCAGGCGCTCGCGGCCGGCGCCGACGTGCTGATCGCGCAAGGAACCGAAGCGGGTGGTCATGGCGCCGCGCGGACGACGCTCGATATCGTGCCGGCCATCGTCGATCTCGCGGCGGGGCGCGTGCCGGTGGCCGCGGCCGGAGGATTGGCTGATGGTCGCGGCCTCGCCGCCATGTTCGCGCTCGGCGCCGATGGCGTGCTGCTCGGCACGCGCTTCTACGCCAGCCGGGAATCAGCGGGCGCCGATGAAGCCAAGCGGCGCATCTGCGCGGCGAAGTCTGGTGGAACGGTTCGCGGCATCATCTTTGATCTGTCGCGCAACAACGTCTGGCCGGCTCCGTTCACCGGGCGTTGCCTGATCAACGATCACGCGCGGCGCTGGATGGGCCGCGAGGTCGAAATGCTGCAGCAGGTCGAAAGCGTGTCGGCCGGCTACGCTCAGGCGCGAGCCGAGGGCAACTTCGATGTGGCTGCCGTGATCGCGGGCGAGGCGGTCGGGCTGATCCATGATATCCCGCCGGCCGGCGAGATCGTCGCGCGGATCGTCTCAGAGGCCGAGCAGATCCTGCAAGGCCGGCGAAACTCATCCGTGCCGCTCCGGAACTGAAAGAGAATGAGGTGAACCATGTGGCCCGACCGCCGCTTCCTTGATCTCGTTAACACCGAGCACCCGATCGTGCTCGCGCCAATGGCCGGCGTGATGGATGCCGATCTCGTCATCGCGGTCGCCCAAGCCGGCGGCCTCGGCTCGCTGCCCTGTGCGATGCTGTCCGCCGACAAGGTGCGCGAGCAAGTCAGGATCATCCGCCAGCGCGTGTCGGCGCCGGTCAACACGAATTTCTTCTGCCACACGCCCGTGGAGGCCGACGCGGCTCGTGAGGCCGGGTGGAAGAGGCGGCTCGGCGCCTATTATGAAGAGTATGGCGTCGATCCCGAGGTGCCGGTCACCGCGGCCAACCGCGCGCCGTTCGATGCGGCGATGTGCGCCATCGTCGAGGAGCTGAAGCCGGAGATCGTCAGCTTCCATTTCGGCCTGCCGGAGCAAGGTCTGCTGGCACGTGTGAAGGCGACCGGTGCGGTGATCATGGCCTCTGCAACGGTCGTGCGCGAGGCGGTCTGGCTGGAGCGGAACGGTGCCGATGTCATCATCGCGCAAGGCGCCGAGGCCGGCGGTCATCGCGGCATGTTCCTCACCGACAAGCTCGCCGAGCAGGTCGGGACGTTGGCGCTGGTGCCGCAGATCGTCGATGCGGTGAAGCTGCCGGTGATCGCGGCCGGCGGGATCGCCGATGCCCGCGGCATCGCGGCGGCATTCGCGCTCGGCGCCTCCGGCGTGCAGATCGGCAGCGCGTTTCTGCGCTGCCCCGAGTCCAAGGTTAGCGTCCCGGCGCGCGCCGCGCTCGCGGCAGCCAGCGACGAATCGACGGTCATCACCAACGTCATGACCGGCCGGCTGGCCCGCGGCGTCGCCAACCGGGTGATGCGCGAGGTCGGGCCGGTCTCGCCGGACGCGCCGGCGTTTCCGCATGCGGCAACCGCGCTCGGTCCGCTCAAGGCGGCCGCGGAGAAGCAGGGCAAGGTCGATTTCACCAACCTTTGGGCCGGGCAGGCGTTGCCGCTCGGGCGCGAGATACCGGCAACCGAGCTCACGCGGACATTGGCCGAACAGGCACTGGCGCGCCTCGGCAAGCTGGCGGGCTGACGTCAGGGAGACGTCGAGGGCAGGGGAGCTGCCCAGGGAAAGCCTGGGGCTGCCGGTTGCGGCGCGAAAGCGGGCTCTGCTATAGGGCGGGTACACTGTGTCCCGAGAGGCCCTATATAATGTCGGTCGATGCCGCCACCGTCCGCAAGATCGCGCAATTGGCGCGGATCGCTGTCACTGACGCCGAGGTCCCGCATCTGCAGGGCGAGCTCAACGCGATGCTGGCCTTCGTCGAGCAGCTCTCGGAGGTCAATGTCGAGGGCGTCGAGCCGATGACCTCGGTGACGCCGATGGCGATGAAGAAGCGCCAGGACGTCGTCACCGAGGGCGACATTGCCGACGACATCGTCAAGAACGCGCCGATGACCGAGAACAACTTCTTTCTCGTGCCGAAGGTCGTGGAATAGCCAGGGCAGGTCGGCGCGCTCCTCGCGCGCCATCTGTTCCTCCAACCGACAAGCGAGCCACCGCCATGTGCCTGCTCTGCGACGATGAAGCGGCCTACAAGGCCTATATGGACTATCTCGACGCGATGGAGCGGCAGGGCAAAGCCGCCGATCCCGACAAGGCCGTCAACGAGGTGCTGGATCAACTCGAGGCGGCCAACGCCAACAAGGCAACCTCGAAGAAGAACAAGTTCTTCGCCGACGACGCCGACGCCGACAAGACGCTCTCCCCGTTCTTCTGCAGCCCGATCAACAAATGACCGATTTGACTTCGCTGACGCTCGCCGAGGCCCGCAAGGGCCTCGCGGACAAGACCTTCACGTCGCTCGAGTTGACCGACGCCCATCTCAAGGCGATCGAGGCGGCGCGGGCGCTCAATGCCTTCGTGATGGAGACGCCGGATCAGGCGCGCGCGATGGCGCGCGACGCCGATGCCAGGATCGGCAAGGGCGAGGGCGGGCCGCTGGCCGGCATTCCGCTGGGGATCAAGGACCTGTTCGCGACCAAGGACGTCCGCACCACGGCGTGTTCGAAGATCCTGGGTAATTTCGTGCCGACCTACGAGTCGACCGTAACCGCGCAGCTGTGGCGCGACGGCGCGGTCATGCTCGGCAAGCTCAACAATGACGAGTTCGCGATGGGCTCGTCCAACGAGACCTCGTGCTTCGGCCCGGTCGGCAACCCCTGGCGCCGCGAGGGCTCCAACACCACGCTGGTGCCGGGCGGCTCGTCCGGTGGCTCGGCGTCCGCGGTGGCGGCGCTGCTTTGCATGGGCGCGACCGCGACCGATACCGGCGGCTCGATCCGCCAGCCGGCGGCGTTCACCGCGACCGTCGGCATCAAGCCGACCTATGGCCGCTGCTCACGCTGGGGCATCGTCGCCTTCGCCTCGTCGCTCGACCAGGCCGGTCCAATCGCGCGCACGACGCGCGATGCCGCGATCCTGCTGCGCTCGATGGCCGGCCACGATCCGAAGGACACGACCTCGGTCGACATTCCCGTGCCGGACTACGAGGCCGCGATCGGAAAGTCCGTGAAGGGCATGAAGATCGGCATCCCCAAGGAGTATCGTCTCGACGGCATGCCGGCCGAGATCGAGAAGCTGTGGAGCGAGGGCGCGGCCTGGTTGAAGGCCGCCGGCGCCGAACTGGTCGAGGTGTCGCTGCCGCACACGAAGTATGCCCTGCCGGCCTATTACATCGTGGCTCCGGCGGAGGCGTCGTCGAACCTCGCCCGCTACGACGGCGTCCGCTATGGCCTGCGCGTGCCCGGCAAGTCGATCGGCGAGCTGTACGAGAACACCCGCGCCGAAGGTTTCGGCGCCGAAGTCCGCCGCCGCGTGATGATCGGCACCTATGTGCTGTCGGCCGGCTATTACGACGCCTATTACATCCGGGCGCAGAAGGTCCGCACCCTCATCAAGAGGGACTTCGAGGACTGCTTCGCCAAGGGCGTCAGCGCGATCCTGACGCCGGCGACGCCGTCGGCCGCGTTCGGCGTCGGCGAGAAGGGCGGCGCCGATCCGGTCGAGATGTATCTCAACGACATCTTCACGGTGACCGTGAACATGGCGGGCCTGCCGGGCATCGCGGTGCCCGCCGGCAAGGACAGTCAGGGTCTGCCGCTCGGACTGCAGCTGATCGGCCGTCCGTTCGACGAGGAGACGCTGTTCTCGCTCGGCGAGGTCATCGAGCAGGCGGCGGGACGCTTCACGCCGGTCCGGTGGTGGTGAGCATCGACGATTTCAAGACGAGCCTCGCGGGCGATGCGCCCGCGGCGGGGCTCACGCCCGTGTTGACCGGCCTGTGGTGGCTGGCGAAGGGCGATTGGGACAGGGCGCACAGGATCATCCAGGACGAGACCGGCCGCGACGCAGCCTGGGCGCATGCGCATCTGCATCGCGTCGAGGGCGATCTCGGGAACGCCGGCTATTGGTATCGCCAGGCCGGGCAGCCGGTCGCCACCGATGCCCTCCCCACCGAGTGGGAGCGCATCGTCGGCGCGCTGTTGACGACCTAGCGGTTAGCGCAGCTTGCCTTTCGGCAGGAGATATTCGTGCACATGCGGGCAGATGTTGCCGGCGCATTTCTCCCCCTTGATGAGGGGCTCGAGCTGCGCGATCAGGTCCTTGGCGTTGAACACTTTCGGCGGCGCCGACGCCACCGGCGCGGGCAGGAAATGAATGTCGCCTTCGATCGCGGGCTTCGGTGGGCCGCCGCCGGTATTCATGGGGATGAAGATGACGCCCGCCAGCTTCACTGGCGAGGCCGGCAGGCCAGCCGTATCCCGCTGGTCTCGCCAGGCCGCGACGTCGCTGGCCTCGTTGGCCGAGACGGGGATGTGAACGCGCAGCGACGGGATCGCGCTTGCCAGCCTGGTCCTGGTGTCCTCCTCGGTCGGTCGGCGCATCACGAACTGCATGTCGGACAGGATCTCGAAGCCGGCATAGCCCTTGGCAACCGCAAGCTCGGCGCAGCGATTGAGCCAATAGACCTGCACGCTCTCCTTGGTCGTGAAGCCGTTGCCGCGGAAGCTGACACGGGCCACGTCGGGCCTGAGCTCCGTGACATCTGCGCCGCCGAAAATGTTGTTGTCCTGGTAGGGTGTCGCGCACGACACCAGGGTGAGGGCCACAGCCGTCACCGCCAAATTCATCAATCGTCGTCGCATGCCCCGTATCTCCCCAGCGATTTGTAGGCCGGGTTCCGCGCGAGGGTCTACCTACGGCCGGTTGCGCAGCGGCTGCGGCAAACGCGGCCGCGAGCCGGAGCGGTACGGGCGGGGCGCACTCGGATTGTCTCGCATTCACAGGCGGAAGGCGCCGCTTGCGGGCCGCAGCGGAGGCTCGTCCGGCTTGACTGCCGGGTGACGTTGCGCGAAGCCGGATGCAACCGACACTTTGCCTGGACACCACTGCCATGAACGCACCCGCCACACCGCACAAGCTGATCAAGGGCGCCACCGGCGACTGGGAGACCGTGATCGGCATGGAGATCCATGCCCAGGTCACCTCGAAGTCGAAACTGTTCTCGGGCGCCTCGACGGCCTTCGGCGGCGATCCCAATACCCACGTCTCGCTGGTCGACGCCGCGATGCCGGGCATGCTGCCGGTCATCAACGAGGAGTGCGTGCGCCAGGCCGTGCGGACCGGGCTCGGGCTGAACGCCAAGATCAACCTGCGCTCGGTGTTCGACCGCAAGAACTATTTCTACCCCGACCTGCCGCAAGGCTACCAGATCAGCCAGTACAAGGACCCGATCGTGGGCGAGGGCGAGGTCACGGTCGAGCTCGACGGCGGCAAGACCGCGACCATCGGCATCGAGCGTCTGCACCTCGAGCAGGATCCGGGCAAGATGCTGCACGACCAGTCGCCGTCGCTGTCCTATATCGACTTCAACCGCTGCGGCGTGGCGCTGATGGAGATCGTCTCCAAGCCAGACATCCGCGACGCCGAGCAGGCCAAGGCCTACGTGACCAAGCTGCGCTCGATCATGCGCTATCTCGGCACCTGCGACGGCGACATGGAGAAGGGCTCACTGCGCGCCGACGTCAACGTCTCCGTCCGCAAGCCGGGCGGGCCGCTCGGCACCCGCTGCGAGATCAAGAACATCAACTCCATCAGCTTCATCGGCCAGGCGGTGGAGGCCGAGGCGCGGCGCCAGATCGAGATTCTCGAGGACGGCGGCGTCATCGAGCAGGAGACCCGGCGGTTCGATCCCGACAAGGGCGAGACGCGCTCGATGCGCTCCAAGGAGGAGGCGCATGACTACCGTTACTTCCCGGACCCGGACCTGTTGCCGCTGGAGTTCGACCAGGCTTTCGTCGACGAGCTGAAGGCGGCGCTGCCGGAGCTGCCGGACCAGAAGAAGGCGCGCTTCATCGCCGATTTCGGTCTCTCGCCGTACGACGCCTCGGTACTGGTCGCCGAACGCGAGAGCGCGGCGTTCTACGAAGCCGTGCTGGACGCGCTGTCCGAGCGGGTGCGCGACGGCAAGCTCGCCGCCAACTGGGTGATCAACGAGCTGTTCGGGCGGCTCAACAAAGAGGGCCGCGACATCGCATTCTCGCCGGTGTCGGCCGCGCAGCTCGCGTCCATCGTCGCGCTGATCGGCGAGGGCATCATCTCCGGCAAGATCGCCAAGGATCTGTTCGAGATCGTCTGGAGCGAGGGCGGCGATCCGCGCGAGCTGGTCGAGAGCCGCGGCATGAAGCAGGTCACCGACCTCGGCGCGATCGAGAAGGTGGTCGACGAGATCATCGCCGCCAATCCGGACAAGGTCGCGCAGGCCAAGGCGAAGCCGCAGCTCGCCGGCTGGTTCGTCGGTCAGGTGATGAAGTCGTCGGGCGGCAAGGCCAACCCGCAGGCGGTCAACGATCTCCTGAAGAGCAAGCTCGGCATCTGAAACGACGCTCGCGGATCTTCGTTCCGACGGCGCGCACGAAGGTGCGCGCCGTTTTGCTTGGCGCTCGCGTTCGGCGAATCGCCGCGCGCGATTCGCAAAAAAGCCACCGTTGACGCGCGTCCGAACGCGCACGAGGGCGTGTGCGATGAAAATTTTTTCGTTGCCAAAATTTACGACTCAGAGTCCGCGAACGACGCCTCTCGCGTGAGTCTGCCCGCCGCTCGGCGCACGCCGCCATTTTCGTCGCGATCTGCGTGCTTGCAGGAAATGCTTGCAGCGCAGGCTTTTCTTGCGATGTCTATTAGTAGCGGGCGCGACGGCGGCGAGATCGGCGCTTTCGATTTTGTTGTCGCGCGACGCGCTGCTTCGCGCGTTGCGTCAGCCGCACGCGCGCGCGCGTGTCAACACTTCCTTAAGCCGGAAGCTGTTTTTTTTCACTCGTTGGTGTATCGATGAGGAGTGCAGCTCGATTCCCGAGTGCACGCATCGACTAAGCCATCTCACATCGGAGGGCAACATGGCCAAGAAAGCGAAGAAGGCGAAGAAGGCAGTGAAGAAGGTCGCGAAGACCGCGGCGAAGAAGACTGCCAAGAAGACCAAGAAGGTCGCCAAGAAGAAGTAACTCTCGCAGTCCCTGCGAGATGAGTCCGGCAGCTGATGCCGGCACGTCGTTGGAACGAAGGTTCGCTCGAGGCCCAGAGGGCCGACAGATCGCCCGAAGCTCCAACCGACGATAGAGGGTGTCGGCGAGACATCAGGTCAACGGTCGGATCGAACTCAAGGCAGCGTCGCTGCCGCGGAACGGTCCGGCAGAAGAAACAGGATTTCTTCGTTCGGTGCAGATCGCGTTTTCGGTCTGCAATCTCGCCAGGCTCACAGCCAGAGCGAGATCTGGTCCTGACGTGTTCGCCGACGCCCTCGATCCCCCGACGATCGCTTCCCGGTCGTTCCTCGTTTCCTGCGCCGCGCCTGATCGCCGCCGGCACGAGACCCTCCCGCTCTCACATCGCCTGTCGCTGCCGCGTGTCGGACGCTTGCTGCCGATGTCCGCATCCGCGCATGCATGCCCGCTGTCGATCGTGCCCCCTCGCACCCATGGTTCGTCGATCGCATGCGCCGTCGCGCCATTGCCGGGCGTTGCAGGGACGGCGGCATGGCGCCGTTTTGGCGATGGTTACAGGTTTGCCAAACAGAACGGTAAACCGCTCTTTGCGGCTTTCAAAAATCTCTTCTGATTCAAGCGTTTGCGTCGTGGCCCGACGCATCGGCCGGCTTTTGTTCAGGCTTCCTTCAGCACGATGCTTAAACTGCCTTTCAAACTTGATCCGCATCTTTCGCGCATAAGCCGTCAAACGGCATGGGGACTAACCAGGCGTTGAACAGTTGGACGGGGGCTGCGCTCCAGGGGAGCCGCCTCCTTGCGAGAAGGAGAGCGACGATGTTTCAGGGACAACTCAATCTGGACGGTGCGATCGAAGTCGCGGCGGGAGCGGTCGGCGACGTGCTGTTCGAGCTCGGCATGCGGCATGCGAGCGGCCGCGAAGGCGCGGTCGATCTGATCGCCGCCCACAAATGGTTCAATCTCGCTGCCCTCAAGGGCCGCACCGATGCGGCTGCGATGCGCCGCGAGGTGGCCGAGCAGATGTCTGATGCCGAGATCGCAGCGGCGCAGCGCGAGGCCCGCGCGTGGATGAGCGCGCACTGACCGTGGTGCGCCGGAGCGCTCCGGCCTCGCGCCTCGTCGAGAGGTGGACGGCGAGGCCGGAAGCCGGGCTGTCGCGCCGGCCGATATCTGGCTTCGGCGCATGACGACCTCGCAGACTTGCTGCGTTGCCCGACGCAAGTCTCGTCGGACGTCCCTGGATCTCCTATCTGTCGTCCAACGGGACGATCGAAGTGGGACGACGGGATGGCGCAGGCGCACCAGCGACGAGCGACGCGGCGGGAGCTGATCGACTGCCATGACTGCGGGGGCGGGGTCTCCTTCAGCGCGGCAGCCTGTCCGCATTGCGGGTCGACCGAGCCGGCGGGGCCCGTGGTGCAGAGCAGGCGCGAGTTGCGGCGGTTGCGGATCGAAGCCGCCAACGATCGGCGGCTCGTCGTGGTGACGGCACTTTGCGCGGCAGGGGGGACACTCTATGGCGCGATCATGGGGGCAGGGGGCGCAGCGTCGCTGTGGGCGGCGCTCGGTTATGGCTTCGTGGGTGCCGTCATCGGCGTGCCGGCGGCCTTCGTGATCAACATCAGCAGGAGCCTGTTCGACTGAAGGCGTGCCCACCGGGATCGGCGGGCAGGAGAAGGCGAGTCGAGACACGATGGAGGCGTGACCCCGTGCCGGTGGCGCATCTGCCGCTTGCGATGCGCCGCCGAGTGGGGCATACGGAGCGTCGCTGGAGACGTGGCCGAGTGGCTGAAGGCGGCGGTTTGCTAAACCGTTATAGGGTTGTAAAGCCCTATCGAGGGTTCGAATCCCTCCGTCTCCGCCAGTCGAGTCTCCGCTACCCGACAAACCGATCGGCTCCGACTCGCTCGGCGTGACCGGTCCGTCTCCTCCGCGCTGATCCCGGCGTTCAAATCTTCCCCGCTTACTCCCGCGCATCAAGTCTCGTCGGTCGAGTCGGACCTGCTGAATCTGCGGTTGGCGGCGGGGCGCCTGCTTGACCAGCCGTCGGCGGGGCGCCTTGGGACGTCGTTCCCAGCGCCGCGGACCAACCCGTGAACGCCGCCCTTTATATTCCTATTCGTGTGACGCCCGCGGGGGGGGGCGACTCGGCTCGGCCGCGATGCGGCCGGCCAGGTCGATCGCTCGCAAATGCAGGTGAAAATAGCGGGCTTTCAGACTGCTCGTAAATCGAGCACGAGGCTTGCCGTGATTCTACGAAGGCTGCGCGATTCCGACCCAGGTCGTGCCGCGGTTGGGCAATTCTGCAGCCGGTAGATGGTTCTGGGTGCCGACGTGCATACCATCATCCCCTAGAATTGTTCGGTTTCCGCCAAACCGGAAACCTACCGAAATAGTTCGATAAACCAACATCTTGCCGAAGGTTTTGAAGGCTTTCCGGCATTGCCGCATCGCCACATTCGGTGTTGCCGACAGGCCACATCGTGTGTCCATTCAGTGGCACCCGTGCACAAACCGTTTTGCTTACCCGACGAGCGCAGGCATAGTTCCTCGCGACGGTGGGGGGTTACTCGATCGTCCCGTGACAGAGGTTTCGCTGAAGTCCCTCGCGTGATGCGGGTGTGTCCGATGGCGCGAAGCGGCTGAAGCGGTTTTTCGGGATGGGAATGACGGGATCGTCCTGGGGGATTTAGGTCCGGTCGTCTCAGAAGAGCAACTTGGAGGTTTAACATGAAGACGGTTAAGAGCCTTATCCTTGGCTCGGCGGCGGCCCTGCTCGCCGTGGGCGCAGCCCAGGCGGCAGACCTTCCGATCAAGGCCAAGGCTGTCGAGTATGTGAAGGTCTGCTCCCTCTACGGCGCAGGCTTCTACTATATCCCCGGCACCGACACCTGCATCAAGCTCGGCGGCTATCTGCGCGCTGACGTGATCCTCGGTGGCGCGAACGACTACGGCTTCAACAACAGCCAGGCGACTGCGAACGGTGGTTCGAACAATCGTCTGACCAACTACTACTACAGCCGCGCTCGTACGGTCCTCAACATCGACACCCGCACGGCGACCGAATACGGCGTCGTCCGCACCTACGCTGATATGATCTTCAGCTACGACACGGGCAACATCACCAACACCAGCACTGGCTCGGCCTTCGCTGCTGGCGGCACGACGCTCGGCGTCTACAACGCGTTCATCCAGTTCGCTGGCTTCACCCTCGGTCGCTCGGTCTCGATCTTCGACACGCCGTGGCAGAGCTATCCGGCTGGTGGTCCCGATACCATTCCCGGCGGTTCCAACCACGTGACCGGTATCAACCAGATCGCCTACACCGCCGACTTCGGTCAGGGCATCACCGGCTCGCTGGCCTTGGAGAACCCGGACTCGCAGTCCAACGGCAACGGCAACCTGTGGAACGTGAACGGCTTCGCGGGAACCGGCTCGGTTAACGCCGCGGGCGTGATCACCACCACTCCGGCTGCCACCGTCGCCGGCAACGCCCTCATCAACGGTCAGTACGGCACGAACGCTCTGGGCGGCACGCGCTCGCCGGACATCGTCGGTGCCCTCCGCGTCGATCAGGCCTGGGGTCTGTTCCAGCTGTCGGCTGCTGCGCATGACATTCATCCCGCCTACTACGGCGGATCGGAAGTCACCGGTCATCCGTCGGACAAGTGGGGTTGGGCTGTGCAGGCCGCTCTGTCGATCAAGAACATCCCGACCGGTCCGGGTGACTCGATCAACTTGCAGGCTGTCTACACCGATGGCATGACCCGCGAGAACTTCCAGGTTCTGTTCCCGCAGCAGTTCGTCATGTTCAGCGGTACCGGCGTCGCCGGAGCCTATCAGAGCGTCGGTTTCGCCGGCATTTCTGACGGTGTCTTCGGAGCTGGCGGCAGCATCGAAACCACCAAGTCCTGGGGCTTCCGTGGCGGTTACACCCACAACTGGAACCCGAACTGGGCGACCGCGATCTACGGCGGCTATGCTGGCCTGAGCTACACCAGCAACGCGAAGGCGCTGATCTGCGCGAACTTCGTCGCCGCCTACGGCGCCGCCACGGCGACCTGCAACCCCGACTTCAACTTCGGCGTTGTCGGTATCAACACGGTCTGGACCCCGGTCAAGAACCTGGCCTTCACGGCTGACCTGAGCTGGTCGCGTCTGGATCAGAAGTACACTGGCACGATCGCCGTCCCCGCTTCGTCCTACTCGACGTTTGCGAAGCCGGCTGCGACGTACGAGCTTAAGGATCAGAACTCCCTGACCCTGATGCTCCGCGCCCAGCGCACCTTCTAATACCGTCTACGCAATCAACTTCGAGCCCCCGGCAGGTCACTGCCGGGGGCTTTTATTTTTGTCGATTTCATCCAGGAGCAGTCCTGCCTTCTTCTGGACGAGCGTGTCGACCCGTGCGCTGGCGCGGCATGGCGGTAGCTCATCGGCTGACGGATCCGATTCCGAGCGTCGCGTCGACTTGTGGCAGCCACGCCCAAATTCGAGCCGGCCCCAGCTGGGTCGGGCCCGGGGCGCGCCATCATCCTGAACAGACACTCATCTTGCGAGTGGCTTGCAGCTTCTGGCGGCCATTGCTGCTGCGCGCTCGTCGGCGTTCATTTTCGGGGTGAAAGCCGCATCTGCGGAGTTCCATCGCGAAAATTTCGCGAAACATTCGCGTCCGTGCCGGGGCAGCGCCGTGCCGAGCATAAGGCGAAACGGGCGTTCTTCTTTCGCACCGCCACGAGAATGGTCCGAGAATACACCAAAAGTGCCCCGCGAGCGCTGCGACCCCAACCCCAATCGCTGTCACGTTGAGGCCCATAGGAGATCGGACCGGCGCAGGTGGGCGGGCCGTGATCCACACATCGTGACTATGAGAGCAGTTTGGAGGTTGGAATGAAGACGGTGAAGAGCCTTATACTTGGCTCGGCGGCGGCGCTGGTGCTTGCTGTCGGTGGAGCTCAGGCCGCCGACCTTCCGATCAAGGCGAAGCCGATCGAGTATGTGCGGGTGTGCTCGCTGTATGGCGCGGGCTTCTTCTACATTCCCGGCACCGACACGTGCATCAAGCTGGGCGGCTATCTGCGCGTTGATGCCGCGTTCAACACCAACAACATCTTCCAGAACCAGGCGAACGGTACCGGCGGTGCCCGCAACCGGCTCAGCAACTACTACACGACCCGCTCCCGCGCCGACTTGACGATCGATACCCGCACGTCGACGGAATATGGCGTCGTCCGCACGTTCTTCGAAGGTGTGTTCCAATTCACCGGCGGGACCGTCTCCGGGTCGAACCCGACGACCTTTACCGGTGACGCGATCGGCGGTGGCACGCTCGGTGTCTTCAACGCCTTCATTCAGTTCGCCGGCTTCACCATGGGTCGAGCCTTGTCGGTTTTCGATGCCCCCTGGGCGAATTATCCCGGCAACAATTTCGACGGCCTGGCCGGTGGCGGCGGCACCATCACCGGTGTCAACCAGTTCACCTACACTGCCGATTTCGGCTCTGGAATCACGGCAGCGATTTCAGCCCAGGATTCCCAGGTGAACTCGCAGACCAACATCTGGAACACGACGGGGCAGACGGCGGCCGGCGTCCTCACCGGCAACTACGGCACGACGTCGTTCGGCGGCAACGTGTCTCCCGACATCGTCGGCATGGTGCGCGTCGACCAGGCCTGGGGTCTGGTTCAGGCGTCGGTCGCGGCTCACGACAACCACACCGCCTTCAACGGTGCCACCGAAGTCACGGGTCATCCGGCTGACAAATGGGGCTACGCCGCGCAGGTGGCGTTGTCGGTCAAGAACATCCCGACCGGTGTCGGCGACACGATCAACGTGCAGGGCGTCTACACCAACGGCGCCAGCCGCTACAATTTCCAGAGCCTCGCACCGATCAACTATGCGATGTATGGCGGCACCAACATGGCCGGTGCCTACCAGAGCCTCGGCTTCGCCGGCGTCTCCGACTCCGTGTTCGCGACGGGCACTCAGCAGCAGCTGACGACGACCTATGGTTTCCGCGGTGCCTACACTCACAACTGGGATCCGTTCTGGAACACCGCCGTTTACGGCTCCTATGCCGCCGTGCGTTACAACGCCACGGCCAAGGGCCTGATCTGTAACGGCGCAGGCATCGTCGAGCTGAAGATCGCGGCGGCCAACTGCAACCCCGACTTCAACATCTCGACGATCGGCCTCATCACCCGCTGGACGCCGGTCAAGAACCTGACGTTCTCGGCCGACGTGGCATGGACCCGGCTGGATCAGAAGTTCACCGGAACCGCCGTCGCTCCGGCTGTCGCCGCCGTGGCGAAGCCCGCAGCCACCTACCAGCTGAAGGACCAGGACTCGGTCTCGATGCTGCTGCGCGCCCAGCGCAACTGGTGATGCGGGGCGAGTGACGAATCGGATAGCGAATAGGGAGGATGGACGATCATCGTCAGTCTCTCTATTCGCTGTCGCTGGTCGCGGGCGACCTGCTTGTCCTGCCTGGCCTTATCGACTTGGTGCCGATTGGCGGTACCAAGCGCAATGAGTTGATGACCGCGCTCGGGTTCATGCCGCGAATGTGAGATGAGCCGGAGCTCAGCTCACATTGCTGTTGAGCCTCGCAGGTCTCATCCGGTCGCGATCTGATCCTGAATTATTTCGAGCTGAGCGCGCGGCCGTCTCCGCGATCTTGCACGGCCCAGGATCAACGGTGAAACGAACCGTGTGGAGCGCGACTTGCTGCTTCGGCTCTGAGCCGACCTCCGTCACACTCCCTCGAGTCGAGGCGCGCCACGGCGATGCTTCGTGCAGATCTCGGAATTCTCTTCAGCAGCGACCGCCTAGGAACTGGATTGCAGCGCCAATAGCTGCCGCGAGAAGCTGACCAGCGGCGATCACCGGTCCAAAGGACGTCTCTGGAGGCGCGCAGGACCTGTGACGAGAGTATGCCCCGGAGTTCGGCGAGCTCGCCCGTCGATGAGGAGGGCGGCTGTCTCGGAGATTCTGACGCTTTGCAAGGCTCACGGAACGAGCTGGCAGCGCTCGAATTGGTCTGCGTCCCTCGAACAATGGAGAAATTCAATGACAATAGTGAAACCGATCTGCGCGTCGATTGTGCTGTTGGTGGCGGCTACGGCGTTCACCCCGAGCTTTGCTCGAGGGCGAGGGCCCGGCCCGTGCACGAGCCCGGGCAATTACGCTGTCGGTGCGGAGGGCCCGGCGATGAGCGGCGGGCAGTTGATGGCTGGCGTCGGTCAGTGTCGGCGGGTCGCGGGGTGGCGCAACAGCTACGCTTACGATCGCGGACCGTGGCAGCAAGCCCCAAGCTATGGTTATCGCGAGCCGGATTACGGCTACGGTGCTGCCGGGTTCGGCTTTGGCGGCGGCGAATGGTGAGCAGCGCAGAAGCGCGGAAAGTGCGCCGGCGGCGAGTGAGTCGCCGGCGCAGCCTCATGAGAAGATGAGCAGAGATGGACCTTGATGGCCTTGCGTAGGCGTCACGGTCTTGTGCGGTCGGCAGCGATCGTCACCGGCGGCACAGCCTGCCCTTGCCGCCAAGCTGCTGGCCAGCGAACGACCCGACGGGACCCGGCAAGCTCACGGACGAGTCCCATGGTCTCCAAGCGGTCCAGCCCGAGCAAGACGGGCCGTGATCGGGAGCTATCTTTCGCGTCGCGACTCGCTACTCGACGACGGACCCACGGCGCAGATCGGCCTCGATCTGCAGCCGTGACCCGCCGCCGAAGCGGGCGCGATAGACCTGCAGATTTTCCATCACGCGCTGCACGTAGTTGCGGGTTTCCGCGAACGGGATCAGCTCCACCCAGTCGACCGCATCGACATTGGGATCGCGCGGATCGCCATATCGCTCGATCCATTTCTTCACGCTGCCCCGGCCGGCATTGTAGGCCGCGAACGTCATGATGTAGGAGCCGCGATAGTCCTCGAGCAGGCCGCCGAGCTCGGCCGCGCCGAGCTGGGCGTTATACACAGGATCGGTCTTCATCCGGTTGAGATCGAAGCTGACGCCGGCGCGCTTGCAGACATAGCGGCCCGCATCGGGCGTGACCTGCATCAGCCCGTAGGCCTGCGCCGGAGACACCACGGCCTGGTTGAACGCGCTTTCCTGGCGGGCGATCGAGAAAATCACGCTCTGCTCGACCTCGGGTCCGATCGACCGGAACGCCGGGATGCCGTTGACGGGATAGGCGTAATGATCGAACGGCAGCCCGCGATTGAGCGCGGCCTTGCCGACCAGCAGCATCGCCCGCGCATCGCTCTGCCGGCCAGCGGCCTCGGCGAGCCCGAGCAGCACGTCTGGATCGCCATTGTCACCCATATCCGCGAAGATCGGGATCGCGACCTCGCCCTCGTCGAGGTCGTACAGCAGCTGCACCGCGCGAACCACTTCGAGACGCTCCACACCGCGGCCACGGCCGCCGGGCGCAGCGTTGAGGCCGAGCTGCGGCAGCCCGAGCTTGGCCCGCGCCAGCTGGCCGTAATAGCTCGTCGACTGCTCGGCCGCTGACGTGTAGGCGGCGCGCGCCTCCTGCATCCGGCCCATCGCCTCTGCCGCGCGGCCCTGCCAATAGCCGGCGCGCGCCAGCGTGGTCGGGTTGACGCTGCCGACGCCGATGCGGGCAAAGTGCTGGGCGGCCGTCGCCGGATCTTTGAGGAAGCGCAGCGCGATCCAGCCGGCGGTGAATTCCTGCTCGGTCTTGTAGATGTCGCGATTCGGCAGCGCAGCGTCGCGAGCGATCAGATAGGCGCTGCGGTAGTCGCCGGTATCGATCATCTTGCGCGCCAGAAGGCGGCGCTCGATCCACCATTCGTCGAGATTGTGCAGGCGGCCGGAATCCTTCGGCGCGCTCAGCATCAGCTGCGCCGCTTCCGTGAAATTCTCGTCGCGCCTGAGCAACTGGATCTTGCTGAAGATGTAGCCGGCGTCGCCATGCAGCTCATGCGGCACCGCGTCGAGTAGCGCGCGGCTGTTGGCGGCCTTACGGTAGGCCGCGATGCGCGCCTTGGCCAGCGCCATGTGCCCGGAACCGAGCCGCTTGGCCGCGCGCAGCGCTGCCTCGTGCTCGCTGCCATACAGCAGCGTGTCCATCCGCGCCTTGTGGTCGCCGCCGGAGATCAGGGCGCCGAACTGGTCGAGGATGTTGTTCTCGGTCTCCTCCGACATCGCATCGTTGCGCCAGGCCTCGCGAACCAGGCGCTCGGCATTGGCGCGGTCGCCGCGGTTGAGCATGACGCGGGCGAGCGCGAACTTGCCCTTGGCCGACAGCGGCGATTCGTTCTCGAACCACGACCACACCACCGAATCGTCGCGCTTGTCGTCCCACAGCGCGGCCTCGAGACGGCGGCGCAGGAAGCTCTGCGACGGCCAGCTCGGATTGGCGGTGATGAAGGCGCGGTAGCGCTCGACGGTGGCGTTGTTGTTGTCGCTGCGCAGGATGACCCATTCCGCGAGCTTGCGGGCCACGGGGTCCGAGATGGCCTGCTCGACCTGGGTGGCGTCATCCGGCTTGCGCTTGCGCACCAGCTCGATGACGTTCTCGAGCGCATCCTTGTCCGACTGCGAGGTCGAGGCCGTCGCGGCGATCGCGGCCGTAGCGATGGGCTTGCGGGGAGCGGGGAGGGCCGCGTGCTGGCGCGGCGGCAGCGCGCTGGGCATTGCACTCGGCGCCGAACCTGGCACCGCCCCTGGCGTAGTATCCCTGGGGGCGCCGCGGCTTGGCTCGGCAGCGCCTTTGCCGATGCTCTTGGTGTCCCTGAGATCCGCCTTCACATCGGCCTTGGCTTCCGCCCGCGCGTCAACCTTGCTTCTGGACTCGGCGGTATCTCTTGCGGGCGTTGCGGGAATCATGGAACGCGCGATCGGGCGCGCCTTCGGGAGAGGAACTTTGTCCTTGGCCAGCGCGATATCTCCGCCAAGGGCGAGACCCAGCGTCAGGCCGGCGGCCAGTGACGCCGAGAGAGACATCGACAGGGCGGTCGATCGCAATACGGCGGCGCGGGCAGACACGGGTACGGCGTTCCTTTGCGGCGGATGACTTCGATCCCTGACGCTCTTGGTCTATCGAAAAGGTGAACAAATACTAAATGTACCGGGATCGTTTGCAACCTGCGCCAACACCGCGGCGAAATCACGACCGAAGGGCGGCGTCACGGCCGTCCGCGAACTGACGGACAATCGGTTTCCGGGTTCCACTGAGCGGCGGCGTGACGCGGGAGAGCCGAAGTCCGGGCTGATTCGATCAGTTCGCGTGCCTGTTGAGAAGGCAGCCGACGTCAGGGCAGGCCTTCCGCCAGATGTCCAGACCCGGTATGAAGTGCGCTTCGCTCTGGGGCAACGCGCGTTGGGAGGGAGTTTCATGGCAGCCAAGACGAATTTCCGAGGCTCTTTCACCGCCTTGGTGACCCCTTTCAAGAACGGATCCGTCGATGAGGCGGCGTTCCGCAGCCTGGTGAACTGGCAGATCGATGAGGGGACCAACGGCCTCGTGCCAGTCGGCACGACCGGCGAGAGTCCGACCTTGAGCCATGACGAGCACAAGCAGGTGGTCGAGTGGTGCATCGCCGAGGCCAAGGGCAGGGTGCCCGTGGTCGCCGGTGCCGGCTCAAATTCGACCAAGGAGGCCGTCGAGCTCGCCCAACATGCCGAGAAGGCCGGCGCCGATGCCGTGCTGGTCGTCACGCCGTACTACAACAAGCCGACGCAGGAAGGCCTGTATCAGCACTTCAAGGCGATCAACGACGCGATCGGCATTCCGATCATCATCTACAACATCCCGCCGCGCTCGGTGATCGACATGTCCGTCGACACCATGAAGCGGCTGTACGACCTGAAGAACATCGCCGGCGTGAAGGACGCCACCGCCAGCATGGTGCGGGTGTCGCAGCAGCGCGCGGCGCTCGGCGCGGAGTTCAACCAGCTCTCCGGAGAGGACGCCACCATCATCGGCTACATGGCCCATGGCGGCCATGGCTGCATCTCGGTGACGTCGAACGTGGCGCCGCGGCTGTGCGCGGAGTTCCACGCTGCCTGGCAGAAGGGCGATGTCGCCACGGCGCTGAAGATCCACGACAAGCTGATGCCGCTGCACACCAATTTGTTCATCGAGTCGAACCCGGCGCCGGTGAAATACGCGCTGTCGCTGCTCGGCAAGATCGACGAGAAGCTGCGGCTGCCGATGGTGCCGGTGTCCGAGCCGACCCGTGTGGCGGTGCGCCAGGCCATGGTGCATGCCGGGCTGATCAACTGAGCTGAGCCGTTTCTTGCACGTCTGATGGGGAGACAGACATGTTGAAGGAATTCCGAGAATTCGCGATGAAGGGCAATGTCGTCGACCTCGCGGTCGGCGTCATCATCGGCGGCGCGTTCGGCGCCATCGTGACCTCGCTGGTCGGCGACATCATCATGCCGATCATCGGCGCCATCACCGGTGGTTTGGACTTTTCGAACTACTTCATTCCGCTCGCCAAGTCGGTCACTGCGACCAACCTGGCGGACGCAAAGAAGCAGGGCGCCGTGCTCGCCTATGGCAGCTTCCTGACGCTGACGCTGAACTTCTTCATCGTCGCCTTCGTGCTGTTCATGGTGATCCGCGGCATGAACAAGCTGAAGCGCCGGCAAGAGGCTGCTCCGGCCGCGCCGCCGAAGCCGAGTGCCGAGGTCGAGCTTCTCACCGAAATCAGGGATCTCCTGAAGAAAGCCTGACGTGGCGAACAAGAACGAGCCGAAGATCACCGTTGCCGCCGAGAACCGCAAGGCGCGGTTCAACTATGCGATCGAGGACACGATCGAGGCCGGCATTGCGCTGACCGGCACCGAGGTGAAGTCGGTCCGCGGCGGCAAATCGACGATCGCGGAATCCTATGCGGATTCCCGCGACGGCGAGATATGGCTGATCAACGCCAACATTCCCGAATATCTGCAGGCCAACCGCTTCAATCACGAGCCGAAGCGGCCGCGCAAGCTCTTGCTGCATCGCAAGCAGATCAACAAGCTGATGGGCGCGGTCGAGCGTGAGGGCATGACGCTGATCCCGCTCAAGCTCTATTTCAACGAGCGTGGCCGCGCCAAGCTGCTGCTGGCTGTCGCCAAGGGCAAGAAGCTGCACGACAAGCGCGAGAGCGAGAAGAAGCGCGATTGGGGCCGCGAGAAGGGTCGCCTGCTGCGCGCGCGCGGTTGACGCGCTGCGAGCCGTTGCGCGCTTGCCTGGGCCGCAGTCTGAACGCCAGAGCCTTGCCTAAACCTTCTTAGTGCCTCAGCCGTGGGATGCACCGATGACTCAGAAGAACCTGCTGGAGGTCGACTGGAGCAAGATCCCGGTGCCGGCCGATGACGGTGCGGCCGATCATCTCGTCGGCATGACCCTTCCGCCGCTCAGCCTGCGCGCCACCGACGACTCGCTGGTGACGCTGTCGGATCTGCCGGGACGGACGGTGGTGTTCGCCTATCCGCGCACCGGCGAGCCCGGCAAGGTGTCGCTGGTCGAGGACTGGGACCTGATCCCGGGCGCACGCGGCTGCACGCCGCAGGCCTGCAGCTTCCGCGACCTGTTCGGCGAGCTCAAGGCGGCCGGCGCCACGCACGTCTTCGGCCTGTCGACGCAGAGCAACGCCTATCAGACCGAGATGGCCTCGCGGCTGCATCTGCCGTTCCCGGTGTTGTCCGACGAGAAGCTGGAACTGACCCACGCGCTGCGCCTGCCGACGATGGAGATCGCCGGCCTGACCCTGATCAAGCGCCTCGCGCTGATCGTCGACGACGCTCGCATCACCCACGTGTTCTACCCGGTGTTCCCGCCAGACCGGAACGCGACCGACGTGCTGGACTGGCTGAAGGATCATCCAGCGTCGACGGCCTGAGACAGGCGTAGGGTGGGCAAAGCAGGCCGCGCGTGCCCACCGGCGGTGCCGGTGAGTGAGGCCGGTGGGCACGGCGCGCGAAGCAGCAATGCGAACGACAACGACACGGGCGCGCCTTTGCCCACCCTGGTGACGGGCAACTCATGAGTTCGACCGCGCGAACGCTGTCCGATACAGCGCCCTCTCCCACAAGGGGAGAGGGCGCAGTTATGGGCACCGCGCTCGCGTCCGGAAATGCTTGCTCCTCCGAACTAATCCAGCTCGGCCTTCACGCGGGCGAAGACTGCGTGGAACATCTCGGTCGTCAGCACGCCGGTGTTCGTGTTGTAGCGCGAGCAGTGGTAGCTGTCGTACAGCCTGATGCCGCCGGCCTGGTGCACGGCGCCATGGGAAAACGGCGCTGCGGCGGCGCGCAGGCCGAGGAGCTTCAGCAGCGTGTCATGCGAGATGCGGCCGAGCGCCACGATGCTGCGCAGGCGCGGCATCGCGGCGATGCTGGCGGCGAGGAAGCTGCGGCACTGGTTGATCTCGGCCGGCAGCGGCTTGTTCTGCGGCGGCACGCAGCGCACGGCATTGCTGATGCGGCAGTCGATCAGGGTCAGCCCGTCATCCGGACGTGCGTCGAACCGGCCTTTGGCGAAACCATATTGCAGCAGCGTGCCGTACAGCAGTTCGCCGGCGTAATCGCCGGTGAACGGCCGGCCGGTGCGGTTGGCGCCCTGCAGTCCCGGCGCCAGGCCGACGATCAGGAGGCGGGCGTTCGCGTCGCCGAACGACGGAACGGGCGCATTGAACCAGGACGGCTCGCGCGCCCGCTGCGCGGTGCGGAAATCCACCAGACGCGGGCACAGCGGACAATCACGGTCCGGATCGGTCGGGTGAGCCACTGAGGAATGTGAGGCCGAATCGGTCGTTCGAGTGCCGCGCGGGACCGGCCTAGTCCTCGAAATCGTCATCGGGAGACGTCGTGGTGGGCGTGGGCGTGCGAGCGGCCGGCGTGGTCGAGCGCTGCAGGAATTGCGGCGAATGGTGGCGCGGCTCGCGCGGGGCCGGGCGTTCGGACGGATCGCGGCCGAGCTTCGACTGCAACTCGACGAGGTCGGTGAAAACGTCCGCCTGGCGGCGCAGCTCGTCGGCGATCATCGGGGGCTGGCTCGAGATGGTCGAGATCACGGTGACGCGAACACCGCGGCGCTGCATTGCTTCGACCAGCGAGCGGAAGTCGCCGTCACCTGAGAACAGCACCATCTGGTCGATGTGCTCGGCAAGCTCCATGGCGTCGACCGCGAGCTCGATGTCCATGTTGCCCTTGACCTTGCGGCGGCCGCTGGCGTCGATGAACTCCTTGGTCGCCTTGGTCACGACCGTGTAGCCGTTGTAGTCCAGCCAGTCGATCAAGGGGCGAATCGACGAATATTCCTGATCCTCGATAATGGCCGTGTAGTAGAACGCACGAAGCAGCGTGCCGCGGCTCTGAAATTCCTTGAGGAGGCGCTTATAGTCGATGTCGAAGCCGAGCGTCTTGGCCGTTGCGTATAGGTTGGCGCCGTCAATGAAGAGCGCAATCTTATTGGTCGAAGATGACATTCAGTGTCTCGCGTTCAGTTAGCTTCTGTTTTTGGCGCGATGGGGTGGGTCGCGCATTCCATCTCAAGATACTGCCAAGGCGCGTGCGGACGGTCAGGTGTGACGTTACCGCAAACGGGATTGATCGGGGCAACAAAGGCGCACTTGTGACCGCGCAATGAAGCGTTTTCTTGTCCAAAGCCATGTTTGGCGGCTCCGGACGGCCCGTCAGCAAGGTCCCGGAATTCGACACCCCTTGCCGGTTAAAGAGACCGGTGGCCAGTTTGGCCTTGCGAAAACCGGTCAGTCTCTATAACTAGCCCAACATAATCAGCATATTAAGCACACAAAGGACCGGAGCGACAATGGCGCGCGTCACTGTGGAAGATTGTATCGATAAAGTCGACAACCGGTTTGACCTGGTCCTCCTGGCCGCGCATCGCGCGCGTATGATCTCGTCAGGTTCGCAACTTACAATTGACAGAGATAATGACAAGAATCCCGTTGTGGCACTCCGGGAGATTGCGGATTCGACCATTTCTCCCGAGGATCTGAAGGAAGAACTGGTGCATTCGCTGCAGAAGTTCGTCGAGGTCGACGAGCCCGAGCCCGACACGGTGCCGCTGATCGGCTCGGCTGGTGCCAGCGTCGATGCTGACGACACCGAGGTCGCCGTCGAGCGGATGACCGAGGAAGAGCTGCTCAAGGGTCTCGAAGGTCTCGCTCCGCCGGAGGAGCAGCCGGAAGAGGACGAGTGACGTCCTTCATCACCGCCGGCGCAAGCCTGGATTAACTTGTGAGATTGTGAAGGCCCGGACATCGTCCGGGCCTTTGCATTTGAACGTCATTTCGTGATTACCATAGGTCGCGCTGCGACCGCCTGCCGTCGGGTGGATTCGGTCCCAAAGATAAAGGTTTAGTCATTTTCCATGGTGGTTCCGGGCCACACTCCTCAGCAGATGCAGGCGGCGGCCGAATCAGCCGCGGTGGCGCCGCCGGCTGAGCGGCCGCGGCCGCCGAAGCCGCGCTCGCGCATGATGCGGCAGTACGACCTCGTCGAGCGGGTCCGTTCCTACAATCCGGATACGAACGAGGATCTGCTCAATCGCGCCTATGTGTACGCGATGAAGGCGCACGGCTCGCAGACGCGGGCCTCGGGCGACCCGTATTTTACCCATCCCCTCGAGGTCGCGGCCATTTTGACCGACCTCAAGCTGGACGACGCCACGATCGTCGCGGCGCTGCTGCACGACACGATCGAGGATACCGAGGCGACCCGCGCCGAGATCGACCGCTTCTTCGGGCCGGAGATCGGCGCGCTGGTCGAGGGTTTGACCAAGCTGAAGCGGCTCGAGCTGGTGTCGCGGGAGGCCAAGCAGGCCGAGAACCTGCGCAAGCTGTTGCTGGCGATCGCCGACGATGTCCGCGTGCTGCTCGTCAAGCTCGCCGACCGCCTGCACAACATGCGCACGCTCGACTTCGTGCCGGAGGCCTCGCGCCGCCGCATCGCCGAGGAGACGCTCGACATCTATGCGCCGCTGGCCGGCCGCATGGGCATGCAGGAGATGCGCGAGGAGCTGGAGGATCTCTCCTTCCGCACGCTCGATCCGCAGGCCTATGGCGTCGTGATGCAGCGGCTGGACGCGCTGGCCGACCGCAACCGCAATCTGATCGGCGAGATCGAGAGCCAGCTGGCGCGCAAGTTCCGCGACCATGGGCTGACCGCCCGGGTGTTCGGCCGGCGCAAGCGGCCATTCTCGATCTGGACCAAGATGGAGCGCAAATCCATCGGCTTCGAGCAGCTGTCCGACATCTTCGGCTTCCGCGTCATCATGCCGGACCTCGAATCCTGCTACCGCGCGCTCGGCATCGTGCACACGACCTGGCCGGTCGTGCCGGGGCGCTTCAAGGATTACATCTCGACGCCGAAGCAGAACGACTATCGCTCCATCCACACCACCGTGATCGGGCCGGGCAAGCAGCGCGTCGAGCTGCAGATCCGCACCGAGGACATGGACCAGATCGCCGAGCTCGGCATCGCCGCGCACGCCTTCTACAAGGACGACATCGGCTCGCCGACCGAGCTCCTGAAGCGCGAATCGAATGCGTTCGCCTGGCTGCGCCACACCATCGGCATCCTCTCGGAGAGCGCCAATCCGGAGGAGTTCCTCGAGCACACCAAGCTCGAGCTGTTTCACGATCAGGTGTTCTGCTTTACGCCGAAGGGCAAGCTGATCGCGCTGCCGCGCCACGCCAATGTGATCGACTTCGCCTATGCCGTGCATACCGATGTCGGCAACAGCGCCGTCGGCTGCAAGATCAACGGCAAGTTCGCCGCGCTCTCGTCGGAGCTGCAGAACGGCGACGAGGTCGAGGTGCTCACCTCGGATGCGCAGTCGGCGCCGCCCTCGGCCTGGGAGACGCTCGCCATCACCGGCAAGGCGCGGGCGGCGATCCGGCGCGCCACGCGCACCGCGGTGCGCGATCAATATGCCGGGCTCGGCCGACGCATCGTCGAACGCCTGTTCGAGCGCACCAAGCTCGAATATGCCGACGACAAGCTCAAGGGCGCGCTGCCGCGGCTGGCGCGGGCGTCGATCGAGGACGTGATGGCGGCGGTCGGGCGCGGCGAGATCAAGGCGTCCGACGTCGCCCGCGCGATGTATCCCGACTACAAGGAAGAGCGCGTCGTGCGCTATGGCGCCAAGAAGACGGCAACGCCGGCTGCAAAAACCGCGGCACCGGCAACCGAGCCGGCGCGCGGCGCATTCGCGATTCCGATCAGCGGCCTCAACTCCGGCCTGCCGGTGAAGTTCGCGCCCAATGGCGGCGCCGTGCCGGGCGACCGCATCGTCGGCATCGTCACGCCGGGCGAGGGCATCACGATCTATCCGATCCAGTCGCCGGCGCTGAAGGATTTCGAGGACGAGCCGGAGCGCTGGCTCGACGTGCGCTGGGACGTCGATGAAACCACGCCCCAGCGCTTTCCGGCGCGCATCAAGGTCGAGAACGTCAACGAGCCCGGCAGCCTCGCGCAGGTGGCGACCGTCATTGCCGAGCACGACGGCAACATCGACAATATCAGCATGAGCCGCCGCTCGCCGGACTTCACCGAGCTGACGATCGATCTCGAAGTCTACGACCTCAAGCATCTCTCGGCGATCATCAACCAGCTGCGCGCCAAGACGATCGTGGCGAAGGTCGACCGTGTGAATGGCTAATCTGCGGGTTTGGCCGCAGCGTTTCCTCCGGCGATGAGCTAAACCAGCAATTCCGTTTTGAGAGAACACCGCGAGCCTGCCGATGTCCCATCCCCCGAAGCTGCGCCTCGGCGTCAATGTCGACCACATCGCTACGTTGCGGAATGCGCGCGGCGGCCGTGCGCCGGATCCGGTACGCGCTGCGCTGCTCGCCATCGAGGCCGGCGCCGACGGCATCACCGCGCATCTGCGCGAGGACCGGCGGCACATCCGCGACGACGACATGGCCCGCCTCAAGGCGCAGATCTCCAGGCCGCTGAACTTCGAGATGGCGGCCACCGAGGAGATGGTGCGGATCGCGCTGGCGACGAAGCCGCATGCCTGCTGCCTGGTGCCCGAGCGGCGCGAGGAACTGACCACCGAGGGCGGGCTCGACGTCGTCGGCCAGCACAATGCGCTGGCGCCGGCGATCGCCCGGCTCAGCGAGGCCGGCATCCGGGTCTCGCTGTTCATCGCCGCCGACCCCGCCCAGATCGAGATGGCGGCGCGGCTGCGCGCGCCAGTCATCGAGATCCATACCGGCGGCTGGTGCGACGCGATCACCGATGGCCACCATGACAAGGCGGACGCCGAATGGCAGCGCATCGTGGCCGGTGCCCGCCAAGCCTATGCCGCAGGGCTCGAGGTCCATGCCGGCCATGGCCTGGATTACGCCACCGCCGAGCAGATCGCGGCCTTGCCTGAAATCCGCGAGCTGAACATCGGCTACTTCATAATGGGCGAGGCGCTGTTCGTGGGCCTGGCCGAGAGCGTGCGGACGATGCGCGCGGCGATGGATCGGGGCCGCGACCGGGCGACAGGGGCCACGGCATGATCATCGGCATCGGCTCGGACCTGATCGACATCCGCAGGGTCGGCGAGGTGATCGAGCGCCACGGCGAGCGCTTCCTGAACCGGATCTTCACCGAGGCCGAGCGCGCCAAGGCCGAGCGGCGGGCCAAGAACGAGAAGATGGTGGTCGCCACCTACGCCAAGCGATTCGCCGCCAAGGAGGCCTGCTCCAAGGCGCTCGGCACCGGCATCCGCCAGGGCGTGTGGTGGCGCGACATGGGCGTGGTCAACCTTCCGGGCGGCCGCCCGACCATGCTGCTGACGGGCGGCGCAGCCGAGCGGCTGAAGGCGCTGACCCCCGCGGGGCACGAGGCCCGGATCGACCTGTCGATCACCGACGACTGGCCGCTCGCCCAGGCTTTCGTCATCATTTCGGCGGTGCCCCTGGCGTCGTCCTGAGCCGGGCCGACGCCCAAGCGAAAACAAAAATACGATTGATTCCAGCATCTTATATTATTTTGATGCGGCTCTTGATTGCGCCGCCCCGCACAGTCGTCTAAAACCCGCCGGGATCGAACCGGCAACATCAAAGGCGGATTCTGGCTCAAACCGGAGTTGGCCTTGACCACCAGAATCAGGACAGACTCCCTTAAGCTGCGGACCCATACGTTGTTCGCGGTCGGCGGGGTGTTATGCAACGGCTGGCGAATCATCGGACCATTCGCCCAGGGACAGTGAAAGAGCGATGAGCGTGACCTCCGGAACCAAGACTGAGAGCGGCATCGGTGAAACCGTTCGTGTGGTCGTTCATGCCCTCCTGATCGCACTCGTGATCCGCACGTTCCTGTTCCAGCCCTTCAACATCCCCTCGGGATCAATGAAGGCGACCTTGCTGGTCGGCGATTATCTGTTCGTGTCGAAATATTCGTACGGCTATAGCCATTTCTCGATTCCGCAGTCGCCCAACATCTTCTCGGGCCGCATCTTCGGCTCGGAGCCTCGGCGCGGCGACATCGTCGTGTTTCGCCTGCCGAAGGACACCGAAATCGACTACATCAAGCGCGTGATCGGACTGCCGGGCGACCGCATCCAGATGCGTGACGGCCTGCTGTACATCAACGACGCGCCGGTCCAGCGCGAGCGGCTGACCGACTTCGTCGGCGAGGATCCCTGCGGCACCGCCGATTCGATCGCGCGGGTGAAGCGCTGGAAGGAGACGCTGCCGAACGGCGTCAGCTACGAAACCCTGGATTGCTTCGACCACGGCCCTTACGATAGTACGGACGTGTATACGGTGCCGCCCGGCAACTTCTTCATGATGGGCGACAACCGCGACAACTCGACTGACAGCCGTGTTCAGACGGCGGTCGGCTATGTCCCGTTCGAGAACATCATCGGCCGCGCCCAGATGATCTTCTTCTCCATTCGGGAGAACGAGCATGCCTGGGCGTTCTGGCGCTGGCCGATGTCCATCCGTTGGGAACGTCTGTTCAAGATCGTACGATGATCGACGACTCACCCGAGATCCAGACGACGCAGGCTGCTGCAACGAGCCCGCAAGCCGGCGCGGGCGCGCTCGAGGCTGCGCCCAAGACGTCGACGCGACCCAAGCCGGACGCGAAGCCTGAGGTGAAGTCTGAGGCAAAGGTCGAGCTTAAGGTCGAGCCGAAGATCGAAGCGAAGTCTGACGCGAAGACCGAAGCGAAGTCTGCCAATCCTGCCGAGCCGGCCTCCGAGGTCGATGGCCAGGGACCGAACGGCGTTGCGCCTCCGGTCGATGCGGAATCCGATGCCAAGCCGTCCGGCAAGGCCAAGGGCAGCCGCCGGACCAAGACCGCCGGAACCGGAGTCACGAAGAGCGTGAAGGCCGCCGAGAAGGCGGCCAATGCCGCGATCGAGGCGCGGATCGGCCATCGCTTCGCCGATCCGTCACTGCTCAGCACGGCCTTCACCCATGTCTCAGCGCTGAAATCCTCCAAGAAGCGCGGCGACAGCTATCAGCGCCTCGAATTCCTCGGTGACCACGTCCTGGGCCTGATCGTGTCGGACATGCTGTACCGCGCGTTCCCGAGCGCCGACGAAGGCGAACTGTCGAAGCGGCTGGCCGATCTCGTGCGCAAGGAGAGCTGCGCCGATGTCGCCAAGTCGCTTGGCCTGCTGGATGACATCAAGCTCGGCGCCGTTGGCGCCGGCGCCGGCGCGCGGCTGCGCAAATCGGTGCTCGGCGATGTCTGCGAGGCGGTGATCGGCGCGATCTTCCTGGATGGCGGCTACACGGCTGCGGCCGGCTTCGTCGAGCGCAACTGGACCGAGCGCATGCGCAAGCCGCGGCGGCCGCTGCGCGATCCGAAGACCGTGTTGCAGGAGTGGGCGCAGGGCAAGGGCTTGCCGACGCCGGTCTATCGCGAGGTCGAGCGCACCGGCCCGCATCACGATCCGCAATTCCGCGTTGCTGTCGATCTGCCCGGTCTGGAGCCGGCCGAAGGGGTGGGCGGATCCAAGCGGGCAGCCGAGAAGGTGGCGGCATCCGTGATGATCGAGCGCGAGGGCGTGAGCGGCGGCAGCAATGACGGCTGAGCAACAGGCCGGGCAGGGCGCGACCCGCTGCGGTTTCGTCGCGCTGATCGGCGCTCCGAATGTCGGCAAGTCGACCCTCGTCAATGCGCTGGTCGGCTCCAAGGTCACGATCGTCTCGCGCAAGGTGCAGACGACGCGCGCGCTGATCCGCGGCATCGTCATCGAAGGTCAATCGCAGATCATCCTGGTCGACACGCCCGGCATCTTCTCGCCGAAGCGAAGGCTCGACCGCGCGATGGTCACGACGGCCTGGAGCGGCGCGCATGACGCCGATCTGGTCTGCGTGCTGCTCGATGCCAAGAAGGGCCTGGACGACGAGGCGCAGGCCATCATCGACAAGGCGGCTTCGGTGGCGCACGAGAAGATACTGGTCGTCAACAAGGTCGACCTGGTGCCGCGGGAAAAGCTGCTGGCTTTGGTCGCCGCGGCCAATGAGAAGCTGGCCTTCGCGCGCACCTTCATGATCTCGGCGCTGTCGGGGGACGGCGTCGACGATCTCCGGCGCGCGCTGGCCGAGATGGTGCCGCCGGGACCGTTCCATTACCCCGAAGACCAGATGTCGGACGCGCCGATGCGTCACCTCGCGGCCGAGATCACCCGCGAGAAGATCTATTCGCACCTGCATCAGGAATTGCCCTATCAGTCCACGGTCGAGACCGACAGCTGGACCGAGCGCAACGACGGTTCGATCCGGATCGAGCAGACAATCTTCGTGGAGCGTGACAGCCAGCGCAAGATCGTGCTCGGCAAGGGCGGCGCGACGATCAAGTCGATCGGGGCGCAGTCGCGCAAGGAGATCGCCGAGATCACCGGCGTGCCGGTGCATCTGTTCCTGTTCGTGAAGGTGCGTGAGAACTGGGGCGACGATCCCGACCGCTATCGAGAGATGGGTCTCGAGTTCCCTAGAGAATGACGATGAGCGTGCCGCGCAACGTGTTGTGGTTCGAAGTGCTGCTCTACAGCTCGCTGATGCTGGATGCGCTCTCGGTTGCCGTCTCGGATCGCACGCCGACGCTCGAGATCACCGAGGACATGATCACGGCGCAGACCATTCTCAACGGCGTCGTCATCCTGCTGATGTTCTATTTCGTCTATCTCGCTGCGCAACGACGCAAGAACTGGCCGCGCTGGGTGCTGCTGGCGGCGCTGGTGCTGTCCGGCGTCTCGCTGGTCCAGGTGATCGGCGACAAGGGCATGACGCTCGATGCCGGCATCGAGGTGATCTCCTGCGCGTTGACGGCGATGGGGCTGTACTACTCCTTCACCGGCGACGCGCGCGGCTGGTTCGACGCTTAGTTGATGCGTGGTAGGGTGGGCAAAGCGCAGCGTGCCCACCGCGATCCGGGCGGTCCTGCCACTGGTGGGCCCGCTGCGCTTTGCCCGCCCTACGGTTTCGTCAATGCTGGCGGCTTTCGGGCGGCCGATTCGTGGAGACCGCTCACCCGATGGAATGGACCGATGACGGCATCGTGCTGGGGCTGCGGCGGCACGGCGAATCCTCCGCCGTCGTCGAACTGCTGACGCGCGAGCACGGCCGCCATCTCGGTCTCGTGCGCGGTGCCGCGGGCAAGCGGATGCGGCCGGTCCTGCAGCCCGGCAACACGGTGCGCGCGATCTGGCGGGCGCGGCTCGACGAGCATCTCGGCATGTACGCCGTCGACGGGCTCACCTTGCGCGCCGCGGAGCTGATGTCCGCCTCGCACGGTGCCTATGGCGTGACGCACCTGGCGTCCCTTGCACGGCTGTTGCCCGAGCGCGATCCGCACGAGGACATGTATTTCAGGCTCGAACATGCGCTTGATGATTTCGCGGATGCCGGCGCCGCCGCTGCCCATATCGTGCGCTTCGAGCTCGCGATCCTGACCGAGCTCGGCTTTGGTCTCGATCTGGAATCCTGCGCGGCGACCGGCGAGACCTCCGACCTGATCTACGTCTCGCCGAAATCCGGCGGCGCGGTCTCGCGCACCGCCGGCGCGCCATGGGCCGACCGGCTGCTGCCTTTGCCGCCATTCCTGCGCGAGAGCGACGAGGATCACGGCTGGTCCGACCAGGATCTGCTCGACGGTTTTCGCCTCACCGGCCTGTTCCTGCTGCGCCACGTCCTGGAGCCGCGGGGGCAAGGCCATTCGGATGCGCGTGAAGGCTTCATCAATGCGGTGACGCGGGCGAGGACGCGGCTCACGCGCGCTTGAGCCGAGAGGGGAAACATCATGGGACTGCTCGTCGACGGCCAATGGCACGACGTCTGGTATGACACGGCGGCCTCCGGCGGCCGCTTCGTGCGCAAGGATTCGGCCTTTCGCAGCTTCGTCACATCCGACGGCAGCCCGGGTCCGACCGGCAGTGGTGGCTTCAAGGCCGAGGCCGGGCGGTATCATCTCTATGTCAGCCTCGCTTGTCCGTGGGCGCACCGCACCCTGATCATGCGCACGCTCAAGGGGCTCGAGGGGATGATCTCCGTCTCCGTCGTGCACTGGCTGATGCGCGAGCGGGGCTGGACGTTTGCCGAGGGTCCCGGCGTCGTCGCTGATGAGATCAATCATGCGGAGGTCCTGCACCAGGTCTACACCGCGGCCGATCCACACTATTCCGGCCGTGTCACCGTGCCGGTGCTCTGGGACAAGGCGCAGCGGACGATCGTCAACAACGAGTCCTCCGAGATCATCCGGATCCTGAACGCGGCTTTCGACGGCATCGGCGCCAAGCCAGGCGACCATTATCCGCAGGCATTGCGCGGCGAGATCGACGCAATCAATGCCCGCGTCTACGACACGCTCAACAACGGCGTCTACAAATGCGGCTTTGCGACCACGCAAGCGGCTTACGAGGAGGCCATCGGGCCGCTGTTCGCGACGCTCGACTGGCTCGATGAACGGCTTGCAATGCGGCGCTTCCTGTTGGGCGACGCCGTCACCGAGGCCGATATCCGGCTGTTCACGACCCTGATCCGCTTCGATGCCGTCTATGTCGGCCACTTCAAGTGCAATATCCGCCGTATCGCCGACTATCCGAATCTCTCGGCCTACACGCGCGATCTCTACCAATGGCCGGGGATCGCCGAGACCGTGAACTTCCAGCATATCAAGGGGCACTATTACGAAAGCCACCGCACAATCAATCCGACCGGCATCGTTCCGCTCGGCCCGCAGCAGGATTTCACCGCGCCGCACGGCCGCGCGCGGCTGGCAACGTCCTGACGGCGGCATGACAGGGGAACGCGACCTCGGCACGCTGCTGCTGACGATGACGCCCGAGATGCAGGACGGCGTCTTCGTGTTCTGCGGCCTCGCCGACGGCAGAGAGCTTCCCGCGACGCTGACCCCCTTGATGCTGTTTCGCGAGCGCGAAGGCATCACGCTGATCGTCCGGCGTGAGGAGGCGGAGCGGGCCGGGCTGGACTATCAGTTCGCGGCGCGTCTCATCACCCTTTCGGTGCATTCCGCGCTCGACGCCGTCGGCTTTCTCGCCGCCGTCACGGCGAAGCTGGCGGCGGCCGGCATCAGCGTCAATGCCGTGTCGGCCCTTCATCATGATCATCTGTTCGTCCCCGAAGCGCAGGGCGACGAGGCGATGCGGCTGCTGCGGGAGCTGTCTCGCAACGCAGCCGGTGAATGATCGCGCCGGCCGGCGAAGGTTAGGTCTTGCCCCGAGTGTGATGTCGCGACTGGTTGCGCGGAGGTGCGCTCGGCTTCTTGCGTGGGCTGGGCCGCGAACGATGCGCGCCGCCGATCGCGCGGGACGCCGGTGGACGGCGCGGCCCGGTCAAGGTTCGCGCGGCTTGCGCGCGAACCATTTCGATGAGCATCATCGCGGCCGGCGACAGGGTTCGGCCCTTCAGTCGCAAAATGCCGAACTGCGCCAGCAGCAGGTTGGTCGCGCGAGGCTCGCGCAGCTCGACCACGTTGAGCCGGACCAGCTGGCCGGAGGCAAGCTCGTGGGTGAGAACCGCATCGCCCGCGACCAGCACGACATCCGAGCGAAGAGCCATCTGCACGAGCAGGCCCGCATTCTCGGATTCGAGCGCGACGTCGAAGCCGCGCCCTCCCGGTGCAGCGATCAGCTCATCCAATCGCCTGCTGAATTCCGGCGGCAGCGCGACGGAGGCGAAGTGCTGCCCGGCCAGATCGCGGGCCAAGAGCTCGCGCCGGCTCGCCAAGGGATGTGACGGCCGGCAGTAGAAGTGTCCGGGGAGGCTGCCGAGCGGCTCGATGTCAAGGCTGTCGTCAGCGCGGATGTCGGTGATGTGCGCCAGGAAAAAATCGAGCTTTCCCTGCTGCAGCACCTCCATCAGGGCGCGCCAATTATCCTGCACGACGGTTATGCGCACCGACGGATGGTCCGAATACAGCCGCGCCATGGCATCCGGCAGCAAGGTCAGGCCGGTGAACGCGCCCACGCCCACCGTCACCTCGCCGGCATCTCCCGAGCGCAACAGCCGCATCTCGCGGCCGATATCGTCGGCGCCCGACAGCAGTGAGCGGGCCCGCGCCACCAGTCGCTCGCCGACCGCGGTGATCTCGACCGCGCGCGAGCTGCGGTCGAACAACCGCATGCCCGCCGATTGCTCGAGCGTCTGCAGGCTGCGGCTCAGGGCCGACTGGGTGACATGGGCGCGCTTGGCGGCCCGTGCGAAATGCCGTTCTTCCGCGAGGTAGACCAGCTGCTGCAACTGACGCAAGGTCGGCGGATGCATCGATGATCCCAACTCATTGATCTGACCATAACAATTCATTGGATTTCTAAGACGGTCAATCTCAGAATGGCGCAAACATATCAGGGGAAATACCGGGGCGGGCCGCCGTGTCGCGCCAGTCTCCGGCTTCCCCGTCAAGAGGCTTTCCAATGCCCAATGGCGCGCAAGCTCTGGTCAGGACCCTCGCCAATGCCGGCGTGCGGGTCTGCTTCACCAATCCCGGCACCTCTGAAATGCACTTCGTCGCCGCGTTGGACACGGCGTCGGAGATGCGCGCGGTGCTGTGCCTGTTCGAAGGCGTCGCCACCGGTGCTGCGGACGGCTATGCCCGCATGACCGGCACGCCGGCGGCGACTCTGCTGCATCTCGGCTGCGGGCTCGGTAACGGCCTCGCCAACCTGCACAATGCGCGCAAGGGCAAGGTGCCCGTCGTCAACATCGTCGGTGACCACGCGACCTATCACGTCAAATACGACGCTCAGCTGCAGTCGGACATCGAGACCGTCGCGCGCAACGTCTCACCGAGCTTCGTCTGGACCTCGCAGGTGACATCCGAACTCTGCCGCGATGCGGTCGCGGCGGTGAAAGCTGCGTGCTCATGGCCGGGGCAGGTGGCGACCCTGATCCTGCCGGCCGACGTGTCCTGGGGCGAGGGCGGCGTGCCCGAGCCGGCACCGGTGATCGAGCCGCCGCCTTTGGCCGACGACGCGGCCGTGCAGGCAGTCGCCGCCGCGATCAAGGCGGGCGGCCGCAGCGCCATCCTGCTGGGCGGCACGGCGTTGCAGGAGCAGGCGCTGCTCGCCGCCGCACGCATCGCCGCGAGCTGCGGCGTCAAGGTTTTCGCCGAGACGTTTCCGACGCGGATGGAACGCGGCGCCGGCCTGCCGGGCGTCGAACGCATCGCCTATCTCGCCGAGATGGCACAGATCCAGCTCAAGGAGATCGACACGCTCGTCCTGGTCGATGCCAAGGCGCCGGTCTCGTTCTTTGCCTATCCTGGCAAGAGGAGCTATCTGCCGCACGACGGCTGCAAGGTGCTGACGCTCTCGACGCCTGCGGAAGATGCCGCGGGAAGCCTGGCCAAGCTGGTCAAGGCGCTCGGCGCCGAGCAGGCGACACCAGAATTGGCGGCCCCTTCGCGGCCCGGGCGTCCGCGCGGCAACAGGCTGACGGCTGAGAAGGTCTGCAAGGCCGTCGGCCATCTTCTGCCGGAGAACGCCATCATCATCGACGAGGCGATCAGCTCCGGCCTGATGCTGTCGAAGTTCACCGCCGGCGCGCCGCGCCACGATCTGATCACCTTGACCGGCGGCGCCATCGGGCAGGGGCTGCCGAATGCGATCGGCGCCGCGATTGCCTGCCCGGACCGGCCGGTGATCGCGCTGATCGGCGATGGCAGCTCGATGTACACGATCCAGTCGTTGTGGACGATCGCGCGCGAGCGGCTCAACGTCACCGCGGTGATCTTCAACAACGCATCCTACTCGGTGCTCAATGTCGAACTGGAGCGGGTCGGGGCCGAGAAGATCGGACCGAAGGCGCGTGCGCAGCTCGACCTGCACGGGCCGGTGCTGAAATTCGCGCAGATCGCCGACGGCATGGGCGTGCGGGCGACACGCGTCACCACGCCGGACGAGTTCACCGATGCGCTGGCCTGTTCGCTGAAGCGCCCGGGTCCCCATCTGATCGAGGCCGTGGTGCCGCCGGCGCTGAGCGGGCTGAAGCTGAAGCTGCTGCCGCATCTGCTGGGATCGCTCGACCGCGTGCCGCTGCCGGTGGCGCGCATGCTCAAGCGCAAGATTGCGCCGTGACATGAGCGCGCCGCTGCAAGCCGACCTCGTCATCGCCGGCGGCGGCCTCGCCGGCATCGTCACCGCGCTCGAGGCTTTGCGCGCCGGCAACTCCGTCGTAATCGTCGATCGCGATACGCCGGAGCGGTTCGGTGGACTGGCGCTGTGGGCCTTCGGAGGCATGGCGCTGGTCGGCACGCCCTTGCAGGCGCGGATGAAGATCCCGGACACGCCGGAGATCGCGCTGCGCGACTGGATCCGGTTCGGCGAGCTCGACGAGCGCGAGCACTGGCCGTTGCAGTGGGCGCGCTATTACGTCGAGCATTCGCGGAGCGAGATCTACGACTGGCTGTCGTCGCACGGCGTGACCTTTATGCCCGCCGTGAACTGGGTCGAGCGCGGCCTCGTGGGCGACGGCAACGCGCTGCCGCGCTATCACATCGTCTGGGGCACCTCGCAGCGGCTGACGCGCGTGATGATCGCCGCGATGCGCGCCGCCGATCGCGGCGGCAAGCTGACGGTGCTGCATCGTCATCGCGTGGTCGGCCTCGATCGGGCGGGCGGAGCTATGGCGGGCGTCATCGCCGTCAATGAGGATAGCGGTGCCGAGATCCGCATCGCTGCGCCGCTGACGGTGCTCGCCATGGGCGGCATCAATGGCGGCCATGCGGAGGCGCGCGCCAACTGGGTGAAGGGACGGCCGATGCCGTCCGCCATGCTCAACGGCGCGCACCCGTTCGCCGACGGCAAGCTGCATCATCACGCGGCCGAGACCATCGGCGCGCAGATCACCCATGCCGGCGAAATGTGGAACTACGCCGCCGGAATTCCGCATCCGTTTCCGCATTTCGACGGTCACGGCCTGTCGCTGGTGCCGTGCAAATCGGCGCTGTGGCTCGACCATCGCGGCGAGCGCATCGGCCCGCAGCCGCTGGTCACCGGCTTCGACACCTACGATCTGTGCCAGCGCGTCGCCGCGCAGGAGAAGCCGTATACGTGGCACCTGTTGAACTGGCGGATTGCCGCCAAGGAGTTCGCGATCTCGGGCGCCGAGCACAATGCGCGCATCCGCGAGCGGCAGATGCCGATGTTCCTCAAGGAGACGTTGCTCGGCAATCACCGCCTGGTCCGGCAGATGCAGCGCGAGAGCCGGCATTTCCTGGTCGACGAGACGCTGGCGGGCCTTGCCGCCAAGATGAACGCGTTCACCGGCACCGACGACATCAAGCCCGAGGTGCTGCAGGCGACCGCCGATGCCTTCGATGCGAACTTCGAGAACGGCGACAAGCTCTTCAACGACGACCAGCTGCGCCGCATCCTGCACGCGCGGCAATGGGGACCCGACAAGCTGCGCACCTGCAAGCCGGCGCCGCTGCAGATGCGCGGGGCCGGGCCGTTCATCGCGATCCACATGCAGCTGATCACCCGCAAGAGCCTCGGCGGCCTGAAGACCGATCTGCACAGCCGGCTGCTCGACGCCGCGGGCAGCCCGATCAGCGGCCTCTACGCCGTCGGCGAAGCCGCGGGCTTCGGGGGCGGTGGCGCCTCGGGCAAGCGCTCGCTGGAGGGAACATTTCTGCCCGGCTGCATCCTCACGGCAAAGGCAGCGGTAAAGGCGATGTGAGGAGCGCGAGGGCAACGAGCGATGTTCCTCAAGACAGGCGCGTCGCTTAGTGAGGGGCAGGATCTCTCCGCACGTCATTCCGGGGCGCACCGTAATGACGATGTGCGACAGCTTGGGCTTCTCGCGCGTGGCAGCACTGCCCTAAACACACGAAAAGTTTTGCGCCGCCGCTGTCGATCCACCTCTCATGCGTTCGTCTTCAAGGCACAGCCATGGAGACCCCGTCATGAAGATCTACTGGATCAAGGCCCAGGCCCCGCGCCGCGTGCTGGCGCTGGTCAAGCATCTCGGCGTGCCCGCCGAATTCATCGACATCACGGGCCGCATGAAGACCGAGGACTACGCCGCGCTCAATCCCAACATGAAGGCGCCGGTGCTGGTCGACGGTGGTACCGTCTTGTGGGAGTCCACCGCCATCATGGCCCATCTCTGCGTCCGCGAGAGCTGCGACATGTGGCCGTCACGCGACCCGCGGGAACAGGTCGAGGTGCTGCGCTGGCTGGCCTGGACCGACAGCCATTGGAATCCGGCCGTCGCGCCATTCTATTTCGAGCACATCGTGCGGAGGAACTTCAACCTCGGTGCGCCCGATCGCGCGTCGCTTGTCGGCAAGGTTGCCAACCTAAAGACTTTCGCCTCCGTGCTCGACGCCCATCTGCGCGCGCACGGCCACATCGCTTGCGATCGGCTCACCATCGCGGACTTTGCCGCGGCTTCGATGGCCGCCGACTGGCGCGAGGCGGAAATGCCGCTGGATCAGTTTCCTAACATCGGGCGCTGGCTGGACGGCCTGATGCGCTTGCCGGCCTGGGCCGAGCCATGGCCGGAGCAGCGCTCGGCGGCGGCCTAAGTCCACCCGCGCGATCGACATCGGCGACCGGCCGCCGAGGCCGGTGCGGGGATGCGTGCGAGTTCGATCGTCAGAACGAGTCCACGGGGATCGCTGCGCCACAGAGCGCGGCGATCAGCGTGAGGAGCAATCCGATCCCCGCAAACAAGGCGACCGTTTCCAGGTCCTGGCGCGACTTGGCCTTGTCGCTTGCAAGCTTTGCGGACCGGAACGAATGCGGGACGAGGACATCGAGGTGACTCTTGTCGAACATCGGTACGCTCCAGCATCCTGGGAACCGGAATGGGATGAGCCGCGGAATGGTCTGAAGATCATTCGAGCGACTGCCGCAATTCACGCGGAGGATCTCGCTCTCGTATTGATTTGGTCTCGGTCGGCCCAGGCAAGTTCAAACCGGCAAGTTCAAACCCCCACTCCGATGCATACCCAAGCGCGCACGTCATCCTGCATATGGACGATAACCGCCGGCGAGATGGTTTGTCGGATGCTGATGTGAATTTGCGCATCGCGGCGGGGTGCTAATGAGTGAGTTGGCTCTACACCCGCGGCATGATCTGCAATTCCAGCAGCGCCAGCCGCTGCATGACGGCCGGATCGCGCTCGCCGGTCTTCGCTGTCCGCAGCACCGACTCCGCGAGAAGGGTGACGTGGGTCGAGCTGACCGGCTCCGGCAACGATGCAATCGCGCCGTCCAGCGCCTGCGTCATCAGCGAGATCACGTCGGGGGAAAAAGCAGCGTCCGAAAAATCCTTCATGGCAAGCTTCCGCAGCAAAGGGCTTGGGCTGATCATCGATGACGCGGTACGCTGCGATGCCCGACAAGGGTTACGATCAGTAACGCGCCGCCGCCCAGCCGGGTTCCCGCGCATCGATGTCCTTCGGATCTACAGAAATCGCCGATCTCCCATGCGAAAACTGCCCGTCGAGCCAATCTGCCGCAGCCTTGGCCGCTTGTGCCGTCGGGCAAATCAGGCGGATGTTTCAGCCCATCCCGCCTCACTCGGAGGGGCGTTTGCGCGCGATCGTCACGACACGCGAGGCGGGGATGCGGTGGCCTGTCGGCTCGCAGCGCGTCGGTTGCGCGCGGACGAACGAGTTCGGCAGGACGATGAAGTCGCAGCGTCCCGGCGCCCCGATGCTGGCGTCAAGTTCGCGGTCGATGCCTTCGTGCATCTCGCGGGCGATGGTGGCTAAAAGCCCGGACACCAGGGAGACTGCGTATAAATCGTCAACCCATCGCGCAGGGAAGGCCGGGTCGTCCGGCTGACCCGTGGTACCTGCCGCCTGCATTCTTTCTCGCAGGCGGGCCACGGACCTCAGCCGAGGTCCGGCCTTCCCTGCGCCCTCTGAGTGGAGAGGGTGACCTAATTGGATAGCTCGGGCGCTCACAGTGTCGCGGGAGCGCGGAGACGCGTCTGATGATGAGTTGTATGTCGCTCCGGTCTCAGTCGTCATCGCCCGCGCAGGCGGGCGATCCAGTACGCCGCGGCCCATCGGCTCAATCATGACCGCTGGTGATTACTGGATCGCCCGGTCAAGCCGGGCGACGACCCCGAGGGGGAAGCTACCCCTTGATGAACGCCAGCAGGTCCGCGTTGATCACGTCGGCATGCGTCGTGGCCATGCCGTGCGGGAAGCCCGGATAGGTCTTCAACGTCCCATGCTTCAGCAGCTTGATGCCGATGCGCGCGGAATCGTCGATCGGCACGATCTGGTCATCCTCGCCATGCATGAGCAGTACCGGCACGTCGATCGCCTTCAGGTCCTCGGTGAAGTCGGTCTCCGAGAACGCCTTGATGCAATCGTAATGCGCTTTGGCGCCGCCCATCATGCCCTGGCGCCACCAATTGCGGATCACACCTTCGGAGATCTTGGCGCCGTCGCGGTTGAAGCCGTAGAACGGGCCGGTCGGGATATCGAGGAAGAACTGCGCGCGGTTGGCGGTGAGCGCCGTGCGGAAGCCGTCGAACACCTCGATCGGCAGGCCGCCGGGGTTGTTAGCTGTCTTCAGCATGATCGGCGGCACCGCGCCGAGCAGGGCGGCCTTTGCGACGCGGCCCTTGCCGTGCTTGGCGACGTAGCGCGCGACCTCGCCGCCGCCGGTGGAGTGGCCGACGTGAACCGCATCTCTCAGGTCCAGCTTCGCAGCAAGCGCGGCGACGTCGGCCGCGTAGGTGTCCATCTCGTTGCCATTCTCGGTCTGGCTCGAGCGGCCGTGGCCGCGGCGGTCATGCGCGATGACGCGAAACCCCTTGGCGAGGAAGAACAGCATCTGCGCGTCCCAATCGTCCGACGACAGCGGCCAGCCATGATGAAAGACGATGGGCTGTCCCGAGCCCCAGTCCTTGTAGAAGATCTGCGTGCCGTCCGATGTCGTCACGAATCCTGAGCTCATGGGTCTGCCTTTCTGATGGGGCGCAATCGTGTGTCGCTCCGCGCTGTCGCCTTGCGAGGATGCGAACGTCACCTTAGCGAGTGCTGGTGACGCTCTCAGTAATACTGATGGATGTGCGACATTGTTGCGTCCGGTGGACGTGCGCGATCGCTGCTCATTTGATGAGCTGATCAGACTGCGGGGTGCGCGGCGAGATCGTTCGCTTCTTCGACGGCCGCCCGGTTCCGCGGCACATCGCCGTGAATCGCCGGGCGGAACCGGGCGAGCCCATCGTTGCGCCGCGGCCCGCGATCGCATAAAGCCTGTTCCCAAATCGTTCACGTCAGCCCCTGATTTGGGCTAACCCACTGAAAGCTCTACGCGAATGGGAAAATCACTGATTCCGCCGGAGCCTGCGGAGATTCACGAGGTCGCGCTGCGCGACGCGCTGGAGGAGCGCTATCTCGCCTATGCGCTGTCGACCATCATGCACCGGGCGCTGCCGGATGCCCGCGACGGCCTCAAGCCCGTGCACCGGCGCATCCTCTACGGCATGCGGCTCTTGCGGCTCGATCCCGGCACCGCGTTCAAGAAGTCGGCGAAGATCGTCGGCGACGTGATGGGCTCGTTCCATCCGCATGGCGACCAGGCGATCTACGACGCGATGGTGCGCCTCGCGCAGGACTTCTCGTCGCGCTATCCGCTGGTCGACGGCCAGGGCAATTTCGGCAACATCGACGGCGATAACCCGGCCGCCTACCGCTACACGGAAGCGCGCATGACCGATGTCGCGCGCCTCCTGCTCGAGGGCATCGACGAGGACGGCGTCGAGTTCCGGCCGAACTATGACGGCCAGTCGAAGGAGCCGGTGGTGCTGCCCGGCGGCTTCCCGAACCTGCTCGCCAACGGCGCGCAGGGCATCGCGGTTGGCATGGCGACCTCGATCCCGCCGCACAACGCTGCCGAACTGTGCGACGCCGCACTGCATCTGATCGAAAAGCCCGACGCCAAGTCGCGCGCGCTACTGCGCTGGGTGAAGGGTCCGGACTTCCCGACCGGCGGCACCGTGATCGACTCCAAGGAGTCGATCATCGAGGCCTACACCACCGGCCGCGGCTCGTTCCGCGTCCGCGCCAAGTGGAAGCAGGAAGAGGGTAATCGCGGCACCTGGGTGGTCGTGATCACCGAGATTCCGTTTCTCGTGCAGAAGTCGCGGCTGGTCGAGAAGATCGCCGAGCTCTTGAACGAGAAGAAGCTGCCGCTGGTCGGCGACGTCCGCGACGAATCCGCCGAGGACGTGCGGCTCGTGATCGAGCCGAAGTCGAAGAACGTCGATCCCGCCCTGATGATGGAGTCGCTGTTCCGGCTGACGGATCTCGAGAGCAAGATTCCGCTGAACCTCAACGTGCTGATCAAGGGCAAGATTCCCAAGGTGGTCGGCCTCGCCGAGTGCCTGCGCGAATGGCTCGATCATCTGCGCGACGTGCTGCTGCGCCGCTCGAACTACCGCAAGAAGCAGATCGAGAACCGGCTCGAGATTCTCGGCGGCTATCTGATCGCCTATCTCAACATCGACGAGGTGATCCGGATCATCCGCACCGAGGACGAGCCGAAGCCGGTCCTGATGAAGACCTTCAAGCTCACCGAGGTGCAGGCTGAGGCCATCCTCAACATGCGCCTGCGCTCTCTGCGCAAGCTCGAGGAAATGGAGATCCGCACCGAGGACAAGAACCTGCGCGGCGAGCTCAAGGGCATCAACGAGCTGCTCGGCTCCGAGCCGTTGCAGTGGGCCAAGGTCGGCGAGCAGGTCAAGACCGTGCGCGACATGTTCGGGCCGAAGACCCCGCTCGGCAAGCGTCGCACCAATTTCGCCGACGCGCCGGAGCACGATCTCGCCGCCATCGAGGAGGCCTTCATCGAGCGCGAGCCGGTCACGGTGGTCGTCTCCGAGAAGGGCTGGGTGCGGACGCTGAAGGGGCACGTCGCCGATCTGTCGAACCTGCAGTTCAAGACCGACGACCAGCTCGGCCAATCGTTCTTTGCCGAGAACACCTCGAAGGTGCTGCTGTTCGCGACCAACGGCAAGTTCTACTCGCTCGATGTCGGCAAGCTGCCCGGCGGCCGCGGCCATGGCGAGCCGATCCGCATGTTCATCGATCTCGACCAGGACGCCTCGATCGTGTCGATGTTCGTCACCAAGGGCGAGCGCAAGTTCCTGGTGGCGGCCTCCGACGGCCAGGGCTTCGTGGTCAAGGAAGAGGATTGCGTCAGCAACACCCGCAAGGGCAAGCAGGTGCTGAACGTGACGGCCCCCGCCGAGGCGCGCGCGATCTGCACGGTCACCGGCGATCAGGTCGCGGTCATCGGCACCAACCACAAGATGGTGGTGTTCGGCCTCGACCAGGTGCCGGAGATGGCGCGGGGCCGCGGCGTCCGCCTGCAGAAATACACCAGCGCCCAGCTCTCCGACGTCACCACGTTCGAGCAGAAGCAGGGCTTGGCCTGGAAGGATTCCGCCGGCCGCGACCAGGGCCTGAGCTGGAAGGAGCTCGCCGACTACCGCGGCAACCGCGCCGACGCCGGCCGTATCGCGCAGGGCCTGCCAAAGTCGAACAAGTTCAACCGGCCGATCGAGTGAGGCGGGCAGAGTGACGATCGAACACCTCTTCGGTCTGCCACTCACCGCGACGACAGAAAAGGTCGTCGTCCCGGGCAAGCCCCGCGCGCATAGCGCGTGGGGCGCCGACCCGGGACCCATAGCCACAGGATGTAGGAATGGGCGGGCTGGAACGACGCGCATGCCAATTAATTGCCGCCGGTGGCTATGGGTCCCGGCGTTCGCCGGGACGACATCGAGGCTGGTCTTGAGCAGCGGGTGTTAGGTCGCATGGCGCAGTCGCATTCCGATCACGACGACCACGACCATGATCATTCCCGCGATCACGCCCACGCGCATTCTCATTCCCACTCCCACGCCGGCCACAGCCACGCGCCCACGAGCTTCGGCGCGGCCTTCGCGATCGGCGTTGCGCTGAACACGGCCTTTGTCATCGCCGAGCTGATCTTCGGCTATGCCGCGAACTCGCTGGCGCTGATCTCCGACGCGATCCACAATCTCTCCGACGTGATGTCGCTGCTGCTGGCCTGGGGCGCGCTGTGGCTGTCCGGGCGGCGGCCGACCGACCGCCACACCTACGGCTATCGCCGCGCGTCCATCCTTGCCGCGCTGATCAATGCCGGCCTGCTGCTGCTCGTGGTCGGCGGCATCGCGGTCGAAGCGTTCGACCGGCTGCGCAATCCCGGCGATGTCGCCGGCGTCACCGTGCTGTGGGTCGCGGCGCTCGGCATCGCCATCAATGGCGCCACCGCGATGCTGTTCATGCGCGGCCGCGACACCGACCTCAACATCCGCGGCGCCTATCTGCACATGGCGGCGGATGCCGCCGTGTCGTTCGGCGTCGTCGTTGCCGCGCTGGTGACGATCTGGACCGGCTGGCTGTGGGTCGATCCGGTCGTCAGCCTCGTTATCGCGCTCGTCGTGCTGCTCAGCGGCTGGGATCTCGCCCGCGACAGCGTCAACCTCGCGCTCGATGCGGTGCCGCGCGACATCGCGCTGCCGCAGGTGCGCGACTATCTCGCCTCGCTCGAGGGCGTCAGCGAGGTGCACGACCTCCACATCTGGGCGATGAGTACCAACGAGACCGCGCTGACCGCACATCTGGTGCGGCCGGGCGGCACCGACGACGCCTTCCTGCATCGCGTCTGCGCCGAGCTGTCCCAGCGCTTCAACATCCAGCATCCGACCTTGCAGATCGAGGCCGACGGCAAGCCGTGCAAGCTGGCGCCCGCCGACGTGGTGTGAGCCGATGCCTCAGCTCCAACCCGCCAGCCTGATCAGCACGCCGGCGGCGCAGGACGCTCCGAGCACGGTCAGCATGCCCAGCCTGAAGCGGAGGATGGCGAGCGCCGCGGCCAGCGACAGCACCAGCGCGGCGCCGTCGACGCTTGAAAGCCTGGGCGCGTCGAAGTCGAGTCCGAAGCCGCTGATCGGGATGGTCTGGCGAAACAGCGTATGCAGCGCGAACCAGATCGACAGATTGAGGATCACGCCGACCACCGCCGCGGTGATCGCGCCGAGCGCGCCCGCGAGTCCCTTGTTGCCGCGCAGCCGCTCGATATACGGCGCGCCGACGAAGATCCACAGGAAGCACGGCGCGAACGTCACCCAGGTGGCGAGCAGCCCGCCCAGCGTGCCGGCGATCAGTGGCGACAGCGAACCGGGATCGCGCGCGGCGGCGACGAAGCCGACGAATTGCAGCACCATGATCAGCGGGCCTGGCGTGGTCTCGGCCATGCCGAGCCCGTCCAGCATCTCCGGCGGGGTGAGCCAATGATAGTGCTCGACCGCCTGCTGCCCGACATAGGCGAGCACCGCATAGGCGCCGCCGAACGTCACCATCGCCATCTTGCTGAAGAACAGCGCGATCTGGCTGAACGTGCTGCCGCTGCCCGTCGCCGCAACGATCGTGGCCACCGGCACCAGCCACAGCGCGAGCCAGATCAGCGCGGTGAGCAGCGTGCGCTGCTTGTCCGGCCTGGCGTGCGCGGGCAGATTCTCGCCGAGTGCACTGTCGCCATCGCCATTGGTGTTGGAGCCATGACCCGCTGCGGCGAATTCGGGCCGGCCGGCGCGGGTGCCGAGATAGCCGATCAAGCCGGCGGCGATGATGATGACCGGGAACGGCACCGCAAAGAAGAAGATCGCGACGAACGCCGCCGCCGCGAGCCCGATCATGACATTGTTGCGCAAGGCGCGGCTGCCGACCCGCACCACCGCCTGGATGACGATCGCGAGCACCGCGGCCTTCAGGCCGAAGAACAGCGCCTCGACGAACCAGACATGGCCGAACGCGACGTAGATCCAGCTCAGCGCCATGATCGCGAGGATGCCGGGCAGGATGAACAGGCCGCCCGCCATCAGGCCGCCCGCCGTCCGGTGCATCAGCCAGCCGATATAGGTCGCGAGCTGCTGTGCCTCGGGTCCAGGCAGCAGCATGCAGTAGTTCAGCGCATGCAGGAACCGGCTCTCCGACACCCAGCGTTTCTCGTCGACGATGATCCGGTGCATCACCGCGATCTGTCCGGCCGGGCCGCCGAACGACAGCAACGCCACCCGCAACCAAACCTTGAAGGCCTCGGCAAAGCTGACGCCGTGGCCGGCATCAGCTTCAGTGGGGGCAGTCGATGAGACCAGCTCGGTCATGGCTTCACCTTGTTGGTCGGCCAGTTGTGCGATTCGCTCGTAGCGTCGCGGCACCAGCGATAGAACGCATCATACAGGCCAAGGCCAGCGTCGAGTTGAGAAAGATCGTCATCGTACATGCGCGACAGACCGAGCGACGCCGCGAGCAGGCCCGGCGCCTCCTGGCTGAGATCGAGCCGAGCAGTATCGGCCGCGCGGACGATGACAGCAAGGCGCTGCAGCGCAGGGGTCGTCAGCCCGAATTCTTCGACCATCACGTCGAAGGTGCAGAGCTCACCACGATGACTCCAGAAGGTGTTCTCGACGTCGAACGGCGCGGCCTGGAAGCGTTCGGCAACCGCCATGACCTCGGATGGCGCGACATACAGGAACACGGCCTGCGGGTCGACGAAGCGGCGGATCAGCCAGGGGCAGGCAATGCGGTCGATCTTCGGCCGGGCGCGGGTCACCCAGACGGTTCGCCCATCGGCATCGCGCGGCGGCAGTCTGTCTGCGGGAACGAGCGGAAAGCCCGCGGCATTCCAGGCCTCGAAGCCACCCTCGAGATTTTCAGCCGTGGCCTTGGCGACGCGCAGCCAGGCCGCGGCGCCGTGCGAGAGCTTGGCGCCCCGCTGGCAGATGACGACCACGGAGCGGCCGGCGAATTCCGTGCTCCACTGCGGAGCCTCCAGCGCGGGGCGCTGAATCGCCCCGGGGACGAGCCGCGGATCTGCGGCGAAATCCTCGACGGTGCGAACATCGATCAGAAGCGGCGCCTGCGGTGTTCCGATCAGACGGATGAGCTTGTCGGGAGAAATCGATGCGAAGGATGACATGATGCGTCCTCGTGCCAGAATGACGGGACGCGATACTTGGGCATGTCGCCTCGTGGGGAGATCGCGAAGTCCCCATGCAGAACATTACAGCGGAACCCGGGCGCCCTGTCAATCATGGTGCACGGGAGTTGCATTGCGCTGTGCTAACATGGATGGCGCGCCTCATAGGACGCGCTTCTTTTGAAGTCGGGGACTGATTTTGACAAGTGTAACGATCTTTCACAATCCTGCCTGCGGCACGTCGCGCAACACGCTGGCGATGATCCGCGCCTCGGGCGAGGAGCCGGATGTGATCGAATATCTAAAGACGCCGCCGAGCCGCGAGCAGCTGATTGCCCTGATCAATGCGATGGGCGTGAGGGTGCGAGACGTGCTGCGTGAAAAGGGGACGCCCTATGCCGACCTCGGGCTCGCCGACCCCAAATGGACCGATGACCAGCTGATCGAGGCGATGCTCGTCTATCCGATCCTCATCAACCGGCCGATCGTGGTGACGGGCAAGGGCGCGCGGCTGTGCCGTCCGTCAGAGCTTGTGCTCGACCTGCTCGATCGTCCGGTCTCCTCCTTCACCAAGGAGGATGGCGAGGTGGTGAGCTGGACTGCGAAGTGATGTTTGTCAAAACCAGCGTTGACGAGTTGGATGCATGGACCTATCAGCCCGCCGCGATCTGATCAGCTGGCTTGTTTCCCAAAGCCTGACCGGCGTGCCGGAAAACGAAATTCTACGCGGTTTCTGCGAGCGTTGCCGTTCAGCGGGGCTCGAACTGTCGCGCAGCCTCGCGATCATCGACACGTTGCATCCGATCTTCGAGGGACGCGGTTTCCGCTGGAACGATTATGATACCAACGAGGCCGACACCTTCGAATATGGCTCGAGCAACGAGGGCGAGGCGGCCCAGAACTGGCGGCGCTCGGTCTTCCATCACATGCTAGAGACTGGCGACGACGAGTTCCGCATCGACCTGTTGAACGCGGCGCATCTGGATTTTCCGGTCATCGAGGAGCTGTCCGCACAGGGGCATCGGCACTACCTCGCCTTCGTGCACCGCTTCGGCGAGGCCGGCACGCTCGGCCAGATGGATTGCTTCTATTCGAACTGGCTGACGCGATCCGACGGCGGCTTCACGGAAGCGCAGATCGAAGCATTGCGGGACCTTGTTCCGCTGCTGGCGCTGACTGTCAAATCGGCGCAGCAGGTCGACATCGTGCGCACGCTCGGCCGCGTCTATCTCGGCCGCGACGCCTCGGAGCAGGTGCTGCGGGGCCGGATCTCCCGCGGCGTCACCGAGCGCATCAACGCGGTGCTGTGGTTCTCCGACCTGCGCAGCTCCACCGCGATCTCAGAGAACATCTCGCCGGATGAAATCATCCCGCTGCTGAACGACTATGCGGAGGCGTCGATCGATGCGATCTACGAGGCCGGCGGTGACGTGCTGAAGCTGATCGGCGACGGCGTGCTGGCGATCTTCACCGGCGGCGACATGAGCGCGGCCCGGCAGGCGGCGCTGCGCGCCGAGCACCGCTTCCGCCTCAACATCGCAAAGCTCAATGCGCGGCGGAGCGGTGAAGGCCGGCCGGTCACGTCGGCCTATGTCGGCCTGCATCTCGGCGAGGTGTTCTACGGCAATATCGGCAGCGACGACCGGCTCGACTTCACCGTGGTGGGACCGGCAGTGAACGAGGTCAGCCGTATCGCCTCGATGTGCCGCTCGGTGGATCGCGAACTGCTGGCCTCCTCGGAGTTCTGCGCGGGCCTCGACGACGAGGGGCGGCGCTACATGGTGTCGACCGGTCGCTACGCGCTGCGCGGCATCGGTCGGGCGCAGGACCTCTACACGCTCGACCCGGAGATCGCAGCCAATCCCGCCGCGACGCGCGCCTATGAAAGCTATCTGGCCGACGAGATGTCGCATCCTTGACCCACGTCAATGCCCCCAGGAGCCTTGTTAGCCCAGCATCGTCCGCCGGGGAGACGCTCATGTACACGCATATCTTGCTACCAACGGACGGATCCGATCTGTCCAGGGCCGCGATCAGGCACGGCGTCGCGCTGGCCAGGGCGACGGGCGCCAAGGTCACGGCGCTGGTGGTGTCGACGCCTCTGCATTCCCTCGTCGTCGATCCGCACGCTGCCACCAAGGCGCTCGCACAATACAAGTCGCTGGTGGCCGATCAGACCGCGAAATATCTGGATCACGTGAAGGAGGATGCAGAGCAGGCGGGCGTTGCCTGCGCCACGCTCTGCGTCGAGCACGACAAGCCCTATGAGGCGATCGTCGAGACGGCGCGCAATCATGGGTGTGACCTGGTGCTGATGGCCTCGCACGGGCTGCGCGGCGTCTCCGCTCTTCTCGGCAGCGAGACCCTGAAGGTGCTGACGCATTCGACCGTGCCGATCCTGGTCTATCGCTAGGCCGGCTGCGGCTCCGGCTGGCGCGCGATCGCAACCGCGGGCGAGGTGAGGATGATCAGGGCCTGCAGGCCGAAAATTCCCGCGGCGAGATAGAGACAGGCGTCGGCGCCGTAGCGGCCCCCGACGATGGCGCCGAGCAGCGAGCCCGCCGGGCGGGCACCGTAGCTCAGGATGTTGATGGCCGAGACGCGGCCGAGCAGTCCCGCCGGTGTCACCGACTGGCGCAAGGTGGTGGTCGAAATCACCCACAGGATGGGTCCCGCGCCGAGCATGAAGAAGCTCAGTGCGGCAAGAAGAGGAGAAGGGAAGAAGGTGGTAAGCGCCATCATCAGCGCGGCAGCAAAGCCGGTGACAGGACCGAGCCCGATCACGGTGCCGAACGGCAGGCGTCGCAGCATGCGTGTTGCCAGGAGCGCGCCGCAGACCATGCCGACGCCGAACATCGACAGCACCGTGCCGACGCCGCCCGCCGACAGGCCGAGCCGGTGCACCGCATAGGGCACGAACACCGCGAGCAGCAGGAAGTGCGCCGTGTTGAAGATGAACTGTGTCACGAACACCGGCCGCAGCAGCGAATGGTTCAAGACGAACGCGGCGCCCTCGCGGATGTCGGCGAACGGATGGCGGCGCGGCGCCGGGGGGCGGACCGGCTCGGTGATGCCGGCGAGGCACAGGGTGGCGATCAGCGACAGCGCGGCGGCGACGCCGAAGGCGGGCGCGACGCCGATCCATCCGACCAGCATGCCGCCGACCGCGGGCCCGGCCGCGAAGGCAACGGTGCGAGCCAGCTCGATCCGCGCATTGGCCGCGGCCAGTTGCGCGGGGGAAACCAGGCTCGGCACCAGAGCGGGCGCGGCGACGCTGAACACGACGGTGCCACACACCGCCGCAAATCCAAGGGTGGCGAGCAGCGGCAAAGTGAGGACACCGGCCGCGAAGGCCATGAGGATCGCGAGCAGCGCCAGCGCGCGCAGCGCTTCGGCGGCAGCCATCAGCAGCCGTCGCGGCATGCGGTCGGCGAGCAGGCCGGCCGGGATGGCGAACAGCACGAACGGTGCAGTCAGTGCGGTTTGCAGGATTCCGGTCTCGCCCTCGCCGACCCCGAGCGCCAGCACGGCGACGATCGGCGCGGCGGCGAGTGCGATCTGCTCGGCAGATTGTGCTGTGAGGTTGGACCAGGCGAGACGATGAAATTTGGCGGGCAGGGCAGAGGACGGCGGCATGTCGGGGGACCTGAGGTGATGATGCGGCCATCATCAGCGCGGCGGGCCCTCGCGCCCACCCGCTTTCCGATCAGAGCCGTCGCCGTCCGCTCAGCCCGCTGTCGGCGCTTCCGCGAGTCCCCATTGCTCGGGCAAGGTACGGAACGCCAGATGCGTGCCGGCATTCAGCGGCGCGGTCTTGAAGCCGAACTTGTGCCAAGCCAGCGCCAGCGCATGCTTGGTGTAGATCGAGATGTGGCCGTTGCGCGGGCCGATGTACCACCAGGACATGCCTTGAGTGTCGAAGTCGTCCGGCTGGGTCAATGTCGAGTAGAACACCGCACCCGGCTCGGCCACGCAGGCCGCCATCGCGCCGATCGCGGCCAGCGGATCGGGCACATGCTCGAGCGTCTCGAAGCAGGTCACCAGATCGTATCGGCCTTCGGGGCGGGTCGCATGCTCCGGCACCATCGGATCGTAGGTGACGGCTTCGGCGAAACCATGGGCGCGCAGGCTGGTGCAGAACACGTCGTTGCCGCCGCCGAAGTCGAGCACACGCATGCCAGCTTTATGCGGCGCCCAGAAGCGCGCCACGGCCGCCGCATTGTCGGTGGGCCGCTTGATCCGATAGTCTGGATCCACGGCTTCATAGCCGTCGTTGTAGATGTGGGTCTTGAACTGCTCGATGCTCCAGTCGTCAAAGGCGTCCGTGAACAGGAAGCCGCAATCGGCGCAGCGGCGGTAATAGATCGGTACGCCGGTCAGCGAGACCCGATGCGCCTGCGCGGTCTGGCAGGGGCGATTCATGTCGACGACGCCATAGAGGTCGGCAGGACCGTCACAGATCTTGCAGGGCACGGATGCGTTCGAAACGGGCCGGAGACCGAGTTGAGGTGCGAGCATGTTGGATCCCGTCATTGGGAAAATAGGGCCGGTCGTCGCCGAGGCGCCGTCTTCGCGCCACGCACGAATCGGCAAGAGCCAGCGGTCCCGATGATGGAGCGGTATGGGAATATTTCCACTGGTCCATGGACGGCATCATTCACACAAGCCGCTTTTGCAAATAAGTTGCATTAAAGGTCGGCTTCGTTCAGGATGGTGCGATGGACGCCAAATCGCCAGACCTTTCGCAACTCCATGCCATGGTTTCGCCGGGTGACGGCTTGATGACCGACGGGTGGCGCAACGCGCGCGGCGAGCCGTCGCTGGGCAACATGTTCGCGTCGGTTCGAACCTCCGCCAAAGGTTCGCTGTGGCGGAAGCTGATAGCCTTTCTCGGGCCTGGTTATCTCGTGGCCGTGGGCTACATGGACCCCGGCAATTGGGCGACGTCGCTCGCCGGCGGTTCCAAATTCGGCTACGTGCTGCTCTCCGTCGCGCTGCTCTCCAATCTGATGGCCATCGTGCTGCAGTCGCTATGCACCCGGCTGGGTGTCGCAACCGGGCGCGACCTGGCGCAGGCCTGTCGCGACTCGACGCCGCGCTGGGTCTCGGTGCCGTTATGGCTGTCTGCGGAGATCGCAATCACTGCGACCGATCTGGCCGAGGTCATCGGCACCGCGATCGGGCTCAGCCTCCTGTTCGGGCTGCCGCTGTCGATCGGCGTCTGCGTCACCGCGCTCGATGTCTTCCTGATCCTGGCGCTGCAGGCGTTCGGCTTTCGCTGGATCGAGGCTTTCGTGGTTGCGCTGCTCGGAATCATCGCGCTGTGCTTCGCAATCCAGATCGCGATGGCGCAGCCGGACTGGGCGCAGGTGATCAAGGGCTTCGTTCCGAGCGGCCAGCTGATCGCCAATCCCGAAATGCTGTATCTGGCGCTCGGCATTCTCGGCGCGACCGTGATGCCGCACAATCTCTATCTCCATTCCGGGCTGGTGCAGACCCGCGGCTATGGCGATAGCCCGGAGGAGAAGCGCGAGGCGATCACGCTCTCGACGATCGATTCGACGATCGCGTTGTGTCTGGCGCTCACCATCAACGCCTCGATTCTGATCCTGGCCGCGGCCACATTCCACAAGACCGGACAGCACGACGTCGCCGAGCTCGACCAGGCGCATGCGTTCCTGGCGCCGCTGCTGGGATCGACGCTCGCGCCGACGCTGTTTGCCATCGCGCTGCTGTGCTGTGGCCTGAACTCGACGATCACTGCCACGCTGTCTGGCCAGATCGTGATGGAGGGCTTCCTGCAATGGCGGATCGCGCCGTGGCTGCGCCGCCTGATCACGCGGATGATCGCGATCGTGCCAGCCGTTGTCGTGACGATCTGGGCCGGCGAAAAGGCCACCGGACAGCTTCTGATTCTCAGTCAGGTCGTGCTCAGCCTGCAGCTGCCGTTCGCCGTCGTGCCGCTGGTTCTGATCACGGCGAGCCGCTCGAAGATGGGCCAGTTCGTGGCGCCGCGCTGGTTGACGGCCATCGCCGGCGCAATCGCCGTGGCGATCATCGTGCTCAACGCCAAGCTGGTATGGGATCTCGCGGCGGGATGAAGAGAGGCGGATGGGGAGTAGGGCATAGGAACCGCTACTCGCCCCTTGTCACTCCTGCGGCTCCGGCGCTGGTCCGCCCTCTGCCTCGACGCGGAGCCAGCCGGCAGCCGCCAGGCGCTGCTGCGGCAGATAGCGGCTCTTGTAGTCCATCTTTTTCGAGCCTTCGATCCAGTAGCCGAGATAGACGTAAGGCAGCCCTTGGCGCCGTGCGCGGGCGATGTGGTCGAGGATCATGAATGTGCCGAGCGAGCGCGTCGTCTCCGAGGGGTCGAAGAACGAATACACCATCGACAGCCCATCACTGAGCACGTCGGTCAGAGCCACCGCCACCAGCTCGCCGCCGCGCGCATTCGGCCCGTTGCTGAGGTTGCGGCGGCGGTACTCGATGATGCGCGTCTCGACATGGCTGTCCTCGACCATCATCGCATAGTCGAGCACGGTCATGTCGGCCATGCCGCCGTGCCGGTGGCGCTGATCGAGATAGCTGCGGAAGATCGAATATTGCTCCGAGGTCGGAACGGCGCTGCGTTGCTCGCCGACAAGGTCGGAATTGCGCGCGAGCACCTTGCGGAAATTGCGCGAGGGACGGAATTCGTTGGCGATCACGCGGACCGAGACGCAGGCGCGGCACTGGTCGCAGGCCGGACGGTAGGCGATCGACTGGCTGCGGCGGAAGCCGCCATGGGTCAGGAGATCGTTGAGGTCGGTGGCTTTGTCGCCGACCAGATGCGTGAACACCTTCCGCTCCTGACGCCCGGGGAGATAGGGGCAGGGGGAGGGGGCGGTCAGGTAAAATTGCGGGGTGTCACGCGAATGTTGGGTCAAGGAATGTCGCGAGCCTCCAAAGCGGACGTGAAACAAGAGGAACGTGAAACGGTGAACGTGAACAGAATTGCGCTCCGAAGACGGCCGGTCAATCGCTTTTGATGCGCCACCTCAGGTCTCACCACATACGCGCGGGTTCGCCGAGTTGCGCCCGTACCGATGTGTTGATCACGACCGTGCCAAGCACGAAGTCGTGCAGCAGGCGGCGGCGTCCGTTGAAGAGCCCGATCAGCAACACCAGCGGTGACAGCACGGAAACCGAAATCCAGAAGCAGACCGCATGCACGGCACCGAGCACAAAATAGCCCGGTGCGCCGTACCAGGTCCGCAACTGCAGATCCATCATTCGCATGCCGATCGTGGCCGAGTTCGGGCCGCCGATGGTGGCGCCGTAGTAGACGATCGCCCAGACCACGGAGGCCGGCGACACCAGCCAGAACAGGGCCCAGCCGAGGCCGAGGGTGACCACGCCGAACAGGAAGATGAAGATCAGCGCCAGGATCACCGGCACCGAGAGCACCAAGAGATCGATCAGGAACGCGATCGATCGCCGCATCAGCACGCCGCGAAACAGCTCCGGCTGCTCAGCGGGATCGTAGGCATGCGGCCGTACGCCGGGCCCGCCGCTGGACCAGCCGCCGCCATTGCCGGGGCCCGTATACGCCATCGAAGTACCCTCCCGAATTGGCTAACAGGACATGGGAACACGGCGTGCGCTTGCAAGGGGCGATCCTTGCAACGCCCGCGGCAAATTTTCGGCGGTCTCGCGATTTTCTGACGGCGGCGAGCCTCGCGGCGGGGTCAATGTCCGCCGCGACGTGTCCGGGGATTAGCTCTGCCGGCGCAACCGCTCGGCGGCCTGCGGCGCGAAATAGGTGAGGACACCATCTGCGCCGGCGCGCTTGAAAGCCAGCAGGCTCTCCATGATGGCCCGGTCACCGTCGATCCAGCCATTGTTGGCGGCCGCGGCAATCATCGCGTATTCGCCCGATACCTGATAGGCGAAGGTCGGCATGCTGAAGGTGTCCTTCACGCGGCGGACGACGTCGAGATAGGGCATGCCCGGCTTCACCATCACCATGTCGGCGCCTTCGGCGATGTCGAGCTCGACCTCGCGCAGCGCCTCATCGGTGTTGGCGCTGTCCATCTGGTAGGTGCGCTTGTCGCCGGTCAGCGTCTTGGCCGAGCCGATCGCGTCGCGGAACGGGCCGTAGAAGGCGGAGGCATATTTGGCCGCATAAGCCATGATCTGCACGTCGAGGAAGCCCGACTGGTCCAGCGCCTGACGGATCGCGCCAACGCGGCCGTCCATCATGTCCGATGGCGCGATGATGTCGCAGCCGGCCTCGGCCTGAACCAGCGCCTGGCGCACCAGCACCGCGACGGTCTCGTCATTCAGGATGCGGCCGTCCTTGATCAGCCCGTCATGGCCATGGCTGGTAAACGGGTCCAGCGCCACGTCGCAGAGCACGCCGATCTCCGGGAACTCCTTCTTGATCGCGCGCACCGCCTGGCAAACCAGATTGTCGGGATTGCAGGCCTCCGAGCCGTGCTCGTCGCGCAGCGACGGCTCGGTGTAGGGGAACAGCGCGATACAGGGAATATCGAGCTTGGCGGCGCGCTCGGCGTCGCGCACGATCTCGTCGACGCTCAGCCGCTCGACGCCGGGCATGGACGCGACGGTGCTGCGGGTCCGGTCGCCTTGTACGACGAACAGCGGCCAGATCAGATCGTCGGTGGTCAGGACGTTTTCGCGGACCAGGCGGCGGGCCCATTCCGCCTTGCGGTTTCGCCGGGGGCGGATGGTCAAATCGAGCACCGGTGGTGTTCCCGCGGCGGGGTTACGCGCGACGTCGCGCACATCGATCGGGCGCCCGAATTTGATCGCCATGGGGTGCTGGCTCCTTGAGCTGGCCGGTGAGCCGGATTGATTTGTTGGTATTCCAACAATGTGTAGCACTTTGGACGCCGCACGTCACTTGACCTGACGCAAGCGGCCCGGGTTGATTTCTGCCCGGATTGATTTCACGGTGCGGCATGGCCAGCGGTCGCGGTCGAGATTCCCGGCCAATTGCCGCGGCCAAGAATTGCCATCCTCCTGGTCTTGAGAGCCCCGATGTTTCCGACGATCACGTGCCAGACCCGCGCGAGCTGCCATGGCTGAGATTCCCTCGGCGCGCGATCTGGCGCGCGACAATGCCGCCATGTCGATTGCCGCGATGTCCTCGGAGCGGCGGGATGGCGACGAGAACGTCTGGACGCGCCGGCTGGTGCTGTTCCTGCGGGTCATGGCGATGCTGTCGATCGCCAAGGGCCTCTATCACTGGGCGCAGGTGACCGGCTTCATTGGCGGCGAGGACGATGCATTCGAGAACCAGGCCATGGCCTGGCAGGCCGCCACGGTCTATTTCGCCGTGATTGAGCTCGTCGCCGCGGTCGGTCTCTGGCTGGCGACGCCGTGGGGCGCGGTGGTGTGGCTGACCACGGTCGTGTCGATGGCGGTCATCGAGCTGATGTTCCCCGGCATCTATGGCGGCAACCTTCTGGTGGTCGGCGGCGAGGCGGTCATGCTGGCCGCCTATCTGGTGCTCGCCTGGATGGCCGCGCGCGAACGACCACCGTAGGTGGTGGGTTCGGAGCGTTGCACGGCGTCAATCCTTTCAACGCCTTGCAGGTAATGTTTCGAACACCTTAAGAGCGTCTGCCACAGCTGTTACACAGACCTTAGCGGGCAGCACTCCCCTCTTTTGGAATGCGACAGGGCTGTGAAACGAAACGCGAACATTGCCCGTCGACCGTCAATGGACTCTTGCAAAAGCCTCTGTAATCACTGAATTAAAAGACGATTCACTCTCCGCGATTCATTCTCTCTTTATGCTCTTATTTAAGGCGATCTTCAAAGCACCCCCCTTAAGTTCGCTCTATCAGACGGGACACAAGTTTCGTCGAATAAGTCGACAAAAACGACGACAGGGGAAGTGTCATGATGAAAGCCGTTGCGACGGCCGTGGAGACTGCTGCGCCGGGCACGGGCGGCACCGTCCAGTCGCTGTATCTGGAAGCGTTGACTCTCGTGGAGCGGCTGCATCGCCGCCTGCTCGACGTCATCAAAGACGAGTTCGACCGCCGCGGTCGTTCCGACATCAACTCGGTCCAGGCGCTGCTACTCTATAACATCGGCGACAAGGAGCTGACCGCCGGCGAGTTGCGTACGCGCGGCTACTACCTCGGCTCCAACGTGTCCTACAATCTGAAGAAGCTGGTCGAGCTCGGCTTCCTCGATCACCAGCGCTCGCGCGTGGATCGCCGCTCGGTGCGTATCCGCCTGACGCCGCAGGGCCAGGAGATCCGCCGCATCGTCGACGCGCTCTATCAGAAGCACGTCAAGACCGTGGAGCAGGTCGGCGGCATCTCGGGCGAGGAGTTCTCCACGCTCAACAAGTCGCTGCATCGCCTCGAGCGGTTCTGGACCGATCAGATCCTGTATCGGCTCTGACACGCACATCGTTTCGGCGAGCCGGCCTCCGCATCGGAGAGCCAAGACCGGACAGCCGTTGATCGTCTGAGTTCGACTCCGCGTCGGCCCTCACGGGCCGGCGCTTTTTCTTATGATGGCGGCGCGCCTATTCGCGGCTGCGAGAAACATGCGTTGCGAACTGGAACCAATCGCGCCTCCGGGACTTGTCCCCGCCGGAGGTCGGATCATGCTGCACGATCACGGAATGCAGGTGATGAACGTGGAGGTGGTCGCCGACTCCTACGCGATCGCATCCAATTATCTGCGTCTGTCCGGAGCGTTGCCGGACACGATCGCGCCGAACGAACAGCTCGTCGATATCATCGTTCAGCTGATCCACCGCGGAGAATTCAACAAGCTCAGGCTGGCCAACAAGGCGATCTCGATGTTCGAGATGGCCCGTCAGGCCTGATCATCAAGAGGGGATGATATGGAAGCCGCCATCGATCGCATCATGCATACATACGACCTGCTGGCAAACCGCACTGCTGCGGCCAGCGAGGAGGCCCGCCGCAAGGTCAGTGCCTACATCCAGACGCTGTTTGAGGCCGGCGAGCGCGACCCGCATCGGCTGACGGTTTGCGGCCTGACCTATCTGCGCCAGCTCGACGGCCGCGTCGATCCGGTGAAGGCGGGCTACACCGGCCTCTGATGTCCGCGGCGCGAGATGCTCGCGCTGGGCGCTTGCCTCATAATACCGACAACCTGTATGAGACCGTCGAGTTTCATGCAGGTTGTTCGTTTTTTGGGGGCGAGATGTTCGGGATGTCGCGCACGCTGTTCGTGCCGCTGCTGATGATGGCGACTTGCTCCCAGAACGAAACTCCGGCAACCGATGCGGCGACGCCAGCGGCTGCCGCAGCGGTGATGGTCGAGAACCCGACCAAGATCGGGGAATGCGCCGAGCGGACCATCGCCTCCATCTCGACCCGCTTCAACGAGAAGCTGCCGTCCAGGCCGCCCAGGCCCGGCAAGGATGGCGGCAGCTTCGTGCAGTACACCAGCAAGCACACCCAGGTGTCCTACGACTGGAGCGCAGTATTGGCGCATTCCAAGATCGGCGACCGCGTCCGGATGTGCCTCGTTTCCATCCCCAAGGACTGCCCGCCGGGTGATGACCGCGGCCGCGTCTACGAGACCACCAATCTGAGGACCAACGAGTCCTGGACCATGCCGGACGACCCCCACATGTGCGGCGGTGCCTAGCGCCATCGGCGGCTCTTTTGTCTGCCGTCCGTCCACCATATCTGGCATAATGGCGTCGGCCGACCCGCAACGGCTGGCCTGTTCCTTCGCCTCTCCCTTGGCCTGCCGCCGCCCGTATGGTAGACGGCAGGGGTCTTTTCCGACCGCCTTCACTGAACCGACCGCAGGCTCCTTAAGGCCTTGCGGACGTGGAGATATTCAGCCGATGACCGCTTCTGCCAAGCCCGTATCGTCAGTCGATTCCTTCTTTTCCGCCACCCTGGCCGAGGCTGATCCCGAGATCGCCGCCGCCATCAGGGGCGAACTCGGTCGGCAACGGCACGAAATCGAGCTGATCGCTTCGGAAAACATCGTCAGCCGGGCGGTCCTGGAGGCCCAGGGCTCGGTGATGACCAACAAGTATGCCGAGGGCTATCCGGGCGCTCGGTATTACGGCGGCTGCGAATGGGTCGACGTCGCCGAGAACCTCGCGATCGACCGCGCCAAGAAGCTGTTCGGCGCCAATTTCGCCAACGTCCAGCCGAACTCGGGCAGCCAGATGAATCAGGCCGTGTTCCTGGCGCTGCTGCAGCCGGGCGACACCTTCATGGGCCTCGACCTCGCCGCGGGCGGTCATCTCACCCACGGTTCGCCGGTCAATATGTCCGGCAAGTGGTTCAAGGCCGCGCATTACACCGTGCGCCGCGACGACCACCTCATCGACATGGATGCGGTGGCCAAGCAGGCCGAAGAGGTGAAGCCGAAGCTGATCATCGCCGGCGGCAGTGCCTATTCGCGCCCGTGGGACTTCAAGCGCTTCCGCGAGATCGCGGACAGCGTCGGCGCCTATCTGCTGGTCGACATGGCCCACTTCGCCGGCCTCGTCGCTGGTGGCGTGCATGCCTCGCCGGTGCCTTACGCTCACATCACCACCACCACGACCCATAAGTCGCTGCGCGGTCCGCGCGGCGGCCTGATGCTCTGGAATGACGAGCAGTTCACCAAGAAGTTCAACTCGGCGATCTTCCCGGGACTTCAGGGCGGTCCGCTCATGCACGTGATCGCGGCCAAGGCGGTGGCGTTCGCCGAGGCGCTGCGGCCGGAGTTCAAGGCCTACGCGAAGAACGTCGTGGAGAATGCGAAGGCGCTGGCGGAATCGCTGCGCGCGCAAGGCTTCGACATCGTCTCCGGCGGCACCGACAACCACCTGATGCTGGTCGATCTTCGGCCCAAGGGCCTGAAGGGCAACGTGTCCGAGAAGGCGCTCGTCCGCGCCGCCATCACCTGCAACAAGAACGGCATTCCGTTCGACCCCGAGAAGCCGTTCGTCACCTCCGGCCTGCGCCTGGGCACGCCGGCAGCGACCACCCGCGGCTTCGGCGTCGCTGAATTCCAGCAGGTCGGCAGTCTGATCGCCGAGGTGCTGAACGCGATCGCGCAGGGCCCTGACGGCAGCGCGCCGCTGGTCGAAGCCGCGGTCAAGGAGAAGGTGAAGGCGCTGACCGACCGGTTCCCGATCTATCAGTAAGGCGTAAGGCGACATGCGCTGCCCGAGCTGCAACAGCCTCGATACGCAGGTGAAGGACTCCCGCCCCACCGAGGATTCCTCGGTGATCCGGCGGCGGCGGGTCTGCGTCACCTGCAACTTCCGCTTCACGACCTTCGAGCGGGTGCAGCTGCGCGAACTCACCGTCATCAAGCGCAACGGCCGTCGCGTGCCGTTCGACCGCGACAAGCTGATGCGCTCGGTGCAGATCTCGCTGCGCAAGCGCTCGGTCGATCCGGAGCGGGTCGAGAAGATGGTGTCGGCGATCGTGCGCGAGCTCGAGAGCGGCGGTGAATCAGAAGTCTCGTCGGAGGCGATCGGCGAGATCGTGATGGAGCATCTGCGCGATCTCGACGACGTCGCCTATGTCCGCTTCGCCTCGGTTTACCGCAATTTCCGCGAGGCCAAGGATTTCGAGGCGGTGCTCGGCGAGCTCTCGGCGGAGGACGAAACCCCGCGGCTGGCGCCGGTCCGCAAATGATCTTCCGGGTGCTGGTCGATCAGGTCGGCGAGAAGCTGAAGGCGCAGAAGGACGCCGACCGCCGCTTCATGCAGTTGGCGCTGACGCTCGGCCGTCGCGGGCAGGGGCGGACGTGGCCGAACCCGGCCGTCGGTGCCGTCGTGGTCAAGGATGGCGTGATCGTCGGTCGCGGCTGGACCCAGCCGGGCGGCCGGCCGCATGCCGAGCCGGAGGCGCTGCGGCGCGCGGGCGAGGCGGCCAAGGGCGCCACGCTCTATGTGACCTTGGAGCCGTGCTCGCATTTCGGCAAGTCGCCGCCCTGCGCCGACGCGGTGATCGCCGCCGGCATCAGCCGCGTCGTGTCGGCAGTCGAGGATCCCAATCCGGAGGTCGCGGCGCAGGGGCACGCCAAGCTCAGGGCGGCCGGCATTCAGGTCGAGGTCGGACTGTGCTCGGCGGACGCCAAGCGCGACCATGCCGGGCATTTCCGCCGCATCCGCGATGGGCGGCCGCAGGTGATCCTCAAGCTGGCCGTCTCGGCGGACGACAAGATCGCCGCCGCAGGCAGCAAGCCGGTTGCGATTACCGGCGAAGCCGCGCGCACGCGCGTGCATCTGCTGCGCGCGCAGAGCGATGCGATCCTCATTGGGGTGCGCACCGCGATCGCCGATGATCCCTTGCTGACCTGCCGCCTGCCGGGCATGGAGCCGCGGTCGCCTGTTCGCGTCGTGCTCGATCCGATGCTGCGGCTTCCGTCGGCCAGCCGTCTGATACAGTCCGCGCGCACCACGCCGCTGTGGCTCGTCGCGTCCGAGGTGGCGGAGCCTGCGACCGCGACAAGGCTAGGCGCCGCCGGTGCGCAGGTGATCCGCGTGCCGCCGCAGGCCGACCCTTCCGCGCTCGAGCCGCCCGCCGTGCTCAAGGCTCTCGCCGAGAAGGGTATCACGCGCCTGATGATCGAAGGCGGCAGCCGCGTAGCATCATCTTTCATGCAGAGCGGCCTCGTCGATGAGATCTGGCTGCTGCGCGGCCCCCGCGAGATCGGCGCCGATGGCATCGCTGCGCTGGACGCATTGCCGCTGACCGCAATCACGCAGTCGCCCGCTTATCGCGTTCGTGCTAGCGAAACGCTCGATCCCGACATCCTTACGATTTACGAGCGCGTGTAATGTTTACCGGCATCGTCACCGACATCGGCGAGATCGTCAGCCTGACGCCGCGGACCGAGGGCAAGCTGCACCGGCTGCGCATCGCCAGCGCTTACGACCAGTCCACGATCGCCGATGGCGCGTCGATCGCCAACAATGGCGTCTGCCTCACGGTTGTGCAGTCCGGTATTGCCGACGGAAAGACCTGGTTCGAGGTCGATGCCGCCGCGGAGACTCTGGCGCTGACGACCGCCAAGCATTGGCGCGTCGGCACCAAGCTGAATCTGGAGCGCGCGCTGAAGATCGGCGACGAGCTCGGCGGCCATATCGTCTCCGGCCATGTCGACGGCATCGCCACCATCGTCAGCCGCGAGAACCTGCCGGATATGGCGCGGTTCGTGTTCAGGACAACGCGCGAGCTGGCCCGCTTCATCGCCACCAAGGGTTCGATCACCCTCGATGGCGTGTCGCTCACGGTCAACACCGTGGACGAACTCACCTTCTCGGTGCTGATCATTCCGCATACCCTGGCGGTCACCACGCTGTCATCCTGGCAGACGGGCAGCGAGGTCAATATCGAGGTCGACCTGATGGCGCGCTATGCGGCGCGCCTCACGGAAATGAAGTAGCTTGGAATCGAAGACGCTGGCGCCTAAAACGCCGGCCCATCTCCTCATGGTGAGGAGGCGCATGCACCGGAGCAGGCCGAGCACTCGCGAGGCCGGACGAAACCGATGCACTTCGAAGGCGCCGTCTCGAACCATGAGGCCCTAATCGATCTCGGCCCTTCGAGGTCAGGCCAAGTGGCCGATCCTCAGGGCGAGGCAGTTTCAAAACGGATTGTAAACATGGCAGACGCACGGCGCGCGCCGCTGAAAGACCAGACCGACATCACCGGCGCTCGCGCGCTCATCGTCGAGGCCCGCTTCTACGACGACATTCAGGACGCGATGCTGGAAGGCGCTACCGCCGAGCTGAAGGCGGCCGGCGTCAGCTACGACGTCCTCACCGTCACGGGCTCGTTGGAGATCCCGGCGACGATCGCCATCGCCCTGGATGCGGCCGCCAAGACCGGCAAGCCTTACGATCTCGCGATCGCGCTCGGTTGCGTGATCCGCGGTGACACCATCCATTTCGAGATCGTCTCGCAGGAATCCTCCCGCGCGCTGATGGACCTGTCGGTCGCGCGCGGCCTGCCGCTCGGCAATGGCATTCTCACCGTCAACACCGAGGATCAGGCGTGGGCGCGTGCCCGCGTCTCCGAGATGAACAAGGGCGGCGATGCCGCCCGCGCTGCGCTCGCCGTGCTGCGCATCAAGCGCCGCCTGTCGCGAGGCTGAGATGGCCGAGAACAAACCCTTCAGGGGCCCGATCCGCGCCAACACCGACCGCAAGGCCAACCGCCGCGGCGCCGCGCGCCTTGCCGCCGTGCAGGCGCTCTACCAGATGGACATCGCCGGCGCCGGCATCAACGACGTGCTGGCCGAGTTCGAGAGCCACTGGCTCGGCAATGAGGTCGAGGGCGAGCAGTATCTCCCTGCGGAGGCCGCCTTCTTCCGCGACATCGTCTCCGGCGTGGTGCGCGACCAGACCAAGATCGATCCGGTGCTGGACACCGCGCTGGAGCGCGGCTGGCCGCTGCAGCGGATCGAGGCCATCCTGCGCGCAGTGCTGCGCGCCGGAGCCTATGAGCTGGAGCGGCGCAAGGACGTGCCGGCCAAGGTCGTCGTGTCCGAATATGTCGACATCGCCCACGCCTTCGTCGAGCGCGACGAGACCGGCATGGTCAACGCCGTGCTGGAGCAACTGGCGCGTCAGTATCGCGGCGACGAGATGGGACCGAAGTAGCGATGCAAGTCGGCGCAGGATTCGGCGAAAGAGTCTTGCGGATCGGCAATTGGTCAGCGCCTTCACTCCGCTGTCATCACCCGCGAAAGCGGGTGATCCAGTATTCCAGAGACGTCAGTGGGATACGGAGGGGCCGCGGCGTACTGCATCGCCCGGTCAAGCCGGGCGATGACGGCGGAGAGTGGGGAGGGCACGCATGACCCAAGCTACCTCCGACAAAGACTCCCCCATCGCGCGTTACTTCAAGCCGCTGGCCACCGATCCCGGCGCGTTTCCAGCGTGTTCACTCCGCTGTCATCACCCGCGAAAGCGGGTGATCCAGTATTCCAGAGACGTCAGTGCGATACGGAGGGGCTGCGGCGTACTGGATCGCCCGGTCAAGCCGGGCGATGACGGCGGAGAGTGGGGAGGGCACGCATGACCCAGGCTACCTCCGACGAAGACTCCCCCATCGCGCGTTACTTCAAGCCGCTGGCCACCGATCCCGGCGCGTTTCCAGCGTGTTCACTCCGCTGTCATCACCCGCGAAAGCGGGTGATCCAGTATTCCAGAAACGTCAGTGGGATACGGAGGGGCCGCGGCGTACTGGATCGCCCGGTCAAGCCGGGCGATGACGGCGGAGAGTGGGGAGGGCACGCATGACCCAGGCTCCCTCCGGCGAAGATTCCCTCATCGCCCGCTACTTCAAGCCGTTGGCGACCGATCCCGGCGCTTTCGGCCTCGTCGATGATGCCGCCGCCATCCCGGCCGGCGGTGACGACCTCGTCGTCAACACCGACGCTATCGTCGAAGGCGTCCATTATCTGCCTGACGATCCGCCCGACACGATCGCGCGCAAGGCACTGCGGGTGAACCTGTCCGATCTCGCCGCCAAGGGCGCGGTGCCGGCCGGCTTCCTGCTGACGCTCGCACTGCGTCAGAAGGACGAGACCTGGCTCGCCGCTTTCGCTGGCGGTCTTGGCGAGGACGCAGCGACCTTCGGCTGCCCGCTGCTCGGCGGTGACACCGTGTCAACGCCGGGCCCCGTCATGATATCCGTCACCGCCTGGGGGCGTGTTCCCAGAGGCCGCATGGTGCACCGCTTCGGCGCTCGACCCGGCGACCGGGTGATGGTCACTGGCACGATCGGTGATGCCGCGCTCGGCCTGCGCGTTCTTCAGGGCAGAGCAGAGGCGGGCGTACTGGACGCCGATGCCGCCGCGCGGGAAATGCTGATCGGCCGCTATCGTGTGCCGCAACCGCGCAGCGCGCTGGCAACCGCCGTGCGGGACTACGCGACGGCATCGATGGACGTCTCCGATGGACTTGCCGGCGACCTGACCAAGCTTTGTGCTGCCTCTTCCGCGAGCGCCGACATTGCTCTGTCATACGTTCCGATCTCATCAGCAGCTGCCAAGCTGATTGCCGAAGGCGTGGTGCAACTGGAAACTTTGATCTCCGGCGGCGACGACTACGAGATCCTCTGCACCGTTCCCGCAGCGCAATGCGAAGCATTTCGCACTGCGGCTGTCGCTGCCGGCATCGCCGTCACCGACATCGGCGCGATCGTCGAGGGCACGCAGGCGCCGCGCTTCCTTGACGGCCAGGGCCGTCCAGTCCGCTTGAAACGGCTGTCCTACAGCCACTTCTGAGACCCATTCGCAGCCGCACAATGCGACCAAAGAAGCGTCTGAATTTGGAGCGGTTCAGGTGTCGCGGCGTTGCGTCAACATGGCGATTTTGGCAAGGTCCACGACGTTCGAGGCGGTTCCGCCCGGAGCTGCCTGACAAGGGGGCGTGCGTCGCACAAGCGCGGCGTGACGTAGTTCAAAAAAGCAAAGAGCCGAGGAAACTAAATGTCAGCTTTATGGGTGATCGTGCTCTGCGGAGCGCTGTCGATCGTCTATGCGATCTGGGCCACACAATCGGTGCTCAGCGCAGACGCCGGCAATGCGCGCATGCAGGAAATCGCGGCGGCCGTGGCCGAGGGCGCTCAGGCCTATCTCCGCCGCCAATATACGACGATCGGAATCGTCGGCGTCGTGATCTTCGTGCTCCTTGCTTATTTCCTCGGCACTCTCGTCGCAGTCGGCTTCGCGATTGGTGCCATTCTCTCCGGCGCCGCCGGCTTCATCGGAATGAACGTCTCGGTGCGTGCCAACGTTCGCACCGCCCAGGCGGCGACCACCTCGCTCGCCGGCGGCCTCGAACTCGCCTTCAAGGCCGGCGCCATCACCGGCCTGCTCGTCGCCGGTCTCGCGCTGCTCGGCGTCACTATCTACTTCGGCGTCCTCACCGGCTTCCTGAAGCTCGCGCCCGACAGCCGCACCGTGATCGACGCGCTGGTCGCGCTCGGCTTCGGCGCCTCGCTGATCTCGATCTTCGCCCGTCTCGGCGGCGGCATCTTCACCAAGGGCGCCGACGTCGGCGGCGACCTCGTCGGCAAGGTCGAAGCGGGCATTCCCGAGGATGATCCGCGCAACCCGGCGACCATCGCCGACAACGTCGGCGACAATGTCGGCGACTGCGCCGGCATGGCGGCCGACCTGTTCGAGACCTACGCGGTGACCGCGGTCGCCACCATGGTGCTGGCCGCGATCTTCTTCGCCAAATCGTCGCTGCTCGCGAACATGATGACCTTGCCGCTCGCCATCGGCGGCATCTGCATCCTAACTTCGATCGCCGGCACCTTCTTCGTCAAGCTCGGCGCCAGCCAGTCGATCATGGGCGCGCTGTACAAGGGCCTGATCGCGACTGGCGTGCTGTCGCTGGTCGGTCTCGCGATTGCGATCGCTTGGCTGATCGGCTTCGGCAAGCTCGACGGCGTCGACTACACGGGGTCGGCATTGTTCATCTGCGGCGTCGTCGGCCTCGTCGTCACCGGTCTGATCATCTGGATCACCGAGTACTACACCGGCACCGACTTCCGCCCGGTGAAGTCGATCGCGGCGGCCTCGGTCACCGGTCACGGCACCAACGTGATCCAGGGCCTCGCCATCTCGATGGAGGCGACCGCGCTGCCCGCAATCGTGATCATCGCCGGCATCCTGGTCACCTACAGCCTCGCCGGCCTGTTCGGCATCGCGATCGCGACCACGACGATGCTGGCGCTCGCCGGCATGATCGTCGCGCTCGACGCCTTCGGCCCGGTCACCGACAACGCCGGCGGCATCGCCGAAATGGCCGGTCTGCCCAAGGAGGTCCGCAAGTCGACCGACGCGCTCGACGCGGTCGGCAACACCACCAAGGCGGTCACCAAGGGCTATGCGATCGGCTCCGCCGGTCTCGGCGCGCTGGTGCTGTTCGCGGCATATAACCAGGACCTGCAGTTCTTCATCTCCGACTCCGCCAAGCATCCGTACTTCGCGGGGATCAAGCCGGACTTCTCGCTGAACAACCCCTACGTCGTGGTCGGCCTGCTGTTCGGTGGCCTGCTGCCGTATCTGTTCGGCGCGATGGGCATGACCGCGGTCGGCCGCGCCGCCGGCGCGATCGTGGAGGAGGTGCGCCGCCAATTCCGCGAGAAGCCGGGCATCATGCAGGGCACCGACAAGCCTGACTATGGCAAGGCGGTCGACCTGCTGACCAAGGCGGCGATCAAGGAGATGATCATCCCCTCGCTGCTGCCGGTGCTATCGCCGATCGTGGTCTACTTCCTGATCTACGCGATCGCGGGCGGTGGCGCGGCCGGCAAGTCGGCGGCGTTCTCGGCCGTCGGCGCCATGCTGCTCGGCGTGATCGTCACCGGTCTCTTCGTCGCGATCTCGATGACCTCGGGCGGCGGCGCCTGGGACAACGCCAAGAAGTACATCGAGGACGGCCATTTCGGCGGCAAGGGTTCTGACGCCCACAAGTCGGCCGTCACCGGTGACACCGTCGGCGATCCCTACAAGGACACCGCGGGCCCCGCGGTGAACCCGATGATCAAGATCACCAACATCGTGGCCCTGCTGCTGCTGGCGATCCTGGCGCACTGAGCAACGGAACGGCACTTCAAACAAAGACCCCGCGGTGCGAGCCGCGGGGTCTTGTCATTTCGATATCGTGTTCTGCCGCTACTCCGCGGCGCTCTGCCGCACCCGGTAGCTCTGCAACATGCTCTGCGCCATGCGCGGCTGCATCGCCGTGAAGCTCGCCAGCTGCTGGTCGAGCTGCGGGCGCGCGCTACCGCTGGCGCTGGCCTGCATGAACAGCAGGGTCGTCGTGGTCACCCAGGACAGATCGAGCGCCTTGGCGAGCACGAGCAGCTGATCCGGCTGCTTGCGCACGAAGGCGCGCTCGACCACGTCGAGCGGCAGCTTGCACATCAGGGACAGCGCCAAGGTGACCTTGTCGAAGCTGCCTTCCTTGGCGAAGCCGTGCAGCTGCGCCTCGTGCAGCTGGCCGGTGGCGTGTAGCTGCTCGACATAGGCCTTGGCGTTGGCGAAATCGGTCGAGCGCGTGCGCGCCGCGGCCTGCAGATGGCCGGAAGCCTGGGCAACCGCCAGCTCCACGATCTCCGCGCGGGTGCTGTCGGCCGAGGCGAGCTGGTTGCGAACGGCATCGGAGGCTTCGACGAACAGTCGGACCAGCACCTCGCGCGGACTATCGCGGCGGCTCCAAAGCTTCAGCGCCAGGCCCGGATCGTCAGATGCCTTGGTCACCAGGCCGGAGAAGCCGTGGTCCGAGAAGCGGGCGCCGTCATTGTTGGCGGTGCTGGAGACCACCGCCTGATCGCCACGATCGACCAGCACGTCGGTGACCGCCTCGGTCAGGATCTTGCGGCCTGAGATCGCCAGCAGATGCTCCTGGCCGCGGCTCTGCGCGGTCGCGACCAGCGCCTGTTCGTCCAGACGGTTGCTCTGGCGCAGCACGGGGCCGGCGACCGCGATGGTCTCGTCGCTGGCCAGAAGCTTGATCAGGCGCGGCGGCGCATCCGGCAGCACCGCGAGCCGGCTGCCGAGCTCGGCGCGCGCCGCGACGGCGACGTTGTCGAGCAGCTTGAACAGGACATGGTCGAACAGGTCGACATGCTCGTCATTGAACTTGCCCGAGCCGATCACGAACAGGTCGGTGACGCGCTCCAGGATCTCCGCGCGACGTGAGACGTAGCGGCTGGCGAGAATGTCTTCCAGCTGATGCAGGACGTTGTTGGGCAAGACACGGGCTCATGCAAACAGATATCGCCGCTGCCTGCCCTTCGGACGGTCGCCCGAGCGACAGCCCGACAGGCTACCGTCCCGGCGATCGTTGACGGTATCTCATAACCAGATCAAAGACACGCGGTCGCCATCTATCGCACCATCTCGCTTAAGGTGGCGTTACGCCTTGGCGTGATCCCGATACCACTATGCCGCCGCCAGGGCGATTCTCGACAATGGCCGACGGTCGCCGAGCGGACTGCTGATGCGGAGGCGGGGCCGTCCGAGCACGTGCGCACGGGCGACGCTGCGCCAAACTGCGCAGCAAAGGCCCGTTCTTGCCGTGGCCCGGAATCGTATTCCGGGCTGCGGCGGCTCAGGCTCGGCTCAGTTGAAGCTGAGCAGCTTGAACAGCGGCGTCAGATAGCTGAGCTCCTGGCCCGATGTCGGCGTGGTGCGGCTGACGAAGTCGAAGATCTTGCCGTCCTTCATGCCGTAATTGGCGAGCCTTCGGACCTGGCGGTTCTTGTCGAAATAGACCGCGACAACGCGCTGATCGACCACCTTCTGGTTCATGAAGGCGACCGGCCGCTCGGCGCGCTGGGAGATGTAATAGAACACCTCGCCGTCCAGCGTCGCGACCGTCGATGGCGTGCCCATCACGATCAGCACCTGATCCTGGCTGGCCCCGATCGGGATCTGCTCCAGCGCGCCCGGCGGCATGATGTAGCCCTTCTGGAACTGCTCACCGGTGCAGGCGGCCAGCGCGAGGCAGGTCAGCGCGATCGCACCTGCGGCGCGCAGACGGGTGCTCAGGCCACGGTCGAACCGGCCATGGTTGCGCAGGCCTCGGGTGAGCAGGCGGGCAGTCGTTCGCATTGTCTGGGTCATCTTCTCGAGATTGGATCCCGTCCCCTTGCGTCGGGCAGGGCGTTGACGTACCGGGCAAAGTTGCGGATTGCAACATGCACCCCGAACCGGGTCACGGAAACTTAAGCCGCGGAAGCTCCATGCTCTGGCCATTCAACCATCTCAGGAAATCGCGACCGTCGCCGCGCGGGACCATCGAGCCGATCTATGGCATGATCGTGGCACAAACCCGAGAACCGTTGTTTTATAAACACTTAAATGTCCCCGACACGGTCGAGGGGCGGTTCGACCTGTTGATTCTGCACCTCTGGCTGGTGCTCCGCCGGTTGCGCGGGGTCGGGTCGGAACTGTCGCAGGCGCTGTTCGACCGGTTCTGCGACGACATGGACGACAACCTGCGCGAGATGGGCGTGGGCGACCTGACCGTTCCGAAGCGCATGCAGAAGTTCGGCGAGGCGTTCTATGGCCGCACCGCCGCCTATGACCTGGCCTGGTCGGAGAGCGAGGCCCAGCTGGCCGAGGCGCTGCAGAAGAACATCTTGAACGGGCAGCACCCCGACAGCGCGGCGGGACTTGCCGCTTACGCGGCCCAGGTGGCCGCCCACCTCGCGTCCCTCGACGACGCCAAGCTGCTCGGCGCAGGCTGGAGCTTTCCGCGGCCGGTTCAGCAGGGATCAGCGACATGAGCAGAGACAGAGACGCATCTGGCGACACCGCCGCGAGGGACCGGTCGAAGGATCCATGGCGGTCGCCGCCGGCGATCGTGGCGCAAATTCCTGACGCCGGCCTGCATCGCGAGATCGAAGCCGATGCAGCGACCCGGCGCGCGCTGGCTGCGATCGGCGAGCTCCGCGACGTGATGTCGGCCCAAGCCTCGTTCGACATCGTCCAGAAGCGGGACGGCAAGGTGCATGTCGAAGGCCGGGTCCGCGCCCGGATCAGCCAGACCTGCGTCGTCACGCTCGAGCCGATCGAAACCGAGATCGACGAGCCGATCGACCAGCTGTTTGCGCCGCCCGAGGCCATTCCGGAGCTGGCTGAGTTCGTCGAGGACGACCCGAACAGCGAGGTCGACACCGCCGATCCGCCGGAGCCCATCATCAACGGCCAGATCGACCTTGGCCGCCTGGCCGCCGATGCGCTGTTTCTCGGCATCGATCCCTATCCGCGCAAGCCGGGGGCGGTGTTCGAGCAGCCGGCGGCGGCCGCCGATCCGGAGGATCACCCCTTTGCGGCGTTGAAGGCGCTCAGATCGGGCGGAGAATCAACGCCGGGCACGGCCAAGGCGAAGAAAACGGATGAGGATTGACGCCCGAATGGGAGGGGCGCTTGCGCGCCCGTGCTGTCACGAAGCCTCCTGAATTCGGCTCAACTTGCTGATTTCGATGAGAAAGACATTTCTGCTTGCCGCCCTGGGCCGTGCCCCGGTTGCAAATTGTGCCGCCCTCGGGAGGTTGTTTCGACACGGGGAGACGCTATTGTCGCGCCCGGGTCGGGGTGCGACGAAAACGCTCGGCCGGCCGTGGGACTGTCCTCTGGCCGTGCAGTGCCTCTGAACGACCGCCAGAACACGGCCACGCCAGGCCAAGACGAGATCAAGCTCGAGATCAGGTTTCCGGGACGTCATGCCTCAAAAGGTTCGAATCGCGCTGGACGCCATGGGCGGGGATTTCGGCGCGTCCGTGGTCATTCCCGGTGCCGCGATCGCGCTCGGCCGCCGTCCCGATACGGAATTCCTGCTGTTCGGCGACAGCGCCAAGATCGCGCCGCAGCTCGACCAGCATCCGCGTCTGAAGGCGGTCTCGCGGGTCATCCATACCGACGTGGCGGTCAGCAACGACGACAAGCCGAGCCAGGCGCTGCGGCGCGGACGCAAGACCTCGTCGATGTGGCTCGCCATCGAGGCGGTGAAGAAGGGCGAGGCTGACGTCGCCGTCTCCGCCGGCAACACCGGCGCGCTGGTGGCGATGGCCCGGTTCTGCCTGCGCACCCTGGACGGCATCGACCGCCCCGCGCTGGCGGCGATCTGGCCGACCACCCGCGGCGAATCGGTCGTGCTCGATCTCGGCGCGACCATCGGCGGCGATGCCCACCATCTGGTGGCGCTGTCGGTGATGGGCAGCGCGCTCGCCAGCGTCCTGTTCGGCAAGCCCAAGCCGACGGTCGGGCTCCTCAACATCGGCGTCGAGGAAATGAAGGGTCACGAGGAGATCCGCGAGGCAGCGGAGCAGCTGCGCGCGATGAACCTGCCGCAGCTCGATTATATCGGCTTCGTCGAGGGTGACGGCATCGGCAAGGGGGCCGCCGACGTGGTTGTGACCGAGGGCTTCAGCGGCAATATCGCGCTGAAGGCCGCCGAGGGCACGGCGCGCCAGGTCACCGAATTCCTGCGCGGCGCGATCCAGGCCAGCCTGATGGCCCGGATCGGCTACCTGTTCGCGCGCGGCGCCTTCGCGGCGCTGCGCGCCCGGCTCGATCCGCGCCGCTCCAACGGCAGCGTGGTGCTCGGGCTCAAGGGCATTGTGGTCAAGAGCCATGGCGGAACCGATGCCGAGGGCTTTGCCTCGGCCGTCCGGGTTGGCTATGAGATGGCCCGCTGCGATCTCCTGACCAAGATCAATCAAACACTCAATCGCGACGGCGGCGCATCGGCGTCCGAACCGGTCGCCCAGGAGGCTGTCTCGTGACAATTCGTTCGGTCGTGCTCGGCTGTGGCTCCTATCTTCCGCAGCGGGTCGTGACCAATGCCGAACTTGCAAGCCGGATCGAAACCTCGGACGAGTGGATCGTCCAGCGCACCGGCATCCGGGAGCGCCATGTGGCGGCCGACGGCGAGTTCACCTCCCACCTCGCGATCAATGCCGCCCGTGCGGCGCTCGCCAATGCGGATGTCGATCCGCAGTCGATCGACCTGATCGTGCTGGGCACCTCGACGCCGGACAACACCTTTCCGGCCACGGCGGTCGCCGTGCAGAACGGCCTCGGAATTCATCACGGGGCGGCGTTCGACCTGCAGGCCGTCTGCTCCGGCTTTGTCTACGCCTTGGCGACCGCCGACAATTTCCTGCGCAGCGGCTCGTTCAAGCGGGCGCTGGTGATCGGCGCCGAGACCTTCTCGCGCATCCTCGACTGGAACGACCGCACCACCTGCGTGCTGTTCGGCGACGGCGCCGGCGCGCTGGTGCTGGATGCCCAGCAGCAGGGCGGCACCGCGGCTGATCGCGGCGTGCTGAGCACGCATCTGCGCTCGGACGGCCGCCACAAGGCCAAGCTCTACGTCGATGGCGGCCCGTCCTCGACCCAGACCGTCGGTCACCTCCGCATGGAGGGCCGCGAGGTCTTCAAGCACGCGGTCGGCATGATCACGGACGTCATCGTCGATGCCTTCGAGGCGACCGGGCTGTCGGCCGAGACCATCGACTGGTTCGTGCCGCACCAGGCCAACAAGCGAATCATCGACGCCTCGGCGCACAAGCTGCATATCGCGCCGGAAAAGGTGGTGCTGACGGTCGATCGGCATGGAAATACCTCTGCCGCCTCGATCCCGCTGGCGCTCGACGTCGCGGTCAAAGACGGCCGGATCAAGAAGGGCGATGTCGTTCTGCTGGAGGCGATGGGCGGCGGATTCACCTGGGGCTCGGCCCTGGTGCGCTGGTGAGCCATTCCGTTGCACGAGATTTGGCTGGGACGAATGGTGCCCAGCCCGCCAGTTCGGTTCACGCTGCTGTTGACCATTGCCGCTTAACCTCTTAATTTCCGGACCGAATTATTCGCCGGGAGTTTGGGGCAGGCGATGGCGGGAACGGGAAAAACAGTTACACGGGTCGATCTGTGCGAGGCGGTCTACCAGAAGGTGGGCCTGTCGCGGACGGAGTCGTCCGCCTTCGTCGAGCTGGTCCTGAAGGAGATCACCGACTGCCTGGAGCGTGGCGAGACGGTGAAGCTGTCGTCGTTTGGGTCTTTCATGGTGCGCAAGAAGGGGCAGCGCATCGGCCGCAACCCCAAGACCGGCACCGAGGTGCCGATCTCGCCGCGGCGCGTGATGGTGTTCAAGCCATCGGCCATCCTCAAGCAGCGCATCAACGGCCAGCAGGCCAACGGCAAGATGAACGGCGAATCCGCTCCCTCTGAGTTCAGCGCCGAGACTGAATAGCGGTCTGCCCGGCTTCAACCGCGGTCCGGCCCCAGGCCGGACGGAATGCGTCATCGTCAGCGTAGCCTAGCGTCACATCTTGTCAGCACGATCGAAGGGGAACGGGCATTTGGACAAGGCGCCGGATGCGTTTCGGACGATCAGCGAGGTCGCGCAGGAGCTCGACATTCCGCAGCACGTGCTGCGGTTTTGGGAGACGCGGTTCGCCCAGATCAAGCCGATGAAGCGAAGCGGGGGCCGGCGCTATTACCGGCCCGATGACGTCGACCTGCTCAAGGGCATCCGCCGTCTGCTCTACAGCGAAGGCTACACGATCAAGGGCGTGCAGCGGATCCTGAAGGAGCACGGCGTCAAGTCGGTGCAGGGGCTGGCCGACAGCTCTGCCGCCGTGTCCTTCGGCGCGCTCGAGGAGACCCTCGGGCAGGCGATGATGGAAGAGGAGCCGGTCGGCGAGGCCGAGGTTGAATCGGAGGACGAGGAGGAGGAGGCCTCCGAGGAGGAGGGCATCGATTTCCGCTTTGTCGACACCGAGGACGACATCCTCGACACCTTCCGCGTCGGCCCACCCACCCGCGCCGGCATAAAGCCGGAGGAGCGCGAAAAGCTCGAAGGCGTGCTCAAGGAACTGCTCGACTGCCGCGCGCTCCTGGACCGGGCGATGAAGGAGGTCTGACGGGCGCCTGCTGACCCCACGCGGGCGGGGCCGCTGGTGGTCAGCGAATCGCCCGTTCGGAGCCGCACCGGCGCTGCGGGCTGGCTGCACTCCCCCTTTGTCGGGAAGGTTCGAGGTTGGGGGATCCCCGACCTCAGCTCTGTCCGACACCCCCACGAAACCCATCCGCCGTGCCTTGCATCGCACCCCAATCACGGCTACAGGATCGGCCATCGGAGCGTGGCGCAGCCCGGTTAGCGCACTAGTCTGGGGGACTAGGGGTCGTGGGTTCGAATCCCGCCGCTCCGACCATTTTTGCAACGAAGCCAGCGGCGAAGGCGGGAGCTCTGGGTCTATCGACCGGACCTTGTACAGATCTGGTATCGATGCGTTCGCTGAGGTTTGTAGCTTCAACCCCTCGCCTGGCTCTGGGTCTCTTTCTCGCAATCGTTGTCAGATTTCGGAATCGGCCGCAAACGGTCTGCGGGCCGGAGGCTCGCCGAACCAGTGGACTGCCGTGGTGCCGCTATCGGCCATGACGTCGCTTCCGGTGATGAACGCGGCGTTCGGGCTTATCGGAAGAGCTGCGATGTTGGCGATCTCGTCCGGAGCCGCAGCGCGACATGCGATCGAGCTCTTCGTCAACTTGCGATAGCATCCGCCGAGGGCCGTTGAGTTCGTCGTTAGCCAACGGGATGATGATGCCGGGGCCGATCGCGTTGATTCATGCGCCTCTCCGGCCTCATTGGACCGCCTCGGCCTCCAAGTGCAGGCCGTTGCCGCGCTTCGACAGCTGATAGGCGTGCAGCGTGTCCTTGACCTGACCGGGCTGAAGCAAAGGCCGATTCAGCAGCTGCTTGGCGGGTGTGGTCGCGAGCTGGCAATCTTGTTCGACGGTCAAGCATGCCATGCGATGTCCCGACTACGAGATGACGACGCCCGAACCGCCATGCGCGATCATCTCGCCGCATGTCTCGATCAGCAAATCAGTGCTGTAGAGATCTTCGCCCTGTCGCCTTAGGCGGCGTGTTGCACGAGCAACTCCGAGCACCAGTCCCCAACACCATCAGCCTCACGTCTTGCTGCCCGAAGACTGGTCAAATGGGAAAGAAGGCGATCACCTCGAACTTTGCTCGATCTGTCGGCGTGAGCCAATCAGTCCGACGCAAGAATGCACCGGATACAGCAAGAAAGTACGCGCGTCGCGCCTGCCCGGGGGAGCAGAATGCGATCGCGGCGCGGCGTGTGACTCACCGGGACCATGCAGATGAGCGGGCTGAAAATCTTGAGTTCTTCTGTCTGGCTGCTGATCCTTGCCCTCCAGGCGACGGGCATAGATGCGTCGCACGCCCAGATGGCTCCTCCTGCGGTGGATGTTGCAAAACCTCTGCAGCGCACGATCGATCGCTGGGACGAGTACACCGGCCGGTTCGAGGCTGTTCAGCAGGTGGAGGTCCGGCCTCGGGTCTCTGGATTTCTGACGTCCATTGCGTTCAAGGATGGAGAACTCGTCAGAGCAGGCGAGCTCCTGTTTACAATCGATCCGCGTCCGTACGAAATCAGCGTCGAGAGCGCACAGGCGGAAATCGCCAAGGCCAAAGCCCAGGTCGCCCAGGCGGCGACCGATGTGTCCCGCGCCCAGCAGCTCATCGGCAGTCAGGCGATCACTCAGCGTGACGTTGACGCCAGGAAGGCAACGCTGGACGTCGCCGAAGGGCAGCTTCTGGCGGCGCAGGCCTCGCTGCGAGCGGCCCAGCTCAATCTCGAATGGACGCGCGTGACAGCTCCGATCTCCGGCAGGATCTCGGACAGGAAGGTCGACGTCGGCAACCTGGTGGATTCCGCGTCCTCCGTTCTGACCAGAATCGTTGCTCTGGATCCGATCCACTTTGTCTTCGAGGCCTCCGAGTCCGATTACCTGCGCTACTCCCGGCTGGCGGCAGAGCGGAAGCGTGCGTCCTCCCGCGACGCCCCGACGGCGGTCGACGTCCGTCTGGCTGACGAGGCCGAGTGGACGTGGCATGGCAGTATGAATTTCGTCGACAATCAGCTGGGCGCTCGAACCGGCACCATTCGCGGACGGGCCGTTTTCGCCAACCCGAATCTGTTTCTCATCCCAGGTGAGTTCGGACGAGCGCGGCTGTTCGGCGGAAAGGCGGACGTGCTGCTGATACCGGATGCTGCGGTGTTGTCGGATCAGGCGAGCAAGATTGTGCTGGTGGTGGGCGCGGGTGCGAAGCTCGGTGCCAAACCCGTGAGGCTCGGCCCGATCGCATTAGGGCTTCGGAGCGTATTCGAGGGGCTTTCGCCAGACGACGTTGTCGTCGTTGGCGGACTCGCCAATCCCGCGGTCCGGCCGGGTGCGGTGGTCACGCCGCACAATACGGAGATCGTCGCGCGTAGCGATCGTTAGGATCTGAGCCATGCGGTTCTCGCACTACTTTGTCGATCGGCCGATCTTTGCCGCCGTGCTGTCCATCATCCTCACCATCGCCGGGGCGATCACGCTGACGCGTCTTCCCGTGTCGGAATATCCTGAGATCGCCCCGCCCACCGTCAGCATCACCGCATCCTACCCGGGTGCTTCGGCGCAGGTGATCTCCGAGACGGTGGCCACACCCATTGAGCAGGAGGTCAATGGCGTCGACGACATGCTCTATATCGGATCCCAGGCGACCGGCGATGGACGCCTGACGATCAATGTCGTCTTCAAGCCGGGCACGGACATCGATACGGCTCAGGTCCTGGTGCAGAACCGGGTGGCGGTCGCAACACCGCGTTTGCCGGAGGATGTCACGCGCCTTGGTATCACCGTCAAGAAGGCCTCACCCGACCTGATGATGGTGGTGCATCTTGTCTCTCCGGACGGCACACGAAACCAGCAATACATCTCGAACTACGCCACACTCTATATCAAGGATCTATTGGCCAGAGTGGATGGCGTCGGCAACATCAATATCTTCGGCGCGCGCGACTATGCGATGCGGATCTGGGTCGACCCGGATCGCGCGGCTGCGCGCGGACTGACCGCTGGTGACGTAACGGCGGCCGTTCGTGCCGCCAATCTGCAGGTTGCCGCCGGCGCGCTCAATCAGCCGCCCGCAAGATCGGACGGTGCCTATGAGGTGGCCGTCGAGACGCTCGGCAGGCTGACGTCGCCGGAGCAGTTCGAGGATATCGTGCTGCGGGCTGATCCGGACGGCGGATATCTTCGGCTGCGCGACGTCGCCCGTGTCGAGCTCGGAGCCCAGGACTATTCCGTCAACGCCTATCTCAACGGCGACGCCGCGACCGCCATCGTGGTCTATCAGCGACCCGGCTCGAATGCGCTCTCGACCGCGAAGGCGGTGTTTGCCGCGATGGAAATCGCCAAACGAGACTTTCCTTCCGGGCTCGACTACAAAGTCGTCTATAATCCAACTGAGTTCATCCGAAAGTCCGTGGACGAGGTCGTCCAGACCCTGTTTGAAGCCGTCGCGCTGGTCGTGATCGTCATCCTCGTGTTTCTGCAGAGCTGGAGGGCCGCGATCATACCGGTTGTCGCGATTCCGGTCTCCCTTGTTGGCTGCTTTCTCGTGATGGGCGCAGTCGGCCTGACCTTCAATAACCTGTCGCTGTTCGGACTGGTTCTCGCCATCGGAATCGTGGTCGATGATGCGATCGTCGTTGTTGAGAATATCGAGCGCTACATTGCGGAAGGTCTCGATCCGAGGGAGGCGTCGCACAGGACAATGGATGAAGTAGGGGGCGCTCTGCTGGCGATCGCCCTTGTGCTCTGCGCCGTCTTTGTTCCCACAGCGTTCATCCTCGGCCTCCAGGGCGCCTTCTATCGTCAGTTCGCGATTACGATCGCCGCGGCAACGCTGATTTCGTGCTTCGTCTCGCTTACGCTGTCTCCCGCGCTTGGCGCCATCCTGCTCAAGAGCGGACACGAACCGGCTGGCCGTTTCGCCAGACTGGAACGGCCATTCACCGCGGTCGCAAACGCGTTCAACCGAGGATTCGACGCGATCGCCCGCGGCTTCGGTTCGCTCACCGCGAGGCTGGTGCGCGTCGCTGCCGTCATGCTGTTGTGCTACGCCGTTCTCGTCGGCTTTGCCTATCGGCTTCTCACCGTCACGCCCACTGGCCTGATCCCGCAATTGGACCGCGGCTACCTGATCGCTGCCATCCAGCTGCCTCCGGGATCATCGCTGGCGCGCACCGATGCCGTCGTGAAGGCTGCGATCGAAATCGCACTGAAGCGGCCGGGCGTGGCGAACGCCGTCGCCTTCGCCGGTTTCGACGGCGCGACCTTCACCAACGCACCAAATGCTGGCGTCATTTTCATCACCCTGAAGCCTTTCGAGGAGCGGGTGCGCGCGGCGTTGCCTGCCATTGCTGTCGCTGCGGATCTCAGGAAGCAGCTGGCCTCGGTCAACCAGGCGTTTGCTCTGGTCATCGAGCCGCCGTCGGTCCCCGGCATCGGCACCGGTGGAGGGTTAAAGGGATATGTCCAGGACAGGGCGGGCCGCGGCTTGCCCGCCTTGGAGGCCACGGCCTGGCAGGTCGCGGGAGCTGCGAGACAGAGCCCGGGGATTGTCCAGGCCTATACTTTGTTCAACAATCGCACGCCGCAGGTGTTCGCGGATATCGACCGGACCAAGGCTGAGCTCATGGGCGTGCCTATCGGTCGGGTCTTCGAGGCGCTGTCTGTTTATCTGGGTTCGAGCTACATCAACGATTTCAACATTCTGGGGCGCACCTACAAGGTAACCGCGCAGGCCGATAATGAGTTCAGGATCGATACGACCGACGTGGGTAGCCTGCGGATGAGAAACTCCGATGGTGACATGGTTCCGATCGGATCGGTCGCGCGTTTCAAGGATGCAAGCGGTCCCTACCGCGTTCCCAGGTATAATCTTTATCCGGCCGCTGAGGTAAACCTGCAGCTTGCCAAGGGGTACTCGACCGGACAGGCGATCGCTACCCTTGAGGCGATCAACGCCAAGGCGCTGTCGCAAGGATTTGGCTTTGAATGGACTGAAATCGCCCTTCAGGAGAAGCTGTCGGGCAATACCGCCGCCGTGGCCTTCGGGCTGGCCGTCGTGTTTGTCTTTCTCCTTTTGGCGGCGCTCTACGAAAACTGGCTGCTGCCGTTGGCTGTCGTTCTCATCGTGCCGATGTGCATCCTGGCGGCAATGATCGGTATCGATCTTCGCTCGCTCGATCGCAATATCCTGGTGGAGATCGGTCTCATCGTCCTCGTCGGACTTGCTGCGAAGAATGCAATTCTGATTGTGGAATTCGCGAAGCAGGCTGAAGAGCAGGGCGCCAAGACCATCGATGCCGTGTCGACCGCTGCCCGGCTGCGGCTTCGTCCTATCGTCATGACATCGTTCGCGTTCATCTTAGGCGTCCTACCGCTCGCGATCGCCACCGGCGCAGGCGCCGAGATGCGGCAATCGCTCGGAACCGCCGTGTTCTTCGGCATGATCGGCGTGACGCTGTTTGGACTGCTGTTCACGCCGACGTTCTATGTCGTCGTGCGTCGAATCGAAAAATGGTTTGGAGCGCGACGAAGACAGCCCGTTTGACTCCGCCAGCGCTCGCGATGCCCGTATCGAACAGGGTACGAAGATCTTGCTGGTGATGGCGGCGATCGCACGAAAATGACAATCCCGAGCGGCTCGGGCCTCACCCACGAACGATCAATCGGCTGGACAGGCGGATGCTTTGCGCTAGCATTTGGAGCGCCGGTTGTGTCGCTTGAGCGGAGCGTGGAGTGTGCTTTGGACGAAACCTTTTCTCAAGACAGGGTAGACGATGCATCAGGCGTGAGTTGCAGTGGACTGACGCCGACCAAGGTCGAACGCATTTGGGGTGTTGCGGCCAAGGCTCACGGGTTCGGCACGCTCGGCTTCTCGGCAGCGCTGTGGGATTGTGACAGAACATCGGGGCAGACGGTCGAGCGCCTCCGTCCGTCCTGCGACCACACCCACGTCGTTTCGATCTGGACCCGGGGAACGACGGTCTCTGAACTATACTTCGACAACAAGCTGCGTTTCCGGCGGGTGAGGCGGCGTGGCACTTTCCAGCTGAGTAGGGCAGGAGAATCGCTTCGGGTTCTGCTGTCGGAGACCAGCGGAAGCTGCCTTGACCTCTATCTGCCCGTGTCCCTGCTCGCCTCGGTGGTGGGAACCGAGTTCGATTACGGCGATGGCGGGCGTCTGGAACTGCTGCCCCTGAAGCTGGAAGCCGATCCGGTGATCACGCGCCTGGGTGACGAGATGGCTGCCGAGATCGAACGGCCAGGCGTCGCGACTCAAGCCGCGCTGGATGCTGCCGCTCTGACGTTATGTGTCAATCTCGTGCGCCGGTGGTCCAACCTCTCCGGTGTCGTGCGACCAAGCCGCGCGGGGCTCACAACGGCACAGGTCAGGAAGGCGACGAGCTACCTGAAAGACACCATGCACCGCGATGTCTCGCTGCAGACACTGGCGGAACAGGTGGGTCTCTCGCCCTTCCACTTCGCGCGTGCCTTCAAGGCTGCCGTCGGCGTGCCTCCGCATCAGTATCAGATCAGACTTCGCATGATGCGGGCCCGCGAGCTGCTCGAGAATACGATGTACTCGGTGGGCGAGGTCGCGACGCAGGTGGGATATGATGACGCCAGCTATTTCAGCAGGGTGTTCAGGAGAGAACACGGCGTCTCTCCGGGGCAATTCCGTCGCGCCAAAGTGAGCTGAGGCTCGTACAGGCTTCTCGGTGAGCGAGACACCGGTGGCGGATCGCAGATCGTGTTCCGTTCTATCGTTTGGCATTCTCATTCGGTTGAGCTGAAAGCGGTATAAGCGACAGCGGCACGGCGCTGTCGGTGATGCGGTCCGTCCTTCAAAGCCAGCGGAGGCGTCGTTGTTGCGGACCGGGACGAACTTGCGGTTCTGTCAAAAAACCGGCCTGATCAGATCAGGACCGCCTGCTCTCGTCCACGATCAGCTTATCGGGCGAGTCATTCGGGCCTATGATCCTCTGACAATCAGTTAGCAGGTCACGCCTCGTCGAGGATTGTCGCACGATGACCACCGATCTTCCGGAAACGAAACGTCTCGCGTTCGGCGAAAAGACGCTGGCCTATTTCGAACTGGGTTCTGGCCCGGCCCTCGTCATCGTTCATGGCGTTGGTGGCCATAAGGAGGATTGGCTGAGTGCAGCTCGGCGACTCGCATCGACGCACCGGGTGTTCGCCATCGATATGCTTGGCTTCGGGGCGTCATCGAAGACCGGCGACGATCTTTCGATGCCGGTGCAGAGCGCGGCGATCAAAGCCCTGCTCGACGCTGAGCAGGTCGACCGCGCCGCGCTGGTGGGCAACTCGGTCGGCGGTTGGGTGGCGACGACTTTTGCTGCGACCTATCCCGAGAGAACCGAGCGCCTGGTCATCATCGACGCAGCCGGCTTCAGAGCGATGTTCGAGGGAGAACCGCCGGTCAACTTCGACCCCAACAGCCCAGAAGAGATGGACAAGCTCATCCACGTCGTCATCAATTCGAAGGTTGCCGACACGCCCGGTCTCGCAGAGAGCGCCTACCGCGCCTACGTCGAGAGCGGCGAAAAGGCGATCAGCGCCATTTGGGGCAGGAGCCTGTTCGTTTCGCCTCGCCTCGAGGATCTTTTCCCCAAAGTGACCGTACCGACGGTGATCCTCTGGGGACAGGACGACCGGCTGTTTCCCGCCGTGCTTGCCGACGCTTTTCGTGCCCAGCTTCGCGGCTCGCGTGTCGAGATGATTGCGGATGCGGGTCACTTCCCGCAGATCGACCAGCCCGATGCGACGGCCGAGGCCATCGCGCGCGCGCTCGTCTGAGGAGTGACTGATGAGTCTGAAGGATCACAATCCGGTCGATGCCAAGACACCGAAACGGGTTGCTATCGTTCTTGCCAACCCGGCTATCTCGCCAACGTTGGGTACACCGGTCGGGTTCTGGTGGAGCGAACTGACGCACCCGTGGTTTGCCTTCCGAGAAAAAGGCTACGTCGTGAAGCTGTTCAGCTACGGCGGAGGCAAGGTCGAACCTGATGCGATGAGCGACCCGGAAGATCCGACCGGCTATTCGGCAGGCGACCTCATCACCCAGGGCTTCAGGCACACACCGTCATTGATGGCGCTGTTGGAGAATACCAAACCAGTAAGCGCGATCAGGCTCGAAGACTTCGACGCGATCCTGATCGCTGGCGGTCAGGCGCCGATGGTGACCATGCCCGACCAGACGGCGCTGCATGGGCTGTTCGCGGCCTTCTACGAGGCGGGCAAGGTCGCGTGCTGTCTGTGCCACGGCTCGTCGATCCTGCGTTATGCGAGGCTCTCGACAGGCGAATATCTCTGCAAGGGCAAGACCGTCACGGGCTTCGCCAATGTCGAGGAGGATTTCGGTGATCACGCCGTGTGGGACCTCGGCTTCTTGCCACGCGGCAAGCATCTGATGCCATGGCGGATCGAAGACGAACTCAGAACACTGGGCGCCAATTATGTCCAGGCCGGACTCTGGCGCGGCTTTGCCGTGCGGGACGGAAATCTCGTCACGGGCCAGCAAAATTTCTCAGGCATGGAAACCGCCGAGCTCGTCATCCGCGCCCTCGGAGAATGAGGCGGCAGCTCGTGATTTAACCTCGCTGTACAATAGGCGCGTTACTCCGCAGCCGGGTGTCACGGCCCGTGCCGAAGAACGGAGTGAGGGGAGGGCGAAGTGGGGTGGTCCTGGCGTCCCGGGCTATTGCGCAGCCACGATCGGCTCTCCGCAAATCTGCGAATCGATGATCGGCCCCTCAACTCAGATGCCGGGATGACGTTTGTGCCAGTCGGTGGCGCGCTGAAACGCATCGCCGGCGCGCACGAGGCCGGCCTCGTCGAAATGACGGCCGACGAACTGGAAGCCCACGGGACCGCCATTCGCGGCAAAGCCTCCGGGCAACGTCACGGTCGGGCTTCCCGTCATGTCGAACGGGCAGGTGAAACGAAGCAGTCCGCCGATCAGCGAAGCGTCCTCGCCAAGCGTCGCCATCTTGGCGAGGCTCGGTGCAGCAAAGGCCTGCGCCGGGACCGCAAGGAGGTCGACCGTCTCGAACAGTACGCGGACTGCCCCGCGGAACGCCTCGCGCCGAAGCACGATTTTCTGATAGTCCATACCTGATTGTTGGTGGCCGAGATCCAGCAGGCCGGCGAGCCCAGGACCGTACTCGTCCTTGCGCGCCGGGTAGGTGTTTTCGTGCGCGACCGCTGCCTCGATGCCGCAAAGCGGGAACCAATCGTCGATGACCGCCTGGGAATCGGGAAAGTTGATCTCCTTGATCTGTGCGCCGAGATCGACAGCCACACGCAGAGCCTCGGTCAGGACGTTGGCTGTATCGCTGTCGGTGCCTTCGCTGGTCCAGCGCCGGTCGATCCCGATCGTCACGCCCCGGAGGTCGCCGGAGAGACTGGCCAGATAGTCAGGCACGGGCAGCGGGACAGCCGTCGTATCCCTGGGATCTTGCCCTGCGATCACGCCGAGGACGGCGCCGCAATCAGCCGCGCTGCGCGCCATGGGGCCGATGTGGTCCAGCGTCGCCGCGAGTTCGAAGGCGCCGTAGCGGCTGACCCGTCCCCAGGTCGGCTTAAGCCCGGTGACGCCATTGGCCGCGGAGGGAAAGCGGATCGAGCCGCCGGTGTCGGTGCCGAGCGAGCCGAAGCACAGGCCCGCCGCGGTGGCGGCGCCAGAGCCGCTCGAGGAGGCGCCAGGCCAAAGATCGGCGTTCCAGGGATTCTTGGGTGGATCGATCTTCGGATGATGATCGGCGTAAGCCCCTTCGGTCTGCTGCAGCTTGCCGAGGATCACAGCGCCGGCGGCCTTCAGCCGCGCGACCACTGTCGCGTCCTCGTTCGGACGGAAGTCACGATGGATCGTCATGCCGTGCGCCGCTGGCGCGCCCTTGGCCCAGCAGAGATCCTTCACCGCGACGGGCACGCCGTGCAACGGGCCCCTGATCTTGCCGGAGGCAATCTCCTTCTCAGCGGCGGCAGCGTCCGCGACGGCCGAGTCGGCCATGACATAGGCGAAGCTCTTGAGTTGGCCATCGAGCTTCTCGATCCGCTCGAGCATGGCCTTGGTCACTTCGACCGGCGACAACTCCTTAGCCTGGATCTTCCGACCGACATCAACGAGTCCGAGATAGTGGAGATCTGTTGCTGGCATCCTCGTCATCCTCTCTCGTCATATGGTGCATATTTGCACTCGGTCATGCACCACGGTTTCGGCGACGCGGACGCATCGCAAGCTCGCCGGGGCGGCAAACACGAAAACCATCCGTACCTCAGCTGAACGAGGCAACGAATGGCGAAGATGCCGCAGGCTATGTTCTGTTGTTCAGGCGCCGAGTTCGAACGAAGCACTTCTTGCAAAGACCTGGACGTCATCGGCCAGTTCAGCGCACGCGAAGTTCGACAGCGTATGAGCCGACGATCGTAAGGAGCGATCCTTTGTCTTGTCAACGATCGGGCTTGCCCAAATTCGGAGAGCCGTGCGCAGCAAAGCGGCAATGAACCGCGCTTTCGGATGAGCTCGTCTTCGCACGTGTCGATCGGAGAACTGCCCAACGAGCAGCAGGCTCACGAACCGATCTGTGGAACCGTTCCGGCCACTGGTCCAGACGATCTAATTAGGACCGAGCGATCGCGTGGCGTCGGACGCCGCAGCGTCGTGAGATCGTCCGCCGCGATCACCTCGTGCACAGCCGCGGCGGACTTGGGCGGAGACGCAAGGACGTCGGCTTGTGTGGCTGCGGACCGACCCGCTCATGATCGGCGCGGCTGCGAACAGAGGGCGGTCTGCGCCGGACTAAAATACCGCTTGGTCAGAACAACATGCTGGTAAATCACGTGATTGTTATGCATATTCCGCGGGCTGTAATTGCTGGAAACGCCTCGCGTGAGCTCGGAAAACACACTGAACATCGGCCCGCGCCTCCGGCGCGCCCGTCTGTCCAAGGGGATGCGCATGCGCGATCTGGCGCAGATCGTCGGTTGCGACGAGAGCATGATCTCCAAGATCGAGGCCGGCAAGGTGATGCCGTCGCTACCCATGCTCGACAAGATGGTCCACGCGCTCGACCGCGACATGGCCTCGTTCTTCGGCCTGAGGGTCGACGACTACAAACAGGTGCAGAAGCCCGAGGATCGGATGAAGGTTTACGTCGATGCGCTGCGCGGCGGCAAGGGCGTCGTCTATGAGCGTCTGGTGCCTGTCGCTGCAGGGAACCTTCTCGAGGCGAACATTCACGTCGTGGCTCCCGGCGGTGAGAAGATCGACCTCATCACTCATCAGGGCGAGGCCGTCGGCTATCTCATCTCCGGAACCATCGAGCTCACCATCGACGACACGACCTATCTCATGACCGCCGGCGACTCTTTTTTTTTCAAGGCGTATCTGACAAACAGTTATCGCAACGTCGGAACCGACGAGGCGCGGATCGTCTGGGTCAACACGCCGCAGGTCCACTGATGTGTTGAAGGCGCCATCCTGCTTTGGCTTCGACCAGCGCAGGTGAGGGGCCGGTGCATGAATTTCATGCATGTGGCGAGAACGGGTGCAGTCGACATGGAGCTTGTTGGTTCCGCAGCCTTCGCACCTTGAGCCATTTTGTTAGTAAGCCCCTGACATTGCGCGGATCCTGTAATTCAAGTACTTCCGCTGACCTCATGGCATAGCGCTTGCTTCACGTCGACATGACTGTGATGCATGCTAGCCGCCCCTTGGCTGCATCCGACTGTCGATGGGGCCTCACCCGTTGAGGCGCGGCGCAAGCCGTCGCTGCAGCGAAGGTTGGCAGGCGAACCGCTGATGGCTTTCGTGTGGAAGCGACTGCTTGGCACCATCCCGAGCCTGGTGGGTGTCGTCGTTCTCACCTTCTTCATTTCGCGCGCGTTGCCCGGAGATCCCGCCGCGTTCTTCGCCGGGCCCGCGGCCAATGCCGCGTCGATCGCCAGCATCCGCGCCACGCTGGGCCTCGATCGTCCGCTGCCGGTGCAGTTCGTGAGCTACATCGCCGACCTCGCGCACGGCAATCTCGGCCGCTCGCTCACGACCGGGCAGCCGGTGCTGACCGATCTGCTCGAACGCTTGCCTGCATCGCTCGAGCTGTCATCCTTCGCGCTGCTGTTCGCGATCGGCATCGCCATTCCGATGGGCGTGTGGGCGGCGACCCGCCTCAATGGCGGCGTCGATCACGCCTGTCGTGCGCTGGTCACCGTCAGCGCCGCGTTTCCGACCTTCTTCGTCGGTCTGCTGTTGGTCTACATCTTCTACTTCCTGCTCGGCTGGGCGCCGCAGCCGCTCGGCCGGCTCGACGAGATCGCCTTCTCGCCGCCGCCCCGCGTCACCGGGGCCTACACCATCGACGCCGTCATCGCCGGCGACTGGCCGGTGTTGCGCGCGGCCTTGGCGCAGCTGATCTTGCCCGCGATCTCGCTCGGGCTGTTCGCGCTGGCGCCGATCGCGCGGATCACGCGCGCCGCGATGCTCGAGGCTCTGAGCAGCGATTTCATCCGTACCGCGCGCGCCAGCGGCCTGCCGGTGCGCAAAATCCTGATGGCCTACGCCTTCCGCAACGTGCTGCTGCCGGTCTCGAGCGTGCTCGGCATGGTGTTCTCCTTCCTGATCGGCTCCAACGTTCTGATCGAGCAGGTGTTCGGCTGGCAGGGCGTCGGCGCCTATGCGGTGGCGGCCGTCATCGCCTCCGACTACGCTGCGGTGCAGGGCTTCGTGCTGATGATGGCCGTGCTCTACGTGCTGCTCAATCTCGCGGTGGACGTGTTCGCCACGCTCGTCGATCCCCGTGTCCGGTTCGAGGGCTGAGCCATGAGCCTGGTCACGCTCGCCCGCAACACCGGCTACGCGTTCGGCGAAAACCGCCTGACGCTGGTGGCCGCGATCATCCTGGCGCTGCTGACGCTGTTCGCGATCTTCGGCCCCTCGATCGCGCCCTATGATCCTCTGCTCACCTCGGCGACAACCAAGCTCGCGCGCCCGAGCCTCGCGCATCCGTTCGGCACCGACGCGCTCGGCCGCGACATCCTGAGCCGCGTCATTGTCGCCACGCGCCTTGATCTCGGCATGGCGGTGTCGGCAGTGGCGCTGTCCTTCGTGGTCGGCCTCGCGCTGGGCGCGCTCGCCGGCTATTTCGGCGGCTGGACCGACCGCATCATCGGCCGCGCGATGGACACCATCATGGCGTTCCCGTTGTTCGTGCTGGCGATGGGCATCGTGGTGGCGCTGGGCAACAGCGTCGCCAACATCATCATCGCGACGATGATCATCAATCTGCCGTTCTACTGCCGCTTCGCGCGTGCGGAGGTGAACGTGCGGCGCGAGCTCGGCTATGTCGAGGCGGCGCGGATGGGCGGCAACGGACCGCTGCGCGTCCTGATCAATCATATCGTCCCGAACATCCTGCCGCCGATGATGGTGCAGGCCTCGCTCAACATGGGCTGGGCGATCCTCAACGCCGCCGGCCTGTCTTTCATAGGACTCGGCGTGCGGCCGCCGACGCCCGAATGGGGCATCATGGTCTCGGAAGGCGCGAGCTACATCATTTCCGGCGAATGGTGGGCCTTCATGTTCCCGGGCGCGGCGCTCGTGCTCGCGGTGTTCTCCTTCAACATGCTGGGCGATGGACTGCGCGACCTGCTCGATCCAAGGAAGCGCGTGTGATGGCGCAGCTCGAGATCGACAACCTCTCGGTGGAATTCCGCACCCGTCATGGCGTGGTGCGGGCGCTGGATGCCGTCAGCCTGTCGGTCTCGCGCGGTGAGATCGTCGGCGTGGTCGGCGAAAGCGGCTCTGGCAAATCCGTCACCGCCTACACCGTGATGGGCCTCAACGATGCCGCCGCACGCGTCACCAAGGGCGCGATCACGATGGGCGGCATCGATCTTTTGGCGGCGCCCCCGGAAGCGATGCGCGAGCTGCGTGGACGCGAGATGGCGATGATCTTCCAGAGCCCGCGCACCGCGCTCAATCCGATCCGCAAGGTCGGCAAGCAGATCGAGGACGTCCTGCAGGAGCATGCCGCGCTGCCGCGGCGCGAGCTGAAAACGGCGGCGATCGCCGCACTGGCGCGGGTGCGCATTCCCGATCCCGAGCGCCGCGCGGAGGCCTATCCGTTCGAGCTGTCGGGGGGCATGTGCCAGCGCGTGATGATTGCGATGGCGCTGGCCTGCACACCGTCCGTGCTGATCGCGGACGAGCCGACGACGGGACTCGACGTGACGACCCAGGCCGTGATCATGGACCTGATCCGCGAGATGAGCCGCGCGACGCAGATGTCGACCTTGCTGATCACTCACGATCTCGGCCTCGCTGGCGAGTATTGCGACCGGATCGCTGTCATGCATGCCGGCCACATCGTCGAGATCGCACCGACCGAACAATTGCTGGAGCGTCCGGCGCATCCCTATACGCGCCGGCTGCTGGCGGCGACGCCCGTGCCGGAGTCGCGCCTCGACGACCTCAATGCCATCCCCGGCCATCTGCCAGATCTCCGCGGCGCGCTGCCGCCGTGTCGCTTCAGCGGACGCTGCGAGCTGAGGCAGCCGATCTGCGATGAAGCGGAGCTGCCTTGGACCCGTGTATCACCCCAGCATCTCGTGCGTTGCCGGTTTCCGCTCTCATGACACCGCTGCTCGAGGTCAGGTCGCTATCCAAGCTGTACCCGATCAAGCGGGCAGGGAAGGGGGCAAAGCTCCATGCCGTCGACGACGTCAGTCTGACGATCTCAGCCGGAGAAAGCGTCGGCCTCGTCGGTGAATCCGGTTGCGGCAAGTCGACGATGGTGCGCCTGCTCGGCCGTCTCATCGATCCCACCGCGGGCCAGGTCCTGATGGACGGCGAGGATCTCACCGCAATCACGCAGACGAAATTCGCGGCGTCGCCGAGCCGGCGGCGCGTCCAGGTCGTGTTCCAGGACGCGACCGAGAGCCTCAATCCCTCCTTTCGCGTGTTCCAGGCTATCGCCGATCCGCTGAAGCGGCTGCTCGGCCTCACCGACGGCGCCGAGATCGCGCACCGCGTTCAGGCCACCGCGGCGCTTGTCGGGCTGCCGGATGAGTTGCTGCAGCGCTATCCGCATCAGCTCTCGGGCGGCCAGCGCGCGCGCGTCGGCATCGCGCGCGCGGTCGCGGTCGAACCGTCGCTGCTGATCCTGGACGAGCCGACCTCGGCGCTCGACGTCTCCGTGCAGGCCGTGATCCTGCGGCTGCTCGCCGACCTGCGCGCGCGGCTGTCGATGAGCTATCTGTTCGTGTCGCATGATCTCAACGTGGTGCGGCTGCTGTGCTCGCGCGTGGTCGTGATGTATCTCGGCAAGATCGTCGAGATCGCGCCGGCGGAGGCGCTGTTCACCGCACCCCGCCATCCCTACACGCAGGCGCTGGTCGCTGCGATCCCGGACCCGGCGCGGCGCGGCGAAGCCCGGCCGCGGCTCGACGGCAGCCCGGCCAGCCCGATCAATCCCGATCCCAATATGTGCCGCTTCTACGGACGCTGCCCCAAGGCGGCCGATATCTGCGCAACGGCGATGCCGCCGCTCCGCGCGACGGCGCCGGATCATTTCGCCGCCTGCCACTTCGCTGTTTCACCCGCTGGAGGAAACGATGAGCGCTGACAACGAAATCTGCCGCATGGACGCCGTCACCGTTGCGGCAAAGGTCAAGGACAAGACTCTCTCGGCCATGGAGGTCACCGAGGCGGTGCTGCGCCGCATGGACAAGCTCGAGCCGCACATCCACGCCTTCTGCACGCCGACACCCGATGTCGCGCGGGCGGCGGCGGCCGCCGTCGACGCCAAGATCGCCGCGGGCGAGGATCCCGGCCTGCTTGCGGGCGTGCCGATCGGCATCAAGGATCTGGTTGCGACCAAGGACATCCTCACCGTCATGGGGTCGCTGCTCTATCGCGACTTCGTGCCGGACGAGGATGACATCGTGGTCGAGCGCCTGAAGGCGGCCGGCGCCGTCATCATCGGCAAGACCAACGTGCCGGAGTTCGGATACAGCGGCGTCGGCCACAATCCGGTGTTTCCGGCGACGCGCAATCCTTGGAATCTCGACATGACGTCGGGTGGATCGAGCGCCGGTTCCGGTGCGTCGGTCGCGAGCGGTGTCGCGCCGTTTGCGATCGGCTCCGACGGCGGCGGCTCGATCCGTATTCCCTCGGCGCTGTGCGGGCTCTACGGCATCAAGGCCTCCATGGGCCGCGTGCCGCTTTATCCAGGGTGCCGCGACGAGCGCTATCCCGGCGTGTCGAGCTGGGAGTCACTCGAGCATGTCGGTCCGATGAGCCGCACCGTGGCGGACTCGGCGCTGATGCTGAAGGTGATCACCGGGCCCGATCCGCGCGATCGCTACTCGATCCCGGCCGCCGACTTCGACTATGTCGATGCAACGAAGGAGAGCATCAAGGGATTGCGCATCGCCTACAGCGAGGACTGGGGCTATGCGCCGGTCGATCCCGAAGTCCGTCGCGTCGTCTCCGAAGCGGTGCGCGTGTTCGAGACCGATCTCGGCTGCACCGTCGAGCGCGCCAATCCCGGCTGGGACGATCCGTTCCCGCATTTCTGGACCATCGTCGCCGGCGACACCGACCTCACCGGGATGCGCCGCATGATGAAGGGGCGCGAGAAGGAGATGTCGCCGCATCTCGTTGCGCTGCTGCAGCGGCAGTGGACGGCGGAGGAGTTCACGGACGCCAAGATGATCCGGCAGATGGTCTGCAACCGCATGTGGCGGTTCATGGCCAACTACGATCTCCTGATCACGCCCACGCTCGCGGTGCCGGCCTTCCCGCTCTACATGCAGGGGCCGGAGATCATCGAAGACAAGATGGTCACGACCGGGGACTGGCTCTGCTTCACCTTCATCTGCAACCTGACCGGCCAGCCCGCCGCGACCATTCCCGCGGGCTTCACCAAGACGGGTCTTCCTGTCGGCATGCAGATCATCGGACGCCATCTGGCTGATAGGACCGTGCTCGCCGCCTCCGGCGCCTTCGAGCAGGCGCGCCCGTGGGCCCACCAATGGCCGAAGCTGTTGAGCGAGCTCGGCCTCTGACACTGCCTCCACCCTCCACCTGAACCCTCCAGAAAGGACGCACGATATGAAGCTTTATCGCAGTCTCGTTGCAGCGGCGTTGCTCACAGCGTCCGCTGTGCTGCCCGGCGCCGTTGCGCATGCGGAGATCGCCAAGGACACTTTGGTGATCGTGTCTGAGATGGGCCCGAACGGCCTCGACACGATGGTGCCGACAGCGAACGATCACAGCCGCATGGTCGTGTGGCAGGCCTATGATCGCCTGGTCAGCCATGGCGAAAAGACGCTGGCGGACGGCACCGTGTCCTATGATGCGAAGGTCATGACGCCGGAGCTGGCCGAAAGCTGGGAGGCCAGCGAGGACGGCAAGACCTACATCTTCCATCTGCGCAAGGACGCGACGTTCCACGACGGCACGCCGGTCACCGCCAAGGACGTGAAGTGGTCGTTCGACCGCGCCATCGCCGCCGGCGGCTTCCCGGCCGTGCAGATGGCGGCGGGATCGCTAGTCAAGCCCGAACAGTTCTCGGTGGTCGACGACTACACCTTCAAGGCGACATTCGATCAGTTCAACAAGCTGACGATGCCCGACCTCGTGGTGCCGGTGCCGGTCATCGTCAACTCCGAATTGGCCAAGAAGCATGCGACGGCGCAGGACCCGTGGGCGTTCGACTGGGTGTCGCGCAATGATTGCGGCGGCGGCGCCTACAAGGTGGAATCCTGGTCGCCGGGCCAGCAGACCGTGTTCACGCGGTTCGATGCCTGGAAGTCCGGACCGCTGCCCAAGCTCAAGCGCGTGGTCTACCGGCAGATCGCCTCCGCCGGCACGCGCCGCGCGCTGCTGGAGAAGGGCGACGTCGACATGTCCGTCGGCCTGCCGCCGAAGGACTATGCCGAGCTGGCGGAGCAGGGCAAGGTCTCGATCATCGGCGTGCCCGTGCAGAACGATCTCGTCTTCGTCGACATGAACGTGAAGATCGCCCCGTTCGACAATCCGAAGGTGCGGGAGGCGATCTCCTATGCGATTCCCTACAAGGAGATCGTCAGCTCCGCGCTCTACAATCGCGCCAAGCCGATGTTCGGCGGCGATCCGGCCAAGCCGTATCCCGATGCGACCTGGCCGGTTCCGGTCAAGCACGGCCAGGACCTCGCGAAGGCCAAGCAGCTGCTCACCGAGGCCGGCTTCCCGAACGGCTTCAAGACCACGCTGTCGATCGACCTCAGCGAAGCCACCGTACGTGAGCCGACCGCCATCCTGATCCAGGAAGCGCTCAAGACTATCGGTGTCGAGCTGACGATCGAGAAGGTGCCGGGCTCGAACTGGTTCGCACAGATGGCCAGCAAGACGATGCCGATGGTCATCGCCGAATTCTACGGCTGGCTCGACTATCCCGACTACTTCTTCTTCTGGACCTTCCACGGCGGCAACAACTCGGTGTTCAACACCGCCAATTACGTCAATCCCGACCTCGACAAGGTGATCGACGAGGCGCGCTTCACCCGGGATCCTGAGATCTACAAGACCAGCCTGAACAAGATGGTCGACATCGTGATGACCGACCTGCCGCGCATCCCGCTCTACACACGGTTTGCCGACTACGCGATGCAGAAGAACGTCAAGGGCTTCGAGTACTGGTTCCACACCCACCCGGATTTCCGCAAGCTCTACAAAGAGTGACTGCATGCCAGGCGCGCTCACCCGAGCGCGCCTGGCAACAAATCTGGATGCTGCTTGCGAGTGATCGGGAGAACCATGGTTCAGGACCCCCTCGGAGCCTTCCTTCCCAACGCGATCATGCGGCGTTCGCCGCATCGGTCCGGCCCGTTGTCCGGACTGAGCTTCGCGGTCAAGGATCTGTTCGATGTTGCCGGCGATGTGACCGGCTGCGGAAATCCGGACTGGGCCGCCTGTCATGACACCCCGGAGAGGGATGCCTGGGCCGTGGACGCGATGTGCTGCGCTGGCGCGACGCTGACCGGCAAGACCATCACCGATGAGATTTCGCTCGGACTGCTCGGCATCAACAGGTTCTACGGAACGCCGCTCAATCCGCGTGCGCCGGATCGTGTCCCCGGCGGCTCGTCGAGCGGCTCTGCGTCCGCGGTGGCTGGTGGACTGGTCGACGTCGCATTAGGCACCGACTCCGGCGGCTCCGTGCGCACGCCCGCGAGCTTCTGCGGGATCTATGGCCTGCGGCCCACGCACGGCCGTATCTCCGTCGCTGGCCTGATGACCCAGGCGCCGTCGTTCGACACCGTCGGCTATTTCACGAGAGATGCGCTGACGTTTGGCCGCGTCGGAAGCGTGCTGCTCGCCGAGCCGATTGCGGATGGGCTGCAGCCGGACATCGTGATTGCTTCAGATTGCTTTGCGCTGGCCGACGAGCCGGTCAGGGCCGCCTTGCAACCGGTTGTCGCGCGGCTCCGCAGCGTCGCACCAGCCACGGAGGCGGCGCTGGCAGATGGCGAGCTTCTCGCGTGGGGGCGGCATCAGCGCGTCCTGCAGAAAAGCGAATTTCACGCGACGTTTCGCGATTGGATCGACCGGGTCAATCCGCGCTTTTCCTCGGAGGTGGCCGGCGCCTTTGCCGATGACGGACGCATTGCCCCGCAGGATCTCGCAACCGCCGAGGTCTTCCGCGCGGCCGCATCGAAGCGGCTCGACGATGTGCTGGACGGGCGACGGATGCTGTGTCTGCCGACAACGCCCATTCTGCCGATCGCTCGCGATGCCGGTCTATCAGAGATGCGCACGGCCGTGCATCGGATCGTCGACCTGACGTGCATCGCCGGGTTGACGGGGCTTCCGCAGGTGAACCTCCCCGTGGCGACATCCGGTGCGGTCCCTGTCGGACTGTCTCTGATTGGCTGGCGCGGCGGCGATGCGTCGCTGCTCGCGGCGGCGCAGACGCTTGCGAGAGAGTTCTCGATCGGCTTGTTCGAGGAGCCGTCATGACCGACGTCGATGACACACGCGCTGCCCCACCTCTCGCCGTACTCCGAGCGACTACGCCGCCTGAACCGCGTCAGCCTCCGCCTCTTCGACGCGCTTCGTGTTGATGAGATTCAGCAGGTGGGCTGCCGCCCGAGCGTCGCAGAGCGCTCGATGGTGGTCGTCCAGCTCGATGCCGTAGATCGCGCACAGCTTTCCCAGCCCATATGATGTGTGCCCGGGATATCGGCGCCGCATTCCGACGCAGGTGCACAGCTTCGGGAAGCGGAAGCGCCGTTCGAGCCGCTCGAACTCGCTCGACAAGAATCCGTAATCGAAATTCACATTGTGGGCCACGAAGATGCCGTCCCCCATGAACGCCATGAAACTGTCGGCGATCTCGTGAAAAACGGGCGCATCCCGAACCATCTGGTTGGTGATGCCGGTTAGTTCGACGATCTTCGCGGGGATCGGCCGCTGCGGGTTGATCAGCGAGTGCCACTGCTCGACCAGTTGATGATTGCGGACCTTCACCGCTCCGATTTCGGTGATGCGATCACCCGATGACCAGGAGCCCGTGGTCTCGATGTCGACGACGACGTAGTCTTGCTCCGGGTCGAAGCGGTAATCCACGCGGCCGATCTCGGCCGGTATGCCGGCCTGCTCCAGCTGACGCAGACGCGTCAACTGATTGCGGCGTATGGCGTCGCCCTCGGCCTTGACCTCGACGAACGTCACTTTTCCGTCGCGCACCTGCATCAGGTCGGGGAAGCCGTCCCGCATGCCGCAGAAGTCCTCGCACATCGCCCGAAGAATCGCAGCCAAGCCGTCCGCATTGGCACAGGCGAGCAAGGCGCGTAGCGCGTCGATCTGCACGTGCTCCCAAGCGAACAGTCCGTTGGACCGGCCCCATTTGGAGGCGACCACACGCAGGATGATGGGCAGTCCCTGTCCGGATTTGATCTGCGCGAGCTTCGCATCGATCTGCGCGGCGAAACGCCGATGAAAAGTCCGGTCGCGAAGGCAATGCGGAACCCAGTCGAACAGGCTGTTGAGCTGGCCGGATTCGAAAAGCTCATCCCAGAACAGTAGCCCGAACAGCGTGAGCCACAGCGTATTCTCGGCGAAATAGACGTCGCCGCCCCGACGTCTCAGTACGCCGGCGACGCCTGCTTCCGGATGACCGCGGTGCGTATCGTCGACGACGATCAAGCGCCCGGATCGCAGCAACGCAGTGCTGAGGCCCGTCCGTTGCTTGCCGAACTTGCGGGCGTAGAAGTCCATGGCGAAGAGGTGCTCATCGTCGCTTTCGGGATCGTCGATCATCTCCCGCAACAGAAGCTCGGCGGCGTCCTTCTCGCCTCGGGTGTACAGCAGCCGGACGAGGCGCTCGCGGCAGTCCGCCGACTGGCCGAAACGATAGAGGCGCTCGGCAACATCCAGTTCGCCCTGTTTCTCGAAATACTGTCCGACCTGACACGCGGCGCGAGACGCGAGATCGGCGGCGTAGTCGCTCGTCCGCGGCGGACCGTCGAGGATCGCCTTAACCGCCAACTGATAGATATCGACGGAACGAGCTTCGATTCGGTTCAGCACCTGGCTGTAGTGAAAACAGGCATGCGCCTCGTCGGCGTCGACAAAGCGAGAGCTGAACGACGTCTCCTTGTTCGTGCGCAGCACGCCGAGATCTCGCAGAGCGAAGTTCTTGAGACTGTCCGCCGTCTTGCCGAAATAGAGATACAGCAGAAAGTCGATGGACCGCGTGTTGTCGAGGGCTATGAAGCCCACGGCGCCGCAATGCATCGCGGCAACATCGAAGGGAATTGTTGCCAGGAAAAAGTCGGCCAGTGCCGGCTTCGACCAGGACGCGCGTATATCGCGGCCGAATCCCGCCGCCCGGGCGCCGTCGAGAAGAGCGGTCTTCGGTTGGCAGAGCAGGAAAGCGGAATAATCGTCGGCACGAAGACCACGGGCATATCCGCAAGCGATCAGGTTTCGAGCGGCGGACTCGAGGTCCGTAATCTCCGGGTACTTGAAGAGCGCGCGGTTGAAGATCGTCCCACGTCGGTTGACCATGCGGATCAAGAGGCACTGCGCGTCTTTGGAAAGACCGCGAAAGCTTGAGGTGAATGCACGGTCCTCGTCGCTGAGGATCTCGTCATATGTCCTCTCCACGAACTCCAGCATTTCGACGAAGTGGTCGAGATAATAGTAGACCGGCAACGTGGTGGGCTTCATGTGATACGCGCCGATTTCCTGCGGCCTCGGTCGACGACGGTCCCCCGGCATTCGGCCGAGTCGTTCGTTCCTTTTTTGTTCCGAATGTGCGATTTGTCAAGGTGAAGCATCTTCCTCGGGGGTTTGGTCGAGCGAAAATCGCCTGAACTCGCGAAGGGACGGAGCCGATATCATGCCAGCACCGCCGATCTCCGCGTCGATGCCGGCGCGCGTCAGATGTGAACAATCGCAGAGGCAGGGCGAACCTTTGCGGCGGCCGGCCGCGCCTTACGCGAACCTGTAGGCAAGCAGGCGCTCGCCGAACGTTCCGCCCTGCCATAGCATTTGCAGGCCGGCGACGATTTCGGCGCCGTAGATCGCGTAAGGAATCTCGACAGATGTCAGCCACGGCGCGACCCATCGGTTGAGCGGCGTGCCGTCGATACTGACAAGATCGCAATCCGCAGGAATGGTCAGGCCGCGCTCGCGGGCGCGGCGGTTCACGCCATAGGCGATCTGGTCGCTGACGCAGAGCAGGGCGTCCGGCCTCTGGCTCCGCGCGAGCACGCGCGCGGCGGCATCGTAGCCGATTTCGAGATGCGACCGTCCGTCGCCGCCTTCGCGGATGATCGCGTCATCGCCATAGCCGCGCGCCTGCAGCCGCGCGAGGAAGCCGGCGACGCGGTCGCGCGAGGCCGAAGAGCCCAGCCGCGGAAACACCACGCCCGGCCTCCGCAGGCCGCGATCGGCGAAATGATCGGCGACCGCGGCGCCCGCAGCGCGATCGTCGATGCCGACGAACGGGCCGGCGCCCTGCGGATTCCTGCGGTTCACGAACACGGCCGGCGCGCCCGATGCCGACAGCTCGGCGAGGCCGGGGCTCGGCACTGCCGCAACCAGGACGTAGCCGCTCACCATCTGCGCTCGCATTGCCGCGAGATATTCGTCCTGCAGCTCCGGCCGGTCATGGGTGTCGCACAGCACCATGACATAGCCGGCCTCGCGCAGCGCGGCTTCCGTGGAGCTCGCGATGGTGGCCATCGCAGGGTTGTCGAGATTGGCCGCGATCATCGCCACCAGCTGGCTCTGGCGGCGCTTGAGCGCCCGACCGACCGGGTTCGGCCGATAGCCGACCGCCGCGATCGCCTCGCGCACCCGCATCACCGTCGCCGCCGAGGCGCGGTGCGTCTGCCCGTTGACGATCCGCGACACGGTCGAAACCGACACGCCGGCTTTGACGGCAACGGTGGCAAGTGAGACGTCGTCGGGCATCGCTCTCCGTCAGCTCCGGTTTCGCCTGTCATTGGCGTCAGCCGTCGGGCGCTCGACGCGCCGGCATCAGCTCTCGGGCGCAGGCTAGACCAGGCTTGACGCATTGGCAAACGTTTGCCAAGCTCGAGAAAAGCGTCCGGCTCAGCCGAGTGGACGCTTGAGGAAACGCCGGCGCCGCAGCTGGCTTCGACGAACCCGTCGCGGCTCGGCTGCGAAGGTGTCAGCAAGCCGGCGCCTCATCAGGGGAGAAACAATCATGCGTGCCATGACGCCGCTCATCACGTCAGTTCTGTTGTCGGTGCTGTGGGCGACCGCGCTCAACGGGCCTGCTTGGGCCGAGACCGTGACGCTGCGCATGGCGTGGTACTCCGACGGCAACGAGGGCGAGGTCATGACCGACCTGCTCAAGCGCTTCCACGACCAGAACAAGGACATCGAGGTCGTCCTCGACCAGGTGCCGTACAAGGCGATTAACGAGAACCTGCCTGTGCAGCTCGCCTCCGGCCAGGGACCGGACATGGCGCGGGTCGTGGATATGGGCGGGCTGTCGCGCTACGCGCTCGACATGCGCCCGCTGCTCAAGGACCCCGGCTATTGGGACGCGAATTTCGGCCCGTTCCTCGCCTGGATGCGTCCGGCCGGCGACACCCAGGCGATCCCTGGCTTCATGACCCAGCTCACCGTCACCGGCCCGTTCGTCAACAAGACACTGTTCGAGCAGGCCGGCGTTCCGACGCCCGGCGACAGGGCGACGTGGGAGGATTGGGCGAAGGCGGTGAAGGAGGTGGCGGCCAAGGTGCAGGCGCCGTTCCCGCTCGCGCTCGACCGCTCTGGCCACAGATTCTACGCGCTGGCGATGTCGCAGGGCGCGCAGGTGTTCGCGGCCAATGGCGAGCCCGACGTCGTCGACGACGGATTCAAGCGGGCCGCGCAATTGATATACGACTGGCACAAGTCCGGCGTGATGTCGAAGGAGCTGTGGGGCTCGGTGTCGGGCACCGCGTATCGCGGCGCCAATGACGAGTTCAAGAACGCGCAGGTGGTGATGTATCTGTCCGGCTCCTGGCAGATCGCGCAGTTCGCCAAGACCGTCGGCAATGCGTTCGACTGGGTGGCGGTGCCCAACCCCTGCGGTCCCGGCGGCTGCAGCAGCATGCCGGGCGGCGCCGGTCTGATCGCGTTCAAGTCGACGCAGCATCCGAAGGAGGTCGCGCGGCTGATGGAGTATCTGGCGAGCGAGCCGGTGCTGGCGGAGTTCTACGCCCGCACGCTGTTCGTGCCCGGCCATCTCGGTCTTGCAAAGAAGGGCGTCGACTATCCGACCGCGAGCCCCGAGGCCGCCGCCGCGCTGAAGGTGTTCACTGCCAGCGCCGCGCAGATCTCGCCGCTGGCCTATCGTACCCAGGGCTACATCAACAGCCGCATCATCTTCAACGCCGTCATCAGCCGGCTCGGCCAGGCCGTCTCCGGCGAGACGACGCTCGATGAAGCCTACAAGCGCATCACCGCCGACGTCAGCCAGCAGATCGCCGAGCGCAACAAGAAGTGAGTGCGGCGAACTCACAGCCGGGAATCGTCACGATGCCGGACGCGCCATCGGCTGCAGCGCCGCAGCCCGGCCGCGTAGCGGGCGCCGTCGGATGGCTCGGCCGCGTCGCGCTACTGCCGGTGGAGCTCGCGCTGCGGCTGCTCGATCCGCCGATGCGCGCGCTGCAGCGGCTGATCGGCGCGCGCCGCATGGCCTATGCATTCCTGCTGCCCAACTTCGTGTTCTTCGGCCTGTTCGTGTTCCTGCCGATCGGCATCAACCTGGTGTTCTCGGTGACCGGCGGGGTGGCGCTGTTTCCGTCGCAGCGGCCCTATGTCGGCGCCGAGCAGTTTTCCTATCTGTTCGACTGCGGCTCCTATCTCGATCCCGCGAGCTGCCGCGAGGATCATTTCTGGCGCGGCGTCGCCAACACCGTGGAGTTCGTGCTGTTCCAGGTGACGGCGATGGTGCTGCTGTCGCTCGTCACGGCGCTGGTCCTGAACATGAAGATCCGCGCCCGCGGCTTCTTCCGCGCGGTCTACTTCTTCCCGGTCTTGCTGTCGCCGGTGGTCGTCGCCCTGATCTGGAAGTGGATCCTGCAGCGCGACGGCCTCCTGAATGCCGCGATCACGACGTTGGGCGGCCAAAAGATCCTGTTCTTCGTCGACCCCGGCTGGGCGATGTTCTGGGCAGTGTTCGTATCAGTGTGGGCGCATATGGGCTTCTACACACTGATCCTGCTCGCCGGCCTGCAGGCGATCCCGGCCGATCTCTACGAGGCGGCGGAGATGGACGCGACGCCGCGCTGGCGCGTGCTGACGCACATCACGCTGCCGCTGCTGTGGCCGAACATGATCGTGGTCATCGTGCTCGCGCTGATCAAGGGCGCGCAGACCTTCGACGAGGTGTTCGTGCTCACCGGCGGCGGTCCCGGCACGGCCACGCTGATGATCGTGCAGTACATCTACGAGACCGGTTTCGCCAGCCAGGTGCAGAATTTCGGCCTCGCCGCCGCCGCCTCGGTGGTGCTCGGAATCGTGCTGTTCATCCTGACGCTGCTGCAATTCGCCGCTGCGCGGCGGAAGGAGGTCTGAGCCATGCGCCTTTTGAGCCTGCTTGGTCAGCGTCGCAGCGGTCCCGGACGAAAGCTGCACTGGACCGACATCGCCGCCTACGCCTATCTCGCGCTCGGCGTCGTCCTGATGTTTGGCCCGGTAGTGTGGCTGGTGCTGTCGTCGTTCAAGACGCCAAGCGCGCTGCTGGAGTTTCCGCCGTCGCTGCTGCCGTCGGCCCAGGTCGAGGTCCAGGTCGCCGGCCAGCCGCAGCCGCTGCCGCTGTTCCGTGCGACGCTGCCCGACGGATCGGTGCGCGAGCTCGCGCAATTGCGGCGCGTCGGGCTGATCGCCCAGATGGTCGATCCCGAAGACCCGTTGCAGCAGTTCCGCGTCGCGATCGACAAGCGCGAGCCGGTGCGCCGCGTTGCCTTCGCGACCGCGAACTACACCGAGCCGCTGCAGCGCTTCGCCTTCCTGCGCTTCCTGTTCAACTCGGTGTTCGTGACCGCAGTCGCCACGCTGATCACGCTGCTGATCAATTCGATGGCCGCCTATGCGCTCGCCGTCTACGCATTCCCCGGCAAGCAGGCTGCCACGCTTGCGGTGATCGGCACGCTGATGATCCCGATCACCATCGTCCTGGTGCCGGTCTATCTGGTCGTGACCGAGCTCGGTCTCGCCAACTCGCTATGGGCGGTGATCCTGCCGGGCGCCGCGACGCCGACCGGGGTGTTCCTGCTCCGGCAATACATGCTGACCTTGCCGAAAGACCTGATCGAGGCCGCGCGGATGGACAAGGCATCCGAATGGCAGATCTACTGGCGCATTGTGATGCCGCTGACCCTTCCGGCGCTGGCGGTGCTGGCGATCTTCTCGATCATGTGGCGCTGGAACGAATTCCTGTGGCCGCTCGCGGTGCTGACCAAGACCGAGGTGTACACGCTGCAGATCGCGCTCAACGCCTTCCAGGGCGAATTGCAGACGCAGTGGCACTATCTGCTGGCGATGACGGTCGTGACGCTCGCGCCCGTCGCGCTGGTGTTCGTGTTCCTGCAGCGCTTCATCACCACGGGCATCGGCTCGACCGGCATGAAATGAGCAATCGGACGCTGAGCCATGGCTGACCTGAAACTCACCGGCGCGCGCAAGTCCTTCGGCCCCGTCGAGGTGCTGCACGGCATCGATCTCGCCGTCCGGGATGGCGAGTTCGTCGTCTTCGTCGGCCCCTCCGGCTGCGGAAAGTCGACGCTGCTGCGTGTCATCGCCGGCCTGGAGACCGTAACCGGCGGCGAGATTTACATCGACGGCGCGCGCGTCACCCATCTGCCTGCGTCGGAGCGCGGGCTTGCGATGGTGTTCCAGTCCTATGCGCTGTATCCGCATATGAGCGTGCGCAAGAACATGGCCTTCGCGCTCGAGAATATGGGGCTCAAGCCGGCCGAGATCGAGGCGCGGGTCGGCCGTGCCGCCGCGATGCTGCGGCTCACCGACTATCTCGATCGCAAGCCCAAGGCGCTGTCCGGCGGCCAGCGCCAGCGCGTCGCTATCGGCCGGGCGATCGTGCGCGATCCGAAGATCTTCCTGTTCGACGAGCCATTGTCGAATCTCGATGCCGAGCTCCGCGTCGCGACCCGCAAGGAGCTCGCGGCGCTGCATGCCGAGATCGGCGGCACGATGATCTATGTCACCCACGACCAGGTCGAGGCGATGACGCTCGCCGACCGGATCGTGGTGCTCAATGCCGGCCGGATCGCGCAGATCGGCACGCCGCTCGAGCTCTACAATCATCCGTCGAACCTGTTCGTCGCCGGCTTCATCGGCTCGCCGCGCATGAACCTGTTGCCCGCGACAGTCGCAGCCGACGACGGCACGCTCCGCCTCCGCATCGGCGACCGCGAGATCGCGCTGCAGCGGCCGGCCTCGGGTCTCGCCGCAGGCCAGAGCGTGACGCTCGGCATCCGTCCCGAGCATGTCGAGATTGCACCGGACGCCGGCATGCTGACGCTGAGCGTCGATCTCGTGGAGCAGCTCGGCGGCGAGACCTTCATCTCGGCGGCGGCGCCCGGCCTGCCACAGATCACGTTGCGCCAGCACGGCCAGTCGCGGCTGCGTCGCGGCGATGCCGTCGCGATCCTTTTTTCGCCCGACCATCTGCATCTGTTCGACGCGACCGGCGCGGCTCTTGCCGGCCCCGATCGACCCGGAGCCTGATCTCATGAAAGCCCTCACTCATGGCCGCTTCCGCGGCATCCATGACGGCGCCGCGCTGTTCGAGCTTGCGACCGCGGCGACGACGTCTGTTCTCGCCACGCTGCGCGTCGCAATCCTCGAGCGCGACATCGGCCGCGTCACCCTGCAACGGCCGGAGGGCTACCGGCTCGATCGCGGCTGGGCGATCGCCCCCGACCGCACCGAGCCGCCATTCGAGGGACGGCAGCGCGACGACGTCTCGGGCTTTGCCAATCCGGCTGTGGTGGTGACGGAGCAGGGCGGCGTCGTCACACTCGCGACAGCCGGCCTCCGCGCGGAAGTGAAGCTCGATCCATTCGGCATCGCGTGGTATCGCCATGGCGAGTCCCAGCCGTTCCTGCGCGATCGCCCGACCCAGGCCTATTTGTTGTCGCGCAATTCCGGCGCCCTGATACACGCGATGGAGCGTCACCAGGACGAGCGCCATTACGGCCTCGGCGACAAGGCCGGCCCGCTCGATCGCACCGGCCGGCGCTTCGCCATCGACGCCGTCGATCCCTGCGGCTTCGACGCCGAACTGTCGGACCCGCTGTACAAGATGCTGCCGTTTGTCATCGTCGATGGCGCGCGCGGCGCCCATGGCGTGTTCTACGACAATCTCGCGCTCGGCGCGGTCGACCTCGGCTGCACGATCGACAATTATCACGGCCTGTTCCGCCTCTATCGCGCCGAGGATGGCGATCTCGACTACTACGTGCTCGCCGGCCCGACCGTGCCCGACGTGACGCGACGGTTCTCCTGGCTGACCGGCGGACAGGCCTTCGCGCCGCGCTGGACGCTCGGCTTCGCGATGACGACGATGACGATCGCGGATGCGCCCGACGCGGATGCGCGCATCACCGCCTTCATTGCCGATTGCGAGCGTCACGGCATCCGCTGCGACAGCTTCCATTTCGGCTCGGGCTACACCTCGATTGGCAAGCGCCGCTACGTCTTCAACTGGAATCGCGACAAGTTTCCCGATCCGGCCGCGACGATGGCGCGGCTCAAGGCGGCGGGCATGCAGCCGGTCACCAACATCAAGCCCTGCCTGCTCGATGATCATCCCCGGCTCGATGAGGCCAGAGCGCGCGGCATCCTGGTCGCCGATGGCGAGACCGGCGCGCCGGCCATCGCGCAATTCTGGGACGGGCTGGGCTTCCATGTCGACTTCACCAACCCCGAGGGGCGACGATGGTGGGCCGACGGCATCCGCAACGCGCTGCTCGGCTTTGGCGTGACAGCGATGTGGAGCGACAACAACGAATACGAGATCTGGGACGAGGACGCGGTGTGCGCCGGCGACGGCAGGCCGTTCCCGCAGGCGCTCGCCCGCCCGGCGCAGGCGCTGTTGATGCACAAGCTCGCCTACGAGACCCAGGCCGCGCACGATTCAGGCAAGCGCCCCTACACGATCACGCGCGCCGGCGGCGCCGGCATCGCCCGCTACGGCCAGACCTGGAGCGGCGACAATGAGACCGCCTGGAAGACGCTGCGCTACAATCTCACCCAGGGCCTGAACATGAGCCTGTCGGGGCTCTACAACATCGGCCACGATGTCGGCGGCTTCCACGGACCGTCGCCGGGACCGGAGCTGCTGTGCCGGTTCGTCGAGTTCTGCGCGCTCTGGCCGCGCATGGTGATGAACTCCTGGAAGGAGGACGGCAACTTCAGCACGCCCTGGATGCACCCCGGCGTGCTGCCCGAGGTGCGCTCCGTCCTGGAACTGCGCCATCGTCTGATCCCGTATCTTTACACGCAGATGTGGCGCGCGGCGGTGGAGGACATGCCGGCGGTGCGGCCGCTGCTGTGGGACTTTGCGTCCGATCCGATCGCGGCCGGGATCGAGGATGCCTTCATGCTCGGCCCGCATCTGCTCGTCGCTCCCGTGCTCGAGGAGGGCGCGACAACGCGCGAGCTCTATCTGCCGGTTCACCCCGGCGGCTGGTACGACTGGCATGACGGCACGCCGTTCGAGGGCGGACGCCGCATCACCGTCGCGGCGCCGCTCGGCCGCCTGCCGCTGTTCGCCCGCGCCGGCGCGATCGTTCCGGTCGAGGACGAAGCAGGACTGACAGCGGTCGTGTTCGGCGCGCCCGATCAGGGCAGCGCAGGCTGCCTCTATGTCGACGACGGCGAGACGGCCGACTGGCGCCGGCAGGGTCAGCTGATCGAGCTCCGGCTAAGCCGCGAAAATGCCGGCTTCGTGCTCGACGTCAGCAGCGGTGAGGCCGCAGACATCCGCGCCCGCGGCGTCGGCATCGAAATTCGTGAAGTGGTCGTTTCACCAGCCTAGGCGTCGCAATCTCCTTTGGAGAAATACCAGTGCTCCGCGAGGATTGGCCTATCCTTGCGGAGTCGCGTGTTTTCGATGTGAAGGTCCGTGCCGTAGCGATGGCTTCGCACAAGAGGTCTTCACGACGGCGCGTGGTCATGGTGCAACGACGTCGCTTGCGGTGACAATGCACAAGGCTTTCTATGCGTGACCGCCGCACTTTGTCTGATCCGTTCAATGCGAAAACTCGTCGAGGCCCCTGCGTTTCTCCGCGACATTGCCCGCCGCAGATCGTCGACGGAACGCGGGACGCAAGCAGCGTCGGCCGTTTTGTTTGCCGATACAACGAAGTCTGGAAGCGCTCTCGGATCATAGCATCGCTCCAGCCATCTGCGCCAAAGAGTCGCTGAGCGTCACCGTGCTGTCCAGCATCTAACATCGTTCGACCAGGCTCGCGATCGCGGTGCGAACTTACCGGAGCGTGCGTCGCGATGCGATCTCGCGGACCGCGCATGAACTGTCACAGGAACAGTGACACCATGAAACGACTGCAAGGTCGTACATCGCCATGAACCGGTTCAAGGGTCGCGATACCAATGAAGTGGATGGTTGTTACCCGTATCGACGAGCGGCTGTTGTACGCGACCACTACAGAAACGACGAACACGATTGACTTGATCCAAAGACACGAACTAACCTAAGGTAGTGTTGACAGAAGGCGGCTGGCAAGGCCGCAGCCGAGGAACAGGCGCCGCATATCGGCGCTCCGAGGAGAGTGCGATCTTGGTATGCGCCGGGGTGTAACCGCGCAGCCGTCTCGAGCGACTTTTCGCTTTTACGTCCTACAGAGTTCGATCGATCTTATTTGACCGATCGATGACAGCTCATGCCTGCGACGATCATCTACAACGATTGATTTCTGCGACGACCGATCACTGCGACCGTTGATTTTGACCAATCCAGTCACGCACTCCGAGGAAGCGGAGGAGGAGGCTCGATGCCAGTTCAGGTCAGCTATCCCGGAGTCTATGTTCAGGAAATCCCGAGCGGTGTCCGCACCATCACCGGCGTGGCCACCTCGGTCACCGCATTCATCGGGCGGACGCTGTACGGCCCCGACAATGAGCCGGTGCTGATCAACAGTTACGGCGACTTCGAACGTATTTTCGGGGGCTTATGGGGCGCAAGCTCGCTCGGCTACGCGGTCCGGGACTTCTTCCTCAATGGCGGCGGCCAGGCGATCGTGGTGCGCCTCTACAATGAGGACACGACAGCCAACGCCAGGCCGGCCAGGAGCAAGATGAATGTCGGCACGTTCCGCCTCGAGGCGAGCGACAAGGGCACCTGGGGTGCGGGCTTGCGCGCCAGCATCGACACAGCCGTGTCCGCCGACGTGGCAGCGCGGCTCGGGCTCACGCCGCAGGATCTGTTCAACCTGACGGTGACCGAGGTCGATGCCTCCGAGCGCGTGGTGGCGCGGGAAGTCTTCCGCAATCTGACCGTCAAGGATGGCCCGCAGCGCATCGACAATGTGCTGCGGGCGCAGTCGAAGCTGGTGCGCTGGAGCGGCGCATGGCCGCCCAATCCGTTGCCGACCATCGCGGCCGCCGATGACGACGTGACGAAGGCATTGAAGCAGCTTGCGGCAGCCAATGCGGCCAATCCGCCGGTCCCGAACGACATCAATACAGCCCAGCAAGCTGTGACCACGGCCAAGGCGGCGATGGCCGCCAATGATGGCCTGCCTCTGACGCTGAAGGATAATTTCAATCCGGCCCAGGCCCAGGCGCAGAAGCGCGGCCTCTATGCGCTGGAAAAGGCTGATCTCATCAATCTGCTCTGTATCCCACCCTACACGGCGAGCAATGACGTCGAGACCGGCCTGATCTCGCTGGCCGCGGCCTATTGCGAGCAGCGGCGTGCGATGCTGCTTGTCGACCCACCGAGCAACTGGGTCGACGTCGCCACCGCGCAAGCGAAGTTTACCGACACCGGCAATGATTTCGTCGGAACGCGCAGCCGCAATGCGGCGCTGTTCTTTCCGCGGCTGCGGATACCCGACCCGCTGCTCAACAATCAGGTCGGCGAGTTCGTGCCGTGCGGCGCCGTCGCGGGCGTGTTCGCGCGGACCGATGCGACGCGCGGCATCTGGAAGGCGCCCGCCGGTCTCGACGCAGGGTTGAACGGCGTGCCGCAACTGCGCATGGTGCTGACCGACGCCGAGAACGGCCAGCTCAATCAGCTCGGCATCAACTGCCTGCGCTCGTTCCCGGCGGCCGGGCGTGTGGTCTGGGGCGCACGGACGCTCCGAGGCGCCGATCAGCTGGCCGATGAGTACAAATACATTCCGGTCCGGCGCACCGCGCTCTACATCGAGGAAAGCCTCTATCGCGGCCTGCAATGGGTCGTGTTCGAGCCGAATGACGAGCCGCTCTGGGCGCAGATCCGGCTCAATGTCGGGGCCTTCATGCACACGATGTTCCGACAGGGCGCGTTCCAGGGATCATCGCCGCGCGACGCTTACTTCGTCAAATGCGACGGCGAGGTCACGACCGACGACGATGTCAACCGCGGCGTGGTGAACGTGCTGGTGGGATTTGCGCCGTTGAAGCCGGCTGAATTCGTCATCATCAGCATCCAGCAGATGGCCGGCCAGATTGCCACCTGAGGAGAGATCCAATGGCTTCTTTCAGCGTCAATGCGCAGCGTTTCGATCCCTACAAGAATTTCAAATTTCGCGTGAAGTGGGACGGCAAATATGTCGCAGGCGTCAGCAAGGTCGGCGCGCTTAAGCGCACCACCGAGGTCGTCAAGCACCGCGAGGGCGGCGATCCGTCGAGCTCGCGCAAATCGCCCGGGCGGTCCGAATACGAGGCTCTCACGCTCGAACGCGGCGTCACCCATGACAAGGAGTTCGAGCAGTGGGCCAACAAGGTCTGGAACTTCGGCGCTGGCCTCGGGCAGGAGGTCTCGCTGAAGGACTTCCGCAAGGACATCATCGTCGAGGTCTATAACGAGGCCGGGCAGCTCGCGATCGCCTACAAGATCTATCGCTGCTGGGTTTCGGAATTCCAGGCCGAGGCCGATCTCGATGCCAATGCCAACGCCGTGCTGATCCAGAGCATCAAGCTCGAGAATGAAGGATGGGAGCGCGACGTCGACGTCAGCGAGCCGTCGGAGCCGAGCTTCACCGTGCCGCAATAGCGCAGGTCTCCGCCCGATGTCGCAGCCCGCGCCAGTGAATCGAGCATCCGGGGCCGGATGCTGGTCGATTCCTCCCGCTATGGATCGCATGTGAGGCAGGCGTCATGGCCACGCACGATGAGATCACGGTCCCCACAGCCGCGCTGCTTCAGGCGTGGGAGCACGGTTGCGATGCGTCGCCCGGCGCCCGTGGCCTGATCCTGCTCGCGATCGCGCAGCCCGGGCTCGCAGTGGCGGCGTTGGCACAGTGGCCAGTCGGGCGACGTGACGCGGCGCTGCTCGGCCTGTTCGAGCGCCTGTTCGGGACTGAGCTCGCGGCGCAAGCGGAATGCCCACATTGTGGCACCGCGCTGGAGACGAACTTTCCCGTTTCGACCATCCGCGCGGACATGCCGGACCCCGGAGCTGCAGCCATCGCCAATCGCTTCGTGCTCGAGCATGGGGGACGTCGCATCGTGTATCGATTGCCGACGGCCGCTGATCTCGCCGCCCTGGGCGACGTCGGTGCCGCCGATGCGGACACCGCGGCGCGCAGCGATTGGCTGATCCGGCAGTGCCTGGTCGAGACGGATGACGACGAAGTGCCGAGCGACGTTCTGCAGGCGCTGAGCGCTGCGATCGCCACAACTTCGGCAGAGGTCGATCCTCTCGCCGAGATCGACCTGCAGCTGGAGTGCCCGGCCTGTGCGCAGGCCTGGCGTTCGCCGTTCGACGTCGTGAGCTTCCTGTGGAGCGAGCTCGACGTCTGGGCGCGCGGCATGCTGCACGAGATCCATGTCCTGGCCTCTCATTACGGATGGAGCGAGGCCGAGATCGTCGCGCTCGGAGCCCAGCGTCGTCGGCGTTACCGGGAGCTGATTGGACAATGACGTCGCTCATGGAATCACTGGTCGAACGCAGCGTGCGCACGGCTCTCCGGGTCGAACCGCCGGCGGGGCGTTCGGTCGATACGACAGAGGCGGAGGGCGCGCGCGGCGCGAGCCCACCGACGCTGCCGCCCGGTGTCGTCCGGCCGCGGCGTCGCAGCCGCCATGAGCCGCGTCCGCAGGGAGCCCGGTTCGACCTCGAAACGATCGAGGATCTGCTGGAGCGCTGGCCCTCGCCGTCATCCGGCGCCGCCGAGCCGGTCGCACCGGTGCCGAGGGACGAAGAGGCGATGACCGCTGAGGCTCCGCGGCGCACGCCTGCCGTGCACCGCTGGCTGGCTGGCCGCGATGCTGCCCCTTCAGCCCGCCGCCTCGCCGATGCTCCCCAGCCTCGTCTGCCGAGCGAGGCCGATGCGTCGCTGGCGGCAGCCTCGACTGCGACGTCGGCGACGGCATCGTCCGCGCCGACGCCGCGCGACGATGAGGTGCCGCCGGTCCTGCCGGCGTCCAGAGACCGCAGCCCGCAAGCAAGGCCGTATCCAGACCGGTCTGCCGATGCCGCGGCCTCCGTGAGGCCGGCGATCGCAGGACAGCAGATCGCGCAAGAGACGGCGCCGCTGCGCCGGCCCGATCCGCCGCGTACGCATGCGGCCGTGACGATGTCGCCGCAGCGCCAAGAGTCGTCCACGACGGCGCGACCCTCGCAGCCCGGTACGCTGGAGCGAGCCGCTGGGTTGCGCCCGACGGCCGCTCCGTCGCGTGAGCCCGGTGCCACGCGACAGCCGCCGACCATGCCGCAGCAGCCATCCATGCCGCGGGTCGAAATCACGATCGGGCGCGTCGAGGTGCGTGCCGTCTATGCTCCGCCGGCCGTCGCCGAGCGAAAGCCGAGCGCGCGGCCGATGACGTCGCTCGATGACTATCTCAAGCAGCGTGACAAAGCCGGATGAGTGATTTCCGCGCCATCGCAACCGTCACCGCGACGCTGCAGCGGGCGCTGCAGGCGGCGATCCAGGCCGACATCGCCGGCGCCACCGTCTCGACGGTGCGCCCGGCCGAGGGCACCAACACCCATCTGCCGACTGCGGGCGTGAACATCTATCTCTATCAGGTCAGCCAGAATCCGCATCGCAGTAATCTCGATCTCCCGACGCGGCGCTCGGAGGGAGGCCTCGTGCAGCGCCCGCAGATCGCCCTCGATCTGCATTATCTGCTCAGCTTCTATGGTGACGACCTGACCCTCGAACCGCAGCGTCTGATGGGCAGCACGCTAGCGTTCCTGCACAGCCAGCCAATGATCACCCGGGCGCAGATCGAGGCCGTGGTGGCGGATGCGTCCAAGGCGTTTCTCGCACAATCCGATCTCGCCCGGCAGCCGGAGCTGGTGCGATTCACGCCGCTGACCATGTCGCTCGAGGAGCTGTCGCGGCTGTGGTCGGTTCTGCTTCAGGTGCAATATGTTCTGTCGGTCGCCTACAAGGCCTCGGTGGTGCTGGTCGAGCGCCAGCTCAAGCCGCAACCGGCGCTGCCGACGCGCGCTTTTAACCTCGCCGCCGTTCCGTTGCGCCAGCCCTTCATTCGTCAAGTCGTGGCCGACGCGGGCGAAGGCGTTCCGATCCGTCCGGGTGATCCCGTGCGCATTGCCGGGGTCGATCTGCAGGGGCAGGCGACCCAGGTGCTGGTTGACCAGGCGCAGGTCGCTCTCACGGACATCAGCAGCGATCACATCACCATCAACGTCCCGGCCATGCTCAGTGCCGGTCCCCATCGCGCGCAGGTCGTGCAAGGCGTCAGGTTCGATCCGGCGGGCACGCCGCGCATGGCCGTCCGGTCCAATCTCGGCACCTTCGTCGTTCATCCTGCGATCACCCAGACGGCCGGCAAACCCGACATCGCCATCACCAATGTGCAGGGCGCGGGCGCCGCTCCGCGCTCCGCCTCGGTGACCGTCGGCGTGTCGCCACCTGTCGGCGCGGATCAGCTCGCGACGCTCGAACTGCTGCAGCAGCAGGAGACGATCTACACGTTCGCCGCCTTGACCCCGCGCGCCGCTCCGGCGGCCCAGCTGACCTTTCCGGTCAGCGGCGTCGCGGCCGGCGACTATCTGGTCCGCGTTCGCATCGACGGCGCCGAGAGCGCGTTGCAGCTCGATCCCAATCGCGTGCCGATCGGCCCCAAAGGAACGGTTCCATGACGGTCCATGGTCATGATTGGGTGATGCAGAACCAGGCCTACCTCACCGCGATGCTGGCGCGGGTGCGGCAGGCGCTGCAGCTGCATCTGCAAATGCCAGCGGCGAATGGCGCAGGCCCGGGCCGCGACGCGCTGCCGGCCCCCGATCCCGCGGCGGGAGCCGCGCTCGAGATCCTGGTCGAGCGCTTCCGGTTGACGCCGTTCGAGCGCGACCTGCTGGTGCTGTGCGCGGGCGTCGAGCTCGATTCTTCCTTCGCCGCGCTGTGCCGCGAGGCGGCAGGGCGCAGCAATCCGACCTTCAGCATGGCGCTTGCGGCGTTGCCGGACAGTCACTGGAGTGCGATCACGCCAAGCGGTCCGCTGCGCTATTGGAAGATGATCGAGGCGGGGCCGAGCGACAACCTGGTCAGCGCGCCGCTGCGGATCGACGAGCGCATCCTGCATTTCCTCGCCGGAGTATCCTATACCGACGAGCGGCTGCAGTCGGCGACGCGGCCGCACCGGCCGTCCGAAGCGGGGCTGTTGGCCGCGCATCGTGTCGTTGCCGACCGCATCGTCGCGCTGTGGACCGCCGCCGACACGCGAGGCGACGCCCTTCCGGCGATCCAGCTCGTCGGCGAGGATGATGCAGGCCTGACCGAGCTCGCGGCGGCCGCGTTCGCGCTGCGCGGGCTCGACATGCGCGTCATCCGCGGCCACGAGATCCCGCGCCTTTCGGCCGAGCGCGAGCTGTTGACGCGTTTGTGGCAGCGCGAGGCTGCGCTGGCCGGAAGCGGTCTGCTGATCGTACTCGACGACAGCGAACAGGACGAGGGCGAGCGAGCGATTGCGGCCTTCGTGGAGCGCGCCGATGTGGCGCTGCTGCTGGCCGGGCGCGAGCCGCTGCGGCTGGCGGGACATGCGCTGCCGCGGTTCGACGTGAAGAAGCCGGACCGGACGGACCAGGCGGCGCTGTGGCGCCATGCCCTGGGCGCTGATGAGAAGCGAGATTCCGGCGAGGACGGCACCGAGGTGGACGTCACGCTGCAGGCCTGCATCGACCGGCTGGTCAATCAGTTCCACCTCGGCGCCGCGGCGATCGTGAACATCAGCGCGATGCGGGCGCGCGGCGCTGAGCCGATGACCACCGCTGACGTCGCTGCATTGTGGGAGACCTGCCGCGCCCAGGCGCGTAGCCGGCTCGACGACCTGGCGCAGCGTGTGGAGACATCCGCGACCTGGGACGACCTCGTGCTGCCACCCTTCCAGAAACAGATCCTGCGCGACATTGTCGTCAATGTGCGGCAGCGCTCGCGGGTGCATGACCTCTGGGGCTTCGCAGCCAAGAGCAGCCGCGGTCTTGGGATCTCGGCGCTATTTGCCGGGCCCAGCGGCACCGGCAAGACCCTGGCCGCCGAGATCATGGCGAACGAGCTGCGGCTGGATCTGTATCGGATCGATCTCAGCCAGATCGTCAGCAAATATATCGGCGAGACGGAGAAGAACCTGCGCCGCGTGTTCGATGCGGCCGAGACCGCCGGCGCCGTGCTGTTGTTCGACGAGGCGGATGCCCTGTTCGGCAAGCGCAGCGAGGTCAAGGACAGTCACGACCGCTACGCCAACATCGAGGTGAGCTATCTGTTGCAGCGGATGGAAGCCTATCGAGGCCTGGCCATCCTCACGACCAACATGAAACAGGCGCTGGATCCCGCCTTCATGCGCCGCATCCGCTTCGTCGTGCAGTTCCCATTCCCCGATTTTGCCGAGCGCGCCGAAATCTGGCGGCGCGTCTTCCCGTCGACGACGCCCATGGCGGCACTGAACGTCGACAGCCTTGCGCGCTTGAACGTCTCGGGCGGCAACATCCGCAACATCGCGCTCGGGGCCGCCTTCGTCGCGGCCGACGAGGACCGGCCGGTGACGATGGCGCATCTGCTGCGCGCAGCCCGCGCCGAATATGCCAAGCTGGAGCGGCCGTTGACGGACAGCGAGATCGGAGGCTGGAGCTGACGTGACGGAGCTGCGGGCCAGCGAGAGACCGGGTTGCACGCTCCGCATTGGCGAGCTCGTGCTGCACGGCTTTGCGGGGATCGACCGCCATGCGGTGGCGGACGCGATGCAACGCGAGCTCGGCCGGCTGCTCGCCGGCGCCGAGGCCTGGCGGTCGCTCGCCGCAAGCGGGCGGCCTGCGGACGGCCACCGCCTCGACGTCGGCCAGGTCAGCGTGGCGGCCGATGCCTCGCCCGAAGCGGTGGGCATCCAGATCGCCCGGGCCATCCATGGCGGGTTGACGCCGAGCGCTGCCGGGTCGCGCCCGGTACGGTCCGGCAGGCCACAGGTGCTGCCGATGCCGCCGGGACCAGGGGGGCCGCGATGAGCAAGCGCGCCAGCCTGTCTGTGCCAGCCTCCGCCGATCGTGCGGCAAGAGAGAGCAACCGCGTCAGGCAGCATGGCGCCTCGCGGTCCCATGCCGAAGGCGCGGTTGGGCGCGGGTGGTCGTCCCCGACGCCGTCGTTGCCGCCATCACGATTGCGGGTTGGCCCGGCCGACGATGTCCATGAGCGCGAGGCGGAGCGCGCCGAGCAGGCGGTCGGCGCGACACCTCTGCAATCGGCCGCAGGACTGTCACCATCGCCGCGGCGCATCCAGGCTCGGGCCGAGCAGGGCGCAACACCCCACGCGCCGGCTGGCGTCGATGAGCGGATCGCGGCGGCCGCGCCCGAGGGCCGCCCACTGCCGCCGGAGCAGCGGACCTTCTACGAGCAGCGCCTCGGTCACGACTTCAGCACCGTGCGTATTCACGCCGGTCCCGCCGCGGCCGAGGCGGCTTCGTCGGTTCGGGCGCAGGCCTTTACCCACGGCCAGAACATCTATTTCGGCCAGCACCACTTTCAGCCGAATGCGACCGCGGGCCAGAGACTGATCGCGCATGAACTGGCGCATACGGTCCAGCAGCGGCCCAACGTCATCGCGCGGCGGGCTCTGGATGGGGCAGGGCCGTCGGAGATGCCGCCAACCACGTCGCCCGAACAGGCCAAGACGCCGTCATCGGTGGACGTACAACCGTCGCTGACGACGGCCGACGACAGCGCTCCGGCGGCGGCAGCTCCGAGGGCGGAGACCGCTGTTTCGTCCGGGCAGGACGCGTCAAGCGATGCTACGATGAAATCCGCAGCCCGGATACAGGCGCTCGTCCGGACTGCCGAAGCCGATGCGGGTCAGGCGACGGCGGAGGCTGGCAAGGCACCTGACGAAGGCGAAGCCGAACAAACAGGCCAACGCAAGGGAGCGGCAGAGTCACCCGCGTCGGAGGCGATCATGGCGGCTCAGGCCGCTCAGGCAAGCTTCGAGGCTCAGCTTGCGAAGCTGGCGGAGCGCCGTAGCGCGGAGATCCGGTTTCGTGATGTTGAGCCTGGCAAGGTCGAGGATGGTGAGCGCCGGGCGCTCCGGCAACGCAGCCTGACGGCAGCCAACGCATTCCTGAAAGATGTGGGGACTCATGTCGAGGCGATCATCACGCCTGCGCGTGAGCTGACGGCACCTGTGTTGAGCGAACTCGGCGCATCCACTGCGGCAATCACGGCTGCTACCAAGTCGCAGTCGGACGTTTTGCACGGCTCCGCCGACGCATCCCGGCAAAAGGTCCGGGCGCAGACCGCGCAAGCGCGGGGCACGATCGTGCGCAAGCAGAAAGACGGTGACGCATCGACGTCGAAGACGGTTCAAGCCTCGCGGGATCAGGCCTCGAAAGCCAAGGATGGTGCGAACAAGGCGATCGACAAGCATGCCGATGCCGAGGCCAAGTCCATCAGGATGAGCTATCTAAAGGCCAAGCCGCCGATGCGCCGCGTCGGCGCAGAGGCTGGAGGCAATGCGACGGATGCGGCCGCTCGCAAATCGGCAGCGTTGTTGGGACAACGCAATGGCGAATCGACGCTGCTCGATGGCCCGCTACATGATGATCGGCTCGAGGCGGCGGCGGAAGCGGCCGTCCAGGTCGGCGACGAGTATGCCAAGAGCTTCCAGAAGTCGGCCGATGAGCAGGCCGACAAGCTCTCGGAGAGCAAGCCGGAGGTGCTTGGCAAGGTCACGGAGATTGCGGGACAGGCCAAGAGGGGCCTCGATGACCAGCTCAAGCAGGTGAATGACGGTGCCGACGCATTCGCCAAGAGTGCGTCGGCGCGTTCGGCGAAGCTCGCAGCCGATCTAGGCTTGGCTGCAGGCCGCAGCGGCAAGCAGACCGCTGAAGCCATCGACGCTGCCGAGGCCCAGCAGGCCGGCGAACTGGTCGCCTTCAGCGCCACGCAGGTGAAAGCCCTCGATCATTCCGTTGCAACGGGTCTGTCCGAAATGGCGGATGGTGTTGCCCAGACGACCGACGGGCTGATCGACTCGATGGGCGAATTCATAACCTCCGCCGCTACGATGAATCCGCCGGACCCAGACGAACTTTCGTCGTCGCTTGCCGAAATCAGCGGACAGACCGCGGCATCAGCGGGCAGCATGGGCGGCAAGATCCAGACCATCGGTCCGGCGCTCGTCCAGTCGATCGCGACCGGTCGTGATCAGTCGGTGCACATGGCGGCTCAGGTGGGTGCGAATGCAATCAAGGCTATCGATGGCACCCGAGAGTCGTTCGTCAAAGGTGCCGTGGCGTTGAATCAGCAGACGGTCACCGGATACGACAAGCTCGGCAAGGCGGACGAAAAGTCGGCAAAGGATGTCGGCACCCAGGCTGAGACCGGTTTTGCGGACGCTGCGCGCACCACGGGCGAGAACTTCAAGGCGTTTGGAGACAAGGTCGAGGAAAACTTTGCGCTGGGGCGGGCCCAGATGCTGGCAAGCCTCTGGGGCAGCGGGAGCAAAGCGCAGCTCGACGCCGACATGGACAAATACGGCAAGGAGGCGGCCGACAAGGTCCAGCCGCGTTGGAAGAAGGTCCTGAAGTGGGCGATCACCATCATCGTCATCATCGCGGTGATCGCGATCACCGTCGCCACCGCGGGGGCTCTCGGTCCGGTCGGTGTCGTTCTTCTGGGAGCCGCGCTCGGTGCCGCAGCCGGTGCCGTCACGACCATCGCCAATAACCTAATCGACGGCAAGAAATGGAGTGATGGCGTTGTCAAAGCGATGATCGTCGGCGCGATCGGTGGGGCGGTCGGTGGCGCCGGTGGCGTGATCCTGAAGGGCGTCGGCTCGATTGCGCTCAAGATTGGATTGGAGTTTGCGATCAACGTCGCCGGCGGCGTCCTCGCAGAGGCAGTCGGCAGTCTCGCGGTGGGAGAAACTATCAATTGGACCAGCGCTCTGATGGGGGCGCTGATCGGAGCCGGAATTGGCGCCGGGTTGGGCATCGCGGGCGCTCTGAAGGGAAAGATCCGGCTCACCCCGGTGGGTGACATCGCGCCGCCGCCCCAAGTGAAGCCGCAGGTCGAAGTGCCGCCGCAGCCGTCTGGTCGTGTGCGCGGCCTGCTCGAGCAGGCCAAGATCCTTGCGCCGCGTCCCGGAAGCGTTCCAGAGGTTGCCCCCGGCGTGGCGCCGAAGGACATCGCAGGCGTGGAGCCGAAGATCTCTGCCCCGGACGTATCACAGCCGGCTCCCGCCAATGGGGTTGAGCCCGGGCCTTCGCCTACGGCGGCAGCTGAGCCTCCGGCCGTCGTACCCGAGCCCGCTGCGCTGCGGACTCCAGCAGCCGCACCCGATCAGGTCACGCCGGCCGCTTCCGCCGAGCCGGCGCCGGGCATCTCGCGACCGGAGCCGGCAGGTCCGCCCTCGCAGCCGGAGCCCAGCCTTTCCCCAGACTCGGTCAAGCGGCCCATCGCCGGTGGACGACAGCAACTGCCGGCTGCAACCGGCGAGCCGGGCGCGGTCGCGACCGAGCCCCCGGCTAGCACCGCCCCGGACAATGTGTACGATCTCGATGCCGCGAGGCGTGCGCGCGCTGCGGCGATGGAGAAGGCCGCCCGGCAGGCTGAGCCGCGCATCAAGCCCGATGTCGCGGCGAAGCCAAAGCCGTCAGGGCCGCCGGTGCAGGCCGAGCCACGGGTTGCGCCAAGCCATGAAGGCGTCGCCGCGGAAGCGGGCACACCAGATAATCTGCGTCCCATCAGTTCGGCCCGACGCGCACGCGCGGCTGCTGCAGCGCAATCTGCCCCGCAGGCCGAGCCGCAGCGGCAACAACTTCCGGTGGCTGCAGGCGGAGAAGGAAGAGTAGTCGAACCTGCGGATCTTGGTGGCGGCCCAAACACTGCCGCTGACAAAGGCTCGGCGTTGGACATTCGAGCCTCGGCTAATCCCGGAGGGCGAGCTGAAGGAGCGCGGTCGTCGCGCGGGGGAACTGCCGCACGTTCTGTAGGACAAGGCGCCGAACTAACGTCGCAGCCAATACGGGGCGGCGGCTCGCGCTCGGGACGCGGAGCGTCCGGAGCAGAGCGGGTCGGTCCGCCTGCCGTTGAAGCGGACGCAACAGTCAGGCAGTCAGCGCCCAGCAAGTCCGTAGATCCTGCGAAGACGGCGGATCCGAACACGGGGACACCAGAGTCACAAGCTGCAGCGCCTGAACCACGCGAGCCGGATTTGCCCAAGACCGCATCGTCGAAACCAGAAACGCAAACTGCGGTGCCGAGTGATGCCGCTCCGACCGCCGCCAAGGACCCGCTGGTTGCGGTCAAGATCAGAGGCAACAACAAGGGTGAATATTGGTCGGAAGGATCGTCGAATTTTAAGAAGAACGCCGGCTCCGCGACCAGGCCACCTAACAAGGATTACGTAGTTCTGCCCAAGAGCCAAGCGGATGCCCTTGGTTTTCAGCCGAAGGGAACGCCTTTCAAGTCGACCATCGAGCCGCGGATGTCAGGTGGAAAGCAGATCGAATCGTCAGGCGCCGGGCGCGAGACTCATCCGATAACGGCGCGCACGACGCGTAAGCCGCCCGGCGCGGGTAGTTCGCCCGATCCATTGGAAATGCCAAATGCCGATCCATCTGCGCAGCACGCGTTCCCGCGAACCATCGGGGCTGATGTTGCTCAGGCGCACGGTTACAACGGGCTGCTCGACGCCGGAGAGCTGGGCGTCTTACGACCCGGCAATGTGAGCACTGGCGGTGTCGATTCAATCACCGCGACGGTCGAGGGGGGCAAGGCCAAGATCTATCTCAACGACTTCACGTCTCCTGGGACTTCAAAGCCGGCCAAGCCGACGCACGGCGATTGGGCGAAGACCCTCGACGCCGCAGCCAAGCAAGGACGGCTCAGTTTCGGCGATCCGGACATCGAGCAGGCAATTCAGCAGGCCGTCAAGGATGGTGAGGTCTACGTTCGTACGGTCGAAGTCAGCCTACCCGAAGTTGCTACACCCGGATCAGGTCCCAAAAACGGTATCGCAGCTCCATCGATCAAGCTAGGGGCACCAACCAAGGTCACGCGCCCATGAAGAGGTTGGCGAAGCTCGCGGTCGAACAATCGATAGGCGCGACCATGTCCAATCCGAGGAAAAAGCATCACGTGTTCGCTTCGACAGAGAATCGACTCAAATGACCTCCTCGCCCCTGGCTCCCCGCATCCTCAAAGGCGCGCTCGTCTCGGTGAGCGCGACCAGTCTCATCCCGTCGGTGATCGTCTTTCAGTACAATCCGGACACGCTGACGCGCTCGATCAAGCCGCGGGCGCCGGGTGGCGATGGCGCGCGGTCGGAGGCGATGCGGCTCACCGGGCCGCCCGAGGAGACGATCAAGGTCGACATCGAGATCGACGCCGTCGATCAGCTCGAAAGGAGCGACGGCATCGCCACCAGCCTCGGCATCTATCCGCAGCTGTCGGCGCTGGAAATGCTGACCTATCCGTCGAGCGCGACGGTCATCGCCAACACCGTGCTGCTGGCGGCCGGCACCATCGAGATCGTGCCGGCCGATGCGCCGCTGACGCTGTTCATCTGGGGCGCCAAGCGCATCCTGCCGGTGCGCATCAGCGATTTCAGCATCACCGAGGAAGCCCACGACCAGGCGCTCAACCCGATCCGGGCCAAGGTCGGGCTGGGGCTACGCGTGCTCGGCTACAATGATCTGTCGATCACCAATCCCGGCTACTACGTCTTCATGGCGCATCAGGTGGTCAAGGAGACGTTGAGCATCGTCGGGACGATCAGTGATCTGACCGCGGTGGCGGGCGGAAATGTCAGGATCCTCTAGATCGGGATTCTCGGGTTCATGTCGTGTTCGGGGCTGATCCTCTTGAAGTGCCCAAGTGACGTTAAATGCCCAAGTGACTTTTCCGGATCAGGCTCTCGGACCACCACGTCGCGTGAAAGACGATCAGTGCAGGAGGGGTCATGTTCGATCATGCCAGTCGCTACGCCAATATCGGGACCACCACGATGATGCTCCCGGACGGTCGCATGGTGTCCTATGTGCGGCGTCGTTTCCTGCCGCGGGGAGGCCAGATGGCGCTGCTCGCAGAAGTGCAGGTCGCGGCGGGCGAGCGCATCGACCTGATCAGCAATCGCACCCTCGGCGATCCGCTGGCGTTCTGGCGAATCTGCGACGCCAACGACGCGATGGATCCGCAGGCGATGGTGGCGGAGGTGGCGGCGGACGCCAACCGCCTGCTGCGCATCCCACTTCCGCAAGGCTGAGTCTCCGGAGATCACGACACAGAGGGACGAGAATGCTGCTCGGCGTCAATCTCACCTTGCTGATCGGTCCCACGGTGCCGCTGCCGGCAACGCCGGACATTGCGGAGGCGCTGCAGAGCGTGTCCGTGACAGAGAACGACGAGGGACGATCGGGTTTTCAGCTCGTGCTGCAGGTCGGCCGGGCCGGCCCGACCGATCTGCTCGATTACGCGCTGCTGCTCAATCCGCTGCTTCGTCCGTTCAATCGCGTCATCCTGATGGTCTTGTTCAATGCGATGCCGAAGGTGCTGATCGATGGCCTGATCACAAATCAGCAATTCTCGCCGGGCAACGCGCCAGGCACGGGAACCCTGACCTTGACCGGCGAGGATGTCTCGCTCGCGATGGATATGACCAAGAAACGCGCCGAGTGGCCGGCGATGAGCGAGATGGTCATCGCCAACCTGATCATCGCAAGCTACGTTCAATATGGGCTGGTCCCGCTGGTGATGCCGCCGCCCTCGATCGACCAGCCGCTGCCGATCGAGCGAACGCCGGTACAGCAGGGCACCGATCTCGACTACCTCAAGACGATGGCGCAGCGCTTCGGCTTCGTTTTCTACGTCGAACCGGGTCCGGCGCTGGGCATCAATTTCGCCTATTGGGGACCGCCGAAGCGGATCGGACTGCCGCAGCGGGCGCTGACGGTCAGTCCGGGGCCCGAGACCAATGTCGACAACATCAACTTCACGTACAATGCGATGGCGCCGACCATCGTCGACGATGTCGTGCAGGACCGGCTGACCAACAGCAGCATGCCGGTGATGACCTTCGTCAGCCAGCGGCCGCCGCTGGCGGCGATGCCCGCGCTGCCGTTCCAACTGCCGAACGTGCGCACCAGCTTGCTGGAGCAGAGCCCCGGCCTCTCGATCGTCCAGGCCTATGCGCAGGCCCAGGCCGTCACCGACAAGTCCGTGGACAGTGTCGTCACCGCCCAGGGCGAGCTCGATGCGCTGCGCTATGGCGATGTGCTGAAGCCGCGCGGCATCGTTGGCCTGCGCGGCGCCGGCTTCACGCATGATGGTCTCTACTACGTCAAGAGCGTCAGCCACACGATCAGTCGCGGACAGTTCAAGCAGCGCTTCAGCCTGACCCGCGAGGGCACCGGCGCCATCACGCCGGTGGTCGTCCCATGAGTCAGTATTTCGGAAAATACCGCGGCACCGTCGCCAACAACATCGATCCGATGATGATGGGACGGGTCCAGGTCAAGGTGCCCTCGGTGCTCGGCTCGGGCCAGCTCAGCTGGGCCATGCCGTGCGTGCCTTATGCAGGTGCGGGGGTCGGCTTCTTTGCCATCCCGCCGAAGGACGCCAACGTCTGGGTCGAGTTCGAGGGCGGCAACACCGACCACCCGATCTGGAGCGGCTGCTTCTGGGGCGTCGGCGAATTGCCGTCGGAAGCACTGCTGCCGCAGGTGAAGGTGCTCAAGACCGACACCGCGACCCTGACCTTGAGCGATGTACCGGGCACCGGCGGCATCACGATCGAGACCAAGAGCGGCAAGAAGATCAAGATGGACATGATGGCGATCGAGATCACCGACGGCAAATGGAGCATCAAGCTCGAAGCCGCCAGCGTCACGATCAATGGCGGCGCATTGGAGGTGACATGATGCCAGGCTTCATGCTCGATATCTCATCGACGGTGAATTGCGCCCATCTGCCCGGCAAGGCGCTGCCGGCCACGCCATTCCCGCGCGTCAAGATTCTCAAGCAGCCGATCGTGGTGCAGACGGCGCAATACACCGTCACCGGATGCGCGCTGACGGGCTCGCCCAATCCGCCCTGCGCGACCGCGCAATGGACCAGCGGCGCGCTGCGCGTCAAGGCCTTGGGCACGCCGGTGCTGCTGCAGGACAGCCAGTCCACCTGTGTGCCCACGGGCACGCCGCTGACCGTCATGGTGGTGCAAACGAGGGTGAAGGCCAAATGACCAGCCTCGCTTATCCCTACCAGTTCGACGGCACCGGCGGCACCGCCGCGACTACGCTCGACGATCACATCCGCGACCTGATCGAGCAGACCCTGTTCACCTCACCCGGCGAACGTGTCAACCGGCCGACTTTCGGCACAGGCGTGATGCAGCTGGTCTTCGCCCCCAACAGCGACGCCCTGTCGGCGGCGACCCAGTTCCTGGTGCAGGGCGCATTACAGCAATGGCTCGGCGACCTGATCCATGTCGAGGGCGTCGCGGTCGAGAGCCAGGACGCCGCGCTCCGGGTGACCGTGCAATACCTCGTACGCCGCACGCAGCAGCGGCAGAGCGTCCAGTTCTCCAAGGACATCCAGCCATGAGGCCGTATTTCTGTTGCGATGATGTCAGGCGCAATGCGGTCAGGGCGTCGGCCAATCTCAATGGCATCGATTTTCTGGAGGTCGTCGACAGCGATGCGGCGACGCCGGCCGACCGGCAACGCGTGCTGCGGCTCGCCTTCGTCAAGGCGCCGCCGCCGGGACTGACGCCGGCCAATGTGGTGATCACGGGCGGCGAACGCATCCGCAATGTCGCGGCGGACAAGGTCGGCTATGAGGGCAACGCCGTCGTCATCCACCTCAACGCCTATGGTGATTATTCGCCGTATCGGCTGCAACTGGTCGGCGCCACCGGCAGCAGCTTCGATCCCAAGACGCTGGATCCAATCCTGTCGGGAATCGATTTCGCATTCAAGGTGGAGTGCCCGAGCGAGTTCGATTGCGGTGCGCCGCCGGACCCGGCCGCGGCGCCCGCGGCGAGGGGTCCTGATATCGACTACCTCACCAAGGACTACACCGGATATCGGCAGCTGATGCTCGATCGCCTGACAGCGCTCAGCCCGCAATGGACGGAGCGCAATCCGGCCGATCTCGGCGTCGCCCTGGTGGAGACCCTGGCCTTCGTCGCAGATCAATTGAGCTATCGACAGGATGCGGTGGCGACCGAGGCCTATCTCGCCACGGCGCGGCGGCGGGTCTCGGTCAGGCGTCACGCCCGGCTCGTCGACTACATCATGCATGACGGGATCAACGCGCGCGCCTTCGTACATATCGGCGTGTCCGCCGATCTGACGGTGCCGAAAGCGACGAAGCTGCTGACCGGGATGAGCGGACAGCCGGTTCGCGCATCGGCCGTTTCGATGGCGGCGCCCGGCGTGCAGCGCGGCGTCGAGACATTCGAGACCATGGCGGACACGAAGCTGTTCGCCGCGCACAACATCCTGCCGTTCTATACTTGGGGCAGCGGCCGATGCGTGCTGCCGACGGGGGCAACCCGCGCCGCCTTGAAGGGACGCTTCCCGAGCCTGCAGCCCGGCATGGTCCTGGTGTTCGAGGAAATCGCCGGGCGGCGCACGGGTCTGGCCCAGGATGCGGATCCGTTGCAGCGCCATCTCGTGCAACTCACCAAGGTCACCGCGACGAGCGATCCGATCGGCGGCGCCTTCGATCAGCCGCCGACGACCCAATCGGTCGATGTCACCGAGATCGAATGGGCATCGGAGGACGCGCTGCCATGCGCGCTCTGGATTAGTGCCCAGGCGGCTCAGCCTGATGGCAGCACGAAGCCGGTCGTAGTCGCAACCGCGCGCGGCAACATGGTGTTGGCGGATCACGGCGCGACGCTGCCGGGGGCGGAGGACCTCGGCAAGGTCCCGGAATCGCGGCTGAGCTATCTGCCGCAACCCGCAACACCCTGTGATATTGCCGACGCGCGGCCGCTGCCGCCGCGGTTCCGGCCGCGATTGAAGGAGACTGCGCTGATTCATGTCCCGCCCTATGATGCTGCGCGCCCTCCGACATCGGCCCGTGCCGCGTTGAATCCGTCGATCGGCGACGCGATTCCGCAGATCAGCCTGACGAGCAACGACGGTGTCCGACAGGCCGTGTGGAAGCCGCAGCGCGACCTGCTCAACAGCGAGCCGGATGAACGTCATTTCGTCGTCGAGACGGAGACCGACGGAACGGCATGGGTGCGGTTCGGCGACGACACCCATGGCAGCCGCCCGATCGCCGGCACGGCCTTCAGCGCGACCTATCGGGTCGGCAATGCGCTGCGCGGCAATGTTGCGGCGGAGGCGATCTGTCAGGCCGTCATCAGCGATCCCGCGGTGCAGACCGTGCGCAATCCATTGCCGGCGCGTGGCGGCCGCGCGCCGGAGCAGATCGACGATGTCCGCCGCAAGGCTCCGTTTGCGTTCCGGACGCAGGCGCGCGCGGTCACGCCGGCCGATTATGAAGCACTGGCGGCGACCCATCCGAAGGTGCAGCGCGCTGCAGCCGTGCTGCGCTGGACCGGAAGCTGGATGACGGTGCTCCTGACCATCGACCGGCGCGGTGGTGAAGCGGTGGATGACACGTTCGAGTCCGAGATCCGCGCTTTCGTCGAGCCGTATCGTCTGACCGGTCACGACCTCGAAGTGAACGGGCCCGACTTCGTCGCGCTGGAGATCGCAGCGCGCGTCAGCGTCGCGGCCAATCACTTCCGGTCGGACGTGAAGGCGGACCTGTTGCGGCTGTTCGGCAACGGCGTGCTGCCTGACGGACGGCTTGCCGTGTTTCACCCCGACAATTTCACCTTCGGTCAGCCTGTCTATCTCAGCGCGCTCTATGCGGCCGCGCTCGGGGTCGACGGCGTCGCCGCGATCCAGATCACGACCTTTCAACGTCAAGGCCAGCCGAGCAGCGCGGCGCTGATGCGAGGACGGCTCGATCTCGGACGCTTCGAGATCGCGCGGCTGGACAACAATCCCGACTATCCCGAGCGCGGCGTGTTTCGTCTGACGATGGAGGGCGGCAAATGAGCAGCACATCGCGAGACGCTCACCCTCCGGAGTGTCCCTGCTGCGGCGAAAGCGCTGCAGCCCGAACGCCGGTCGAGATCTTCAATCGGCCCGGCTTGAAGGCGCTGAGCTACCGCGCCGGAACCTACCGGCAGTTCAAGGACACGATGCTGGGGCGCCTCGGCAGCAGCGCGGCAGGCCTGCGCAGCCGGCAGGATACCGACTTCTCCATTGCGCTGCTCGATGCCTTTGCCTGCACGGCGGACACGCTGACCTTCTATCAGGAGCGCATCGCCAATGAGTGCTATCTCTCGACGGCCACCGAGCGGCGCTCGTTGGTCGAGCTTGGGCGGTTGATCGATTACGAGCCGCGTCCCGGCGTGGCGGCAAATGCCCATCTCGCTTTCACGGTGGAAGACGCTCCCGGCGCGCCCGAGCATGCCGCATCGCCGGTTGCGATCGCGGCCGGCGTGAAGGTGCAGAGCATCCCGGGTCCTGGCGAACTGCCGAAGACGTTCGAGACCGTGGAGCCGATCGTCGCGCATCCCGAATGGAACGCGATGCGGCCGCAGCTCACCGAGCCGCAGCTCATCTCCACGGACATGCGCGCGGTGCTGCTGAAGGGGACCAGCAGCAGCCTCAAGCCGGGGGACCGCATTCTGATCGTCGAGAGCGAAGATCCGTCGCAGCGCATCGCACTCGAGGTCGTCACCGTGAAGGCGCAACCCGAGAGCGGCACGACCTCGGTGACCCTGGCTTACAACCCGCCGGAGCCCCGACGCTGGCGCTGGCCGCGACGGCCGATCCACGTCTTCGGGCCGGAGCTGATCAGCCTCACAACCCTGCAAGTCAACACCAACGTCATGAGCTATCGGTGGCGTCAGGCGGATCTCGACGCGTTCGCACGCGTGCAGGGTTGGTCCCACCGCGCCCTGATGCGGAACATCAGATGGCAGGTCGCGCATCGGATATTCCAGCCGGAGGCAGGTGTGTTCTCGTTTCGCGAGCGGGCCGGCATCTATGGTCATAATGCGCCGAAGCCCGGCGCCAACAATACGCCGGGACTGCCGGACGGCAAGACGCTGGCTGACGAGGCCGGTGCGAACATGGAGCGCGCGATCGATCTCGACCGCACCTACCCCGAGATCATCCCGGGAAGCTGGCTGCTGCTGAAGAGCCCGACCAGTGAGCACATCATTGAGCAGGTCGAGGACAGCCTCGAATTGTCACGCGCCGATTATGGCTTGAGCGGAAAAGTCACGCGCCTGCTGCTGAACTCGGATGACAGCTTTAGCGGGCTTGCGGTCCGCGAGACGACGGTGTTCGCCGGCAGCCAGCGACTCGATCTCGCGGAACTGCCGGTCGTCGACGACGTCGAGGGCAACCGCGTCACGCTCGAGACCGTCTATCTTGGACTTCAGGTCGGGCAGAATGTCGTCGTCACGGGTGAGCGCTCCGATCTGGCGGGGGTCGTCGACCACGAGGTGATGACCCTGGCCGAGGTCGAGTTCAGCGACGGACGCACCACCCTGGTGTTCTCGCAGGATCTGTCCGGAAGCTATCTGCGCGACACCGTGACCATCAATGCCAACGTCGCACGCGCCACGCATGGCGAGACGGTGCAGGAGACGCTGGGCGGCGGCAATGCTTCGCTCGCCAACCAGGCTTTCATGCTGCGGCAGCCGCCGGTCACCCATGTCAGCAGCAATTCGCCGACCGGGAGCAGTTCGACCCTGCAGGTCCGGGTCAATGACCTCGCCTGGCAGGAGGTGCCGAACCTGTTCAACCGTGCGCCCGAGGACCGCGTCTATGTCACGCAGATCGGCGACGACGGCTCGACGACGGTGCAGTTCGGGGACGGCATCAACGGCGCCCGTCCGCCCACCGGCCTCGACAATGTTCGCGCCACCTACCGCAAAGGCATCGGCAAGGGCGGCAACCTCGACGCCGGCAAGCTGAGCCTGTTGCTCACGCGGCCGGCCGGCGTGCGGAACGTGGTCAATCCGCTGCCCGCGAGCGGCGGCGCCGATCCCGAGACCGCCGACAGCATCCGGCGCAACGCGCCGCTGACGATCATGACGATGGACCGCATCGTCTCGCTGCAGGACTACGAGGATTTCGCACGCGCTTTCGCCGGCATCGAGAAGGCGATGGCGGTGCCTTGGGCCTCGACCGGGCAGGCGCCTGGCGTCTTCATCACGGTCGCAGGGCCGGACGGCGCCAGCGTCGATCCCGGCAGCCCGATCATGGTCAATCTGTTGGCCGCAATCCGGTCTGGCTCGGCGCCGCATGTGCCGCTCGAGGTGAGGTCCTATCGCAGGGCTTACTTCGAGGTCACCGCGACGATCATGGTCCAGGCCGACCATGAGACCGATCCGGTCGTCGCCGCCGTCGAGGCCGCGTTGCGCGTCAGCTTCTCCTTCGATGCGCGCGCGTTCGGCCAGCCGGTGATGTTGAGCGAAGTGATGGCGGTGATGCAGGCCGTGCCGGGCGTCATCGCGGTCGATGTCGATCAGCTCAGCCGCATCGACGATCATCATCGCCGCAGGGAGCTGCTGCCGCCGGCCGCGATTGCCGCCGCCACGGCGGAGATCCGGCGGGACGGCAGCCTGCTGGCGGCCGAGCTGCTGACGCTCGATCCGCGTCCGGTGCATCTCAGGGGAGAGCGGCGATGAGCTTCGACGCGCAGACGATCTATGACCTGCTCCCTGCGATCTATCGCACGCGTGATGCGGAGCAGGGTGGCGCGCTCCGACAGCTGATCGGTGTGATTGCCGAGCAGGTGGCGGTGCTCGAGGAGGACATCGAGCAGCTCTATGACAACCAGTTCATCGAGACCTGCGCCGACTGGGTCGTGCCCTATATCGGCGAGCTGATCGGCTATCGGCAGCTCTACGGCAGCACGCCGACAGTCCGGAGTCCGCGTGCGGAGGTTGCCGACACGATCCGGTTGCGGCGCAGCAAGGGCACCGCCGCCATGCTGGCGCAGCTGGCGCGCGATGTCACCGGCTGGGACGCCTGCACGGTCGAAATGTTCACCCGGCTGGCGACCACGCAGTTCCTCAACCATCCGCGCCTGGACAATATCGCGACGACGAGCGTCCGTGGTCCGCTGCAGCTGGAGCGTATCGACGGGCCGTTCGATGCCACGCCGCGTACGGTCGATGTGCGGCGGATCGCGTCCGATCGCGGACGCGTCAACATCGGAAATGTGGGAATTTTTCTGTGGCGGCTGCGCAGCTATCCGCTGACCGACACGCCTGCGTTCAAGCTCGATGACCGTCGCTATTTGTTCAATCCGCTTGGCGCGCCGGTCCGGCTGTTCCAGGCGCCGATGACCGACGATTTCGCCCAGGCCACGCCCTCGGCCGTCAATGCGCAGATGCCGCTCACCCGTCTTCAGGTCGACGCCGATCGGCTCGCCCGCAATGCCCGTCCGCCGTTCGCGCAGTTCTACGGCAACAATGCGAGCTTCGTCATCTCCGGCGTTGCGGCCGACGCGATCTCGATCTGCAACCTGTCGGACAAGTCCGACGGCAGCTGGGCGCACATGCCGGCGGCCGGCAAGGTCTCGATCGATCCGGTGCTCGGGCGGATCGCTTTCGGCACTGCTCCGGCGGCACCGCCCAACGTTTCGTTCCACTACGGATTCTCCGACGATCTCGGCGGCGGCGAATATGATCGGAGCGCGACCATCGATCCGGCCCTGCGGCCGCTCGTTGCAGCGCCCGCACAGGCCGCGGGGCTGCAGAGCGCGCTGGATGGCGTCAGCAATGGCGGCGCGGTCGAGATCGGCGGTAGCGGCCGCTATGCGGCGACGCCGCGCATCACGGTCACGGCTGCAAACAAGCGGGTCGAACTGCGCGCGGCCAACAAGGCACGGCCGTTGCTGGCGTTGGGCGGCGAGATGGTCATCACCGGCCAGGACGGATCGGAGGTGACGTTGAACGGCCTGGTGATCAGCGGCGCGGCGCTGCGGGTCAAGGCGACCAATGACGGCAGGAAGCTGAAGCTGCTGCGGCTGCGGCACTGCACGCTGGTGCCGGGCAATGATGTGCTGCCGAGCGGCGCGCCCCGGCTGCCGGACGGCGTCAGCCTCGTCGTCGAGACTGCGGACACCCGGATCGAGATCGAGCGCTGCATCGTCGGCGGGCTGCGGGTCGCAGCCGGTGCGCAGCTCGTCATCACCCACAGCATCGTCGATGCGACGCGTGACAGCGGGGTCGCAATCGCGGCCCCTGACAACGTATCCGGCGGCGCGGCGCTGCAGATCTCGAGCAGCACCGTGATCGGCAAGGTGCACACGGCGGAGTTGACGCTGGCGTCGAACACGATCTTCCAGGCTTCTCTTGCGCAGGGCGACGTCTGGCGCGCTCCGATCTGGGCTGACAGGCGACAGCAGGGCTGCGTGCGCTTCTGCTGGCTGCCCCTGGCCGCACGGGTGCCGCGCCGCCATCGCTGCCTGCCGACGGCAGATGCCGACCCGAGGCCGGCGTTCACGTCGTCCCGCTACGGCGACCCCGGTTACTGCCAACTCAGCCGGCGCACGCCGAGCGGCATTCGGCAGGGCGCGGACGACGGTTCGGAGATGGGCGTCTTCCATGACCTTTTCCAGTCGCAGCGCGAGACAAATCTGCGGCTCCGCCTCAGCGAATACGCGCGTTTTGATCAAGAAGTCGGATTCATATTCGTCACCTGAGTTGACGGGGGAGTGCCAGCGATGAAGGGCGATTTCAGCCGCGATACGTTTGATTCGACGAAGCATTACTCCAGCGTCCTGATGCAGCAGGGACGCGTGCAGCTCGATGCGGATTGGAACGAACAGCAGAGCATTCACCATCACCGCATCGCCACGGAGGCGCGCGACGTCATCGGCTTCTCCGGCGCTCCGTTGCACGCCGCCGGATTCAAGATCACGGTTGCGGCCGACAACCGCTCGCTGGTCATCGGTCAAGGCCGCTATTATGTCGACGGCCGGCTTTGCGAGAACGAAAGCGATGTCGGCTATGCGGCCCAGCCAGACCTGATCAATCCGCCGGACATCGTCGCTGCGATGACCGCAGCTCAGGCGACGGCTGCGATCATCTATCTCGACGTCTGGTCGCGCAGCATCACTGCTCTCGACGATCCCATGATCCGCGAGACCGCGCTGGGCGGCCCTGATACCGCGGCCCGGATCAAGACGGTGTGGCAGGTCAAGGCGCTGGTGGCGAAGCCGGACGGCGGCGGCGGCTTTTCCTGCGGCGACCCGCTCAAGGCCTGGGATGATCTGACGACGCCAAGCAGCGGCGCGCTGAGCGCGCGCGCGCAGCCCGCCGCGTCGACCGACGGCCCGTGCCTTCTGCCGCCCGGCGCCGGCTTCCGGCGGCTCGAGAACCAGCTCTATCGAGTTGAGATTCATTCCGGCGGCGCGCTCGGGGCCTCGACCTTCAAATGGTCGCGCGACAACGGCGCCATCGTCACCGCGATCGACAGGATCAACGGCCAGGAGATCACGGTGCGTGATCTCGGCCGCGACGACGTGCTCGGCTTCGCGAGCGGCCAATGGGTCGAGGTCTCCGATGAGTCTCGGGAGCTGTCCGGCGCGGCCGGGCAATTGGCGCAGATCGACACGATCGACGTCGCCAACCGCATTGTGACGCTCAAGCAGGCGGTCGCAGGCATCGATGCGACGCGCAAGCCGAGATTGCGCCGCTGGGACGGCGGCAGCACGACCGGGCTGCAGGTCGTGGTGCCCGCGACCAATGACGGTTGGATTCCGCTCGAGGACGGTGTCGAGGTGAAGTTCGCCGCCGGCAATTACGCGAGCGGCGACTATTGGCTGATCCCGGCCCGAACCCTGACTGGGGATGTGGAGTGGCCGTTCACAACACCACGTCTGCCCAGGGGTAAGCACAGTTATGCACGGCTTGCGGTGGTCACTCTGGTCAACAGCGCATTGACGGTCCAGGACTGTCGCAACATCTTCACGCCCCTGGCAGAGCAGCCGCCCGCCATTCATGTCAGGGGCGTCAATTGGCTCAACGACGACATTGTCGCGCCGGAGACCATCTTCAACGGGCTCAATGTCATGTTCGATACGGCCGTCACGCCGCTATCGACCGACAGCTCCCTTGCGGTCGCGTCCCTGACCATGGACATGCCCATGGTGTTCGGCACCAATCCGCTGGGCGCGATGAATGTGGGACCCGGCGATGCGCCGGCCACCGCCGGCCTGGTCACCTTGTGCCTGAACGGCGAGTTGTCGCTGGCCGCGCGCGACATGCTGCAATGGAAACCTGCGAAGAACGGCGCCGAGCTCAGGGCGCTGATCGCCACCCTGGTGCAGCAGCGGATTTCGCGGGTGGGGCTGCGCTTCCGGCTCCGCGGCGGCGCGATCTGGCAGGAGGGCGGAACGGAACTCCGCTATCTCGACGGTCAGGCGTTCGGCCAGAAGGGTACGCGGTCGGATTCCACGCCGCGCATCGACCTGCGCTTCCCGTCCGGCAGCGGGCGCCGGGTGAGCGATTTCGAGAGCTGGTTCTTTCTGCAACTCTCCTTGCCGCCATCGACACTGGTGAACTTCACGCTCGACGCGCAGACGGTGATTGCCGGCGGCACCGTCACGGGCACCGTCACCCTCGACTTCTTGCCGACGGGACCGGGCGCCAACATCGCATTGTCGTCCTCGGCGCCCAACGTGGTGACGTTCGTGAACCTGCCCAACAACAGCGTGAACGTGCCGCCGGGACGGCTCCAATCCAGCTTCCAGATCAAGACCAATGTCGTCACGGCGACCACCGAGGTGCTGATCAGCGCAACCCTGGGAGCGGCGACACGACAGGTCAGGCTCTCCGTGCAGGTCGTCGGCGTGGTGATCTCGCCGCCGTCGCTGTCGACCTTCACGGGACGCTCGCAGCAGTTCTCCGCGACCGTGACTGGCGGCGTCAGCGATGCCTCGGTCAGCTGGAGCATCACGGAGCCGAATGGCGGCAGCATCAACTCGACCGGCCTCTATGTCGCGCCGGCGGCCGCGGGCACCTACCACGTGGTTGCGACCAGCGCCGCGGATCGCAGCAAGAGCGCGGCCGCCACGGTGCAGGTCACGATCAAGCCGAAGGAAAAGGAAAAGGACAAGGATAAGGACAAGGAAAAGGAGGGCAAGGAGAAGGAACGATTCGAGGATACCCCCAAGATCCGCCGCGAAGTCCTGCTCGAGCAGCCGCGCCCGCTCGTCGTCGATCCCGTGCGCGACCAGCTGATCGATGCCGAGGGACGATCGTTCATCCTCGTCAATCAGCGACCGGTCATCAAGCCGTGACGTCCGCGACCGACCCCGTCATCGTGCTCATCGCGAGCCGCGGCGATCCGGCTGCGGCCAGCTTCGCGGAGCGCGCCGGCGGCATCGTGCGTGTGATGACCCCCGCCGACCTGTCGCAACCGGGGTGGACGTTCGACGCCTCGGGCGCAGGTCCTTCCATGGCGGTCATTGCCGGAAAGACGGTGCCTTCGACCGCCATCATCGGCGTCGTGACGCGGCTGGCCGTGGTAACCGAACAGGATCTGCCGCATATCATTGTGGACGATCGCAGCTACGTTGCCGCAGAAATGACGGCATTCCTGCTGGCCTGGCTCACGTCGCTGCCATGCCCGGTCGTCAACCGCCCATCCCCGCAATGCCTTTCGGGGCCGCATTGGCGTTTGGCGCAATGGCGCTTGGCTGCGAACCGCCTCGGTATTCCGACCGTGCCGACGATGCTTCGTGCGAGCCGCACGACACCGCAATCGGAGAATGACGCGCAGGAGCGCGACGGCACCACGAGCATCGTCGTGGTCGGGCGGCACCATGTCGGAACGGTCGACCCGGTGCTGGTGGCGTATGCGCACGCGCTTGCCCATGCCGCCGGCGTCGAACTGCTGTCGGCGTGGTTCGACGGCGACGGTCCATCGGCGCGGTTCGTGGGCGCCAGCCTGTGGCCGGATCTCGGCGACGCCAGAGTCTCGGACGCCGTGCTGCGGTTGATGTGCACCCGTGCTGCCGAGGCCGGTAATTTGAGGGAGGCCGTATGATCCTGTTGTGGGGCCACGCGCAAGACGGGCCATTGGCGCTGGTCAGAGACGCCTTGGAGGAGCGGGGCGCGCCCGTATTCTTCCTCGATCAGCAGCGCGCGGGAGAGACCGAGTTCGCGATCGAGGTCGACGCGACGGTCAACGGCAACATCCGCATCGCCGGCGAGGTCTGCGCGCTGCATGATGTGGCCGCGGTCTATGTCCGTTGCGAGTCCGGGGGCAGGCCTGCGGCTGACCAGGACGACGAGCTGTGGCGTCACGCCGTGACCGTCGACGAGCTCATGATGACCTGGCTCGCCATCACCGATGCGCGGGTGATCAACCCGTTCGCGGCGACGGCGTCGAACGGCTCGAAACCCTATCAGTCGATGCTGATCGCCGGGTCCGGCTTCGCCGTCCCCGAAACGCTGGTCACGACCGACGTCGCTGCGGTGCGCGCGTTCTGGGACAAGCATGGCGAGATCATCTACAAGTCGACCAGCGCCGTTCGCAGCATCGTGTCGCGTCTGACGAAAGATCACGCGGAGCGGCTTGAGGACATCCGGTGGTGCCCGACCCAGTTCCAGCAATATGTTCCCGGACGCGACGTTCGCGTCCATGTCGTCGGTGACGAGATCTTCGCCACCGAGATCCACTCAGAGGCCGATGACTATCGTTATGGCGAGCGGCAGGGAATAGCGACCGAGCTGCGCGCATTTGCTCTTCCAAATGATTGCGCCGAGCGATGTCACAAGCTGGCGCACGCCCTGCAACTGCCTGTCGCCGGCATCGATCTGCGCCGTACCCCGCGGGGTGAGTGGTATTGCTTCGAAGTCAACCCGTCGCCCGCCTTCTCATATTACGAAGCGGCGACGCACCAGCCGATCGCAGAGGCGATCGCCGGATTGTTGATGGCGAGCGAACGGTCGCGGCCGGGTTGAACCCGACCGGCCTTATTTCGGCGTCTGGCTGGCGCTCGCGGCATCGTTGCTCTGGCGCGCCTTGAACACCAGATAGCCGCCATGGCTGAGCAGCAGCAGTCCGAGGAAGGTCTCGCCGACGTAAGGAAGATCGGTGAACGGCATCTTGTTGCTGACGAAGGCGGTGGCGATCATCTCGGCGCTGACCGAGCGCAACAGCTTGCCGAGCTGGAGCAGATAGACCGCGATCAGCAGGCCCGAGATGATCAGGTGCTGCAGCCGGCTGATATCGACGTCCTTTTCGGTTCCCTCGGTTTCGCCGGTGACGAGATCGAGCCAGCTCGCCTGCTTCGGCGACTCGTTGCTGTTCAGCGTGGCCGGCGTCACCAGGCTTTTGACGAGCGAGGGGTCCGCGGCCTTCTGCCCGACACGGGGCGGGTCCTTGGCATCGCGGATGAGTGCGCTGAGATAGGGACTTGCGACCAGATTGATTCCGAGCGCGGCCCACAACGCACCGGCCATAGCGGGGATGAACTCGAGCGATGCATCGAGGGTTGACGGCACCAGGATGGCGTTGAGTCCGGACGTCACGAACAGGGCACCCAATAGCACGGTGGTCCAGGTCGTCTGCTGCATCCGGGATAGGCTGAAGCGGTTGGTGCGAGGATCTATCAGCGCCCCAAACCACACGCCGCGCTCCGAGCCGAGGCCGCATGCGACGATCAGGAAGCAGGTCGCCACCAGCGTCCAGATGAACGGGCGCAGCAGCGAGGACTGGGCGTCCGTCCAGAAGTGCCTGTAGACGGTGTCATAGATGCTGTTGGACTTCGTGCTGTCGTTGAGCTTCTGCTCGGCACGGGCGGCATTCCAGGCCCTGTCGCAGGCCGGCAGCCAGGTCAGCTTCTTCTCGGCGTTGAGCTGGGTGCACTTCCTCAGATCATCTCCGTCCGGGGCCGCCGCGACCGTCCTCTGGAACGCGGCCCAACTGCGTGTGGCGATGTCGCCTTGGATCCACTGCCAGGCGCCGACATAGAGACAGCTGACGACCCATATGCCGAACATGATCGTTGCCATCCCCAGCCGCCGCTGCGAGGGCATCGCAGCGGTAATGACATCGCCGGTGGGCAGTGCAGAAGCCGCCGGCACGGGTGCCACGGGCTTCGGCCACAGGCCCGGAGCAGGGCGTATATCGACGTCGATGCCGGCGTTCTCGTCGACGGCGTCGAACATGAACAGGTGCTTCGGCCTGTTGTCGCCGTCGATGACCGGACCAAAGATGCGGGCGACGTGTGACGTCGGCTGATAGGGCCAGTTGATGGGCAGCCCGGACGCAAGCTTGCCGTCCGCGTCTGGATCGGGTGACCACAGCACGGCATAGCGGCCTTCGGGTGGCAGCGGTTTGCCATCGGCGGCGCGAGCCTCCTGTGCGGCTGCGAAGCAGGCGCTCCAGATCTCGGGATTGCTCCGCACGACTGTGTTGGACGCGGCCTCCGGAAAGCCCTCTCCGCCGAGCGCGTAGATCAGCCGGGCAAGTGCAGCGCGGACATTGGCGAGCGTCGCGGGCCTGCCGTCGGCAGCCTGCCAATCCCGCGAGGAGGTCAGCAGAATGCGGGCGCAGCCCTGCACGTCGAGATCAGCCGCATCGGTCATTGTCCCCTCCCACTCGCGCGCACAGACTGTTGCCGTTGGAGCCCAGTCGAACAGGAGGGCGTCCTGCCGCTGCAGGTTTCCGCCCCCAGGCAACGTAGTGATCTGCGGCGAAGCGATGTATGAGCCAGCCCACAGAATGACACCCCGACGTTACCGGAGGTTGTGTCGCCAAGGCAAAGGGCTGGCAGCCGTAAAATCGTAAGCCGCAGGACATCGTGCCGTGTCATGCAAGCTGACGGAGGGTGCCTTGTCGGACGACGCGAACCGGTCCAGCTCAGGACCGTGTCCGATTCCATGACGCACGGCATCAATTGAGAAGGCAGAGCTCTAAGCTCTCGATCAGGCCGCCCGACTGTGCGGCTCCGGCCAGATCTTCAAGGGCGTGATCGGCTGCGCGAACGCTCTTGCGTCAAGCCAGCTTGCGATCTCCGGCCGATCGCATCCTCGCGCGGTGTCAGATCTTTCGAACGATCTCGGCGTAGGCGATGCCGGTGAGGTTGCCTTGACCGAACAGCAGGCTTTGCAGGTCGGAGCCGTCGAGCTTCGCGACATACAGGGAGCCGGCGAAATCCGTGACGAACATGCGGTCATTCGGCAGATCGAGCGCGAGGCCGATGCCTTCATTCAGGTGGCGCACCACGATTTCCGGTTCATCGGGCCTGCTGTCGATCGAGGCGCGGCTCACGGTGTTGCCGCGCGGGGCCTCTCCACGGTCCGTCCAATAGAGCAGACGACGCTCGTGATCGATTTCCAGGTCGATCGGCTCGGACAGTCCGTCGAAGAACACTTCGATGTCTGACCGTGCCGACGCGCTCTCGCCGACAGGGATGTCCAGACCTGCCCGGTAGATGGCGCCGAGACCGGCGTTCTCCGGGCCCTTTTGCGTCCAATACAGCTGATTGATCTTGTCGTCGATCGCGATGCCGACGCACCATCGCGTCGCATCGGGGTGGTCCAGCTCGGCCGAACCTCGGTCCACCAGCGTTTCGATCGCTGAACCATCCGTGTTGGCGCGCATGACCTTCATGCCCTCGCGATCACACCAGTAGAGTTTGCGGTCGCGCTGATGCAGGATGATCTGCTTCGGCGTGTGCGTATGACCCTGCGGCACGATGACGGTGCGGTTTCCGCCGTCCAGGTCGGCGCGTTCGATCGACCCGTCATCGAGGTTCGGAACGCCCATGTTGGTCCAGTAGATGTGGCCCGCATCCAGGTCGAGGGTGATTCCGTCCGGAAGGCGACAGTCTGTGACGATCGTCTCGCGGCCTGATCCGTCGACGTTCATCGCATGAATCTTGCCTGCGTTGAGCTCGAGGACAAACAAGCGGGGAGCGATCATTGTCGCACGGTCACGCAGCGATGTCGCGGCGGCATCAGTCATTTGGCTCTCCTTTGAGAGGGAGAACTCTGCCGCGAATTGCGGCCGTCATCTTGAAGGGTATTGCAGACGCTGGTCAGATCTTGCCTTGTTGGGCCGAAAACGACGCCTCGTATAAGTGGAGTGCACTTGAGTCCCCGGCAGCAACGACCTCGCGCTGACATCTCTTGCGACGATCCCGCCGCAGGTCTCACGGTCGCCGAACTCTCCACGGGATCGTTCAAAGCAGCCGGACGGATGAAGTCGTAGCGGCTCAAGGCTGATCATCTGCACGTCCGGCAATCCTTGCATGCCCCGCATGCGCCAGATGCCCGTCGTGCCAGATTGTCGCAAACTCATCACTTGCGTCGTCGGGCAAATCAGCTCCACAAATCAGCGCATCCCGGCTCGCTGAAGAGGGACGTTTCGCGATCGTCATGAAGCGTCGAGCCGGAGAGGCGACGGGCGCGTTGCTCCGCAGCCGGGTGTCACAGCCCGTGCCGACGAACGGAGCGAGGCGACGGCGAAGTGGCGTGGTCCTGGTCTCCCGACGCTGAGACCAAGCCGGTGGTGATGATCCGCTGGCGACGGGGGCAAGACAGCCGGTCCCCGGGGAGAGCGCCTATAAGTCGCAAAACCGTCGCGCAGGGAAGGCCGGATATTGGGCTGAACCTGTGGTTCTACCGCGTGCTTATCTGCTGCACGCGGACCGCGGGTATCAGCCGATACCCGGTCTTCCCTGCGCCTCTTCTCCGAAAGAGGAGGTTCACCTGGATCAAGCTCGGGCGGAGATCGCCGCGAGATCGCGAAGCCATGTTTGCTGTCAGACTCGCCTGCTGTTTGACGGGCCTGCTGTTTGAACGTGGAGGAAGCATGCCGCAAGAGAGTTCGGTGCGGACACGCGCAGAGATCCCGGAGCGTCGTCACGGGGCCGGGCCTCCGAGCGCTTGCGGATTCGGCCCAGTCCGAACTGATGCCTCGATCAGCGACAATTTGTTCTGAAACAAACGATGCGCCGTCTCACGACCTTTGAAGTTCCATTTCATTGACCGAACTGAGCCTTGCCCCGATATTCGCCGCCATCATCGCTCAACCACGGATCGCCGGATGAGAACCAGAATCGCAGCCCGTCGCCTGGTGCGCAAGCGCCTCGCCGGACGCTGCTTCTCGGCGGCGACCGGTGCCTGTTGCTGATCGCTGCAGCCGACGTCACATCACCCTCGATTTGCAGATCCAACAGGAGCGCCGCTGCGCAAGGCGGCGAGCGATTGCTCATGCCAACAGCTTTTGTCATCGAAGTCTTCAACCGCACCGCCGGCATCGTGACGGCCGACGAGCGCGGCTTCAGCTTCTTCTCGCCGCGCGCGCATTCGACAGCCTGGAAGGGTAATCCTTCACATCGGCGCGCGATGCCGAACGTGCCGCCCGTGCGCTCGTCATCAGCGGCAGCGGACGCCCGCGGCGGAGGTCATTTCGCGCGTGCGGCGACGGCAGCAGCTCGCGCGTGAGTCCGGCGGCAGGGGCGCATGATCAGGCTTGAGCGGCGCAACGGCGAACTGATTGCTGTCGAGAACAGCGGCTTTCGTGGTGATAATCGCTCGCCGTCGCGCCACATTCGAAAATCCATTTCATTGACGGTGTGCACGGGCGAACGCATCATCGGTTTATCATGGGGCGCTGACGACAGCGCGGGATCAACGACACATCGAATGCATTCCGCTCAGGAGTGCGGGCGCCCTACGCCCGCGCCGCGGCGGAGCTTTGGCGGCAGGAGAGGGCGATGGACACGACGGACAACACGAGCGCAGTCACCCGGCGGCGGCTGCTGCAGGCGGGTGCTGGTGCGGCTCTGCTGGCGCCATTCGGAGGCCTCGCTGCCCAGGCGCTGTCGCTTCGGGCTGCACCTGAGATTGATGTTCAGCAGTTTCCGATCTGCCGGACGGCGGCCGAAGCGCCGGTTCTCACCGGCGAGCCGCGCAAGCTGAAGCTGTCGTGGAATGCCGGCGCGGTCTGCCTGACGCCGGTGCCGGTGGCGATCGACCAGGGTTTCTTCAAGAAATACAATCTCGATGTCGAATTGATCAACTATTCCGGCTCGACCGATCAGCTGCTCGAGGCGATCGCGACCGGCAAGAGCGACGCCGGGCTCGGCATGGCGCTGCGCTGGCTGAAGCCGCTGGAGCAGGGCTTCGACGTCAAGATCGCGGCGGGCACCCACGGCGGCTGTATGCGCGTGCTGGCGCGCGCGGACTCCGGCATCACCAAGCTCGCCGACCTCAAGGGCAAGGCGGTCGCGGTCGGTGATCTCGGCGGTCCCGACAAGAACTTCTTCTCGATCCAGCTGGCGCGCCTCGGCATCGATCCGGTCAAGGACGTCGATTGGCGCGTCTATCCGGGCGCGGTCGTCAACGTCGCCGCCGACAAGGGCGAGACGCAGGCTTTCTTGGCGTCCGATCCGCTCGCTTATCTCTGGCTCAAGGATCCGGCCTACAAGGAGGTCGCCTCCAATCTCGACGGCGAGTATCAGAACCGGGTCTGCTGCATCCTCGGCCTGCGCGGCAGCCTGGTACGCGACGAGCCGCAGGTCGGCCGCGCGGTCACGCAGGCGCTGCTCGATGCCGCGATGTTCACCGCGCAGAACCCGACCGAGGCGGCCAAATCGTTCCAGCCCTATGCGCCGAAGCAGGCGACGTTGGCCGATCTCGAAGGCATGGTGCGCTATCACACTCACCATCATCATCCACATGGCGCTGCGCTCAAGCAGGAACTGAGAGCCTATGCCGACGACCTCAAGGTCGTCTCCGTCTTCAAGCCGAGCACCGACACCAACAAATTCGCTGAGCGCATCTATGTCGACATTTTCGCTGTCTGAGACCGCCGGAGGCGATATCGCGCGCGCCACGGGCCTCGGCGCCAAGCTTCGCGACATCGCGCCGGGCATTGCCGCGGCGCTCGCCTGGGCTCTGTTCGGCGCGTCCTGCTTCGTGCGCGAGGACGTCGGCGACTGGTCGCGCACCACGGATCTCGCCGTCGCGGCGTTCGTGATCGCAGCGCTCGTGCTGGTCTCCAGCATCGCGGCGCTGCGGTTGGGGCGAGCTGGTGCCGCCCTGCGCAGGCGAAGCCCATGGTTGCTCGCGCTCGGCGTGTTCCTGACACTCTGGGAGCTGGCGACGGCAAAATTCGCCTGGCTGCCGCTGCCTTTCTTTCCGCCGCCGCAGGCCATCATCGAGGTTTACACCGACGATCTGCCGAAGCTGCTGGACAGCGTGGTCGCCTCGATCAAGCTGCAACTCGGCGGCTACGCCATCGGCGCGGCGATCGGCTTCGTGACGGGCGTCTCCATCGGCTGGTCGACGCGGATCGGCTATTGGGTGCACCCCGTGTTGCGTTTCATCGGGCCAGTGCCGGCCACGGCTTGGCTGCCGATCGCGTTCTTTACCTTCCCGACCAGCTGGAGCGCGTCGACGTTCCTGATCGCGCTCGCCACGGGCTTTCCGGTGACGGTGCTGACTTGGTCCGGCGTCGCCAGCGTGCCCACCGCCTACTACGATGTCGCGCGCACACTCGGCGCCAGGCCATGGTTCCTAGTGCTCAAGGTTGCGATCCCCGCGGCTTTGCCGCATGTGTTCGTCGGCCTGTTCATGGGCCTCGGCGCCTCCTTCGCGGTGCTGGTCATCGCCGAGATGATCGGCGTCAAGGCCGGGCTTGGCTGGTACCTGCAATGGGCGCAGGGCTGGGCCGCCTACGCCAACATGTACGCCGCGCTGCTGGTGATGTCGCTGCTCTGCTCCGGCGCGATCACGTTGCTGTTCAAGACGCGCGACCGCGTGCTGGTCTGGCAGAAGGGTGTCGTGAAATGGTAGCCGCAGCCGAAGTCGTGCGGCCGCAATTTCCCGGCGCGGCGATCGACATTGCCCATGTCGACCATGCCTTCGACATCGACGGCGCCGAGCTGAAGGTGCTCGACGACGTCAGCCTGATCGTCGAGCCCGGCGAGTTCGTCGCGCTGCTCGGGCCGTCCGGCTGCGGCAAGTCGACCTTGCTGCGCCTGATCGCCGGCCTCGACAAGCCGCGCAGCGGCAGCTTGCGCGAGGACGAGGTCGGCATCAAGGGACCGCATCCGTCGCGCGTCGTCGTGTTCCAGGATCCGACGCTGTTTCCGTGGCGCACGGTGTGGGACAATGTCGCTCTGGGTCTGGAGGCGCAGGGCATCCTCAAGAAGCAACGGCATCGCGTCGATGCCGCGCTCGATCTCGTCGGCCTCACCGACTTCAAGAATGCCTATCCGCATCAGCTCTCCGGCGGCATGGCGCAGCGCGTCGCGCTGGCCCGGGCGCTGGTCAACGATCCCAAGGTGCTGGTGCTCGACGAGCCGCTTGGCAAGCTCGACTCGCTGACCCGCATCGCCATGCAGGCGGAACTGGTGGCCCTGTGGCAGCGCAAGGGCTTTACCACCCTTCTCGTCACCCACGACGTCGAGGAGGCGCTGGTGCTCGCCAATCGCGTCATCGTGCTCAGCGATCGCCCCGCGCGCATCAAGGCCGACATCGTCGTGGACCGGCCATATCCGCGGCATCGCGGCGATCCGCATCTCGCCGATCTGCGCCGGCAGATTCTTGGTCTCCTCGGGTTGGAAGCGACATGGTAGCCGTCATCGAGAGCCTCGCGCCGCGTCAGAACGACAAGGAGAATGAGGACGAACTGATCGCACGCGCGCTGCGGCTGGTGCCGGTTTTCGCCGAGCGCGCGCCGGCTCATGATCGCGACCGCAGTTTTCCGTTCCAAAACTTCAAGGATCTGTTCGAGGCGGGTCTGCTGTCGCTGACCGTTCCTACTGCGCTCGGCGGGCATGGAGCGGGCGCAGGCCTCACGTCGCGCGTGCTCGGGATCATTGCTGAGGCCGATCCGTCGACGGCGCTGGTGCTGGCGATGCATTACATCCAGCATTTTGTGATGGCGCGGAATCAGGAATATCCGCCGCGGCTCGCCCGCAAGCTTCAGCGGGAGTCGGTCGAGCGCGGCGCGCTGATCAACACCTTCCGCGTCGAGCCGGCGCTCGGCTCGCCGTCGCGCGGCGGCCTGCCGGAGACGATCGCGCGGCGCACCGAGACCGGCTGGCGGCTGAGCGGCCACAAGATCTATTCGACCGGCGCGCCGATCCTGTCCTGGTACTCGGTGTGGGCCAAGACCGACGAGCCGGAGGCGCGGCTCGGCCTGTTCCTGATACAGGCGGGATCGCCCGGCATCCGGATCGTCGAGACCTGGGATCATCTCGGCCTGCGCGCCAGCGGCAGCCATGATGTCGTGTTCGAGGATGTCGTGATCCCGCTCGACCACGAGATCGAGCTGCACAAGCCTGCGGACTGGCGGGTGCAGAATCCGACCCAGGCGCTGGTTCATGCCGCCTTCGTCGGCGCGATCTATGACGGCGTCGCGCGCGCGGCGCGCAACTGGATCGTCGACTTCCTCAAGACGCGCACGCCCTCCAGCCTCGGCGCGCCGCTGTCGACTCTGCCGCGTGCGCAGGAGGTCCTCGGTGCGATCGAGGCGCGGCTGCAGGTCAATGCAAGGCTGATCGACAGCGTCGCGCGCGACTTCGACGAGGGCAGGGCCGTCAGCCCGGTCGAGGGCAACATCATCAAGCTCACCGTCACCAACAATGCGGTGGCGGCGGTCGAGGACGCGCTGTCGCTTTCGAGCAATCACGGCCTCAGCCGCACCAATCCGCTGGAGCGGCATTATCGCGACGTGCTGTGCGGCCGCGTTCACACCCCGCAGGACGACGCCACGCGCATCGCCGCCGGCCGTCTGGCGCTGGGACTCTAGAAATACAAGGAGATAGGACCCATGTCCGAAATCGAATTCATCGGCTTCATTTCCAACAACAACTCGTCCGAGATCATCGTCCGCCAGGGACCGGTGCTCGATCCCGTTCACATCGAGACGGTGGCGAAGGCGCACGAGAATGCCGGCTTCGACCGCGCGCTCCTGGCATTCCACTCGACCTCGCCGGACAGCCTGCAGGTCGCCCAGCACGTGCTTGGCGTCACCACCGGGCTGAACGTGCTGATCGCGCAGCGCCCGGGCTTCACCTCGCCGACCCTGCTGGCGCGTCAGTTCGCGGTGCTCGACCAGTTCTCCAAGGGCCGCGTCGCGCTACATGTCATCACCGGTGGCAACGCCAATGAGCTGCGCCAGGACGGCAACACGCTGGACGACAAGAGCGAGCGCTACGCCCGGACCAGCGAGTTCCTCGACATCGTCCGCGCCGAGTGGACCAGCGAGAAGCCGTTCAGCTACGCAGGCAAGTACTACCAGGTCGAGAACGCGTTCGCGCAGGTCAAGCCGTATCGCAAGGAGGGCATCCGGATCTATTTCGGCGGCGCCTCGGATGCCGCTATCGACGTCGCAGGCAAGCACGCCGACACCTATGCGCTGTGGGGCGAGTCCTATGCGCAGGTGCGTGAGCAGGTCGCCCGCGTCAGCGCGGCGGCCGCGAAGTGCGGCCGCCCGGCGCCGCGCTTCTCGCTGTCGGTGCGCCCGATCCTCGCCGATACCGAGGAGAAGGCCTGGGCGAGGGCGCAGGAGATCCTGGAGCGCGCCACCGCGCTGCAGGACCAGACCGGCTACCGCAAGCCTGCCGATGGCCACGCGACCGACGGCGCCAAGCGCCTGCTCGCGATCGCCGAGCAGGGCAAGCGGGTCGACAAGCGTCTGTGGACCGAGATCGCCAAGCTCACCGGCGCCAACAGCAACACCACGGCGCTGGTCGGGACGCCGGAGCAGGTCGCGGAGGTGTTCGGCGACTACTACGATCTCGGCATCAGCCATTTCCTGATCCGCGGCTTCGACCCGCTGATCGATGCCATCGATTATGGCCGCGCGCTGATCCCGGCGACACGCGCGCTGATCGCGCGTCGGCAGGCCGCGAAGGGAGTGGCGGCGGAATGACGCGCGTTCTCCTTGCCGCGAGCCTGCTACTCGCGTTGACAGTCTCCGCCGTCGCGCAAGTCACCTTGCGTGTCGGTGACCAGAAGGGCAATGCGCGCGCCGTGATGGAAGCGGCGGGCGTGCTCAAGGATGTGCCTTATACGATCGCGTGGAAGGAATTCGTCGCCGCCGCGCCGCTCCTGGAAGCGGTCAGCGCCGGCGCGATCGACACCGGCCTCGTCGGCGATGCGCCCTTCACCTTTGCCGCTGCCTCCGGCGTGCCGGTCAAGGCGATCGCTGCAATCCGCCAGACCCAGGAGGGGCTGGCGGTGCTGGTGCCGGAGAATTCGCCGATCAAGAGCTTCGACGATCTCAAGGGCCGGAAGATCGCGACCGGCCGCGGCTCGATCGGACACCAGCTGGTCCTTGCGGCGCTGGAATCGCGGGGCTGGACCGCCAGCGACATCCAGCTCGTCTTCCTGCCGCCGTCGGATGCCAAGGTCGCCTATACGCAAGGCTCCGTGGATGCGTGGTCGACCTGGGAGCCTTATGTCAGCCAGGAGGAGGTTCTGTTCCAGTCCCGGCGCATTATCACCGGCGAGGGGTTGACGCCCGGCCTGAGTTTTCAGGTCGCTACGCCAGCTGCGATCAAGGACAACCGCGCGGCGCTGGAGGATTTCGTCCAGCGGCTTGCCGCGGCCCGCGCCTGGTCGCTCGGCAATATCGAGAGCTACGCCGAGACCTGGGGCCGGCTGATGAACATCCCGTCCGCCGTACCGCTCAACTGGCTCAAGCGCGCCCAGGTCCGCATCGTCCCGGTCGACGACACCGTCGTCGCCGACGAGCAGAAGACGATCGATCTCTACACGCGCACAGGCCTGATCAAGGAGCGGTTGGATGCGGCGGCCGTCCTCGACCGGTCATTCACCGCGGCGATCACGAAGGGGGCGGGGCCTTGAGCTGCCGCATCGTCTCGTCGAGCGCGGCATGAGCGACAGCTTCGTCGTCCGGCGGTCGGCGGCCTCACTGCCCGCGCATGCGCCTCGCCAAGCCGGTCAGACGTGTTCGTGCGATGTCCATCAACAGGGCAAGTGCGTTGAGACGCTGCGGCTCGGCGCTCTCCGTTGGAGTCGATGTGCCGTTGAGATGACGGTCGCAATTGTGCGCTGCCCATGGCGAGGTGACGCGCAACACGCTGGCGAACTTCATCTCCGCCGCCGCCAAGATCGGACTGGACGTGCGCGACATCCCGCCCTGCGTGACGTTCTTTGCGCCGGTCACCACGGATGCCGCCGGCCGCTTCGTCTGGCACGCCGCGCGCAAGCGTGCCGGCGATTTCGTCGATCTGCGTGCCGAGATGAACCTGATCGTCGCGGTCTCGAACTGCGCCCATCCGCTGGATCCGGCACGGCCGGCAGCAACCACGCCGATCACGCTGACCCAACACCGGCCGCCGCCGCCCACCGCAGACGACGTCTGCCGCACGGCGTCGCCGGAAGCCGCGAGGGCCTATGCCTTCACCGATCAGCTGTTCGCCTGAGGAGCGCTCATGACACCGACCGACCCGGGCCCTATCGTCTATGGCTCCGACATTCCCGCCGAGCAGCCCTGGTCGCGCGTGCTGAGGAAAGGCCAGACGCTGCGCATCATCGACAGTGAAGGCGAGCAGGCGGTGGATGCGCTGATGTACGCCGCCGATGACACCGCCGAGCGCTACAGCGCGCAGGACACGCTGCGTGTCCAGGGCTCGGCCTATCTCGAGCTCGGCACGAAGCTGATCTCCAACCGCGGCCGCGTGATGGCGCGGATCACGGCGGACACCTGCGGCCGCCACGACACCTCGGCCGGGTGTTGTTCCTGCGAGAGCAATGCCGTGCGTTTCGGCGAGGCGACGCGCTATCTGCATGCCTGCCGGGAGAACTTCATCCTGGAGCTGTCGCGGCATGGTCTGACCAAGCGCGATATCGTCTCCAACCTGAATTTCTTCATGAACGTCCCGATCGAACCGTCGGGCAATTTCACCGTGCTGGACGGCCCCTCCGCGCCGGGCAACTATGTCGACGTGACCGCCGAGATGGACGTGCTGTTCGTGATCTCGAATTGTCCGCAGGTCAACAACCCCTGCAACGGTTTCGATCCGACCCCGATCCGCGTCGAGATCAGGGAGACGTCCGCGGCACCGGAGCCCTCAACAGTGACCTGAGCGATGTGCCGTGAGCCCGCGCGGCTCGCTGCTTTTCTTTCGGTGGCGGGGATGGGTTCACCGGCTCGGGTGCCGGGACGCGTCCGCCATCTGGAGCTTGTCGAAAATCGTTCCGTCCATCAGCAACGCGATCTCGCTTGCAGGCATCGGCTTCTGGCACTCGGATAACGGGTTGAACCAGAAGTTTGCGTTGGGCAGCATTCGGAACAGATCGCGGGCCGCAGCGCCGAGACAGGCTTCCGGCGCCTTGACATAGTCCGAGATGCGCTTCCGCGAGGTGAACGCCGGCAGCCATGTCAGGCCCTGGAATTCGACGCTTGCGACGTTGATCCGCTCCTCGCGCGCGAGCGAGCGGCGCTGGCCGGGCTCGATCGGGGCCTCCGGTGTCAGGACATAGATCTCGGCCTCGAGCAGCGCGCGGTAGAACCGCGGAATGATCGCGGGATCGCGGCCGGCCGCCTGCATCAGCGCTTCGAGACTGTTCTCCGGTTCGAACATCGTGGCCTCCTTTCACATTGATCCAAATTGATGCGGCGCGTGTTACTCCGGCTTGCCGCGCAGCGCGCGATAGACGGTGTTGCGCGAGATGCCGAGCCGCCGCGCGGTCTTGCTGATGTTGTTGCCGGTGTCGGCATAGGTGCTGAGCACGAGCGCGCGCTGGATCTCGTGCAGGTCGGCTGGAGCGCCGTCCTCCACGGCAGCTCTGTCCACGGTGATCTTCGCCGCCATTCCCTCAGGGCGATCGGCCCCGATGACGGCATCGACGGTGGCGGCGTCGATCACTAGGCCGGTCTCGCTGAGCGAGAGCCGGGCCAGCGCGTTGCGGAGCTCGCGGATGTTGCCGTCCCAGCTCCGTTGCGCCAGCCGTTGAATCGCAGCTTCGGACAGCGCGATCGACGGATCGATCTTGTGCATCAGATGGCGCGCGATGTCGGCGAAGTCGTTGCGTTCGCGCAGCGGCAGCAGCGTGACCTCGAGCGTGTTGAGGCGAAACAGCAGATCGGATCTGAACCGGCCCTTCGCGATGGCGTCGTCGAGATTGGCGTTGGTGGCCGAGACCAGGAGCACATCGACTTCACGCGTGCTGCCGCCGACCGGCCGAACGGTCCAGTCGTCGAGGAAGCGCAGCAGCACCGCCTGCAGGGTCACCGGCATGTCGCCGATCTCGTCGAGGAACAGCGTGCCGCCATCGGCTTCCTTGAACAGGCCGGCCGAGCCGCCCTTGCGGGCGCCGGTGAACGCGCCCTCTGTATAGCCGAACAGCTCGGCCTCGACCAGGCTGTCGGGGAGGGCCGCGCAATTGACCGCGACGAACGCGCCACTGCGCCGGCTCGCGGCATGCGCGTGTCGCGCCATCTGCTCCTTGCCGGTGCCGGTCTCGCCACGGATGAGGATCGGCATCTTGCGTGTGGCAGCGACAGCGACCCGCTGCACGATGGCCGCGATCCGCTGATCGGCCGAGACGAACGGCGCCGCGGGGCTCTTCAGCGGTGTCGGTCGCGGCGACACCACCCGATGCGTCATCGGAAACTGGCGGCTGTTCTCGATCGTGGCAACGAACTGGCTGCCGACGTCGTCCTCGAGCCGCTGCCGCTCCATGCGCCGGCCCTCGTCGACGAAGTCGCTGAACCGGCCCCGGAAGACATCGCCGAACGGGCGGCCGGCGAAGGCGGGCAGTCCATGCAGCAGCACGCGCGCGGCGCGGTTGGCGGCGAGAATGCGGCCGTCATTGTCGACGGCGAGCAGGCCGGCACTCAACGTATGCAGATATTCGCCGCGGTTGTGAAAGGCGATCAGGATGTCGCCGCGATGCTGCTCGCGGAACAGCCCGTTCTCGATCTGAGTGGCGGCCATCGCGACCAGCGCCTGGGTGTGCGCCTGCCGCGACATGCAGTCGGACGATGCGTCGAGGATGCCGGCGACCTCGCCGTCGGGCCCAAAGATCGGCGCCGCCACGCAGGTCAGATTGTTGTAGCGGGCGAAGAAGTGCTCGCGTCCATGCACGACGATCGGCCGCTTGAGAAAGGCCGCCGTTCCGAGCCCGTTGGTGCCGCAGATGCTTTCGGTCCAGAGCGAGCCGGCGCGGATACAGGCGGCATCCGAGGCGTCGCTGAAGCTCGAGTCGGAGATGATGTCGAGCAGCAGCCCTTCGGCGGTTGCAAACGCGATCATGAAGTTCGAGCCGGCGATCTGCTGATGCAGCGTGTGCATCTCCGCCAGAGCGAGGCCGCGCACCAGCGAGCAGCGCTGCTGCTCCTGCCGCAGCACGGCGGCATCGACGAATTCAGGCGAGGGTGGGCGCAGCGCATCGAGACCCATCGTGATGCAGCGCATCCAGCTGTCGTAGATGTCGGCCGACATCTGACCGCCTGGCGGCTGATCCTGATCGTCCAGCTTCAACCATGCGCCATCGAGGCGTCGGCTGCCTGGCAGCATCGTCATCCTCCCGGTCCGCGGTTCCGCCGGAGCGCCGGCACGCCCGGCTGTTTGTTCGTGGCGCTGCGTCGATCAGCATAGAGCAATCGTGCGAAAAGCAGAAATCGGAAGCCGGCCTCGCGAAGTGACCTTCGCACTACGAAAACTGTTCCGTCCCGGAACAGTTGTGCAATCAGCAGTGATCCGCGGCGGACCGAAGATCGGCGCGAAGGCGGATGAGAAGATCCTGATTATCAATCTGTTAGCTCCCTGGCATAGCTCTTGCTCAACCTTGGACAACGACGGCTGCGACACGTTGACGTCGAAACAAAAAAATCCGGGGAGACGACATGAAGGCCGCGGTGCTCCATGCGTTCGATGAGAAGCTGACCTCGAGAGAGTTCGTCAGATACGAGGAGGTTCCCGACCCGAAGATCTCGCGTCCGATGGACGTGATCGTGCGCATCGGTGGCGCCGGCGTCTGCCGTACCGATCTTCACATCGTCGAGGGAATCTGGCGCAGCAAGGTCGACGTCAAGCTCCCCTACATCATGGGTCATGAAAACGCGGGCTGGGTCGAGGCGGTCGGTCCCGGTGTCGAGGGCGTCAAGGTCGGTGACAGCGTCATCTGTCACCCGCTGGTGACCAGCGGCCATTGTCTGGCATGCAGGCGCGGCAACGACATGCATGCGCTCGACAGTAGCTTTCCCGGCATCAATGCCAATGGCGGCTACGCGCAATATCTGCTGACCGGACAGCGCTCGTTGATCAAGCTGCCGAAGTCGCTGGCGCCAAAGGACGTCGCTCCCTACACGGACGCGGGATTGACCGCCTACCGCGCCGCCAAGAAAGCGTCGCGCCACCTGCTGCCTGGCGAATATGTCGTGGTGATCGGGGCAGGCGGTCTCGGCCATATCGGCATCCAGGTTCTCGCGGCGCTATGCGCGGCGGAGATCGTCGTCGTCGACCGCTCCGAGAAATCGCTGGAGCTCGCCAAGACCTGTGGCGCGCATCACCTGGTCAAGGCTGAGGGCGGCGAGGTCGAGGCGGTGCTGGCGCTGACCGGCGGGCGTGGGGCTGAGGCGGTGATCGACTTCGTCGGCGAGGGCGATGCGGTGGCCAAGGGACTGGCGATGACCGCCAATGGCGGCACCTACTACATCGTCGGTTACGGCGGCAAGATCGAGCTGCCGACCATCGACATGATCACGACCGAGAAGAGCATCGTCGGCAACCTGGTCGGCACCTATGCCGAGCTGGTCGAATTGATGGCGCTCGCGGACCGCGGTCTCGTGACGCTGCACACCAGGGAATACCGGCTCAGCGAGGCCAATGATGCGCTCCACGATCTGCATCATGGGCGCATCCACGGACGTGCCGTGCTGATTCCTTGAAGGCAGGCGCGGCCAATGCTCGATGTCGATCTCAATCGTCGAACGAGAGTGATGCGGGTGACCAAGTCCGGCGAAGGCGGGCCAAAGATCACGGCCGAGCAAGCGGCCCGGCTGCAGCAGGCGCGCGACCGCATGATCGCGCGGCACAGGCTGATCGAGGGCATCATCCGCAACAACGAGATGCAGCTGCGGAACGAAAGCGCGCGTGGCGGCGCCGAGATCGAGCTGGAATGCGCGCGGCGCGACGTCGCGCGCTCGGAGGGCGGCAGCGCTGCGACAGCCGAGCTCGAGCGGCTGATGGACCGCCTCAGCCAGCTTCGCGACGAGCACACGCGCCTTGTGGCCGAGCGCGAATGGCTGAACCAGGCGTTGCTGGAATTCGACAGCACGCCGACCGATGACGACCACAAACGCACGGGACATGCATGATGAGCAAGGTCGATATGAGCAGGCTCAATCTCAAACAGTCGGCCGGCCCGGTCTCGGCCGTGCCGCCGGCGCGCGATCAGATGCCGCCGTCGGCGGAGCCGACTGACAACGACCGCTCGAAGGACGCATTCTTTGCGCAGGTCGGCGCGATCGCCGAGGCGATGATCGCGCGGCACGGCAGTGAGTTTGCCATCGGCACGCTGGTGCTGGCGGCGAAGTTTGTCGCGGAAGGCCGGTCTCTGGTCAGCCGCGGCGCCGAAGCCGACGGGGCGGCAGGCGCCGCCAAGCCGGTCTGAAATGCCAATTCATTACGGAAGTCAAAGTCAATTTTCGGACCTCAAAGTTGATGGGCAGACGTGAATTTGCAGGAGACGTCGCGGGAGCCGTCCTTGATCGGAGGCTCCTCCGACCGAACGATCAAGGCCTGACGACAACAAGCTGATGCAACGTTCAAAGGAGAAGGAAATGTCTGCAAGTCTGACGCTCAACAAGATTACGGCACAGAAGGGCATTACGATCGCCGAGGCAGCTAGTCGCGTCGCTGATCTCGGCTGGACGCCGAGCTATGTCCAGGAAGCGATGACGTTCCCGACGGACTACAAGATTTCCAAGACTCCCCGCGATCCGATGAAGCAGGTCCTGCGCTCCTATTTCCCGATGCAGGAGGAGAAGGACAACCGCGTCTACGGCGCGCTCGACGCCGCCTTGCGCGGCGACATGTTCCGCAATGTCGAGCCGCGCTGGGTCGAATGGATGAAGCTGTTCCTGGCCATCATTCCGTTCCCGGAGATCTCGGCGGCGCGATCGATGGCGATGGTCGGCCGGCTGGCGCCGGGCGAAGAGCTGCGCACCGGCTTCACAATGCAGATGGTCGACGAGTTCCGGCACTCGACGATCCAGATGAACCTCAAGAAGTGGTACATGGAGAATTACATCGATCCGGCCGGGTTCGACATCACCGAGGCCGCGTTCGGCAAGTGCTACGCCACCACGATCGGGCGGCAGTTCGCCGAGGGCTTTCTCACCGGCGACGCGATCACCGCGGCCAACGTGTACCTGACGGTGGTGGCCGAGACCGCGTTCACCAACACGCTGTTCGTGGCGATGCCGTCGGAGGCCGCGCGCAACGGCGACTATGCGCTGCCGACGGTGTTCCTGTCGGTGCAGTCGGATGAATCGCGTCACATCGGCAACGGCCATTCGATGCTGATGGCGATGATCAACGATCCGTCGAACCACCAGCTGCTCGAGCGCGACCTTAAATATGCGTTCTGGCAGAACCATGCCATCGTCGACGCCGCGATCGGTACCTTCATCGAATACGGCACCACCAACCGCGACAAGAACAAGGAGTCCTATGCGGAGCTGTGGCACCGCTGGATCTATGAAGACTACTACCGGACCTACATGCTGCCGCTGGAGAAGTACGGCATCAAGATCCACCATGACGATGTCGCCGCCGCCTGGGACCGAATCGTCAAGAAGAACTACGTCCACAAGACCGCCCAGTTCTTCGCGGTCGGCTGGTCCGCGAACTTCTGGCGAATCGAGGCCCAGACCGAGAAGGACTTCGAGTGGTTCGAGCACAAGTACCCCGGCTGGTACGCCGAGTTCGGTGACTTCTGGAAGTGGTATGCGAAGCTGAGCGTGCCGGGCGAGACCAACATCCTGTTCAACAGCGACGTGGGTTACGTGTACCCGCATCGGTGCTGGAGCTGCATGGTGCCTTGCCTGATCCGCGAGGACTTCGTCTGCGACGAGGTCGACGGCAAGATCTACACCTACTGCTCGGAAGGCTGCCGCTGGACCCACAAGGTGGCGTTCGCCGCCGAGTATGAGGGCCGACCCACGCCTGCGATGGGCCGCTTCAGCGGTCGCCGCGAGTGGGAGGACTGCTACCACGGCTGGGACATCGCCGACGCCATCAAGGATCTCGGCTTCGTCCGTCCGGATGGCAAGACCCTGACCGCCCAGCCGCATCTGCGGTTCGACGCCAAGGACATGTGGACGCTCGATCACGTGCGCGGCCATCAGCTCGGCAGCCCGCTGCGGGGCTTCCGCGCGCTCTCGCCGATCGAGCGCGAGATCGCAGTCGCCGATTATCGCAAGGGCTTCACCATCAATCCTTGCCATTGACGCTGCGAGAGCAGGGGGCCGGTTCGCCGGCTCCCTGCGACCATCTGATCAAGGGTGCCGGGGAGGATGTCGATGTCGGTTGGGACCAAGGCTGCCGTGACGGACGTGCAGGTGCACAAGGTTCGATTCGAGCCTGTCGGCATCGAGATGGAGGTCGCGGAAGGCGAGACCGTGCTCGATGCGGCGTTCCGGCAGGGCATCTCGCTGATGCATGGCTGCAAGGAAGGGCAGTGCGGCAGCTGCAAGTCGAAGCTCGTCGACGGCGACATCGAGCTGCTGAAATATTCGACCTTCGCGCTGCCCGACTACGAAAGCGAGAACGGTCATGTCCTGCTGTGCCGGACGCACGCCTATAGCGACGTCAGCTTCGAGCTGCTCAATTACGACGAGGACATGCTGAGGCGATCGATCGCGGTCAAGACCTTCCGCGGACACGTCACGGGCATCACCGCCTTGACCTCGGACATCCGGTTGCTGGAGATCGAGATCGACAAGCCGATGAAGTTCTGGGCCGGCCAGTATGTCGACCTGACGATCGACGACGGCCGTATTACCCGTGCCTTCTCGATGGCCAATGCGCCAGGCGAGGGGACGCGGCTGAGCTTCATCATCAAGAAATATCCGAATGGCGCCTTCTCTTCGCAGCTGGACGGCGGGCTCGATGTCGGCAGCGTCGTGTTGGCGAAAGGCCCCTACGGCACCTGCTTCCGGCGCGAAGAACGCCCGGGCCCGATGCTGCTGATCGGGGGAGGGTCGGGGATGTCGCCGCTATGGTCGATCCTGGCCGATCACATCGCGAGCGGGGAACAGCGCCCGATCCGCTTCTTTTATGGCGCGAGGTCGCGCGCGGACCTGTTCCATCTCGATGAGCTCGCGGCCATCGGCCGGGAGCTCGCGGATTTCCGGTTCGTGCCGGCGCTGTCGCATGCGACGGACGAGGATCATTGGGACGGTGAGACCGGCTTCGTGCACGAGGTCGTCGCGCGTCACCTCAAGCAGGAGCGGCTGGCGGGGGTTATCGACGCCTATGCCTGCGGTCCGACGCAGATGATCGATGCGGTGCTTCCGGTCCTGCAGATCAACGGCGTCGAGCCGGACCACATCTATTTCGACAAGTTTACGCCGGCGGTGCGATGACGGCGCTCGGACATCGTCGCAGCACAACCACAAAAGAGGGAGGTCGTCATGAGTGCACAAGCAAGCGGAGCCACTGCGGAGCCGGTCGTCAAATCCGGCGCGGCGGGATCGGCCGTGTTTCCCGGTTCCGACAGCCGCAGATATAACTATTTCGAGCCGAAGGGCCGCAAGGCCACGCACTACGAGGACATGACCGTCGACGTTCAGCCGGATCCCGAGCGCTATCTGCTGCAGGACTGGATCATCTCCTTCCCGGACGGCACGCCGACCTACAGCAAGGACTGGACGGCGGCGAAGAGCTCCAACTGGCACAAGTTCCGCGCCGTCGACCAGGAGTGGGAACGGACGCACTACCAGCGGCAGTCGACGATCTGCGGCATGGTGCAGAACACCATCGAGAACGGCCGCAAGTCCGGCGCGCCGGCGCGCTTCGATCCCGCCTGGGTGAAGATCCTGCAGAATCATCTCGGCGCCTACAAGCATGCCGAATTCGGGCTCGGCACGTCGACCATGCAGGCGCAGCGCTATGGCTACACCCAGATGGTGAACAATGCGATCCTGACCAACTCGTCCTACAAGCTGCGCTTTGCCCAGGACATCACGCTGTATCTGAGCGAGATCGCGCTCGATCTTCCCGGCTTCGACGTCAATGCCGGCAAGCAGCATTGGCTGGACGATCCGATCTGGCAGGGCGTGCGCAAGTCGATCGAGTCGGTGATGGGATCGAACGATTATCTGGAACAGTATTTCGCCACCAACGTGGTGTTCGAGCCTCTTGTCGGCGAGCTGTTCCGGTCCGGCTTCCTGATGCAGGCCGCATCGGCCCAGAACGACTTCATCACCCCGGCCGTGGTCTCCGCGGCGGAGGCCGACTACGAGCGCAACCTCGCCAACACGGTCGAGCTGTTCCACATCCTCGGCACCGATGCGCAGCACTCGGCGCACAATATCGCGCTGTTCAACAAATGGCTGGCCAAGCACGCCGAGCTCGCGCTCGACGCCGCCAACCGGCTGCAGCCGATCTGGTCGCAGCCGCGTGTCAAGGTCGTCTCGTTCAACGACGCGCTCGGTCAGGCCAAGAACCGGATCAGGGGCATCGCCGCCGAGCTTGGCCTGACGGTTCCGGCCAGTCTGACCTAGCCGCTGTCCACGCCCTTCACTCAATTCGTCAGGAGAACGACCATGATGCAGGAAGCCGACAACATCTTCAAACCGATGAAGGACATCAAGTTCGAGGACACGGTGTCCAACCAATGCGGAGTGACCATGAACGACAGCGTCGAGGCACGCGCCATCGCCGACGTCATGAGCCGCCACGACCATATCACCGTGACCTACATGCCGGCGATGATCCGGATCGATGGCATCGGCAAGATGGAATTCAAGATGGACGAGATCTCCGAGGAGCTCGGCCGCGAAATGACGCCGCATCTGTTCGAGATCGCGACATCGACGCATTACGGCCGGATGGTCATGGTCGACGACAACACGGTCGTGCTGTTCGGCGACATGAACGAGATGATGAAATACATCGCCTGACCGGCGCCTGCGGATGCCCGGCCGGCTTCGCGCCGGCCGGGCCAACCTGGCTCTGCCATCAACGGCAGGCCTCATCACAATCAATCTGGGAGCGGGAGACGCGCGATGTACAGAACGGCTGCGGGCGACGAGATATTCGTGATCGACGGGCACACCCACTTCTGGGACGGCAGCCCGGCCAACCAGAAGAACATTCACGGCAAGCAGTTCATCGACTGCTTCTATGCCTACCACGCCAACCTCAGCCCGCCCTCGGAGAAGTGGGAAAAGGAGAAGTTCGAAAAATACGACGCGAAGACCATGTTCGACGATCTGTTCGTGTCGGGCTACGACGACATGGCCATCCTGCAGCCCACATACCTGACGGATTTCTACAAGAACGGCTTCAACACCACGGAGCGCAACGCCGCGATGAAGAAGAGCCATCCGGACCGCTTCATCCTCAATGGCGCCTTCGATCCGCGGGACGGCAGCAAGGGCCTCGAGGATCTGCACGCGCTGGCCGAGAAATACAAGCTGCAGGGTGTGAAGCTGTACACCGCCGAATGGCGCGGCGAGTCCAAGGGCTACAAGCTCTCCGACAAGGACTCCTACAAATATCTCGAGGCGGCGCAGAAGCTCGGCATCAAGAACGTCCACGTCCACAAGGGGCCGACGATCATTCCCCTGAACCGGGATGCGTTCGATGTCGCCGACATCGACGACGTCGCCACCTCGTTCCAGGATCTCAACTTCATCGTCGAACATTGCGGGCTACCGCGGCTGGACGATTTCTGCTGGATCGCCACCCAGGAGACCAATGTCTATGCGGGGATCGCGGTGGCTCTCCCGTTCATCCATTCGCGGCCGGGCTATTTCGCCCATGTGATGTCGGAGCTGCTGTTCTGGCTCGGGCCGGACAAGATCCTGTATGGCAGCGACTACGGCATCTGGACTCCGAAATGGCTGATCGACAAGTTCATGGCGTTTGAGATTCCGGAGGACCTCACCAAGGAGACCGGATCGGTCCTGACGCTGGAGAACAAGACCAAGATCCTCGGTCTCAACGCCGCGCGGCTCTACGGCATTGACGTCGAAGCCCAGAAGAAGAAGATCCGCGCCGGCGGCGGCTACGCGCATCTGTCCGAACCCGTTCCGGCGTGACGGCCATGAGCGGGCGGATCGTAGCGGGCCTGCCGGACCATCACCGGCAGGCGGAGCAGTGGCACATCGACACGCGTCAGGCCGAAGTGTGGGCTTCGCTTCAAAGCGTCATGGATCCGGAGCTCGACGAGTCGGTGGTCGATCTCAACTTCGTCACCAGGGCGGAAGTGGATGCGAGCAACCGCGTCCATATCGAATTCCGGCTGCCGACCTATTGGTGCGCGGCGAACTTCTCGTTCCTGATGGCGGACGACATGCGTCGCGTGGTGAGCGCGCTGGACTGGGTGACTGGCGTCAGCGTCATGCTTGGCGAGCACATGTATGCCGACCAGATAAATGCCGGGCTGGCGCAGGGGCTGTCGTTCCAGGAAACGTTCGGCGTCGAGGCGGATGGCAACCTGGAGGATCTGCGCCGGACGTTCCTCATCAAGGCGTTACAGCGCCGGCAGGTGGCGTTGCTCAATCACCTCACGGGAATCGGGCATTCGCCTCAGACGCTCACGGCGCTCACCCTTGTCGAGCTTAGTGACCTGCCGGTCGATGACGAAGGTGACCGTCTGAGGCGGCGGTATCTCGAGCGGCGCGACGTGGTGGCGGCCGCTGGCGACGAGATGCCGGCTTTCGTCGATGCGGCGGGACTGCCGCTGAGCGCGGAGCACTTTGCCGCCTACGTCTCCGGACTGCGCCGTGTCGGCGTCAATGCCGAGTTCAACAGCGCGCTGTGCCGCGGTCTCTTGTCGGTGCGGTTCGATCTGGAGACGCCGTACGTTCCGAAAGCACGCGCCTCGGCCTGAACGGCCGGGGGACAACAAAAGTCGCGCCGGCCTGAACGGCGAACGACCAGGCGAGAGGGAGGTTGAGACCATGCCGAAGATCATGCTGCATGACGAAGCGGCGCGAGCCGCTTTGGGACGGGGCGTTGCCAAGCTCGCCAAGGCGGTGCGCGGCACCCTGGGTCCGAAGGGAATGAACGCGATCATGGACCGCCCGATCGGGACGCCGATCGTGTCGCGCGACGGCGTCAGCATCGCCGCCGAAATCGAGCTGGAATGTCCGTTCGAGAACATGGGCGCGCAGGTGCTGCGCGAGGTCTCGAAGCAAACCAATGACACCGCCGGCGACGGTACCACGACGGCCACGGTGCTGGCCGACGTGCTGGTGCAGGACGGGCTGAAATGCCTCGCGGCAGGGGCCAATCCGGTGGAACTGGTCGAGGGACTCGAGCTTGCGGTCGCCGAGACGATCAAGCACCTGAAGCGCTCCGCGATCGCGGTGCAGGGCTCGGCGGGACTGCGCGCGGTCGCGAGCATCGCGGCCAACGATGCCGCGCTCGGCGACATGGTCGCGGAAGCCTTCGAGCGCGCGGGGACGCATGGCATCGTCGCGGTCGAATATGGCAGCACGGTCCAGACGACGCTCGAAGTGATCGAAGGCATGGCGTTCGAGCGCGGCTATCTCTCGCATCACATGGTAACGGATGTGGAGCGCATGCAGGTCGTGCTCGACAATCCGTTCATCCTGATGACGGACCACAAGATCCAGAGCGGCGAGCAGCTCGCCGGCGTGATCTCGCTGGTCGAGAAGAGCGGCAGGCCGCTCTTGATCATCGCCGAGGAGGTCGCGCCGGTCGTGATCATGCAGCTCCTGGCGCGCCGCGAGAAGAACAACTTCAAGGTCGCCGCGATCCATCCGCCAGAGTTCGGCCATTGGCGCAAGGCCATGCTCGAGGATATCGCGATCACCACGGGCGGCCGCGTGATCTCCGTCGATCTCGGCGGCCGGCTGGAAAAGGCCGAGCTGCAGGATCTCGGCGCCGCGCGCCAGGTGCGGATCTCCGCTTCCAAGACCTTGATCACGGCAGGCGCCGGCGATCCCGATCGGATTGCCGCGCGCCGCGAGCAGGTGATGCGGCAATATGAAGCCGCGCCGGAAAACATCGAGCGCGACAAGTTCCAGGAGCGCATTGCAAAGCTCTCGGGCGGCACGGCGATGATCCTCGCCGGCGGCGCAACGCCGGTCGAGCAGAAGCGCCGCACCCAGCTGATCGAGGACGCGATCAATGCGACGCGGGCGGCGATCGAGGAGGGCATCGTCCCCGGCGGCGGTTTCGCGCTGCTGAAGGCGGCGCCGAAGCTCGATGAGCTGATCAGTGGATTGGACGGCAGCGTGCGGCAGGGGGCCGAGCTGCTGCAGCGCTCGCTGAGCCGGCCGTTGTTCCACATCGCATCGAATGCGGGCCTCGACGCCGAGGCGGAGGTCAGGAAGGTGGCGAAGGGCGCCAATGGCCACGGCCTCGACGCGCGCAACGGCGCCTCGGTCGATCTCATCAAGGCCGGCATCATCGATCCCGTCAAGGTCTGCTATAGCGCGGTGCGCAACGCCGCCTCCGTCGCCGGGCTGATCCTGACGACGCAGACTTTGATCGCGAAGAAGCCGGACGATTACGACCCGACCGCGGGTCCCGCCTTGGGCGGCGGCGCCGAGCTGTTGTGAGCGCGCAGGGCTTTCGCTGATGACGGACCGGGCGTTCGCGCCCGGCTGCGGCGGACTGATCGTGCGTCTCTCCGTTCGAGCCTCGTCACGGCGACGGGCGACGCCGAGCACAGCCGCGGACTACGGCCGCGGCTGGCCGAGCGCGCGATAGATCGTGTTGCGGGACACGCCGAGCCGGCGTGCGGTCTCGCTGACATTGCCGTTGGTCTCCGCGTAGACCATGAGGATGCGGGCGCGCTGCACATCGTGCAGCGACCCCTCCGTGTCCAGCGATGGCCGAGCAATCAGTTGGCCGATCGTTTGACCGAGCATCGCGTCCACGCAAGCCTCATCGATGATCCCGTTGGACACGCCGAGCGTGAGCCGCGCCAGCATGTTGCCGAGCTCGCGAATGTTGCCGTGCCAGTGGTTCGGCGCCAGCCGGGCCAGCGCTTCGGCGGTGATGGCGCAGCCGGGATCGATCTTGTGCAGCAGCTGGCGCGCAATGGCGTCGAAATCGCTGCGCTCGCGCAGCCGCGGCAGCCGCACCTCGAGCGTGTTCAGCCGATACAGCAGGTCGGACCGGAAGCGTCCCTCGGCGATCGCCTTGTCAAGCGCGGCGTTGGTCGCCGACACCAGGAAGACGTCGACCTTGAAGGCGGCGCCGCCGACCGGGCGCACCGTCCAGTCGTCGAGCAGGCGCAGCAACACGCCCTGCAGCGCCACCGGCATGTCGCCGATCTCGTCGAGAAACAGCGTGCCGCCATCGGCCTCCTTCACCAGGCCCATGGCGCCGCCGGACCGCGCGCCGGTGAACGCGCCATCGGCATAGCCGAACAGCTCGGCCTCGATCAGGCTGTCGGGGAGCGCGGCACAATTGACCGCGATGAACGCCCCGGCGCGTCCGCTGGCGGCATGGGCGTGGCGTGCCAGCTGCTCTTTGCCGGTGCCGGTCTCGCCGCGGATGAGGATCGGCATCTTGCGCGCCGCCGCGCCCTCGACGCGCCGCACGATCGCGAGCACGTTCGGGTCCTCGGCGACAAATCGCGGCGTCTTGTTGCCGGCTGACCTCGCCGGCGGAGGCGCCTGCGCCGAGCGCGGCGGCGCAGCATCGCGCCCGCGCATGCCCGCCGCGCTGCGCTCCCCGGCGGCACGCCGCCGGGCGTGCATCACGACGATCGCGCCGACGCCCGTGTTGCCGTTCTTTACAAGCTCGAAGCTCGCATGGGGCAGGATCTCCCTGAGCTTCGCCGGCCAGTCCTCAAAGGCCACCGTCTTCAGGAACCGCGTCGGCGCATCGCCGTCGGTGTTGAGACCGTTGTCCTTCATCGCGCGCAGGCCGCGCTCGGTCGCATGCAGGATGGCGCCGCGGCGATCGAGCAGGATGCATTCCTCGGTGGCCCAGGAGGCGCGCTTGGCGATGAAATCGCACAGCAGCTGCTCCTTGTCCTGGCGCGCCAGCTGCGCCAGCACGCTTTCGACGTGATGGCCGACCGCAACCGCCAGCGCCAGGCTCTGCGGATTGAACGTGCTGGCCGGGCCGGAGATGTCGACGACGCCGAGCAGCTCGCCGTCGTTCGGATCGTGGACCGGCACGGCCGCACAGGTCCAGCGCTGCACCTCGGTGCAGAAATGCTCGGCGCCGTGAATCTGCACCGGGCACGAGTCAGCCAGCGCCGCGCCGATCGCGTTGGTGCCGATGTCGGCCTCGCTCCAGCGCCCGCCATGCTCCAGATGCACGGTACGCCCGGCATCGATCACCCGGGCATCGCCCTGGGTATCGATGATCAGGCCGGTGGGATCGGTGAGGATCATGATGGATCCTGCATCTCTCAGGAACGTCTTCGAGTTCTGCAGCGCGCTCCGTGCGGCGTGGCGAAGCGCGGCATGCTTGGCCCGCTGGCGGGCCAATTCGTCCTCCGCGACCAGCGGCGCCTTGGCGCGATCGACGGTGATGCGGTGCTGCTGAGAACGCCGCCACGAAGCGGCCACCGTTGATCTCACGTCACCCGACAAGGTGCCGCGCTCGACGAATCTTTGCCATGCGGCCCGTACGTCCCGTTGGTCCATTCCGGTTCCTCCAACGTGTCGATGCAAGCTGCCAGCGTCGCCTCGCGATCAAACACCTGCTGCGGACATCGTGTCCGACTGGCCACGCATCAGCCGCAATCGTCGAATCGCTCGAGCGGTTCGAACCTGATACCTCCAAATGTCGGAAAACAGCAGCGCGTGCGACGACGAAGGCGACGAGCTCGGCCCGTCAACCACCTTGCTCGCGTTTCACATCCCCGACGTTCCAGCGCTTCGTGGACGCTGGTAACGCCTGACCTTATACGCGTTGGTCAACGGCGCAAAGCCGAACTCGTCGCGTTGCCGATCAATCGCGCGACAATTTGAACGAGCATGCTGTTTGTTCTGTCCTGTCCAGTGAGATTGACACAGCAATGTCCGACGAGGCAGCAATACGCGAGATCGCCGCAACAACAAATCTGTCGAACGCAGTCGTGTGCGATGCGGAATAGGACTCAATGATCCCCGCAGGCCCGAGGTGTTAGCCGGCTACTACACGAACCTCCTGGTCAGGCGCGCAAGAGCGCGTGCAGGACGAAAGCAATTCGATATGGCGATGACCGCCAGCTCATTCCTCTCGCCTTGGCTCCGATGCGTTCCTTGAGAGACATTCCAGTTCGAAGCGCCCGCCACGATATCGCGACAATTGGAAGGTCAGTGTTCAACATACGCGGGAACAGGCGCTCTTCATCTGAAGACGACGCCGGACCTCAGCGGCCCTTTCCGCGCCGCATCTCATCCTGCCGCATCGGCATGGCATCGACGCGTTTGAACAGCTCTTCCGCCGCGATCGGCGTATCCGCGGCGATTGCGGTGTGGCCATCCTTGCCGATCAGGAAAACCCTGAAACGGCGGCCATCCGTGCCCACCGTGGCGTGAAGCTGGCGAGCCTGGGGGGTGCCGTCAACGGCCTCGAGCAGGATGATATCGCGCTCCACCATGCCGGCTTTGGCGGCCTCATAGATCCGGCGCTGTTGCCGCGCGTCGCCGCCGTCGGGCCCGGTCACGACCAGGATGCGATTCTTCCATCTGTATGTATCGAGCAGTGAGGCCTCACTCGCATGCGGCATGGTGATGATCCCCAGGAGAAACGCGCTCGTGAGCAGTCGCAGTCGCATGTCGGGCCTCCAGATGGCTCTCGCTTCAACGGCGACCGCGACCGGCTGGATCTCTCGCGCACCCCTGCTTCGTGACGTGGAGAAGGCCATGGCCTTCAGCGGTTGCCCTGGTCCTCGATCGGGACATCGTCCCAGGGTCGATAGTAGAGCTTGCTGCAGGCGTCGCGCAGAACGCCGCCTTCGATCGTGATGTCGTCGCGATAGGCGTTCTCGACGAATTTGAGCGTGTCGACGTGGCGCGCCTCGAAGTACATCTGGTGCACGTCGTCGCGGCCGGCGCCGTAGACGATGCGGCCGACCTTGCTCCAGATCGAGGCCATCGTGCACATGCCGCACGGCTGCAGGGTGGTGTAGAGCGTGGCGCCGCGAAGTTCGCCGTCGTCGAAGCCGCGGCCGGCGGCGCGGATGGCCTCGATCTCCGCATGAGCCGTGGCGTCGTGCTTGGCGGCGACATGGTTGCGCTCGGCCGCGACGATATCGGAGCCGAGCACGATCACGCAGCCGATCGGTGACAGCGCCGGATCGGCGCCATCCTGCGTGGCGATCTTGATCGCCTCCTGCATGAAATGCTCGTCGGTTTTCAGATTTGGCACGATCGAGCGCTCAGGCCGCGAGCTGCTTCATCTGGGCGATCTTCGCCAGCAGGGTCTCGCGCTGCTGACGCAGCGTCGCCGCAGTGGCGGCATCGCCGGCGCAGTCCTTCAGCGCCTCGTCGTATTGGCTGAGGATCTGCTCCTCGCCGCTCACGAAGGACGGCAGCGCATTGGTGCCGAGGCCGGTCACCGCGGAGCGCACGCGGATGACGGTCTGGTGCACCGTGGACATGAAGGACCCGGACTCGTCCGGCGTCTCGCCCATGCGCCGGAGCGCGTCATGCAGCTCGGCGTGATCGCGCTCCTTGAGCGCGATCATCTCGGCGAACAACGTCTTGAGCGCCGGCGTCTCGGCGTCGCCGGCTGCTTCCTGATAGCCGTTGCGCGCATCGATCAGGGACGTGTGCAGTGTCTTCAGGCTGTCTGCAGCCATGGGGAGCCTCGCGGTCTGCGGTGTGGAATTTTCGACGACGACAATCCAGTTTCGCCGGCTTTGTTCCGGCCTGCTGCCTCGGGTTGCGGGAGGGCTCCGCCCGTATCCGGGCCGGGTGAACGCTCACCTACGCCGCGGGTGGTTGCCCGGGCGAGGACGGCATCGTAGGCTTGCGCCACGCGACAGGCGGCATGATCGGGACATGCGATTGAGGCCGGGGGATCGCGTAAGGACAGCGCGTGTGATGGAAGAGGACGACCCGGGCGGCCAGATCGCCCTGATCGAGGCGCGGCTCGAGCAGCTCGCCGATACAGCCGAGCGCTGTCGAAAGATCATCCTGGCTTCGAAGATCGTGATTGCGGGCGGCGCCGTGTTGCTGCTCGGCGCGGTGCTGGGTCTGCTCGGCTCCGATGCGGTCGCGCTGCTCGGCGCGATTGCCGCGGTGCTCGGCGGCATCGTCTCGCTCGGATCGAACGTCAGCACGTTGCGGCAGACCACGGCGGCGATGGCCGCGGCTGAAGCGCTGCGCTCGGACCTGATCAGCCGGATCGATCTTCGCCTGGTCGGCGAGACCAGGCGGCTAGGACCGTAGCTCGGGGAGGACCACATGCTGAAGAATCTCGATCCGCTGCTCAATGCCGATGTGCTCTATGCACTCCGTGCGATGGGGCATGGCGACCGCCTCGTGATCTGCGACACGAATTTTCCGGCGGATGCGATCGCGCGGCAGACGGTGTTCGGCGAGCTTCTGCGCATCGACAATGTCAGCGCGGCGAGGGCCGTTCAGGCCGTGCTGTCGGTGCTGCCGCTCGACACCTTCATCGACGACGCCGCCGTGCGGATGGAGGTCGTCGGCCATCCGGACGAGGTCACACCGGTGCAGCAGGAGGTGCAGGCTGCGATCGACCGCGCCGAAGGCAAGCCATGGCCGCTGGTCGGCGTCGAGCGTTACGCGTTCTACGAGATGGCCAAATCAGCCTATTGCGTCATCGCCACCGGCGAGCGCCGCTTCTACGGCTGCTTCATCTTCAGCAAGGGCGTCATTGCGCCGGAGGGGGCGTGATGCCCATGGCAGCAGAGCCACTGGATGAAGTCGTTGGATGAAGTCGTTCAGGGCCTCATGGTTCGAGACCCGCCGCGCGGCGCTCCTCACGATGATGGTCAACATGTTGCTACGATCTCGGCCCTCGTCCTGAGGAGCCCGCCGCAGGCGGGCGTCTCGAAGGACGGTGGAAGGTAGGCCCCTTTTGAACGCTCACCGCTTCTTGTCCTCGGGGGATCGGTGGGCACCTACGGCTGTCAGGATGACGCGCGCCGGATACGGCGGCGTCAGGCTTCGCGTCCTTCTCACCCCATCGTCGCCAGCCGCACGGCCAGCGCGCAGGCGCGGTCGTATTCGTCGAGGTTGATCCACTCGTCGATCGTGTGCGGCTCGTTCTGGCCGGTGCCGAAGGTGACGGTGGGGATGCCGTGGCGGACCATCCAGTTGGCGTCGAGGCCGCCATTGCCGGCGCGCAAGGTCGGCGTGGCGCCGATATCGGTGACGGCGGCAGTGGCGCGCTTCACCACAGGCAGGGTGTCCTTCATGCGGAACGGGTAATAGTCGGTCTCGGCCTTGAACTTCACGCGCCCCGACTTTCCCTCGCTGTTGGTGACCTGCTTGGCGGCCTTCTCGAACGCCGCCTTGTAGGCCTTGGTAATCTCGCGAATGAACTTGGCGTCGTGGCTGCGGCATTCGCCGCGAACATGGACGTAGTCGGTGACGACGTTGGTGGCGTCGCCCGCGGGGCGGCCTTCGCCGCCGGTCACGGGGCCGACATTGCTAGTGCCGAGCTTGGCGTCCTTGCCCTTGCCCTTCACAACCTTGCCGAACCAGCCGCCGGCTTTGACGTCGGCGAGCGCGAGCGCCAGGATCATGGTGGCGCTGATGCCGCGCTCCGGCGCCACGCCCGCATGCGAGGCGCGGCCGAAGATCTCGACCTCCCAGCGGTCGGCGCCGACGGCGCCGATCGTGACGGACGCGGCCGAGCTGCCGTCGAAGTTGAACGCCATCTCCGGCGCGCCGAGATCGTCGGTGTTGACGTGGCGCGCGCCATAGAGCCCGCTCTCCTCGCGCACGCAGAACAAGAGCGTGATCGGCGGATGATCGAGCTTTTGCCGGACGAGCTCGGCCGCGAGCGTCACGAGGATGCCGCAGCCGCAGCGGTTGTCGCCGCCGAGCGCGGTCCTGGCCTGGTTGACGATCTTGCGGCCGGTGATCTTCGGCTGTGCGCCGGCGCAGAGCGGCACCGTGTCCATGTGGGTCATGAACATGACGCGCGGCTGATTGTGCTGGCTGCCGCGTCCGGGCAGCTCGACAATCAGATTACCGGTTTCGGTCGGCAGCGGGATCCGCGTATTGGCATCATCCAGCCGCATCGCCCTGGCCGGGACGCCAGCCTGCTTCAGCGCCGCCATGATTTCCCGCCCGATCGCCTTCTCCTGTCCGGTCACGCCCTGCACGGCAAGAAAGCGCATTAGGCGATCGGTGGCGGCGGCGGTGTCGACGGACATTGAGCGATTCTCATGGTGAGCGAGGAGCCCGAAGCATCAAGCCCGGCGGTCCGTTGCGCAAGGGGCTCGTGCCGTCGGGCCGCCCGACTCTTCTGCCGGGCCTCGATCGTCTTCCTCTCATCTGGACAATGGAGCATCATCATGAGCCTGAAAGACAAGACGATCGTCGTGACGGGTGGCAGCCGCGGCCTCGGCCTGGGAATTGTGGAGGCTCTCGCGGACCACGGTGCCAAGGTGACCGTCGTCGCGCGTGGAACCGAGGCCCTGGGCGCGGTCGCCGCCCGTCTCGGCGTGGCCACGATCGCGGCCGATGTCACCGACGAGGCTGCCGCGCGTCGGATCGTCGGCGACATCCGCCCTGACATCCTGATCCTGAACGCCGGCACGACGCCGCAGATGGATCGGCTGGATCGGCTAAGCTGGAAGGACTTCTCGGTGGCCTGGGAGACAGACGTCAAGGCGGGCCTGTACTGGATCCAGGCCGCGCTCAAGCTGCCCTTGAAGCCGGGAAGCCGCGTCCTGGTCGGATCGAGCGGCGCGGCGGTGGGCGGTTCACAGATGTCGGGGGGCTATGCCGGCGCCAAGCGCATGCTCTGGTTCATGACCAAATATGCCAACGGCGTGTCGAAGGACGACCGGCTCGGCATTCGCTTCCAGGCGATCGTGCCGCGCATGATGATCCTGGGAACCGGAGTGGGCGATACGGCCGCGGGCGCCTATGCGGGTGCGATGAGCATCACGCCGGGTGCGTTCGTCGCCCGTTTCGGCGCGCCGATGCCGCCGCGCGCCTATGGGGATCGCGTGGTTTCCGTGCTGGAGGATGCGCGGTTCGCCGACGGAGTCGTGTTCGGTCTCAATGGCGACGACGGCGTAACGATCATGGAAGGAGCGGCAGCTTGAGTGACGGACCAGATGATCAGCAGGGAACGCGCAAGGCCGAGCTCGTGGCCGAGCTCGCCGTCCTGGCGGAGCAGCTACGGCCAGAGCTGCATCGCTATTGCGCCCGGCTGATGGGCTCGGTCATCGATGGCGAGGACGTCGTGCAGGATACGCTGACGCGTGCGCTCACGACTCTGGACGAGATGAAGGACATCGGCTCGTTGCGGGCATGGCTTTTCAAGGTCGCGCACAACCGGGCGCTCGACCTGCTGCGCGGCCGCGCGATCCGCGCCGCCGAACCGATGGAGGCGGCGGATGACATTGCCGACGTCTCCGCACCTGATGCCGCGGAGACGATGATGCGCAAAGAGGCGATCCGGACCGCCGTGTCGCGCTTCACCGAGCTTCCGATTCCCCAGCGCAGCATTCTGATCCTCAAGGACGTGCTGGATGAGCCGCTCGCCGACATTGCGGCGCTGCTCGGGCTGACGGTCGACTCGGTCAAGGCGCATCTCGCCCGCGCCCGTGCGCGGCTCTCCGAGATCAACGCCGTGGCCGAGGCGCGCCCCGCGGCGAGGCCCGTGTCCGAGGCCGTGGCGCGCTATGTGAGTCTGTTCAACCAGCGTGATTGGGACGGCTTGCGCGCGCTGCTGGCGGACGATGTCAAACTGCACCAGTCCACACATCCCGTCCGCGTCGGGTCGGCCGACGTCGGACTGTTCTTCAGCATCTATGCCGGCGTGGAGGGCGTATGGCTGGCGCCCGCCTGGCTCGAGGGCCGGGAGGTGATCGCCGTGTTCGACCGCAAGGACGATCGGCAGCCCAGCTACGTCATGTGGCTGAGCTGGCGCGACGGCAAGATCAGCTTCATCCGCGACTACCGCTATGTCCGTTACGTCATCGCCGACGCAGAGCTGGTCATCCCGCTTTCGTCCTGAGCGGCTGCGCCCGATCGTCTGATTGGTAGGGTGGGCAAAGGCGCGAAGCGCCGTGCCCACCGCTTCTTCGTCCTCATGGGATCGGTGGGCGCGCTGCGCTTTGCCCACCCTATCGGGATCAATCCAGGCAATCCTCATCGGGAGCGAGGCAATCCGGGAGATCGGACGCCTTGAATGGCCTCGCTCACGAGATGGCGGTGGAGAGGCAGTTATTCCCCGAGCCATCGTTCCGGCGCCCTTTCAATGGTTCAGCGCCTGCACGCCGTCATGCACCTGATAGACCACCTTGCCTTCGCGCCAGGCGAACGGCGCGTCCGGGTCGCGGCAGGCGATCGCGGATTCCGGAATCAGCTTGTCGCACAGCATGACGATGATCGATTCCAGCGGAGCCGACGTGTCGTTCTCCTCTGTCATACGGTCGATCGAGATCTCGCCGCCTTCGACGCCGTCGTCGATATGGACGATGAAGATCTCCTCATGGCCATGAATGCCATGCGCCGTGACCCGAAACACTTCCCCCTTGTATTCGAATTCCCGAACCATCGTGTCCGCCCTTTCAATTTGTTGATTGCCGCAAGCGGGCGCGGAAACTAGGAGCGCGACGCCCGACGGGCAAGAAAAATGGGTGTCGGGAATCCGACAAAATGCATCGCGGGCGTCCTGAGAGTGGGAAGCGCTGCCACGTCGTGTGTCGCCGCGGCTAGAACGGTGACAAGCTCGATCATGACGAGAGCGAGAGAGACTCGCCAAAACGATGCTTCTGCAAAAAGGGGCTTAGGCGCAAAAACAGGCCGATGCGCAATTTCGCATGCCGCGCATGCATCAACTGCCCGTCGTGCCGGTGTGTCGCGAACTACTCACTTGCGCCGTTTGGCAAATCAGATCCACGGTCTCGCGTATCCCGGCTCGCTGAAGAGGGGCGCATCGCGATCGTCACGAGCGTCGAGCCGGAGGCGCCCACGGCCGCGAGAGCGCTCAGCCATGTCTCGTGTTCACCTCATCCTCTCCGCGCGGAGCCAGCGCCGCTGCAGGAAGCCGCTCGCTGCGAGCACCGCGACATGGCCGAGCGGCAGCTCGACGAGATGATCTCCGGCGATACGGCCTCTGGCGCGCGCGAGCAGCGCCTGGCCGCGGGCGCGCGGCACGAGGCGGTCGAACCGGCCGACGACGAATCGGCTGTCGAGCGCGACGCGATCGACCCAGTGAATGGGGTTGTAGCGGGAGAGGGCAGCGGCGAAGTCGTCACGCTCAAAGCCGCGCCGTTCGGCCTCCCGGCGGATGGCGCGCGCGGCCGGGCTCGACCAGATCATCAGCTCGCCGCGGTCGGCGGAGGCGAAACTCCAGACGGGGCGGCCGAGCCGGCCGGCCATCAGGGTCGCCGGCACGCTGCCGAGGCTGAAGCCGATCAGCCGGGACGGTGGACCATTCCGCGCCGCGAGCGTGGTCACGTCGCGTTCGATGGCTGCGATGCAGTCCGCGCATGTGTCCGGATCGGGGCCGACCATCGCGTCCGGCAGCCGATAGCACGCCTGCCAGTCGTGTCCGTGAACGAGGCCGAGCCAGCGTGCCGCGGCGAAGCCCATGCCCCAGGGCAGGAAGTAGACCGCGCCGCGCGGATCGCGGCCGTCGAGGCGTCGGGCGCGCATGTCGTTGGAGAAGACGGGAGGTGACGGCATGTGTCGGAGCTCGAAAGGCGGGCGGGTCGAGAGGTCGAACCGGCAGCCGGAACGGCCGTTCCAAACTCGCCCGCGACGGACCCGCCGGGCGGCCATGGCCCTGATTTCGCGATTAATTCCGAGCTGTGGGGGGCGGGCAGGCAGGGCCGAAAGCGGCTTTTCGGTTCCGAAACAGCCGTGTTAGAAGGCCGCCAACACTCACGACATGGGAACGGGCGGACGCGCATGAAGGACATCCTGGACACCCTCGAGGAGCGGCGCAAAGGCGCCAAGCTCGGCGGCGGCGAGAAGCGCATCGAGGCGCAGCATGCGCGTGGCAAGCTGACGGCGCGCGAGCGCATCGAGCTCCTGCTCGACAAGGGCTCGTTCGAGGAGTTCGACATGTTCGTCGAGCACCGCTCGACCGAGTTCGGGATGGAGAAGACCAAGGTTCCCGGCGACGGCGTCGTCACCGGCTGGGGCACCGTCAACGGCCGCAAGACATTCGTCTTCGCCAAGGATTTCACCGTGTTCGGCGGCTCGCTGTCCGAGACCCACGCGCTCAAGATCACGAAGCTGCAGGACATGGCGATGAAGGCGCGCGCGCCGATCATCGGCCTGTATGATGCCGGCGGCGCCCGCATCCAGGAGGGCGTCGCGGCGCTCGCGGGCTATTCCTACGTGTTCCGCCGCAACGTGCTGGCCTCCGGCGTGATCCCGCAGATCTCGGTCATCATGGGGCCGTGCGCCGGCGGCGACGTGTATTCGCCTGCCATGACCGACTTCATCTTCATGGTGAAGAACACCAGCTATATGTTCGTCACCGGCCCCGACGTCGTGAAGACCGTGACCAACGAGGTCGTGACGGCGGAAGAGCTCGGCGGCGCCTCGGTGCATGCGACGCGCTCCTCGATCGCCGACGGCGCTTTCGACAACGATGTCGAGACGCTGTTGCAGATGCGCCGCCTGATCGACTTCCTGCCGTCGAACAATTCGGACGGCGTGCCGGAATGGCCGAGCTTCGACGACATCGAACGGGTCGACATGTCGCTCGACACGCTGATCCCCGATAATCCCAACAAGCCCTACGACATGAAGGAGCTGATCCTGAAGGTCGTGGACGAGGGCGACTTCTTCGAGATCGCGGAAGGGTTCGCCAAGAACATCGTCACCGGCTTCGGTCGCATCGCCGGGCGCACCGTCGGCTTCGTCGCCAACCAGCCGATGGTGCTGGCCGGCGTGCTCGACTCGGATGCCTCGCGCAAGGCGGCACGCTTCGTCCGCTTCTGCGACGCCTTCAACATTCCGATCGTCACCTTCGTCGACGTGCCGGGATTCCTGCCGGGCACCGCCCAGGAATATGGCGGACTGATCAAGCATGGCGCCAAGCTCCTGTTCGCCTATTCGCAGTGCACCGTGCCGCTGGTCACCGTGATCACCCGCAAGGCCTATGGCGGCGCCTTCGACGTCATGGCCTCCAAGGAGATCGGCGCCGACATGAACTACGCCTGGCCCACGGCGCAGATCGCGGTCATGGGCGCCAAGGGCGCGGTCGAGATCATCTTCCGCGCGGACATGGCCGACCCGGAGAAGATCGCCGCGCGCACCAAGGAATATGAGGATCGTTTCCTGTCGCCGTTCATCGCCGCCGAGCGCGGCTATATCGACGACGTGATCATGCCGCACTCCACCCGCCGCCGCATCGCGCGCGCGCTCGCGATGCTGCGTGACAAGAAGATGGAGATGCCGGCGAAGAAGCACGACAATTTGCCGCTGTAGGTGTTCATTCAACCCGTCTTTCTCGCCAAGCGGCGAGAATTCGTTGCGAGCGGTGGGCGCAGCCCTGGATTGCTTCGCTGCGCCGCTGCGCTCGCAATGACGAAGCGGTGATCCATTGCCCGTACCCCTGCGTCGACATGGGATGACGCCCACCAGCCCCGCCGTCATTGCGAGGAGCGCAGCGACGGAGCAATCCAGGGGCCTGGCGTCCATTCCGGAATGTTGCACCCGTTACGGCAGATTGCGGCAATCGGGCGCCGTCCGTAGCCCTGGCGTTAAGCTTACGGCTTAACTAACCTTTAACGATGGGTTTGCCGGAACTGGGCCGTTGGCCTAGCTTTGATAGCCAGGCTGGCAACCGAGTAGAGTAGGGTCGTGTATCATGGCTGATAGAATATCGGCAGTTCGGACGTCCGGAATTGGGCTGGCCTGCGCCGCGGCCGCTATGTTGATGCTTTCGGCTCACGCCGCCTCGGCCCGATCGGGCGCCGTGGTCGCCGCGCCAGCTGCCGCTCCGGTGGGGCCGGGCCATGTCGTTCCGCCAGCGTATCCGCCGGTCCGGCATCATTTCCGCGGCCCGCGCGCCTATCTGCCGGCGGCCGGCGCCTTTGCCTATGGCGGGTATGGCGAGTCCGCGCCGCAGCAGATCCCCGAGCACTCGTCCGCAGACGTGCGTTACACCTATACCTACGACGTGCCCTGGGATTGGGCGCACCGCTATCCGCCGAACGTCGTGCCGTCCGATCGCCCCTACGTGTCGAGCTGCCCGATGCAGACGGTGACGGTACCAGGACGCCGGGGCGGCGATCACAGCGTCACGATCACGCGCTGTTATTGACGTCTTGAGCCAGCGCAAGGCGGACAACCCGAATGTCCGCCAAGCATGACAAATACCGACCGGCTTCGCTCGCGAAGTCGCGAGGTGACGAGGCCCGGACTCCTAGGCACTCCGGGCCTCGTATTAATTTGATAGGATGCCCGCGAGCCGAGTCGGCTGGCGGGAGGTTTCGATGATCAGAACGGACGCGTGTCGCGTGATCGTGCGGATCGGGTTGACCATGATGCTGTCGGCGGGTCTGGCCGGCGCGGCGTCCGCCGATGAGACCGTCAGCGTCGGCGGTTCGCGCGTGGCGCTGATCAAGCCGGCCGCCGTGCGCGCAAGCGTGATCCTGCTGCCCGGCGGGGACGGCGCCATCAATGTCGGCGAGCACGGCGACATTCATGGCCTGCTCGGCAACCAGCTGGTGCGCACGCGCAATGCCTATGCGGCGCGCGGCCTGGCGGTGATGGTGGCGGACTACAACACCGACCTGAAGGCCGCCGTCGACTACATGGCCGCCATCAAGCGGCCGGTGACCGTGATCGGCACCAGCCGCGGCACGATCAGGGCGGCGGAGGGCATCGCACGCGGCGCCCGTCCGGATGCGCTGGTCCTGACCTCGGGCTTGCTCAGCCCGGAGTCCGGCAGCTCGTCGAACGTGATGTCGATCATCGGCTCGCCGTCGGCACTGCCGCGCACGCTGGTCATCCATCACACCAGCGACGCCTGCAAGGTGACCCTGCCCGCCGGCGTCGAACCCTTCATCAAATGGTCCGGCGGTCGCGCCCGCGTGAAATGGCTGTCCGGCGGCGCGGAGGAGGGCGATCCTTGCCAGGCCCGCGGCCATCACGGTTTCAACGGGCTCGACGGCCAGGTGGTGTCGCTCGCCGCAGGATTTCGCTGAGTGAGCGCGGACGTCAGTATCAATTGGAGAAGCTGATGCCTGCAGCCATCTTCGTCGTTCGCGCCACGGTTCCCGATCCCGCGCAGCGCGACGCCTTCGATCGGTGGTACCGGGACGTTCATCTGCCTGACGCGATCAAGAGCTTCGGGGCGCGCAAGGCGTGGCGGGTGTGGAGCCTCACCGATCCCGCGGTGCATCAGGCGATGTATCAGTTCGACGATACCGCTGCAATGGAACGCGCCGTCGACGGCGAGGAGATGAAGCGGCTGATCGCCGACTTCAATCGCGATTGGCCGGAGGTGACTCGCACGCGCGAGAGCTTCGCGCTGGCGCAGATCGTGGGTGAATAGGCTGAGTTCCATCACAGGCGAAGCTGCTAACAGCTTTGCCGCGTGCGTGTTGCGCGTGGCAGTTCAGCTCACGTTCAGCTGATCGCCCCGATACTCCATGGCTCTGGTTGGCAGATCATGGAGGCGCATGATGGAACGACGAAACTTCCTCAAGATTGCGTTGGGCGTTGGATGTGCTGCCGCAGCCGGCGCGGTGTTGCGTACCACGCAGTCGATGGCTGCGCCGCTCTCCCCAGCGCTGCTGAACGACTTGGTTCCAGCGCATTCCGATCATCAAGCGGACCGTGCGGTCGTCTCTCAGGACGAGGCCGATCGGCTTGCACCTGAGCAGGTGCACTGGGGCCATCGCGGTCACGGCCGCCATTGGGGCTGGCGCCGTCGGCACTGGGGCTGGCGCCGCCGCCATTGGGGCTGGCGGCATCACCATCGTCACTGGCACCGGCACTGGCATCGCCGTCACTACTGGTAATGACTGAACGTTTTCATTCACTGGCAGACTACCAAGCAAGCGCCGCGACGCGGCGTCATGAGGGAGGATTGATACGATGAAGGGTCTTGCTGCTGCTGTCGTTGGACTCGGACTTGGTCTGTTCGGATTGTCGGCTGCGCAGGCCGCGCCGGCCTCGCCTGCCGTGCTGCAAGGTACAGGTGGTGCGGAAATCATCCAGGTGGCGCAGGGCTGCGGCCCCGGCTTCCACCGCGGTCCGCGCGGCGCCTGCCGGCCGCTCTACAATTGTCCCCCGGGCTGGCACACCGGCCCGTACGGCAAGCGCTGCTTCCGAAACTGGTGAGTTCACGAAGCCGGACAGGGATGCGGCCCCGCCGCGTCCCTGCCGTTTGTTCCCAACAGCTACTTGCTTAAAAACTCAAGTAGCAGCGCGTCGTAGGCCTCGGGCGCATCCAGAAACACGAGGTGGCCGGCGTTGGGAATCACCTCCGTGCGCGCATCGCGCATCTGGCTGCTGAGTGCTTTCGCGAGTTCGGCGTTCTGCCCCATCTTGGCGCGCAACACTTCAGGCGCGTTCGGCCGTCCCGGAGCGTTGTGGTCGTCGGCTCCCATGATGAACAAAGTCGGCTGTGTCAGCAGCGGAATCTCGTGCACAACGGGCTCGCGATAGATCATCTGATACGAGCCGACAAAGCTCTTCAGCCAGCGCGGATAGTCGGCACTGCCCTTGAGGTTGAAGCGCGCGTCGATGAATGGCGTCACCTGCTCGGGCGGCAGCTTCAGCGCGTAGTTGGTCTCCAATTGCTTGCGATAGCCCTCGGCGGTGAGACTATCCTCGGTCTCGATGATCTTTTCGGTCGGGATGGGCGGCACGTACATCCGGTAATCCTCGAGCCCGATCGGCGCGGTCAGCACGAGATGCGCGACACGATCGGGATAGGCGCGGCCAATTCGCACCGCGAGCATTCCGCCCATCGAATGCGCGACGATCTCGACCCTGGCGATGCCGAGGTGATCGAGCAGCGCGATGGTGTTGCGCGCCAGGGTGTCGAAATGCAGCTCACCCGCGGGCTTGGATGATTTGCCAAAACCGACCTGGTCGGGCACGACGACGCGGAAGCCGGCCTCCGTCAGCGTCCTGATGACCGGCGCCCAGTAGCTCGCGGGAAAATTCCGGCCGTGCAGCAACAGCGCGGTGCGGCCGTTGGGCTGCGCCGGCGCGACATCCATGTAGGCCATCCGAAGCTGCTCGCCGTCATTGACCAGCGGCAGCAGGCCGACCGGATAAGGATAGGCAAAGCCCTCGAGATTGATGCCATAGGGCTCGCGCGCCGCCTCCGCGGCCGAGGCGATGGAGGGGACGACAGCGATCAGGGCGGCGCAGAGCGCAACAGCGAAACGGGACATTGAGGCTCCGGGAAGCAGAGGGCGACGGCATCGTCGACCCTCGCGCAGTGACCCGCGTTCGCTGCCGAGGCAAGCCTGTATCGCGCTGCCGCGATAAACAGCGTGTGATCTCAGCCGCCGCCATCCGGTCCGAACAGCGCCGCGAAGTGCTTCTCGCCGGCGCGGCTGAAATTCACGACACGGCTGCCGGGCGTCGTGTCGCGCGCGGCCCATTTCAACTCGGTGAAGCGCTTCATCAAGGCCGCGCCCAAGGTGCCGGCGAGATGGTGCCGCCGCGCGCTCCAGTCGAGACAGGCCTTGCACACCGGACGGCGCGGATGCGCCAGCATCTCCGGCGAGATCCGCAGATGTCGCGCCAGGAACTGCTCGCCATCCTCGGTCAGCACGATCTCCTGCTTGCGCCGGCGCACCAGCCTTTGTCGCGTCATGCTGTCGAGCATCTGGACGCCGAGGTCGCCTGCGAGATGATCGTAGCAGATGCGGGCGCGCCGCAGCTCCGGCTCCTTCGGCCCGGTGCGCACCCGCATGTGGCCGGCGCGCGCCGCGAGCCCGGCGAGCTTCTCCAGCACGTCGGCGACGTCGGGATCGGCCAGACGGTAGTAGCGGTGGCGGCCCTGCTTCTCAGGTTCGATCAGGCCGCCGCCTTCGAGCTTGGCGAGATGCGAGCTCGCGGTCTGCGGTGTCACGCCCGCCTCCTGGGCGAGCTCGGTCGCGGTCAGCGCGCGGCCCGAGAGCAGGGCGGTCAGCATGTTGGCACGGGCGGGGTCGCCGACCAGCGCGGCCACCATCGCGATGTCTGGACCCGATTTCATAGTTCGATGTTAGCCGAAGCATTGTCGCCGGGCAAGCGGATAGTGTCGATGATGTCAAACATGCCAGAGGTTGTCATGACCATCACCGTCTTCATTCGCTATCGCATCGACCCGTTCAAGCGCGACGTCTTCGAGCATTACGCGCAACGCTGGCTGTCGATCATTCCCCGCTGCGGCGGCGAGCTCCTCGGCTATTTCATGCCGCACGAAGGCACCAACGACATCGCCTATGGCTTGATCTCGTTCGACAGCCTCGCCGCCTACGAGCGCTATCGCGCCACCCTGCGCAGCGATGCCGAGGGACGGGCGAACTTCGCGCTGGCGGAAGAGCACAAGCTCATTCTGGGCGAAGAGCGAACATTTCTGCGCAATGTCGTGGCCACGGCATGAGAGCGGTACTATGCTGGCGCAACCAAGACGAGTTGGGAGGACGACATGACGGTCACGACGGCGGACAAGCGCGCCGCATTCCGCAAGCTTCATGAGTCCGGCTGCTTCGTGCTGCCGAATCCGTTCGATGCCGGCACGGCGAAGATGCTGCAGCATCTCGGCTTCAAGGCGATCGCTTCCACCAGCGCCGGCTTTGCCTGGTCGATCGGTAAGGCCGACACCCACACCATGCTGGACGAGATGCTCGCGCATCTGGCGGCGGTGTCGACGGCGGTCGACATTCCCGTCAACGCCGATTTTGAGGGCGGCTTCGCCGAAGCGCCGGAGGGCGTGGCGGCCAATGTCGCGCGCGCGGTCGAGACCGGCGTCGCGGGCCTGTCGATCGAGGATTCCACCGGTGACAAGGACCATCCGCTGTTCGCGCGCGATCTCGCAGTGGAGCGCATCCGCGCTGCGCGACAGGCGATCGATGCCAATGGCGGCGACGTGCTGCTGACCGGTCGATGCGAGGCGTTTCTCTGGGGCAAGCCCGACCTCGGGCTCGTGACCGACCGTCTCGCGGCCTATGCCGAGGCCGGCGCGGATTGTCTGTATGCGCCAGGGATCAAGTCGGTCGAGGAGATCACGGCCGTCGTCAAAGCTGTTGCGCCGAAGCCGGTCAACCTGCTGATCGGGTCGTCAGGCCTGTCGCTGATGCAGGCCGAAGATCTCGGTGTGCGACGCATCAGCGTCGGCGGCTCGCTGGCAAGGATAGCCTGGGCCGGCTTCATGCGGGCCGCCAAGGAGATGGCCGAGCAGGGCACCTTCACCGAACTCGCCAACGGCTATCCCGGCGGTGAGTTGAACAAGATCTTCGGGTGAGATCGTTGTCTCGCACGAGGAAAAGCCGCGGCGTGGGCCGCGGCTTTTCTGTTTCCTGCAATCGTTGCGCTCAGTCGCGATCGACGCCAATGCCGACGCTCACGCCCGGCGCGCGGATGCCGATGCCGTCGCGGTCCTCATAGTGGCGGCGCTCGATGTAGCGCTCGCGCGGCGCATAGGCGTAGGAATCGCGATCTCGGTCCTCGATGATGACGCGACGTTCGCGGTGCTCGCGCCAGCAATGGCCGTCCTCGTTACAGATCATGCGGACCGCCTGGATATCGCGCTGCGGGACGGCCGAGTTGTCAGGCGAGAGCGGCGCAGCGGAGGCTGCGGTCATGATGAGCGTGCCGGCAGCGGCCGCGAGAGCCAAGGCTTTCATCGGTAGTCTCCTCCAGTTGGTGTTGTGTCAAAGTGCCGCAGAGCCAATGTCCGAGCGTTGCAATCGTTCCATGGCGATGCTGCATCGGAGGAGCGCGTGGTTGGCCTGCAACAAGCAAGCTCATTAGAGCTAGGTGGGAGTCTAACAAACAAACGAGTTCAACAAACAAAAAGGCGGCGGGTGATCGCTCACCCGCCGCAGTGGCTGATGGCACATGGCCATCCGCGAGATTGTTTGCTGCCGAGTCTAAGAGCGTTGTTACTTGGCGGTGTTGTTGGTCTGGCCTGCCGGGGCCGACGGCGGCGGGGTGGTGCGATCGCTAGCCGCGCCAGTGGTGACGCCGGGCGAGCTGTTGGGCGCCGGCTGCTTCGAGGCCGTCTGCGAGGCCGGCGTGGTGCTCGCCTCGTTGTTGTTGTGCACGGACATGTTGTTCAGGCCGTAGAACACGGCGCCGAGCAGGATCGCAATGCCGACGGCATACGCGACTATGCGGCCGCCTGAGGCGCGGCCTTCGGTGAGTTCGGGGTCCGGCTGCAGCCGGCTGTCCATCTGCGCCGCACGTTCATACTCGGCGCCGGTCATTCCAGGCTCCGTCAGTCCGGCGCCGGTCATGCCAGCCCCACTCACGCCGGGACGCGTGCTCATGTCCGGCCGGTTCATGCCGTCAGGATAACGTTCGTTCGGAAGCCGTTCGTTGGCCATCTCATCCTCCTAGCGATTGTCTGCTGACAACATGCGCAGCCGCGGGTCCGTTCCGCGAAACCTTACGAATTCCCCATCTCATCACTGACGATGCGCGCTAAGGTTCCTGGCACACATTGCGATTCTGGAGCGTGTCATGTGGAACTTGCCGCCGACGGACAGCGTCCTGCATCTGCTGTCCTTCGTGGCGCTGGCGGCGCAGGCTATGACGGCCGCGCTCGCTGCGGGACGGCGCAGCATGGATTGGATGGGTGTCTGCCTGCTCGGCGCCGTCACTGCACTCGGTGGCGGCACGCTGCGCGATGTGCTGCTCGGGCATTATCCGCTCGCCTGGGTCGAGCGGCCGTCCTACCTGTTGCTGACCGTGCTGGCGCCGTTCGTGACCATCGCCATGGCGCGTCTCGTTCATCGTCTGACCACGGCCTTCCTCGTGCTGGATGCGATTGGTCTCGTGGTCTTCACAATTTCCGGCTGCGAGATCGCCTGGCAGATGGGCGTGCCGTTCGGCATCGTCATCGTTGCCGGGATGATCACCGGCTGCGCCGGTGGCGTGCTGCGCGACATCCTGTGCAACGACGTGCCGTTGCTGTTTCGCGCCGAGCTCTACGCCAGCGTGTCGCTGCTGACCGGGCTGATCTACGCCTCAGGCCTGTCGCTCGGGCTCGGCAGCGGCGTGCTCACGGCGCTGAGCTTCGCGTTCGGGCTGTCGTTCCGGCTGCTGGCGATCCGCCACAAATGGAACATGCCGCAGTTCGTGTTCACCGGCGAAGGCAAGAGCTGACGCCATTCTATCGCAATGCACAATGTGGCCGCCATTCACAAGTCTCAACGATTCGGTAACCTTCGGCGGGCGCCATCAAGCCATGCCGGATATCATCCCATTTCGCCGCAGCGGCTGTTTCCGACACAAACGGCAAAAGCCGTGACCATCGGCCGCCATGAAGTTGCGATTTCGTTTGGCTGCCCTGCGTTCGCGAGATTTGTGATGCGCAATCTTCAAAAGCCGACTTAAATTGTTGACAGAACGTGCGCTTCCTCTCCAGGGCGGTGAGCGGCGCACCCCGACAAAGCACGGCAAGAGGGCGGAATGGGCATCAACGAGAGCGAGATCAATCTCGACCAGAAATACACCGCAAGCTCCGGCCACATCTTCCTGACCGGCATCCAGGCGCTGGTCCGGCTGCCAATGGCCCAGATCCGGCGCGACCGCGCCGCCGGCCTCAACACCGCCGGCTTCATCTCCGGCTATCGCGGCTCGCCGCTCGGCGGCTACGACCAGCAGCTGTTCTCTGCGCGCAAGCATCTCGAGCAGTACAACATCAAGTTCCAGCCCGGCGTGAACGAGGACCTCGCGGCGACCGCGGTGTGGGGCTCGCAGCAGCTGCATCTGTCGCCCGGCGGCAAGTATGACGGCGTCGTCGGCATCTGGTACGGCAAGGGCCCCGGCGTCGACCGCTGCGGCGACGTCTTCCGCCACGGCAATGCGGCAGGCTCGGCCAAGAACGGCGGCGTGCTGTGCCTCGCCGGCGACGATCACGGCGCCAAATCCTCCACCGTGCCGCACCAGTCCGACCACGCCTTCATGTCGGCGCTGATGCCCTATCTCTATCCCTCGTCGATCCACGAGATGATCGAGATGGGCCTGCTCGGGATTGCGATGTCGCGCTATTCCGGCTGCTGGGTCGGCATGAAGGTCATCACCGAGACGGTGGAGACCACCGCCGAGATCAATCTCAATGACGAGATGACGCCGTTCGTCATCCCCACGGATTTCGAGCTGCCGCCCGGCGGCCTGAACCTGCGCTGGCCGGACGACCGCTTCGAGCAGGACCGCCGGCTGCAGGACTACAAGGGCTTTGCCGCGATCGCCTTTGCCCGCGCCAACAAGGTCAACCGCATCACGATGGATTCCCCGAATGCCCGCTACGGCATCATGGCGTCGGGCAAGAGCTACGAGGACATCCGCCAGGCGCTGCGCGAACTCGGGATCACCGAGGAGGTCGCCGCCAAGATCGGGCTTCGTCTCTACAAGATCGGCATGCCCTGGCCGCTGGAGCCAGAGGGGGTGCGCCAGTTCGCGGTCGGCCTCGAGGAGATCTTCATCATCGAGGAGCGCCGCGAGATCGTCGAGAACCAGGTCAAGCAGGAGCTGTTCAACTGGCGCGACGACGTCCGCCCGCGCATCGTCGGCAAGATGGACGACCACGACAAGCGTTTCCTGCCGTTCGCGACCGAGCTCTCGGTTGCTTCGCTGGCGACCTCGCTCACGGAGCGACTTCTTCGTCTCGACCTCAACCCCGAGATCAAGGCGATGCTGCGCGCCAAGGCTGACTGGTTCAACGGTCGCGACGCCTCGCAGATGCAGCTGGTGTCGCCGGTGGCGCGCACGCCGTATTTCTGCTCGGGCTGTCCGCACAACACCTCGACGAAAGTGCCCGAGGGCAGCCGCGCGCTGGCCGGCATCGGCTGCCACTTCATGTCGCTGTGGATGAACCGCAACACCGAGACGTTCACGCATATGGGCGGCGAGGGCGTGCCGTGGGTCGGCATCGCGCCGTTCACGGGCGAGGAGCACATCTTCGCCAATCTCGGCGACGGCACCTATTTCCATTCCGGCAGCCTCGCGATCCGCCAGGCGGTCGCCTCCAAGGCCAACATCACCTACAAGATCCTCTACAACGACGCCGTCGCCATGACCGGCGGCCAGCGCCATGACGGCGATCTGTCGCCGCAGCAGATCACCTTCCAGCTGCACGCCGAGGGCATCCGCGAGATCTACCTGGTCTCGGAAAATCCGGACTCGTATCCGAGCGACAGCATTGCGCCGGGCGTCAAGCTCGCGCATCGCGACGAGCTCGACAACGTCATGAAGACCCTGCGCCAGACCAAGGGCGCCTCCGCCATCGTGTTCGTGCAGACCTGCGCCGCCGAGAAGCGCCGCCGCCGCAAGCGCGGCACGATGGAGGATCCGCAGCGCCGCGTGTTCATCAACCCGGCCGTTTGCGAAGGCTGCGGCGACTGCTCGGTGCAGTCGAACTGCATCTCGGTCGAGCCCTTGGAGACCGAGCTCGGCCGCAAGCGAATTATCAACCAGTCCTCGTGCAACAAGGACTATTCCTGCGTGAAGGGCTTTTGTCCGTCCTTCGTCACCATCGACGGCGGCAAGCCGCGCTCGCGCGCGCCGGCCGAGCTCGGCGACATCGGCGAGATGCCGGAGCCGCTGGAGAAGCCCTCGCTCGACCGGCCCTACAACGTCGCCGTCGGCGGCGTCGGCGGCACCGGCGTGCTGACGATCGGCGCGTTGCTCGGCATGGCCGCCCATATCGAGGGCAAGGCCTCGATGATCCTCGACATGTCCGGCCTTGCGCAGAAGGGCGGCGCGGTGCTCAGCCACGTGCGTCTCTCCGAGAACACCGCCGACGTGACCTGCTCACGCATCGTCACCGGCACCGCCGATCTCGTCATCGCGGCCGACGAGGTGGTGGCCGGCGCCAAGGAGACGATCACGCTCTGCGACTCCGAGCGCACCCATGGCGTGATCAACAGCCATCTGATCCCGACCGCCGACTTCGTGCTCAACCGCGACTTCAACTTCCAGAACCGCAAGGTCACGAGCCTCCTGGAGACCGCGCTGCGCAAGGACGCCACCTTCTTCGACTTCACCAAGCCGGCCGAGGCGCTCCTCGGCGACTCCATCGCCACCAACATGATGATGATGGGGTATGCCTATCAGAAGGGCCTGCTGCCGCTGTCAGCCGAGGCCATCGAGAAGGCGATCGCGATCAACGGCGTCGCGGTCAAGATGAACACCGAGGCCTTCCGGCTCGGCCGTCTCATCGTCGTCAATCCCGAGCGCGTCGCGGGCATGATGACCGGCCAGGACGAGACGGTGCCGCCGAAATCGCTCGACGCGATGACGCTCGACGAGATCATCGCCCACCGCATGGCGCACCTCACGTCGTATCAGAACGCCCGGCTCGCCAAGCGCTACCGCAAGCTGGTCGACCAGGTCCGCGAGGCCGCCGACAAGGGCGGCTATGGCGAGGCGCTGCCGCGCGCGGTCGCGATCAACTACGCCAAACTGCTCGCCTACAAGGACGAGTACGAGGTGGGGCGGCTGTTCTCCGACGGCACCTTCGCGAAGCAGCTCCACGACGCCTTCGAGGGCGACTACAAGGTCTCCTTCAACCTGGCGCCGCCGATCTTCAACTCAGGCCTGGACCCGCAGGGCCGCCCGAAGAAGAAGAGCTACGGTCCCGGCATGATGAAGATGTTCCGGCTGCTGGCGAAGCTCAAGGGCCTGCGCGGCACGCCGCTCGACATCTTCGGCTACTCCGCCGAGCGCAAGATGGAGCGCGACCTGATCGCCGGCTACGAGAAGGACGTCGCGACGGTGCTCGGCCTGCTGTCGCCGGCGAATGCCGAGATCGCGGCCGAGTTCTTGTCTCTCCCGGACAAGATCCGCGGCTACGGCCCGGTGAAGGACAAGGCCGTACAGGACGCCAAGGTCCGCTACGCGCAGTTGGCCGCCGACCTCGCCAACCCGCCACCCGCGCCGCGCCAGATGGCGGCGGAGTAGGGCCGTAGGGTGGGCAAAGCGCCGCCGAGGGCGGCGCGTGCCCACCGTCGGACCGTCGCCTGGGAGCCCTATGGTGGGCACGTCGCGCCGCTTCGCGTCGCGCCTTTGCCCACCCTACGGCCTCACCGTCCTTGCGAGGAGCGCGGCGACGAAGCAATCGTTTGGAGCATCGCGAGCAGTCTATGAGTCGATTTGGGGTAGGGCAGATGCGCACGGCGCTCGATGCTGATCCGGATATGCTTGATGAAAAAGAGCAAAGATTCGTTGCGAAAATCCGCGAGCATGGCTGGTTCGCGATTCATGTCGGCGCGGATGAAGAAGGACCAAGCTTTACCTATACGACCGGCTTCTGTCTGAAATTCGATCACCCCGAGCTGATCGTGTTCTCGCTGCCAATGCAGATTGCCCTCGACACCTTCTGGCATTTGTACCGCGAGCTTGACGCCGGACGACGTATTCCTGTCGGCGCTCCCTCATCCGATATATTCATGAACGCTCCCGCCATGCTGCTCCCGGTCTCGAGACGGCACTACGCCGATCATCTGGGATGGAGCCGCTGGTTCTATGGCGGTGATCGATTCGAATGCCTGCAACTGATCTACACCGATCGTGACGGCTGCTTTCCGTGGTCGCCGGTGGCATCGGCGCAGTTCAGGACGGCTCAGCCTGACCTGACCGAGAGTCACTGGTCCGGCATGGCTCACTAGCCGGCGAGCCCGGCAGCGGTCGCAGCGCAGCTCTGCGCAAACTGCCCGTCGGGCAGATTTATCTTTACGAAAACCAGAAAACGTGTTTTGTTGTCCCCATCCCGCCTCACTCGGAGGGGCGTTGCGCGCGATCGTCACGACACGCGGGGCGGGGAGCGATGGCCGCGATCGAGCCGCAGCGTAGCTTGCTACGTGGACGAACGGTTTGGCCGCGGACGTGAAGTCGCAGCGTGCTGGCACCCCGATGCTGGTGCTACGTCCGTCACGGCGCTTGCGCGCCGCGCGGACCATGGTGGCCAACAAGCCCGGCGCACCAGGCAGACTGCGTATAAGCGTGAAGACCATCGCGCAGGGAAGGCCGGGCGTTTCTCGGCTGCACCTGTGGTACCTGCCGCCTGCTTTTTTTCGCAGGCGGGCCGCAGGCGTCAGCCGACGCCTGGCCTTCCCTGCGCCCTCCGACTGATGAGGGTGAAAGAGATCAGCATAACTCGGGCTGAGGTGTCGCGAGGCCGCGGACGTGTGTTTGATGCGACGGTTGTCACCAAGCCCTCAGATGTCATCGCCCGGCTTGACCGGGCGATCCAGTACGCCGCGGCCCATCGATTCAATCACTGCGGTCTCTGGAATACTGGATCGCCCGGTCAAGCCGGGCGATGACAGCGGGGGTGAAGTAGCGGGCAATGTACTACTTCGTGGCTCGCTCGCGCGTCATCGCTGGTGTCGTCCCGGGCTTGACCCGGGACCCATAACCACAGACGGGTGTGAGAGTGCTCGCTGGTCGACCATCGAATCCAACAACATCCGCCGCTGAGTATGGATCCCGGGTCAAGCCCGGGACGACGGCTTAGTGCGAGGTGGCACCGGTGGCCATCTCCACCCTGCGGAATATTTTCCGCGCTTGCCAAGCCACCTGCAACGGTCCAGAAAATCTCCAACCATCGGGCTGGAAACGACGACAAGCGGAGACGGAGTTGACCATCAAGGGCAAGGCCTACATTGCCGGGATCTACGAGCATCCGACTCGGCACGCACCGGACAAATCGACCGCGCAGCTGCATGCCGAGGTTGCCAAGGGCGCGCTGGAGGATGCCGGGCTGAGTGCCAAGGATGTCGACGGCTATTTCTGCGCCGGTGATGCGCCGGGCGGCGCCTGGCCGATGGTCGATTATCTCGGGCTGAAGGTGCGGCACATCGACTCCACCGAGACCGGTGGCTGCTCCTATCTGATCCATGTCGGCCATGCCGCCGAGGCCATCGCCGCGGGCAAGTGCTCGATCGCGCTGATCACGCTCGCCGGCAAGCCGCGCACCGGTCCGATGCCGCCGCGCGCGGCGGGAACCGAGGCCGATTTCGAAGCCGCCTACGGCGCCACCACCCACAACGCCTACGGCATGTGCGCCATGCGCCACATGCACGACTACGGCACCACCTCGGAGCAACTCGCCTGGATCAAGGTCGCGGCCTCGCATCATGCGCAGTACAATCCGCATGCGATGCTGAAGGAGGTGGTGACGGTCGAGGACGTCATCAACTCACCGATGATCTCCGATCCGCTGCACCGCATGGATTGCTGCGTCGTCACCGACGGCGGCGGCGCGCTGATCGTCACGACGCCGGAGATCGCCAAGAGCCTGAAGAAGCCGCTGGTGCGGCTGATCGGCCATGGCGAGGCGATGAAGGGCCCGCGCGGCGGCAAGGATCTCGACCTGACTTACTCGGCCGGCGTGTGGTCCGGCCCGCGCGCCTTCGAGGAAGCGGGGATCACGCCGAAGGACATCAAATACGCCTCGATCTATGACAGCTTCACCATCACCGTGCTGATGCAGCTCGAGGATCTCGGCTTCTGCAAGAAAGGCGAGGGCGGCAAGTTCGTCAGCGATGGCAACCTCATCTCCGGTGTCGGCAAGCTGCCGTTCAACACCGATGGCGGCGGCCTGTGCAGCAACCATCCCGTCAACCGCGGCGGCATGACCAAGGTGATCGAGGCCGTGCGCCAGTTGCGTGGCGAAGCCCATCCCAAGGTGCAGGTGCCGAACTGCGATCTTGCGATTGCTCACGGCACCGGTGGCCTGCTCGGCGTGCGCCACGCCGCCTCGACCTGCATTCTGGAGCGCGTCTGATGTCTGAAGCCAAGAAACTGCCGGCCCCGATCACCAATCCCGAGACCAAGCCGTTCTGGGACGCCGCCGCCGAGGGCAAGTTCCTGATCAAGCGCTGCACGTCGTGTGGCGAGGCGCACTACTTCCCGCGCTCGATCTGCCCGTTCTGCTTCTCCGACCAGACGGTGTGGGAGCAGAGCACGGGCGAGGGCGAGATCTACACGTTCTCGATCATGCGCAAGTCGCCGACAGGACCGTATGCGATCGGGTACGTGACGTTGAAAGAGGGGCCGTCGCTGCAGACCAATTTCGTCGATTGTGATTTCGATGCGTTGAAGATCGGCCAAAAGGTGAAGGTGGTGTTCAAGCCGACCGACGGCGCGCCGCTGCCGTTCTTCACGCCGGTGTAGGCGGGGGCGCACATGCCGCCGCGCGTCATTGCGAGCGCAGCGAAGCAATCCAGGGTGATTTCCACGACTCTGGATTGTTTCGTCGCTTCGCTCCTCGCAAAGACGATAGTGGCTCGAGCTGTGAGCCCGATGAAAAGTGCGTAGGGTGGGCAAAGGCGCGGAGCGCCGTGCCCACCGTGGTCGTTGCTAAGAAGACGGTGGGCACGCTCGCTTTGCCCACCCTACGAAGAAAGAAATTGGGGGAGGCGACATGCCGGTCAACTACGATGAGCTGATGGCGATGAAGGCGATCGGGCAGCCCTATGCCTACACCGATCGCGACGTGATGCTGTACGCCTACGGCATCGGCATGGGCGCCGATCCGATGGATGAGCGCGAGCTTGCCTTCGTCAACGAGGCCACGGCCGAGCCGCGGCTGCTGAAGGTGGTGCCGACCTTTGCGTCGGTCGCGGCGTGGGGCGCGGGCCCCGGCGACATGAAGCTCAACCGCGTGCTCGTGGTCGATGGCGAGCGCGACATCACCTTTCACAAGCCGCTCGCGATCGCTGCGAAGATCACCGCGGACTCCTCCGTCCTCGCCGTGTCCGACAAGGGCAAGGACAAGGGCGCCGTGATCCGCCACCAGACCATCCTGCGTGACGAGAGCGGCGCGCCGCTGGCGACCCTCGTCGCTTCGCGCTTCGCCCGCGGCGACGGCGGCTTCGGCGGTCCGGCCAGTGGCATCCCCGATCCGCATCCGGTGCCGTCACGCGCGCCGGACCGCAGCGTCGACATTTCGACGCGTCCCGATCAGGCGCTGATCTACCGCCTCTGCGGCGACCGCAACCCGCTGCACTCCGATCCCGAATTCGCCCGCCGCGCCGGCTTTGTCAGGCCGATCCTGCACGGCATGTGCACCTACGGCCTGACCTGCCGCGCCGTGCTGCAGACCTATGCGGACTACGACGCGTCGGCGTTCAAGCAGCATGCCGCACGGTTCTCCTCGCCGGTGTTTCCGGGCGAGACTGTCACGGTCGATCTGTGGAAGGACGGCGATGTGATCTCGTTCGAGGCGCGGGTGAAGGACCGCAACATTACCGTCATCAAGAACGGCAAGACGGTGCTCAGTTAGTAAGGTGGCCACTGGCCGTCGGCTCCCTCTCCCCGTTCTTTACGGGGAGAGGGTGGGGTGAGGGGCGGCCACGCCCACCGGACTCGCGGAGAGTCCCCCTCACCCGGATTGCATCTTCGATGCAATCCGACCTCTCCCCGCACGCGGGGAGAGGTGAACAAACGGCAGCGGGGCTGCAACCGTAAAGCGCAGGAGGACACCCATGGGACTACTTGATAGCAAGGTGGCGCTGATCACCGGCGCAGGTGGTGGCCTCGGCGAGGCCTACGCAAAACTGTTCGCGCGCGAGGGCGCGGCGGTGGTGGTCAATGATCTCGGCGGCCCGCGTGATGGCTCCGGCTCCGATCTGTCGATGGCCGAGCAGGTGGTCGCCGCCATCAAGGCCAAGGGCGGCCGGGCGGTTGCCAATGGCGCCGACATCTCGACCATGGCCGGCGGTCAGTCGGTGTTCGACGATGCCATCCGGCATTTCGGCCGCGCCGACATCCTGGTTAACAATGCCGGCATCCTGCGCGACCAGACCTTCGCCAAGTCGAGCGAGGCCGACTGGGACAAGATCATCCAGGTGCACCTCAAGGGCACCTTCTGCTGCACGCTGCCGGTGTTCCGCTGGATGCGCGACAATGGCGGCGGCGTCATCGTCAACACCTCGTCGACATCGGGCCTGATCGGCAATTTCGGCCAATCGAACTACGGCGCGGCGAAGGGCGGTATCTGGGGCCTGTCCAACGTGCTGGCGATCGAGGGCCGCAAGTACAACATCCGCGTCTGGACCCTGGCGCCGGGCGCGCTGACCAGGATGACCGCCGACCTGCCGCGCTACAAGGAGAACCCGGGCGCGGCGCTGACGCCGGAGGGCATCGCGCCGGCCGTGCTCTACATGGTCAGCCACCTCTCCGGCGACCAGACCGGCAAGGTGCTCGGCGTCTCCGGGCCGCGCGGCGTGCGCGAGTTGCGCATGATGGAAATGGACGGCTGGAAGCCGCCGTCCTCGTCCTGGAAAGCGGAGGACATCGCTGAACATGCAGGGGAGATATTCTTTTCGGAGGACGAGATTCGAAAGTCCGCGCGGCGGTTTTGATGTATGTCTGGCGCCGATCCGGACCGCCCGCCCAAACTCGGAGAGCGAGGCGAAAGACAGGTTCCGGAATCCAGAACGATGATCGGCCGTACGCGAGTCCGCGCCTGCGCCGGGCAGCGCCTTCCGAAACGAGGCCAGAGAGATTGGAGACCAGACGATGAAGCTCACCGCCGCCGCCAAGGGCACCTTCGCGATCGCGCCGACGCCGTTCCACGATGACGGCCGCATCGACGAAACCTCGATCGACCGCCTGGTCGATTTCTATGCCGAGGCAGGCTGCGACGGCATCACCGTGCTGGGCATCATGGGCGAGGCGCCGAAGCTGGACGCGGCTGAGTCCGCCGAGGTGGCGATCCGCTTCGTCAAGCGCGCGAAGACCATGCAGATCATCGTCGGCGTGTCATCGCCGGGCTTCGCCACCATGCGCGCGCTGGCCCGCGCCACGATGGATGCGGGCGCCGCCGGCGTCATGATCGCGCCGCCGCCGAGCCTGCGCACCGACGACCAGATCACCGGCTATTTCAAGCAGGCTCAGGAGGCGATCGGCGAGGACATTCCCTGGGTGCTGCAGGACTATCCGCTGACCCAGCAGGTCCAGTTCACGCCGGCCGTCATCCGCAAGATCGTCATGGACAGCCCGTCCTGCGTGATGCTCAAGCACGAGGACTGGCCCGGCCTGGAGAAGATCTCGGCGCTGCGCGGCTTCCAGAAGGACGGCTCGCTCAAGCCGCTGTCGATCCTGTGCGGCAATGGCGGCCTGTTCCTCGATTTCGAGATGGAGCGCGGCGCCGACGGCGCGATGACCGGCTACGCTTTTCCGGAGATGCTGGTCGACGTCGTCAAGCTGTCGCAGGCCGGCAAGCGCGATGCCGCGCATGACCTGTTCGACGCGCATCTGCCGCTGGTGCGCTACGAGCAGCAGCCGGGGGCAGGGCTCGCCGTGCGCAAATACGTGCTGCAGAAGCGCGGCGCGATCGCCTCCGCCGCGCAGCGCAAGCCGGCGTCCGCCATCAGCGCCGCGGCCAAGGCCGAGGTCGACTATCTGCTGTCGCGCGTCGCCCGCTACGACGCCCGTGCCAACCTGCAACCCCGGGCCACTGCCGCGGAGTAACCATGACTGAGGCTGCCGCCGTTCGTCCCGCCTCGACCGTGCTGCTGCTGCGCGACAGCGCGGCCACTCGCGAGATCGAGGTATTCATGATGGTGCGTCACCATCAGATCGAGTTCAACTCGGGCGCCCTGGTGTTTCCGGGCGGCAGCGTGGACAAGGATGATCAGGAGATCGCCGGCACTCCCGAACTCTATGCCGGTGGCCAGGGTCTCGACGCCGAGGCGCTCGGCTTCCGGATTGCCGGCGTCCGCGAGACCTTCGAGGAGAGCGGCATCCTGCTGGCGCGCCGCAAGGGCGCGGTGGCGTTGATCGAGGCCGAGGCAGCCCGTCAGATAGAGGCGGCGCATCGCCTTGCGCTGTGCGAGAGCAAGATCAGCTTCCGCGAAGTCATCGAGAGGCATGGCCTCGTGCTGGCGCTGGATGCGCTTGTGCCTTATGCGCACTGGATCACGCCCGAGGGCATGCCGAAGCGCTTCGACACCTGGTTCTTCCTGGCGGCCGCGCCGCCGGATCAGCTCGGTGCCCATGATGGCCGGGAGTCGACCGACTCGATCTGGGTGTCGCCGCGCGAGGCGCTCGCAGGCGGCGACGACGGCCGCTTCAAGCTGCCGTTCCCGACCACCCGGAACCTGATCCGGCTCGGCAAGCAGCCGGCGGTGGCCGATGCTCTTGCCGCGGCGCGTGTCATGGATATCGTGACGGTGATGCCGGTCATGACCAAGACCGCCGACGGCGGTCGCGAACTGCGCATTCCGCGCGAAGCCGGTTATGATGGGGAAGTGTTCGCGTTCGGTGCGGCAGGTTAACCGCACACGTCATTTTTCGTCTGGCCGTGATGCCCAGATGCCCATTGTTCCTGATTTGTTCTAGTTGCCGCGTGGCGGCTCGTATATACTGCGGTTCCGACAATCGGATCCCATGAGTAAAAACGTTGATTTCGGCTTGGCCTGTGATCGTCTCCGATCTCTCACGATCGGGCGGATGATCTTTGGCAGTTTTTTGCTGCTGCTGGCCGTCATCACCGCGACCAGCATGGCGAGCGTGATCGCCATCCGCCACATCGATTCGACCTTTGCCGAGCTGCAGCGGCTGCAGGGCGTCGGCGATCTCGCCGAGGAGATCGATCAGCGCATGAACGAGCTGCGGCTCGCGGCGCGCGATTTCGTCACCGATCCCGCCTCGCGCTCCGATCGTGTGATGGAGGCTGCGACCGAGCTGAGCGCGCTGCTGAAGAAGACGCGGCTGCAGCTGGCGCCGGAGCAGCAGGCGACCATCGACGGCGTCTCGCAGCGGTTGACGAACTACCGCGAAGGCATCGGCCGGATCAGTGCGTTGATCGCACTGCGCGCCGAGCTGCTCTCCGTTCTGCCGGCGGCGCGCGAGGGGTTTGAAGCGGCGATCGCCGGTGTCACCGATCGCGGCACTGCGCGGGCCCTGTTCCAGGTGCAGAACCAGGTCGGAGCGGCGCTGCTGGCGCGTGATCCGGCCGGTGCCGAGCAGGCGGCCCGCAGCATGCGTGCGCTGCCGATCGAGGATGCGACGTTGCGCAAGGCTGTGGACCGCTATGCCGAGGCGATCATCGAGATCTCCGGCACCGAGGACGAGATCGGCCGGCTCGACAAGGAGGTGCTCGGCATCGAGGGCCGGCTGATCGGCCGCGTCACCGAGCTGTTGCGGGCGCTCAGCGCCAGCCAGGGCAAGGTGCTGTCGCGCGACTTCGCGCGCACGCTCGCGGAAACGAAATGGCAGAGCATCCTCTTCGGCACGTCAGGCGTGCTGATCGGCATCTTTGCCGCGTGGTTCGTGGTACGCCGGACGGTGAAGCCGCTGGCCTCGATCGCGCGCTCGATCCGCGCGCTGGCCGCCGGCGAGAAGGCGGCCTCGATCCCGCAGACCGACGTCCAGAACGAGATCGGCGACATCGCGCGCGCCGCCGAAGTGTTCCGGCAGACGCTGCAGGATGCCGATGCCGCGCGCGAGGCGGCGGTGCGCGCGCTCGCCGAGCAGCGGCTCGCCGAGGAGAGCTATCGCAAGCTGTTCGAAGCCTCGATTGACGGCATCTATGTGACCACGCCGAGCGGCCTCGTGCTCAATGCCAATCCGGCGTTGGCGCGCATCATGGGCTACGAGTCTCCGAGCGAACTGATCCAGAGCGTCAACGACATCGCCGACACGATCTATGTGCATCCGCTGGCGCGCGAGCGCTACCAGCGGCTGATGCGGCGCGACGGCATGGTCCGCGAGTTCGAATACCAGGTGCGCCGGCGCAATGGCGAGATTCGCTGGCTCTCGGACAGCGCCACTGTGGTGCGTGACGAGAGCGGCGAGGTCGTGCGCTACGAAGGCGTCGTTCGCGACATCACCGACCAGAAGCGCGCGGAAGATGCGATCGCCGAAGGACGGCGCCTGCTGCAGCAGGTCATCGACACCGTGCCAGCCGTGATCAACGTCAAGGATCGCGAGCTGCGCTACGTGCTGATGAACCGCTACATGGCCGGAATCTTCAACGTCGAGCCTGAGGATGCGCTGGGGCGCACCACGGGCGAGCTGATGTCGCGCTATGGCGCAAGCAAGACCGACGGCAACGACAAGCGCGTGCTGGCGACCAAGGCCGGCCTCGGCTTCTACGAGGAAGAATACCTGGATTCCTGCAACGTCATGCGCCAGTGGCTCGTCAACAAGCTGCCGCTGCTCGATGCCGACGGCGAGGTCGACAAGATCGTCACCGTGGCGCTCGATATCGGCGAGCGCAAGAAGAGCGAGCACGAGATGCGCAAGGCCAAGGAGGCAGCCGAGACGGCGCTCCGGAACCTGCGCGAGACTCAGGCCTCGTTGATCGAGGCGGAGAAGCTCGCGGCGCTCGGACGCATGGTCGCGGGCGTTGCGCACGAGGTCAACAACCCCGTCGGCATCAGCCTGACGGTGGCATCCGCTCTCGAGCGCAAGACCGAGCGCTTCAGCGAAGCGGTCACGCGCGGCGAGCTTCGGAAATCGAGCCTCAATGAGTTCATCGAGACCAGCCGCAATGCTGCCGCTCAACTGGTCGCCAACCTCAACCGCGCGGCCGAGCTGATCCAGTCGTTCAAGCAGGTCGCGGCGGACCGCAACTACTCCGACCAGCGCAGCTTCGATCTCGCCGATCTCACCGAGCAGGTGGTGATGAGTTTGCGCCCGGGCGTGCGCAGACAGAACCTGACGGTCAATGTCGACTGTCAGCCCAATCTGCTGATGAACAGCTATCCCGGCCCTTACGGCCAGGTCCTGACCAATCTGTTCCTCAATGCCGTCGCCCATGCGTTTCCGGACGGCCGCGGCGGCACGATCGAGATCAAGGCGCGCGAGTCCGGGCGCGACAATGTCGAGATCATCTTTTCCGACAATGGCTGCGGCATGTCGCTCGATGTCCGCCGCCGCGCTTTCGATCCGTTCTTCACGACGCGGCGCGACCAGGGCGGCACGGGGCTCGGGCTGCACATCGTCTACAACATCGTCACCAACAGGCTCGGCGGCCGGCTCGATCTCGAGTCGGAGCCCGGCGCGGGCACGCGTGTTCAGATCATTCTGCCGCGCACGGCGCCGCTGGAGCAGGCGGCCGAGTAGTCACGATCGCGCTTTCGCGATCGGCGCGGCGCAACTACGTCGATCCCCGGATTGACTCTCACGAAGCTGCGATCGAATCAAAATCTGGCCCGGTTGATGCATCATCATTGGCGCACCCTGGAGTGGTGCAGGAGCCAGATGGAAATGAGCAAATGGATCGTGTCACGCGGCCATGCGCCGCATCGCGCTGAGTGTTCGGTTGTCAGTCACACCGCTTCAAGGCGGCAGCAGTCTGGACGCTGGAAGCCTCCCATTCAGATGACGGGCGCGGCACTGCTGATCGCGCTCGCCGCGCCGCCCGCACAGGCGCGTGACCGTGGTCAGTGGGCGAACTCATCGCCCGACATCAAGGCTTGGTTCGACGGATTGCGCAGCGGCAAGGGCCCATGCTGCTCCGATGCCGACGGCAGCGCCGTAAGCGATGTCGATTGGGAGAGCAAGGGCGGCCACTATCGGGTCCGTATTGAGGGCGAGTGGTTCGACGTTCCGGATGACGCCGTGATCACCGAGCCCAACCGCGTCGGCCGCGCCATGGTCTGGCCGATGCGCGGTTATCAGGGTCTCTCGATCCGCTGCTTCATGCCGGGCAGCATGACGTAGGCGGGACCGCGCTCAGGTGTATTTCTTGTCGCGCTCGAGGAGCTCGATCGAGATGCCCTCGGGCCCGCGGATGAAGCAGATGCGCACACCGGGGCGGATCGTCGTCGGCTCGGTCGTGAAGGTGACGCCCTTGGCCTTCAGCTCGGCCGCCACGGCGTCGATGTCCTTCACGCTGAGGCCGAAATGATCGAGGCCCTGGTGTGGCGTCACCGGCGGCGCATGGACGCCGTCGCCAGGCTCGACCTTGGCGATGAACACGCTCGCGCCGCCGAGCTTGACGTCGATGCGGCCGGGATTGCGGACGATCTCGCCGCCGAGAACGTCCTGGAGCCAGGTCGCGGTGGCGTCCGGGTCCGGGCTGCGCAGATGGATGTGGTCCCAGGTGACTTGCAGCATCGTCGAGATCTTTCGAACAGTGAACCGCCAGGGCAGCGGCCGCGTTTGGGCTAGGTCGGCAACAAAGCGCCTGTTTACTGGCTCGCCGGCGGCTACGCCAGTGTGGCTCTGCCGATATCCGGGCCTGCCCTCCAATTGTCGGCTTTGCATGACACACGATGAACATTCGTCAATCGTAGCCCCAAACGCCTCGCCGGGCAGCCGATGGTGCAGACAGCAATGAGCGCGGCTCTCTCTCGTGTATTGAGACGAAAGCTCGGCACGAGGGCGTCACCAGCCGCAAGCCGGCGCGGCGGCGTGCAAATTCCGCTCGAAATCGGATTGCTGGGACTGCTGGCGCTCGCGCTGATCATGTCGGGCGTGGTCGCGTGGCTGGTGCTGTCCATGGACGACGCCGACACGGCCGACGGCAATCTCGCGCAGCTCGTCATGAGCCATGAGCGCCCGCAATATGCGGGTGACGAGGATGGGACAGGTCCTTTGCGCGGCTTTCCGCCTGTCGTTCCGGCCATGCCAGAGAGTTCCAGCGTGGCCCCGGCTTCGCTGGGCGCCGCGCACAGTCCGATGGACGCCAATGCGAGCCTGAGGTCGGTGGCGCAGCCCGAGCGGCCCGCGGCCGTCAATTCGGACGTGTTGTCCGGTCTGCGGATCAGCTCCCAGTCGTGGCGGCGGGGCGGTCTGGGGTCGAAGGCTCTTGTCACCTTCACGCTGCGGAACACGAACGATTTCGCCGTCAAGGACGTCGAAATCAGCTGTGCCTTTAACCGGCGCGACGGCGGCCATGTCACCGACCGCCGCCGCATTGTTCCGGGAGAGGTGCGGTCGCAAAGCCGCAAGACCTTCGCCGCAGTCCATGTCGGATTTGTCAACGTTAATGTCAGCACGGCCAAATGCGCGCTGGTTGCAGCGACGAAAATCTAATTATGTCGCGCTAGTTTCCGTTGGTCGTTGAACCTGATCGGTTGACCCGGGAACATACTGTCATGGCCTCCGTTAAGGTGGATGGTCGGCTCGATCGAGCCGACGGAGCGGTGAATTATGCCTATCTTGCGTTACTTTTTGTGTGTCGGCGGTGCTTTGTTCGCCCTGCTGGTCCTCGCTGACGCCGTCCTTCCCAGCGTACCGCTCCCGGCGAATATCACCTCGGCTTCTGATCTGCCCGCGGTCCGCATCAAATCCAGCCGCCAGTGGCCTGAGCGCATTGTCATGGATACCTCGATCCCGGCGCCGACGCCGGTGACCGTGGCGAAGGCCGAGCAACCTGCGCCCATCTCGGGCGAGCCCAACCGGTCCAACCCGCGCGAGGCTTTCGCACAGATGCATGCCGCCGACACAAAGCGCGAGACGATCGCTGCGGCAGCGGTTGAGGGTCCCCGTGCAGCGACGAAGATGTCAGAGAGCGGCAGCAAGCCCGCAGACAGCAGGAAGCGGAAAGCCGCGAAGGCTCACCCTGGCAAGCCCATGATCCTGGTCGCGCAGCAGCCTCATTTCGGCGGATTCTTCTCGACCTGGTAACAACGCCATGTTCATGGCAGCGCTGATCGCCCGCAGCTGAGAGCGGCCCTTTGCGCCGTCGGACTGCCTTGATCTTGCGCAAAGTGCGCTCCCTTCAGAGCGCCTAGCGTCACCTCGATGGGACAAAGGTGCATTCCCCTTGGCCCCAGGGAGACGCAAAATGACGACCAGCCCGCCCAACCTGTCCATCTCGCCGGAGAAGGTGGCCTTCGTCGTGACGAAGGCTCATCAATATGAGATGGAAGCCGCCGAGCCGGATCTGCTCGCAGATCTGACGGACGACGATTCGGCGCCGGGGACTGGCGGGCGCGGTCACAGCACCGACCGCTCTGAACTCGTCAGCTTCATCAAAGGTCTCAATGTCGACGAACAGATCGACCTCGTCGCGTTGACATGGCTCGGCCGTGGCGATGGCTCGCTCGAGAATTGGGATGAGCTTCGCGCGCAGGCCGCTCAGGCCCATAACAATCGCACGGCCACTTATCTGATTGAGACGCCGATGCTCGGCGACTATCTGGAGGAGGCGCTGTCGGCGTTCGGTCTGTCGCTGGAAGATTTCGAAGAAAGCCTCTAGGGCTTGGCTCGCGTCGCCCCAAGGGCCCGCGCTATGACGGAGTAGGCTCATGGACAAGATGAAGGTCGGAACGGGCGACTGGGTGGTTGTTTGCGACGGGCGCAAGGCGCTGATCCTGGAGAATATCGGCGACAGCATGTTTCCGAACCTTCACACCAAGGAGGTCCACGAGCAGGACAACGACCGGACGAGCGCGCAGGGGACCGATGCGCCCGGCTCGGTACATCAGTCGTTCGGTCATGCTCGCAGCTCCGTGGAGCAGACCGATTGGCATGATCAGGCCGAGCGCGCCTTCCTCAAGCAGATCGCGGACCGGCTTCATCATGCTGTCCTTGCCGGTGAGACCAAAGCCTTGACGATGGTGGCGTCGCCAAGAGCGCTCGGCATGATTCGAGCTGATTATTCCGAAGCCGTGCGCAAGGCCATTCATGGCGAGGTCCAAAAGGACCTGGTCAAGCTGCCGGTCTACGAGATCGAGAAGCAGCTATTGGCGTGAGCGATCAGGTCCACAGCGACCTTCTCTTGGCAATGGCCTCGCCGGTGGTTATCGGGTCAGCCGCTGCGAGACAATTCAGATCTCTCCAATAGCGGCGGCTCGTCTTCCGTTGCAGGGACCAGGCTCGCGTCCGGATGCGCCGCCTTCTCGACGATCTCGTAGCCACAATCGTCAAGCCAAGCGATGAGCCGGTCGGCCATGGCGTAGTCCCAGGTCGGATATGAGCGGGCGATCGCTTGGCGGGGTGTGAGCTTGCGAGACATGCGTTGTCCTTGATCCCGTGACGTTCAATGGCGCTCGGTCATGCTTTGCCTGTTGAACCCCCGGAGAGGTGGCTCGTTCCTGCGACCGCTAAATCTCATGCATCATTTGGCGTCGATCAGCGCACTCGAACTGCTCATCGTCATGCGTCGACCACCTCCGCATGCAACTCGCGCGTGACAGCCTTGGCAGCCAGCTCCTGCCTCTTTTTGACGATTTCATACCCGCAGTGATCAAGCCATGCGATCAATCGATCGGACATGGCAAAATCCCAACTGGGGTAGGATCTCGCGATAACTTCGCGTGGCGTGAATTTTCGAGCCATGATGTTGCCCTGGTGAGCGCTTCACCCCGGTCCATCCGAAACTGTTGTCGCTTCGTGGTGGAAATCAGTTCTTTTTGTTACGTTTGATGTGAAGAGGTGACGTTCACCGTGCCATCGTGTCCAGCCCCGCCATCCGACGTACTATGATTCACATATTTTCGCCGTACCGAACTTTGGCAGATTTCCATATTTGGTTGTGGCTTTGTCATGTAGAGAACAAGGCCGATCTGTGACGGCCTGCGCGGTGTTTCGTCACATGCAACTGGCAGACTTCCCAGCCCGAATGAGGCGCCCTCGAATCGGAGACGTCTTATGTTTTTGCTGGAACGGTCCGAGCACTTTGTGCTTGCCGATAATGCGAGGGAATGAGCCGACCGGCTGACCTTGGAGCAGATCGATGAGGCTGATGTTTCTTGCCGCGGTGTTGATGGGCCTTGCGGCAGAAGGGACGACTGCGATCGCGAACGAGTCCTGTGGTCCCGGATGCCATGTCGCGCGCAACGGCGGCTGCGTCGTAGACGGCTGGGAGACTGGGTCCCCGGTTTGGAATGAATGCCCGGCAGGGACTAGGCCCAGGCCTCCTTGTGGGGCCGGATACAGATGGAGCCGCCAAGCCAGGGCTTGTATCATCAGGTGAATGATCCGGCCCAGGGAATGCGGGCTGGTCGGGGCGCTTCAGGCCTGCCTCCAGGTGCGCCCCGATTTACGCCCCCGCGACTGACCACGCAGGTTCAGCGGTGCCGATGTCGAGCGTGAATAGGCGCTGGTTCTCGACATCGTCGGAAGAGGCAAGAACCTTTTTAAGAAGCCCGATGACGGCGGTCGCGCGCGCCTGCTGATCACTGTCGTCGTAGCAGGTGGCAGCCAGAATCGATCCGTTGGCCTCGCACATCGCCGTGATCTGAACAATCATCGCTTCATCCATGCCTTTCCAATGCGGCGGACAATGCAGTGATCGTCTTAAATTCGTGCAAAATGTTCCGAATAATTTCTCGGTATCATAGTGCGTGATGCACTGTGTTTGACATCGCCTATTTTAGGCTTCTGGTCTCAACCGGCTTTGGCCTGCATGACGTCGCGAGGTGCGCTTGTACCGAAGGCTTGGCGAATTTTGGCCCGCGCGGGAGCCTCGATCAGGACGTATGTGATCCAAGCGACTGCAGTGATGATCGCAACGAACAGGGCAAGCCGCAGGAGGAGTTCAATGACATTCGGCTCGTCGGGCTTGCCGATCATGGCAAGCCGGATCAGGAAAGGATGTAGCAGGTAGATCGAATAGCTGCATTCGCCGCCGAGAATGATGGGACGGGACGACAGCCAGCGAGCATGACCGTAATGGCTGGCGGCGACGAAGAGGATCGAGAAGCCAACGATCTCGATCAGCCTGACCGCGAGTTCGATCGAAAATGACCAGCCCGGTGGCCGCGGCTGCGCGAACAGCAGAACCGGGGCGCAGGCCAGGCTCGCGAGAGACAGCCAGAACAGCGCCGTAACACTGTAGCGGTCGGCCGCGCTGTGTTCGGCGAGTGCCCGGTTTTGATGGATCATCGCCGCAAAGCAACCAACCAGAAACTCTGCTACGTGCAGATAGGGCGCATAATAGGTGAGCCACTGCATGCCGTTATGTTGAAGGCTCGGCGCGAGCACTCGAAGCGTAGCGTCGCCGAACGTGAAGAATGCCAGGATGGCGAGCGCGAACGCCAGGATGTTCAAGGCCGCGAGCAAGATGATCGTCGCGAGTCGCTCGACGCCTGCCAAGAGGACACAGATTAATGGAAAGAGCAGGTAGAAGAACAACTCGACGCTGATCGACCATAGGTGCGTCAATGACGGAACCACGGCCACAAGCATCGTGCCGTTCAAAACCGGAAACCAAGCCTGCGTCATCGTGAGAATGAAGCCGAGCGAGGGAGCGGACAGCCCGCGAGCGATCGAGAGGTAGGCGACGATAGCCACCACCAGGGCAGCGTACATCGGATAGAGGCGGGCGAAGCGGGCGATTGCGAATTCCCGAAGGGCGCCTCTGATGGAAGGCCCTTGAAACCGATGCGCATCATTCAGCCAGAGGACGAACCCGCTCAACACGAAGAACATGGTCATGCCGATGCTGCTGACCTGCGCAATCAGCTCTGCAGGCCAACCGCGACCCAGCGAGGGAGCGCCGTGTCCCACTGCCACCGTCGCTGCGGCGATGAAGCTCAGCCCGGTCAACGACCCGATGAAACGTTGATCACTCACGAAAGACGGAATCCTGCCTTTGGGCGGCCGAGGCAGCCTGCTTGTTCTCGTCGTCGCGTTGTAGAAACACTTGCGTCCGCAGCCGATTCGAGAGCGGCAGCCGGAAAGCGTGTGTGGCCGGACATGTCGCGCTTGCAAATCGACACTTGGCCGTGGGGATCGGCGGCGCAGGCCCTCGTCCTTGATCAATCAAGGATGCTAGCTAACTGTTAGATCTTCGCACGGGGCGGGGGTGGAGCGGCGGACCGCCTTGGCGGCTGCCGAGGGTGCTTCTTCTCTGAGCTAGAACCGCAGGGGTGTCGTCCGGGATGGTAATTGCCGCTTCGTTTTTGCCGGCCTCTTGATAGAGAAGGTGACATTTCCGTCAGGCATGCTGCTTCCTCTTTGCTGCGCGTTTCGTGCCTTTCGGTCGTGTTGCAACCGTATTCTTGCCTCCCCGCGGCTTCACACCCCCGGGTGGTGGCCTCCCCGCAACAATATCTGCGTCCTGGCCCGGAGTGAGATGAAATGCGCAAGGCCTGCAGTCGGGATCGCTCAGCGCGTGGATTTTCGTGGTCCGTCCGCCGCGCGAGCGGCCGATCGCCTGTTCATACTCCCCCCTTTTCCGCCGCTTGCCGAGCGATGTGCCTTGATCGAGGTGGGGTCGATGGACAAGGTCACTCCGTCCTCGCTGCAGCGGGCGAGCGCTTCAAAGATCGCCTGCCAATGTCCGCGCTTGGCCCAGCGGTTGAACCGATTGTAGACCGTCGTGTAGGGGCCATAGTCTGGCGGGCAATCGCGCCAACGCGCTCCGCACTGAAGCATATGTACGATGCCGCTGATGATGCGCCGATCGTCGTCGCGCGCCGGGCCTGTTTGGTTCGTTGGAAGATGCGGCTCGACACGAGCCCACTGCCTATCGCTCAGCCAGAACAGTCCTTTGCGCATCGAATTCCCCTGAGCCGAATCATTTCGGTCCAACAGAATCAGAATGCATCAATTAGGTACAGACCCTATGACGACGTCGCCGCGATCCATCTGGTCGCGCCGGATGGCGTGACGCTGTTCAGCAAGAAGGTCAGGAACCACACGCTCGGCGTGACCGGGATAAATGCAAGCTTCGCCGACGTCTATCTCGACAAATAGACGTCCAGATCCACTTGTCGCCTCGTTCCTGCTTCATGCGGCTCGGAGGCGATCAGGCACAGACGCGACTTCGTCGCAATCCGAACTGGCAGCTCGATCAGCGACAATTTGCTTCGGCATGTCCGGTTCTGAAACAAACGATGCGCGGGCTCGCGATCTTTGAAGTTCCATTTCATTGACCGCACGCGGGCCTGCGACGATATTCACCGCCATCCTCCTTCAACCACGGATCGCCAGATGAGAACCCGAACCGCAGCCCGTTGCCTGGTGCGCAAGCGCCTCGCCGGACGCTGCTTCTCGGCGGCGACCGGGGCCTGTTGCTGATCGCTGCAGCCGAATTCACCTCATTCATCGATTTGCAGATCCGACAGGAGCGCCGCTGTGCAAGGCGGCGAATGATCACCCATGCCGACAGCCTTTGTCATCGAAGTCTTCAACCGCACCGCGGGCATCGTCACGGCCGACGAACGCGGCTTCAGCTTTTTTTCGTCCGAGCGCGCGTTCGACAGCCTGGAAGGGCAATCCTTCACATCGGCACGCGACGCCGAACGCGCCGCTCGTGCGCTCGTGATCAGCGGTCGCGGACATCTGCGCCGCCGCGGCTCCCTTTAACACTTCCATCGCCATCGAAGGACATCACTCATGAGCTTCTATAGGGACTTCAACGACAAGCTCGCCATCCAGGCCTGGAACGGCCGGAAGCGCGAACCTTATGAGACGATCGAGGTCAGGCAACTCGGTCCGACCGTCGGCGCGGAGATCGGCGGGGTCGATCTTGCAAAGGATGTCTCCGAGGCGCAGTTCGCGGAGATCCACCGCGCGCTGGACGAAAACCTGGCGATCGTGTTCCGCGATCAGGACATCTCCAAGGAGGACCACAAGCGGTTCGCGCGGCGCTTCGGCAAGTCGCTGCACCGGCACGAGCTGGCGGCGACGCGTTTCCGTCATGATGGGCCGTTCGATCCGGAATTCCTGTCGTGGAAGACCGACGCCAATTCGCGCTTCACGGCCGGCGACGGCTGGCACCCTGATGTGTCCTGCGACCCGAGCCCGATCGCGGTCTCGCTGCTGCGGGTGACGAAGACCCCGCCGCTCGGCGGCGACACGGCGTTTGCCAACATGTATCTCGCCTATGAATTCCTGTCGGATCCGATCAAGCAGCTGCTCGACGGCTTGACCGCGATCCATGACGGATCATTGGCGTGGACGGCCGGCTATGGCGCCAAGCCCGACCCGGGGAAGACCTATCCGCAATCCGAGCATCCGGTGGTCGTGACCCATCCGCGCACCGGCCGCAAATTCCTTTACGTCAACGCGTCCTTCACGTCGCACATCGTGCAGCTGACGCGGCGGGAGAGCGACGCGCTGCTGCAGCTCCTGTTCCGCCATGTCGAAAGCCAGCTCGCGCTGCAGACGCGCGTGCAGTGGCGGCCCAACTCGCTGCTCGTCTGGGACAATTGGGCGAGCCAGCACCATGCGGTGTGGGACTACTATCCCGAGGAGCGCTGGGGCGAGCGGGTGTCCGTGGTGACCGGCGAGGTGCCGCAAGCGCGGCTCGATTTCAGCGAGGCCGCGGAGTAGGGCGCTTGTGCCGCGGCGGGCACGAGCTCTCCGCGGCGTCAGCCCGGGCCGAGATGAACCAGGAGCAGGCGGGAGATCGCCTCGCAGGCCAGCTCGTCGGCCCGATCGAGATAGATCGCCGCCTCGCCATGGTTCGCTTCGCGGAGCGCGAGCCGTTCCGCCTGCGCGGGACGCCTCAATCGGCAGAAGGCGTCGATCGCACGCAGCAAAGCCGGTGATCGCACCAGGCTCTGCGCCGTCACGTGATCCTTCGCGGCAAACACGAAGGCCGGACGCGGGCCTAGGTCGATGACGAAGACCTGCGGGGCTGCGGCTGACATTGGAAGTGTCGGATGGTGTCTGTTGGGCGTGAGTGCGATCTGTCGATGAATGTAGAAGGATGGCGAATGTCGTCAATGAAATGGGACAGGCGAATTTCAGGATGATCGTGCAACTATCTTCTGCTGAAGCAATCAGCGCTCGATTGCACGAGGACATGATGACCCGCAGGAGCTGGCCGCGGTCATGTCATGCCAGCCATGTCCTGGCGTCGGAGGTGGAGCCCGGAAGAATACCATGGTCGCGAGCCTCCTCCAGCAGGCAAGCTCCTTCTACGCGGGGCCGCCCCGGAAGCAGGAGCGTTGCTATTTCGGGCAGCTGCTTGTTCTGTCCGCCGACGCCGCCCAAGCTCCATGCAATCGCATGAAACTGCCCGGAGACATCCCATGAGCCTGGTCGAGAGAAAGATCGAAGCGCTTCCCTTCGTGCTCGCCGAGCTGAACTACCTCGCGCCCACCGCAACCAAGCCGCGGACCTACGCGTTCGACCCGCCGCCGGGCGAGCCGAAATCGACGGCGCTGCCTGAGCCGCACCGCGTGCCGGTGTTCGACGGCCGCCCGATCGCATCGTCGTTCTCGCTCGATCGCGAGGGCTTTGCGCTGGTGCGGCACCCGACTTTCGTGCGTGACTTCACCAACGAAAAGGAAGTCCGCTCCGTCTACTATCCGGCGGCGGAGGCTTTCATTCGGGCGACCTTGCGCGCCGATCGAGTCGTCATTTTCGATCACACGGTGCGCAAGCGTGTGCCCGGCGCCGCCGATGTCCGCGACGGCGGGCCTAGGCAGCCGGCGACGCGCGTCCATGTCGACCAGACCGTGACATCGGGCGCCAATCGGGTGCGCGAGCACCTCGGTGACGAGGCTGATGCGCTGCTGCGCGGGCGGGTTCAGGTGATCAATCTCTGGCGCCCGATCATCGGTCCGCTGCGCGACAGTCCGCTCGCGATGTGCGATGGCACCACCGTCGCGCCTGAGGATCTCGTCGCCTCCGACCTGATCTATCCGAACCGCAACGGCGAGACCTACTCGGTCACCTATAACCCAGCGCATCGCTGGTTCTATTTTCCGGACATGACGGTGGACGAGGCGCTGCTGCTGAAGTGCTACGATTCGGCGACCGACGGCCGCACCCGGTTCGGGCCGCATACCGCCTTCGTCGATCCGACCACGCCTGCGGATGCCGCGCCGCGCGAGAGCATCGAGCTGCGGACGCTGGTGTTTCACTACGACTGAGTATGCGCGAGGGAGCATGATGTTTCACGGTGCGCCATCAAACGAGAAGCTTTGTCCATGACTTCAGGCATTTCTGAAATTGCCTCGGGACCGATCGCAGGCGATGGTGAATTGAATGCGTGCGCTGCAGCACGTCAAGTCAAGGTCCCCTCATGAATGCCCACTCGTCCCTCGCTGTCGCCGAGCCGATCCGGCCAACGGAGCCGGTCGTGCCCGAAGCAGCCGTCGCGGCGCCAATGGTCCGCTTCGAGGCGCTCTCCAAGACCTATCCCGCCTATCGCGACAAGCCGGCCGTCGAAGCGCTCAAGGAGATCGATTTTGCCATCGCGCGCGGCTCGATCACTGGCGTCATCGGGCGCTCCGGCGCCGGCAAGTCGAGCCTGGTGCGGCTGATCAATGGGCTGGAGAAGCCGAGCACCGGCTGCGTCATTGTCGATGGGCGCGAAATCTCCGCGCTGAGCGGACAGCAGCTTCGGCTCGCGCAGCGCTCGATCGGAATGATCTTCCAGCACTTCAATCTGCTGTCCTCGCGCACCGCCGCCGACAACATCGCGCTGCCGCTCGAGATCGCCGGCTGGTCGAAGGCCGATATCCGAACGCGTGTCGGTGAGCTGCTCGAGCTGGTCGACATCGCCGACAAGCACGACCGCTATCCGTCGGAATTGTCCGGCGGGCAGAAGCAGCGCATCGGCATTGCGCGCGCGCTAGCCACGCGGCCGGACGTGCTGCTGTCGGACGAGGCGACCTCGGCGCTCGATCCGCAGACCACGCGCGCCATCCTCGACCTGCTCGCCAACATCAACCGCGAGCTCGGCGTCACCATCATCCTGATCACCCACGAGATGTCGGTGGTCCGCCAGCTCGCCAAGGAGGTCGTCGTGATCGATGACGGCCGCGTCGTCGAGCGCGGCCATGTCGCCGACATCTTCACCCATCCGAAGCATCCGACGACGCAGACCTTCCTGTCAGAGGTGCTCGGCGATGCCGTGCCGGTGTCGCTGGCGAGCCGCCTCGTGCAGGAGCCGTCATCGATCGGACAGGCGGTCATTCGCGTGCAGGTGCGCGGCACGGATGCCGGCGACACCCTGGTCGCACGGCTCGCCCGCGAGCTGTCAATCGACGTGGGGCTGTTGTCGGCGCGTATCGATGAGATCGGCGGCCAGCATGTCGGCTCGCTGATCCTCGGCATTCCCGGCGGCGAGGCCGCGGCGCGGCAGACGCTCGCTTATCTTACTCAGCATCGGTTCGCAGCGGAGCGTCTCGGCTATGTCGCCTGAACTCATCAACCTGATCGTCCAGGCCACCGGCGAGAGCCTCTTCATGGTGTCGACTGCGGCGCTGGTCGCGACCGCCCTCGGCCTGCCGCTCGGCGTCTTCCTGGCGACCAGCCGCACGGGTGAGTTGTTCGCGGCTCCCGCCGTGAACGCGGCGCTCGGGGTGGTCGTCAATGCCACGCGCTCGACGCCCTTCATCATCCTCGTCGTCGCGATCATCCCGTTCACGCGACTCGTCGCCGGCACCTCGATCGGCTCGGGCGCTGCGATCGTGCCGCTGACGGTGGCGGCGACCCCGTTCATCGCGCGGCTGGTCGAGGCGGCCATCCGCGAGGTCGATGCCGGCCTGATCGAGACCGCGTCCTCGTTCGGCGCGACGCCGCTGCAGATCGTGTTCAAGGTGCTGATTCCGGAAGCGCTGCCCGGCCTGGTGCTGGCGCTGACGCTCGCGGTGGTCAGCCTGCTCGGCTACTCCGCGATGGTCGGCGCCGTCGGCGGCGGCGGCCTCGGCGATCTCGGCATCCGCTATGGCTACCAGCGCTTCATGCCGGAGATGATGCTGGCCGTGGTGGTCGTGCTGATCGCGCTGGTGCAGACGGTGCAGACCATAGGCGATCATCTCGCGCGCCGGCTCAATCGCCGCTTGAGGCAGCGCTGAGCTGACGCAGACACGGATACAATCGTCGCAGCCGAGCAGGAGGAAACGACCATGAACGAGATCGTCGAACGACCCAGGAAGTTTGCGCTGGTCGAGCGCGCGCCCGCAGCCACCTTCGAGGAGGAGCGGCTGCACCGCAAGCAGCGCCTTGCGGCGACCTTCCGCCTGTTCGCGCGCTACGGCTTCGATCAGGGTCTGGCCGGCCACGTCACCGTGCGCGATCCGGAATTCCCGGACCGGTTCTGGATCAATCCGCTATCGACGCATTTCAGCCAGATCAAGGTCTCCGACCTGCAACTCGTCGATCACGACGGCAACATCCTGATCGGCAACAAGCCGATCAACCAGGCCGGCTTCGTCATTCATTCCGCGATCCACGCCGCCCATCCGCAGGTGATCGCTGCCGCGCATACGCATTCGACCTACGGCAAGGCGTTCTCCGCGCTGGGTCGACTGCTCGATCCGCTGACGCAGGATTCCTGCGCCTTCTACGGCGACCACGTGCTCTTCGATCCGTTCACCGGCGTGGTGCTCGATGCCGAAGAGGGCAAGAAGATCGCGGCCGCGCTCGGAGCCAAGAAGGCTGCGATCCTGCAGAACCACGGTCTGCTGACGGTGGGACCCACCATCGAGGCGACGGCCTGGTGGTACATCGCGATGGACAACGCCGCGCGGACGCAATTGCTGGCCGAGGCGGCCGGTCCCACCAAGCCCATCCCGCATGACATCGCGAAGCACACTTCGGGGCAGGTCGGCACCCACAAGGGCGGCTATTTCAGCTTCCAGCCGCTGTGGGACTGGATCACGGCGCAAGAGCCGGATCTGTTCAACTGAGTCGAACCCCCGTAGCCCGCATGAGCGCCAGCGACATGCGGGTTCTCCTCGGCAGCTCGTTTGATCCCGGATGTCGCTTCGCTCATCCGGGCTACCGGGAGGAGCATGAATCGCTCGGTAACTCGGAAAATAAAGAACGTTCGTACGCGAACAACAATAACGGCAGCTAGTCCATTGTTTTGTTCGCAGCTGCGATTGATCCTCCGCAGCGCCAGGGCTAGTCACCAACGGAACTCAATTGTTTGGTTGGAGACTTGAATGTTACGTCCCGTTGTTGCGCTTGCCGCGTTACTGTCCGTCGCGCTTCCCGCGCATGCCGAAACCATCCGCGTCGGTGTCACCGCCGGCCCGCATGCCGAGATCATCGATGTCGTGAAGAAGGTCGCCGCCGAGCGCGGACTCGACATCAAGGTCGTCGAGTTCACCGACTACGTGATCCCGAACCAGGCGCTGGCGCTGAAGGATCTCGAGGCGAACTCGTTCCAGCACGAGCCCTACCTGAAGAACCAGATCTCCAAGACCGGCTGGAAGATCGTCAAGGTCGCCACCACGATCGCCTCGCCGCAGGGCGTCTATTCGCAGAAGTACAAGACGCTCGCCGAGCTTCCTGAGGGGGCCAAGGTCGCGATCGCCAACGATCCGTCGAACGGGGCGCGCGGGCTGATGATCCTGGCGCTGCATGGCGTGATCAAGCTGAAGGATCCGGGCAATGTCGCCTCGACGGTCGCCGACATCACCGACAATCCCAAGAAGCTGAAATTTGTCGAGCTCGACGCCGCGCAACTGCCGCGCGCGCTGGCCGATGTCGATCTCGTCTCGATCAACAACAATTACGCGGTACAGGCCGGGCTCAATCCCGCCAAGGACGCGATCGCGCGCGAGAATGCCGAAGGGCCGTGGGTCAACATCCTCGCGGTGCGGGAGGAGGACAAGGACAAGCCGTGGGTCAAGCGGCTAATCGAGGCCTATCACTCCGAGCCGGTCAAGGCGTTCCTCGACACCCGTTTCAAGGGCACCTACATCGCGACCTGGTGATCCGGAGCGCCGGCGAGAGCCGGCGCATCGACCGGCAGCATGGTGATCGGGCGTGCCTGAAGCAGCCGGTTCGCAAGATCGGCGCATTGGCTCCGGATGTCGGGGATCGCAATGATCTCCCAGAACGCGGCCCGCGTCAGCGGGCCGATCGCGAACAGGCGCTGCGAGGGCGTGCCATCGGCGCCGACGATGGCGCAATCGGCCGTGACCTCGATGCCGATCCGCAAGGCGTCGCAGCGTGCCAGCCCCTGGTCGAACAGGCTGCGGACCGCGGGATTGGCGGTGGCGCGCGGATCCTTCACGATGCCCGTGCAGTCGATCACAGCCCCGACCTCGAGCGTCTCGATCTCGCTGCGGCCGCGCCGGCGATAATGCGCGCGGGCGCCCTGCGTGCCACCGTCGATCTTGACCAGCTTGGCGGCGGCGACGTGGAGCTGGCCGTCTTCGATCGCCTTGGTGATGCGCGCCTCGACCTCGGGCGCCATGCGGTGGCGATGCACGTCCCACCACGCCCGCGCATGCTCCAGGAAGCTGCGCTTGGACGCCGGCGGCAGGTCCTGCCACAGCCGGTGGCTGAACGGCCTGACGGCATCGATGACGGCGCGCCAGTCGCCGCCCTCGGCGATGTGGGCGGCGATCCGTTGCCGGAACCAGCGCAGCAGAACGCTGCCGCGCGCACCGAACGGAACTTCGTCCTCGCTGATCCTGCACGGGGCGATGCGGCGATGTCCCCTGGCCATCAGGCCGCGGCGCGAGATTGCGAGGATCGGGCCGCGATGGCCCTCGCGCAGCAGCGACAGCACGTAGTCCGCCATCGTCAGGCCGGCGCCGAGAATGAGCACCGCCGAGTCGCGGCTGAAGCCGGGTACGGACGGGTTGATCCAGGGATCGGCATGCCAGGCCGAGCGCGGAATCGCAGCGTCATGGCCGGTGGCTAACACCGCGACGTCGGCGAGCTGGCGCGTGCCGTTGGCGAGGCTGACGGTGACCCCATCGCGGCCTTCGCTGACCGCCACGCATTCGCCCTGGATGATAGCGAGCCGCTGTGCACCGTCCACCGTCGCAAGGTACGGCGCGATCAGGCTGGCGATGTAGTCGCCATAGAGGCGGCGAGGAACGAAGCAGAACGGATCGGGACAGAGCTGAAGGCCGTGCTCATGGCTCGAAAGCCAGCGCCAGAAATGGTCGGGATCATCCGGCAGCGCGCTCATGTTGGCTGCACGCACATTGAGCAGGTGATCGGCATTCCCGGTGTGATAGGCCAGCCCACGGCCGACCTCCGAACGCTTCTCGATCAAGGTGACGCGGATATCGGAGTCCGGGTGTTGCAGCAGCTGATAGGCGAGAAGAACGCCGGATGCGCCGCCGCCGACGATGATGATATGTCGTTCCGGAAAACGGCTCATGCAAAGATGCCTTTTCTCTCGCGCGCGGTCGATGCGTAACATTCATAATCTAGCACGTAAATCGGCGGCCGGATTCGGAAAGACGAATATTCTATTTGTTGGCGTGTTCCGGTCGACTTTGTTCCAATGAAGTCCAGATTGTTGTTCCGAGTGTGTCGTCGCGGGTATCTGCGCGTTAGAATTATTACACGCGTCGAGTGATCTGCCGGGCCGCGACGGCGGCGAGGAATGCTCGACCGAATTCTTCTCCGATCACGGATCGCGGCGAGAACAGAGCGTTCGAAAATCGCGCAATTCTGAAATTGCCAGCGGCGGTGCGCTGGATGACCATATCAGCGCATGTGCGTCGTTTGCGCGCAGGGCTGCGGAGTTCGGACCATGATAGCGCGGGCGATGACGGCAGGAACAGCGGGAGCGCGCGCCTTGCGGATGCCGCGTCGGGTCGCCTCGTGACCGCTTCTGCAACTGATCCACTTGCGCTCACCGCTGACGTGCTCGTGATTGGCGGCGGCATGGCCGGCGCATGGGCCGCGGTCTCGGCTGCGCGTGCTGGCGCGCGGGTGATCCTCGTCGACAAGGGCTATTGCGGCACCAGCGGCGTCACGGCCGCGGCGGGCCCGGGCCATTGGTGGGTGCCGCCTGATGCGCGCGCGCAGGCCGTCAGCCAGCGTCTCGCCGCCGGGCTCGGGCTCGGCGAGGCCGCTTGGATGCACGCGATCATCGACGAGACCTGGCGCACGCTGCCGACGCTCGCGAGCCACTATGCGTTTGGCATCGACCATGACGGGCAGACCAATTATCGCGCCGTTCGCGGCCCCGAATACATGCGGGCGCTGCGCGCGGTCGCGCGGGAGAGTGGCGTCACGATCCTCGACCATTCGCCGGTGCTGGAGCTGCTGGCGCGCGGCGACGGCACGATCGGCGGCGCACGAGGCCTTCGCCGGCAGGACGGCGATCGGCCTTACGAGATCGCCGCAGGCGCGACCGTGCTGGCGGCCGGCGGCACCAGCTTCCTGTCGCACCTCCTGGGATCGCGCACCAACACCGGCGACGGCTATCTGCTCGCGGCGGAGGCGGGCGCCGAGCTGTCGGGCATGGAGTTCACCGCGGCCTACACGATCGCGCCGGCGCATTCGACCATGACGCGCAGCATGGCCTATGCGTTCGCGACCTATTACGACACTGACGGCCGGGAGCTCGATCTCCCGTTCGGACCGCAGCAGACGATCGGGTTGGCGAGAGCGCTGCTCGCGGGTCCCGTGTTCTGCTCGCTGCATCGGCTGCCCGACGATATCAAGGCCCGGCTGCACACGATCTCGCCGAACGTGCCGCTGGTGTTCGATCGCTGGGGCATCGATCCCTGGCGCGATCGCTTCGAGGTCACGCTGCACAATGACGGCACCATCCGCGGGCTCGGCGGCGTCAGGGTCGACGACGTCGATGGCCGCACGTCGGTACCGGGGCTGTTCGTCGCCGGCGACAATGCCTCGCGCGAGAAGGTGGCCGGTGCGATCTCCGGCGGCGGCAACATCAATTCGGCCTGGGCGCTGACCTCCGGCGTCCGCGCGGGACAGGCCGCCGCGCGGCTGTCGCGTAGCATCGGTGCAAAAGCCTCGACCTTGACGCCGCTCGGGAAGGCCGGCCTGCGGCCGCACTTGCGGACCCGTGCGCTCGATCACGACGCCATCAGGGCCGGCGTCCGCGCCGAGATGCATCCCTTCGACAAGACCCTGTTCCGGAAGGAGTCGACGCTGGCGGCGTCGCAGCGCGCGCTCGATGGTCTCTGGCGCGAGATCTCCGACCATGCGGGCGGCGATGTCATGCGCTCGCGTGAGACGGCGGCGCTGGTCGCCACGGCACGCTGGTCGGTCGCGACCGCGCGCCGCCGGACCGAGAGTAGGGGCCTGCATCGCAGGATCGATCATCCCGGCCTCGACCCAAACCTGGCGGTGCGCCTCGTCAGCCGAGGCCTCGATCGGGTCGAGATCACAGCCGACACGTGCCACGCGGCGGACGCTCCGATCGAGCTGGAAGCCGCGTCATGATCGAGCTCATCCTTGCCGATCGCTGCACGGATTGCGGCGCCTGTGTCGACGTGTGCCCGACCAACGTGCTCGACCGCGCGGTGTCGGGGCCGCCGCTGCTGGCCCGGGTGGAGGACTGCCAGACCTGCTTCATGTGCGAGCTGTATTGCCGCGCCGATGCGATCTATGTCGCGCCGGATTGCGACCGCCGCGTCGCGACCACACCGGACGAGGCGCTGGCCTCGGGACGCCTCGGTCAATATCGCAAGCATTCCGGCTGGGACGAATGGGCCGGGCAGTTTCCCAACGAGCAATGGCTGATGGAAACGGTGTTTCGTCGCGCCGGCGAGGCCGTGCGCGCAGCCGAGACGGACGACAAGAGGACAGCATGACCATCATCACCCACCGGCCGGGCGCGCTGGTCGGCCTCGACGGCTTTCCCGGGCCTTCCGAGCGGCCGGACAGCCCACTATCGCAAGCGCTGTAACAGCCGCTGCTGCTCGGCCTGTTCCTGCCGATCCAGGCCGGTGGCTGGAGCGCCTCGACGTTGCCGCGCACCACGTCATGGCACTTCGACTACAATCGAGACCTCGTGCTGGCCGCCGAGGACCTCGGCTTCGATCTGGTATTCGCGCTGTCGCAATGGCTGCCGAAGGGCGGCTATGGCGGCGTGTTCACGGGCGAGGCGCTCGACTCCTTCATGACCACGGCCGCGCTGGCGGGCTTGACCCGGCGGATCATCCTGATCTCGACGATCCACGTGCTCTACGGTCCCATGCACCCGCTGCATCTGGCGAAATACGGCGCCACGCTCGACCACATTTCCAATGGCCGCTGGGGCATCAATGTCGTCACCGGCCACCGTGCCGCCGAGCACGAGGCGTTCGGCTGGAGCCGGATCGATCACGACCGCCGCTACGAGCTCGCGGCCGAGTTTCTCGAAGTGCTGCAGCGGCTGTGGGGCGACAGCGAGAACTACTCGTTCTCCGGCCAGTCGTCCTGGAAGCTCAACGGCGCTTTCGTGACGCCGAAGCCGCGCTTCGGCCGTCCGGTGCTGGTCAACGCCACCGGCTCGGATGCCGGCATCGCCTTTGCCGCGCGCTATTCCGACATCGTCTTCATCACGAGCCCCGCCGGCTCGAGCTTCGAGAGCGCGATCCCTGCGTTGCCGGCGCATACCGCGCGGGTGAAGCAGGCGGCGCGCGACATCGGTCGCGAAGTGCGCACTCTTCTCAATCCGATGGTGATCTGCCGCGAGACCGAGCGCGAGACCTGGGCCTATCACGACGCCATCGTCGCCCATGCCGACCCTGTCGGCGACTTCCATCGGCTGGACAGCGACGCCCATGCCTGGCGCGGCCGTGTCGGCGTCGATGCGCCCAAGCGCCGGGCGATCGGCGGCAACATCGAGGTGATCGGCACGCCCGAGCAGGTTGTCGAGCAGTTCGTGCAGCTCAAGAAGGCGGGCGTCGACGGCCTGCAGCTGTCGTTCTACGACTTCAAGCCGGATCTCGACTTCTTCGGCCGTCGCGTGCTGCCGCTCATGGAGCAGGCGGGTTTGCGCAAACCGGTGATTGATCCCACCGCGGCGCAGGCGGCCGAGTAGCTGGGCCTTTCGACATCGCACGCATGATCCGTCGGGGGATTGCCGTTGTCCTCGGGGTCGGCTTTGCTAGGCGGCGACGCGCACGCACTTATCGAATATCGGCCGTCACAATGACGTACGGGCCGGCATGGGGACAGGAATGACGATCATCGAAACGAGGGCACCGACCACTCCAAGCCACGACATCACGGCGGCGCTGCGCAAGCGCTACGGCACTGACATCCCCGCCGTAGCGGCCGGCGCCGATGACATCCTCGGCCATCTCCTGGCGCACCGCTCGATCCGCAGCTACCGCCCCGATCCGGTGCCGCCGCACACCGTGGAAACGCTGGTGGCCGCGGCGCAGTCGGCGGCGTCGTCGTCGAACCTGCAGACCTGGAGCGTCGTCGCGGTCGAGGACCCCGCGCGCAAGCAGCGCCTGTCGGAATTCGTGGGCAATCAGAAGCACGTCCGCGAGGCACCGCTTTTCCTGGTCTGGCTCGCCGATCTGTCGCGCGCCGAGCGGCTGGCGCGGCGGGAAGGGCGCCCCGATGACGGCATCCATTTCCTGGAGACGCTGTTCGTCGCGATCATCGACGCAGCGCTCGCTGCGCAGAATGCCGTCGTCGCGCTCGAGGCGCTCGGCCTCGGCTCGGTCTATATCGGCGCGATCCGCAACCGGCCGCAGGCGGTGGCTGAGGAGCTCGGCCTGCCGCCGAACGTGCTCGCCGTGTTCGGCCTCTGCGTCGGCTATGCCGATCTCGCGGCCGGCGAGGACGTCAAACCGCGCCTGCGCCAGAGCGTGGTTCTGCATCGCGAGCGCTATGCGCCGACCGATGAGATCCACGGCATCGCCGCCTATGACGAGACTTTGCGCGCGTTCCAGACCAGCCAGGGCGTGGCGCCGGTCGGCTGGCGGGACACGGTGCTCAACCGGCTCGGCTCGGCGAAGGCGCTCAATGGCCGCGACAAACTGGCTGAGGCGCTGCGCGCGCTCGGCTTCGGATTGAAGTAACTGCGGACCCGGAGAGATTCGCGGCGACCCGGGACGGACCGCCGCGATGGCTCACTTCATGTAGTCGGGCAGGGTGAAGCCGTCATAGAAGCGATCCGCGAGGATGGCCGCCTTGAAGCCCGGTGACTTGTAGCCGTCGACGATGTCCTTGGCCCAGGCGGTCTCGGCATTGCCGCGCTTGACGGCGACCACGTTGATGTAGGGCGTCGTCATCTTCTCCAGCGCGAAGGCGTTGGTCAGCTTCAGGCCGCTGAAGATCGCGAAATTGCCCTGGATGGCGGCGAAGTCGACATCGTCGAGCGCGCGCGGCGCCTGTGCCGCCTCGAGCGGGACGATCTTGATGCCGCCGGGGTTCTTGATGACGTCGAGTTCGGTGACGTCGATCGGCTTGGAGTCGCGGATCTCGATCAGGCCGAGATCGCGCAGGATCCACAGCGCGCGCTGCAAATTGACGGGATCGTTGGGGACCGCGATCTTGGCGCCCTGGCCGATCTTGGTGCCGAGCGGGTGCTTCTTGGAGTAGATCCCCATCGGCGGCGTCGGCACGTGCACGATGCCGGTGAGGTCGGTGTTCTGCCGCTCATTGTAGGAGTTCAGAAAGATCGTGTGCTGCATCACATTGGCGTCGATCTCGCTCTTGAACACGGCATTGTTGGCCTCGAGGCCGGTCGAGAACTCGACGTAGCGGATCTGGTAGCCCTTCTTTTGCAATTCGGGCGCGACGCCGATCTTGAACTCGTCGATGTAAGGACCCGGGACGAAGCCGACCTTGAGCTCCTTCTTCTCGGAGGCTTGCGCCCATGCGCCGCTGACCGAGACGATCAAGAGGACGGAGGCGGCGAGCAGGCCGACGAATTGCGATCTGGTGATGTGATGCATGTGACTTCCAAGGCTTGATAAGGCTTGAACCAAACGAAAGGCGGCGCGGGCGCCTGTTGGCATTCCGCGCCGCCCGTGAAAAGGCGCTCAGGCGATGGCCTGGACCGGATGGCTGTAGAGGCTGGCGGGTCGATCCAGCCCGTAATGCTCGCGCAAGGTCGTGCCGGTGTACTCGGTGCGGAACAGGCCGCGCTTGCGTAGGAGCGGCACGACGTGCTCGGCGAACAGGTCGAAGCCGCCGGGCAGCCAGGGCGGCATGACGTTGAAGCCGTCGGCGGCGCCGCTCTCGAACCAGCTTTGGATGTTGTCGGCGATCTTGTCCGGCGTGCCGGCGATCACCCAATGGCCGCGGGCACCGGCGAGGCGCTGGATGAGCTGACGGATCGTCGGCTGCTCGCGGTCGACGATGTCGACGACGAGCTTGAAGCGGCTGGCGACACCGCGCGCGCCATCGGTCTCGATCAGATGACGCGGGAATGGCCCGTCGAGATCGAAGCCGGAGAGGTCGAGCCCCAGCATCTGGCGCAGTTGCACCAGCGAGTACTCCGGCTGGATCAGGTCGTTGAACTCCTCCTGCAGCCGGTCGGCCTCGGCCTGCGTCGAGCCGATGAACGGGCTGATGCCGGGCAGGATCTTGACGTGGTCGGGATTGCGATCGAGCGCGCGCGCCTGGCGCTTGATGTCGGCATAGAACTCCTGCGCGCTCGCCAGCGTCTGGTGCGCGGTGAAGATCGCTTCAGCAAAGCGCGCCGCGAAGGCGCGGCCGTCCTCGGACGAGCCGGCCTGGACGTAGACCGGCCGGCCCTGCGGCGAGCGCGGCACGTTCAGCGGCCCGCGGACGCGAAAATACTTGCCGACATGATTGAGCGGATGGACCTTGTCGGTGTCGGCAAAGATGCCGGACGCCTGATCATTGACGACGGCGTCGTCCTCCCAGCTGTCCCACAGCGCCGTGACGACGTCGAGGAACTCCTTGGCGCGCTCGTAGCGCTCGTGGTGCGGCGGATGCTCCGGCAGCCCGAAATTCTGCGCCGCCTGTGCCGCGCTGGTGGTGACGATGTTCCAGCCGGCGCGGCCGCCGCTGAGATGGTCGAGCGAGGCAAACAGGCGGGCGAGATTATAGGGCTCGTGATAGGTCGTGAATGCCGTGCCGATCAGGCCGATATGGCTGGTAGCGGCGGCGATCGCCGACAGCCAGGTGATCGGCTCGAAGCGGAAGCGCTGCGCGTAGCGGACGTTGTCGGCCAGCGCCGGGCCATCGGCAAAGAAGATCGCGTCGAACTTGGCGTGCTCCGCCGTTCGGGCGAGCTGCTGGTAGTAGCCGATGTCGAGCGCGCGGCTGGCGGATGATCCCTTGTAGCGCCACGCCGCCTCGTGATGACCACCCGGATAGATGAAGAGATTGAGGTTCAGTTGACGACGCTGGCTCATGGGGCCCTCGTGGGCTGGATTGTCGGGGGACGCGAAACGATGGCTGGGGGTTCGGCTATCGCGGCGTGGCGATCACGCGGCTCGGCGATTGCGGCCATCGCAGGCGCCGTGCGAGCTCGACCGCAAAACACCCGATGCCGACGCCGAGATTGCGACCGCGCTGGTGAAGCTCGCGACGCAGCGGCCTCGGCTCGGCGGACGTGCTGTGGCGAAGCGCATCGCTGCCATCCGTGGGCGGATCCTGGTGAAGGCTGATCATGGCGAGAGGGTCGAACATCACGGCATCCGTCGAAGCGCGAACATGACGGCATGGCTGATGCCGGCCGCGCGATTGCGAAAATCTAGCTTTTGTGGGCTGAAGCTGTCGATGAAATGGATTTGCATTGTTGTCCGCGGCACGAGCATGAATTTGTCGGGCTGATCAGCAAGCGTGGATCTCCATTTCGACCGCGGGTCTCCGGCAGATCCCACGACGGCTCAGGACTTCTGCAGGTTCGGTCCGCCGACCTTGTTGCGGAGCGTGGCCTGGGTCACGATGCTGTTGGGCGGGACATCGTGTGTCAGCCAGACATTGCCGCCGATCGTCGATCCCTGTCCGATCGTGATGCGGCCGAGGATGGTGGCGCCGGCATAGATCACGACGTCGTCCTCGACGATCGGATGGCGCGCGTCGCCCTTGATCAGCGTGCCGTCCTCCTCGGTCGGGAAGTGCCGCGCGCCGAGCGTGACCGCCTGGTAGATCCGAACATTGTCGCCGATCACGGCCGTCTCGCCGATGACGACGCCGGTGCCGTGATCGATGAAGAAGCCCGAACCGATCTGCGCGCCCGGATGAATGTCGATCCCGGTTCGGGCGTGCGCGATCTCGGCAATCAGCCGCGACACCAGGCGCGCGCCGTGACCGTAGAGCAGATGCGCGAGCCGGTGGTGAATGATCGCGGTCATGCCGGGATAGCCGATCAGGATCTCCGGAAAGCTCTTGGCGGCGGGATCACCGACGAAGGCGGCGCGCAGGTCGCTGATCAGGATTCCGCGCAGCCCAGGCAACCCCTTTGCGAAACTGTGCGTGAGCTCGACGGCGTCCGGCTGGCGAAAGCCGGGGATCAGCTCGTCGCCGACGAACAAGGCGGCGCGGTGGATCTGGTCGGAGAGCAGGTCGAGGCCGATGCTGAGCCGGTGGCCGACGAAATAGTCGATATTCTCGCTATCGAGGTCGTACTGGCCATAGTGGCGCGGAAACAGCGCCTCGGTCAGCGCGGCGACGACCTGCGCCAGCTTCTCGCGCGATGGCGGCCGGTGGATCGTGCCGTCCTTGCGGATGCTATGGGTTTCCTCGCGCGAGACGCGCAGCTCCGCCACCAGCCGATCGAGGCCCCAGCGTTCGCCCGCCGGTGCAGGCGTCTCCGCGCCGGAGCCCGTCACAGGACGATGTCTCATGCCGTCTCCCCCAAAGGTGCGCTGTCACCGCACATGCGCCGGCGGCACGCCGACTTCTGCCAGCAGGTCGAGATCGGCATTGCGGTCGACCTCGACATATTGCTCGTTCCAGTACAGCAGGCTCGACAGCCGCGGCGCCAGCTCGATCGTGTCGGGCCGGCCGACGATGATCGCATGGTCGTAGCGCTCGATGATCTCGTCGACCTCGCAGGCGATCGCCGCCTGCGCATGCTGCAGCAGTGGCACACCGGCCGCGTGACGCGACCACTCGATGCCGTCGAATTTCTGCCGCCCGACGAGGTGCGGGCTGCTGAAGCGGTCCGCCAGCGCGAGCTGATCGGAGCTGAGCACGTTGATGCCGAACCAGCCGTCGCGGGCGATGAGCGGAAACGCGGATGATTGCCGGCCGAGATTGATCATGAGCCGGGGCGGCTCGACCGAGAGCGAGACGAGCGACGCCGTGGTCACGCCGGTGATGTCGTCGCCGTGCCCGGCGGTCACGATGCTGACGCCGGCGGCGACGCGGCGGAGCGCCGAGGAGAAGTGCAGGGGAGTGGACGCAGTCAGCAGATGGAGTCCATGCTTGCTCATTCGTCGCCTCCTTCGGCAGGCAATCCGTGGTCCGGTCAGAAAAATCCCTTGGCCGGGAGCGGCGTGCCGTTGATCAGATATTGTCCGATCGCCCGCTGCTTATAGGTGACCGGATTATGCGACGACAGCGTGCGCGCATTGCGCCAGTGCCGGTCGAAATTGGTGGCCTTCTTGGTCGACGACGCGCCGCCGACGTCGAAGATCAGCCCGCCATTGCGGATGGCGGCGTCGTCGGCGACGATCTTGGCTTGCGCCGACAGCAGCGCGGCCCGATGGGCCAGTGCTTCGGCATCGTCGCGTCCGGCATCGAACGCCTCGGTGGCGGCGTCGAGTGCCTCGGCGGCGACGAGCACGACTGTTTCGGCGGCGTGCGCGGACGCGGCGATCTGGCCGACGGTCTGCTGCAGCAGCGGGTCCTCGGTCGGCTTCTCGTGCGGCGCGTAGTAGAAGGTGCGCTTGCGCGAGCGCACCAGCGCAATGGCATCGCGCAATGCGGCGCGGCTGATGCCGGCCACGGCCGCGGTCAAGAACAGCTGCGCGAACGTGTTGGAGTAGGGCACGCCATAGCCGATATCAGGCGCGTCGAACACGATCTCCTGCCGCTTGACCCGGACGTTGCGAAAATGGGTGGTGCCGGTTGCGGTCAGCCGCTGGCCCATGCCGTCCCAGTCGTCGACCAGCTCGATGCCGGCGCGATCGAGCGGCAGGATGGTCGCGCCGGGACGCCCGGTGGGATCAGCCGCGCGTACCAGGACGAGGTCGGAATAGAGCGTGCCGGTGCTGTAGTACTTGGTTCCGTTCAGCAGGTAGTCATCGCCATCCGGCGTGAAGGTCGTGTTCGGCGTGATGTTGCCGACCTGCGGGCTGTCGAGCTCGGTGGTGGCGAGGCCGATGATCGCGCCGGCTGCGACGCGCTGCTGCCACGCCCGCGCCTGATCATCGCGGGGAATACGCACGAGCCGTTCGACCACGCTGAAATGGTTGCGCAGGATATGGGCGACATTGGCGTCGGCCTCGGCGAGCCGGATCACCATTTCGAACAGCTGGCGGATCGTGCTGCCTGAGCCGCCTGCGGCGACGGGCAGGCGCAGCGCACCGAGCCGGGCCTGTTTGATCAGCGCGATCTGCTGATGTGGCAGGATCCGCTCGCGCTCACGCTCCGATTCGCCATCGGCGATGGCCGCCAGCAACTGATCGAGGGCCTCCGAGGCCAACGGCAATGGTGTTTCGGTGGTGAGTGTCTTGCTGGAGAGCGGCTTGTTCATGACGGACCGGAACAGTTGAAAGGAGAGGGAAGACGGCTCAACGCTGCGGCACCGTGTCCTCGATCGAAGCGAGGTGATCGGCGACCTTGACCGGCTCGGGCAGCACCTTGCGCTCCGCCAGCCAGTCCGCAGCCTTTTGCAGGTCGGCGACGAACTGCTTGTCGTTGACCGAGAAGTAGCGGTACTGGCGGTTCATCGCGATGAACTGGTCGCGCACCGTGTCGCTGTATTTGCCGGCCTTCTGCGCGATGTATTCGGCGTCCTTGCTGTTTTCCGAGATCCATTTGCCTTCGGCGCGGAACGCGTCGTTGACCGCGCGCACCAGGGCCGGGTTCTCGGTCGCGAATTTGCGCGTTGTCAGATAGGACGTGTAGTCGATCTGAAACTCGAGATCGCGGCCCTCCAGGAAGATGTCGTGCGCCTTGTAGTCGAGGCGGGCGATGTCGACGCCCGGGCTCCACATCGACCAGGCATCAACCTTGCCGGAGGCGAGCGCCGGAGCTGCGTCCGGCGGGTTGAGATAGACGAATTTGACCTTGGAGCGGTCGACCTTGTGCTTCTCAAGCGCGGCGACCAGCAGGAATTCGCCGAGGCCGGAGCGGTTCACCGCGACCGACTTGCCGATGAGGTCCTCGACCTTGTTGATGCCGGAATCGTCGCGCGCGATGATCGCCGTGGTGCGCGGCTCGTAGACGACGAACTGGGTGAACACCAGCGGCGAGCCGGCGATGATCGCGGCCAGCGCTGGGGTGGTCGAGCCGCCGAATGAGAAATCGGCGGTGCCGCCGGTGACGGCCTGCAAGGTCGGCGCGTGGTTAGGGAACGGGCCGAGCCATTCGACCTTGATGCCGTCCTTGGCGAGCAGCTTCTCGAACTCGCCGCGCTCCTTGGCGATGTTGTTCAGACCGGCGAGGCCCCAGGTCAGGCGTACCGTGTCAGTGACGCGGCCGGATGCCGACCAGGCCTCATCCGTCAGGGTGAAGCCGGCAAGCGCGCCGATGCCGAAGGCGGCGGTGCCGAGAAACTGGCGGCGGGAGAAGTCATCCATGGACATGTCGATCCTTCCAAAAAATTAACCGTGAGCGGGCGCTGCAAGCACGCCGAGCTCGGCCAGCAGGTCGCCCCGGGCAATCGGGGCGCTGTCGTTCGCGCGGTGCTCATAGGCGATCCGGCCGTCGCGCATCACCAGGACGCGGTCGGCGAGCGTGATCGCCTCGTCGACGTCGTGCGTGACCAGCAGCACGCCGGGATGATGGTTGGCGACGAGCTCGCGCACCAGCGCATGCATGCGGATGCGGGTCAGCGCGTCGAGCGCCGCAAACGGCTCGTCGAGCAGCAGGAGCTCCGGCTGCTGCACCAGTGCGCGCGCGAGCGCGACGCGCTGCGCCTGGCCGCCGGAGAGGTTGCGGGGCCAGTCGTCGATCCGGTCGCCGAGGCCGACCTCGGCGAGCGCGGCCGCCGCGCGTTGCCGGGCATCGGGCACGTCGAGGCCGAGCGCGACGTTGCGCCAGAGGCTGTCCCACGGCAGCAGCCGGTGCTCCTGAAACACCACGGCAGGGCGCTTCGGCGCGATGATCCGGCCGGCCTGGATCGGATCGAGCCCGGCGAGGGCGCGCAGCAAGGTGGTCTTGCCGCAGCCGCTCTCGCCGAGCAGCGCGACAAACTCACCGCGTTCGATGCGCAGGTCGAGGCCCTCGATCACGGTGCGGTCGCCATAGGCGCGGCGCAGGCCGTTGACGATCACCGCGGGCGCGGGGGCGCTCTGGGACGGAGGCGCGAACTGGACGGTCATCGCGCCGCTCCATAGTTCGGGTGCCAGGCGAGCAGACGCCGCTCCAGCCAGCGCGCGATCAGGTCGGCGCCGACGCCGATCAGGGCGTAGATCACGATCGTCAGCACGATGACGTCCGTGCGCAGGAACTCGCGCGCGTCCATCGCCAGGAAGCCGAGCCCCGATTGCGCGCCGATGGTCTCGGCGACGACGAGTGCGAGCCAGGCGGTCGCCAGCGCATAGCGGACGCCGGTGAGGATCGAGGGCAGGGCGCCGGGCAGGATGATGCGGCGGATCAGCTGCAGCGTCGACAAATCCTGCACGCGGCCGAGCTCGATCAGCTTCGGATCGACCTGGCGGATGCCGAGCGTGGTGTTGATGTAGATCGGGAAGGTCACGCCGAGCGCGACGAGGAACACTTTCTCGGCCTCGCCGACGCCGAGCCAGACGATCACCAGCGGCAGCACGGCCAGGAACGGGATCGCGCGGATCATCTGGATGCTGCGGTCGATCAGCGCCTCGGCGACCGCTGAGAAGCCGACGAGAATGCCGAGCGCAAAGCCGGCGGCGCCGCCGATCGCAAAGCCGGCAGCGGCGCGCAACAGGCTGACGCCGAGATCGTTCAGCAGGGTGCCCTGCGTCGTCAGCTTGACGGCGGTGCGCACGATCTTGCTGGGCGCGGGCAGCACTTGAGGTGAGAGATAGCCGCCCTGCGCCAGCGCCTCCCAGACCACGATCAGCAGCAGCGGCGCGAGCCACGACAGCGCCTGTAGAGCCGTGGGGCTCAGCGCGCGGCGTCGGCCGGCGCCGGAGCGAGCACCCTGACTGGCTTGCGGCAGCTCGATCGTTCCGGCGGCCTGTTCGAGATTGCTCAAGAGTGCGTCGTCCTCGCCATGTCATCCTCTGCCGATCGGGATCGCGTCAGATACGTCGACCGGATGCGCGCAGGCCGCCGTGTGACGCAGCTGCGTTGCGCGCCGGCAAAATGTCCCACGAAACATGGCTGATCGGAATAGAGCCGTTTTCCAATTGTCGTTGCGTTCGGAGTTTTTCGATTTCCCGCGCGGCTCAAAAGCGGCAAGAACTTCTTTTCGCGATTTGTTAGTACGGTGGCCGACGACGCACCGTCGGGACGACGATGCGGGACGTTGAGATCGCGAGGCTCGACGATGACACATCCGCTCCGTTTCGGCATTTGGGCCCTCGTCCATGGCCCGCGGGCCGCGCATCAGGATCCGGAAGAGCCTTACGACGCCTCGTGGGAGCGCAATCGCGATCTCGTGCTCAAGGCCGAGGCGCTTGGATTCGATTCGACGCTGGTCGCCCAGCACACCATCAATCCGCATCAGGAGGATCTCGATCAGCTGGAGGCCTGGAGCGCGGCGGCGGCGCTCGCCGCACTCACCAGCCGGATCGAGATCATCACGGCGATCAAGCCCTATCTCTATCATCCCGTAGTGCTCGCCAAGATGGCGCTCGGCATCGAGAACATCAGCCGCGGGCGCTTTGCGATCAATCTCGTCAACGCCTGGAACAGGCCGGAGCTGGAGCGGGCCGGCATCGGCTTCGCCGAGCACGATGAGCGCTACGCCTATGGCCGCGAATGGATCACGGTCGTGTCTCGGCTGCTGCAGGGCGAGCGCCTGACGCACAAGGGCCGGTATTTCGACGTGCAGGACTACGCACTGCGGCCGAAGGATCTCTATCGCGCGCGGCCGCGCATCTATGTCGGCGGCGAATCGCAGCCGGCCCGCGCCCTGGTCGCCGATCACGGCGATGTCTGGTTCATCAATGGCCAGCCGCTCGATGACGTCGCCGGTTTGATCCGCGATGTCGCGGAGCGGCCGAGGGGCGCGGCGCCGCCGCTCGGCTTCGGTCTCTCGGCCTTCGTGATCGCACGGCCGACCGCCGACGAGGCCGAGGCGGCGCATCAGCGTCTACTTGTTCTCGCCGAGAAGGATGCGCCGATGAAGGCGATCCAGAAGCAGAACACCGACCCCAAAGTCGTGATGATGCAGACCATGCAGAAGAGCGCGCGCGTCGGCAGCAATGGCGGCACGGCCGCCGGGCTGGTCGGCAGCTATGAGGAGGTCGCCGACCGCATCATTGACTTCCACGCTGCCGGCATCGAGCTGTTCATGCTGCAGTTCCAGCCGTTCGAGGCGGAGATGAAGCGGTTCGCGGAGCAGGTGATTCCGCTTGTCCGGCAGCGGCAGCGTGATGCAAAACGTGAGAACGCCGAGGCCGGCCGCCGGGTCGGATGATCGCCCGCGAAGGGCCGCACCGGGCTTTATGATGTTCGCGACCGGCAACTCAACCTCGGATGTTTTCATAATTGGGGAAACAGAAAGCTATCAGAAGTTGAATTTCAATGAAGGCCGAAAAGGGGCCAAGCCTCGAAGGAGGGTTACGGTGCGGGTTACGGTGACAGTGCTGGACTGCACCCCTCAAGTGAGACACGATAATCTCAGTGACAGGCATTCCGAGGATGACCTGTGGCAGCAAGAGGGAAGACCCGTCGGTTTCCGACGGCTTACAAATTGAAGGCGATCAAGCGTGTCGAGCGAGGCGAAGGCGTTCTGCCTGTGGCTCGGGACCTTGGGATATCGCGTAAGATCCTGCATGACTGGATCAAGGCCTGGAAGGCGCAAGGTCCGGACGGATTGAACCGCAAGCCGGGACCGAAGCCCGGTCCCCGGAAGCTCAAATCTCTGGCGACCTATGACGATAAGCGGTCAGCACTGGCACGGGCCAATGCCCGCATTGCCGAACTCGAACGGCTTGTCGGCCGTCAGCAGATGGACCTCGATTTTTTTCGGCAAGCCTTGCGCGCACTGGAGCGGCCGGCAGCGCAAGGCAAACCCGTATCCGCATCATCGAAGTCATCAAAAGCATGACCGCGCAGACAGCCGACTCCAGCGCTCATGTGCAGCGCCTCTGCGCTTTGGCAGGGTTGCCTCGAGCGACTTATTACCGGCATCTCAATCGACGCAGCCGCGCCGAGGCCGAGTGCGAGTTGCGCGACCAGCTCCAGCGCATCTGCCTGAAGCATCCGTTCTACGGCTATCGACGGGTGACCGCCGCTCTTCGGCGTCTGGGGATGGCCGTCAATGCCAAGAAAGTCCTGCGGCTCATGCGGCAGGATAATCTTCTCGCGCAGCGCAAGACGCCGTTCCTGAAGCCGCCGACTGAGAGGCCGACTGACGTGATCGTCGTCCCCAACCTGATCCGTGGCCTGGCGCCATCGGCTCCGGATCAGATCTGGGTCGCTGACATCACCTACGTCCATCTCGCCAAGACGTTCGCCTATCTCGCCGTCATTCTCGACGGCTTCTCCCGCAAGGCGGTCGGCTGGGCATTTGACAACACCCTCGACGCCTCGCTCGCCATCGCGGCGCTCGACAAAGCGCTCAAATCCCGGAATCCCAAGCCGGGCAGCCTGATCCACCACTCCGACCGCGGCGTGCAATACGCCTCGATCGCTTATCGCCAGCGCCTCGCCGATCGCGAGATCAAGATCAGCATGAGCAGTCCAGGCAACCCCTTCGACAACGCCAAGGCCGAAAGCTTCATGAAGACGCTCAAGGCCGAGGAGGTCAACGGCAAGACCTTTGCCGACGTCAACGACGCCCGGCGCCGGATCAACAGCTTCATCGCCGAGATCTACAACAAGGAGCGCTTGCATTCGGCCCTCGGCTATCGATCTCCCCTTGAGTTCGAAGCCGCGTTCAAGCAAAACACAATGCGATGACTTCACCCACTGTCACTGAGATTATCGTGTCTCACTTGAGGGGTGCAGTCCAGTGCATCAAACTGACGTCGCATCGCTCATACCGCCCAGTCCAGGACCTGGAGGCCGGGGACGCGACTGAACTGGCCGGTGTTGACGGTCACCAAGGTCTGGCCGGCGCGGCGCGCCTGGCCCGCAATCAGCACGTCCTAGAGACCCGATGGGCGTGCCTTGCCGGTTTAATGAGCGCGGATAACGGCCGCCTCGGCTGAATCCGCATCGCGACTCCTGATGAACAACTCCCGCTCGCGGCGAGTGATATTCCCAAGCGCAGGCGTCTCGGCACCAACCGTCGATTTCCGATGCCGTGGATCGCTTCGATAGCAACGATCATTTCAACGCCGGCATCGGGATTGATCACTACCGGTTACGGTGACAGTGCACGAAAACTGCTGTTGCAGAGCGGCGCTCGCGATGGAGAAGAGGCACCCCACGCGCCGAGCAGGGTCCGGTGGTGTGGCCTGTCATCTCACTTATCATCTGCCCGACGGGCAATCCTCGTATGCCCCGCATGCATCAACTGCCCGTCGTGCCAGTTTGTCGCGCGCTTCCCCCTTGTCACGTCGGGCAAATCACCTCCACATTTCGTCGCATCCCGGCTCGCTGAAGAGGGACGTTTCGCGATCGTCATGAAGCGTCGAGCCGGAGAGGCGACGGGCGCGTTGCTCCGCAGCCGGGTGTCACAGCCCGTGCCGACGAACGGAGCGAGGCGACGGCGAAATGGTGTGGTCCTGGTCTCCCGACGCTGAGACCAAGCCGGTGGTCATGATGATCCGCTGGTGACGGGGGCAAGACAGCCGGTCCCCGGGGAGAGCGCCTATAAGTCGCAAAACCGCCGCGCAGGGAAGGCCGGATATTGGGCTGAACCTGTGGTTCTACCGCGTGCTTATATGCTGCACGCGGACCGCGGGTGTCAGCCGATACCCGGTCTTCCCTGCGCCTCTTCCTCGGAAGAGGAGGTTCACCTGAGGACACAACTCGGGCGGAGTTCGCCGCGAGATCGCTAAACCGTGCCTGTCGATTGAAACGTAGAGAATGCGCACGGCATGATGTCCCGGGCCGGCGCGACCGCTGCCCGGACGGCGCATTCAACCGCCGGAACAAGTTTCGCCTGGAAAAGAGTTGGGAGCAACGTCAGGCGAAACCGCGATATTTTCTTCGGAGTCCTGCATGCAAGGATTGCCTTTCCGGACCGCCGGGCCAGAATACGTCGGCCCTTTTCTAGAGCGTTCGCCCTTCGTGTGATGGCGGCTGAGCCGGATTGCAACTCTTCGATTATGCCAAGATTCGTTTCGTTGTCTTTGGTTGCATTGCTGCTCCTGGTCCTCGCCGGCTTCTCTGCACCGGCGGCCACCGATCAGCGGGCGCTGATCCGCGACGCTGTCGATCGGTACCGGCTGCAGACGGAGATGCCGGGCTCTGAATGGCGCGGGGGCGAACTGGCGCCTGCGCCGGGGTCGTCGGCGGACGCACCGTCCTCGTCGTCAAGGCCTGGCGGCGGCGATGATCCGAGCCGCGAAAGCGAGTTCGAGCTTCCGCCAGAGCTAGTCCGGCTGCTGCTGTGGGGCGCCGTGATCGTCGGAATGCTGGTCATTGCCTGGTCGCTCCGTGACAGCCTGCCGGTGATCAGCCGTTCCAGGCGGGTGGTGGCCCGCGACCCGGATGCACCGCCGCAGACCCAGGCCGATCGGATGGACGAGGCCCAGGTCGAGGCCGATGCGCTTGCTCGGCAAGGCCGCTACGCCGACGCCATGCACGTGCTGCTGCTGAACAGCCTGAGCGAGATCCGCGCGGTGCTCGGAACGAGCTTCGCCGTCTCCCTGACGAGCCGCGAGATTCTCCGCCGCGTCCAGTTGTCGGATATGGGCCGGCAAGCGCTGGCCGCGATCGTGCGCTCGGTCGAGCGGACCTATTTCGGCGGCGGGCATGCCGGCCTCGGCGACTACGCGGCGTGCCGGCAGAGCTTCGAGACGCTGAAACATTCGCTTGCGACCGCTGCATGACCGATCAATCGCCCTTCGAGCCGAGGATCGTCGCAGCGCTTGTCGCCGTCGGCGTTGCGCTGTTTGCAGCCTCGCTGCTGCTGACGGGCAGCACGGAGCATCGCGAAGTCGGCAACCGGGCCGGAGCCAACACTTATTCCAGCTCCGCGGTCGGTCACCTCGGCCTGTTCGACGTGCTGAAGAAGCTCGACTACGAGACCGTTCGCGGCGAGCGCGAGGTCCTTGCGCTGCTTGGCCGCAACGGGATCCTTGTGCTGGCGGAGCCGACCAGGGGGGTCATCGGTGGCGGCAGCGGCGACAATCTGCTCGGCGCCGAGAAGATTCTGGTGGTTCTTCCCAAGTGGACCGTTCAGCGCAGCGCCGAACGTGACGGCTGGATCGCAAGCGCGCAGTTGATCCCCGAGGCGAGGGCCCGGAGCGTCTTCTATTCCGTTGCCGGTGCCGGCGAGATCGTTCGCCTCGAGAGGCCGCCGACGTTCAAGACGAGCCTTTCGATTCCGCTTCCGACCATCGACCGGCAGGTTCAGCTGATCAAGGAGTCCAAGCTGAGCCCGCTGGTGTCCGCCGATGACGGCATCTTGCTCGGCGAGCTGAAGGAAGGTCAGCGCACGATCTGGGTGCTCGCCGATCCCGATCCGATCGAAAACCACGGCTTCGGCAAGGGCGACAATCTCGCTTTCGCCGCCACGATCTTCTACCGGATGCTGGCCGGGAAGCCCGGGGCGCTGGTCTTCGACGAGACGCTGCACGGCTTCAGCCACACCGCGCCGAGCGCGCTCTCCTTCCTGCTCGAGTTTCCCTACAATCTGATCGCGCTTCAGATCGTCGTCAGCGTCGTGCTGCTCTTGATGGCCTCGACCGCGCGGTTCGGAAAGCCGGAGCTCCCGGACCGGGCGTTGCAGACCGGCAAGCGTGACCTGATCAGCAACGCCGCGGTCCTGCTCGACCATGCGGGTCATCACGCGTCGGTGCTGCGGCGCTATGTCGGCATGGTCGTGCAGGACATGGGGCGATTGCTCCGCTCTCCGGCTGGACTGAACGACGAGGAGCTGGCCGCGTGGTTGGACAAGACCGCGGCGCAGCGCGGTTGGCGGACCGGCTGCGCCGCTGCGCTCGCGCGCGTCGCGGCAGCTTCATCGGATCCCGCGTCGCTCCTCACCGAAGCGCGCATCATGCATCATCTGCGGAAGGACATGCTCCATGGAATTTCAGGACGTCTTGGCGATCACTGACCGCATCCGCCAGGAGATCCGCAAGACGGTGGTCGGGCAGGACGATGTCATCGATCTGATGCTGACGAGCCTGTTCTGCGGCGGTCACGTCCTGCTCGAGGGCGTGCCGGGCACGGCGAAGACCCTGCTGGCGCAATCCTTCGCCGCCACCCTCTCGCTGAAGTTCGGCCGCGTGCAGTTCACTCCGGACATGATGCCCGGCGATCTCCTTGGCACGAACCTCTTCAACTTTCAGACCTCCAGCTTCTCACTGACGCAAGGACCGATCTTCACCGACGTTCTGCTCGCCGACGAGATCAATCGCACGCCGCCAAAGACCCAGGCCGCGCTGCTGCAGGCCATGAACGAACGCAACGTCACCGTGGACGGCGTGACCTATGACCTGGGCGACGCCTTCATGGTGGTTGCGACCCAGAACCCGATCGAGCAGCAGGGCACCTATCCGCTGCCGGAAGCACAGCTGGATCGATTCCTGTTCAAGGTGCTGCTCGGCTATCCCAGCCGGGAAGAGGAGTGCGAGATCGTCACCCGGCACGGCACGCGCGCGGCGATGCCGACGCTTGCGGAGTTCGGCCTCGCGCCCGTGGTGTCGCGCGATCATCTGCTGGAGGCGCGGGCCATGGTCGCCGAGATCAGGCTGGGCGATCCGTTGGTCACCTACATCGTCGATATCATCCGCTCTACGCGCAACCACCCGGCGATCGAGACCGGCGCCTCGACGCGCGCTGCGAACATGCTGGCGTCGGCCAGCAGGGCGCAGGCCGCCACGCAGGGCCGCGACTTCGTGATACCCGACGACATCAAGTTCCTGGCGGTGCCGCTGCTGCGGCACCGGCTGGTGCTGGCGCCCAATGCCGAGATCGACGGCCTGACGAGCGATGCGGTCGTGATTGAGATTCTCGATCAGACCGCGGCTCCGAGATGATCCGGCCGACGCTCCGGGCGGTGCTGCTGTTCGCCGCGACGGTGCCGGCGACCCTCGTCGTGCTGGTGCTGAGGCCTGAGCTCTGGGCTGTTGCGATCGATCTCGGGCTGTTCGTGGTCGCGCTCATCGGTATCGATGCTTTGCTCTGCGTCCGGTTCCGCAATCTCGACATCGCCTGTGACGCGCCCGCGCGCCTGTTCGTCGGCACGGAAGCCGAGCTTTGGCTGACGATCACGCTCGACACCGCGGCGCGCGCCGTCACCTTCGAGGCACTGCTCGAGCAGCGGGGAGAGCTCGCGCCGCCCGCGCTCCGGCGTCTGACCGGCGCGCCGCAGCAACCGGCGTCCGCTTCTTTACCGATCGTGCCGAAGCGTCGCGGGCAGATCTTCTTCGATGCGCTGTGGCTGCGCTGGCGCGGTCCATTGGCGCTGGCGGAGCGGATGCGGCGCATTCCGCTCGACAGGACCATTGATGTGCTGCCGGACGTGCGCGGCATCTCCTCCGCCGCCGTGCAGTTCTTCAGCCGCGATGCGATCGAGGGTGTGAAGGTCCAGCAGCAGCGCGGGGAGGGTACCGAATTCGAGTCGCTGAGGGATCATGCCGCCGGCCTCGACAATCGCTTCATCGACTGGAAGCGCTCCGCAAAGCATCTCAAGCTGTTGTCCAAGGAGTTCAGCGTCGAGCGCAACCACCAGATCGTGCTGGCCTTCGACACCGGGCATCTGATGGCCGAGCCGATCGACGGCCTGCCGCGGCTCGATCACGCGATCCACGCCGGCTTGCTGCTCGGATGGATCTCTCTGCGCAACGGCGATTACGTCGGCAGCTTCGGTTTCGACGCGCAGGTTCGCCAGTTCCTGCAGCCTTCGCGGGGGATGTCGTATTTCCTCAAGCTGCAGGCCGGCTCGAGCCAGCTCGCCTATCAGACCGAGGAGACCAATTTCACCCTCGGGCTGGCCGAGCTCAATCTCCGGCTGAAGCGTCGTGCCCTGGTGGTGATGTTCACCGAGTTCATCGATACGACGACAGCCGAGCTGCTGCTCGAAAGCGTGCATCGGATGGCAAACCGCCATGCCGTCATCTTCGTCACCTTGCGCGATCCGATGCTGCCCAACCTGGTCGAGGCGCCACCCCGGCAGTTCCGCGACGCTGCCGAGGCTGTCGTGGCACACGACCTTTTGCGCGACCGTGCCGTCGTGCTCGAACGTCTGGCCCGGATGGGCGTGCATTGCCTGGAGGTGCCGCCGCGCGGCCTCGCGGTTGGCCTGGTCAACCGCTATCTGACAATCAAGAAGAGGGGGCTGCTATAGAGACGATCGCACCCGCCGAAGCCGCGCCGGACGCGTCCGGGCCGAAGATCACGCTGCGCAGTGCCGAATTCCGCAAGAGCCGCGAGGCGGCGTGGCGGACGCTGGATGACCTGATCTCGCGCGTCGAGGGCAAGGGCATCACCCAGCTGTCGGCCGAGGAGTTGCAGAGCCTGCCGCTGCTCTATCGCGCGACAGCGTCGTCGCTGTCCGTGGCGCGCTCGATCGCGCTCGACCGCAACCTGATCCTCTATCTCGAGAACCTCGTGCTGCGGGCGTTCTTCGTCGTCTATGGACCGCGGGTCGGACTCATGGAGGCCCTCGGACACTTCCTGCGCAAGGGGTTTCCGCAAGCGGTACGAGGCGCCGTCTGGCACCTCCTGCTGGCCGCCGCCACCATTGCCGCCGGCGTGGTCGTCGGCATGGTGCTCGTGAAATCGAACGAGGCCTGGTTCATCGCTCTGGTGCCCGACGGGCTCGCGGGCGGCCGCGGGCCGGCGAGCACCGCAGCCGACCTGCACGACAAGGAGATCTTCGCGCCCTGGCCCGGGTTCCTCACGTCGTTCGTGGTGTCGGCCAACGCGCTGTTCAGGCACAACGCCACCATCGGCATCATGATCTTCGGGCTCGGCATCGCCGGCGGGGTGCCGACCCTTCTGCTGCTCGGCTATCAGGGACTGGTGCTCGGCGCCTTCCTGGCGCTGCACGAGGAGCGGGGGCTGCTGATCGACTTCATCGGCTGGATCTCGATCCATGGCGTGACCGAGCTGGGCTCGCTGGTCGTATGCGGCGCGGGCGGCCTCGTCGTCGCCGAGAAGATTCTCTTCCCGGGCCGCTATACGCGCCTCGCCAATCTGGCCCGGCACGGCACCCTCGCGGCGACGCTGGCCGGCGGTGCGGTGCTCATGCTGTTCATCGCCGGAATCATCGAAGGCGGCCTGCGGCAATTGGTCGGCAGCACGCCGGCACGTCTGTCCATCGGGCTCCTGACCGGGGCATTCTGGATGGCCTACTTCCTGTCGAACCGCGAGAGCACGGGCCATGGCCCAGCGACTTGACCGCATCAACAATTTCCTCGAAGGCATCGCGCGCAGCCGCCGCGAGATCGTCAGCCCCGAGGGCATCGTGCTGGACGTCGATGTCGCCAGCCACGGCGAGCGGCTGATCGCATTCATCATCGATTTCATCTTCTGGATGCTGGCGACGGGCCTGCTCTTCCTGATGCTGGCGCTGACGATGGTCGAACGCGTGAGCGGAGCAGTCGCGACGACGATCGTGCTGTTCATCGCCTTCCTGCTGCGGAACCTGTATTTCATTCATTTCGAGCTGGCCTCGCAGGGCTCGACACCTGGCAAGCGGATCACCCATCTCAGGGTGATCGACCGCGCCGGCGGCCCGCTGCTTCCGGGCGCGATCGTCGCGCGTAATTTGACGCGTGAGGTCGAGATCTTCCTGCCGCTCGGCCTGTTTCTCTCTCAGCCGCCCGCCTCGGCCGGAGCATATTTCTGGTACTCGGCAGCCTGCCTCGGCTGGGTGCTGCTGATCGCGGCGCTCCCCTTCTTCAATCGCGATCATCTGCGGGCGGGCGATCTGATCGCAGGCACCATGGTGATCTCGGTGCCGCGCCGACAACTGCTCGCGGAATTGGTCGCGGTGGAGAGCAGATACGCGTTCAGCCGAAGCCAGCTCGACGTTTACGGCGCATTCGAATTGCAGGTGCTGGAGGAATTGCTGCGCCGCCCGATGTCGCTCGACACCTCACAGGTGCAGCAGCAGGTCTGTCGCAAGATCTGCGGCAAGATCGGCTGGACCGAACCGGTGCGGCCTGAGGAAACGGTCGAATTCCTGAAGGCGTTCTACACGGCCGAACGCGCCCATCTGGAGCGCGAACAGCTGTTCGGACGGTTCCGAGCCGACAAGACCGAATTGCCCGCGGCGCGACGGTAGCGGTTCGGCAATGGAATTTGGTTCAGCCTCAGTCGAAAACGAGGGCCAGGCTGTCGACGTCGATGCCTTCCTTCGCCACACGCAGGTCGTGATAGACGACGGCCGCCAGCACCGCGCTGAATGCGGTGGTGACGACCTGCCAGGCGAAATAGGGCAGCCCGCCCCACAATGTGACGCCACCGAACCAGCCGAACAGGATCAGGATGATGAAGGAGACGATGTACACCAGCAGGATCAGACCGAAAATCTGCCAGCGATAGCCCTTCGTCAGGTCGGAGCTGCGGTTGATGCTGTCGAACACGGCCGTCTTCTCGATCACGCAGGCGGGAACGGCGACATAGAGCGCGCAATAGACCATGAGTCCGGGGATCAGGAAGAACAGGGATGCGATTCCGATTCCCAACGACGACAACAAGGCCACGCCGATCACCGGAAAGCACCGGCCGAGACCTGCGCTCAAGGATTGCGCGACGCTGAACGGCTTGCCACCCATCTGCTGATAGGCCGCATAGAGCGTGATCGCCTGCGCGACGATGCCCAGCAGGAACGTGGCAATGCCCGCCACTCCTCCCAGCCAGCCGAAGCGCACAGAGGCCGGGCCGGCGGACGCCATGATCTTGATGACGAGCACGGGGGTGAGTGGAATCAGCGCGAGCAGGAGAAAGCTGCCTGGGCTCCCGCCGAGCACAGAGAAGGTCTTGCTGAGCGCCGAGCCGATGCGAAACGGCGTACCGACCGCAGTCACGTCATTGATAGAAACGTCGCTCATCCGTTCACATGCCCCCATGTTTGGCAAACATCTGACACGGCGGGCGGCCGATTTGCAAATTCGATTTCGGAATTCTGGGGGATGATAACCCGGTTGCTATTTTGTGGAGATGCAACCGTCAAAGTTCTCGGTGTGACCGGTGGTCACCCCGACGTCGCGGGCCGCCAGAGTGTCCCGAAGTGACCGCGGAGCGGTCGTGTTTCCCTTGGAACCGACCCCGTTTCGCGCTATTGTTCTTTCATCCCCGGCTGAAGGCTCTGCCCGTAGGCGCTGGGGGCTGAGAGACCGATTGCGCTCCCGCCTGCATGATCAGGGAGCGCCGCTATGCGGAAGCATGTCCATTTTCCATTGAAGATCGATGCCGAGAACGTCGACCGGATCCGCAAGGCTCTGGCGGAGTCTCTCGAGCTTCTGAAGCAGAATCGACCGGATACGTTTCTGGGTCGAAAGAGCTACGAGCCTTTCCCGAACGAAGCGGCGTCGGACGAGGCTTCAAGCGAGACCGACGGCAGCGGCAACTCTCCGGCCTAGGTCCGGTGGCGGATGAACCCTCTGCCGTCCGCGCCCGGTTCGCGATCGAAGAGACCGCCGAAATGACCGCCTCGGAGCGAGCGGTTGCGCCAAGATGCCCGCTTTTGAAGACGCCGGCTTGTCGAGACGCCGGCTTTTCAAGGCGCCGGGCGCCGCCTAAACTCCCCGAACCCTGGCGTCCGGTGCTCGTTTGGCGGCGGCGCTCGATATTTTTGTTTGATGAATGGTCCAAGCTCTCATGGATGCCGCGGTCGTCGACACTTCCTTCGGGCATTTCGAGAACGCCGAGCAGATCGCCTTCTGGAACGGCGCCGGCGGGGCGCGCTGGGTCGCGCGCCGCGCGGAGATCGATGCGATGCTGGCGCCGGTGCAGGAGGCGCTGCTGGAGCGGGCGGCAATCCGGGAGAACGAGCGGGTGCTCGACATCGGCTGCGGCTGCGGCGCCACCATGATCGCTGCGGCGGAGAAGGTCGGGCCGGGCGGCAGCGTGCAGGGTCTCGACGTATCCGCAGCCATGCTCACCGCCGCCCACGAGGCCGCGCCCGCAGAAGCGCCGGTCAGCTTCGTGCAGGGCGATGCCATGGTGCATCACTTCAAGGCGGCGAGCGCCGATCTCGTGATGTCGCGCCTCGGCGTGATGTACTTCGCCGATCCCGTTCGCGCCGTGCTGAACATTCGCAACGCGCTGCGCTCGGAAGGGCGGGTCGCTTTTGCCTGCTGGGGCGAGCTGCGCGACAACCCCTGGGCGCTCGAGCCGCTGCAGGCGGCCTATGACCACGTGCCCAAGCTTCCGGGGTTGCGGCCGCATGCCCCGGATGATTTCGCCTTCGGCCCGCCCGGGTGGGTCGAAACGGTCATGACCGATGCCGGGCTGCGCCGCGTTCGCCTGGAGCGCTGCGACATCGCGCTCGATCTCGGGACCGGTGGCGGTCTCGATGCCGCCGTGCAGACGGCGCTTGCCATCGGGCCCGCCGGCCGCGCCGTGGCCGGGCAGGCGGCCGAGCCGATGGAAGCTGCCACTGCGGCGGTGAGGAAGGCGCTGGCGCGCTATGCCAGGGGGCAGGGCGTCATGGTCCCAGCCTCGTTCTCTATAGTGACGGCCGTCGATCCCTAGATGTCGACCCCGGGATCAGGGCGAACACCACCACAGCTCCGCGCTTCGCCATAAATCCGCAAGATCGATCGAGCACGGCCGATCCGAGCCTGCTTAAGCTTTGCTGCCACGGAGCACGGACCGATGAAGGCGGCACTGCAGAGCTACCACGCCCGGATGCAGCGGGTGCTTGATCACATCGAGCGCAATCTCGATGACGATCTGACTTTGGACACGCTGAGCAGTATCGCAGCCTATTCGAAGTACCACTTCCACCGCCAGTTCACCGCGACCTTCGGCCTGTCAGTGCATCGCTATATTCAGCTCGCCCGCATGAAGCGGGCATCCTACCAGCTGGCCTATCACGATGCGCAGACCGTCACCGACGTCGCGATGGAGGCCGGCTATGATGCACCGGACGCCTTCGCCCGCGCCTTCCGCCAGCGGTTCGGGCAATCGCCTTCAGCCTTCCGGAAGTCTCCCGACTGGGAGCCGTGGCTTGCGGCCTTCGGGCCTCTCGACGAAGCGAGGAGCAAGCTCATGCAGACGACCTTCACCAATACGGACGTGATCATCCGCGACGTGCCGTCCACGCGCGTGGCGATCATGGAGCATCGCGGCGATCCCGCCTCGCTCGGTGCCACGATCCAGCGGTTCATTGCCTGGCGCAAGGCCGCAGGTCTGCATCCCACAACGAACCCGACCTTCACGATCTGGCGTTCCGAACGACGTCCCGCATCACCCGCCGACTACAGCGTGGATCTCTGCGTCGGTACCGACGAGCCGATGATCGCAGATGGCGATCAGGTCAAGCTCGGCGAAATTCCCGGCGGGCGATGTGCGGTGCTGCGGGTGGTCGGCAACACCCACAATCTGGAACCCGCCGCCCTCTATCTCTACCGCGACTGGCTGCCGGCCAGCGGCGAGGAGGCGCGCGACTTCCCGATCTACTGCCAACGGCTGAGCTTCTTTCCCGAGGTGCCGGAGCATCAGACGGCCGCGGACCTGTTTTTGCCGCTGAAGGCGCGCGCCGATCAGCCGCGGCCAGTCTAGACGGGTTCCAGTTCCCTTCGGGAACTCGGCTTAAGCGTCGACGTTGATGCTGCGGCACAACCAGGGCCACACACCCTGGCATTGAACCTTTGCGCCGACGCGCGCACCAACCTGATGTTCCGGGGCTCGTAAGCGACCCGGATGTTTTCAGGAAATTTTGGACCGGCATCGGGGTTTGTCCCGAAGCAAGAGATCGTGAAGGAGGCGCGTATGGTCCTCAAGACGTTGAAAGTCTCGTTATCCGTATTTGCCGCCGCGACGTCCGTCGTGTCGCTGTTTGCGGTGGGTTGGGTCGGACTTGCCCTGCTGGGCTATTAGTCTCCAGTGCAAGCGAGCGTACTGCACCTTGGCGTGCAGAGTAAGGAGGATGTGGCGCGGATCAGCCTGTACCGCTTCGTGCTGCGGCGCCACACGTTCATCCATGGATTGTCGCTTGCCCGTCATCCCCATCACGAACTTTGGACTGCTGTCTGATGCTGACCCGGATATGCTGCCGGCGCGTTGTTCATCAGGAGAGGTCATGCCGGCCTTGCGGTCCTTCATCATGGTTCTGGTTGCGTCCTTGATCGGTTGCAGTTGGGCGCAGGCCGGGATCACCGTGCCATATCGTGACGTCATTCCTCCGGGGAGCGTGGAAGCCCGGTCGGATCAAACGGCTCAGGCCGTCGCGGCAGGACCTGCGACCGGCGGCGGTTATCCGGTAGCGATCTCGTCGCAGCCCAGCGAGGCCGAGGCCCTGGCATCCTTCAAGGTCCTCCAGGTCAAGTACGCGGCCGTGCTCGGCCAATACCAGCCCATCATCAAGCGGCTCGATTTCGGCGACCAAGGGGGTGTCCGATTCCGTGTCGCCGTCGGCCCGTTCGAGACCAAGCAGCAGGCGAGCGCGATGTGCGGATCGTTGAAACTGGCCGGTGGACAGTGCTTCCCATTCGGCAACCCTTAGGGCCGTCTCATCGCTCCTCACAGGCCTGGATTGCCGGACCGTTCGACCGTCACACGGGTCGACAACGATATCCGACGTGATCCGTGTCACAGACCTTTCGACTGGCGTCTAATCATCTCCCGGCTATGCTGTTCTGCAACTGAATGTCGGGGGACATGGGATGCATGCGCTGCGGTCCATCGCCGTCTTGCTGTGGGCGTTCTGGATCGGCTGCAGTGCCGCGCACGCCGAGCGGAAAGTGGCGCTGGTCATCGGCAATTCCGCCTATCGGAATGTCGCCAAGCTCAAGAACCCTGTGAACGACGCGGCTCTCGTCGCGACGATGTTCAAGAACGCCGGCTTCGAGTCCGTTACCAGCCGGTTCGATCTCAACCTGAATGAGATGCGAAAGGCCCTCCGCGAGTTCGGCGCCAAGGCCCGCGACGCACAGCTGGCCGTGATCTATTATGCCGGCCACGGCATCGAGCTCGACGGCACGAACTACCTGATTCCGACCGATGCGACGATCGAGAGCGATACCGACGTGCTGGACGAGGCGCTGTCGCTCGATCGGATGCTGGTGGCCGTGGAGCCTGCCAAGCAGCTCAGGCTCGTCATTCTCGATGCCTGCCGCGACAATCCGTTCGCGAAGACGATGAAGCGGACGATCGCGTCGCGATCGATCGGCCGAGGTCTCGCGAAGGTCGAGCCCAACGCACCGAACACGATGATCGCCTTCGCGGCCAAGGCCGGATCGACAGCCGCCGACGGTGACGCGGCCAACAGTCCTTTTGCCCTCGCGATCACCGAGCATTTGCCGAAGCCCGGGCTCGATCTCCGCAAGGCGTTCGGCTTCGTGCGCGACGACGTGCTGAAGAGCACCGGCAACAGGCAGGAGCCTTATGTTTATGGCTCGCTCGGCGGCGACGACGTCTCGATCGTGCCGGCACCCGCCGCGCCGGTTGCCGCGCCGAACACGGCGGACAACGCGCGCCGCGATTACGAGCTCGCGCTTCAAGCCAGCGACAAGGATGCCTGGGAGGCCTACCTCCAGCGCTATCCAACCGGATTCTACGCCGACCTCGCGCGCGTGCAGCTGAGAAAGGCGGTCGCGGAGGAGACGCGGCTCAAGGCGGAGCGGGCGAAGCCACAGGAGCCGGGACACGGCGAAGGTGAGAAGCCAATGGTTGTCGACGCCCGGGCGAGGGACGATGGTGGCTCCGGCGAGAAGGTCGCCGCGCTCGCGATGCCGCCGGCTCGGCCGCCTTTCTCCGACTCCGAGCTCGCGACCTCGCTGCAGTTGGAGTTGCGGCGGCTCGGCTGTCTCGATGCAGCTGTCAGTGGCGATCGGGATGCCGCCTCGGCGCGCGCGCTCGGCCAGTTCAACGGCATCGCGCGCACCAGCTTCGAAACGGCGACGCCAAGCCTCGCCGCGCTCGATGCGCTCAAGGCGCGGAGTTCCAGGATATGTCCGCTGTCATGCCAGTCGGGCTATCGCGTCGATGACGACAGCTGCGTGAAGATCGTGTGCCCAAGCAGTTCGGAGCTGCGCCCGGACGGCAGCTGCGCGCGCAGCGAGAAGCCGGTTGCGAAGCGTGACAATGCGCGTCCCGAACCGGCGCCGCGGCCCGCGCCGGCTGCGATCGATCTGAGCCGTCCCCAGCCCGGCGAGCCGCCGCCGGGCTCGCTGTCACTCGGCGCCCGGGTGACCATTCAGAGCAGCGCCTGCGGTCCCGGGAAGGTGCTCGAACTGATCGGTGGCTCCAACCGCGCCAACATTCCGCGGCAGCGGCGCTGCATCGCCGCTAACTGAACACGCGCCTCGCACGGCTCAGGCGAACGCCTTCTCCACGGTCTCGATCAGCACCCGCAACGACTTGTCGTGGCGGGTGATCGGTGGGATCGCGCGGGTGATGTCGAGCAGCTGATACACCGCCATCTGCGCCGCGCGCACCGAATACTCAACCGTGAACACGACGTCGTCGGGGATCTCGACGAACTGGCTGACGAAGGCGAGATTCTTGGAGTTCGCCGGCACAGGCAGGGGACGGTCGGTTTTGTGGCGCGGCATGAACATGCTGGTGATGTAGGGCAGGCGGCAGGGCACGCAGCTCGCATTGTCGAACACCGAGAGCTCGAAATTCAGGTGACCGCAGAGCTCCTTGAGAACCTCGACGCCGCTGCAATCCGCCATCGACTTGGGCACGAAGTTGCCGATGCGGTCCGGATGAAGCGCATAACCCCAGAACACCTGCACGCCCTTCGGCTGTCCGACGAAATGCGGCTGGTGATATAGCACGATCGACATCAGCCAGTTGGAGTCAGTGAAGGTGACGAGGCCGCCGGTGCCGGCCTTGTTGCCGCTGAACGCCTCCATCGCGTCGAAGAAGCGCGGATTCCGGCAGGTGACGGTGAACGACTCCCAGCATGTTTCCGGGATCGAGGAGTTGAAGGCGGCGGGGTTGCCGAACTCCGGACGTCCTTGCGCGATCTTCTCCCATAACGCCCAGCCCTTGCTCTCACGCTTGGTCAGCCGCGGCGGCGGCGCGTATTGCGAGCCGAGGCTGGTGGCGTCGGTCATCGAGCCGTTCTGGAAGAAGACCAGATCGTCGGCCGACAAGGTAAGCGCCTCGGTCCGGCCGTTGCGATCGAGCGTCAGCTGCTTCACGACATGCTTGCCGGCCTCGGTCGCGATCGCCATGTCGGTGACGTCGACGTCGCCCTCGAAACGCGCGCCATGGCCCTCCAGCCATTTCACCAGCGGCACGACGATGGCATCGTACTGATTGAACACCGTGCGCTTGACACCGGCCAGCGTCTCGATACGCGCGAACTCGTTCATGAAGCGGTGCAGATAGCGCTTGAACTCGACCGCGCTGTGCCAGGGCTGGAAGGCGAAGGTCGTCTGCCACATGTACCAGAAGTTCGTAGTGAAGAACGGCGGCGACAGCCAGTCGGTGATGCGCGAATTGCCGAGGCTGTCCTCCGAGGCGTCGGTCAGCTTGACGAGTTCGAGCCGGTCCTGCATCGAGAACCCCATCGTCGAGACGTCGACCTTATGCCGATTACGGTCGACGAGGCGCGCCTGCGAATGCGCGACGTGGTCCTTGTTGAAGGCGATCGTCTCGTCGCGCACGGTGCGCTTGGGGTCGCTCGCGCCCGGGATCGTCGACAGCAGATCCCACGTGCATTCGTAGTGGTCGGTCGTCAGCATGCGCCCGCCGCGCAGCGAGAACGAGCCGTCGGGCAGTTGCGTGCCGTCGAGGCTGCCACCGAACGGCAGGTTCTTCTCGAAGATCGTGATGTCGCGCCCGGCGACGCCGCCGTCGCGGATCAGAAATGCCGCGCCGGCTAGCGCGCCGATGCCACTGCCAATGAAATACGCTTTCATGAGAGGTCACCCGGATCGTTGTTTCGATCCGGAATTAGCGTCTGCGATGTCCCGCGGAACTGATTCAGATCAACGCGCCATCAGCCGTGGCGATCACGATCGCGCGCACGGGGCTCAAGCAAAGGATTTCACCACCGACTGCAAGAGGACCTTCAGCGACTTGTCATAGGGCGTCACCGGCGGAATGGCGCGGTCGATCTTCATGAGCTGATAGACGGCGTGCATGGCCCCGCGCACCGAATATTCGATCGTGAACACGGCATCCTCCGGCAGTTCGACGAACTGGCCGAGGAAGGCGAGGTTTTGCGAGGTCGACGGCACCGGCAATGGCCGGTCGCCCATGCTGCGCGGCATGAACTCGCTCATGATGTAGGGCATCCAGCACGGCACGCAGGTGGCGTCGTCGAACACCGTGAGCGGGAAGCGCAGGTGCCCGCACAGCTCCTTCAGGATCTCGGCGCCGCTGCACTCGGACATCGGCTTGGGCACGAAATTGCCGACGCGGTCGGGATAGAGCCCATAGCCCCAGAAGATCTGGATGCCCTCCGGCTGATCCGGGAAATAGGGCTGGGCGTACAGCACGATCGACATCAGCCAGTTGGAGGCGGTGAACGACACGAGCGCGCCGGTGCCGGCGACATTGCCGCTGAAAGTCTGCATCGCATCGAAGAAGCGCGGATTGCGGCAGGTGACAGTGAACGACTCGAAGCTCGACTCCGGGATGTTGGAGTTGAAGATCGCGGGATTGCCGAATTCGGGCCGGCCGGCGGCGAGCTTCTCCCACAATGTCCAGCCGTGGCTGTCCTCCTTGGTCAATTGCTTGGGCGCGCTGTCGTGGCTGCCCAGGCTGGTCGCATCGGTCATCGAGCCCGCCGTGTAGAACACGAGATCGTCGGGGGCGAGATCGATGCTGCTGCTGGCGCCGTTCTGTGTCAGGTCGAGCCGCGTGGCGCGATGCCGGCCGTTCTCGGTGACCAGCGCAATGTCGGTCACATCGGCGCTGCCGACGAAGTTGACGCCGTGGTCCGCAAGCCAGCGCATCAGCGGCTTCACGATCGAGTCGTTCTGATTGTAGACGGTGCGCTTCACCCCGCCGAGCGTATTCATCGTCGGGAATTCGTTCATGAAGCGGCGCATGTAGCGCCTGAACTCGACCGCGCTGTGCCACGGCTGGAAGGCGAATGCCGTCTGCCACATCAGCCAGAAATTCGTAGTGAAGAACGGCGGCGACAGCCAGTCCGAGATCAGCGAGTTGCCGAGCTTGTCCTCCGACGTCTCGGTAAGCCTGGTCATCTCGATGCGGTCCTGCATCGAGAAGCCCATCGTGGTGACGTCGACCTTGTGCCGGTTGCGGTCGACCAGCCGCGCCTGCGCATGCGTGACGTGCAGCTTGTTGAACATCTCGGTTTCGCTGAGGATGTTCTCGGACGGCTGGGAGGCGCTCGGGATCGTCGACAAGAGATCCCAGGTGCACTCGTACTGCGTGGTGGTGAGCATGCGCCCGCCGCGCATCGAATAGGAGCCGTCCGGCAGCCGGGCGCCATCCAGGCTGCCGCCATAGAGCCGCTTCTCGAAGATGGTGATGTGCTGCCCGGGCACGCCGCCGTCCCGGATCATGAACGCTGCGCCTGAAAGTGAGCCGATGCCACCGCCGATGAAATAGGCCTTCATGATGTCGACCTGCTATTTAAAGGTTTGAAGAAAATGAGAAAAATGCCGGCAGGGGTGGTCAATGACCGGCCTTGCGAAAACCCGCCGCTGCACACTTTACCGCAACGGGATAAATTAGTCGTCAACACGTCGAGGTCGTTTGTCCGGGTGCGGCGCAATGTCCCGGCATGTAGCGCGCACCGCCTCGCCACCCTCATTGCGCCGTACGGTGTGCTCGCAATGACCGTGCGGTAGGGTGGGCAAAGGCGCGCCCGAGATACTATTGACAGGACCTTGTCCATCGCGCGCCGTGCCCACCGCGATCCCTCGGTCGATCATGGTGGGCACGGCGCCGCAGCAGCGTCGCGCGTCGATGCAGCGGAGGAGGGCGCCTTTGCCCACCCTACGTGCTCATAGTTTTGTACTCGGTCGTTCCCCACCGTCATTGCGAGCGCAGCGAAGCAATCCAGGGTGGTGTGCGGGACTCTGGATTACTTCGCTGCGCTCGCAATGACGTGGGGCAGAGAGCTACTACGCCATCAGCAGCTTGGCAGACTGAGAGTATCGATTGTCGGTGGATGCGGACCGCGCGCTCAATGTCCCGCCATATGCCGGCCGATCTCGGTGAGGTCGGCCTCGCCGGCGCGAGTCTCGTACACCAGCTGGCCGTGAAACATCACGACGAGGCGGTCCGACAGCTCCAGCAGCTCGTCGAGGTCCTCGCTGACCAGCAGCACCGCGGCGCCGCGGTTGCGGGCGGCCATGATCTCGGCGTGGATCTGCGCCACCGCCGCGAAGTCGAGGCCGAAGCAGGGATTGGCGGCGATCAGCACCTCGACGTCGTGGGCCAGCTCGCGCGCCAGCACCGCGCGCTGCACGTTGCCGCCCGACAGCGCCGAGATCGGCGTATCCGGTGTGCGGGTCTTGATCTTGTAGCGGTTGATCTTGCTGGTGGCGTCCTTGCGGAACGCCGACTTGTTGAGCCACCAGCCGCCGCTGGCAAACGGCGCGCGGTCGAACTCGCGCAGCGCGATGTTGTCGGCGACGCTCATGCCGCCGACGCAGGCGTTCTTCAGCGGCTCCTCGGGGAGCAGAGACATCTTGTGCCGGCGCATCTCCTCGCGGCTCGCGGCGTAGGGCGCGCCGGAGACGCGGACGGCGCCGCTCTCGGCCTCGCGCTGGCCGGCGAGCACTTCGACGAGTTGGCGTTGACCGTTACCGGACACACCGGCAATACCCACGATCTCGCCGGCACGCACGGTGAGCGAGAGGTCGTGCACGGCGAGGCCACCGGCATCGTCGCGCGCCACCAGCTTGTCGACCTCGAGCCTGACCGTGCCGGCTTCGCCGGTGCGCGATGGCTGCACCGTGAGCTGCTCGGCGCCGATCATCATCCGCGCCATGTCGTCGGGCGTGAGCTCGGACACCTTGCCGCTGCCGGCGAGCTTGCCGCGGCGGAGGATCGTCACCTCGTCGGCGAATGCCATCACCTCACGGAATTTGTGGGTGATCATAAGGATGGTCAGCTCGCCAGCCTCGACCATCTTGCGCAGCATGCCCAGCACCTCGTCGGCCTCGCCCGGGGTCAGCACCGAGGTCGGCTCGTCCAGGATCAGGAAGCGGCGCTTGAGATAGAGCTGCTTGAGGATCTCGCATTTCTGCCGCTCGCCGGCGGAGATGGCGGACACCTTGGCATCCAGCGGCACGCGGAACGGCATGCGCGACAGGAACGCCTCAAGCTGCTGGTTCTCCTTGGCCCAGTTGACCACCGCCGGCACGTCGTCACGCGCCAGCACGAGGTTCTCGGCCACGGTCATTGCCGGCACCAGGGTGAAATGCTGATAGACCATGCCCAGGCCGAGCGCGTGGGCGTCCTTGGGGTTACTGATCGCGCGCTCGCGCTCGGCGATCAGCACGTCGCCCTCGGTCGGGCGGTAGTAGCCCATGATGCATTTGACGAGGGTCGACTTGCCGGCGCCGTTCTCACCCAGCAGCGCGTGGAACGAGCCGGGGCGCACTTTCAGCTCGACATTGTCGAGCGCGGTGAACGCGCCGAAGCGCATCGTCATCGCGATGGCCTCGACGCCGAACGCGCCCGTCGGCGTCGGATCGTCGCCGATCACGACAGCGCCTCGATCAGCGCGGAGGAGGTCGCGACGGCGCCGAACACGCCGCCCTGCATCTTGATCATCTTCAGCGCGTGGTCGTGGTTGCCCTTGTCGGTGGCGCCGCAGCAGTCTGACAGCAGCACGCATTCGAAGCCGCGGTCGTTGCCCTCGCGCATCGTGGTGTGGACGCAGACGTCGGTGGTGATGCCCGTGAGCACGATGTTCTGGATGCCTTTCAGGCGCAGGATCAGCTCGAGATCGGTGGCGCAGAACGAGCCCTTGCCGGGCTTGTCGATGACGGTCTCGCCGGGCAGCGGCGCCAGATCCGGGATGATGTCCCAGCCCGACTCGCCGCGCACCAGGATGCGGCCACACGGCCCGGGATCACCAATGCCGGCGCCGATCTGCTGCGAGCGCCAGCGCTTGTTGGCGGGCAGGTCGGACAGATCGGTGCGATGGCCCTCGCGGGTGTGGATGATGAGGAAGTCTTGCGCACGCATTACGCTGAGCAGCTTCTTGATCGGCTCGATCGGGGCGCGGGTCAGCGAGAGGTCGTAGCCCATTTTGTCGACATAGCCGCCGACACCGCAGAAATCGGTCTGCATGTCGATCACGATCAGCGCGGTGTTCTCGGGGCGCAGATCGCCGTTGTAGGGCCAGGCATAGGGTTCGGAGCGGATTGTGCGCTGGGTCATGGGTGGGCTCCAATAGAGTTCGAGGCCATCGGTATTTAGCGTTGCGGCGCCGTCTCGGGCCTCATGGTTCGAGACGCGTCGCAAGGGCGACGCTCCTCACCATGAGGGTCTGGTCCGTGCTTCGCCGCGGAAACAGTCCTCGTCCTGAGGAGGCCGCCGCAGGCGGCCGTCTCGAAGGATGGCCGCAGCAAGATCGCCTGCTCCAACATCTTCAGCGTGCGCACTCACATCACCGCGTGATCGACAGCTCGGCCGGCGCGCCGCTGAGAGTGCGTTTCGGCGAGCAGGTGATGATCATGATGAGAAGCGTCAGGATGTAGGGCGCGGCGTTGAACAGATGATAGCCCGAGGTGACGCCGACCGATTGCAGTGCGGGTCCGAGCGCGGCGGCGCCGCCGAAGGCGAGCGAAGCCCACAGGCAGAGCATCGGGTCCCAGCGCGCGAAGATGACCAGCGCGACGGCGGTGATGCCTTGTCCTGATGACAGGCCCTCGTTCCAGCTGCCGGGATAGAACAGCGACAGGAACGAGCCGCCGATGCCGGCGAGGAAGCCGCCGGCCATGGTCGCGCGCAGGCGGATCATCAGCACCGAATGGCCCATCGCGCGCGCCGCGTCGGCGCTCTCGCCGGCGGTGCGGATCAACAGGCCCCAGCGCGTTGTCCTGAACGCCCAGAACAGCACCGGCGCCATGATCACGCCGAACAGGAACAGCACATTGATGCGCAGCGCGGCGCGGACCTGCGGCACGTCACTCCACCAGCCGAAATCGATCGCCGGCAGCCGCGCCGCGGTCGGCTCGATCAGCGGCTTGCCGAGGAAGAACGCCAGCCCGGTGCCGAACAGCATGAGAGAGATTCCGACCGCGACGTCGTTGACCCGCGGCAGCGAGCAGATGCCGGCATGCAGCGCCCCCAGCAGCGCGCCGGTCAGGCCGGCGGCGAGCACCCCTAACCATGGCGAGCCCGAGAGATAGGAGATGCCGTAGGCGCTCATCGCGCCCATCACCAGCGTGCCCTCGAGGCCGAGATTGATGCGGCCGGAGCGCTCGGTGATGCATTCGCCGAGGCTCACAAACAGGAACGGCGTGGAGACGCGGATGGCGCCGCCGAGCACCGCGAGCGGCACGGTCCAGAGTCCGATGTTGCCGTCAGCCATGTCCTACGACTTTCCCTTGAGGAAGCCGATGCGCCCGTAGAGCGCGTCGCTCGCCAGCACCGAGATGAAGATGATACCCTGCAGCACCAGCACCGAGGCATCGGGCAGACCGAGCCGGCGCTGCAAGAGACCACCGGACGCATTGATGCCGCCGAGCAGGATCGCCACGGGAATGATCGCCAGCGGATTCTGCCGCGCCAGGAACGCGACCAGAATGCCGGTGAAGCCATAGCCGACCGCGAGATTGGCGTTGGTGCGGCCCTGCACCGCCGCGACCTCGACCATGCCGGCCAATCCGGCGCAGGCACCAGCGAGGAAGCACACGGTGAGGATCAGCTTGCCGACCGAGAGGCCGACGATCTTGGCGGCGCGGATGTTGCCGCCGGCGACACGCGCGGCGAAGCCGAAGGTGGTGTGATAGATCAGCACATAGGACGCGATCGCCAGCATCAGACCGAACACCAGGCCCCAATGCACGTCGGTGCCCGGGATCGTGCCGATCATGTTGGCGGCGCCGATCTCGCGCGTCGACGGCTTGTTGAGGCTGGCCGGATCGCGCATCGGGCCTTCGACGAGATGGTTGAGAATCGCGAGCGCGATGTAGACCAGCAGCAGGCTGGAGATGGTCTCGTTGACCCCGCGATACTGCCGCAGTCCGCCGGACAGCAGGATCCACACGCCGCCGCCGGTCATGCCGGCGATCACCATCGCGATCTGCACCAGGAGCGGCGGCATGCCCTGGAGAGCGAGTGCCACGGATGTCGCCGAGAGCGCGCCGATCAGCAGCGCGCCTTCGCCGCCGATGATCACCATGCCTAGCTGCGCGGGCAAAGCGGTGCACAGCGCCGTCAGGATCAAGGGGGCCGCACGGCTCAGCGTGTTCTGCCAGGAGAACCAGGTGCCGAACGCGCCGTAATACATGTACCAATAGAGATCGAGCGGGTTCTTGCCGTACAGCGCGACGAAGAGGCCGAACACCAGGAGCGCGGCGACCAGCGCCGCGCCCGGAATGAGAATGTACTCAATGCTCGCGCCGTAACGCTGCAGAAAGCCTGCGTCGGCGGCCGGCGCGATGGCGGCCGCATCAACCGGATCGGCCGCCTCCGTGGTCACGACGTCGCTCCGATCACGCCCTCGACCAGGTAGTCCATCTTCTCGAGCTCAGGATCCTTCTGACCGCGCTCGGTGCCTGCGGTGATCACGGTGTTGCCCTTGTTGTCCTTGATCGGGCCCTTGAAGATCGTATAGCCCTCGCCGAGGAATTTGGCCTTGATCTCGTCGGCATGCTTGCGCGCCTGCTCGGAGACAGCCTCGCCATAAGGCGACGTCTTCACCAGCTCTTCCTTGAGACCGCCGCGATAGAAGTTCGGAATGCTCTCGCCGGCGGCCAGCATCTTGACGAACTTCGGATACAGCGCCTCCCAATTCCATTCGGCGCCGGTGAGATACGCCTTCGGCGCCAGCGGCGACTGGTTGACGTGATAGCCGGTGACGAAGGCGCCGCGGCGCGCCGCGTTCTCGACCATCGTCTTCGGACCGTCGACATGGCAGGTGAGAACGTCGACGCCCTGGTCGATCAGGCTGTTGGTCGCCTCGGCTTCCTTGACCGGCATCGACCAGTCGCCGGTGAAGATCACCTGCGTGGTCGCCTTGGGATTGGCGAGCTGCGCGCCGAGCGTGAAGGCGTTGATGTTGCGCAGTACCTGCGGGATCGGCTTGGCGGCGACGAAGCCGAGCTTGCCGCTCTTGCTGGTGTAGCCCGCAACGATGCCGGACAGATATTGCGCCTCGTCGATGTAGCCGAAATAGGAGCCGGCGTTCTTCGGATCCTTCTCGCTCCACAGGCCGCCGCAGTGCTCGAAGCGCAGCTTCGGGTACTTGTTGGCCATCTTGATCATGTGCGGATTGTAGTAACCGAATGAAGTCGGGAACAGCAGGCTGGCGCCGTCGAGATTGATCATCGACTCGATCGTCTTCTCGACTGCGTCGGTTTCCGGCACCTTCTCCTCTTCGATCACCTTCAGCCCGGGCAGCTTCTTCAGCGCCGCCGCGCCCTGCGCATGCGCCTGGTTGTAGCCGTAGTCGTCGCGCGAGCCGACATAGATGAAGCCGATCGTCGTCTCCGCCGCGAAGGCCGGCCGCAGGCCCGCGGCTGCGCCGAGCGTCAGCGCCGCGCCACCCTGCAACAGATGCCGTCGTGAAATCCTGCCAAAGTCCATTGGTGTGCTCCCTCGGCGAGCCCTGGCCCGCGCCCTGTCATCTCGGCTACACCGGCACGGCGGAGCCTCAAGGAAGGAGCTTTTCAAGCTTTGTGCCAGGGGGCTTGGGATGCGCGGGGGAGGTAAGTCATTGAGGAATAGAGATTTTATGATTGACCGCAAAATAGGCGGCGAAGCCCGGAGGCGAAATGTAGCCCATGATTTAATCAATCGACTTTAATTGTATGCAACGAGTTCAGCCAGTCGGGACGCCAGAAGCGAGCCTCCGGAGGGGCAGCCGCATGTTCGCGAACCACGGTTGTGAGCCTGTGTGCGCGGCGGACGGAGATCTCGCAATGACGGAGGAAACGGCAGCGCATACGATGCAGGTCGCGCCTGTCGCGGCCCGTCTCGTCATGATGATGCGCGTCGCGCCGGTCAGATGCCGAGCAGCCAGACGGCGACGATGGTGCCGATCACGGCGAGCCCTGAGATCGTCCAGCCGGTGACATAGGCGCCGTCGCCGGATGCAGCCGGATCGACCATCGTGTCGCGCCAGCTCTCGTTCTGCCAGTGCCCCTGTTGGTACGCCATGCGAACCTCCTCGAGCCTGCCTCCCCGTGGAATAAGTCGGACGACGGCTCGGCGGGTTCAACCCCCGTTCAACCCCAAGGCGAATGTGTTTGCTCGTGCATTGCAGCACAGGTCACCGCCATCGGCTCTGGTCTCGCCCGCCAAACGCCCTAAGCTGCGCGCGCGTTCCGCGAAGAGAACGAGGAAGTCGCCGGGGCGGCCTTGGCTGTTCCGCAGCAGGGAAGGATGACCCAATGAAGGATTTTGCCGGCAGGACCGCTGTGATCACCGGGGGCGGCACGGGCATGGGCCGCGAGCTCGCGCGCCAGCTCGTCGCCGAGGGCTGCAACGTCGCGATGTGCGACGTCTCGACCGAGGCGATGGCCGAGACCAAGCGGCTGTGCGAGGCGGAAGGACTGCCGCAGGGCCTGCGCGTCACCACCCATGTCGCCGACGTCTCGATCGAGGCGCAGCTGCAGCGTTTCCGCGATGAGCTTGCCGAGCAGCAGGCCACCGACAGGATTCATCTCCTGTTCAACAATGCCGGTATCGGCGGCGGCGGAAGCCTGTTCACCAACTCCAGGGAGCAATGGGAGCGCACCTTCAACATCTGCTGGGGCGGCGTCTATCTCGGCGTCCGCACCTTCCTGCCGATGCTGCTGAAGGCCGACGAGGCGCACATCGTCAATACGTCGAGCGTCAACGGCTTCTGGGCCTCGGTCGGCATGGGCGTCTCGCACACCGCCTATAGCGCGGCGAAATTCGCGGTGAAGGGTTTCACCGAGGCACTGATCAACGACCTCCGCCTCAACGCCCCGCACATCAAATGCTCGGTGGTGATGCCCGGTCATATCGGCACCTCGATCGTATCGAACTCGCGGAAAGTGCAAAGCGGCGGCGGATCCGATGAGCTCAGCGAGACCGAGATCGCGTTAGCCCGCCAGCGCATGAAGGGCATGGGCATCGACGTCTCAGCGATGAGCGACCAGGACATCCAGAACGCCGCCCGCGAGCGCGCCCGCAGCTTCCTCGAGGACGCGCCGACGACGGCGGCGCAGGCGGCGAAGATCATCCTCGACGGCGTCAAGGCCGAGCAATGGCGCATCCTCGTCGGCGAAGACGCCAAGCTCCTGGACATGCGCGTGCGCCAGTCGCCGGAGCAGGCCTACGAGCCGGAGTTCTTCCAGCGCTTCGCGCAGGAGGCGGGGTGGAAGCTGGGGTAGGGGATTGCTGTTAGTTGGAGCAATCCGCACGCTGCGCGGTGCCAGCGACTGTGCCCTCTCCCCTTGTGGGAGAGGGCTACACCGACATCAGCGTCATACTCGCTCGGGTGAGGGGTTGTTTCCGCAGCATCACTGCCCGTGTCGAGAGAAACCCCTCACCCGGCTTCGATGCTGCGCATCGAAGCCACCCTCGCCCGCAAGGGGAGAGGGGGCACCGTGCGCTCGGCGCGAGATGTATTTCAAATAATTAGTTGTTAGCTGATCTTACCGCGACGACGCCACCCGATACGCCATCCGCGTGTGGCTCGGACAATACGGCAGGCCCTCGATCGGCTTCGAGCCGCAGAAGCAGAAATCATCCGCGCCGGGAGTCGAGATCGGCCAGCGGCAGCGTTCCTTGGAGAGTTCGAACAGCGAGCAGCCGTTCTCGACCGGGCCGGCCGGCGGCTCCTCGATCACGATCGGCGGCGGATCGTTGGGCACCGCGCGCAGGATGCGGCGGCGCAGTTTCGGCACCGGGCGGCGGGCGCCGTCGCGCGTGGTTTCGGCGCGGACCACGCGCCGGCTGTCGCCGCCATTGTCGCGCGTCAGCGCGAGGCGGGAGATCTTGCCGATCACGGCATTGCGGCTGACGCCGAGCTCGGCGGCGATCTCGCGGCAGGTCAGCCCGGCTTCAAAGTGCTGCTTCAGGGCCCGGAGGCGTTCCTCGGTCCAGGTGGGTTGGGTCTGTCGTTCGGCGGGCATTGTGTCGCTTCCAAGTTTGATCCGTCCTGGATCGTCCTGGCCGACGGCCGTCCGAAACTGCTCGCTGATGTCCCTGTTTAAGCCCGTCCGTTGTCGCGAATCGACAGCAGCCCGTCCTTGATGGCGAGCCGGATGCCTTCTTCAATCAACGTTCTGCAGACACCCGGAACGCTGGTGCCGTGGGTGCCCTGTTTCACGAGCTTTTCGAGATAGCCAATGGTTGCCAGGGCCAGGGTTACGGGGATGCGGTCAGTCTCGGCTTTTTCCGTCGCCATGCCTAAAAGCTAGTCCGTAACCGGTGTACAGAAAAGTAACTTTTTAGACTCTATTAGGAATCCGATTGGTTGTACAGCGGGTTGGGGATAACTGGTTAAGATATTGAATTTTATAGAAATATGACGAATCGGTCGACGCGTGGCCGTGACTCTCCGCGCGGTCCGCGAGTCCGGGGCCGGAATGGTACGGTGCACGAGCCGGTGGAGGGGATTCGCGCTGCAACCACCGTCACTCCTCCGAGGGCTGGTCCACAGCCGATCGAACGTCTCCTGCGATGGGTCCCGACGCACCGGGGCCCCGGCCGGCGCTGCGGCGGCGGTTCGCCGAACGGTGATTTCTACAATTCAGAAAATAGCGCTTTCGCTTTTCCGAAAATCATGCTCTACTGCGCGCATCCCACCTCACTCGGTAGGGGCGTAGCGCGCGATCGTCACGACACGCGAGGCGGGGAGCGATGGCCGCGATCGAGCCGCAGCGTGTCCGAGAGGATGCGCGGACGAACGGCTTGGTCACGGACGTGAAGTCGCAGCGTGCTGGCACCCCGATGCTGGTGTCCCGCGCAATGCGCAAGCATTGTTGCGAATGGTGGCCAACAAGCCGGCGCACCAGGCAGACTGCGTATAAGCGTGAAGACCATCGCGCAGGGAGGGCCGGGCGTTGTCCGGCTGCACCTGTGGTACCTGCCGCCTGCATTTTTTTCTCGCAGGCGGGCCGCAGGCGTCAGCCGACGCCTGGCCTTCCCTGCGCCCTCCGGAATTTGCGAGGGTGAACAAGATCAGCATGACCCGGGCAGAGATGTCGCGGGACTGTAAGCGTGCGACTGATGCGAGGTGCCGGCCGGTTGTTCGGTGTCATCGCCCCGCTTGACCGGGCGATCCAGGACGCCGCGGCCATTCGATCCGATCATCGGCGTCTCTGGAATACTGGATCGCCCGGTCAAGCCGGGCGATGACAGCGGAGGCTGCTTGAAGGTGCGCAGCGCGACGGAGGAAGACGACATGAACCGATCTCCCCGCGTCATTGCGAGCGTAGCGACGCAATCCAGTGTGGTGAGCGGGACTCTCGATTGCGTCACTTCGCTCGCAATCACGGAGGAGAAAGCGTGCGTCGTTCGCCTCAATACAGCGACGGCACGTACAGCTCCGGTGGGATCTGCTCGCGGCGATAGTCCGGGCTGCGGACGCGCTCGGGCAGGACGACCGGCTCGTGTTGCACCTCGCCATAGGGGATCTGGCTGAGGAGATGCGAGATGCAGTTCAGCCGCGCGCGCTTCTTGTCGACGGCCTCCACCACCCACCACGGCGCCTCCGGGATGTGCGTCCGGTGCAGCATCTCCTCCTTGGCCTTGGTGTACTGCTCCCAGCGGCTGCGCGCCTGCACGTCCATCGGGCTCAGCTTCCACTGCTTGAGCGGATCGTGGATGCGCATCAGGAAGCGGAACTGCTGCTCCTCGTCGGTGATCGAGAACCAGTACTTGATCAGGATGATGCCGGATCGCACCAGCATGCGCTCGAACTCCGGCACCGAGCGGAAGAACTCCTCGACCTGGTCCTCGGTGCAGAAGCCCATCACGCGCTCGACACCGGCGCGGTTGTACCAGGAGCGGTCGAACAGCACGATCTCGCCGCCGGCCGGCAGATGCGTCGCATAGCGCTGGAAATACCATTGCGTGCGCTCGCGCTCGTTCGGCGCCGGCAGCGCCGCCACGCGGCAGACGCGCGGGTTGAGCCGCTGGGTGATGCGCTTGATGGCGCCGCCCTTGCCGGCGGAATCGCGGCCCTCGAACAGCACCACGACCTTGAGCTTGTTGTGCTGAACCCAGTCCTGCAGCTTCACCAGCTCGCCCTGCAGCCGGAACAGCTCCTTGAAATACACCCGGCGGTCCATGCTCGGATGCGCCTGATGGCCGAGCTCGAGCCGGCGAAACTCGTCGAACTGGTCGTCGCCGAGCTCGAGCTCCAGCTCCTCGTCCATGCTGTCGCGGAAATCCTCGTCGATCAGCTCGCGCAGCGCGCGCTCGTCGGTAGTCTCGCGTTCGCTCATCGGTATCGTCCCCATGCTCGATGTGGCCGTGCAAATTGCCTCACGGCCATTGACAGGGGTGTGACATGCGACTGCGACGCGATTTCCGCGGCCGGACCGGCAAGGGCCTCAGCCGTGCACGACCGATTTCGCGATCACGCAGTGAATGCCCTTGGAGCCGTTGACCGTCTGCGTCACGCGCAGATCCGCCGCCAGGCTGCACAGCGTATATGCATCCTCACGCGACAGATTACGCTTCTCGCCGAGCAGCACGATCATGTCGCGCAGCGCCTTGACCACGCACTGGTCGAGATCGGGGTCCATCGCCATCGTCATGTAATGCGTCGGCGTCTCGGCGCGGGGGTAGTCGAAACTGAGGTCCTTGCGCACGGTGAGGCGGAAGCGGCCCTGCAGCGCGGTCTCGATCGCGGTGACGCAGACCTCGCCGTCGCCCTGCACGCCGTGGCCGTCGCCGCAGGAGAACAGCGCCCCCGGCACGAACACCGGGAGATACAGCTTCGCGCCGGCACCCAGCTCCTTGTTGTCGAGATTGCCGCCCATCGCGCGCGGGATCAGCGAAGTGATGCGGCCCCAGGCCGACGGCGGCGCCGTGCCCATGACGCCGAAGAATGGCGCCAGCGGCAGCTCCAGCCCCCACGGCATCCGGCCGACCATGCGCTCGCGATCGAGCGGAATGTTCATCAGCCGGGTTTGGTGGAAATCGTCGGGCAGTGTGCCGGCCAGCGGGCGGATGAAATTGTAGCCCCAGTCCTGGCGCAGCTGGACGTCGAGGATGTCGACCTCCAGCACGTCGCCGACCTCTGCACCCTTCACGGCGATGGGCCCCGTCAGGATGTGGCCGGGCACCATGCGCTCGGATTTGGCGTGGACCTCCAGCAATTCCGGCGGAATGTAGAACTTGCTCGCATCCGGCAACACGTCGGGTCCGCCGCTGATCGAATCGATCGTGACCTCGTCGCCGCTGTCGATCGTCAGAACCGGCTTCAGGCGGGATTCGAAAAAGCCCCAGTGACAGGTTTCGGGGCTGGCGTGCAGGTGATGATGGGCCATGATCCTCTCATTCGTGCCGGTTCGGGCCTGAGCATAGCGCATCACACGGCGTTCGCAGAGAGATGGCAACGCATGCCGGCTCTCGTGTATGAGGGCGGCCGTAAGATCTCACCCCGCGCCGGAGCCCGGAATGTTCTTCGTCCTGTCCAAGACGCTCGGCCTCCTGGCACTGCCGACCAATTTCATGATTGCGCTCGGTCTCCTCGGCGCCATCCTGATGCTGACGCGGTTTGCCGTGCTGGGTCGCAGGCTCGTGGCGTCGGCGATGCTGCTGCTCGCGATCGTCGGCCTGACGCCGCTTGGCAGTCTGATGCTCTACCCGCTGGAGAGCCGGTTTCCGAAATGGGATCCGGCCAAGGGGGCGCCGGACGGCATCATCGTGCTCGGCGGTCCGGTCGATTCCGATCTGTCGGCGATATACGGCATGCCGGTGACGGTGGCCGGCGCAGACCGGGTGATCCAGGCGGCGGTGCTGGCGCGGCGCTATCCGAATGCCCGCGTCCTGTTCACGGGCGGAAGCGCCAACCTGATCGCGACGGACGCCAAGGAGGCCGATGTCGGCGCCGAGATCCTGGAAAGCCTGGGGGTCGCCAAGCAGCGGCTGCTGCTCGAGCGGCAGTCGCGCAACACCTACGAGAACGCGATCTTCTCGAAAGCGATGATCGCGCCCAAGCCGGGCGAGCGCTGGCTGCTGGTGACCTCGGCCTATCACATGCCGCGCTCGGTCGGACTGTTCCGGAAGGCGGGATTCCCGGTCGAGCCTTATCCGGTGGACTGGCGGGTCGGCCGCGTGCTCGACTTCGACGGCGTCTCGCTCCAAGGCCTTCGTCGTGCCGACATCGCCGTGCGCGAATGGGTCGGGCTCGTGGCCTACCGTCTTCGCGGACGCACCGACGACTTATTTCCCGGTCCGACTTAAACGCGCGGCTGAATGAGAGTCGCCGCCTTCGCCGCCAGCTCGCCCCGCACGCGCGCGACGACCGGCTCAAAGCGGCGGCCGGCATCCTGCCGGAACAGCCGCGCGCTCGGATACCACGGACTATCCTCTCGATCCCGGAGCCAGCGCCAGTCGGCGAGGTAGGGCAGCATGATCCAGGTCGGCCGTCCCAGGGTCGCGGCGAGATGCGCGGCGCTGGTGCAGACCGTCACGACGACGTCGAGACAGGTCATGAGAGCCGCCGTCTCGGCGAAATCGGTGAGATCAGCGGTGACGTCGCGGATTTTTCTCTCTTGTGCGAGCAGCGCCTTGTCGGCCGGCCGCAGCTCTTTCTGCAGGCTGATGAAGTCCGCCTCGACCTCGAGCAGCGGCAGCAGCGTCGACAGGGGCATCGAGCGGTTGCTGTCATTGGCCTGGTGCGGGTTACCGGACCAGACGAGGCCGACCCGCAGCCGGTCGTGCGATCCCAGTCGCTGCTCCCAGGCTGCGACACGATCAGCCGGCAGAGGCGGCAGGTAGCCGGCTGGCGGGATGGTCTCGAGCGTGGTGCCGAACGCGAGCGGCAGGCTCATGATCGGGCAATGCATGTCGAAGGCCGGCCGCTGCAAATCCGGCGTGAAGGCGAGGCACTGCGACACGCCTTCGACGCCTGCCATCAGCTGTCGCAGCGGCTCGCGCACCACCAGGATCACCTTGGCGCTGCGGGCCGCGACCATCGGCAGATAGCGCGCGAACTGGATGTTGTCGCCGAAGCCTTCATCCTCCTCGATCAGGATGGTCCTGCCGGCGATATCCTCCCTCCCCAGCCATTTCGGCTGCGAGAAGCGCGGATAGTCGGGCGAAAAATCGGGCATGGCCCAGCGCGCCTCGCGTCGCGCCCAGCCTGCCTGGTAGTTGCCGCATTGCAGCTCGACATGTGCGAGCTGCCAGGCCGCCTTGGCATTGTCGGGCTCGCGCGCGAGGATGTCGCGGTAGACAGTGGCAGCCTCCTCGAAGCGCAACAGTTGCAGCAGCGCAAAGCCCCTGTTCAGCAGCACGTCGACGAAGCCTGGCCGCAGCGCCAGCGCCCTGTCGAACCAGACGAGCGCCTCTTCGTAACGGCGCAGACAGACGAAGGCGTCGCCGAGATTGTTGCAGGTGAGCGGATCGTCCGGTGCCAGCGTCCGGGCCCGTTGACAATCGGCGAGGCAGTCGTCGTAGCGCCGCAGCCTCCGAAAGGATCTGGCGCGCATCTGCAACGAGGGCACATCGGTCGGCTGCTGCGCAAGGCACAGCGTGAACGCGTGCACCGCCTCTTCGTCGCGCTGCCCCTCTTGCAGCAGCAGCCCGCACTGCCAGGCCGCTTCCCGATGCGCGGGATTGATCTTCAGCGCATGCTGATAGCTCAGCAGCGCGTCGGCACCGCGATTCTGCGCGAGCAGCACGCCGCCCATATGCTTCCACAATTCGGCATCGTCCGGCTTGAGCTGGATCGCCTTGTCGAACACCGCGAGCGCGTCATCGAGCCGGCCCATCTGCTTGAGCGTGAAGCCGAGGCTGGTGAGATAGTCGATCTTCGGGTTCTGCCGGATGGCACGCGAGAACCATGCCACCGCATGGTCGTGCTGGCCGGTCTGCAGGGCGATGATGCCCATCAGCGCGAGGCTGTCGGCGTGGTTCGGGTCGGTCGCGAGCGCCTGTTCGCAACACATCTGGGCGTCGAGCAGACGGCCGCTTCCGAGATGCTGCAGACCGGCCTCGTACAGAACGCCCGCCGACACCGGCGGCGGCGCTTTCGGGCCGGGCTTCGCGCTGTCCGCGCCCTTGTTCCGGTCACTGCGGCCCATCGCTCGATCCTGGCTGGAGATGGGAAATTCATAAGTGATTCCTGGGGGATCGAGAAGGATCATGGTAGGCAGGCGAACTCGGGGGGCAGAGGGGCTGGCCTCCCGGGCCGCGAGCGTCTAACAAGCGCCCCGAAGTCGAACCACGCCTCGCAATGACATGCGACGCGGGCTCAGACCGTGCGACAGGGAGGGAGCGCCACATGCAGCAGACGAACGCCTCCGAACGGCTCGATCTGGCGGCGATCGTCGCCGATCTCAATGCCTTGCTGCGGCTGAAGACGACCGTGATCGGCATCAAGATGTTCGCCCGCGTCGAGGACATGGAAGCGGTCGAGAAGATCCGCAGGCCCAACGCGGTGCACACCACGGACCAGATCGTCAGCATGGCCGCGCGGCTCGGCTGGACCGTCGGCATCACCGGCGACGACCTGGTTGGCGCCCAATGCCGCGCCGTGATCGGACTTGGCCCGCAGGACGACAGCTGGCTCAGCGGTCAGGGTTACGTCGGCGTCTGGCATGGCACCGCGGAGGATGCGCGCAAGCGCCAGGAGGCGCTCGACGTCGTCCCGTTCGGCCGCTATCAGGCGATGGCGGTCAGTCCGCTGGCCAGCGGCCGGCTCGATCCGCCCGACATCTGCCTTGTCTATGCGACGCCGGGCCAGATGATCATCCTGATCAATGGTCTGCAATATGTCGGCTACAAGAAGTTCGAATGGGGTGTCGTCGGCGAGACGGCCTGCGCCGACTCCTGGGGGCGCGCGCTGAAAACCGGCGAGCCCAGCCTGTCGCTGCCGTGCTTCGCCGAGCGCCGCTATGGCGGCGTGCCGGATGAGGAAATGCTGATGGCGCTGAAACCGGCTGATCTCGCCAAGGCGATCGCCGGGATGAAGCAACTCGCGAAGAACGGCCTGCGCTACCCGATCGCGCCTTACGGCATCCAGAACGATGTCCGTGCCGGCATGAGCGTGTCGTATCGGAAGAAATAGATGATCGTCATTGCGAGCGAAGCGAAGCAATCCAGAGTCCCGTCCCCCGCCCTGGATTGCTTCGCTTTGCCCGCAATGACGGGGCAACCGTTTTGCAGCTGATCTCCAGGGAACAAGAATGACGTCATCCAAGTTCGACCTCGTCGTCTACGGCGCCACCGGCTTCACGGGCAAGCTCGTCGCCGAATATCTTGCTACGCAGTATCGCCACGACGGCTCGCTGCGCTGGGCGATGGCCGGCCGGAGCCTGGACAAGCTCGCCGCCGTGCGCGACGAGATCGGCGCGCCGGCCGACACGCCGCTGATCGCGGCCGATGCATCGAATCCTGCATCGTTGAAAGCCATGGTGGCGCAGACCAGGCTGGTGCTCACCACCGTCGGTCCCTATCAGCTCTATGGCAACGAACTGGTCGCGCTCTGCGCCGAAACCGGCACAGACTACGTCGATCTCTGCGGCGAGCCGGTGTGGATGCGGCAGATGATCGACAAGCACCAGGCGACCGCCGAACAGAGCGGCGCCCGCATCGTGTTCTCCTGCGGCTTCGATTCCGTGCCGTTCGAGCTCGGCGTCTACTTCGTTCAGCAGCAGGCGAAAAAGGTCCTCGGCGCCCCGGCCGCCCGCGTGAAGGGCCGCGTCCGCGGCATGAGCGGCACGCTGTCGGGCGGCACGGCCGCGAGCGCCAAGGCGACCTTCGATGCGGTGGCCCAGGATCTCAGCCTGGTGGCGATCCTGAAGGATTTCTTCGCGCTGACGCCGGGCTTCAAGGGCCCCAAGCAGCCGGCCGGCAACAAGCCTGTTTATGAGGAGGATCTGCAATCCTGGGCGGCGCCTTTCATGATGGCGCTGATCAACACCCGCAACGTCCACCGCTCCAACATGCTGATGGGTTTCCCCTACGGCCAGGACTTCGTCTACGACGAGATGGTGCTGACAGGTGCGGGCGAGAAGGGCGAGGCCAACGCCAAGAAGGTGATGGCGGCGAATGCCGAGAAAACCGGCCCGAACGCGCCGAAGCCGGGCGAGGGCCCCTCCAAGGAGGAGCGCGACAACGGCTACTACAACATCCTCTTTGTCGCGATCGGCCCCGACGGCCGCCAGGTCCGCGCCACCGTCAAGGGCGACCGCGATCCCGGCTACGGCTCCACCTCGAAGATGATCAGCGAATGCGCCATCGGCCTTTTGCGCGATGGCGCCAGTGTGAAGGGCGGCTTCTGGACCCCGGGCGCCGCGCTGCAGGACAGCCTGATCAAGCGTCTGGTCGACAATGCCGGCCTGACGTTCACGGTGGAGGATTAGGAGACCGCGTGCGAGCCGATCGATGCTGATCGGCTCGCCTCCGCCTGGTGTGCGCGGGTGGCGGCGATCATGCCCCACATCGTGCCGAGCATCAGGAAGAAGTGGCGCCAATGGTCGGTGTCGATGATGAAGCTCTCGCCGACGGTGCCGAGGAACGCGGAGAACACGGCGATGTAGGTGCGCTGCCACGGCACGCGCGCGAACAGGTAGCGGAAGCCGAGAATGACGGTGGTGAAGACGAGCGCGGGATAGCAGATGCCGGACAGCCAGCCGCCGGACATGAAGGCGTTGAGATAGGAGTTGTGTGTGTCCTCGGGAAAGTAGTTGTGGAACTGCAACGGTCCGATCCCGAACGGCAGATCGAGCGCCATGTCGGCGCCGAGGATGTGACGGCCGAAGCGGCCGAAGCGGCCCTCGTCGTAGCTCTGGTCGAAGCTCGCCCGCTGCTTGAACATGTCGGCGATGGAGTCGATGGAGAGCAGAATGCCGATCAGGACGACCCCCGCGACCGCCGCGGCGAGCGTCATGACGATGATGCGCGACCGCTCGCCCCGGGTCTGGCTGGTGAGCACCATCAGCACCAGCATGAAGGCGGCGGTGAGCACGAGGCCGCCCCAGGCCGCGCGCGAAAACGCGAGCAGGATGGCGAGCGCCATGATGCCGAGCGCGAAGCTCGCCCGCATCGTCGCGGCGAGGCGCGCAGTGACCACGTTCTGCAGCGCCAGCAGCGCCGGCAGGATCAGGAACGCGCCGAGCACGTTCGGATCCTTGAACGTGCCGCGTGCGCGGCCATACAGCGTAAGGAGGTCGGTGCCGCCGGGCACGAGATGAAAGTAGCCGGCAATGCCAGCAAGACCGGCCATCGCGCCGCCCATGACGAGGCCACGCCGGAGCATATCGAGGCGCGCGGCGGTATCTTCTGCCGTGACCATGGCCAGCAGCAGCGCCGTGACCGCCATGTACCAGGAGGTCGCGATCCAGCTTGCGATCTTGGAGTCGTCCAGCAGCGGTACGGCGCTGACCGTGTAGCCGAGATTGATCAGGAAGAGGAGAAGAAGGAGAAAAAGAAATACGGCGCGCAACCTGATCCCGGTCGCGACGAAGACCGCGGCGGAGGCGAGCGTGACGAGCTCGTACGGGCTCGGTTCGATGAACACGATGGCGCCGGCGGCCCCGATCAGCCAGACGAGCGCGCGCTGGAGGCCGATCACGCCCGGAGGAGCGATCGGCCTCGACGCAAACTCTCCGGCCGCGGCCGTGTACGCCATTACGAACTCACACTCACACTCATACGCAACGATTGGCGGGGTCCGCCAATCACACGCACGAAGCGGGCTGATGCTCGCTCCGGATCCCTGACATCAGTAAGCGTTCTCGCTCCTGGTCATCAGCGCCAGTGGCGTCTTCAACAGGATGTAGAGGTCGAACAGCACGGACCAGTTCTCGATGTAATAGAGGTCCAATTCGACGCGCTTCTGGATCTTTTCCTCGTTGTCGATCTCGCCGCGCCAACCATTGATCTGCGCCCAGCCGGTGATCCCGGGTTTGACACGATGGCGGGCAAAGTAGCCGTCGACGGCCTCGTCGAACATCCGGTTCTGCAGCTTGCCCTGCACGGCATGTGGTCTGGGTCCGACGAGGGAGAGATTGCCCTTGAAGACGACGTTGAAGAGTTGCGGCAACTCGTCGAGGCTGGTCTTGCGGATGAAGCGGCCGACGCGGGTGACGCGCGGATCATTCTTGGTCACCACCTTGGATGCGTTCGGATCGGCCTGATGGTGATAGAGGGAGCGAAACTTGAAGACGTCGATCCGCTCGTTGTTGAAGCCGAACCGCTTCTGCCGGAACAGCACCGGGCCGGGGCTGTCGAGCTTGATCGCGAGTGCCACGAGCGCCATGACCGGAAGCGCAAGCAGCAGGATCAGGCTGCCGACCAGTCGATCGAACAGCTGTTTCATCACCAGATCCCAATCGGTGATCGGAGCTTCGAACACGTCGAGCGTGGGGACCGCGCCGAGATAGGAATAGGAGCGAGGACGGAAGCGGAGCTTGTTGGTGTGGGCCGAGAGGCGGATATCGACCGGCAGCACCCACAGCTTCTTCAGCATGTCGAGGATGCGGGTCTCGGCCGAGATCGGCAGCGCGAACAGCACGAGGTCGACGCGGGTCCGGCGGGCGAACTCGACGATGTCGTCGACCTTGCCGAGCTTCGGTGCGCCGGCGCAGGTATCGAGCGCGCGCGAGTCGTTGCGATCATCGAACACGCCGAGGATCTCGATCTCGGAATCGTCCTGCGCCCGCAGCGCTCGCACCAGATCCTCGCCGCTCTGGTCGGCGCCGACGATGATGGTCCGGCGGTCGAGGCGGCCCTGGCGTGCCCAGCTGCGAATGAGGTTGCGCAGCACGACGCGGCTCGCGATCAGCGCGCCAAGCCCGACGAAGAAGAAGGCCGCAAGCCACAGGCGCGAGACTTCGCTGCCGATCTTGGCAAAGAACGAGAGGCCGATGAACAGCAGGAACACGAAGCAGTAGGAGGAGATCATCCGGGTCATCTGCCGCACCTGGGCTCGGAAGACCTGGAGCTGATAGATGTCCGCGGCCTGGAAGCAGACGACGGTGCTCACGGCGAGACCGAGGATCGCGACGAGATACTCCCAATGAAAGCCGCTGAGCGGCACGACATAGCCGAAATAGATCGCACTGCCGACGATGCTCAGCAGCACAAAATCCGTGATACGCACAATGCCGGCGAGAACGATTGGCGAGTAAGCGCGGTGAACCTTCTGATTGGCGACAGCCAGCGCAGCAGGCGACAGGCGGCGACGCCTTTCAATGGCCGGCTGTCCGGCTCCGACGGTCGACGCGGCCGAGGCCGCGGCAGCATCCAGCATCGAGCGAGCGTTGATCGGTTCCACAGTTCTACAAGCCCGGATTATGTTTGTTAGTATGTATGATCATGTAAGCGCAGACAGCGCCGGGGGAAATTCCCTACCGACGGGATTAGGCGGCAAATCGGAAGAAACGGTTAGCGATGGTAAATGAGGTCAGGTCTTGGTAAACGCTTCACGGTAGCTGTCGAGCACGCCCTCGACCATGGCTTTCTGCGAAAAATGCTGGAAGACGCGCTCGCGCAGCGCCTTTGCTCGCAGCTGCGCGGTAGCGGGGTCGTCGAGGGCCGCCGCGATCGCGTCGGCCATTGCGGCGGCGTTGCCGGGCATGAACAGCGACTCGCTCTGCGGCCCGAAGATCTCGGGAATGCCGCCGACCCTTGCCGCGATCATCGGGACACCGGCGGCACCGGCCTCGATCACGACGTAGGGCATGGAGTCGCCGCGCGACGGAACGACCAGCAGGCGCCCCTGGGCGAAGCCGTCGCGGGCCCTCACGTGGCCGATGAAGCGCACCGCGGATGTCAGTCCGAGCCGCTCGACCTGAGCCTGGAGGCGCTTCATTTCCTCGCCGTCGCCGCCGAGCGTGAGCGTCAGCGGCCGGCCCTTGGCGCGCAGCTGCGCGACGGCGTCGATCAGGAGGTCGGCGCCCTTGATGTGCCGGAACTCGCCGACATAGGCGAGATCGGTCTGATCCGCAGCCGGCGGGACCGGGTCGAATTCACCGGCGGTCACACCGTTGAAGACGCAATGCACGAGGCCCTGCGGATGGCCGATCATGCGCTCATAGGTGTCGCGGGCGAACACGCTCTCGAACAGGAAGAGGTCGGTGCGGTTCATCAGCGCACGTTCGAGCTGCCCATACAGCGCCCCCTTCAGCGTAGTCCGCGGATAGTGCAGGGATCCGCCATGAGGCGTGTAGATCCGAAGGGTGCCGGGCCGATGCCGGAGCAGGCGAACGAACGCGCCGGCCTTGGCGCCGTGACCGTGCAGAACGTCCGGTTCGAGCCGGCGCGACAGACGCTGGAATTGGCTGATGGCGATGACGTCCGTTGGCCACGGCTCGCGGTGAATGGCAATGCGATGAACACCGAGCTTCAGGCGCGGCGCAATTTTCGCCAGTGCCGCATCGGCGCGCTCGCCGCCCGTCAGGCTGTCCGCCACGATGCCGACGTCGTGCCCGCGATCGACTTGACCATTGGCGAGGTCGAGAATGTGCCGAAAGATGCCGCCGACCGGAGCTCGGACTGCGTGGAGGATCTTCAACGGCCTATCCGGCGAGCGCGCCATGCCGGGCTCGTCGTCGGCACCGGCTCGCGCCTGATCGTGCCAGGCGTTGGTGCGCGAGCTGATCTGACGACTGGCAGATTGAGGGAGCACGGGCATCTCTCGCGCGAATACTTTCAGTGAATCACTTGAATAGATCGTTGATGGTTAACAAAGCATCATTTCTCGTGGCTGATCAGGACTCGTTTCGACATTGTGACTATCTGCTCCACCTCTGGCTGGCGGCGCCGGGCGGGTTATGTTTTGGCTGTTCGGAACGCGTCCTCTGATTAACCGGTCGGCAACCTTAATAGAGTGTAATCGTACCACGTAGTGTCGCAGCGTGGCGTGTGTCGCGGGAGTGGATGATGCGGTTGGCGTTCTGGCGTGCCGACAAGAAGGTCCGGGCTGAAAAGGCGTCCGTTCCGTCTCGGGCGAACGCGTCTGCGGCTGGGGAGCCCCTGGCATCGGGGGACCTCGACGTGCGGCTGATCGGCCGCGCGTTGGCGCGAAAGCGCGCGTTCATTCTTCTGCCGACGCTGCTCGCCCTGGCGCTGGCCGTCACCGCAGTCAACATGATCACCCCGCGCTACAAGTCCGAAGCGCGCATTCTGATCGACGGCCGCGAAAGTCCGTTCCTGCGACCGAGCGGAGAGCGGGCGGAGGAACGCACCGCGCTCGACGCCGAGGCGGTGACGAGCCAGGTGCAGCTGGTGCTGTCGCGCGATTTGGCGCGTGACATCATCCGGAAGAACAAGCTCGGCGATCTTCCCGAGTTCGATCCCGTGCTGCGCGGCGTGTCGCCGGTGAAGTCGATCGCGGCGCTGGTCGGGCTGGTCAAGGATCCCCTCGCGATGACGCCCGAGGAGCGCGTCATGGATGCGTATTACGAGCGGCTGACCGTCTACGCGGTCGACAAGTCGCGCGTCCTGGTCGTGGAATTCCAGTCGCAGGATCCATCGCTTGCAGCGCAGGTCGCCAACTCCATCGCCGACGGCTACCTCGTCCTTCAGCAAAACGCGCGCCAGGCGCAGGCGAAGTCGGCCAGCCAGTGGCTCGCGGGTGAAATTCAAAGCCTCCGCAAGAAGGTCGAGGAGGCGGAATCGCGCGTCGAGGAGTTCCGCACCAAGTCGAATTCGTTCATGGGCACCAACAACACATCGCTCTCCAACCAGCAGATGGGCGAGGTGAGTACGCAGCTGAACAATGCGCGTGCGCTGAAGTCCGATGCCGAAACCAAGGCTCGGCTGATCAGGGAGATGCTGCAGAGCGGACAGCCGATCGAGGCCTCCGAGGTGCTCAATTCGGAGCTGATGCGGCGGTTGTCGGAGCAGCGTGTGAACCTGCGCGCGCAGCTCGCGGAGCAATCGTCTACGCTGCTCGACAATCATCCCCGCATCAAGGAGCTGAAGGCGCAACTGGCCGATCTCGATCGCCAGATCCGCGACGAGGCCGGCAAGATTTCGCGCTCGCTGGACAGCGATGCGCGTATCGCCGACGGACGGGTGCAGATGCTCGGTCAGAGCCTCGAACAGGCCAAGAAGCAGGCGGCGTCCACCAATGGCCAGGATGTCCAGCTCCGCGCGTTGGAGCGCGAGGCCAAGTCGCAGCGCGACCTGCTCGAGTCTTATCTGGCCAAGTACCGTGAGGCCAACACCCGCGAGACGCTCGACACGCCGCCGGCGGAGGGCCGGATCATTTCGCGGGCGGTGGTGTCGAACACGCCGGCCTATCCGAAGAAGCTGCCGATCGTGCTGATCGCGACGCTGGCCACGCTGATGCTGACGGCCGGCGTCGTCATCACCGGCGAGCTGCTGCGTCTCACCGCGCCGCGCGCCGTGACCGCCTTGGTACCCGCGGCTTCCGTCGTCCCTGCGGCGCAGCCTGAGCGGGCAGAGCCGGTCATGGCGGCACCCGCAGCCCCGGTTCATCCCGCCGTTTCCGTCATTGCTCCCGCCGTGGCGGCAGCGCCGCCGGTTGCCCCCCAAATTGTTCCTCCAGCTCCTGTTGCCGTCGCTCCGGTGCCGGCCGCCGTGACGCCGGTGTCGGAGCCGGCGAAGCCTGCATCGCCCCTCAACGAGATCGACCAGCTCGCCGCGGGTCTCCTGGCGGCGGGTGAGGGCGCCCGCAAGGTCACCGTGCTCGGCACCGCCGGTGGACAGGCGGTCACCACTACGGCGCTGTCGCTGGCCCGCATCATGGCCCGGGACGCCCGCGTCGTGCTCGTCGACCTCGCCGGCAGCCCGCAACTGCTCGCCAGCCTCTCGGTCGATCCCGCGGCGCCCGGGCTGATCGAGCTGATGCTGGGCGAGGCGTCGTTCGCCTCCATCATCACCAAGGACCAGACCTCGCGGTTGCACCTCGTCAATGCCGGCCAGCCCGGGGCCGACCGCAATCAATTGCAATCGCCGCGGCTTGCGCTTGCGATCGACGCGCTGCTGCGGGTCTACGACCACGTGCTGCTCGACGCCGGCAATGCTTCCGACCTGCCGGCCGAGCTCTTGACCGCCGGCGCGCGCGCCGTTGTCGTGCCCGATCCCGCCATGCCTGCCGAGGCGCGCGGCCAGATGAGCGAGCAGCTGCGGCAGGTGGGCTTCGGCGCCGTCACCATGCTGAAGACGCCCGCCGGCGGCGCCAACCGCATTCAGCCGGGGCCGCGCGGCGTCGCCGCCTAGTCGTCGTCCTTCGCGGAGTCCGTCTTCGGCTGCAGCGCGCCGCGCAGGCGTTGCGCGAGACGAAACAGGGCAGGGCTATGTTTCACGGCATGCTTCGCCCGTCCGATCGCCGCCATGGCGGTCGCGGCCGCGCGGCCCCGCGCGGTCACATCGATGAAGCTGTCGAAGATCGGCTCGTCGCCCTTGCAGAAGATGCGCTTGTAGCCGTCCGACCCGATACCAAGGTCGAGCGCGCGATAGTCTCTCTGTGCGTAGTGGTCGATGATCGAGCGCATCAGGATCAGCCCGGGGCTCCAGCGGGCATTCTCCGACAGCGTGTAGGTGTTGAACATCATCGAGAAGCGCGTGCCATCGGCGACGCCCGCAAACATCGCGATGATCTCGTCGTCGCAGCGCAGCGCATGAATCTCGATCGCGCGATGTCCGCAGGGCAGCCGGGCCATGCAGGCGCTCCGCACGAAGGCCTCGACGCCGGCTTCCGCAAACACGTTCGGCAGCTTTTGCTCCGCCATGCGGATCGGCTTTGTCCGGAAGAACCAGTCGAGCGTCTCGGCAATCTCCGCGTCGCTCTCCGCGATCATGTAGCGGTAGCCGGACAGCGCCTGCAGCTTCTTCTCCTTGCTCTTGAGCCGCTTACGGAACGAGTTTGACAGCAGTGCCGTCGGCGCGGCGCCTCTCGGCATGAGCAGCACCGGGCAGTCGTTCACCGACGGCTGGTGCGGCCACTGCGCCATGGGATTGGCGAGGTCGCGCCAGTGTTTCGGCTGCTGGGACAGGGCGAGAACGTCAATTCCACCGTGATCACGGAGGCCGGCGAGCAGCGCCTCGAGATCGCGATGATCGGCGCGCGCGGCGAACTCGCGGTCCATCAGCGGCATGTTGAAGGTCGTGTGCTTGCCGCCCATGAAGCTGGCGATGCGGATGCCGAAGGTCCTCCGCAATGTCAGCGGCAGCAGCAGAAGGGGACGCTGCTCCGGGTCGCGCGCCACAACGATGAACGGCCTCGCTTGCTCCTGCGCAGCGACATCGCGCTGCCAGGCGCCGAGCAGGTCGAAGCGCTGATAGGGCGTCGAGACATAGTCGGGAGATTCGATCGCGCGCCAGACGGGTTCGGCCGCGGCAAGATCGGAGATGATCTCGATCCGCGCGATTCCGGATACCAGCCGCTGCGCGGGCGCCTGCGCCGTCCGGCTCTCGATCACGGCGGCCATGGTCATCGCGCGACTCGCGTTGGTGTTAGCGGTGTCTTGGAATTTTGTTGCTCTGGGTCGTTTGACCCTCGCAAAGAAGTCTCAACAAAAGGTAATGGCAATGAACGCGTCCCAAAACGGGAAGGATGTCGGCAAAAGATCTGTTCAAATCGGCGCCGGCCACGCGATCTTAAGGGCGAGCCCTTAAAGCTTAGGTGACGGCGGACGACGTAATCGCGCCATCGTCGCTCAGCATCAGGTGGGCGCGCAGATTTGCGTTTCAAGTGGACGGTTCGGAAGGGGCGCAGGATTTGTCGTCGGACAACAGGTGGCTGCGGAGCGCCCGGCTCGAACTGGCCTATTTCAGCGGCCGCACGCTCACGGCCTGGCGCGCGACCGGCGGCGCCGGCGCCATTCTGCGCTTCGAGCGGGTCCGGCCGCGGCGCAAGGGGCCGTTCCAGCCGCTCAGGCACGCCGAGATTACGCCGCGCTTTCTCGACCAGGTCATCCGCAAGCTCAAGCGCTGGGGCTATGACATCGTCTCGCTCGACGAAGCCTGCGCCCGTGCCGTGCAGCTTCCCGAAGCCAGGCGCTTCGCCTGCCTGACCTTCGACGGGGGCTGGAAGGACCTCATCGTCCACGCCTATCCGGTGCTGGCGCGCCATGGCGTGCCGTTCACCGTGTTCGTTCCCACGGCGTTTCCAGATGGGCTCGGCGAAGCCTGGTGGCTGGCACTCGAAGCCGTCATTGCGCGCGAGGTCCGCATCAGCCTGGTGATCGAGCATCGCGAGCAGCGCTTCTCGGTGTTCAAGCCGGCCGAGAAGGCCGAACTGTTCGCCTATCTCTCGGGCTGGCTGCGCAAGCTGCCGCCGGCTGAGCTGTCGGTCGCGATCCGCGATCTCTGCTCGCGCCACTCGGTCGACCTCGCCGCGCTGTCGCGCGAGGCCGCGATGGACTGGGCCGACATCAACAGGCTCGCCGCCGACCCGAACGTGACGATCGGCAGCGCCACGGTGCACTATCCCATGCTCGCCCACCTCAAGGATGCCGACGCGCAGCGCGAGATCGCGATGGGCAAGGCGGTGCTGGAGACGGCGCTGCGGCGTCCGGTCCGGCACATGGCGTATCCGTTCGGCGATCCCGAGTCGTTTCGCCGCAGCGACGCCGTGCTCGCGGAGCGGGCGGCCTTCATCAGCGCGGCCACCACGATCGGCGGCGTCGTCCAGAGCGAGGGCCGTACCAACCTGCACATGCTGCCGCGCATCGCCTGGGACGGCCGTTCGCGCTCGCTGCGGGCCTTGAAGGTGCTGATGGCCGGGGTGACGCTGCCGCGGCAAAAATTCGCGCCTCAGCCGACGCTCGATCTCGGCTGATCAGCCTTCTTGCGCCGGGTCAGGGCGCAGCATCCAACTGACGATCGGCATCGCCGGCAGCACCCAGCCCATCCCGACCACCACGTAATACACCGCCTGCATCCAGCCCGAATTGGCGATCAATGGAAATTGCGCCAGCACCATGCCCATCATCGACCAGGCGAAGGCGAGCAGCAGCAGCGCGACGGCGCCGATCAGTTTTCGGGTACGGATCGTCATGACGGAAATGTCAGCCTGCGTTTGAGGGCGGCGCGGCTTGCGCGCAAATTCACTGGGATTATAAGGGCCTGACAGTCCCGCTTCAATCGAGCGTTCAACCTCCATGACCACGGTTCCCCCCACCCGAGACACCGCCGCGATCCGTATCTGGCTCTCGATCGTCGCCGGCCTGATCGCGCTGATGGTGCTGGTCGGAGGGGCCACCCGGCTGACCGAATCCGGGCTGTCGATCGTCGAATGGAAGCCGGTCACGGGCACCTTGCCGCCGCTGTCGGAGCAGGCCTGGAGCGACGCCTTCGAGGCCTACAAGACGATCCCGCAGTACCGGCAGATGAATGCCGGCATGACCCTGCACGAGTTCAAGACCATCTTCTGGTGGGAATGGGCCCATCGGCTGCTCGGCCGCGTCATCGGCATGGTCTATCTGCTGCCGTTCCTGTGGTTTCTGTGGCGTGGCGCCGTGTCCGGCCCGCTCGGGCGCAGGCTCTGGCTGATCTTCGGTCTCGGCGCGCTGCAGGGCGCGGTCGGCTGGTGGATGGTGGCCTCGGGGCTGACCGAGCGCACGGAGGTCGCGCCGGTCCGGCTCGCGACGCATCTGTCGCTCGCGCTGCTGATCTTCGCGTCGATCGTCTGGACCCTGCGGCGGCTCAAGCCGCGCGACGAAGCCGAGGTGCCGGGACGGCTGCGGCTGACGGCCTGGGCGCTGGTCGGCGTCACCTTCGTGCAACTCTATCTCGGCGCATTGGTCGCTGGCCTGCGCGCCGGGCTCGTCTACAACACCTGGCCGGAGATTGACGGCGGCCTGATCCCGGCGGCGGCCAACCTGTGGGCCCATGCGCCGTGGTGGATCAATCTGTTCGAGAACCATCTGACGGTGCAGTTCATGCATCGCATGACCGCCTACACGCTGCTCGCGCTGGCGGCCTGGCACGCCTTCGATGTGATGCGCGCCGGCGCTGGCCGCGACGCCGTGCGCGGCGCGCACCGTCTGCTGGCGGCGATCCTGGTACAGGCGGTGCTGGGCATCGCGACCCTGTTGATGGTGGTCCCGATCTCGCTGGCGCTGCTGCATCAGGGCACGGCGCTCATCGTGCTGACCTTCGCCGTGCTGCAGGCGGAACGCCTGTCGCCGCGACGGGTGGCTGCGGTGGCTGTCCCGCAGGCGGCGGTGGCCGCAGGGCAGGCGGGGTAAAGTCTCTCCTTCGTCATCGCGAGCGAAGCGAAGCAATCCAGAGTTCCGCCCACGACTCTGGATTGCTTCGTCGCTGAGCTCCTCGCAATGACGTGGAGAGAGTGAGCTTCTCTCGCAATGGCCGTCGCGCGGCGTTCGTGCCACCATCTCCGCTGTCATCGCCCGGCTTGACCGGGCGATCCAGTATTCCAGAGACGGTCGCGAGTCCTCGATGGGTCGCGGCGTACTGGATCCCCGCCTTCGCGGGGATGACGACTGAGTGTGACGTGCGGCCATCCGTCCTTTCAGAAGATGTCGGGAAGACATGCGCTCTCATTCTCGCGCGACGCTTACGCCGAGTCATGCCTATCGTCCCACCCTCGAAACACGCGAGGGCGCAGGGAAGGCCGGATGCCTGGCCGGCACCCATGGCCCGCGTGCAACAAGAAAAGCACGCGGCGGTCACCACAGGTACGGCCTGGAAACACCCGGCCTTCCCTGCGCGATGGTTTTAACGCTTATACGCGATCTCCCCGGGGACCGGGCTGTCTTGCCCCCGTCATCTCGTGCGATGTGCGAGCACCGCCACAAGACTTAGCGCCAGCATCGGGGCGCCAGGACCACGCGATTTCGCCGTCCGTGACAGACCGCTCGTCCGCGCCAGCATACGCCAGCGCACGCTCCGCCACGTCCACCGCATTCCCAATCCCACGCAACTGGACGATCCGGAAGCGCCCCTCGGCTGGACAGGAATGAACGCAGGATATGCTGATTTGCCGAAATGTGCAAGACTGTTAGGAGGTGCGCCGGGAAGTTTGCTTGTCGAGAACAGATAGGCAGAAGCAGTCCGATCAGAAATTGTTCCGCTCAGCAATACCCCGTCACGCCGCAGGCATACGGCAACCGGAACATGTAGTTCGTATAGCCTTCGCCGCCGTAATACGTGCCTTGATAGTCGTAGGAGAAGGCGCGGCCGTAATAGCCGGGGAGCTCCTGGCGGCCGAGCAGGAGGGGGGTGGAGGGCAGCATCGGCGAGATGAGCGAGTCCTGATCCTTGACGACGACCACCGCCGGAGGCGGCGCCTTGGCGGCGCGGCGGGCTTTGTAGTGGAGGACCTTCTCGTGAACGGCGGGGAGGTCGGCGGCGAGGACCACGCCGTTTGCCGCGGTGGCTGCCAGCAGCATCATGATGACCCGTGTACGCATCCTGCTTTCCCTTGCCTTCTGACAGATCGCGCGCGCCGATACCGTCTGGGTGCCTGCCGCGATTCCATGGGCGGCAGGATGAGCCGGGTATGGTTAACGAAAACTTTCCCGCGCCGGAACCCGGCCGCAATCCTCCGTAGAAGGACGGGCATTTTCAGCTTTTGTTAAGCTCTGGTGGTGCAAAGTTCCGCTTGTCGGCGATTTTGAAGGCCGGCCGGGCAAGGGCCAAAGCCCGCGCTCGAGGGGAAAATCTCTGCTGCATTTCAGCAGAGTCTCAGACCAGAAGGGTTCGAGCATGTCGGTGATCGTGATGTCAGCGTCCGCGCGCCACAGGCTTGTGACACGAACCGAAACATCCAATTCAGCTCTTGCCGCCGACGAGGACACGATCTGCCGCCAAGTCCGCTGGTTGCGGCGTCGCATAGCAGCTTCGAGCCTCGCGCTTGCAGGCGAGGCTCATGAGAGCGTGCTGCACCTGATGACATGACCAGGACGAGTTAACGAGGGCGCGGTCCGAGAAGCCGGCAACGGCCCGACCGTGGGACGAAGGAGAGCGCGGAAGCCCAGGGGGGGCCGGCCGCGCTCTCTTTGTTTTGCGCGGGGCTCGCGTGCGACAGCAGCCCGGGTCGCCTGAATGGTCGACGCCGCGGGAGAGCGGGGGCCTCCTGGTTCGAGACGCGCCAACAGGCGCTCCTCACCATGAGGGTCTCGGTCGGAGGACGCGGATGCCGCCGCAAAGCCAGACCTCGTCCTGAGGAGCCCGCTGAAGGCGGTCTCGAAGGACGCCGCAAGCGACTGCGAGAGATGCTTGCGGCGGCTATCGACCGCGTTCGTGCGCGAGCCTTACGCGCTCAGCGCCTGCTCGAGATCGGCGATCAGGTCTTCCTTGTCCTCGATGCCGACGGAGATGCGGACGATGTCGGGGCCGGCGCCCGCCTTGATCTTCGAGGCGTCGTCGAGCTGGCTGTGCGTGGTCGAGGCCGGGTGGATCACCAGCGAGCGGGTGTCGCCGACATTGGCGAGATGCGAGAACAGCTTCAAATTGGACACCAGCTTGACGCCGGCGTCGTAGCCGCCCTTCAGCGAGAAGGTGAACACCGCGCCGGCGCCCTTCGGCGAATATTTGCGGGCGAGCGCGTGGTACTTGTCCTCGGGCAGGCCGGCATAGCTGACCGAGGCGACCGCCGGGTGCTTGCTGAGATATTCGGCGACGGCCTTGGCGTTGTCGCTGTGCTTCTGCACGCGCAGCGGCAGGGTCTCGATGCCGGTGAGGATCAGGAACGCGTTGAACGGCGACAGCGCGGGGCCGAGATCGCGCAGGCCGAGCACGCGGCAGGCGATCGCGAAGGCGAAATTGCCGAAGGTCTCGTGGATGCGAATGCCATGATATTCGGGACGCGGCTGCGTCAGCATCGGATATTTGTCGCCGCTGCCGGCCCAGTCGAACGTGCCGGCGTCGACGATGATGCCGCCGATCGAGTTGCCGTGGCCGCCGAGGAACTTGGTCAGCGAGTGCAGCACGATGTCGGCGCCGTGATCGATCGGGCGGATCAGATAGGGCGAGGCCAGGGTGTTGTCGACGATCAGCGGCACGCCCGCTTTCCGCGCGACCTGCGCGATCGCCTCGATGTCGGTGATGGTGCCGCCGGGATTGGCGATGGACTCGATGAAGATCGCCTTGGTGCGCGGGCTCACCGCGGCCTCGAAGCTCGCGACGTCATCGGTGTCGGCCCACACCACGTTCCAGCCGAAGCTCTTGAACGAATGCGTGAACTGGTTGATCGAACCGCCATAGAGTTTTCGCGCGGCGATGAATTCGTCGCCGGGGGACAGCAGCTGCTGCAGCGCCACGACCTGCGCGGCATGGCCCGAGGCGACCGCGAGCGCGGCGGTGCCGCCCTCGAGGGCTGCGACGCGCTCCTCGAGCACGGCGTTGGTCGGGTTGCCGATGCGGGTGTAGATGTTGCCGAACGCCTGCAGCCCGAACAGCGAGGCGGCGTGGTCGGCGTCGTTGAAGACGAAAGACGTGGTCTGGTAGATCGGTGTCGCCCGCGCGCCGGTGGTCGGGTCGGGCTGGGCGCCGGCGTGAATGGCGAGGGTGGAAAATCCGGGGGCACGTTCGGTCATGTGTTTCCTCGTGGGCTTGTTTCCTCGCGCGGCGGCGCCGGCCGGCACGGGGATCGATGAGGGAAGACGGTGTCGATCGCGCGCTCGTCGCGGCTCCCTCGTCATCCCGGCTGAGGACATTTGCCAGCGGGCCATATGCCGTCAAGGTGGGCGGCGACGTCAGGGTAGATTTGAAATGCGTTGCTGTGTCGCGCCATGACCGCGACACGTTTCTTTCGCAGATGCGTCAGGTCGGATCGCTTCTGTCCTTCGCGGCGCGATCGGCCGCCGCGGTGGCGCCGCCACCGACGCTGGTGCGATTCAGCGACAATCGCATGCCTTGGGTCGGGATCGGCGCGCGCTTGGCGCTGATGGTGCGGGAGTTGACGCCCATCCAGGAGATCTCCGACGACAGCCGGCCATATTCGATCTTGGGGCAGCGGTTCATGACCACCTTCAGGCCGGCGGCCTCGGCCTTTTCGGCCGCGGCATCGTCGCGCGCGCCGAGCTGCATCCAGATCACCTTCGGCAAAGGGGAGAGCTTCATCGCCTCGTCCACCACGGGCATGATGTGCTGCGAGCTTCTGAAAATATCGACCATGTCGAGCGGACGGTTGATGTCGGCGAGCGAGGCGACGAACGGGCGGCCCATCAGGCTCTTACCGACATGACCGGGATTCACCGGAATCATGTCGTAGCCGCGCTGCACCAGATATTTGAAGGCGAAGAAGCTCGGCCGGATCTCGGACGGCGAGGCGCCGACCATCGCGATCACCTTCACGCCGTTGAGAATGCCGCGGATGTAGTCGTCGGGGTAGGTGTCGTGATTCATGGGGCACGCAATCTGTTAGTTTGCGTCATTGCGAGCGAAGCGAAGCAATCCAGGGGCTCGGGTGGGACTCTGGATTGCTTCGCTTCGCTCGCAATGACGTGGAGAGAGAGGAGAGCGGTCACTCATCCCGCCAGGTCGGCGTCCGCTTCTCGATGAAGGCGCCGATGCCTTCTTCCGCGTCGCGGGCGAGCATGTTTTCGGTCATAACCTCTGCCGCATAACGATAGGCGTCGGCAAGGCTCATCTCGGCCTGGCGGTAGAATGCCTCCTTGCCGAGCTTGATCGTATGCGCGGATTTGCGCGCGACTTGTTGTGCCAGCGCAATCGCCGTCTCGCGTTCCGTGCCGGGCGTTACCACGCGGTTGACGAGACCGATCTCGCGGGCGCGCGGCGCCGGAACCGGCTCGCCGGTCAGCAGCATCTCCATGGCCTGCTTGCGTGTGATGTTGCGCGACAGCGCCACCATCGGGGTCGAGCAGAACAGGCCGATGTCGACGCCGGGCGTGGCGAAGGAGGCGTGCTCGGAGGCCACGGCCAGATCGCAGCTCGCGACCAGCTGGCAGCCTGCCGCGGTGGCGATGCCCTGCACGGAGGCGACGACGGGCTTCGGCATGTGGACGATCGCCTGCATCATCGCGCTGCAGGCGTTCATCAGCCTGGCGAAGAAGGCGCGGCCGCGATCGGCGTCGGCTCGGCGCGCGGTGAGCTCTTTCAGATCGTGGCCGGCGCAGAAGGCCGGGCCATTGGCGGCGATCACGACGGCGCGCACCGCCTTGTCGGCGCCGATCTCGTCGAGCATCTGATGCAACTCGGCGATCAGCGACTCCGAGAGGCTGTTGCGCTGGGCGGGCCGGTTCAGCGTCAGCACCGCGACGGAGCCGGCCATCTCGCGCAGCAGGATCGGCGTGGCGGTCGCATCGGCGAGGGCAGGGGCGGACATTCCGATTTCCATATGGGCGTGTGGTTGCAGCTAATGTAACAGATCGCCAACAACCAGAGCAGGGGGAGACATGACGGCCAAGATGACCATTCCGGAGCTGGAGGAGTTCCTGCACGCGGAATTTCCGCAGGCCTTCCGGACCGGCGGCGACATCGCGATCGAGAGCGCCGACGGCAGGAGCTGCGCGCTGCGGCAGCGCTTCAACGAGCGCATGCTGCGGCCCGGCGGAACCGTGTCCGGGCCGACGCTGATGGCGTTGGCCGATTTCGCGATGTACGTGGTGCTGCTATCGGCGATCGGCCCGGTCGGGCTCGCGGTCACCACGAATCTCAACATCAACTTCCTGCGCAAGGGCGCCGCCGGGGCCGACGTGCTGGCCGAGGCGCGGCTGCTGAAGCTCGGCAAGCGGCTGGCTGTGGGCGAAGTCACTCTGCTGTCAGGGGAATCGCCTGATCCGATCGCCCACGTTACAGCAACCTATTCCATTCCGAACACGTGATGTTTTCGAGGGTATTATTACACCATATTTGCAAGTAACTGTTTTCGCTGGAGAAATTTTGCTTTGGTGGCGTTGACGAATGCGGGGCGCTTCTCTAGAAGCTGCGACCAGTTCGGCGCGCCAGCCGCGCCGCATTCTCCCTGTCACGGATATCTCTCATGAAAACCTTTTCGGCAAAGCCGGCCGAGGTCCAGAAGAAGTGGGTCGTGATCGACGCCAAGGGTCTGGTCGTCGGCCGTCTCGCCACGCTGGTCGCCATGCGGCTGCGCGGCAAGCACCTCCCGATCTACACCCCGCATGTCGATTGCGGCGACAACGTCATCATCGTCAACGCAAAGCATGCCGTGTTCACCGGCCGCAAGCGCGAGCAGAAGACGTACTACAAGCACACCGGCTTCGTCGGTCACGTCAAGGAGCGCACCGCGCGCCAGATCCTCGAAGGCCGCTTCCCGGAGCGCGTGCTCGAGAAGGCCGTCGAGCGCATGATCCCGCGCGGCCCGCTCGGCCGCGTGCAGATGGGCAATCTGCGTGTCTATGGCGGACCTGATCATCCGCACGAAGCGCAGAACCCCGAGAAGATCGACATCGCGAAGTTGAACCGCAAGAACACGAGGGCCGCATAAGATGGCCGAAAGCATCCAGTCTCTCGATCAGCTGTCGCAGCTCAAGGGCGCGGTCACCGCTCCCGACGCTCCGAAGTATGAGAAGAAGGTCGACAAGTTCGGCCGCGCCTATGCCACCGGCAAGCGCAAGGACGCGGTTGCCCGCGTCTGGATCAAGCCGGGCTCCGGCAAGGTCACCGTCAACACCCGCGACATCGAAGTCTACTTCGCCCGTCCGGTGCTGCGCATGATGATCGAGCAGCCGATGGTCGTCGCCGCCCGCAAGGGCCAGTACGACGTGATCTGCACGGTCGCCGGCGGCGGTCTGTCCGGCCAGGCCGGCGCGGTCCGTCACGGCCTGTCCAAGGCGCTGACGAACTTCGAGCCGGAACTGCGCAGCGTCCTCAAGAAGGGCGGCTTCCTGACCCGCGACTCGCGTGTCGTCGAGCGTAAGAAGTACGGCAAGGCCAAGGCCCGCCGCTCCTTCCAGTTCTCGAAGCGCTGATGTTGGCGATCCGGCTTCGGCCGGATCTGCTGGTCTCCCATACGAACGGGCGCCCTCGCGGGCGCCCGTTTTGTTTTTGCTTCGCGCGCTTCACCCATTTCCGCCACCGCCGGCCTGCCGATGCTGCCGCGCATCACGCAGCATCTCTGTGCGAACGACACCTAGACTAACAGCCCGAGCCGGCTGGCTGTCCGAGGATAACCACGACGATCGATAGCGACGTCCCGTGATGGTGGGATGCAGGCGCCGACATGCGTGCGCGGTTGGCCCGGCAGCAGACTCGCGCCGACGCGAGCGCCTAAGGACTTTATGGCGTTGCGCAGCAGCGTGCGGCGATCGGCGCTATCAGCCTGACGATCTGCCGTTGATTTTTTTTCGTTCTTGTCGTCGAAACATAGTCTCGTCCCCGCCTCGTGCGGCTGCTTGTCCGTTGCCGGATGGTGTTAGGCAGAGATAATCTCAAACTTGAGCAATTATTCTATCGTTTCGCTGAGTGTCGGCCGGCGCATGTGAAATGGCTCATATTGCAGGCGTCTGTTCTCAACTATCAATGAGCGTCGGTGGATCGGGCGCAATTACAACGAGCGTCACGCAGTTGGCTCCCGATCGGGTTTGATTCCTGTTTGCTGATTTTTTGCGCAGCATTTGCAGGCGAGTTGCGTCGAGCTTTTCGAGAAAACTTGGCATCCCAGGCAAACCTCTTCCCAACAGACCACCGGTTAGGTTGATCGCGATAAGGCGGCGCTAACCCTTTGTTCCCGCACCGCCGCAGCCACCGAGGTGACGCATGGCACTGGACAGCCTGACGCTCGACATCGTAGCGACAATGGTCGCGGCGCTGCTTGGCGCCATGTTGCTGTACTTTGGACGGCAGGAGAACACCCCGGCGCTGCGCTGGTGGGGCGCGGCCTACATCCTCGGCGCGGTCGCGATCGCGCTATGGACGCTGGTGGCCGACAGCTATGGCGAGGTCGTCTCGCTGTTCCTGAGTTCGATCGGACTGATCGCGACCGCCATGGTCTGGAACGCGGCGCGCGTCTTCCACGGCAAATCGCCGAGCGTGACGGGACTTGCGCTCGGCGCCATCGTGTGGATCGCCAGCGGCATGCTGCTCGATCCCGCGGCGCAGGCGCTGCGGCTCACCATCGGCGCCGCCATCGTCGTGATCTATGCGACCCTCACCGCGGCGGAGCTGTGGCAGGAGCGCCGGCGCACCCTGCAGAAGCGCTGGCCCGCGGTTCTGGTGCCGGCCATGCACGGCTTCGTCCTGATGCTGCCGATCCTGCTCGGCAACATGCTGCGCGATGCCAATGGCGCATTCGCCGCCGCCTGGGTGACGATCTTCTCGATCGAACTGGTGCTCTATGCCGTCGGCACGGTGTTCGTCATCTTCATGCTGGTGTCCGAGCGCATCGTCTCCGCGCACAAGCGCGCCGCGACCACCGACCCGCTCACCGGGCTGCTCAACCGGCGCGGCTTTGCGGATGCCTGCGCGCAACTGATCGAGCGCGAGGCGCGCGCGCAGCAGCCGGTCAGCGTGCTGATCTTCGACATCGATCATTTCAAGTCGATCAACGACCGCTTCGGTCATGCCGAGGGCGATGAGGTGCTGAAGATCTTCGCCGATGTTGTCGTGAATAATCTTCGCCTGACCGATCTGTCGGGGCGGATCGGCGGCGAGGAGTTCGCGGCGCTCTTGCCCTGCTCGATCGAGGAGGCGATGGTCGCAGCCGAGCGTGTGCGCGAGGCCTTCGCCGCGTCCGGCGTGGTCTGCGAGGAGAAACCCGTCGACACCACCGTGAGCATCGGCGTGGCCGGCGGGCCGGCCGGAACCGAGCTCGACGTGCTGCTCGCCGCGGCCGACACCGCGCTCTACAAGGCCAAGCGCTCGGGCCGCAACCGCGTCGAGGCCTCGGCGGAACTGCCGCTGTCGCTGGAGCGCTATCGCCGCCAGCGCGCGGCTGCCGCGACGGTCGCCGCATCACCGTCCGGCCAGGCTGTCATCTCCGGCTGACGCTTCCGCTCCCCTGAGGTCTGGGCTACACACACGGTCCAACATCAGGGGAGGACGACCAGCATGATCACGGAAATCGCCCAGATCGACGTCAAGCCCGGCACCGAGAAGGATTTCGAGGCCGCGGTTGCCAAGGCGCGCGCGGCCTTCGGCCGCTCCAAGGGCTTTCACGGCTTCGAGCTGCACAAATCGATCGAAAAGCCGCAGCGCTACCGCCTGATAGTGAAGTGGGAGACGCTGGAGAACCACACGGTGGATTTCCGCGGCTCGGAGAATTTCACCGAATGGCGCGGCCTGGTCGGGCAGTATTTCGCCGCGCCGCCGGATGTCGAGCACACCGAGACGGTGCTGACCTCGGCCGGCTGAGCGACCACGAAACGCCGTCGAGCGGAGTGCGCCATGACCCGTGACGATCTGATCGCCGCGTACTCCGCGGCAGGTCGGCACTATCATGATCTCAGCCATATCGAGGAGTGCCTGGCGCGCCTCGACACCGTGACCGGTTTGAGCGCGCGCGACCGCGAGATCCTGAGCCTCGCGATCTGGTGGCATGATGTAGTCTATGACCCCACGCGCTCCGACAATGAGGAGCAGAGCGCTGCTCTGGCCGAACGTCACGTCGCGGCTGAGCTGCGCGACGAGGTCGGCCGGCTGATCCGGCTGACCCGCACGCACGACGTCGCGCCGGACGACCGGCGCGGCGCGCTGCTCGTCTCCATCGATCTCGCCATCCTCGGCGCCGACGATGCGATCTATGACGGCTACGCGGAGGCGATCCGGCGCGAATACGCCGATGTGCCTGACGACGCCTATTGCGTGGGCCGCGCCGCGATGCTGGAGCGGTTCGCCAAGCGTCCCGTGATCTATCCGGATGCGACGTTTGCCGCCGCGCTCGACGAGCGGGCGCGAGCCAATCTCGCGCGCGAGCTGCGCGCGCTGCGATCGCAGCCGCGCACGCGCTGACGCGCTTATGTTCTCCTGCGGTACACGACCATCCCGAGCAGGCCGACCGCGGCGGCGGCGAGAATGTAGTAGACCGGCGCGGACTTGTCGCCGGTGGCTTGAACCATCCAGGTATTGATGAACGGCGCCAGGCCACCGAACAGCATCACGCCGAGATTGTACATCAGCGACGCCCCGGTCGCGCGCACGCCGACAGGAAAGATCTCGGTCATGAACGCCGGCACCGCGCCGCCGAGCACGCCGAGGATCAGGCCGACGGACTGGAGCTGCCACAGATGCGCGGTGGTCGGCTCCGCCACCAGCTGCCTGAACAACACCACGTAGAGGATGGGATAGAGCAGCAGCGCCGGCAAGATGACGCCACGCCGCCCGATGCGATCAGAGAGCATGCCCGACGCGAGACCCAGCGGAATGTTGCTGAGGCTGACCGCGAGCAGCCCGAGCTGCGCGTCGGCCAGCGGCAGCTTGAGCTCGCTCGCGGCGTAGGCCGGCAGGAACACACCGCCGACATAGTAGATCGCGGTGCCGGCCGCGATCAGGCCGAACGAGGCCATGAGCTCGCGCGGATGCTCCGCGAACAGCTGCCCGAGCGGGGTCTTTCTTGCAGGCGTGGCTCTTGCTGCACGTTCCGCCATATGGGTCCGGAATTCAGGCGATTCATCGCATCGGCGGCGCAGATACCAGCCGACGGGCCCGATCAGGATTCCCAGGATGAACGGCACCCGCCAGCCCCAGCTGGCGAAATCCGCGGGCGACAGCGTCTTGCTGAGCGTGACCGCCATCATTGCGCCGAGCGCGAAGGCGAGCGCCTGCGACACGGTCTGGAAAGCGCCATAGAACCCCTTGCGCCCTGGCGGAGCGAACTCGATCAGCATGGCGCTCGCCGAGCCGAACTCGCCGCCGGCCGAGAACCCCTGGATCAGACGCGCGAGCAGCAGCAAGAGCGGCGCGGCAATGCCGATCGATGCGAAGGTCGGCAGCACGCCGATCAGGCCGGTGCCGATCGCCATCATCGTGATCATCACGACCAGCGCCGCCTTGCGCCCGTAGCGGTCGGCGTAGAGGCCGAACACCAGTCCGCCGAGCGGGCGCGCGACGAAGGCGAGGCCAAATACCGCAAATGTCGAGAGCAGCGATGCCAGCGGATCGTCGGCGGGAAAGAACAGCTTGCTGATGGTCGCGGCGAACAGCCCGAAGACGGTGAAGTCGAACCATTCGAGCGCATTGCCGATGGTCGAGGAGATCACGACACGGCGACGCATCGCATCGGTTGGTGACGGCTGCATGGCTCAATCGTCCGTTGGAGTCACGTGGTCTCCCGAGCGTCATCCCGGCTGCACGCAGCCATGCCGCGACAGGCTGCGTGCCCGCAACGAACCGAGTTCAGCTGTGCCCGCGAAATGTCATCGGGTGTATGTTGGCCGTCATGCAATCACATCGTCTCGACGAGCAGATGATCAGGCACGGTTCTCGGCTGCGATCATCATCCGATCAGAGCATCGGATGCATTTCAAGCGCGGCGTCGGATAATAGTTAGCTGATCGTCTGAAGCCGCCAGCGTGAGGCCATCGATGCAACTGCCAGGAGAGCGCTCATCCGATGAGCTGCAGGAATGCAACCTGTGCAACAGGGCATGACCGAATATGGCTTGCATTTTGCAGTCGCTCAACGTGCAATGAGTCCGAACGCTCGAAGGGCCGCGCGATCTCCGCGCGCGACATGGCGTTCAATTCACACCAACAGTCCGAATCGAGCTGCGCTCGTCACTGGGAATATCGACATGCCGATCATCAACCGCGCCGCCGAGCTCGCCGAGGATGCCAAGGTCTGGCGCCGTGATTTCCACCAGCATCCCGAGCTGCAATACGAGGTGCATCGGACGGCCGCGCGCGTCGCCGAGCTGCTGACCTCATTCGGTGTCGACGAGGTTGTGACAGGCATCGGCCGCACCGGTGTCGTCGGCGTGATCCGCGGCCGCGAGCCGTCATCGCGGGTGATCGGACTGCGCGCCGACATGGACGCGCTGCCGCTGCAGGAGACCAGGGACATCCCGCACAAGTCGACCATTCCCGGAAGGATGCACGCCTGCGGGCATGACGGCCACACCGCGATGCTGCTGGGCGCGGCGCGCTACCTCGCGGAGACGCGCAACTTCGCCGGCACCGCCGTCGTGATCTTTCAGCCGGCCGAGGAGGGCGGGGCCGGCGGCCGCGCGATGGTCGAGGACGGCCTGATGGAGCGCTTCGGCATCGAGGAGGTCTACGGCCTGCACAATGCGCCGGGCGTGCCTCTCGGCAACGTCTCGACGCGCGTCGGCGCTGTCATGGCGGCCGCCGATACGTTCGAGGTGCGCCTCAAGGGCCTCGGCGGTCACGCCGCGCGGCCGAACAAATGCGTCGACCCGATCATCGCCGGCGCGCAGATCGTGACCGCGCTGCAGACGATCGTGGCGCGCAACGTCGACCCGGTCGAGAGCGCGGTGCTGTCGATCACGCGCTTCCATGCAGGCACTTCGGCCGACAACATCATCCCGCAGACCGCGGTCATCGGCGGCACCGTGCGCACGCTCGACGAGGAGGTCCGGCGTCTGATGGACAAGCGCTTCAAGGATCTCGTCACGGCGATGGCCAGCGGCATGGGTGTCGAGGTCGAAATCGATTACGAATGGGGCTATCCCGTCGTCATCAACCACGCGGAGCAGACGGCATTCGCGGCCCAGGTCGCGCGCAGCGTGGTCGGGCCGGACCAGGTCAGCACCGACATGCCGCCGCGGCTCGGCGGCGAGGACTTCGCCTACATGCTGCAGGCGCGGCCCGGCGCCTTCGTGTTCATGGGCATCGGCGACGGCGCGGGCGTGCATCACCCCGAATACGATTTCAACGACGACGTGATCCCGCACGGCATCAGCTATTGGGCCAAGCTCGTTGAGACGGCGATGCCGGCCGGCTGAACGCCCGGCGCTCAGATCGCCGCCGCGGCGTCCTCTGTGCGGCGGTCGCTCTTGAAATAGTCGATCATGACCTTGGCGATCGCCATCAGCGGCAGCGCCAGGGTCAGGCCCCAGACGCCGAACACGATGCCGAGCAGGATCTGGAACGCGAACAAGGTCGCCGGCGGGATATCGAGCGCCTGGCGCTGGATCAGCGGCGTCAACACATAGCTCTCCATCGCGTGCACGCCGAGGAACAGCACGAAGGCGGAGACGGCCGCGACCCAGCCGGAGGCGAGGCTCGCCAGCACCACGATGACGCCGGCGATGATGGCGCCGACCGTCGGAATGAAGGCGAGCAGGCCGGCCTGGATGCCGAGGATGAACGAGCTCTGCACGCCGATGATGGCGAGCCCGATCCAGGTGACGAGGAACACCGCGAACATCGTCGTGATCTGCGCGATCAGCCAGCGCTCGAGCGTGTAGCTGATGCGGTCGATGATCACGGTCGCCTGGTCGCGATACTTGGCCGGTGCGAGGAACAGCAATCCACTGCGGTAGACCGCCGGCTGCGCCGCGAAGGCGAGGCCCAGGAACAGCACGATGAAGAAGTTGCCGACGGCGCTCACGGTACCCAGCAGCAGCTTGAAAGTCTGGCTGACGATGGCGCCGCCGGAGGAGGCCAGCGCGCTCGGCGACGGCAGGCCGCCCGGCAATCCATGCGAGGTTGACTGCGTCGGCGTGGTCGAGCCGCCGTCGGGGGCGGAGGTCGCCTGCGTCCCGGCGTTGAAATCGAAGAAGCTCGTGTCGATGCCGTTGCGGTCGAGGAAGCCCTTGATGTTGCCGAGCTGCGACTTGATCGTGTCGCTCAGCACCTTGGCCTGATCCGCGATGGTGGTGCCGCCGAGGAAGACGATGCCGACGAGCAGGGCGGCCAGCGCCAGGCAGACGATGGCGAGCCGCAGCGGATGCGGCCAGGGCAGCACGCGGCCGAGCAGGGTGGTCATCGCATTGAGCGCGACGCCCAGCAGCATGCCGGAAAACAGCAGGAACAACGCGGCAGCGTAATACCAGCTGAAGGCGAGCCCGGCCATGAACAGGATCACGCCGATGCCGCCCACGGTAATGGCCCAGGCCAGGTCGCTGCGGGCCTGGAGGCGTGGGTCTGCGGGGGCGGTCATGTGGCGTCCTCTGTGCTGATCGGCCCCCACACATTGGCGAAAACCGCATGGGGATCAAGCGCAGGCGTGAGGAATGGTTTCGCGGATCAAAGCCCGCCGGGGCCCGGAATGGCATTGGGGACCCGCGCGCTCATCTGTTGATCCGGCTGTACGACACGGGCATGATTTGCGAAAGGCACGATTTGTGCCTTCCGCGGGAGAGAGACGGAAAAGAGGGTCATGAAGCGTCCGGTCGTCGGCGTGATCGGCAACAGCCATCGCGTCGAGAACAGATTTACGGTGCAGATGGTGGGCGAGCGCAATCTGAGCGCCGTGGCGGAGGTCGCGGGGGCGCTGCCTTTGATGTTTGCCGGCGTCCCGGAGATCACCGACATCGCCGCGCTGCTCGACGTTGTCGACGGCGTCGTGCTGACCGGCGCTCGCGCCAACGTGCATCCGACCCGGTTCAACACCGAGCCGAGCGTCAAGCATGAGCCCTACGACATCCACCGCGACGAGGTCGCCCTGCAGCTGTCCGAGGCCTGCGTTGCCCGGGGCATTCCGCTGTTCGGGATCTGCCGCGGGCTGCAGGAGATGAACGTCGCCTTCGGCGGCTCGCTGCATCCGGAGATCCGCGAGATACCCGGCCGCATGAACCACCGGATGCCCAGGCTGGAGAACGGCGAGATCCATCCCGACCCCAACGTCGTGTTCGCCGACCGCCATGAGGTCAAGCTGACACCAGGCGGCGCCTTTGCCTCCATCCTCGGCTGCGACTGCATCAAGGTGAACTCGCTGCACGGGCAGGGCATCCTCAATCCCGGCGACCGCGTGATCATCGAGGGCATCGCCGAGGACGGCACCATCGAGGCCATCCGCATCGCCGAAGCGCCGAGCTTTGCGCTCGGCGTGCAATGGCACGCCGAATACGACCCGCAGAAGAACCCGATCAACCGCAAACTGTTCGAGGCGTTTGGCGAGGCTGTGAGAAGGCGGCGGCTCGCGGCCTAACGTCGGGCTGAACCTGCCGTGCGGCGAAGCAGACGTAAGGCTGATTGCGTTGTCTCGTCGTCTCACAAAGGTTCATTGATGCGCCATCTCCTGACCGTCGCCGCAGCGCTGGCTGTTGCTTGTCCCGCTTTTGCTCAGACCACACCGCCGACGGAAGGGCCGATCACCTGCACGTTGCCAGTGGCCGCGACGGACACCGCCAACAGCCTCAAGCAGCGCTATGGCGGCGAGGCGGTGGTGCAGGATCTACCAGGCGCGGAAGGCGAAACTTACAAGGGCCTGGTGCTGTTTCCGCGCGCGATGGAGCGGCGCATCGAGGTCGGCTTCATCGAGGGAAAAGCGGCCACGGTCTCGGGCCTCACCTTGCGTGATACGGCCAAGTCGAGCCGCTGGAGCGTCGCCGGCATCAGCATCGGCGCCAGCCTCGCCGCGGTCCAGAAGGCCAACGGCAAGCCGTTCGTCATCGCGGGCTTCGGCTGGGACTATGGCGGCTATGTCACCGACTTCAAGACCGGCGCGCTCGGGCGCACGCTGCCGGGCGGCTGCTCGGTGACGGTGCGGTTCGGGATCAGCAAGGACGCGCCGCGTTCGCTCTCGGGCGATGGCGTGAAGGTGTCGTCCGACAATCCGGCTTTGGTGAAGCTCGCGCCTGTCGTGACCGAGATCGGCGTGAATTTCGCCGCGAAGTAGTGGCTGCATGGCTGGCTGGCCAGAGTGGGAAGCGCATGCGCCGAACGATCCTGTTGTTGATGTGTCTCGCAGAACCGTCATCGGCACAAACCGTGCCACCTGCTGAGGGGGCGATCACCTGTACCTTCCCTGTGTCCGTCGGCGATTCCGCAAAGAGCCTGCTGCTACGCTATGGCCAGGAGGCAGTGATCGACAAGGAGTTGTTCACTGGGGTGGAAGACATCACCTATGAGGGCGTCGCGCTGCAGCCACGATCGCCGGAGTGGCGCATCGAGATTGGCTTTGCCGACGAGACCATGCAGCGGGTTTCGCGGCTGACCTAGATCGACGCCAAGACGAGCCATTGGAATGTCTCCGGCGTGACGCTCGGTTCGACGCTGGCCGAGGTGCAAAAGATCAACGGCCGGCCATTTCTGATGCGCGAGTTCTTCACTGACGGTGGCGGCTTTGTCGTGGACTGGAAGGGCGGTGCGCTGGACCGTCCTCTGCCGGGCGGCTGCAGAATCTCGGTTCGATTTGGCAAGGGCAGGGACGAGAACGGGGTTCCCCAGGGAGACCGCATTTCGTCCGGCAACTTGCGAGCGCGCAAATGGGCTCCGGTCGTCGAGCAGATCGTCGTGCATTATCCCGACAAGTAGCGCGGCCGTCCTAACAGTCGGGCCTCATGCAGCCAAGCGTCTCGAGAGCCCGTGACCTCTCGCCACCGGACAGTTCGCCCCGGCAAACAAAAAGGCGCCCCGAGGGGCGCCTTCGTGATCCGCCGATCAATTGGGCTTGTCAGCCCGAGTAGTACATGTCGAACTCGACCGGGTGCGGGGTCATTTCGAAGCGCGCGACCTCGGTCATCTTCAGTTCGATGTAGCTGTCGATGAAGTCGTCGTCGAACACGCCGCCGGCCTTCAGGAAGGCGCGGTCCTTGTCGAGGTTCTCGAGCGCCTCGCGGAGCGAACCGCAAACGGTCGGGATCTGCTTCAGCTCCTCCTTCGGCAGGTCGTAGAGGTCCTTGTCCATCGCCGGACCCGGATCCATCTTGTTCTTGATGCCGTCGAGGCCGGCCATCAGCATCGCGGCGAAGCCGAGATACGGGTTGGCGAGCGGATCGGGGAAGCGGACCTCGACGCGCTTGGCCTTCGGCGAGGAGGTGTAGGGGATGCGGCACGAGGCCGAGCGGTTGCGCGCGGAGTAGGCGAGCAGCACCGGCGCCTCATAGCCCGGCACCAGACGCTTGTAGGAGTTGGTCGACGGGTTGGTGAAGGCGTTGATGGCCTTGGCGTGCTTGATGATGCCGGCGATGTAGGACAGGCAGGTCTCCGACAGGTCGGAATATTTGTTGCCCGCGAACACCGGCTTGCCGTCCTTCCAGATCGACTGGTGGACGTGCATGCCCGAGCCGTTGTCGCCGTACACCGGCTTCGGCATGAAGGTGGCGGTCTTGCCGTAGATGTGCGCGACCTGCTGGATGCAGTACTTGTAGATCTGCATCTGGTCGGCCATCAGGGTCAGCGTGTCGAACTTCATGCCGAGCTCGTGCTGGGCGGAGGCGACCTCGTGATGGTGCTTCTCGACCTTGACGCCCATGCGAGCCATTGCGCCGAGCATCTCCGAGCGCATGTCCTGCACCGAGTCCTGCGGCGGCACCGGGAAGTAGCCGGCCTTGGTGCGGATGCGGTGGCCGAGGTTGCCGCCCTCATACTCGGTATCGGAGTTGGTCGGCAGCTCCGAGGAGTCGAGGCGGAAGCCGGTGTTGTACGGCGAGGAGCTGTAGCGCACGTCGTCGAACACGAAAAACTCGGCCTCGGGGCCGACGAACACGGAATCGCCCACGCCCATCGACTTCACCATCGCCTCGGCCTTCTTGGCGATGCCGCGGGGGTCGCGGTTGTACGGCTCGCCGGTGGTCGGCTCGAGCACGTCGCAGGTGATGATCATGGTGGTTTCGGCGAAGAACGGATCGATCGTCGCGGTCACCGGGTCGGGCATCAGGCACATGTCGGATTCGTTGATCGCCTTCCAGCCGGCGATCGAGGAGCCGTCGAACATGGTGCCTTCAGCGAAAATGTCTTCATCGATCATGCTGACGTCGAAGGTGACGTGCTGCCACTTGCCCCGCGGGTCGGTGAAGCGGAGGTCGACGTATTTGACGTCGTTGTCTTTGATTGCTTTCAAGACGTCCTTGGCGGTCTTCATGAATACCCCTCTTGGCTGAAACGTCACGGCCCGGCGCGGGACGGCGTCCGCGGGTCATGCTCCATAGCCTCGCCCGGGGGCCAAGACAACATCGGAAACGCCAAAACGGCCGCGTCGAGGTGCCCCTGAGAGGACACACCGGCTGCCGTCGCGGCTGCTGTCGCAGCAAATTTTCTCCGTCCGCGGCTTGAGACGGGACGCCCGTTCCAAGCCGCGGGACGCGCGGGCTAGATCGCGTCGAGCCCCGACTCTCCGGTTCTGATGCGGATGGCTTCCTCGATGTTGGACACGAAGATCTTGCCGTCGCCGATGCGGCCGGTCTGGGCGGCGCGGCGGATCGCCTCGATGGCGCGCTCGACGAGGTCGTCGCCGATGACGATTTCGATTTTCACCTTGGGCAGGAAGTCGACGATGTATTCGGCGCCGCGATACAGCTCCGCATGTCCTTTCTGCCGGCCGAAGCCCTTGGCCTCGGTGACCGTAATGCCCTGCAGCCCCACTTCCTGAAGCGCTTCCTTCACCTCGTCCAGCTTGAACGGCTTGATGATGGCTTCGATTTTCTTCACTGAGCGCCTCCCGGGCATTCCTCTATAAAAAACAAGTGGGTCATCGTCAGGCTGCGCCAACGCGCAGGGTGTCTGATCATTCGTTACCGGGCCCGACGCGCTCCGGCGGAGGCCCGGTGATTGACAGCCCGTCTTGCCCCGTGCCGAAGTGGCTCCACAAAAGCAGGGTCTATGCCAAGTCGTTAACGCGGCTAAATCGAGCGGATATCCGCGCCTTTCGCGCTGGCCTAACGATTCCCCATGGGAAGGGATAGAATACCGGAGCCCCAGAATTAGGCAAACAGGCCACAAGTTGTGCAGATGTGGATGGCGCGTCTCCTCGCCGACCGAAATGCCCAGCGAAAGGGCGACGCTGCTGATGCGATCGGCGGTCCAAGAACGGGAAGGGCTCGTGAAGCACTCTTGGAACTTGCCGCCCATCGGGGCAATAGGAGGGGCGGGGCAGGGAATCGGCCCGCTCGCACGGGGCGCGGGGTTGCGGGGCGGGATCAGCCCAGAGATCGGGCCGCTGCTGGAGATCGCGGCTGCAGGGGATACGAGCAGCAATGGACGTGTTGACCACGAGTGAAATGGAGCGCGCCGACCGGCTGACGATCGCAGCCGGGACGCCGGGCTTCTCGTTGATGCTGAGTGCAGGCCAGGCGGTGGCCGCAGCCGCCATGGATCTGGTCGACGAGGGGCCGATCCTGGTCGTGTGCGGTCCCGGCAACAACGGCGGCGATGGCTTCGTTGCGGCGGCCGAGCTCGCCGCGCAAGGCCGCGACGTCTCAGTCATCCTGATGTGCGAGCGAGATGCGTTGCAGGGCGATGCGGCCTCCGCCGCCAGGGGCTGGAAGTTTCCGGTGCTGCCATTCACGCCGCAGGCGATCGGCAAGCCGGCGCTGATCATCGATGCGTTGTTCGGTGCTGGTCTCAGCCGCCCGGTCACGGGCGAGCCCTCCGACGTGATCGCCGCGATCAATGCCAATGGCGCGCCGGTGCTGGCCGTCGATCTGCCGAGCGGCATCAACGGCACCACCGGCGCGGTGATGGGCATCGCGGTCCGCGCCACCGAGACCGTCACGTTCTTCCGCAAGAAGCCGGCGCATCTGTTGCTGCCGGGACGCCAGCATTGCGGCCGAGTCCGGCTCGCCGACATCGGCATCGATCCGCATGTGCTCGAGGAGATTCGGCCGCTCGCTTTCGAGAACGAGCCGGAGCTGTGGCAGCCGCGCTTTCCGGTGCCACGCATTGACGGCCACAAATATGCGCGCGGTCATGTGCTGGCGATGTCGGGCGATGTCGCGGCGACAGGGGCCTCGCGCATGGCGGCGCGCGCCGCGCTGCGCGCCGGCGCCGGCCTGGTGACGCTGGCTTCGCCGCGCGATGCACTCGCGGTCAACGCGGCCGCGCTGACGGCGGTGATGGTGCGGGCGGCCGACAGCGCGATCGAGTTCGGCGAGCTGCTCGGCGACAAGCGCTACAACACTTGCATTATCGGCCCCGGCAGCGGCGTCGGCGAGCGTACCCGCGACCTCGTCTTCACGGGGCTTGGCGCGCAGCGTCATCTCGTCCTCGATGCCGATGCGCTGACCAGCTTCGCCGATGCGCCCGAGCGGCTGTTCGAGCAGATCCGGGCGACGGCCGACGCGCAGGTCGTGCTGACGCCGCACGAAGGCGAATTCCCGCGGCTGTTTTCCGACCTCAGCAACAAGCATCCCGGCCGCTCCAAGCTGGAGCGCGTGCGCGCCGCCGCCGCGCGCTGCGGTGCGGTGGTGCTGCTGAAAGGCGCCGACACCACCGTGGCCGCCCCTGACGGGCGCGCGGCGATCGCCGCCAACGCGCCACCCTGGCTCGCCACCGCCGGCGCCGGCGACGTGCTCGCCGGCATCATCGCAGGGCTGCTCGCGCAGGGCGTTCCGGCGTTCGAGGCGGCCTGCATCGGCGTCTGGATGCATGGCGAGGCGGGATCGGAGGCGGGGCCCGGATTGATCGCGGAGGACCTGACGGAGACGCTGCCTGCGGTGTTCCGGCGGCTCTATGACAGGTTTGGGATCGAGTACTGATGGATGAGGAGCGCTGCTGCTCAGCCACGACTGTCATGCCCGCGAAGGCGGGCATCCAGTACGCCGCGGCCCATCGATTCAATCAAAGACGCCTCGGCATACTGGATCGCCCGGTCAAGCCGGGCGATCCAGCTGAGTTTGCGGCGGCGTCGATGCGTCTCGCGGACGCCAGTATGGCTCACGTCACCTGATACTTCGCCACCGCGCTCTCGTTCCACGCAAGTCCGAGACCCGGGCCCTTCGCGGTCACCTTGCCGTCGATCACCCGCAGCGGCTCGGTGAGAATGGCCCCGGCGAAGTCGAGCACTTCGAGGAAATGCGCCGTCGGCGTCACCGGCAGCACATGGGCGCTGGCCTCGGGCAGGATGTGGCTCGACATCGGGATCGAGGCGGCGTCGGCCTGGCCGGCGACATTGAGCCAGCCGGTGATGCCGCCGACCTTCATCAGGTCGGGCATGATGAAGTCGGAGGCGCCGGCGGCGATCGCTTCGGCGAAGCCGCGCGGAAACCACCAGTTCTCGCCGGCCTGGATCGGGATCTCCGAGCGCTCGCGCACCGCGGCGTGGCCGGAGAGATTCTCCTGCGGCACCGGCTCCTCGATCCAGGTCAGGTCGTAATCCGCAAGACGCGCGATTCTGCGCGTGGCCTCAGCGGGATCGAGCGACTGGTTGAAGTCGAGCATCAGCGCGATGTCGGGCCCGAGCAAAGCGCGCAGGCCCTTGATCATCGCCTCGTCGGTGGCGAGGTCGCCATGGCCGCCCTTGCTCTTGATGGCGCGGAAGCCGTGCTCGTCGCACGCGGTGCGCAAGGTGCGCTCGTCGTCCCGGGCGTCGAGCACGCCGTAGCTGTCATAGGCGGGAATGGGACGAGCGCTGCCGCCGAGCAGCTCGACGACGGGCTTGCCCGCGAGCTGGCCGAGCGCATCCCAGAACGCCATGTCGAGCCCCGAGACGGCCATGCCGACCAGCCCCTGCCAGCCGAGCAGCCGGAATTTCGCGTCCATCGCCTTCATCAGATCGACCGGCACCAGCGCCTTGCCGGCGAGCTCGCGGCCGATATCCTCGACCAGATGCACGAGCGGCTTCAGAGCCAGCCTGGTGTAGGCGAAGAGATAGGAATGGCCGGTCACGCCCTGATCTGTCGTGACGTCGATCAGCACCAGCGGGCCTGAATCGATCACGCCGAAGGCGTTGCGCAGCGGGCGCTTCATCGGCGTGATGACGGCGCGCGCGGTGACGCCGGTGATGGCGGCGGTGGTCATGGGAGTTCTCCCTGGTTCGTTTCCTCACCCGATCTCATACCACCTGACGAGGCGTGGCGCCGCCCAGTCGGTGGCCATGCTCTCGACCAGGAACCGGCCAGCGGCTTCGGCTGAGAAGGCGATGCGCTGGGTCTGGCCGGCTTCGAGTGCCAGCGTGTCGAGCCAATATGGCTTCCAGCCATCGTCGAGCCGGTCGAGCAGGCGGAACGGCTGGCCGTGCAGATGAACCACCCTCGGTCCGGCCGCCTTATTGGCGAGCGCCAGCACCACGACGCGGCCGGGCTTGGCCTTGAAGGCGGGCGCGCTGCCTGGATTGAACTGCGCGGGCGGCCGCCATTCCGGACCGTCCAATGCAAGATCGGCGCGCATCGCGGAGCGCAGGTCGAGCTTGTCCGGCAGCCCGTTCGACGGCAGTGGCGCCGGCGCAGGAAGCGGGCCGGACCGTTGCGGCGGCTCTCCCGACAACGTCAGGCGGGCGATCGGCCGCGCGCTACTGCCGTCGTGCAGCAGCACCGGCAGCGGCGCCTTGGCGGGCATGTCGATGACCACGTCGGTGCGGCCGCCGGGTGGCAGCACCACCGCGCCGTTGCGGGCGAGGAACGGCTCTGCCGGCTGGCTGTCGATCGCGATCACCCTGATAGCCTCGACGTCGGCGATTTTGATGGCGATCACAGCGCGATGGCAGCCATTGATGAAGCGAAGCCTGACCCGCGCCTGCGCGCGCAGCGCAATGTCCGGCTGGAGCTGCCCATTAACGCTGTAGAGCAGCTCGGAGTCCTGGGCCGCAGTCCCCGGCGCGATCGCCTTGCCGTCGGGCTTGATGCGGAAGTCCTCGACCAGAAAAACCTCGTCGCGGTCGAAGGTTACCGGCAATACCTCGTCGACGATGACAGGCAGCGGCCGGATCGGGTCGGAGGCTCCGTCGGCCAGCAGCCGCAGGTCGAGCAGCCCGGTTCCGGAGCGCAGCGCTGTCGCCGCGATGCTGGCGCGGCCGCCGGGAGCGACCGGTCGGGCGACCAGCAGCGGCGCGGGCAAAGCGAGGCCGCGGCCCGACAGCGCGGCCGGTATCGCGAGGCCGTTTGCCATCGCCAGGTCGAATGCACTGCCACGGCCGAACCTGAGCACCGCGGCCCCGCCGGCGAGTTGCGAGACGCGCAAGGCCGACCGGCCAGGGGCGAGCGCGAGAGATTCGGCGCGGCCTTCCAAGGCGACGGACATCCGTTCGGCAGCCGGCGCGAGCCGCGGCCACGACACCGCGCAGGCTGCGGCAAAGCCGCCGAGCACGGCGCGGCGGCTGACTCCCTCCCAGCGCTGCGTCATGCGGCAAAACATTGTGCGTTGAGGGGGATGCGGATCATCTCGTTTTCCCTTATCTGTGCCGCGAGCTTGGCCGATCGGCCGGGTCGCGGGTGCGCTTTCGGGCCCATTTTTTTGCTGCGGACGGTTTCACGCGTGGTATAAGCCGCGCCGCCCGCGGCATCGCGGCCGGGCTATCGATGCAGTTCACGCGGGCGTGGCGGAACTGGTAGACGCGCTGGATTTAGGTTCCAGTGACGAAAGTTGTGGGGGTTCGAGTCCCTCCGCCCGCACCAAGCGCTTCCTTAGCGTTTGCCCAAAGTTTCACGGCGCAGCCGCGCTCCTGCGACAGGAGAGCGGCGGCACCGATCCCACCGGCGCAAGGCTCGTTGGCCGCGCGTCGTCCACAATTGAATCAGGTGTGTCCGGATCGCAAGGGTCCGGACCGTAGCGGAAGAAGATTGGCGCCATGCAGGTCACAGAAACCTTGTCAGAAGGCTTGAAGCATGAGTTCCAGATCAGCGTTCCCGCGGCGGATCTCGACGCCAAGGCGGATGCCAAGCTGGTCGATCTCAAGGACAAGGTCCGCATCAACGGCTTCCGCCCCGGCAAGGTGCCGGTGGCGCATCTGAAGAAGATCTACGGCAAGTCGGTCATGGCCGAGACCATCGACCAGACCATCCGCGACACCAACACGCAGATCTTCACCGAGCGTGGCTTCCGCCTCGCGACCGAGCCGAAGGTGACGATGCCGACCGAGGAGGCCGAGGTTGAGAAGATCCTCGCCGGCCAGTCCGACCTGACCTACAGCGTCGCGATCGAAGTGGTGCCGGCGATCACGCTCGCCGACTTCAAGACCTTCGCGGTCGAAAAGCCGGTCGCCGACATCACCGACGCCGACGTCGATGAGGCGATCAAGCGCCTGGCCGATGCCAACCGCAGCTATGCCGCCAAGGCCGAGGGTGCGAAGGCTGCGAGCGGCGACCGCGTCAAGGTCAACTTCAAGGGCACGATCGACGGCGTCGCCTTCGACGGCGGCACCGGCGAGGGTATCGACGTCGTGATCGGCTCGAACACCTTCATCCCGGGCTTCGAGGATCAGCTTGTCGGCATCGCCGTGGGCGAGACCCGCACGCTGAAGGTCACGTTCCCGACCAACTATCTCAACAACGAGCTGGCCGGGAAGGCCGCGGAGTTCGAGACCACCGCGACCGCCATCGAGGCGCCCGAGGACAAGGTCGTCGACGACGAGTTCGCCAAGACGCTCGGCCTGGAATCGCTCGACAAGCTGAAGGAGCTGATGCGCGACCGTCTCGCCGGCGAGTTCACCCAGGCGACCCGCCAGCGCGTCAAGCGCGCGCTGCTCGACCGTCTCGACGAGACCCACAAGTTCGATGCGCCGCCGTCGCTGATCGACGAGGAGTTCAACCTGATGTGGAACTCGGTCCAGGCCGAGATGAAGTCGAGCGGCAAGACCTTCGCCGACGAGAACACCACCGAGGACAAGGCCAAGGAAGAGTACCGCACCATCGCCGACCGCCGCGTGCGTCTCGGTCTGGTGCTGTCGGAGATCGGCGAGAAGAACAAGATCACCGTCACCGACGACGAGGTCAGCCGCGCCGTGATCGAGCGCGCGCGCTCGATGCCGGGCCGCGAGAAGGAGGTCTGGGACTTCTATCGCAGCAACCCGCAGGCGCTCGCACAGCTGCGCGCGCCGATCTACGAGGACAAGGTCGTCGACTTCATCCTCGAGCTCGCCAACGTCACCGAGAAGAAGGTCTCGAAGGACGAGCTGTTCAAGGACGACGACGACAAGGCGGCCTGATCGGGCCACCTCTCGTCGGGTTCGCGACATAAGCGGGAGTTAAGGTTGACCCGTGAAAGCGCGGGTCAGCCAAGTTCCGACGCTGGCCGCCGCCGCGGGAATCAGCTTGAACAGGACGGCGACCTCGCTCGCGGTCGGCCAGGAGACCCGGTCTTGTCACCGGGAAATTGGTCCATATCTCTGGGCTCGGTCTTGAAGTTCTGCATCACGGGGCCACTGTCCGTCGCTGCTCGCTGAACGAGCCTCACCTGCGGCGGCCAGTCGTCTTCAACTGCTGGTCCAACCCTTGGGTGATTCATGCGCGATCCCGTTGAAACCTATATGAACCTTGTGCCCATGGTGGTCGAACAGACCAACCGCGGTGAGCGCGCCTACGACATCTTCTCGCGCCTCCTGAAGGAGCGCATCATCTTCGTGACCGGCCCGGTCGAAGACGGCATGGCGACGCTGATCGTCGCGCAGCTGCTCTTCCTCGAGGCCGAGAACCCGAAGAAGGAGATCGCGATGTACATCAACTCGCCGGGCGGCGTGGTGACGTCGGGTCTCGCGATCTACGACACGATGCAGTTCATCCGTCCGGCGGTGTCGACGCTGTGCACCGGCCAAGCCGCCTCGATGGGCTCGCTGCTGCTCTGCGCCGGCCACAAGGACATGCGCTTCTCGCTGCCGAACTCGCGCATCATGGTGCATCAGCCGTCCGGCGGCTTCCAGGGCCAGGCGACCGATATCATGCTGCACGCCCAGGAGATCCTGAGCCTCAAGAAGCGGCTCAACGAGATCTACGTGAAGCATACCGGCCAGCCGTACAAGGCGATCGAGGATGCGCTGGAACGCGACAAATTCCTGACGGCGGAAGCCGCCCAGGAGTTCGGGCTCATCGACAAGGTGCTCGACAAGCGGCCGGAAGACCCGGCGGCGATGGGCAAGTGAGCCGTAGCTGAGTAAGGCGAGGTCCGTGCGACGGGCCTCGGTGCATCACGGCATCGCCTTTGCCGGCTCCGGCCGGCGAAGGTACTAAGGTGGGGTCCCAAAAGGGCCGCAACCCTGCCGTGCAACCGGCAAACAGGCGTGGCAAACTCGCAACGTCCAGCCGATTTCGCGTGTTCTTGCCGTGTCAAGCCCTAAAATCACGGTAATGTCACGGTCTAGGGTCTGTCCTCCGATTAGCGAATTCTTGATAGTCGGATGACAGCATGATTGGCTAGAGTGCCCAGTTATGGATCGTGGGGGATTCGCGTGAGCCGTGGGTGCACGGCGAGTCAAGAACAAGGTCTTAATTTTGGTACGAATTTTGCTCTTTCATCAATTCGGTCCGGCCCGAGCCGGGTCGGAACGAACGAGCGGACAAGAGCGAACCGCGGACGGAGATAGGAATGAGTAAGGTCGGAAACGGCGACGCGAAGAATACGCTTTATTGCTCGTTCTGCGGCAAGAGCCAGCACGAAGTCCGCAAACTGATCGCAGGTCCAACCGTCTTCATCTGCGACGAGTGCGTCGAACTCTGCATGGATATCATCCGCGAGGAGAACAAGTCCTCGCTGGTCAAGTCGCGCGACGGCATTCCGACGCCGAAGGAAATCTGCAAGGTCCTCGACGATTACGTGATCGGCCAGAACCATGCGAAGAAGGTGCTCTCGGTCGCCGTTCACAACCACTACAAGCGGCTCAATCACCAGACCAAGCACTCGGACGTCGAGCTCGCGAAGTCGAACATCCTGCTGATCGGTCCGACCGGTTCGGGCAAGACGCTGCTCGCGCAGACGCTCGCCCGCATCCTCGACGTGCCGTTCACGATGGCCGACGCCACGACCCTGACCGAGGCCGGCTATGTCGGTGAGGACGTCGAGAACATCATCCTGAAGCTGCTGCAGGCGGCCGACTACAATGTCGAGCGCGCGCAGCGTGGCATTGTCTACATCGACGAGATCGACAAGATCAGTCGGAAGTCCGACAATCCGTCGATCACGCGCGACGTCTCGGGCGAGGGCGTGCAGCAGGCGCTGCTGAAGATCATGGAAGGCACGGTTGCGTCGGTTCCGCCGCAGGGCGGCCGCAAGCATCCGCAGCAGGAGTTCCTGCAGGTCGACACCACCAACATCCTGTTCATCTGCGGTGGTGCGTTCTCCGGCCTCGAGAAGATCATCTCGGCGCGCGGCCGGTCGACCTCGATCGGCTTCGCCGCCCAAGTGCTGGCGCCGGAAGACCGCCGCACCGGCGAGATCTTCCGTCACGTCGAGCCTGAGGATCTGCTCAAGTACGGCCTGATCCCCGAGTTCGTCGGCCGTCTGCCGGTCGTGGCGACACTCGAGGACCTCGACGAGAACTCGCTGAAGAAGATCCTCACCGAGCCGAAGAACGCGTTGGTGAAGCAGTATCAGCGCCTGTTCGAGATGGAGAACATCGAGCTCACCTTCGCCGACGAGGCGCTGGGTGCGGTGTCGCGCAAGGCCATCGAGCGCAAGACCGGTGCCCGTGGTCTGCGGTCGATCCTCGAGAGCATCCTGCTCGAGACGATGTTCGACCTGCCGGGTCTCGAAGGCGTCGAGGAAGTGGTCATCTCGCGCGAGGTGGTCGAAGGCACGGCCCGTCCGCTCTACATCTACGCCGATCGCTCCGATCGCGCGGTGGAAAGCAGCGCCAGCGCGTGATCCGCGCTGGCACGATCGACAGACGACTCGATTTATCAGTTCAGCGACCGCTGCGGACGTTCAGTCCGCGGCGTCGCAGTGTTTCAGTATCCCGCCGCGTGAAGCCGTATTTGGCGGGCGTTTACCGATACTTGACACCCCCCGGGTCGATAGCCACCTAATGTCGCGTGGCGATACAAATCTCAATCCCGGGATTCGCCTCATCAAACGATCCGAAACAAGCGGGCGATATCGACGCGTCAGTGAAGTCCGGATCAGATCGCACCTTGTGGCGGTTGCGCACGATGGCGGACTGCGTGCAAGGGGGCTAAACAAAAGGAACAGGCCATGACGACCCCCAAACCCCGGCCGACCATCGTCTACGGCGAGAGCCACGCCTATCCGGTGCTGCCGCTCCGCGACATCGTCGTCTTCCCGCACAACATCGTTCCGCTGTTCGTCGGCCGCGAGAAATCGATCCGCGCCCTCGAAGAGGTGATGAAGAACGACGCGCTCGTGATGCTGGCGACGCAGAAGAACGCGTCCGATGATGATCCAGCTCCGGATGCGATCTACGAGACCGGGACGCTCGCCAGCGTGCTGCAACTCCTCAAGCTGCCCGACGGCACCGTGAAGGTGCTGGTCGAGGGCCTGGAGCGCGCGCGCGTCGAGAAGTACACCGATCGCGCCGACTACTACGAAGCGACTGCCGTTGCGCTCGAGGACACCGACGCCAAGTCGGTGGAAGCCGAGGCGCTGGGCCGCTCCGTCGTGTCGGACTTCGAGAGCTATGTGAAGCTGAACAAGAAGATCTCGGCGGAGGTCGTCGGCGTCGTTCAGTCGATCACCGATTTCGGCAAGCTGGCCGACACGGTCGCCTCGCATCTTGCCGTCAAGATCGCCGATCGCCAGGGCATCCTGGAGACGCTGTCCGTCACCACGCGCCTGGAGAAGGTGCTGGGCCTGATGGAGAGTGAGATCTCGGTCTTGCAGGTCGAGAAGCGCATCCGCTCGCGCGTGAAGCGCCAGATGGAGAAGACCCAGCGCGAGTACTACCTGAATGAGCAGATGAAGGCCATTCAGAAGGAGTTGGGCGACGAGGACGGCCGCGACGAGCTCGCCGATCTGGAAGAGCGCATCAACAAGACCAAGCTCTCCAAGGAAGCGCGCGAGAAGGCCCAGCACGAGCTGAAGAAGCTGCGCCAGATGTCGCCGATGTCCGCGGAAGCGACCGTCGTGCGCAACTACCTGGATTGGCTGCTGTCGATTCCGTGGAACAAGAAGTCCAAGGTGAAGAAGGATCTGGAGGCCGCGCAGGCGGTCCTGGATGCGGATCACTATGGTCTGGAGAAGGTCAAGGACCGCATCGTCGAGTATCTCGCGGTGCAGTCGCGCGCCAACAAGCTGACCGGCCCGATCCTGTGCCTGGTCGGACCTCCCGGCGTCGGCAAGACCTCGCTCGGCAAGTCGATCGCGAAGGCGACGGGGCGCGAATTCGTTCGCGTGTCGCTCGGCGGCGTGCGCGACGAGGCGGAGATCCGCGGCCATCGCCGGACCTATATCGGTTCGATGCCCGGCAAGATCATCCAGTCGATGCGCAAGGCCAAGACCTCGAACCCGCTCTTCCTGCTGGACGAGATCGACAAGATGGGCTCGGACTTCCGGGGTGACCCGTCGTCGGCGCTGCTGGAGGTCCTCGACCCCGAGCAGAACACGACGTTCAACGATCACTATCTGGAGGTCGACTACGATCTGTCGAACGTCATGTTCATCACGACCGCGAATACGTTGAATATTCCCGGACCGCTGATGGACCGCATGGAGATCATCCGCATCGCGGGCTACACCGAGACCGAGAAGGTCGAGATCGCCCGCAAGCACCTGATCCCCAGCGCGATCTCCAAGCACGGCCTGGACTCGAAAGAGTGGTCGATCGACGACGACGCGCTGCTGCTCGTGATCCGGCGCTACACCCGCGAGGCGGGCGTGCGTAACCTGGAGCGTGAGATTTCCACACTGGCCCGCAAGGCCGTGAAGGAGCTCATGATGTCCAAGAAGAAGTCGGTGAAGATCACCGAGAAGACCGTTGAGGAATTCTTGGGTGTTCCGAAGTACCGCTTCGGCGAGATCGAGAGCGACGACCAGGTTGGCATCGTGACGGGCTTGGCCTGGACCGATGTCGGCGGCGAGCTGCTGACGATCGAAGGCGTCATGATGCCTGGCAAGGGCAAGATGACGGTGACGGGCAATCTGCGCGACGTCATGAAGGAGTCGATCTCGGCGGCGGCCTCGTTCGTCCGCTCCAGGGCGATCAACTACGGCATCGAGCCGCCGTTGTTCGACCGGCGCGACATCCACGTCCACGTGCCGGAGGGGGCGACCCCGAAGGACGGCCCCTCGGCCGGCGTGGCCATGGCGACGACCATCATCTCGGTGATGACCGGCATTCCGGTTCGTCACGACGTCGCGATGACCGGCGAGATCACCTTGCGTGGTCGCGTGCTGCCGATCGGCGGTCTGAAGGAGAAGCTCTTGGCGGCCGCTCGCGGCGGCATCAAGACGGTGCTGATCCCCGAGGACAACGCCAAGGATCTCACGGAGATTTCCGATGCGATCAAGGGCGGCATGGAGATCATCCCGGTCTCCCGTCTCGACGACGTCGTCGCCCGGGCCCTGGTCCGCAAGCCCGTGCCGATCGTCTGGGAGGAGGACACCAAGGTGCCCGTGAAGGCCGATGGCGACGAAGCCGCCGGCGGCCTGACCGCCCACTGAAGGCTGAAGTGATCCAGGGAAGCGGCGCCCGAAAGGGCGCCGTTTTCGTTTGCGGGGTGACCCTCGCTTGCCCGGGCGCCCGAAGGTCGCGCCCGCCAGCTGGGTTTCCCATGCTGCCGTGCGGTTCCGGCGTTGATTGCGCGTCGGGCAGGGGGTAAAGAAGCGCGTCGTGAGGGCGGCTAGCTCAGCTGGTTAGAGCATCTCGTTTACACCGAGAGGGTCGGGAGTTCGAATCTCTCGCCGCCTACCATCCGGCAAGGCCGATGTCAGCCGCATGAACGGCGGCTATTCAGCCGCGCGTTTCTCCAGGCTGACCGCGATCCGCTCCAGCAGCGTGTTCATGCGCTGGGTTTCCGCGATCTGCCGCTCATAGTGATCGTGCAGTTGCGTCGACATCTTCGTGACGTTCATTCGTTTGCTGAAAGCGAACCAGATCGCGATCAGGATCAGAAACGGCAGCCACGAAATCAGCAGATCGACCCATTGGTTCTTCATGCTTGCTGTTCAACCCCACTTGTTGTCGATTCCTGCAGGCTGACGTTTTGCCTGCAGCATTGCTGCCAGCCGCCGCAAATTCGTGTGGCGATTGGCTGGGCTTCCGTTACCTTGCTGCGTGGACCGAGGTCGAGGCAAATACATGACCGACTTTCTGCGCCATTGTACCGGCGGCGCTGAGCAGACGATCGAGGCGGGTGTTGTCCTCCTGGAAGAGGGCGGCAATACCGGGCATCTGTACATCCTGATCGAGGGGCGGCTGGAGGTCATCAAGGCCGGCGCCACCGTGGCGATCGTCTCCGAGCCGGGCGCGCTGTTCGGCGAGATGTCGCTGCTGCTTGCGCAGCCGCATACAGCGACGGTGCGGGCGCTGGCCGACTGCCGGATCTACGATATTCCAGATGCGCCGCGCTTCCTGGCCGAAAATCCCGAGGCCACGCTGGCGATCGCGCGCATGCTGGCGCAACGGCTCAACGTCGCCAACACCTACCTCGCCGACCTCAAGCGGCAATATGCCGGCCACGGCACGCATCTTTCCATGGTCGGCGACGTGCTGCAAAGCATGATCAACCTGCCGCCGCAGCAGGTCGCGCCAGGAACGGATCTGGAATCCGATCCACGGCTCTGAGCCAATCCGGCGCTTCCCTCACCGGCTGCGCCGGGCGCTGCAGCGGTGCTGCCATATCGATCCATTCGCCTTGCCCGGCCGCCAACCAGAACGCGCGCTGCTCGTCGGTGTCGATCACCATGTAGGTCGGCGGCCGGCCGGGCTGCCGTCCGGTGTTGAACACCCAGGTTTCACCGACGCGATCGAACCAGGAGCCGCCCTTGATGAAGGGCGACTGGTGAACATGGCCTGATATCACCATCGCCGGCCGGTGCCGCGCGATGAAGCCTTCGAGTTCAGTGTCGCCGAAGAAGCGCTTGCCGCCCCAGCTCACAGGCGAATTTGCCGGCGGCGCATGGTGCACCCAGATCCAATGCGCCGGTCGTCGCGCCGCGGCGGCGTCGAGCTGGCGCTCGATCGCGGCCTTGACCTGCGGACCATCCCACCACGGGCAGACCGAGAACAGAGTCTCGCCGATCAGGATGTCATCGCCGTCGGCCGCAATGCCGAGCTCACGCACCGTTGTGATCCAGGCCGCGATCTTCTCGCCCTCGGCGTTGCGCTCCTCGAGATCATGGTTGCCGGAGCAGATCATCACGCGGGTCTTGGCGGCCAGCAGCGCGAGATATTTCTTCACCACGACGATCTGGGCGCGAATGTCCACGATCGAGGCGAGGTCGAGGGCGTCGCCGGCGAAGACGACGAGTTCGAACTGATCGGCCGCGGCGACCAGCCAGTCCAGCTGCGGCAGCGTGTAGTGAAGATCGGCGACAATGAGACAGCGCATGAAGACCCCGATGGTCTTGCATGCAAATCAGAGACGGTCGGGTCTTTCAAGACATGCCGGGCTTTCGCGCGACATCGCCTGCAGCAGGACGCCGCCGTTAACGCGGCTGCTGTCGCGTCGGATAGCGCGGCTGCGTCGGCCTGGTCTGGTAGGATGGGTAGCCGGGACTGTCGGGTTGCGTGATCGGCCGCGACGGCGCGGTCGGCTGGTTGAGCGGATCCGAGAACAGCGGGTTCTGCCGGGCCGGCACCGGCTTGCCTCTCTGTCCGCCGGCTGCCTCTGCGCTGCCGGTGACCGCGCAGGACAGCGCCGCCGCTGAGATCAACAGCCGGATATGACGTGACGCATGACGTGAATCCCTTGCCGTCGCGATGACCGGCCGCGTGAAGCGGGAATGCCGCATCCGAACGGTGGTTCCAGGTTGCTGATATGGAAGCGACGCCGCGCTCCGCAACGCGTGGTTTGACGCAGTTGGCGGTGGACCTTAAGTTGCCGCCGATCATCCCATCCACTGCAGCAGATCATGCCATGGTCCGCGAGGCCCCCACGTCCATGATGGTGTCGTTCGTTCGCACCGGACACCGGCGCTACGCGGTGCGCGCGGTTCTGGGCGACGGCCGCATCCTCGAGATGAATCCTGCGCCCGGCTTCGATCCGTGGATGCCGCATGATCTGCAGCATTTTCTGGTCGAGAAGCATCTGGGCATCGCGGGCGCCGTGTTCGGACGGCTGGCTGCAGGCGGCACCGCCGGCACTTTCCATGCCGTCGCACAAGCAGGCTCGTCGCGCGAAGCAAGACGGCTGCGCCGCAAGCATGCGGCCAAGGATGCGCGCCTGATGCCGGAGCAGACGGACGACTATCTCCGCTCGGAACGGGCGACCTATGTGTGCTGGCAGGACTGGCTTCAGCACGCCGACGATCCGCAACTGCGGGCCCGTGGGGCGGAGATGGCGGCGACGGCGCGAAGCATCCTGGACGGGATGCTGCCGGCGGAACGGGCGGCCTACACGCCCGCGCGCTGCGCCGCGATCCGGCAGGACTTTGCGCGGCTGAGCGCGCGCTGGGCTGCCCTTGCGGTCGGCGAGAGCCTGTCCGAACGGTGGTGAGCAGGCGTCGTCGCGCCTTCGTGCCTTGACAGGCGCGCCGCGTCCGGGCGCGATGCGGGCCCCGATTGAAATGGATCGATCCATCATGCAACTGCCCGCAGGCCACGACCGCAACGCCGATCAGATCGCCTATTGGAACGGGCCCGGTGGCCAGCGCTGGTCGGATCGCCAGGAGGCGCAGGACGTGCTGCTCGCGCCGGTGTCGCAGATCCTGATCGACCGCATCGCGGCCAGGCCGGGCGATCGCATCCTCGACATCGGCTGCGGCTGTGGCGGCCTGTCGATCGCGCTGGGCGGGCAGGTGGCGCCCAACGGAGCCGTGCTCGGCGTGGACATCTCGGCGCCGATGCTGGCGCGGGCTCGCGAGATGGCGCCGGCCGGGCTTCCGGTCGAGTTCGTGCTGGCCGATGCGACCGTGCATCCGTTTCCCAAGGCCAGCTTCGATCTGCTGGTCTCGCGCTTCGGCGTCATGTTCTTCGCCGATCCCGTGACGTCGTTCGCCAACATGCGCGGCGCGCTGAAGCCGGGGGGCCGTGTCGTGTTCGCCTGCTGGCGCGAGCCCAAGGCCAATTCCTGGATGATCGCGCCCTTGCAGGCGGTGTATCGCCACGTCCCGAAGCTGCCGGAGATGGGCCCGGAGGATCCCGGCCCGTTCGCCTTCGCGTCGGAAGCGCGGGTGACGCGCATCCTGACCGGGGCGGGCTTCACCGACGTCGCGCTGGAGGCTCACGCATTGTCGTTCGACATCGCGCGGGGGCAGGGGCTCGAGGCCGCCGTGCAATCCGCGTTCGAGATCGGTCCCGCCAGCCGCGCGTTGGAGGGCCATCCCGCCGAGACGCGTGAAGCCGCGCGGCAGTCGGTCCGCGAACTGCTGGCGCAATATCAGAATGGCGGCAGCGTCACGCTGCCCGGCTCGATCTGGCTGGTGACGGCGCGCGCCTGAGGCCCGCGCCGGACCGGTGTCAGGAGCGCTCCTCCCAGATCATCGCGAGATGCACGATGGTCTGCACCGCCTTCTCCATGTCACGGACGCTGACCCATTCCAGGCGCGAGTGGAAGGCGTGCTCGCCGGCGAAGATGTTGGGGCAGGGCAGCCCCATGAAGGACAGTCGCGAGCCGTCGGTGCCGCCGCGGATCGAGGTCCGCACCGGCGTCAGCCCCGCGCGGCGGATGGCGTCCTCGGCGTAGGTCACGATCTCCGGATGGTGGTCGATGACCTCCTTCATGTTGCGGTACTGCGTCTTGACCTGCATCTCGTAGCTGGAGCGCGGGTAGTCCTGCATCACCTCCTTGACGATGTCCTCGAGCAGCGCCTCCTTCTGGCGCAGGCCCTGCTCGCTGAAGTCGCGGACGATGAAGTCCAGCCGGGCCTCTTCGAGCGCGCCGGAGATGCCGACCGGATGCAGGAAGCCTTCCTTGCCCTCGGTCGTCTCCGGCGAGCAGGTGTCCTTCGGCAGGCGATCGATGATCGCCGAGGCGATCTTGATGGCGTGCTCCATCTTGCCCTTGGCAAAGCCGGGATGCGCGCTGACGCCATTGATGATGATCGTCGCGCCGTCCGCCGAGAAGGTCTCGTCCTCGATATTGCCCGCGGTCTCGCCGTCCATGGTGTAGCCGAAATCGGCGCCGAGCTTCTGCAGGTCGACCTTGTCGACGCCGCGCCCGATCTCCTCGTCGGGGGTGAACAGGATCTTGATCGTGCCGTGCTTGATTTCTGGATGATTCACGAGGAACTGCGCCGCGTCCATGATCTCGGCGATGCCGGCCTTGTTATCGGCGCCCAGCAGGGTGGTGCCGTCAGATGTGACGATGTCGCAGCCGATCTGGTCGGCCAGAGCCGGATGCTCGGCCGGGCGGATCACCTGGCTCGGATCACCAGGCAGCACGATGTCGCCGCCCTGATAGTTGCGCACGATCTGCGGCTTCACGTCGGTCCCGGAGCAGTCAGGCGAGGTGTCCATGTGCGAACAGAAGCAGATGACCGGAACGGCTTTCGCGGTCGTCGCTGGGATCGTCGCATAGACATAGCCGTGCTCGTCCATATGCGCGTCCGGCAAGCCCATGGCTTGCAGTTCGGCGGCAAGCAGCCGCCCTAGGTTCTTCTGCTTGAGGGTGGAGGGACAGGTGGGGGACGTCGGGTCAGACTGGGTATCGATCACGACGTAGCGAAGAAAGCGCTCAGTCACGGAGTGCGTATAGCTGGGCAGCAGGTCTGACATGAGCACCCCGAGGAGAATGGAGGATTATATTACCATACGTCTGACATATACTAGTATATCAGATTGGCATGCCACACGCCAAGGTTAGCGCAAGCCTTAGCGATCTTGCGATTGAACCGTCCAGGGAGCCTCTTTGCCCCCAAAAGCGCCGACGAGTTTGCAGCCTGGCTTCCGGTCTAGCATGGCTGCCTGATGTCGGCCCAGGCTGCCGACCGCTCCGAGCCGGCAAATATCAAGCTTGGCGATTCGGGCGGTCTCCTGCTCGGTACGATGCGAAACGGATGATGCTCTCGAAAAGAACGGTTGGCGCGGACTTTTGGCCCACCTGCCGCGTTTCAAGATTGCGAGCAGCGCCCGTGGGGCGGGCACCAATCCTCCATGGACGGCCGATCAAGACTTCTCACAAATCCGGTTTCATTGTCCTTGACTTCGAAACATCGCCCCTTTAAGTCGCACTCCTCCGCGGATTTCGCGATCACGCGGGAGTAGCTCAGTTGGTTAGAGCGCCGGCCTGTCACGCCGGAGGTCGCGGGTTCGAGCCCCGTCTCTCGCGCCATTTCGATGGCTCAGTACCCCCCAAAAACTCGCTCGCTTCCGAATGACCAGCGCCTTTCTGGCTTGGCTGATGGCTCTCGTCATGGAAGGAAGCCGAGGCTCGCGGTCCCGCGGAGCAGAACCCGCAAAGCAAAAGGCCGCCGAACCGGCGGCCTCAAACTGATGCAAGCCGTGGAACTCGCCTCGCTTAGCGAACCATGGGAGCGTTCGCGCTCGTTACGGCGACGGGGTTGCCGGCCTTGACGACAGCGCGCGAGGCCGTCTGGCTATAGTCGATATTGCTGCGAGCCGCGATGCCGAAGGCGGTGACGGCGATGCCTGCAATCAGAGCCACCACGACGATCTTCAGGTGTGTCGAGCGGTCCGCGGAATGGATCGAGTGGTTCATGTCAGCCTCCCGGCGTCTCAGAGCGCCACTTTGTTGCCCGTATATGTACCGCCGCTTTGTTTCGATCCGGTTTCTTGGCTTCCTCAAAATGGTTTCATTGGTTGCAGGATTGACGGTGGCAATCGGCGGTAAGCCGGCCGATCTTCCCGGGCGTCGGTCAGCGGCTCGGTCCATCGATCCAGCGCCTGTGGCCGCCGGGCTCTAAGCTTGCAACGTCTTGATTCGGCAGCCGCTCGTGACCATTTCATCAGTGAGCAAAGGCGCATCGAGCCCTTTTCCGCTCGCATCATTCGGCTGCTCGATCGCGCTCCGGCATTCCGTCTTCCGCAGCTCCGGCTTACGCACAACGTCGTGCGCGCGTGCGACGTCTCGGTCTCCAGGGCTCGCCGGTGTCGCATGTGACACCGTATTGCTGCGGGTCTGTAATACGAACGTAGCAGCCTTGCCGCGATCGCCGCGCTCAGCTGTGTGTCCGAGATTCCGCAATGTGGGGAGGGATGGCGGCCCTGAGACGGCTTGTCTTGCGCGGCTTGGTGCGCTGCGCTAAGGCTTCGACCAATTCCAATGCAGCGAGTCTGCGGTTTGCACCGAAACCGCAGAGGAAAGTGACGCCGATGACCGGCATCCTCCAGAACTATCTTCCCCTCGTCGTCTTCATAGGTGTCGCAGCCATCATCGGCGTGGTTCTGCTGATCGCGCCCTTCCTGGTCGCCTACCAGCAGCCCGATCCCGAGAAGCTCTCTGCCTACGAATGCGGCTTCAACGCGTTCGATGACGCACGCATGAAGTTCGACGTCCGCTTCTACCTGGTTGCTATCCTTTTCATCATCTTCGACCTCGAAGTCGCCTTCCTGTTCCCCTGGGCAGTCGCATTTGGCAAGCTCGGCGCCGCCGGCTTCTGGTCGATGCTGGTGTTCCTGGCCGTGCTGACGGTCGGGTTTGCCTACGAATGGAAGAAAGGCGCGCTTGAATGGGATTGAGCCCGACTCCGTCCTCCGGTCCGGTGATCGCACCGGCCCCGAAGGGCATTCTCGATCCCGCGACCGGCAGGCCTGTTGGTGCCCACGACCCGTATTTCCTCGAGGTCAAGCACGAGCTGTCGGACAAGGGATTCTTCGTTGCCACCGCTGACGACCTCATCACCTGGGCCCGCACGGGCTCGCTGATGTGGATGACGTTCGGCCTGGCCTGCTGCGCCGTCGAGATGATGCAGGTCTCGATGCCGCGCTACGACGTCGAGCGCTTCGGCTTCGCGCCGCGCGCCTCGCCGCGCCAGTCCGACGTGATGATCGTCGCGGGCACCCTGACCAACAAGATGGCGCCGGCGCTGCGCAAGGTCTACGACCAGATGCCGGAGCCGCGCTACGTCATCTCGATGGGCTCCTGCGCCAATGGCGGCGGCTACTACCACTATTCCTATTCGGTGGTCCGCGGCTGCGATCGCATCGTTCCCATTGACATCTATGTGCCCGGCTGTCCGCCGACCGCGGAAGCGCTGCTGTACGGTGTTCTGCTGCTGCAGAAGAAGATCCGTCGCACCGGCACCATTGAACGCTGAAGGTTTTCGCTATGGACGACGGCAGGCTCGACGCCCTTGGGCAGACGATCGTGAGCGCGCTTCCGGGCGCGGCGCTCGGCCACTCGGTCGCCTTCAATCAGCTCACCGTGACCGTGGATCCTGCCCGGATCGTCGAGGTCGTCAAACATCTTCGTGACGATCCCGGCTGCCGGTTCATCAACTTCACCGACATTACAGCGGTCGACTACCCGGAGCGCGCGAAGCGCTTCGAGGTGGTCTATCACTTCCTGTCGCCGACGCTGAATACCCGCATCCGTCTCAAAGCCGAAGCCGACGAGATGACGCAGGTGCCGTCGATCATCGATGTCTTTCCGGGCGCCGACTGGTTCGAGCGCGAGGCCTACGATCTCTATGGTGTGATCTTTGTCGGTCACCCCGACATGCGCCGGATCCTCACCGATTACGGCTTCGACGGCCATCCGCTGCGCAAGGACTTCCCGACGACCGGCTTCGTCGAGGTGCGCTACGACGACCAGGAGAAGCGGGTGATCTACGAGCCGGTGCGGCTCAACCAGGAATTCCGCAGGTTCGATTTCCTCTCGCCCTGGGAAGGCGCGGACTATCCGCTGCCGGGCGATGAGAAGGCGACGAAGTGAATGGGAGCGAAGGCATGAACGAGCAGAGCCCAGCACTCCGCAACTTCACGATCAATTTCGGTCCGCAGCATCCGGCGGCGCACGGCGTGCTTCGTCTCGTCCTTGAACTCGATGGCGAGGTCGTGGAGCGCGTCGATCCGCATATCGGCCTGTTGCATCGTGGCACCGAGAAGCTGATCGAGACCAAGACCTATCTGCAAGCCATGCCTTACTTCGATCGGCTCGACTATGTCGCGCCGATGAACCAGGAGCATGCGTTCTGCCTGGCTGCCGAGCGGCTGCTCGGCATCGAGGTGCCGCGCCGCGGCCAGTTGATCCGCGTGCTGTACTCCGAGATCGGCCGTCTGCTGTCGCATCTTCTGAACGTGACCACGCAGGCGATGGACGTCGGCGCGCTGACCCCGCCGCTGTGGGGATTCGAGGAGCGCGAGAAGCTGATGGTGTTCTATGAGCGGGCCTCCGGCTCGCGCATGCACGCCAACTACTTCCGCATCGGCGGCGTCCACCAGGACCTGCCGCCGAAGCTGGTCGACGACATCGACGCGTTCTGCGATCCCTTCCTCAAGGTGGTCGACGATCTCGACCAGCTCTTGACCGGCAACCGCATCTTCAAGCAGCGCAACGTCGACATCGGCGTCGTCACGCTCAAGCAGGCCTGGGAGTGGGGCTTCTCCGGCGTCATGGTGCGCGGCTCGGGCGCGGCCTGGGACCTGCGCAAGTCGCAGCCTTACGACGTCTATGCCGAGATGGAGTTCGACATTCCCATCGGCAAGAACGGCGACTGCTACGACCGCTATCTGATCCGCATGGAAGAGATGCGCCAGTCCGTGCGCATCATGAAGCAGTGCATCGCCAAGCTGCGCGCGCCGGACGGGCAGGGGCCGGTGCTGATCACCGACAACAAGATCGCGCCGCCGCGCCGTGGCGAGATGAAGCGCTCGATGGAAGCGCTGATCCATCACTTCAAGCTCTATACCGAGGGCGTTCACGTGCCGGCCGGCGAGATCTATGCCGCCGTCGAGGCGCCGAAGGGCGAGTTCGGCGTCTACCTCGTCGCCGACGGCACCAACAAGCCGTACAAGTGCAAGATCCGCGCGCCGGGCTTCGCCCATCTGCAGGCGATGGACTTCCTGTGCCGCGGCCATCTGCTGGCCGACGTCTCGGCCATCCTCGGCTCGCTCGACATCGTGTTCGGAGAGGTGGATCGCTGATGGGCCATGCGCCGATCCAGTTCGATCGTGCATCCGGAGCGCTCGAAGGAGCGAACCTCTGGGAGCGCACGGCTGCATTGGCGCTGTCCACCGGCTCGAAGATCTCCTCGCACTTCTCGCATCGCGGCTACAACCGCTGCGCCAATCTGCTTCGTCTGGCGCTGCCGGAGCGCAACCTCGCGGTGAAGCTGAATCCGGACGCCGTGTTCGAGTTCCCCTATGGCGACGGCTATTGGAGCAAGCTGCTCAACCGCGCCTATCACTATGAGGACGAGCTTGAGCTCTTGTTCCTCGGCACCGTCGATGTCGATTACACCTTCATCGATGGCGGCGCGAATTACGGCTACTGGTCGGTGCTGGTGTCGAGCGCGCCGTATGGCGCGCACAAGGCGATCGCAATAGAGCCGTCCTCGGCCAACTTCGCCAAGCTCGCCAACAATGCTGATATCAACGGCGGCCGCTTCGAAGTGATGAAGTGCGCGATCGGCGAGCGCCGCGGCGTGGCGCATTTGACCGGGACCAAGCACGAGGCCTTCAGCATCGCCGGCGACGGCGCCGGCGGCGAGCAGGTGCCGGTGATGGCGCTCGACGACCTCATCGACGATGGCAAGGTCGCAGCCTCCGGCAAGTATCTGATCAAGCTCGACGTCGAGGGCGTCGAGATCGAGGCGATCAAGGGTGGGGCGCGGTTGCTCGCGACCGACAGCATGATCCTGTGCGAGGAGCACGGCCAGGACCGCAATCACACGGTGTCGCGCTACATCCTCGACCAGACGCCGATGCAGCTGATGGTCTACGACCCCGCCAGCGGACGTTTCGAGACCGTGACCGAATTGTCGATCCTCGACCGTATCAAGGTGTCCGCGCACGTCGGCTATAACGTGTTCGGAACTGCAAGTGCCTTCTGGCAGAATCGCGTCGCTGCGCTCAATGCAGGTGCCGCGCGCCGCATGCAATGAAAGACTAGAGAGCCATGTCCGTCCGCCGTCTTGCCCCGAAGGAAGTCCAGCCCGCGAGCTTCGCGTTCACGGATGACAACCTTGCCTTCGCCAAGGCTCAGATCGCCAAATACCCGGAAGGCCGCCAGGCGTCGGCGGTGATCGCGATCCTGTGGCGCGCGCAGGAGCAGAACGAGGGCTGGGTCTCGGAAGCCGCGATCCGCGTCGTCGCCGACATGCTGGGCATGCCCTATATCCGCGTGCTGGAGATCGCGACTTTCTACACGATGTTCCAGCTGCAGCCGGTCGGCAAGAAGGCGCATGTCCAGGTCTGCGGAACCACGCCGTGCCGCCTGCGCGGTGCCGAGGAACTGATCGAGGTCTGCAAGCACCGCATCCATCACGATCCGTTCCACCTCTCCAAGGATGGCGACTTCAGCTGGGAAGAGGTGGAGTGCCTGGGCGCCTGTGTGAATGCGCCGATGGTGCAGGTGTGGAAGGATACCTATGAGGACCTGACGCCGGAAAGCTTCGGCAAGGTGCTCGACGGCTTCGCGACCGGCAACCTGCCGACGCCGGGTCCGCAGAACGGCCGCCAGTTCTCGGCGCCGGCGGGCGGACCGACCACGCTGAAGGAGAAGACATGAGCCGCCATCGCACCCGCGTTGCGGCCCTGAGCCAAGAGGGCGCCGCAATGAAGAACTGGCGCTACGTGGCCCTGCACACGGTTGCGGCGGCCGCTTTCATTTTCGTACTGCAGCGGTTCGCGCTGAACGCGACGCTGGAGTCCAGTCTGCTGTGGGCGCTGGTGTTCGGCGGCTGCGCCGCCTTCGTCGCCAACATGCAGTCGAACCGCTGATGTCAGAGGAAGCCGTCTGATGCTCGACGACAAGGACCGCATCTTCACCAATCTCTACGGCCTGCAGGATTGGGGCCTCGAGGGCGCGCGCCGGCGCGGCAGCTGGGATGGCACCAAGGGGCTGATCGACAAGGGCCGCGACTGGATCATCAACGAGATGAAGGCGTCGGGCCTGCGCGGCCGCGGCGGCGCCGGCTTCCCGACCGGCCTGAAATGGTCGTTCATGCCGAAAGAGTCGACCGACGGCCGTCCGAGCTATCTCGTGGTCAACGCCGACGAATCCGAGCCCGGCACCTGCAAGGATCGCGAGATCATGCGGCATGATCCGCATCATCTCGTCGAGGGCTGCCTGCTCGCCAGCTTCGCGATGAACGCGCACACCTGCTACATCTATGTGCGCGGCGAGTTCATCCGCGAGCGCGAGCGGCTGCAAGCGGCGATCGACCAGGCGTATGAAGCGAAGCTGGTCGGCAAGGACAACGTCCACGGCTGGCCGTTCGACATCTATGTCGCGCATGGTGCCGGCGCCTATATCTGCGGCGAAGAGACCGCGCTGCTCGAGAGCCTCGAGGGCAAGAAGGGCCAGCCGCGGCTGAAGCCGCCATTCCCGGCGAATGTTGGCCTCTATGGCTGCCCGACGACCGTCAACAATGTCGAGTCGATCGCGGTGGCGCCGACCATCCTGCGCCGCGGCGCGTCCTGGTTCGCCGGCATCGGCCGTCCGAACAATGTCGGCACCAAGCTGTTCTGCATCTCCGGTCACGTCGAGCGGCCCTGCAACGTCGAAGAGGCGATGGGCATCCCGTTCCGCGAGCTCATCGAGAAGCATTGCGGCGGCATTCGCGGCGGCTGGGACAATCTGAAGGCGGTGATCCCCGGCGGCTCGTCGGTGCGCATGGTGCCGGCCGAGCAGATCATCGACACGCCGATGGATTTCGACAGCCTGTCGAAGCTGCGCTCGGGCCTGGGCACGGCGGCCGTGATCGTGATGGACAAGTCGACCGACCTGATCCGGGCGATTGCGCGCATCTCGTATTTCTACAAGCATGAGAGCTGCGGCCAGTGCACGCCGTGCCGCGAGGGCACCGGCTGGATGTGGCGCGTGCTGACCCGCATGGCCGAGGGCCGCGCCCACAAGCGCGAGATCGACATGCTGCTGGAGGTCACCAAGCAGATCGAGGGACACACGATCTGTGCGCTGGGCGACGCCGCGGCCTGGCCGATCCAGGGCCTGATTACGCATTTCCGTCACGAGATCGAAGCGCGCATCGACCAATATTCGCACAAGGCCGATGTCGACGACGTCGGCGTGCGCGATCCCGCGCACATGGTGGCGGCGGAGTAGGTGGTGGCGGTCCTGTCCGCCAGCGAGGTTTTCCTCCGCGCTTGCGCCCTCACGGCGCGCAGCGCGGTGGTCCGTGGTTTGAGAGAGATGTGAGGCAATGACCAAGATCATCATCGATGGCAAAGAGATCGATGTGCCGCCGGAGTACACGCTGCTGCAGGCGTGCGAGGCGGCGGGCGCCGAGATTCCGCGCTTCTGCTATCACGAGCGGCTGTCGATCGCCGGCAACTGCCGGATGTGCCTCGTCGAGGTGAAGGGCGGACCGAAGCCGGTCGCGAGCTGCGCCTGGGGCGTGCGCGACTGCCGGCCGGGCCCGAAGGGCGAGCCGCCGGAGATCTCGACCCGGTCGCCGATGGTCAAGAAGGCACGCGAAGGCGTGATGGAATTCCTTCTGATCAACCATCCGCTGGACTGCCCGATCTGCGACCAGGGCGGCGAGTGCGACCTGCAGGACCAGGCGATGGGCTATGGTGTCGACACCAGCCGCTACGCCGAGAACAAGCGCGCCGTCGAGGACAAATATCTCGGCGCGCTGGTCAAGACCTCGATGACCCGCTGCATCCAGTGCACGCGTTGCGTCCGCTTCTCCGCGGAAGTGTGCGGCGTGCCGGAAATGGGCGCGACCGGTCGCGGCGAGGACATGGAGATCACGACCTATCTCGAGCAGGCGCTGAGCTCGGAGCTGCAGGGCAATCTGGTCGACATCTGCCCGGTCGGCGCGCTGACCTCAAAACCCTATGCGTTCTCGGCCCGTCCCTGGGAGCTCGGCAAGACGCAGTCGATCGACGTCATGGATGGCTTGGGCTCTGCGATCCGGGTCGACACCCGCGGCCGCGAGGTGATGCGCATCCTGCCGCGCATCAATGACGCCGTGAACGAGGAGTGGATCTCCGACAAGACCCGCCATGTCGTCGACGGCCTGCGCACGCAGCGGCTCGATCGCCCCTACGTCCGCGAGGACGGCAAGCTGCGCCCGGCGTCCTGGCCCGAGGCGTTCAAGGCGATCGCCGCAAAACTGTCGCGCATCGACGGCAAGCGCGTCGGCGCGATCGCCGGCGATCTTGCCGCCGTCGAGGAGATGTTCGCGCTCAAGGATCTGCTCGCCAAGCTCGGCTCGACCAACGTCGCGGTGCAGGGTGGCGACAGCTTCGATGCCAGGCTCGGCCGCGCGTCCTATCTGTTCAATCCGACCATCGCCGGCATCGAGCAGGCCGACGCGATCCTGATCATCGGCGCCAATCCGCGCAAGGAAGCCGCGGTGCTGAACGCCCGCATCCGCAAGCGCTGGCGTTCGGGCCAGCTCAAGGTCGGTCTGGTCGGTCCGAAGGTCGATCTCACTTATGCCTATGAGCACATCGGCGCCGGCACGGACTCGCTGAGCGACGTCGCTGCCGGCAAGCATTCCTTCGCGACCGCATTCCGCAACGCCAAGAACCCGATCGTGCTGGTCGGCGCCGGTGCGGCCGGCCGTCATGACGGCGGCGCAATCCTGGCGCTCGCCGCCAAGATCGCGATGGACGTCAACGCGGTGCGTGACGACTGGAACGGTTTTGCCGTGCTGCACGACACCGCCTCGCGGGTCGGCGCGCTCGACATCGGCTTCAACGGCACCGGGCTCACTGGCGCCCAGATGACCACCTTCGGCACCATGGACGTGATGTTCCTGCTCGGCGCCGACGAGGTCGAGGTGCCCGAAGGCGTGTTCACCGTCTACATCGGCACCCATGGCGACCGCGGCGCGCATCGCGCCGACGTCATCCTGCCCGGGGCGGCCTACACCGAGAAGTCCGGCCTCTACGTCAACACCGAGGGACGGGTGCAGATCGCGGCGCGGGCGTCGTTCCCGCCGGGCGAGGCGCGCGAGGACTGGGCGATCATCCGTGCACTGTCCGATGTGCTCGGCCGCAAGCTCGGCTACGACTCGCTGGCATCGCTGCGCGCCGAGATCGTCAAGGCGGTGCCGCATCTCGGCCGCATCGACCAGATCGAGGCCGGCACAATCGCCGACATCAAGACCCTGGCAGGCAAGGGCGGCAGCCTCGAAAAGGCGCCGTTCAAGCCTCTGATCGATGACTTCTATCTCACCAATCCGATCGCGCGCGCATCGGCGGTCATGGCGGAATGCTCCCGCTTGGCCTCCGGGCAGATGCTGACGGCAGCGGAGTGAGCGTGACCTGATGGCTGATTTCTTCGCAAGCTCGTTCTGGACCGGCTTCCTCTGGCCGCTGATCATCATGATCGCGCAGAGCGTGCTGCTCCTCGTCGTCCTCCTGATCGCGATCGCCTACATCCTGCTCGCCGACCGCAAGATCTGGGCGGCGGTGCAGATCCGCAGAGGCCCTAACGTGGTCGGGCCGTTCGGCCTATTCCAGTCGTTCGCCGACCTCCTGAAGTTCGTACTCAAGGAGCCGATCATTCCGGCCGGCGCCAACAAGGGCGTGTTCCTGTTGGCTCCGCTGGTGTCGTGCGTGCTCGCGCTGGCGGCTTGGGCTGTCATCCCGACGAATCTCGGCTGGGCGATCGCCGACATCAATGTCGGCATCCTCTTCATCTTCGCGATCTCGTCGCTGTCGATCTACGGCATCATCATGGCCGGCTGGTCGTCGAACTCGAAGTATCCGTTCCTGGCGGCGCTACGCTCGGCGGCCCAGATGGTGTCCTACGAGGTCTCGATCGGCTTCGTGATCATCACCGTGTTGCTCTGCGCCGGCACCCTGAACCTCTCGGCTGTCGTCGAGGCGCAGCATGCGCGCGGCCTCGCCAGCCTGATCGGCCTGCCGCAGCTGACGATCCTGAACTGGTATGTCTGGCCGCTGTTCCCGATGTTCGTGGTGTTCTACGTCTCGGCGCTCGCCGAGACCAACCGCCCGCCGTTCGATCTGGTTGAGGCGGAATCGGAGCTCGTCGCCGGCTTCATGGTCGAGTACGGCTCCACGCCGTATCTCCTGTTCATGCTCGGCGAATATGTCGCGATCACCACGATGTGCGCGCTGGCGACGATCCTGTTCTTGGGGGGCTGGCTGCCGCCGATCGACGTGGCGCCGTTTAACTGGGTGCCGGGCGTGATCTGGTTCGCGCTCAAGCTGTTCTTCATGTTCTTCCTGATCGCGATGGCGAAAGCGATCGTGCCGCGCTACCGCTATGACCAGTTGATGCGACTCGGCTGGAAGGTGTTCCTGCCGCTGTCGCTGGTCATGGTGGTCGTTGTCGCGGGCGTGCTGCACTTCGCCGGCATCGCGCCGAAATGAGGCTGTCATGAACATTTCCGCCACTGCACGGTCGCTGCTGCTGCAGGAGTTCGTCTCCGCGTTCTTCCTCGCGATGCGCTACTTCTTCAAGCCCAAGCCGACCCTGAACTACCCGTTCGAGAAGGGCCCGATCTCGCCGCGCTTCCGCGGCGAGCATGCGTTGCGCCGCTATCCCAACGGGGAAGAGCGCTGCATCGCCTGCAAGCTCTGCGAGGCCGTCTGCCCGGCGCAGGCGATCACCATCGAGGCCGGTCCGCGCCGCAACGACGGCACCCGCCGCACGGTGCGCTACGACATCGACATGGTGAAGTGCATCTATTGCGGCCTGTGCCAGGAAGCCTGTCCGGTCGACGCCATCGTCGAGGGCCCGAACTTCGAGTTCGCGACCGAGACCCGCGAGGAGCTCTACTATGACAAGGCCAAGCTGCTCGCGAACGGCGACCGCTGGGAGCGCGAGATCTCCAAAGCCATCGCGCTCGACGCGCCGTACCGCTGAGGCCGTCCGATGATCCTTCCTGCGCTCTTCTTTTATCTCTTCGCGGCGGTCTGCGTGGCCTCCGCCGTGATGGTGATCGTCTCGAAGAACCCCGTTCACTCGGTGCTCTATCTGATCCTCGCCTTCGTCAACGCCTCCGGCCTGTTCGTGCTGATGGGCGCGGAGTTCCTGGCGATGATCCTGATCGTCGTCTATGTCGGCGCGGTCGCGGTGTTGTTCCTGTTCGTGATCATGATGCTCGACGTGGACTTCACCGAGCTGCGCGAGGGCTTCCTGCAGTACATGCCGATCGGTCTCGTGATCGGCGGCATCTTCCTGTTCGAGCTGTTGCTGACCGTGTCCTACTGGGTCATCAACCCGTCGACGCCGAAGGCGATCACGGCGGCGATCCCGACCAACGTCACCAACACCGAGGCGCTCGGCCTCGTGCTCTATACGAAGTACGTCCATTACTTCCAGCTGTCGGGCATGATCCTGCTGGTGGCGATGATCGGCGCGATCGTGCTGACCTTGCGCCACAAGGCGAGCGTCAAGCGCCAGGACATCAACGTCCAGAACGCGCGCACGCCTGACATGGCGATGGCGGTTCGCAAGGTCGCGGTCGGGCAGGGCCTGCAGGACACGGATGCCGCGGAGTGGGTGAAATGACCATCGGACTGGGACATTACCTCGCGGTCGCCGCGATGCTGTTCACGCTCGGCATCCTCGGCATCTTCCTGAACCGCAAGAACATCATCGTCATCCTGATGTCGGTCGAGCTGATCCTGCTCGCGGTCAACATCAACCTGGTGGCGTTCTCGACCTTCCTCGGCGACATCGTCGGGCAGGTGTTCGCGCTGCTGGTGCTGACGGTCGCCGCGGCCGAGGCCGCGATCGGCCTTGCCGTGCTGGTGGTCTACTTCCGCAACCGCGGCTCGATCGCGGTCGAAGACGTCAATCTGATGAAGGGCTAAGGGCGCATGATCCGCAAGAGTGGGGGCCGGTTCGCCGGCAAGGTCATGCGTAAGGGAACGGGCGAATGATCCAGGCCATTGTGTTTCTGCCGCTGCTGGGCGCGATCCTGGCCGGCCTGATCGCGCTGCTTGGCGCCCATGGGCGCCATCCGAGTGGCGACGAGGTCGAGCATCACGACGACGGGCATGGTCACGGCGCCGCCGACGCGCATGCCCATGCGCATGACGACCACGGCCACGATGATCATGGCCACGGCCACGACGATCACCATGTCGCCGAGCCGCCGGCCTCCGGTACCTGGGCCGCGCAGGCGATCACGACCGCGCTGCTGTTCGTCTCGGCCGCGCTGTCCTGGGCGACCTTGGTCAGCGTCGGCTTCATGCACCACGAAGCCGGCGTGAAGGAGCTGCTGCCCTGGATCAATTCCGGCGAGCTGCAGGTCGCCTGGTCGCTGCGTGTCGATACGCTGACGGCCGTGATGCTGGTCGTGGTGACGAGCGTCTCCTCGCTCGTGCATCTCTATTCGATCGGCTACATGGACGAGGATCCGAACCGTCCGCGCTTCTTTGCCTATCTCTCGCTGTTCACCTTCGCGATGCTGATGCTGGTGACCGCGAACAACCTCGTGCAGCTGTTCTTCGGCTGGGAGGGCGTGGGTCTCGCCAGCTACCTGCTGATCGGCTTCTGGTTCCAGAAGCCCTCGGCCAATGCCGCCGCGATCAAGGCCTTCGTCGTCAACCGCGTCGGCGATTTCGGCTTCGCGCTCGGCATCTTCGCGATCTTCCTGCTGACGAAGTCGACCGACTTCGAGACCATCTTCGCCGCCGCGCCGAGCATCGCCGGCAAGACGACGATCAACTTCCTCGGCTGGCACGCCGACGCGCTGACCTTGACCTGTTTGCTGCTGTTCATGGGCGCCATGGGCAAGTCGGCGCAGTTCCTGCTGCACACCTGGCTGCCGGACGCGATGGAAGGTCCGACCCCGGTCTCGGCGCTGATCCATGCGGCGACCATGGTCACCGCCGGCGTCTTCATGGTGGCGCGCCTGTCGCCGCTGTTCGAGCTCGCGCCGAACGCGCAGGCCGTCGTGATGTTCTTCGGCGCCACCACGGCGTTCTTCGCGGCGACCATCGGCCTTGTGCAGAACGACATCAAGCGCATCGTCGCCTATTCGACCTGTTCGCAGCTCGGCTACATGTTCGTGGCAATGGGAGCAGGGGCCTACTCGGTCGGCATGTTCCACCTGTTCACGCACGCCTTCTTCAAGGCGTTGCTGTTCTTGGGTGCGGGCTCGGTGATCTACGCGATGCACCACGAGCAGGACATCCGCAACATGGGCGGCCTGTGGCGCAAGATCCCGTACACCTTCGCGATGATGACGGTCGGCACTCTGGCGCTGACCGGGTTCCCGGGGTTCGCCGGCTTCTTTTCCAAGGACGCGATCATCGAGACCGCCTATGCCGCGCACAATCCTTTCGCGACCTATGCCTACTTCCTGACGATCGTCGCCGCCGGCCTGACCTCGTTCTACTCCTGGCGCCTGGTGTTCAAGACCTTCTTCGGCACGCCGCACGACCAGCATCATTACGACGCGGCTCATGAAAGCCCGATCTGGATGCTGATCCCGCTCGGCGTGCTCGGGGCGGGCTCGGTCCTGGCGGGCGTCCTGTTCAAGGGCTTCTTCGTACATCCGCACGGCGTCGAGGAATTCTTCGGCGAGTCGCTGAAGATGAACCCGCACATCCTCGAAGACATGGAGCACATGCCGTTCTGGCTGGGCCAGTTGCCGCTCGCCATGATGGTCATCGGATTCTTCGTGTCCTTGTTGTTCTACGTCAAGCGTCCGGACATTCCGGAGGAGCTCGCCGCGCAGCAGCCGCTGCTCTACAACTTCCTGCTCAACAAGTGGTACTTCGACGAGCTGTATGATTTCATCTTCGTCCGTCCGGCGAAGTGGCTCGGCCGCTTCCTCTGGAAGAAGGGCGACGGGTTCGTCATCGACGGCTTCGGTCCGGACGGCGTCTCGGCGCGGGTGCTCGACGTCACGCGCAACGTCGTCAAGATCCAGACCGGTTATCTCTATCACTATGCCTTTGCCATGCTGATCGGCGTCGCCGGCCTGATCACCTGGTTCATGTTCATGGGGGGCCAGCAATGACCACCTGGCCAATTCTCTCTGTCGTCACCTTCCTGCCGCTCGTCGGCGCGCTGCTGATCTATCTGGTCCGTGGCGACGACGAGGCCGCCCAGCGCAATGCGCGCTGGATCGCGCTGTGGACCACGCTGATCACCTTCGCGGTGTCGGTGATCCTGGTGCTGCGCTTCGACCCCAACCTGACCGACTTCCAGTTCGTCGAGAAGAAGAACTGGCTGGCGGCCGGCATCAGCTACCACATGGGTGTCGACGGCATCTCGCTGCCATTCGTGATCCTGACCACCGCCTTGATGCCGTTTTGCATCATCGCTAGCTGGAAGTCGGTGAAGAACCGCCTGCGCGAATACATGATGGCGTTCCTGATCCTGGAAACGCTGATGGTCGGCACCTTCTCGGCGCTCGACCTCGTGCTGTTCTACCTGTTCTTCGAGGGCGGCCTGATCCCGATGTTCCTGATCATCGGCGTCTGGGGCGGCCCGCGCCGGGTCTACGCGTCGTTCAAGTTCTTCCTCTACACCTTGCTCGGCTCGGTGCTGATGCTGCTCGCCATCATGGCGCTGTACTGGAACGCCGGCACGACCGACATCCCGACCCTGATGCACACGGCGGTGCCGCGCAGCTTGCAGACCTGGGCCTGGCTTGCCTTCTTCGCCTCCTTCGCGGTGAAGATGCCGATGTGGCCGGTGCACACCTGGCTGCCGGATGCGCACGTCGAGGCGCCGACCGCCGGCTCGGTGATCCTGGCCGCGATCCTGCTGAAGATGGGCGGCTACGGCTTCCTGCGCTTCTCGCTGCCGATGTTCCCGCTGGCCTCGCACGACTTCGCGCCGCTGGTGTGGACGCTGTCGGCGATCGCGATCATCTACACCTCGCTGGTCGCGCTGATGCAGGAGGACATCAAGAAGCTCATCGCCTACTCGTCGGTGGCGCATATGGGCTTCGTGACGATGGGCATCTTCGCCGGCACCATGCAGGGTGTCGCCGGCGGCGTGTTCCAGATGATCTCGCACGGCATCGTCTCGGGCGCGCTGTTCCTTTGCGTCGGCGTCGTCTACGACCGCATGCACACCCGCGAGATCGCGGCCTATGGCGGCCTCGTCAACCGGATGCCGGTCTACGCGCTGGTGTTCATGGTGTTCACCATGGCCAATGTCGGTCTGCCCGGCACCTCCGGCTTCGTCGGCGAGTTCATGACCCTGCTCGGCACCTTCAAGGTGTCGATTCCGACCGCGTTCTTCGCAACCTTCGGCGTCATCCTGTCGGCCGCCTATGCGCTGTGGCTGTATCGCAAGGTGGTGTTCGGCGCGCTGACCAAGCCGTCGCTCGCGAGCATCAAGGATCTCACCTGGCGTGAAGGCATGATCCTGTTTCCGCTGGTGGCGCTGACCATCCTGTTCGGCGTCTATCCGAAGCCGATCCTGGACATGTCGGCGGCCTCGGTGCAGCAGCTCGTCACCAACTACAATACCGCCGTGACGGCCGTGAAGGCCGCCGCGCTGCTCCAATGATGAGACCTTAAGGGGTCGGGACAGAGACGATGATCGAGAATCTTGGGCCTCAGCTTTGGGTGGTGCTGCCGGAGCTGCTGCTGGCCTTGGGGGCCATGGCGCTGTTGATGCTGGGCGCGTTTCGCGGCCAGGGGACGACGGGGATCGTCACCGGCCTCGCGGTCGTGCTGCTGATCGTGGTCGGCATCCTGGTGCTGAGGCAGCCGGCCGGGCAGGCGTTCGGCGGCAGCTTCATCGCCGACAGCTATGCGCGCTTTCTGAAGATCCTGGCGATCATCGGCTCGATCGGCACGCTGGTGATGTCGGCGGAGTTTCTCTCCAAGCCGGACCGCCGCATCTTCGAATATGCGATCCTGGTGCTGCTCTCGACCTTGGGCATGCTGGTCCTGATCTCGGCCGGCGATCTGATCGCGCTCTATCTCGGCCTCGAGCTGATGTCGCTCGCGCTTTACGTCGTCGCCGCCAGCCATCGCGACAACGTCAAGTCGACCGAGGCCGGCCTGAAGTACTTCGTGCTCGGCGCGCTTTCGTCCGGCATGCTCCTCTACGGCGCCTCGCTGGTCTACGGCTTCACCGGCACGGTGAGCTTTGCCGGAATTGCCGCGGCGACCAAGACCGGCAGCGTCGGCGTGATCTTCGGCCTCGTCTTCCTGTTCGCCGGCATGTGCTTCAAGGTCTCGGCCGTGCCGTTCCACATGTGGACGCCGGACGTCTATGAAGGCGCGCCGACGCCGGTGACGGCGTTCTTCGCCTCGGCACCGAAGGTCGCCGCGATCGCCGTGTTCGCGCGCGTCGCGCTCACCGCGTTCCCGGGCATCACCTTCCAGTGGCAGCAGATCATCGTGTTCGTTTCGATCGCCTCGATGGCGCTCGGCTCGTTCGCCGCGATCGGCCAGACCAACATCAAGCGGCTGATGGCCTACTCGTCGATCGGCCACATGGGCTTCGCGCTGGTCGGCCTCGCCGCCGGCACGGTGGAAGGCGCGCAGGGCGTGCTGACCTATATCGCGATCTATGTCGCGATGACGCTGGGCTCATTCGCGGTGATCATGGCGATCAAGCGCAACGGCCAGTCGTTCGAGAAGATCAGCGACTTCGCCGGTCTGTCCCGCACCAACCCGCTGCTGGCCTTCTTCTTCGCAATGCTCTTGTTCTCGCTGGCCGGCGTCCCGCCACTCGCGGGCTTCTTCGCCAAATGGTACGTCTTCGTCGCCGCGATCAAGGGCGGTCTGTTCACGCTGTCGGTGATCGGCGTGCTGACCAGCGTCGTCGGCGCCTACTATTATCTGCTCATCGTCAAGACGATGTATTTCGACCAGCCGCTGCCGACGGTCGATCCGGTCCGGATCGAGCTGCGCACCGTGCTCGCGATCTCCGGCATCTTCAACATCCTGTTCTTCGCCTATCCCGGCCCGCTGGTCAGCGCCGCTGCGGCCGCGGCGAAGTCGCTGTTCTAGATGACGTTGGCGCTCGGAGCCCGTGCCGCTGCCGGCGGCTACGGGCTCGTCGTCTTCGATCAGGCCGGCTCGACCAATGTCGAGGCCTTGGTCGCGGCGCGGAACGGCGCGAAAGCGCCTTGCTGGTTCGTGACCACGGAGCAGACGGCGGGGCGCGGCCGCCGCCATCGACCCTGGATCGCCCCGCGCGGCAACCTGGCGTCCTCCGTGCTCGAAGTGCTCGACGTCATTCCGGCCGTCGCCGCGACGCTCGGATTTGCGGCCTGCCTTGCGATCGAAAACGCTCTGCGCCAGGTCAGCCTCGAGGCTGTGCTGCGGTCCGGTGGCAGCCCGGCACTGGATCTCGCGGTGAAATGGCCGAACGACGTGCTCGCGGGCGGACGCAAGATCGTCGGTATGCTGCTCGAGGCCGAGCAGGTAGCCTCCGGGCTGGCTGTCGTGGCCGGCATCGGCACCAATGTGGTGGCGGCGCCGACCGATACCCCGACACCGGCGGTCTCGCTGCGGGACCTCGGCGTCGAGGTCAGCGCCGAGGACCTGTTCACGGCGCTCTCCGACAATTGGGTCGAATATTTCGGCATCTGGAACGCGGGTCGCGGCTTCGGCGACATCCGAAAGCTGTGGCTTGAGCGGGCAGCAGGGCTCGGTCAGCCCGTCGCGATCAGGTCCGGACATGCTATCATCGAGGGGATTTTCGACACGATCGACGAACAGGGTTGTATGCTGGTGCGGACCGCGGAGGGACGATTGGAGCCGATCACGGCCGGTGATGTTCATTTCGGCTCGGTCGCATCCAAGGGAGCGGTCTAGATGGCACGTCCGGACGAACTGACCTTTGCGCCGCTCGGCGGCGTGGGCGAGATCGGCATGAACCTGTCGATCTACGGCCTCGGCAACCGCCACCAGCGCTCCTGGCTCGCGATCGATCTCGGCGTCTCCTTCGGCGACGAGGAGCATCTGCCGGGCATCGATCTGATCATGCCGGACGTGAGCTTCCTGGAGAAGGAGGGCAAGAACCTCGTCGGCCTGGTGCTGACCCACGCGCATGAAGACCATTTCGGCGCGATCATCGATCTCTGGCCGCGGCTGAAATGCCCGATCTACGCGACCAAGTTCAGCGCGGCGTTGTTCGAGGCGAAGTGCGAAGCCGAGCGGTTGCCGGCCAAGATTCCGGTCAAGGTGATCCCGTCGGGCGGCCGCGTCGATATCGGCCCGTTCAACGTCGAGTTCATCCCGGTCGCGCATTCGATTCCGGAATCGCATGCGCTCGCCATCCACACCGAGGTCGGCACTGTCCTGCACACCGGCGACTGGAAGATCGATCCGACGCCGGTGCTGGGCGCGCCGACCGACGAGAAGCGGCTGCGCGAGCTCGGCGATGCCGGGCTGCTCGCGCTCATCGGCGACTCGACCAACGCTGTGCGCGAGGGACGTTCGCCGTCCGAGGCCGAAGTCGCCAAGAGCATCGCCAAGCTGGTCAAGGAAGCGAAGGGGCGCGTCGCCGTCACTACCTTCGCCTCCAACGTGGCGCGTATTCGCGCCGTCGCCGATGCGGCACGCGAGGCCGAGCGCGAGGTCGTCATCGTCGGCCGCGCCATGGAGCGCGTTGTGCAGGTGGCGCGCGAGACCGGCTATCTCGACGGCGTGCAGAACTTCCGCGGCATGGATCTCTACGGCCACTTTCCGCCGGACAAGGTGCTGGCGCTTTGCACCGGCAGCCAGGGCGAGCCGCGCGCGGCGCTGGCGCGTATCGCCAATGACGATCATCCGCTGGTCACGCTCAACAAGGGCGACACGGTCATCTTCTCCTCGCGCACCATCCCCGGCAATGAGAAGGCCGTCGGCGCGGTGATCAATGGACTGGTGCAGCAGGGCATTGAGATCATCACCGATCGCGATCATCTGGTGCACGTTTCCGGCCATCCGCGCCGCGACGAGCTGCGCGACATGATCGCCTGGACGCGGCCTCAGCTCTTGATCCCCGTCCATGGCGAGGCGCTGCACCTCAACGAGCACGCCAAGCTGGCGCGCGCCTGCGGCGTGCCGAGGGTCATCACCTGCCGCAATGGCGATCTGGTCAAGCTTGGGCCAGGCGACCCCGGCATCATCGACGAACTGCCATCGGGCCGGCTCTACAAGGACGGTACCATCCTCGAGGACTCGAAGTCGCGCGCCGTTGTCGAGCGCCGCAAGATGAGTTTTGCCGGCTGCATCTTCGTGGCCATGGCCGTCACCGAGAAGGGCGAGCTCGCCGACGATCCCGAAGTCGACATGGTCGGCATTCCCGAGAAGACGACGGCGGGCGAGCCGATGGACGACATCGTGTTCGACGCCGTGGTCTCGACCTTCGAAGGCCTGCCGCGGGCGCGCCGGCGTGATCCGGACGCTGCGGCCGAGTCGGTGCGGCGCGCGGTGCGCTCCGCGGTCAACGAGCAGTGGGGCAAGAAACCGATCTGCCTCGTTCACGTATTGGAAGTCTGAGCAAGCAAGGCCGATCGAACGGCCGCGATACAAGAGTGGAGGATGTCATGCTGGGCCGGCTCAATCACGTCGCGATCGCGGTCAAGGACGCGGAGAAGGCTGCGAAGATCTACGGCGCGGCGTTCGGCGCCGAGATCTCCTCGGCGGTCCCGCTGCCGGAGCACGGCGTGATAACCGTGTTCGTCACCTTGCCGAACACCAAGATCGAGTTCATCCAGCCGCTCGGCGAGGCTTCGCCGATCTCCAAGTTTCTCGAGCGCAATGCCGATGGTGGCATCCACCACGTCTGCTACGAGGTGGCCGATATCATCGCCTCGCGCGATACGCTGATCAAGGAAGGCGCCCGCGTGCTCGGCGACGGCCAGCCGAAGATCGGCGCGCATGGCAAGCCCGTGCTGTTCCTGCACCCGAAGGATTTTTCGGGCGCGCTTGTCGAGATCGAGCAGGCCTGAGGCAGCGCGATCATGGCCTATACGATCTCAACCTGGCTCGCGATCTACTTCGTGATGTGGTGGGTGACCTTGTTCGTCACCCTGCCGTTCGGCGTGCGTAGCCAGCACGAGACTGGCGGCGCGTCGCCCGGCACCGATCCCGGCGCGCCGACCATCAGCCTGATGGGCCGCCGCCTGATTTGGACCACGCTGCTCTCGGCCGTGGTTTTCGGCCTTGGGCTTGCGGCCTATCAGGCCGGTTATCTCAACATCGAGCGGCTTTCGAAGCTGATGGGCATGCCGTTCTAGACGACCGTTAATGGATGCCCCGCTTTCGCGGAGCATGCAGCGGTGGAGATGGCGAGAACGCGACACGGGAACAACCGGTTCTAAGGAAACGCTCGTCCCGTCCGCTTGCGTCGCACAACATCCTCTCCGGCCGATGCGCGGACGCGCGTCGGCTTTTTTGCTATAGGAGATGACAACAAGATCGACAGGGAGGTCGCGCGTGACGACATCGGGCGCAGCCGGGCAGGGGACGCCGTCAGGCTATCGCATTCTCAATGAACCCGATTTGCGCGGCACCCTCGCAGCCGTGCCGGCGGTCGCAGCTCAACTCGGCGGGCCGGCCGAGCACTGGTCGATCACCGAGGTCGGCGACGGCAATCTCAATCTCGTTTTCATCGTCAAGGGCACGGCTGGCGGCCTCGCCGTGAAGCAGGCTCTGCCTTATGTGCGCCTGGTCGGCGAAAGCTGGCCGCTGCCGCTGTCACGCGCCCACTACGAGCATCTGGCGCTGGCGCATCAGAACCGTCTCGCGCCCGGCCTCGTACCGGCGATCGTGCATCATGACCCGGCGCTGGCGCTCACGGCGATGGAGCTGCTCGAGCCGCACATCATCATGCGCAAGGGGCTGGTCGCAGGTACGATCTATCCGGCCTTCGTCGATCACATCACGACGTTCATGGCGCGGACGCTGTTCTTCTCGTCGGACCTCGCGCTCTCGGCGGCAGCCAAGAAGGAAGCGATCGCCAGCTTTGCCGGCAATCACGCGCTGTGCAAGATCACCGAGGATCTGATCTTCACCGATCCCTATCGCATCGCCGAGCAGAACCGCTGGACCGCGCCGTGGCTCGACGCGACCGCCGCCGACATCCGCGCCGATCTCGATCTGCATGTCGCGATCTCCCGGCTGAAGCTGAAATTCCTGTCGAGCGCCGAGGCGCTGATCCATGGTGATCTGCACACCGGCTCGATCATGGTCACGGAGCGAGAGACCAAGGTGATCGATCCCGAATTCGCCTTCTATGGCCCGATGGGATTCGATGTCGGCGCGGTGCTGGCCAATCTGCTGATGGCGTATTTCGCGTCCGCCGGTCATGAGCGATCGCACGGCGACAGAGAGGCCTTCGAGAGCTGGGTGCTTGGTACGGCCGGCCAGGTCTGGAGTGGATTCGCGGACAAGTTCCTGGAGTTGTGGCGCAGCGGAGCGACTGGCGATGCCTATCCGCTTTCGCTGTTTCCCGACGAGTCGGGCGCAGCACGGCTAGAGGCGGAGCGACAGGCCTACATGGCCAGGGTGTTTCACGACGCCGTCGGTTTCACGGCAGCCAAGATCATCCGTCGCATTCTGGGGCTCGCGCATAACATCGATTTCGAATTGATCGAGGATCCAAGGCGGCGCGCGATAAGCGAGGCGCGGGCGCTACGACTCGCGCGAAGGCTGATGGTGGAGACAGCGTCCTTCGCGTCGGTCGAAGCGGTGACGACGGCTGCGCGCGACTTGCGCCACTGGCAGCCAGCCTTCTAGGCCGCGTCATTGCGAGGAGCGATCTGGTAGCCCGGATGAGCGGAGCGACATCCGGGTTCTCAGATCATGCGCGTGAGACCCCCCATGTCGCTCCGCTCATGCGGGCTACGGGGTCCGAGCGGATGACTTCATCTCGCTTGGAATGGAAAGCGCTGCGTAGGGTGGGCAAAGGCGCGCCTCAAACGATCGATTGTGCCTCGATCTGTCCTGCGCCGTGCCCACCATCGCGCACCGGGCTCGCGGTTGGACGGTGGGCACGCTGCCGCCTTCGGCGGCTGCTTTGCCCATCCTACGGCATTACGCTCAATCCGCCGCCTTTGCGCGCAGGCGTTGGGCGTAGACGTTGATCACCAATGCCGCCAGCAGGATCAGACCGCGGATCAGGATCTTCAGGAAGCTATCAATGTTGACGTGGTCGAGGCCGTTGTTGAGCACGCCGAGCACGAACAGGCCGACGATGGTATTTCCGATGCCGCCGCGGCCGCCGAACAGGCTGGTGCCGCCGACCACGACCGCGGCGATCGAGTCGAGCAGATAGGTGTCGAACTCGTTCTGCTGCGCGCTGCCGAAATGCGCCACGCCGAGCATGCCGCCGATGCCCGAGCAGACCGCCGAGATCACCATCACGCTGCCTAGGATGAGCTTGACGTTCAGGCCGGAATATTCCGCCGCTTCGCGGTTGCCGCCGACCATGTAGACGTAGCGGCCGAAGCGCGTGTAGGTCAGCACGAGGTGGCCGAGCAGAAGCATCAGCGCGGCGACGACCACGATCCAGGGGATACCGGCGATCGAGCCGGAGCCCAGCGTCGTGATCAAGGGCGGTACCTTGTAGGCGATCTGGCCGCGCACCAGCATGGCCGAGATGCCCGCAGCGATCTGCATCATCGCCAAGGTCATGATGAAGGAGGGGATGCCGATGACGGTCAGGCCAAAGGCGTTGACCACACCGAGCAGTGCGCACAGCGCCAGCGCCAGCAAAATCGCGGCAACGCCCGGCAGCGGGACATTGGCGATATTGACGTAGGACTCCTGCAAGGTGAAGTAGGCGACCGCGATGCCGGTGACGTTGGCGATGGCCGCGATCGACAGGTCGATCTCGGCGCAGAGGATGACGAAGGTCAGGCCGACGGCGATGATGCCGGTGACGGACACCTGCGTCAGGATGTTGCCGACATTGTCGAGCGTCGCGAAGGACGGGCTGGCTATCGCGAAGAACGCCGTAAGGAAGATCAAGGTCAGGAACGGCGCGATGTTGCGCATCTGCGACCGCAGCAGCGACGCGATGCCGCCGGCGCGGCGCGCTTGCGCCTCCGGCATCGGAACTGTGTCGCCATGCGCCATGGACGTCTCCCTACGCCGCCTCGAGCAGACGGTCTTTGCTGATGGTTTCGCCGGCGAATTCGCGCACGACCTCGCCGCGCTTGAGCACGATGACGCGGTCGGCCAGCGACAGCACCGTCTCGGGCTCGGTCGACAACACGATCACGGCGATGCCCTGGTCGCGCAGTTGGCGTACGATCTGGATCACGTCGCTCTTGGCGCCGACATCCATGCCGCGGGTCGGCTCGCACAACACGAGAAGGCGCGGCGGATGGCTGAGCCATTTCGCCAGCGCGACCTTCTGCTGGTTGCCGCCCGAGAGCAGGCCAAGTTCGATCTCCACATCGGCTGGGCGGATCTGCAGCTGCTCGACCTGGCGCTGCGCCAGCGCGCGCTCGCGCGCGGGCTTGAGCAGCAGCGCATCGATCCGGTCGAGGATGCTGATCGAGACGTTCTTGTAGACCGGCTCCTGCAGGAACAGCATGTCGCGCCGGCTCTCCGGCACGAAGGCGATGCCGGCGCGGCGCGCATCGGCCGTGCTCTTGAAGCGGTTTCGTTCGCCTGAAATCCGCAGCTCGCCAGCATCGGGCGCAAGCTTGCCGAACAGGATGCGCGCCAGCTCGAGCTGGCCGCACCCCATGAAGCCGTAGACGCCGAGCACCTCGCCGGCGTGGACGGAGAACGACACGCGCTTCAGATTGCGGGCCAGCGACAGGCCGTCGGCTTCGACCACGACAGGCTTGTCGGCCGCAGGCGCGGGCAGGCTGATGTCATGGGTGTAGCTGTCCTCCAACGCGTCGCGGCCCTTGCCGATCATGGCCTCGATCAGCGCCGCCTTGCTGGTGTCGGCCGCACGCGTCTCCATGATCTTGCGGCCGTTGCGGAACACTGTGACCTCGTCCGAGATCAGCAGGATGTCCTCGATGAAGTGCGAGATGAAGATGATCCCGGTGCCTTGCGCGCGCAGCCGGCGCAGCGCCGCGAACAGCCGCTCGACCTCAGGCGGCGACAGCGCCGAGGTCGGCTCGTCCAGGATGATGATGCGGGCGCCGGAGAACAGCACGCGCGCGATCTCGATCAGCTGCTGCACGCCGATCGGCAGGTCGCCGAGCCGGCTCATGGGATCAGCGTCGATGCCAAGGCGCTTGAGCTGCTCGGCGGCCTCGCGCGCCATGCGGCGCCATTGCACGATGCCGAGCGCGTTGGTCGGCTGATTGCCGAGAAACACGTTCTCGGCCACCGTGAGATCAGGCGCGACGCTGAGCTCCTGATGCACCATCGCGATGCCGGCGGCGCGGGCATCGCGGGCGGAATGGAAATGCACCTCGCGGCCGTCGAGCAGGAAACGTCCGGAAAACCCGGTGTGCACGCCGGCGATGATTTTCATCAGCGTGCTCTTGCCGGCGCCGTTCTCCCCGACGAGACCATGGATCTCGCCGGGACGAAGGGTGAAATCGACGCCGCGCAAGGCGGTGACGCCGCCGAACGACTTGGTGATGTCCTGCAGTTCCAGAAGCGGTGGGCGGCTGTCCAGCATGGGAGGAGACTTCAGATCAGGAAGTGATCCTCCATCCATTGCATGCCCGGAGCATTGGCCTTGGTCACGACCGGACCATCGGTGATCACCTGCTTCGGAATGCCCTGGCCGCTCTTCTCGCCGGCGGTGACTGCAGCGACACCGGCCACGATGGCGCCGCCATGGATGCGGCAGGACGGATTGCGCACGGTCGCGAACATGCGACCTTCGCTGACCGCCTGGATCGCGGGCGGCATGGCGTCGACGCCGCCGATCAGGATGTTGGTGCGGTTGCGCGCCTTCATGATGTTGTAGGCGGCGAGCGCCATGTCGTCATTGTGGAAGAATGCCGCGTCGATCTGCGGATATTTCGTCAGATAGGTCTCCCACAGGCGCGCCGCCTTCGACACGTCCCAATCGGCCGGCTGGGTATCGAGCACCTCGATGTTCGGGAACTGCTTGATGACCGAGTTGAAGCCCTTGGCGCGGCCCTGTGCGCCGGTGTGGCCGAGCGCGCCCTGGGTCATGATGATCTTGCCCTTGCCGCCCATCGCATTCGCGAGCGCCTGGGTGACGGAGGCACCCATGAACTCATTGTCGGGCGCGAGGAAGGAGTGGACGTTGATCTGATCGAGCGGCGCGATCAGCGTGTCCATGTCGATGACAGGGATGCCGGCATCGATCATCTTCTGCACCGGCTGCGTCAGGGTTCCGATGCCGAATGCCTGGATCGCGACGAAATCCCACTTTTGCGACGCCATGTTGTCGATCGCGGCGCGCTGCTTCACCGCATCGAGCTGGCCGTCGAACCAGGTGACCTCGACATTGAGCAGCTTGCCCCACCATTCCGCGGCCTGCTTGCCCTGCGCGCACCATGTCGCCTGCAGGCCGGCATTGGAGAACGCCGCCTTGAGCGGCTTTTCGGAGCGGCCCATTTCGGCGGCGAGCGCCGGATTGATGCCGAAGCCGGCGAGCAGGGCCGCGGCAGAGCCTGCGGCGGTCGCTGCCTGGAGAATGTCGCGCCGGTTCTTGAAGGTTTTGTTGGACGTTTCGTCAGTGCCGGACATGCCGTGCTCCCTGTCCCATTGTTGTCCGGCGGCGTCATTGATCGCGCCGCCAAGAGCTGCAGTGTTTCACAACCTTTTTGATCTCGCTACAGCCGGATGTTGTGCGCTGCATCTGCCGTTTGTCGCGCTGCACGCGGCTTGTCAGAAAACGGTGATGCGCCCGTGTTACGCGGCAGCTGCAAGGCAGCTGTCCTGGATTCGGAGACGAGCTTTGACAAGAACGCGCATCGCCGTCATCGGCGACATCCATCACGGCCGGGACACGCCAACGAAGCGCGGATCGCGCGCGCTCCCGCTGCTGCAGCAGTTTGTCGCAAAGGTCAACGCAGAGAACATCGACACTGTGATCGATCTCGGGGACAGGATCTCCGATGAGGATCCGGAACGCGATCGGCTGCTGCAGAGTGACGTTGCGATGAGCTTTGCCGAACTGCGCGCGAGTCACCACCATGTGAGCGGCAATCATGACGTTGCCATGCTGACGCTCGATGACAACGAAGCGATCTTCGACCTGCCGAGCGGGTCGCGTCAGCGGATCATCGGTCACGTCAGGTGCGTGTTCTGGCAACCGGACGTGCGACTCGCTCCGACGCGCGGCTTTCGCCTGTCTGCGGGCGATCTCGATGCGCTCGCGGATCTGCTTGGGCAGGATGATCGTCCGACCCTGCTCGTCAGTCACGTGCCGCTGTCAGGCCACGCTCAGCACGGCAATTATTATTTCGAAGCCAACCCGGGGCATGCGACCTATGCCGAGCTCGATCAGATTCGCGCCACCATGGCCCATGCGCCGTGTCCGATCGTTGCGCTGGCGGGCCATGTTCATTGGAACACGTTGACGACGGTCGACGGCACGCCGCACATCACGCTACAGTCGCTGACCGAAACCTTCATTTCCGGGGACGCGGCCGAGGCCTTCGGCGTGCTCGACATCGAGGGTGACGAACTGCGCTGGGTGGTGCGGGGTCGCGAGCCGGTGTCGATCGTGCTCCCATGGCCCAAGACGAAATCTCGCTGGCGGTCGCCGTTGCCGCGATTCGTGGACGCCGCTCCGACCGCGCCTGGGCAGGCACGTTCAGCCGGCGTTCATGAGGATGCAGCTACGGTGCGATGAGCTTGAAAGCTCGACAAACAACCTGCCCAGCAAAAAAATAGAGCAGGGCAGCGGGCCCTGCTCGGAAATTGTGTCGACCCTTTGGTATCCCGCAAGTTCAGATTTGATCTTGTTAAGCGGGTTGACGCTGCTTTTTGCGCGCCAGGGCTCCTCCCGAGACTTGGACCACCAGACTTCCGCAAGCGTTAGCCTGAGGCCGAATTCGTAGACGATCTTTTTGCGTTTGTCATCCTTTTCGGCAACGATTGTTCAAATTTCGCGCACTCCAGGAAATGATCGGTAAGTGCTTGCAATTGAGGGGTTTCAGTTTCGATTTTTCCCGCAAAAGGTGCTGAAATACCCTGCGTTTCTGAGCCTGTCGTGATCTCCCGGGATTGTTCTTCATCAAACACCGCTGGCTAAATGTGCTGACTGTGCCCCGCGCGACCTCGACTCGGCGCTTCGGCTCGGGCACAAGTTTCATGTTCATTTGGCGGATCTCCATGCGGCAGCAGCTGCAAGCCTTTATCCCGATCGTGCTGATCGCACTGATGGTGCAGATCCTGGCGCCGATCGGCATTGCCCGGGCCGCAGCAGCCGCCGCAGCCGACCCATTCCGCAGCCTGGAAATCTGCCACAGCCAGTCCGGCTCAGAGCCGTCCGATGACGACTCCCGGGCCAAGCTGGACCAGGGCGTCTGTGCGCTCTGCTGTCTGGCGCAGCCGATGGCGCTCGATGGACCTGAGCTTACGGCCGACGCCGTTCCTCGGCGCGACGCGCGCGACCTGGTCTGGCGCGCATACATCTCTGACGTCCGCGGCAACCGGGCGTCGTCGAACGCGCAGGCGAGAGCCCCGCCTGCATCGTGACGACTCCGCCGTTACGACCTTTGTTTCCCGACGCGTAACACTGCATCCGCTCCGTTTTCGGCCGACGTCGCATCGGCTGAGCCGCGCTGGCCTCACGCCAGTGCGGCACGATCAACATCGAAAGGAATCACCCATGACGCTGTTCAAGCGCTCACTGCTCGCTCTCGCTTTTCTGCTGGCCGGCTCTGCCGCGGCATTCGCTGCCGACATCAAGGCCGGTGACCTCGTCATCTCCCAGCCGTGGAGCCGCGCCACGCCTGGCAGCGCCAAGACCGGGGCAGGCTATCTCACCATCCAGAACACCGGCAGCGCGCCGGACCGGCTCGTCGCCGTGGCCGGAGACATCGCGGGCCGCATCGAGGTGCACGAGATGGCCGTCAACAACGGCGTCATGACGATGCGTCCGCTGGAGAAGGGACTCGAGATCGAGCCGGGCAAGACCGTCGCGTTGGCGCCCGGCGGCTATCATCTGATGCTGATGGAGCTGAAGAGCCCGCTGAAGCAGGGCGACAAGCTGCCGCTCACGCTGGAATTCGAGAAGGCCGGCAAGGTTGCCGTGACGCTCGACGTCCAGGCCGTCGGCGCCAAGGGGCCGGGCGGCGAGGGCGGCGGCATGATGAAGCACGATCACAAGATGTAGGGCAGAGGCACGCGAATGGACCGACGTGTCTTCAACAGCTCGGTTCTGGCAGGCTCGCTCGCGGGCCTGCTGCTGCCGGGCGCGCAGGCCGAGCAGGCGCCGCGTTCCCTGGGCAAGCCCGTCATCGGCCTGCTGGTCTATCCGGGCATGATCCTGCTCGATCTGACGGGGCCGCTCACCGTCTTCAACATCATGCAGGCGGATGTCCGCCTCATCGCTGCGTCGATGACCCCCGTCGCGACGGACGTCGGAATCGCAGTCGCTCCGACCCACAGCTTCGACGCGGCGCCGGCGGAGCTCGACGTACTGTTCGTGCCGGGCGGGCTGAAGGGCACCGTCGACGGCATGAACGATGCCCGGACGCTCGACTTCGTCGCCTCGCGCGGCGAGTTGGCGCGCTTCGTCACCAGCGTCTGCACCGGCTCGCTGCTGCTCGGTGCCGCCGGTCTGCTGAAGGGCTTCAACGCGACCTCGCATTGGTACGTGCGCGATCTCCTGCCGCTGATGGGTGCCAAGATGGTGGCCGATCGCGTCGTGACGGACCGCAACCGCGTCACCGCCGGAGGCGTGACCGCGGGCATCGATTTCGGCCTTGCGCTGGCCGCGAAGCTCACCGGCGAGGACAATGCCAAACGTATTCAGCTGCTGATCGAATATGATCCGCAGCCGCCGTTTGCTGCGGGATCGCCGGAGCGCGCCGGAGCAGACTCGGCCAATGCCGTGCTGACGCAGCGCGGTCCGTTGATCCGGCAGGCCGAGCAGGCTGCGCGGGCCGCCGGCCAGAGGCTCGGCGTGCCATGACCATGGGCGTCGCGATCCCAGCTCATCCACGCACTGGCGCTTGCCGGACGAACGGCAGCGCGGGGCGTCCCTGGATCGCGCGCCTGTTGCCGCTGGCCCTGCTGGCGTTGCTGATCCAGACGCTGGCGCCGGTGGCGGCGTCGGCCCTCACGGCGTCAGCGATCGCACTCGTCGATCCGCTCGACGGCGCCGTGATCTGCCACGCCGAGCCGGATACAGCGCCATCCAACCGCGATGCCGACCGCGCCGCCTGCGGTCTCGACTGCGTGATGTGCTGCGTGCTCCACGCCGCCGCGGCACTCGACGCGCCGCCCGTCACGGCCCATGCCGCCCCGCTGCGCCAGGGGGCGCGCATCGCCTGGAGCGGGCGCGCGTTCGATCTCTTTCACATCCTCACTTACTCGCAGACCCAACCGCGCGGACCTCCCGCGCACGCCTGACGGACACGTCGCCAGCGGCGCAGCCGCGTCGCTTTGCATCTGATCAGGAAGACCGGCCATGGGAGCCGGCATTGGGGAAGTCTCATATGTTTCGTCATCACGCCCTCGGCGGCGTCAGCGTGGTCGCTTTGCAGCTCGCGCTGCTGCAGCCGGCCACGATCGCGCACGCCCAGCCCGCAGGGGAACTGCCATCCGTCACCGTCGACGCCCCGCGCGCCGCGCCCCAACGCCCTGCGCGCAAGCCGGCGGGACAGGCGCGTCGGGCCACGGCGGCCCGCGCATCAAAACCGGCCGCGACGCCGCAGCCGGCAGCGTCACCGGCCTCGACCGCCAACATCGACGGCGGCGGGGTCAAGGGCTCGTTCGAGACGCCCGCGGCCAAGCAGCGCTTCGCGCTGCCGCAGGAGAGCTTCAGCATCACCGCCAAGCAGATCGACGAGACGATCAACCTCAAGGATCCGGAGGACGCGGTCAAATACATGCCGAGCCTGTTCGTCCGCAAACGCAATGACGGCGACAATCAGGCGGTGCTGGCGACGCGGACGTGGGGCCTGAACTCCAGCGCCCGCACGCTGATCTACTATGACGACCTGCTGGTCTCGACGCTGCTCGGCAACAACAACAGCGCAGCCTCGCCGAAATGGAACCTGATCTCGCCAGAGGCGATCGCGCGGGTCGATTTTCTCAACGGTCCGTTCTCGGCCGCCTATCCCGGCAACTCGATCGGCGGCGTCTTGCTGATCACCTCGAAGATGCCGGACAAGCCGTTCGCGACGGTCAAAGAGACCGTCTCGGTGATGCCGTGGAGCCAGTACGGCACCAAGGACACCTATGTCACCAGCCAGACCAGCGCGTCGGCCGGGAATCGTGATGGCAAGCTGTCCTGGCTGGTGAGTGCCAATTACCTCGACAGCTACCAGCAGCCGCTGACTTATACGACGATTTCATCGCTGACTTCGATTCCTACGACGACAACTGGCGCCTTCCCGGCCAGGAGCAAGACTGGGACCGAAGCCGACGTAGTGGGTACCGGTGTACTCGCGCACTCGCAGCAGACCTCCGGCAATCTGCGGCTCGCCTACGATGTTAGCCCGCTGGTGCAGGCAACATATTCGCTCGGCATCTGGAACAATCACCAAGTCTCGACGCCACAGACCTATCTGCGTGATGCCAATGGGCAGCTGACCTTCAACAATATCAGTACATTCGCCAGCGGGCGCTATATCTGGGATCAAACCCAGATGTCGAACGCCATCGCGCTCAAGAGCGACACCAGGGGCACCTTCGACTTCGATCTATCGGCGTCGAGCTACAACTACCTGCAGGATGCCCAGCTCAATCCTTATACGGTGACCGCCACTGGGACCGGGTACTCGCAGAAGGGCAAGATCGCGCGCCTTGATGGCACGAACTGGCAGAACGCCGACGCCAAAGGCATCTGGCGGCCATTCGGCTATGACGGGCCACACGAAGTCTCCTTCGGCCTGCACGGCGACCGGTACCGTTTGGAGAACCCGACCTATGCAACGACAGTCTGGGACCAGGCGACGTCGACCGGCACGGGCCAGCTGTATGCAACCGGTGTCGGCGAGACCCGCACCGGCGCGCTCTGGGTTCAGGATGCCTGGAAGATCCTGCCCGATCTGAAGCTGACGCTAGGCGGACGCCTGGAGACGTGGCGCGCATTGGACGGCTTCAACGTGAACACCATTCAAAGCGCTGCTGGAGCAATCACCCAGTCGCTGGTGACAACCCAGCCGCAGCTTTCTGCGACCAAGTTTTCGCCGAAGGCATCACTCTCTTACGACCTTAACCGCGACTGGAACGTGACCGCCAATTTCGGTGAGGCTTACCGTTTCCCCACCGTGGGAGAGTTGTACCAGAACCTCGCGGTGGGGACTAATATCTTTCTGCCGAACCCGCTACTGAAACCCGAGCATGACTACACCGGGGAGCTGAACCTCGAGCGTCACTGGAGCGACGGCCGCGTTCGGCTCACGCTGTTCCAGGAAAAGACTTTCGATGCGCTGATTTCCCAGTCGACCCTGGTGACCAATAATACAAACGGTCAGCAGGTCACTCAGACGGCTGTGAGTAACGTCGACGCGATCCGCATGCGCGGCGTCGAACTGTCCGCCGACAAGGACAACGTCCTGGTTAATGGCCTCCAGCTATTCGGCAGTGTCACGTATGTCGACTCCAAGATCCTGGCCGATGCGAAATGGAGTGCCGCAACCACCGTGGTCGGCAAGCGCGTGCCCTACGTGCCGGACTGGCGCGCCAAGTTCGGCGCAACCTACCGGCCGAACGAGAGCTGGGCCTATACGGTCGCGGCACGCTACAGTGGCAAGCAATATTCGACGCTGGACAACACCGACATCATTCCGCACGTCTACGGCGCCTTCGACAGCTTCTTCCTCGTCGACATGAAGATCCACTACAATGCGACGAAGAATTTCGCCTTCGATTTCGGCATCGATAACCTTTTCAATCAGCAATACACGCTGTTCCATCCCTTCCCGGGGCGCACCTTCGTGCTCGCGGCCAAATACACGTTCTGAGGTGATCATGAGCATTCCCAGCAGGAAGATGTCGTGGCTCGTATCGGTCGCAGTCCTGGCGACGGCAAACGCGTCAGCCGACGCGCATGTGATCCTGGAGACCAAGGAGGCTGCGATCGGCTCACGCGTTCAGGCCGTTTTCGTCGTGCCGCATGGCTGCGGCGAGGCCGACACGATCAAGCTGCGCGTGCGGATTCCGGAGGGCGTCGTCGCAGTCGTGCCGGAGGCCAAGGCGGGTTGGACGATCGACACCAAGACGGGGGCTTACGCCGCCACCTATGAGGACGACGGGCGAAAACTGTCCGAAGGCGTTCAGGAGATCGTCTGGTCCGGCGGCCGCGTGCCAGCCAAGACCCGCGAGCCGTTCGCGGTCGACGTGACGCTGACGACCGCGCTCAAGCCCGACACCACCTTGTATTTCCCCGTCGTGCAGGAGTGCGAGGCTGATGTGAGGCGGTGGATCGAGATTCCGGCCGAAGGGGCTGATCCGCACAGCTACAAGCAACCGGCGCCGGGCATCCGGCTGCTGCCGAAACCGTGAGGGGCGTGCTCCGGGCGGTTCTCCTCATCCTGGCTCTGGCCGTGGGCCTCACGACCAGAGCCGGCGCGCATGCGGCGCTGGTTTCGTCCGAGCCCGCCGATGGCAGCGTTGCCGAGACTGTGCCGCCGGTGCTCACGCTCCGCTTCGATGAAGCGGTCTCGGTCGGCGCCCTGGTCCTGATCGACGCACGCGGGCAGCGCTGGGACCAGCTTCGCGCCGATGTTACGGGCCCGGCGGTCGTCGTCAGATTGCCGCCCGATCTGCCGCGCGGCAGCCAACTCGTCAGCTATCGAGTGATCTCGGCTGACGGTCATCCTGTCGCTGGAGTTGTGAGCTTTGCGGTGGGCGCGCCCACCCCTGCGAATGCGTTCCTGGAACGGGACCATTGGCGCGACGGGCTGATCTGGTCGGCGCGCCTGGCGCTATACGCTGGTCTGTTCTTTGGCGTCGGCGGCGTGTTCTTTCTCAAATGGGTGGGGCCTGTCGCTTCGGTCCAGCGTATCCTGATCGTCGTGCTCGGAGCCGGACTTGTGGGAGCTGTGCTGTCGGTCGGCGGGCAGGGGCTCGACCTTCTCGACCTTCCGCTCCGCGGCCTGCTCACGCCAAGCCCCTGGGCATCTGCGGCCAACACGAGCCTGATTTTCACCGTGCTGTTCACCGCCTTCGCAATGGCCGCCGCTTTGGCCGCGGCGTGGTTGCGAGAACAGCCGTGGGGCAGGCCGCTCGCGGCCGCCGCCCTGGCGGGGGCCGGCGCGGCCCTGGCGATGAGCGGTCATGCGGCGACGGCGCCGCCGGCATGGCTGAGCCGGACGGCGGTCGGCCTCCATGGCATGGCGGTGACGTTCTGGCTCGGCGCGCTCGTGCCGCTTGCGGCGCTGACGATGACGGCCGATGCCGGTGCGGCAGCGGCGCTGCGCAGGTTTTCCGTGATCGCGATGCCCGTCGTGGGCGTGCTTCTGGTCACCGGTGTGTGGCTTGCCATGGTCGAGCTCGAGTCGCTTCGCGCCCTCGTGGAGACGACCTATGGGCTCTTGCTGTCGAGCAAGCTGGCGCTCGTCGTGCTGCTGCTCGCGCTCGCGGCTTTGAACCGCTACCGCCTCGTCCCCGCCTTCGCATCCGATCCAAAATCTCTGGCGCTCAGCCGCTCGATCCTGCTCGAATGCGCCCTTGGCGTGGCCATCCTCGGCGTCGTGGCGGGCTGGCGGTTCACGCCGCCGCCGCGCAGCCTCGCGCGGGAGGCGCCACTCGGCCTCCATACCCACGGCGATCGCGCCATGTTTCAGGTCCTGATGTTTCCCGGGCGGGTCGGGCCGAACCATGTCCTGCTCCAACTGATGAACCCGGACGGCAGCCGGCTTCAGGCCAAAGAGGTCACGCTGACGCTCCAGATACCGGCCAAGGGCATCGGGCCGATCGAGCGCAAGGCGGTTCGAGAGCCGGATCGTGACTGGCACGCACGAGATGTGCCGCTGCCGTTGTCCGGCCGCTGGCATGTTCGGGTCGACGCGCTGGTAGACGATTTCGACCAGATCAGTCTGGAGGATGAATTCGAGCTCAGGCCACGTTGAGGCCATCCCTGGACAATCCTTGGATCATCGTTTGATGGTCCCCAGTCCGCCGACAGGCTGTTGGCCGGCGTTCATCCTCCGCTTCAGCGAAACCAGTAAAATGATCGGGAATACGGTGGCTTAGCCGCTTTTTCTCAATCCCAGTCTTGTGTTTTGCCGCCTGATCCGGTTTGACTGCGCCAGCCCGAACCGAATCTCGAAGGCCCAACCCATGCGTTTGTCGCGGTTTTTCCTGCCCATTCTGAAAGAAAATCCGAAGGAAGCCGAGATCGTCTCGCACCGGTTGATGCTGCGCGCCGGCATGCTGCGGCAGGAGGCGGCCGGCATCTACGCCTGGCTGCCCCTCGGCTTCAAGGTCCTGAAGAAGATCGAGCAGATCGTGCGCGAGGAGCAGAACCGCGCCGGCGCGCTGGAATTGCTGATGCCGACCCTGCAACTCGCCGACCTCTGGCGCGAGAGCGGCCGCTACGACGCCTATGGTCCTGAGATGCTGCGCATCAGCGACCGTCACAAGCGTGAGTTGCTGTACGGGCCGACCAACGAGGAGATGATCACGGAGATCTTCCGGGCCTACGTGAAGTCTTACCGCAACCTGCCGCTCAATCTCTATCATATCCAATGGAAATTTCGCGACGAGCAGCGTCCGCGCTTCGGCGTGATGCGCGGCCGGGAATTCCTGATGAAGGACGCCTATTCGTTCGATCTCGACGAGGCGGGCGCGCGGCGCGCCTACAACAAGATGTTCGTCGCTTACCTGCGCACGTTTGCGCGGATGGGCCTGAAGGGCATCCCCATGCGTGCCGAGACCGGCCCGATCGGCGGTGATCTCAGTCATGAGTTCATCGTGCTCGCCGAAACCGGCGAGTCCGGTGTGTATTGCGACCGTAACGTGCTCGATCTGCCGATCCCGTCGGCCTCCGTCGATTATGACGGCGACCTCACGCCGATCATCAAGGAATGGACCTCCCTCTACGCGGCGACCGAGGACGTGCACGACGGCGCCCGCTTCGAGGCCGAGGTGCCGGCGGAGCGGCGCGTCCACACCCGCGGCATCGAGGTCGGGCAGATCTTCTACTTCGGCACCAAATATTCCGAGCCCATGAAGGCGCTGGTGGCCGGTCCTGATGGAGCCGAGGTCACTATCCACGGCGGCTCCTACGGCGTGGGCGTGTCGCGTCTTGCCGGCGCCATCATCGAGGCCTGCCATGACGATGCCGGCATCAAATGGCCCGAGGAGGTCGCGCCGTTCCGCGCCGTGATCCTCAATTTGAAACAGGGCGGCTCGGACACCGATGCCGCCTGTGAGCAGCTCTATCGCGATCTGCTCGCCAAGGGCGTCGACGTGCTCTACGACGACACCGAGCAGCGCGCGGGGGGCAAGTTCGCCACCGCCGATCTGATCGGCATTCCCTGGCAAATCATGGTCGGTCCGAAGAGCCTTGCCGAAGGCAAGGTCGAGGTGAAGACCCGCAGCGACGGGGCACGCGAGATGATGTCGCCGGCCGACATCGTGGCGCGGCTTGGCGCTGGAACCGCGGCGAGCTGAGCCGTTCGTTCGATCATCGTATTATCCACCGGGGCAGCCAGCCGGCCGACGGCCAATCCGGCCACAATCGGCCCGAATCATGGGATGATCGCGCAATGGATGACGCCATGACCGAACCCGTGCAGACCGCGCCCTTCGCGCCCTTCGAGTGGATGCTGTCCGGGCGCTATCTGCGTGCCCGGCGCCGCGAGGGTTTCATCTCCGTGATTGCGGGTTTCTCCTTCCTCGGCATCATGCTCGGCGTCGCGACGCTGATCATCGTGATGGCCGTCATGAACGGCTTCCGCAAGGAGCTGCTCGACAAGATCCTCGGCCTCAACGGCCACCTCCTGGTGCAGCCGCTGGAATCGCCGCTGACCGATTGGAAGGATGTTTCCGAGCGGATCTCGCAGGTGCAGGGCATCCGGCTCGCGGCGCCCGTGGTCGACGGCCAGGGCCTGGGCTCGTCGCCGTTCAACGCCTCGGGCGTCTTCATCCGCGGCATCCGCTCGCAGGATCTGACGAACCTGACGTCGATCGCCAAGAACATCAAGCAGGGCACCCTCGAAGGTTTCGACGAGGGCCAGGGCGTCGCCATCGGTCGACGTCTCGCGGATCTGCTCTCGCTGCATGCCGGCGACAGCATCACGCTGGTTGCGCCGAAGGGCGCGGTGACGCCGATGGGCACGACACCGCGCATCAAGCCCTACAAGGTGGCCGCGGTGTTCGAGATCGGCATGTCGGAATATGACTCCAGCTTCGTGTTCATGCCGCTGGCGGAAGCCCAGGCCTATTTCAACCGTAACAACGACGTGACCGCGATCGAAATCTTCACCAGCAATCCCGACAAGGTGGAGCAGTTTCGCAAGACGGTGACGGAGGCGGCCGGCCGGCCGGTGTTCCTGGTCGACTGGCGCCAGCGCAACTCCACCTTCTTCAACGCGCTCCAGGTCGAGCGCAATGTGATGTTCCTGATCCTGACCCTGATCGTGCTGGTGGCGGCGCTGAACATCGTTTCGGGACTGATCATGCTGGTCAAGGACAAGGGCCAGGACATCGCGGTGCTCCGGACGATGGGTGCCTCGCAGGGGGCGATCATGCGAATCTTCCTGATCACCGGGGCCTCGATCGGCGTGGTGGGCACGCTCACCGGCTTCTTCGTTGGCCTCCTGATCTGCCTGAACATCGAGACCATCCGGCTGTTCCTGTCGTGGCTGACCAACACCGACCTGTTCGATCCGACGCTGTACTTCCTGTCGAAGCTGCCGGCCGAGATCGATGCCGGCGAGACCAGCGCGGTCGTCATCATGGCCCTGACCCTGTCCTTTCTGGCCACGCTCTATCCCTCCTGGCGCGCGGCCCGATTAGACCCGGTCGAAGCGCTTCGCTACGAGTGAGGCGCTGATGGAAGAGCAGGGGGCAGAAGACGTCCCGGTCGTTTATCTCCACGAGATCAAGCGCCGGTACATGCAGGGCGAGAAGCAGCTGACCATCCTCGACGGCGCCAAGCTTGCCCTGTGGGCGGGGCAGTCGGTGGCACTGGTCGCGCCCTCGGGCTCTGGCAAGTCGACTTTGCTGCACATCGCGGGCCTGCTGGAGAGCCCCGACGAGGGCGAGGTCTATGTCGGGGGCACCCCGACATCGCAACTCACCGACATCGAGCGCACCCAGATGCGCCGCACCGATATCGGTTTCGTCTACCAGTCGCACCGGCTGCTGCCGGAGTTCACGGCGCTGGAGAACGTGATGCTGCCGCAGATGATCCGTGGCCTCAAGCGCTCGGAGACCGTGAAGCGGGCGAGCGAGATCCTGGCCTATCTCGGGCTCGGCGAGCGCATCAAGCACCGCCCCTCCGAACTCTCCGGCGGCGAGCAGCAGCGCGTTGCGATCGCGCGCGCGGTCGCCAACGCGCCGCGGGCGCTGCTGGCCGACGAGCCGACCGGAAATCTCGATCCAACCACCGCCGACCATGTCTTTCACGCGCTGATGCAGCTCGTGAAAGCAACGCGAGTCGCGATGCTGATCGCGACCCACAACATGGAGCTGGCCGGTCGCATGGACCGCCGCGTCTCCATCGTCGGCGGCAAGGTCGTCGAGCTGGATTGAGCTCGGCCGCAATCAGGGCCTGATCACCGTCATCTTGAAGGGCTCGCGATGCGCAGCAGCGTGAGCCACGGCCTCGTTGGCATGGTCGAGGTCGAAGCAGGTCGGCTCGAACTGCGCGAGGTCGAGTAATCCGCCCCGGATCAGTCCCAGCATCGTCGCCATGGCGGTGGGCGGACACATCCAGACGCCGTGGATCGTGATGCAATCGCGCATGATCCAGGGATAGGGCAGATCGAGCCCGGGGCCGCCGAGCATGCCGACGCCGCCCATCAGCGCCACGCGCCCATAGGGGCGCACGGTCATGATGGCGGATCTGACGACATCGGTCGTGACCGAGGGCGGCATGATGTCGAGCACGCAGTCGATCGGGCCGGGGGCGGCGCGCTTCATGCGCTCGGTGTCCTCGCTCGCGACACCGGATAGCCTGACGGGATGAACGCGTGCGCCGAACCTGCGCGTGAGCTCGGCCAGCATCGCCTCGTTGCGGCCGGGCGCGACGACCGCAGCGGCGCCCATGGCCAGCGCCACGGCGACCGCGGCGCTGCCGAACCGGCCGGTGGCGCCGCTGACCAGCACGGTCTCGCCCGGCTGCAGACGGGCGGCGAGAAAGCCGCCATAGGGCACGAGCAGGGTGCCGAGCGCACACCACCGCGCCGCGTCGTCAGCATCGATCATGCCGATCGGCTTGGCGTTCTCCGTTGGCAGTCGCATGCGCTGCGCAAACGAGCCGTGCCGGAAATACTGCTGAAGCTGCAGCCCACCTGGTCCACGCGCGCTCAGGCCTTGCAGGGTGATGTCGGGAGCAAGCGCGTTGTCACGGGAGCGTACCGTGGGATCGCAGAACACCCAGTCGCCGATCGCGAGATGTGTCGCGTCGGGGCCAACGGCGCTGACCCGGCCGATGCCGCTGGTTCCGGGAATGACTGGCAGCTCGAGCAGATATTTGCGCTCGCCGCTGAACACTTCATTGGCATAGGACAGCACGCCGGCCGCGACGATGTCGACGATGACCTCGCCTGTGCCAAGCACGGGCTCGGCAACCTCTTCTATCTCCAGTGGCGATCCAAAACGCTTCAGCACGGCAGCTTTCATCATCTCTCTCCATTCCGCGGGTAGCGGAAGATGAAAATGCAGAGCTATGCTACGCGCAGGAAGGCCTGGTATTATCCTAGGACTGTCCAGGCCCAGCCTGGAACGTCTGTTGACGAGACTCCATCATGATCGACCCAAGACACGAAGCGCTCGGAAATTTCCTGCGCTCGCGGCGTGAAAAGCTGACGCCGCAAGCGGTCGGTCTCCCGGCCGGCCGGCGGCGTCGCGCCACGGGGCTGCGCCGCGAGGAAGTGGCCGAGCTCGCCGGCATCGGCGTCGACTGGTACATCCGGCTCGAGCAGGGCCGTGCGGTGAAGCCGTCGTCATCGACGATCGACTCTCTGGCGCGCGCCCTGCGCCTCAGCCGAACCGAGCATGCTCATCTGAAGGCGCTGGTGCGCGGACCCGCGCGCAAGCCGTTCGTGCGCGAGCAGGTGCCGGTTGGACTTCGCGATCTCGTGAAAAGCCTGAACCAGCCGGCCTACATCTCGGGACGGCGATGGGATGTGCTGGCCTGGAACGATCAGGCGGATGAGATCTTCGGTTTCTCACGGCTTGCCGACGAGGATCGCAACACGCTGCTGCTGATGCTGTGCACGCCCGGCGTACGCAAGTTGTTTGGCGCGCAATGGAAGGAGCTGGCCCGGCGGATGGTGGCGCAGTTTCGCGCGACCTACGATCTCTGGGCGGGCGATCCCGCCTTTGCCGAGTTGCTCGCGCGGCTGCGGCAGGGCAGCCGCGAGTTCGACGAGTTGTGGGCGGCTCACGACGTCAACGCGCTCGCGGCGGGCGAGAAGCTGCTCGAGCATCCGAAGAAAGGCCGCCTTCGGTTGCGCTACGCGACGTTTCAGGCCAACGACGACCCTGCGCTGAAGCTCGCGATCTACTACACGTGACGAATCGCGCGCGCGGACAATGGTGCGAACAGCGGCTTCGGCGAATAATTAGCAGAGACCATACATTCGTCAGTTTTGCGGATGATGATGCTAGGCATTCGCAAAACAGGATGTCGCGCCCCGAGGATTCCACGACTGAGGCTTTATCGCGCGGGTTCCGTGACCGAGAGCGTTCTCCGCCGCGCTCTCGCCGCCGTTCCATTGTGGCGGACCGTGGACGCAGGTCACGACTCCTCCACATATCTTGTTAGTTGTTAGTTCGTCGCGCCGCGAAGTGCTTCGAAAACAGGCGTTTTCGTCCAATCCCATAAAAGCCGAAAAGAACCGGTTGAGTCCGGCCAAGACCTGATGTCGACGACGCAGATGCAAAGGGCATGAGCACTGCGTCGCGCTGCATGTTTTGGCTACCGAACAGAGGGTTTGGGGACCTTGGGACAGAAGCTACGGAGTTCGATGATGAAAACGCTTTTCGGGGCAGCGGCGGGGCTCGGCGCAATGGCTGCCGCGACGTCTACCTTTGCGGCTGATCTTCCGGTCAAGAAGGGCCCTTACACCAAGGCTCCGCCTGCCGTCATGGCGACCGTGTATGATTGGGGCGGCTTCTATGTCGGCTTCAACGCCGGCGGCGGATCCAGCCGGGATTGCTGGAATCTCGTCTCGAACGCCGGTGTCGCGGTGAATCCGGCGGCGAACCGCGAGGGCTGTTCGGGTGGCGGAGGCGCCGCGGTCGGTGGTCAGATCGGCTACCGTTACCAGATGGCCAACTGGGTGTTCGGCGTCGAAGCGCAGGGCGACTGGGCCAATTTCAAGGGCACCAACCGAAACCTGATCCTTCCCAATGTCAGCGACCGCTCGCGCACCAACGGCTTCGGCCTGTTCACCGGTCAGGTCGGCTACGCCTTCGACAACATTCTCGTCTATTTCAAGGGCGGTGCCGCGGTTGTCGGCGATCGCTACGATACCTTTACCACAGGCACCAATGTCATGCTCGACCGCGCCAACACGACGCGCTGGGGCGGCACTGTCGGCGCCGGTCTCGAATACGGCTTCGCTCCCAACTGGTCGGTCGGCATCGAGTACGACCACATCTTCCTCGGCAACAAGAACCTGAATTTCGTCGCCGCTGCAGGCCAGCCCGCGATGACTCATCGCATCAAGCAGGATGTCGATATCGGCCTCGTCAAGCTGAACTACAAGTTTGGTCCGGGCTTCGGACTCGGCATGATGCACTGACGTTCGCGGGGCAGGGTTCGTCGAGGCTCTGCCTCGACGAACGATCTGCAACCGCATGCTGCCATTTTGTTCAACGAGGCGCATCGAAAAGACCGGACGGCGTCCTGCCGTCCGGTATCAACTCCACTCAATCCTCCTCGAAGACGAACGGCGGACGTGGCTTGATCCGCTGCCGATGCGAATAGGGATAGGGTGTCGCGCGCGGATCATTGCTGACGCCCGCAAAATAAGGGTTGGCGATGCAGGTCAGCAGCCGTCCCGAAGCCGTCGCCTGGCACTGCGCATAGCTGTCGAACGTGCAGTTGCTCAATGCCGGGTACTCATCACCCTGCAGACAGAACGGATGCCTGACGCCGACGGCCTGCGCCGGCGCATGCGCGGTGATCACCATGCCCGCCGCGGCCAGCGCCGCAAAGAAAACGTCACGCATCTACGATCTCCCCTCATCACGTGATGACTACTTCGCTGCATGGCTGGCAAAGGCGTCACGATCGCACGTCGTGTGTAGTCCCTCGTCCCCCCGCATGCAAATCTCCTAAGTTCCATCAACACACTGTGATTGCAGATTAATTTCCGGACATGTCCGGGGCGCCTTCAGAAGCGCTCTGTGACCATGCCGCTACAGCAATTGCGCGAGGGATCGTTAAGAGGTGCGGCTGGCCTGGGGGCCAAATGAGACGAGACTGGACTTTCAGATGAAGAAACTTCTGTTGATGACGACGGCGCTCGTGGTGCTGGCTTCTCCGACGCTGGCCGCGGATCTCGCCGCGCGTCCCTACACGAAGGCGCCGGCACCGATGATGGCCGCGATCTATGATTGGAGCGGCTTCTACATCGGTGCGAACGGTGGCGGCGGCTGGAGCCACAACACCTGGGATCTCGTCGGCGGCGGCCGCGAGGGCTCGCATGATTCGTCGGGGGGCACGATCGGCGGCCAGTTCGGCTATCGCTGGCAGATGGGGCCGGTCGTGTTCGGCGTCGAGGCGCAGGGCAACTGGGCCGACTTCACCGGCGACAATGTCAGCGCGCTGTTCGCGACCCGCAACCGCACCAAGACCGATGCATTCGGCCTGTTCACCGGCCAGGTCGGCTATGCTTTCAACAACGTGCTGCTCTACGCCAAGGGCGGTGCGGCCGTGACCAGCAACAAGTACACGATCACCAATGCGGTCACCGGCGCGTTCCTCGCCTCCAACACCGACAGCCGCTGGGGCGGCGTGGTCGGCGCCGGCCTCGAATACGGCTTCGCGCCGAACTGGTCGGTGGGCGTCGAATACGACCATCTGTTCATGGACCGGCAGACCGTGAGCTTCGGCGCGCTCGGCTCCGACAGCATCAAGCAGGACGTCGATTTGTTCACGGCGCGTCTGAACTATCGCTTCGGCGGCCCGACGATCGCCAAATACTGATCGTCCTATACTGACGTCATGTCCTGATCGCCTGTTCTTCGGATCGGCGAATCGATCAGCCCCGGTGTTCGCGCCGGGGCTTTTTCGTGGATCGACTGGCGCCGATTAACCACGTGCGGAACGGTTCGCCGGATATTCCCAACAGCGTGCTTGACCAGAGAACGAAAAAGGAACATTGTTCTTCATATGTTCTAGCTCAGGGAGGTCCCATGCTGAAGGTTTTCGTCGAAGAAGCCGCCGCACTGGCGTCGATCACGCTGTTTGTCGGGATGATCGCGCTCTGGGCGCAAATCATTCCGCAGCTTTGACTTTTCACAAGGGCGGCCCGGCTGGGGAAAAGCCGGACAGCCGACCGGGGCGCCGGACTCGCGGGCGGCTGATCCGGTATCATGGCGGAGCGAGTCGGTCGGGAACGCAGACCCTGACTTTGGTCATCTCCTCCGCCGGACCGGCGCGCTGCTTTCAAAAAGCCCTCAGGGAAGTTGCAAGGCGAGCATGTCCAGCGCCGGATTCGTCCATCTTCACGTTCACTCCGCCTATTCGCTGCTGAAGGGCTCGATCAAGATCGCCAAGCTCGGCGAACTCGCCAAGGCCGACCGCCAGCCGGCGCTGGCGCTGACCGACACCGACAACATGTTCGGTGCGCTCGAATTCTCCGACAAGATGGCGGGCTACGGCATCCAGCCGATCGCGGGCTGCGAGCTCGCCATCGATTTCGGCGACATGGATCCGAACGCCCGCAATGCCGGCGCGGTCGCGCAGCCCTCGCGTATCGTCCTGCTGGCGGCAAACGAGGAGGGTTATCGGCACCTGATGCGGCTGAACTCGCGGGCGTTCCTCGAGACGCCGACGCATCAGGCGCCGCACATCAAGTTCGACTGGCTGACGGAAGGCGTCGACGGTCTGATCGCGCTGACGGGCGGACCGGACGGGCCGATCTCGCTCGCGCTCCAGCACGACATGGCCGCCTTGGCCGCGCAGCGCTGCGAGCGCTTGGCGGGCCAGTTCGGCGACCGGCTCTACATCGAGCTGCAGCGCCATGGAACGGAGCGCGAGCGCCGCGTCGAGGGTGGGCTGATCGACATCGCCTACGACAAGGGGCTGCCGCTGGTCGCGACCAACGAGCCGTATTTCGCCAGTACCGACGACTACGAGGCGCATGATGCGCTGTTGTGCATCGCCGGCGGCCATCTCATCGCCGACACCGATCGCGTGCAGCTGACGCCGGATCATCGCTTCAAGACCCGCGCCGAGATGGCGGTGCTGTTCGCCGACCTTCCCGAGGCGCTGGCCTCGACGGTCGAGATCGCCGAGCGCTGCTCGTACCGGCCGCGGACGCGAAAGCCGATCCTGCCGTTCTTCACCGTCGGTGCAGGCACCGGTGATACAGTGGATGCGGCCAGCGCCGAGGCCGCCGAGCTGAAGCGGCAGGCCGAGGAGGGTCTGGAGCGGCGCCTCAAGGTGCACGGCATGGCGCCGGGCATGACCGAGGAGGACTATCAGAAGCGGCTCGCCTTCGAGCTCGACGTCATCATGCGCATGAAGTACGCGGGTTACTTCCTGATCGTGTCGGACTTCATCAAATGGGCCAAGGCGCACGGCATTCCCGTGGGTCCGGGCCGCGGCTCGGGTGCCGGCTCGCTGGTCGCCTGGGTGCTGACCATCACCGACCTCGACCCGATGCGCTTCGCGCTGCTGTTCGAGCGCTTCCTCAATCCCGAGCGCGTGTCGATGCCGGACTTCGACATCGACTTCTGCCAGGACCGCCGCGGCGAGGTGATCTCCTACGTCCAGCAGCGCTACGGCCGCGACCAGGTGGCGCAGATCATCACCTTCGGTACGTTGCAGGCGCGCGGCGTGCTGCGCGACGTCGGCCGCGTGCTGCAGATGCCCTATGGCCAGGTCGACAAGCTCACCAAGCTGGTGCCGCAGAATCCGGCCGCACCCGTGACGCTCGCCGCCGCCATCGAGGGCGAGCCGAAGCTGCAGGCGTTCCGCGACGAGGATCCGGTCGTGGCGCGCGCCTTCGATATCGCGATGCGTCTCGAAGGCCTGACGCGCCACGCGTCGACCCACGCCGCGGGCATCGTCATCGGCGACCGGCCGCTCAGCGAGCTCGTGCCGATGTATCGCGATCCGAAATCGGACATGCCGGTCACCCAGTTCAACATGAAGTGGGTCGAGCCGGCCGGCCTCGTCAAGTTCGACTTCCTCGGCCTGAAGACGCTGACCGTGCTCGACGTCGCCGTGAAGCTGTTGAAGCAGCGCGACGTTCATGTCGATCTCGCGACCTTGCCGATCGACGACGCCGCGAGCTACCAGATGCTGGCGCGCGGCGATGTGGTCGGCGTGTTCCAGGTTGAAAGCCAGGGCATGCGGCGGGCGCTGATCGACATGCGCCCTGACCGTTTCGAGGACATCATCGCACTGGTCGCGCTGTATCGCCCCGGCCCGATGGCCAACATCCCGACCTACTGCGCCCGCAAGCATGGCGAGGAGGAGCCGGAATATCTGCATCCGATCCTGGAGCCGATCCTCAAAGAAACGTTCGGCGTCATCATCTACCAGGAGCAGGTGATGCAGGTCGCGCAGCAGATGTCGGGCTATTCGCTCGGCGAAGCCGACCTGCTGCGCCGCGCCATGGGCAAGAAGATCCGCGCCGAGATGGACAAGCAGCGTGTCCGTTTCGTCGAGGGCGCGGTCAAGAACGGCGTGCCGAAGGACCAGGCCGACACCATCTTCGATCTCTTGGCGAAGTTCGCCGACTACGGCTTCAACAAGTCGCACGCCGCCGCCTACGCGCTCGTGTCCTATCACACCGCCTACATGAAGGCGCACTATCCGGTGGAGTTCATCGCGGCGTCGATGACGCTCGATCTCAACAACACGGACAAGCTCTCCGAATTCCGCGCCGAGGCGCAGCGCCTGGGGATCAAGGTCGAGCCGCCCTCGATCAACCGCTCGGGGCCGACCTTCGAGGTCAGCGGCAACACCATCTTCTACGCGCTCGCCGCGCTCAAGGGCGTCGGCCCGCAGGCGATCGAGATGATCGTCGAGGCCCGCAACAAGGGCGGCCCTTTCACCTCGCTCGCCGACTTCGCCTCCCGCGTCAGTCCGCGCGCCATCAACAAGCGCATCATCGAGACCTTGGCCGCGGCCGGCGCCTTCGACTGCCTGGACAAGAACCGCGCCCGCGTGTTCGCCGGCGCCGACGCGATCGTCGCCGCCTGCCAGCGTGCCAACGAGGCGGCGACATCAGGCCAGAACGACATGTTCGGCAACGCCGCCGACGCGCCGGCGATCATCCTGCCGAACATCGAGAACTGGCTGCCGGCCGAGCGCCTCCGCCGCGAATACGATGCGATCGGCTTCTTCCTGTCCGGCCATCCGCTCGACGACTACGCGGCGGCGCTGAAGCGGCTGCGGGTGCAGAGCTGGGCCGAGTTCTCGCGCGCGGTGAAGACCGGCGCGACTGCGGGGAAGGTCGCGGCCACGGTGGTGTCGCGCATGGAGCGCCGCACCAAGACCGGCAACAAGATGGGCATCATGGGCCTGTCGGACCCGACCGGCCATTTCGAAGCCGTGCTGTTCTCCGAAGGCCTCGCGCAATATCGCGACGTGCTCGAGCCCGGTGCCGCGGTGCTGTTGCAGCTCGGTGCCGAGCTGCAGGGCGAGGACGTCCGCGCCCGCGTGCTGCACGCCGAGCCGCTCGACGATGCCGCGGCCAAGACCCAGCGCGGCCTGCGCATCTTCCTGCGCGACACCAAGCCGCTCGACTCCATCGTCAAGCGGCTGCAGGGCGACGGGGCCGCAGCTAACGGCAATGGCGCGGTGGCGAAGGGCCCCGCAACGGCGCCGCCGCCACGGGCTGCGGCTGGCGAGGGCGAGGTGTCACTGGTGATGATGCTCGACCTGGAAACCGAGGTGGAGATGAAGCTGCCCGGCCGCTTCAAGGTTTCGCCACAAATCGCTGGCGCCATCAAGGCAGTGACCGGCGTGGTCGAGGTGCAGCAGCTCTGATCCGGGCCGCCAGTTCCGACGAGGCGGCCTTGGCTTGGCCGTTCGAGAGGAGAAAAGGCGGACGAGGAGGGAACCAAAAAGCTGCGTCCTCGCTGTTCCGGCATGCCTCCGTTCAACCGCGGTTCAGCCTCCCGCGTGCTGTATCCGGGGCAGGTGCCTCGAGAAGGGCTCGAACCGTCATGCGCTTGGCCAATAACAACTCACGATTCATCGTCCGTATCGCGCTCTGCCTGCTCGCGCTGGCCGCTCTCTCGCGTCCTGTCGCGGCGCAGCAGCCCGCAGCTGAGAAGCGCATTGCGCTGGTCATCGGCAACGGTGCCTACGCCAAGGGTGCGCTGGCCACGGCGGCCAACGACGCCGGCCTGATCGCGCAGACCTTGCAGGCCGCCGGCTTCGACGTCGTCGGCGCCCGCGATCTCGATGCCGACACGCTGCGCAAGAGTTTTCGCGATTTCATTCACAAGGCTCAATCGTCCGACGGCAACACGGTGGCGATGGTCTACCTGGCCGGCTATGGCATGCAGCTCGCCGGCGAGAACTACTTCATCCCGGTCGATGCCAATATCGCCGGCGATGTCGACATTCCCACCGAAGGCCTGCGCCTCAGCGACTACGTACGCCAGCTGGCCGCGACGCAGCTGAAGGCCGGCGTTGTCGTGCTCGACGCGGCGCGGCAGCAGCCCTTCCTGACCAACGGTCCGACGATCGCGGGCGGGCTCGCGCTGGTCGAGCCCGACAACAACATGTTGATCGCCTTCAACGCCGCGCCCGGCACGATCGCTCCGAACGAGACCGGCAATTACGGCGTCTATGCGCGCTCTTTGGCCGAGATGATCCGCACCGGCGGACTGTCGCTGCCGGAGGTGTTCGACCGGCTGCGGCTGCGCGTCAACGAGGAGACCAAGGGCGCCCAGGTGCCGTGGGATGCGCAGAAGATCCAGGCCGCCTTCACCTTCTTCGAGCGCGCGCCGGATGCGCCGGCGCCGCAGGCCTCGCCGGAGCAGACCGCGGCGCTGCGCGCGCGGCCGATCCGCGAGCTGCCAGTGCAGGAGGCCTATACGGCCGCGCTCGAGCGCGACACGCTGCAAGGCTATGAGGACTTCATCGCCGCCTATCCCGGTGATCCGCTTGCCAGGCGCGTGCGGGCCATCGTAGCTGCCCGGCGCGAGGCCTTGACCTGGCGGCGTACCTACCGCACCGACAGTCCGGAAGCCTACTGGTCGTATCTGAAGCGCTATCCTTACGGGGCGCACGCAGCGGACGCGCGCCGCCGTCTCGCCATCCTGTCGGCCCCTCCCGAGCCGCCGCCGACCTTTGCGATGATCGAGTATGACGTGCCGCCGCCGCCGCTCGACGAAGTCACTTATGTCGAGCGGCCGGTACTGATGTTCTCCGATCCCGATTTCGGTTTCGTGCCGCCGCCGCCGCCGCCGGTCTACATCCTGCCGCCGCCACCCCCGGAGTTCGTGGAGCTGCCGCCGCCCTACGCGCCGGTCGGGCTGTTCATCCTGCCGCGCCCGGTCTTCGTGCCGATCCCGGTCTATGTCAGTCCGCCAGCCTTCGTCGCGCCGCCGCCGAACAACATCATCTACCAGAACATCCACAACACCACGGTCATCAACACCGTGATCAACCGTCCGGCGCCGCCGGCCGGACCGGTCACGGCTGGACCTGCCGCCGCGACGCCGCCGGCAGCCGCGGTTGCGCCGGCGTTGCCGCCGGCCGTCGTGCAGCGCGCGAACCTGATCCAGCAGGGCAAGGTGCCGCCGCCCCCGACGGGTCCGGGTGCCATCCCGGCCGGCCGGCCGGGCGCACCGCCCCCCATCCAGGCCAATGCTCCTTCTGGCCGGCCCCTGCCGCCCGCCGGCGGACCAGGGCAGGGAGCCGCCCCCGGGCAAGGACCCGCCAATGTCAATGCGCTTCCGGTGCCGGGCCGCGGCGGCCCGCCGATTCCGCCGGCGGCGCAGGCGCCGAATGCCCGTTTGCCAGCGACGGCGTCTCCATCCCCCGCACAGCCGCTCGGAGCGCGTCCCGACCTGCGCGCGAACCGGACCCCGCCCGGCGCATCAGTGTCGCCCTCCCGTCCGATACCTCCACCGCCGGTCGCCTCCCGCGGTCCCGAGGGGCGTCCACGCATCCAGCAGGCCGCACCACCAACGGTTGAGCGCCGTGCCCCGCCGCCGGCAACCGCCCGCCTCAGCCCTCCGCCCGCGCCGCCCCGGCCGCCGGTCGCGCCCGTCGTGCGCGCTGCCCCGCCCCGGCCTGCACCGCCGCCGCCACAAGCGATGCGCCCGGCCGCTCCGCCGCCGATGGCACGTCCAGCTCCGCCGCCGCAGATGGCGCGGCCGGCTCCGCCTCCGATGGCCATGGCACGTCCAGCGCCGTCACCGCAGATGGCGAGGCCAGCGGCGCCCCCGCCCCGGCCGGCGCCTCCGCCGGCCCAGGGCAAGCGGTGTCCGCCGAACGTCCCGCATTGCTGAGCAATCCTGCGCCGCTTCGACGGCGTAGCGGTTGCAACGCAGGCCTGTTTTCGATATTGGCCGAACCGCCGGATTGATCGATCGTGGGCGCAGGACGTCGGCAGCCGACGACGTGTTGCGGGGGCGTCATTGATTTCAGCGTTGGTTCGATCCGTGCGCGCGCTGTGGCACAGCGCTATCATCATCGCCCTGTGCGGTGCCTGCGCTGGCCTTGCATCACCGGCCGCGGCTCAGGGCGTTCCCGGTGCCGAAACCGTCTACGCGTCCGCGCCGCCGCGCCTGCTGCAGATCCGTACCTTGCTGGCCGATGCCGGCCGTCAGACCTCGACCGGGTCCGGCTTCCTGGTTTCCGCCGACGGGCTCGCGATCACCAACTACCACGTCGTCTCCGACGCGGCGTTGGAGCCGAAGACCTATCGTCTCGAATATACGGGCGCCGACGGCACACAGGGGAATGTGACTCTGCTCGCGGTCGATCTGCCCAACGACCTCGCATTGATCCGCGTGGACAAGCAGGAGGCGCCGTTCTTCACCTTCGACAAGGCGGCGCTCGACGGCACGCTGGCGAAGGGCGAGCGGCTCTATTCCCTGGGCAATCCGCTCGATCTCGGCTTCACCATCATCGAGGGCACGTATAACGGCCTTGTCGAGCACAGCTACAACGACCACATCCACTTCACCGGCGCGCTCAATCCCGGAATGAGCGGCGGCCCCGCGGTCAACGCGCAGGGGCAGGTGGTCGGCATCAACGTCGCCACGCGCCGCGGTGGTCAGCTGATCAGCTTCCTGGTGCCGGCGCGATTCGCCGCCGCGCTGCTGGCGCGCGGCCGCGAGGCAAGCCCTGCGGCCGGCGACCTGCGCAAGGACGTGATCGCCCAGCTCGCGAGCTGGCGCGGCGCGCTCTACAAATCGCTGGGGGACGAGGGGTTTCGTGATCGCGTGTTCGGCTCCTATCAAGCCCCCGAAACGCGCTCGGCATGGTTCGAATGCTGGGCGAGCACCAACGCCAGCGCATCGCCCAAGCCGCGCGCCAGCATCAACTCGACGAGCTGCAAGGCGGATGCGAGCGTCTATGTCGCCTCCGACCTCAACACCGGCACGGTGGAGGTCAATCACTCCTATGCGAAGTCGATCGACCTCAATCAATTCCAGTTCGCGACGGTGCTGACGCAGCTGGCGCAGCCGCGACTGACCATGGGCGGCTCGTTCCGCAAATGGTACACGCCGCAGCATTGCCACGAGGATTTCGTCGGCGTCACGCCGGCGGCCGAGCATCCGTCCTTGCGCGTCATGTGGTGCGCCCAGGGCTATCGCGAGTTCGACGGCCTGTACGACGTCGCCGTGGTGGCGGTGACGCAGGACCGCGCCGACGAGGCGCTGGTGTCGCGGCTCAATCTGCAGGCGATCGCCTATAACGATGCGCTGCGGATCGGCGCGAGCTTCCTCCAACGGCTGCAGGTCGTCCGATGATCTGGATCGAGATCCTCTCCAGGCATCGCGACGTCACCGGCCGCTTCCGCGTCGATGCCGCCGAGATCCATGTCGGCCGCGGCTACGACAACCACGTCATTCTCGATGACCCCTATGTCGCCGCGCGGCATGTCCGCATCTTCCGCGACGAGGAGGGCCGCCTCGTCGCCGAAGATCTCGGCAGCGCCAACGGGCTCTATCTCGGCAGCAGCAAGAGCCGCAAGCCGCAGCTCGTGCTCGACGGCACAGAGCCGATCCGGATCGGCCAGACGCTGCTCCGCGTGCGCGACGCGGCTCACGCCGTCGAGCCGGAGCGCCTCGCCGGATCGGAGCGCGGCGCGCTTCCGGTCATCGCCGCGATCGTGCTTGGCGCCGTGCTGCTGGCCATCAATGCGCTGCTGGTCTGGTTCGCCCAGGTTTCCGAACCGCATGCGTCCGACTATCTTGTGCCGACGCTTACCATGATCGGCGTGGTGGTCGCGTGGGTCGGCGTCTGGGCGCTGCTGTCGCGGCTGTTTTCGGGACGAGCGCATTTTCTGCGGCATCTTCTGATCGCCGAGGCCGGGCTGGTGGCGTTCTGGATCTACAGCGAGCTCGCGCAGGTCGCCTCGTTCGCGCTGACCTGGACCACGATCTTCACCTATGGCTATGCGGTCGCCTGGATCGTGCTGGCCACGATCTGCTTCCTGCATCTGCGCGAGGTCGGGCGGACCCATATGATCGTCAAAGGCGTCGTCGTCGGCATCCTGCTCGTCGTCGCGATCGCGGTGCAGACGCTGCAGCGTTCGGAAGCTTTTGCGAATTCCGGCCGGCCCAATGTCACTCACGTGCTGCTGCCACCCTCCTTGCGCCTGGTTCCGCTGCGCAGCCAACAGGCGTTCATCGGCGACGTCGCCAGGCTGAAGGCCAAGCTCGACGCCGATCGTATCGAGCTCACTCCGGGTGTGGAGCGCTGAGCACAGTTCCGCTGTCTTTGTTTCCGGAGAGTTCCCGGAGATTGCAAGTTCCCAGCGTCCCGGCATAGCGTTGATCCCGGGGATTTACGGGGGCTTCAAATGAAACGACGGACGATTGTGGGACTGGCTCTGGCGTTGCTGGTAGCGGGGTGCGTCACGGGCAGGGAAGGAACGGAATACGCGGTCATCTCACAAAAGATCGGTGCGCCGCGGCCTGGTCATTCCCGGATCGTCATCATGAGCCTGAAGGATTCCTGGCTCGACCGGACCAATTGTGACGCCAAGGTCGATGGCATTGCCTTGAATCGTCTGATGCCCGGCACTTACGCCTATGTCGACCGCCCGGCAGGGCCGCACCACGTTACGGCAACCCAGATCCTGTTCCCCGGCGAGACGGTGCTCGATTTCAACACCGAGCCTGGGAAGACCTATTTCTTCTCGATCAAGCCCAGTGAGCGCTCCCGGGCGATGCAGGGCGGCGCGATCATGTTCGGGCTGGTCGGGGCGGGCGTGATGGCTGCAGCCTCCGCCGGCGCAGACAACAAGGGGCCCGTCGACCTCGTGCCGCTCCAGGAAAGCCAGGCCCGGACCGCCATGGTGGAACTCCTCCAGGCCGAATAGCCCCCATTTTCCTTGCGTTGCGCCAAAATCCGGCTATATAGCGCGCCATCTCACACGGAAACTTGGCTCTCCTAGAGGGCGTCCGGTGGCAAGCCGGGCCGTAACGGCCCGTTTTTGCTCACGCGTTTCCGGAGGAATCAACCGGAGAATATCCAATGGCGCTGCCTGAATTCACCATGCGCCAGCTGCTCGAAGCTGGCGTTCACTTTGGCCACCAGTCTCACCGCTGGAATCCGAAAATGGCCGATTACATTTTCGGGGCTCGCAACAACATCCACATCATCGACCTCGCTCAGACCGTGCCGCTGCTGCACACGGCGCTGCAGGCGGTGAGCGACACCGTCGCCAAGGGCGGCCGCATCCTGTTCGTCGGCACCAAGCGCCAGGCGCAGGACAACGTTGCCGACGCGGCCAAGCGCTGCGCGCAGTATTTCGTCAATTCGCGCTGGCTCGGCGGCACGCTGACCAACTGGAAGACGATCTCGGCGTCGATCAAGCGTCTGCGTCACCTCGATGAAGTGCTGTCCTCGGGCGAGGCCAACTCCTACACCAAGAAGGAGCGCCTGACGCTGCAGCGCGAGCGCGACAAGCTCGACCGCTCGCTCGGCGGCATCAAGGACATGGGCGGTCTGCCCGACATGATCTTCGTGATCGACACCAACAAGGAAGACATCGCGATCCAGGAGGCCCAGCGCCTCAACATCCCGGTCGCCGCGATCGTCGACACCAATTGCGATCCGAAGGGCATCACCTACGTGGTCCCCGGCAATGACGACGCCGGCCGCGCCATCTCGCTGTATTGCGACCTGATCGCGCGCGCTGCCATCGACGGCATCTCGCGCGCCCAGGGCGAGCTCGGCATCGACGTCGGCGCCTCCGCCGCGCCGCTGGAGGAGGATCTCCCGGCTGCTTCTGCCTCGACCTTCCAGGGGCTGCCGGGCCCGCGCGGCACTGCCGACGACCTGAAGAAGCTCACCGGCGTGTCCGGTGCGATCGAGAAGAAGCTGAACGACCTCGGCATCTTCCACTTCTGGCAGCTTGCCGAGCTCAACCACGACACGGCGCATCAGATCGGCGAAGAAGTCGGTCTGCCGAGCCGCGCCGACGCCTGGGTCGCCCAGGCCAAGTCGCTCGCCGACGCCTAAGACGACACGAATCTGGCCGGCGTCGCACGCCGGCCATCGCGACTGAGATAGGGTTTCCTGGCAGCGGACGGCGATGAGCCATCCGCTGCGTCGCGCTTTGGACAGGCAAAAGGACGTTCAACAATGGCGAATATCACCGCAGCGATGGTGAAAGACCTGCGCGAGTCGACCGGCGCGGGCATGATGGATTGCAAGGCTGCGCTCACCGAGACCGGCGGCGACATGCAGGCGGCCCAGGATTGGCTGCGCAAAAAGGGCCTGTCGAAGGCCGCCAAGAAGGCCGGCCGCGTCGCGGCCGAGGGCCTGATCGGCGCGCTGACCTCGGGCAAGAAGGGCGTGGTCGTCGAGGTCAACTCCGAGACCGACTTCGTCGCGCGCAACGAGCACTTCCAGGGCCTGGTCAAGATGATCGCCCAGGTCGCGCTCGACGTCGGCGCCGATGTCGAGAAGATCAAGGCCGCCAAGGTCGGCAGCATCACGGTCGAGGCCGCGATCGCCGATTCGATCGCGACCATCGGTGAGAACCAGTCGCTGCGCCGCGCGGCCGCGCTCGAAGTGAGCGAGGGCGTGGTGGCGAGCTACGTCCACGGCGCGGTCATCGAGGGCGCCGGCAAGCTCGGCGTCATCGTTGCGCTGGAGTCGCCGGGCAAGACCGACGAACTCGCGGCGCTCGGCCGTCAGCTCGCGATGCATGTCGCCGCCGCCAACCCGCAGGCGATCGATGCCGCCGGTCTCGATCCGGAGGTCGTCAAGCGCGAGAAGGACGTGCTCTCCGACAAATATCGGCAGCAGGGCAAGCCGGAAAACGTGATCGAGAAGATCGTCGAGTCCGGCCTGAAGACCTATTACAAGGAAGTCACCCTGCTCGAGCAGGCCTTTATCCACGACAGCGGCAAGTCCGTTGCCCAGGCGCTGAAGGAGGCCGAAGGCAAGGTCGGCGGTCCGATCAAGGTGGCCGGTTTCGTCCGCTATGCGCTCGGTGAGGGCATCGAGAAGGAAGAGACCGACTTCGCCGCCGAAGTCGCCGCCGCCAGCGGCAAGAAGTAACGACTGACATCAGTCACGATCCGGCGCGGACGTCGCGCCGGATCTCAACGCGCGAGATTGGGACATATTGGCACATGGCTGAGCCGGTCTATCGTCGCGTCGTGGTCAAGCTGTCCGGTGAGTATCTGGCAGGGCCCCATTCCTTCGGCATCGACCAGCCGACCGTGGACCGCATCGCGGACGATCTCATCGCAGTCCAGAAACTCGGCATCGAGATCGCCGTCGTCGTCGGCGGCGGCAACATGGTGCGTGGCGTCGAGGTCTCGTCGCAGGGCGTCTCGCGTGCGACCGGCGACACCATGGGCATGCTGGCGACCGTCATGAACAGCCTGGCGCTGGAGGCGGCCTTGCAGCGCAAGGGAGCGCCGGCGGTCGCGTTGTCAGCCTTCGTGATGCCGCAGGTCTGCGAGCTGTTCACGCGTGCCGCGGCGCACAGGGCCCTCGCCGAGGGACGCATCGTCGTGCTCGGGGGCGGCACCGGCAATCCCTACTTCACCACCGACACCACCGCCGTGCTGCGGGCCGCCGAGATCGGTGCGCAGGCCGTGCTGAAAGCCACCAATGTCGATGGCGTCTACAGCGCGGATCCGAAGAAGGATCCGGCCGCCAAGCGCTTCGACCGGCTGACGCATTCGCAGGCCATCGAGGGCGGCTACAAGGTGATGGATGCGACGGCGTTTGCGCTTGCCCGCGAAACGTCGCTGCCTATCATCGTGTTCTCCATCGCCGAGCCCGGCGCCATCGGCGCGATGTTGCGGGGCGAAGGGCGGGGCACCATCGTCGCGGGGTGAGCCGCGGGACCGTCGGCGGCCGGTCTTGGACCGTTTCAACGGCTGCGGTAGAAGCGTAAGCGACACAGGAATTCGTCCGGGCGCAATCAGGTCCAGCCGTCAGCCTCACATGGCCCGGCCAAACGGGCCGCGGAGCGCCGGGGTTGCAGGAAAGGAAAGCGTGATGAGCACGGGCAATTTCGACCTCAACGAACTGAAGCGCCGCATGCAGGGCGCGACCCAGGCGCTGAAGCACGAGCTCGGCGGCCTGCGCACCGGCCGCGCCTCGGCCTCGATGGTCGAGCCGGTGCAGGTCGAAGCGTATGGCTCGCACATGCCGCTCAACCAGCTCGCCACCGTCTCGGTGCCGGAGCCGCGCCTGCTCTCGGTGCAGGTGTGGGACCGCTCGATGGTCAAGGCCGTCGAGAAGGCGATCGTCGATTCCAACCTCGGCCTGTCGCCGGCGACCGAAGGCCAGGTAATCCGGCTGCGCATTCCCGAGCTCAACCAGGAGCGGCGCAAGGAGCTGGTCAAGGTCGCGCACAAATATGCCGAGCAGGCCCGCGTCGCCGTCCGTCACGTCCGCCGCGACGGTCTCGATACGCTCAAGAAGCTCGAGAAGAATCACGAGATGTCCGAGGACGATCAGGAGCGGCTCGCCGGCGACGTGCAGAAGGCGACCGACAGCGTGATCTCGGAGATCGACCAGCTGCTGGCGGCGAAGGAAAAGGAAATCCTCACCGTCTGAAGGATGCGCCTGATGTCCAAAGCCGCGGCCCCGGTGAAGGAAGCGCCGGACCGGTCCGACGCACCGGCCCATGTTGCCATTATCATGGATGGCAACGGCCGCTGGGCTGCGGCCCGTGGCTTGCCGCGCGCGGAGGGACATCGCCGCGGCGTCGAGGCGCTGCGTCGCGTGGTGCGCGCCTCTGATGAGCTCGGCATTCGTTATCTCACCATCTTCTCGTTCTCGTCGGAGAACTGGTCGCGGCCCGCCAGCGAGATCGGCGATCTCTTCGGCCTGTTGCGTCGCTTCATCCGCAACGATCTGGCCACGCTGCATCGCGATGGCGTCCGCGTCCGGGTGATCGGCGAGCGCGCGGGCCTCGAGCCCGACATCTGCGCGCTGCTCAGCGAGGCCGAGGAGCTCACGCGGGCCAACACCAAGCTGACACTGGTGGTGGCGTTCAACTACGGCTCGCGCCAGGAGATCGCGCGCGCCGCTCAGAATCTCGCGCGCGAAGTCGCCGAGGGAAGGCGCGATCCCGCTTCGATCGATGCGGACGCCATCGGCGCGCATCTCGATGTGCCCGACATTCCCGATCCCGATCTGATCATCCGGACCAGCGGCGAGCAGCGGCTGTCGAACTTCCTGATGTGGCAGGCCGCCTATAGCGAGCTGGTGTTCGTGCCCCAGCATTGGCCTGACTTCGACAAGGCGGCGCTGGAAGGCGCGATCGCCGAGTTCGGCCGGCGTGAACGCCGCTTCGGCGGCCTCGTGGCGAAAACCGCCTCGTGAGCAAACCGGACACCGCAGCCGTGGCGGACGCGCAGCCGAAAAAGGCGGCGCCGAGCAATCTTCTGCTGCGCATCGCGGCGGCGCTCGTGCTGGTGCCCCTGGCGCTGGGGGTGGCCTATGCCGGCGGCGTGTTCTGGACCACGCTGGTCACCGTTGTCGCCGTCGGCCTCTATCTCGAATGGCTGATGGTCGTGGGCGAGGTCCGTGCCGTCGGCGTCAGTGTCGCGGGCGCCGTGGCCATCGCGCTATCCGGCGTCTGTCTCGCCTTCGGCCTGGTCGATTTCGCCGTGGGCGTGCTCGGTCTCGGTCTTGCGCTCGTCACCGCGCTCGCGGCCGGCCATCGCAGCTGGGCCGCCAGCGGCTTCATCTACGCCGCGGCGGCCGAGCTCGCCTCGGTGATCGTGCGGCTCGATGCGTCGCAGGGATGGTACGCCCTGGTGCTGGTCTTCCTGGTGGTGTGGTCGAGCGACATCGGCGGCTATGTGGCGGGGCGCGGCATCGGCGGGCCGAAGCTCGCGCCGCGGATCAGCCCGAACAAGACCTGGGCCGGCGCGATCGGCGGCTTCGCGGCGAGCCTCGTCGCGGCCGCCTGCTGGTCGCTGGCCGGCGCCGGCGGCGTGGCGAGCATGGTGGCGCTGGCGGCGGTGCTGTCGGTTGTGTCGCAGCTCGGCGACCTCGCGGAGTCCGCGGTCAAGCGGCACTTCGGCGTCAAGGATTCAAGTCACATCATCCCGGGGCATGGCGGCCTATTGGACCGCCTGGATGGCTACGTCGCCGCGATCGTGTTCGCGGCTGTGGTGGGTTTGCTCCGCGGCGGCCTCGACGGCGTCGGCCGCGGTCTTCTGGTTTGGTGACCGGTGCCTTGGCGACCGGTCGAGATTGTTTGGTGAGAACATGAGCGCAGTGCCATTGCGAAACAACAAGGCGATCGCGGCTGATGTGCGCAGCATCACCGTGCTCGGCGCCACCGGCTCGATCGGCGATTCGACCATGGACCTCCTGCGCGGCGCGCCCGAGCGCTACCGGGTCGAGGCGCTGACCGGCAACAGCAACATCGAGGGCCTCGCCAAGCTCGCCCGCGAGTTCAATTCCCGCTTCGTGGCGGTCGCAGATCCGGCCCGGCTCGGCGAGTTGCGCGAGGCACTCGCCGGCACCGGGATCGCCTGCGGGGCCGGGGAGAGCGCGATCATCGAGGCCGCTGCGCGGCCGGCCGACTGGGTCATGGCCGCCGTGTCCGGCGCCGCCGGCCTGAAGCCGGCGCTTGCCGCCGTCGACCGCGGGGCCACCGTCGCCCTCGCCAACAAGGAATGCCTGGTCTGTGCCGGCGATTTCTTCATGCAGCGCGCGGCACAGGCCGGCGCCTGCATCCTGCCGGCCGATTCGGAGCACAACGCACTGTTCCAGGCGCTGTCCTCGGGCAACCGCGAGGAGCTGGTCCGGGTCATCATCACCGCGTCAGGCGGTCCGTTCCGGACCTGGGCACCCCAGGACATCGAGCAGGCGACGCTCGAGCAGGCGCTCAAGCATCCGAACTGGAGCATGGGCCAGAAGATCACGATCGATTCGGCTTCGATGATGAACAAGGGTCTCGAGGTGATCGAGGCGTCGTACCTGTTCGCGCTGTCGCCGGACGAGATCGACGTGCTGGTGCATCCGCAGTCGATCGTCCACGGCATGGTCGAGTTCTCCGACCGTTCGGTGGTCGCCCAGCTCGGCGCGCCCGACATGCGGATCCCAATCGCGCACTGCCTGGGCTGGCCGGAGCGCATCAAGGGACCGTCGGCGCGGCTCGACCTGGCCAAAATCGGCACGCTGACCTTTGAGGCGCCGGACTTCGAGCGGTTCCCCGGCCTGCGGCTGGCCTACGATTCGCTGCGCGCGGGGCGCGGCGCCACGACCGTCTTCAATGCGGCCAACGAAGTTGCGGTGGCGGCGTTCATCGGTGGCCATATCCGCTTCGGCGCGATTGCCCGGCTGGTCGAGGCGACGCTCAACGACTGGACGCGATCCGGTAATCAGGCACCTCTGTCATCGGCGGACGACGCGATCGCCATTGACCATGATGCCCGAAAAAGGGCCGCGGGGCTCTTGCCTCAAATCGCCGCAAAAGCATCTTAAAGGGTTGGACGGGCCGCCGGCCCATCGGGAAGGTTATCGATGTCCGAAATTTTCCACCATATTTTCAATACGTTGAGCCACGGCCTGCTCGGCACCATCATCCCCTTCCTGTTCGTGCTCACGATCGTCGTGTTCTTCCACGAGCTCGGCCATTTCTTGATCGCCCGCTGGGCGGGCGTGAAGGTCTTAACGTTTTCGCTCGGATTTGGTCCTGAGTTGATCGGTTTCAACGACCGCCACAACACGCGCTGGAAGATCTCCGCGATCCCGCTCGGCGGCTACGTCAAGTTCTTCGGCGATGAATCCGAGGCGTCCACGCCCTCGACCGAGGCGCTTGCCAAGATGACCGAGCAGGAGCGCGCCGACAGCTTCCACCACAAGACCGTCGGACAGCGCGCCGCGATTGTCGCGGCCGGCCCGATCGCCAATTTCATCCTCGCCGTCGTCATCTTCGCCGGCATGGCTCTCTACTTCGGCAAGCCGAACACGACACCGCGGGTCGACGCCGTACAGCCGGACAGTGTCGCAGCGGCGGCCGGGTTCAAGACCGGCGACGTCATTGCCGCCATTGATGGCCGGGCCATCGAGACCTTCGCCGACATGCAGCGCGTGGTGTCGGTGAATGCCGGCTCGGAGCTGAGCTTTTTGATCAAGCGGGACGGCACCGAGCTGACGTTGAAGGCCACCCCGGCGCTGAAGGAGGTCAAGGACACGTTCGGCAACAGTCACCGCATCGGGGTGCTCGGCATCCAGTACAACGCCAAGCCGGACGAATCACGGGCCATCCCGGTCGGGTTCCTCGAATCGATCAAGTTCGGCTTCGAGCAGGTCTGGTTCATCATCACCACAACCTTCAAGTTCATCGGCTCGTTGTTCGCGGGAAGCGGCAATGCCGGCGATCTCGGCGGACCGATCCGAATCGCCCAGCTGTCGGGGCAGGCGGCGAGCCTCGGGTTCCAGGTCCTGGTCAACTGGTGCGCGATGATCTCCGTCTCGATCGGGCTGTTGAACCTGTTCCCGGTTCCGCTGCTGGATGGTGGACACCTGCTGTTTTACGGGGTTGAGGCGGTTCGCGGCCGTCCTTTGTCGGAAAGAGCCCAGGAGATGGGGTTCCGAATCGGCCTCGGACTGGTGCTCATGCTGATGGTCTTTGCGACCTATAACGACATCCTCCACCTCGCGGGGTCCTGAAGTCGGCTTTTTTACGACGTGGCGGATAGGCAACGTTTTGAAACGAACTTGAAAATTCGGAGAAATCCGGCGTTTGCCGTCCAAGGCAAATTGGTTACAAGCGAACGACAAATGGGAATCTGTCGGCTCGGTAGGGGTACTGAACCGGCATCGGAATAAGGGCGCGTAGCGCATGAAGTTCGGATTGCGGGTGCGGGGGGGCTTGGCGGCCGCCTTTATCATGTTCGCCGTTCCGGTGGCCTTGCCGCTGGCGAGCGTGGTGATGTCGTCGCCGGTCGCGGCTCAGACGGTCAACTCGATCGAGGTGGTGGGTAACCGCCGCGTCGAACTGGAGACCATCCGCTCCTACTTCAAGCCCGGTCCGGGCGGCACGCTGGACGCCGGCCGGATCGACGACGGCCTCAAGGCCCTGATCGAAACCGGCCTGTTCTCGGACGTGAAGATCAACCGCCAGGGTGGCCGGCTGATCGTTTCCGTGGTCGAAAATCCGGTCATTGGACGCGTCGCGTTCGAGGGCAACAAGAAGGTCAAGGACGAGCAGCTCCAGGCGGAGGTGCAGTCCAAGCCGCGCGGGACGCTGTCGAAGCCGATGGTGCAGTCCGACGCGCAGCGCATCGCCGAGATCTATCGCCGCTCCGGCCGCTATGACGTGCGCGTCACGCCCGAGATGATCGAGCAGCCGAACAACCGCGTCGACCTCATCTTCACGATCCAGGAAGGCCCGAAGACCGGCGTGAAGTCGATCGAGTTCGTCGGCAACAACGCTTTCTCGTCCTATCGCCTCAAGGACGTCATCAAGACCCGCGAGACCAACCTCCTGAGCTTCCTTGGCTCCGGCGACGTCTATGATCCGGACCGCGTCGAGGCCGACCGCGACCTGATCCGCCGCTTCTACCTCAAGAACGGCTATGCCGACGTGCAGGTGGTCGCCGCGCTCAGCGAGTATGATCCCGAGCGCAAGGGCTTCATGGTGACCTTCAAGATCGAGGAAGGTCAGCAGTACCGCGTCGGTTCGGTCGACTTCCAGTCGTCGATCGCGACGCTCGACCCCAACGCGTTGCGCAATTACTCGCGCGTCAGCGTCGGATCGCTGTACAACGTCGAAAACATCGAGAAGTCGGTCGAGGAGATGCAGATCGAGGCCTCGCGGCGCGGTTATGCGTTCGCGGTGGTCCGTCCGCGCGGTGACCGCAACTTCGAGGCCCACACCGTGTCGGTGGTGTTCGCCGTCGACGAGGGCCCGCGCACCTACATCGAGCGCATCAACATCCGCGGCAACACCCGCACCCGCGATTACGTCATTCGCCGCGAGTTCGACATCTCCGAGGGCGACGCCTACAACCGCGCCCTGGTGGACCGTGCCGAGCGCCGCCTGAAGAACCTCGACTTCTTCAAGGACGTGAAGATCTCGACCGAGCCCGGCTCGTCGAGCGACCGCGTCATCCTGGTCGTCAATCTCGAGGAGAAGTCGACCGGCGACTTCTCTATCTCGGGCGGCTATTCGACCACCGACGGCGCGCTGGCCGAGGTTTCGATCTCGGAGCGCAACTTCCTGGGCCGTGGCCTGTTCGCCAAGGCTTCGGTGACCTACGGCCAGTTCGCTCGCGGCTACTCGCTGTCCTTCGTGGAGCCCTATCTGCTCGACTACCGTGTCGCGCTGGGTCTCGACCTCTATCAGCGCCAGCAGTTGGCCAACAACTTCATCTCCTACGGCACCAAGACGCTCGGTTTTAGCCCGCGGCTCGGCTTCCAGCTGCGTGAGGACCTGTCCCTGCAGCTGCGCTACTCGATCTACCGCCAGGAGATCACGCTGCCGACGACGCTGTCAGACTGTAACAACATTGCCGCCGGCAGCATGGTCGGTAACCGGTTCGTGCCGTTCAGTCCGACGCCCGCCTTCATCAACGGCAACCTCGGCGGTGTCGATCCGACCGGCAACAACGGCCTTGGCTGCTTCGCCAATGGCGAGGCCTCGCTGCCGGTCCGCCAGGAGCTGGCGAATGGCGCGACGCTGACCTCGGCGCTCGGCTACACGCTGAACTACAACACGCTCGACAATAACAAGAACCCGACCGATGGCCTGCTGGTCGATTTCAAGCAGGACTTCGCGGGCGTCGGCGGCGACGTCTCCTACCTGAAGACGGCGTTCGATGCGAAGTACTTCACCCCGCTGGTGTCGGACATCGTCAGCATCGTCCATCTGCAAGGCGGTATCCTGAACAAGATCGGCAACACGCAGCTGCGCATGCTCGACCACTTCCAGATGGGTCCGAACCTGGTGCGCGGCTTTGCTCCGAACGGCATCGGTCCGCGCGACATCAACCCCTTCGGCACACAGGACGCGCTGGGCGGCACCAAGTACTGGGGCGCTTCGCTCGAATTGCAGATGCCGTTCTGGTTCCTGCCCAAGGAGACGGGCCTGAAGGGCGCGGTCTATGCTGATGCGGGCGGCCTGTGGGGATATCAGGGTCCGACGTCCTGGGCGGCGACGGGCGAGGTCAACGTGGCGGGCTGCCGGGCGCCGACCCGTGCCACAGCGACGGTCCCGGCCAATGCCGGCACCTGCCTCGGCCTGCAGTTCGACGACCAGAACAAGGTCCGCAGCTCTGTCGGTGTCGGTCTGGTGTGGGCGTCGCCGTTCGGTCCGCTGCGCTTCGACTACGCGATCCCGCTCACCAAGGGTCAGTTCGACCGGACCCAGGAGTTCCGGTTCGGCGGCGGTACCTCCTTCTGAGCCTGAGCCGATCGAATCCGGGTTGGCGTGGACCAACCCAGCCGGTGTAAGAGATGAGAGCTCGGTTCCGGGAGACTGGAGCCGGGCTCTGACGTTTTGAGAGTGTGACGGGATGGCCCAGCCGACCTTTTTCCAATCTCCACCTCCGATGACGCTGGCGGCAATCGCAGCGAAGGCCAAGGCGGAGCTCGCCGATGTCTCGCAGGGCGACAAGGTGATCAAGGGACTGGCCGCGCTCGACGAAGCCGGTCCGATGCACCTGGCGTTCTTCGACAACCTCAAATACGCCGACCAGCTGGCCCGGACCAATGCCGGGGCCTGCCTCGTGAGCCCGCGCTTCGAGGCGCGCGTGCCCGGCCATGTCGTGGTGGTGAGGGCCAACCAGCCTTTCCGCGCCTTCGTGCAACTGGCCCGCGAGTTCCATGCCGACGCGCTGCGTCCACAGCCCTGGTTCGGCGATGACGGTATCTCGCCTCAGGCGATCATCGATCCCACTGCACGGCTGGAGGACGGCGTGATCGTCGAGCCGCTGGCGGTGATCGGCGCCCATGTCGAGATCGGCGCAGGGACCATCGTCGGCGCCGGCGCGGTGATCGGTCCACACGTCAAGGTCGGCCGCGACTGCAATGTCGGCGCCCGCACGGTCATCCAATGTTCGCTGATCGGCAACGACGTGCTGATCCATCCCGGCTGCAGCATCGGCCAGGACGGCTATGGCTTCATCTTCTTCGGGGCCAACGGGCACACCAAGGTGCCGCAGACCGGCCGGGTGATCATCCAGAACCATGTCGAGGTCGGCGCCGGCACGACGATCGACCGCGGCAGCCTGCGTGACACCGTGATCGGCGAGGGCACCAAAATCGACAACCAGGTGCAGATCGGCCACAATGTCACAATCGGCCGGCATTGCCTGCTGGCGGCCCAGATCGGGCTGGCAGGAAGCCTCACGATCGGCGACAACGTCGCGCTTGGGGCGAAGGTCGGCATCAACAATCACCTGACGATCGGCGATGGGGCGCAGGTCACCGCGATGAGCGGTGTCAAGGACGATATCCCGCCGAACGGCCGGTGGGGCGGCTTCTTCGCCAAGCCGACCAAGCAGTGGTTCCGCGAGATCGTTGCGGTGGAACGGCTGGTACGCGATCAGACGGCGACGAGCAGGGACGAAGGACGGGAGTGATGGAGGAGTCACCCATCAAGTTTGCGGACATCGACATCAACGAGATTCTGAAGACGCTGCCGCACCGCAACCCGTTTCTCCTGATCGACCGCGTGAAGAACATCCGGGCCGATTACAGCGGCATCGGCGTCAAGAACGTCTCGTTCAATGAGCCGTGCTTCCAGGGCCATTTCCCGGAACGGCCGGTCTATCCGGGTGTGCTGATGATCGAGGGCATGGCGCAGACAGCAGGCGTCATCGGCATCAAATCGGTCGAGGGCACGGAAAAGCCGCGCGCGGTGTATTTCCTGACCATCGACAAGTGCAAGTTCCGCAAGCCGGTGCTGCCGGGCCAGACCATCGAGTACCACATGCGCTCGATCGGCCGCCGCAAGACGATGTGGTGGTTCCACGGCGATGCTAAGGTCGACGGCGTGGTCGTCGCCGAGGCCGATGTCGGCGCGATGCTGACCGACTGACGTGCTGAAAAAGAGTTGGTTGCGTTGAGATGAGCAAGATTGATCCCACCGCCCGTGTCGAGGCCGGCGCCGTGATCGGCGAGGGCACCGTGATCGGTCCCTATTGCATCATCGGCCCGAACGTCGTGATCGGCGCGAACTGCAAGCTGATCAGCCACGTCCAGATCATGGGTCACACCACGATCGGCGACGACAATGTGATCTCGCCCTTCGTCGTGCTCGGCGGCGCCCCGCAGGACCTCAGTTATCGCGGCGAGCCGCACCGGCTCGAGATCGGCTCCGGCTGCACCTTCCGCGAGGGCGTGACGATGAACATCGGCACCACCAAGGGCGGCGGCCTGACCAAGGTCGGCAATGGCGGGTTCTTCATGAACAACGCCCACGTCGCCCATGATTGCGTCGTCGGCAACAACGTGATCTTCGCAACCTCGGCGACGCTTGGCGGCCATGTGGAGGTCGGCGATGCCGTCTACATCGGCGGGCTCTCCGCCGTGCATCAGTTCACCCGGATCGGGCATGGCGTGATGGTCGGCGGCGTCTGCGGCGTGCGCGGTGACGTCATCCCCTATGGTCTCGTCAACGGCCAGTACGCCGCGCTCGAAGGCCTCAACGTGATCGGAATGAAGCGCCGCAAGTTCACCCGCGAGCGGCTCGCGACCGTTCGCGCCTTCTATCAGAAGCTGTTCCACGGCCCCGGCGTGTTCGCCGATCGCCTCGCGGCCGTGCGCCCGATGGCCGGTGACGATCCGGCCATCGACGAAATCCTCGCCTTTATCGAAGGCGGCCGCCACCGCGCGCTGTGTCTGCCGGAGATCGGCAGATCGGCGCCCGCCGAGGCCTGATCGTCATGGGTGGGCCGGACAGCGAGACCACGGCGCCTGTCGGCCTGATTGCCGCCGGCGGCGTGCTGCCGTTCGCGGTCGCTGACGCCATCGTTGCGCGCGGCCAGACTCCGGTGCTGTTTGCCTTGAAGGGCATCTGCGATCCAAAGCCGCTGGCGCGCTTCCGCCATCACTGGATCGGCCTCGGCCAGCTCGGCAATGCTCTGAAGCTGCTGAAGGCCGAGGGCGTGCGCGACCTGATGTTCATCGGCAATCTCGTGCGTCCCGCGGTTTCGGAGATCCGCTTCGACTGGGGCACGCTGCGCGAGCTGCCCTACATCTGGTCCGCGTTTCGTGGCGGCGATGATCATCTGCTGTCCGGCGTCGGCCGCATCTTCGAGCGGCACGGCTTCCACATGATCGGCGTCAAGGACGTCGCGCCCAATTTGCTCGTGCCCGAGGGGCCTCTGACCCGAAGCCGGCCGACCGATCTGGTCACCGGCGACATCGCCAAGGGAATGTCCGTGCTGCGCGCGATGGCGCCATTCGACGTCGGGCAGGCCGTGGTCGTTATCGACGGTCACGTCGTCGCCCTGGAAGACATCGAGGGCACGGACGGCCTGCTGGCGCGCGTGGCGCGCCTGCGCGCCGACCGCCGCATCCGCTCGGCCGTCGGACGGGGCGTGCTGGTGAAGGCGCCGAAGGCCGGCCAGGATCTCCGCTACGATCTGCCGACCATCGGCCCGCGCACCGTCCAGGGGCTGTCGGCGGCAGGTCTTGCAGGCGTCGCCGTGGCCTCTGCGTACACGCTGCTCGCCGATCCGCAGGAGACCGTGACCGCCGCCGACCGCGCCGGCGTGTTCATCACGGGCGTGACGGCGTGACGCCGCAGCCGTCCGCCAGCCCGGTCGTCCGCAGGATCTGCCTCGTCGCCACCGAAGAGTCGGGTGATCGCCTCGGCGCCCCGCTGATGAAAGCGCTCCGCCAGCGCCTCGGTGACGGCGTCGTATTCTCCGGCGTCGGCGGCCGCGGCATGATCGGCGAGGGTCTCGTCTCGCTGTTTCCGATCGAGGAGCTCTCGATCGTCGGCTTCACCGCGGTGATCAAGCAGCTGCCAAAGATTCTCGGACTGATCCGGCGCACCGTGGATGCGGTCGTGGCGGCGCAGCCCGACGTGCTCGTGATCATCGACAGCCCCGATTTCACCCAGCGCGTGGCGAAGCGCGTTCACGCGCGCGACGCGACGATCCCGATCGTCAACTACGCAGCGCCGACGGTGTGGGCCTGGCGTCCCGGCCGCGCGCGCGTGATGCGCGGCTATCTCGATCACGTGCTCGGCCTGTTGCCCTTTGAGCCCGACGCGTATCGCAGGCTCGGTGGTCCGCCCTGCACCTATGTCGGCCATCCCCTCACGGAGCAGCTTGCGACGTTGCGGCCCGACACGGCCGAGCAGGCGCGCCGCGATGCCAAGCCGCCGGTTCTGCTGGTGCTGCCCGGCAGCCGCCGCAGCGAGGTCGCGCGCCACATCGCGGTGTTCGGCGAGACGCTGGCGCGGCTGCAGGCGCAAGGCGTTGTGTTCGAGGCGGTGCTGCCGACCACGCCGCATCTGGAAGCCGCGGTCAGGGCAGGGGTTGCGAGCTGGCCGGTGAAGCCCGCTATCATCATGGGGGACGCCGAGAAGCGTGCCGCCTTTCGCAGTGCCCGCGCCGCGCTCGCCAAGTCCGGCACGGTGACGCTCGAGCTGGCGCTGTCGGGCGTGCCGATGGTGACCGCCTATCGCGTCGGCGATGTCGAAGCCTTCATCCTGCGCCGTCTCATCAAGGTGCAGTCTGTCATTCTCGCCAATCTCGTGATCGGCGACAACGTCATCCCGGAATTCCTGCAGGAAGCCTGCACGGCCGACAATCTCGCCCCCGTGCTGGTCGATCTTTTGAACGACGGCCCGATCCGCATGCGGCAGGTCGAAGCCTTTAATGGTCTCGATGACATCATGGCCACCGGTGCGGATTCACCAAGTGTCCGCGCGGCCGACATCGTGCTCGCGACAATGCGCGGCGGCCGACACGAACCGGCCTGATCACACGGAGCGTAGGGTGGGCAAAGGCGCTGCCGTGCTCTTTGCCCCACGAACATTCGTTGCGGCGCCGGGCCCACCATCTCGCTGTTCGGCTCCGACGGTGGGCACACTGCCGCCTTGCGGCGCCGCTTTGCCCACCCGACGGCGCCTCGCGGCTCAAGATCGTGGCCGGATGAGCGTAGCGACATCCGGGTTCATCACGGCTGCCGCTTGAGACCCCGGGTGTCGCTGCGCTCACCCGGACTACGCGACGGCCTAAGTCGCATCCGATCTGAGATGACCGACATGCCAGCGCAAAGAAAAAAGGCCCGTTCAGCGTGCTGAACGGGCCTTTCATCATTGATCGCTTCGCCGCGATCAGCTGCGCTTGTCGATATCGATGTACTGGCGCGTGGTGACGCCGGTGTAGAGCTGGCGTGGACGGCCGATCTTCTGCTGCGGGTCCTCGATCATCTCGCTCCATTGGCTGATCCAGCCGACGGTGCGGGCGACCGCGAACAGCACGGTGAACATCGAGACCGGGAAGCCCATCGCCTTCAAGGTGATGCCCGAGTAGAAGTCGACGTTCGGGTAGAGCTTGCGGTCGATGAAGTACTGATCGCTGAGCGCGATCTTCTCGAGCTCCATCGCGACCTTGAGCATCTGATCGTCGGCGTGGCCCGTCTCCTTGAGCACCGCGTGACACATCTTCTGCATGATCTTGGCGCGCGGGTCATAGTTCTTGTAGACGCGATGGCCGAAGCCCATCAGGCGCACGTCGCTGTTCTTGTCCTTCACCTTGGCGATGAACTCGGGAATCTTGTCGACGGTGCCGATCTCGGCCAGCATGTTCAGCGCCGCCTCGTTGGCGCCGCCATGCGCCGGTCCCCACAGGCAGGCGATGCCGGCGGCGATGCAGGCGAACGGGTTGGCGCCCGAGGAGCCGGCGATGCGCACCGTGGAGGTCGAGGCGTTCTGCTCGTGGTCGGCGTGCAGGATGAAGATCTTGTCGAGCGCGTTGGCGAGCACCGGGTTTGGCTTGTACTCCTCGCACGGCACCGCGAAGCACATGTTGAGGAAGTTCTCGGAGAAGGACAGCGCGTTCTTCGGATAAACGAAAGGCTGGCCGATCGAATATTTGTAGGCCATCGCAGCCAGGGTCGGGATCTTCGCGATCATCCGGATCGAGGCGATCATCCGCTGCTTGGGATCGTTGATGTCGGTCGAGTCGTGATAGAACGCGGCGAGCGCGCCGACCGAGGCGACCATGACGGCCATCGGATGGGCGTCGCGGCGGAAGCCCTGGAAGAAGCGGGCCATCTGCTCGTGCACCATCGTATGATGGGTCACGCGATAGTCGAAATCCTTCTTCTGCGCCGGCGTCGGGAGTTCCCCGTACAGCAGCAGATAGCAGGTCTCGAGGAAGTCGCCCTTTTCGGCGAGCTGCTCGATCGGATAGCCGCGGTATTCCAGGACGCCGGCGTCGCCGTCGATATAGGTGATCTTGGACTGGCAGCTGCCGGTCGAGGTGAAGCCGGGGTCATAGGTGAACATCCCGGCCTGGGCGTAGAGCTTGCCGATGTCGATGACGTCGGGACCCACGGTGCCGCTCAGGATCGGAAGATCGTAGTTCTTGTTGCCGACGGTGAGCGTCGCGGTCTTGCTTTCGGATTTTGCGTCCATCGTTAGTCCCCGATGAGATCGTTAGGCGTGATCGTTAGGCTTCGGCCCTTGTCATGTGCGAGAGATCGCAGGGCGGGTGGACCTTATCTAGTGCGGTGGCTCTGACTTTGCCGTCAGCGTGGTCCGCGGCACTGTTGCCGTGAACATCTTAAGCGAAGGTCAAATCCGAAACCGTACTGGAATCTTATACTTACTAGTGTCCTTCGGGTTTCACATCAGCAAACGAGCCCGCCGCACCGTGTGACGATTGTCAAAGCCCGGGACACCAATTCGTGCCGCACAAATGCGTACCGTATTGCCATGTGCGCTGCAAGATGGCGGTTAATGAGACCTTATGCGATGGCCTGGTCCTTCAGGCGGCCCAGGGATTCATCACGTCCCAAAATGGCCAGGACGTCGAAAATGCCGGGCGAGGTCGTGCGCCCGGTCAGCGCGGCGCGCAGCGGCTGGGCCACTGCGCCCAGCTTGAGATTGTTGGCCTCGGCAAACGCACGCAGCGCGGCCTCGGTGGCCGGCCCACTCCAGGGCTCGACGGCGGAAAGTGCCGCGTGCAGCCGGCCGATCAAAGCGCGGCTCTCCGGTGTCAGCAGGGCGGCCGCCTTGGCGTCGATCGGCAGCGGCCGATCGGCGAAGATGAAGGCGGCGCCGTCGATCAGCTCGAGCAGCGTCTTGGCGCGCTCCTTGAGGCTCGGCATCGCCTGCGTAAGCTGCGCGCGGGTGGCATCATTCAGCTTGGCCTTCAGAGCCGCGCCGTTTGGCACGTAGTTCAGCACATCCTCGAACTGGCGTACCAGTTCGGCATCGTCGCTGTGGCGGATGTAATGGCCGTTGAGGTTCTCGAGCTTGGCGAAATCGAAACGCGCCGCCGAGCGGCCGATCGCCGGCAGGTCAAAGGCTTTGATCATCTCCTCGGTCGAGAAGATCTCCTGATCGCCATGGCTCCAGCCGAGCCGCACCAGATAATTGCGCAGCGCGGACGGCAAATATCCCATCGCGCGGTACGCATCGACGCCGAGCGCGCCGTGACGCTTCGACAGCTTCGAGCCGTCAGGCCCGTGAATCAACGGGATGTGCGACATCGACGGCACCGTCCAGCCCAGCGCATCGTAGATCTGCTTCTGGCGCGCGGCGTTGATCAAATGATCGTCACCGCGGATGACGTGGGTGACGCCCATGTCGTGGTCGTCGACGACCACCGCCAGCATGTAGGTCGGATTGCCATCGCCTCGCAGCAGCACAAGGTCGTCGAGGTTCTCGTTCTGCCAGACCACGCGGCCCTGCACCTGGTCCTCGACCATGGTCTCGCCGGTCAGCGGCGCGCGCAGGCGGATGGTCGGCTTCACGCCCTCGGGCGCCTCCTTGGGATCGCGGTCGCGCCACATGCCGTCGTACAGGCGTGTACGGCCCTCGGCGCGCGCCTTCTCGCGCATGGCGACCAGCTCCTCGGCGGTGGCATAACAGCGATACGCCATGCCGGTCGCGAGCAACTGCTCGGCGACCTCGCGATGCCGCGCCGCGCGGCTATATTGATAGATGACCTCGCCGTCCCAATCGAGCTCGAGCCATTTCAGCCCATCAAGGATGGCGTCGATCGCCGCGGTCGTCGAGCGCTCGCGGTCGGTATCCTCGATCCGGAGCAGCATCTTGCCGCCCCGGCCGCGCGCATAAAGCCAGTTGAACAGGGCCGTCCGGGCGCCTCCGATGTGGAGAAAGCCGGTCGGGGAGGGGGCAAAGCGCGTGACGATCGATGAGGTGGTCGATGAGGTCATGGGCGGCAGCACGAAATCCAGGCAGGGGCTGTAAAGGGCGGGGGGTGTATAGCAGGCCTATTGCATAACTAAAGCCTTCCTTGGGGGAGGCGGATTTGGCAGATAGGCTGGAAGATTCCGGAGCAGGACATTCTTGATGACCACGACGACAGACACGGCAGCGACGGCAGAGGCAGGGCGCGACTTCATCCGCGACATCGTCCAGGCCGATCTCGACAGCGGCAGGCACAAGACCGTCGTCACCCGGTTCCCGCCGGAGCCGAACGGCTACCTGCATATCGGCCATGCCAAGTCGATCGGTCTCAACTTCGGCATCGCCCGGGAGTTCGGCGGCCGCTGCAATCTGCGCTTCGACGACACCAATCCGACCAAGGAAGAGCAGGAATATATCGATTCCATCCAGGCCGACGTGCGCTGGCTCGGCTACGACTGGGGCGACAATCTGTTCTACGCCTCGGATTATTTCGAGCGGCTTTACGACTGGGCCGAGGGCCTGATCAAGGCCGGCCTCGCTTATGTCGACGACCAGACCCAGGAGGAGATCCGGGCGTCGCGCGGCACCTTGACCGAGCCAGGCAAGAACAGCCCGTTCCGCGATCGTTCGGTCGAGGAGAATCTCGACCTGTTCCGGCGCATGAAGGCCGGTGAATTCCCGAACGGCGCGCGCGTGCTGCGCGCCAAGATCGACATGGCGGCCGGCAACATCAATCTGCGCGACCCCGTGCTGTACCGGATCCTGCACGCGCACCATCCGCGCACCGGCGACACCTGGAAGATCTATCCGAGCTACGACTATGCACACGGTCAGTCGGACGCGATCGAGGGCGTGACGCATTCGATCTGCACGCTCGAATTCGAGGATCACCGGCCGCTGTACGAATGGCTGCTCGACAAGCTGCCGGTGCCGTCGCATCCGCGCCAGTACGAGTTCGCGCGCCTCAACCTGACCTACACGCTGCTGTCGAAGCGCGTGCTGACGCGGCTGGTGCAGGACGGGCATGTCTCCGGCTGGGACGATCCGCGCATGCCGACCATTGCCGGGCTGAAGCGGCGTGGCGTGCCGCCGGCGGCGGTGCGCGAATTCACCAAGCGCATCGGCATTGCAAAAGCCAACAGCGTCGTCGACGTCGGCATGCTGGAATTCTGCATCCGCGAGGAGCTCAACCGAACGGCGCAGCGCCGCATGGCGGTGCTGCGTCCCTTGAAGGTCTTGATCGAGAACTATCCGGAAGGCCAGGTCGAGGAGCTCGAGGCGATCAATCATCCCGATGATCCCTCCGCCGGCACGCGCAAGATCGCCTTCGGCCGCGAGCTCTATATCGAGCAGGATGACTTCATGGAGAACCCGCCGAAGAAGTTCTTCCGCCTGTCGCCCGGCAATGAGGTGCGCCTGCGCTACGCGTATTTCATCAAGTGCCGCGAGGTCATCAAGAACGATGCCGGCGAGATCGTCGAGCTGCGCTGCACCTATGATCCCGAGACCAAGGGCGGCAACGCGCCGGACGGACGCAAGGTCAAGGCGACGATGCACTGGCTGCCGGCCGCGCAGTCGCTGACTGCCGAGATCCGCCTCTACAACCAGCTGTTCGCCAATCCAAGCCCGAACGCGGCCGATTTCACCGCCGACCTCAATCCGGACTCGCTGGAGGTGCTGGCCGACGCGCGCATCGAGCCTTCGATCGCCGCCAGCAATTCGGATGCGCCTGTTCAGTTCGAGCGCCAGGGCTACTTCGTGCGCGATCCGGACTCGACGCCCGACAGGCTGGTGTTCAACCGCACCATCGGCCTGCGCGACACCTTCGCGAAGGAGGTCGCGAAAGGGTAGTCCGGCGGATCCGGCCTCAGCCGATCGCGTCCTGTCCGGCATCCGTAAGCGTCGGCACGCCGTCGCTGAGCGCGACGAGGCCGCGCTCGGTCAGCAGCGCGAGATCGTCATCCGACACGGGTGACAGGGTGAGCCGGTTCGCCTTGATATCCCGCAGCGTCCAGCGCAGGTGGATGGCCTTTTCGAGAGCCAGGTCGGCGAGCGGGTCGTCAATGTTGTGGGCGTCCATACCCCGATAATCCTTTGCAATGCGAAAAGTTCCAGCGGAGCTGCGTGTGCAGAATGCCAGGATTCGCGTTCCGTTCTGCTAGGCGGGCCCGCGCAGCCTCAGGTAGCCTCCACGGTCAGTGCGGATAGCGGGTGGTGTGGGCGATGGCGGGGCCGGAGCAGCCGCCGGGGTGGCGTCACGGGATCGCGGGCGTGATGGCCGAGGTCTGGCCGCCGCGCGGCGCGCTGGCCGGCGGCTGGCCCGCAATCGGCTCCGGCATCGGATCGTCCCTTGGTGTCAGGCTTAAGAGCTGGGCGCGCGACGAGGCCGGGGCAGGGCGGCTGCTGCCCTGGGTTCCCGTCGCGTTCGGCGCCGGCATCGCGCTGTATTTCTCTGCCGATCACGAGCCGTTGCTGTGGGTGAGCGTGGCCCTGGCGCTCGCGCTGGGCGCGGCCGCTGTGCTCATGCGCCGGCACCCGTTGTTTCCGGCGGCGGTGATGATCGCAGCCACGGCGTCCGGCTTTGCCGTCGCCACCGTGAAGACGGCACTGGTGGCGCATCCGCTGCTGGCGCGACCGCTGTATTCCGTCTCGCTCTCCGGCTTCGTCGAGGCGCGCGATATCCGCGAGCGCAGCGACCGCATCGTTTTGCGCGTGACGTCAATGGAGAGTCAGCGCAGCAGCGTGGCTCTTGCGCGCGTCCGGCTCGCGGTGCGCAAGGGCGCCGCGCCCGATGTCGGCAGCTTCGTGCAGCTGAAGGCACGCCTGTTGCCGCCGCTCGCGCCGGTGCGTCCCGGGTCCTACGACTTTGCCCGCGACATGTTCTTCCAGGGCATCGGCGCCTCCGGCTTCGTGATGGGCGCCATCACCGTCGTGACGCCGCCGCAGGCGGCCGGCGTCGGCCTGCGCTATGCGGCGGCGATGCAGGACCTGCGCGATGTGATCGACGCCCGCATCCGCGCGCGCCTTGCGGGCGACGAGCGCGCGATTGCGACTGCGCTTCTGACTGGCCGACGCGACGCCGTCACGCCCGACGTCAACGACGCGATGTTCATCTCCGGCCTCGGCCATGTGCTGTCGATCTCCGGTTATCACATGGCCGTCGTCGCCGGCGTCGTGTTCTTCGCCGTGCGCGCGCTGCTCGCGCTGATCCCGGGCCTGACCGTCAGCCATCCGATCAAGAAATGGGCGGCCGCCGCGGCTTTGGCGGCCGCCGCGTTCTATCTGTTGCTGTCGGGCGCCGAGGTCGCGACGCAGAGATCCTTCTTCATGACGGCGGTGGTGCTCATCGCCGTCATGGTCGACCGCCGCGCCGTCACCTTCCGCACGCTCGCTGTGGCCGCCATGATCGTGCTGATCGCCGCTCCGGAGGCGCTGGTGCATCCGAGCTTTCAGATGTCGTTCGCGGCCACCCTCGGCCTCGTCGCGCTGGTACAGTTCGGCCTGCCCAAACTGTTCGCGACGCCGGATTCCTCGACCGCGCAGCGCGTCGCGCTGTGGGGCGGCCGCGAGCTCTCGATGCTGCTCCTGGCCTCGCTGATCGCCGGCCTCGCCACCACGCCCTATGCCGCATTCCACTTTCATCGCATCACGCCCTACGGCCTGCTCGCCAACCTCGCGGCGATGCCGGTGGTCTCGGCGGTGGTGATGCCCGCCGGGCTGCTCGGCCTGCTGTTTGCGCCGTTCGGGCTCGATGGCTTGTGGTGGACCGTGATGGGCTGGGGCATCGACTGGATGATCGCCGTGACGCGCTGGGTCGCCGCGCTGCCGGGCGCGGTCGGGCGCATCACGGCCTTCGGCATCGGCCCGCTGATCGTGTCGAGTTTCGGCCTCGTCCTGATCGGCCTGCTCAGGACGCCGCTGCGCTGGTCCGGCGCGGCGGTGCTCGCCATCGCGGCCGCATGGGCCGCCGCGACGCCGCAGCCCGACATTCTCGTCTCCGGCGATGGCCGCGCGGTCGCGGTGCGCGGCCGCGACGGGCTTCTGCATGTGATGCGCAACGGCAAGGACGTGTTCGTCACCCGCGAGTGGCTCGCCGCCGATGCCGATGCGCGGCTGCCGGCCGATTCCTCGCTCGGCCATGGCGTGTCCTGCGACGATTCGGGCTGCGTCCTGGCGCTGGCCGATGGCCGCCTCGTTGCGCTCACCCTGCGCGCGGATGCGCTCGCCGATGATTGCGCCCGTGCGGCGCTGGTGGTGACGGCGCGCGCCGCGCCATCATCCTGCGCGGCCGCTGTCGTCGACCGCCCGCGCCTGCAGCAGCAGGGCGCGTTGATGCTGGTCGCGCGCGACAAGGGATTCGCCGTCGTGCCCGTGCGGGCCGACGGCACCGACCGCCCGTGGTGGCCGGCGCCCGCTGAGGCCGGGGAGTTCGAGACCACGTTGACTCCGCGCACGCCGGGACCGCGAGCGCAGGATGCGACACCGCCGGAGACGGAGCAGGGCGGAGACGACTAATTAGTCCGGACGAGCCGGTTCAGATCGGTCGCTTCAAGCCGATACGCATGGCATCCAACTGGCATCTGGAACAGCGGAGACGCTGCAATCCGCAGGCCGGCCTTGGCTGGTCCGGGATTGCAGCGCCTGGAGGCGATCCGATGCGAGGACGCGAGGGCTCGATCCGATGCGTCAGGTAATGCTGATGCGGCGGATCGGTGTCGGCTGTTGCGCCGGCGTCTCCGTTGCGATCTCGGGGCGGCGCTCGCCGGGCTGCTTGCTGACCGGCAGTTGCAGCACGGTAACCCGCTGGCCTTCGCAGAGCTGCGTCACCAGCACATGACGGCCGTCGGCGAACTCGATCGCGTCGTGATGACGATCAGGGATGTGCTTCTCGATGGTGTTGAACTTGGCGACGCGCTCCCGAATGGTCCGCGTCCACAGCCAGCGGCTGTCGTAGCGGACGTCCTCGGCGAAGGCGAGCTCGGTGCCAGGGAGCATGCACACCGCAACGGTCGGCTCGCTTTCGAGCGCGAAGCCGCGGGTCGCGGTGCCGCGGAACGTCGTCGAGATCAGCGTCTCGCCGACTTTGGCGGGACGGGAGGCAACGGCATGGAGGCTGTAGTCACACATCGGATCGCTCCTCGTTCAGAGATAGCCGACCCGCGCTCCCCCCGGACAGGCGCAGGCCTCTATCAGAGTGGACATCGGAGAGATGTTAGCGCGCGCTTCGCGGCATTTCTGCGCTGATCTTCGCCGCGTGCAGCCGCTGACGATCACAAGCGTTTGAGCGTGCCGCGCTGCACATCATGAGGTGCGCTCGCGCGTGACTTGTTTTTGAGCGGCGCACGCAGCGTGTCGTCGCGCCGCCGATCGATTGAGCAGCCCGTGCTGCGATCGCGATGCATCACCGCGACCGCGGAGCACGCGCAATCAGTACTTGCGATAGAGTCCGACCAGCTTGCCCTGGATCTTGACCCGGTTGGGCGGCAGGATGCGCACCTCATAGGCGGTGTTGGCCGGCTCCAGCGCGATCGAGGCGCCGCGGCGGCGGAAGCGCTTCAAGGTCGCCTCCTCGTCGTCGATCAGCGCCACGACGATGTCGCCGGTGTCCGCGGTCTCGTTGCGCTGGATCAGCGCCATGTCGCCATCGAGGATGCCGGCATCGACCATCGAATCGCCGCGCACCTCGAGCGCGTAGTGATCGCCATTGCCGAGCATGTCGGCCGGCACGCTGATGGTGTGGCTGCGGGTCTGCAGCGCCTCGATCGGCGTGCCCGCGGCAATTCGGCCCATCACCGGCACCGCTACCGGACGCTCGCCATCCTCCAGCGCCGGCGTCGAGGTGCGGACCTTGCCGAGATTGCCTTCGATCACCGACGGCGTGAAGCCGCGGCGATTGCCGGCCGCCTGAGACAGCTCAGGCAGCTTGATCACCTCGATGGCGCGGGCGCGGTTCGGCAGCCGGCGGATGAAGCCGCGCTCCTCCAGCGCCGTGATCAGACGATGGATGCCGGACTTCGAACGCAGGTCGAGCGCATCCTTCATCTCGTCGAAGGACGGCGGCACGCCGGCTTCCTTCAGCCGCTCGTTGATGAACCGCAGAAGTTCGTACTGTTTGCGCGTCAGCATCTCGACCTTGTCCCCGGTTTGATGTCGTTCGAGTCCCGCACGATGCTCCCAAGACCAGTGATGCTCCCAAGACCAGTGTCGAAGAGCGAACGGGACTCGGACGATCGCATTCGCCCGCAACATACTAAAAACAAATCATGAACGAACACTATATGTTCGATGTGTGTTCCGCAATCCTAAAAATAGGGTGAACAGACCGGGCTTTGCCGGGGAAATTGGCTCAAAGCGGCAGGCGGAGGATCTCGCAGGGGCTTCCGGCTGCAGCCTTCGGCGCGAACGCCGGACGGATGACCAGCGCCTGCGACAGCGCGAGATTCCCGAGCAGCGACGAGTCCTGCTGCGTCACCGGCGTCGCGACCAGCACGCCGTCCGCGCGGATGTCGAGCTGTGCGCGCAAATAATCCTCGCGCGAATCATTGGCCCCGAGCTCGCGGCCGAGCAGGGCGGTCTCGCGCGGCAGCTGCGCCTCGCGACCGAGCAGGCTGCGAATCAGTGGCACCAGAAACAGCACGGCGCAGACGTAGGATGACACCGGATTGCCCGGCAGGCCGATCACGCGCATGCCGCCGAGACGGCCATGCATCATCGGCTTGCCCGGCCGCATCGCGATCTTCCAGAACGCCATTTCGACGCCCTCGGCGTCGAGCGCCTGCTTGACCAGGTCGTGATCGCCGACCGAGGCGCCCCCGGTCGTCACCAGGATATCGGCCTCCGCATCGCGCGACCGGCGGATCCCGGCGACCGTGGCCTCCAGCGTATCTGCGGCGATGCCGAGGTCGATCGGCTGGGCGCCCTCGCTGCGCATCAGCGCGCGCAGGCCGTAGCCGTTCGAATAGACGATCTGGCCAGGGCCGGGCGTCGAGCCCGGCATCACCAGCTCGTCGCCGGTCGCGAGCAGAGCAACCTTGGGCCGGCGCCGTACCGGCAACGTCGGATAATTCATGCTGGCCGCGAGCGACAGGTCGCGGTCGCTGAGCCGGCGGCCGGCCTTCAGCAGCACCATGCCCTCATGGAAGTCGACGCCCGCGGGCCGGATGTGGCGGCCCTTGATCGCCGGCTCATTGATCACGACGTGGCTGCCGTCCGCCGTCGTGTCCTCCTGGATCACGACCGCGTCGGCGCCCTCGGGCACCACGCCGCCGGTGAAGATGCGCGCTGCCTCGCCGGGGCCGACGAGTCGATCGAACGGCCGCCCCGCCGCGACCTCGCCGATCACCTTCAGCCGCGCCTTGGCCGTGGCATCGGCTGCGCGCAGCGCGTAACCGTCCATGGCCGACATCGCCTCCGGAGGCTGCGTCCGCAGCGCCGCGAGATCCCGCGCCAGAACCCGGTGAAACGCGTCGTCCAGCGCCACAAATTCCTCGGCGAGCGGCTCGGCGCCGGCGAGCACCGCGGACAATGCATCGGAGACCGGCATCAGCGCCATGAGAGTTCCTTCGAACAGCAGGACGAAAACAGGAATCGCCTTCTAGCCGAACGCGCATGGCGTGGCCAAGGGCCCAGGCCGCCGCGCGCTTTTCGGCAGCGGCTGATCGTGCCCCGTGGTCCGCGAGCTCACAATCCAGCGAGAAACGCCGTTATACGGTCGGTGACCTCCGCAGGCCGCTCAAGGCTCGGCAGATGCGCGACGCCGCTCATCGCATGGCTCGATCCGTTCGGCAGAGTCGCCGCCAGCCACCGGCTCCGCTCCTGGATGTGCGGAAAGTCGAGATCGCCCCAGACGACCAGGGAAGGTGCCGATATCTCCGCGAGCCGCGGGAAGGCCGGTGTCGTATCGCGGCTTGCACCGAGAGGCGCGTTGCGCAACGCAGCTGCGTTCTTCTCCAAGAACATGCTCCGCAGCGCGCCCGAGATGCGTCCCTCCTGCTGCAGCGGACCATCGATCCACAGTCGCGCCTTGATGGCGCTCACGCGGTCCCAGTCCGCCGCGGCTTCGGCCGCTGCGAGCTCGTGCACCAGCTGGGCGATCTCCGACGGGAAGACCGGCTCCGGCGCACCGCTGATCGAGGGCGCTATCAAGATCAGCGCCCGGATCCGCAACGGATGCGACAGGGCGAAATCCAGCGCGATGCGGCCGCCTTGCGAGCAGGCGACGAGCGTCGCCGGCCGGCTTGGCGCGAGCGCATCGAGTACGGCGAGCAGGTCGGCGACCGGCGAATGCTCCTCCGGCTCGGCCACGGTCTCGCCGAAGCCGCGCCTGTCATAGGCGATCGCCATGTGCGTCGCCGCGACGCCATCGACCTGCGCGCGCCACATCGCGCGGTCGAACACCGCGGCATGCAGGAAGATCACGGGCTCGCCCCGGCCCTTTACCTCGGCCGCGAGGCGTGCGCGGCCTGAAATGATCTGATGCGTGGCCTCAGTCATGTTGCTTCCTTGATGGAGCCGTTCTGGGGATTTTGTTTCTCCTCGTTGCCACGCGCTGCGCTGCGGCCAGCGCCAGCCGAGCCCAGACGACGAAGTCTTCGGGATCGTCGAACAGGCGATCCGGCGCGCGCCAGAACGCCAGATCGATCGCGACGCCCTGTTTGACGTAGCTCAGCGGAGGATGGGACTGCGCTTCGGCGAACGCCGATCGATGTCGTCATCGACGCGGAAATAGAGCGTGTTGTCAGCCACCATGCCCAGCATTGCGCCGTCGATGAAGATCCCGGTCTTGCCGAACATCCGCCGCGTCTCGATCGGCCCGAGTGGCGCGAACTGCTCGCGCAGGAAATCGATGTAGTCCGGTGTTGCGACCATGGCGAGCGCCTGAGAGCGGAAGAGGCGCACCCTCACGGTCGCCGATCCAAGCCTAGTCCGATCGCGGCAACGCCGCCAACGCGATCTATCAGCGAGCTTCGACCGGGTGGCGAATCCACACGTTGGGCTCGACATACACCGCATGGTCGTTGTCGCGCGAGACGAGCACGGGCACCAGCGCGCCCGGAATCTCCACCTCGCCTGGATGATCGAACGGCAGGCTTGTCCATCGCGACCACTCCGCGAGCGTGCCGACAATGGTCATCGAGCACGGCGCAATCTTGACGATCTGCCCGCCGATTCCGAGATGAGTGCGCAGCCAGGAATCGGCGATCTGGCCGTCGGCGCGCCGCTGTTCAAAATAGGCGTGCATCGGCATCCGCGGCACCAGATGCTTCTGGTTCGGCCGCACCGGCGCGAACAACTCGGCAAAGCCCTTTGCGCGCGCGCAGCCCGTGAGCGCATTGAGCATCGCGCGCGAGGCGCCGGGCACGCGCGCCGTCGGCAGAAGCGCAATCTCCAGCGCGCTCATCGTCGTCGGCCGCCGCCCCAGCACACGGTCCTCGTGCCCCCAGCGGATCACCTCGTCCCAGCCGCCATCCGGCAGCTCCATGCGGCCATCGATGCCGAAGGCAAACGGAACGGCAAAGCCGCGCCCGACCACCTCTTCGCCGTCGAGCGCGGCAATGGCGTAGTCGGCATAGTGCTCGAAGGCAGCCTCGCCATAGTACAGCATCGCCGTGCGATCCTGCCGCATGAATTCCGGCCAGCAATCGTCAAGCTCGGGCGAGAAGACGCGTGGGACGAGATCGGGTCGGTCGCGGAGAGAGATGATCTCGAGGGCCATGCGACGTTTCGGGCGGCGGTGATGGGACAGGTTCGGTCAACCTTAGACGCTCGGAGCCTGTGCTGCCAGTCCGGCAGCGACCGCACCCCGGAGACAGGGAGAGATTTTCGGATACCGAAATTTATGTTCTTCTTTTCGGAATAATCTGCTATGTTGATGGGGTCCCGTGCTCGACAGGAGGGGCGCTTCGCGATCGTCACGGACCGTGGAGCGCGGGATGCGGTGGCCGCTTGCGTGTCGCAGCGTGTCTTTTGGCGCGCGGACGAACGGCAGCTTGCGGACGCGAAGTCGCGTGGTCCTGGCATCCCGAAGCCGATGCCAAGCCGGCGGGGCATGATGATCCCGAGGGCGACGGTGGCCAACAAGCCGGGCACCGGGGAGAGCGCGAAGTAAGCGTGAAGACCATCGCGCAGGGAATGCCGGATGTCGGCTGGACCTGTGGTGACTGCCGCCTGCTTTTTTGTTGCAGGCGGGCCATGGGATGCGGCCAGCAGCCCGGCATTCCCTGCGCCCTCCGTTCGGAGGAGGGTGACAACGAGATGCAAGCCTCGGGCGCGACAGGCCGCGAGAACCAGAGCGCATGCCGTCGGAGCTTTCGTAGCCCGGATGAGCGCAGCGATATCCGGGTTATCCAAGCCGGCGCGTGGGACTACGCGATGCAAGACCCCACACTTTGCCACCTCCGCGGTGTCGTCCCGGCGAACGCCGGGACCCATACCGCGAGATGTGAGTTGGCGAAAATTGCTCTGGATTATCGTCCTTCGTGCAACGGACGCCGGTGGTTATGGGCCCCGGCGTTCGCCGGGACGACGGCGGAGCTTTCGGCTCCGCCGGGGGCTGCTCGGCGATTTCGCCTGTCAGCGATGATCCGTCCAGGCCAGACGCGTTCAGATCCCCAGCGCAGCCATCGCCTCCGCGATATCGTCGGTCGAGCGCACCAGCACCGCCTTGAGCCCGCTGGCACGCGCGCCCTCGATGTTTTCCGCGAGATCATCGAAGAACACGATCCGCTCGGCTGGCACGCCGATCGCCTTCACGACGTGATCGTAGGCCTCGGCGTCAGGCTTGCGCAGGCCGATCGACGACGACAGGAAGATCTTGCTGAAGTGACCGAGCAGATCGGCGTAGAGTGGCGAGAAGTGATCAATGTGCGGCTGATTGGTGTTGGAGAAGGCGTACAGCGGCAGCATTTGTGCCGCACGCGCGAGCAGGGGAGCGATGCCGGGCATCGGACCCACGAAGATCGCGTTCCAGCCCTCCAGGAACTGCGCGTCGCTGATGTCGATGCCGAGCTGTCGGCGCAGATTGGCGAAGAAGGCGGCGTCGGAGACGGTGCCGCGCTCATGCCGGTGATAGATCTCGTCGCGCACGAAGCGCGGCGCGATGTCGTCCGGCGAGCAGCCGGCGTGAGCCGCCCAGCACGCCATGACCTGACCGAAATCGATGTCGATCACGACGCGGCCGAGATCGAACAGCAGCGCGTCGGCCACGCCGGGACGGAGATCGGAAAGGAGCATCGCGACGCGGGTCTTTGCCAGATGAGGAGCCGGTGGAGCGCTCCCTCAATAGCGGTACGGCTCGATGTCGGCCAGCGGAAACGCGCTGAACACACTGGGCATGTTGGTGGTGGTTGCGGCGTGCAGGTAGGACGCGTTCAGCTCGGCGAAGGAGGTGACGCCGAGCAGGCCTAGGGCGCGGATCACCTCGTCCTCGAGCAGCTCCAGCATGCGCAGGATGCCGTTCTCGCCGGCGGCCGCGAGCGCCCAGCATTGCAGCCGGCCGATGCCGACCATGTCGGCGCCGGAGGCGATCGCCTTGACGATGTCGGTGCCGCGGCAGAAGCCGCCATCGACGAGAATTTTTGCCCGGCCCTTCACCGCCGCGACGATCTCCGGCAGCACGTGCATCGCGCCGCGGCCATGGTCGAGCTGGCGGCCGCCATGGTTGGAGACATAGATCCAGTCGACGCCGTGATCGAGAGCGATCGCCGCATCCTCGGCGGTGGCGATGCCCTTGATGATCAGCGGCAGCCTGAACTTGTCCTTGATCAGTTTCACCGTGTGCCAGCTCAGCGCCTTCTGGTGGTCGCCACCGGTGGCGCGCAGCCGGCTCTCGCGCACATAGCGCTTGGCGATGTCGCGCTCGCGGCGGCTGTAATGGGCGGTGTCGACCGTCAGGCAGAATGCGGTGTAGTTGTTGGCGACGGCACGGCCGACATAGTCCTCCACGAAGGCATCGTCGCCGCGTACATAGAGCTGAAAGATGCGCAGCGCGTCGGGAGCGGCCTCGGCGGTTTTCTCCAAGCCGGGCTCGGAGACCGAGCTCAGCATGTGCGCCGCCCCGAAGCGGCCGGCGCCGCGCGCGACGCTGGCCGCGCCCGCGGGGTCGAAGATCTCGAGCGCGCCGACTGGCGCCATCACGACCGGGAGGCGCAGCCTGCGCCCGAACAGCTCGACCGAGGCATCGACGCGGGAGACGTCGCGCAGCACCCGCGGCCGGAACGCGATTTCGTCGAGCGCCATCCGGTTCCGGCGCAACGTGGTCTCGGTTTCAGTCCCGCCGATGATGTAGTCCCAGGCGTTCTGGTTGAGCTGCGCTCTCGCCTTGCGGATGAACTCGTGCAGGTTCTGGAACTTTTCGTCACTTGCGCCGAGCTCGACGTTGCGCCACCCGGCCTCGATCGGGGTCTGTTGATTCATTCCTGCCTCCCAGCGCATATTATCATTTGTTATCCAGCATCGCTCATCCCACCGGCGATGTGCAAGCCATTCCGACCTGCGTATCTGTCGACGTGGTGCCCGCCGATTCGCCGTGTCGCACACGGCTCTTTGAGTTGTGATCGTCCGGCGACCGTGAAACACCGGATGCGGGCACTCCGGTTCGCCCCTGGCGCGGCTCTGACCTTGTTTTCGGTCGGCGAACGTCCATTTCGGTCGAGTCCGCCGGAAGGGATGGCCGGTCCGCTGCTCCGGCAGGCCGGACGGCATATCGGCCTTGAAGAAACCGGAAATGTGGTGTGAGTTCGCAGAATAATCCGTCGGCATCGCATTCGGATCTTGCGAACAGCCGGCCACCCAACAAACGCTCGGGAAGCAAAGCAATGCGGAAAAACTGGCTGTTCTTGGCGGGCACGATGACCGGCGTCTGTCTGACCCTGATGGTGTCGGGACCCGAGGGGGCGCACCTGATCGCCCGGGCCAAGGCCGCAGCCGGAATGGGCGATACCTATTCGCAACTCAATTTGTTCGGCGCGGTATTCGAGCGTGTGCGCGCCGACTATGTCGAGAAGCCCAGCGATCCCGCGCTGATCGAAGGCGCCATCAACGGCATGGTGTCGTCGCTCGATCCGCATTCGCGCTACATGAACGACAAGTCCTGGCGTGACATGCAGGAGACGACGTCGGGCGAGTTTGGCGGTCTCGGCATCGAAGTCACGATGGAGGATGGGCTCGTCAAGGTTGTCGCGCCGATCGACGATACGCCGGCGTCGAAGGCCGGTATCCTCTCGGGCGACTTCATCGCCAAGATTGACGGCGACAGCGTGCAAGGGCTGACGCTCGAGCAGGCGGTCGCCAAGATGAAGGGCGGGGTCAACACCAAGACCAAGCTGACGATCATGCGCAAGGGTAAGGATGCCCCGATGGATATCACGCTGACGCGCGAGATCATCCGGGTGCGTCCGGTGCGCTATCACACCGAAGGCGGCGATATCGGCTATATCCGCATCACCTCGTTCAACGAGCAGACCACCGAGACGCTGCGCAAGGCGATTTCCAGCATCTCCCGGGACATCCCGCAGGAGAAGCTCGCGGGATATGTCATCGACCTGCGCAACAATCCGGGCGGACTGCTCGACCAGGCGGTCTCGGTGTCCAGCACGTTCCTGCCACGTGGCGAGGTGGTCTCGACCCGCGGCCGCAATCCCGAGGAGACGCAGCGCTTCACCGCGCGCGGCGGCGACCTCACCAAGGGCAAGCCGATCGTCGTGCTGATCAATGGCGGCTCGGCCTCGGCGTCGGAGATCGTGGCGGGCGCGCTGCATGATCACAAGCGGGCGACGCTGGTCGGCACGCGCTCGTTCGGCAAGGGCTCGGTGCAGACCATCATCCCGCTCGGCGCCGGCAACGGCGCGCTGGCGCTGACCACGGCGCGCTACTACACGCCGTCTGGCCGTTCAATCCAGGCCCAGGGCATCGCGCCGGATATCGAGGTCAAGCAGGACGTGCCGGACGATCTGAAGGATCGTACTGAGCTGAAGGGCGAGGCGGGGATGCGCGGCCATCTGTCGGCGGCCGACGGGACCGAGCAGACCGGCTCGCAGTCCTATGTTCCGCCGGACGAGAAGGACGACAAGGCGCTCCACGCGGCGTTCAACGTGCTGCGTGGCGTCACCGTGAACGCGGACGTTCGGGCCAAGGCGGCGGTTCCGAACTGAACGCCGGGGCGCAGCACCCGTGGTGATCACACCCGGCGGGGCGACCTTGCGGTCGTCACGCCGTGGTTTTCGACCAGCGTGTGCGGGCGGACATGGAGCGTGCCCGTCCGTGTCTGATAGCTCGGATGCTGGCGACGTTCGAGCGGCGTCGACAGCGTTTGGAGGACAAGGTTTGGGCCGCGTGACCGAGATTGGTCAAATTGCTGCCGTCCGACCCGTTCGATGATGCGCGACGTCAGGCGGCATCCGAGCGCGAACGGGGTTTGGACGACCCATTGGCGCTGTGCGCGGCAAACAGGCTGCGTACCTCGGCGGCAGGTTTCGGAGGGCTGAACAGATAGCCCTGCATCTCCGAGCAGCCGAGCCGCTGCAGCACCTGGCGTTGCGCCTCGGTCTCGACTCCTTCCGCTGTCGTCGACATCTTGCGGATCTCGGCGATGTTGACGACGGCCTGGACGATCGCGGCCGAGCCTTCGCTCTCGGTGATGTCCTTGACGAAGCAGCGGTCGATCTTGATCTTGTCGAAGGGAATCCGCTGCAAGTAACTGAGGCTGGAATAGCCGGTGCCGAAATCGTCGAGCGCGATGCGCACGCCGAGCGCGCGCAACTCGTACAGCGTGTCGAGCGCGTCGTCGTCGCGGATCAGCACCGCTTCGGTGATCTCGAGCTCGAGCCGGCGCGGCGACAGGCCGGAGGCCGCGAGCGCTTTGGCCACCTTGAGCGCGAGTGTGCCGCTCTTGAACTGCACCGGCGAGACGTTCACCGCCAAGCGGATGTCCTCCGGCCAGGTCGCAGCCTCGGCGCAGGCGACGTTGAGGACACGCTCACCGAGCTGGTTGATGAGGCCGGTGTCCTCGGCGATCGGAATGAACTCGGCCGGGGAAACGTTGCCGCGGGTCGGATGCCGCCAGCGTACGAGCGCCTCGCAGCCGACGATGCGGTCGTCCTGCAGGCTGACGCAAGGCTGGTAATAGACCTCGAGCTGGTCGTCGACCATGGCCTGACGCAGATCGACCTCGAGCTGATGACGGGCCTTGACCTGGGCGTCCATCTCCGGCTCGAAGAAGCGCCAGGTCCGTCGTCCCGCCGCCTTGGCGGCGTACATCGCCAGATCGGCATTCTTCATGATCTGGTCGAGATCGGTGCCGTGCTGCGGAATCAGCGCCACGCCGATCGAGGCGTCCGCCGTCAATTGATGGCCGAGGCAGTCGCGCGGGGCGCGAATGGCGGCGAGCATGTCGTCGATCAGGCAGCTGACGTCCTCGCGGCTCTTGATCGTGGTCTGCACCACCGCGAACTCGTCACCGCCGAGCCGGGCGACGAAGCCGGCGGTGCCGACACAGGCTTGCAGGCTGCGCCCGACGGATTTGAGCAACTCGTCGCCGATCAGATGACCGAGCGTGTCGTTCACGCCCTTGAACTCGTCGATGTCGATGTAGTGCAGTGCGAGCTGCCGTCCCTGCGCCACACCCAGCATCTCCTGCTTCAGGCGCTCGTGGAACAGGGTACGGTTCGGCAGTTCGGTCAGCGCGTCATAATGCGCCAGATGGGTGATCTGTTGCTCCGCGCGCCGGCGCTCGGTGATATCCTCATGGGTAGCAAGCCAGCCGCCGCCAGCGATGGGCTCGTTGACGATCTGAATCCAGCGGCCGTCCGGCGTCTCGATGATCTGAGACGTCTTGCGGCTGACCTCACGCAACACGGCATTCGCGTAGTCGCTGTCGTTGCCGGCGAGCGAGCCACGCGCTTTGCGATGAGCGATCAGCTCGCGGAAGGTGCAGCCGGGCTTCACGACCTCGGCGGACAGGCCGTACATGTCGATATAGCGCTGGTTGCTGATGACGAGGCGCTCCGATGCGTCGAACAGCAGCAGGCCCTGGGTCATGTTGTTGACGGCCTTGTCGAGACGTTCCTTCTCGAGCGTCAGGCGCCGGTTCGACGCCTCATGGTCGCTCAGCAGCCGCCGCACGACGACCGTCAGCATGCCGGCAATCAGCAGCACCGACGTCACCCCGACGCCGATCAGAAAGCGCATCTGCTCGTGCCAATCGGCAAGCGCGGCCGACACCGTCGTGGTGGCTGTCACGATCAAGGGATAGCTCGTCAGCCGGTGCGATGCGCCGAGGCGGTGCACGCCATCGACCGGGCTGGTGAAGATGCCTGTCGTGTTGCCGTCGCCAGCGAGGATCTGGCGGAAGATCGGCGCGTCCTTGTAGTTCTGGCCGACCATCCCGTCATGGCGCGGATAGCGGGCGAGAAGGGTACCGTTGAAGTGCATCATCGAGATCGCCGCCTCGGGGCCGAGGGCGACGGAGGCGAAGAACCGTTCGACGTTGACCGGTTCGAGGCTGCGGCTGATTACGCCGAGGAACTCGCCTTTGGGGCTGGTCAGTTTCAGCGCGATGACCGCGACATAGCTGCCGGTGATCCGGCCCATGATGGGCTCGATCAGCAATTGCGGGGCGGTGGGATCGAACTTCAAGCGCTGGAAGAACGAGCGGTCGGCGATGTTGACGGTCGGCAGCGGCCAGGAGGCTGCGGAATTGATCAGATTCCCATCAGAGTCGAAGATGCTGAGGCCGCCGACATAGGACATCGCGCTCAATTTGCCCTTCAGCATGGCATTGACGGCGGCGCTTCCCATCTCCTCGCGGAACCGCGCGCTCGTATCGATGCGATTCTGGCGAACATAGCTGGCGAGATCGCGCTGGATCGCGCCCAAATCCTCCATCTGCTGGTCGAAATGGCGCGACAGCAGCAGCACGGTGTTTTCCAATTCGCGTGTCGCGCTGTCCAACGCGCGCTGTCGGAAGCTGTCGGCCATGATGGTCGCGCCGATCGCGATCGCCGCGATCAGCACGAGGCCTGCCCCGACCAGCCAGCGGATCGGTCCGCTGCTGTCGGCCGAAGCTTTGAGAGAACTTCCTGGACTGCTGTTCGTCGTCATCGGTCCCGAATACGCGTGCGAGGGCGTTTGAGGATGGACCGCTACAACGTCCCTCCCATGGGCCATAGCTACAGGCCTGCAATGGAAGTGAGGTTAGCAAGATCAGTTAGCGAACACTTAATTCAAGGTTGTGGTGGGCTCAAGATACCATCAAACGCGATAGTGTCCGGATTTGCCGCCGATTTTCTCGGTCAGATGAATGCCTTCGATACGAACTCCGCGCTCGGCGGCCTTGATCATGTCGTAGATCGTGAGGCAGGCGACGGACACGGCGGTGAGCGCCTCCATCTCGACGCCGGTCGGCCCCGTGACCTTGACCGTGGCGCTGACGATGCAGCCGGGCAGGGCGGCGTCAGTCGTGATGTCGACCGTGACCTTCGACAGCGCCAACGGGTGGCACAGCGGAATGAGCTCGGAGGTGCGCTTTGCGGCCATGATGCCGGCGATGCGCGCGGTGCCGAGCACGTCGCCCTTCTTGGCGTTGCCGGACACGATCAGGTCCAGCGTCGCCGGGCTCATCACGACACGGCCCTCGGCAGTTGCCGTGCGCTCGGTGGCGGCCTTGTCGGACACGTCGACCATGCGCGCCTCGCCGCGCGCGTCGATATGAGTAAGAGACGATGTGTCGGAGGTGTCGGCCATGGTCACTCAGCCGCGCTTGCCGAGGCGGCGTTGCGCGCGAGCAGGGCGCGCGTCGCCGCGGTGACGTCGGCTTGGCGCATCAGGCTCTCGCCGACCAGGAAGGTCTGGATGTCGACTTGCGCCAGGCGCGACAGATCCGCCGGGGTGAAGATGCCGCTCTCGCCGACCAGCAGACGCTCCTTCGGCACCAACGGCGCCAAAGACTCGGACGTGGCGAGGGTGGTCTCGAACGTGCGCAGGTTGCGGTTGTTGATGCCGATCATCGGCGAGCGCAGCTTCAGCGCGCGGTCGAGTTCGGCGCGGTCGTGAATCTCGATCAGCACGTCCATCCCGCTATCGAGCGCCGCCATCTCGATGTCAGCAGCAGCCGCGTCGTCGAGCGCCGCCATGATGATGAGAATGCAATCGGCGCCATGCGCCCGCGCCTCGATGACCTGGTAGGTGTCGAACATGAAGTCCTTGCGCAGCACGGGCAGGGCGGTCGCGGCGCGCGCGGCGACCATGAAGTCGAGATGGCCCTGGAACGAGGGCGTATCGGTCAGCACCGACAGACAGGCGGCGCCGCCGGCCTCATAAGCCCTGGCAAGAACGGGCGGATCGAAATCGGCGCGGATCAGGCCCTTCGACGGCGACGCCTTCTTCACCTCGGCGATCAAAGCATAGTCGCCGCTGGCATGCTTGCTGCGGAGGGCCTTGACGAAGCCGCGCGGCGCCGACGCCTCGCGTGCGCGTGCCTCGAGTTCCGACAGCGGACAAGCCTGCTTGGCAGCCGCGATCTCCTCGCGCTTATAGGCTTCGATCTTGGCCAGGATGTCCGACATGGCGCGCTCCTGATGTCAGCTGTTGGAGACGGCGATCAGCTGCTTCAGACGCCCGGCAGCGGCACCGCTGTCGAGCGAGTCCTTGCCGATTGCGACGCCTTCCTTCAGCGACTTGGCGCGGCCGGCGACGACAAGGGCCGCAGCCGCGTTCAACAGGGCGACGTCGCGGTAGGGGCTTGGCAGGCCGTCGAGCACGCTCTGCAGCGCCACGGCATTTGCGGCGGCGTCACCGCCCTTAAGCCCTTCGCTGTCGCACAGGCCAAGCCCGGCCTCTTCCGGCGAGATCTCGAAGGTTCTGATATGGCCGTTCTCGAGCGCCGCTACGAAGGTCGGCCCTGTCAGCGTGATCTCGTCGAGACCGTCGGAGCCGTGAACGACCCAGGCGGCGCCCGATCCGAGATTTTTCAGCACCTGCGCCAGCGGCTCGACCCACTGCCTGGAGAAAACGCCGACCATCTGGCGCTTGACGCCAGCGGGGTTGGACAACGGTCCGAGCAGGTTGAAGATGGTGCGGGTGGCAAGCTCGACCCGGGTCGGGCCGACGTTCTTCATCGCCGGGTGATGGGCGGGCGCGAACATGAAGCCGATCCCGGCCTCGCGGATGCAGCGTCCGACCTGGTCCGGCTTGAGATCGATCTTGACGCCGAGAGCGGCGAGCACGTCGGCCGCGCCTGAGCGCGACGACAGCGCGCGGTTGCCGTGCTTGGCGACCGGCACGCCGGCACCGGCCACGATGAAGGAGGCGCAGGTCGAGACGTTGACCGAGCCGGAGCCGTCACCGCCGGTGCCGACGATGTCGACGGCGTTCGCCGGTGCGTCGACGCGCAGCATCTTGGCGCGCATCACGCTGACGGCGCCGGTGATCTCCTCCACGGTCTCGCCGCGCACGCGCAGCGCCATCAGCAACGCGCCCATCTGCGACGGCGTCGCCTCGCCCGACATCATGCTGTCGAAGGCGGACGCAGCCTGCTCGCGGGACAGCGGCGCGCCGGTCGCGACCTTGCCAATGATCGACTTCAGATCGTCCATCACGCGTCCCCTCGCGAGCCGTCACTGATTGCTGCCGCCGCCGACCACCTGGGCCACGGCCGCTTCGTTGATCGTGGTCCCGATGTCCTTCTCGAGCTTCAGGACATACGACGTGCCCTGCTCGTCGGCGAGCGCGCGTTGCAGCTGGTCCTTGAGCTTCTTGACGTCCTCGGACGCCAAATCGACCTTTGGATCGACGATGTCGGTCACGCGGAACACGATCCACTGCCGGCCGCCATCCGCTTCGGTCTGGCCGACGCCGTCCTTGGCGGTGCGGAAAGTCGCGGTGATTGCGCCGGTGGGCACGCCGGGGAGGCTTGCATCGCGCTTGAAGGCGCTGGCGGTCTCGACCTTGACGCCGAGCGCGGCTGCCTCGTCGGCAAGCTTGCCGCCCTCGTTGAGCTTCTTGACGAGCTCCGTGGCCCTGTCGCGCAGCCGCTTTGCGATCTCGTCGTCGCGCCATTTGGCGGCGACCTGGTCCTTGACCTCGTCGAGGGTGCGCTCGCGCGGCGGCGTGATGCCGAGCACTTCGAACCAGACGTAGCCGCCGCGGAACGAGATGGGCTCATTGTCGACGCCGACATCGCTGGCGAAGGCCTGGGCGACGACGTCGAGGCCGAGCGGAATGTTCGGCACCGGCTGGCCGTCGGGCTGCTTGCCGGAGCGGTCGACCGCCTCGACCGTCACCGCATTGAGGCCGAGCTTTTTGGCGGCTTCGGCGACGCTCGCACCGCCGCCGCGCTCGTCCTCCATCTTGTCGCGCAAGGTGGCGACCTCCGACTTGGCGCGCTCGGCGGCGATCTCCTTCTTGATGTCGGCAGCGACGCTCTCATACGCCGGCTCCTGGCCCGGCTGGATCGCGCTCACCTTCACCAGCGCCACGTTGAAGGCGCCCTTGACCGGCTGGCTCACCTCGCCGGTCGGCAGCGAGAACGCGGTATCGGCAACGGCGGGATCGAGAATGGCGGACTTCGTCACCAGCCCAAGGTCGAGATCGGCCGGGTTCAGGTTGCGCTCCTTGGCGAGCTCGTCGAACGTCACCTCGCCAGAGGCGATGCGCGCGCGTGCCGCCTGCGCCTCCTCCATGGTCGGGAACGTCATCTGCTGGACCTGACGTTTCTCGGGCGTGCCCATCAGCGCCTTGCGCTGATCGAAGACCTTCCTGGCATCCTCGTCGGACACGGTGGTCCATTTGCCAATCTCTTCCGGCGTCACCAGGACGAACGAGATCTTGCGATATTCCGGCGCCTTGAACTGCGCCTTGTGCTCGTCGAAATAGGTCGCGAGCACCTCGGGCGCCGGCGTCTCGATCGTGCCGGCCTGTGCGGCGTCGAGCTTGACGTAGTCGATCGAGCGCTGCTCGTTCTGGAAGCGGCTGAGTGCGTCGAGCAAGGTGTTGGAAGGCTCCAGCCCGGCTGCGATCGTGCCGGTGATCTGCCGCCGCAGCGACTGGCGGCGCTGGTCGGCCAGATAGCGCTGCTCCGTGAAGCCGAAATTGCGGATGATGGCCTGGAAGCGCTGCGGATCGAAGGCGCCGTTCGGGCCCTTGAAGTTGGGATCGCTCAGGATCACCCGCATGGTCTCGGCGTCGGACTGGCCGAGGCCGATGCGGCGGGCCTGTTCGTCGAGCGCGGCTTCCGCGATCGTCTGCTGCAGCACGGAACGGTCGAGCCCGAACATGCGGGCCTGGTCGGTGGTCAGCGGACGGCCGATCTGGCGGCCGATCTGCTGCAGCCGGTCGGTGTAGATCTGACGGAACTCGTTGATCGAGATCTCGGTGCGGCCGACGGTCGCCGCTGTCGACTGCCCGAAGCCACGGAAGATGTCGGCGATGCCCCAGATGCCGAAACTGACGATCAAAACGCCCATGACCACCGCCATGATGGTCTTGCCGAGCCAGTTTGATGAGGCCTTGCGTAATCCTCGAAGCATGGGTCCAGTCTGTCTGCAGGAAATGGGATGAAGGGGCCGCGCCTTGGAGCGGAGTTCGCGGAAGGGCGTCACCGAGTTGAACCGGCTTATAAAGAGGCAGCCGCCCGGTCGCAACCTCGCGCCTGGGACGGATTGAAGCGGTGGGAAGACGGCTCGCGCTCTGGTACTCCTGCAGGGGCTCTGCTAGCCGATTTCCTGTCGTAACATTTGCTGGAATCCTGCCATGACCGACCGCATCCGGCCCCTGATCGCCGGCAATTGGAAAATGAATGGCCTCAAGGCGTCGGCCGCGGAGTTCGAGGCCATGCTCGCGGGGGCGGCCGAGGTCACCGGCAAGGCCGACCTCTTGGTATGCCCCCCGGCCACGCTGCTGGCGGCGTTTGCCGAGAAGACGCGCGGCGGCAAGGCGGTCGCGGTCGGGGCGCAGGATTGCCACGCCAAGGCGTCGGGCGCCCATACGGGCGACATCTCGGCCGAGATGCTGGCGGATGCCGGGGCCAGCGCCGTCATCGTGGGCCATTCGGAGCGGCGGGCCGACCATGGCGAGAGCGATGTCGTCGTGCACCAGAAGGCCGAGGCGGCGTGGCGCGCCGGGCTGGTCGCGATCGTCTGCGTCGGCGAGACCCAGCAGCAGCGCGACGCCGGGCTGACCCTGGAGATCTTGCGCGGGCAGCTCACCCTCAGCCTGCCGGAGGGTTCGCGGGCCGACAATCTGATCGTGGCCTATGAGCCGGTCTGGGCGATCGGCACCGGGCTGACGCCGACCGCCGGGGATGTCGAGCAGATTCATTCCTTTATCCGGCAATTGCTGATCGTTCGGTTCAAGGAGCAGGGGGCGCGGATGCGGATCCTCTATGGTGGCTCGGTCAAGCCGTCCAATGCGGCCGAGCTGATGGCGGTGGCCAACGTCAATGGTGCGCTGGTCGGCGGCGCGAGCCTGAAAGCAGCAGACTTTCTCGCAATTGCGAAAGGCTGTTGAGAGCCAATGTGAGTGGAGCAGACGGTGCACCTCACGCGGCTGCTCCAATCCGCTTCCAATAAATCTTCGTGCCGGTGAGGCCGCCATGCGGCTTGAAGGCATAGTCCGGGATGATGCCGCTCAGCTTGAAGCCGACGCCTTCATAGAGAGATGAGGCGCCGCCATCTTCGGCGGTGTCGAGCACGAGGATGGTGCGGTGATGCGCTCGCGCAAGGGCTTCGGCCGCATCCAGCAGGGCGCGCGCGACGCCGCGCTTGCGGTGGCTGACGCGGGTCATCATCTTGGCGATCTCGGCGCGATGCGGCTGGTTCGGCGGCAGCTTGAGCTGAAGCGTCACCGTCCCGATGAGGTCATGCTCATCAAAGGCGCCGAGCACGATTCGCTCGCCGCGATCAGCAGACGCGAGCGAATCCTTCCAGAATGCGTCTGCATCGGTCTCGCTGAGCGGATGCATGAAGCTGACCGAGCCGCCATGCGCGACCGTTTCGATCAGCATCGCACTCAGCGCGCCGCGACTCTCCGGCGTGTCGGTCAGGGGTTCGATTCGGATCGGGCTCATTCTCAACTCCGGGCAAGGGCGACGACGTAGACGCAAGCCGCGTCCGTCTCGTTGGCGAAGGTGGTGTCGATCGGCGGGCCGAAGCCGAGGCAGTCGCCGGGGCCGAGCTCGTGGCGCTCCGCGCCCTCGGTGATCGTCAGGCGGCCGCTCTGCACCCAGACGAGCTGGCGGATGTGGATGTAGGAGGAGGCCGGCAGCGTCACGCTGCGGCGGGCCGGCATCTCGACCGTCACCAGCTCGATCGGATGGTCCGGCCGGAGGTAGACTTGGCGCCTGAGGTAGTCGGTGTCGGGATCGCGCCAGACCGGCTGCTCCTCGGCCTTCGACAGCCGCTCCGATTGGGCTTCGGCGCGCAGCATCAGGCCGGCGAGGGTGAGATCGAAGGCGCTGGCGAGCTTAACCAGCACCACCGCCGTGGGGCTGACCTCGGCGCGCTCGATCTTGCTGATGGTGGCTTTGGAGACGCCGGAGCGCTCGGCAAGGTCGGCCAGCGACCAGCCGCGGCTGTCACGCTCGAGCTGCAGCCGCCGGGCAAGACGTTGGCTGAAATCTTCTATTGTTTGATCCATACGTCTCTAATAATAGAAATTGGACGCGCCAGCAAGGCGCCTCGGGGCTCTGCCACAGCGCTTGTGCGAAGCGCGCGTGCGATTATCTGCGGGGTGGCGTTGCCCGACATGATCGTGTAACACCGCGCAAATTTCCGAATAGCCCGCGAAGCTCTCGCGATCCCGGCCTCCGGTCGGGGCCTGCGAGGGCTTGTGACGGAAGGTCACCATGCAGACTGTCTTGATCGTCATCCACCTCATGATCGTCGCCGTCCTGATCGGCGCGGTGCTCCTGCAGAAGTCCGAAGGCGGCGGCCTCGGCATGGGCGGTGGCGCCGGCTTCATGTCGAGCCGCGGCACCGCGAACCTGCTGACCCGGACCACGGCGGTGCTGGCGGTCGGCTTCTTCGTCACCAGCCTGCTGCTGACCTGGTTGGCGGGATACGATCGCAAGCCGAGCTCGATCCTCGGCAACATGCCCGGCCAGACGCAGTCCGGCGGTGCGACGCCGGTGGCGCCGGGCTCCGGCGGCGTGCTCGACCAGCTGAAGAAGGCCGACGAGCAGCAGGCGCCTGCGGCGCCGAGCGCGCCGTCCGCCCCGCAGTCGCAATAACGCGGGGAAGCCATGCAGGAACGCAGTTGGCGTCCTGCATCAGGATGCGGTCTCAACTCTCTGAGGCCATTCATGTTTTGACGTAACCCACAGGCCCCCGACATCGTTGCGGGCTGGTCACGATTCGTTTTGGCGAATCGAGCGCGCGGCATTAAAGGTAGGGTCCCATGGCGCGGTACATCTTCATCACCGGCGGCGTGGTTTCCTCGCTCGGAAAGGGTCTGGCTTCAGCCGCGTTAGGCGCGCTGCTGCAGGCCCGCGGCTACAAGGTCCGGCTTCGCAAGCTCGACCCCTATCTCAACCTCGATCCAGGCACGATGTCGCCGTATCAGCACGGCGAAGTGTTCGTGACCGATGACGGCGCGGAGACCGATCTCGATCTCGGCCATTACGAACGCTTCACCGGGCGGCCCGCGACCAAGGCCGACAACATCACCACGGGGCGCATCTACCAGGACATCCTGACCAAGGAGCGCCGCGGCGATTATCTCGGAGCGACCATCCAGGTCGTCCCGCATGTGACCAATGCGATCAAGGATTTCGTGCTGTCGGGCAATGACGAGTACGACTTCGTGCTGGTCGAGATCGGCGGCACCGTCGGCGACATCGAGGGCCTGCCGTTCTTCGAGGCGATCCGCCAACTCGGCAACGAGCTGCCGCGCCACCACGCGATCTACATTCATCTCACGCTGCTGCCGTACATCCCGAGCGCCGGCGAATTGAAGACCAAGCCGACACAGCATTCGGTCAAGGAGCTGCGCTCGATCGGCATCCAGCCGGACATCCTGCTGTGCCGCACCGATCGCGAGATCCCGAAGGAGGAGCGGCGCAAGCTCGGCCTGTTCTGCAACGTGCGCGAGAGCGCCGTGATCGAGGCGCGCGACGTCGACAACATCTACGCCGTGCCGGAGGCCTATCACGCCGCCGGCCTCGACGACGAGGTGCTGGCCGCGTTCGGGATCGAGCCGCGGATTCCGCCGGCGCTTGCGAGCTGGCACACGATCAACGAGCGCGTCCGTAATCCGGAAGGCGACGTGACGATCGCGATCGTCGGCAAGTACACGGGCATGAAGGATGCCTACAAGTCGCTGATCGAAGCGCTGTCCCATGGCGGCATCGCCAACAAGGTCCGCGTCAAGCTCGACTGGATCGAGAGCGAGGTGTTCGAGAACGAGGACCCCGCGCCGTTCCTGGAGCACGTCAACGGCATCCTGGTGCCCGGCGGCTTCGGCCAGCGCGGCGCGGAAGGCAAGATCCGCGCGGCGCAGTTCGCCAGGGAGCGCGACGTGCCGTATTTCGGCATCTGTTTCGGCATGCAGATGGCGGTGATCGAAGCAGCGCGCAATCTCGTCGGAATCACCGAGGCAAACTCGACCGAGTTCGGCCCGACCAAGGAGCCGCTGGTCGGTCTGATGACCGAGTGGCTGCGCGGCAACGAACTGGAGAAGCGCTCGCAGAGCGGCGATCTCGGCGGCACGATGCGGCTCGGCGCCTATCCCGCGACGCTCAAGCGCGGCAGCCGCGTGTCCGAGGTCTATGGCGGCGCCACCGAGATCTCGGAGCGGCACCGCCATCGCTACGAGGTCAACACCGCCTACAAGGACCGGCTCGAGCAGCATGGCTTGAAGTTCTCCGGCCTGTCGCCCGACGGCGTGCTGCCGGAGATCGTGGAGTACGAGGACCATCCCTGGTTCATCGGCGTCCAGTTCCACCCCGAGCTGAAGTCGCGCCCGTTCGAGCCGCACCCGCTGTTCGCATCGTTCATCCAGGCGGCGATGGTGCAGAGCCGGCTGGTGTGATCGGTTGCTGCCCCCGGGCAAGCCGTCATTGCGAGCGAAGCGAAGCAATCCAGAGTGCTTGCGCAGCCCTGGATTGCTTCGTCGCTGACGCTCCTCGCAATGACGGTCCAGGCTGACAACTCGGCCTTTGACGGCTACCGCGATTGTTGCGACAACGCGCCTTGATCGAAAGAACAGATCAGGGAGGATCGCATGATCTACGAGAGCCGCATCTATCGCTGCATTCCCGGCCGGCTGCCGGCGCTGCTCAAGCGCTTCGAAAACACCACGCTGAAGCTGTGGGAGGCGCATGGCATCCGCCCGGTGGGCTTCTTCACCACCCTGATCGGCGAATCCAACCAGGACTTGACCTATTTCCTCGCCTGGGAATCGCTCGCCGAGCGCGAGACCAAATGGACCGCGTTCATGACCAATCCGGAGTGGATCGCGGCGCGCGCCAAGAGCGAGGAGGACGGCCAGATCGTCGCCAACATCACGAGCCAGTTCCTGGTGCCGACGGCCTTTTCGGCGCTGAAATAGGGCGGCGTACGGGGATGCGGGGATGACCGTCCCCGCAACCCTGATATTCGCGGGGTTCTGCCGGGTTGATCCCACGGGCCGGATTGGCCATGGTCGCGCGCTCACAACGAGGATGATGCCGTGAACGCTCCGATCTCCGCCGCACCGGTCGTGACTGCCGGCTCCGTCCGCTTCGGCAATCAACTGCCGCTGGCGGTGATCGCAGGTCCCTGCCAGCTCGAAAGCCGCGGCCACGCGCTCGAGGTCGCCTCGGCGCTGAAGGAGATCGCGACGCGGCTGAACATCAGCCTCGTCTACAAGACCTCGTTCGACAAGGCCAACCGCACCTCTGGCTCCGCCGCGCGTGGGCTCGGGCTTGCGCAATCGCTGCCGATCTTCGCCGAGATCCGGTCGTCGCTCGGTCTTCCCGTGCTGACCGACGTGCATGATGCCAGCCAATGCGCCGAGGTGGCGCAGGCGGTCGACATCCTGCAGATCCCGGCCTTCCTGTGCCGGCAGACGGATCTGCTGCTCGCAGCGGCCGCGACCGGCAAGGTCGTCAACGTCAAGAAGGGCCAGTTCCTGGCGCCCTGGGACATGGCGAACGTCGTCGCCAAGATCACCGGCGCCGGCAATCCCAACGTGCTGGCGACCGAGCGCGGCGTCTCGTTCGGCTACAACACGCTCATCTCGGACATGCGGTCGCTGCCGATCATGGCGAAGACGACCGGCGCGCCGGTCATCTTCGATGCGACGCATTCGGTGCAGCAGCCGGGCGGGCAGGGCACCTCGTCGGGCGGCCAGCGCGAATTCGTCCCCGTGCTCGCACGCGCGGCCGTGGCGGTCGGCGTGGCCGGCGTGTTCATCGAGACCCATCCCGATCCCGATCATGCGCCCTCCGACGGGCCGAACATGGTGCCGCTGGCGCAGTTCGAGGGACTGTTGCGGACGCTGATGGCGTTCGATGCGCTCGCCAAGGGGCAGGCTGCGGACGCCATCCGCTGATGCACCAGCCCGTCGCCAAGCCGTCTGATCAAAAGTCCGCTGACAACAAGTTTCCGCCGGCCGTCAACATCATCGCCTTGGCTGGCTTCTCCGCGGCGCTGTCGACGCGCGCGCTCGATCCGGTGCTGCCGCATGTCGCCGAGGATTTTGCGATCAGCATCGCGACCGCCGCCGGCATCGCCGCCGGCTATGCGTTGATCTACGCGCTGATCCAGCCAGCGATCGGCGCCGCGGCCGACCTGTTCGGCAAGGCGCGGCTGATGACCTTGTGCCTGGCGCTGCTCGGCGTCGCCAGCGTGCTCGGCGCGCTCGCGACCTCGTTTCCGCTGCTGTTCGCGACCCGCATCCTTGCCGGCATCGCCTCGGGCGGCGTGTTTCCGGTGGCGCTGGGTCTGACGGCCGATCTCGTCGCGCCCGACAAGCGCCAGGTCGCGATCGGCCGCACGCTCGCGGGCTCGATGGCCGGCAATCTGCTCGGCGCCACGGCGTCCGGCATCATCGGCGATTTCATCGGCTGGCGCGGCGTGCTCGCGATCCTCGGCGCGCTCGGGCTGATCGCCTCCTTCGCGGTCGCCGCCGGCTTCCGCGGCGCCAAGGTCACGCATGCCGCGACCACCGATCTCGCCACCCTGAAGAAGGGATACGGCATCATCTTCAGGAACCCCAACACGCGCTTCTGCTACTCGGCGGTGTTCGTCGAAGGCTGCTGCGTGTTCGGGCTGTTTCCGTTCATCGCCGCGTTCCTGTTCGATCTCGGCGAGACCTCGCTGTCGATCGCCGGCATCGTCATCGCGGGATTTGCGGTCGGCGGGCTGTTCTACACGGCCACGGTGTCGAGCTTCCTGCCGCGGCTCGGCGTCAAGGGCATGATGATCGTGGGTGCTGCCCTGGTGGCCCTGCAACTCGCCGCGCTCGCCTTCGGTCCCGGCTGGAAGCTGCAATTCGCCTGCATGCTGATGATGGGCTGGGGCTTCTACATGATCCATGGCTGCCTGCAGGTGTTCGCCAGCGAGTTGTCGATCGGCGCCCGCGCCACCGCGATGTCGCTGCACTCGTTCTTTTTCTTCCTCGGCCAGACCGTCGGCCCGATCGCCTACGGCTTCGGCGTCGTCCATGGCGGCAAGCAGCCGACACTGCTCGCCGCCGCCGTCCTGATGGTCGCGCTCGGCTTCGCCTGCGCCGCGCTGCTGCGGCAACGCCCGCCGGCGGATGCGGCGTAGCATGTCCGATCGAGCCCCGATCTGAGCGGCGCAGTTGGTCGTCGTCCGCGGTGCTGGGTCTGCGCTGAAACATGACCCGGGGGCACTTTCGTTGCTGGCCGACCCGATGCCGTCTCGCGGCGCATGTGCATCGAAGTTTGCTCCGGCGTCATTGCGAGCGAAGCGAAGCAATCCAGAGTCCCACCCGAGCCCCTGGATTGCTTCCGCCGTCGCCCTTCGGGCTATGGCGGACACGTCGCTTCGCTCGCAATGACGGCTGTGAGACATGTGCTCACCATCTCGCGGCGCATCTGCGTCCGAGCTTTGCCATCTGGACATGCCCTCTTTGAGAAGAGGGCACGGGGAATGCCGGGAGCTGGCCGCCCCCATGGCCCGCCTGCAGAAAAAAATGCAGGCGGCAGTCACCACAGGTTCAGCCGAGACATCCCGGCATTCCCCGCGCGATGGTTGGGCGGCTTATACGTACTCTCCCCGGGGACCGGGCTGTCTTGCCCCCGTCACGGCTGGATCATCATCACCATCCGCTTGGCCTCAGCGTCGGGAGACCAGGACCATACGATTTCGCCGGCGCATCAGGCCCGTTCGTCCGCATGATGGAACACGCTGCGAACCCGACACACCCACCGCATCCCGCCTCAACGTCCGTGACGACCGCGAAGCGCCCCTCTGATCGAGACGGGATGTCAGCAGTCAATCATGGATTCTGATAAAGCGAAAGCAAGATTTTTCGCGTGTGAGATATGATCGCAGTGATTGGCTTGAAAGCGCGGCAGAAATCGGTTTCCGGGAGCAGCGGTTTGATGATTGCCTGGAATGAGAACGTCGAGCGGGGGCGTGCCCGTCGGGCGAATCAGGGCCATAGGACGGCTGCCGGAAGATCTAGTGCGGTGCAGGCCTGAGACCCAGCAAGATCTGCTCGACTGAATAGTACCAAGCCAAGTAGATCAGTATCAGTGAAGCCGCACAGGCACAGCCTACCTGAATGTGCCCCGAAAGATCGAGCGTTTTGTTTCTCATGCCGAGAAGAAAACCACATAGACCGCTGACGACTACAACGCCCCATGTTGCCCAAGGTCCGTAGACGTGGGTCAGGTATTCGACGTAAGTGACATAAACAGTGTCTCTACTATGGTCGACGTGGATCAAATGTGTGAACCCGAACTCTGGTTCAGGAAATGTTGGTCGATGGTACCGGGTCAACTCAAAAGCTAAGACGAAGCAGAATAGGAATCCTCCCATGCCAATTCCGTAACAAAAATGAACCAACCTCTGGTACCAACGCCAGCTCACGACGTCGCTCTTTGTCGTTGCCTTCTTATTTGACATTGGTCCTTCAGAGATCAACGCTGGCCAATCGCAACTCGGATATTGCTGGATACAATCACCTCCTCCAGTCTTGATCGTATACGCGCCGCCTTATTCTTCGGTACATATAGCTCTTCCCGTTGGAGCTGGTGGAATTGCCTAGGGCCTCTGACTACCATGCTTCGGTTTTGCATTGGCAGTGCCTAGTTCCCGGTTGTTTTAGTCCGTCCACCGCCGCCATTCTGTGACAGTCTCAATGACGCAATCGCAACCATCGATCGAAAGCGAGGAGCGCCGGTACGCCGCGGCGTGGCAAGATCTGCGCTGGAGAAACCGAGCCGTCGGACTCTCCCTTGTTCTCGCGCTGTCGAGTCTTGGTTGGATCGCTTGGCTCGGCAATGGGAAATTTGCCGGCTACGTGCAAATCACGCTGTTCGGCGCGGTCGTGGCTTCAGCGCTGTGGTTCGCACTTTTCCGATGTCCGAGGTGTACAAGGCGGGTCTTTTCTCGCCGCGCAAGCAGCCGGTGCCCTTACTGTGGGCTTCGCCTAGAGGCGAGTTTTCAGGAGTCCCTTGCGGATTCAGACGAAGCGGGAGAGCGAACATGACCCGCGTCGGGTAAGGGCGAAGCCGTCGATGAAGTGGTCGCTTTCGGGGAATTACGGGGGAATTACGGTGACAGTGCATTAAATTCCTCGGAGCGGCGGATTGTAAATCAAGTGTGCTGGACTGCACCCCTCAAGTGAGACACGATAATCTCAGTGACAGGCATTCCGAGGATGACCTGTGGCAGCAAGAGGGAAGACCCGTCGGTTTCCGACGGCTTACAAATTGAAGGCGATCAAGCGTGTCGAGCGAGGCGAAGGCGTTCTGCCTGTGGCTCGGGACCTTGGGATATCGCGTAAGATCCTGCATGACTGGATCAAGGCCTGGAAGGCGCAAGGTCCGGACGGATTGAACCGCAAGCCGGGACCGAAGCCCGGTCCCCGGAAGCTCAAATCTCTGGCGACCTATGACGATAAGCGGTCAGCACTGGCACGGGCCAATGCCCGCATTGCCGAACTCGAACGGCTTGTCGGCCGTCAGCAGATGGACCTCGATTTTTTTCGGCAAGCCTTGCGCGCACTGGAGCGGCCGGCAGCGCAAGGCAAACCCGTATCCGCATCATCGAAGTCATCAAAAGCATGACCGCGCAGACAGCCGACTCCAGCGCTCATGTGCAGCGCCTCTGCGCTTTGGCAGGGTTGCCTCGAGCGACTTATTACCGGCATCTCAATCGACGCAGCCGCGCCGAGGCCGAGTGCGAGTTGCGCGACCAGCTCCAGCGCATCTGCCTGAAGCATCCGTTCTACGGCTATCGACGGGTGACCGCCGCTCTTCGGCGTCTGGGGATGGCCGTCAATGCCAAGAAAGTCCTGCGGCTCATGCGGCAGGATAATCTTCTCGCGCAGCGCAAGACGCCGTTCCTGAAGCCGCCGACTGAGAGGCCGACTGACGTGATCGTCGTCCCCAACCTGATCCGTGGCCTGGCGCCATCGGCTCCGGATCAGATCTGGGTCGCTGACATCACCTACGTCCATCTCGCCAAGACGTTCGCCTATCTCGCCGTCATTCTCGACGGCTTCTCCCGCAAGGCGGTCGGCTGGGCATTTGACAACACCCTCGACGCCTCGCTCGCCATCGCGGCGCTCGACAAAGCGCTCAAATCCCGGAATCCCAAGCCGGGCAGCCTGATCCACCACTCCGACCGCGGCGTGCAATACGCCTCGATCGCTTATCGCCAGCGCCTCGCCGATCGCGAGATCAAGATCAGCATGAGCAGTCCAGGCAACCCCTTCGACAACGCCAAGGCCGAAAGCTTCATGAAGACGCTCAAGGCCGAGGAGGTCAACGGCAAGACCTTTGCCGACGTCAACGACGCCCGGCGCCGGATCAACAGCTTCATCGCCGAGATCTACAACAAGGAGCGCTTGCATTCGGCCCTCGGCTATCGATCTCCCCTTGAGTTCGAAGCCGCGTTCAAGCAAAACACAATGCGATGACTTCACCCACTGTCACTGAGATTATCGTGTCTCACTTGAGGGGTGCAGTCCAGCACTGTCACCGTATTCTCAGTGATCTCGCGTTTAAAGGCGATAGCGCAATTCTACCAGTTGAGATTGGCTGAGCGGCACGTCTCGCAGACGCTCACATCGTCCTTCTGTGAAAGGGGACGGCGGCAGCGGTGACATAAGCCTGCCGTCAGAGTGACATGCAGCGTCAGAGCCTTGGCTTCCCTCATCGAGAAGCCGAACTGGGCGACGAGCAGTTTGTGGCCCTCAATCTGGCTGCGGCGGATTTCGGCTGCAATTCTCGCCTTGTCCGTTGCTGACAGCGAAGACGGCCACGTGATAGTTGTGGTGCACTTGGGACAGTACACCGACAGGCGGGCATATTCGACAGTGCCGGTCACGGCCGCACCTCCCGGTCCTCGATCAGCCTCACCCCCGCCCACGATACGGCGCTACCCCCTGGTCTGGCACCCATAGCCCCTTCGGCAGCCGGCCCGTCTGCCAGAACACATCGATCGGGATGCCGCCGCGGGGGTACCAGTAGCCGCCGATGCGCAACCATTTGGGCTTGATCTCGGCGGTCAGGCGCTTGCCGATGGCGACCGTGCAGTCCTCGTGGAAGGCGCCGTGGTTGCGGAAGCTCGCGAGGTACAGCTTCAGCGACTTGGACTCGACCAGCCACGGGCCGGGGGCGTAGTCGATGACCAGATGGGCGAAATCGGGCTGGCCCGTCACCGGGCACAGCGAGGTGAACTCCGGCACGGTGAAGCGGGCCAGGTAATCCGTGTCCCTCTGCGGGTTGGGAACGCGGTCGAGCTTCGCCGTCTCCGGGCTGTCGGGGGGCGCCACCTCGCGGCCGAGCTGAAGGCCGGCCGATGTCATGGTGGTGTTGGATCTTTTCGCCATCTGTCGTGTCACCTGTCGCAGCTGGCGCCCGTTTAGCCAATCGAGGCGCCTGCGTCATCCGGTTCGTGATCTCGACACGACTTCCAGGCGACTTCCGCGCGTCTTGGCCTTTTCGGACCCCCGGGGTTGCGGTAGAAGCGGCGCAGCAACGCCCACCCGACAAGCTCGCAAGAGGACCCCCATGACCGCCATCGTCGACATCATCGGCCGCGAAATCCTGGACAGCCGCGGCAATCCCACGGTCGAGGTCGACGTCGTGCTGGAGGACGGCTCGGTCGGTCGCGCCGCCGTGCCCTCGGGCGCCTCCACCGGCGCCCATGAGGCGGTCGAGCTGCGCGACGGCGACAAGCGCCGCTATCTCGGCAAGGGTGTGCAGAAGGCGGTCGAGGCAATCAACGACGAGATCTATGAGGCGCTCAGCGACATGTCGGTGCAGGACCAGGTCCAGATCGACCAGATCCTGATCGAGCTCGACGGCACCGAGAACAAGAGCCGGCTCGGCGCCAATGCCATCCTCGGCGTGTCGCTGGCCTGCGCCAAGGCGGCGGCGATCTCCTATGACATGCCGCTGTATCGCTATGTCGGCGGCACATCGGCGCGCACCCTGCCGGTGCCGATGATGAACATCGTCAATGGCGGCGTCCACGCCGACAACCCGATCGACTTCCAGGAATTCATGATCATGCCAGTGGGCGCGCCGAGCTTCGCGGAAGCGCTGCGCTGCGGCTCGGAGATCTTCCATACGCTCAAGGGCGAGCTGAAGAAGGCCGGCCACAACACCAATGTCGGCGATGAAGGCGGTTTCGCGCCGAACCTGCCGTCGGCGGACGCGGCCCTCGACTTCGTCATGGCCGCGATCGGCAAGGCCGGCTACACCGCGGGCGAAGACGTGATGCTGGCGCTCGACTGCGCCGCGACCGAGTTCTTCAAGGACGGCAAGTATGTCTACGAGGGCGAGAACAAGAGCCGCTCGCGCTCCGAGCAGGCGAAGTATCTCGCCGACCTCGTCGCGCGCTATCCGATCTGCTCGATCGAGGACGGCATGTCCGAGGACGACATGGACGGCTGGAAGGAACTCACCGACCTGATCGGCCACAAGTGCCAGCTGGTCGGCGACGATCTGTTCGTGACCAATGTGACCCGTCTCGAGGACGGCATCCGCAACGGTCGCGCCAACTCGATCCTGATCAAGGTCAACCAGATCGGCACGCTGACCGAGACCTTGGCCGCGGTCGAGATGGCCTACAAGGCCGGCTACACGGCCGTGATGTCGCATCGCTCGGGCGAGACCGAGGATTCGACCATCGCCGACCTCGCGGTCGCGACCAATTGCGGACAGATCAAGACCGGCTCGCTGGCGCGCTCCGACCGCACCGCCAAGTACAACCAGCTGTTGCGCATCGAGCAGGAGCTGGACGCGCAGGCCAAATATGCCGGTCGGGCGGCGCTGAAGGCGCTGGCCTGAGCCGACGGCAAGACAAGCAACAGGGGAGGCACGCATGAGCGTCGAGACACAAGGCCTGCAGCTGCGGACGCTGATCAAGCGCAGCGGCGAGCTTGAGCTGTCGCTCGTGGATGTGCCGACGCCGGAGCCGGGGCCGGACGAGGTCGTGGTGCGCATCGAGGCGGCGCCGATCAATCCGTCCGATCTCGGCCTGCTCGTCGGCGCCGCTGATCTCTCGACCATGCAGGCATCCGGCAGCAAGGACCGCCCCGTAATCACGGCCAGCGTGCCGGAGGCGGGGATGCGGGCGATGGCCGGGCGGCTCGATGAGTCCCTGCCGATCGGTAACGAGGGCGCGGGTGTCGTGGTCAAGACGGGATCGTCGGACGCCGCCAAGGCGCTGATGGGCCGCACGGTCGCCGCGATCGGCGCCGCGATGTACAGCCAGTATCGCTGCCTGAAGATCTCCGAATGCCTGCCGCTGCCGGCCGGCACCACGCCGGAAGAGGGCGCCTCCTGCTTCGTCAATCCGCTGACCTCGCTCGGCATGACCGAGACCATGAAGCGCGAGGGCCATACCGCGCTGGTGCACACCGCAGCGGCGTCCAACCTCGGGCAGATGTTGAACAAGATCTGCCTCAAGGACGGCATTCCGCTGGTCAACATCGTGCGAAGCTCAGCGCAGGCCGAGCTGCTGCGCGGCATTGGCGCGAAGTACGTGGTGGATTCGACCTCGCCCGCCTTCATGGACGAGCTGATCGCGGCGCTGGTCGAGACCGGCGCGACCATCGCCTTCGATGCAATCGGCGGTGGCAAGCTCGCGGGCCAGATCCTCAATGCCATGGAGGCGGCGATCAACAAATCGGGCAAGCATCCCTACAGCCGCTACGGCTCGGCCGTGCACAAGCAGGTCTACATCTACGGCAGCCTGGATACGCGTCCGACCGAGATCACGCGCGGCTTCGGCATGACCTGGAGCGTGGGCGGCTGGCTGCTGTTTCCGTTCCTGATGAAGATCGGCCGGGCCGATAGCGAGCGGCTGCGCCAGCGCGTCGTCGACGAGCTCAAGACGACGTTCGCGAGCCGCTACACCAAGGTCGTCTCGCTGGCCGAGGCGCTCGATCCGGCGAACCTCGCCGTGTACGCCAAACGGGCCACTGGCGAAAAATTCCTTATCGACCCCAACAAAGATAAGTGACCTGACGCCGCTCCCCGGACGTTGCTGATGGGCTTGCGTTTGGCCCGCGGCTGGAGACAATCCGCCCCCGTTTCGTGGGGGCGGTGTCGGCCGCTGTTAGCACTGAGGAGAGACTTGTGATGAGCCAATTGGATCGCCGTCGATTTCTGGCCGGTGCGGCGCTTGCCGGCGCGGCGAGCACCCTGCCTTCGCTGACCGGCGGCCAGGCCCGGGCGGCCGTGGCGCCGGCCGGCGCTCAGGCGCCCGGCTTCTACCGCTACAAGGTCGGCGACTACGAATGCACATCGATCAACGACGGCGCGCGCACCTTCCCGATGCCGGACAAGTTCGTCGTCAACACGGCCAAGGACGACGCGCTGGCGGCGGCGGAAAGCGCCTACATGCCGAAGGGCATGATCACGATTCCCTTCAACCCGCAGCTGATCAACACCGGCTCCAAGCTGATCCTGATCGACACCGGCAACGGCGCTGGCGCGTTCGAGGCCAGCAAGGGCGCGGTCGGCCGCACGCTGCAGAACCTCGCCGCCGCCGGCGTTGATCCGAAGAGCATCGACGTCGTGGTGCTGTCGCACATGCATGGCGACCACATCAACGGCCTCAAGCTCGCCGACGGCTCGCTGGCGTTCCCGAACGCCGAGATCAAGGTGCCGTCGGTGGAGTGGGCGTTCTGGAACAGCGACGAGAACGCCGCCAAGGCGCAATCCGAGCTGATGAAGGGCAACTTCGCCAACTTCAAGAAGGTGTTCGGCGGGCTGGAGAGCAAGGTCACGCAGTACGATTGGGACAAGGAGGTCGCGCCCGGGATCACCGCGCTGTCGACCCCCGGTCACACGCCGGGCCACACCTCGTTCGCCGTCGCCTCGGGCAACGCGAAGGTCTTCATCCAGTCGGACGTCACCAACGTGCCGGAGCTGTTCCTGCGCAATCCCGACTGGCACGTGATGTTCGACACCGATGCGGCGCAGGCCCAGGAGACCCGGCACAAATTCTACGACATGGTCGCTGCGGAAAAGGCCAAGGTGATCGGCTTCCACTTCTCGTTCCCCTCGGTGGGCTATGTCGAGAAGGACGGCGCCAAGTACCGGCTGATCCCGGCGCCTTGGAATCCGGTGCTCTAGACGAGCGCGTCCTTGGAGCCGGCGGTGTTTCCGGGGCAGCTTTCGCCGAGTCCACTGCCGTCATGCTCCGCGAAAGCGGGGCATCCCGTACTCCGCAGCAGCAGAGATTGAACCGAGGTGTCACGGCGTACTGGATCGTCCGCCTTCGCGGACGATGACAGCCGGGTCTATATGTCCGGCGTGCCGTGATGCAGGAGAAATTGTGCCAGGCCGCCTCCGGGCGGCCTGTTCGTTTTTGCATACGCGAAATGCCGGCCTTTCCCCCGCTGCCGTGAACGCCTATGTCGGACGCCTCGCAATCCGCAGGGCTCCGCATGTCGACCGATCCGTCTCCCTCCAGCGCCGATCTCTCGAACTGGCGCAGCGCGCCGTTCAGCCGCTGGGCCTTTCACAACATCCGGTCCATCCTGCCGGTGGCCGGCGTCGCGAGCGCGCCGGGCAGCGCCTGGCCGCTGCCGGCGAGCCCGGTCTCGTTCGCGGATTTCAGCCTGAAGCTGCCGAAGGGCGGCACGCTCGATCTCGATGGTTTCCTGAGAGCGACCGCGACCGATGGGCTGCTGATCCTGCACGACGGCCGCATCGTGTTCGAGGCTTACGACGGCGGCACCGATCGCGACACGCCGCACATCCTGATGTCGGCGACCAAATCGATCACCGGCCTGATGCTCGGCATTCTCGCCGGTCGCGGCGAGATCAATCTCGACGCCGAGGTCACGCGCTACGTGCCGGAGGTAGCCGAGACCGCGTATCAGGGCGCCACGATCCGGCAGCTGACGGACATGCGCGCCGGCATCGTGTTCGACGCCGCGGGGCTGCAGGCCTACGCCGACGCCGCGGGCTGGGAGCCGGTGGCACCGGGCACGACGCCGAACCTGCACGACTTCTTCGCGACGATGCGCGCGCAGGCCAGGCCGCATGGCGGGCCGTTCAGCTACGTCTCGTCCAACACCGATCTGATCGGCTGGGCGATCGAGCGCGCCACCGGCCGCAGCTTTGCGAGCCTGGTCGGCACCCTGCTGTGGCAGCCGATGGGCGCGAGCGGCGAGGCCTTCATCACGCTCGACCGCAAGGGCGCGCCGCGCTGCACCGGCGGCTTCTGCGCGACGTTGCGCGATTTCGCCCGGCTGGGCCAGCTCGTGCTGTCGGGCGGACGCCGCGGCTCGCATGCGATCATTCCGCAAGCCTGGCTCGACGACATCAGGCAGAACGGCGACGCCGAGGCGTGGCGCGACGGCCAATGGCGCGACAGCTTTGCAGCCATCAGCCGCAACATGCACTACCGCGGCGGATGGTACGTCATCAACGACCAGCCGCAGCTGATGTTCGCGATGGGCATCCACGGCCAGAACCTGTTCATCGATGCCGCCAACGCGATCGTGATCGCCAAGGTCTCATCCTGGCCGCAGCCGGTCGACGGCCAGGCGATCTGGCTGACGCATCAGGCGGTGGCCGAATTCACCCGCTGCATCAGGGCGGCGCGCTGATCTCCGCGCGCGCGGCGAGGCGCGGCAACGTGCCGGCCTGTCCCGCCGTGAAACGCTGAGTTTCGCATCCCGCTATTTTCATGCACTTGCATGTTTCCGGCGGAGCGGTCTAACTGCCGCGCACACGTTCCCCTGCAAAGGATCTCCCCATGCCCGCCCCATATTCCATCGTCGCGCTCGTCGGCAGCCTCCGCAAGGAGAGCTTCACGCTCAAGATCGCCAAGGCGATGGCCAAGCTCGCTCCCGCCAGCCTCAAGATCGAGGTCGTGACGCCCGAAGGCCTGTCGTTCTTCAACCAGGACGTCGAGGCCAATCCCCCGGCCGAGTGGCTCGCCTTCCGCGACAAGCTCAGGGCTTCGAACGGTGTTTTGATCCTGACGCCGGAATACAACCGGTCGATCCCGGGCGTGCTGAAGAATGCCATCGACATCGCCTCGCGCCCTTACGGCCAGAGCTCGTTCCTCGGCAAACCGATCGGACTGATCTCCAACTCGCCAGGTCCGCTCGGCGGCGTCGCCGCGGCGAAGCACCTGCAGAACATCATGCCGGGCATCTCCGGTCCGGTGATGGGCCATCCGGAAATCTATCTGAACGGCGTCGGCGACGCCTTCGACGAGAAGGGCGAGCTGGTGAAGGACTCGCTCAAGACCGTGCTCCAGCAATATCTGGACGCGTTCGCGGCCTTCGTCGCCAAGCAGAACGGCTGACGAGTCTCTGCGCGACGGCCCGGCCCGGTCGTCTGCGGCATAACGGATATAGCGGGCAAGGCGTTGACGCGCCTTGCCCGATCGTTTTCAAGGCGTGTTCGGACATCTGCGCCCCGCTGCGCGACCCCAGGAAACCGCAATGGCCCACGCCTTCACGCCCGACAGCACGTCGACGTTGGGAGCGAACCAGCCGACGCTCGACTCGGAGGCGGTCTGGCAGGCCCGCGTCGATCTGGCCGCCTGCTTCCGCATGGCGGCGCGGCACGGGCTGGAGGAGGGCATCTGCAACCACTTCTCGGCGCTGGTGCCCGGCTATGACGACCTCTTCATCGTCAACCCCTATGGCTACGCCTTCCGCGAGCTGACCGCCTCGCGCCTGCTGGTGTGCGACTTCGACGGCAACGTCATCGCCGGCGAGGGCCGTCCGGAGGCCACCGCGTTCTACATCCACGCGCGCATCCACAAGGCGCTGCCGCGCGCCAAGGTCGCCTTCCACACCCACATGCCCTATGCCACCGCGCTGTCGATGACCGAGGGACCGCCGCTGATCTTCGCCGGCCAGACTGCTCTGAAGTTCTACGGCCGCACCGCCGTCGACGAGAACTATAACGGGCTGGCGCTCGACACGGCCGAGGGCGATCGCATCGCCGGCGCCGTCGGCGATGCCGACATCGTCTTCATGAAGCATCACGGCGTCATGGTGCTGGCGCCGAGCATCGCGGAAGCCTGGGACGATCTGTATTATCTGGAGCGTGCGTGCGAGGTGCAGTGCCTGGCGCTGTCGACCGGGCGCAAGGTTGTCCCGGTCGCGCCTGATATCGCCGAGGCGGCCTATCGACAGATGCGCGAGGGGGACGCGGAATCGGCGCGGCTGCATCTGGAGGCGATCAAGCGGACGCTGGATGCGGAGGAGCCCGCGTACCGGACGTGAGCGCGTCGCGGTCGGACGCGCAGGGTTAGCGATTCCTTAACCGGAGCGCCGCATCTTCCCCGTCATGGTCTCCCGCGCACGCCTGAAATCGTTCCTCACCGGGCTCGCCCTCTATACGATGGCGGCGGCCATCATCGGCTATTTCGGCATCAACGCCTACACCGGCCGCTACGGCCTCAACGCCCGGCAGGAGCTCGACCAGGAGATCGTGGCGTTGACGTCGGAGCTGGTGCGGCTGAAGCAGGAGCGGGCCGAGGGCGAGAAGCGGGTGTCGCTGCTGCGTTCCGACCGGGTCGATCCCGACATGCTCGACGAGCGCGCGCGCTTCCAGCTCGGCTATGCCAATCCGCACGATCTGATCCGGATCAATCGCCCGTAGTGAGGCGCAGGCGATGCGTCGTGGCGCGAGCGAGACCTGCCTAAAGTTTGGCTCTCGAGCCGCTTCGAGAATTTCAAAATCCCTCCTTCTCGCATTCGATTATTTCGCACGTTGCACTGCGGCAAAAGCAAAGTGAACCGCGGTTCACGGGGTCCTTTTACGTGCCGTGGAGTTGAGCTACAGAAAGCTACTTTTTCTCTCATCCGGAATTGCCATGGCCGCACCGAAGAAGACCGCCGCAAAGGAACAAGGGCAGGACAAGGACAACGGCCCGCCGCCGGAATTCACCAAGGAGCAAGAACTCGCAGCGCTGCGCGACATGCTGCTGATCCGCCGCTTTGAGGAAAAGGCGGGTCAGCTTTATGGCATGGGTGCGATCGGCGGCTTCTGCCATCTCTACATCGGCCAGGAGGCCGTGGTGGTCGGCATGCAGATGGCGCTGAAGCAGGGCGACCAGGTCATCACCGGCTATCGCGATCACGGCCACATGCTGGCGACCGGCATGGATGCCAAGGGCGTCATGGCCGAGCTCACCGGACGCCGCGGCGGTTACTCCAAGGGCAAGGGCGGCTCCATGCACATGTTCAGCATGGAGAAGAACTTCTTCGGCGGCCACGGCATCGTCGGCGCGCAGGTCTCCCTCGGCACGGGGCTCGCGCTCGCCAACCGCTATCGCGGCAATGATTCGGTCAGCGTCGCCTATTTCGGTGACGGCGCGGCCAACCAGGGCCAGGTCTATGAGAGCTTCAACATGGCGGAGCTCTGGAAGCTGCCGGTGATCTACGTGATCGAGAACAACCGCTATGCGATGGGCACGGCGGTGTCGCGCGCCTCGGCGCAGACCGACTTCTCCAAGCGCGGCCTCTCCTTCAACATTCCCGGCGAGCAGGTCGACGGCATGGACGTCCGCGCCGTGAAGGCCGCCGGCGAGAAGGCCGTGGCGTGGTGCCGCGAGGGCAAGGGGCCTTTCATCCTGGAAATGCAGACCTACCGCTATCGCGGCCATTCAATGTCGGATCCGGCGAAGTACCGCACCCGCGAGGAGGTCGAGAAGGTCCGCCACGACCAGGATCCGATCGAGCAGGTGCGCAACCGCCTGCTGGCGGCCAAGGTCAGCGAGCAGGATCTCAAGGCGATCGATGCCGACGTGCGCAAGATCGTCAACGAGGCCGCCGATTTCGCGCAGGCCGATCCCGAGCCGGATCCCGCCGAGCTCTACACCGACGTCTATCGCTAATCGCGCGCGCAAGCTGATTTCCCTGGAGCTGATATGCCTATTCAAGTTTTGATGCCTGCGCTGTCGCCCACGATGGAGAAGGGCAACCTCGCCAAATGGCTGAAGAAGGAAGGCGAGGCGATCAAGTCGGGTGACGTGATCGCCGAGATCGAGACCGACAAGGCGACGATGGAGGTCGAGGCGACCGACGAGGGCACGCTCGGCAAGATCCTGATCCCCGAAGGCACAGCCGACGTTGCGGTCAACACGCCGATCGCCACGATTCTCGCGGATGGCGAAACGGCGGCCGACCTCGGCAAGGCCTCGGCGCCCGCCGCCGAGATGAAGGCCGCGCAGTCGGCGCCGCCGGCTGACGCTGGTGTCTCCGTGCAGGCCTCGCCCGCGCCGACCGGCGTAGCGGCGCCGCAGAGCGTCGCCGAGCCCGATCCGGAAGTCCCCGCCGGCACCGAGATGGTGACGCAGACCATCCGCGAGGCGCTGCGCGACGCGATGGCCGAGGAGATGCGCCGCGACGGCGACGTCTTCATCTTGGGCGAGGAAGTCGCCGAATATCAGGGCGCCTACAAGGTGACCCAGGGCCTGTTGCAGGAGTTCGGCGCCCGCCGCGTGATGGACACGCCGATCACCGAGCACGGCTTCGCCGGCATCGGTGTCGGCGCGGCGATGGCCGGCCTGAAGCCGATCGTCGAGTTCATGACCTTCAACTTCGCCATGCAGGCGATCGACCAGATCATCAACTCCGCGGCCAAAACCTTGTACATGTCCGGCGGCCAGATGGGCTGCTCGATCGTGTTCCGCGGGCCTAACGGCGCCGCCGCCCGCGTCGCCGCGCAGCACAGCCAGGACTACTCGTCGTGGTATTCGCACATCCCCGGCCTCAAGGTCGTCGCGCCGTATTCCGCGGCCGATGCCAAAGGCTTGTTGAAGGCCGCGATCCGCGATCCCAACCCGGTGATCTTCCTCGAGAACGAGGTGCTGTATGGTCACTCCGGCGAGGTGCCGAAGCTCGACGACTACATCATCCCGATCGGCAAGGCGCGTATCGCCCGCACCGGCAAGGACGTCACGATCATCTCCTGGTCGAACGGCATGACCTACGCCTTGAAGGCCGCCGATGAGCTCGCCAAGGAGGGCATCGAGGCCGAGGTGATCGACCTGCGCACCCTGCGTCCGATGGACACCGACACCATCATCGCCTCGGTCAAGAAGACCGGGCGCGCGGTGACGGTGGAAGAGGGCTGGGCGCAGAGCGGCGTCGGCGCCGAGATCGCCGCGCGCATCATGGAGCACGCCTTCGACTATCTCGATGCGCCGGTCACGCGCGTGTCGGGCAAGGACGTGCCGATGCCGTATGCCGCGAACCTCGAGAAGCTCGCGCTGCCGTCGGCTGCGGAGGTCGTGCAGGCCGCCAAGTCCGTCTGCTACCGCTAAGGAAATCCCAGATGGCCGGACCCAAGGAGCAGCCGCTGCCGCCCGACGTCGTCGGCCGCGAGGACGCCACCGAAGTGTTGCGCGCCTTCGTGCTCGACGGCGGGCTCTCGATCGCCTTCCAGCGCGCGTTCGAGGAGCCCGACGTGTGGGGGCTGCTCCTGGTCGACGTCGCCCGACATGCTGCGCGCGCCTATGCGCGCGAGAGCGATTATTCCGAAGACGAGGCGCTGCAGCGCATCGTCGAGATGTTCGAAGCCGAGCTGGCTCGGCCGACTGATATGGGCACCACCAGCCCCAGGTCGAAACAAGGTCACTGATCATGCCGATCAACATTCTGATGCCCGCGCTGTCGCCGACGATGGAGAAGGGCAACCTCGCTCGTTGGCTCAAGAAGGAAGGCGACCAGGTCAAGTCGGGCGAGGTCATCGCCGAGATCGAGACCGACAAGGCCACGATGGAAGTCGAGGCGGTCGACGAAGGCACGCTCGCCAAGATCCTGGTGCCCGAGGGCACGCAGGACGTGCCGGTCAACGACGTGATCGCCGTGCTCGCCGGGGAGGGTGAGGACGTCAAGGCGGCGGGCAGCGCGCCGGCGACTGCTGCGCCGAAGGCTGAAGCCAAGCCGACGGCTTCTGCGGCTCCCGCTGCTGCGCCAGCGCCTGCTGCCGCGCCCGCGCCGAAGCCGGCTGCGGCTCCCGCACCGTCCGCTCCTGCGGCCGCTGCACCCCAGGTCAACGGCCACGCCCGCATCTTCTCGTCGCCGCTGGCGCGGCGCCTCGCCAAGGACGCCGGCATCGATCTCGGCCGTATCACTGGCACCGGCCCGCATGGCCGCGTCGTCGCCCGCGACGTCGAGGAGGCCAAGTCCGGCAAGGGCCTGAAGGCCGCGCCGTCGGCCGCTCCCGCTGCCGCAGGCGCGCCGGCCGTGGCGCCGTCGATGTCCGACAAGCAGATCCTCGCGCTGTTCGAGCCCGGCTCCTACGAAGTCATCCCGCATGACGGCATGCGTCGCACCATCGCGCAGCGCCTGACCGCCGCCACGCAGACCGTCCCGCATTTCTATCTCACGATCGACTGCGACATCGGCAAGCTCTTGGCCGCGCGCGAGGAGATCAATGCGGCAGCTCCAAAGGACAAGGAGAAGAAGCCGCTCTACAAGCTCTCGGTGAACGACTTCGTCATCAAGGCGATGGCGGTGGCGCTGCAGAAGATCCCCAACTGCAACGTCAGCTGGACTGAAGGCGGCATGGTCAAGCACAAGCATTCCGACGTCGGCGTTGCGGTTGCGATGCCGGGCGGACTGATCACCCCGATCATCCGCAAGGCCGAGACGAAGACGCTGTCGGCGATCTCGGGCGAGATGAAGGATTTTGCCGCGCGCGCCCGCTCCCGCAAGCTGAAGCCGGAGGAATATCAGGGCGGCACGACCGCCGTGTCGAACCTCGGCATGTACGGCATCACGCACTTCACGGCGGTGATCAATCCGCCGCATGCGACGATTCTGGCGGTCGGCACATCAGAAGAGCGGCCGGTCGTGCGCAACGGCAAGATCGAGATCGCCAGCATGATGAGCGTGACCCTGTCGTGCGACCACCGCGCCATCGACGGCGCGCTCGGCGCCGAGCTGATCGGCGCCTTCAAGCAGCTGATCGAGAACCCCGTGATGATGATGGTGTGAGCCGAAGGGCTCATGCCCGTCATCCCAATCGAACACTTGTAGGGTGGGCAAAGCGCAGCGTGCCCACCGACCACATCGCAAGCTCGTGAGACGGTGGGCACGGCGCTCCGCGCCTTTGCCCACCCTACGAGATGACAACTAAGTTGAGATCGGAGCCGTCATGGCCGACACATCCTTCGACGTCATCATCATCGGCTCGGGCCCGGGCGGCTACGTCACCGCGATCCGCGCCGCCCAGCTCGGCTTCAAGACCGCGATCATCGAGAAGACGCATCTCGGCGGCATCTGCCTGAACTGGGGCTGCATCCCGACCAAGGCGCTCCTACGCTCGGCCGAGATCTATCACTACATGCAGCATGCCAAGGACTACGGTCTCTCTGCTGAGAAGATCTCCTACGATCCGAAGGCGGTGGTGCAGCGCTCGCGCGGCGTGTCCAAGCGGCTTGCCGATGGCGTCGGCTTCCTCATGAAGAAGAACAAGGTGCAGGTGATCTGGGGCCGCGCCAACATCGATGCGCCAGGCAAGATCTCCGTGACCAAGGCCGACGTCGAGGCGCCGAAGGGCGCGCTGGGCGAGGGGAGCTACCAGGCCAAGCACATCATCGTCGCGACCGGCGCGCGGCCGCGCGTGCTGCCGGGCCTGGAGCCGGACAAGAAGCTGGTCTGGACCTATTTCGAGGCGATGGTGCCGGACAGGATGCCGAAGTCGCTGCTCGTCGTCGGCTCCGGCGCGATCGGCATCGAGTTCGCCTCGTTCTTCCGCACCATGGGGTCGGAGGTGACGGTGGTCGAGGTGCTGCCGCAGATCCTGCCCGTCGAGGACGCCGAGATCGCCGGCATTGCCCGCAAGCAGCTGGAAAAGCAGGGCCTCAAGATCATGACCGGCGCCAAGGTCACCAAGCTCGACAAGAAGAGCGACAGCGTGGTGGCGACGATCGACGACGGCAAGGGCAAGATCGAGACGACCGAGTTCGACCGCGTGATCTCCGCGGTCGGCGTGGTCGGCAACATCGAGAATCTCGGGCTCGAGAAGCTCGGGGTGAAGACCGACCGCGGCTGCATCGTGATCGACGGCTACGGCAAGACCAACGTGCCCGGCCTCTACGCGATCGGCGACGTCGCGGGACCGCCGATGCTCGCGCACAAGGCCGAGCATGAGGGCGTGGTCTGCATCGAGGCGATCAAGGGCCTGCATCCGCATCCGATGGACAAGAGCCTGATCCCGGGCTGCACCTATTGCCACCCGCAGGTCGCCTCCGTCGGCCTCACCGAAGCCAAGGCGAAGGAGCAGGGGCGAGACATCCGCGTCGGCCGCTTCCCCTTCGTCGGCAACGGCAAGGCGATCGCGCTCGGCGAGGACCAGGGCCTGGTCAAGGTGATCTTCGACAAGAAGACCGGCCAGCTGATCGGCGCGCACATGGTCGGCGCCGAAGTCACCGAATTGATCCAGGGCTATGTCGTCGCGATGAACCTCGAGACGACCGAGGAAGAGCTGATGCACACCATCTTCCCGCATCCGACGCTGTCGGAGATGATGAAGGAAGCCGTGCTCGACGCCTATGGGCGTGTGCTGAACATGTAGTTGCCCCGCCGTCATTGCGAGCGAAGCGAAGCAATCCAGGGGCCCAGGGTGAGACTCTGGATTGCTTCGTCGCTTCGCTCCTCGCAATGACGAACAACAAACTCCGATCGCTGCAGGAAAGAACAACAACATGAAATCCAGCGACAATCTCACCACCGAGCGCCCGACCTTCGTCACCCATCTCGAATGCGCGATGGTCGGCGACCATTATCCGGCGGACCAGGTCCACAACCTCTCAAAGGCCGGCAAGCCGCTGCTGGTGCGCTACGATCTCGCGGGCGTGAAACAGGCGCTGACCAAGGACGCGCTGGCGCAGCGGCCCGCGGACATGTGGCGCTATCGCGAGCTGCTGCCGGTGCGCAAATGCCAGGACATCGTCAGCCTCGGCGAGGTCATGACGCCGCTGATCAATCTGCCGAAGCTGGCGAAGACACTCGGCGGCGGCGAGATCATCGTCAAGGATGAGGGGCGGCTGCCGACCGGCTCGTTCAAGGCGCGCGGCCTCGTGATGGCGGTGTCGATGGGCAAGGCGCTCGGCATCACCCACATGGCGATGCCGACCAACGGCAATGCGGGGGCAGCGCTCGCGGCCTACGCGACGTCCTGCGGCATCAAGACCACGATCTTTTGCCCGGCCGATACGCCGGAGGTGAACGTCAGCGAGATCGAGCTGCAGGGCGCGACCGTCTATCGCGTCAACGGCCTCATTGATGATTGCGGCAAGATCGTCGGGGAGGGGAAGGCCAAGGTCGGCTGGTTCGATACCTCGACCCTGAAGGAGCCGTACCGGATCGAAGGCAAGAAGACGATGGGCCTGGAGCTCGCCGAGCAGCTCGGCTGGGACGTGCCCGACGTGATCTTCTATCCGACCGGCGGCGGCACCGGCCTGATCGGCATGTGGAAGGGGTTCGACGAGCTGGAGAAGATCGGCTTCATCGGTTCGAAGCGCCCGCGCATGGTCGCGGTGCAAGCCTCCGGCTGCGCGCCGATGGTGCGCGCCTACGAAGCCGGCGTCGAGCACGCGACGCGCTGGGAGGATGCGCATACGATCGCCTCGGGAATCCGCGTGCCGCAGGCGGTCGGCGACTTCCTCATCCTACGCGCCGTACGCGAGAGCGGCGGCTTTGCCATTGCGGTCGATGACGACGCGATTTCGGCCGGTCTCAACGAGGTCGCGCGCGAGGAGGGGCTGCTGCTCTGCCCCGAGGGCGCTGCGACCTACGCGGCCTACAAGCAGAGCCTCGCCGACGGGCGCGTGACGAAGACCGACCGCGTCATGCTGTTCAACTGCGCCACCGGACTCAAATATCCGCTGCCGAAGGTCGAGCGCACGCTCGATCGCCACCAGCCGATCGACTACACTCAGTTCTGACCGGACGGTCGGCATTGCGGCCTGGCGCCTGATCGTCTGACAACAAGGATCAGGCCGCGCGGGGAGGACGTCATGCGACGCCTGTTCGGCGCTGTGGCGATAGCGCTTGCCTTGCTTGTGGGATCCGCTGCCGCGGAAACCTATCCCTCGCGCGCCATCACGGTGATCGTGCCGTTCGCGGCCGGCGGTCCATCGGATGCGATGATGCGCATCCTCGCCGAGCACATGAAGCAGACGCTCGGCCAGCCCGTGCTGGTCGAGAACGTCACCGGTGCGGGTGGATCGATCGGCGTCGGGCGCGCGGTGCGCTCCAAACCGGATGGCTACACGATCAGCTTCGGTCATCTCGGTACTCACGTGGCCAACGGCGCGGTGTATCGGCTCGGCTATGATCTCGTCGCCGATCTCGAGCCTGTCGTGCTGCTGCCGAGCAACCCGATGATCATCGTCAGCAGGAGCAATGTGCCGGCGAAGTCGTTGTCCGAGCTCCTGGCCTGGCTGAAGGCACAGCCGAATCCTGCGTCCGCCGGCACGGCCGGTAATGGCTCCGGGAGCCACATCGCCGGGCTCTATTTCGCACAGGTCACCGGCATCAAGCTGCAATTCGTGCCTTATCGCGGCACGGGCCCCGCGATGAACGACCTTGTCGGCGGCCAGATCGATCTCATCGTCGACCAGACCTCGAACGCCATCAACCAGGTCCGCGCCGGCACGATTCGCGCCTACGCCGTCACCGACTCCAAACGACTCGATAGCGCGCCGGACATTCCGACGACCGACGAGGCAGGCCTCCCGGGCTTCCACATGACGCTCTGGTCGGGCCTCTGGCTGCCGAAAGGAGCACCGAAAGAGATCGGCGATACGCTCAATGCGGCCGCAGTCGCCGCCCTGCGGAACCCGAGTGTGGCGAATCAGTTGAGCAATCTTGGATTGCAGATCCCGGAGCCGGATCAGCAGACTCCGCAGGCGCTCGGAACCCTTCAACGGGCCGAAATCGCCAAATGGTGGCCGATGATCCGCGGGGCAGGAGTGGTGCCCGAGTAAGCGGGCGGTATAAATTTCCCACTCAAATGGTTGCGCAACGGCCACGAATGTTGCGGGCTCGCCACAGTTTACGAAGTTTTGGTAACAATCTCGGGCGCTCCGCAAACGCGCCGCTTTTTGGCCACACCGCGTCGTGAAATAGTTTGAACAGAAGAGTACCAGTGCGTGTGAGGTTGCCAGGAATCCACTTTCAGGATTTTAGCGTTCTCCGCAGCACCGGGAGGCCAGAACAGCGATGGACGCGAAGACCGACATCAAGCGCAGGCTGCCCAGCCGTCATGTGACGGAAGGGCCGGAGCGTGCGCCTCATCGGTCGTATCTCTACGCGATGGGCCTGACCACGGCCCAAATCCATCAGCCCTTCGTCGGCGTCGCCTCGTGCTGGAACGAGGCCGCGCCCTGCAACATCGCGCTGATGCGGCAGGCGCAAGCCGTGAAGAAGGGCGTGGCCCACGCCGGCGGCACGCCGCGCGAATTCTGCACCATCACCGTGACCGACGGCATCGCCATGGGCCATGACGGCATGCGCTCGTCGCTGCCGTCGCGCGAGGCGATTGCCGATTCGGTCGAGCTGACGATTCGCGGTCATGCCTACGACGCGCTGGTTGGCCTCGCCGGCTGCGATAAATCGCTGCCGGGCATGATGATGGCGATGGTCCGGCTCAACGTGCCGTCGATCTTCATTTATGGAGGCTCGATCCTGCCCGGCAATTTCCGCGGCCAGCAGGTCACCGTGCAGGACATGTTCGAGGCGGTCGGCAAGCATTCGGTCGGCGCGATGTCGGATGAGGATCTCGACGAGCTCGAGCGCGTCGCCTGTCCGTCGGCCGGTGCGTGCGGTGCTCAGTTCACGGCCAACACGATGGCGACCGTCTCCGAGGCGATCGGCCTGGCGCTGCCGTACTCGGCTGGCGCGCCCGCACCTTACGAGATCCGCGATTCCTTCTGCATGACCGCCGGCGAGAAGGTCATGGAGCTGATATCAGCCAACATCCGGCCGCGCGACATCGTGACGCGAGCAGCACTCGAGAATGCCGCTGCGGTTGTGGCGGCCTCCGGCGGCTCGACCAACGCGGCCCTGCATCTACCAGCGATTGCACACGAGGCCGGCATCAAGTTCGACTTATTCGATGTCGCCGAAATCTTCAAAAAGACACCTTATATCGCGGATTTGAAGCCGGGTGGCCGCTATGTCGCCAAAGACATGTTCGAGGCTGGTGGCATTCCGCTCTTGATGAAGACGTTGCTCGACCATGGCTATTTGAACGGCGACTGCCTCACAGTCACCGGCCGGACGATCGCCGAAAACCTCAAAGGCGTGAAGTGGAATCCGCACCAGGACGTGGTGAGGCCGGCCGACCAGCCGATCACTGCAACCGGAGGTGTCGTTGGTTTGAAAGGCAATCTCGCGCCAGAGGGTGCGATCGTGAAAGTCGCGGGCATGTCGAACTTGAAATTCACTGGGCCGGCCCGCTGCTTCGATCGGGAAGAGGATGCCTTTGAAGCCGTTCAGAAGCGGTCCTATCGCGAGGGCGAGGTCATCGTCATCCGCTATGAGGGCCCGCGCGGCGGTCCCGGCATGCGGGAAATGCTGCAGACCACGGCGGCGCTGACGGGGCAGGGCATGGGCGGCAAGATCGCGCTCATCACCGATGGCCGGTTCTCGGGCGCGACGCGCGGCTTCTGCATCGGCCATATCGGGCCGGAGGCGGCGGTCGGCGGACCGATCGCGCTGGTCGAGGATGGCGACATCATCGAGATCGACGCCGAGGCGGGCATCCTGAACGTCAAGTTGAGCGATGCCGAACTGACACAACGCAAGACCAAGTGGACGCCGCGTGAAACGCATCACACGTCAGGTGCACTTTGGAAATATGCCCAGCAGGTGGGACCCGCCGTGGCGGGGGCCGTCACCCACCCAGGTGGTGCGCAAGAGAAGTATTGCTATGCGGACATCTGATCGGATCATTTTCGCACTGTTGCTGGGGGTTGCCCCGCTCGCGCTGCCGACGCCGTCGTTCGCGTTCGATGGCGCGCCGGTCAACCAGGAGCCGGCGATCCCTGTGGCTGGCCCGCAGGCGGGTGCGGGCGCACTGCGCAAATCCGTGCCTGCGACCACGGCTGCGACCAACCCCACGCAGTCCCTCACCGCGCTGCAATATGCGGCGGAGGAGGGCCACCCGGTCGCGCAGTTCAAGCTCGGGCGCATGTATGCCGCCGGCGACGGCGTCGCGCGCGACGACATGCGCGCGTTCGACTATTTCAGCCGCATCGCCAATGCGCATGCCGAGGACAGCCCGTCGGCGCCGCAGGCCCAGATCGTCGCCAATGCCTTCGTCGCGCTCGGCCGCTATTATCTGAGCGGGATCCCGAACACGAAGGTGAAGGCGGATCCGGACCGCGCCCGCGAGATGTTCTCCTACGCGGCGTCCTATTTCGGCAATGCCGACGCCCAGTACGATCTGGCGCGGATGTATCTGAAGACGGCCGACGCCTCGCGCGACGATTTCCGCTATGGTGCGCGCTGGCTCGGGCTCGCCGCCCAGAAGGGCCAGCATCAGGCCCAGGCCTTGCTTGGCCAGATGCTGTTCAACGGTGACCGCCTGCCCCGGCAGCCGGCCCGCGGCTTGATGTGGCTCACCTTGGCGCGCGACAGCGCCGGTCCGGACGAAGCGTGGATCAAGGAGAGCTACAACCGCGCCTTTGCCAAGGCGTCGGACGACGACCGCGCCACCGCGCTGCAGATGCTCGAGAGCTGGGTGCAGGGCAAGCGCGAGTAAGCGGAGCGGAATGCATCGCGTTCCCTCCGCGCGACGGAGGGATTGAGATGATCATTCGCGATGCGACCCGCGACGACGCTTCGGCCGCCTGTGCCGTGCTACGCGCCTCCATCATCGAATTGTGCGAGGCGGATCACCGCGGCCATCCGGACATCCTCGGCCGTTGGCTCGCCAACAAGACACCGGAGATCGTTGCAAGCTGGGCCGACGGGCAGCGCCGTTCGCTGCTGGTCGCGGTCGAGGAGGGGACGATCCTCGCCGTCGGCGGGCTCGCTCATCCCGGCGAGATCACGGCGAACTACGTGTCGCCGCAGGCGCGCTTCCGCGGCGTGAGCTCGGCCATGGTGGCTGTGCTGGAGCAGCGCGCTGCCGCCCTCGGCGCCCGTGAGATCGAGCTGCTGAGCACCGAGACGGCGCACCGATTCTATCTTGCCCGCGGCTATCTCGACGTCGGCCCGCCCACGGGCAAGTTCGGCACCGCCGCATCCTATCCGATGCGCAAGATCCTGGCGGCCCCTTGAGTCGCGGCACTTCGCCGGCGGATCTCGGAAGGGCCGCTACGTCTGCCCAATGAATGGGCGAACGTCAGCTGATATTTTGATCAACGGCAGGCGCGCCGCTCCAAATCTGCGACATCTCGTGCACAAACGACGGCCCCGAGCCCGAATCGCGCTTGGCACGATTCGTGAGTGCAAAAGCCCGGCGACAGCAGAGGCGGCACGTTTGCGCAGCGTTCGGATCGGCCTGATCATTCCTCAGTGCGGCTCGGCAGGGTTGTGGGCACCCTCCGCCGAAGCCTGCGGTCGGCTCGCCGTGAGCGAGCTGAACCAGGCTGCGGGAATCCGCCGCAGGCCGGTGGAGCTGGTCGTCATCGATGCCGGCGCGAGCGGCGTCAGCGCGGCCCGGGCGGCGGCCGAGGCGGTCGACGAGCTCGCGGTCGACGGTCTCATCGGCATGTTGCCGAGCTATGCGCGCGATCCCGTCGCGGAGGCTGCGCGCGGCCGCGTGCCGTTCCTCTACACGCCGCAATTCGAGGGTCTGTCGCCGAGCAGCGACGTGATGACCACCGGCGAGACCGCGCCCGAACTGCTGGCGCCGGCGATCCAGTGGCTGTCGGACTGCAAGCGCGCCCGGCGCTTCTTCCTGTGCGGCAACGACTACATCTGGCCGCGCTCCTCGCTCGGCATCGCCAGGCGGCTGATCGCCCGGTTCGGCGGCGTCGTCACCGGCGAGCACTACGTGCCTGTGGGCGTGCACGATTTCGACGAGATGCTCGAGCGCATCAAGTCGACGCGCAGCGACGTCGTGCTGCCGGTGTTCCTCGGCTCCGACTGCATCGCTTTCAACCGCGCCTTTTGCGCCGCGGGCCTCAGCCGGCACGTGCTGCGGTTCTCCTCGGCGTTCGACGAGACCATCGTCTACGGCCTCGACAGCAGCGAAACCGAGAACGTCTACGTCGCCTCCAGCTACTTCGCCGCGCTGCGCTCGCGCAACAACGGCGCGTTTCTGGAGCGCTACTATACCGCCTATGGCGACAATCCGCCGCCGCCGAACGGCTATGGCGAGTCCTGCTACGAAGGCATTCATGCGCTCGCCGCGCTGATCGAGCGGGCCGAGAGTTTCGACGCGCGCGACATCAGGCGCGTCTTCGGGCGCACGCTGCAGGGCCGCACCGCGCGCGGCAACGAGGCGCAGCCGGTGGTCGGCGGCCGCCATCCGATTCATCTGGCGGAGCTCGACGGCTATGATTTCGCCGTGGTCGCGTCGCGCTAGAGCGGCCCGTCAAAAAGTACTTGCTTTTTCAAATATTGTAAATTTAAACTTCGCGCGGCTCGTGAACCAAGCATCACCAACCCATGGGGACCCCTAATGACTCTTTCCCGCCGTCGTTTCCTGCAACGCTCGGCCATCGCGACCTCGACGCTGATCGCGTCACCTGCCGTGTTCCGCGCGGGTGCGTTCGCGGCTGAGAACCCGATCACGGTCGGCAGCCTGCACGACCAGTCCGGTCCGATCGGCACCTCCGGCACGCCGATGGTCTATGCGCTGCAGCTCGCCGTCGACGAGATCAACGCCGCGGGCGGCCTGCTCGGACGTCCCTTGAAGGTGATCCATTACGACACCCAGTCGAACATCCAGCTGTACTCGCAATACGCCCAGCAGCTGGCGGTGAAGGACAAGGTCGACGTCGTGCATGGCGGCATCACCTCGGCCTCGCGCGAGGCGATCCGGCCGACCTTCGACCGCTTCAAGGTGCTGTACTTCTACAACACGCTGTACGAAGGCGGCGTCTGCGACCGCAACACCTTCTGCACCGGCACCACCCCGGCCCAGACGGTGGAGAAGCTGGTCCCGAGCGCGATGAAGAAGTCGGGCAAGAAGGCCTACATCATCGCCGCCGACTACAATTACGGTCAGATCACCGCGAAGTGGATGACGAAGTACTGCAAGGACAATGGCGGCGAGATTCTCTCGACCGACTTCTTCCCGCTCGACGTCACCAATTTCGGCTCCACCATCTCCAAGATCCAGGCGGCCAAGCCCGACCTCATCCTGTCGGCGCTGGTCGGCGGCAACCACACCGCCTTTTACCGGCAGTGGACCGCAGCCGGCATGAAATCGAAGATCCCGATCGCCTCGACCACTTTCGGTCTCGTCAACGAGCCTTCGACGCTGGACGCGGCGGAGAGCGATGCGGTCATCGGCGCCTACGGCTATTTCGAGGAGCTGACCACGCCGGCCTCCAAGAGCTTCGTCGAGAAGATCAAGAAGGCGCATCCGGACTCGCCCTATATCAGCGAGCTCGCCTCGTGCACCTATGAGGGCGTGATGCTCTGGGCCGAGGGCGTCAAGAAGGCCGGCAGCATCGACCGCATGAAGGTGATCGAGGCGCTGGAAAGCGGCCTCGTGTTCGACGGTCCGAGCGGCAAGGTCTCGCTGGACAAGCAGACCCATCACACCGTCCGCAACGCGTTCCTCGCCGAGGTGAAGGACCGCAAATGGTCGGTGCTGGAGACCTACACCGACGCCAAGCCGGCGGACACCGCGAGCGTCTGCGACCTCGTCAAGAACCCGAACGACGTCAAGCAGTACATCATCAATCTCTGACGCCTGCCGGGTCCCGCCATCCGGCGGGACCCGGATTCATTGGACTGCCCTGAAAGACCTGACGCATGGCGATCTACGTCATTCTCGCGCTCGACGTTCTCAACGGAATCTCCTCGCTGTTCCTGCTGTGCCTGGGACTGGCGATCATCTTCGGCATGATGAAGATCATCAACCTCGCCCATGGCGAGTTCATCATGCTCGGAGCCTATGCGACGGTGATCTCGGCCAATGCCGGGGTGAACATCTGGATCGCGATGCTGATCATCGCGCCCCTGTTCGTCGGCATCGTCGGTCTCGTTATCGAACGCTGCCTGATCCGCTTCCTGTACGGCCGCCTGGTCGATTCGATGCTCGCGACCTGGGGCCTGAGCCTCCTCATCATCGGCATCATCACCACGATCTACGGCAACACCCAGCAGGGCGTGCCGACACCGCTCGGCGGCTTCTCGATAGGGTCATACCAATCGAGTTACTATACGCTGTTCCTCGCCCTGATGGCGGCGGTCATGATGGCGATCATCTACGGCGTGATGCGCTACACCCGCTTCGGCCTGGTCGCCCGCGCCACGATGCAGAACCCGGCGATGGCCGCCACGCTCGGTGTCAACCCGGCCCGCGTCTACATGAGCACCTTCGCGCTCGGTGCGGCGGTCACGGGCCTCGCCGGCGGCCTGCTGGCGCCAGTGTCGGGCATCACCCCCGTGATGGGCGGCGCCTATGTCGCCAAGGCGTTCATGACGGTGGTCGGCGGCGGCGCAGCGATCCTCTCGGGTACGCTGTCGGCAGCGAGCCTGTTCGGCTCGGTCAATCAGGTCGGCGCCTATTTCACCACGCCTGTCTACGGCGAGGTTATCGTCTTCACCACCGCGATCGTGCTCATCCGTCTGCTGCCGCAGGGCATCTCCGGGCGCTTCTTCAAGGGGAACCTGTGATGGACAAGCGCCTTCGTCTCGCGCTCCAGGCCGCCGGAACCGTCGTTGCCGTCGGCGTCATTGCGATCGTGCCGAGCGTGATCGAGCTGTTCGGCCTGATGCAGCTGACCTTGTTCGCCGCGATGTCGGTGCTGGCCTTGAGCCTCGCCTTCATCTGGGGCTATGGCGGCATTCTCTCCTTCGGCCAGACCGCCTTCTTCGGCCTCGGCGGCTACGCCTATGCCATTGCCGCCGTGAACTTTCAGGACTCGACCCCGGCGATCCTGCTGGCGATCGTCGTCCCCGCGCTGTTCGCGGCCATCCTCGGCTATTTCATCTTCTTCGGCCGCATCTCCGACGTCTATCTCGGCGTCATCACGCTGACTGTCACTTTGATCCTGTTCAACTCGGTCAACTCGACCTCCGGCGACGCCTACAAGATCGGCAAAGCCTTGCTCGGCGGCTTCAACGGCATGCCGGCGGTGCCGACATTCAACGTGCCGTTCGATCCGTCGACCGTACTGTCGCCGGAACAGTCGTGGTGGACGACGGCCTATGTGCTGCTCGGGGTGTTCCTGCTGCTGCGGCTCCTGCTGGCGCTGCCCGCCGGGCGCATCATCGTCGCCGTGCGCGAGAACGAAGTTCGCGCGTCCCTGCTCGGCTACGATCCGCGGCTCGTGAAGTGCCTGACCTTCATCCTCGGCGGCGCCATCGCCGGTCTCGCCGGGGCGCTTTATGTCAACTGGGGCGCCTTCGTCAGCCCGACCATCTTCAGCCTGTCGCTGTCGGCGGAGATCATCATCTGGATCACGGTCGGCGGCCTCGGCACCTTGCTCGGGCCGATCATCGGCTGCGTCGTGATCGAATACATCGTCGCCTACATCGGCTCGCAGCAGCTCCTGAACTCCAATCTCGTGCTCGGCGGCGTGCTGGTGGTGTTCGTGCTCCTGCTGCCGAAGGGCATAGTGCCGACCGCGCGTGATCTCGTGATGCGGCTGATCCCGGACAGGAAGAAGACCAACGACCAGCCGGTGCAGTCAGCGGCGGCGCCGCATCCCGCAGGAGCCGAATGACATGGCGGACCTCGTTCCTCTGCTCAAGGCCGAGCACCTGACGATGCGTTTCGGCGGCGTGGTCGCCAACGACGACATCACCTTCACCCTCCAGGAGATGGAGCTGCGCTGCCTGATCGGCCCCAACGGCGCCGGCAAGAGCACCTTCTTCAAGACGCTCACCGGCCAGCTCGTACCGACCTCCGGCACCATCTCCTTCCGCGGCATGCCGATCGCGGGGAAGGCGTCGCACGAGATCGCGCGCATGGGCATCGGCATCAAGACCCAGGTCCCGAACGTCTTCAACGGCCTTTCGGTGCGCGAGAACATCTGGCTCGCCGTGCGCCGCAAGGCGACGCCGCGCCAGCAGGGCCCGGCCGTCGACGCCGTGCTGGAGATGATCCGGTTGACTGACTACGCCGACAGCATCGTCGCGACGCTCTCGCACGGCCAGCGGCAATGGGTCGAGATCGGCATGGTGCTCGCCGCCGAGCCGGAGCTAATCCTGCTCGACGAGCCCGCCGCGGGAATGACCGACGAGGAGACGTTCCATACGGCCGCGATCATCCGCGAGATCAACCAGACCCGCGCCATCGTCGTCGTCGAGCACGACATGGAGTTCATCAAGCAGATCGCCAAGCGCGTGACCGTGTTCCACCAGGGCCGCGTGCTGGTCGAGGACACCGTCGACAAGGTGCTCGCCGACCAGCGCGTGCGCGACGTCTATCTCGGCAAGAAGGTGGCGGCATGAGCACGCTTCTCGAGGTCAAGGGGCTCAAATCCGGCTATGGCCGGATCCCGATCCTGTTCGGCGTCGATCTCACCGTCGGCGATGGCGAGTATCTCGGCATCCTCGGCCATAACGGCATGGGCAAGACCACGGCGCTGCGCACCTTGATGGGACATCTGCCGACCACGGACGGCTCGGTCGTGTTCGCCGGCAAGACCATCACACATCTCAAGCCGCACGAGCGCTCGCGGCTCGGCATTGGCCTAGTGCCGCAGGGCCGTGAGATCTTTCCGGATCTGTCGGTGATGGAAAATCTCCGCATGGGCCTCGCCGCGGCGCCGAAGGAGGACCGCAGCGTCATCGAGGCCGTGTTGCAGGATTTCCCGCGCCTGGTGCGGCTGCTCGACCGTCGCGGCGGCGCGCTGTCCGGCGGCGAGCAGCAACTGCTGGCGCTCGCCCGCTGCCTCTGCACCAAGCCGAAGCTGATCCTGCTGGACGAGCCCACCGAAGGCATTCAGCCGTCGATCATCGAGGAGATCATCGAGACCCTGCTGGCGCTGAAGACGCGCTGGAAGATGTCCCTGATCGTCGTCGAGCAGAACCTGGAATTCATCACGTCGTTATCGGACCGCATCCTGCACATCCAGAAGGGACGCATCACCGAGGAACTCGACCGTGAGACGCTGCTCGCCCGGGAAGGTCAGATGGTCCCGAGCTAGACGAATTCCGGCGCGGCTGCGCCGGCGCAACTGAACTGCACACTCTTAGTCTCTGCTCCAGCTTGTCCTCACAAGAAAGGATGACTCATGTCAATCAAACGCCCGAATGCCGAGGAAGTCGCCGATCTCGCCGCCAGCCTGCACATGAATATGACGGTCGAGGAGGCCGCCGAATATCTGTCGCTGATGGGCGGCATGTTCGATCAATACGACATCATCGATGAACTGCCGAACCCGCTGCCGCCGGTGAAATATCCGCGCACGCCCGGCTATAAGCCGATGCCCAAGGAGAACAAGTACAACGCCTGGGCGATCAAGACCGAGGTCAAGGGCGCGTCCTCCGGCAAGCTCGCCGGCCGCACCGTCGTGCTGAAGGACAACGTCGCGCTCGCCGGCGTTCCGATGATGAACGGCTCGACCACGCTCGAAGGCTTCATCCCCGCCGCGGACGCGACCATCGTCACCCGCATCCTCGATGCCGGCGGTACCATCGTCGGCAAGGCCGTGTGCGAGCACTTCTGCCTCTCCGGCGGCAGCCACACCTCCGATCCGGCACCGGTGCACAATCCCCTGAAGATGGGCTACTCGGCCGGCGGCTCGTCCTCGGGCAGCGCCGCCCTCGTGGCGGCCGGCGAGGTCGATATGTCCATCGGCGGCGACCAGGGCGGCTCGATCCGCATCCCCGCGTCCTATTGCGGCATCTACGGCATGAAGGCGACGCACGGCCTCGTGCCCTACACCGGTGTGATGCCGATCGAGTCGACGATCGACCACACCGGCCCGATGACGGCCAACGTCAAGGACAACGCGCTGCTGCTCGAAGTGCTGGCCGGCGCCGACGGCCTCGATCCGCGGCAATACGCGCCGAAGGTCGCGGCCTACACCGAGTCGCTCGGCAAGGGCGTCAAGGGCCTGAAGATCGGTGTGCTCAAGGAAGGCTTCAGCGCGCCGAACATGGAACAGGGCGTGGTCAGCAAGGTCAAGGCCGGCGCCGAGCGCTTCGCCAAGATGGGCGCCTCGGTGTCGGAAGTCTCGATCCCCGAGCACATGCATGCGCTCGCGGCGTGGAATCCGATCACGCTGGAAGGCTTCCTGGTGCAGATGATGCTCGGCAACGGCATGGGCTTCAACTGGAAGGGCCTCTATGACGTCGGTCTGCTCGACGCGCATTCCGGCTGGCGCACCCGTGCGGACGATCTCTCGGTGACGTTGAAGCTGACCATGCTGGTCGGCCAGTGGGGCCTCGAGCATTATCGCGGCCGCTACTACGCCAAGTCGCGCAACATCGCGATCGCCGCCAAGGCGGCCTATGACGCGGTGTTCGGCTCCTACGACCTCTTGCTGATGCCGACCTTGCCCTGCGTCGCCACACCGATCCCGGCCAAGGACGCGCCGCTCGCCGAAGTCGTGCAGCGCGCCTTCGAGATGACCGCGACGACGAGCCCGTTCGACGTCACCGGTCATCCGGCGATGACCCTGCCGTGCGGCCTCTCCGACGGCCTGCCGGTCGGCCTGATGCTGATCGGCAAGGACTACGCCGAGGCCACGATCTACCAGGCGGCGGCGGCGTTCGAGGCCGACGGCGACTGGAAGACCTTCTGATGATCACCATCACCGCGGTCATCAGGGCCAAGGCGGGACACGAGGCCACGATGCGCGACGCTCTCGTCGCCGTCGCGGCCCATGTCGCGGCCAACGAGCCGGAGACGATCGGGTTCTTCATCTCGCAGAGCGAGACCGAGCCCGGTCTGTTCACCACCTATGAGCGCTTCGCCGACAAGGCCGCGATGGACCGCCACAACGGCTCCGCCGCGGTGGCGGCCTTCTTCGGCATCGCCAAGCCGATCCTCGACGGCGAGGTCATCCTGGTGACCTCGCAGGAGGTGTCGGCGACGATGCGGTAGGGCGGGGCGAGAGCTCAGCCCGCCAATCGTCCTTCGAGACGCCCGCCAAGTGGCGGGCTCCTCAGGACGAGGGCGGTGGGTGTGGCCAGATGAGCGTCCCTTGCGGAGTGAGCTCTGCAAGAACTCGTACGGGGCTTTCATCAACATCACATGCGAGCCCCGCCCACGATCTCAACCCTCATGGTGAGGAGCCCGCCACTTGGCGGGCGTCTCGAACCATGAGGCCCAATTCGAACGACGAGCGCTGAACGACGAGAGGAACCACGCCGATGCTTCGTCTGCACGGCATCCTGGGACGCGCCGACGATAAGGTCTACGCGCGGCAACTGCACGCGCTGGAGCATCGCGGCGGTATCGAGCTGTTGTTCGTGCCGCCGGCCGATGCCGGCCGTAAGCGTTTCCGCCTGACCACCGATCGCGGCACCGACTGTGCCGTCAGCCTCGATCGCGACGAGGAACTGGTCGACGGCGCGCTGCTGCATCTCGACGCGGAGCGCGCGATCATCGCCCGTTTCGGCGAGCAGCAGGTGCTGCGCCTCAAGCCGCGCGACGACGCGAGCGCGCTGAAGCTCGGCTGGCACGCCGGCAATCTGCACTGGCGCGTCCGCTTCGAAGTCGATGTCCTCGTAGTGCTGCTTGACGCGCCGCTCGCGACCTATCGCGCGCGGATCCAGCCGCTGCTCGACTCCGGCGAGGTGGCGGAGGACGCGAATGTTTGACCGCGGCGAGGCGCTGGCATTGCTGCAACTCGGCGACAGTGCCTTTCCCGCCGGCGGGTTTGCGTTTTCCTGGGGTATCGAGGGTCTTGCCGCCGATGGCCTGCTGTCCGATCGCAGCGATCTCGACGGTGTCGTCGCCGATCACCTCGCGCAACGCTGGGCCAGCATGGACCGCATTCTGCTGCGTCGCGCCTGGCAGGCGAGCGACAGCTCAGCGATCGCCGCTGTCGATCGCCTCGCGGAGGCCACTACGCCGTCGGCGGAGATGCGCGAAGGCTCGCGGCGTGCGGGCAGGGCTCTGCTCGGTGTCTGGGTCAAGCTCGCAGGTCCCTTGTCCACATCGTACCGCGCCCGCGTCTCGGCCGATCCGAGGCTTGGGCACCTCGCCGTCGTGCAAGCCATCACCGGCCGCGACGCCGGCCTCAGCCTCGACGCGGCCGAGCTCGTCTCGGGCTGGACGCTGATCGCCGGCCTCGTCAGCGCCGCCGTGCGGCTCGGTCTGATCGGCCACATCGACTCGCAGCAAAGTCTCGCGCGCGCCCGCGCTCTGCTGGCCGAACTGCTCGACGAGACGCCCGACGACGGCGCCTTACCGTCGAGCTTCACGCCCTTCATCGACATCGCCGTGTCGCGCGGGCCGCTGCGGCACGTGCGCATGTTCACGACCTGAGGTGCCCTGCCATGATGAACCTGTCACCGACGGAGCTCGATCGTCTCGTCATCTTCAACGCCGCGCAGATGGCGCGGCGCAATCGCTCGCTCGGCATCAAGCTCAGCCATCCCGAGGCGGTCGCCTATATCACCGATGAAGTCATGACCGCCGCGCGCCGCAATCTGCCCTATGCCGAGATCCGCGACATGGCGGGACGGCTGCTCACGACCGATGACGTCGAGCCCGGGGTCGCCCAGATGATTCCGATGCTCTATGTCGAGCTGATGTTCGCCGAGGGCACCAAGGTGATGGCGCTGTTCGAGCCGATCCAGCCCGCGGAAGGCGCTGCAACCGACGACGTCGTCCCCGGCGAGATCATCGCCGGCGGCGACGACATCGCGATGTTCACCGAACTGCCGGCGGTCACCATCGACGTCGTCAACACCGGCGACCGTGACATCCAGGTGCGCAGCCACACGCATTTCTTCGAGGTCAATCGCGCGCTGCGCTTCGACCGCGCCGCCGCCTGGGGCATGAAGATCGACCGCCCCGCGGGCTTAGGACTGCGGTTCGAGCCCGGTGTCTTCAAATCAGTTCGGCTCGTGCCGATCACAGGCGACCGGATCGTGCGCGGCCAGGCCGGGCTCGTCAACGGCCCGCTCGACGCGCCCGGCGCGCGCGATGCCGCGCTGAAGCTCGCGCAGTCGCGCGGCTATCTCGGAGCCTGAGCCATGGCAACACTGACACGGCAAGCCTATGCCGAGCTGTACGGTCCCACGAAAGGGGACCTCGTCCGGCTCGCCGACACCAGCCTGCTCGCCGAGATCGAACACGACTACACGACCTACGGCCATGAGCTCCTGGTCGGCGCCGGCAAGAACATCCGTGACGGCGAGGCCGTTGCCGCGCACCGGACGTCCACGCACAAGGTCCTCGACGTCGTCGTCAAGAACGCGACCATCGTCGACGCCGTCATCGGCATCGTGAAGGCCGACATCGGCATCCGCGACGGCCGCATCGTCGGCATCGGCAAGGCCGGCAATCCCGACATCATGCCGGACGTGCATCCCGACATGGTGGTCGGCCACACCACCGCGCCGATCGCCGGCGGTCCGTTCATCGTCACGGCGGGCGCGATCGAAAGCCACGCGCATCTGATCTCGCCGGAGCAGTCGGATCACGCGCTGGCCGGCGGCACCACGACGATGGTCGGCAACGGTTCGGGGCCGGTGTTCGACGTCGGCTCCGGATCGGGGCCGAACTTCGGCCATTTCCTCAAGTCGATCGAGTTCTCGCCGCTGAACTACGCGCTGTTCGGGCGCGGCGGCTCCGATCCAGCAGCTGTCGAGGAGGCCGTTGCGGCCGGCGGCATGTCGGTCAAGATCCACGAGGACTTTGGCGCGTCGCCCGACGTCATCGACAAGACCCTGATCGCGGCCGACCGCAACGATTTCGCGGTCCATCTCCACACCGATTCGATCAACGAATACGGCTTCTGCGAGGACACGATGGCGGCGGTCGATGGCCGCACCATCCACATGTACCACGTCGAGGGCGCCGGCGGCGGCCATGCGCCTGATCTCCTCAAGGTCGTGTCCTGGCCCAACGTCATTCCGTCCTCGACCAACCCGACCAATCCCTACACCTCCTATGGCATGGAGGAGGGCGTGCCGATGACGATGATCTGTCATCAGCTCAACTACAACGCGCCCGAGGATGTCATGTTCGGCGAAGCGCGGGTGCGCGCACAGTCGATGGCGGCGGAAGACTTTCTCCACGACATGGGCGCGATCTCGATCTTCGGCACGGACACGCAGGGCATGGGCCGGCTGGCCGAGAACGTCGCCAAATGCTGGCAGCTCGCCAGCGTGATGAAGGACCGCATCGGCCGGCTGCCGGAAGAGACCACCGCACGCGCCGACAATGAGCGCATCAAGCGCTACGTCGCCAAGCTCACGATCAATCCGGCGATTGCCGTCGGCATTAATCATGTCGTCGGCTCGATCGAGGTCGGCAAGATGGCCGATCTGGTGCTGTGGCCGCGCGCCTCGTTCGGGCTGAAGCCCTACATGGTGATCAAGAACGGCTTCCCGGTGTGGGCCGCGATGGGCGACGGCAATGGCAGCCTCGGTCTGTCCGAGCCGATGATCCAGAAGCGGATGTGGGGCGCGCTCGGCGCGGCGCCGCAGCGGCTCGGCGTCAACTTCATGTCCAAGCTCGCGGTCGACGCCAGGATCCGCGACAAGCTCGGACTCGGCCGCGAGACCGTGCAGATCAAGAACGTGCGCCGCCTGCGCAAGACCGACATGATCCGCAACGCGGCGATGCCGCAGGTCGAGGTCGATCCGCAGACCTTCGAGGTCCGCGCCGACGGCAAGCTGTTGATGTGTCCGCCCGCCACGACCGTGCCGCTCGCCAGGAGGTTCATGCTGCGATGAGCCGTCTCGCTCTCACCCGCGCCGATGCCCCGATGACCGCCGCGCGCGTCGGCATCGGCGGCCCTGTCGGCTCCGGCAAGACCGCGCTCGTCGAGCAGCTGATCCCGGCGCTGCAGGCGCGCGGCATCGACATCGCGGTCATCACCAACGATCTCGTCACCGCCGAGGATGCCGAGCGCGTGCGCCGCTCCGGCCTGATCGATCCTGAGCGCGTGTCGGCGGTCGAGGCGGGCGCCTGTCCGCACACCGTCATCCGCGAAGACCCGACGCTGAACATCGAGGCCGCCGACGAGCTGGAGCGCCGCTTTCCCGGCGTCGAGCTGATCTTGCTGGAGAGCGGCGGCGACAATCTCGCCTCGACCTTCTCGCGCGACCTCACCGATTTCTGGATGTTCGTGATCGACGTCGCTGGCGGCGACGACATCCCGCGCAAGCGCGGCCCCGGCGTGATCCGCGCCGATCTGCTGGTGATCAACAAGGTCGACCTCGCGCCTCACGTCGGCGTCGATCTCGCCCGCATGCAGCGCGAGGCCACCGACGTGCGCGGCGGCCGGCCGGTGTTGCTGACCAACTGCCGGCGCGGCGAGGGGATCGACGCGATCGTCGATCTGCTCGAACGCGAGGTGCTGTTCCGGACGTGAGCGATCTCAGCCCAGACAAGCCCCGGCTTGACCTGTCGTTCGTCCGCCGTGGCAGCCGCACCGTCATCGACCGGCGGCTGTTCGCCTGGCCGTTTGTGCTGACGCGCAGTTTCCACACCGACGCGGCGCGGCCGGATTGCCTCAGCGTCATCCTGCAAACCGGCAGCGGCGCCGTGCATGGCGAGGACCGGCTGACGCAGCGCCTCACGCTGCATGCGGGCGCGGCCGTGTGCGTGACCACGCAAGGCGCAACCTCGGTGCACCGCGCCGAACCGGGCGCGCGCGCCGTCGAGCATGTGCTGCTCCACGTCGAGGCGGGCGCATCGCTCGACTACCGACCCGAGCCGCGCATCCTGTTTCCTGACGCGGCGCTGTGCCAGGTGCTCGACCTGGAGTGCGCGGCCGATGCCGCGGCGCTCGTCACCGATGCGTTCACGATGCATGACCCGGACGGGCAGGGACGCCTGTTCCGCGAGCTCGATTCCAAGCTCATCGTGCGCCGGCAGGGCAAGGAGCCGCTGCTGATCGACCGCATGCATCTGCGCGATCCCGCGACCGCGCTGTTCAACGGCCGCCGTGCGTTCGGCTCAGCCGTGCTGATGCTGCCGCCGACGCACGACCGCGCCGCAATCCGTCTGCGCCTTGCCGACGCCTTCGCGCGCATCGATGATCTCTATGCGGCCGCGAGTCTGCTGCAAGATGGCGCCGGCATCGGCGTTCGGTTCGCCGCGCGCGAGGTCCGCCAACTGCGCGCCGGCTTCGACGCGGTCGCGGCCGTCGTTCGCGAGATCGATCTCGGCGCGCGCGCAGCTCAGGCGCCGAGGGCCGCCGCGACCGCGCGGCCGACGGCGGCGTGAGCGGCGTTGCGCTTCTCATCACTCGCCTTGGTTTCGGTCAGATAGCTCGTCACGATCACCGGCGCGCGCCCCGCCGGCCAGATCACCGCAACATCGTTGCTGCTGCCGTTCTCGCCGGAGCCGGTCTTGTCGCCGACGCGCCATGACGCGGGCAGGCCGGCGCGGAGCCTGGCCGCCCCGGTCTTGCAGCCGATCAGCCAGCCGTTCAGGACGTCGCGCGACGATGTCGACAACGCATTTCCGGTCGTCAGCTTCGCCAGGGTCTGCGCCATTGCGGCCGGCGTCGTGGTGTCGCGGGGATCATCTGGCACGCTTTCGTTCAGCGCGGGCTCGATGCGGTCGAGCCGGGTGATGGCGTCACCGAAGCCGCGGGTCGCGCGTGTGAGCCCAGCCGGGCCGTCAAGCGTGGCCAGCAGCAGGTTCGCTGCCGTGTTGTCGCTGAGCGTGACGGTCGCCTCGCAGAGTTCGCCGATCGAGAGGCCGGAGGTGCCGACATGCAGCTTGGTGACCGGCGCGTAGGACAGGATGTCGCCTTGCGTGATCGGAAGTCGCCGCGAGAGCTGCTCGGCACCGGCATCGACCTTGGTCAGGATCGCCGCCGCGAGCAGGGCCTTGAAGGTGCTGCACATCGGGAACCGCTCGTCGAGCCGGTGGCCGCTGAGTGCGCCGCTCGCGGTGTCCAGCAGGGCCACGCCGAGCCGCCCGGCGCTGTCGGCCTCGATGCCTGCGATGGTCTCCTGGAAGTCGGCAGCCAACGCCGGCTTCACGAACAGAGGTGCGAGCGCGAGCGGAAACACCTGCCGCCGTGTCACGAAGCTCATCGGACCTGCCTTGAACGTTACGCCGTCTCCAGATCGAAATCGGCCCACACCGGGACGTGATCGGACGGCTTCTCCCAAGCCCTGACATAGCTGTCGATGCCCACCTCGACCAGCCTGTCGCTGGCCTGCGGCGACAACAACAGGTGATCGATGCGAATCCCTGCGTTCTTCTGCCAGGCGCCGGCCTGGTAGTCCCAGAACGTGTACTGCCCCGGCGCGTCATTGACGGCGCGCAGCGCGTCGGTCAGCCCGAGGCCGAGCAGCGACTGAAAGCTTTCGCGTGTCTCGGGCCGGAACAGCGCGTCCTCGACCCAGGCCTCGGGATTGGAGACATCGGCCGCCGCGGGGATGACGTTGAAGTCGCCCGCGAGGATCAGCGGCTCCTCGGTCTTCAGCCGTTCACGCGCATAGTCACGAAGCCGCGACATCCATTTGAGCTTGTAGGGATATTTCTCGGTGTTTGGCGGGTTGCCGTTGGGCAGATAGAGGCAGGCGATGCGCACCACGCCGCTCTTGAGGCTGACCACGCCTTCGAGGAACCGCGCATGCACGTCCTCGGCGTCGCCGTCGAGCCCGGACTTGGTCTCGTCGAACGGCAGCTTCGACAGCAGCGCGACGCCGTTGAACGTCTTCTGCCCGTGGGTGACGACGTTGTAGCCGAGCGCTTCGATCTCCAGTCTGGGAAACGCGTCGTCGGTGCACTTGATCTCCTGCAGGCAGACGATGTCCGGCGAGCATTCCTTGAGCCAGGTCACGAGGTGCTCGATCCGTTGCCGGATCGAATTGACGTTCCAGGTGGCGATGCGCATCGGATGGTTCCAGGAAGCTCGGAGGGTTCGTCCGGTTAGATCAAGATGCGGCGCTCCGGGTCAAGGCGGTTGGCGGGGGGACTCACAGCCGCGCGCAACAATGCCATGCATGGTCTACCGTGGCGGCGGGCTGCCGGCCGGCGTATTCATCTTGCCGTCGCGATGCTGGTCCAGGAGACCACGACATCTGAGGAGATCATCATGGACCATCGACGTCTCGGCCATTCCGGCCTGCGCGTGCCCGCGCTCAGCTTCGGCACCGCCACCTTCGGCGGCGGCAACGACTTCTTCAAGGCCTGGGGCGCGACCGATACCGATGGCGCGAGCCGGCTGATCGACGTCTGCCTCGATCATGGCGTGTCGATGTTCGACAGCGCCGATGTGTATTCGAGCGGGCTTGCCGAGAGCATTCTCGGCCAGGCCATCAAAGGCAAGCGCAACCGGCTCCTGATCTCGACCAAGGGCACGTTTCCGAAGGGTGACGGTCCCAACGACTACGGCTCGTCGCGCCAGCATCTGATCGAGGCGGTGGAGGGCTCGCTCAAGCGCCTCGGCGTCGATCACATCGATCTCTATCAGCTGCACGGTCAGGACTACAACACGCCGGTCGAGGAGACGCTCTCGGCGCTCGACCAGCTCGTCCGCGACGGCAAGATCCGCTACATCGGCGGCTCGAATTTCTCCGGCTGGCACCTGATGAAGTCGCTGTCGGCCTCGGACCGCTACGGGTATCCGCGCTATGTCGCGCATCAGGCCTATTACTCGCTGCTCAACCGCGACTATGAGTGGGAGCTGATGCCGCTCGGCATCGACCAGGGCGTCGGCGCCGTCATCTGGAGCCCGCTCGGCTGGGGCAAGCTGACCGGCAAGATCCGCCGGGGCCAGCCGGCCAAGCCCGGCACCCGTGCCCACGACATCGCCGGCACCGGCCCGCAGTTCGAGGAGGAACGGCTGTATCGCGTGGTCGACGCGCTCGACGCCGTCGCCAAGCAAATCGGCAAGACCATTCCGCAGGTGGCGCTGAACTGGCTGCTGCAGCGCCCGACCGTGTCGACCATCATCGTCGGCGCCCGCGACGAGGCTCAACTGGTCGAGAACATCGGTGCCGTCGGCTGGAGCCTGACGGCGGAGCAGGTGGCATCGCTCGATGCCGCCAGCGACATTCCCGCCGCCTATCCGGTCTGGCACCAGCGCGGCTTCCCGATGCTGAACGAGCGGGGCTAGCAGATCGGCTTTGCAAGCGTCTGTGGATGCGTGGCGGCAGCGCCGCGCGTGCGGCGCTGATCCATTTGACGGCCGTCCAGCGCGAGCAGTAAACTCTCAGCTCGATCGTCACGTGGCCGCGCTCCGGTCATTCTGGAGCCGCCACAACGGGGGGCGTCGACCCCGGACCGATCGGCGGTTGAGCCTCACGACTGTGCCGGACCCGCAGTCTTCAATGTGACGATGTTTGGCTCACTAAGTCGTCCCGGCGAACCGCATCGGGGTTTCTGCTGCAACGATCGCGGTGCCAGTGAATGCGCCCTCTCCCCTTGCGGGAGAGGGCATGTAGGACAGCGCCGCGAGCTCGGTTGGGTGAGGGGTCTCTCTCCGCGAGCGACGAGCGTGGAGAGACCCCTCACCCAACCGCATCAGCGGATGGGCCGACGATGCCCTCTCCCACAAGGGGAGAGGGCGCTGTATCCGGCAGCTCGCTTGCTGCTCGAGGGAGAACCGAGATGCGTAGTGCCGTACCCACACTGCACCGCACTCAAATCGTCCATCCCTCCGCCGGATACGCCATCGCATCGGCGGGCAAAATCTCCGCCCCCAAGCCATTGCGAAACCGGCTGGCATAGAACGCCAGCGGCAGGCCGTCGCGATGCCGGCACCAGCGGACCTCGCCGATGAAAAGCGTGTGGTCTGCGATCTCCACCGCATTGACCACCTCGCAGCCGAATTGCGCGATCGCCTGCGGCAGCAGGAAGAAACCTTCGCGTGCCTCCAACGTGGGCGTGCCTTGCGCGAGCGGCGCCCCGGCAAAGTGCCTGCCGATCGCGACATCGTCCGCCGCGAGCACGTTGACCGCGTAGCGGCGCGTCGCGCTTACCGCCTGCCAGGTGCGGCCGCGCTTCAGCGAGACCAGCACCGTCGGCGGCTGCATCGAGACCGTGGTGAAGCTGTTGGCGGTCATGCCAACCGGCGCGCCGTCGTCACCGCTGCTCGTCACCACCGTGACGCCGGTGGAGAACCGCGAGGCCGCGGCGCGAAAACTCGCGGGGTCAGGATGATGGCTCATCAGCTTCTCCGTCTCACGCCGCAAGCGGCGTCCGCTCGTCGATCCAGGCATGGATGCGCCGGTCGCTCGCCAGCCGGTCCCATTGCCGCTCCGGATAGTTGAAATTGTCGGTGAACTCGTCGCAGAGCGTACGGTTCTGCGCCATCGTAAAGATCAGCCGGCCCATCGCCTCCGACGGCGGCTGCAGCATCAGATTGGTCCAGCGCGCCGCCGCGAGCACGCGGTTCTCGCGCGCGCGATCCACCGTCTCGACGAAGCGGTCGTCGAACGCGACGGCCTCGACGATCGCCTTTCCCAGCTCGAAGGCGGCATAGGAGGCCATGTTGGCGCCCTGGCCCATCATCGGATCGACCACCGAGTGCACATCGCCGAGTGCGATCGCGATTCTGCCGTCATCGAAGCTGACCGACGAGCGCCGCACGGTCGGCACCACGGCGCCTTGCAGCAGGTCCAGCGGCTGCAGATCGAAGCGGTGCGTGTCGATCTTGTTGTAGGTGTGCGGATGGTGCTTCTCAAGCTTGTCGAGCATGGTCTGCCGGAAGCCGGCGGGATCGGAATCGTAGTTCAGCGACACCAAATCGGCCATGTCCCCGCCGGGGATGTTTTCCATCAGCAGCGCCGTCTTCATGCCGCCGAAGGTGAGCGTCGGGATCACGATCATCTCGCCGTGCCCGGGCGACACCGACAGCGTCACGCCGCGCGGATCGTCGCCGTCGGGGCTGCCGTGGTCAACGCCGTCATAGAGGCCGACGCAGAGCAGCCGCTGCGGCTGGTTGTAGGGCGACAGCTCCGGCCGGTGGCTGAACATCCGCCCGAGCGCGCCCTTGCCGGTCGACACCACCAGCAGATCGAACCGCGCCACCAGCGCCGGAATGTCGTCATCCTGGATGCTGGCATATTCGATTGCGCCGCCGCGCTCCTCGAAGTCCTTCATCAGCGCCGGCAGATAAATCCGGTAGTCGACCGCGCGGCTCGGCTGCTTGAACGCGCCGCGGAAGAGCAGGGGGCTGCCCGGGAAATTGAAGACATGATCATGGTGGTAGTAGAAGACATCGGGATCGTCCCAATGGTTCACGCCGAGCTCGCTCTCGCGCGCCACCGTGATGCCGTGATGCGCCACGGTGTTCATCAGCCGCGTTGCAGCATACTGCTCCGGCTCGCGATCGGTCAGGACCGTCGCCCGGATGCCGTGCTTCTGCAGGTAGAGCGCGAGATGCAGTCCGCCGATGCCGGCGCCGACGATGCCAATCGACTTCTCCATGGGTCTCCCTCCGTGTGATTTTTTTGAGAGGCTAGACCACTCCTCCCGATCACGTATACGGAATGACAAGAATAAAACTCATTCCGGGGAGGAATGGATGGACCGGATCGACGCTTTGCAGACCTTCATCCGGGTCATGGAGGCCGGCAGCTTCACCCAAGCCGCGGCCGATCTCGGCCTCGGTCAGCCCGCGATCACCAAGCGCATCGCGCTCCTGGAGGAGCAGTTCGGCTGCCGCCTGTTCGTCCGCACCACCCGCAAGCTGCGCCCGACGCCTGAGGCCGATCGCGTTCTCAAGCTCGCCAAGGACATCGTGACCTTGTTCGAGAGCGCCGGCGTGCCGTCGCCAAGGCGCGTCGGTGCCCCCTCCGGCACCTTGCGCATGACGGTGCCGACCTCGTTCGGCCGCTATTTCTTCGCCGACATCTTTGCGGAGTACGGCCGCCGCTATCCCGATGTGCGGCTCGACATCCGCTTCACCGAGCAGGTCGTCGATCTCGTCGAGACCGGCACCGAGCTTGCCATCCGCATCGGCGTACTGTCATCGAGCTCGCTGGTCGCGCGCCGTGTCGGCACCGTCAAGCGGTTGCTGGCCGCCGCGCCATCGCTGCTCGCGCGGCATCGGCCGCCGCGTCTGCCGAACGATCTGCGCCAGCTACCCTGCGTGACCTATTCGCGGCTGTCGCCGAAGAATGAATGGAGCTTCGAGTCGGAGACCGGCCGACACGTCGTCGGCATCACGCCCACGCTCACCTGTGACGACGCAGACATCATGACTTTGGCCGCTCTCGAGGGCCTCGGCGCCGCCGTGCTGCCGGACTGGTGCGCCGTCGAGCACATCGCGTCGGGCAGGCTCATCCATCTGCTGCCCGACTACGACGTCCCCTCGCTGCCGCTTCACGTCGTTTATCCAGATCCACAATGGACGTCGCACCGGGCGCGCTTGTTTCGTGACCTGATCATCGAGCGCGCGGACGTCTTCGCGATCGGCGGATAACCAGGAGGGTGGGCAAGGCGCGCAGCGACGCGACAGCGTCGCGAGCACCGTGCCCACCGTCTCACCACGAACGTGCTGAACGATGGTGGGCACGGCGCGCGCGACCCCGCCACAAACTATGGCCTGCCACGCGCCTTTGCCCACCCTGCGTTTCCGCTATCTTCGTTCGCAGTGACGAGCATGGTAGTGTCGTGGCGAGGACGGGCGCAGCGCGAGGGAATGAGATATGCGGCTGGCGGTGATTTCTGACGTGCACGGCAACCTGCCGGCGCTGGAGGCTGTGCTCGCCGACATCAAGACGCGCGGCGTCGATGCGACCGTCAATCTCGGCGACTGCGTGACGAGCCCGCTGTGGCCGCGCGAGACCCTCGAGCTGCTGCAGTCGCTGTCGCTGCCCACCGTGCGCGGCAACCACGATCGCTGGATCGAGGAGCTTCCGGAGGAGAAGCTCTCGGCCGCCGGCCGCTTCGCGCGCGCCGCGCTGACGTCCGAGCAGCGCCGCGTGTTGCACGCCCTGCCGCCGCGACACACGCTGGAGCAGGGCATCCTCGCCGTCCACGGCACGCCCGACGACGACTGCGCGCTTCTGCTCGAAGAGATGCTCGACGACGGCCGTTATGTGCCGGCGCGCCGCGACGTGCTGGCGGCCCGTCTCGTCGATCTCGGTGGCGCCACCTTGGTGTTGTGCGGCCACAGCCATCGGCAGGCGATGGTTCAGGTGCCGCGCGGTCCACTGGTGGTCAATCCAGGGAGCGTGGGCTGTCCGGTGTTCGGCGACATTCCCATCGCAGCCCAGCTCGAATATCGCTCGCCGCATGCGCGCTATGCCGTGCTGACCGAGCGGCGCGGCCATTGGCAGGCCGAGCTGCTGGCGCTCGCCTATGACTGGGATCACGCCGCCGCACGCGCCACCGAGAATGGCTTTGTGCATTGGGCGGGTGCCTATGCCTCGGGCGCCGTGATCTGAATACTCATGAAAGACGGGAAGACGTCGGACTTTCCCGATGGGGAAGCAGACGTATCCGATCCGCCCACGGGAACTTTTCAGCCAACCGTTTCCACAATCGTCATGGCCGGGCTTGTCCCGGACAAGCCCGCTCATGACGGAGTCGGTCACGGACGGGATCGCCCGTCGCGACAATCCCGGATCTTCATAGTCCACTGCCCGTCGGCCAAATCGGTCTGCGCAACGGCGTGAGGGGGCGTGCATCGAGACGCGTTGCCGGCATCGCATGAGCTTGCGCGGGCCACGGATCTGGGCGGTCCTGACCAGGCGAAAGCGAGGGAAGGCGGTCGGTTCCGTAATTCTACGGGCGGGACAATTAACGCGGCTGAAGCCGCCGGTCAGGCATGGCAAGGGATCACAAGGAAGGTTCTGCGCGCTCATGAATTGGCCTGGGGATCCCGCGACCTCGAAGCGAGCCGGCAATGGCAGTCCGCTGGGGGCATTCTTCCTTTGGATCGGCGGTTTCAGCGCCATTGAAGAGCTCGATGACGACGCGCTCACCGAGCGCGATCGCCGGCGCATCCGTGCCCGGCAGATCGATGCCGTGGCGCGCCTCGTGCCGGTGACGATCGGCATCAATTTCGCCAACGCCGCCATCATCCTCGGCGTGTTCTGGAATATCGTTTCCAATGTCTTCCTCATCGCCTGGGGAACGGCGATCGTCGTGTCCGGCGGCATGGCGCTGCGCGGCTGGTGGCGCGCTCGCGAGTCGCGGCCGCAGGAGGCTTCCGAGCGCGCGATCCGGCGCATGATCGTGCAGGCGTTCTTTCTCGCTTGCATCTGGGGATCGCTCCCACTGATCGTGATGCCGCAGGTCGAGCCGCATCTGCAGATCATCGTCGGGTCGCTGATGACCGGAATGATCTCGGGCGGCGCATTCGCGATGTCGAGCGTCCCGCGCGGCGGGCTCGCCTACACCTGGACCCTGATGCTTTGCTCGGTCGGGGCGTTGTTCCTCTGCGGCGGCGCGACCTATCTCGTGCTCGTCGTCTTCCTCTGCCTCTATACCTCGTTCATGGTTCGTCATCTGGTGGCGCACGGCAACGTGTTCCTCGACAATCTGAAGGCGCAGATCCGCCACGAACGGCAGAACGAGACGATCTCGCTGCTCTTGAAGGAATTCCAGGAGAACGCAGCGAGCTGGCTGTGGCAGACCGATGCCGAGGGCCGCCTGATCGATGCGCCGCAGCGCTTCGCCGACGTGGCGCAGCTGCCACTCGATCAGCTCAAGGGCGAGCGTCTGATCGATACGCTGAAATATCTCTGCCCCACCGACACCGCGACGCTCAAGACCCTCGCCGATCGCATGGCGCAACGGCTCTCGATTCCGGAGATCCTGATCCATGTCGTGGTCGCGGGCGGCGAGCGCAGGCGGTGGGCGCTGACGGCCCGCCCGGCGCGCGATCACGAGGGCAAGTTTGCCGGCTATCGCGGCTTTGGCCGCGACGTCACCGAGCGTTGGCGCGCCGAGCAGGCGGAGGCCGAGAGCCGCGCCAAATCCGACTTCCTGGCGATGATGAGCCACGAGATCCGCACGCCGATGAACGGCGTTCTCGGCCTCGCCTCGACCCTGCTGGAAACCAAGCTCGACGATGAGCAGCGCCACGCGGTCATGACGATCCGCGAGTCCGGCGACAATCTGCAGCGCATCCTCAACGACATTCTCGATTTGTCGAAGCTCAACGCCGGCAAGCTCGAATTCGAAACGGTCGACTTCTCGCCGTCCGCGCTGGTGGAGGCGGTCACCGCGATCATCGGCGTCAACGCCAAGTCGAAGAGCCTCTTGGTCAATGCCGACATCGATCCGAAGCTGCCGCCGTCGCTGAAGGGCGACGTCGCGCGCATCCGCCAGGTCTTGATCAATCTCGCCTCGAACGCGGTGAAGTTCACCGAACGCGGCGGCGTGACCATCGCCGTGTCGTGCCGGACGCGCGATGATCACAAGGCCACGATCGAATGGCGCGTCTCCGACACCGGCATCGGCATTCCCGCGGATCGCGTCGGCAAGCTGTTCACGGATTTCGCGCAGGCCGACGCCTCGATCAACCGCCGCTTCGGCGGCACCGGGCTGGGGCTTGCGATCTCACGGCGCATCATCGAGCAGATGGGCGGCGCGATCGCGGTCTCATCCGTACAGGGCGAAGGCTCGACCTTCCGCTTCAGCCTGACCTTGCCGTGGAGCGACAAGCAGATCTCCGATCAGCGCGGCGACCGCGTCGGCGCTGGCGATCTCAAGGCGCGGATCGAGGCGCTGGGACGTCCGCTGCGCATCCTGATCGCCGAGGATGACGCCACCAACCGCATGGTGGTGTCGAAGATGCTGCAGGAATTTGCCGTCGACAAATGCATCGTGCCGGACGGTCTGCAGGCGGTGAACGCGGCTTCCGAGCAGGCGTTCGACCTGGTGTTGATGGACGTCCGCATGCCTGAGATGGACGGCATCACCGCGACGCGGACCATTCGTGCGAAGGGTGGACGGCTCGCCGAACTGCCGATCATCGCGCTCACCGCAAATGCCTTCCCCGACGACATCAAGCAGTGCCGAGAGGCGGGGATGACCGATTTCCTCGCCAAGCCGCTGCGCAAGCCGGCCATGGTGGCGGCGATGCTGAAGGCGATCGGCACGCCAGCTTCGACTGTCGAGGCGCCGCCGCTCGCGCCAGACGAGACGCCGGCCGCAACCGCCGAGGCCTGACGCGGAGGAGGGGAAATCGCGCTGGATCAGCGAGTACCGATGTCTCTCACCCCAAGCCGTCATTCCGGGGCAAACGTCCCATGCAGCGGCGCCGCAGCTGTGTGGGAAGATTGAACCCGCAATTTCGAAATGGCTGGAAAAGAATCCGAGCCGGCTCGAGATTCCGGGTTCAATGCCTTCGGCCTTGCTCCTGGAATGACGGTGGGCGTGGCGAGAAATCAGACCGAGAAGCTGGTGCCGCAGCCGCAGGAGGCGGTGGCGTTGGGATTGTTGATCCGGAACGAGGCGCCCATCAGGTCGTCGACGAAATCGACTTCCGAGCCGGCCAGGAACGGCACCGAGGCCGGATCGACCAGCACGACGGCCTTGTCGCGGGCGATCACCAGATCGTCCTCGGCCTTGGCGCGGTCGATGTCGAACTTGTACTGGAAGCCAGAGCAGCCGCCGCCCTCGACGGAGATGCGCAGCATCGCACCGGCGCTCTCCTTGCCGAGGATCTCGCCGATGCGGCGGGCGGCGCGCTCGCTGATGGTGACGGGGCCGGTCGAGGCATTGGTCATCGGAGCATCGGTCATCAAGGCATCGGTCATCGCGGAAGGTCTCCGAGTGCAAGTCATGCCCTATTCATTTGGTCTCGGGCGCTCCCCATAGTTAAGTGGGCCCGGTCGAGGAATCAAACCGCAAAAGGAACAATCGCCCGTGTCGGTCGGAATGGCTGCTCCCCGCGCTCCCTATTCCTGCGATCCCGACCGCAGCCGGGGCCGCCTGTTCGCCGAGCCGCCGTCGCGCACCCGCAGCCCGTTTCGCCGGGATTGCGACCGGGTGATCCACTCCACGGCCTTCCGCCGGCTGAAGCACAAGACGCAGGTGTTCGTCTTCCACGAAGGCGACCACTACCGCACCCGCCTGACCCATTCCCTGGAGGTCGCCCAGATCGCCCGCGCCCTGGCGCGCCAGCTCGGCCTCGACGAGGATCTGACGGAGACGCTGGCCCTGGCCCATGATCTCGGCCATCCGCCGTTCGGCCATGCCGGAGAGCGGGCGCTCAACCGCTGCATGGCGGACCATGGCGGCTTCGACCACAATGCCCAGACATTGCGCATCGTCACGGCGTTCGAGCAGCGCTATCCGGATTTCGATGGCCTGAACCTGACCTGGGAATCGCTCGAAGGCATCGTCAAGCACAACGGCCCGTTGCAGGGGCCGGTCCCCGCCGGGATTGCCGAGTTCAACGCGAGGTTCGACCTGGAGCTGTGGAGCTACGCCTCGCTCGAGGCACAGGTCGCAGCCCTCGCCGACGACATCGCCTATGATGCCCATGACATCGACGACGGGCTGCGTGCCGGCCTGTTCACGGTCGACGATCTCAAGGAGGTGCCGCTGCTCGCGGCCATCATTGCGGAGATCGACCGGCACTATCCGTCGCTCGACGATATCCGCCGCGGAGCGGAGCTGGTGCGCGAGCTGATTTCCTATCTGATCGCGGCCGTGGCCGGCGAGGCGGAGCGCCGAATCGAGCAGGCGAAGCCCGTCTCGCCGCATGACGTCAGGCGCCACGCCGGGCCGCTGGTGGCGTTTCCGGCGGATGTCGCCGAGCACGAAGCCACCATCAAGGCGTTCCTCTGGCAGCGGATGTATCGCCATGAGCGGGTGATGCGCGTGATGCGCGATGCCGAGCGGATCGTGGCCGACCTGTTCGGCCGCTATCAGCAGGACGGCGCGACCCTGCCGGCCGGCTGGCTCGATGGGTGCGGGGGAGAGGGCGAGCGGGCGCGCCGGATCAGCCACTTTATCGCCGGAATGACCGACCGTTTTGCGTTAACCGAACACCACCGGCTTTTTGACTCGACCCCGGATTTGCGTTAGGCGGCGGCATGGTTGAACAAGCGTCCACCCCCTATCTTTTTGCTGACATGCTGGCCCGCGTGCACGCCATCTGCGCCGCGCTGGCCAAGTCTGGCGGCTGGCCCGAAGGCATCGATTTTTCGCGCGTGGTGGTCGAGCCGCCGCGCGATCCGAGCCACGGCGACATGGCGACCAATGCCGCGATGGTGCTGGCCAAGGAGGCCAAGGCCAAGCCGCGCGATCTCGCCGAACAAATTGCCGAGCGGTTGCGCGCCGATGAGCTGGTGGCGAAGGTGGACGTCGCCGGTCCCGGCTTCATCAATCTCACCTTGCAGCCCTCCGTCTGGTCCAAGGCCCTCGCCACCATCCTGCGTGAAGGTGCCGCCTACGGCCGCGTCGCGCCCGTGCCGGGCGCGCCCAAGGTGAATGTCGAGTACGTCTCGGCGAACCCTACGGGACCGATGCATGTCGGCCACTGCCGCGGTGCCGTGTTCGGCGACGCGCTGTCGAGCCTGTTGCAGTTCGCAGGCCGCGACGTCACGCGCGAGTACTACATTAACGATGCCGGCGCGCAGGTCGACGTGCTCGCGCGCTCCGCGTATCTCCGCTATCGCGAGGCGCTCGGCGAGGACATCGGCGCGATCCCGGAAGGGCTCTATCCCGGCGACTATCTGAAGCCGGTCGGGCAGGCGCTCAAGACCGAGCACGGCGACAAGCTGAAGGCGATGCCTGACGCGCAGTGGCTGCCGATCGTGCGCGACAAGGCGATCGCGATGATGATGGACGAGATCAAGGATGATCTCGCCGCGCTCAACATCAGGCACGACGTGTTCTTCTCCGAGCGCTCGCTGATCACGGGCGGCAACAACAAGGTCGCCGAGACGATCGATTTCCTGCGTGAACGCGGTGACGTCTATGAAGGCCGCCTGCCGCCGCCCAAGGGTGCGCCGGTCGAGGACTGGGAGGACCGCGAGCAGCTGCTGTTCCGCGCCACCGCCTTTGGCGATGACGTCGATCGTCCGCTGATCAAGTCGGACGGGAGCTACACCTATTTCGCCTCCGACATTGCCAACCACCGGCACAAGTTCGAGCGCGGCTTTGCCGATCTCATCGACGTGTTCGGCGCCGATCATGGCGGCTATATCAAGCGCATGCAGGCCGCGGTGAAGGCGGTGACCGCGGCGCAGGCTACGCTCGACGTCAAGGTCGTGCAGCTCGTGAAGCTGCTGCGCAATGGCGAGCCGGTGAAGATGTCCAAGCGCTCCGGCGACTTCGTCACCTTGCGCGAAGTTGTTGATGAAGTAGGGCGCGATGCGGTCCGTTTCATGATGCTTTATCGCAAAAATGATGCGGTGCTCGATTTCGACCTCGCCAAGGTCATAGAGCAGTCGAAGGACAATCCCGTCTTCTACGTCCAATACGGGCACGCACGCGGGCATTCGATCTTCCGTAACGCCCGGGAGAGCTTGCCGGAACTGCCTGAGGAGGAGGGGGCGCGGATCGCCTTCCTGCGCGAGGCGAAGCTGGAAAGACTCGCCGACTCGGCCGAACACGACCTCTTGAAACGGCTGGCGCTGTACCCACGTACGGTGGAAAGCGCGGCGATGGCCCATGAGCCCCACCGGATCGCCTTCTACCTCTATGAACTTGCAAGCGAATTTCACGCCCTCTGGACGCGGGGCCGGGATTTGCCCTATTTACGCTTCATTATCGATGATGATGCAGAATTGACCAAGGCACGTTTGGCCATGGTTCAGGGCGTCGTCTCGGTTCTGGCGTCGGGACTTGCGATCTTGGGCGTTAATGCTCCTGATGCAATGCGCTGATTGGGGGAAACACGCGACTTCAGTTGGGGGCCTCAATCTGGCAGGGTCCGCCTTAGGACGCATATGCGGCTCACCCGCAGGGACGCTTCATCACGATGGCTGATCGTTACCAGGACAGACCCTTTCCCGCTGATGGTTTTGGCCGCGGTGGAAACCAGCAGGCCGATGCCGATCCGCTCGCCGAGCTCGCCCGCCTGATCGGGCAGAACGATCCTTTTGCCGCATCAGGCCGGGGAACCCCGCAGCCCCAGCAGCGGCCGATGGCCCGCCCCGCGGCACCTGCTCCGGAACAGGCCGCCGCCGGCATGCCGCCGGCCGGTGCTCCGGCGTGGATGCAGCGTGCCCAGCCCGCGGCGGCCAACCCATTTGCCGACATGGGGCGCGAGCCGCCGCAGCCGGCACCCGTTCCTCCGCCGTTTCCCGCGGGCTTCCAGGATCCGCGCGGTCAGCCAGGCTTCCCCGAGCAGGATTTCGCGCCCGCCGCGCCGCGGCAGCAGCCCGGTTTTCCGAACCCCGAATTTGCCGACCAGTTGTCCAAGCTCGACTACAGCGTGGGCGATTCGCGCCACGGCTTTGCCGAGAACGATCGCGATTACAACCGCGATGGCTTTGATGACAACGGGCAGGACTCCTCGCGCTACGACGATGCGCTGTTCGGCCAGATGGGCGGGGACCAGCAGGGTTTTCAAGGCGATAACGACTTCCAGGACGGTCAATACGGCTATCAGGACGGCTACGACGAGGGCGAGGAAGAGGAGCGGCCGCGGCGGCGCGGCGGCATGAGCACCGTGCTCGCGGTGCTGACCCTTGCGGTGGTCGGAACCGGCGGCGCCTATGGCTACAAGACCTACATCTCCTCCAGCCGCACGGGTGAGCCGCCGATCATCCGCGCTGATAACAGCCCGACCAAGATCATGGCGCAGCAGGACACGACACCGAAGGTGCCGGACCGGCTGCTTGGCAATGATGGCGGCGAGAAGTTGGTGTCCCGAGAGGAGGCACCGATGGATCTCAACACCACCCGTAGCGGCAGTCCGCGCGTGGTGTTTCCGCAGATGAACCAGAACGGCGGGACTCCGCCGGCCGCTGCCCCGAGCGTGACGCCGGCGCAGATCGCCAACGCCAACGGGATCCTGCCCAACAGCGATCCGCGGCCGATCAAGACACTGTCGGTCACCGGCGGCAACCAGGGCGCCGCAGCTGACCCGGCTGCCATGCCGCCGGCCAATCCGCCGCCGGCCAAGCAGGCGAAGGGCAAGAAGTCGCCGGCCAACGCGAATGCCTCTGCGGCTACCGACACCCCGATGCCGCTGACCTCGCAGGCTGCGCCCGCCGCAGCGCCGGCCCGCATCGCGGCTGCCGTTCCGGTCACCGAACAGACCAGCAGCGGCACCACGGGCGGCTATCTGGTCTCGATCTCGTCGCAGGCCAGTGAGGCTGAGGCGATGTCGTCTTACAAGGCGGTGCAGGACAAGTACGGCGCGGTGCTCGGCAAATACGAGCCGATCATCAAGCGGACGGATCTGGGCGACAAGGGTGGTGTCAAGTATCGCGCGGCTGTCGGTCCCTTCGCGACGAGGGAGGAGGCCAACAAGATGTGCGGAACGTTGAAAACCGCCGGCGGACAGTGTTTCCTGTTTAGCAATAATTAAGGCTCGCTTGACCGCCCCCGAGACGGGGTCTATGCGGCCCGCATGACCATGCGGGCTTTCATTACCGGCATTTCCGGCCCGGACCTCACCGAGGCCGAGCGCGCCTTCATCCGCGACGCGAAGCCCTGGGGCTTCATCCTGTTCAAGCGCAACGTCCAGTCACCCACCCAAGTGACTGCTCTCGTTAAGGATTTGAGGAGTTGCGCCGGCCGCGCCGACGCCCCGGTCCTGATCGATCAGGAGGGCGGCCGGGTGCAGCGGCTGGGGCCGCCGCACTGGCCGGCATACCCGGCAGGCGCCGTCTTCGACCGCCTTTACGACCTTGATTCGGCCTTGGGCCTGCGCGCCGCCTGGCTCAGCGCCCGCCTGATCGCCGACGATCTGACCCAGCTCGGGATCACCGTCGACTGCCTGCCGCTGGCCGACGTGCCCATCGCCGGCGCGGATGCGGTGATCGGAGATCGGGCCTATGGCACGACGCCGCACAAGGTGGCGGCCATTGCGAGGGCGGTGACGGAGGGGCTGGCGGAGGGCGGCGTGCTGCCGGTGCTCAAGCACATCCCCGGCCACGGCCGGGCCACCGCCGACAGCCACCACCGGCTGCCCGCGGTCGACACCCCGGAAACCGAGCTCGACGCCACCGATTTCGCCGCCTTCCGGCCGCTTGCCGACCTGCCGATGGCCATGACTGCACATGTTGTGTTTAGCGCCATCGACGCCGCCCATCCTGCCACGACTTCTGCGACAATGATCCAGCGGGTGATTCGCGAACGGATCGGGTTCCAAGGTTTGTTGATGAGTGATGACGTGTCCATGAACGCTTTGGCCGGAACGATCGCCGAGCGCACGCGCGCGATCGTCGCGGCCGGCTGCGACATGGTTCTGCATTGCAACGGCAAGCTCGACGAGATGCAGGCCGTCGCGGCCGACACGCCGGAGCTTGCCGGTCAGGCTCTGATCCGCGCCAATCGCGCGCTTGCGGCGCGCAAGGCACCCCAAGGGATCGACCGCAGCGCATTCAGCGCCGAGCTCGATGGCCTGATCAACCGGCTGGGACCCGCGAGCGCATGACCGCTGAAATTCTGTCGTTTGAAACCGGCCGTCCCACGACGGAGCTGGCCGAAGCCGAGCCGGCATTGGTCGTCGACGTCGAGGGCTATGAAGGCCCGCTCGACCTGCTGCTCGCGCTGGCGCGGCAGCAGAAGGTCGACCTTGCCAAGATCTCCATCCTGGCGCTTGCCGACCAGTACCTGCAGTTCATCGAAGCCGCGCGCAAGATCAGGCTCGAGCTCGCCGCCGACTATCTCGTGATGGCGGCCTGGCTCGCCTTCCTGAAGTCGCGCCTGCTGCTGCCGGAGCCACCGGCCCAGGAGGGGCCGAGCGCCGAGGAGATGGCGACCGCGCTCGCCAACCGGCTGCGCCGGCTGGAGGCAATCCGCGAGGCCGCCAACCGCCTGATGAACCGGCCGCAGTTCCAGCGCGACGTGTTCCCGCGCGGCAATCCGGAGGCGATCGCCGAGGTCCGGAAGCCGAAATTCACGGCGACGCTGTTCGACCTGCTCTCGGCCTACGCCATCCAGCGCCAGGCGCGGGTTGTGACATCGGTGCACATGGCCAAGCGCACCGTCTGGTCGCTCGCCGAGGCGCGCGCGACGCTCGAGCGGCTGGTCGGCATGACCGAGGTCTCCGACGACTGGGGATGCCTCGACGACTACCTGCTGAGCTACGTCCCCGAGCCCACGCAAAAGGCCACCGTCTTCGCCTCGAGCTTCGCGGCCGTGCTCGAGCTGGTCCGCGAAGGCAAGCTCGAGTTGAACCAGAAGCAGGCGTTCGCGCCGCTGTATTTTCGGAAGCGTCCACCGAACCAGCCCGGCGCGATGGCTGCGCCGGACTTGACGGTTGAGTAACGAAGAAGGAGACCCTGCCATGGCTAGCTTGGCGGAACTGCGCATGGAAGAGCCCGACGAGATCGCGACGAGCGAGCCCGAGGTGCGCCCCGAAGCGTTGCGCATCCTGGAAGCCCTTCTGTTTGCCTCGGCCGAGCCGCTGGAGCAGGCCACGCTTGCCAAGCGTATGCCTGATGGTGTCGACATCAAGGCCGCGCTGGCGCAACTGCAGGCGGATTACGCCAATCGCGGCGTGAATCTCGTACGCGTCGCCAACAAATGGAGCTTCCGCACCGCCGGCGATCTCGCCTGGCTGATGACGCGCGAGAGCACCGAGACGCGCAAGCTGTCGCGGGCGGCCATCGAGGTGCTGGCGATCGTCGCCTACCACCAGCCGGTGACGCGCGCCGAAATCGAAGAGATCCGCGGCGTGGTGACGTCAAAGGGCACCCTCGACGTTCTCCTGGAGACCGGCTGGATTAAGCCGCGCGGCCGCCGCAAAACCCCGGGTCGGCCGCTCACCTTCGGTACGACGGATGCGTTCCTCACCCAGTTCAGCCTGGAAACCCTGGGCGATCTGCCGGGTCTCGAAGAGCTGAAAGGCACGGGCCTGCTGGATTCGCGGCTGCCCACCGGCTTCACCGTCCCAACGCCATCGGATGATCCGACCTTGCGTGAGGACGAGGAGCCACTGGATCCGGGTGATCTCGATCTGGCGCTGGCACCGGCGGTCGAGGCTGAGGCGGGTGAGGCGGACGCCGCCGAGGCGGAGGCATCCGAGGACGAGCCGGCCGTCGCCGGGACGAGCCTGGTCGAAAGCGGTGTGATCGAAACGCTGGCCGGTACGGGCGAGGCGGACGTCGGAGAGGCCGAGGCTGCCGTTCTGGATGACGAACACGCGTCGCGGCTCGCCGTCGGCGATCTGACGATCTCGGACACGCAGGCGGACGCCGACGCAGCAAGCCTCGAGGTCGAGGAGCTCGAGGACGAGGAACTCGTCGAGCAGATGGAGGACGAGGAGCTCGCCGCCGAGCAGGACGGCGAGACCGTCGCCGAATTGGCCGGGGTTTCTGCCGAGGACGAGACGGAGTTCGATGTCGCCGAGGTCGAGTCCGACGAGGTTGAGTCCGACGAGCACGACCGCGATACCGACGACGATGGCTCCGAGCACCGGGAGGGGTAACGGCCCGCGCGGCCGTTAACACTCGCGTTATTACGTAGCTCCGGCCGCGATTTGGCGGAGCCGAAGTGCTTGTTTTTGCGGGCGCCGACGCCTACCTTCCGCCCAGATCGGGCTGCCTGCGCCCCGTTTCTGGCTCCGCCGCAATGTGTTCGTCTTGCCGTTTCGCAGTCGAATGCTAGAAGCGAAGTGTCGCGGGCAAGTCCATGGATTTGGCGCGGTTTCGGCGGTAGCGTCGACGGGCAGTCGGGTGAAGGCTGCGCCGGTGTTTGGAGGGTTGCAGGATGGGTTCGCTTAGCATTTGGCACTGGATCGTGGTGATCGCGGTCGTCCTGCTGTTGTTCGGGCGCGGCAAGATCTCCGACCTGATGGGCGACGTCGCGCAGGGAATCAAGGCCTTCAAGAAGGGCATGCAGGACGACGACAAGGCGCCGGAGAAGACCGAGCCGGTCAAGTCGATCGATCACGGCGCGACGCCGTCGGCCACCCGCACGGACGTTGGCAGCAAGGCCGTTTGATCTGCTGTTGATGCGGCGCGGGCGGCGCGCGCTCCCGCAACTGCGGACCTGCTCGGATGGAGCAGGGCGGGATCAGAGGCGTCGTCGCGTAGGCGGATTGTTAGATGTTCGATATCGGCTGGAGTGAACTGCTCGTCATTGGGGTCGTCGCGCTGATTGCGATCGGCCCCAAGGAGCTTCCCGGCGTTCTGCGCATGGTCGGGCAGTGGATGGGCAAGGCCCGCCGGATGGCCTCGGAGTTTCAGGGCCAGTTCCAGGAGGCCATGCGCGAGGCCGAGATGGCCGATCTCAAGAAGAGTTTTGACGAGGTCAAGGAAGCGGCGAGCGGCTTCTCCCCGGCGGGCATGATGTCGTCGCTGCAGCGCGACGTCGACAAGGCGCTGGACATCGAGGGTGTCGACAAGCCCGCCGAGCCGGTCATTGCGACATCGCCGGAGCCGGTTGCTTCGGTCGAAACTCCCGTCACTCCGACGACCCCCGAGCCTCCGCACGCCGAGACCTTCGTGGAGGCCGAAGCTCATCAGGCCGTCGGCGAGCCGCTGGCCATTGTGCGCGAGATCAAACCCGAGCCGCAGCCGCAGCCCGCCGATGGCGCCGCGCCGGCCGAGCCCGAACGCCTGAAGGACGCCAAAGCGTCATGACCGTCGAAGATATCGAGGCCAGCAAGGCCCCGCTGATGGACCACCTGATCGAGCTGCGCTCGCGGCTGATCAAGGCGCTGCTCGGCTTCGGCGTGGCCTTCATCTTCTGCTTCTTCTTCGCCAAGCAGATCTACAACATCCTGGTGCTGCCGTTCGTCTGGGTCGCCGGCGCGGAGAACAGCAAGTTCATCTACACGCAGCTGCTCGAATATTTCATCACGCAGCTCAAGCTCGCGATGTTCGGCGCAGGCTTCATCTCGTTCCCGATCGTGGCGACGCAGATCTACAAGTTCGTTGCGCCGGGTCTTTACAGGCACGAGCGCAATGCATTCCTGCCCTATCTGATCGCGACACCCGTCTTTTTCGTGCTCGGCGCCATGCTGGTCTATTTTGCGGTTTGGCCGATGATCGTGCGCTTCTCGCTCGGCATGCAGCAGCTCGGCGGCCCCGAGACGGCGCAGATCGCGCTGATGCCCAAGGTGGGCGAATATCTGTCGCTGATGATGTCGCTGATCTTCGCGTTCGGCATCGCGTTCCAGCTGCCCGTCATCCTGACGCTGCTCGGCCGCATCGGCATCGTGACCTCGCAGATGCTGAAGGAGAAGCGGCGCTACTTCATCGTCATCGCCTTCATCATTGCCGCGGTGCTGACCCCGCCGGACGTGCTGAGCCAGGCGTCGCTGGCGCTGCCGCTGCTGGCGCTCTACGAGGGCGCGATCATCGCGGTCGGGATCGTCGAGAAGCAGGCGGCTGCGGCCAGGTCCGGATCGTCGTCCGGCTCCGGCAGCCTGCCGACCAACCCGTCCGAATAGGGCGCTCCTGTCGCCCGGGCTTACTCCTGGGCCTTGCCTGTTCCCAACCGCTGCCATTCGCGGTAGTGCAAGCCGACCTGCGACCCAGGGCGACTCGCGAGCACCATTTCGTTCCCAGGACCGAACGACCATGCACGACATCAAATCGATCCGCGACAATCCGCAAGATTTCGATGCAGCGCTGACTCGCCGGGGTCTGTCGCCGCTGTCGTCGCAGCTGCTCGCCATCGACGAGCGCCGCCGCGCGGCGATCCTGGCGTCGGAGCAGGCGCAGGCGCGGCGCAACGCGGCCTCCAGGGAGATCGGCGAGGCCAAGAAGGCCAAGGACGAGGGACGCGCGTCCGCGCTGATGGAGGAGGTCGCCAAGCTCAAGACCACGATGCCGGAGCTCGAGGCGGCTGCGAAGCAGGCCGACGAGGAGCTGGCGCGCGAGCTGTCGGCGATCCCCAATCTTCCGCTCGACGAGGTGCCGGACGGCAAGGACGAGCATGACAACGTCGAGCGTCATGTGTTTGGCGCCCGCCGCAACTACGCCTTCGCGCCCAAGGCGCATGACGATATCGGGACGGCTCTTGGCATGGACTTCGAGTCGGCGGCGAAGCTGTCCGGCGCGCGCTTCGTCGTGCTGAAGAAGGGGCTCGCGCGACTCGAGCGCGCGATCGGGCAGTTCATGCTCGACCTCCACACCACCGAGCATGGCTACACCGAGGTCAACCCGCCGCTCCTGGTGCGCAACGACGTCATGTTCGGCACCGGCCAATTGCCGAAGTTCGAGGACGACCAGTTCTGGGCGGTCAGGGGCGAGCTGCTGATCGCGCCCGATGAGCGTCTGAAGGCCGAACGGCTCGGTCTCATTCCCACCGCCGAGGTCGCGCTCACAAACCTCGTGCGCGAATCGATCGTCGACGAAAAGGAGCTGCCGATGCGGCTCACCGCGCTCACGCCGTGCTTCCGCGCCGAGGCCGGCGCGGCTGGGCGCGACACCCGCGGCATGATCCGGCAGCATCAGTTCACCAAGGTGGAGCTGGTCTCGATCACGACGCCGGAGACGAGCAAGGACGAGCACGAGCGGATGCTGGCCTGCGCCGAGGAGGTGCTGCGCCGGCTCGATCTGCACTACCGCGTGATCACGCTGTGCACCGGCGACATGGGCTTCTCGTCGCAGAAGACCTACGACATCGAGGTCTGGATGCCCGGGCAGGGCGACGGCGGCGCCTTCCGCGAGATCTCCAGCTGTTCGGTCTGCGGCGACTTCCAGGCCCGCCGCATGGATGCGCGCTATCGCGCCAGCGACGGCAAGCCGCGCTTCGTGCACACATTGAACGGCTCGGGCACGGCCGTCGGTCGCGCGTTGATCGCTGTGATGGAGACCTATCAGCAGGCCGACGGCTCGATCGCCGTGCCGGACGTGTTGCAGCCCTACATGGGGGGCCTCAAGGTCGTTGCCGCGGATTCATAGAGGAGCGGCAAATTGCATCCATGCCGGTCGCCGCAATTGCGCCGCGACCGGCAGATCGTATCCTGCGGTTCCGCCAGCACGCGCGTTTCAGAACCGGCAACATGGCCCTGCATCGGGATATCTTCTGGATCGGACGGCAATGGGCCGTGACCGGCTCCGGCATCCAGGCGGTCGACCAGCGACTCAAAGGCGTATTTGACGTCGATCGTGCGGCCGTGTGGGACGATGGCCTCACCGACGCGCTGCGTGGCGAGGCCTGGTTCAATGCAGCGGATTTCGAGAAGGCGCTGAGTGTCGCCCGGACGAGGTTCCCGGCCCCGCCGCGTCCGCAGCCCGAGCCGCCGGCGCCTCAGCCGTCCGAAGTGAGCTGCCCGCCAGCTCCTGCAGCATCCGGCACGCCCGGCCCCCTGCGCCTGGGCACCGGTGGCAAGCTCGCGCGATTCCTGCCGCAGTGGCGCATCCGGCCTTGAACGGCTGACGCGGCCGGGTTTGCCTCGGTGCTGTGCAGCAGATAAGACACCCCGGCAATCGACCTGAACGGAATGGAAGGCTGGCCATGCGGATTCTCTGCACCAATGACGACGGAATCCATGCTCCGGGTCTCAAGGTCATCGAGGAGATCGCGCGCGCGTTGTCCGACGATGTCTGGATCGTCGCGCCCGAGCTCGACCAATCCGGCGTGTCGCATTCGCTGTCGCTCAATGATCCCTTGCGGCTGCGCGAGGTTGGGCCGCGGCATTTCGCGGTCCGCGGTACGCCGACGGACTGCGTCATCATGGGTGCCCGTCATATCCTGGGCGAGAAGCGGCCGGATCTGGTGCTGTCAGGCGTGAACAAGGGCCGCAACGTCGCCGAGGACGTCGTTTATTCCGGTACCATCGCGGGAGCGCTCGAGGGCACCATTCTTGGCCTGCCGTCCTTCGCATTGTCGCAGGAGTTCAGCATCGCAACGCGCGACAAGCCGTCCTGGGACACTGCGCTCAAATTCGGCCCGCAGATCGTGCGCAAGGTGCTCGACGCTGGCGTGCCGAAGAACACCGTCATCAACGTCAACTTCCCGTCCTGCGCGCCCGATCAGGTCAAGGGGATCGTCGTGACCCGCCAGGGCAAGCGCAATCTCGGATTTCTGAAGGTCGACGAGCGGCGCGACGGGCGCGGCAATCCGTATTTCTGGATCGGCTTCGACCGCGCCGCGGCCCTCGATGTGCCCGAAGAGGGGACCGATCTTGCCGCGCTCGCCGCGCATTACGTCTCGGTGACCCCGCTGCGTCTCGACCGCACCGACGAAGCCTTCTCCGGCAAGCTCGGCAGCATTCTCGCCTGAGTTGTCTTCAGTCTAGCTCTGGGGCTCGGCGGTGCGCAGGGCGTGCTCGATGGCTTTGCCGAGCGTTTCGAGCTGAAATGGCTTCTGCAGGGCCGGCCGGTCCCGATACTCTTCCGGCAGTCCCGACGAACCGTAGCCCGTGGCGAAGATGAACGGCCGGTTGCGACCCTTGATCACATCAGCCACCGGCGAGATGACCTTGCCGTTGACGTTGACGTCGAGGATCGCGACGTCGAAATAGGTACTCTCGGCGAGCTTCATTGCTTCGCCGATTTCGCCGGCCTCTGCGGCGACGGTGTAGCCGAGCTCTTCGAGCATGTCGGCCACCATCATCCTGATCATGACTTCGTCTTCAACCAGAAACACAGAGCCGCGCGGCGGCCGCGGTGCAGTCATGATGTCAGTCCTTGCCCATATCCGGTTTGACGGTCGCAAATAACGGCTTATGGCGCAACGTCAACAACGTCGTCTCTGCATGCCGTAACCCTGCGGCGTGGGCAAAACTGCCCCGAAGGTGAACGAATTTGAGCGATCTTGGTTCCTCGGCAGAACGGTTTTCGCGGACAGGGCCCGCAGCGCAATCTGCCATCAACGGGACGGCACCGAGGTTTGCTGATGAAAAGTCGGTGCGCAACGCTGGGGCGCCGTTTACATTGGCGCCACGCCAACCACCGACATCGCGATGCCCCCGACCGCTCCGCCCGAAAAGATGATGTTTCAGCTGATCTTGCGTCGGCGGGGTATCAGCGATCAGGCGGTGCTGCGCGCCATGGAGGAGGTCCCCCGGGAAGAGTTCGTGCTGCCGGCCGACCGCGCCGACGCCTATCGTGACAGTGCAATGGCGATCGCCTGCGGCCAGACCATCAGCCAACCCTTCGTGGTCGCCTACATGACTGAGCAGCTCAAGCTGCAGAAGAGCCATCGCGTGCTCGAAATCGGGACCGGCTCAGGCTACCAGGCCGCGGTCCTGGCTCGGCTGACCGACCATGTGCTGACAGTCGAGCGTTTCCGGACGCTTGCCGATCGGGCGAGAGAGCGACTGGAGAAGCTGAACTGCTTCAACGTCGAGGTGATGCTCGGCGACGGCTACGCGTTACCGGCCGGGGCCGGCCAATTCGACCGCATCATTGTGACCGCGGCCATGGAAGACATCCCGCAGAGCCTGCTCGACCGGCTGGAGCCGGACGGTATCCTGATCGCGCCTGTCGGACCTCACCACGGTGTCCAGCGGCTCGTGCGGGTGACCCGGACGGGCGATCGCTTCGACCGCAAGGAGCTCGTCGACGTGCGATTTGTGCCCGCAATTCCGGGGATTGCGCGCGAACTTTGAACGAGCGGATCAGCAAGTCTCCCAACGCTTTATTCGGGGCTTAAGCGCTTATTTACCGCGGCTGTGTTTACTCGAATTCGTTGTTTGTTGCGTACGAGTGAGTAACCATGCCCGTGACCGACGAGTTGCTTCGCTCGCGCCGCCTGCCGCAAGTCGCGGCGCTGGCGCTGATGTCGTTCGGCGTCGCCGGCTGCAGCGCCGACATGTCGACGCGGCTGTCCCAGACGCAAAATCCGTTCTCCAACCCGTTCGCCTCCGACTCCACCGGTTCGGTGCAGGCCCAGCCGCCGCGGCAACAGCAATACAGCCAGCCCTATACCCCGGCACCCGCGCCGGCTCCGGCGTATTCGTCATCCGCGCTGCCTCCGCCCGCGGTCGGGGCGCCGCAATCCTATCCCTCCGGCGGGGGCGCCGGCGTCTCCGGCGGCGGTCGTGGCGTCGCTTCATACGCGCCGCCCGCAGCCATCCCAGCGCCGCAGGCCTATGCGCCGCCGGCCACGCACGCCTACGCGCCGCCCGCGCAACCGCAGCTCGAGACCACCGGCGCGGTGCCGCCGCGCTCGATCGCCGCGGCGCGGCCCTCCGGCGGCACAAAGATCATCGTCGGCACCAGCGATACGCTTGATGTGCTGGCCAAGCGCTACCGGGTCACGCCGGCGGAAATCCTGGCGGCCAATGGCTACAAGGGGCCGCGTGCGCTGTCGCCGGGCCAGCAGCTGATCATTCCGCATCCGGGCGCTGTCGCGGCCGCGCCGGCCGTCCAGCCGGTCGCGGCGCCGGTGGCTGCAGCTCCCATGGTTGCGCCCAAGCCGGTTGCGATGGCCGCTCCCGCCGCTCCCGCGACCTTCCACTTCGTCAACCGCGGCGACACGCTGGCGGGCATCGCACGTCAGAATCACGTCTCGACGGCTGAGCTCGCACGCGCCAACAATCTCGACCAAACGTCTCCGTTGAAGCTCGGTGCCAGGCTGACCGTCCCTGGCAAGGTCGCGGCGGTGGCCGCGCCCGTGGCCCCGGTCGCAGCCGTTCCCCAGGCGGTTGCGACCGTGCCCGCGCCGGCGCCGACGACGCGGGTCGCGACAGCCGCCGGTCCGGTGCAGAGCGCGCGTCTCGCCCAGGCCAATCCGGCACCCGAGAAGGAGGAGGAGCCGGCGCGTCCGGCCGAGACCACCAGCTCGCTGCCGACCTTCCGCTGGCCGGCGCGCGGCAAGGTGATCACGAGCTACGGCGCCAAGACCAACGGCAAAGCCAATGACGGCATCAACATCGCGGTGCCTGAGGGCACGCCGGTGAAGGCCGCCGAGGACGGCGTGGTCGCTTACGCCGGCAATGAATTGAAGGGCTATGGCAATCTGGTCCTGGTGCGGCATTCCAACGGCTATGTCACCGCCTATGCCCATGCGAGTGAGCTGATGGTAAAGCGCGGTGATCCGATCAAGCGTGGCCAGGTCATTGCCAAGTCCGGTCAATCCGGAGAAGTCGGATCGCCACAGCTCCACTTCGAGATCCGCAAGGGATCGTCCCCGGTCGACCCGCTGCAATTCCTCAACGGGGCGTGAGTTGAGCAATCATCGACACTGACGAGCTGTCGCTCCATGAAAGCCGTCATCGCCCGCGCAGGCGGGCGATCCAGTAGACACCAGCGTCTCGAATGTCACGAAAGCCTCGGCATACTGGATGCCCCGCCTGCGCGGGGCATGACGCTTTTTGTGCAGAGGCTGCTTGCGTCGTATTCGATGTGATTTTGGCCGCCATTGTCGGGATGACGGCCGAGTGCCTTACTTCGCGCTCAGCCGCACGCCGAGGCGGCCGGCCAGGTCCTGCGTGAACTGCCAAGCGACACGGCCGGAGCGCGAGCCGCGCGTCGTGGCCCATTCCAGCGCGTCGCGCTCCAATTCGTCGTCGTCGGCAGCAATGCCGAAATGGCTGCAATAGCCGCGGACCATCGCGAGATATTCGTCCTGGCTGCAGCGGTGGAAGCCGAGCCACAGGCCGAAGCGGTCCGACAGCGACACCTTCTCCTCGACGGCTTCGCCCGGATTGATCGCGGTGGAGCGCTCGTTCTCGATCATGTCGCGGGCGAGCAGATGGCGGCGGTTCGAGGTGGCGTAGAGAATGACGTTCTCGGGCCGGCCCTCTATGCCGCCTTCGAGCACGGCCTTGAGCGATTTGTAGGACGCGTCATTGCCATCGAAGGACAGGTCGTCGCAGAACACGATGAAGTGGAAGGGAGCGGCGCGCAGGATGTCCATCAGCGCCGGCAGGCTCTCGATATCCTCGCGGTGGATCTCGATCAGCTTGAGCCGGTCGGCCGGCTTGCGCGCGAGATTGATCGTCGCGTGCGCCGCCTTCACCAGCGACGACTTGCCCATGCCGCGCGCGCCCCACAGCAGCGCATTGTTGGCGGGAAGGCCGTTGGCGAACCGCTCGGTGTTCTCGATCAGGATGTCGCGCATCCGGTCGATGCCCTTGAGCAGATCGATCTCGACGCGGCTGACGCGCGGCACCGTCGACAGCCGGCCGTCCGGATGCCAGACGAACGCATCGGCCGCGTTCAGATCGAGAGCGGGCGTGGTGCGCGGCGAAGTTGCGGCAAGATGCGCCGCGATCGCCTCCAGCGCGCGGGCGATCCGCTCGGGGGCATCGTCGGCCGGGACTCTGGCGGGACGTTTTGCCGCGACCTTCGGCGGCTTGTGCACCGCGGTTGTGGGACCTTTGGCGATCGGTCTGAACACGGTTTTGACGGAGGTGCGGGCGGGGGCTTTGGCTGGTTTTTTCGACATGCTGCAAGTTCCTGAAGGGGCAGCCATATCGGGCCTCGCCGGCGGCCGCAAGCGGGGTGAATTCAAGGGGGCGGGCGCCTTGCTATTGGGACCGCGGCCGCTATATTCCGCGCGAAATTCGCAAGAGGCCGGCCCGCGCCGAGATCAGCGTGGTTCGCCGGCTATTTCCGTCTCACCGGGCACTGGCCCACGAGGATCGACCGCATGCTGATTACCCCTGCCTATGCCCAGGCCGCCGGCGCTGGCGATACCAACAGCATGCTGATGTCGCTGCTGCCGTTCGCGCTGATCTTCGTGATCATGTATTTCCTGATCCTGCGGCCGCAGCAGAAGAAGGTCAAAGAGCACGCCGACCTCGTCAAGAACGTCCGCCGCGGCGATACCATCGTGACCCAGGGCGGTCTGGTCGGCAAGGTCACCAAGGTGGTCGACGACGACCAGGTCGAGTTCGAGATCGCCGACGGCGTTCGCGTCCGCCAGATGCGCCAGATGATCACGGGCGTCCGAACCAAGGGCGAGCCCGCCAAAGCCGACTCGAAGGCCGATGCGAAGGACGAGAAGGCCGCGAGCTGATCGCGGCCTGGCCGGCGCGCGACGCCGGGCTTTGCCTGATGTTCTGATTTTCCGGGCCGCCCGCGGCCCTTACGGACAACCTCCATGTTGTATTTCACGCGGTGGAAGGCGCTGGGCATCATCCTCACGGCGCTCGTGGTGTGCCTGTGCGCGGTGCCCAACTTCTTTCCCGAAGCGACGGTCAAGACCTGGCCGGCCTGGGCGCAGCGCCATATCGTTCTCGGCCTCGACCTGCAGGGCGGCTCCTATCTGCTGCTCGAAGTCGACTCCAACTACGTCAAGAAGGAGCGGCTCGATTCCGTGCGCGATGACGTGCGCCGGACGCTCCGCGATGCCAAGATCGGCTACACCGGATTGACGAGCAAGGGCGACGGCGTCGAGGTCAAGATCACGAAGGACACCGACGTGCCGACCGCGCTGTCCAAGCTGCGTGATCTGTCGCAGCCGCTCGGCGGCCTGCTCGGCTCCAGCGGCCAGCGCAGTCTCGAGGTGAGCGATGCCGGCAACAGCCTGATCCGTCTGACGATCCCGCAGGCTGCGATCACCGAGCGCGTGCGCCAGACGATCGAGCAGTCGATCCAGATCGTCGAGCGCCGCATCAACGAGCTCGGCACGGTCGAGCCGGTGATCCAGCGTCAGGGCACCGACCGCATCCTGGTGCAGGTCCCCGGTCTGCAGGATCCGACCCAGCTGAAGAACCTGCTCGGCCGGACCGCCAAGATGGAATTCCGTATGGTCGACACGACGGTGTCGCCCGAGCAGGCGCTGCAGGGTCGGGTGCCTCCGGACTCCGAAGTGCTCCAGAGCGCCACCTCGCCGAACCAGCCTTATGTCGTGAAGAAGCAGGTGCTGGTCTCCGGCGGAGATCTGTCCGACGCGCAGACCGGCTTCGACCAGCGCACCAATGAGCCGATCGTCTCGTTCCGCTTCAACTCGGCCGGAGCGCGCAAATTTGCGCAGGCGACGACCGAGAACGTCGGCCAGCCCTTCGCGATCGTGCTCGACAACAAGGTGATCTCGGCGCCGGTCATCCGCGAGCCGATCACCGGCGGCTCGGGCCAGATCTCCGGCAATTTCACCGTGCAGTCCGCCAACGAGCTGGCCATTCTGCTGCGCGCCGGCGCGCTGCCGGCGCCGCTCACGGTGATCGAGGAGCGCACCGTCGGTCCCGGCCTCGGTGCCGACTCGATCGCCAAGGGCGAGCTCGCCTCCTATGTCGGCTCGATCCTGGTCATCGTGTTCATGCTGGTGACCTACCGGCTGTTCGGCGTGTTCGCCAACATCGCCGTCGTCGTGAACGTCGCGATGATCTTCGGCGTGCTGTCGCTGCTCAACGCGACGCTGACCTTGCCCGGCATCGCCGGCATCGTGCTGACGGTCGGCATCGCCGTGGACTCCAACGTGCTGATCTATGAGCGTATCCGCGAGGAGCTGCGCGGCGGCCGCAACGCGATCTCGGCGATCGACGCCGGGTTCAAGCGGGCGCTGGCGACCATTCTCGACTCCAACATCACCACCTTCATCGCCGCCGCCGTGCTGTTCTACATCGGCACCGGCCCGGTGCGCGGCTTCGCCGTGACGCTCGGCATCGGCATCCTCACCACGGTCTTCACCGCCTTCACGCTGACCCGTCTGATCGTCGCGTGGTGGGTGCGGTGGAAGCGGCCGCAAAGCGTGCCAATCTAGGAGCTACTGTGACACACTGGTTTCTCATCGGGCTTGGCATCCTGATCGCGGTGCTGACGGTGGTCAGCGCGCTCGGCCTGCTGCCGTCGCTGCGCATCGTTCCCGACGACACGCATTTCGACTTCACGCAGTTTCGCCGCATCAGCTTCCCGATCTCGGCGGCGCTGTCGATCCTGGCGATCGTGCTGTTCTTCACCCATGGCCTCAACCTCGGCATCGACTTCCGCGGCGGCAGCCTGCTCGAGGTGCGGGCCAAGTCGGGCACCGCCGACATCGCCGGAATGCGCGCGACGCTCTCGACGCTCGGTCTTGGCGAAGTGCAGTTGCAGCAGTTCGGTGCTGATACCGATGCATCGGTTCTGATCCGTATCGCCGAGCAGCCGGGCGGCGACGCCGCGCAGCAGGAGGCTGCCAACAAGGTGAAGGCGGCGATCGGTGATTCCGTCGAGTATCGCCGCATCGAGGTCGTGGGCCCGCGTGTCTCCGGTGAGTTCCTGGCCGTCGGTCTACTCGGCCTCATGCTCGCGATCGTCTCGATCCTGATCTATCTCTGGTTCCGCTTCGAGTGGCAGTTCGCGCTCGGCGCCATGATCGCCAACGTCCACGACATCGTGCTGACGATCGGCTTCATGTCGATCAGCCAGGTCGATTTCGACCTGACCAGCATCGCGGCGCTGCTGACCATTCTCGGCTATTCGCTGAACGACACCGTCGTCATTTACGACCGAATCCGCGAGATGCTGCGTCGCTACAAGAAGATGCCGATGCCGCAGCTTCTCAACGAGTCGATCAACTCGACGCTGTCGCGCTCGATCATCACCCACGTCACGGTGACGCTGGCGCTGCTCGCGCTGCTGTTGTTCGGCGGTCCGGCGATCCACAGCTTCACGGCTGTCATGATGTTCGGCGTGGTGCTGGTCGGCACCTACACCTCTATCTTCATCGCGTCTCCGATCCTGATCTATCTCGGCGTGCACGCGATGCGCGCCGAGGCGCAGGACGACAAGCCGGCGGCGAAAAAGAAAACCCCGTGATTCGCAGGAAGCTGGCCTTTGGATCATATCCAGAGGCAGCAAGTTGATCTCGGACATGGCCACTGCGAACGACACACCCCACTTCCCTCGGTTCGCGCCGATCGACGGCTACGGCAAAGGCGGTTTCGCCTTCGCCGACATGTCGCATCGCGGCTCGCTGCTATGCCTGCCCGATTCGATCTGGGCCTGGGATGTCACCCAGCCCGGCCAGATCGACCGCTACTCGCTGCAGCGCGTGTTCGATGCGGCGAACAAGATCGACACGCTGATCGTCGGCACCGGAAACGAGGTCTGGATTCCGCCGGCCGCACTGCGGTCGGCATTGCGCGGTGTTGGCGTCGTGCTCGACGCCATGCAGACTGGGCCCGCCATCCGCACCTACAACGTCATGATCGGCGAGCGGCGGCGGGTTGCCGCCGCGCTCATCGCCGTGCCATGAGCGAGCCGAGCGCCTCGAGCGACGCCGCATTCTGCGCGGGCCTAGTCCGCGAACATGATTTCGATCGTTATGCGTCGACGCTGTTCGTTGCGCCGGAGATCCGGCGGGCGCTGCTGTCGCTCTTTGCCTTCAACATCGAGATCAGCCGTATCCGCGACGTCGTCTCCCAGCCGCTGCCGGGCGAGGTGCGATTGCAGTGGTGGCACGATGCGCTGAGCGGGCAGGCGCATGGCGGAATCGAAGGCAATCCGGTTGCCGCCGAACTGTTGTCGACGGTACAACGTTTTGCACTTCCGGTGGCGCGGCTGACGCGACTGATCGACGAGCACCAGTTCGATCTCTACAACGACCCGATGCCGACCATGGCCGCCTTGGACGGTTATCTCGGCGACACGTGCGGAACAATGTTTGCTCTTGCTGCTCAGATCATGGCGCCGCCGTTCGAGGGCGCTGATCACCTGGCGCATCACGCCGGCATTGCACTTGGGCTCCTGCAGGTGATCGCGTCGCTGCCGCGGGATGCCGCGCATCGGCAACTCTATGTTCCGCTCGATCTGCTCGAGCGGCACGGCGTCCCGCAGGAGGAGGTGTTCGCCGGCAAGGCGACGCCTGCGATCCGGGCCTTGCTGGCGGACCTGCGCGCGCAGGCCCAACAGCACCTCGATCATACCCTGCAATTGTCGCGCGAGGCGCCGCCGGCAGCGCGGCCAGCGCTGTTGCCGCTGGCGCTCGTCCGTCGTGATCTGGCGCGCGAAGCGGGCGACCCGTTCCTGCCGCAGCCGCGCTCGCGTCTCGCGACGCTCTGGACGCTGTGGCGCGCGGCCAGAACGGGGAGCTTTCGCGGTCGTTGAAGGGGGACGGCCGCGTCAGGCGGTCGGCATGGCGTTCCAAAGCGGCGGGCTGTGCAGCAGTCGCGGCATGTCCGGCGCCTCGTGCCGGTGGATCGTGCAACGCGTGTCCCACACGATGAGGTCGCCGCCACGGCAGGTGTGAGTCCAACTGAACTCGGGACGTTCGGCGAGCTGCCAGAGGTCATTGAGTAGCGCTTCAGACTCGTCCTGCTCGAGGCCGACCACATAGGAATGGCGGCGCTGTCCAAGCGCCAGCATCGAGCGGCCGGTGTCGGCGTGCAGGCCGACCAGCGGGTGCACCGGACCCGCAAAGATGGTGCGGCGACCATCATCGGCGGTGTCGATCGTGCGCTGACGAACCTTCAGATGAGCGACGCGGCTGCGCATCGCCGGCGACAGCGCGTCATACGCCGCGTACAGGCTGCAGAACGACAGGCTCTCGCCCCGCGTCGTGCCATACGACGTGTAGTGAAGATCGGCATGACCGAAGCGCCGGCTGAACGCCGCGATGTCGCGGTCGGTGAGACGCTGCCAGCGCACGAGCAGCACCTGGTGTTTGAGCAGCGCGCGCATGAAGGAGGCGAATGCCCAATCGTCGAAGGATCTGAGGTCGACATTGCAGACCTCGGCACCAAGCGCCTTGCCGGTCGGGAGTACCTGGACGAGGCTGCTTTCGGCGCTTCGCGCAACGTTGCTTCTGTGATTCACGTGCGTCGTCTCCCAAGTTTCACCAGCGCTGCCAATCAACCACTGTAATTTGTCGGGGTTGTTTCGGCTCGGAGGCAATTCGCGGGATGATCGCGGCACGATCTGCCGATTGTCGGCACACTCTGCGGCTCTGAGTCAGAACTTGGACTCTTCAAGGCATGACGCGGAGAAATATCGAGCAACTTGCGACTCGATCGCAGGCACTGTGCCGCTCATGCGGGCGCATCCGCCGCGCGAACGATCAGTGCGGGCGCTGTGTTCCCTTGATCTGGGTCCGATGCATGATTCGCCTGGAATGATCATCGAACGGATCGCGCCGATGCATGGTGCAGCGATTGTCCCAGATGACGAGATCGCCGACCTTCCACGCATGCTCCCAGGCGAATGCGGGCCGCGCGACATGGGTCCAGATTTCGTCGAGCAGCGCCTCCGATTCGGCGAGTTCCAGGCCCGTCAGATACGCATTGCGACGGCGGCCGAGGTAGAGCATCTGCCGGCCAGAGTCGGGATGCGTGCAGACCAGCGGGTGGACCGCGCCAGGCGACGTGCGCGGATCATCGGTGGGCGTCACGCCCTGCCGGACGAATCCGCCGCTGTTGTAGGTGCCGTCATGCTTGATCTTGAGATCGGCGATGCGGGCTTTGAGATCAGCAGGAAGCGCGTCGTAGACGGCGTACATGCTGCAGAACGAGGTATTGCCGCCCACCGGCGGAATCTCCAGCGCATAGAGCGCGCTGGCGATCGGCGGCGTGTCGAGATACGACATGTCCGTGTGCCACACGGCTTCGCCGGCGCCGAGACTGCCGATGGCCTCGCCATTCACCTTCACGTTCGAGACGATGTAGATCTCCGGCAGGCCGTCAACGAAGCGCCGGCCATTCTCCTGGATCGGAGCAAAGTCCAGATCGCCGAAGCGGCGGCTGAAGGCGATCAGGTCCTGGTCGGTCAGGTTCTGCCCGCGAACGAGCAGCACGGAATGGTCGTGGAAAGCTTGGAGCAAGGACGCGAACGCCTGATCGTCGAGGTGCCGGAGATCGACGTTGCGGACCTCGGCGCCGAGCGCCGCACCTGTCGGAACGATCTCGATCGATGATCGCTGGGAGGCTGGTTGCACGCGGGCATCGACGTTCATGGCCAAATCCTTCCACCGATTGAGGGGCCCGCGCACAATAGCGCGGGCGGTCTTCGAAGTCTCGTGCGCTCACGCCGACGGCAGCTTCAGGTCCGCCTCGAAATTGAAGCGGTCGCGCAGGTTCTTGCGCGAGTCGAGAATGTCCTTGAGGAAAGCGCGGTCGCTGTCGCTCGTGATCATCGGCTCGATCAGGTCGATCTGGTTCATCGCAACCAACTGCAACAGCTCGGTGCGCGGCCGGCCGCTGGCGTCGCGCGGCAGGGCATGGACGACCTGGATATGCTCCGGCGGCTTGGGGCCCCTGGCGGAAGCGAGCTCGCTTTGTAATTGAGTCTCAAGGGCCGGCTGCTCCGCTTCGATGAAGGCATAGAGGCCGACGCCGGTGCGGCGGTCGGCGAAGGCGACGATGGCGGCGTCGCGGACGTCGGGATTTTTGCGGATCATCTCCATCAGGACGGGTGCGTCGTTGACAAGGCGCCGGCCACCGCCCTCGCGGTCGGTGAAGTTGAAGAGGCCGCGGGTGATCGCGCGGTAGACCTTCTTGCCGGTCATCAGCCAGATGCGCGCGAACAGCGATTTGCGCGCCAGGATCTTGCGCTCCTTCGGCGTCAGCGCCTGCGGCACATAGGTGCGCTTGTGCTTCAGGAGGTGACGCAGATCCTCATAGGCCGCGATCCGGAACAGCCGGCTGCGCGTGGAGAAGCAGGCTGCCAGCTGGAAGTCGGTGACGTAGCAACGGCCGTCATGGCCGACCAGCCAGTTCTGCTCCTTGGCGAGATCGTTGTGCGTGATGCCGGCGCGATGCAGCCGCCGCATCATCTGCTTGGCGGAGCGGAAATAGGCGACATTGCCGTGCGGCCTGGCCAGATGAAGCGCTACGCCGTTGATGAAGCCGCGCACCAGGGCGCCATCTCCCGCCCATAACAGGTCGGGTCCGGCATCGAGGCCCTTGGCGCGGGTGAGCGCCTTGCGCTCCCGGGCGAACAGATGACGGGCCAGCACGAACGACCACCATGGCACCTCGTCGAGCCGGCGCAATACCGCGTCGACCTCACCGGTGTCGCTCTTGAAGCGGCCGCGCTCGACGGTCGAGAACACGTCGCGCTTGAGCAGCACGCCCTCGCTCCAGCGCGATGCCAGCAGGACGGAGGCGGACTTCGGCAGGCTCATCGCGATCTCACGCAGCCGCTGCGACGCGCAGATGCTCGGCGATCCAGCGGTCGAGATCCGCCAGCGCACGCGCACTCATCGCCTGCTTCTTGGCCACCGTCTTCTCGTTGCCCTTCAGTCGCGTGCCATCGGGCTTTTTGGTCGGAGCCGCCGCCAAGGGCGGGAACAGGCCGAAATTGATGTTCATCGGCTGGAACGAGCGCGTCGCGCCATCGATCGTTTCGATGTGGCCGCCGGTGATATGGCCGAGCAGGGCGCCGAGGGCGGTGGTCGGCGGCGGCGCGGCGAGGCTGGCGCCACGCGCCTCGGCAGCGGCGTAGAGGCCGGCGATCAGACCGATGCTCGCCGACTCCACATAGCCCTCGCAGCCCGTCATCTGGCCGGCGAAGCGCAGCCGCGGCTGTGCCCGCAGGCGTAGCTGCTGGTCGAGCAGCTTCGGCGAATTCAGGAAGGTGTTGCGGTGCAGGCCGCCGAGCCGGGCAAACTCCGCATTTTCAAGCCCGGGAATAGTGCGGAAGATCTGCTGCTGCGGGCCGTATTTCAGCTTCGTCTGGAAGCCGACCATGTTGTAGAGCGTGCCGAGCTTGTTGTCCTGGCGCAGCTGCACGATCGCATACGGCTTCACGGTCGGATCGTGCGGATTGGTCAGGCCGACTGGCTTCATCGGGCCGTGGCGCAAGGTCTCGTGGCCGCGCTCGGCCATCACTTCGATCGGTAGGCAGCCGTCGAAATAGGGCGTATTCGTCTCCCAGTCCTTGAAATCGGTCTTCTCGCCGGCGAGCAGTGCGGCAACGAAGGCGTCGTACTGCTCCCGCGTCATCGGGCAGTTGATGTAGTCGGCGCCGGTGCCACCGGGACCGACCTTGTCGTAGCGCGACTGGAACCAGGCCTTCGACATGTCGATCGTGTCCTTGTGCACGATCGGCGCAATGGCGTCGAAGAAGGCGAGCGCGCTCTCGTCGGTCAGGGCGCGAATCGCGTCGGCCAGCGGCTGGGAGGTCAGGGGGCCGGTCGCGATTATCACGTTCGCCCACTCGGCGGGAGGCAGGCCGGTGATCTCGCCGCGGCGCAGCTCGATGCGTGGATGGCCCTGCAGAGCCGTTGCGACGGCCGCCGCGAAGCTGTCGCGGTCGACGGCCAGCGCGCCACCGGCCGGGACCTGGTTGGCATCGGCGGCCCGCATGATCAGCGAGCCGAGCCGGCGCATTTCGGCGTGCAGCAGGCCGACGGCATTGTTGGCGGCATCGTCGGAGCGGAAGGAATTGGAGCACACGAGCTCGGCGGGCGTCGCCGTGCGATGCGCCTCGGTCATGCGGTCCGGCCGCATCTCGTGCAGCACCACGTCGATGCCGGCCTCGGCGAGTTGCCACGCAGCCTCGGAGCCGGCGAGGCCGGCGCCGATCACGTGAACGGTATTCGTAGGTGATTTGGTCCCTGTCATCGCGGGACAGGTAGCGCTTTTCCCGGGCGGTGAAAATGCGCGAGTGAGTGTCAGGGCGAGAAACCCGGCGCGTGTGGCAGACGCCGCGAGGGGGTCCGAAAACGGCAACGCCCGCGACGAGGCGGGCGATGTCCGGTCGATATCGGAAGGTGGCTGATCAGCCGTTGTAGTGACCAGCGGCAACGCGCGGAATGTCCGAACGGTCGAGACCGATGTCGGCGAGTTCGCGATCGCTGAGCTGCGACAGCTCGGCAACGTTGCGCTGATACTCACGGAACGCCTGAACCATGCGGATGAGCGAGAGCAACATGAGAAATCTCCTTTAGTTCTCGATTCAGTTCTTCGTCGGAACTTCATCGTTGAAATGAACATAGAAGAGATTGTTGCGATGCAGAAGCGTTGATGTTGCGATGCAGCTAAACCGTCGGCGCATAGCTTGGGTAACGCTTGGGTAAGAATCGGGCAGGGTCGCCCAGCAGTTGAGCGATCGATCGAAGGCCCCGTAATCATGCGGCTTTTCAATCGCTCGTTTGATCTGATCGATCGAAATATCCGGTCTTGCGGCCGCCGGTCCTCCGACGAACCTCCGCGGGCTGCGTCCCTTATGGCTCGCGCCCAAACGCATGAGTGAGGGTGCATGAATAATAATTCATTTTTTGTCCTGCTCCTGAACGGAAGTTCGCGATCACGCACAGCTCGCAGGGATTTCATTTCGCCCGACTCTCGCGATGGTGCGACAAAGTGTCGCGGATTTCGGCGATGATGCCGAGGCCGCCGTACCAGCGAGGAAAAACAATGAAGAGCAAATTGTTGGGGGCCGCGCTCATGACCGCGGCCGTGATCGGGTTCGGGCCGGCTCAGGCGGCGAGGATGCATGGGGCCGGCTGCAGCGGGGCCAATCTGGAAAAGACCGAAACGGCGATCGAGGCGATGGCCGACGGCGATGCGCGCTGGGAAGCCCAAAAGGAGATCGCTGCCGCCCAGGATGCGCTGCTGAGCGGCAAGATGGGCGCGTGCAGCATGCATCTGACTAAGGCAATGCATGTCGGGATGATCAAGTAACCGGCGCATCTGCCCGCATCTGTGAATGAGCGGCCGGCCGAATTGCGCGGTCGGCCGTTGTCCCGCCCAGCCTAGGGCGCGTGCGCCAGTTGGGTGGCGAAGGTCGCGATCGTCCGCGCATAGACCTCGCTTTTGTTCCACTGCTGAATGACCGCGAAGTTCGGGCTGCCCGGCTCCCAGTCCTTGCCCTTCTGCCAGCCATAGCCCTTCAGATAATTGGCGGTGGAGGCGAGCACGTCGGGCGCGCTGCGGATCAGATCGCGCTTGCCGTTGCCGTCGAAATCGACGGCATATTTGATCCAGGACGACGGCATGAACTGCGTCTGGCCGATCTCGCCGGCCCAGGCGCCGCGCATTTCGGCCGGCTGCAGGTCGCCGCGGTCGACGATGCGCAGCGCGTCGAGCAGCTCACCGCGGAACTGCTCGGCGCGGCGGCAGTCATAGGCCAGCGTCGCGAGCGAGCGGATGGTCGGAAACTTGCCGACATTGACGCCAAAATCGGTCTCGAGCCCCCAGATCGCGACCAGCACCTCGCCGGGCACGCCATAGGCCTGCTCGATCCGCGACAGCACCGACCCGTACTGCTTCAGCATGTTTGAGCCGCGGGTCAGCCGCGGCGGCACCATGCGGCCGGAGAACTCCTCGAACGTCTGGCTGAACACCTTCTGGCTGTGGTCCCGGTTGAGCACGCTCGGGTCGGACGTGAGGCCGTTCAGCGCCGCGTTGATCGTAGGCTGCGAAATGCCCTTGGCCGCGGCCTCCGTCTTGAACTCAGCAAGCCAGCTGTCGAAGTTGCCGCTACCGCAGGGAACGGCCGCAGTGGCTGGCGAGGAGAGGGCGATCAGGACGAAAAGGCAGGCGGAAGCAGAGAGAAAGCGGACGGTCATCGAAACACCTGGACGGCAATGGCATCAAATCGGCGTGGGGGCCTGCTCCATGTCGGGCGTAACCGCGGCAGCAACAAGGCCGCCCGATCACGTTGGCGTCGGTTTTCGTGAGCCGCCTCTGCGCTTTCAGCCTCCATCCGGCGTTGCGCAACACAGCCGCCGGCCCGAAGGCCGGCGGCAAAAGCACGTTCTTGCAGTTGTCCTCACATCTGGTCACGCGAGCGCCATGGGAAGAGGTTGGCCGGGAAATCGGCGGCCGGCTTCGACGGACGCGGCGCCGGCGGCACGATCTCAGCCGCATCCGGATGGATTGCGATCGCCTCGCGGTAGAGATGCCAGGTGGCATGGCCGAGCACGGGGATGACGACGGCCAAGCCGAGAAAGAACGGGATCGTGCCGGCGACCAGCAGCACCGCGACGATGAGGCCCCAGGTGGCGACGGGGACTGGATTCTGCGCCACGACCCGCAGCGAGGTCACGACCGCTTCGAGCGCGCCGGCGTGCCGGTCGAGCATCAAGGGGAAGGACACGATGCTGAGGCACAGCGCCAGCAGCGCGAACAGGAAGCCCGCGCCGCAGCCGACCGCCATCAGCCACCATCCTTGCGGCGTGGTGAAGACACGCTGAACGAAATCGCTCACACCCGCGGCGCCGCCATAGCCGAACACCGCCACATAGATCGCCTGCGCGGTCGCTACCCAGGTCACGAACAGCGCCAGCAGCAGGGTGCCGAGGCCCAGCATCGAGCCGAACGACGGCGAGCGCAGCACCTCGAACGCGTCCCAGGCGCCGGCCTCTTCGCCGCGGTCGCGCCGGCTCGATAGTTCGTAGAGCCCGAGTGCGGCGAACGGACCGAGCAGGGCAAAGCCGGCAGCCAACGGGAACAGCAGCGGCAGCACCGCATAGCCGAACACGGCACGCGCCAGTACGAGGCCAAGCACGGGATAGATCGCGCACAGCATCAAAGCGTGGCTTGGAACAGCCTTGAAGTCGTCCCAGCCAAGCCGCAGCGCGCGCATGAGACTGGAAAAGTCGATCTTGCGAATCGTGATCTCGGCCGCGACCTCGTCGGCGGGCCGGACGTGTGCTGCGACATTGCTGTGATAGGTTGCCATCGTCGTTCGCTCCCTCATACCTCATGAGGCGCTTCCCAACCCCGCAGGCTGGGCTGCGCTTGTCGTTGGACGGATCGCGGATGGCCAGACGCGACGAACCCGGGGACGGCCATGCGCGAACGGAAGCGAGAAGCATAGTGACGAACGTGACGGCGCCTACTCACGCCTCGGTGAAGGCTGTGAATGCCGCGGTGCATTATAACCAATGGGCAGCGCCATGAAGCTGCGCATTCCCCAGACAAAGTCATTCCGCCGTCATTCCGCCTTCGGTAAGCTTCACAACCGTCGCCGTGTTCAGGCTGGCGGATGACCGGGGAGCGAACGGACTGTGACGGGCAGCTCCGCAACGGAACACCGCCTGACGAGTTCTTCGTTCGATCACTATCCATTGGGAGCCATTGATGAGCGTTTTCGGAAAGATCATGGGCGCGATTTTCGGCCATCACGCCGAGGCTGCGCCGGCCGGCGGCGGTTCGCCCGCTGCAGGCGGCAGCGCGCCGGCGGCTGACACCAGCACCGCCGCGGCTCCGGCGGCTGCGCCTGCTGCAGCGCCGCAAAGCGTCGATGTGGCTGCGATCGTCGACAAGGCCGCGGCCGCCAAGCACGAGAAGCTGGAGTGGCGAGCCTCGATCGTCGACCTGATGAAGGCGCTCGACATCGATTCGAGCCTGGCGGCCCGCAAGGAGCTCGCCAAGGAGCTCGGCTACACCGGCGACACCAACGATTCCGCCAGCATGAATGTCTGGCTGCACAAGCAGGTCATGAGCAAGCTCGCGGCCAATGGCGGCAAGCTGCCGCCAGAGATCAAGCACTGAGCTTGCGGTCTCAACTCCAAGAAAGCGAAAGGCCCGCCATCGTGCGGGCCTTTGTCGTATCTGATGATGTGGTGTTTGCTGATGCGCTGCGCGTCGGCACGTGAGCGCCTCAGGCGTGCACGAAAGCGGCGCGCTCCCAGGCTTCGGCGTGAAGCTGGTCGCGGGTAAAGCCGATGTCGCGCAGCGTGCGCTCGTCGAGCTGGTCGACATAAGCGAGCTGGGTGCGATAGTGGACGTAGCGCTTGAGAACGTCGAAAATGGCCGTGATGAACATGTGCCTCTCCCCGTTGGTCTGGTTGTTTGTACGGCGGGGAATTGCTGATCCATCCGGGTCACCATGGAGTTAAAGCGCGGCCTTCAATCATCACGCTCGGTAGTTCTACGGGTCCGTCAAGCCATGATGTCCCGGTTCTCCGGATGGTCACGGAGGTAATCTGCGACGAAGCTGCAGCCCGCCGCGACCTTGCGGCCGTCGGCACGGATCAGCTCCAGCGCGCCCTTGACCAGTTCGGAGGCAATGCCGCGCCCGCGCAGCGGACGCGGCGTCTCGGTGTGGGTGATGATGACCGCCTGCGGCGTCGCGCGATAATTGGCGAAGGCGAGGCTGCCTTCGACGTCGAGCTCGAAGCGGCTCTCGGCCTTGTTGTCGCGAACGGCGGTCATGGTCACTCCTCTTGGGCGCTACCTTCGTTTCGATTTGTCGGTGAGCTTGATGAACTCGGCCAGCATGTCGCGGATCGACCACGGCTTGCCGTCGATGGCGCCGCGGATGTCGTCGATCTTCCATTGGCGGGCATCGCGCGCGAAGTCGTAACGAATGACGTTGTCGGCCTGTTCCTTGCGCTCCAGCCGATGGCCGGTGATGGTGACGGCGATGGTCGCCTTGTCGGCCTCCTGCGTCTCCGAAACCACCTTGAACGAGGCGACATCCGGATCCTGCGAATTGGTGATCGGATCGAAATCGACCGCGCCGACTTCGCCCTTGGGCGTGCGGGCATCCATCTTGGCCCATTGGGCGGCCAGCGCCTTCGACAGGTATTTTGCGCGCGCCGCCTTGTCTCCAATGACGAAGTTGCCGCCGTCCTCGCCCTTGCCCTTGGCGACGCGGGTGTAGATCGCGGTCATGATGCCGGCGGGCTCGTTGGCGGCCGTGGTCTGCGCGTGCAGCTGGGACGTGGCGAGCACGCCGGCGAGGCCGAGAAGCACGAAGCGACGATCGATCATAGGTGTCCTCAAATCAGATTTGGCGCGCGGTGACATGCAGGGAATGCGCAGCCGGCACGGGTTTGTCGCACGGGCTCGGCATTTGTTCGAACGACTTCACCGCATGGAGTGGTTGCCGCATGTGAAAACATGGCGCATCGCTGCACGAATGCGGGCCAGCTTGTTGCTCCGTCATGCCCGGGCTGGTTACGGGCATCCCCGTCCTTCCACGCGTGCTGGGCGACGTGGACCGCCGGGACAGGCCCGGCCATGATGACGCGGAAGCAGGTTGGCCGCCACGCCGTGTGCGACCGCCCTGCAGCCGCATGGGAGCGATGGGCAGGGCGGCCTTGCGAGGGCGCGGCGGAGCACGATAAACAGGCCTGATGGTAACGGGCGGCTGAGATCGCCCGACGGATCGATCGAGGGGACGCCGCCATATGAGTCTGTTCACGGGTCTGTTCATCCGCGCGATCAGCACGAGGGCTCGTCGATGACACAGCTGCGCATGTCCCGCCGGGTGATGAACCTCGCACACATCGTGACGCAGAACGGCCGCCGCCTCGGCGACCGCATCGGGTTCGTGTGGGGCGAGCGCTCCTGGAGCTGGCGGGAAATCGATACGATGGTGTCGGCGCTGGCGGCGGCGCTGGCGGAGCAGGGGATCAGCAAGGGCGATCGCATCCTGGTGCATTCCAAGAACTGCGAGGAGATGTTCGTCTCGATGTTCGCCGCGTTCCGGCTCGGCGCGGTGTGGGTACCCACCAATTTTCGCCTGATGCCGGACGAGGTCGCCTATCTCGCGACCGCCTCTGGCGCCAAGGCGTTTCTCTGCCATGTCGATTTTCCCGAGCATGCCGCAGCGGTGACGAGCGCCACGTTCACGTGGCGCATCGGCGACGGCGGCAGCTTCGGCACGCGCTCGGTCTCCGACGCGATCAAGGCCCATGCCGGCGCCGACGTCGCGAATGCTACTGTCGAGCACGACGATCCCTGCTGGTTCTTCTTCACCTCGGGCACGACGGGCCGCTCGAAAGCGGCTGTGCTCACCCACGGCCAGATGGCCTTCGTCATCACCAACCATCTCGCCGATCTCACGCCCGGCACCACCGAGCATGACGCCTCTCTCGTCGTGGCGCCGCTGTCGCATGGCGCCGGCGTGCACCAGCTGATGCAGAGCGCGCGGGGCGCCAAGACGGTGCTGCTGCCGAGCGAGAAGTTCGACATCGCCGAGGCATTCCGCCTGATCGAGCGGCATCGCATCAGCAATTTGTTCACGGTGCCGACCATCCTGAAGATGATGGTCGAGCACCCCGCGGTCGATCAGTTCGATCACTCCTCGCTGCGCCATGTCATCTATGCCGGCGCGCCGATGTATCGCGAGGACCAGAAGCGCGCGCTGGCGCGGCTCGGCAAGGTCATCGTGCAGTATTTCGGACTTGGCGAGGTGACCGGCAACATCACCGTGCTGCCGGCCCCTGCGCATGAGGAAGAGGACGGTCCCGAGGCGCGGATCGGCAGCTGCGGTTATGAGCGCACGGGCATGCAGGTCTCGATCCAGGACGATCAGGGGCGCGAGCTGAAGCCGGGCGAGACCGGCGAGATCTGCGTCATCGGCCCGGCGGTGTTCGCGGGCTACTACGACAATCCCGAGGCCAACGCGAAGGCATTTCGCGATGGCTGGTTCCGCACCGGCGATCTCGGTCACATGGACGCGCAGGGGTTCCTCTACATCACCGGCCGCGCCTCCGACATGTACATCTCCGGCGGCTCCAACATCTATCCGCGCGAGGTCGAGGAAAAGATCCTGACCCATCCGGATATCGGCGAGGTCGCCGTGCTCGGCGTGCCCGACCCGGTCTGGGGCGAGGTCGGCGTCGCCGTCTGCGTCGCGCGCGAGGGCGCAAAAGCGCCGAGCGAGAGCGACATCGCCGGCTATCTCGCGACCAAGCTGCCGCGCTACAAGATGCCCAAGCGGTTCTTCTTCTGGGAGAGCTTGCCGAAATCCGGCTATGGCAAGATCCCGAAGCGCCTGGTGCGCGACGAGCTCGAGGCGCGCGGGCTGCTCGATCTCACCAGGCAGGGCTGACGCGCGATGCGATCGATCACCCAGCCCGGCGCGCCCGTCGCGGAGCGCATTCAGTGGGTCGAGGCGCGCGGGCGCAGCTTCAGATTCACGATGGATCCGGGCGTACCGCTGCTGCAAGCGGCGCATCGGGCCTTTGCGCGCGAAGGTTTTGCCGGTGGCGTGCTGGAGATGCGAGGCGGCGCACTCGGACCTTTCGCTTATGTCATGCCCGCGTTGTCGAAGACGCCGGATCATGCGGCGTTCTACAGCGAGACCCATCGGCCGACGGGCGTCACCCGGCTGACGACCGGGACCATGACGCTCGGCCTACGCGACGGCGCGCCGTTCTTTCATTGCCACGCGCTGTGGACGGAAGAGGGCGGGCGCGCCGGCGGGGGTCACATCCTGCCGGATGAGACGATGGTCGCTGAACCCTTCGAGGTCGAGGCCTTCGGGATCGACGGCGCGCTCTTCACAGCGGAGCCTGATCCAGAGACAGGCTTCAAGCTGTTCGGCCCGGTCTTGGCCGGGCTCCGCGGCGCCAGCACGGATTGCCGGGCCTTCGCATTGCGGCTGCGGCCGAACCAGGATGTCGCCTTCTGCCTCGAAGCCTTCTGCCGAACCCATGGTATTTGCGAAGCGCGGATCCGCGGCGGCGTGGGCTCGACCATCGGCGCGCGCTTTGCGGATGGCATGATCGTCGCGCCGTTCGCAACCGAGTTGACCATCGCATCCGGCGCCATTGCGGCGGGCGCGGATGGTCCGGAAGCCTCGCTCGACATCGCGCTGGTGGACTACACCGGCGCGCTGGCGCAGGGACGCCTGGTGCGCGGCGACAATCCGGTGCTGATGACCATGGAGCTGGTGTTGGAGGTCGTGGCCTGACAAGGTCGCGCCGATGGCCGGCTCGGCCGCAATGTGCAACATTGTATTGGTTGTCAGCAAGGTTGTGAAAGCGTCATGGCCAGGAAGCAGCGCGAGATCAGGCTGCGCGCACCCTATCTGAAGCGACTGTGGCTCGATCCCGCCAAGATCACCGACCGCGCCGCCTATCCGTTCTGCCTGTCGTTCCTGCACGACGAGTTCGAGCTCGGCTTCACGAGCGCCATCACCATCATCGTCGGCGAGAACGGCACCGGCAAATCGACCCTGCTCGAAGGCATCGCCGCACTCGCCGGCTATGACGAGGCCGGCGGCGGCAAGGGGTACATGCCGGTCGATCATGGCCGCGCGATTGAGCGCATGGGTGGCGCGTTGGGAAAGGCCCTTCGTGCGGCGTGGCTGCCCAAGATCACCAAAGGCTGGTTCTTCCGCGCCGAGAGCTTCTTCTCGGTGGCGCGCTATCTCGATGAAGCCGCGCTGGACGATCCGCTCGGCGGGCCGCCGCCCGACTTCCTGTCGCATTCCCATGGCGAGGGCTTCCTGCGCTTCTTCGAGGAGCGCTGCCAGCGCCAAGGCCTCTACATCTTCGACGAGCCGGAATCGGCGCTGTCTCCGGCGCGGCAGATCGAGTTTCTGAAGCTCATGCGGCGGATGGATGAGGCCAGTCATTGTCAGGTGCTGATGGCGACGCATTCGCCCGTCCTGATGGCCTATCCCGGCGCAACCCTGCTGCGGCTGACGAAATACGGCCTCGAGCCCGTGCGCGTGCAGGACACCGATCATTTCAAGGCGCTGCGCGAGTTCTGCAACGATCCGGACGGGTTCGTGCAGGGTGTGTTGGCGGAGTGAGGGTTAGGGATCGCCGTGGCCAGCCTGCATTGCTTCGCCCAGCCAGAAACCACAACAAAGCTGTCATCGCCCGGCTTGACCGGGCGATCCAGTACGCCGCGGCCCATCGATCAACAATGAACGTCTCTGGAATACTGGATCGCCCGGTCAAGCCGGGCGATGACAGGGGAGTGTGGAGCGATCGTGTTGCGCAACAACTTGGCATGAAGCACCATTCTCGCGGTGCCTCCGCACCCGAGCTTTCGACTTTCAGTCCGCCCTCCTGAAGTGAGAGGGCGCAGGGAAGGCCGGGTGCAGGCCGCACCCATGGCCCGCCTGCAGAAAAAAAGCAGGCGGCAGTCACCACAGGATTGGCCGCTACACACCGGCCTTCCCTGCGCGACGGTTTTAACGGCTTATACGCGCTCTCCTCGGTGCACCGGGCTTTCTGGCCACCGTCATCGCAAGCGCCGCGTCAGCTAACGCCTGCGATTTGACCTCAGCGTCGGGAGGTCGGGACCACACGATTTCGCCGTCCGCCCCGCAGCCCGTCGTCTTGCGCAAAAGCACCGGGCCCGTGACGTCCATCGCATCCCGCCCGCAACGCCCGTGACGACCGCGACGCGCCCCTCTCGTGCGGGCAGGACGGCGACAGGAAAACCGAAATTCGACAAAGACGAAAGCGGAATATTTTTCAAGGCGGGTCTGGACAGGGGCGATCCAGCTGATCGCGCTCTGAAATTTAGATTTTGCGCGCAGCATCGGTTTGATGTCAAAAATGCCACCTCGCTGCTTCGTCGGCCCGGGCGTCGGGCAAATCAGGCCGGGATGTCGGCGGGGCAAGAGCAGGGTTGCAGATGGCGGATCAGACCAACTCTCACGCGGCGCTGGAGCAGGCGCTGCTCGCGCTCGACGATCGGGCCATGGTGCTGGAGGAACTCGATGGCTTCATCGCCGGTCTTCTGACTTTGCCCGAGCAGGTTCCGGCCGGTGAATGGTTCTCAGCCGCATTCGGACTCGGCAAGGGGATACGCTCGGTGTTTGCGAGCATCGACCACGCCAATGCGGTGCTCGAGCTGGTGGCCGCGTATCACGACGAGATCGCGCGGACGCTGGCGCGTAGCCCGGAGCTGTACCAGCCCCGCTTTCCGGTCGAGCGTGGCGGCGAGGTGATCTGGGAGCTGTGGGTCGAGGGCTTTGCCGCCGCAGTGGCACTGCGTCGCGAGCGCTTCATCGCCTATCGGCAGGTCGGCGATGATGAGGTGAGGGGGGCGGCCCTGAACCTGATGATGGCGATCGATGCCGTGCTCGACGAGCACAGCGATCCGGTCGAGCTCGGCAGGCTGAGCGACAAGATGGCCATTCTCGCGCGGGAGTCCGTTCTCACTCTCTATCGCCATCGGCAGAGCGGGGTCTCCTTGCCCGGCACGCCCGACTTTGCCGAGCGCCCCAATCCGTTCGCCTCGCTCGGCAAGACCGGCCGCAACGACCCCTGTCCGTGTGGTTCCGGCCAGAAATTCAAGCGCTGCTGCGGCGCGGAGTGAGGCGGCCACGACGCCGTCTTTTTTGTTGCAACAATCCGGAGCGGTGCAAAGATGACGCCGCCGAGCGCAGATGTGCCGGCCAATGAAAGAGACCGAGGAAACGAGATGAGGATGGTGTTCGGCAAGTCGCTGACCCCTGTGGCGGCGCTCGCGATCGTGACGACGGCCCTGACGATCACGGCCCTGACCACGGCGGATGCGCATGGGCCCACCCGGCGCAAGGTGCAGGAGCATGTCGAGATCAACGCCGCGCCCGCGAAGGTGTGGGCGGTCATGGGCAATTTTCAGGACATGAGCTGGCTCGGCGTCGTCGACAAGACCGCGGGCGACAAGGGCAACGAGATCGGCGCGACCCGCAAGCTGACCCTGAAGGGCGGCGCGACCGTCGACGAGGAGCTGTACAAATACGACGCCGAGAAGATGAGCTACTCGTACCGCATCACGGCTGTCGACGTGAAGGTGCTGCCGGTGACGAACTACTCGTCGACCATCGCGGTGACGCCGAGCGCCGACGGCAAGGGCAGCGTCGTCGAATGGACCGGCGCCTTCTACCGCGGCTTCCCCAACAATGATCCTCCGCCGGAGCTCAGCGACGAGGCGGCCGTGAACGCGGTGACCGGATTGTACAAGGGCGGGCTCGAGGGGCTGAAGACGAAGGTGGAGAGCGGAAGCTGATCGGAGTGACCATGTTGCTCCAGGCGCAGGGCGCTCCCTCTGCCCGTTGTTACGGCGAGAGGGAGCCGACCGTCGATGACATGCCATCTCGGCTCCAGCGGCGAGCACGATTTCTCCTCCTTGGCGTTCTCGGAGCTTTTCTGTTCGGCTCCGTCCCGATCCACGCCGAGGAAGCTTTCGTCACCAATCAGCTCAGCGACGATCTCACCATCGTCGATCTCGCGACGTCCAAGCCGGTCGCAACGATTCCGATCGGCGGCAAGCCTGCCGGCGTCGCGGTTGCCGCTGACGGGCGCTTCGCCTATGTGGCCAGCCCGGACGACAAGGCCGTCAGCATCATCGATGCTGTTGCGCGAAAAGTCGTCGGCCGCGTCGAGGTCGGCGGCGGGCCGCTCGGGATTGCGGTGGCGCCGGACGGAGCAACGGTCTACGTCGCCGATTGGTACAATGCGGCGATCCGCGTCATCGATGCCAAGACCTTGAAGGTCACTGGCAGCATCGCGGTCGGCGCCTCGCCTTCGGGGCTCGCGGTGACGGCGGACGGCAAGCTGCTGCTCTCGGCCGACCGTGACGACGACATGGTCTCGGTGAGCGACACCGCCACACGGCAGCGGCTCAGGACCATCAAGGTTGGCACGCGGCCGTTCGGCGTCACCATCGACACGGAGGGCAAGCGCGCCTACACCGCCAATGTCGGCTCCAACGACGTTTCGGTGATCGATCTCGCCGAGGGCCGCGAGATCGCTCGCATCAAGACGGGCCTGCGGCCCTATGCCGTGGCGCTCGCGCAGGGCAGGGGCTTCGTCACTGATCAGTATGACGGCACGGTGAGCGTGTTCGATGTGGCGAGCCAGCAGCCGCTCAAGCGCATCACCGTCGGAGACTATCCCGAGGGCATCGAGGCCACCGCCGATGGCCAGCGCATCATCGTCGCGAATTGGGAGAGCAACATCCTCAGCGTCATCGACGCCGCGGCGCTGAAGGTGACGGCCGAGATCAAGGTCGGCGACGGCCCGCGCGCGTTCGGCGCGTTCCTGCGGCGGTGATTCCCGTAGCCCGGATGAGCGATAGCGACATCCGGGTTCAGCGCTGATGTCGGATGAGACCCCTGATGTCGCCGCGCTGATCCGGGCTACGCCTCTGGCGACGAGTCCCGCACCACCAACCGCTCCACGATCTCCTCCATCCGCGTGAACACCATCTCCGGGCCGCGGTCGCGCAGCGCCTTCTCCGCGGCGTAGCCCCAGGTCACCGCGCCGAAGGCGATGCCGGCGGCACGGGCGGCTTCAATGTCGCGGGTCTCGTCGCCGATGGCGATCACTGCGGCGGGATCAGCGCCGGCGCGCTTCACGACGCGCCTGAACTTCTTCGCCTTGCCATACAAGGAGGCCGAGCAGTCGAAGGCGGCGAACAGCCGCGCGGAGGCGCCGAGCTTCTGGCGCGCGTTGGCCTCGGTGTCGGACGACACCAGCGCGAGGCGGACACCGGCGCCGGCCAGCGTCGCCAGCATCTGCTCGACACCGGCAAACAGCGGAATGCTGGCGGCCTGCTCGGTCTTGAGCTTGCGGATGTGCCGCGCGATCAGCGGCAGCTTCCAGCGCGCGACGCCGAGATGGTTCAGCACCTCGGCGGTCGAGGAGTGCCGCAGCAGCTCGACATCCTCGTCGATCACGGGACGGAAGCGATAGCGCGCCGCCACGATATTCACGTTGCGCCGGAACCAGGGGAGGCTGTCGGCCAGCGTGCCGTCCAGATCGAAGATGACCAGGGAGTAGGGCATCGGCATGCTTGGCGTTCCGGGATCATCGCGATGTGAGATAACAGGCCTGACAGGCGGTGCGATCCGGCCCCTGACTGCACGGCTCGTCGGAGCCTCGAAGCCATCCAGAGTTTTGGGCGGAAACTTGGATTGCTCCACCCGCGCCCAGAGGGCTTCGGCGGAGACGCGTAGCACGGATGAGCGCAGCGACATCCGGGTTCTCCTCGGATGTCAGCGATGAACCCGGATGTCGCTGCGCTCCTCCTCCAAGATCCAACGACGCACTACTCCGCCGCCTCGCTGGCCGCGCCGCGGCTGCGCTTCTTCGGCCTGGCTGACTTCTCGAGCACCGGCTTCAGGAATTGCCCTGTGTAGCTGCGCGGCGCTTTCACGATGTCCTCCGGCGGGCCCCAGGCGACGATCTCGCCGCCGCCGTCGCCGCCTTCGGGGCCGAGGTCGATGACCCAGTCGGCGGTCTTGATGACCTCGAGATTGTGCTCGATGACGACCACCGTGTTGCCCTGCGCGACCAGCTCGTGCAGCACCTCCAGGAGCTTCTTGACGTCGTGGAAGTGCAGGCCGGTGGTCGGCTCGTCCAGGATATAGAGCGTGCGGCCGGTGGCGCGCTTGGACAGCTCCTTGGCGAGCTTGACGCGCTGCGCCTCGCCGCCCGACAGCGTGGTGGCCTGCTGGCCGACATGGATGTAGTCGAGGCCGACGCGGCGCAAGGTCTCGAACGTGTCGCGCACGCGCGGCACCGCCTTGAAGAACTCGGCGGCCTCCTCGACGGTCATGTCGAGCACGTCGGCGATCGACTTGCCCTTGAACAGCACGTCGAGCGTCTCGCGGTTGTAGCGCTTGCCCTTGCAGACATCGCAGGTGACGTAGACGTCCGGCAGGAAGTGCATCTCGATCTTGATGACGCCGTCGCCCTGGCAGGCTTCGCAGCGGCCGCCCTTGACGTTGAAGGAGAAGCGGCCGGGCTCGTAGCCGCGCGCCTTCGCCTCGGGCAGGCCGGCGAACCATTCACGGATCGGCGTGAACGCGCCGGTATAGGTCGCGGGGTTGGAGCGCGGCGTGCGGCCGATCGGCGACTGGTCGATGTCGATGATCTTGTCGATGTGCTCCAGTCCCTCGATCCGGTCATGCGGCGCGGCTGCCTCATTGGCGCCGTTGAGCTTGCGCGCGATCGCTTTGTAGAGCGTGTCGATGAGCAGCGTCGACTTGCCGCCGCCGGAGACGCCGGTGATCGCCGTGAACAGCCCGAGCGGAATCTCCGCCGAAACGTTCTTAAGATTGTTGCCGCGGGCGTTGACGACCTTGATGGTGCGGCGATGGTTCGGCGGCCGCCGCTCGGGGACCTCGACCTCGAGCTCGCCGGTGAGATATTTGCCGGTCAGCGACTTCGGATTGCGCATGATCTCTGCCGGCGTGCCCTCGGCGACGATGTGGCCGCCATGGGTGCCGGCGCCCGGGCCGATGTCGAGCACGTAGTCGGCGAGACGAATCGCGTCTTCGTCATGCTCGACGACGATCACGGTGTTGCCGAGGTCGCGCAGCCGCTTCAGGGTGTCGAGCAGGCGGGAGTTGTCGCGCTGATGCAGGCCGATCGAGGGCTCGTCCAGCACGTAGAGCACGCCGGTGAGGCCCGAGCCGATCTGCGAGGCCAGGCGGATGCGTTGGCTCTCGCCGCCGGACAAAGTGCCGGAGGAGCGGGCGAGGGTCAGGTAGTTCAGGCCGACGTCGAGCAGGAAGGTGAGACGATCGCGGATCTCCTTCAGGATGCGGGTCGCGATCTCGGTCTGCTGCGCGTTGAGCTGCGACGGCACCTCGGCGAACCATTCGCCGGCGGCCTTGACGGAGAGATCGGAGATCTCGCCGATATGCTTGCCGCCGACCTTGACGCTCAGCGCCTCCGGCTTGAGCCGGAACCCCTTGCAGCCGGCGCAGGGCACGTCGTTGAAATATTTGCCGAGTTCCTCGCGGGCCCATTCGCTCTCGGTCTCGCGGAAGCGGCGCTCGATGTTGGTGATGACGCCCTCGAACGGCTTCTTGGTGTCGTAGGAGCGGACGCCGTCCTCATAGGTGAACTTGATCTCGTCGTCGCCGGAGCCGTGTAAGAGCGCGTTCTGCGTCTTCTTCGGCAGGTCCTTCCACTTGGTGTCGAGCGTGAACTTGTAGAACTTGCCGAGCGCTGTCAGCGTCTGCAGGTAATAGGGCGAGGACGACTTGGCCCAGGGCGCGATCGCGCCCTTGCGCAAGGTGAGGTCCTTGTCGGGAATGACCAGGTCGGCGTCGACATGCTGCTCGACCCCGAGGCCGCCGCATTCCGGGCAGGCGCCGTAGGGGTTGTTGAACGAGAACAGCCGCGGCTCGATCTCGGGGATGGTGAAGCCGGACACGGGACAGGCGAACTTTTCCGAGAACAGGATGCGCTCGGGCCCACTCTTGTCGTGGATCTTGGCGGTCTTCTTCTTTTCCTTCTCCTCGGCCGGCGCTGCGGAGGCAGGGGCATCGGCGAATTCGACGACGGCGAGGCCCTCGGCGAGCTTCAGCGCGGTCTCGAAACTTTCGGCGAGGCGCTGGCCGATGTCCGGGCGCACGACGATGCGGTCGACGACGACGTCGATGTCGTGCGGAAACTTCTTGTCGAGCGTGGGAGCCTCGGCGAGCTCATGGAAGGTGCCGTCGATCTTGACGCGCTGAAAGCCCTTCTTGAGGTACTCGGCGAGCTCCTTCTTGTACTCGCCCTTGCGGCCGCGCACGACCGGCGCAAGCAGATACAGGCGGGTGCCCTCGGGCAGCGCCAGCACGCGGTCGACCATCTGCGACACCGTCTGGCTCTCGATCGGCAGGCCCGTGGCGGGCGAATAGGGCACGCCGACGCGCGCCCACAGCAGCCGCATGTAGTCGTAGATCTCGGTGACGGTGCCGACGGTGGAGCGCGGATTTTTCGAGGTCGTCTTCTGCTCGATCGAGATCGCCGGCGACAGGCCGTCGATCTGGTCGACATCCGGCTTCTGCATCATCTCCAGGAACTGGCGCGCATAGGCCGACAGCGATTCGACGTAGCGGCGCTGGCCCTCGGCATAGATCGTGTCGAAGGCAAGCGAGGATTTGCCGGAGCCGGAGAGACCGGTGAACACCACGAGCTTGTCGCGCGGGATTTCGACGTCGATGTTCTTCAGATTGTGCTCGCGGGCGCCGCGGATGGTGATCGCCCGCAGGCTCGACGAGTTGGCTTGCGCGCGCTGCTTGGCCTTGAGCACTTCATCCATGACGTTCGTCCCACGGCGCAAGGCTGCGCCATCGTTGCAGGCGCGTTGCGCCGGAAGCCGGCCATCGGACGCCAGGGGGGAAAGGTATGGTCGGAACGTAGGAAGAACGGGCCTGGATTTCCAGTGCCGTCAGCGAATCATCAACAATGCGCTCGCGATATGGCAGCTTCTGGCAGGAGCGGAACCATTGCAGCGGGGAGGCCTGGAACGTGGCTTCGCAGCGGCCTTTGACGTGGTGCCGGGGCGGCCCATATGGTAGTCACCGATACGAGTGCGATGGCCGCGTCATGCTCCATTCGCCGGAGATGCTCCATGCAGTTCTCATCCTCATCAAGCGCCAATGTCGGATCATATGTGCTCTCGACCGAGGAGCGCGTGCGTAGCGCCGGCGCCGGACCGGCCGACGTGAATGCCGTTGCATCCCAGGCGCTCAAGCTGATCGGACGGGCCGAGGCGATCTCGATCGGCGCGCTGCAGTCGAGCACGGGCGTGTCGGCCGATCTGATGCAGGCTGCGATCCATCGACTCAAGCAGGATCAGCTGGTGCAGGGCTCGGATGACCGCCTGTCGCTGACGCCGCTGGGGCAGAAGGCGCATTCCATCGTTGCGACCTGATCCACTCTGCCGCTAAGGTTGTCCATCCCGCAGGGGGAGGCGACCATGGCGGATCCGGCCGGCATTGCGTGGCAGCTGTCTGATTTGTGGTATTTTGGTGTTCCGTCGATCGGAGCGGCCGTCGGCGTCACCGAGGTCATCTCGCGCTACAAGGATGCTCCCTTCCTCGCCGCCCAGACCGGCCCGGCGCGCGCCTACGTTCTCGTCAATGCGCTGGCCGCCCTGTTCGCCTACGTGCTGATCCGAAACTTCGACTTCAAATTTGGCGCCCAGGACCAGGTGATCCTGGTGCAGGCCCTGGTCGCGAGCCTCGGCTCGATGGCATTCTTCCGCAGTTCATTGTTCTCGATGAAGGTGGGGGAGACCGATGTTTCGGTCGGGCCCGCGATCTTCTTCCAGATCCTCCTGTTCGCCACCGATCGCGCCTGCGATCGCGAGCGAGCCAAGCCGCGGTCGGCCGAGGTCATCCGGATCATGCAGGGGGTGTCGTTCGAGCTCGCCCGGGACTCGCTGCCGAGCTTCTGCTTCGAGCTCATGCAGAACATTCCGGCCAGCGAGCAGCAGAAGTTTCGCCTAGTGATCGACGCGCTGGCCTCATCGACGCGGATGCCGGACAGCGTCAAGGTGCTCAATCTCGGGCTCATGCTGATGAACGCGGTGGGGCAGCAGGTGCTCGAAGCCGCGGTCGCCGCGCTGGGTGAAAAGATTCAAGGCCCCGCCAAGCTCGAGCTGAAGGTTTTCATCGCGCTGCAGCGGGCCGATTTCGACAAGGCCTATCCGCTGCTCGTCGACATCGCCTTCATCATGTCGCGCTACGGCTCCCCGGCCGCCCAGGAGGCTGCGAAGACTGCGGTGCTCAAGGAGATCGAGCCGCTGACCCGGCAGCCGCATCTCGACAATGGCGCCAAGATGACCCAGCTCGGGCTGTCTCTGCAGCAGCGCGTCGGCGACGCCGTGCTGCTGGCGGCCATCGAGCAGGTCGCCGATGGCATCAAGGGCGATCCTGACCGTGAGGACCAGGCGCAAGCCGAGGACGCAGAAAGCGCGCACGCGCAGAAGGGTCAGCAGCCTCAAACCCCGCCGCCAGGGGTTGTCGTGCCCAATGTCACGCCGATCCGTCCGGATGTGGTGGCTCCCGTCACAGACACGGACGCTGCGACGGATCACGCGGCGGGAGATGTCCCCAAAGCAGGCGGCGCGTCCGACTGAGGAGGGCGCCGCACCGGCGCGGCCGGAGAACGAAGAAGCCCCGTCGCGGCGGTCAAAAAGAAAAGCCTCCGCCCTTGCGAGCGGAGGCCTGTGCGTTGGCCCGGAAGCCGAAGTCTTAGAAGTGATAGTTCACGCCGACCTGAACGCTGTGCAGGTTCAGGTTGCCGGTCGGAAGAGCGCCGCCGAAGTAGGTCTTGCCGTCGAAGCTCTTGTAGAGGTACTCGGCCTTCACCGACCACTTCGGAGCGAACAGCACCTCGACGCCGCCGCCAGCGGTCCAGCCGCTCAGGAACTGCGTGTCGGAGACGCCGACGCCGAGCGCCGAGAGCGTGATCTTGTTGTTCGCCCAGGCGTAACCGCCGGTGCCGTACAGCAGAACGTTGTTGAACGCGTAACCAACCCGGCCACGGGCGGTGCCGGTCGCGTCGATCTTGCTGGCGATGCCGACGGCGCCGAAGCCCGGAACGACGCCACCAACGGAGTCCTTGATGTCGGCCCAGGCTGCATCGGCCTCAAGGCCGTAAACCCACGCGCCGGACTGCCAGTTGTAGCCGATGGTGCCACCGGCGAAGCCGCCCTTCGGGCTCAGCACGCCGCCATTATCTGTGGTCGCATAGCCGCCGAAGGCACCGAGGTAGAAGCCGGCCCAAGTCGGCACAGGCGCGAGAACCGGCGCCTTGGTGTAGGTCGGACGCGCGGCAAGATCGGCAGCGGCGGCGGGAGCGGCCAGGGCGGCCAGGGCCACGGTCGCAAGCAGGATCTTCTTCATTCTTGTCTCCAGTTTAGTCCTTGAAGTCCGCGTCGCACCGAAGCTCGTACGCACGAAACAGACTCACCCGTTCAAGTTGACGGGTCATCCTATAGCCGGGTTCCGAGCCGATTACCGTCACCCTGAAGACACACCCGCGGCGAAACCGCGTTTTTACGGGCAAGTTCCAGATTGTTGATGTAACTCAAATGCTTGGTTCCGCATGTTGCGGGGCAGCACAGGTGGCTCCAGAGCAACAAAAAGGCCGGCTTGCGCCGGCCCTTGGAACTTTCGGTTGTCGAACCGATCGATCAGTATTTGGCGACGACGGGACCGCCGAAGCGGTAGTTGATGCGTGCCGTGAACAGGTCGACGTCCTGCTTGATCCTGTCGGTCTGGGCGAAGACGGCGCCCTGGAAGGGGACGTTGGTGTTGCCCATGAACAGATGGTCGTACTCGAAGCCCACCGACCAGCTCGGCGCAAAGGCGTATTCGACGCCGGCGCCCACGGACGCGCCCCATTTGTGCACGGTCGTGGCGGCGAGCACGGTGTTGATCACGCCGGAAAAGATCTCGTACCTGGTGTCGGTCACGGCCGCGCCGCCCTTGGCGTAGAGCAGGGTGTCGCCGAAGGAATAGCCGATCTGGCCGGTAAACAGGCCGAAAGCGGTGAGCTTGGTGCGGTTGCGATCGGGCGCGAACACGGGCGTGACGTTGTTGCCGGTGAGATCGGCCCAGTTGCCCTGCGCCTCCAGGCCGAACACGACCTGACCCATCTGCCAGCGATAGCCGAACTGGCCGCCGACGGTGCCGCCGGTGGCGTTGTGGCAACCCTCGGCCGGGCCGTTCACCAGCGTCCAGCAATTGCGGCTCGAGCCATAACCGCCGTTGATGCCGAGATAGAAACCGCTCCAGTCGTTGATGGCGACGATGGCCGGCGGCGCCTTGGTGTAAGGCCGGGCGGCCAGATCGGCCGCCGACGCGGACGTCGCGGTTGCGATGCCGACGAGGGCCGTCGTGATCACAAGCAACTTCTTCATCGAATGTCTCCCCCGGGGGTCGTTGAACTGACTAGCGATGAAATGTTCATACACAGGCCAACCCGGAGAGGCTGTAACGTACCGGCCACAGCGGCGAAAAAGCGAGATAAATCAAATATTTAACACAAAATAGCCGCGTCGATGCCGGGCTCTGGACACGAAAAAGGCCGGCGCGATGCCGGCCTTGTCGCAACTGCGGCGGGATGACGCAGCGTCAGTAGCGCGTCGCTCCCGTCGCGCCGAATCGATAGTTCACGCGGACCGTGGCGATGTCGATGTCCTGCTTGATCGTGTCGATGCGGGAGTTGACGTTCGCGGTCGCCGGAAAGCTGATGTCGCGTGATCCCATGAACAGGTGGTCGTACTCGACTGCGACCGACCAGTTCGGCGCAAAGCCGTACTCGACACCGGTGCCGACGGTGCCGCCCCAGCGAGTCTCGCTGGCCGAATCCAGCAGGGTGCCGACGGCGACCGGCGCGGCGGCATTCGCGGTGCCGGTGTATTTGTTGTGCGCGACCGCCGCGCCGCCCTTCACGTACCAGAGCACGTTGTCCCAGGCGTAGCCGACCTGGCCGGTGAACAGGCCGATGGCGTCAGTCTTTGTCGTGTTGGTGATGCCGGCCGCCAGCGCGGCTGTGCTGGCGTTCGACGATTTCAGGTCGGTCCAATTGCCTTGGGCCTCGAGGCCAAACACCCAGCTCGCGGCCTGCCAGCGATAGCCGACCTGGCCACCGATCAGTCCGCTGGACGCATTGTGGCAGCCCTCGGATTGTCTCGGTGCAACCGGCACGCCGCCGACGTTATTCAGGGTCCAGCAATTGCGGCTCCAGTCGGCGCCGCCGTTGAGGCCGAGGTAGAAACCGGCCCAACTCGGCAGCGGCGTGACATAGGCCGGCGGCGGCGCCTTGCCATAGGGGCGCGTAGCGAAGTCGGCTGCCGATGCCGGAGCCAATCCGAGCAACGCAACGCTCGCCGTGGTGATCAGAGCAGTCTTCTGCATTCGTCTCTCCCCAGTCCCAAAATGCCCGGCACCGGATCCCTCCGATCCGGCCTGCGTGCGGGCCTGCCGTTGTTGTAGGAAAGACTCATTTCCAAAGCGGTGACCTTCCATCGCGCCGTGGTGGGATGTGCTGATCTTGGTTAGGCGGTCGTAAACGGGAGGGGCGGGCAGCTCATGACACGGGCTCGCGCCGGCAGGCGTCGAATCAGGCCGCCGAGATCGTCGATTTTGGAGCCGACTGAGCAGCACGCAGGCGCGAGGACCCAGCGCCGACGAAAAGGAGCACCACGCGCGAACCGTTCAAACTCAATGTCTCAATGCTTGGAAACCACCGGACCGCCCCAGCGATAATTCACGCGGACGGTCGCCATGTCGGCGTCCTGACCGACCGTATCGTTGCGGGTCGCGGCGCCTGCGGGAATGCCTGAGAAGTTCAGGTTCTTGTTGCCCATGAAGATGTGCTCGTACTCGGCACCCACGGACCAGTTCTTGGCGAAGCCGACCTCGACGCCAGTGCCGACGGTCGCGCCCCAGCGGGTCGCGCTCGCCTGGTCGAACGCCGTGCCGGTGGCCGTGGCGAGACCGTTGTACTTTTCACCGGCGACCGCGGCGCCGCCTTTCACGTACCAGAGCACGTTGTTCCAGGCATAGCCGATCTGGCCGGTGAGCAGGCCGACGCCGTTGACCTTGGTCTGATTGGTCACGGCCGGCGCGAGCTGGCTGGTGTTGCTGCCCTTGAGGTTGGCCCAGTTGCCCTGCCCCTCGACGCCGAACACCCAGCTGCCAGCCTGCCAGCGATAGCCGATCTGGCCGCCGGCGAGCGCACCCGTCGCGTCATGGCAGCCCTCGGCATTTGTCGCCGCGACGCCCCCGACGGTCACATTGTTGGTCCAGCAGGTGCGGGCCGAGCCGCCACCCGCGTTCAGCCCGAGATAGAAGCCGCTCCAATCATAGATCGTCGCGATCATTCCAGGCGCCTTGGTGAAGGTGCGCGCGGGCAAATCGGCTGCGATCGCCGGCGCCAACCCCAGCGCCAGCGAAGTTGTCGCCCCCAGCAACAGCCTTCTCATCGCAGTCCCCAAAACCAAGTCCGACGCCCGCACGCACACACTCACCAACGCCCACCCGCGGGGCCTTGATAGCCCCTTCCGCCGGAAAAAGCCGTCACCCAAACGACACAGCTGGCCAGCAAGTGCCGGTTTCCTCACGCAAAAAAAGGCCGGCGCGAGGCCGGCCTTTCGACATATTCGCGCTCTGCGAGCGATCAGTAGCGCGACACGCCCGGGCCACCGAAGTGGTAGGAGACGCCGACCTTGACGGTGTGGACGGTGTCGTTCCATTCGGAGCGGTTGGCCGCCACAGGCGTGTACTGCAGCGTGCTCTTGCCGAAATCGAGATAGTTGTACTCGACCTTGGCGGACCAGTTCTGGGCGAACATGTATTCGGCGCCGGCACCGATCGTCCAACCCCAGCGCCAATCGCTCTGCGACGCGGAGAAGGCGGGACCGAACAGGCCGGCATCGTAGCGGTGCTGCAGATCGCCGACCGCGGCGCCGCCGCTGACGAAGAACAGCGCCGGACCCGCAGCCCAGCCGAGCCGGCCCTTGATGTCGCCGAAGCCGCGCAGCTTGGTGAAGTAGGTGTCGCCTGCGCCGAGGTTGATCTCGGTCGACCGGCCGCTGATGTCGGCCCAGTGATAGTCGCCTTCGAGGCCGAACACGATGTTGTCGACCTGCCAGTTGTAGCCGATCACGCCACCGGCGAAGCCGCCGTTGATGTCGTAGCGCTGCGTGCCGGCAAAGCCGACGGCATTGGGACCACCGAAGAAGGTCTCATCGCTGCGGCCCCAGCCGCCACCGCCCTGCAAACCGAGATACAAGCCGGCCCAGGTCGGAAGTGGCGCCGGCGCCATGACCGGTGCCTTGGTGTAGGGGCGGGCGGCCAGATCGGCGGCTCCGGCGGGGGCCAGCGCCCCCAAGGCCATCAAGCTGACGGCGCCAAGAAAGATTTTTTTCATCCCAAGTCTCCCGCGTTGGGCGCCCCGAATTCGTCCCCGGAGGCGCTCGTCTGTGAGGTGGCGCGACCGCCTTGGGCGGCCTCAATCCATCCGCAAATATACGCGATTCAACCCTGGATACCGTCTCCCAAAAGCCACAGGCTGGGAGGATGTGAGGCAGACTAAGTTAATGAAAGTTAATCGCTTTTTCGTGATTTGGGGAACTTTTTCGAGGTTCCGTTCGCGGAACTTGCGGTTCCATTGGGTTCCATAAGGTTCCATGAAATTCGCCCTTTGGTTGTGAGCTTGTTTTTGCGAACAAAACTGGAACGATGCACGCCGGATTGCTATATGTGGATAAGCAGCGAGAAAGTCGGTGGCTGGCGCGGCAACCGTATAGGGTCCGGCCCGAGAGGAAGGGTTAGCCACCTCGCGCCATGCGGCCGGTCGGCAGGACCGGTCCGGTGATTGATGAAAACCGCGGGAGAGTGTGATGGCGGGTAGCGTGAACAAGGTGATTCTGGTCGGCAATCTCGGCAAGGACCCGGAGATCCGGCGCACTCAGGATGGTCGGCCGATCGCCAATCTGAGCATCGCGACGTCGGAGACGTGGCGGGACAAGAACACCGGCGAGCGCAAGGAAAAGACCGAGTGGCACCGCGTGGTGATCTTCAATGAAGGTCTCTGCAAGGTCGCCGAGCAGTATCTCAAGAAGGGCTCCACGGTGTATATCGAGGGCGCGCTGCAGACCCGCAAATGGACCGACCAGAGCGGCGTCGAGAAGTACTCGACCGAGGTCGTGCTGCAGGGCTTCAATTCGACCCTGACGATGCTCGGTGGCCGCGGCGGTGGTGGTGGCGGCAATTTCGCCGACGACATGGGTGGCGGCGATTTCGGCATGAGCAGCCCGTCGTCGTCAGCGCCGGCGCCGCGCCGTCCGATGGCGGCCGCGAGCCGCAACAGCGACATGGACGACGACATTCCGTTCTGAATCAGGGCGCGCCTTGAACCCGAAGGCGAAATGTCCGTGAAGCTGCAGGCGACGCGCTGTCGATCGTGCGTTGACGAGGAGTGGCTTCGGGCGCTCACGGAGCGCCCGGCCGTTTTGGTGAAGCGCGTCAGCGCCCCGTCGTGGCCATCAGGTGAGGCGGATAGCGTTCGCCTTCGACCTTGATCGCGGCCGCAGCCTGCTCAATCTGGGCGAGATCGTCCCCCGTGAGCTCGACGTCGGCGGCCTTGAGATTCTCCTCTAGGCGATGGAGCTTGGTCGTGCCTGGAATGGGAACGATCCATGGCTTCTGCGCGAGCAGCCAGGCGAGCGCGATCTGGGCCGGCGTGGATGCCCTGCGTTCGGCGATTCGTTTGAGGAGATCGACCAGCGCCTGGTTGGCCTTCATCGCCGCGGGCGTAAAGCGCGGCAGGGTGCTGCGGAAGTCGTTGTCGGGCAGCCTGGTGGTCTCGTTCATCGCGCCGGTCAGAAATCCCTTTCCCAGCGGACTGTAGGGCACCAGGCCGATGCCGAGTTCCTCGCAGGCCTGCATGATGCCGTTGCTCTCTGGACCCCGGGTCCAGAGTGAATATTCGTTCTGGAGCGCGGTCACGGGCTGCACCGCATGCGCGCGTCGGACGGTCTGGGCGCCGGGCTCGGACAGGCCGAAGTACCTGACCTTGCCTTGCCCGATGAGATCCTTGACCGCGCCGGCGACGTCCTCGATCGGCACGTCCGGATCGACGCGGTGCTGATAGAACAGATCGATGCGATCGGTCTTCAGCCGCTTCAGGGATGCATCCGCGACCGCGCGAATTCGCTCGGGGCGGCTGTTCATCCCTGAGGACCTGCCGGTCGCCGGGTCGATCGCGAAGCCGAATTTGGTGGCGATGACCACCTTGTCCCGGACGGGAGCCAGGGCGTCGCCGACCAGCTCCTCGTTCGTGAACGGTCCATAAATTTCGGCCGTGTCGAAAAACGTCACGCCGCGGTCGAAGGCGGCGCGGATGAGATCGACCGCATCCTCTTTCGCGAGCGCATGACCGTAGCCGAAGTTCAGGCCCATGCAGCCGAAGCCGATGGCCGACACCTCGAGACCACTTTTGCCCAGGGTTCTCGTCTTCATCCCGGTCTCCTCTCTCTCTTCCGGTCGACGCCGGCACCGCGCATCGTCGACCTCTCCGTCCAGACTGAACCTAAGGCTGTGACTACGATGACATTAGATGCTAGAACGCGCATGGTTTTATGAAATGAGCTCATGAATGCTGCGCGAGAACCTGAACGACGTGCTCGGTTTCCTCGCCGTCGCCCGCGAGGGAAGCTTCACGCGGGCGGCTGCCCGGCTCGGCATCAGCCAGTCGGCGCTCAGCCATTCCCTTCGCAACCTCGAGGCCCGGCTCGGCGTGCGGCTGCTGGCGCGCACGACGCGCAGCGTCGCGCCGACGGCTGCAGGCGAACGCCTGCTGCGGAGCATCGGGCCGCGGTTCGATGAGATCGAAACGGAACTGGCCGGCTTGAGCGAATTGCGCGACAAGCCGGCCGGAACGATCCGGATCACGGCGGGCGAGCATGCCGCCGACTCCGTGCTCTGGCCGGCGCTGAGAAAGCTGCTTCCGGTCTATCCGGACATCAAGGTTGAGGTCGTGACCGACTATGGGCTGACCGACATCGTCGCCGAGAGATTCGACGCGGGGGTGCGGCTCGGCGAGCAGGTCGCCAAGGACATGATCGCCGTCAGGATCGGGCCGGACCTGCGCATGGCCGTGGTGGGCTCACCGGCCTATTTCGCCGTGCGGGCGCGGCCGCGGAGGCCGCAGGATCTCACGGAGCACAATTGCATCAACATCCGGCTTCCGACCCTGGGAGGGATCTATGCGTGGGAGTTCGAAAAGCGCGGACGCACGCTGAAGGTGCGCGTCGACGGGCAACTGGTGTTCAACAACATCACGATGCGAATGAATGCGGTGCGCGCCGGGCTCGGGCTCGCTTATCTGCCCGAGGATCAGGTCCGGGACGATCTTGCGAAGGGCAAACTCGTTCGCGTCCTGGAGGACTGGTGCGCGCCGTTTGCCGGCTATCATCTGTATTTTCCGAGCCGCCGGCAGCCCACATCTGCGTTCACGGTGCTGGTCGACGCGCTTCGCTGTCGCGGATGACGAGCCCGGTTCGCGCGATCGTCTCGCCGGACAAACGGATTTTGCTGCAAAATCAACGGCTCCCGTGCGCCCCCGCAAGGCCTCTCTGCAACCGCTGCGCGGAGCCGGAAAAACGCCTGCCGCGGCACCGCTGAAGTCCAGTTCGCGCGAGCCCTCCGGGTCACCGTCGGTCGCAGCGTAAGATCTCGTTAAGTTGCTGGAAATGCGGCCAAAAAATCCTTCGTGCGGGGGCGTCAAGGGGTGGCCTGACGTGACGCGATGCGCTATATGATTCCGAGCGATTTTCGCGTGCCAAAACCGACCGGTATCCCCTTTGTCCGATAAAGAAGATGAGAAGCCCGGAGAGCCGGGCGGACCTTCCGACATTCGTCCCGTCTCCATCCTCGATGAGATGAAACGCTCCTACCTCGATTACGCGATGAGCGTGATCGTGGCGCGGGCGCTGCCCGATGCGCGCGACGGCCTGAAGCCGGTGCACCGGCGCATCCTCTACGGCATGTATGAGAACGGCTTCGAGTGGAACAAGCCGTACCGCAAGTCGGCCCGCACCGTCGGCGACGTCATCGGTAAATATCATCCGCACGGCGACCAGTCGGTCTATGGCGCGCTGGTCCGCATGGCGCAGGACTTCTCGATGCGCGTGCCGCTGATCGACGGCCAGGGCAATTTCGGCTCGGTCGACGGCGACATGCCGGCGGCGATGCGCTACACGGAATCCCGCCTGACCAAGATCGCGCAGTCGCTGCTCGACGATCTCGACAAGGACACCGTCGACTTCCAGCCGAACTACGACAGCTCCGAAAAGGAGCCGTCGGTGCTGCCGGCGAAGTTTCCGAACCTGCTCGTCAACGGCGCCGGCGGCATCGCCGTGGGCATGGCGACCAACATTCCGCCGCACAATCTCGGCGAGGTCATCGACGCCTGCATCGCGCTGACCGACAATCCGGCGCTGTCGATCGACGAGCTCAACCAGATCATTCCGGGGCCGGACTTCCCGACCGGCGGCATCATCCTCGGCCGCGCCGGCATCCGCTCGGCCTACCACACCGGCCGCGGCTCGATCGTGATGCGCGGCAAGGTGACGATCGACACCATCCGCAAGGACCGCGAGGCGATCCTGATCACGGAGATCCCGTATCAGGTCAACAAGGCCTCGATGGTCGAGCGCATCGCCGAATTGGTGCGCGAGAAGAAGATCGAGGGCATCTCCGACCTGCGCGACGAATCCGACCGCGACGGTTTCCGCGTGGTCGTCGAGCTCAAGCGCGACGCCGTGCCGGACGTGGTGCTGAACCAGCTCTACAAGTTCACGCCGCTGCAGACCAATTTCGGCGCCAACATGGTGGCGCTGGATGGTGGTCGTCCGCAGACCATGAACCTCAAGGATCTGCTGCAAGTGTTCGTGGCCTTCCGCGAACAGGTGGTGACGCGGCGGACCAAGTTCCTGCTCAACAAGGCACGTGACCGCGCCCACATCCTGGTCGGCCTCGCGATCGCGGTCGCCAACATCGACGAGATCATCCGCGTCATCCGGACCTCGCCCGATCCGAACACGGCGCGCGAAACCCTGATGTCGCGCGACTGGCCGGCACAGGACGTCGCGGCGATGATCACCTTGATCGACGATCCGCGCCACCGCATCAATCCGGACGGCACCGCGCGGCTGTCGCTCGAGCAGGCCAAGGCCATTCTCGACCTGCGCCTGCAGCGTCTCACTGCGCTGGGCCGCGAGGAGATCTCCGACGAACTCGACAAGCTCGCGGTCGAGATCGCCGACTATCTCGACATCCTGCGCTCGCGCGCGCGGGTGCAGGACATCGTCAAGACCGAGCTGTCGGCCATCAAGGCCGAGTTCGCCACTCCACGCCGCACCGTCATCGCCGAGCAGGAAGGCGAGATGGAGGACGAGGACCTGATCCAGCGTGAGGACATGGTCGTGACCGTGTCGCATGCCGGCTACACCAAGCGTGTGCCGCTGTCGGCCTATCGCGCGCAGCGCCGCGGCGGCAAGGGCCGCACGGGCATGCAGACGCGCGAGGAGGATTTCGTCAGCCGGCTGTTCGTGGCCTCGACGCATACGCCGGTGCTGTTCTTCTCGTCGCGCGGCCAGGTCTACAAGGAGAAGGTCTGGCGGCTGCCGATCGCAGCCCCCAACGGCCGCGGCAAGGCGCTGATCAACATCCTGCCGCTGGAGCAGGGCGAGCGCATCACCACGATCATGCCGCTGCCGGAGGATGAATCCTCCTGGGCGAATCTCGACGTGATGTTCGCCACGACCGGCGGCAACGTCCGGCGCAACAAGCTGTCGGATTTCGTCGACGTCCGCCGCTCCGGCATCATCGCGATGAAGCTCGACGAGGGCGAGGAGATCGTCAACGTCCAGATCTGCACCGAGCGTGACGACGTGCTGCTGACCGCCGCCGGCGGCCAGTGCATCCGCTTCCCCGTCACCGACGTGCGCGTGTTCACGGGCCGCACCTCGATGGGCGTGCGCGGCATCGCGCTCGCCGAAGGCGACAAGCTGATCTCGCTGACGATCCTGCGCCATGTCGAGACCACGTCGGACGAGCGGACCGCGTATCTGAAGATGCGCCGGGCGATGTCGGGTGAAACGGCGGCCGAGGAGCCGGTCGAAACCGAGGGCGAGGAGGCGGCGGCGGGCGCGATCCAGCTGTCGCAGGAGCGCTATGTCGAGATGTCGGCGCAGGAGCAGGTGGTGCTGACCGTCTCGGTCAACGGCTACGGCAAGCGCACCTCGTCATACGAGTACCGCACGACGGGCCGCGGCGGCAAAGGCATCGTGGCGATGTCGGTCAACAACCGCAACGGCAAGCTGGTCGCCTCATTCCCGGTCGAGGACAGCGACCAGATCATGCTGGTGACCGACAAGGGGCAGCTGATCCGCTGCCCCGTCGACGGCATCCGCATCGCCGGCCGCTCCACTCAGGGCGTGATCGTGTTCAACACCGCCGACGATGAGCACGTCGTCTCGGTCGAGCACATCGGCGAGGAGGCGGAGAACGGCAATGGCGCGAATGGGACTGAGGGCGCGAACGGCGAATGAACAGGCGAATGGCGAATAGGGAGTAGCGAATAGGGAAGCGAATCAGGTCTCACCTATTCGCTATTCGCTATTCGCTATTCGCTATTCGCTATTCGCTATTACTGCGTCCGTTCGACCCCGACGATCCGCGCCTCGCGGATCGTCGATTTCGTTCCCGCGCCGCGCAGGCAGGCGGCCTCGAAGTTCGGCCAGGCCTGCTGCGAACAGTCGCGGCCGATCGGGCGGAAGTCCAGGCGATCGCCCTTGGCCAGCGGCTGCGGCACGCTGGCGTTCACCTCCGGAGCAAGGCCGGGCAGGACGGTGAGGGCGGCAGCCACGAGGCCGGCTGCGGCGACGGCAGAAAGCGCTTTGATCATGACGGTCCCCTGTGGTTGGGCCGTTCGGCCCGTCGTTCGTTAAGGATTTATTAACCAGTTCCGGTTTCGAGACGCTTTCGCGCGGCGACCGATTTGGTTTCATCGCCGTATCGATGTGTTTCGTGGCCGAGGTTCCGACGAAACAATCGCGGTAAGCGGCTGCAGTTCCGGTAGGCGTCGTCGCAGCGCAAACAACCGGGTACCGCCATCACAGCCGCGCCAGCCCGGGCGTCGGCGGCTTGCCCGGCTGTTCCGGGCGGTATAGGACGGGCGCATGCAACGCATTGCGCTCTATCCGGGCTCGTTCGATCCCGTCACCAACGGCCATCTCGACGTGGTCCGCCAAGCCGTCCATCTCTGCGACAAGCTCATCGTCGCGGTCGGCGTGCATCACGGCAAGAAGCCGCTGTTCTCGACCGAGGAGCGGCTGGCGATGGCCCATGAGGTGTTCGGCCCGGTCGCGTCCGCAGCCGGCTGCGCGTTCGACGCCTCGACCTATGACAATCTCACGGTGACGGCAGCGCAGCAGGCGGGCGCGATCCTGATGATCCGCGGCCTGCGCGACGGTACCGATCTCGACTACGAGATGCAACTCGCCGGCATGAACCAGACGATGGCGCCGTCGATCCAGACCGTGTTCGTGCCGGCGTCCGTCCCGGTGCGTCCGATCACGGCGAGTCTCGTCCGCCAGATCGCCGCGATGGGCGGCGAGATCTCGCATTTCGTCCCGCCGTCGGTGGTGGCCCCGCTGAAAGCCAAGTTCGCCTGACGGTCCGGCGTCTTTCTAGCTCATTCCTCTCACCTCTCATCTCATCGGAGTTGCCATGATCCGCGCTCTCGCCTTCGTCTTCGCTCTCGTGTTCGCGGTCCCGGCCCTGGCGCAGTCGCTGCCCGCCGGCCTCGACAAGCAGAACGCGCTGGTGATCGACACCACCAAGGGCCGCATCGTCATCAAGCTGCGCACCGATCTCGCGCCCCAGCATGCCGAGCGGCTGAAGACCTTGGCGCGCGAGGGCTTCTACAACAACGTGCCGTTCCACCGCGTCATGGACGGCTTCATGGCGCAGACCGGCGACGGCCAGAACTTCAACGGCACCGGCGGCTCGAAATATCCGAACCTGAAGCAGGAGTTTTCGCAGACGCCGTTTAAGCGCGGCACCGTCGGCATGGCCCGCCGCGGCGACAGCGTCGATTCCGCCAACTCGCAGTTCTTCATCTGCTTCGGCGATGCGTCGTTCCTCAACGGTCAGTACACGGTGATCGGCGAGGTCGTGCAGGGCATGGACGTGGTCGACAAGCTGAAGAAGGCGCCTCCGGGCTCGGCAGGCGGCGCCGTGACCGATCCCGACAAGATGGTCAAGGTCCAGGTCGCCTCGGACACCAAGTAGCCGGAGAGAGCAGGGCATCCGCCCGGGTTCCCGCGCCTTAAGGAAACCTTTGCCACGCGCCGCCGGTTGCATCGACAGGACGGGCGGCTTCAGCTTTAAGCGCGTTGGGTCTATTCTGGACCCGCATCGCCCGGGCCTCGTTGTGCCCGGATCGCCGTCAGGAGGGGTGGCGGCCGCACACGAGAGGGTGCCGCGACCTGTCAGACCCCGGCGTCCTGCCCCTCATCATTTCAACCAGAACCTGAGAGACCAGCATGGCTGTGACCGAAAATACCTTGATCCTCGAAACCACCCAGGGCCCCGTGACCATCGAGATGCGCCCGGATCTGGCGCCGAACCACGTCGCGCGCATCAAGGAGCTCGTCCGCGAGGGCTTCTATGACGGCATCGTCTTTCACCGCGTGATCGACGGCTTCATGGCGCAGACCGGCTGCCCGCAGGGCACCGGCATGGGCGGCTCCGGCAAGAAGCTGAAGGCCGAGTTCAACGCCGAGCCGCACGTCCGCGGCACCGCCTCGATGGCCCGCGCCGCCAACCCGGATTCCGGCGACAGCCAGTTCTTCATCTGCTTCGACGACGCCCGCTTCCTGGACAAGCAGTACACCGTCTGGGGCAAGGTCACCGAGGGCATGGACAACGTCGACAAGATCAAGCGCGGCGAGCCGGTGCAGAACCCCGACAAGATCGTGAAGGCCTACATGGCCGCCGACGCGGCCTGAGCGATTCATCGCCGGGCACTCCGGGGCGCATCGAAGATGCGCGCCTGGAGCGTCGGGTTGGCCGCACGGAACGATCGTCTGTGGTCGGATGAATTGCTCATTGCAGCGGCGTGATCGGCACGAAGCTGGTCGTGACGCCTTCGATCGTTGGCTCTATCGGGTCACCGGCACCTAGATTCAGCTCGGGCAAGTAGACCTGAGCGATGTGGTTCTTGACCGGCGACGGAGGTATCTCGACCTCGGCCGTAGCATGGACGATAACGAGCTCGCAGGGTCCGACCTTGCGCGTGCTTGCGTATTTGAACCGGTACTTCTGAAGGACGACCGACTTCGTCGTGCTGCCGTCCTGCATTCGGGTCGTGATGATGATCTTGTAGTCGATGTCGGACTTGCGATCGAAATCTCCCGGTAGTCCCTCGAACGCATAAGTCTTGTGATAGGTACGGATCGTGCCCCCGAAATTCGTCGTATCCTGACTTTCCGACATCAAGCCGCCGACAAAGGTAGATCGTGAGACGATCACTCCCTGCGGCGTTTCGGTCCGGCTCCAGACCGTGAAATTGTCATGGCTTGCACGATCCGACTGGATGATGACGAGCGCTCCGTTCGTGCGGTGGTAACGCATCTCGATCGGGGTTGCGCTCCCCTGGACCGCCGCGCAATCGACCTCCTGAGCCCGGGCGACTGCTGAGCCGCCCAGCACGAGGCCGGTCAGGAGCAGGATGGCGCTGGCGCGCGCAGGAATCGTGATTGCCATGATCAGGTCCATTGCTACGAAGGCGAAGCCGATCGCCGCGGAAGTTCCAGGTTCCAATTAGTGGTATTCGGAGCAGGATAAGCAAGGGCGGCGAAGCCCTCGATACGTTCATCGGTTGACCCGCCCGGCCGATGAGCGCCGTCACACTGAAAATGTTGAGCCAAGAGCTGAGCCAAGAGCCATGCGCACCGACCTGTTCGATTTCCATCTTCCGCCCGAGAACATCGCGCTGCGCCCGGCGAGCCCGCGCGAGGCGGCGCGCATGCTCGTGGTGCAGGGCGATGGCGTGCTGCGCGACCGCACCATCGGCGATCTGCCGGACTGGCTGGAGCCGGGCGACCAACTCGTCGTCAACGACACCAAGGTGATCGCAGCCCAGCTGTCCGGCCGCCGCATCAGCCGCGAGACCGAGGCCAAGATCGAGGCGACCCTGATCAAGCGGCTCGACGGCTCGCGCTGGCAGGCGCTGGTCCGGCCGGCCAAGAAGCTCTTAGCCGGCGACACGATCCGCTTCGGCAATGAGGGCAAGGTCTGCCTGCTCGGCCATCTCGACGCGACCGTCGAGGCCAAGGGCGAGGAGGGCGAGGTGACGCTGTCCTTCGTGTTCCACGGCCCGGCGCTCGATCAGGCGATCGCCGATCTCGGCCGGCCGCCGCTGCCGCCCTACATCGCCGGCAAGCGGCCGGCCGACGAGCAGGACGCGCAGGACTATCAGACCATGTTCGCGGCCAAGGAGGGCGCGGTGGCCGCGCCCACCGCCGGGTTGCACTTTACGCCCGCGCTGGAGCAGCGCCTGCGCGCGCGCGGCGTCGGGTTGCAGCGCGTCACCCTGCATGTCGGCGCGGGAACGTTTCTCCCGGTCAAGGTCGAGGACACCGAAGGCCACCGCATGCACGCGGAGTGGGGCAGCCTCACGCCGGAGACCGCCGCAGCGCTGAACCAGGCCAAAGCCGAAGGCGGCCGTATCGTCGCAGTCGGCACCACGTCGATGCGACTGCTGGAAAGCGCCGCGCTGCCCGACGGCACCATCGCGCCGTTCGAGGCGGAGACCTCGATCTTCATCACGCCGGGCTATCGCTTCCGAGCGGTCGACATCCTGATGACCAACTTCCATCTGCCGCGCTCGACCCTGTTCATGCTGGTCTCCGCCTTTGCCGGCCTGGAGACGATGCAGGCGGCGTATGCGCATGCGATCGAGAGCGGCTACCGCTTCTATTCCTATGGCGATGCGTGCTTGTTGTTCCGGCAACCGGACGAGCGCGTGGTCGAGCCGTAGGGCGCAAAATCGTAGGGTGGGCAAAGCGGCGCCGAAGGCGACGCGTGCCCACCGTCGATCAGCGCGTTGCGCGGCGAGACGGTGGGCACGGCGCCACTGCGATCGCATGTGAGGAGAGAGCGGTGTCTCGCCTTTGCCCACCCTACAGCTTCAGAGCGTTTAGCAGGCATCGTTCGCCACAATCTTCATCGTCATTCCCCGCGAAGGCGGGGAATCCAGTACGCCGCGGCGGCTCGGCTGAGAACAGGTGCCGGTGAATACTGGATCACCCGCCTTCGCGGGTGATGACAGTTGGGAATGTCGCGAGCGCGTGCCCGCCTTACGCCATCGCCCGCTCCGGCAGGAGCTCCGCGATCTGCACCGCGTTCAGCGCGGCGCCCTTGAGCAGCTGGTCGGCGGCGACGAACATCGCGATGGAGTGGCCGGAGGGATCCGACAGATCCTTGCGGATACGACCCACCAGCACGTCGTCCTGGCCGGAGGCGTCGACCGGCATCGGGAAGTAGTTCTTCGCGCGGTCGTCGACGATGCGCACGCCCGGGGCGGTGGCGAGGATGCGGCGGACGTCGTCTTCCGTGATCGGCGTCTCGCATTCGAAGGTGATGGCCTCGCAATGGGCGCGCAGCACCGGCACGCGGACGCAGGTGACGCCGATCGCGATGCCCTCATCCTCGAAGATCTTGCGGGTCTCGTTGATGACCTTGGTCTCTTCGTCGTTGTAGCCGGTGTCGGGATCGATGGCGGTGTTGTGGCTGAACAGGTTGAAGGCGAACGGGTGCGGCATCACCTTGGGCGCGTAGACCTGGCCGTTGAGGCTCGCGCGGGTCGACTGCACCAGCTCGTCCATCGCCGCCGCGCCGGCGCCGCTGGCGGCCTGGTAGGTCGAGATGATCACGCGCTTGATGCGGTTCTGCTGGTGGATCGGCCACAGCGGCACCAGCGCGGTGATCGCCGCGCAGTTCGGGTTGGCGATGATGCCCTTGTGGTCGCGGATGCGGCGGGCGTTGATCTCCGGGATCACCAGCGGAACGTTCGGGTCCATGCGGAAGGCGGAGGAGTTATCGACCACGACGGCGCCCGAGCGTACCGCGATCGGAGCGAACTTCTTGGAGATGCCGCTGCCGGCCGAGAACAGCGCGATGTCGACGCCCTCGAACGAGCGCTCGGTGAGCTCCTCGATCACGATCGTCTGGCCGCGGAAGGTCAGGGTCTGCCCGGCCGAGCGGGCGCTCGCCAGCGCCTTGAGCTTGCCGACGCGGACGTTGCGGCGGTCCAGGGTGGCGATGAACTCGGCGCCGACGGCGCCGGTGACGCCGACGATGGCAATGGTGGGATCGTGGGACACGTCTAAGACTCTCCGGTTGGAATTTGGGCATAAAAAAAGCCCCGGACCTGCATCAGGCGGGGCTTCGATTCGAAGATGGTCGCGATCGAGGTCGATTACGCGCGCACGCCTCCCGAGTCCCCCTGGGGCTTGGTGGTTTTCGTCGTGCGTTTGGTCGAGGTCGACATGGCGCGGGACCATAGGGACGGCCGGTTCCGCCGTCAACAGCCGATCACGGCGAAATCCCGCCGATCGCGGTTGAATCGGGCGCCATCCTGACGCAATAAGCCGGCCATGAGCTCCCCGGCTAACGACCTTCCCAACCATTTCGAGCTACTCGGCACCGATGGTGCGGCCCGCACCGGCCGGCTGACCACACCGCATGGCGTGGTCCGCACCCCGGCCTTCATGCCGGTCGGCACCGCCGGCGCCATGAAGGGCATCCACTGGCGCGACGTGCGCGAGGCCGGCGCCGACATCGTGCTCGGCAACACCTATCACCTGATGCTGCGGCCGACCGCGGAGCGGATCGCCGCGCTCGGCGGCCTGCAGCGCTTCACTGGCTGGGGCGGCCCGATGCTGACCGATTCCGGCGGATTCCAGGTGATGTCGCTGTCGGGCTTGCGGAAGCTGACGGAGCAGGGGGTGACGTTCCGCTCGCATATCGACGGTGCCAAGATCGAGCTGACGCCGGAGCGGGCGATCGAGGTGCAGCGCCTGTTCAACTCCGACATCGCGATGCAACTCGACGAATGCGTGCGGCTGCCGGCCGAGCCCGCCGATGTCGAGCGCGCGATGCGGCTGTCGCTACGCTGGGCCGAGCGCTGCCGCCGCGCCTTCGAGAGTGCGCCCGACGGCTATATGCTGTTCGGCATCGTGCAGGGCGGCGACGTCCCCGCGCTGCGGGTGGCGAGCGCCGAGGCGCTGGTCGATATCGGCTTCCATGGCTATGCGATCGGCGGTCTCGCCGTCGGCGAGCCGCAGGCGGTGATGCTGGAGATGATCGAGGCCACCGTGCCGGCGCTGCCGGCCGACCGGCCGCGTTATCTGATGGGCGTCGGCACGCCCGACGATCTGCTGGAGTCGGTGAAGCGCGGCGTCGACATGTTCGACTGCGTGCTGCCGACCCGCAACGGCCGCCATGGCGTCGCCTATACGCGCTTCGGGCCGGTCAATCTGCGTAACGCGCGCCACGCCGACGACGCCAGGCCGCTGGACGAGGAAAGTCCGTGGGCGCCAGCGCGGACCTATGCACGCGCCTATCTGCACCATCTGATCAAGGCGGGCGAGGCGCTCGGCGCCACGCTGCTGTCGGAGATCAACATCGCCTATTTCCAGCAGCTGATGGCCGGAATGCGCGAAGCCATCGCGCAGGGCCGCTTCACGGAGTTCTACGCGCGCACCAAGGCCGATTGGGCCCGCGGCGACATCGCTCCGCGGGCCGCCTGACGGCGCGCAAGACTCTGCGCGCGTTCTTTGCGGCGCATGATGCTGGGAATGTCGGGGAGATCGTCTGACGCCTTGCGGATCGTTCCGACGCGATGACAGCGGCATCGCGTCGTGGAACGTTCATGCAGCGTGGCCGTTCAGTTGCACGCGATCAATTGCAAACGAAGCGGCTCTTGACCGAATGCTTGGTGACGAAGCCATAGCCGCAGGTGTCGCAGGTCCAGAGATAGCTGATCGCGTTGTCGGCCAGATACGCCGAGGCCTCCGCGGCTATCATGGAGTCGGCGCAGACCGGGCATGTCGGCAAATCGCAGCCGCGCGGCTCGGGGCGGGGCGATGCGGTCGACATGAGATCAGCGAGTGCTGACATAGTGACCTCCTGGGCGATCTCTTTGTTGTCGTTTGCTGCTTGATGACGTCGATTGCGATGACGTCGATTACGGTCGTGTCGACTTGCGAACAGGTCTGGTTTCCGACAAAACCGAATCTAGGTACGCGGGATTTCGACGCCTCAAAATTTTCAACTCGTCCAACTTCCAACGGATCTGACGTGGTTCACGCGAAGGCTCTCACAAGAAAGGCTCTCATACGAAAGGCTCTCATACGAAAGGCTCTCATACGAAAGGCTCTCGCACGCAGGTCCGTCACATGAACGTCTGTCACACAAAGAGTTTGTCTGGTGGTCTCTTCTTGTTCGGTCTGGATGATCTATTCTACGAGAGCGAGGCCGCGCATTGCCGTCAGTCTGTCTCTAGCACTCCCAACATGACATCTTGCTGATGTCTGCAAGGGATCGCAGTCGACGGCGCACCGTGAATCTCTGCCCTACTGAAGTCTAACATACACCGACTTCGTTGACCTTGTCGCAACACAAATGCGTTGGTTTGGCGTAATTTAACGACGACTTGTTGTGCGACGCGATGATCATGCAGACGCGTAATCGTGCTTGCGCAGCGCAATAAGCTCGCTGAAAATGGTCAGGAACATTGTCGCGCAAAAGTGCGCAAGGAGTGATCTCATGGAGTCGTCGGCTGCGACACAGCGTCCCGGACGCGGGCGCGTATTTGATTCAATTATCGAGGCATTCGGCAATACGCCGATTGTGCGGCTGCGAAAGTTGCCGGAGCAGCATGGCGTCAAGGCGACCATCCTCGCCAAGCTGGAATACTTCAATCCTGCCGCGAGCGTGAAGGACCGCATTGGCGTCGGCATGATCCTGGCGATGGAGCAGGCCGGTGTGCTCAAGCCGGACTCCGTTCTGATCGAGCCGACCTCGGGCAATACCGGCATTGCGCTCGCCTTCGTCGCGGCGGCGCGCGGCTACAAGCTGAAGCTTGTCATGCCGGAGTCGATGTCGGTGGAGCGGCGCAAGATGCTTGCCTTCCTCGGCGCCGAGATCGTGCTGACACCGGCGGCGCAGGGCATGAAGGGCGCGATCGCGACCGCCGAGGAGCTGTTGCGAACCACGCCGAACTCGGTGATGCCGCAGCAGTTCAAGAACCTCGCCAATCCGGAGATCCATCGCCGCACGACGGCGGAGGAGATCTGGAACGACACCGCGGGGAATATCGACCTGTTCGTCGCCGGCGTCGGTACCGGAGGCACCATTACCGGCGTCGGCCAGGTGCTGAAGTCGCGCAAACCCGGACTCAAGGTGGTTGCTGTCGAGCCGGAGGAGAGCCCGGTCCTGTCGGGCGGCCAGCATTCGCCGCACAAGATCCAGGGCATCGGCGCCGGCTTCGTCCCGGATATTCTCGACCGGTCCGTGATCGACGAGATCGTCAAGATCAACAGCGCCACGGCCATCGAGACCTCGCGCGCGCTGGCGCGCAACGAGGGCATTCCCGGCGGCATTTCCTCGGGCGCGGCGATCGCGGCGGCGATCGAGCTCGGCAAGCGGCCGGAGAATGCCGGCAAGACGATCCTGGCGATCGTCCCGTCGTTCTCCGAGCGCTATCTCTCCACGGCGCTGTTCGAAGGGATCTGATCATGGCCGATCAGCCGCGACGTCCCCGCACGCTCGCCGACGCTCGCACCGAGGCGGAGGCTGCATTCAAGAAGGTGACCACCAAGCCGGTGGAGGCGCCGCCGAAGAAGGCTGCGGTGCCGGGCGTGCGCGAGCAGGTGACGTTGCGGATCGATCAGGACGTGCTCGAGCACTTCCAATCCTGCGGGCCCGGCTGGCAGGACCGCATGAATGCGGCGCTGCGCAAGGCCGCCGGGCTCTGAGCACGCGTGGCAAGCTCTTTCGGTCGCTCACGATCGTCGGGTCCGGCGAATCAAGTTGGACATCGAGGTCTCGTGGGCGATTGAATGCCGTTTCGCAGAGGCCCTGGTGAACGATCGCACTCTCCTGGACATCACGCGATTACCGCAAGCCGATCTCATCGGCCAATTTGTAAGCGACGGTCTTCGCCAATTACCCTTTGTATGATTGAAATCATACATATTGCACCAATCGCTAGAATTTATGCTTCGCATTAGCGATGCGTTAACCTATCGTGAATGCGGAGATTGGATGGCGGCGGCGCTGTCTTAGTCGGCCGGCCCGTCGCCCAGCCGCGCGTCGCTTAATGCGAAGGAGCAATGGTGAGTGGCGGCCAGCAGCGCCGAGGAGCTCGGCACCATGAGTGCGGTATTTGAGCCGCAACCCGACATCCTTCTGGTCGATGGCGGCGTGGAGGGCGCCGGTGGCGCCAGTCGATCGATCAGCCTGATGTCGCTCATGCCGGACTACAAGCTGCAGGCAGTCAGGACGCTGGATGAAGCCGACGCCTGCTTGCGCCGGTCCGCCGCCGCGATCGTCGTGCTCAATATTGAAGACCTCAATGGCAGCGGAGGACAGGCGATCGAGAGACTTCGGTCGGCTCAGCCGGACGTTCCGATCATCGTCGTCAACGGTCCTGCCAGCGACGGACTGCGCCGCGCCTATCTTCAAGCCGGCGCGCAGCGCTACATCGCGCAGGTCGAGGTTGGACCCGGCTCGCTGAGCCGCGCGGTGCGGGATCTGACCCGGCGGCGGGCGGGGGCGCTGCTGCGGCAGGAGACGAGAAGGTTGGCTGCGCACGGGACGCGAAGCGACGTCGCTCGGGTCCCGCGCTCCGCTGGCCGTCCTGCACCCACCGAGGCGCTTCGGATCGCGCGACCGGCGCAGTTCGAAGGACTCGTCGATGCCTATGCGGCCCTGTTCGACCGCTACCCCCAAACGTACGCCTCACGGAACCGCAAGCCGGCGCAGATGATGCTGCGTATCGTGAGCTGCCTCGGGGAGTTCCACGGCGGTCCCCGTGACCTCGTGGATATTCACATGGCGGCTTTGCAACGGGTCACCAGCGCGCTGCCCGGCCGGCGCGCCGACGCGCTGGTCGTCGAGAGTCGCCTGCTTGCGTTGGAAATGATGGGTCTGCTGGCGTCGCACTATCGAGATGCTCATCGCTGCGGCCATTCCGACGGGAGCGGTGCATGACGTACCATCTCGGACTTTTTGTCACCGGACAGACCCTGCATTCGCTGCGCGCGATCGAAAATCTACGCCGCATCTGCGAGCAGGAATTCGCGGGCCTCTGTGTCGTCGAGATCATCGACGTGACCGAGCGCCCCGACGTGGCCGAACGGGAACGGATCGTCGCGACGCCGACACTGGTGCGGCGAGACCCGCCGCCGGTGCGGAAAATCATCGGCGATCTCAGTGACACGCGGCGGGTGCTGCTGGCGCTCGGCATCGCCCATGATCGATCTCACGCATCGGAGACGCAGGACGGGGAGACAGGAAATGGCTCTGACTGGAGCGCATGAGCTCGAGAAGCTGCGCACGGGCATCGCCGGCTTCGACCAGATCGCCAATGGCGGGCTGCCGCTCAATCGCACCACCCTGGTTGCGGGCACCGCCGGCAGCGGCAAGACTGTCTTGGCGCTGCAATACCTGATCACAGGCGTCAGGACGACCGGGGAGCATGGGGTTTGCGTGACCTTCGAGGAGGCGCCGGAGGATCTGATCCGCAATATCAGATCATTCGGATGGGAGCTCGAAAACATGATCGCGCGGCGCCAGGTGGCCATCGTCGACGTGACCCCGGAAGACGGTGAGGAAACGATCGAGGCCGGTACATTCGACTTCTCCGCGCTGCTGGCCCGCATCGAGGCCGCCGTCCGCAACGTCAATGCGAAGCGGCTGATCATGGACTCGATCGGCGCGCTGTTTCCGCAGTTCAGCGACGCCAATCTGGTCCGTCGCGAACTCCACCGGATCACCGTCCGGTTGCGCCAGCTCGGCGTCACCTCGATGATCACCGTCGAGCGTCCGGGCGAGGATGGACCGCTGGCACGCTTCGGCATCGAGGAGTTCGTCGCCGACAACGTGCTCGTGCTTCGCAACCGCCTGGAGCATGAGAAGCGGCGGCGGACGATCGAGATCCTGAAGTTCCGCGGCGCGACCCATCACAAGGGCGAATATCCGTTCACCGTCGACCATGCGGACGGCATCACGATCCTGCCGTTGTCGGCGATGGAGCTGCAGCAGCACTCGTCCGATATTCGTGTGTCGTCCGGGGTGCCCGAGCTCGACGCGATGTGCGGCGGCGGCATCTATCGCGATTCCGTCATCCTGGTCAGCGGCGCGACCGGGACCGGCAAGACGCTCATGGTGACCCACTATCTGCAGGCGGCGATTGCGAGCGGGCAGCGTGCGATGCTGATCGCCGCGGAGGAGAGCCGCGACCAGCTGACGCGCAATGCCCTCAACTGGGGGATGGATTTCGACGCGGCCGAGCGGAGCGGCATGCTGCGGATCGTCGCGCGCTATCCTGAGACGATGGGGCTGGAGGATCACCTGCTCTACATCAGGCGCGAGATGGCCGATTTCCGCCCGGATCGGATCGCGGTCGACAGCCTTTCTGCCTTCGAGCGGGCGGGCACGATCAAGTCCTATCGCGAATTCGTGGTGGCGCTGACGAGCGGCATCAAGCAGTTCGGCGTGACCGGGCTGTTCACCAACACGACGGCCATGCTGCTCGGTGGGGAATCGGTGACGGAGAGCCACATCTCGACGATCACCGACATGATCGTGCTGCTACGCTATGTCGAGCTCCACGGCGAGATGCGGCGCGGGCTCGCCGTGCTCAAGATGCGCGGCACACAGCATGACAAGGATATCCGCGAATATGTCATCGACGGCGGTGGCATGCATCTCCGCGAGCCGTTCCGCGAGATCCACGGCATTCTCTCGGGCGCGCCGACCTACACCTTCGCGCGCGAGCGGGACAATCTGGCCGGGATGTTCGAGATGCCGAGAACGAGGGATTGATTGATGCTGCAGACGCCGTCCCATCGCATGCTCCTGGTTGCTGACGATGCGTTCGATCCGTCGCAGGTGTTGAGACGTCTGTTTGCCGCGCATCAACCGCCGATCGATCTCTGTCGCGTGCTGGATCTCGGCGGCGCGCGCGACCGTCTGGCCGCGAGCCGCTACGACTCGGTGATGCTCAGCGCCGCCGCGATCGCAGACCAGGAGGTCGACGCCGTATCGATCCTGCGGGAGATGTCGGTCGCTGCCCCCCTGGTCATGATCGGCGGCGAGCCGGATTCGGCCTCCGGCGTCCAGCCGTTGCGCGCAGGAGCCCGCGGCTTGAACAGCCAAGCAGTGGTCGATTCGGGTCTTCAGTTCGAGCAGCTCCTCGAGGTGTTGCCGGACGCCTTGATCGTGCTGAACGCCCGGCAAGAGGTCGAATTCGTCAATAGGGCGGCGCATCGGCTGTTCGGCAAGGCGCAACAGGATTTCATCGGCGAGCGCGTCAGCTTTTCGGTGACGGAGAACGAGGTCGCCGAGATCGAGGTCTACCGCGACAAGGAGCTGCGGTGCTGCGAGGTTCGGATGACGCCGTGCAAATGGAAGTCGCAGGACGCGCAGCTCTTGCTCATTCACGACGTCACGGAGCGGAAGAGGCTCAACGAGCAGCTGCGCCAGTCGCAGAAGATGGAGGCCGTCGGCGTGCTCGCCGGCGGCATCGCTCACGATTTCAACAATCTGCTTCTCGTCATGATGATCTATGCGGAGATGATCCGCGATGAAGCCGCCACCGACGATCCACGGCTGTCGGACGTGCTCGAGATCATCAGGGCTGTCGATCGCGGCCGCGCCCTCACGCAGCAACTGCTCGCATTCTCGCGCAAGCAGCCGTTGCGCCTGGCGGTGCTCGACCTCGGGGCGGTGATGGCCGAGACCCAGAAGATGCTGCGCCGCCTGCTGCCGAGCAACATCGAGACGATGGCCATGGTCGAGGGCGACTGCTGGCCGGTGCTGGCCGATCGCGGGCAGATCGAGCAGGTGATCATCAATCTCGCCCTCAATGCCCGCGACGCCATGACCTCGGGGGGACGCCTGGAGATCCTGGTCGGCAACCGGACAATTTCGCGCGCGGACGAGGCGGTGCCGCCGGGCGACTATGTCGTGATGTCCGTGATCGACACCGGGGTCGGGATTTCTCCGGCCGATCTCGAGCTGATCTTCGATCCGTTCTTCACGACCAAGAAGCGCGGGAGCGGCACCGGACTGGGGCTGTCGACCTGCTACGGGATCATCAATCAGGCCGGGGGTCATATCAGCGCGGTGAGCAAGGTCGGCGAGGGGACCACGTTCACGGTGCTGCTGCCGCGCGCACCGGCCACGACATCCCAGGAACCCGATCAGCCGCTGCCGGTCCACGCCATCTCTGGCCAGGAAACCATTCTGCTCGTCGAGGACAATTATCAGGCGCTGCGCGCGACCGAGTTGATGCTGCAGCGCGCGGGCTACGCCGTGCTGACGATGACCAATGGCGACGAGGCCTACCGCTTCCTGCAGCAATGCGACCAGGCGATCGACCTTGTGCTGAGCGACGTCGTGATGCCTCAGCTCAGTGGTCCCGAACTGGCGCAGCGCCTCGCCGTGACGCACCCTGAGCTGCCTGTCGTCTTCATGACCGGCTACTCGAACGACCCGATCCTTGGGGAGGCGGGGGATCATCGCATTGGCCGCAGACGTGTGATCTTGAAGCCGTTCAAGCGTGAGGAACTGCTCCTCTTCGTGCGCGAGGCGATCGACCGCAAGCGCAGTGCCGTCTCCGCGTGATCGCCGCATCGCTGGCGTGGAGCGGACGCAGAGGCCCGCGCCTGTCGACGCGGGCCTGCAGGCAGAGCCTGGATCTTCAGCGGCGGAACGCGCCGCCGAGCATGCCGCCCATCATGCCGCCGATGAACGCCGCACCGGCGTCCGGGCCGCTGCTGCGATGATAGCCGCCACCGCCGCCCCCGCTGCTGCGTTGCGCGCGGCGGGCTGGCCGCGGCTCCTCCTCGCTTGCGCTGGCCGTTGACGCGGCCGGGATGATCTCGGCGAGCAGGGCCTTGTGCTGCAGCTTCGTCAGATAGCCGCTCGACGGATAGCCGCGGGCGGCCTGCCAGCGCTTGAGCACGGCGCGTGTCGCCTCGTCGAACTTGCCGCTGGTCTTGGTGTCGAAGCCGAGACCGGTGAGGCGGCGCTGCACGTCGCGGCGCTGGCCCTTGTCGAGACCGATCTGGTCTTCGGTGATCTGCGTGCCCGGTTCGGTGAAGGTCAGGGGATCGACGCCGGTGGTCAGGTTGCGCGTCGTGGTCGACGCGCCGTTCTCGAGAGAAGCGACGCGGGCGAGCGCCAGCGATCTGAACTGACCGTTGGGATAGTTGGTCAGGTACGCCTTGAGCTCCTCGGCCTTGTTGGTGTCTTTGACCGAGCGCCAGAACTCCAATTCGACATCGTTGGCGGGCTGCACGGCAGCGACCGCGACTGGCGGAGCGCCGGCTGCGGTCGCTCCGGTGGCGGCCGGGTTGAGATAGACCGCGCCGATCAGGTTGGTATGGCCCCAGGGCAGCTGTCCCTTGGCGGTCTCCTCGTTCACCTGGGCGCGCACCGCGGTCATCGCCTGCTGGATCTCGACGCCTGGCTCGGTGATGTGGGCGATCAGCGCGCGGGTGAACGGGCTGTTGGTGCCGGCGTCGCCGTCGAGCGCGGTCTGGCCCGGGCCGGTGGCGAACGCGATCAACGTGCCTTCGCCGGACTTCATCTCGGCGAGCCCGGTCTGCACCGAGACGCTGCGCGTCGACGCGTTCGACTTGATCTTGGCGGCGAACGGGTTGTCGCGGCAGGCGTCCAGGAACACCAGCTTGACCTTGGCGTCAGCCAGTGTCTGATCGAGCGTCACGTCGACATTGATCGCGGCGCCGAGCTTCGCGTCCATCTCCGACTTGATGTCGGCATCGATGGGAAGCAGGTAGTTGGTGCCGGAGATCGCGATGCCGTGGCCGGCGTAATAGAACACGGCCACGTCGGCGCCCTGGCTGCGGCGGCCGAATTCCAAGAGCTTCTCGGTCATCTGCTCGCGGTTGAGGTTGGTCCCCTCGACCACGTCGAAGCCGACATTGCGCAGCGTGACCGCCATCGCCCTGGCGTCGACCGGCGGGTTCGGGAGCTGGGCTACGTTCTTGTAGGCGCCGTTGCCGACCACGAACGCCACGCGCCGGTCGGCCTGGGCGGCACCTGCCGCCAGGGCGGACGTCACCAGCGCGAGCACGAGAGCCTGAATGAGGCTGATCCCCCGCATCGGAAAACTCCTTGGTCGAGAGCATGATCGGCAGCCGAGGTCTGCCATCATCTCTACACCAAAAAGCCGTGATTTGCCCACGCCAAATCGATGGTTGCGACGGAAGCCGATCCAAGTCCGGACAGCAAAAAGCCCGCGCCGATGCCGGCGCGGGCTGTTCTGCGGAAAGAAAGACAGGGATTACCGGCGCAGCGCGCTGCCGAGCACGCCGCCCATCATGCCGCCGATGAAGGCGGCGCCGGCGGCATTGCCAGCGTTGTCCTGCTGCGGCGGCGGGTTGCGATAGACCGGCGCGCCCTGCGGCGGTGGATTGCCGGCGGCGACGTTGCCGGCCGGCTTGGGCCGGCGCGGCTTGGCCTCATCGCCGACCGCGGCGGTCGCCGGCGCCGGCTGCGGCTCGGCGAGCAATGCCTTGTGCTGCAGCTTGGTCAAAAAGCCGGTCGAGGGAAAGCCCCGCGCGGCCTGCCAGCGCTTCATCACGCCGCGGGTCTCGTCGTCGAACACACCGGTCATCTTGGTGTCGAAGCCGAGGCCGGTCAGGCGGCGCTGCACATCGCGGCGCTTGGTCTTGTCGAGGCCGATCTGGTCCTCGGTGACCTGGGTGCCTTCCTCGGTGTAGGTCGCGGGGTCGACGCCCTTGGCGACGTTGCGGGTCGCAGTGTTGACGGCGCCGGTCTCGATCGAGGCGATACGGGCCATTGCCAGCGACTTGAACTGGCCGTTCGGATAGGTCTTGAGATAGGCGTTGAGCTCTTCGGGCTTGTTGGAATCCTTCACCGAGCGCCAGAACTCGAGCTCGGCCTCGGCGGCGGTCGGGCTCGCGGTTGCGGCAGCCGGCGTCGCGCCGGCGGTTGCTGCCGTGGTCGCCGCGGGGGCGGCGGAGGGGTTGAGATAGACCGCGCCGATCAGGTTGGTGTGACCCCAGGGCAGCTGGCCCTTGTTGGTCTCCTCGTTGACCTGCGCGCGCACCGCGGTCATCGCCTGCTGGATCTCCACGCCGGGCTGGGCGATGTGCGAGATCAGCGCGCGGGTGAACGGGCTGTTGGCGCCGGCGTCGCCGTCGAGCGCCGTCTGGCCGGGACCGGTCGCGAACGCGATCAAGGTGCCTTCACCCGACTTCATTTCGGCCAGGCCGCTCTGCACAGCGACGCTGCGGGTCGGCGAGTTCGACTTGATCTTGGCGGCGAACGGGTTGTCGCGGCAGGCATCGAGGAACACCAGCTTGACCTTGGCGTCGCCCATGGTCTGGTCGAGCGTCACGTCGATATTGATCGCCGAGCCCAGCTTGACGTCCATCTCCGACTTCAGGTCGGCATCGACTGGCAGCAGATAGTTGGTGCCGGAGATCGCGATGCCGTGGCCGGCGTAATAGAACACCGCGATGTCGGCGCCCTGCGCCTTGCGCCCGAAGTCGAGCAGCTTCTCGGTCATCTTGTCGCGCGTGAGATTGGTGCCCTCGACGACGTCGAAGCCGACATTGCGCAAGGTCGCCGCCATGGCCTTGGCGTCCACGGGCGGGTTCGGCAGCGGCATCACGCTCTTGTAGGCGCCGTTGCCGACGACGAAGGCGACACGGCGGTCGGCCTTGGCCGCCTCGGCGGTCAGCACCATGCAGAGCAGGGACAGGGTGATGGTGAGAAAGCGCATCAGGAGATCCCCCAACGATCAAGCGAAGCGGTCACTGCCCCATTAGTCGCGGATCGCCCGGAAAAGTCTTGTTCCCAAACAAAAAATCTCGTTTTCGCCACAATGCAAATCGGGAGTGTTGCGCGAAGCCAACGCTCGCTGCACGTATACCAACGGTTGCGTGACGAGTGTCACATTCCGGGGGTAAGGGAGTCTCGCCGAGGACCGGCTCAGCCTTGCGATGACGCCTTGATAGCCACCGGTTGCGGCTGCGGGGGCCGGAGGTTCAACAGATTGCCGGCGAGAATCAGCGCGGCGCCCAGCACGGTGAAACTGTCGAGGCGCTCCGAATAGACCAGCCAGCCGACAGTCGCGGTCAAGGGCACGCGCAGGAAGTCCATCGGGATGACGATCGTGGCGTCGGCATAGAGCATCGCGCGCGCCATGCAGAAATGCGAGAAGGTGCCGCAGAGGGCGACCAGCAGGATCCAGCCCCAGGCCGCGGCCGACGGCGGCGTCCACAGCAGCAAGGTTGGAACCGCGCCGGCCACCGCTTGCACCGCCAGCATCCAGAAGATGATCGAGACGGTCGGCTCGGAGCGCGTCAGGAACTTGACCAGCGCGATCGAGATGCCGAAGCCGACGGCGGCCGCCAGCGCAATCAGCTGGCCCGGGTTGATCGCGCCCGTGTCCGGGCGCACGATCACCACGACGCCGACCAGGCCGAGAACGATCGCCGCGAGCTTGAACAAGGTGATGCGCTCGCCAAGGAACGTGGCAGCGAGCAGGGCGGTCCAGATCGGCATCGTGAACTCGATCGCGACCACCTGGCCGATCGGGATCAGGGTCAGCGCGAAGAACCAGCCGAGCTGCGCGCCGTAATGGATCAGGTTGCGGGCGGCGTGCTGCTTGAGCCGCGTCGTGCGCAGCGTGGCTATCCCGCCGCTGAGCGCGATCACCGGCGACAGCATCACCAGGCCGATGAGGCATCGCAGCTCCATCAGCTCGAAGACGTTGAGCTCGCGCATGGCCTCGCGACCGGCCACGGCCATCACCAGCATGAGGCTGAGCCAGCCGGTCATCCAGAGTGCGGCCATCAATTTTGAAGCGGGGCGATTCATGGGGCGGAAGATGCGGGGCAGGCGGAGCGGCTGTATCACCTCGCGTGCAGGGCATTGCAAATGAAATCAACGGTGCAGTGCATCAACGCGCGCTGCTTATTGGCATACGCGGGGCCTGTAAAACTGTCTGGAAAGACCTGCTTAGAAAAACATGGAGTGTGACGGCGTTTCGTCCTAAAGCGACCGCCGCGAAACAGCCAAGGGCAGCTTTGACACATGACCGAACGTGCCGCCTCAGCCGACTTCCTCACCGCCTTTGCCACGGGCTGGCCGGAGCGCGAGCCTCATCTCCTGGTGCTGTCGCTGACCACGCACAAGGGTGTGCAGGACTTCGCCATGACCCGCGAGCAGGCGCTGCTCGTTGCCAAGACCATCAAGCGGACCGCAGCCCAGCTGGCTCCGGCTCCGTCCGCAGGCCAGGGCGCCAAGCGCGCCTGAACGCCGTCACCGCGAGAGCGAGATGTTTGCTGCGCGGAACTGGCTGTCGGCTCGGATCGAGACCGACTGCTTATTGCCGCGGGTGGCCAGCGCGATGTTGGCATTGAAGCCGGCGGTGGTCGCGACCAGCTGGAAGTTGCCGCCACCGCCGCGTCCCTGCAGCACGCCACTGGCGCCGCGGCTGGTCTCGGTCCAGCTGCCCGAGATCGCCGAGCCCTCGGCAATCAGGTCGGCCTGCAGACCGAACTTGTAGGCGTCGCTGGCGCAGGTGAGGGCCAAGCTCATGCGCTGGCCCGATACGCCGTAGGTCGCGCGGCAACGGATTCGTTCAGTCGATCCGTCCTCGAGCGCCACCGTGCCGCTACCTCCCCATGTCCCGGCCATGCCGGTGAAGGGACCGGGATCGGCGCGTCCCGGCGACGCTGCCAGCAGCGTCGACATCAAAACGGCGGCTATCGAGAGCCGCCGTTTGAAGGGGTCCAGGTGAGATCTCTGGTTACAGGCGGGACGCCTGCCAGCGCCCGCTGCAGGGAATCCCCGCCGATGCGCCGTTCCATTTTCCAGAGCCGGAATTGCCGCTGAGCTGACCATTCGCATATGCGCCATTGATTGAGACCTTGACCAGGCCTTCGCGCCCAATGGATCCCGAGACGTTCGCGCCGGCCGCAGAAATCTTACCGTCTGCAACCGTCAGGGTCGAGCTGGCCGTGGGCTCGCAGCTACCGCTGCTGGTGACGATCGTAACCTGCCACTGGCCATCATAGGGCGACTGGGCGAATGCGGGGGCCGCCGAGCTGCCCACCAAAATCGACGCGGCGAATGCCATTCCAATGCGGTCGAGACGCATGAATCTTGTCCCTCGATATCTTTGATGGATCAGCTTATTTGGACAAATTGTGACGAAAATTTGCCGCATTGCCGAAATGCGATTTTATCAAGCAGTTTCAGCCTATTAACGATTAACGCGGAACCCGCTTGGCAGCCATTTGGGCGGTATTGTGAGCGAATTGCGCCTTCGCGCACAACATGAGCAGACCTGCGCCACATCCTGGCGTTGTTCGAACGGCAGTTCGTGATCGCGGCCTGGTCCGACGGTGGATCGCGGCTACGGGCGCGCAGGCTCCGGCGAGGTTTGCTCGGTCAGTGCGGCGTGAGGCTTGGGGCCTTGGTCGCGAACTGCTCGTCCTGCGGCTTGGCGGGGATCGTGCCGGTGGCCTTGGCTGATTCGACGACGTCGCCGAGCAGCTTGAGGCCAAGCGGCGCCAGCGCGCGCTCCCACAATTCGCGAGCGGTTTCGCCCTTCCTGACGAAGCACCAGTCCTGGGCGGCGATGGCGCCGGCGTCCATCCGCTCGGCCAGATGGTAGATGGTGCCGCCCGCGATCGCATCGCCCTCCTTGATGGTCCACTCCACGGCTGCGATGCCGCGGTGACGCGGCAGCAGCGACGGATGGTAGCCGATGCCGCCGAGCTTGGCGGCGGCCACCGCCTCCTGGCTGACACGGGCGTGGCTATGGGCGGTGACGATCAGGTCGGTCCCTGGCGCGATCTCGCTCGCGGGGACGACCTTGGGATCGGCCTGGACGACCACCTCGATCCCGGCCGATCGCGCTGCTGCGGCGAGCCGATCCTCGCCGTCATGCACGACCACGCGTGCGATCTCGATGCCTCTGTCGCGCAGCATATTCAGTGTGGCGACACCGAAATGTCGGGAGCCGACGAGGGTGATACGCATGGTTCGGGATCTTCCATGATGGGGGCGGGAGCGTCCAGTCGGGTCAAACCAAGCCTTGGCGCCGAGGTCAAGCGCCCGCTGCGCCTTCCTCACACCCCAGCCGTCTGGACGGTAACAGGTCAGTCGACCCGTCGGACCCGTGTTCCGAATGACGAGACCCCGTCAAGCCGGTCGATTCGTCCGGTCGCCGAGCGAGTTGGGTGAAGAGCAAGCCGGCGCGGCTCGCGGCCGGCCGTCCGTGCCGATCGCCGGTGCGGCCGGGTCCGGAATGACCTTGCGACGCGGCAAGACGTCTCGGGAACTTGAACTAATGAGCTGAACTATCAGCGTTTCGCCAGGAACGGACAATCCCGCGCTATGCGCTCGTTCAAACCGACACTGCCCGGTCTACGAACGTAGCTCGCGCAAGCCTGAGTTGAACCTAAAGAATACAGCCTTTGGTTGTGTAATTAGCTGCCTCTCTTGCGTAGTAAAATTGAGGCCTGTGCGTATGATGGAGATAATTTCTTAAACGCCCTCCCGCACACTGTCCCTGCCGCTCCGCCGCGCGGCCGGATAGCCGGGTGCCGCGCCTGTCACCGATCCCTGGGCAACAGCACCCGGTTATTTGCCGGCGGTCAGTCCGCTTCCGGCGGCGGAGGCGGGTAGGCGATGCCGAGCGCCTCGCACAGCGGTCCGAGATGCTTCTCGTAGCGGCGCCAGCTCCCGATCGAGCGCCGGTAGATCGGTTCGCGCACCTGCATCAGGCTCGCGGTCCGCACCATGCGCTCGGTCTGATGGAAATCGAGGCAGGCATCCTCCCAGTCGAGCCCGCAATGGGCGAGCACGCGGCGTGAGACGCCCTCGAGGTCGTCGACCAGATCCTCATATTGCACATCCATCAGGATGCCAGGCGGCAGCACCTTGTGCCAGTGCTCCATCACGCCCTCGTAGCCGCGGTAATAATGACCGAGCTCGGTCAGGTCGTAGGCGAAGGGCTGCGACCCCGTGAACAGCAGCTGATAGCATGACACGCAATTGTCGAGCGGGTCGCGTCGCGTATTGATGATCCGGGCGCGCGGGAATGCCGCGTGGATCAGTCCGACGAAGATGAAGTTCAGCGGCATCTTGTCAACGATCCGCTCGGCCCCGGGCGCGAGCACGCGCACGCGGGCGGTGTACTCCTGTCCGAGCCTCGTCATCTCCTCGGGCGGGAGCAGGGCGACCAGGTCGGGATAGGCTGGAATGACCTTCTGGCGACTGGCGCATTCGCCGACCAGATCCTTGAAGGTCTCGAGCTCGCCGGCACCGAACACCTTGGAATGGCTCGCCAGCACCTGCTCCATGAGCGTGGTCCCGGAGCGCGGCATGCCGACGATGAAGATGGGCGCCCAGGAGTCGTCGCCATGCCCCGCCACAGTGCGGAAGAACTCGGGCGTGAAGCGGGCGGCGACGTTTTTCATCATCGCGAGCCGCTGCTCGGAATCGTAGTCGAAGCTCTTGCGCTTGAGCGTATTGGCCTTGTGCAAGTGCGAAAAGGCGGCGTCGTAGTCCTTCAGGTCGGACAGCGCCTTGCCGAACGCGAAATGGGCCGCGATCTGCTTTTCCTGGTCGAGCTGGTCGACGCGCTCGATCAGCGCCTTCAGGGCCGGCAGCCGGCTGTCGTCCGGCTTGAACTTCGACATGTTCGCGAGATTGAGGTGGATCGGCGCGTCGTCCGGCGCCAGTTCCAAGGCCTTCTGGAACGCCGCGGTCGCCTCCTCGAAACGCCCGAGCGCCTGATAGGCGACACCCAGATTGTTGTAGGAGCCGAAGCGCTCCGGCTTGATCTTGATGGCCAGAAGGTTCTGCTCGATCGACTGCTCGAGCTGATTCAGCTCCAGGAACGCATTGCCGAGATTGCCATAGGCGTCGGCGTAGTCCGGCCTGCTTGCGATCGCGCGCTTGTAGTGCTCGATCGCGCGCTCGCGATGACCCTGGCGCAACAGGACGTTGGCGATGTTGTTGTGGGTCTCGGCATGCTCGGGACTGAAGTCGAGAACCTTGAGGTAGTGCTTCGCCGCCTCGATGTCTTTCCCCGCCGTGTAGAGCAGGTTGCCGAGCGCGAAATGCGCGTCGAGGTGCTGCGGCTTGTTGTCGATCGCCCGCCGCAGCAGCGCCGTCGACTCCTCGATCAGGCCCTGGTTCTGCCGAACCATCGCGAAGCCGTAGAGAATGCCGGGATGGCTCGGCGAGAGTGACAATGCGGTCTCATAGTGCTGGACCGCGGCCTCGTAGCGGCCTGCGGAGGCTTCGACGGCGCCGATGCTGCCATGGGCCTCGGCGGATTTGTCGTTCACCGCGACCGCGCGCTGGAAATAGTCCTTGGCCTCGTCGAGGCGGTTGGCGGTGGTGCGGATCATGCCGAGGCCGACGAGCGCATCGAAATTGGTCGGCTGGCCGGCCAGGATCAGCTTGAGGATCTGCTCGGCATCGCCGAGCTCGCCGCGCATCTGCAATTTCTTGGCGACCGCGACGACGCCGTCCGCCAGCGTCTGCAGCGATGCGAGGCGCGTCGCGTCGAACGGGCGCGAGTCCGTCGGCGGCGTGACCACCGGCGGCGCGACGTTGGCCGGCTGAGGCTGGGCCACACCGGCGATCGCCTCGGCGATGGTCGGCCTGATCGCCTCGGTGCCGAGCGCGTCGAGCAGGGGCTTCAGACGGTCGCCATACATGCGCCAGCGGCCGACGGATCCACTGAACAGCGGCTTGCGCACCTGCACAAGGCTTGCGGTGCTCACCGGCCGCTCGGTCTCGTGGAACGACAGGCAGGCATTGTCCCAGTCGAGACCGCAATGGGCGACGATCTTGCGGGCATTGGGCTCGAAGTCGCGCACCACGTCCTCGTAGGACACTTCCAGCATGACGTCCCGCGGCAGGACCGCCCGCCAGTGACTCATGAGGCTCTCATAGGCCCTGAAGTAGCGCCCGAGCTCCGCCAAGTCGTAGGCGAACGGCTGCGGCTCGGCAAACAGCTGGGTGTAGCAGGACAGGCAGGTATCGATCGGATTGCGTCGGACATGAATGATCCGGGCATTCGGCAGCGCGAGATGGATCAGACCGGCGAACAGGAAGTTCGACGGCATCTTGTCGACGATGCGCCTGGTGTCGTCCGGCAGGTCCGCGAAACGCTTGAGATAGGCGTTCGCCAACGTCCCGAAGTCCGCGTCGGACAGATTGGCGAGCATCTCAGGAAATTCGCCGCGAGCCCGATCGGTGAACAGCCCGGCCGCTGCCGCGAAATAGTTGACCTCGCCGGCGCCATGCACGGCGGGATGGCTGGCGATCATCTGCTCGACCAGGCTGGTGCCGGAGCGCGGCATGCCGATAATGAAGACCGGCGCTTGCGACGGATCTCCGTGGCCCGCCCGCGCCTGCAGCAGGTCCTTCGAGAACACCGCGCGGATGCGCTCGATCTGGCGCAACGTCTGGTTCTCATCGTAGTTGATGCGCCGCCGCTCGAGGCCGTTTCCGGCGTTGAGATGGAGCAGCGACCGCTCGCCGTCCTTAATGTCGGCATAGGCCCGGCCGAGCGTGAAGTGCAGCGCGATGCGGCCGTCCTCACTCAGCGTCTCCGGGCTCGCCGCCTGCTCGAGGAGCGGAGCCCAGCGCTGGTCGTCGACCGTGAACGGTTTGACGATGCCGTAGTTCAGGTGAACGCCGACGTTGCGGGGATTGACCGCCAGCGCCATCTGGTAGGCTTGTGCCGCCTCGTCGAGCCGGCCCAGGATCATCAGCACGCCGGCCAGATGGTTCATCGTGGTGACATCGCGCGGGTCATGGCTGAGGGCGGTGCGATAGCTCGCGATCGCCTCCTCGAAACGCTTCACGTCGCGCAGCGTGTCGCCGCGGTTGCGGTGGGCCGTCGCGTAGTCGGGACGCCTGCGCAGAGCTTCAGCGTAGTGAGCCAGCGCCTCGTCCGATCTGCCGCGCGATTGCAGCGCGTTGGCGAGATTGTTGTGCGCCTCGGGGAAGTCCGGGCGTTCGGCGATGGCGCGCTCGTAGTGGAAGATCGCGGCCGGCCAGCTGTTCATCTCCAGGTGGAGATTGCCGAGATTGTAGTGCGCCTCTGCCAGATGAGGACTCACGGCAAGCGCCTGCTGATAGGTGCGGATCGCCGCATCAGCCTGGCCGATCGCCTGCTGGCAGCCGCCGATGTTCAGCAGCACGACCGGCGCATTCGGCTGGATTGCCAGCGCCCGCTGGTAGTGGGCAATCGCCTCGGCATGCCGCCCGAGCATGCGGCAGGCGTCACCCAGGCTGCCGGCGGCGGCCGCGAAGTTTGGCCGTGCCGCGAGCGCGGCCTCGTGATGCGACAGCGCGCGCTCGAATTGGCCGAGCCGCTGCAGCGCGAAACCGAGGGCCTGATGCGCGTCGGCGTCGTTGGGGTGTGCGGCCAGCGCCAGCTCGAGATGTCGCACGGCGCCGACGGAATCACCGAGGCTCGTGAGCGCGCTGCCGAGCAGAAGCCGCGCTTCGCCGGATTGATCGTCGAGTTCGACGGCGCGTTGCAGATGCGTGCTCGCCTTGGCGAGATCGCCGAGACCTCCATAGGTCTTGCCGAGCGACAAATGCAGCTCCGCGGACTCGCCGGCTTCCTCCGCGGCCTGGTCCAGCAGCTTCCGCGCCTCATGCGTATCGCCGAGTTGCAGCCGGACCATTGCCAGGCTGCACAGCGTCCGGAAGTGCCGGGGCTGGAGCTCCAGCACCTTGCGATAAGCCTCTTCGGCGACGCGCAACGCGCGTTCGTTGATCGCGGCTGACGGCGCTTGTCCGTCATCGGCGGTCGCGGAGACGAGGCGAGGGCGGATGGCGACGGCGAGCTCGTTCATGTGCACAACTTACTGAATGTTCGACCGAAACCGTTGTCTGGGCGGAATGAAGCGAAACGGAGGCTAAGGCGAGGCCGAACGCGATCGATGGTCTAGAAACGTTCGACCGGCGCGGGTGACACGTTCGTGCTCTTCGGTCTGCTCGGGATCGCTTGCTCCCGAAAGCGACAACGCCGGCACAGATGCAATCTGTGCCGGCGGAAGCGAGAATGCGTCGCGGACGGGCTCAGCCCCACATGTGATGCATCGCGTGGTGGTGCGACATGTCCGCAGCGCCCGCCGCCGCACCCGCCGTGGCAGCCGCAGCTGCCGCCGCCGTATGATGGTCGTGGCTGTGATGGTGGTGGTGACAGTGATGCGTCGTGGTCGTCTGATTGTTGCCGGTGTTATTACCGGTGCCGGTATTGCCGCCGGTCGTACCTCCGCCGGCGGCACCGCCGCCCGTCGTGCCTCCGCCGGTGGTGCCACCGCCCGCGGCTCCGCCGCCTGCAGCACCGCCTCCTGCAGCGCCGCCGCCCGCAGCTCCGCCACCGGCCATCCCGCCGCCGCCCGGCGTGGTCGTGCTCGCAGGCGTGCCGCCGGTACCGTTGGCGATGTTCGGGTTGGCGCCTGCCGGCGCGCCCGTGCCCATCGCGATGCCGTTCACGGCGGTGGCGGTCAGGAATGACGTGGCCGAACCCACGTAGTCCACGCCGCCGATCGCGATGTTGTTGCCGCCGATGTCGCCGGCATTGCCGATGAAGTTGGCCGCTGCGGCCTTGAGCATGGCCTGGTCGGTCGCCAGCGCGGCGCCGGTATCACCGTTCATGATGCCCATCAGCGCCTTGGTCGCCATGGCGGAGTCGGACTGCAGCGCGCCCGCGGCGAGCTCGTTGTCGAAGCGGCCCTGGAACACGGCGCCTTGCGCATTGTTGAACTGCACGCCGAAGTTCTGGTAGTTCGCGATCTGTGTGATGATGTCCTGGGTCGCTGTCGCGGTGCCGTTCGCGACGGCGTTGAGCTTGGCGCCAAGAGTATTGGCTTCGGCGAGGAACGAGGCCCAGAAGTTGGTCTGAACCTGGTTGTCCTGGAAGCGGGTCACCGTGCCCGTCAGGCCGCCCGGCATTTCCGAGAAGCCGCCGCCATGCCCAGGCGTTCCCGTTCCGCCCGCGGCCTTGTTGAGGGTCGCGTCGTTCTGGAAAACGTCGATCATGTCCAGAATGTTGTCGGCGGTGCCGCGCAGGGCGGTCGGACTAGCCTGGGTCTCAGCACTGTCGTACTTGTTGAGCTGCAGGCCGATCTGGCCGGCCAGCGTCATCAGATGCAGCGTCGTGGTCTGAGCGTCGACGGCGGTCTGACCCGCCTCGAGCGCAGCGAGCTTCGCGGGATCGTTGATGATGGCCATCAGGCCCTGCTGGACCGCGGTGAAGTCGGCGGTGATCTGGCCAAGAGTGTTGGCGCTGATGCCACCGAGCGCGAGGTCGGCTGCCGCATTGAAGACCTGGCCGATGGCCGCGAGGTCACCGCCGGTGGCGGCCGCGAGATTGGCCGTGCCGTCATTGCCTGCGGGAAGCGATTGGAACGCGACGTCCATTGCGCCGGTATTGGCGAGGAACTGCACGTTGTTCAGCGCCGAGGACAGATGCGCATCGCCCTGGATCTGCTGCAGGATCATCTGCTGCACGTTGTGAATGGTCTGGTCGGCCTCGGCCAGCGTGTTGGGATTGGTCGTGTTCGGCGCAGCGTTGATCAGCGTCGTGATCTCGTTCTGCACCTGCGTCAACACGGCGGTGTCCGTGGCGTTGAGCGTGAACGCCTTGCCGCCCAGCGTCACCTGGCCCGGATTGGCCAGCATCGCGGCGATGTCGTTCTGCACGGCATGCAGATCGGTCGTGTAGCTGCCGAGGAAAGGATTGGAGTTGCCGCTGTTCTGCGGTGTGGAGAACAGGCCCGTCGAAATGCGAACGGCGTCGTTGAACACGACACCGGCCTGGACGAGGTCGGTCGAAAGGTTCAACGCCGAGGCGCGAACCAGCAGATTGGACGTGCCATTCGCCAGCGCCGTCGGGTTGAAGGTATTGGCTGCCATCACATTATCTCCCCAAGTTTCAACCCGGCGTCAGCTGCTTGGCGGATTGGGCAGCACGCGGGCGTTGATCGGGCTGCGACGCCTCGTTCACTCCTCTCGGAGCGGGCGAAATGTCGCGGCCTCAGAGCACTTGGGAATTATTTGCTCCAATGGGGCCAAAAGAAGCGTCGCCGAGTCCTCAAACGTGATGATGTTCGGGCATGCGCCTGGTGTCGCAGCCGGGGCACGGAAACCCATAGAAATGTTCTAACTCGTTGATTTCAGTCGTGGCATCCTTGCAACATATGCTGTGGGTGGAATTTCGGTACACGGTCCCGACAAGAAGTTGCCCCGATCTTGCGACCGGTTCCCGGTCTCACCCTGGAATCCCTCCAACGCGTGGCGACTCGGTTTGTGGGGTAGGGGTCGTGCATCTTTCCTGATCGCTGTGGCTCTCCCTTAACCTGCGGGCCGGCGCTCTCGGTCCGGTCCTTCCCTTTGTTCTCTTATGAGAGCGCCAGGAGGAGGACTCCTTCTGGCGCTCTCGCAACGTGACTGTCGTGAGCAGAATGACTGCCTGGACCTCAGGCCCACATGTGATGCAGCGCGTGATGTTGCGACATGTCGGGTGCGGCGGCAGCGGCAGCAGCCTGGCTCGCATGCGTGCCGTGCGTGCTGTGGTCGTGATGATGGTGGTGGCTGTGATGCGTGTTGTTGGCGGTGCCGCTCGACGTGCCGCCGGTCGATGTCCCTCCCGCACCCGTGCTGCCGCCGTTCGCGCCTCCGGCCCCGCCTGCGGTCGACGTTCCGGCAGCCGCAGTGCCGCCCGTGCCGTTGGCGATGTTCGGCGTCGCCGTGACGGGAATGGTGCCCTGCGCGGTGCCCTTGATCGACGTGGCCGTCGAAACCGTCGTGGCCGTGCCGACATAGGTGCCGCCATTGACCGGGATGTTGTTGCCCGACACGTCCATTGCGTCGGCCGCAAAACCCTGGCCGGCGGCAGCGATCATCGCCTTGTCGGCAGCGAGTGCAGCACCCGTATCTCCGTTCAGGATGCCCTGCAGGCCCTTCACGGCGGCGGCCGTATCGGCCTCGAGCGTGCCGCTGAGCAGCTCGTTGTCAAAGCGGCCCTGGAAGACGGCGCCCTGTGCGGCGTCGAAATTGGCGCCGAACTGCTGGTAGTTCTGGATCTGCGTGATCAGCGCAGCGCTCGCCTGGGCACCACCGGTCGCGATGTGCTGCAACGTCGTGTTGATGGTGTTGGCTTCGGCGAGGAAAGCCGCCCAGAAGTTCGTCTGCGCCTGGTTGTCCTGGAACTTGGTGACCGTCCCCTTGAGCCCGCCCGGATCCTCGGCGAAACCGCCGGCGTGACCCGCATTGCCGTTGCCGCCCGCCGCGATGTTCAGGTTGGTGTCACCCTGAACAATGTCGATAATGTCGAGCAGGTTGTCGGCCGTGCCGCGCAGAGCAGCCTGGTTGCCGGTGGTCGCGGCCTGATCATACTTGTTCAGTTGCAGGTTGATCTGGCCGAGCGCCGTCTGCAGATGGATGGTGGTCAGCGCAGCGGCATTGGCCGTCTCGCCAGCCTCGATCTGCGCGAGCTGGGTCTTGTTGTTGAGGATGGCCGTCAGACCGTGTGACACGGCCGTGAGGTCCGCGGTGACCTCGGCGAGATTGCCGGTGTTGATGCCGCCCGAGGCGACCTCGACAGCCTTGTTGAAGACGAGACCGACGTCCTTCAGGCTGTTGCCCGCGGTGGCCGCAGCGAGGCTCGCAGGATCGTCCGCGCCCGCGGGCGACGTCTGGAACGCAACGTCCTGCCCGCCGGTGTTGGCGAGGAAGGGGACGTTGTTCAGCGCGTTGGCGAGATGCGCGTCGTTGTGGATCTCGCCGAGGATCTCCTGCTGCAGCGCGTGGATGGTCTGGCTCGCCGTGGCCGCCGTGCTGGCGTTGGCGAACTGTCCCGCGGCCTGCAGCAGCGTACCGAGCTGCCCTTCGACATTGGTCAGCACCGCCGTGTCGGTGGCGTTCAAGGTGAAGGTCTTGCCGCCGAGCGTGACCTGACCCGGGTTGGCCAGCATCGCCGCGATATCGGTCTGCACCGCCGTAATGTCGGCCTGGTAGCTGGAGAGGAAGGTCGGCGAGTTGCCGCTGTTGGCGAGGCTGAACAGGCCGAGCGAGGCGCGAACCGCGTCGTTGAAGACGACGCCGGCCTGCACCAGGTCGGTCGAGTGCTGGATCGCGGTGGCGCGGGTCAGCAGGTTCGACGTGCCGTTGGCGAGCGCCGTCGGGTTGAAATTGACGGCAACCGGCGCCGGCGTGGTGGTGGACGAAGTCGTCCCGCCGGTGCCATTGGCGATGTTCGGCGTCGCTGTCACCGGAATGGTGCCTTGGGCGAGGCCGTGCACGGAGGTGGCGCCCGACACCGTGGTCGCCGTGCCGACATAGGTCGCGCCGCCGATCGCGATGTTGTTGCCGGACACGTCCATGGCGTCGGCCGCAAAACCCTGGCCGGCCGCTGCGAGCATCGCCTTGTCGGCCGCGAGCGCGGCACCCGTATCACCGTTGAGAATGCCCTGGAGGCCCTTCACCGCCGCCGCCGAGTCCGCCTCGAGCGTGCCGCTCAAGAGTTCGTTGTCGAAACGGCCGCGGAAGACGTTGCCCTGCGCGGCGTCGAAATTGGCGCCGAAGGCCTGGTAGTTCTGGATCTGCGTGACCAGGGCCGCACTAGCTTGCGCGCCGCCGGTGGCGATCTTCTGCAAGGTCGCGTTGATGGTGTTGGCTTCGGCCAGGAACGCGGCCCAGAAGTTGGTCTGCGCCTGATTGTCCTGGAACTTGGTGACGGTGCCGGTCAATCCGCCCGGATCTTCCGCAAAGCCGCCCGCATGGCCAGGCATGCCATTGCCGCCGGCTGCCGTGTTGAGGTTGGCGTCGCCCTGGATGATGTCGATGCTGTCGAGCAGGTTGTCCGCCGTGCCGCGCAACGCTGCCTGATTGCCGGTGGTCTCCGCCTTGGCGTACTGATTGAGCTCGAGGTTGATCTGTCCGAGCACCGTCTGCAGATGGATCGTGGTCAGCGCAGCGGCGTTGGCCGTTTCGCCGGCCTCGATCTGCGCGAGCTGGGTCTTGTTGTTGAGGATGTTGGTCAGGCCCTGCGAGATCGCAGTCAGGTCGGTCGTGACCTCCTGGAGATTGCCGGTGTGGATGCCGCCGGAGGCGAGATCGACCACCTTGTTGAAGACGAGACCGACGTCCTTCAGCGTGTTACCCGCGGTTGCCGCCGCCAGCGTCGCGGCGTCATCGGCGCCGGCCGGCGTATTCTGGAAGGCAACGTCCTGGCCGCCGGTGTTGGCGAGGAAGTTGACCTTGTTGAGCGCGCCCGACAGATGCGCATCGCCGTTGATCTCCTGCAGGATCTCCTGCTGGACGGCATGCAGCGTCTGGTCAGCCGCTGCCATGGTCGCCGCGTTGGTGGTCTGGCCCGCGGCGGTGATCAGGGTCGAGATCTGCGCCTGCACGTTGGTGAGGACGGCGGTGTCGGTGGCGTTCAGCGTGAACGTCTGGCCACCCAGCGTCACCTGGCCGGGATTGGCGAGCATGGCAGCGATATCGTTCTGCACGGCGTGCAGATCGGTGGTGTAGCTGCCGAGGAATGGATTCGAGTTGCCGCTGCCTGCCTGCGAGAACAGGCCGAGCGAGGCGCGGACCGCGTCGTTGAACACGACGCCGGCCTGGACAAGGTCCGTCGACAGATTGAGCGCGGACGCACGCACCAGCAGGTTCGACGTTCCGTTGGCCAGAGCCGTCGGGTTGAAGGTGTTATTCGCCATGGATCATCTCTCCCCAAGTTCATCCGACGCCCGGCAGGGCCTCGTACCGACACTGGCCAGTCGATGCGGAACTGCATCGGCCCTGCCGCAGGACACGCCGCGCGCGAGATGCGCCTTGCGTCCGTGCGCCGCTGTGTCGCGCGGTCCCTCGCCGCGCGCTACTTTGTCGCACGCGGCTATATGGTCGAAGCAATCGGGCCAAAAGAGGCGTCGGGGAGTCCGCAAATATGTTGTTGTTCGGGCATCGCGGAGCTGTGATCGATTTGCCGAACGCCCCGCCAAGTGATTGATTTTCAGTGGCAAGCAACGAATGCGGGTAATGGTCGTCCGAGTCGATGCACATTTTCTCGTCAAGATGCTGCCAGCATCTCGCCGATGACCGGACGCTATTGCGAATGGCTCGCAAAGTTTGTCAAGACTCGGCGGACGAATCTGCGAGTGACAATCAGTCACGTAACGCGGCTGGTGCGCCGGAGAGCGGTCATCGTGCTGACAGATTGAGTTGTCTGCGGTGATTTGCCGAGCTGCAGGCCACGTTCAGGCCGATGGCGCGACTTGGCGCTGCGCGAGCAGGGCAGCCCGGATCTTCTGGAGCAGGCTGGTGTAGAGCGCGTTCCAGCCCGGATCCTGCCCGTTCGCATCGAGCTCGCGCTTGGTCAGGCCGAGGCTGATCCGGTAGACGGTCAGGGCGCCATCGATATTGCCGAGAGGAAGGAAGGCGTCGCCAAGATTTTGGTAGGACGTTGCCAGCGCCTGCTGCAACGGCGAATCGTCGGGTGCGGCGTTGGCGAGCTGCGTGACGACGGCTGCGTTGTTGCGACGCTGCTCGAAGGCTTCGGCGTGGCGGCCCTGGGCCCCGAGCACGTCGGCCAGCAGCGCGTGGCACCAGGCGAGATCGCGGCGGAAGCTGAGATGGGCGGGATGAGCAGCCGTCAGTTTCTCGATGACAGCCAGGCTGGCGGAATAGGCCGCGTGTGCGCCCTGGAGATTGCGCTGAACGAACAGCACGGCGCCGATCCGGTTCAAGGCGACGGACAGGTTGCGCTGGAAGCCGGCATTGTCCGGATCGGCCTGCGTCAGCCGCCGGACGATATCGATGCTCTGCTTGTAGTTCTGCAGGGCACCGGGGAGATCGCTGGCCCTTGCGTTGCGGTCGCCTTCTGAAATCTGTGCGGCGGCCTGATCCAGCAAAATGCCGGCGGCCACGGTCACGCCTGAAGCGAGGCCGCCATGCGGAACCTCTCCGCGCGGCTGCGCCAGCACGGCAGCGAGTGCAATCGGCTGATCCTTGCCGGCTGCGCCCGGAAAACCCGCGGCGAGCGGCGGAGCGTTCGTCGGCTGGGTCAACTGCTGCGCCGCCGGCGGCCCGGGCGGCTTGGGGAGCAATCCCTGCCCGAAGCCCGGCACTCTGCGCAACATGCCTTCGACCTGCTTAGCCTTGATCAGGCGCGTGCATTCGAACTGCCGCGGCGTGTCCTTCCAACGCGGACACCACAGCGCGTCGGTGTGGTCGAAGCGGTGACGCGCATCATTCCAGCAGCTGTTGCAGGCGTGCCGATTGATAACGCGGTAAGGCGTCGCAAACTCGTTGATCGGATCAGTGAAGCCGCTGATCAGCACCACGGGCGTGCCCACGGCCCAGGCGAGCCAGGACAGGCCCGAGGACAGCCCGATGAAGACGTCGGCGTGCCGCAGCCAGCGCGCGCGCTCCCGCAGCGGTCGTTCGCCGGTCTGGTCCTCGGCGTCAGCGGGAATCCGGGTGCGGAAATCGCCGCGGCTGCTCTCCGCTTTCTGATCGATGCAGATCACGCGATAGCCGGTGGCCTTGAGGAAGTCCACGAGGCTGTGCCAGCCTTCAGGATTGTTCCAATGCTTGCATTGGGTCGTGGCCTGCACGGCGATGCAGACATACGGCTCCGCGATCGGTCGGCTGTTGTCATCGAGCGCAACGCGCGGCGGGCGTTCCGCCGGATCGACGCCGAGAATATGGGCTGCAGTGCGATGCAGGCCGACCTGCCGGAAGTCGCAAGGCTGATACACCTGGGCGGCGTCGTCGAAGAACAGGGCGACGGAGTAGGTGGCGTAATAGCGCTCAGCCTGAATCTGATCGTGTGTGACGAAGGCGACGTCGGGATAGGCGGCCTGGAACAGCGCGATCAGCGGCTCGCCCAGCGCGCAGGTCAGTCGGCACTTGTGCATCTCCTTGAACTTCATCGCGTAGCCGAGCCAGCCGATGATGTCGCCGATGGTGCCGATCGGAAACTGGATCAGGATGTCGCGCCCGCTGGCGTCGTAGTCGTGGCGCAGCAACAGAGTCTGCGCGGACCAGACCTCGAGCCTGAAGGGCACGAAATATCGTTTGTTGCTGTTGACGTGCCCCGAGCGAAGCTCGATGTCGAACAGGACATTCGCGGTCTCGAGATCGCTCAGCCGGACGCGCCACGCCTGTCCGGTGTCGGGCAGCATCACCCGGCAACCGTCGTTGAAATCGAACCGAAGCCCCTGGGGGCCTTCCTGAGTCGGAACGGCCGCTGGTGGCGGCAGTCGCGGCTTCGCAAGCCGCTCCGCCGTACCGGCCGAGACCATCTGTCGGCCATCCGCTGGCGGGATCGCAACTGGCGGCACCATCGTCGCGCCCGAGGCGCGGGGAAAATTTGCAATCGTCATGCTGATCGGCCGAGCCGGTCTGCGTCCCTTGCGGACGCAGCCCGTGACATGTCAGATCTTGTTACTCCACGAAGGCACGGCGCCACTGATCGAGAACGGGCTTCATCAGGTAGCTGAGCATCGTCCGGCTGCCGGTCTGGACATAGACCTCCGCCTGCATGCCCGGCTTCAGATTGACGTCGCCGAGCCGCTTCCGCTCCTCATCCGGCAGCGTGATCCTGACCGTGTAGAAGGTGGAGCCCGTGCGCTGGTCGTTGGTAATATCCGGCGAGACGAACGAGACCTGGCCGCTCAACTTCGGCGTCGTGTGCGAGTTGAAGGCATTGAAGTGCACCATCGCGTCCTGTCCGGTGTGGACGTGATCGATGTCCTTGGGCTGAACGTGCCCTTCGACCTGCAGCTCGTCCGAATCGGGCACCAGCTCCATGATGGTCTCGCCCGGCTTGATGACGCCGCCGATGGTGTGAACCGCGAGCTGGTGGATGGTGCCCGAATTCGGCGCGCGCATCTCGATGCGGTCCAGCTGGTCGCGTGCGGCCACGCCCTTTTCCACCAGGTCGCCTTCCTTGGCCTGCGACTCGCTGAGGTCCTTGACGACCTCGCTGCGGAAGTCCTGATCGATCTTGACCGTCTGCAGCTCTGCCTCGCTGATCTTGGATCGCGTTTCCGCGACGCTCGACACCAGCTGTCCGCGCTCGCCGTCGATCCGCGCGGCTTCCCGCTGCAGCGTTGTGAGCCGGGTCAGCGGGACGAGGCGCTTGTCGTAGAGATCCTGCACGCCGGCAAGCTCGCCCTTGATGAGGTCGATCTGCTTGGTCTTCGAATCGAGCTGCGCCTCCATGCCGCTGATCTCGTTGTTGAGCTGGACGATGCGTCCCTGCAGCAGCTCCTTCTGGCTCTTGCGCGTGACCGCGCGGGCCTTGAACAGCGCGTTTTCCGATGCGATGACGGCGCGAATGTTCGGATCGTCGGTATGTGAGGTCAGCGTGGCCGGGTATTCCGGCTGCTCCAGACCATCGCGCTCAGCCGACAGGCGCGCGATCTTGGCGCGCTGCTCGTTGAGCTGCTTGGTGATCGATTGCAGCTGCGCCTGGCTCTGCGTCGCATCGAGCCGGACGAGCAGGTCGCCGGCGGCGACGCGCTTGCCGTTGTCGACCTTGATCTCGGCGATGATGCCGCCGGTCGGATGCTGGATGGCCTTCACGTTGGACTGCACGACGAGATTGCCGGGAACGACGACTGCGCCGGCCAGCGGCACCAGCGTCAGCCAGCCGCCGCCGAACACGGCCGCGACCAGCAGGACGCGCAGGCCGAGACGCAATTCGTTTTCGAACATCCGGCCGACGCGCGGAACGAGCTGCTCGTCCGAATCATCGTCGAGATCGGCCGCGGTTCCCTGCGCCGCAATGAACGTCATGCCGGTCGTCAACGCGGTGCTGGCGGTTCCAACGAGGCGGCGCACGCCGGTCTGCGGCACGGCCGGCGCCTGACCAAGGCGGGCAGGGAGGTTCTGCTGCCCCAGTCGCGGCGCGTCACCGAAGCCGGCGTCGCGACGTGCCTCTCGGACGTCGAGCACAGGCATATTGTTGTTGTTCGGCATGTGCGCAGGCGCATGGCGCGGTGGCGGTGTCAGCTCCGGCTCGCGTCCGCGCGCCGGCGCGGGCCTCTGCCAGTCCATCTCGCGGATGCCCTCGCGATGACGCTCCCGCTGAGCCTGGCCGCCGAGTCCGAACAGCGAGAGCGCGCGGCCCATGGTGCTGCCCTTCTTCTTGCGCGGCTTGACGCGCGTCTGCGCCGGCGGTGGACGCCGCCGCTTCTTGCCGCCGTCGCGGCCGCCACGACGTGCCCGCGGGTCCTCGTCCGAGCCCTCGTCGAAGGCGCCCTGCAATCGCTGCAACTCGAGTATCAGCGCATCGCCCTGGGGACCGACAGCACGGGTCTTCGGTCGCACATAGTCGTCGTCATCGAAGGGCCTGAAGTCGTTGATGTGTTTCATTGATCAAGCGCTTTCTGCTGGGGCGGCGCGACGAAGCATTCTGGCGTTCGGATTTGGGGCCGCTGCCGGAGCGGCGACCCGGGGCGCAGCGGCCGCGGCATGCGTCACGGCTGGGCCAGCGGGTGGCTTGGCGCCGGCGACGCGGGCGAAGATCTCCTGGCACGGCCCGAAGGCGATCGCCTTGCCCTCATAGAGCACCAGCGCCATGTTCAATGCGTTCAGCGCGCTCGGCCGATGCGAGATGACGATGACGATGCTCTGGTTCTGCTGCCGCATGATCTGGATGGCGCGGCTGAGCGCGTTCTCGCCGTCGGTGTCCAGGTTCGCATTCGGCTCGTCGAGCACGATCAGGAACGGATCGCCATACACCGCGCGTGCAAGTCCGACGCGCTGGCGCTGGCCAGCCGACAGCGACGTGCCGCCCTGACCGATTCGCGTCGAATAACCGTCGGGCAGGCGCAGGATGATGTCGTGGACGCCGGCGATCTGCGCCGCTTTGAGGATCGCATCGGAGGTCGCATTCTCGTCGAAGCGGCAGATGTTGTCGGCGATGCTGCCGTCGAACAGCGCTACGTCCTGCGGCAGATAGCCGATATGGCGGCCGAGCTCCTCATTGCTCCACTGGTCGAGCGCAGCACCATCGAGGCGGACGCTGCCGTTCAAGGCGGGCCAGACGCCAACCAACGCCTTGGAAAGCGAGGTCTTGCCGGATGCGCTGGCGCCGAGCAGCGCGAGACCCGTGCCGGCCTGGATCGAGAACGACACGTTGTGAACGATTGGACGATCGGTTCCGGGCGCCGCGACCGTGAGCTCCTGAACCGACAGCTCGCGGCACGGACGCGGCAGCGCGACCGGAGGCGCTTCGGGCTTGGCGGTCGCCCTGCACACATCGCGGAGACGCGCAATGCCCTGGCGGGCGGCGACCAACTGCTTCCAGCTTCCCAGCGCGATCTCGATCGGGGCGAGCGCGCGCCCCATCAGGATCGACGAGGCCATCATCACGCCGCCCGAAGCTTGCTCGGAGACGACCAGCGCCGCGCCGATTCCCAGCATCCCGGACTGCAGAATGTAGCGCAGCACTTTCGCCGCCGCGCCAAGGTTGGAATAGACGTCGCTCGCGCGGATATTGTCCTTCAGATACTTCTCGTTGACCGCGTTCCAGCGCGCCGAGAAGCGGTCGAGCATGCCGAGCGCGCGAATCACTTCCGCATTTCGCTGCGTGGCATCCGCGAGCACCTGGCGGGCCGCGCTGGTGTCACTGGCAGATTTGCTCGCCTGTTTCGACAGGCGGTCGGTGATCAGCGTCATCGAGATGATGGCCGCGGTGCCGATGATGGCCGTGATGCCGATCAGCGGATGGAACAGGAACATCCCGATCAGGAAGATCGGAATCCAGGGCATGTCGAGAAAGGCGGTCGGGCCCATGCTCGACATGAAGGCGCGCAACTGATCGAGATCGCGCAGTGGCTGCTGCATCAGCATCGGCTTGGTGCCGCGCAGCGGAAGTGTGGCCAAAGCGTGATGGATCGCGTCCTGCAAGCTGGCATCGAAAACGGTGGCGACCCGGCACAGCATTCGCGAGCGTAGCGCGTCGAAATAGCCCTGAATCAAGTAGGCCGCGAGAATCATCACCGACAGGCCGATGAGTGTCGCCAGATTCTTGCTCGGAACGACGCGGTCGTTGACCTGCATCATGTAGACCGAGCCCGAGAGCATCAGGATGTTGATCACGCCACTGAATACGCCGATCCCCGCCATGCGCCGGACCGCTTGACGCAATCCACGCGTGACAGGATCGTCGCTTCCCGAGAGAAGGTCGGTTAAGGCAGCCGCGGCTTTGTTTCGGGGCCGGTCTTGAGCCAGACTCATCCAGGCGCGTCTCCCAAGGGCTAGTGCTTCAATCAGCGCTCTTGACAGTCGATGCCGACGATTTTCCGGCAACAATGAGACACGCGGCCCTTTCTGTCACACGCTGCGGGAGAAAATCTCCGGGAGGCCGCAGAGCGCGAGACTGGTTGCTGGAAAATGCGGCACACGCCGTCACTGTCGGCGTAGTTCGAAATCCATTTGTGATCTTCGATGGTTGCGGCGCGATGAGGGCTCTGGCGCACAACGCGCGTCACACATTCGTCCGCCTATCACCTTGGTTCTGCGCTCATTGGCCGTGGTCCGGGCCGAATGACGCCACGAAGGCGAATAAATCTTCCTGCGGTGCAACGCACAGGCGTTGTCATCACGAGCGTGCGGTATTCGACGGCGGTGCGGAGAGCGACCATGGCGACGGCGGCAACACATGGACACCCAGCTTTGCGCACGCACTCTCGCAACGCGGGCACAATGAGTGGCCGACAGCGTCACGGTGGTTTCGCGGTAGTGGCGCTTCGCCGCTGTGCCGCGTGCTCGCTCTGACAGCGATGATGAAACAAATCAGAGGAGGAAAGAGCGGTCAGTTTTCATGCGATCCGGGCAACCCGTCACCGGCCCGGACAGCAACGACTGACCAATTGCAGGCGTGATCCAAGGGGTCGCGTTCAATCGTAGCGTGGCAACGATCGGAATGGAGGACGGCGCGGTCGACGCCGAAGGCAGACTAAAAGTTGCCGCTTGAGAGTATCCGGGGGACGAAGAGTTGTTGGACGACATCACCATCATCGGGGCGCGTGATGCAGGAATGCATTCAGAGCGGGGGGCGCAGTTCAGGGGTGCGTGTTCGACGAGCCGAAACGGGCTCGGGCCGCTGAAACAAGAGTCGATCACCGGTTCAGCGGTGCGTCGCGCCGATTGCGTGTGCGCAAGGCGGGAGGCGCACGCATGAAAATTCGAAAGACCGACTACGGCACGATCCTGCTCCATTGGACGCTGGTCGGCGCAACCGTCATCGCGTTCCTCACGGGGCTGCGCATGGCGACGGAAGCGCCGGGCCACGCTTGGATCGCCAACAATCTCGATTGGATGCTGCCGCGGCATCGCACCTGGACATGGCACATGCCCGCAGGCGTCGTGCTCGCGAGCGTCGCGGTCGCCTACATGATCTACATCGCAAAGTCGGGGCTTGGCCGCCGCGTCGCCATCGACAAGATGCGCTTCAAGGGGCTGCTCGGCCGCCGACCGGCGCGGCTCGGCTCGATCAGCGTCATGCTGCATTGGGTGCTCTTCATCGCGATGGGCACGCTGATCATCACGGGCGGCCTGCTGTTCTTCGGCGTTGCCTCCGGCTACTCGACGATGATGATCCATTGGTACGCCACGTGGGTCATCCCTGTCTTCGTCGTGCTCCACGTCCTGGTTCATTTCAGCATCGGTGGAAAGATGCAGTTGTATCGCGTGTTCCGTCCCGCACCCCTGCCGCCGCCGCCGCCGAAGCTCGATCCGGTCGAACTTCTCACCATGCTCGTCGAGCAGTCCGAGAAGCTCGAGGAGGCCGAAGCCCCGCCCAAAAAGCCTGCGCCTGCCGCCGCACGTCAGGCGGTGCGTGAGCCGATGCCGGCGCCGCGGCGCATGGAGGAGCCGATGCGGGGACGTCCCGAGCCACGCATGCCGGCAGGCCGCATGCGTCCCCCGGCGCCCGCGAAGGGCAATTCCCGTCGCCGCAACCCGACGTTCCAGGCCAATCCGTTCATGGTCGCGACGGCCGCAGCCATCGTGATCGGTTCCGCGATGTTCGCGGCCGACTACTACGCCGAGGATACGGTGACGGTGTATCGGATTGCCACGTCAGATGCTCCGACCCTCGACGGTGATTCGTCCGATCGCGTCTGGCGCAACATCCAGCCGCACATGGTGACGACCAACCAGGGCGACAATTTCGACGGCACCGGCGAGTCGAAGGTGTGGATCAAGGCGGCGCATGACGGCACGTGGGTGTACTTCCTCGTCATCTGGGAGGATCCGACGCGCTCGCTGAAGCAATTGCCGCTGATCAAGAAGGCTGACGGCTGGCATCTGCTGCAGAACGGCTTCGACAAGGGCGATGAGAACGACTTCAACGAGGACAAGTTCTCGCTGCTGTTCACCACCCTGCCGATCACCTTGGCGGCGGACCGTACGTTCCACATGAGCTCGCAGCCGATGCCGGACAAGCCGGCGACGCTGTCGGGCCGCGGCATTCACTACACGCCGGCGCCGAATCTCTACGCCGATGCATGGCTGTGGAAGGCCACGAGCGGCGGTCCGACGGGCTGGATGGACGACGATCATTTCGGGCCTCCTGCCGAACCGACGCCGGATCAGGTGAAAGGACTGACGCCCTACAAGGGAGGGTTTGCGCCGGATCCGGGAACTGCCAACTACACGGACAACTTCGTGATCGACAGGGAGGCCGCCAGGCTGGGCAATCGGGGCGTGAGACCGAAGCGCCTGCCGAAGGACGTCGCTGCGATGACGGCGGCGATGGGCGAGATCAATCTCGATCCGAACATCGGCGAGAGCGAGGGGGCGCGCTGGTTCATGACGGAAGCGGAATCCGTGCCCTACTCCGCGGAGGCGGATGCGCAGACGCCGATCGGCACGGTCGTGCCCGGAGTCTTGATCAGCGGCGAGTTCACCGGCGACCGCGCCGACATTCGCTGTGCGGCGCGTTGGGCGGCGGGCCACTGGACGCTCGAAATTGCCCGCAAATTGGACACGAAAAGCAAGTACGACGTACCGATCAAGAACGGTGTCTTCATGCGAGTCGCGGCGTTCGACCACACCCAGATCCGACATACGAGGCAGATCCGGCCGATGCGACTTGAGGTGCAGTGATGGGTAAGATTTGCAAAATCCAGTACAACAGGGAAACGTTCTACGCGAATGTGGGCGATATCCTGCTCGACGGCGCCATCAACAGTGGCGTGGATCTGCCCCATGACTGCCGCAGTGGTATTTGTGGCTCCTGCAAGGTGACGGTTGTCGACGGCAAGCTGTTCGGCGGCATGGAAGGCGACATGGCACATGCCTGCCAGGCGCGCGTGGTGTCGGATCTGAAGATCATCACCGAGCCGGTGCCGGAGACGGTGACGATGAACTGCGAGGTCGGTGATCTCGTTCGTCTGGCGCCCGACGTGGTCGGGGTCACGATCGAGATGCCGAAGCCGCTGCGCTTCTTCCCCGGCCAGTATGCGAAGGTGCAGTATCGCGGTTTTCCGACGCGCTGCTACAGCCCGACCTATCCGATGGTTGGCGCGCCCGACAGCCATCTTCTCTATCTCCACATCCGCATCCTCAAGGACGGCCTGGTGTCGTCGGCGCTCGGCCGGGACATTCAGGTCGGCCACCGTGTCAAGCTGACCGCGCCGCTCGGCACCGCCTTCTTCCGGCAGAAGCATCGCGGCCGAATCATCCTGGTCGCGAGCGGCACGGGCTTTGCGCCGATGTGGGCGATCGCGGTCGCCGCGATCACCGAAAATCCGAAGCGCGAGATCGTCTTCATCGTCGTGTCGCGGACGCTGCAATCGTTCTACATGCACCAGGCGCTTTGCCGCCTGGCGCGCTTCCCGAATGTGAAGATCATCCCGATCGTGTCGGAGCCGCAGAACGTCTCGCCGGCGATTCGCAGCGGCCGTCCGACCGAGCACATGCCCGAGCTTACGCCGAACGACGTGGTCTACACCTGCGGTGCGCCGGCGATGACTGAAGCGGTGGCGAAGATGGCGCGCTCGGCTGGCGCGAAGTGCCATTGCGATCCGTTCGTCTCGTCGGCCCAGCCGTCGGAGTCGAGCGGCGGCGGCTTGATGGATCGGCTCGCAGGCTGGCTCGACAGCCAGCGCGGTCGTCCGGCGATGTTCCAGCCGGCAGAATGAGAACGCCGCGGCCGCGGAGCTCGCGGCCGCAACAACTTCCCGGCTAACCGGCGACGAAGGCGAGCAGGTTGCCCGTGGCCGAGGCCGGCGGCACGACGAGGCTCGATCCGCTGCGCACAGCCGCTCTATCCAAAGCCTTTTCGGTCTTGGCCAGATCATGTGAGGCCAGCACGAGGCCGGCGCCACCGCGCTCTGGCAGACCGGCAAGTGAAACGCCGGGATAGCGCGCGGCCAGTTGATCCCGGGTCAGGAAGACGAAATCGGCGCGGTCGCCGCCGGATGCGACCGCCACTGCGCCATCGGCTTCGCGAAGTCCCTCGCGATCGATCAGGCGCGACAGATGCGCCGCATCCTTGGCCGTATCCGGCGTGACGATCAGCGCCTGTTTCAATTGCTTTGCCGCGTTGGCGTGGCTCATCAGTTCCGGGATCCAGACCGTCTCACGCGTCTTGTGCTGGCAGGCAAAGATGCGCAATCCGCCGGGCGCCTCCACGACGGGCCATTGGAACACACGGAATTTTGCCGCTGACAGCGTGCCGTCCGGCAACGGTACCGGGCGCTCGAAGTCGATCGGTCCGATCGGCTCGAATCCCTTCGCGCGAATCTCCTCGGCACCTGCGGCGGAATCGATCGCCGTGAACGCGATGCGCTCGATGCCTTCGCCGCGCTGGGCGAGGAAGTTGCGGGTCGGGACATTGTGGTCCGTCTCGGCGAGAATGCCGAGCAGCTCGATGTAGTCCGGATCGAGCATGATGGTGTAATTGCCCGATCCCATCTTGGCGCTGTGCGTGCCGCGCGGCGACAGCGTGAAGCCGAGCCGCTTCCAGGTCTCGGCGGCCGCGTCGAGCTCCTTCACCACGACCACGGCGTGATCGATACCGATGACATTCTTGAGGGCCACGCGTTTGTCTCCTTGCAGCGAACTTGGCATATTGGCGGCCGAACTATGCCCAATCGACCCATGCGCCGCAACCGGCGTGGCCGGGCGAGGGATGCAAGGCAAGATCGATCTCCGTGAGGGCGATCGATCAGCAGAAACGAGCTGCCGCGATGAGCACGACCACCGATCACGTTCAATGGCCTCCGTCCCTGTGGGCGGCCCAGACCCCACCCGGACCGGCGTTGCCGGAGCTGCAGGGCAGCCGGCAGGCGGATGTCGTCATCATCGGGGGCGGCTTCACGGGCCTGTCGACGGCGCTTAATTTGCGCGAGGCTGGGATCGATGTGGCGATCGTCGAGGCGATGGAGCCGGGCTGGGGCGCCTCGGGCCGCAACAACGGTCAGGTGATCCCGACGCTGTCGCGCCCCGATCCCGAGGATCTCGTTGCCCGCCATGGCGCGGCCGGCGAGCGCTTCGTCGCCATGCTGCGCGACAGTGCGCAAACGCTGTTCGACACCGTGAGGCGCTACAGCATCGAGGCCGAACACGAGCAGGCTGGTTGGGTGCAGCCGGTCCATACGCCCGGGCGTATCAAGATCGCCGAGCGCCGGGTCAGGCAGTGGTCGAAGTTCGGCGCTCCGGTCGAGCTGTTGTCGCGCGATCAGGCGCGCGACATGCTCGGCTCCGACGCCTGGCACGGCGGTTTCTGGAACAAGACCGGCGGGCACATCAATCCGCTGGCGCTGGCGCGCGGGCTTGCGCGCACCGTGCTCGCTCTGGGCGGCCGGATCTATGCGCGCTCTCCGGTGATCGACTACGCGAGGCGTGGCGATCGCTGGGTCGTCCGCACCGCACGAGGGGAGCTGTCGGCGCGTGCGTTGGTGCTGGCGAGCAATGCCTATAGCGGCGAGTTCTCCAAGGCGCTCGCCCCCGACATCGCGCATGAGGTGATGCCGGTATTGTCGTGGCAGATGGCGACGCAGCCGCTGTCGGACAATGTGCGCAAGACCATCATCCCGTCGCGCCAGGCGATGTCGGACACCCATGGCGAGCTGTATTTCGCACGCTATGACGCGCGCAACCGGCTGGTGACCGGCGGCGCCGTGATCGGTCCCGGCAACAAGGCCGAGCGGCTGAAGGCGCGCGTCTCCGAACGCCTGCAGCGGTTGTGGCCGCAGATCGGTGACGTCAAGTTCGACTATGTCTGGAACGGCTATGTCGGCATGACCACGGACTACATGCCACGCATTCATCGGCTCGGTCCGGATGCCTATGGCTGGACCGGATGCAACGGGCGCGCGGTCGCGCTGACGATCCCGCTCGGCGCAGAACTCGCGAAGGCCGTGCAGGGTGTGCCGGCTGACGAGCTGGCGCTGCCGTTCACCGAGCCGGTCACGATCCCCGCGCACGCGCTGCTGCGGCCGTTCGCGCCGCTGATGCTGCTGCTGTATCGCTATCGCGATGCGCGCGAGATCGCCTAGTCGTCAGCCTTTGGCCTCAGCGATGGAGGTCCGGGCGAAGTCGCCGCCCGGAATGGCCGCGAGCAGGGCCTGCGTGTAGGAATGCCTGGGGCTGCCGAACACGTCGCTCGTCGCGCCGTGCTCCACGACAGCGCCGTCCTTCATCACGGCGACGAGATCGCAGATCTGCGCGGCCACACGCAGGTCATGGGTGATGAAGATGATGGACAGGCCTAGCCGGGCGCGCAGGTCGGTGAGCAGGCGTAGAACCTGCGCCTGCACGGAGACGTCGAGCGCCGAGACCGGCTCGTCCGCGACCAGCACCGTAGGTTTCAGCGCGAGTGCGCGCGCAAGGCCAATGCGCTGGCGCTGACCCCCGGAGAATTCGTGCGGGAAGCGCTCGGCGGCGGCGGGATCGAGGCCCACCAGGCCGAACAGCTCACGGGCCTCGGCGAGCGCCTGATCGCGCGGCGTGCCGTGGACGATCGGCCCCTGCGCGACGAGCTCGACGGCCTTGCGGCGAGGATTGAGCGAGGCGAACGGGTCCTGGAACACCATCTGCATCTGTTGGGTACGGCCGCGGATCTCGCTGCGCGACAGACGCGCCCAGTCCTGGCCTTCGAGCACGATCGATCCGGCATCGGGATCGAGCAGGCGGATGATGCAGCGGGCGAGCGTCGACTTGCCGGAGCCGGATTCGCCGACGATGCCGAGCGTCGCGCCCTTGGGCAGCGTCAGCGAGACATCCTTGACGGCGTGAGTGACGCGCTCGCCGCGACCGAGGAAACCCCCGGTGCGGTAGGTCTTGGTCACGCCGGACAGCGCGAGGATGGTCTCGCCGGATAGTTGCCGGGGAGGCGGCGCTGCGACGGGAGGGACAGCAGCGATCAGTTGCCGCGTATACGGGTGCTGCGGGTTGCGCAGCACGTCGCGTGCCGGGCCGTGCTCGACAACGACACCGTGCTGCATCACAACGACGCGGTCGGCCATCTCGGCCACGACACCGAAATCGTGAGTGATGAACAGCACCGCAGTCCCGCGCCGCTGCTGCAACTCGCGGATCAGCTTGAGGATCTGCGCCTGCGTGGTCACGTCGAGCGCCGTGGTCGGCTCGTCCGCGATCAACAGCTTCGGATCGAGCGCGAGCGCCATGGCGATCATCGCGCGCTGGCGCTGGCCGCCGGAGAGCTCGTGCGGATAGGCCTTGGCCGCGCGCGACGGATCGGGAATGTTGACGTCCGACAGGAGCGATGCGACGCGCGATCTGATCTCGGCCTTGGCCAGCCCGGTGTGGATCTCCAGCATCTCGCCGATCTGATCGCCGATCGTCCGCAGCGGGTTGAGCGCTGTCATCGGCTCCTGGAACACCATTGCGATCTCGGCGCCGCGAATGCCGCGCATGTCGGCGGCGGAGGCGGTGCACAGGTCGCGGCCGGCGAACAGCAGGCGTCCGCCGTCGGTGGTCACGCCGTCGGGCAGCAGCCGCATGATGGCGTTCGCCATCATCGACTTGCCGGAGCCGGATTCACCGACGATGCAGACGATCTCGTTTTCGGCAATCGACAGCGAGACCTCGGAGATCGCATGGACGCGGTCCGCGCCCTTGGGCAGGCGGACGCTCAGACGGTCGACGGTGAGAATGGGATCGGGCGAACTCATCGCTGCTTCAGCCGCGGGTTCAGCGCATCGTTGAGGCCCTGGCCGACCAGCGACACCGCGAGTACGGTGACCAGGATGGCGACGCCGGGAATGGCCGAGACGTACCATTGGACCCGCAGCACGTCGCGCCCGAGACCGATCAGGTTGCCCCAGGAGGCGACGTTGGCATCGGACAGCCGCAGGAAGGCGAGCGCGCTTTCCAACAGGATCGCGACCGCCATCACCACACCCGCATAGACGATGACGGGCGGCAAGGCATTGGGCAGGATCTCGCGCAGGATCAGTTGCGCATCGCGCATGCCGAGCGTGCGGCCGGCCTGGACGAATTCGCGGCTGCGCAGCGACAGGAACTCCGCCCGCGTCAGCCGCGCCGGCGCCGGCCAGGACACGATGCCGACGGCGATCGTCACCGTCGTCAAGGTCGAGCCGAACACGGCGACCAGCACCAGCAGCAGCACGAAGTTCGGCAAGGTCTGAAACGCCTCGGTGATGCGCATCAGGATGTTGTCGATCCAGCCGCCGTAATAGCCCGCGAGCGCCCCGACCAAGACGCCGATCGTCACCGCGATCAGCGTGGCCACGCCGCCGATCAGGAGCGAGATGCGGGCGCCGTGAAAGATCTGGGCGGCAATGTCGCGGCCCGAATTGTCGGTGCCGAGCAGGAACCGCGGATTGGCGAACGGCCAGACCAGCGGACGGCCGGCCAGCGCAAGCGGGTCGCGCGGATAGAAATAGCCCGCGCTGAGCGCCATGCCGATGACGATCAGCAGCAGCACGAGGCCGAGCACCGCGGCGGGGCTGCGGAAATAGCGCTTCACCGCATCCATGCTAGCTCTCCGCCGCGATGCGCGGATCGAGCCGCGCGTAGAGCAGGTCCGTGACGAAATTGACCGCGATCACCAGAAGCGCCGAGACGAAGACGATGCCGAGCAGCGTGTTGAGGTCGCGCTGGATCACGGACTCGTAGGCGAGGCGCCCGAGCCCGGGCAGCGAAAACACGGTCTCGACCACGACGGAGCCGCCGAGCATGGTGCCGGCCTGCAGGCCGATCAGCGTCACCATCGGCAGCAGCGCGTTACGCAGCACGTGGCGGGTGATGATGCGGGTCTCGTCCAGGCCCTTGGCGCGCGCCGTGCGGACGAAGTCGAGGTTCAGGACCTCGAGCATCGATGCGCGCATGATGCGCAGATAGATCGCAAGGAAGATCAAACCCAGCGTCAGCGACGGCAGCACCAGATGGCTCGCAATGTCGAGCATGCGCCACACGCCGCGGCCGACGGTGCCGACGTCCTCGAAGCCGCCGGCCGGCAGCCATTGCAGATAGATCGAGAAGACGACGATCGCCATCAGTCCGAACCAGAACGACGGCGTGGCGTAGAAGATCAATCCGACCGTCGAGATCAGCGTGTCCGGCCAGCGGTTGACGCCGCGCGCGGCGATGACGCCGAAGACGAGGCCGAAGAAGAACGCGAATGACAGCGCCGACGTCATCAGCAGCAAGGTCGGCGGCAGCCGCTCCAGGATGACGGTCGCGACCGGCTTGCCGTAGATCGCGGAGAAGCCAAGGTCGAGCCGCACCAGGCGCCAGAGATAGTTGGCGAGCTGCATCGGGACCGAAAGGTCGAGCCCATAGAAGCGGCGCAGTTCGCGCGCGGTCGCCGCATCGCCGCCGCCCATCTGCGCCATCATCGCGTCGACAGTATCGCCCGGTGCGAGCTGCAGCAGCAGAAACACGCCGATCAGGATCAGGAACAGGGTAGGAATCGAGGCGGCGAGCCGCCGCCCCGCAAGGCTCAAGATGCGCATGGCCTCATCCTGACGGCGTTCGGCTCAGGCGGACAGCCAGAGATCGTGCCAGCTCGACGATCCCCAGCGCGGCGTGTTGGAATGGTTGCGCGCCTTCGCGGTGATCACGGTGACGAAGATCTGCTCGATCGGCATCCATACCGGCAGCTCGGTATTGGCCTCGCGGACGAAGTCGGCATAAAGCGCCTTGCGCTTGGCCGGATCGACCTCGGTCGCGGCATCATCGATGATCTTGTCGATCTTGGCGTCGTCCCAGCCCCATTGGTTGGTCCACGGCGCGCCCTTCGGCTGGCCGGAGCGGTACCACACGGTCGTCGAGACCGCAGGATCGTTGCGGTACTGGTGCCAGCCGGTGGCGAGATCGAAGGCGTGCTCGTCATAGACCTGCTTCAGGAAGCCGCCGCCATCGTTGCGCACGATCTCGACCGCAATGCCGACCTCTCCGAGCGACTGCTGGATGAAGGTCGACCACAGCGAGATGTCCTCGCCCCATGGCGCGGGCAGGAGCTTCAGCGAGAAGCGCGCGCCGCCGGCACCCGGCTTGTAGCCGGCCTCGTCGAGCAGCGCGGCGGCCTTGGCCTTATCGTAGGGATATTGCGGCGTGTTGGCGCCGGGATAGAAGTCGGTCGACGTCGACGGGATCGGCCCGGTGCCGAGCTTGGCGAAGTCACCGAGGAAATTCTCGATGAAGAACGGCACGTTGATCGCATGCGCGATGGCGCGCCGGACCTTCACGTCCGACAGCTCCTTGCGGCGGACGTTGAATTCCAGCGTATTGGTGCGCGCGTTGCCTTCATTGCCCTTGGTCGAGACGATGAAGCGCTTGTCCTTGCCGAGACGCGCCATGTCGGAGATGGTCAGTCCGGAGAACGGGCTGTAGTGCAGCTCACCGGCCTCCATCTGGGCGGCCGCGGCCGCACGGTCGGTGATCACCTTCCAGACGATGCGATCGAGATATGGCGCGTTCGGACGCCAGTAGTCGGCGTTGCGCTCGGCGATGATGTATTGCCCGCGCTCGTACTTGACGAACTTGAAGGGACCGGTGCCGACCGGTGCGAGATTGGCCGGATTCTGCCTGATGTCCCCGGACTCGTAGATGTGCTTGGCCGAGACGTAGCCGAGATCGGGCAAAGCACGCAGCAGCAGGTTGAGCGGCATCGGGCGTTCGTAGCGGAAGATCGCGGTCTGCGGATCCGGCGTATCGACCGCCGTGAGGAACAGCTGCAGCGTCGATCCATAGTTCAGGATCTTCTTCCACATGTTCATGGCAGTGAAGGCGACGTCTTCGGACGTGAACGGCTTGCCGTCGTGCCAGCTGATCCCCTTGCGCAGCTTGAAGGTGACGGTCTTGCCGTCGGGCGTCGCCTCCCAGCTCTCGGCGAGTACGCCGACCGGCTGTCCCTGGGCATCGAGGTCGACGAGGTTCTCCTGGATCTTGCCGCCGATGATGTAGACGCCGGTCGAGGCCTGCAGGCTCGGATTCAGCTGCCGCTGCTCGGCGCCGTAATGCACATTGAACACGCCGCCCTTGCGCGGCGTCTCTTGCGCGAAAGCGCGCAGCGGATTGGCGACATTGGCGGCGATCGCGGCCGAGGTCAGAAGGGCGGTGCGGCGCGTGATCTCGAAACGGCTGGAATTCATCAAGGTCTCCCGAAGGCCGAGGCAACAGCCGGCCGATGGTGCAATGGGCGTCAAGCTTACGCGGATCGAGCCGTCGAGTCATTCCCGATTGCGCGCCGGACGTCCGGGCTGCCGCAGCCGACACCGGGGGCAGCCGGGACAAGATTGCTTGTACACGAACGATCGCCGGAATGCGCGCTTTAACGGTGGCAGGGTCGCGGAGCAGATGATCGCCGCGCCCGGGGCAGCGGCCTGGGCTAGGCCCTTGCGGCGGCATGTCGCGGCATCCACAGCCGGACGTCGCGCGATCTGCAACTTTGGCTGAATTCGCCGCTCCAGATTCTATTTGAGGTATATTTGATCCAGCGTTCAGCGTTCAGCGGCCGGCAGCCGCAGCTCGAAGCTGACCTCCGGCGCATCGGGCAGGAGGTCGATGGCTCCGCCATGGCTTGTCATGACGGCGCGCACGATCGAAAGCCCCATCCCGGTGCCGCCGCTGTCGCGGCGCGTGGTGAAGAAGGCATCGAAGATCCGCGCGCGGTTCTCCGGCGAGATCGGATGGCCGTCATTGCTGACGCTCAGGGCCAGTTGATTGCTGCGGTTGGCCGCCTCCAGCCAGATCGTGCGCGCCCCGTGGCGCATGGCGTTGTCGGCAAGATGCGTGAGCACGATCAGGAGCGTCTCGCCGGACAGAATGACGCGGTGGTTCAGGTCGCCGCGCAGCTCGATCTGGATCGCCGGAAATCGCTCGCGCAGCGCGGGGATCACATCGGCCGGACTGCTGGTCTCGCTCTGCTGCAGGGCTTCGGCGCGCGCCAGCTCACGCAGGCGTTGCGCCATCCGCTCGAGACGATCCGCGTCGCCGAGAATGTTTCCGAGAAACCGTTCCTGCTCGGCGCGCGTCAACTGCCCCGACGTGGCGTGGAGAGAATCCATGAGCAGCTCCGCGGCGCCCTTGATCGAGGTCAGCGGCGATTTCAGCTCATGGGTCAGATGGGCGGAGAAGTTCCTGACATAGCTGGAGCGCTGCGCGAGCTGCTCGGCCATGGCGAAGAAGTGCTCTGCCAGTTCGGCAAAGTCGCGCGTGCCGTAATGGGCGAGCGGCCGGAAGCCCGCGGGATCGTTGCGGCCGATCTGTCCGGCGCGGTCGACCAGCTCGCGCATCGGCCTGGTGATCGTGCGCGCCACGATGAGGCCGACCAGCAGCGTCGTGAGAATGATGGCGGATGCGGCCGCGATGAACTTGCCGCGCTCGACATAAAGGTGCTCGAAGATGTTGCGCGGCGTCCGCGACGTATAGATCACGCCGGCGACGTGGTCGTTGACGATCACCGGCATTGCGGAGAACACATGGACGCCGACGCCGCGGCTGAACGAGTAGATCGGCGGTGGCGCCTTGTCCGGAATGCGGATGCGCAGCGCGGCGCTGTATTTTCCTTTCAACGCGGCCGCGACCTCCTCGATATGCGCCAGCGATTTACCCATCTCGTCGCGTCCGGCGATCACGACGCCCTGCGGATCGAGCACGCGGAAGCCGGCCAGCGTCACCTTTTGGGTTTCGCGGATCACCGGGGTCAGCCGGGCGCCGATCGCGACATAAGCAGGGTCGGCGGGCTGGGCCGCATCGCGAGCGTCGGGACGGCGAACGAAGAGATCATTGGCCAGCAGGTCGAGCAGCGGACGGATCGGCGTCACTTCGTCGGAGCTGTCCGGGCGGGCGTCCGGTGGGATCTCGGCTCCCAGCGGAATTCCGGCGGCGAGCCGTGCGGTGACCTCCTCGGCATAGACGGCGGCCAGCACGCGGCTCTGCGCGATCAGCTCGGCCTGGGTCTGGCGGATCAGCTGATTGTCGTAGATGCGGAAGAAGAAAAGCCCGACCAGCGGCAGGGTGGCGACGAGCGCCAGCACGCCGAACACGATCTGTCCGAGCGAAGGCCGCCATTTCTTCTTCGGCTTGGGTGCGATCATGGCGCGCCGCAGCGCCCCAGCCGGAAGCCGACGCCATGCACGGTCTCGATCGCGTCGTCGCAGCCGGCCGTCGCGAGCTTGGCGCGGATGTTGCGGATGTGGCTGTCGATGGTCCGGTCGGAGACCTGGATATTGAGCTGATAAGCGGCGCTCATGATCTGCTCGCGGCTGAACACGACGGCGGGGCGCGTCAGCAGCGTGCGAACGATGCTGAACTCCAGCGCGGTGAGCGTGAGCGGCGTGTCGCCGAACCGCGCCAGATGCTGCTGCGGATCGAGCCGAAGCCGGCCGTGAACCAGCTCCTCCGCCTCGTCGGAGCGATGGCCCGTTGCGACACGGCGTAGAATGACGTTGACGCGGGCAACGAGCTCTCGGGGACTGAACGGCTTGGTGACGTAGTCGTCACCGCCGATCTCCAGACCGAGGATGCGGTCGATCTCCTCGTCACGCGCCGACAAAAACAGGATCGGCACCTGCGACGTCCTGCGGATGCGCCGGCAGACTTCGAGCCCATCGAACTCGGGCATGCCGACGTCCAGCACGATCAGGTCTGGCCGATCGTCGGCGAACCTGGCCAACGCGGCCCGTCCGTCGGCGGCCTCCGTCACGGCCATGCCGGCCTTGCTCAAGGCGACGCGCACCACCTCCCGGATATGCGGGTCGTCGTCGACAATGAGGATTCGGGGGGACACGATTTGGGCTCCGCGGCGAGACATCAGCTGGGGTTCGACGACAGAGGATGTGTATCGAGATAGCGCTGCAAGCGCCAGCCACGAAAGCTCCATGAGCGCCAGGCTTCCATCTGAATGTCCTGTTGTCGCAGGAGAAGGTCACGGCTGCTCCCCAGCCGCCGATCCGTGGGGATCAACCGCATTGCCCGATCGAGCGCCGGCAGCGCCTGTGGCCCAAGCCAGACCAGGTAATCGCTGTCGATCGACGGTCCGCTCCGGCCTGCCTCGCGGCTATGGGCGACGTTGTAGTCGGCAATCGCGGCGTCGAGATTGACGAACGTACAAGCGTAAAGTGTCACCGACAGCATCAGCAGGTTCATGCGGATCAGCCATGACACCGGCTTGGCGAGCACGATCCTGAACACGATGAGCACGAGCCCGATGGCAACAAGGACCATCCAGACCAGAGCCGCGACCCGCCAGTAAGTCAGAGCATAGGTCTCCACATACATGTGCAGCCGCTGGATCGAGGAGAGGACCAGCATCACGTTCTGCGCCAGCCAAAGATAGATCAGCGGGCGGACGAGCGGCGATCCGCTTTCGATGTTTTCGCTGCGACTTGCAACGATGACGAAAGCGGCAGCGAGCAGGGCTGTGACGATCAGGAGGTAGGCTCCCCGGTGCGCATAGGTCGCGTACGTCACGCCGCCCGGAAGCGCCGCATGTCCCCACAAATACGCGCCGTCGAGCACGGTCTGAAGCGCAAACAGCAAGTTGAACAGCACCAACGATCGGATCACGGTCGCAGGTCCGAGCACGATCGCGAGCAGGGATAGCGGCTGACCGGGCGAGGGTTCGACCGCCGGTTGCGGAGGCTCGATGCGCTGGCGCCAGCGCAGGTGAACGAAGGGCCATATCATGGTCAGCGCCAAGAGCCAGAAGATCGCGCGCATCATTGTCAGCTCCGATGCCGAGTCATCGGCGCTGAGGATCGCGAGCCACTGCGCGATGACCGGGTTCGCTGCGGCGAACAACGCCGCAAACACGGCGCCGAATGTTAGCGGGAGGCCCCATATCAGCAGTGCGCGCGTCAGCGAGTGCTCGCGCAGTATCATGATCATGTCCGGGACGAGCCGGAATGGTCCAAACAGGAGCAACTGCCGAGCCGCGCTCAGCGGCAGCCAAAATCCGCGCGCATATGAGTCGGTTGCGAACGCAACGGCCGAAAGGATCATCACAAGCATGACGGCAAACGACAGCAGGCTGAGATCCTCGATGACAGGCGCGAGGCCTGCGACGACAAGGACGCCAGCTCCGATCAGCCGGGCGCGCGACGTCATGACGACATTGACGAAGATGCTCGTCGCGGCGAGGACGCCGAGGAACAGCGGCAAGGCCAGACCGATGGGGCGGCCGTTGTAGAGCAACGCGTCGGCCAGTCCGACGAGGCCGACAGCGATCGCGAATTTAAACCATCTGGAATCAGATGCGGCTGGAGCGGCCGTCAGCTCGGCGGAGGCAGTCATGCGGTGGTCCCTTGTGGCAGCGAAGCGGCCGGCACGTGCCGGCCGATGACCACCATGGCGCGGCCACGTGCAGCCGCTGCCCACCAGCCCTGCAGCATTTCAGGATTTGTTTGCAGAATTCGTGCAGGCGCGAGCCCGCCGCTGGCGCAGGCGGATCGGCATTGTTACGCAGAGGCCGTTGTTTCCTCCGGACTCATCGGCTGCACACATGCTCGGGCGTATCAGGACGGTCGTCCTCTGGATTCTTGCTCTGCTCTTCATCGTCATCACGGTCAACAGCAACGAGCCGTATCTCGTTCGCCTGCGCGGGGGTGGTCACGCCGCCTTGTTGATCATCGCTCTGGCCGCTCCGCTTCTGCTCCTGCTCGGCGGGCGATGGCGGCACGGTCTCCCCGGGAAGATGCTTGTCCTCGCCTGGTGCATCCCGCTGATCGCGCTGACGTCGACGCAGTTCATGTTCGCCTGGCGGAAGTATGAAACGTTCCGAACGGCTCCCGACGTCGCGCAATTGCTCGGGCGGCACTTCATGGTCGGCTATACGTCGTTGGAGGACGCTGCTGCGCTCGCGCGGCAGGGTTTGATCGTCGGCGTCTATGTGACCCACCACAATGTGCGAGGGCGAACGGCGGCCCAGCTGCAGGCCGACATTGCGCGGCTACAGGCCGAGCGGATCAGCGCCGGCCTGCCGCCCTTGCTGGTCTCGGCCGACCAGGAGGGGGGCTCGGTTGCGCATTTGTCGCCGGCCGTGCCGAACATGCCCGGCCTTGCGACGCTGGCCGATCTGCCGTCAGCGCGGCGCATGCAAGAGGCGTTCGAGATGGGGAAGAGCCAGGGTCGGTCCTTGGCAGCCGCCGGCATCACCCTCAACTTGGCGCCGGTCGTCGATCTCCGCCCGCGCTGGACACACAACAGGTTTGATTTCCATACGTTGATCAATCGCCGGGCGATCTCCAGCGATCCGGCCGTCGTGGCGGACATTGCGCTCGGTTATGTCCGCGGACTCGAAGCGAGCGGCGTCCGTGCCGCCGTCAAGCACTTCCCCGGTCTCGGGCGCGTTGCGGCCGACACGCATCATTTCTCTGCCGAGCTCGATACCTCAGCGGAAATTCTGGAACAGTCGGATTGGCTGGCGTTCCGCGGTGTGCTCGACAAGTCGGATGCAGCGATGATGGTGGGGCACGTGGTGGTCGATGCGATCGATCGCGAGCGCCCGGCGTCGCATTCGAAGGCCGTGCTCGACGGCCTGATCCGCGGGCGCTGGAACTACCAGGGCATCATCATCACCGACGATCTCGTGATGGGCGCGATCTACGGCCGGAACCTCTGCGAGGCCGTGGTCGAGTCCCTCAGCGGCGGTGCCGACATCCTGCTGGTGGCTTATGACGGCACGCAAATCCATCGTGTGTTGGCTTGCGCCAAAAGGGCGTTGGTGGACGGACGCATCGATCTGGAAGCCCTGCGCAGGAGCGACGAGCGCCTGGGGCGGTGGATGCCGCGGGAGGACGGGACTGTCGCGGCGGATGCATCGAGTCCGCGCGCGCCGGCGCCAAGCAAGTAGTGCGTATGGATCGATCGGTCGATCAGAATCCGGTCACATTCGTCAGCGCGGGCCGTTGCCGGTCCAGTTGCGCCAGGCGACGTTTGAGAGGCTGCGCAAGTCGGTGGCGAGCGGACGTCGTACCTGTTTGTCGTGCTGCCCGATCACCTGTTCCGACTCCCGGATCTTGAGCTGAAGTTCAGCGACCTGTCGCTTGGTCCGCTCGATCGACCTGCAATCCGCGCTCTCGCCGACCGTGAACCGCGCCGTCTCGATCTGCTTCAATGCTGCGCGGTTCTTCTTCAGCTGAGCGCGATGCCAGGCAACCCTGCTGTCACTATCCGCAACCATCCTGCACTCCCTAGAAAGGGCGCAAAGATTAACCGAGCGGCTCTTGATTCGCGACACGCCCGTCTTCGACATGGCAGGATTCGGATACCGGTCAACGACCGATAGCTTTCCCTTAGTTCAGCCCGGCGGCGCGTCTGAACTCATCGATCAGTACGGATGCTTCGGCCTTGGTCCGCACGTCCGTCGTCGGATCTGGTCGCCCGGCCTGCTCGCTCAGGGTCTTCAAATATGACGCTTGCGCATCCGTCATCGGGTCGTCGCCTGAAGCCCAGTCTCTGGGATCCTTCTCGAGTTTTTCGGTCATGGAAGTCTCCGTTCACGTGCCGAGAACAACCCGGCGGACGGCTATTGGTTCATTATATGTTCTACGTCAGGTGTCGGTTCGCAACTCTCACCGCCACGACGGATGGTGATCATCTGATTAGCTCGAAGAGGGCGTGGTTTTCTTGGGAGTGGCCTGCGACGTCGTTCGCAACGGGCTTGTCCCGCCTGCGGCATCGTCTCTCGCAGCCGGCAACACGATATCCGGCCCAGCGGCCGCGAGTTCGTCGGCCGTGGCTTCGCACGGCTTGATCTCAAAATTGTTGTCGAGCACCTTCTCGCCGTGGGTATCGAGGGTGACCAGATCGGCCTGCTCGGCAGCCTCCCACACCTCCCGTTCGGTTCGAAACGGACGCGTCAGCCTTTCGTCATTCTCAAACAGAGCGTAGGGCACGGAACACTCCAGATCGTCAACAGAGCACGCCCGGCTTGTCCTCGGTCGGGCACCAGAAGCTGCTCGCGACGGGAAAACGGGATCGGAGCGCTGGGGTTCCATCTGCAGTCCGACTCGGTCGATCGACCAGTTGTGACAATCGGCCATCGATCGCTGCGGAACGATGGGCGCATGCGCAATGTTGCCCGCCGTCATCGACCCAAAACGAGAGCATCTGTCATGGACATCAAGGGAAAAAGGATTGCGATCCTCGCGACCAACGGTTTCGAGCAATCCGAGTTGGAAGTGCCGCGCGATCGCCTGTCGCAGGCTGGAGCGACGGTGGAGATCGTTTCGCTTGCGCCGGGCGAGATCAAAGGATGGGACCAGAAGGACTGGGGCAGGCCGGTCAAGGTCGACAAGACGCTCGACCAGGCGCAAGCGTCCGATTATGACGCCATCGTGCTCCCGGGCGGCCAGATCAATCCGGATCTGCTGCGCCTCGAGCCGAAGGCGCTGCAGTTCATCAAGGACATCTTCAATGCCAAGAAGATCGTGGCTGCGGTCTGCCATGCGCCGTGGCTGCTGATTGAGACCGGCATCGCGAAGGGGCGTAAAATGACGTCCTATAAATCCATCAAGACGGACGTCGCCAATGCCGGCGCCCAGTGGCAGGACGCGGAAGTCGTCGTCGACCAAGGCGTCATCACGTCGCGCAATCCCGGCGATCTCGAAGCGTTCAGTGCCAAGATCATCGAAGAGGTGAAGGAAGGCCGGCATCTGCAACGGAGCGCCGCTTAAGGCGATGTCTTGGACGAGGCCGGAGCCTGCCTGGCCTCGTCCAAGGACAGGCCCAGCGCCCGAGGGGTCGAACGCTGGGCCGCAGTCCACACGGAGTGTCTCCAGCGAGATGGGGGAACGCCGCCGGAGACAGATAAAAGACGCTCGCCACGGCTCGTCGTTCCTAATTTGCCGATGATCCTGCTCTCTGCCGCTTCCTTGCGGCCACTGCGCAATCTCCCGTGAGGGTCGGAACTTGCATCTCGGTCACGGGTTGGCCGGGCTTTCAGGCCGCGGAGATGGATCGTGAGTGAAAAGGCGAAGATTCAGGACTACAACGCACCTGCCGGCGGCTGGGGATCGGTGCGCGCCGTCGCGAGTATCCTCACTCAGGAGGAAGTCACGCTGCTTGGCAGCGAAATCCTCTTGAAGCAGAACAAGCCTGGCGGCTTCATGTGCGTGAGCTGCTCATGGGCGAAGCCGGCACAACCGCATCCGTTCGAATTCTGTGAGAACGGCGCGAAAGCCACCGCCTGGGAAATCACCGGCAAGACCGTCGGGCCCGAGTTTTTCGCCCGGCATACCCTGACCGAGCTGCGAACGTGGTCGGACCATCAGCTCGAGGAGCAGGGCCGGCTGACCCATCCGATGCGCTACGATGCCGCGAGCGATCGCTACCTTCCGGTGGGCTGGGACGAGGCGTTCGGCGCGATCGGAGCTGAGTTGAAGGCGCTCGATCCTCGCAAGGTGGTGATGTACACGTCGGGTCGCGCCTCGCTCGAGACGAGCTACATGTACCAGCTGTTCGGCCGAATGTATGGCACCAACAATTTCCCCGACAGCTCCAACATGTGCCATGAATCGACCTCGGTCGCCCTTCCGGAGGTGATCGGCGTCCCTGTGGGCACCGTGCTGCTGGACGATTACGACAAGGCCGACTGCATCCTCTTCTTTGGTCAGAACACCACGACCAACTCGCCTCGCATGCTGCATCCGCTGCAGCGGGCGGCGCAACGTGGTGTCCCCATCATCACGTTCAATCCGCTGCGTGAGCGTGGCTTGGAGCGGTTCACAAATCCGCAAAATCCGATCCAGATGGTGCTGACCGGCGGCACGCGCATCAGCACGCAATACCATCAGCTCAGGGTCGGCGGCGACGGCGCGGCGCTGCTCGGGCTGTGCAAGGCGGTCATCGAGGCCGATGACGCTGCGATCGCTACGAAGGGGCCGCGGGTTCTCGACGTTGCCTTCATCGAACAGCACACGTCCGGCTTCGATGACTTCGCGAGCTACTGCCGGCAGGCGGCTTGGCACGACATCGAACACGCCTCCGGGCTTGGCCGGACTGATATTCTCGAAGCTGCCAAGGTCTACGCGTCCGCGCATGCGGTGATCGCCAATTACGGCATGGGGATCACGCAGCATCGCCACGGCGTCGAGACTGCGAAGATGATCGTGAATCTCCTGCTGCTGCGCGGTAATATCGGCAGGCCTGGGGCCGGCATCTCGCCGGTCCGCGGGCATTCCAACGTGCAGGGGCAGCGCACGGTCGGGATTTCCGAGAAGACCAAGCTGGTGCCGCTCGACCGGCTGGCCGAGCTCTACAATTTCGAGCCGCCGCGCTGGGATGGTCTCAGCACGGTCGACGCCTGCGAGGCGATCATCAAAGGCGACGTGAAGGGCTTCGTCGGTCTTGGAGGAAATTTCCTGCGCGCGGTGCCGGAGACCTCGCTGATGGAGCCTGCCTGGTCGAGGCTCCGCTTGTCGGTCCAGATCGCAACCAAACTCAACCGCACGCATCTCGTCCCCGGCGAGCACACCTATCTGCTGCCGTGCCTCGGCCGGATCGAGATCGATCGGCAGGCGAGCGGGCCGCAGGCCGTGGCGATGGAAGATTCCACGACCTGCATTCACGGCTCGCGCGGCCAGCGCCAGCCGGTCGCCGAAGGATTGTTGTCCGAGCCTGCCATCGTCGCAGGACTGGCCAAGGCAACCCTGGCCCCCAATCCGAACGTGGACTGGGACAGATGGGTTGGCGACTACGCGCTGATCAGGGATGCAATCGAGCAGACCTATCCGGATCAATTCAAGGACTTCAATGTACGGCTCTTCGAGCCTGGCGGCTTTCCACGTCCACTCGGCGCACGTGAGCGCAAGTGGAAGACAAAGACCGGCAAGGCGAACTTCACGGTGCCAAAGGCTGCCTTGAATCCGCCTGAGCAGGGCAACGGCGTGTTCCAGTTGATGACCTTGCGTGCCGACGGGCAGTTCAACACCACGATCTACAATGAGGACGACCGCTTTCGCGGTGTCAGCGGCGGCCGTATGGTTGTGTTCATGAACGTGCAAGACATCGGCGAGCTCGGCTTGGCGCAAGGCGACATGATCCGCCTTTCGACCGTGGCCGACGACGGTGTGGAGCGGTCGCTCGGCGGCCTCCAGGTGGTCGCGTTCGACATTCCGCGCTACAGCGTTGCCGCCTACTATCCGGAGTGCAACGGACTGATTCCGCTATGGCACTACGCCGAGGGCAGCAAGGTGCCAGCGGCCAAATCAGTTCCGGTCAGGATCAGGCGGGACGCGGCGGGCTAGGCGGCGGCGGGGTCAACTCGCAGCGCGCCGACGGTTCTGGTCAGGCGTGGCCTTCACGAAAGCGCTGGTCATCTCCGGCGGAGATGCGCCGGGGCGAAGCGGAACGATAAGGCGGCAGATCAATCCTTCCGGACGCCAATCAAACAGCGCGCGGCCGCCGAGCTGGCTCTCGACGCTGGCCATCAGGCTGCGGGTGCCGAACCCGCGAGACGTCGGCACGTGAACCAGCGGTCCGCCGGTCTCGATCCATACAAGGTCGAGGCGATCCTCTTCGATGGTCCATTTCACCGACAGCTGGCCGGAGCGGACCGAAAGCGCACCGTATTTGGCGGAGTTGGTCACCAGCTCGTGCAGCGCCAGTGCAAGCGTCTGTGCCGTCGCAGGTTCGAGTTGCAATTCGGCGCCACTGAAGGCGACCTGTCCGCCGGTGGCATAGGGCGCCAGCTCCTCGGACACCAGCCGGCCGATCTCCGCGCCCTGCCAGCTCGACAGCGACAGAATGGTGTGAACCCGCGCGAGCGCGCTGATGCGGCCCTCGACCGCGCTGACATAGGTCCGCACGCTATCGGCCTTGGTCAGCCTCACGATCGATTGCGCCAGCGTGAGCGCATTCTTGGCGCGGTGGTCGACTTCGCGCGTCAACAGGTTCTGGCGCTCCTCGGCGCGCTTGCGCTCGGTGATGTCGACGGTGACTCCGCTGACGCGGATCACGCGGCCGGCCTTGTCCGTCGTGGCAGCCGCCGTTCCGACGCACCATCGCTCCTCTCCGCTGGGCCTGAGGATCCGGAATTCGGCCTCGTACGATGTCGCGCCCCGGCTGAATTCAGCGACGACCTGCCGCGCACGCTCGGCGTCCTCCGGATGCAGCAGGCCCATGATGTTCACGCTGTTGAGCTCGAAGCTCTGCGGCGTCACGCCGAAGATCCGGTACTGGCCCTCGTCCCACATCCAATCGCCATTTACGCCGTCCCAATCCCAGGAGCCCATCCGGCCGGCGGCGATCGCCATGCTGCGGCGCTGCTCGCTTTCGAGCAGCTGAGCCGTGGACTTCTCCAGCTCGGCAGTGCGCGCGCGCACGCGATTCTCCAGCTCGAGGTTGAGATGCTCCAGCTCGCGGGTCTTGCGATAGAGCTCGGCAAAGACCTTGATCTTCGCCCGCAGCACTTCGGGCACGACAGGCACGGGCACGTAGTCGACGGCCCCCATCTCATAGCCGCGCAGCCGGTCGAAATCGCTGACCTGAACCGCGGAGATGAAGATGATTGCGATCTTCTGGAAGCGCGGATGCTCCCGGATCATCTGCGCCAGCTCGAAGCCGTCGAGCTCCGGCATGCAGACGTCCACCAGGATGACGGCGATCTCGTTCTTGAGCAGGATCTCGAGCGCTTCGCGTCCCGAGGTGGCGACGACGAGGTTCTCTCCGAGCTCCTTCAGGATGACTTCATAGGCGAGCAGCTTTGCGGGCTGGTCGTCGACCAGGAGAATGTTGACCTTGGGATGTTCCATGGTGATCAGCCGTTCAGCGGTGCAGCCACATGCGGATGGCAAGAAGCAGCTGCTCGGTGTTGACGGGTTTGGCCAGATAGTCGGAGGCGCCGGCCTCGAGACACTTTTCGCGGTCTCCCTTCATGGCCTTCGCGGTCAACGCGATGATGGGGAGGCGGGCGAAGATCGGGGACTGCCTGATGACGCCGATCGTCTGATAGCCATCCATCTGGGGCATCATGATGTCCATCAGCACGATCGCAATCTCCGGGTTTCCCTGCACGAGGTCGATGGCCTCGCTTCCGGTCGTTGCCGTCAGCACCTTCATGCCACGTCGTTCCAGCACGCTCGACAGCGCGAAGATGTTGCGTGCGTCGTCGTCGACCAGCAGCACGGTCTTGCCGATGAGGTCCTCGTCGGAGCTGTTCAGCTTTTCCAGCATGCGCTGCTTCTCGATCGGCAGTTCCGTGATGACGCGGTGCAGGAACAGCGATGTCTCATCGAGCAGACGCTCGGGCGATTCGACGCCCTTGACCACGATGCTGCGCGCCATGGTGTGCAGCTCGGCATCTTCCTCGGCCGACAGTTCCCGGCCGGTGAAGACCACCACCGGAACGCCGGCCAGTGTCTCGTCGGTGCGCAACTGCTCGAGCACGTCGAAGCCGCTCATGTCGGGCAGCCGAAGATCGAGGACGACACAGTCACAGGGACCACTGCGGAGCGTATCGAGCGCGGCCGCACCCGTGTCCGCTCCGACGATCTCGATGTCGTCGTGCTCAAGCAGTTGGCGAATGCTCATCCGCTCGGCGTCGTTATCCTCCACGATCAGCAACCGCTTGCGTCTGGGCTTGGCATACTCCTTGATCTGCGTCAGCGCCGCACTGACGCCTTCGGTGGTGGTCGGCTTGCTGACGAAGGAGAACGCGCCGCGTGCCAGCGCGTGCTGGCGGTCCTCGTCGAGCGTGATGATCTGCACAGGGATGTGCCGGGTCAGCGGGTTGTGCTTCAGCTGACTAAGAACGGTCCAGCCGAGCATGTCCGGCAAGAACACGTCGAGGGAGATCGCCGCAGGCTGATACTGCTTGGCAAGCTCGAGCGCCTCGGCGCCCCGGCTTGCGATCAGAACCTTGAACCCCTTGTCGCGCGCAAGATCGATCAGGACGCGGGCGTAATGAGGATCATCCTCGACGACAAGAAGAATGGTGTCTCCGGGCGCGAGATCGAGCCGGTCGTCCGGGAGCGGTTCCATCACGCGCTCTGGCGCCGTGATCTGCTGCAGAGCGGGAGTTTGGAGGTAAGAGGCGGAAGCGGGCGGGCTGACGCGCGGCGCCGTGGCAGGTCCGGAATATTTCAGCGGCAGATACAGCGTGAAGGTGCTGCCCTTGCCGGGCGCGCTGCGCAGGTGGATCTCGCCGCCCAAGAGGTTGGCGAGCTCGCGGCTGATCGCCAGGCCAAGACCGGTGCCGCCATATTTGCGGCTGGTGCCGGCATCAGCCTGCTGAAAGGCCTCGAAGATCAGCTTCTGCTTGTCTTGCGGGATGCCGATGCCGGTGTCGGTGACTTCGAAGGCAATCACGGCCGGCGTGCTGTTGAGCACCGGGTGATCGGCGCTCCAGCCACCGAGCGCGGCTGATACTTTCAAGCGGACCCCGCCGTCGGCGGTGAACTTGAAGGCGTTCGAAAGCAGGTTCTTCAGAACCTGCTGCAATCGCTTGGAGTCCGTGACGATGCTGCGGGCAAGGTTCGGATCGACGTCGATGTTGAAGGAGAGCAGGCGATTCTCCGCCTCATGCCGGAACGGACGTCCAACGGTTTCCAGCAGGTTGGCGGTCAGGATCTCCTCCGCATCGACCGTAACGGTGCCGGATTCGATCTTGGAGAGATCAAGAATGTCGCTGATGAGGTTGAGCAGGTCCGTGCCGGCGCCATGGATGGTACGAGCGAACTCGACCTGCTTGACGGTGAGATTGCCGTCCGGATTTTCGGTCAACTGCTGACCGAGGATCAGGATGCTGTTCAACGGCGTGCGCAGCTCGTGCGACATGTTGGCGAGGAATTCGGACTTGTACTTCGAGGTCAGCGCGAGCTCGGTTGCCTTCTCCTCGAGCGCGCGGCGAGCCTGCTCGATCTCCTGGTTCTTGCGCTCGACCTCGACGTTGCGCTCCGCGAGTTGCTGCGCTTTCTGCTCGAGCTGCTCGTTGGTCTGCTGCAGCTCGCGCTGCTGCGCCTGCAGCTCCGCGGCGAGCTGCTGCGACTGCTTCAGCAGGCCTTCGGTCTGCATCGTGGCCTCGATCGAGTTGAGAACGATGCCGATGGAGTCCGTCAGCTGCTCGAGGAAGGTCATCTGCGACGTCGTGAACGGGCTCAGCGACGCCAGCTCGATCACGGCCTTGACCTGATTTTCGAACAGCACCGGCAGCACCACGAGGTTTTTCGGAACGGCGCGGAGCAGGGCGGAGCCTACCGGAATGACATCGGCCGGGATTTCGGCGATCAGCCGCTGCCGCTTGTCGATGGCGCACTGGCCGATCAGTCCCTCGCCGAACTGGACGAGCTGGCGATGCGGATAGACGCCGTCATTGGCGTAGGAGGCGAGCAGGCGCAGTTGCGGGGTATACTCGGTTTCGACCTGGTAGATCACGCCGCGATGCGCGTTCACCAGCGGCGTCAGCTCGGTCAGCAGCAGCCGACCCACAGTGGTGAGGTCGCGCTGACCCTGCAGCATGTTGGTGAACTTGGCGAGGTTCGTCTTGAGCCAGTCCTGCTCGGTGTTGAGGTCGGTCGTCAGCCTCAGATTGGTAATCATCGTGTTGATGTTGTCTTTGAGCTCGGCCACCTCGCCGCGCGCATCGACCTGAATGGTGCGGGTGAGGTCGCCCTTGGTCACGGCGGTCGCCACCTCGGCGATCGCGCGCACCTGCGAGGTCAGGTTGGCCGCCAGCAGGTTGACGTTGCCGGTCAGGTCCTTCCAGGTGCCGGCCGCGCCGGGCACGTTGGCTTGGCCGCCCAAACGGCCTTCAACGCCGACCTCGCGCGCAACGCTGGTGACCTGATCCGCGAAGGTCGCGAGCGTCTCGGTCATGTTGTTGATGGTTTCGGCGAGCGCGGCAACCTCACCCTTCGACTTCACGGTGAGGTTCTGCTTGAGGTCGCCATTCGCCACGGCCGTCACGACCTTGACGATGCCGCGGACCTGCTCGGTCAGGTTGGCCGCCATGAAGTTCACGGTGTCGGTGAGGTCCTTCCAGGTACCGGCGACGCCGGGCACTTGCGCCTGGCCACCGAGCTTGCCCTCGGTGCCGACCTCGCGCGCGACGCGCGTGACCTCGCCTGCGAAGGCGTTGAGCTGATCGACCATCGTGTTGATGGTGTTCTTCAGCTCGAGGATCTCGCCCTTCACGTCGACCGTGATCTTGCGCGAGAGGTCGCCGCGCGCGACGGCCGTCGTGACTTCGGCGATGTTGCGGACCTGCGTGGTCAGGTTGGCCGCGAGCAGGTTGACGTTGTCGGTGAGGTCCTTCCATGTGCCTCCGACTCCGGGCACCACGGCCTGGCCGCCGAGGCGGCCTTCGGTTCCGACCTCGCGCGCGACGCGGGTCACCTCGGCCGCAAACGAGCGCAGCTGCTCGACCATCGTGTTCAAGGTGTCCTTGAGCAGCAGGATCTCGCCGCGCACGTCGACCGTGATTTTCTTCGACAGATCGCCGCCGGCGATCGCTGTCGCCACCTCGGCGATGTTGCGCACCTGTGCCGTCAGGTTCGAGGCCATGAAGTTGACGCTGTCGGTGAGGTCCTTCCAGGTGCCCGCGACTTCCGGCACTTCGGCCTGGCCGCCGAGCTTGCCTTCGGTTCCAACCTCGCGCGCGACACGCGTCACCTCTGAGGCGAAGGCATTGAGCTGATCGACCATGGTGTTGATGGTGTTCTTGAGTTCCAGAATCTCGCCCTTCACGTCGACCGTGATCTTGCGCGACAGGTCGCCGCGCGCCACGGCCGTCGTCACCTCGGCGATGTTGCGGACCTGCGCAGTCAGATTGCCGGCCATCGAGTTGACGCTGTCGGTGAGATCCTTCCACGTGCCGGCGACGCCAGGCACGTTTGCCTGTCCGCCAAGCCGCCCCTCGGTGCCGACCTCGCGCGCGACGCGCGTCACCTCGCCCGCGAAGCGGTTGAGCTGGTCGACCATCGTGTTCAGCGTTTCCTTCAGGCTCAGGATTTCGCCGCGTACGTCGACGGTGATCTTGCGCGACAGATCGCCGCCGGCGATGGCGGTCGCGACCTCGGCGATGTTGCGCACCTGGGCCGTGAGATTGCCGGCCATCGAGTTCACGCTGTCGGTCAGGTCCTTCCACGTGCCGGCGACACCGGGCACCTCGGCCTGGCCGCCGAGCTTGCCGTCGGTGCCGACCTCGCGCGCGACGCGCGTGACCTCTCCGGCGAAGGCGTTGAGCTGATCGACCATCGTGTTCAAGGTTTCCTTCAGCTGCAGGATCTCACCCGACACGTTCACGGTGATCTTCTTCGACAGGTCGCCCTTGGCCACGGCCGTCGCCACTTCGGCGATATTGCGTACCTGGCCCGTGAGGTTCGAGGCCATCGAGTTGACACTGTCGGTGAGATCCTTCCACGTGCCGGCGACGCCGCGGACCATCGCCTGGCCGCCAAGCTTACCCTCGGTGCCGACCTCGCGCGCGACGCGTGTGACCTCGCCGGCGAAGGCGTTGAGCTGATCGACCATCGTGTTGATGGTGTCTTTCAGCTCCAGGATCTCGCCGCGCACGTCCACCGTGATTTTCTTCGACAGGTCGCCATTGGCGACCGCCGTCGTCACCTCCGCGATGTTGCGGACCTGTGCCGTCAGGTTCGAGGCCATCGAGTTGACGCTCTCAGTGAGATCCTTCCAGGTGCCGGCGACGCCGAGCACGTTGGCCTGACCGCCGAGCCGGCCGTCGGTGCCGACCTCGCGCGCCACGCGCGTCACCTCGCCGGCGAAGGCGTTGAGCTGATCGACCATCGTGTTCAGCGTCTCCTTGAGTTGAAGGATTTCGCCGGAGACGTTCACGGTGATCTTCTTCGAGAGGTCGCCGCTCGCGATTGCGGTCGCGACATCGGCGATGTTGCGGACCTGTGCTGTCAGGTTGGACGCCATGAAGTTGACGTTGTCAGTCAAGTCCTTCCACGTGCCGGCCACACCGGGCACCTGCGCCTGACCGCCGAGCTTGCCCTCGGTGCCGACCTCGCGGGCGACGCGCGTCACCTCGGAGGCGAAGGCATTGAGCTGGTCCACCATCGTATTGATGGTGTCCTTCAACTCGAGAATCTCGCCGCGCACGTCGACCGTGATCTTGCGCGACAGGTCGCCACGCGCGACGGCGGTGGTTACGTTAGCGATGTTACGGACTTGTGCGGTGAGGTTGCCGCACATGGCGTTGACGGAGTCCGTCAGGTCCTTCCAGGTGCCGGCGACGCCCGGGACGATGGCCTGGCCACCGAGCTTGCCGTCCGTGCCGACCTCGCGCGCGACGCGCGTTACCTCGGAGGCGAAAGAACGCAACTGATCGACCATCGTATTGATGGCTTCCTTCAGCTGCAGGATCTCGCCGCGGACGTCCACGGTGATCTTCTTGGACAGGTCGCCATTGGCGACAGCGATGGTCACCTCAGCGATGTTGCGAACCTGGCCAGTCAGATTGTTGGCCATGGAGTTGACGCTCTCGGTCAGGTCTTTCCAGACGCCGGTCACTTCGGGCACCTGAGCCTGACCACCGAGTTTGCCCTCGGTGCCGACCTCGCGCGCGACCCGCGTCACTTCTGAGGTGAACACGCTGAGCTGCTTGATCATCGTGTTGACGATCGTGGCTGACTGCAGGAATTCACCACCCAGCGGCCGGCCGTCGACGTCGAGCTTGACGGTCTGCAGGAGGTCGCCTTGCGCCACCGCAGCCACGGCCCGGGTGACCTCCCGCGTCGGCCACAGCAGGTCATCGATCAACGTATTGATGGAACCTTCCATGTCCGCCCAGGAGCCACTGGCAATGCCGAACCTGACACGCTGCCGCGTCTTGCCTTCGCGACCGACGACCTGCCCGACGCGCTCCAACTGCTGAGCCATGCGCTGATTGGCGGCGATGATCTCGTTGAAGGTATCGGCAATCTTCCCGTCGATGCCCAGGTAGTCGCCGCTCATGCGGACGGAGAAGTCGCCAGAGCGCATCGCCTGAAGAGCACGAAGCAGGTCCTGGCTGGCGTCCACCGCTCCCGCGCCATTGCCGTGACGGTGGGAGCCCTGCTGCATCGGCAGCGGGCTCTTTGCAGTGTCGAGATCGCTCATCAAGTTCCCCCGAGTCAGGACGACTACAAGAATCCGAGTCTCAAAAGGTCGCGGCATAGAAGCTGTGGCAACCTATCAAATCAAGCCGTGTGCACGATCTCAAAGCGAATGGAACCGCATGGAACTGGCACAAGCGGCTCAACTCCACTCGCCCGTTTTCGTTCCAAATGAGTTTTGCGTTGTCGTTGGGTGCATGAGGCGTGGAACTCAAGGGTCAAGCTGACAGCTATACGCTCGCGCCATGGAGGAATGCTCGAAGCAACAACGGCTATCAGAGTTCCAGCCCGGCAAGACCAGAGCTACGCTGAGCAGCCGCCTGGGCATGCTGATGCGACCAGTTCCGGCTGCTCGCTGCCTGCGCCATGCGGTGTGGTCGTGCAAATGGAGGGGACATTAATATCGCGTAACCCGGTTGCGGGTGCTTGGAGTGGCTCCCAACTCATCTCCATGAAACAGTCAGACATCTTCAGAGAACACGCCGACAATTGCCTCCAACTCGCAGAGCGAGCCGAGAGTGATCCGGCAAGTCGCCGCTACACGCGCATGGCTCAGGGCTGGCGTGCGCTGGCGCTCGAACAAGACTGGCTCGATGGCGAGATGACGCCGCTGTCGGGTCGGAAAGCAAGTTTGTCTCAGGACTAAGCGTCGACCAGGGAGGACGCGCGATGACTCCTCGTACTATAATGCTTGCGCTGCTGACCGCATTCAGCGTTGCCTCGGCGGCGGCGGCTTTCACCACCATCCGCCAGGTTCACACCGAGGCTTACGCTTTGCCGCAACCCGTGACGCACATCTAGTTCGCGCGACCGGTCATGGCTGCCCGGACCCTCCTGCCGCGCCGTAGACCTGGCCATTGGCATAGCTTGCATCCGCTGCGGCCAACTGGACATAGATCGACGCAAGCTCAGCCGGCTGTCCGGGACGACCGAGCGGCGTCTGACCGCCGAATTTCTGCAGCTTCTCCATCGTGGCTCCGCCCGACACCTGCAGCGGCGTCCAGATCGGACCGGGCGCGACAGCGTTGACGCGGATGCCCTTCGGACCGAGCTGCTTGGCCAGCGACTTGACATAGTTCATCGTCGCGGCTTTCGTCTGCGCGTAGTCGTAGAGATCGGGTGACGGGTCATAGGCCTGCTCGGACGAGGTGCCGATGATGGCCGAGCCGGGCTTGAGATGGGGCAGGGCAGCCTTGATGATCCAGAACGGCGCGTAGATGTTTGTCTTCATCGTCGCATCGAAATCCTCGGACGACACGTCGAGGATCGACTGGCGAGCCTGCTGGCGTCCTGCATTATTGACGATGATGTCGAGGCCTCCGAGCGCCTCGAGCGCCTGCTGTACCAGCTGCTGGCAGAAGCGCTCGTCGCGCAGGTCGCCGGGAATGGCGATCCCCCTGCGTCCTTCGTCCTTGATCAGCGCGATCACCTCCTGCGCGTCAGGCTCTTCGGTCGGATAATAGTTGATCGCGACGTCGGCGCCCTCGCGGGCGTAGGCGATCGCGGCGGCGCGACCCATGCCGGAATCGCCGCCGGTGATCAGCGCCTTTCGCCCCGCGAGGCGTCCGGAGCCCTTGTAGCTGGTCTCGCCATGATCGGGCCGGGGCGACATCTTGCCGGCCAGGCCCGGCCAGGGTTGCGATTGCTGCTCGAACGGCGGTTTCGGATATTTCTGAGTGGGGTCGACCAGCTGTTCCGGCGTCGTGGAAGCTGCGGCCATGGCGTCACGTCCTTTCGCTGCAACCGAGGTGAGGGATGCCGCTGCGAGTGTCGCCGTGCCTCCGACCATTCGGCGGCGGGAGATCGAAGCGTTGTGGTCGTCGGCCATGCGGTATCTCCTGTGAGGGTCGCAACCAACCAGCCACCGCTGTGAACGTTTCGTCAGCATTACGCGAATTCGGACTTTCTCGACCTCCTCGGCGCCAAGTCGTTGCGGCGGTTTGGCTCATGGGCCCGCCGTGGGGAACGAAAGCTACGGGCATGCGTCGTCTTCATCATGCGACGGCCGCTTGCGCCGCGCAGCGGCGTGAAGCCGCCCTGGTGACGGGCGGAGCAGAGCTGAGACAGGACAGATGCCGTTTTATCACTTTGATTTGACGAACAGCGAGACGCTGGCGGGCGAGCGCTACGTCGAGCTTCCGGGCGACGTCGAGGCGATGGACTCGGCCGACGTGATCGCACGTCAGCTGATCATGGACCATCCCGAGCTGCGGCATCAGGACTATGCGGTCCTGGTGACCAACGAAGAAGGCGACGAGATCTGTCGCGTGCCGCTCGACCTGCTGCATTGAGATCAACCGAAGGAGCGTCCGATGGATCGTGAGAGCCAGGGTATCGTGAGAACCGAGCGCGGCGAGGAACAGCCGGCTGACAAGGAACGCGCGCAGCGGGCGCACCAGACGACGGCCACCACGTCGCCGTCGCATGAGGCCACGCGGCATCCGGAGACGCCTGCGGAGAAGACATGAAGTCGCGACAAACAAGGGAGAGTTGAAATGGCCATCACGGATACGGCGATGCTCGAACAGAGCGAATATGGCAATCTGATCGGCAGCGACAAGGTCGAGGGCACGGCGGTCTATGGTGCCGACGGCGACAGGATCGGCACGATCGAGCGCGTGATGATCGACAAGCTGAGCGGCCGCGTCTCCTACGCCGTGCTTGCCTTCGGCGGCTTCCTTGGCCTCGGCAACGACCACTATCCGTTGCCCTGGCCGTCGCTGAAATACGACACGCAGCTCGGCGGCTATGTCACCGCCGTGACCCAGGACCAGCTGCGCGGCGCCCCGAAATATTCCGACGAGCGCGAATGGGACTGGGGCGATCTCGCGACCGGTCGCAAGGTTGACGACTACTATGGAGTCCAGCTGTCCTGACGCGCGGCCGACCGGTCTCGCGCCAACGATCCATGGCCGTCAGGCCGCCGGCGTCTGCACCGCGTTGTCGGTCGATGCCGCGGCCGTCATGCTGCGGCGGCTCGACAGCCAGATCGGGATCTCCCGATAGCAGATGCCTTTCTCGTTCATCTCGGCGATGGTCCACCGGCTCGGATGGCGTTCCTTGCCGACGAAGACCCAGTCGTCGGCCGCGGGCGGCGGCTCGTTCGGCCGCGTCCTCAGCCATGCCGAACGGGCTCCCTTCGGCAGACGGTCCTGCTTCATCTGATAGAGATCATACACTGGCGAACGCATGACGCTACTCGTCCTCAAGCTACCGCACGTCTCGACGTCCGGACGTCTCGACACCCCAAGCGTGTCGCGTGGTCGCGGCGAAATTGTGGGAGCCGCGCGTCCGGCCTATGTAATTTAGACTTGCGAGCCCAAGCAGGGGCGGCTGCCAGACCCGTTGCGTGACACGCACGGCGCTTCAGAGAGAGGCGACGCGCGGGGTGATGACAATGATCCCCGCGAGCCGGGAGGACGACGAGCGCGTCCGGCAATGAACAGCCTGCCGCCCTGCATCGGCAGGCGGGTTCAATCAAAAGAAGGCGTAGCTGAGATCGAGACCGTAAGTGGCATGAAGGATGAAGCCGAACGCCGTGGCGCCGGCCAGCATCAGAACGGTCCGGAGCTTCTCGGAGTCGAAGCGGGTCTCCTCGATATGGGTCGGGAGAGCCTTGGTGAGCGTTGTCATTTTGGACCTCTGTACGCGAAACGAAGACGGAGAGTGAGAGACGAAAATATACTTGACGTTGTTAGAGCCCGTTCCGGGGATGTCGTTTTCAAGTCTCCCCAGAGGAGTTCTAATTGTGAAAGAGGAACCCAGCATCGTGCAGTTTTTGGGGCGAAGATAAGGAAAGTAAATGATGAGTAAATTAAATCTGAGGTTGATATCAGTTGTGCGAAGTATTGTTGCACGTCTCGGCTGCTGATTGAAGTTACGAGCTCACCGCCAAGATGATCCTCGTAATATTAGGCTTAATTCGAGCATGAAAGCATTTCGCGACGTCGAGCGCTGCAGGCCCAGTCGTCGTGAGCACGGTCCGCTTCGACAGGCCGGCCCGGTTGCAAAAGCAACTCGAAGTATACAGCCAGTTCGCCGCGACGTCGGCCAACTTGTGGCGAGGCGTTAATGTCTGTGGCCGGTTGGCCACAAGGTCGCCGGTATCATTAGAATGATTGGTATCATGGGATTGACGGCGACGGAAGCCGGTTGCGGAAATCTCCGCGTGGATGTGGTTATCAAACAACAGCCGCATAATCCTCCAGGTTGCATCCCGCACGCGTCGCATGATGAGCCCAGCTACGGCCGAGGCACGGCACGATCGGCCGGCACGTCAGAACAAGGACAGTCGTCGGCGTTCCCGCGGCACGCTATGCCCGAGTGCTGATGACAGCGTCGCCCTCGCTCGGATACGAGGGGCAGGGAATGCCGGGTGAAGGCCTCACCCATGGCCCGCCTGCAACAAGATAAGCAGGCGGCAGTCACCACAGGCGCAGCCGGTTCGACCCGGCATCCCCTGCATGCTGGTTGGAACGGCTGCTTCGCGTTCTCCCTGGTGCGCCGGCTTTCTGGCCACCATCGGTCGGAGCGCTCGTCGAGCTCTCGACCTTGATCTCAGCGTCGGGAGATCAGGACCGCGCGACTTGACCGTGCGCGCCGGGTCGTTCGTCCGCATGACCAGCATGCTGCAACCCGCCGCGCCCACCATGTCCCGCACCCAGCGCTCGTGACGATCGCGATGCGCCCCTCTGCTGCGGGGCGGGACGACGCATTATGACCATAATTTCCGAAAAAGAGAAAGGAATTTATTTTTCGCCGGATGACTGGACAGGCCAAATCATGTTGCGCGCATTCGCGAAAACACCGTCGACGCGCACACGGGTTTCGCGCGTGACGAACCGCGTCATGGTTGCCGCAGGCGAGCATCAAGAGAGTGAGTCGCCCACTTGCGGCATAGCCTCGGCAGGCGTGGACAACGGCAACGGTGACGCGATATGCGCCCCCGTGTTGAGCCCACATGGCGCAGCGCGGGCGGCGCCTTGAACCTTCGGCGAGGCCGCGCGTTTCGTGCGGCGACACTGCGCCATGCCTTCGCAGGGCCGCGAAGCCTGGCTAGCCTGATTGCCCTCGCAAGCCGTTTGGAACGACAGACATGACCTCGATCATCAAGGCCCTTGCCGTGCTCGCCGGCGCCATGTGTTGCGCCGCAGCCGTGCAAGCGGAGCCGGTGCGCTGGACGACCTACCGCATTCCGGAGACCGGGACCTCCGTCGACATTCCCGCCTCGCTGTTCAGCGAGACGGCGGGACGTCCGGACGGCTATGGCCAGCGCTTCCAGACCGTCGACGGCCGCGCCAATCTCACGGTGCAGTCGGCGCCCAACGAGGCCGGAGAGTCGCCGGCCACGTTCCTCGCCAGGAAGAACCCGCCGCCGAACATCCAGTACAAGCGCGTCACCTCGCGGTTCTTCGCGGTGTCGAGCTACAAGGGCGACTATGTCTGGTACAACCGCTGCAATTTCGGCGGCGGCTACGTGCACTGCGTGCTGATCAACTATCCCAGGGCCTGGGAACGCGACTGGGATGGCCTCGTCACCCGCATCAGCCTGTCGCTGAACCGGAGCTGATCCGGGCGGGGCGGCAGCGGGTGCGCGATCAGCCACCCGGCGGCCAATCCCCGCGGTGCCAAGCGGCTATTGCATCGCAGTCTGGCGCTCGTCTGTGTCTACGTCGTCCTGGCCCGGGCATGACGGAGTCCATCGGCGATAGCCGTGCCGGGCCGTTTGATCCAGCTCAATGAGATCAGCGCGTCCCCTTGCATAAGCTCCGGCTCCCTTCAGCCGCCGCTTTGCAAACGGGCTCGTCTTCATGACTGCCGCGTCGTTCACCGTCCGGGCCGAAAGCGTCAGCGCGATCGCCACCATCAGGTGCCGCAGCGCGCAGGACGCGTTGCTGACCGCCAACACCTATCTGCGCCTGGGCGCCGACTCCGTCAGCATCGAGACGCCGAGCGGCCAGCACGTCAGCCCGGACCGGCTGGATGCACTGCTCAGCGATTCCGGCGGCCATGTGAGCCTGTGACGGCGGTCTAAGCCCCGTGACGGCATGAGGCAGCCGTCGGAGCCGGATCTCAGGTTGACGACGTCTCGACGCCGTCCTCGTTCAGCACCGGGCCCCACGCGGGATCGCTGATGTAGGGTCCATACAGCACGTCCTGCCGCCGCTGATAGATGGTCCCGAGAGCAATCGCGGCGATGAAAACGACCGCGGTCAATAAAGCCAATTCGAACATTTCAAAAAACTCCATCGCGCACTGAGGTGGCGAATGAAGGCGCGGGCGTCAATTGCAAGCCGTCGTTAAGCTGAAGAGGAAAGCTTAACGGGGCAGGGCGGGTCCCTGGTTGCGAGGAGCGCGGCGGCCTCGGCCGCGCTGCGGCAGGATCACTCGGCGGCCGGACGACCGGCCTCGAGCTCGGGAAACATTGCCCGGCAGCTCATGCAATAGGATTCGAAGATGAAGGTCAGCAGCGCGGTCATGGCCAACTCCCAGCGGTCAATGTGATGGGCTGAGGATGCCGCTGGTCTGTTTCAGGACGTTTTCGTCGCGGGAGGGAAATGGTTTCAGCCGGTGGGCCGAAGCGTTTCGTTCTGGAAGGTGCCGACCGTCCGCCAACGTTGTCGCGCATGGACGTCGCCGGCCGGTTTCGTCTCCCGTTACGGCAGATGATCGCAACGGCCCGACGCATCCGCCGGCGTCACGACGCCCGCGGCTCCGGGCTCCGGAACAGGAAGTTGTTGCAATAATCCTTGCGCTTCCAGAACCAATCGCCGTCGGCGCGCTGGTGGATCTCGGGATCGAAAGCCGACAGCGGCAGCAGCCGGCCCCGAGACAAAAACTCGCCGCGATAGCCGAGGCCGAGCAGAAGCGCGAAGGTCTGCTTCATCCGCTCCAGCGTCGCCAGGCGGCGGTCGCATTCCACGACGATCAGCGGCCGGAACCGCTCCAGCGTCCGCTCGGCGCCGCGCAGCACGTCGAGCTCGGCCCCCTCGACGTCGATCTTCATCGCCGACACCTGCCCGGTCGCCGGCAGATAATCGTCCAGCGCGACGGTCTGCACCGTGATCGTCCTCGACCGCTCGGCGGGTCGCAGCAGCGACGCGCCGGGCTGATGACCATCAGGCACGAACAAGGTCTTGCGGCTGGTGCAGGAATAGGCGGCACGCGGCTCGATCACCACGTTGTCGAGCGCGAACTGGCTGCACATCCGCGTCAGACCCGCAGCCAGATCGGGCTGCGGCTCGAACGCGATGACCCGCCCGGGCGCCGACCACCGCGCCAGCCAATACAGAAAGCTGCCTTTGTTGGCGCCGACGTCGCAGACGATGTCGCCCGGCCGGATGTGGCGACGCAGCTCCGCCAGCTCGGTGCGGTGGTCGCGCAGCCGCGACCGCAGGAGCCGGACCACAGACCGGGATGCTTCATGGTTGAACAAGATTGCTCCTGAAATCGCATTTGCCATGTCGTTCCACGACGGCGCGAGGCGGCTGCATGCTCATCTCATCGTTCGTGGACATATTCAGACATGAACGTGGCGCGCGGCGGCACCATGGCGCAACCATGGCAAGGTGGGGCGTCTTGGGCGACCCGGTACAAGAATGGTATGGCCGGGAGAGCTAAGGCAGCGGGTCCGGCCGCCTTCACCCTTCGTTAGCGTGGGTCGATGTTGTTAGGTCTGAGGTGTCGAACAAGCGATGGTCAGCCGACCAAAGCGACATCACGCTGGAGATCGGAGTGCGGGAGCGTTCGAAGCTCGGATTCCGCTATCGCGGTGCAGAGGACGATCCGGATTATGAGATCCGCCTTGCAGCGAAGCGGGTGAAGGGCGCGGCAAGTTCGCGCAAATACCGCGCGACTCGCAGCTCAGGCAAAAGGCGCGGCCGTCCCAGTTTGAACCTATCGCCCGAGGAGAAGCAGGCTCGCAGCAATGCTCAAGCCGCTGCTAGAATGTACGCTCTTCGGTTACGCAAAAATGCGTTACGTCACCTAATCCATATAGTGAGCGTGACGGATTTTAGCGCACCGCATGAGCCGGTTCGGAAGGCGATCAGCACCGTCAACGGCATAAGCATGAAGCTCCTGCCAGTATGGATGATGTTGGACCTGTCCGGCCGTACCGTTTCAGCAGCGGAATGATCGGAGGGCGGGACACCCGAGGCGCACCAAGCGCCGGAGGGAGGTCCCGACTGGGCGGTTGGCGGGCCAAGGCTTGCAATCCTTCGGACACTGTCCCCAATTTTCTCGAACGTTTCAGAGGAAATGGCGGTACTGAGGTCTCGCCGACTTAGGAGCGGGACGCTAAACTTGCGCTTGTAGTTCGACGCAAGCAGAGGTTTCCACCGCGTACGCTCGGCGAGAGGATCGGAAAATGGAATTGATCCGGTTTTTCCTGAAAACATTCCTATTCTTTTTTGCTGTGATTTTAGCTGGCTGGACCACAATCAAGCTCGACCTCTTCCCAGCTCCTCCAGAGGCCTGGGTCAAAGTTGTCAAGGATGCTAAAGAGACATCGCATGACCTTGAAGGTACAGCGAAGAGTCTCGAGAGGACGGCTGACGGTCTGGCTCGAACGGCTAATGCTTTGCTTGGGCCGCTCAACAGCTCTTTGGATCTAGCCAAGGCAATCATAGGAAAGATGCCCAATCTGCCTCAACCGCCCGTACCTACTCAGCTGCCCTTTCCCAATTTCACTCCCTCGATGCCGGGTCCGGGCGCGGGCGGTGGTGCTGGTCCGAACCTTCCGTTCCCGATCCCAACTCCGCCAGGGCCGATGCCTCATATTCAACTCCCGCCGATTCGCTAAGGTGGAAAGGGCAATGCTTCGCGCAGACAGGCGGAGCCACTCTTCTTTCGGAACAAATGTCCCATTTGTCCCGGATGTCCCAGGAGCGATGTCCCGGTCGATTACCTTTCCGGCGCGTTTTGCATCCGCGGATTGGTGCGGCTATCTTGGTTCATCCTAGCGAATCGGTTGAAGTGACCCGTGGATACGATCTTGGCCAACGTCGACATTTCGACTCGCGAATACCTCGAAAGCCGTAGAGCTGTGTTGGCGCGCCTTGAGGGCGCGTCGATTCCGACTCCTCGCATGAGGCATCAAATGGAAGTTGTCCGCGAGAACATAGCGGCTACGCAAAGTCACCGGGCGGCCTTTGGACTTGATGCCGCCTAGCCCCAGCATAGTTTAGCCGCACGGCCGGAGCTTGCCAGATGAGCATACTTCGCGAAATCCAGGCGGCGATCCTTCAGGAAAATCCAGACCTCGGCACAATACTTCTCAAATTGCGGTTTTTGGCGTCCCGCCTCGGCAGTGAGCCGCTTGAGGATTGGGTTAGGTTTGAAGCTGAGGGATATTCGAAGGAGGCCGTGACAGTTCCTAGTTATCGAGTAGTGCCGCTGTCGTTCTCCGGCAGTTGGTCCGGTCCTTTTGGTTCTGGCATCCGAAACGCGCCTATTCCGACGTATTTAGTGGAAATGCACGCTGGAAAAGGCTCGGCCGAGAGTAAGATCAGGGAAAGCATTGCGACCGTGCAGGAGATGGCTTCCCGCGAGAGCGGGATAGGGGTCAATGCGTCCAATCTGATCCTGTTGCTGCAAGGCAAGGTTTATGAAGACTACGCTTGTAACGAAATCACTGCCGAAATATCGCAGGTTGCCTTGCGAGAGATCGTGCAGACCGTTAGGGCAAGGATACTTGAGCTCACCATAGAGCTCGAAAAGCGCGTGCCGGCAGCTGTCGAGGTCACCTTGCATCAGGTGGTAGGCCAGCCAGCCGACAGCGCGGCGACGGTCACTCAGATCTTCAATCAGACGGTCTACGGTAACGTGACGCATGTAACAGCCACCGAGGGCGCTCAAGTAAGCCTCGCGATAGTCGCGGGTGATGCTGTCTCGATGGTGAGTGAGCTTGCTAAAGCTGGATTGCCGGCGGACGCAGCCAAAGAGATCACGGACATAGTTGCTGAGGAAAACCCTCAGAGCGCGGACAAGCCTTTAGGTCCGAAGGCCCTGGCTTGGCTGAAGAAGAATGCGCCGAAGGTCGCGTCGGGAGCTTGGAAGATCGGCTCGGCAGTGGCTACCGATCTGCTCAAAGAGGCGGCTCTGAAGTACTACGGGCTGAAGTGAGCCTTTCCACAGACGCAGCTCGGTGCGTTGCAGAGTTATCGGCAACTGCTTGACTCCGGCACAGGCAATCACTCCCTGATTCGGAGCAAAGCAATGATCAACACGATGCAATGTCCGGCCTGTAACTGTACGGGCCAAGAGGTCACAATGACGCCTGTCCGGCTAGGCGCGCCGCTGCCGCCGTATAGGCCTTGTCCTCGTTGCCAAGGGGCAGGGGAGGTGCCGTATCCGAAGCCGGCCCGGGTCTGGCAAAAGCGGTGCAGTCTTAGGCGGGTGCAGTAGGCGATGCCGCAGCGGAGGGCGGCAGGTCATGAGTCCGCCGCTCTCACGCACATGCGTCCGCGATTATTTCTTCGAAGAAGCGAAGCTGCCGGCAAGAGCAGCACCAGAACGATGGCTGAGACCAGCGAGGGCCAGTCGTGGACGGCCGCGGCGATCGCGGCAATGCCGTCGAGATAGGTAACGCGCATGGGACGGATTCCCTGATCGCGATCTCGCGCGATCATTCAAAGTGGGGCCGTCCCTGCGCCGACGATGTCGACACGGGTGCCCAGCGCGGGCACCAGGATGATCGTTACGGAAGCCGTCCGCCGCTCGAGTCGCAGTATAGCTGAACCGGGTCCCGGTCTCAACGAAAGCGGAACTCCCGCACGATCGCACACCTGTGAATTGAGCTGGAGGCCGTGCCGTTTCCCCGCGTTTCCATGGCATTAGCCTCAGTTTGTACTGATTTCAGAGGAAATTGGTACAGATAAAGCGAAAACCAGCGATCGGCTACACGCGCACGAGCAGCGCGGCGAACGTCGGGGAGGGGAAGGACTCGGTCATCCGTCAGCGCAAGGCGATCCAGGCCTATGCGAACAAGGCCGGCCTTCAGATCGTGGCCTGGTTCGACGATCCTGCTGTTGCTGGTGCCGATGCCATCGATGAGCGTCCGGGCTTTGCCGCGGCGCTGGAGCAGATCGCCGGCAAGGTGTCCGAACGATCATCGTCGAGACCGCAAACTGGTTTGCCCGTGATCTCATCGTGCAGGAAACCGGGCTTCGTCGCTTGCATGCCGACGGCATCACCCTAATCGCCGCTGACAAGCCGGACTCCTTCGACGACACGCCAACTGCCGTTCTGGTGCGCCAGATCCTTGGCGCCGTCGCACAATTCGACAGGGCTATGACCGTGGCGAAGCTGCGAGGCGCACGGGAGCGCAAACGCCGCACGACGGGCAGGAAGGTCGAGGGCCGCAAAAGTCTCTCAGAGAGCCGCCCTGAGGCCGTGGCGATGGCACGTGAATTGGTTCAGCGCCGTCCGCGGCTGTCGTTGCGCGAAATCTCTGCCGAACTCGCCGAGCAGGGTCCTACGACGCCGAAGGGTAGGCCTTACAGCGCCTCTGCGATCGCGTCGATGCTGGCTTCGTGAGCCGCTTGAGGGAGGAGGCCGGCAATCAGGGCACTGCGGAAGCTCCGTAATATCGGTCGTTCCATGCACCGGGTCTGCCTGCCCGAGCGTCCGGCAGCAAGCAGCGCGGCAAGCAAAAATTCTTGCTTCGGGCGGGCAATCTGGCAGATGCCGACGCATAAATAACAAATACCAATAACAACAAAAGGAATTTTTAGATGATCCGCGCCACCAAAACCATTATCATCACGATCATTGCTGGCGCCCTAGTTTTCGGCCCCGGTATCCACCCTGTGTTTCCGGGCTCTATCGAGTTGTCCGTATCCGCTGCGGCCTCGGCCTCGGCCAATTCGTCCCCATAAATTTCGACCTTCAACACCATCACCGATGAGCAAATCGAGATCGTGCAGCCGGTCCGAGATAAGCAGACTGAATCTGACCAGAGTCGTAGCAATTCTATTTTGCCGGGCCGCTCCACCGAACAGCGTTCACCCCGCGGTTCACTTGGGTCGCCGATACTTCGAATCATCGCGACCTAATTAGTAGCCTTCACAGCATGTTGTGCGGTGCGGGGAGGCTACGGTGCCGGGGTATTGCGGATGTAGCAAAGCAGAGACAATAGGGTACAAATGGAAGGGATTGGCGCGCTTCTGCCGATCTATTGAGCAAAGTGCACGTTGATAGGACTTCTCTGCAGGCACTTTGCGTTGCGGACGGGGAAGAAAATCGGCCATCTTAGGCGTGCGCGGCACATCGCCCGCGCACTATCGTAACGGAGAGACTGATGGAATCAACTATCGGACTTAACGTCGGACCCATCGACATCACCGGCACCGGTTTACCCGGTACCGGTGCCGCCGTGGTGATCGTAATCGCGATCATCGTCTACCTGATCAAGGCAAGACCCAGCATCAGTCTGATTTGACCTGATGTCTGGCCTTGGCGCCGACGGCTTCCACCCGCCGGCGTCGAGGTCATTGTGCATGACCGCGGGGTCATCGCAAGGCCGATGAAATACGAGACCGAAGAACCGATGCAGCCCGGCAACAACGCTGTCGGTGACGCTGTCGTGCGTTCGCACCCGCTTGCTTCAGTGCAAACTACTTCGCGAGCGTCGCAAAGCAAGCGCGAGTGGCTCGTCAGCGCGAGCTTTGCTTGAGGCGCAGCGTTAGGTCATGATGGTCCTGAACGGCGCCTTCCAGTCGAGCGAAGCCGTTGAGACCGATGCCACCGCCTGCGCCCTGATCAAGCGTTGAGGTGCATGCTCTGGCGCCGGCTCGTCCGGCAGGTAGGCGGCGTCCGATACCGGACAGAGTTCGATCCGAGTATCGCAGTCTCGCGCCTCGCTGTGGTGCAGCATCGAGCCGCAGATTACGAGACCTCCAGCCGCGATTGCAGCACCTGCGAAGAGCCTTGATCCGTAGTGCATTCGATCATCTCCAAACTGGTCCCGGGCGAGCATACCACGTGCCCGTTGGTGCCGCCTATCTCGGACATGGCCTGATTACCAGGGCGATCTCAGCCGCTCGCGCCAAATTGGTACGCAATTCAGATACTTGCGGAAGGGCTGTTGCATGAGAACAAAAAAAGAACAAAATGTAATGTCTCGTGGTAGCCATGACAGCATCAAGCCGCCATCGGCTAACCGTTGCCGAACGCTCCCGCGGCCGCCGCCGAATGAAGGAAATCGTCGCTGAAACGGAAGCAGCGCGCCAGCACGTCGAGGCTGATCTGCTCGCGTCCTTGGGACGTGCACCGACACCACCGCTCGACCGGATTGCGGCTGAGCAGATCAGCGCCGCGGTGGTGCGCGTGAGGCGTTTGCGTGCGAGCGGCCGTGATGACACTGGTCTTACAGAGCGGCTCACCCAGAGCCGTATCAATTAATGAGCCGTGGCTAGACAAGGACGTGGCGATCCCAGCAGGACTCGAACCTGCAACCCGCGGAGTAGAAATCCGCTACTCTATCCAGTTGAGCTATGGGACCGTCGTCGCGAGGCGAACGGCGAACACGTGAACGGACGCGACGCGAACGGACACGATGTGAACCAACACGACGTGAACACGCATGGCGGCCGGTTCACGGGATCGGCGCCGGCGGGCGGGGCCGGCCGGCGCGGAATCCTTAGCACGGGTCATATGAAAAATCTTTGGTTTCGCCAAGAGTGAGCGAACCGGATCCACGGGCGCTGCGACCAAGCGGAGGCGGGGGAGGGCTTTTGCGCCGTTTTCCGCATCGGTGGCGCCGGATGAACGGCGGCCGCGGGCCTTGCCGGGTTGCCATGGGCTGTGAATTGCGGTTGATGAACAGAATTTTACGGCCGCGCCCGGCCGCCGACGGCCGCGACCCGCTATTCTGGTCGCCACAACCATCGCCATCAGTCCGTCACCATTTCGCGTCCATTCTGACCACGAATCGGCCAAACACGGGCGTCCCCGCCGGGCGATCCGTCCCCGAGATCGTTTCCAAATTCATATCGAGAACCGTCCAAGGAGCTGTCCCATGATCGGTCTGGTTCGCGCCGCCGCCGTCTGCGCCGTCATGGCGCTTGGCCTCGTCTCGGCCGGCTCCGCGGCTCTGGCCGCCGACAAGGCGTTCAAGCGCGATGACCTCGCGGATGCCGCGATCAAGCTGGAGGCGCAGATCAAGAGCGAGGCGGGGACGGTGAACAAGCCGCTCGCGACCTTGCGCACCGATGCCGACGCGGCGCTGCGGCGCAACGATCTGCGCACCGGCCTGCAGATCCTCGGGCAGATCGCAACCGTGGCGCCGGAGGATTCCGGCAACTGGCTGCGTCTGGCGCGGACGGTGCTGACCCAGATCTGGCCCGCCAATGCATCGGAGAAAACGTTCCTGCTGGAGCGGGCTTCGACCGCGGCCTACATCGCCTATCAGCGCGCCGGCAATGCCGGCGAGGAGGCCGATGCGCTCGCCGTGCTCGGCAAGTCCATGGCCGAGCGCAAGCTCTGGCGGCCGGCGCTGGATACGCTGCGGATGTCGCTGGAACTGCGCGAGGTCGCGGATGTCCGTGGACAATATGAGCGGATGCGCGATGAGCACGGCTTCAAGCTGCTCGACTACACCGTGGATTCGGACTCGGCGAGCCCGCGCGCCTGCTTCCAGTTTTCCGAGGACCTCGCCAAGCGCACCGATTTCTCGCCGTTCGTGGCGCAGGCCGGCAATGACAAGCCGGCGCTGACCTCGGAGGACAAGCAGCTCTGCGTCGAGGGCCTCAGGCATGGCGAGCGCTACAACATCAATCTGCGCGCCGGGCTGCCCTCGGGCGTCAAGGAGAGTCTGCCGAAATCGGCCGAGTTCAACATCTATGTCCGCGACCGCAAGCCGTTCGTGCGTTTCACCGGCAAGGCCTATGTGCTGCCGCGGACGGGGCAGAAGGGCATTCCGCTGGTCAGCGTGAATACGCCTGCGGTCAACATCAACGTGTTCCGGATCGGCGACCGTAATCTGATCAACACCGTCATCGACAGCGACTTCCAGAAGCCGCTGTCGAGCTATCAGCTCGGTGACCTCGGCAATGAGCGCGGCATGAAGGTGTGGAACGGCGAGCTCTCGACCGCCATGACGCTCAACCAGGACGTCACCACCGCCTTCCCGGTCGACCAGGCGCTCAGCGACATGCAGCCGGGCGTCTATGTCATGACCGCGGCGCCGAAGGGCCCGACCAGCGGCAACGACGAGGACAGCGGCGGCCAGCTCGCCACGCAATGGTTCATCGTCTCCGATCTCGGCGTCGCCGCGTTCTCCGGCAATGACGGCATCCACGTGTTCGTCAACTCGCTGGCCTCGACCGATCCGGTGGCGTGGGCCGAGGTCCGGCTGGTGGCGCGCAACAACGAGATCCTGGCGACGCGCAAGACCGACGAGGCCGGCCATGTGCTTTTCGAGACGGGGCTGGCGAAGGGAGAGGGCGGGTTGTCGCCGGCGATGCTGACGGTGTCGGGCGAGAAGGCGGACTACGCCTTCCTCAGCCTGAAGACATCGGCGTTCGACCTGTCGGATCGCGGCGTCGCCGGGCGCGAGGCGCCGGCGGGACCGGATGCCTTCGTCTATTCCGAGCGCGGCGTGTACCGCTCCAACGAGACCGTCTACCTCACCGCCTTGCTGCGCGACGCCCGGGGCAACGCGATGACCGGCACGCCGCTGACCTTGGTGGTCGAGCGTCCCGACGGCGTCGAGTTCCGCCGCGCCGTGCTGCCCGACCAGGGCGCCGGTGGCCGCTCGTTGAGCGTGGCGCTGAACGCGGCGGTTCCGACCGGGACCTATCGCGTGCGCGCCTTCACCGATCCCAAAGGCGCGGCGGTCGGCGAGACCACTTTCCTGGTCGAGGACTACGTGCCCGAGCGGCTGGAATTCGATCTCGCGTCCAAGGACAAGCAGATCAAGCCTGATGCTCCGGCGGATATCAAGGTCGACGGCCATTTCCTCTACGGCGCGCCGGCATCAGGCCTCCAGCTCGAGGGCGACCTGCTGGTGACCACGGCATCCGAGCGGCCAGGTTTCCCGGGCTATCAGTTCGGCGTCGCCGACGAGGAGAGCGCCTCCAACGAGCGCACGCCGATCGAGGGTCTGCCCGAGACCGACGACAAGGGCGCGGCGACCTTCCCGGTCAGCCTGCCGAAGCCGCCGTCGTCGAGCCGGCCGCAGGAGGCGCAGATCTTCGTGCGAATGGCCGAGACCGGCGGCCGCGCCGTCGAGCGCAAGCTGACCTTGCCGGTGGCGCCGAAGGCGGCGCAGATCGGCATCAAGCCGTCATTCTCCGGCAAGAGCGTCGGCGAGGGCGACAAGGCCGAGTTCGACGTCGTGTTCGTCTCGCCTGACGGCAAGACGCTGGCGCGCAACGGCTTGCGCTACGAGCTGCTGAAGATCGAGTCGCGCTATCAATGGTACAGGCAGAACGCCTATTGGGAGTACGAGCCGGTCAAGTCGACGACACGCGTCGGCGATGGCGACATCACGATATCGGCGAATAAGCCGGCGCGGCTGAGCTTTCAGCCGGAGGCCGGGCGCTACCGGCTCGACGTCAAGTCGGCCGAGGCCGATGGGCCGGTGACGTCGCTGCAGTTCGATGTCGGCTGGTACACCGACGGCAGCGCCGATACGCCGGATCTCCTCGAGACCTCGCTCGACAAGCCGCAATACCAGTCGGGCGACACGATGGTCGTCACGGTGAATGCGCGCACCGCCGGCAAGCTCACGGTCAACGTGCTCGGCGACCGGCTGCTGACGACGCAGACCACCGAGGTCAAGGAAGGCACCAACCAGGTCAAGCTTCCCGTCGGCAAGGACTGGGGCACGGGGGCTTACGTGGTGACGACGCTCCGGCGTCCGCTCGATGCGGCCGCGCAGCGCATGCCGGGCCGCGCGCTCGGCGTTGCCTGGTTCGGCATCGACAAGCAGGCGCGCACGCTCAATGTCGCGCTGACGCCGCCGGCGCTGGTGCGGCCGGGCTCCAGCTTGAAGATCCCGGTCAAGATCGGCGGGCTCAATCCCGGCGAGGACGCCAAGATCGTGATCGCGGCGGTCGACGTCGGCATTCTCAACCTCACCAACTACAAGCCGCCGGCGCCGGACGACTACTATCTCGGCCAGCGCCAGCTCTCGGCCGAGATCCGCGATCTCTATGGGCAGCTGATCGACGGCATGCAGGGCACGCGCGGCCAGATCCGCTCCGGCGGTGACGGCGGCGGCGCCGAGCTGCAGGGCTCGCCGCCGACGCAAAAGCCGCTGGCGCTGTATTCGGGGCTCGTCACGGTCGGCCCTGACGGCAACGCGGAGGTGTCGTTCGACATTCCGGAGTTCGCCGGCACGGCGCGCGTCATGGCGGTGGCCTGGAGCGCGACCAAGGTCGGCCGCGCCACCATCGACGTCACCGTGCGCGATCCCGTGGTGCTGACGGCGACCTTGCCGCGCTTCTTGCTGAGCGGCGATCGCGGCACGCTGTCGTTCGACGTCGACAATGTCGAGGGCGCGCCGGGCGACTACGTCGTGGCCGTCAAGGCGAGCGGGCCGGTAAAGGTCTCGGGCAATGCTAATGTGACGATCAAGCTCGCGGCCAAGCAGCGGGGGTCGTCGACCTTGCCGCTGGACGCCTCGGGCACCGGCGCGGCCCAGCTCGACGTCGACATCAAGGGCCCGAACGGGCTGGCGCTGGCGCGGCACTATCAGCTGGACGTCAAGCCCGCGACGCAAGTGCTGGCGCGGCGTTCGATCAGGACCTTGGCCAAGGGCGAGAGCCTGACGCTGACGTCGGACATGTTCAGCGATCTCGTGGCGGGCACCGGCACGGTGTCGCTGTCGGCGGGGCTGTCGACCGCGCTCGACGCGGCGACCATCCTGAAGGCGCTCGACCGCTATCCGCATGGCTGCTCCGAGCAGATCACCAGCCGGGCGATGCCGCTGCTCTATGTCAACGAGCTCGCGGCCGGCGCGCATCTAGCCATGGACACCGAGGTCGACCAGCGGATCCGCGATTCCATCGATCGGCTCCTTGCTCGTCAGGGATCCAATGGCTCGTTCGGCCTGTGGTCGGCGGGCGGCGACGATCCCTGGCTGGATGCCTATGTCACGGACTTCCTGACCCGCGCCCGCGAAAAGGGCTTTGCGGTGCCGGACGTGCTGTTCAAGAGCGCGCTCGACCGCGTCAGGAACTCGGTGGTCAATGCCGAGGAGCCGGAGAAGACCGGCGGCCGCGACCTCGCCTACGGCCTCTACGTGCTGGCGCGCAATGGCGCGGCGCCGATCGGCGACCTGCGCTATCTCGCCGACACCAAGCTCGGCAATCTGGCAACTCCAATTGCCAAGGCGCAGCTCGCCGCGGCGCTCGCGCTGGTCGGCGACCGCGCCCGCGCCGAGCGGGTCTATGGTGCCGCCGCCGACAGCCTCGCGCCAAAGCCGGTGCTGGTGTTCGGCCGCACCGACTACGGCTCGGACCTGCGCGACGCCGCCGCGCTGGTGTCACTGGCGGGCGAGGGCAACGCGCCGCGCGCGACGCTCACGCAGGCGGTGGCCCGCGTCGAGGCCGCGCGCGGGCTGACGCCGTACACCTCGACGCAGGAGAATGCGTGGATGGTGCTGGCGGCGCGCGCGCTTGCCAAGGAGACGCTGACGCTCGATGTCAACGGCCAGGCGGTGAAGCAGGCGATGTACCGCAGCTACAAGGCGGCGGAGCTGTCGGGCCAGCCGCTGAAGATCACCAACACCGGCGAGGCGCCGGTGCAGGCGGTGGTCTCGGTGTCAGGCTCGCCGCTGACGCCGGAGCCGGCGGCGTCGAACGGCTTCAAGATCGAGCGCGGCTACTACACGCTCGACGGCAAGCCGGCCGACATCAAGACTGTGAAGCAGAACGACCGTTTCGCCGTTGTGCTGAAGGTCACCGAGGCCAAGCCGGAATACGGGCACATCATGGTGTCGGACTATCTGCCGGCGGGGCTCGAGATCGACAATCCGCATCTTGTGTCGTCGGGCGACACCGGCACGCTCGACTGGATCGAGGACGGCCAGGAACCCGTCAATACCGAGTTCCGCGACGACCGCTTCACGGCAGCCCTCGACCGCGCCGCGAATTCCAAGGCGGTGTTCACGGTGGCCTATGTCGTGCGCGCGGTGTCGCCGGGCAAATACGTGCTGCCGCAGGCCTATGTCGAGGACATGTACAATCCCTCGCGCTATGGTCGGACCGGGACAGGCGCCGTGGAGGTCCGCGCAGCGAAATGAGCGAGGGTGGAACGAGCGGTGATGGACTGATGACGGAGCCGCACACTCCCTCATCGCAATTGGATGGCACGCCGGAGCCACACACTCAGCCGTCATGCCCGGGCTTGTCCCGGGCATCCACGTCGGATGTCGCATACGCCGAACGACGTGGATGGCCGGGACAAGCCCGGCCATGACGGGAGGAGAGGGCGGGGCGTCAAACGGCTGCTTGCAGCTGCGCTCTCGGTTGTCGCGTTGGCGGCCGTTGCCCTCACGACCTACACCGTCTCCCTCGGCCCGCTGCCGCTCCAAGAGGCCAAGGCGCTGTCGACCACCGTGGTCGACCGCCACGGCAAGCTGCTGCGCGCCTATGCGATGGCGGATGGGCGGTGGCGGCTGCCGGTCAGTGCGAGGAAGGACGTCGATCCGACCTATCTGAAGCTGCTGTTCGCCTACGAGGACCAGCGCTTCTCCGACCATCACGGCGTCGACCCGCGGGCGCTGGCGCGCGCCGCGATCCAGTTCGGCTCGAACGGCCACATCGTCTCGGGCGGCTCGACCATCACGATGCAGCTGGCGCGGCTGCTCGAGCCCAGGCGTCAGCGATCGCTGCATGCCAAGCTGAGGCAGATCGTGCGCGCGCTCGAGCTCGAGCGGAAGCTCAGCAAGGACGAGATTCTCGATCTCTATCTGACGCTCGCGCCTTACGGCGGCAATCTCGAAGGCATCCGCGCCGCCTCCATCGCCTATTTCGGCAAGGAGCCGAAGCGGCTGTCGCTGGCGGAAGCCGCGCTGCTGGTGGCGCTGCCGCAGTCGCCGGAGACGCGCCGGCTCGACCGCCATCTCGAGGCCGCGCGGCGCGGGCGCGATCGCGTGCTCGACCGCATGGTCTCGGAGAACGTGATCTCCGCCGAGGAGGCCGCGCAGGCCAAGGCGCAGCCTGTACCGGCCTTCCGCAATCCAATGCCCATCCTGGCGCCGCATGCCGCCGACCAGGCCATGGCGCTCGTGAAGGACCAGCCGATCATCCGCCTGACGCTCGATTCGACCTTGCAGAAGGTGCTGGAGCCGCTGGCGCGCGATCGCGCGGTGGCGCTGGGGCCGAACGTCTCGGTCGGCATCATCGTCATCGATAATGACAGCGGCGATGTGCTCGCCCATGTCGGCTCCGCGGACTACTTCGATGAAAAGCGGGCGGGGCAGGTCGACATGACCCGCGCGGTGCGTTCGCCGGGCTCGACGCTCAAGCCCTTCATCTATGGGCTCGCCTTCGAGGATGGTTTCGTGCATCCGGAGAGCCTGATCGAGGACCGTCCGGTGCGCTTCGGTTCCTATGCGCCCGAGAATTTCGACATGACGTTCCAGGGCACCGTGCCCGTGCGCAAGGCGCTGCAGCTGTCCCTGAACGTCCCCGCGATCGTGCTGCTCGATCGCGTCGGCGCCAGCCGGCTGTCGTCGCGGCTGAAGCAGGCCGGCGGCAATCTCGTGTTGCCGAAGGACGAGGCACCGGGTCTCGCCATGGGTCTTGGCGGCGTCGGCGTGAGCCTGCAGGATCTCGCGCAGCTCTATGCGGGGTTCCCGCGGCTCGGCACGACCAAGCCGCTGCGCGAGATCATGACGGCTGATGAGAAGGACGATGCGCGCGAGCCGATGCGGCTGATGGATCCGGCCGCCGCGTGGCAGGTGGGCAACGTGCTGCTCGGCACGCCGCCGCCGGAGAACGCTGCGCGCAACCGCATCGCGTTCAAGACCGGCACAAGCTATGGCTATCGCGACGCTTGGTCGGTCGGCTTCGACGGCCGCGTCACGATCGGCGTCTGGGTCGGCCGTCCCGACGGCGCGCCAGTGCCCGGACTGATCGGTCGCGTCGCCGCGGCGCCGATCCTGTTCGATGCCTTCGCGCGCTCAGGCAAGCTGCCGGTCGCCTTGCCCAAGCCGCCCAAGGGTGCGCTGGTCGCCAGCAATTCGAAGTTGCCGTTGCCGCTGCGCCGGTTCCGCCCGATCGGCGAACTCGTGCGCAGCGGCGCGGAGCAGGCGCCGCACATCCAGTTTCCGCTGAACGGCTCGCGCATCGATGTCGACCGCTCGGCCGGCCCTGAAGCGTCGGTGATGCCGGTGAAAGTCTCGGGCGGCGTGCTGCCGCTGACGATGATGGTCAACGGCCTGCGGGTCGGCGAGATCGACAGCCGGCGCCAGCGCCTGATCGATCCGCCCGGGCCGGGCTTTGCGCGCCTCACCGTGATCGACGCCACGGGCGCTGCGGACACAGTTGTGGTCAGAATCCAGTGACCGTTCGCTAAGCGGTTGTCGGCATGGTGGTTTCAGCGTATTCGGAACCCCATGGTCGAGACCTATGCCCGCCCCCGTTTTGGAGAGCCGCGCGAGCCGAAGAACCTGGTGAATCCGGGCAATCGGCTGGTGCGGATGATCGATGCCGTCACCGTGAGCCATGCCAGGGCGGTCGCGTTCCTGCTCGTCTGCGGCTTGCTGCTGTTCCTGCCCGGCTTTTTCACGATTCCGCCGGTCGATCGCGACGAGGCGCGTTTCGCGCAGGCGACCAAGCAGATGGTCGAGAGCGGCGATTACGTCGACATCCGGTTCCAGGACGACGTGCGTTACAAGAAGCCGGTCGGCATCTACTGGCTGCAGTCGGCTGCCGTTGAGACCGCCTCGGCCATCGGATTGCCGCGCGCGCAATTGCGCATCTGGGTCTATCGCATTCCCTCTCTGATCGGCGCCATCGGCGCAGTCCTGCTGACATACTGGACGGCGCTCGCCTTCGTCACGCGGCGCGGCGCGGTGTTCGCGGCGCTCCTGATGTGCTGCTCGGTGCTGCTCGGCGTCGAGGCGCGGCTCGCCAAGACCGATGCGATGCTGCTGTTCACCGTTGTCGCCGCGATGGGCGCGCTGGCGCGTATCTATTTGTCCTGGCAGCGCGGCGAGGACCCCGAGCATCCGCCATGGGGGCCGCCCGCGATCTTCTGGACCGCGCTCGCCGCCGGCATCCTGATCAAGGGCCCGCTGATCCTGATGTTCGCCGGGCTCACGATCATCGCGCTCGCGATCATGGATCGCGGCGCCGGCTGGTTGTGGCGCCTGCGGCCCGTCTGGGGCCTGATGTGGATGCTGGTGCTGGTGCTGCCCTGGTTCGTGCTGATCTTCCTGCGCGCCGGCGATACCTTCTTCACCGACTCGGTCGGCGGCGACATGCTGAGCAAAATCAGCGCCCAGGAATCCCATGGGGCGCCGCCGGGTCTCTATTTGCTGCTGCTCTTCATCACGTTCTGGCCCGGTGCCCCGCTCGCTGCGATGGCCGCGCCGGCCGTGTGGCGTGCGCGGCGCGAGCCGGGAGCGCAATTCCTGCTGGCGTGGCTGCTGCCGTCCTGGATCGTGTTCGAGGCGGTGCTGACCAAGCTGCCACATTACGTGCTGCCGCTGTATCCGGCGATTGCGATCCTCACGGTGGGCGCGCTCGAGCGACGCGTGCTGTCGCGCTCCTGGCTGCGGAGGGGGGCAGCCTGGTGGTTCGCCATTCCGGCCATCACCTCGGTGGTCGCGGTAATCGGCGCCATCATCGTGACGCACCAGCCGGTGTTCCTGGCCTGGCCGTTCGTCGCTGTATCGCTCATCTTCGGCCTGTTCGCCTGGTGGCTTTATGACGATGGCCGCGCCGAGCGCTCGCTGCTGAATGCCGCCGTCGCTGCGATGTTTCTCGCGTTCGTCGTTTATGGCGCGGTCCTGCCGGCGCTGACGCCGCTGTTCCCCAGCGCCGAGATTGCCCGCGCGCTGCGCAATGTCGTCTGCGTCGGGCCGAAGGCGGCAGCCGCCGGCTTCCACGAGCCCAGCCTGGTGTTCATGACGGGCACGTCGACGCAACTGACGGACGGCTCGGGAGCCGCCGACTTCCTCAGCCAGGGCACCTGCCGCTTCGCGCTGGTCGAGCAGCGTACCGAGCGCGCCTTCGTGCAGCGCGCCGAGGCGATCGGGCTGCGCTACAACGTCGCCCGCCGCATCGACGGCTACAATATCTCCCAGGGCCGCCCGGTCTCGATTGCGATCTATCGCTCGGAAGGGACCGAGTAGATGTCTGCGCCCGACAGTTCTTCGCGGTCGTCAGGCTATTTCGCGCAGCTCGCGCTGGTCGGAAAATTCTCCCTGGGCCGTCTTGTGCGCCGTCCGCAGGCGGCGCCTGACGCCGCGAGCCGGCCAAATGTCCTGCGCCAGTTCCTGCTGCTCGGCGCCATCGGCCTTGGCACGATCCTGGTGCTGATGGTCGCCTTCGACGTCTACGAGATCGGCCTGATGCCCGCGCGCGGCACCCCAAGCCTGTGGCCATGGCGCATCGTCACCGAGTTCGGCCAGGATGAATATGTGCTGGCGCTGCTGGCCGCTGGCGTCGTGGTGACGATCCTGATCGCGCCTTTATGGCCCGAGGCCACGCGCAGCCGGCTGCTGAACTTCGCGACCCATGTGCAGTATCTCTTCTTCGCGGTGCTGACCTCGGTGCTCGCCGCGCAGGCGCTGAAATACATCATCGGACGCGGTCGACCGTTCGTGGGCGGCAAGGCGAACGCCTTCAACTTCGATCCCTTCAACGGCACGCCAGCCTATTTCAGCATGCCCTCGGCCCACGCCGTGACCGCCTTCGCGCTGGCGTTCGCCGTCGGCGCGGTCTGGCCGCGGCTGCGAATTCCGATGTTCGTCTACGCCGTCATCATCGCCCTGAGCCGGCTGGTGCTGCTGGCCCATCATCCGAGCGACGTTGTCGGCGGCGCCGTCGTCGGACTCGCCGGCGCCATGCTGGTCCGCTACTGGTTCGCGGCACGCCGGCTCGGTTTCCGTCTGTCCAAGGACGGTCGGATCGTACCGCGCTAGGGGGTTGCGAGCGGGGCCCAAGCCCCATAATAAGCCCCCGCCGCCGCAGCGCCGGGCAGGAACCGGTCCGATCACGTCATCACGAGTCCCCATCTTGTCGACCGAAACCCCCGTTGCCGTCTCCATCGTCGTTCCCGTGCGCAACGAGGCCGGCAACATCACGCCGCTGATTACCGAGATCGCGGCTGCGCTCGACGGCCTGTGGGCTTACGAGATCATCTACGTCAATGACGGCTCGACCGACGACACCGCGCAACGGCTCGCCGAGGAGATGGCGCGGCGGCCGAACCTGCGCGTCCTGCGGCATGAGAAATCGACGGGTCAATCCGCCGCGGTCCGAAGCGGCATCCGCGCCGCCCATGGCGCCATCGTCGCCACGCTGGATGGCGATGGCCAGAACAATCCCGCGTTTCTGCCCGACCTGATTGCCGCGCTCGAAAAGGGCGGCGCGGGTGTCGGCCTCGTTGCGGGCCAGCGCGTCGGCCGCAAGGACACCGGTTTCAAGAAGCTACAGTCGCGGCTTGCCAACAAGATCCGCAACGCGGTGCTGCATGACGGCACGCGCGACACCGGCTGCGGCCTCAAGGCGGTGCGCCGCGATGTGTTCCTGATGATGCCGTATTTCGATGGTCTGCACCGCTTCCTGCCGGCGCTGGTGCGGCGCGAGGGCTATGACATCGCCTATATCGACGTGATCGATCGTCCGCGGCATTCGGGCGTGTCGAATTACGGCTTCTTCGACCGGCTGTGGATCGGGATCATGGATCTCGCCGGCGTGTGGTGGCTGATCCGCCGCAAGAAGCCGACGCCGGTCGCGATCGAGGTGACATGATGCTGATTCAATTCGGGCAGGCGTTCAGCAACTATCTCTACGACATCTTCATCGCCAAGTTCGATTTCTGGCTGGTGTTCGGCCTCGCCGCGCAGCTCGCCTTCGCCGCGCGCTTCCTGGTGCAGTGGATCGCCAGCGAGCGCGCCGGCAAGAGCGTCGTGCCGCTCGCCTTCTGGTTCTTCTCGATCGGCGGCGGCCTGATGACGCTGATCTACGGTCTCGTGAAGCGCGAGCCGGTGATCATCTTCGGCCAGCTGCTGTCGAACGTCATCTACGTCCGCAACGTGATGCTGATCTTCAAGAACCGCCAACGGGAATCGCAGACGCTGAGCAATTGAGCGGGCGGCGACGTGGGCCTGCCGGCTGCGCCCTGGCGCAGGCAGGGCGATCGCATATGGAAGTCTGGAACTATCGCGGCGAACGATCCTGCCGGTGAGTTACTCAGTTCTGCCCGGGCTTGTCCCGGGCATCCACGTCGAGCCGAGCATGCCGGACAACGTGGATGCCAGGACAAGCCCGGCCATGACGGAGCGAACTAATTCGCAGCCCGCAAGGCGCTCAGCGCGGCAGCGGCTGGGCTTGCGATGGGGACAGGGGGCTGATGGGTGCCACGCCGTCCGCCACGTCACTCCGGCGCGTCGCCACTTCACCCGCCGCATCAAGCACCGGATAAGCGACCGAGCAGATGTGCGAGTGGATGCGCCGGAGATCGCGCAGCACGTCGAGATGCAGCGACGTGGTTTCCAGCGTCTCGGAACGGCCTTCGCGCAGGCGCTCCAGGTGCCGCTCGGTGGCGGCGAGCTCGGCATTGCGGAGCTCGGCCTTCTGGTCGAGCAGGCGATGCGCCCGCTGCGCGTCGCCCGACATGAAGATACCGAAGGCAATGCGCAGCGATTCCATGATCTGGCGGTGGAACGACTGCAGCTCGTCGGCGCCTTCGATCGAGAACTGGAAGCGCCGCTTGATCTTCTTGGTGGCGAGCTCGCTCAGGTTCTTGTCGATGATGTCGCCGATATGCTCGAGGTTGATCGCGAAGGAGATGATTTCCATCGCGCGCTTGCCCTCGCGCTCGTCGAGGCTGCCGCGGGTGAGCTTGGTGATGTAGAGCTTGATCGCCTCGTCGAGCCGGTCGACGATGTTGTCGGTGCGCGAGACCTGATCGACCAGACCGCGATCGTTGGTCATCATCGCCGTCATCACGTTGCGCAGCATGGTCTCGACCAGGTCGCCCATGCGCAGCGCTTCGCGCGCGGCATCGGCGAGGGCGAGCGACGGAGTCTCCAGCGCGGCTTCATCGAGATAGCGCGGCTTTGCCGGATCGACCTCGGCCGGGCGGTCCGGAAACAGCCGTACGAGAATCTTCTCCATCCCGCCGAGCAGGCCGATGAACGCCGCCGCTGTGCCGAGATTGAAGGCCATGTGGAACTGGGCCGTCAGCTTCGACAGATCCGGCTGCCACAGCTGCAGCTGCGCGGCGAGCGGATGCAGGAAGGGCACGATCAGGGCAATGCCGATGATGCGGTTGAGAAGGTTGCCGACCGGCAGACGATAGCTCGCCGGATTGTCACGCTTCGCCCCTTCGAACACGGGATTCACGGCACTGCCGAGATTGGCTCCGAGCACCAGCGCGAGCGCCGCATCGGCGGTGATGAAATGCGCATAGGCGAGCGACATCACCAGCAGCACGCTGGCGACGCTGGAATGCACGATCCAGGTGACGACGGCGCCGAAGATCACGCACAGTGTCACGTCCGCTGTGATGGCCTGCATGAAGACGCGCATGGCCGGCGCCTGTTCCGCGGGCGCCAGCGTGTCGATCAGGATATGCAGCGACAGCAGCATCAGGCCGAGGCCGATGCACACGCGCCCAAGGTCCTTGATCCGAGATCGCGGTCCGCTGCGGAACGCCACCAGCCCGAGCACGAACAGCACCGGCGCGACAGCGGCGACGTTGAACGACAGCACCTGAACGATCAGCGTGGTGCCGATATTGGCGCCGAGCATGATCGCGAGCGCCGGGATCAGGCCGACGAGGCCTTCGGCGGCGAAGGATGTGGTGATGAGCGCGGTCGCCGTGCTGCTCTGGAGCAGGGCCGTGAGGCCCACTCCGGCGAGCAGCGCGCTGAAGCGATTGCGCAGCGCGCGCGACAGCAACAGCCGAAGATCCGGTCCAAACGCGCGCAGAATGCCGCTGTGGACCATGTGAAGGCCCCACAGCAGCAACGCGACGCCGCCCATCAGATCGAGCAGAACCATGATTCCCGTTCGTGTCCGTAGCCCTGCCGCGAAGGCTACGCCCAATCCGCCGGGGATCAACGCTATTTTGTCGGCCCCGGCTGCCTGATCGCCGGGCGTTTCGCCGCCGGCGAAGCCGACTTACGCGGCGTTGAAGGCCGCGAAGCCGCGGTCGAGATCGGCCTTGAGATCCTCGGTGTTCTCCAGCCCGATGTGCAGCCGCAGCGTGGGTCCGCCGGGCGCCCATGAGGTTGCGGTGCGATAGCTCGAGCAGTCGAACGGGATCGCGAGACTCTCGAAGCCGCCCCAGGAATAACCCATGCCGAACAAGGTCAGCGTGTCGAGCATGGCGTCGACGGCGGCTTGCGGCTTTGGTTGCAGCACGATGCTGAACAGACCGGAGGCGCCGGTGAAGTCGCGCTTCCAGATCGCGTGGCCCGGATGGCTCTCGAGCGCGGGATGCAGCACCTCGATCACCTCGGGGCGCGCCGCGAGCCAACGCGCCATCTCCAGTCCCGAGCGATGATGCTGCGCGAGCCGCACGCCGAGCGTCCGCACGCCGCGCAGGGCGAGGAACACGTCGTCGGGGCCGGCGCAGACGCCAAGCAGGCGGATGCCTTCGGAGATCAGCGGCCACGCCTTCGCGTTGGCCGAAATCGTGCCGAACATGATGTCGGAGTGGCCGCCGATATATTTGGTGGCCGCCTGCATGCTGATGTCGACGCCCTGGTCGAGGGAGCGGTGGTACAGCGGCGTGGCCCAGGTGTTGTCGTCGATGACCAGCGCGCCATGCGCATGCGCCACCGCTGCAATCGCCGGAATGTCCGGCATTTCGAAGGACTGCGAGCCGGGCGCCTCGACAACCACCGCGCGTGTATTCGGTTTGAGCAGTTGCTCAATTCCTGTGCCGATCAATGGATCGAAATAGGTCGTTTCGACGCCGTAGCGCGCCAGCATACCGTTGCAGAAATTTCGGGTGGGACGATAAATGCTGTCGCAGACCAGAACATGGTCCCCGGCCTTCAGCACCGACAGCAGGGTCGTGGAGATGGCTCCGAGACCGGACGGCGCGATTCCGACGCCTGCGCATTGCGGACCTTCGAGGGCCATCAAGGCCTGCTGCAGCGCTTTCGTCGTCGGTGTGCCGTGGCGGCCATACTGGAATTCGCCGCGGTGTGCATGCAGATCCTCCGCGGTGGGATACAGCACGGTCGAGCCATGCACGACCGGCGGATTCACGAATCCGTGCTGCGCCTTGGTGTCCCGTCCCACCGTGACCAGCCGTGTTTCGACGTTTTGTCGCACCGCCGAAGCGGGGTCGTTCGAGGATGCCATCAGTGTGTCTTTTCTCTTGTATTGCCGCCGGGATAGCGCAAATCGGGCAGGACTACGGTCGTTAATAACAGAATGCAGAACAGGGCCGTCAACCCCTTGACCCGGAACGCCAGTCGTTCTGTGATGCCGGCGGAATTCGATCGCTGCACGTTGAGGGGCCTGCCGCGATGTCCGCTTCCTTGATGCATGCACGGCGTCGCTGTGCATGGCGCACGTCATATTCTTGGTATGGCGTTTGCAAAGGCGGTTTCAGGTCGGCCCCAACCACGCGCTGAGATTTCATCGCTCCCCAAGGACGACCGCGAAAGGCTGTATTTATGAAACGCGTCACTCTGGCTCTCACTCTTGCTCTCGCCCCTGTGCTGGCGAGCGTCGGCGCCCAGGCCGAAACGCTCAAGACCGTGAAGGATCGCGGCATGCTCGCCTGCGGCGTCAGTCAGGGCCTGCCCGGTTTCTCGAATCCGGACGACAAGGGCAACTGGACCGGGCTCGACGTCGACGTCTGCCGCGCCATCGCCGCTGCGATCTTCAACGACCCGACCAAGGTCAAGTATGTTCCGCTGTCGGCCAAGGACCGCTTTACTGCACTGCAGTCTGGCGAGGTGGACGTGCTGTCCCGCAACACCACCTGGACCCTGTCGCGCGACACGTCGCTCGGCGCCAACTTCGCCGGTATCACCTATTATGACGGCCAGGGCTTCATGGTGAAGAAGGCGCTCAAGGTCAATTCGGCGCTCGAGCTCAACAGCGCCTCGGTTTGCGTGCAGACCGGCACGACCACCGAGCAGAACCTCGCCGACTACTTCAAGGCCAACAAGATGAAGTACGAGGTGATCGCGTTCGCCGGCGCCGACGAGACCGTGAAGGCCTATGAGTCCGGCCGGTGCGACGTGTTCACGACCGACGTCTCCGGCCTCTACGCCGAGCGCCTGAAGCTCGCCAATCCGGCTGACCACGTCGTGCTGCCCGAGGTGATCTCGAAGGAGCCGCTCGGTCCGATGGTGCGCCACGGTGACGACCAGTGGTTCGACATCGTGAAGTGGACGCTGTTCGGGCTGATCACGGCCGAGGAAATGGGCGTCACCCAGGCCAACGTCGACGAGATGGCCAAGTCCGACAAGCCCGACTTCAAGCGCGCCTTCGGCACCGACGGCAATCTCGGCGAGCAGCTCGGTCTCACCAAGGACTGGTTCTCGCGGATCGTCAAAGCTGTCGGCAATTACGGCGAAATGTATGACCGCAATGTCGGTTCCGGCTCCAAGCTGCAGATCGCGCGCGGTCTGAACCAGCTCTGGAACAAGGGCGGCCTGCAGTACGCGCCGCCGATCCGCTAACAGCTGCACGATATCGGGGCTGCGGCGAATGAGTATCGAAGCGAGGCTACCGCCTCCGCAATATGGGCTTCGTTTGAAGCGCATGCTGGGGGGCAAGGCAGGATGGAACGGCATCATCCTGCAGATCCTGTTCGTCGCAGTCCTGGTGTGGGTTGGCTACGAGATCGTCGCCAACGCCCGCAGCAACCTGGCCGCCCAGCGCATCACGTCGGGCTTCGGGTTCCTCAACAACACGGCCGGGTTCGACGTGAACCAGGCCCTGATCAGCTACTCCGGCTCGGACAGCTACAGCCGCGTGCTGATGGTCGGCATTCTCAACACGCTGCTGGTCTCGGTGATCGGCATCGTGCTGGCGACCATCCTCGGCCTGATCGTGGCGCTCGGCCGTCTGTCTCCGAACGGCCTGCTGTCGCGGGTTGCCGGCGCCTATGTCGAGCTGATCCGTAATCTGCCGCTGCTGTTTCAGATCACGTTCTGGTATCTCGCCGTGCTCGCCGCCTTGCCCGGACCGCGCCAGAGCATCTCGGTGTTTTCGACCTTCTTCCTCAATAACCGCGGCTTCATCGTTCCGCGCCCGATCGAGGAGCCGGGCCTGATGCCGTTCCTGATCGCGCTCGGCGTCGCGATCGCAGGCTCGATCGGCCTGCGGTTCTATGCGCGACGCGAATTGTTCGTCCGCGGACATGCGATGCGGATCTGGCCCTATGTGCTAGGAATGCTGATCGGCCTGCCGCTGCTGGCCTTGGTTGTGTTCGGCGCTCCCGTGGCGTTCGAAGTGCCGGTGCTGAAGGGCTTCAACTTCGCCGGCGGCTCGCGCATCATCCCTGAATTCGTGGCGCTGACGCTGGCCTTGACCATGTACACAGCCTCCTTCATCGCGGAGGTGGTGCGTGGCGGCATCCTGTCGGTCCACAAGGGACAGATGGAGGCCGGCCTGTCGCTCGGTCTCAGCCGCGGCACGGTGTTGCGCCTGATCGTCGTGCCGCAGGCGCTCCGGGTGATCCTGCCGCCGCTGACCAACCAATATCTCAACCTGACCAAGAACTCGTCGCTCGCGGTCGCGATCGGCTATCCCGACCTGGTCTCGGTGTTTGCCGGCACGACGATGAGCCAGACCGGACAGGCCATCGAGATCATCGGCATCACGATGGGCGTCTATCTCGCGATGTCGCTGATCACGAGCGCGATCATGAGCTTCTACAGCTGGCGGCTGGGCAAGAGGCTTGGAGCATGACCAGGCTCGGGGACGAAGACCTCTGGCGCATGAAGAGATTTCGCGCATGACCGACATCACAGCCTCGAACTTCATCCGCCAGGACATGGCTGGCGAGCGTCCCGCGCCGATCAAGACCACCGGCGTCATCGGCTTCGTTCGCACGCAGCTGCTGAACTCGCCGACCAACATCCTGCTCACTCTGGTGAGCGCGTTGCTGATCTGGTTCACCGTGATTCCAGCGCTGCAGTTCCTGCTTGTCGACGCCGTCTGGGTCGGCAAGGATCGCGAGGCCTGTCTGGCGCAGAACGCCGGTCACCCGGTCGGCGCGTGCTGGCCGTACATCACGGCGAAGTTCAGCCAGTTCATGTACGGCTTCTACCCCGAGGCCCAGCGCTGGCGTGTGAACCTGACCTATGTGCTGTTCGTTGCGCTGCTGGCGCCGCTGATGATCAGAAGCGTGCCGGCGAAGACTCTCAATGCCGGTCTGTTCCTGGTCGCATTGCCAGTGGTCGCCTTCTTCCTGCTGTACGGCGGCGGCCTCTCGGGCTTCGGCGTGAGCTGGACGGCGAGCGTCCTGTCCCTGTTCGCGGAGAGCGTCGATAGCGCCGGCAATGCTTTGGTCCGCAGCGGAGCCGGCGTTCCCGTGATCGGCATGCTGTTCTGGCTCATGGGCAAGCTCGTGGTCCTGATCGGGACGGTGGCCTCGCTGGTGATCTGGCCGTTGCTCTGGCTGCGTGATCAACTGCAGGCCTCGCAGCAGCCGGTGTGGACCGATCTCGTCATTACGGCGGTCGCTGTCTCGGCGCTGGTGTTCGTCATCGGCGGCGGGAGCAGGGCGCTGCGCAGCGTGATCGGCACCATCGCGACTTTCGTCGGGATCGCGGTCGTGATCGCCGTCATGGGCCTGGATCGCGGCGGCCTGCCGGTCGTCGATACGAGGCTGTGGGGCGGCATGCTGGTGACGCTGGTCGTCACCGTCATCGGCATCGTCGCGTCGATGCCGATCGGCATCGCGCTGGCGCTCGGCCGGCGTTCGACCATTCCGCTGATCAGGATCTTCTCGATCGCCTTCATCGAGCTGGTGCGCGGCGTGCCGCTGATCACCGTGCTGTTCTTCGCGACCTACATGCTGCCGCTGTTCCTGCCCGGCAACCTCAGGATCGACGGCCTGGTGCGGGCGCTGATCGGCGTCGCGCTGTTCTCCGGCGCCTACATGGCCGAGGTGATCCGCGGCGGACTGCAGGCGATCCCGCGCGGCCAGGCGGAGGCGGCGAGCGCGCTCGGCCTGTCCTGGTGGAAGACCACGAGCTTCATCGTGCTGCCGCAGGCGCTCCGCCACGTCATTCCCGGCATCGTCAACAGCTTCATCTCGCTGTTCAAGGATACGTCGCTGGTGTCGATCGTGGCGCTGTTTGACCTGCTCGGCAGCCTCAAGGCCTCGTTCGCGGATCCGGTCTGGGCGACGCCGACCACGGCCTTCACCGGCTTCGCCTTCACCGGCCTGATCTACTTCGCCTTCTGCTTCGGCATGTCACGCTATTCCCTGCTGGTCGAGCGCCGCCTGAACGCGCACCGGCGTAACTGAACAGAGATCATCGAGTCATCGAACCATGGCTGCAAACTCCATCGTCAGCATCTCCGCGCTCAACAAATGGTACGGCGAATTCCACGTGCTGCGGGACGTGAACCTGTCCGTCGCCAAGGGCGAGCGCATCGTGATCTGCGGGCCTTCGGGCTCCGGCAAGTCGACCCTGATCCGCTGCATCAATGCACTGGAGGAGTTCCAGGAGGGCGAGATCAATGTCGACGGCATCGACCTCGGCCCGAACCTCAAGCGCGTCGACGAGGTGCGCCGCGAGGTCGGCATGGTTTTTCAGAGCTTCAATCTGTTCCCGCATCTGACCGTGCTGGAGAACTGCACCTTGGCGCCGATCTGGGTGCGCAACATTCCGCAGAAGGAAGCCGAGGCGACCGCGATGAAATTCCTGGAGCGGGTCAAGATCCCGCACCAGGCGCAGAAATACCCGGGCCAGATGTCGGGCGGTCAGCAGCAGCGCGTCGCGATCGCCCGGGCGCTGACGATGAATCCCAAGGTGATGCTGTTCGACGAGCCGACCTCGGCGCTGGATCCCGAGATGGTCAAGGAGGTGCTCGACACCATGGTCGACCTCGCCAAGGAGGGCATGACCATGCTGGTGGTGACCCACGAGATGGGCTTCGCCCGCGAGGTCGCCAACCGCGTCGTGTTCATGGACGCCGGGCAGATCATCGAGTCGAACACGCCGGAAGAGTTTTTTGCCAACCCGCAGCACGCGCGCAGCAAGCTGTTCCTCAGCCAGATCCTGCGGCATTGAGAACAGGGCGAATGGCAATGGGGCGTAGCGAATAGGGGTTGATGCCCCGTCAGCGAGCAGTATCTGCTCGCTACTCGCTACTCGCTACTCGCTACTCGCTACTCGCTACTCGCTATTCGCTATTCGCTCTCACACGAATGGCGGCTTGATGCCGCTGCGCCGCTCCAGCCATTCCGGCACGGGCAGGTTCTTCGACCGCATGAACTCCGGATTGTACAGCTTCGACTGATAGCGGTTGCCCGGGTCGCACAGGATGGTCACGATGGTGTGGCCGGGCCCAAGCTGCTTGGCGAGCTGCACCGCGCCGGCGATATTGACGCCGCTCGAGCCGCCCAGGCACAGGCCTTCGTGCTGCAGCAGATCGTAGATGGTGTTGACCGCGTCCTCATCGGAGATCAGGAACGCGGTATCGACCTTGGCGGTCTCGATCACCGGCGTGACCCGGCCGATGCCGATGCCCTCGGTGATGGAATCGCCCGGCGTGGACTTGACCTCGCGGTTCTTGAACCAGTTGTACATCGCAAAGCCGTGCGGATCGGCGCAGGCTGTGACGATGCCGGCGTTTTTCTCCTTCAGATAGCGGCTGGTGCCGGCCAGCGTGCCGCCGGTGCCGACCGCGCAGACGAAGCCGTCGACCTTGCCGCCGGTCTGCTCCCAGATCTCCGGACCGGTCGACTCGTAATGCGCCTTGGCGTTGTCGAGGTTGTTCCACTGGTCGGCGAACAGCACGCCGTTCGGCTCGCTCTTGCGCAACTCGTCGGCAAGCCGGCGGCCGACATGGGCGTAATTGTTCGGGTTGTTGAACGGCAGAGCCGGGACCTCGACGAGATCGGCACCGCACATCCGCAGCATGTCCTTCTTTTCCTGGCTCTGCGTCTCCGGAATCACGATCAGCGTGCGATAGCCACGGGCATTGGCGACCACGGCAAGACCGATGCCGGTGTTGCCGGCCGTTGACTCCACGACGAGGCCGCCCGGCTTGAGATCGCCGCGCTTCTCGGCCTCCAGGATCATCCATTTGCCGGCGCGATCCTTGACCGACTGGCCGGGGTTCATGAACTCGGCCTTGCCGAGGATGGTGCAGCCGGTCGCCTCCGAGGCGCGCGTGAGCTTGATCAGGGGCGTGTTGCCGATCGCCGCGACGACGTCGTTTCTAATGGTCATATTGCAAATACCTTGGGCAGCTTCCTTAAGAGCAGATCTAGGAAGACCCTAGCCTAGTCTCCAGTGCTGCGTAAGCCAGCGGCACTATGCCCCGGATTTGGCAAACACCACCTGGCGCACGTCGATGTTCCCTGACAGGAAACCTGCTTCGCAGTACGACAGATAGTACTCCCACAGCCGGCGGAAGCGCTCGTCGAATCCCGCCGGCGTCAGATCCGGCCAGGCCGCGCGAAAATTGTTGCGCCAGATCGCCAGCGTCTTGGCATAATCTTCCCCAAAAATTCGCTCGCGAATGACGGGGATGCCAAACCGTTCGCCAAGCGACTTCAGGATCTGCGGCGTCGGCAGCATGCCGCCGGGAAAAACGTAGCGCTGGATGAAGTCGACCTCGCGCCGGTAGTGGTGAAACAGGCTGTCCTGAATGGTAATGGCCTGGACACCGGCAAGGCCGCCCGGGAGCAGACGGTCTCGCAGCTGCGAAAAATATTTTGGCCAGAACTCTTCGCCGACGGCCTCGATCATCTCGATCGAGGCGATGCGATCGTAGCGGTCGCGCTCGTCGCGATAATCCTGCAGCCGGATCTCGACCTTCTCGGCAAGGCCGGCCTCGTGGATGCGGCGCTGCGCGAAATCGCGCTGCTGCTCGCTGATCGTCAAACCCACGACCTTCGCGTTGAACGTCTTCGCCACATACTCCGCGAAGCCGCCCCAGCCGCAGCCGATCTCCAGGAGCTTCTGGCCGGGCTTCAGGTCGATCGCCTCCGCCAGCCGCTTGTACTTGTTGGCCTGGGCAGCCGTCAGATCCGTGGTGTGCTCCTCGAACAGGGCCGAGGAATAGGTCATGCTGGGGTCGAGCCACGCCGAGTAGAACGAATTGCCGATGTCGTAATGGGCGTAGATGTTGCGCTTGGCCTGCCGCTTGGTGTTGCGGTTGAACCAGTGCCGCACCAACTGGGCAAGCCGGATCAACGGCTTGTCCGCCAGCATCGACTGCAGCAAATGCTGGTTGACGCAGAACAGATAGAGAAACTGCGTCAGGTCCGGCGTATCCCAGTCGCCATTGAGATACGCTTCGGCGATGCCGATGTCGCCGCCGTTGATGATGCCGGAGGCGAAGCCGTAATTGGCGAGGATCATGGCCGCTGCCGGCCCCGGCTCGACACCGCCGAGCCGGACGATGCGGCCATCGGGCAGCGTCACGTCGAGCGTGCCCTTTCGCAGCCGCGAGCCGAAGCCGAGGGCGAGACGGGGCAGACGAGGCAGATCGGCAAGCACCTTGTCGATGCTGTCAGGGGTGACGGGGATGACGTCCGGCATGGCAGGTCCATTTACGCAATCGGCTCTACCCCCGCGCCGCCCGCACGGCTGCCGATGAGGCGCCTTCTGGACGGGTGGCCCGGGCAGAGCGCGCCGCCGTTTCCGGTCAGCGCTGCGATATATAAGCGTGGCTGTCGTTTCTCGCCAAGCCGGTATCGGTTCCCGGACCGACCATGTCGCCGCGCGGAACGAGGCGGACGCCCTTGATCCAGAGCCGCAGCGCCTCCCAATGGATGGCGCCGAAGATCTTCAGGGTCACCAGGGGCAGGGAGCCGAAGGCCGCGAGAAGAGAGCGCGAGGTCAGGCTGCGGCGGCGGCCGAAGAAGGTGGCAGCTAGCAGCGGACCATCGGCCCCGGTCTCCAGAATCCGCAACTTCACATTGTCGCCCGGTGGCATGACCCGGAAATGATACCGCATCGCCATGTCGATGAAGGGCGAGACGTAGAAGGTCTTGTCCTGCTCCTGGCGCAGACCGGCCTCGGTGAGCTCGCCTGGCGCGACCGGCAGCACGTAGGGATTGATCTCGCCGAACGTGTTGCGGACTTCGTAGATCATCAGGGCCAGGCTGCCGTCGTGGCGATAGCAGAAATACACGGAGAGCGGATTGAAGACGTAGCCGAGCAGCCGCGGATAGCATAGCAAGAGAACGCGTCCGCCGGTGAGGTCGACGCCGTGATCCGCCGCGCAGGCCTGCGCATAGGCCAGCAGCGAGGAGCCGTCGCGGCGGCCATGATCGCTTTCGTGAAAACTGTACAGCGCGCGACGGTTGACCCCGAACAGAGCTGACTGCCGGTTCGCCTCGTCAAGTCGGCCGAGATCGATCAGCAGGCTCATGACGCGGTACTGGAAGCGATGCGTCGTCGGCCGCATCCGGGCATGCATCACCTCGCCGACGTAGAGTGTGGCCGCCGCGCCTCGATCTCCCGGTTGGTCGATATCCATTTCGTGCCTATTCCGCGGCTTCGGCAAGCTCGGCGGGAAGTCCGCGCCACGGGACGGTCGCGCCGAGTGCCTCCGCCACCGCGAGCCCCGAGCGCAGCCCGTCCTCGTGGAAACCATAACCCGTCCAGGCCCCGCAGAACCAGGTGTGGCGCTGCCCCTGAATCGCCGCCAGACGCTTCTGCGCCGCAAAGGCGGCAGCGGTGTATTGCGGATGCTCGCAGACATATTTGCCGAAAGTCAGTTCCGGCTCCGGAGCGAAGGGAGGGTTGAGGCTGACAAACAGCGGCTTATCGTGGTCGATGCCCTGCAGATTGTTCATCCAATAGGTCACAGCGACGTCGTTCAGCGGAACGCCCTCGCGCTGCCAGCGCAGGAAATTCCACGACGCCCAGGCGCGCCGCCGCTTTGGCATCAGCCTGGCATCGCGGTGGAGGTAGATCGTGTTGGGCGAGTACTTGATCGCACCGAGCACGCCGCGCTCGTGCTCGTCGGCGTCGGCAAGCATGGCGAGCGCCTGGTCGCTATGAGCCGCGATGACGACGTGATCATAGCTGTCGCGATGACCACTGCTATCCTCGACGACGACACCATGAGATGTGCGCTCGATGCGCGTGACGGCGCTGCCAAGCCTGACATGGTTGCGGAAGCTCGCCGTCAGCTTGTCGACATAGCTGCGGCTGCCGCCCTTCACCGTACGCCAGACCGGACGGTCATATTGCAGCAAGCGATGGTTGCTGAAGAAGGCCACGAAGTTTTCAGCCGGAAAATCCAGCATTTCGGAGGCCGGCGCCGACCAGATCGCGGCGCCCATCGGCGCCAAATAATCGGTCAGCAGGCGCGGGGCGAAATGGTTGCGGCGAAAATAATCGCCGAGCGTGAGCCCCGCCAGGCGGCCGGCCTTGAAGTCGGCGGTGCTCTGCTCGTTGAAGGTGAGGATGTCCCTCAGCATCCAGAGATATGACGTCGACAGCAGGTTGCTTGGCTGCGCGAACAGCCCTTTGGCGGTGTCGAGCCAGGTATTGCCGCCGCCCTTCCATTCGAACCGGCCGGCATCCGCCGTGACGGCGAAGCTCATGCTGCTATCGACGGTCTCGACGCCGAGATGATCGAACAGCGCCGTCAACTCGGGATAATTCAGCTCATTGTAGACGATGAAGCCGATATCGACCGAAACAGGGGTGCCGCCATAGTCGATCGTGACGGTGTGGCTGTGGCCGCCTGGACGGATGTCGCGCTCGTACACGGTGATCGGATAACGCTTCGCCAAGGACCAGGCCGCGGCATTCCCCGCAATTCCTGTTCCAACCACCGCAACTCGCATGAATGCCCCCCTGAAGTTCACGTGCAAGTTACGGAGCCGCCAGCAATGGGTTTCAGAGCGCGCTCCCCGCGTCACACCCTGCTCAAAATGGCCCGTAACAGATGAAATCTTGGTAAGGCAGTCGCTACCGATTCGTGACCTCGCGCGCACGCATCCCCGCTGAATTACGGGCGATTCGTCGATTCCGGCGTTCGCATCTGAGCCGTCGCTGCCGGGGGACGGGGCGGGTGCAGGGCTGTCCGCCGCCTTGGCGGCCGGCTAGAATGATTCCCAAGCTACAGGGAAGCATCACGCCAGTGTCCACAGTGGGAATTGCCGTCGACGAGCCTTGCCGCGCGTCCGCTGACACGCGGACCGTCGCCGGCAAGCGGGCGCCTCATGCGCAGCTCAGCCTGCGACATTTCGCCCGCTGGATCGCGGCCATCGGTCTGGCCGCGAGCTCCGCCGGCTGCCTCTTGACGCAGGATATTCCCGATCCGGCCCTCGATCTGCCCAGGCGCTACAAGTCCGCCTCCGGCGCCGACACGACGGCGCCGCCGACGCTGGACTGGTGGCGAGGCTTCGGCTCGCGTGAGCTGACCCAGCTGATGGAGGAGGCGCAGAGCGTCAACCTCGACATCGCTGCGGCCGTGGCAAGGTTCAGGCAGGCCGACGCGCTGGCGCGTCAGGCGGGAGCCGCGTTGCTGCCGAGCCTGTCGGGGACGGGGCAGGAGACCTACTCGCGCACGTCAGGCTCGAGCGCGAGCGGGCTCACCAATGGGGGCCGAGAGACCGTCAATTATCAGGCGTCGCTCTCGGCAAGCTATCAGCTCGACTTCTTCGGCCAGAACCGCGATGCGCTGCAGGCCGCCGAGGAGACTGCGGTCGCCAACCGTTTCGACCGCGACGTCACCCAGCTGACGACGCTCGCAACCGTCGCCAATGCCTACTTCCAGGTGCTTGCGGCGCAGGACCGGATTCGCACCGCCGAGCGCAACATCGCCAGCGCCTCGCGCGTGCTCGACGCCATCCGCGAGCGGCAGAAGGCCGGCACCGGCAATGATCTCGACGTCGCCCAGCAGGAGAGCGTGCTCGCCAACCAGAAGGCCGCGGTGCCGCCGTTGCGCCAGACGCTCGATCAGAACGTCAATGCGCTCGCCGTGCTGGTCTCCCGGTCGCCCGAGGGCATTCGTATCAGCGGTGGCTCGCTCGATCAGATCAGGACCCCGCGCGTCACGCCCGGGCTGCCGTCGGAGCTGTTGACGCAGCGGCCGGACATCCGTCGCCAGGAGGCGCAGCTGGCCTCCGCCACGGCCAATGTCGGCAGCGCCCGGGCGCAGTTCTTCCCGAGCATCCAGCTGACCGGCAATGGCGGCTACCAGAGCGCCGCGCTCGTCTCGCTGTTTCAGCCGCATGCAGCCTTCTTCAGCCTGGCCGGCAGCCTGACGCAGCCGATCTTCGACGGCGGCAAGATCCTCGGCAATTTCGAGAATGCCAAGGCACGCCAGGATGAACTGCTGCAGACCTATCGCAAGACGGTCATTCAGGCGTTCACCGACGTCAACAACGCGCTGTTCTCGATCAAGCAGACCACGATCCGCCTGCAATTGCAGCGCGAGGTCGTCGCCGCGTCTCGCCGGGCCTTCCAGCTCTCCGAGCAGCAATTGCGCGCGGGAACTGCCGATATCGTGACTGTCTTGAATACCCAATTGACGCTGTTTCAGGCCGAGGACGCGCTATGGCAGGCGCAGCTGGCACGTCTGCAGGCGTTCGTGAGCCTGTACCAGGCGCTCGGCGGCGGCTGGGAGCCGCGCATGGAGAAGTCGGCCGATGCTCTTTAAACCGGACGAGAAGGGAGCAGGGGCCGTGAAGCGGGCGCGCTCGAGCGTCGCCCGGCGGCTAGTGTCGATCACGATCACGCTGCTGATCCTCGGAGGCCTCGGCTATATCGGCTGGTCGGCGATGCAGCAGAAGCAGCAGGCCAATAACCGCTTTGCGCGGCCCGACCTGCCGGTCCCCGTTCTCGCAGCATCGCCCGTCATCAAGGACGTGCCGGTCTATCTCGACGGCGTCGGCTCGGTGCGTGCGCTGAACACGGTGACGGTGCGGTCGCAGGTCGACGGCAAGCTGATCGCGGTCAATTTCGTCGAGGGGCAGGACGTCAAGAAAGGCGATGTGCTCGCCGAGATCGATCCGGCGATCTATCAGGCGCAATACGACCAGGCGGTTGCCAAGAAGGCGCAGGACGAGGCGCAGCTCGCCAACCAGAAGCTCGATCTCGCCCGCTATGAGCAGCTCGCCGCAAGCAGTGCTGGCTCCAAGCAACAGGCCGATACGCAGCGCGCGGTCGTCGCGCAGCAACAGGCGCTGATCAAGGCCGACCAGGCCGCCATCGACAATGCCGCGGCGACCTTGAGCTACACCAAGATCGTGGCGCCGATCGCGGGGCGCGCCGGCCTGCGTCAGGTCGATCAGGGCAACATCATCCACTCCGCCGACACGACCGGCCTCGTCGTCATCACCCAGTTGCAGCCGATCGCGGTCCAGTTCAGCCTGCCGCAGCAGCAGATCATGCGGGTCAATGCCGCCGCCGCCAAGGGACCGCTCGCGGTCGACGTGTTCGGCAATGACGGTGTCACGGTGATCGATACCGGCACGTTGCGCGGCATCGACAACCAGGTCGACCAGACCACCGGTACGTTGAAGCTGAAGGCGGAGTTTCCCAACACCAAGTTCCAGCTCTGGCCCGGCCAGTTCGTCAATGTCCGCCTCAAGGTCGAGACGCTGAGGCAGGCGCTGACGGTGCCGACCTCGGCCGTGCAGCGGGGACCTGCGGGCACTTTCAGCTACGTGATCGGCGAGGGCGATATCGCGTCGGCGCATCCGGTGACGGTGGTGCAGCAGAACGAAAGCGAGGCGGTGATCGCGAGCGGCTTGAGCCCGTCCGATCGCGTCATCACGACCGGCTTCGCCAATCTCGCCGATGGCGCCAAGGTCGTGGTCGGCCGCGCCGACCAGGCGCCGCAGGCCGATCTCGCGCCGCGCAAGCGCGGCCGCAACCCGCAAGGCAAGGATCAAACAAAGGACCAGGCGAAGGAAGGCGGTGCACCGGCTGAAGGTGCGCCGAAGGACGGCGAGCGTCGCCGGCGACCGGCCGCCGATGGCCAGGGCGATGCCGGCAACCCGCCTCAGGGAAGTGGCGAGCAGGGGCGTGGCGCGAGGCCGCAGCCATGACGCGATCGACAGAGTGAGGGGCTTGTCGCGATGAGCGTCTCCGAACCCTTCATCCGCCGCCCGATCGCAACCTCGCTGCTCGGCGTCGCGCTCTTGATCGGCGGGCTGCTCGGCTATCTCGCGCTGCCGGTCTCGGCGCTGCCGCAGGTCGATTTTCCGACGGTGCAGGTCACGACCCAGCTGCCCGGCGCGAGCCCCGACGTGATCGCCTCGCTGATCACCGCGCCGCTGGAGCGGCAGCTCGGCCAGATTCCATCGCTGTCGGTCATGAACTCGACCAGCTCGTTCGGCGTCAGCCAGATCTCGCTGCAGTTCGATCTCGGCCGTGACATCGACGGCGCGACGCAGGACGTCCAGGCCGCGATCAATGCCGCGGCCGGCGTGCTGCCGAAGTCGCTGCCCTATCCACCGACCTACGCCAAGGTCAATCCCGCCGACGCGCCGGTGATGACGCTCGCCCTCACGTCGGAGACGATCTCGTTGCGCGCCATGAGCGACATGGCCGACACCATCCTGGCGCAGCGGCTGAGCCAGGTCTCCGGCGTCGGCCGCGTGTCGGTGCTCGGCGGATTGAAGCCCGCCGTACGGGTGCAGGCCGATCTGGCCCGGCTCGCCGCCTACGGCATCTCGATGGAGGATCTGCGAGCGGCCATTGCCGGCGCCAATGTCTCCGGTCCGAAAGGCTCGCTGGACGGCGCGCAGCAGGCCTATCTGATCACGGCGAACGATCAGATCGCCGCCGCCGACGCCTACAAGCCGATCATCATCGCCTATCGCAACGGCTCGCCGGTCACGATCGGCGATGTCGCGACGATCGTGGACGGGCTGGAGAACGATCGCACCGGCGGCTGGTACCAGGGCGTCCCGTCCGTGATCCTGGACATCCAGCGACAGCCCGGCGCCAATGTCATCGAGGTGGTCCGGCAGATCAGGGCGGAAATTCCCAAGCTGCAGCGAACGATCCCGGCTGGCGTGAAGCTCGCCATCGTCAGTGACCGCACGGTGACCATCCGGGCCTCGGTGCATCACGTGCAGTTCACCCTGGTGCTCAGCGTGGTGCTGGTGACGCTGGTGGTGCTGCTGTTCCTGCGATCCATGCGCGCCACGATCATTGCCGGCGTGGCGCTGCCGCTGTCGCTGATCACGAGCTTCGGCGTGATGTATTTCGCCGGCTTCAGCCTCGACAATCTCTCGCTGATGGCGCTCACGATCGGCACGGGTTTCGTCGTCGACGACGCCATCGTGATGATCGAGAACATCGTGCGTCACATGGAGGATGGCGAGAGCGCGATGAACGCCTCGCTGCGCGGAGCGCGCGAGATCGGCTTCACGGTGATCTCGCTGACGGTGTCGCTGATCGCGGTGTTCATCCCGCTCTTGTTCATGTCGGGCCTGGTCGGCCGCATGTTCCGCGAGTTCGCGCTGACACTCACGATTGCAGTCGTGACATCGGCGGTGGTGTCGCTGACCCTGACGCCGATGATGTGCTCGCGGCTGCTGAAGCATGCAAGCGATGAATGGGTGCTGCCGGGGCTGAACGCGATCAGCCGCTTCATCGACCGCACCGTGGCCGTGTATCACCGCAGCCTGCTGTGGGTGCTGGAGCGCCAGACCGAGACGCTGGTCGTGACCTTCGCGACGCTGGCAGCCACGCTCGCGCTCTACATCCTCGCGCCCAAAGGCTTCCTGCCAATGCAGGACACCGGCTCGATCACCGCCGTGACCGAAGCCGGGCCGGACGTGTCGTTCACGGAAATGAGCCGACGGCAGGCGGAGATTTCGGCGGCGATCCAGGCCGATCCCGACGTCATCGGCGTCGTCTCGGTGATCGGCGCCGGATCGGTCAACCCGACCACCAATGTCGGCCGCCTCGTCATGACCTTGAAGCCGCTTGGCGAACGCAAGGACGGCGTGGCCACGGTCATCGACCGGCTGAAGCAGAAGGTCTCGGGCGTCCCCGGCATGACCGTGTACTTCCAGCCGGTCCAGGACGTCCAGATCTCGACGCAGGCGAGCCGCTCGCAATATCAGTACACGCTGACCGGTGCTGATGCCGGCGAGGTGTCGAAGTGGGCAGGGCGGCTGGTTGCCGAGATGCGGCGCGATCCGCTGTTCCGCGACGTTTCCTCCGAAGCGCAAGAGGGCGGCCTGCGGGCCGAACTGACGATCGATCGCCAGCGCGCGGGCCAGCTCGGCGTCAGCCTGCAGGCCGTGACCGACACGCTCAACGACGCGTTCGCCCAACGCCAGATTTCGACGATCTACGGCCAGGCCAACCAGTACCGTGTAGTGCTGGAGGCATTGCCGATGTATCAGCGCGATCCTTCGATCCTGTCGAAACTCTATCTGCCGGGTGCAGGCGGCCAGGTGCCGCTGTCGGCCGTGGCCACCCTCAAGCGCACCACGACGCCGCTCGCGATCTCGCACCAGGCGCAATTCCCGGCGGTCTCGCTCAGCTTCAACCTCGCGCCCGGCGCCGCGCTGAGCGAGGCGGTCGACGCGCTCCACGCCACCGAGGCCCGCATCGGCATGCCCGGCAGCATCATCGGCGTGTACTCGGGCGACGCCGCCGAGTTCGCCAAGTCGCTCGCCGGACAGCCCTGGCTGCTGCTCGCCGCCGTCATCACGATCTACATCGTGCTCGGCGTGCTCTACGAGAGCTACATCCATCCGATCACGATCCTCTCGACACTGCCGTCCGCCGGCGTCGGCGCCATCCTGGCGCTGCTGCTGTTCGGCCAGGATCTCTCGGTGATCGGCCTGATCGGCATCATCCTCTTGATGGGCATCGTCAAGAAGAACGCGATCATGATGATCGACTTCGCGCTGGAGGCCGAGCGGCACGAGAGCCGTACGCCCACCGACGCCATCGTGCAGGCGTGCCTGCTGCGCTTCCGTCCGATCATGATGACGACGCTGGCCGCGCTGTTCGGCGCGCTGCCGCTGGCGATCGAGAGCGGCACCGGCTCGGAGCTGCGCTTCCCGCTCGGCATCTCCATCATCGGCGGCCTGCTGCTCAGCCAGCTGTTGACGCTGTATACGACGCCCGTGATCTACCTCGCGCTCGACCGCATCAACCGCCGCTTCGAGCGCGCGCTGCCGCCCGCGCCCGATTTGCCGTCGCCGCCGATCGCGGGCGCCACCGAAGGCATCCAGTGATGGCCTCGATCTCCGAACCCTTCATTCGCCGGCCGGTCGGCACGACCTTGCTGTCGATCGGCCTGTTCCTGGTCGGATTCGTTGCCTACATCTTTCTCCCGGTGGCGCCGGTCCCGAATGTCGATTTCCCGTCGATCTTCGTCAGCGCATCGCGGCCCGGCGCCGATCCCTCGGTGATGGCGGCGACGGTGGCGGCGCCCTTGGAGCGGCGACTTGGCGAGATCGCGGGCGTCGACCAGATCACCTCGACCAGCTCGCTGGGGCAGACCAACATCCAGATCCAGTTCGCGATCGGCCGCGACATCGATAAGGCGGCGCGCGATGTCCAGGCGGCGATCAACGCCGCGTTGTCGGACCTGCCGAGCGACCTGCCGGCGCTGCCGCGCTTCCGGAAAGCGAACACGGCTGCCGCGCCCGTATTCGTGCTCGCGCTGACCTCGAAGACGATGACGCCGAGTGCGATGTACGACGTTGCCGACACCGTGCTGGCGCAGCGCCTGTTCCAGGTGCCGGGGGTCGGCAACGTCACCGTCAGCGGCGCCGATCAGCCGGCCGTGCGCATCGCGCTCAATCCGGTTTCGCTCGCCAATGCCGGCATCGCGACCGACGATGTCAGGACCGCCATCATTAATGCCAACCCCATCGGCCCGGTCGGCATCTTCGAGGGCGGACGGCAGAGCGAGACCATCGCGGTCAACAGGCAGATGCGCACCGCGGCCGAATTCCGCGACATCCTGATCAAGAGCAGCAATGGCAGCTTCGTGCGGCTGGCCGATGTCGCCGACGTCGAGGATTCCGTCCGCAACGTGCGCTCGATCGCGTGGTTCAACAAGCAGCCGGCGGTGCTGATCCAGATCGCCAAGCAGGGCGACGCCAACGTCATCGAGACCGTCGACCGGGTCAAGGCGCTGATCCCCGAGCTCAAGCAGTGGATCCCGGCGGGAATCGAGATCTCGACCCTGATCGACCGCACCGGCACCATCCGCGCCTCGGTCGAGGACATGCAGTGGACGCTGCTCGCGACTGCGGTGCTGGTCATGGTGGTCGTGTTCGTCTTCCTGCGGCGTCTGGTGCCGACGGTGGCGGCCGGGGTCTCGGTGCCGCTGGCGCTGGCCGGCACCTGCGCCGCGATGTGGCTCGCGGGCTTCTCGATCGACAATCTCTCGCTGATGGCGCTGGCGATCTCCGTCGGCTTCGTCGTCGACGATGCCATCGTCATGATCGAGAACATGTACCGCAATCTCGAACACGGCCTGTCGCCGATGCGCGCGGCGCTCGACGGCGCCCGGCAGATCGGCTTCACGGTGTTGTCGATCAGCCTGTCGCTGGTCGCGGCCTTCGTGCCGCTGATCTTCATGGACGGCGTCGTCGGCCGGCTGCTGCGCGAGTTCTCGCTGACGCTGACCTTTGCGATCGTGGTCTCGACGCTGGTGTCGCTGACGGTCACGCCGATGATCTGCGCGCATTACATCAAGGAGACCTTGTCCGATCGCGCGACCTTGTTCGACCGCATCGTCGAGGGCACGTTGTCCGGCATGGTGCGGTTCTATACCTGGACCCTGCGCGGCGTGCTGCTCTACCCGTTTCTGACCCTGCTGGTGTTCTTCGCCACCATCGCGCTCACGGTCACGCTCTACATCAAGGTACCCAAGGGCTATTTCCCGACCGACGATTCCGGCTTCATCATCGGCGCGACGCGCGCATCCGCGGACATCTCGTTTCAGTCGATGCTGGCGCTGCAGCAGCGGCTCGCGGACATCGTGATGGCCGACCCCGCGGTCGCCGGCCTCGGCTCGACGATCGGCGGCGGCGGCGGGCCGGGTGGAGCGACGTCGAATCGCGGAACCATGTTCATCAATCTCAAGCCGCCGGCGGAGCGCGAGGGCGTCTCGACCGAACTCGTGATCAACCGGCTCCGGCGCAGCCTTGCGATGGTGCCAGGCATCCGTCTCTTCATGTTCGCCGCGCAGGACGTCCGCGCCGGCGGCCGGCAGAGCGATTCCGACTATCAGTACACGCTGAGCAGTCCGGACCTCGATCTCCTGCAGAAATGGGCGCCGATCGTCGCCAAGCGGCTGGAGACGGTGGAGGGCATCACCGACATCTCCAGCGACCGCGATCCCGGCGGCTTGCAGCTCGCGCTCAAGATCGATCGGCAGAAGGCGGCGAGCCTCGGCGTCCGCGTGCAGGACATCGACAACGCGCTGAACAATGCGTTCGCGCAGCGCCAGATCTCGATCGTCTACAGCCAGCGCAACCAGTACATGGTGGTGCTGGAGATCGATCCGAAATTCCAGACCGATCCATCCAATCTCGCCCGCATCTATGTTGCGGGGGCAGGGGACGCGCAGATCCCGCTGTCTGCGCTGGTCAAGGCCGAGCGTGGGCTGTCGCCGCTCGCCGTCTTCCATTCGCAAGCGTTCCCATCGACCACCGTGTCGTTCAACCTGCTGCCCGACGTGCCGCTGCAGGCGGCCACGGCCAATATCCAGCGCGCGGTGGACGAGCTGCATATGCCCGAAGGCATCCGCGGCGGCTTCGACGGCAATGCCGGCGACTTCAACAAGGGCAACGGCCGCCAGCCGCTCCTGATCCTGTCGGCCCTGGTCGCGATGTATATCGTGCTCGGCGTGCTCTATGAGAGCCTGGCGCATCCGCTGACCATCATCTCGACCTTGCCGTCGGCGGGGCTCGGCGCGCTTTTGGCGCTCCAGGTCACGGGTACGCCGCTGACGGTCATCGCCTTCGTCGGCATCATCCTCTTGATCGGCATCGTCAAGAAGAACGGCATCATGCTGGTCGACTTCGCGCTCGAGGCGGAGCGCCAGCGCGGCATGTCCTCGGCGGATGCGATCTTCGAGGCCTGCCGGGTGCGCTTCCGCCCGATCCTGATGACGACGCTCGCGGCGCTGTTCGCCGGCCTGCCGCTGGTGATCGCGACCGGCCCCGGCACCGAGCTGCGCCGTCCGCTCGGCATCACCATCATCGGCGGCCTGCTGGTGTCGCAGATCCTGACGCTCTACACCACGCCGGTGATCTACCTCTTGATCGACCGGCTGCGCCGCCGCTCGGCACCCGAGCCGCTCGCCGCGCCTGCGGAATGAGGCGTTGTGGTGGTCGCCACGGGCGCGTATAGGCGCGCCATGTCCGATCCATGCCAAGACCACCCGCCGCTCGCCGCCGAGCCGCCGCCAGATTGCCCGCGCTGCCAGAAGCCGTTGCCGCTGTGCATCTGCGACAGCGTCACGCCGATGGAGAGCAGGCTCGGTCTCCTGATCCTGCAGCATCCGCAGGAGCAGGACCGTGCGCTCGGCACGGCGCGGCTGGCCGCGCAGCATTTCAACAACGCCATCGTGAAGGTCGGGCTGTCCTGGCCGAGCCTCGCCAAGGCGCTGGGCCGGCCGGTCGACGATCCCGCGCGCTGGGCCATCCTCTATCTCGGCTCCGCCAAGGCGGCTGATCTCGACCCCGAGAGCGAGGTCGTGGCGCTGACCCGCAAGGGCGAGGTCGCCGACAACCAGCGCGCCATCCTCAAATTGATCGAAGGCGTGATCCTGCTCGACGGCACCTGGAGCCAGGCCAAGGCGCTGTGGTGGCGCAATCCCTGGATGCTGAAATGCCAGCGCGTCATCCTCGGCCCGCGCCGGCCCTCGCACTACGGGCAGTTACGCCGCGAGCCCCGCCGCGACGGACTGTCGACCATCGAGGCGGCCGGCATGCTGATGGCGGCCCTGGAACGGCGGCCGGAGATCGCGGCCGCGCTCGATTCCAGCTTCGAGCGCATGCTGGAGCGGTATCGCGAGGTGGAAAAGTCGCATCCCGAGCTTACGCCGCGACCGAAGCCGCGCAAGCCCAACTGGCGCGGCCGTAAACGCCGGGTTTAGGAACCCAGGGTACGCTTCTTGCATTGCAGCATAGCATGAAGGAAGCGAGCTATGCCGGATCTTGAGAAATCGAACGTGGTGCAGTTGCGGGATTACGCCCCCCGGCGGACCAGCCGGGGCGCCGCCGAACCATCGGCGAATGGCGCTGCCACGGAGCGCGGCGCGATTTTGGCGTGGCCGCGCGGACAGGCCCTATACCCCGGCGGGATCGACGATCTTCCGATCTAGCCGGCTTGTGTGCAGCGCCGACGAGAGTGGTTGCCTCGGCGGCGAATTGCCTATAATGCTCCGCGCGTTGGGGCCACGTGGCGGAGTGGTTACGCAGCGGTCTGCAAAACCGTTTACACCAGTTCAATTCTGGTCGTGGCCTCCACTTCAATCAAAGCAAGAGTTTAGCTGTCTTTATTGCGCTGCCGGTTGAACGGCGCCTGCGCGATTGGCCATCGGCCGTGCGGCGCGGGGCTTCGCCGGCTGCGGCCTCGGGCCAAGCGCGATGGTCGGGCCGCTGAGCAGGTAGATCTCGACCCGCCGGTTCTTTTCGAACTCGTCGCCGCCGTTGTCGCGGACCGGAACCTCGTCGCAATAGCCGCGGGTATCGACGTTGCTGACCCCAAGACTTGCCAAGCTCTGCTTGACCGATTCGGCCCGCTGCAGCGAGAGACGGCAATTCGCTTGATAATTGCCGCGGCGGTCGGCGAATCCCGCCAGCAGAAGACGGGCCTGCGGCGTCTCCCGCAGCGCCTGCATCACCCGGAAGAGGTTGGGCGCGGCGAGGTTGTCGAGTTCGACCGAGTTGGTCTGGAAACGAAAGCTGACATCAAGCGCACGCGCTTGGGTGCGCAATCGGCAGAACTCCTGCGGGTTCCCAGTCCATTTGGCGCTGAGGGTGCATGGGCGGGTATCGACCTCCGCCGCGGGACGCGGCGTCGGTGACAGGCCAACCACGGTCCGCTGGGCCACTTCCTGGCCCTCCTTACTCAGCGCGAATTTGATGAAGCGACCGACCTCTGGACGCGGCTGATCCGCGGTGTAGAGGAATAGCCGCCGCGACAATGGATAGTTCTCGGTGCGGACCGTGAACTCCGTAGGCGCGAGCGCAATCGCGCTGCCGTCGCTGATCGCGAGCGCCTTGGCCGCGCCAACATAGGCCATACCGACGAAGCCGATGCCATTCGGGTCCGACGCCACGTCGTCGGACAGCCGCTCACTGTCTTCATAGCCGTTCGGCTGCTTCGCTGTCAGGGGCGCCATCCGCGCGCCGGGTCCGAGAACCAGCTCCTCGAAGGTCTTGCGCGTTCCGGATTCCTTGTCGCGGGCGTACAGGTTGATTGGACCGGGCGGCAGCCCGAGGGCACTCCAGTTGCTGACTCGTCCGGTGAAGATGTCGCTGACCTGCGCCTTGGTGAGCGTGCCGAGGCGCGAGGACGGACTTACGATCACGGCGATGCCATCGAGACCGACGATGTGCTCGGACCGCGCGCTCCGCATGTCGCCGACAGCGGCGAGCGCCGCCGCCTGCTCGTCAGTGACGGACGCCGATGCCATCCAGATGTCGGCATCCAGGCTGCGCAGCGCCCTGGCGCCCGTTCCGGTGCCGTGGGCCTTGACCTCCAGGGCCACCAGCTTGCCGCTCAGCTCTCCGCTGATCACGAACTCCGGCAGCTTGCCGCCTTGCGGATCGGACCGCTGGACCTTCCGGACCTCCGACGCTCCCAGACTGCGCAGCCAAGCTTCAGCCAACTCCGGTGCCAGTTTCGCGCCGATCGTATTCGAGCCGCTCATCCGGACGAGGTAGTCGCCCGATACGTCCCGTCTCGGCGCGACGCGGTCGTCGGGCGCCAGCGTGCCTGGCGAGGATTGGCCTGGCTGAACAGGCGGGCCTGGTACCAACGCCTCGATGGACTGCGAGGCCTGCGCGGCGCTCGCCTCCGGGCGCGGCACCGAATCCAACGCTTGCGTGACGGGTGCAAGGGCGGTCTCCATTCCGCCAGTGGCGATCACGGAATAACTGAGGCACAGCACGAACAGGGCTGCAATTGCTGCCGCCGCGATCATCCACGATGAGCCGAAGCGGCGTCCGGTTCGGGTCATGACCAGCAGACTGTCGCCGCACTCGCTGCAGGTCGAGTCGGCAAAAGCCATGTATTGCAAGGTGCCTGTGGTCGCCAGCGAACATCTCGCGTTGGTGCAGCACCCCCGTCTCATCAAGCTGCTCATGGTCTAAGCATCACCTCATCATGCCTGCGCCGGCGGCAACAAGACGGCAAGACCGGCGCGGTCCGAAATACGAGGAGCGACCTTGACTCGCGCAAAGCCGCCGCGCGCGAGTCTCGTGTCCGGCTGCTGCCGACGAGGCGCCCCTGACTGGGTCACCAGGATTGACCTAATGGGCGCGGTCTTTGGCGGAACTTTGAGGCAATTGCGGCACTCATTCTCCTCGAAAGACGGCCGTCACGCCGGCTGCAGGATGCCGGCGTCACATGATGCGCGCTCGAGTTCTGCTGAGCTTTTCGATGATTGTCGAGATCTCGGCAGGATTTGCTTGGAGAGGGCAGGTGGCCTCCACGCCAAGCAAACTGTCGGTGCGAGCGGCGCATCGTCCGAGCGCGGCCATCGATTCCGTCTATTAGTTGTCCGGCCGAAGGCAAGTTGACGCGATGAACCCGCAGCGGGCGCCTTGATTTGGACAGGTTGTGTTGATCCAATATATCTATGTAAGGATGCAATGCAGCAGAAGCTGATTGCGGAGCAGCACAACTCTCGACATCGCGAAATTTCCCGTATGGATGATCATCCGACACGCCGCTCGGTTGTTCTCGGCACGCTTGCCGCTTGCGCGTCTGTCACCCGCGCCATGGCGGAGGACGACGACCCGCGCAAGGAGAAGCGGCCGCAAAAGGGCGATCTGCTCGTGTTCTCGGAAGGCGAGCGCGAAGGGCAGACGATCACGCGCGACGACTTGAAGGTTGGCGAACCGCCGATCCATGCATGGCCGAAGGATGCGGCAAACGCGATCGTGCGCGACGCGTCGCGATTGAACGAGGTGCTGATCGTCAGGCTCGATCCGGCCGAGCTCGACGACGATACGCGCCAGCGCGCAGCCGACGGCATCGTCGCCTATTCGGCGATCTGCTCACATGCGGGATGCCCTGTCACGGCCTGGATCAAGGCCAGCGAGGGTAACGACGATGTCTTCAAATGCATGTGCCACAACTCCGAATACGACCCACGGCGCGGAGCGCAGGTCGTATTCGGCCCTGCGCCGCGCCGGCTCGCCGCGCTGCCTCTCATCATCCGGGACGGCGCGCTGGTTGTCGCCGCACCCTTCATCGGAAAGGTAGGTGGCCAGCAGGGCTGATGAGATCTCGTATGCCTATCGGAACTCGCGTCGTCACGACCCAAACGTCGTGAACATCGTCACGACGAGCAAAGAAGCGAACAACGAAGCAGGGGAGGTTTGTCCATGTCCATCACGTCCCGCACGATCAAGCAATGTCTTCTGTCGAGCACCGTCGCATTCACCTGTCTCGCCGCGCCCGCGGCAATGGCGGGCCCGATAGAGAACTACAGTCCGGTTACACCTGCGCGGCTCGAGAATCCCGAGCCCGGCAACTGGATGCTCTATCGCCGCACCTATGATGGCCAGGGCTACAGCCCGCTTGACCAGATCAACACCACCAACGTCAAGAGCATGGTGCCGGTCTGGACCTTCGCGACCGGCGTGATCGAGGGCCACGAGTCACCGCCGCTGGTCAACAACGGGGTCATGTTTATCACCACGCCGATGGGGCAGGTCATTGCGCTGAATGCCAAGACCGGCGATCAGTACTGGCGCTACAAGCGCGAGCTGCCCGAGGATCTTTTCCAGCTGCATCCGACCAACCGCGGCGTCGGACTTTGGCAGGACAAGCTATATCTCGCCACGACCGACGATCATCTGGTCGCGCTCGACGCCAAGACCGGCAAGGTGCTGTGGGACAAGAAGGTCCAGGACTACAAGAAAGGCCAGTATCTCACGCTGATGCCGCTGATCGTCGACGGCAAGGTGATGGTCGGCGGCTCGGGCGGAGAGTTCGGCGTCCGCGGCTATGTCGCCGCCTACGATGCCGAGGACGGCAAGGAGCTGTGGCGCACCTTCACCATTCCGGCCGAGGGCGAGCCAGGGCATGACACCTGGAGCGGCGACGACTGGAAGAATGGCGGCGGCTCCGCATGGATGACCGGTACCTATGACAAGGACACCAAGACGGTTTATTGGGGTGTCGGTAACGCCGCCCCGTGGCCGGGTGGAATGCATCCCGGCGACAATCTCTACACCAGTTCGGTGATCGCGCTGGATCCAGCGACGGGCAAGATCAAGACGCACTTCCAGTACCACCAGAACGATTCATGGGACTGGGACGAGGTCGATGCGCCGATGCTGGTCGACCTGCAGCGCGACGGCCGCAGCTTCAAGAGCCTGATCCATCCCGGCCGCGATGCCATTTTCTGGGTGCTGGAGCGCACGCCGGAGCGCATCAACTACGTCAACGGCTGGAATTTCGTTCACACCGACGTCTGGAAGGGGATCGAGCCCGAGACCGGTCGACCGATCGTCGATCCCGCGCACAAGCCGACGCTCGGCAAGCGGGTCGACTTCTGTCCCTCGCTGTGGGGCGGCAAGGACTGGCCGTCGGCCGCGTATAGCCAGAAGACCCGCTTCGTTTACGTGCCGGCCAATGAGAACTTCTGCGGCGGCTTCACCGGCGAGAAGCTGCCGCTGGTTCCGGGACAGCTCTGGCTCGGCACCAAGGCAGAGGACATCGGGCTGACGGTGCGGCCCGGTGCAGACCATTTCGGCGAGCTGCAGGCATGGGATCCGGCCTCCGGCAAGAAAGTCTGGTCGCACAACTTCCCGAAGTCGCAGCTGTTCGGCTCGGTGACGGCGACCGCCGGCGATCTCGTCCTGGTCGGCGGGACCAACGACCGGATGTTCCGGGCCTTCCATGCCAAGACCGGCGAGCTGCTGTGGGAGCAGAAGACCAACTCGGGCATCATGGGCATGCCCGTTTCCTACGAGGTCGACGGCACGCAGTATATCGCCGTGCAGTCAGGCTGGGGCGTCGACGCGCAACGCATCCAGGATGCGCTTGCCAAGGGCAACGTTGGACTCGAGGACAACGTCCCCCAGGGCGGTGTAGTCTGGGTTTTCGCCGTCAAGAAATAGCTGAAGAAGCCGACGTGGCGGCGGCCGCGTGCCGCCGCTATGTCGGCGCCGGAGGTGTATCAACCGGTACGATTGTGCTCCGACCTTGGAGGTCACGCGCGAGGGGAAAGAGAACGCCGCGCCCATCATCGACGCGCGGCGAGCGGTGCTGTCCCGGTGGTGCCCACGCGATGTTGATTCGGGAACGCACCTCTCCTAGTGCCGCGAACGAATCGCGTCAGCAGGCGGCGAACCAGCCGTCGGGAAACGGAATCAGCGGCCAAGCGCCGTGATTGTCGTTGGCTGCCTTCGGCAGCGGTAAAACTGAAAACAAGCGGGCCATGGAATCGATCTCGAGTTCCGGCGCAATAGCCGTTCTGACGACATCCATCAACAATTCGTATTCGGCTTCGTTCATCGTGGCCTCGCGCAAACTGCACGCACGATGCCAAAGCTCCACTGTGTTCAAATTGAGCGGATCGTTCAAATTCTAACGAATGGAGGCCGATGACCGCATTGGTTACCGCCGCCTTTCGTTGCGGAGAAGGTACCTCGGTCTGCGCCGATACGATGTGAACGAGGTCACATCCGCGGAACTTTTAACGGCTTTGGAAAGCCTGCTCCAGCGTTGCACAGAGACGTGCCGGCAAGCATGCGGCGCCAGTCGTTCAACGCTCGTGCGTTGCAGCACAACAGGAATCTCGATGCCGCAGCATCGACCGACTCACTGTCTCGCCATGACTGCGCGGCCGAGAGACTCGGTATCCGTTGCGAGAATGTCGCGCATCAGCTGCGACAGATCGCGCGGCTTGAACGGCTTTGCCAGACGGTGCAGGCCAAGGATCCGGGACGAGAGGTCGAGCACGTCGGCAGGTCCATGGCCGGACTCCAGCACCATGCCGGACATCATCACGATCGGCATGTTCGGCCGCGCCGCGCGCGCGGCCCGGATCACGTCGTTACCGTCCATGTCGGCGAGGTTGAGGTCGATCAGCGCCGCGGCGAAATCGTCTCGTGCCATGACATCCATCGCCTGGCGGCCGTCGGTGACGGCTGTGACGGCGTAGCCCTCGCGCACCAGAAGATGCTGAATCACGCAGCACACACCGACTTCATCATCAACGACCAGAATGTTCGTCATGAGGCTTTCCTGACGGATGTGGAAGCAGAGCCGGGCTGGCGCGCTTGGCTCAGCAATCGCTGCCGGACTTCGATTGCGCTATCGACGGCTTCGAGCAGATCGAGAACGTCAAACGGTTTCTGCAGGGCTGCCGTAGCCCCGAGCTTGATCGCCATGCCAAGGAAATCGGGAGCTCCCTGCTTCTTGTCGGTAAATGCGTATCCGGAAATCGCGATGAACGGCACAGTCGGATCGATCTTGATCAGTTCGCGGATGGTGGCGATCCCATCCATGCCCGGCATGAACATGTCGATCACGACGGCATCGAACGATACGCTGCCGATCAGACGGATGCCGGTCGGTCCGTCAGGCGCCAGAAACACGCAGAACCGCTTCTTCTTCAACAGAGTTTCCAGCGCGGCGCGCGTGGCAGAATCATCATCAATAATGAGAACGGTAGGCATGGGCCACCTCAGTATCAGCGGGACTGAAGGACGCTCACGCTACAGGGACAATCGCCTGAGACTCGAAAATGACAAAGTAATTAACACTGAATGAGTTGTTTCAAATTTGCAACCAGGAGTTTTACGGGGGTTCCGGTTCGACGCATTCATATACGACACTTGTGCACAATGACATGAATATGGAGCCACAATCACCAGATCAGGCCGGCCTCAATACGGCAATCGTGGTCAGGCCGATCGCGATGAGCGTCGCGCAAACCAGTCGCCGTGCGGTCGCAGGCTCCCTCAGGACCACGACCCCAAGCAGCGTCGCGAACAGAACGCCGCTTTCACGAAAAGCAACCACGTTGGCGATCTCGTTCCGGCTCAACGCCCACAGGAACACGGCGAACGACGTCAGGCCGAGAGCGCCCGCGACGAGCACGGCCAGCTTCGCGTGACGAAGATCCGCGACAATCCCCGGGCCGCGGTAGAGGGCTGCCACGATGAAGAAGACGACACTGTCGAGGACCACGATCCACGCGGTGAATGAGGCCCAGCCCTCCGGCTGACGCGTGCCCCAGGCGTCGACGACCGAGTAGCCGGCGACCATGGCGGCGGCGCAGATCGCGGCCATCAGCGCGCGCCGGTCGATGGAGCCATGCAGGCGATCGCGGGCGAGACCGAGAACTCCGAGTACGATCACCAAGATACCGATGAACTGCCCTGGTCCGGGCAGTTGATGCAATCCCGCAAAGGCGAACAGCGTCGCGAACAAGGGAACGACGCCGCGGGCGACCGGGTAGGCGCGGCCGAACTCCGCGGAGCCATAGGCTGTTGCGAGGCTCGCTTTGTAGCCGGCGTGCAGGACGAGCGATGTCACGATGATCGGCCACGTCGAAGATGATGGCGCAGGGACAAAGAGCAAGACGGGCAGGGCGACGATGCTGCTCACAAGTCCCATGCCCGCGAGGATGGACAGGCCGCTTCCGGTTTTGACGATGGCGTGCCAGGTCGCGTGCAGCAGGCCGGCGAGCAGCATCAGGATCGCGGCAAGAGGGTCCAATGTCGCAAGCCTTGGTTCGCGGCCTTCAGCTTTCGGGCCGCCAGACCGCTGCGGCGAAGTAGGAGATCGGGTCGCGTGCGAAGGCCTGCCGCGAAATGATTCGGCTCGACGGCGACACCGGGAGGCGCTCCCATTCCTGCCAATCGACGAAGCGCAGGCTCGCGATCTCGTCGCCGTCGGGGATGAGTGCTCCTCCGACGATGACGGCCTCGAATGCGATCACGGTGTAATAGGTCAAGTCGCCGTTGGGATAGCGGATGAGGAACTCCGGACCGCCGAAGACACCTAGCAGGCGCTGCGGTCGGACGACCAGCCCGGTCTCCTCGAAGCATTCACGGCTAGCGGCATCGGCCGGATGCTCGTTGGGATCGATGGCGCCTCCAGGCAGGGTCCAAAGATCCGTTTCCGCGTCGCGCCCGAGCAGGATGCGGCCGGCGCCATCGAATACCGAGATCGAGACTGCTGTCGTCGCCAGCAGATCGTGGCCGATTTTGCTGCGGACGGCCCTGAGGTGATCGGAAATCGGCATGGCGGCTCGTCGCTGGCAAGAGGTCGCCTTCGCTTGCCTGAGTGCTCACGGACCGTCAAGACAGCGCGCCGGGACAGCGACGAACGTCGGTCGATCCGACACCCGAGTTCTCGATGAGCCGCTCATGGGTCATCGCGCCGTCTGACAATGATTGTAGGGACTTATGGTGGCATTGTGAACCAAATCGGTATGGGTCGGAATGGGCAGGGGTTCAAACCATATCTCAGACCTCTGAGTTTCATCGGGGCCCGGAACAACCTTCGTCAGAATCGAACGACCTGAGTGTCGATGACAACTTGAGTGACGATGCCGTGTTCGAGACTGCAATTTCGGAAAATCTGAATGCATCGCACTGGGAACGCTGCAGTGCAGATCACGTTGGGACATGGTTGCCTTACTGAGGCAGTGTTGGAATGGATCGGTCACCTTGAAGCCGATCGTGTCAGTCACTGCTTCTCTCGTGCTCCGGCGCTGCTCTCAGTGATTCCGGCGGGAAAGTCGGTCGAACGCCGTAAAGCTCCTCAACCACGTCGGCGACGCACTTCTGCATAAGCTCAATGAACTCGGTCTTGCGCTGTCGATTGGCAACGAGCGCAAGCTTGATAGTCCCAAGATAGAGCGCGTGATCCATGGTATTGGACATCGCGTAGTAGGCATTCCAGTTGCTTCCCTCCTCCCGAAACGCGACTCGTCCGACTTCTGACATCCGCCTCGACTTAGCATCCGACATTCTCGATGAACCTTCCCCATGAGCGCTCGGTTCGAGTCCCTTGTACGAGTCCGACAGGGCATGGACCACGTCGCCGGGACGGACTTTGTTATCTGCCGCGCGCCTTTTGCTTGCGAACGTGCTTGCGCCAGCCGTTGGCTCTCCGGCGCCGCCTGTGCGCGCCAGTGAGCAGCCCATCGCTCTGCGCACACGCTTCACGCGCCTGCACCACTGCTGCCGCGTGCCCACGCTCGGCGTCCTCCCAGGTGCGATAGGGTCGCCGCTGGTGATGCAGCGGCCCGCCAAGCACCATCGTCTCGAACAGAATCGGCTCCTTGCCGCCCAGGACGCTATGATCGAGCCCCAAGAAGAGCGTGCTGACGGCACACTTGGAGTTCACCCTGGTATATGCAACCTGAAGACTTTCAACTGCCTCGAACCAATCGATCCACGTCAGCAGGTCATCGACGGCCTTCGGGACCCTGCCGACGAGAATGTAATGACGCGGCTGATAGCCCTTGCCGAACAGATCAGCCATCGGAGCGCGCTTTCGCTGTCGCCCATTTCTCGGCAGCATCTTTCCACCGTGCGGACGGAGCGACGCCGTAGCCCTGAGAGGCCAATTCCACCGCCATCGATTTGATTTGTTCAGGCACGTCATAGCGGAATATCGCGTAGCTCTGATCGAACTCATCATCATCGTCGCGCTTGAAGCCGCTCAACGCACGGAGCTGACGATTCTCCTGGACGAAATCCGACCGGCTGCCGCCGCCGGTGCGCGTGTAGATGATGATCTCGGTTCCATCGAGGTTTAAGAAGCAGTCACAAAACCGCGGCACCTCGCTGCTTGACGACCCCAGAGCGCGAAGCAGCATCGCCGCCAAAGGGTTCTCGCCGAACAGTCGCGAGTACAGACCGCTCATGCCTCAGCCCCCATGATCTCGGTGAAACAGTCGTCGCGCATAGGGGACTTCAGCTCCTGGTGGATCGTTGCAGTCGCAGCCGCCTCGGCTGCAACGTGCGGTGAATGACTTCACGAAAGCTCTCGCAGTGTGCATGTGCGTACGATCGAATGGGCTGCGCAATTTCTGTCGCGCGCTTGATAGCTGCCCGGGCGCGCACACGCTTGGAGACCTAGTGCGCGCCCGGTGCTTCACGTCGAATTTTCAGGCTTCGACGGAATGCAAGCGCGGCTGTCGCCGCGCGATATATCGACCATGAATTGATGCTGCTCGTCGTTCAGATCTCAGTCGGCGTTGCATAGAGGGCAGCCGTTCTCGTTAGCGGTGATCGTGATGTTCAACATCATGCTTGCGAGGGATACAGCTGCGGTTGAAGTGCGCGACATGCATATCGAGATCCGAGCGAAGGTGTTTGTTTCTGATAGTTGCTATCGCTGCGGACTCGGGACAACGTTGTCAATTGCGCGGAAATGCGAGTTGGTGGACAGTCAGTTTCCGCTTATGGACGCTCTGATCTAATCAGATGACAATAGTCATACAAAATTCTCGAAGGAGTTGAACTAATACGGCACCCACTTTGGAATAGTTGCGCTAAATCGTGCAATGCTCGAACAAGGTTGGCAGGGCGCGTGCTGAAGAGAAGCCGATCGGTCGAAAGTTCGACTGTGGCACCGCTCGATTCTGCCCAGGCGCTCCCGGGCTTTGGCAACGCTCTCGCTGCGCTCAGTCGACGGGACGGCTGAACAGAGCAACTGACGCGCGCGAGGGTCCGTCTACGAGTCTGCGCTCTCGGTTCTGCAAGGTGAGTTCGCGCTCGGAGTTGGTCTCGGACGTGCCGACCTTGCGGCCGGCTAAGCATTCGTCGTCCAGGGTACCGACCAGCCAGAGCCACGTCAGCTTCGGTCGGCGTCGCTGCCTCGGTCAACACCGCGGACATGGCTTGCTTCTTCTGCTGTGGCGGATTGGTCGGGTGCCTGCCGCCCGAACGCGTCGACCGCAGCCCCATGCAGCTTGCGGGCTCCGGGTGAGCGACAACTGGCTGCGGCCGTCGCCTTACGCGCCGAGCGTCAGGAGTTGAAAGGATCGCTGGAATGCCCTGCAGTCGGAGCAGTATCGTGGAGGACGATCCTGCAAAGTTCCCCGGTTGGAGATGGACGGTGCCCATCGATCCTGAACGGCTGCGCACATCTGCCTGAGACGGACAACGCTAGGTCAAGTGTTTGATGAGGCGTTTTGAGGGAGAAAGGGGAGGTCTGAGGCTCGCTGACCACTTTGAAAAGCGGCAAATGGAGCCTTTTGGCTCCCCGGGCTGGATTCGAACCAGCGACCATTCGATTAACAGTCGAATGCTCTACCGCTGAGCTACCGAGGAACAAGCGAAGCAAACTTCGCGAACGGCGCTGCGTATAACAAAGCCTTTTCGCCTTGCATAGAACGAAATCGCGTCTTGATGACAAATGCCGACGTTTTAACAAAACAAAGGTATTTCAAATATTTACGTGATTTTTGAACACTTGCTGGGCAGCCGCCGCCCACAGCTGGATGACAGGAATTTCACTTGGAGGGGAGCAATCGGCCATCGATAGTCGATGGAACGTGCCAACGCCGGGGTCAGGGAGTGTTGCCAGATGCCGAACACGATCATCCAGTTCACCCAAGCCGTCGCCGCCCCTTCGTTGATTCCTGATCCGCTCGAGCGACTCACCGACGATGAGTGCCTGACCCGTTTGGCCGATGCGGTGACGCGCGGCGATTCGGATCATCTCGATGAGATCGTGCAGCTGATCGGCCGGCTCGCCGTGGTGATCGAGTAACCGCGACGTCGAATCCGAGACGACCGGCGTCGAACTTCGAGCCTGGAGTGTCTCCGATAGAGCCCCGTGTTGCCTTTTCGAAAGCCTTGTACCAAAAGACTGCGCAGATCGTTCGCGGTTCCCACCGCCTTGCTTGCAGGCCTGCTCATGTCTTCATTCGCCACGGCGCGTCAGAAAATGGTCGATGGTCAGGTTCGGACCAACGACGTCACCGACCACCGCGTGCTGGATGCGTTGTTGACCGTGCCGCGGGAAGCCTATGTGCCCGCGGATCGGCAGGCGCTCGCCTATCTCGATATGGATCTCGACGTCGCCGAAGCTGGCGCTGCAAAGCGCTTTCTGATCAAGCCGATGCTGACCGGGAAGCTGTTGCAGGCGGCAGAAATCAAGCCGACGGATGATGTGCTCGTCGTCGGCTGTGCGACCGGCTATCTCGCGGCGCTCGCCGCCAGGCTGGCCGGCAGCGTGACTGGGACAGAAGTTGAGCCCGCTCTCGAAGGACGTGCCAAGCAATTGCTAGCCGGCGCTGCTGGCTGCCCGATCACGATTCGCGTCGCACCGGCCGTGCAGGGTGATCCGGCGGACGGCCGCTTCGACGTGATTCTCCTGAACGGGGCCACCGAGATCGCCGTCGACGGGCTTTGCCACCAGCTCAAGGAGGGTGGCCGTCTGGTCGGCGTGTTTGCCAAGAACCGGCCCGCCCGTGCCATGATCTTTACGCGATCGCATGGTGACGTCGGCAGCAGGGTCCTGTTCGATGCCGCGGCGCCGGTGGTTCCCGGCCTCGAGCGCGTTTCCGAGTTCGTGTTCTAAGCCAAGGCTTTCCTGGGTCCCCTGCGGTTTGGGGCGCACGCGATGATCGCGTTGCGCAATCGGACGGTGCTGAGTCGTCTTCGCGGCTTTGGGTCGTCGAAATTCTGTTTCAAATCAGGAGTGTGGCCCGGATGCTGCACGTGGAGAGATTTCGGCATGAGTTCCAGGTGAGGGTGGTTCCGTTGCGCTTGCATGGGGCATAAGGTGCGAGGTGCGCGGGAGTCTCTTCAACAGGTTGCGGCCCGGCTCTGGCGTTCGAGCCGGTAACGAAAGAATGGAACAGGGATGTTTGGGGTGAAGCTCGTTACCGCGGCGGCGGCTGCGGTTCTCGTGATGGCATATGCAGGCCCGACGCCTGCACTTGCCGACACGATCGAGGCTGCGCTTGTGCGCGCTTATCAGAACAACCCGCAACTCAATGCAACGCGGGCGCAGGTCCGGTCGGTCGACGAAGGTGTTCCTCAGGCGCTGTCCGGATATCGGCCCAAGGTGAACCTGACCGCGTCGGCGGGCTATTCGTATACCGACGCCCAGACCGCGCCTGCCACACCTGCTCTTCACGGCGCTCAGCGACCACGCAGCGTCGGCCTGACCGTCAATCAGACGCTCTATAACGGACAGCAGACTGCCAACGGCGTGCGCAAGGCGGAGGCCAACGTCTCGGGACAGCGCGAAGCGCTGCGCGTTCTTGAGCAGCAGGTGCTGCTGCAGGCCGCGACGATCTATATGGACTATCTGCGCGACGCAGCGATCGTCGAGGTCCAGCGCAGCAACACCCGGGTTCTCGAACAGACACTCAAGCAGACACGTGATCGTTTCAACGTCGGCGAAGTGACCCGGACCGACGTCGCGCAATCGGAGGCGCAGCTCGCAGCCGGCCGCACGCAGCAGCTGACGGCCGAAGCGAACCTGACGGCAACGCGCTCGAACTTCCGCCGCATCATCGGCAACGACCCAGAAAATTTGGCGCCGGGTTCACCGGTGGACCGTTATTTGCCGCCGACGTTGCAGCAGTCGATCGAGACCGCGCTCACCGAAAGCCCGAGTGTAACGGCGGCGATGTTCGGCATTGACGTGCAGTATCTGGACGTCAAGATCAAGGAAGGCGCTCTGCTGCCGACCGTGACGGTTCAGGCCTCTGCGACCCAGTCCTATGAAACGGCCCTGACCTCCTATCGCGCGTTCAATGCGGCCGCGACGGCACAGCTCAACGTGCCGATCTATCAGGGTGGCGCCGAATACTCCCTAATCCGGCAGTCCAAGGAGACGCTGGCGCAGCAACGCCTCGCCCTGGAGCAGACGCGAGACCAGGCCCGCTCGGATGTGGTGTCGGCATGGGGCCGGCTGCTCGCCGGCAAGGCCCAGGTACAATCGGCGCAGGCCCAGGTTGCCGCCTCCGAGATCGCTCTGAACGGCGTCCGCGAGGAGGCCAAAGCCGGCCAGCGCACTACGCTCGATGTCCTCAACGCTCAGCAGGCGCTGGTCAATGCGCGAAATTCGCTGGTGACTGCTCAGCACGATCGCGTGGTAGCGTCATACTCAGTGCTGCAGACGGTCGGACGTCTCTCGCCGCAGGTGCTCAACCTGCCGACAACCACGTACGATCCCAGCGTGCATTACCAGCAGATCCGGGACAGCTGGGCGGGTGTACGGACGCCTGATGGTCGTTAGGATTTCCTTAAACTATCGAAGCAGATCCCTCGGTCCTTGGCCGGGGGATTTTTTTATGGCACATGCTGTAGTTGTGATGAAAGCGCGACGCTTGGGCGGCGATCACCGTGCTCCACCGGTTCGCGGCGGGCGTTGCTTGCATTCATTTGTTGCCATGACATAGCCTCAAAATGGCCGCCGAACGATTCGGACTACGTCGGATGTTCATCCAAGAATAGACTTCGATCTGGCCAGTATCGTTCTGTTGTTCTGCATCGATTAAGGCCTTGTCCGGAGACAAGTCGGAATGTCCGTTGAGAAGTCCGAGCCAGTTGGATCCGGCGCCCGTGACGGTTGCGCCGGGCCGATCCGTTCGGCGCTGTCGCTGATTTGGAGTCGGAAATGACGCAGCCTGCAAAGGTCCAAGAACCCTCCATGGAGGAGATTCTGGCGTCAATCCGGCGCATCATCGCCGATGACGAGGGTAAGCCGCCGGCCGCAGAGAAGGCTGCCGCGCCCGAGCCGGCCAAGGCCGAGAAGCCGGCTGCTGCAGCGCCGGCGCCGAAGCCCGTCATGAACGACATTCCGCCGTCGAAGATCGCTGCGGCCGCCCCGAAGCCGGCGCCAGCGCCTCCGCCGCCTGCGGCCGCGGCGAGCAACAGCCAAGACGACATTGACGCATTGCTGGCGGGTTTGGATGAAACGACTGCGCCGGCAGCGGTTCAGCCGGCGCAACCCGAGCCCGAACCAGAAGTACTCGAGTTGACGGACGACATGGCCGTGGCACCACCGACACCCGCTCCAGCCCCATCTCCCGCGCCGGCGGCCGCATCCTTCCGCAAGGTGGATCCGCAGGACGACATCGAGTTCATCGAGTCCGGGCGGGTGAACCAGAAGAGCGCCAGCTTCGAAACCTCGTTCGAGACCGCCTCGCCAAGGCAGCCGATCATGGCGCCATCGACGGTCAACGCGGTCGAATCGGCGTTCAACGCGCTCGCCAATACGGTGCTGAGCAACAACGCCCGGACGCTGGAGGATCTCGTCAAGGAGATGCTGCGGCCGATGCTCAAATCCTGGCTTGACGACAATCTGCCGGCTCTGGTCGAGCGGATCGTCAAGGCGGAAATCGAGCGGGTCTCGCGCGGCCGCTGAGGCCAGTGACCGCGATTGGCCGATCCAGAGGTCGCAGGGGCTGCGGCCTCCCGCTGGGATCGCTATCTTTGCCGCTGCTGTTGACTTGGCAGCCTGTCGCGGCTTTCTAGCCCTTCCAGCTGATACCAGCCGGAGAGATCGGCCCGCGCTTCGTCCGAGCGCGGCTGCCGGCCGGAGATCAGCGTAAGAAAAGCCCGAGCCCCAACAGCTTGCGGGAGCTTCTTCAGGTCGCGACCAAAAGACCTGAACAGGTTCCGCCATCGACCAATTGGACGGCAGCCCTGCGCCTGCCGGGAAATGTCATGATCGAGAAGAATTACCAGCCCGCCGACCTCGAAGGCCGCATGTCCCTGGTCTGGGAGGATGCCCGCGCGTTCTCCGCCGGCCGTCCCGATCGCCGCAACGCCGATCCCTTCACGATCGTGATTCCGCCACCGAACGTGACCGGCTCGCTGCACATGGGGCACGCGCTCAACAACACACTGCAGGACATCCTGTGCCGGTTCGAGCGCATGCGCGGCCGCGACGTGCTGTGGCAGCCCGGCACCGATCACGCCGGCATCGCCACCCAGATGGTGGTCGAGCGCCAGCTGATGGAGCGCCAGCAGCCGGGCCGCCGCGAGATGGGCCGCGAAAAGTTTCTCGAACGTGTCTGGCAGTGGAAGGACGAGAGCGGCGGCACCATCATCAACCAGCTCAAGCGCCTCGGTGCCTCCTGCGATTGGGGCCGCGAGCGCTTCACCATGGACGAGGGCCTGTCCAAGGCCGTCGTGAAGGTGTTCGTCGAGCTGCACCGCGCCGGGCTGATCTACAAGGACAAGCGCCTGGTCAACTGGGACCCCAAGCTGCTGACGGCGATCTCCGATCTCGAGGTCCAGCAGCTCGAGGTCAAGGGCAACCTCTGGTACCTGCGCTATCCGATCGAGGGCAAGACGTTCAGCCCGGAGGATCCGACCAGCTTCATCGTGGTTGCCACCACGCGTCCCGAGACGATGCTCGGCGACAGCGCCGTCGCCGTGCATCCGGATGACGAGCGCTATCAGCATCTCGTCGGCAAGCGCGTGATCCTGCCGCTGGTCGGGCGCGAGATCCCGATCGTCGCCGACACCTATTCCGACCCGGAGAAGGGCACCGGCGCGGTCAAGATCACGCCGGCGCACGACTTCAACGATTTCGAGGTCGGCCGCCGCCACGGCCTGCCGCAGATCAGCATCCTCGACCGCGAGGGCTGCGTGACCCTCGTCGATAACGAGGACTATCTGCGCGGCCTGCCCGAGGGCTCCGAGGAGTTCGCCAAGGAGTTTCACGGAGTCGAGCGCTTCGCCGCGCGCAAGAAGATTCTGGAGCGGCTGGAGAATTTCGGCTTCCTCGAGCGCGTCGAGCCGAACACCCACATGGTGCCGCATGGCGACCGTTCCGGCGTCGTCATCGAGCCGTATCTGACCGACCAGTGGTACGTCGACGCCAAGACCCTGGCGCAGCCGGCGATCGCGGCCGTGCGATCGGGCGCGACGACGTTCGTGCCGCGCAACTGGGAGAAGACCTATTTCGACTGGATGGAGAACATCCAGCCCTGGTGCATCTCGCGCCAGCTGTGGTGGGGCCATCAGATCCCGGCCTGGTACGGCCCGGACGGCAAGGCCTTCGTCGCCGAGACCGAGGAGGAGGCCGTCTCCCACGCCATCGCCTATTACGTCGAGCAGGAGGTCATCACGGCCGAGCAGGGCCGGGAAATGGCGCTCGACCGCAACAAGCGCGAAGGCTTCATCACCCGTGATGAGGACGTGCTCGACACCTGGTTCTCGTCGGCGCTGTGGCCGTTCTCCACGCTCGGCTGGCCCGACGATACGCCGGAGGTCAAGCGCTACTACCCGACCAACGTGCTGGTCACCGGCTTCGACATCATCTTCTTCTGGGTCGCCCGCATGATGATGATGGGCATCCACTTCATGAAGGAGGTGCCGTTCTCGACCGTCTACATCCATGCGCTCGTCCGCGACGAGAAGGGCGCCAAGATGTCGAAGTCGAAGGGCAACGTCATCGATCCCCTCGCGCTGATCGACGAGCACGGCGCCGACGCGCTGCGCTTCACCTTGGCCGCGATGGCCGCCCAGGGCCGCGACATCAAGCTGTCGACGCAGCGCGTCGAGGGCTACCGCAAGTTCGCCAACAAGCTCTGGAACGCCAGCCGCTTCGCCGAAATGAACGGCTGCACGGTGACGGAGGGCTTCGATCCGGCCTCGGCCAAGGAGACGCTGAACCGCTGGATCGCCCATGAGGCCGCCGCGGCCACGCGCGAGGTCACCGAGGCGCTCGAGGCCTATCGCTTCAACGACGCGGCCAACGCGATCTACCGGTTCGTCTGGGACGTCTATTGCGACTGGTATGTCGAGCTCTCCAAGCCGACCTTGCTCGGCGACGAGGGGCCGGCCAAGGACGAGACCAAGGCGATGGTCGCGTGGGCGCGCGACGAGATCCTGAAGCTTCTCCATCCCTTCATGCCCTTCATCACCGAGGCGCTGTGGGAGTCGACCGCCAAGCGCGACAGCCTGCTGACGCTCTCGCCCTGGCCGCATCGCGTGGACACGCCGACCGTCGCCGAGATCGCCGCGCTGTCGGCGGCGAGCTTCGGCGATCCGCTGGTGCCGCCCGTGCTGGTGTCGTTCAACGCCGCCAGCTTCAAGGACGAGGCGGCCGAGGCCGAGATCGGCTGGGTGGTCGATCTCGTCACCGCGATCCGCTCGGTCCGCGCCGAGATGAACATCCCGCCGGCGACGTTGGTGCCGCTCGCGCTCGTCGGCGCCTCCGCGGAGACCCGCGATCGCGCACCGCGCTGGAGCGAGGTGATCAAGCGACTCGCACGGCTGTCGGACATCTCGTTTGCCGACACCGCGCCCGAAGGCTCCGCCCAGCTCGTCGTCCGCGGCGAGGTGGCTGCGCTGCCGCTGAATGGCGTCGTCGATCTCGCCGCCGAGCGCACCCGGCTCGGAAAGGAAATCGCCAAGGCCGAGGCCGATATCGAGCGCGTCGACAAGAAGCTCGGCAACGAGAAGTTCGTGGCCAACGCGCCCGAGGAGCTCGTCGAGGAGGAGAAGGAGAAGCGCGAGGCGGCGCTGGCCCGCAAGGCCAAGTTCCAGGACGCGCTGTCGCGGCTGCAAGGCGTCTGACAGGACGCGCCCTCCGCGTCATTGCGAGCGTAGCGGCGTAGCGAAGCAATCCAGGGTCCCACGCGCAGCCCCTGGATCGCTTCGTCGCTTACGCTCCTCGCGATGACGGCGGAAACGGCTTGCTCACGAACCGCGAGCCCTTCAGGCCGAAGCGCCAGGGCAGCTCCACCGCCTTGGTGATGCCGATGCGGACGCCGGTGACGACCTCGACGTCATCTGGGCGGGCGAACAGCTCGATCGGGGAAGCATCGAGCGGCAGCGCGTTGTGTGCGATCGTGACGCCCATCGCCTCCGTCAGCTTGCCCGGCCCGGAGCAAAGCATCCGGAGATCCTCCAGCCCGCGCCGCCGCTTCATCTCCTCGATCCCGAGCGTCGGCTCGATCGCCCGGATCAGCACGGCGCTCGCCGAGCCCTCCGGCTCGCAGACGAAGTTCACACACCAGTGGATGCCGTAGGAGCGGTAGACATAGGCGAAGCCGGGCGGACCGAACATCACCTGGTTGCGCGGCGTCGGCCCGCGGAACGAATGCGCCGCCGGGTCGGTGTGGTGATACGCCTCGACCTCGACGATCACGCCGCCGACGCCATCGACCAGGAACGTCGCGCCGATCAGGTCCGGCGCCACCTTAAGCACGTCGCGGGCGAAGAACGATCGGGTCAGCCGCTTGCCTGCATCTCGGGCCCGAGGCCGTGAAACTCCGGGAGTTTTTGCCGGTTTTTGCGCCATTCTCGACAAAATTGGCCGGGATGAGCGCCCGCTGGCGCTGCCCATATCTGCCATGCCCTGGTATCCTCGGCCAGCCGGTTGCGGCGCGCCGCGGCTCGGAATAGCTAGGGCGCAACAGAGCTTTGCTTGGGTTCCCATGGTCACCATCGTCGACATCAACGCGAACACGCCGCTGCGCCCCCGCCACCCCGAAAAGGTGAACCGGCCGGACTCGGTGTCGCCGGCCAAGCCCGCCTGGATCCGCGTCAAGGCGCCGACCACCCGCGGCTATGCCGACACCCGCAACATCGTCCGCGAGAACGGCCTCGTCACCGTGTGCGAGGAGGCCGGCTGCCCGAACATCGGCGAGTGCTGGGACAAGAAGCACGCCACCTTCATGATCATGGGCGACACCTGCACCCGGGCCTGCGCCTTCTGCAACGTCAAGACCGGCATGCCCGCCGCGCTCGACGCCGGCGAGCCGGAGCACGTGGCGGAGGCGACCTTCAAGCTCGGCCTCGCCCATGTCGTCGTCACATCGGTCGACCGCGACGATCTTGCCGACGGGGGCGCCGCGCACATCGCAGAAACCATCCGCGCGATCCGCGCGAAGTGCCCGACCACCACGATCGAGGTCCTCACGCCAGATTTCCTGCGCAAGGACGGCGCGCTGGAGCAGATCGTCGCGGCCAAGCCCGATGTCTTCAACCACAATCTCGAGACCGTGCCGTCGCGCTATCTCTCGGTCCGACCCGGCGCGCGCTACTTCCACTCGATCCGGCTGCTGCAGCGGGTCAAGGAGATCGACCCGACCATCTTCACGAAGTCCGGCATCATGGTCGGCCTCGGCGAGCAGCGCCACGAGGTGTTGCAGGTGATGGATGACATGCGCTCGGCCGAGGTCGACTTTCTCACGATCGGGCAGTATCTGCAGCCCACCAAGAAGCACCACGCCGTGATGAACTACGTCACTCCGGAGGAGTTCTCCAACTACGAGACCGTCGCCTACACCAAGGGCTTCCTGATGGTGTCGGCGAGCCCGCTCACGCGCTCCTCGCACCATGCCGGCGAGGACTTCGCCAAGCTGAAGGCCGCGCGCGACGCGCTCGCGCGCTGATCGAGACCAGATGCCGAGATTTTCCAACAAGCGGCGCGTGCCGCATACGGCCGACCAGATGTTCGACCTCGTCGCCGATGTCGAACGCTATCCGGAATTCGTGCCGCTATGCGAGCGGCTGGTGGTGCGCCAGCGCAACTCCAAGCCCGACGGCATCGAGGTCATCGTGGCCGACATGACCGTGTCGTTCAAGCTGGTCAAGGAGACCTTCACCAGCCGAGTCACGCTGGATCGCGCCAACCGCAACATCCTTGTCGAATATGTCAGCGGCCCGTTCTCCAGCCTGGAAAACCGCTGGAGCTTCGAGCCAACAGGGCAGGATGCCTGCGAAGTGACGTTCTTCATCGCCTACGAGTTCAAGAGCCGCATGCTGGCGATGCTGATGGGCTCGATGTTCGACACGGTGTTCGCGCGCATGTCGGCGGCGTTCGAAAAGCGCGCCGATGCGATCTATGGCCGCAAGCCGGCAGTGTCGTCGACTTAAATCATTCCCATGCTCGCCGGTGGTAGACCTCGGACGGCGCCACACCCACAGCCGTCATCCCCGCGAAAGCGGGGATTCATAATCACAGGGTGTCGTGTGGCGGCAGGTAGGTAACTCCGATCTCGTCTCATTACATCTGCTGCGGCGTATGGGTCCCGGGTCGGCGCCTCCGCTGCGCTACGGCTTGCCCGGGACGACGGCGGTGGGTGAGGTTGGCGGTGTGCCAACTCGTACGGGGACGGCGCCGCGCCGATCGCGTCGTTCCAAAAAGTCCTATCCACGTTTCAAACAGCTGCTCCGCGACATCGTCGCGGAGCGGGTCTGATCGCGGACCTCAAGGCCTGCGATCGGTCCTACGCCGCCTCGACGGCGGTCAAGAAGTCCTTCACCTTGCCGCGCAGCTCGTCGGCATGTTTGGCGAGCTGCCCGGCCGCGCCGAGCATCTGCCGCGCGGCGCCGCCGGCCGATTCCACGGTCTGGCTGACCGAGCCGATGTTGGTCGCGACCTCGCGGGTGCCGCTCGCGGCCTGGCTGACCGAGCGCGCGATCTCCTGCGTGGCGTGGCCCTGCTGATCGACCGCGGTCGCGATCGTCTTGGCGATCTCGCTGATCTGGCCGATGGTGCCGCCGATGCCCTGGATCGCGGCGACCGTATCGCTGGTGGCGCGCTGCATCGCGCTGATATGGGCCGAGATCTCGTCCGTCGCCTTGGCGGTCTGGCTCGACAGGCTCTTCACCTCGGAGGCGACCACCGCGAAGCCGCGGCCGGCGTCGCCGGCGCGCGCCGCCTCGATCGTGGCGTTCAGAGCGAGGAGATTGGTCTGGCTGGCGATCGCATTGATCATGTCGGTGACCGCGCCGATCTTGGCGGCGGCGTCGGCGAGGCTGTTGACGAGGTCGTTGGTGCGGGAGGAGGCCTCGACCGCCTCGGCGGCGATGGTCGAGGAGGTCGCGACCTGGCGGTTGATCTCGCTGACCGAGCTCGACAGTTCCTCGGTCGCGCCGGCGACCGACTGCACGTTTGACGAAGCCGAGCTCGACGCCGAGGCCACCAGCGCGACGCGCTGCGCCGCCTGATCGGCCGTCGTCGTCAGCGAGGCCGCGGTGGTCTCCACCTCGCGCGAGGCGCCGGAGATCGCATTGGCGATCGCGCCGACGCTGGCTTCGAAATCCTTGGCAATCCGGTCCAGCGCGCGCTTCTTCTCCTCGCGCGCGGCGATCAGATCGGAGAGATCGCGGCGGAAGCTCATGACGTAGGTCTGGCCTTCGATCGTGGTCGGCACCAGCGTGATCTGCACCAGCGCCGGGCTGCCGTCGGCGCGCTTGGTCGTCCACTCGAAGCTGGCATGGCCTTCCCGCTTGGCCTTCGCATCCATCTCCTTGACCATGTCGGCGGAACGCTTTCCGTTCGGCTGGATCTCCGGAGCCATCGTCGCGGGCGAGCGCGACAGCAGGTCCTGCTTGCTGCGGAAGCCGCCAAAGCGGACCGCGGTCTCGTTGCAGGCGATGATCTTGCCCTCGGACATCACCAGGATGGCGTCGCGATGGCGTTCGAACATCTCGGTCATCAACAGGTTGTGCGTGCGATCAGCCGACTTGCCGGAGAAGAAAGCCATGGGGGGTCCCGAATCCACTGTCAGAGAAGAATGTGCGAGTCGTAGCAGGGCAAAATTAACCAAAACCTTTCGGCGGCATGGTCGCACTCCCGTATTGTTTCGATTGTTGGTCCGGACATTTACGGGTGTGTCGCGACAGACGACGAGGCGGTGCTTCCCGCGGCGCGAACACGCCCGGGCTTTGCCGCTCGACGTGCCCCCGGACAATCACGAGGGCGCAGGGAATGCCGGGCGCTGGCCGCAACCCATGGCCCGCCTGCAGCAAAAAAGCAGGCGGCAGTCACCACAGGTTCAGCCGACATCCGGCATTCCCTGCGCGATGGTCTTCACGCTTATGTCGTGATCTCCCCGGTGTACGGCTCTCTAGCCACCGTCGCCTCCGGGATCATCGCCCGAAGACTTGACGCCAGCGTCGCGGCGTCAGGACCACACGATTTCACGTCCGCCAGAAGCCGTTCGTCCGCGACGTCGATAGACGCGCTGCGGCCCACCGGCGGCCATCGCCTCCCCACCTCGCGTGTCGTGACGATCGCGATACGCCCCTCGTGGCGAGGCGGGATGAGGGAGGAAAGCATTTAATTCGGAAAAGTGGAAGAAGAATATTTTTGTGGCGAGGACTGGACAGTCAGTCGGGCTTGAATGCTCAGGAGAATTTCGTCGCGCGGCGCACGGCTTCGGCTTCGCTCTCCGGCCGCTGAAAGGGCAGGGCGACCGACGCCGGCCGGCTGTATCGCCGATTTGCCCGACGGGCGGGCTATTTTGTCGCTCGGCCGCCTAGGGGCGACTGATTGCGTTTCACGTCTGCGATGACGATCCTCGACCATCAGGAGAAGAAAGCAAACCAATGTCACTATCAAAACTCTACGACGAAGCGCTGGTCTATGCAGCGGAGCTGCATCGCATGCAATTCCGCAAGGGCGGCAACGTGCCTTACATCGCGCATCTGCTGAGCGTCTCCAGCCGGGTGCTGTCGGCCGGCGGCAGCGAGGTGCAGGCGATCGCCGGCCTGCTGCACGACGCAGCCGAGGACCAGGGCGGTCAGGCCACCCTGGACGAGATTCGCAGGCGGTTTGGCGATGGCGTCGCCGAGATCGTCGCGGACTGCACGGATTCCTGGGTCGATCCGAAGCCTAAATGGCGTCCGCGGAAGGAGGCCTATCTCGCCAAGCTGCCGCACAAGCCGGTGTCATCGCTCCTGGTGTCGCTCGCCGACAAGGTCGACAACGCCGAGGCGATCGTGCGCGATCTTGATGAGGTCGGCGATGCCGTTTGGCAACGTTTCACCGGCGGAAAGGACGGGACGATCTGGTACTACCGCACGCTGAGCAACATCTTCGATCAGGCGCTGCCGGGGGCTTTGGCGCGGCAGCTCGCGCGGACGGTGAGCGGGTTTCTGTCCTGAGCAAATTGGGGGCAGGCGCTCGGCCTCGCACTCATTCGAGGATGACAACCACAGATGGATCGGCTATAGAGCCGGCCATGATTACCGTCGCCACTCATCGCTTTGGTCGTTGGACGCACCGTAGCTCGCTGGCGGCGGGAGGATCACGCACAATCTGATGATTTGCAGCAAGTGATCCGATCAGCCGCCAGGACTTGGCGGCTTTTTTATTGCCGGCAGGTTCTTCATTCGCAAGGGAGCCCGCTATGCCGAGCACGACCGACGATCCGAGCGTCAGCGCCATCGAGGCGCGGATGCTCCGTGACGCCTCGCGATCGCCGGGGCTCTTCGAACGCGGTCGCGATCCCTCGTCGAGCCATTCCATCTCGCCCAGGCCCGGCGCCAACGTCTACTACTTGCTACCGGCTGCCGATCGAAGCCGAGCCGAGCCCGAGCCAGTGTCATTGCTGCGGCTCTGGTGGCAGCGCTGGCGCGAGCGCCGCCGTTTCGCACGGGAGCTGCCCTGGATGGCCGACGAAGTGCTGGAGGATTACGGCCTGACGCGCGAGGAAGCGCGGCGGCTGTGCCAGCGTCCGTTTTGGCGCGCATGAGGACTTTTGGGCTGAGACGGACGCGTCGGCCCACCCACAGCTGTCATCCCGGGCAAACCGGAACGGCGCAAAGCGCCGTGGAGGCGCCGACCCGGGATCCATACTCCGCAGCCGATGTAGTGAGATGAGATCTGAGCCACCGATGTGCCGCCACGCGGGATCCTGTGGGTATGGATCCCCGCTTTCGCGGGGATGACGACTGAGGGTGAGGCGGCAGCGTCGCCTCACCCTCTCCAGGGCAGGCACGCAAACCGCTTATGTTTGTCAGCGGGTTCGCCTGGCCACGCGCTGGCGGCTATGCTGGGGAGCAACTCAACGAGCCGGCGATGACGTTGAACAGCTCAATATGAGCTCTGATGCCTAGAACGTAGCCAGCCGCATCACGGCAGCGAGCGTATTCATCAAAACCCGGTACGAGCCGCTCGAGCGACAAACCACCTTGCAGATCGTAGACGAAGTCGCGTTCGTCGGCATGAAAGATCTTGAACTTCATAGGAGGCGTAATGCAGTAGGGATTGCCGCCGAGGTCGACGCCGACTTCGAAGATCAGGTTTCCGGTGTTTTTACGCCAGCACTTGCGCAACGCTTTGAAGTCAAGCGACTTGCAAAACTCATCGGCGAACGGGATGACGTCGCGTTTCCTTCCCGTCCATCCCGTCGTCTGAACGGCAAACCGGTCGGTTTCCGCTCTGTGTGCCCGGTCGAAGAAGGCCACCTCCGCTTCCCGAAACTCCGGATCGATCCACAATCTTTTTGCGCGATGGAAGAGACATTTGACAAGAGGTGGATAGGGATAGTTCGGGTCTTGAAAATCCCTGGCCGCAAACAGATCATCGAGAAACGACGAACGACATGTCGGCTCGATCTGAAAGATGCGCCGGTCTGGTGCACTCCTTCCAAGGGATTGCATTGTCTCCAGGGCCGTCTCATCCCAGTATCGATTGAGCAGGGCTGCCCGCTCCTGGCCGCAAAATTCAATGACGCGGTCCTGCCAGATTCGATGAAGCGAAAAGCCGATCGTCTCGAATGCAAGCTGGGTGTGCTGTCGCCCGGGCCAGGTCGTCACAGCGCGCAGAAGCGGATGATCGATCATCGTCTCTCAGGAAGGCTCGTTCGCTCGCAATGACAATGATGCGCGAGCACTGAACCTTCAACGGCAATTACGTCCTCGGCCTCCTCGGTGGCCGCTTCACCGGGTGCAACCTTGGCGCCCGCGTCGCGCGCGGGCGCAAGCGCGCCGCCGCCGCGCGCTTCGGCTTCGCCGGCACTTGCGGCCTCGCAAGCTCCATCAGCATCCGTAACGCCTCGATCACCGACCGCGTCCGCACCGCACTCCGGCCGATGGCGCCGAAGCGGTGTTCGTGGTGGGTGATGCGGCCGTCGCGGGCGGCGACGGCGAAGTGGACGAGGCCGACCGGTTTGCCGGGGGTGGCGCCGCCGGGGCCGGCGATGCCGGTGATGGCGACCGCGAGGTCGACGTCGGCGCGTTCGAGGGCGCCGACGGCCATCTGGATGGCGGTCTCCTTGGAGACGGCGCCGAAGGTCTGCAGGGTCGAGGCCTCGACGCCGAGCATCGCGCGCTTGGCCTCGTTGGAATAGGTGACGAAGCCGCGATCGATGACATCCGAGGAGCCGGGGATCTCGGTCAGCGCGGCGGCGACCAGGCCGCCAGTGCAGGACTCCGCGGTCGCGATCATCAGCTTGCGCGACCGGCAGAGGTCGAGCAGCGAGCGTGCCAGCGCGCTGGTGGAGCCGATGTGACGTTCGCTCGCCATGTCCCGCTCGTCCTCGAACTGATCGCAACCCCGACATTGCCGTGCCGAACCTGGATGGCCTCGAGGATGTCGAGACGCTGTCGCGGGCTCGGTTGAGGGGGCACGGGACTCCGCACGCACCAACCGTGCGGCTGCCCCTCACCCCAACCCTCTCCCCGTGAAGAACGGGGAGAGGGAGCGCACTGCGCTCGCCGTTATACTTCGACTCAGACGTCCAGAGATCAGCTCGATCTCGTTTCTCATCGAAGCAGTCAACGTCCCCTTGCGCGTGTTCGCTTCGATCTTAGCTCTGAGGGCCGCCCGGATTCATGCGCCCCATGGCAACCTGATCGTCGCGCTGGCCGTCGCCGCGATGCCTTCCTCGCGGCCGGTGAAGCCGAGGCGTTCGCTGGTGGTGGCCTTGACGGCGATGCGCGAGATGTCGACGCCGGAAATCTCGGCGATGCGCGCGCGCATCTGGTCGCGCAAGGGGCCGATCTTCGGACGCTCGCAGATCATCGTGACCTCGAGATTGGCGACGCGGCCGCCACGGGCGGCGACGCGCTCGATGGCGTATTTGAGGAACTGGTCGGAGGAGGCGCCCTTCCACTTCATGTCGGAGGGCGGGAAGTGGGAGCCGATGTCGCCGTCGGCCAGTGCGCCCAGAATGGCGTCGACCAGCGCGTGCAGGCCGACATCGCCGTCGGAATGGGCGAGGAAGCCTTTCGTATGCGGTACGCGCAGGCCGCACAGCCAGACATGGTCGCCTTCGCCGAAGGCGTGCACGTCGTAGCCGGTGCCGGTTCGGATGTCGCCGAGCGATGCGGCCAGCCGCGCTTCCTCGCGCACGAAATCTTCCGGTGTGGTGAGCTTCATGTTGGCAACATCGCCCTCAAAGGTCGCGACGGTCAATCCCGCCCATTCGGCGATCGCCGCATCATCCGTGAACTCGGTGAGGCCCTCGCGCGCCGCGCGGCGATGCGCCTCCAGGATCGTGTCGAACCTGAAAGTCTGCGGCGTCTGCGCGATGCGCAGTTTTGCACGTTCCGGCGTCGCGGTGATGTCACCGCTCGCGCCGACCTCTTTGATCGTATCGGTGACGGGCGCGACGGGGATCGCGGCGCCGGTCTTGTTCGCAGCGATGATCGCGCGCGAGATCACGGCCGGCGTCACGAACGGACGGGCCGCGTCGTGGATCAGCACGATCTCAGGCTTGTGCGGCACCAGCGCCTCAAGGCCAGCGAGCACCGAGGCCTGGCGTGTCGCGCCACCACGCGCGGGCGCTTCGTGACGTAGGCCGGCGACGGCGGCATTGAAGACGTCGATGTCATCGGGGTTCACCACCGGCTGCACCACGGCCACTTCGGGATGCTCCGCGAAGGCAGCGAGCGCGCGATGGATCACGGTGCGGCCGCCGATGGTCCGGTATTGCTTCGGACCGCCGGCGCCGGCGCGCAGGCCACGTCCGGCCGCGACGAGAATGGCTGCAGTCCGCTGGGAAGTCGTCATGGGAACAGGGTATCGATGCTGATGAGATGGGGAGCGGTGAATGGACGCGGCTTCTTACATCCGGAGAAGATGTTAAGCGAGCAGGATCACACATTGCGTGAGCCGCGGCCGAGCTCGGCCGCCTTGCGGATCTGCAGTGGGCGTGATTTTGGCCCTCGGATTCCGCGAAGGGCCCAGGAGGATATGCACGGAGCCATGCAAAATCCCGTCGGCTTCCGGGTTTACCATGACTGTCGAACAAGCATATTTTGCTGCACTGCACTTGAATTACGGGTTGTTTTGGCTAAAGTGTAGGCATGACGCTTGACTGCCCAAGAATTGTGCTTGAGAGTGCGGGGCAGACGCAATGATGCGTCGATGAGCTCGAAGAGTCGTTCGTGACCGCTACGGCCAATATACCCGCCAAAGCCTTGAAGATAGGTGACGTTTCGCTCGTCAACCGGGCTGTTCTGGCGCCGATGTCGGGGATCACCGATGCGCCGTTCCGCCGACTCGCGGCCGAGCTGGGCGCAGGCCTGGTCGTGTCCGAGATGACCGCGAGCGACGATCTCGTCCGCGGGCGGTGGATATCTCGGTTGCGCTGCGAGGCCGGCGGCATCGGCCCGCATGTGGTGCAGCTCGCCGGCTGTGAGGCGCATTGGATGGCCGAGGGTGCCAAGGTCGCCGCCGATGGCGGCGCCGACATCATCGACATCAACATGGGCTGCCCGGCGCGGCACGTCACCGGCGGCCAGTCCGGCTCAGCCCTGATGCGCGATCTCGATCATGCGCTGACGCTGATCGAGGCGACGGTCGAGGCCGTCGACGTGCCCGTGACCTTGAAGATGCGGCTCGGCTGGGACGAGCGCAGCCTGAATGCGCCTGAGCTGGCGCGCCGCGCGGAGGCCGCCGGCGTGCAGCTGATCACCGTGCATGGCCGGACGCGGCAGCAGTTCTACAAGGGCGAGGCGGACTGGAGCGCAGTGCGCGCGGTGAAGCAGGCCGTGGACCTGCCTGTCGTCGTCAATGGCGACATCACGAGCTACGAGGATGCGCGCGAGGCGCTCGACGCCTCCGGCGCCGATGCTGTGATGATCGGTCGCGGCGCGCAGGGGCAGCCCTGGCTGCCCGGCCAGATCGGCCGCCGGCTCGACGGCGGCGCCGAGGAGGGCGCGCCGGAGCTGACGCAGCAGCTCGCGCTGCTGACCGCGCTGTATGACGAGATCTGCCGCCATTATGGCGAGCGGGTCGGCCTGCGCCACGCCCGCAAGCATCTCAGCTGGGGGCTCGACGTCGCCGCCGCGCACGCCCAGGCGCCGGCCGAAAAACTGAAGGCGTGGCGCGAGCGTATCCTGACATCCGAGCAGCCGTCCCAGGTGCATCGGGCGCTGCGTGAGGCCTTTGACGATTTTGCCTGGAGTGCAGCCGCATGAGCTCAGCCGCAGAACAGCGCAAGCGCCTTCCGTCCGATGGCGATGCCATCCTCAACGCGTTGCCCAATCCGGTCCTCGTCATCGGCCCGGACGGCATGATCATGGACGCCAACATGGCGGCGGAATCGTTCTTCGATTCCTCCACGCAGTTCCTGCAGCGGCAGTCGTTGAAGAAGCTGGTGCCGTTCGGCTCGCCGCTGCTGGCGCTGATCGACCAGGTGCGCACGACCAGCGCGCCAGTCAACGAGTACAAGGTCGACCTGGGCACGCCGCGCACCGGCGCCGACCGGCTCGTCGATCTTCATGTCGCCCCCTTGCCGGAGCGGCCGGGGCATATCGTCGTGATGCTGCAGGAGCGCACCATCGCCGACAAGATGGACCGCCAGCTCACCCATCGTAGCGCCGCGCGCTCGGTGATCGCGCTGGCGGCGATGCTGGCGCATGAGATCAAGAACCCGCTGTCGGGCATCCGTGGCGCCGCCCAGCTGCTGGAGCAGCAGGCTTCCTCCGAGGACCGCATGCTGACCCGGCTGATCTGCGACGAGGCCGACCGCATCGTCACCCTGGTCGACCGCATGGAGGTGTTCGGCGACGACCGCCCGGTGGCGCGCGGGCCGGTCAACATCCATTCCGTGCTCGATCACGTGAAGCGGCTGGCGCAGTCGGGTTTCGCCCGCAACATCCGCTTCATCGAGGACTACGACCCGTCGCTGCCGCCGGTGCTCGCCAACCAGGACCAGCTGATCCAGGTGTTCCTGAACCTGGTCAAGAATGCCGCCGAAGCAGTCGTCGATCTCGGCTCCGACGCCGAAATCCAGCTCACCACGGCCTTCCGCCCGGGCGTGCGGCTGTCGGTGCCGGGCAAGAAGTCGCGCGTGTCGCTGCCGCTGGAGTTCTGCGTCAGGGACAACGGCCCGGGCGTGCCGGAAGACCTGATGCCGAACCTGTTCGATCCGTTCGTGACCACCAAGCCGACCGGAAGCGGCCTCGGTCTTGCATTGGTCGCGAAGATCATCGGCGACCATGGCGGGATCATCGAGTGCGAATCGCAGCCGCGCAAGACGACCTTCCGGGTGCTGATGCCGATGTACAGCGCGAGCAAATATCCAGACCAAGGCCATCGCGATGACGTTTCGGGGACGCCGTCGCATGCCTCACAGGGATCAAATTGAGGACCACCTATGCCTGCAGGTAGCATTCTCGTTGCCGACGACGATACGGCCATCCGCACGGTCCTGAACCAGGCGCTGTCACGCGCCGGCTACGAGGTGCGGCTGACCGGAAACGCCGCCACACTGTGGCGATGGGTGAGCCAAGGGGAGGGCGATCTCGTCATCACCGACGTGGTGATGCCCGACGAGAACGCGTTCGACCTGCTGCCGCGGATCAAGAAGATGCGGCCGAACCTGCCGGTCATCGTGATGAGCGCGCAGAACACCTTCATGACGGCGATCAAGGCCTCCGAGCGCGGCGCCTATGAGTATCTGCCAAAACCGTTCGACCTGAAGGAGCTGATCGCGATCGTCGGCCGGGCGCTCGCCGAGCCGAAGGAGCGGGCGGCGAGCCAGCCCGACGACAGCGAGTTCGAGTCGATCCCGCTGGTCGGCCGCTCGCCGGCGATGCAGGATATCTACCGCGTGCTGGCGCGGCTGATGCAGACCGACCTCACGGTGATGATCTCCGGCGAGAGCGGCACCGGCAAGGAGCTGGTGGCGCGCGCGCTGCACGACTACGGCAAGCGCCGCAACGGCCCGTTCGTCGCGGTCAACATGGCGGCGATCCCGCGCGACCTGATCGAATCGGAGCTGTTCGGCCATGAGCGCGGCGCCTTCACTGGCGCCAACACCCGCGCCTCCGGCCGCTTCGAGCAGGCCGAGGGCGGCACGCTATTTTTGGACGAGATCGGCGACATGCCGATGGAGGCGCAGACGCGATTGCTCCGCGTGCTGCAGCAGGGCGAATACACCACCGTCGGCGGCCGCACCCCGATCAAGACCGACGTCCGCATCGTCGCGGCCTCCAACAAGGACCTGCGCATCCTGATCCAGCAGGGCCTGTTCCGCGAGGATCTGTTCTTCCGCCTCAACGTCGTGCCGCTGCGGCTGCCGCCGTTGCGCGAGCGCATCGAGGACCTGCCTGACCTCGTCCGGCACTTCTTCGCGCTGGCGGAGAAAGACGGGCTGCCGCCGAAGAAGCTGGATGCCGCGGCGCTGGAGCGGCTCAAGCAGCACCGCTGGCCGGGCAACGTCCGCGAGCTCGAAAACCTCGCCCGGCGCCTCGCCGCGCTGTATCCCCAGGACGTGATCACGGCCTCGGTGATCGATGGCGAGCTGGCGCCGCCGGCGGTCACCACCGGCTCGAACGCGCCGACCTCGATCGACAATCTCGGGGGCGCCGTCGAGGCCTATCTATCGTCGCACTTCCAGGGCTTTCCGAACGGCGTGCCGCCGCCGGGCCTCTATCACCGCATCCTGAAGGAGATCGAGATCCCGCTGCTCACGGCCGCGCTGGCCGCGACCCGCGGCAACCAGATCCGCGCCGCCGATCTGCTCGGTCTCAACCGCAACACGCTGCGCAAGAAGATCCGCGACCTCGACATCCAGGTCTATCGCAGCGGCGGCTAGATCCGAGGAAAATCTCCCCCGATCATGTCAGGGGAGATTGCTGTGGCACGGGGCTGAGCGTCCGAACGCAGTCGCCCCCACCCGCCGTCCAGCGTTTCACGCACTCAATCATCGCGATCCAAGCATCGACGGGCCGCCGCTCGTCGGTGCGCCTTTGCGCGTTCGGACGCCTGCGCTAGCCCTTAGAAAAATGCAACACCGTTGCATTTTCAATTTTCGCCTCCTATGGTGCCCTCAAGCTCGGCCGTCACACGGCCCAACAAGATGCCACGGAGGAACGGAATGGAGAGCGAGGCTGCGCGCGCGGCGCCCGCATTCGACATCACGCCGACGATGCGCAAGGTGATGCGACGCATCATCCCGTTCATCTTCGTCTGCTACGTCGTCAGCTATCTCGACCGCATCAATGTCGGCTTCGCCGGCCTCCAGATGAACCGCGATCTCGGCCTCACGCCCTCGCAGTTCGGCTGGGGCGCCGGGCTGTTCTTCCTCGGCTATTTTCTCTGCGAGATCCCCAGCAACCTGATGATGCAGCGCGTCGGCGCGCGACTGTGGATCGCGCGCATCATGATCACCTGGGGCCTGTTGTCGACGCTCACCTGCCTCGTGACCGGGCCGGCAAGCTTCTCGGTGATGCGCCTGCTGCTCGGCATGGCGGAAGCCGGCTTCACGCCGGGTGTGTATCTCTACTTCACCTGCTGGTTTCCCGGCGTCTGGCGCGGCCGCGCGACCGCCGCCTTCCTGGTCGGCATTCCCGTCGCCAACATGATCGGCTCGCCGATCTCGGGCGCGCTGCTCACGATGGACGGCTTTGCCGGCCTCGCCGGATGGCAATGGCTGCTGATCATCGAGGGGCTGCCGGCTGTCCTGCTCGGCATCGCCTGCTTGTTCGTGCTGTCGGATCGCCCTAGCGAGGCGAAATGGCTCGACGCGGACGAGCGACGTGCGCTCGATGCGCAATTGACGGCAGAGCAGGCGACCTTGGCCGCCCGCCACGGCAACACGCTGCGCGATGCGTTCGCCAATCCAAAGGTGTTCGTGCTGGCGCTGGTGAATTTCTGCGGCATCTGCGGCTCGCTTGGCGTCGGCCTATGGCTGCCGCAGATCGTGCGCGGCTTCGGTGTCAGCTATGTCGCGGTCGGCTTCATCTCTGCGGCGCCGTACGCGCTCGGCGCGATCTGCATGCTGCTGTGGGCACGCCTCGCCAACCGCGCCCGGCACCGCCTCTGGTTCGTCTGCGGCGCGCTGGCGACCGCAGGCGTGGCGCTGTCGGTCAGCGCGAGCTTCGCGGCGCCGCTGCCGGCCATGCTGGCGCTGACGGTGACCGTCATCGGCATCCTGTCGTTCCAGGCGACCTATTGGGCGATCCCGTCCGGCTTTCTGACCGGGCGTGCGGCTGCGGCCGGTCTCGCCCTGATCGTGTCGATCGGCAATCTCGGCGGCTTCGTCGGTCCCTACATGATCGGCTATCTCCGCGAGACGACGAAGAGCTTCTCGACGCCGCTCTATGTCCTGTCCGCGATCCTGCTCATCGGCACCGTCGTGATGGCCGTGCTCGGCGACCCCGCCCGCGACACGGTCAAAACGAAGGAGGCCGCATGATCACCCGTCGCAACCTGCTGGCCGCCGGCGCCGCCGCTCTGATCGGCACGAGACCCGCAGCCGCCGACAGCGTGCCGAACTCGGCCGGCTCGGAGCCGCCAAAGCTGAAGGCGCCGGCAAACGCCTGCGACAGCCATCATCACATCTACGATTCGCGCTTTCCGGTCTCGCCGCACTGGCGTGGCGGCCGGCCGGACGGCGCGACGGTCGCCGAGTATCGTCTGCTGCAGAAGCGGCTCGGCGTCGTCAGGCACGTCATCGTGCAGCCCTCGACCTACGGCGTCGACAACCGATGCCTGCTCGATGCGCTCGACCAGTTCGGCCGTGAGGCGCGCGGCATCGTCGTCATCGACGAGAGCATCGATGACGCCGAGTTGAAGCGGATGGACCAACGCGGCGTGCGCGGCGTCCGCGTCAACTTCCTGACGCCGCAATCCTGGGGCGTCACGACGGCGGAGCGTCTGGAGCAGACCGCGAAGCGCATCGCGCCGCTCGGCTGGCATGTCCAGGTGCTGATGTCCGGCGACCAGATCGCGCAGCACGAGGCCGTGCTCGCGGCACTGCCGGTGCCGGTCGTGTTCGACCATCTCGGACGCATCCCGCAGCCCATCGGTCTGGCCCATCCCGGCGCGCAGGCGATGCTGCGTCTCGCCGATAAAGGCCGGGGCTGGATCAAGCTGTCGGAGCCCTATGCCGACACCAGGCTCGGTCCGCCGGATTACGCCGACACCAGCGCAGTGGCGCGTGCCTGCGTGCAGGCGGTGCCGGAGCGGGTGATCTGGGGCAGCGACTGGCCGCATCCGACCGAGAAGGAAAAGCCGGACGATGCGCTGTTGTTCGACCTGCTGTCCGACTGGGCGCCGGACGATGCGATCCGCGACAAGATTCTGGTCGGCAATCCGGCGAAGCTATTCGGCTTCGCCTGACTTAGGCCGCCTCAGGCGTGCGAGTATATCGGCAGACCCGGGGTCTCGAGATCGGCGCGAAGAATCGAACCGGTCCGGCTCTCGGTAACGAACAGGCTGCGATTGTCCTTGCCGCCGAAGGCGAGATTGGTGGTGCCGACATCAGCGCATGAGACGATGCGGTCGAGCGGCTCGGCCACATGCGACACCCGCCACACCGAGCCGAAGCCGGTGTGACATATCAGGAGATTGCCGTCGCGGTCGAGCGCCAGACCATCGGGGCCACCCGGACCACCGTGCAGGTTCACGAACACGCCGACCTTGGTGGTGATCCCGCTCGCGGGCAACGGAATGCGCCAGACCTGGTTGGCGCGGGTGACGGCGACCAGCAGGAACGTCTCGTGGGGATCGACCACGATGCCGTTCGGACTCGGGATCGTGTTGACGAGGCAGCTCAGGCGGCCGTCGGTGCCGAGCCGCCAGACCCGACCGGTGGGATCATGCATGCCGGTCTGGCCCTGGTCGGTGAAGTACAGCGTGCCGGAGCGTCCGAACACCAGATCGTTGACGCCCTTGAAGCTCTCGGTCGCCGCCGTCTCCAGGAACGGCGTGATCTGGCCGTTGCCGGGATCGAGCAGCATCAGGCCGCGCTTGTAGTCGGTGATGAAGATGCGGCCGTCGGCATGGATCTTGAGGCCGTTGGGCCAGCCGTCATACTCGGTGATGAGGGTCCAAGCACCGTCGGGATCGATCCGGAAGACGCGGCCGAACGGAATGTCGGTGACGTAGAGCCGGCCCTGACGGTCGAAGGAGGGGCCTTCGAGAAAGCTGTCGATGGCGCGGCCACCTTGGTTCGCATCCGCCCAGGCGCTGCGCCGGGCTTTGCGGAAATGATCCGGCAGCCGGGTGAAGATCCGGGTGTCGATGCGGCGGGGCGGCGCGAACCAGCTCATGCCGGGAATCCATAGAGCTCGGCAGGCGAGTCGACCAGGACCCGCTGCAAGGTGGCCTGATCCGGCATCGCGTTCGCCATCAGGTCGAACAGCTCGGCATCATCGGGCTTGTCGTCGGGCTTGCGGGTCGGATGCGGCCAGTCGCTGCCCCACACCATGCGCTCGGGCGCGGCGCGGACATAGGCCGCGGTGATCGCGGCGCTCTCCGCGTAGGGCGACCGGCTGCTGAGATAGGCGCCCGACAGCTTGACCCAGGTGTTGTCCTTGTCGAGCAGCCTGCGAATGATTGTGTAGGAATTGCTGTTGAGGCCGTCGGCCGGCAGTGCGCCGAGGTGATCGATCACGATCCGGGATGGCAGACGCAGCAGCAGATCCTGTGCCGCTTCGAGCTGTTGCGGCCGCATGTTGATCTCGCAATGCCAGCCAAGCGCGGCCAGCCTTGGCGACAGCTTTTCGAGCGAAGCCACCGAGAGCGGACCGGGGAAGGGCAGGTTGAAGCGCACGCCGCGCGCGCCGAGCGCATCGAGCCGCTTCAGTTCAGCGTCCGGGACATCCTCGGCGACGACGGCCACCATCAGGACATTCTCAGGCCCCAGCGCCTTCATCGACGCCAACTGCAGGCTGTTGTCGGTGCCATAGGTCGACGGCGTGACGAGCACGCCGCGCGTGGTGCCGATCCGGCGCTGCAGCGCCTTGTAGTCCTCGGGCGAAGCGTCGGGCGGCGTCAGCGCCGCGCCGGGCGCCGTCGAATAGCCGGCGTCGTAGGTGTGGAAGTGGCAGTCGGTCGCGCGCGGTGGCGCTCTCCTGGCGGGCGGCGCCGTTCCCGCCGACCAACGCACGGTGTCGGTGGATTGGCTTCGTCCCGAGCGCGGCAGGGCGGCAAGTGCCGCGGCACCGAGCAGCAGGCCGCGCCGGGTGACGTGAGAGGACTTGCCCATGTCACGCCTCCTTGGTGGCAGCCAGGATCGCTGTGTCGGCACTGCGCGGCCGGCTGATGACAAGCACCAGCCCGGCGCCGATCGTGGTCACGATCGCGATCGGCAGCAGTGCCAATCCGTAATTGCCGGTCGCATCCAGCACGCTGCCATAGATGTTCACCATCAGGCCGCCGCCGATCAGGTTCGACACAGCATTGATCATCGCGAGTCCGGCCGCGACCGATCCCGCGCCGAGCCAGCCCGACGACAGCGCCCAGAACGGGCCCTTGAAGGCGTAGGCACCGACCAGGACGAGGCTGAGCAGAATGACGGTGCCCATCAAGGAGTGGATGACGAAGACGCCGAGGAAGCCGAACGCGATCAGCAGCAGCGTCAGCGCCGTGTGCCAGCGGCGCTCCCCCGTCTTGTCGGAGTGACGGCCCCATAGCACCATCAGCACGCAGGCTACGCCATAGGGAATCGAGTTGATCAGGCCGGTCTCCAGGTTGGTGAGACCGAATGATTTCAGGAACTGCGGCTGCCAGACGCCGAGCACCGAGCCGGCGGCCGAGGCGCCGGAGCAGGCGAGGGCCATGGCCCAGACGACAGGGTTGCGCAAGAGCTGCAGGAACGACCCCCAGCCGGTCTTGGCCGCCGCAGACGGACGGCCCGCCCTCTCGCGATTGAGCTCGTTGCACAGCCAGGAGCGCTCGTCGTCGCGCAGCCAGCGCGCCTCCTCTGGGCGGTCGGTGAGAATGGCCAGACAGACGAGGCCGAGCAGCACCGTTGGGACGCCTTCCACGATGAACAGCCATTGCCAGCCGCGAAGGCCGAGCAGGCCGTCGAGATCGAGCAGCAGGCCGCCCAGCGGCGAGCCGATGAAGCTCGCGGCCGGGATCGAGATGCCGAACAGCGCGATCAGGCGACCGCGATAGTTCGCGGGCAGCCAATAGGTCAGATAGAGCAACACGCCGGGGAAGAAGCCGGCCTCCGCCGCCCCGAGCAGGAAGCGCATGACGTAGAACGAGTTCTGGCCCTGGACGAAGGCCATGCCGGCCGAGATGATCCCCCAGGTGATCATGATCCGCGCGATCCAGCGCCGCGCGCCGAAGCGCTGCAGCGCCAGATTGCTGGGCACTTCCATCAGGAAGTAGGAGAAGAAGAACAGGCTGGCGCCGAAGCCGAACACCGCCTTCGACATGCCGAGATCGTGCACCATCTGCAGCGACGCCATGCCGACATTGCCGCGGTCGAGGATCGCGAAGAGATAGCAGATCATCATGAACGGCATGATGCGCCAGGATACACGGCGCATGGTGGTTCGTTCGAGCGCACTCGGCGCCGCCGCAGCTTCAGCCATGTTATCCTCCCAGATTGTTTGTTGTTGTGTGCTCAGGCGAAGCTGAGCTGTGTCTTGTTGACCAGCGCCCGCCGGTCGAAGGTCTTGCCTTCCAGAACGTCCATGACGTGGTTGACCGCGATCACGCCCATCGCATCACGGGCCTCCTGTGTGCTGGCGCCGGCATGCGGCGTCACCACCACATTGGACAGGGCCAGCAGCGGAAGATCTGGCTTCGCCGGCTCCTCCGCAAACGAATCCAGACCGGCGCCGGCGATGACGCCGTCGCGCAACGCGTCGTACAGGGCCGCCTCGTCGATCAGCCCGCCCCGCGCGGTATTGATAAGGATCGCGTTGCGGCGCATGCGCGCAAGCTGGTCGCGGCCGATCATGTTGCGCGTCTGCGGCATCAACGGGCAATGCAGGCTGATCACGTCGCTCGCCGTCAGGATCTCGTCCAGGCTGCCGGCGCGCTCGGCGCCTGAGATCTCGGCATCGGCGGGCATATAAGGATCGAAGATGCGGACCTCCATGTGGAGCGGCTGAACCAGACCGACCAGGATACGGCCGATCTCGCCGAAGCCGATGACGCCCAGGCTGCGGCCGAGCAGTTGGGCCCCCTTGGTCGTCGCCTTGTCCCAATGCCCGGTCTTGATCCGTGCATCGAGGTGCGGGATCTCGCGAGCCACCGCGAACATCAGCGCGAAGGCGAGTTCCGCCACGGATTGTGAATTGGCGCCGCGCGCAACGAACACCGGGATGCCGCGGCGGTCGGCGGCCTCGACATCGATATTGTCGTAGCCGACGCCGTGCTTGGCGATCGCCTTGAGCTTTTGCGAGGCGCCGATCACCTGATCATCGATCTTGCCCTGCCGCACGATGATGCCGTCGGGCTGCTCGCGGGCTGTGATCTCCGCCAGTTCCTGCGGGCTTGCATAGCGCGGATTGTCAACCAGCGCTGCGCCGCGCCGGGCGGCGATCGCCGTCGCCTCTGCGGTGAGCGCGGGCCCGGTGATGAGAAGTTTGTACCGCATGTCGCTGCCTCTGCTTGCTGGCGGCAACGCCCGCTGACCGGCTCGCGAGGGCGGCCCAGCCGAGCCGCGGCATTGTCGCCGCAGGCCGCTCCTCGACGAGATGCCGGCCGTTTCCCGCGCCGAATTTTCAAATTGAAACGGCGTTGCATTTTTTGTACGTATCGCCCTGACGGCTCATCTTGTCAACCGCCGATCGGCAGAGCCGCAGGGACGATCGCAACGAGGAGCATGTCATGACCGCCGGTTTTCGAATTTATCCGAATCCGAAACAGAGAGTGTCGAAGGACCTGGTGGAGCGGTACCGGACGCTCCCGGTCGCCAATGTCAGCGACAGCATGTCGCGAATGACCGCAGCCGGCCCGAGGCTCCGGCCGATGCATGGCGGCGGCGTGCTCGCAGGACCTGCGATCACCGTGAAATCGCGCCCCGGCGACAATCTGATGCTGCACAAGGCGCTCGACATGGCCGAGCCGGGTGACATCGTCGTCGTCGATGCCGGCGGCGATCTCTCCAATGCGCTGATCGGCGAGATGATGATCGCGCATGCCGAGCGGCGCGGCCTCGGTGGTGTGGTCATCAACGGCTCGGTGCGTGATGCCGCAGCGATCCGGGCCGGCACGTTTCCGATCTTCGCCGCCGGGGTGACCCATCGCGGTCCCTACAAGGATGGTCCCGGCGAGATCAATGTCGCGATCGCGATCGACGGCATGGTCATCCATCCGGGCGACCTGATCCTCGGCGATGATGACGGCCTCGTCTGCGTCCCCTTCGCGGACGCTGAGTCGGTCTTCGCCGCCGCGACGAAGAAGCACGAGGTCGAGACCGCGCAGCTCGCAGCCATCGCCGCCGGCCGCAACGACCGTTCATGGGTCGATGACGAACTGAAGAAGCGCGGCGTCGAATACATGGGCTGAGCCCCGGTTCGCGCCGCGTGAACTTCCTGTCGCGTATGTGTATACCCTCTCGAAACGGCCGCCCGATGGCGGTCGGCTTCGGGAATCAGGACGTGGCGAAGACATCGAAAACCCCCAGCAAGACCGCGAAGGCCAAGACCGCGAAGGCCGAGACGACGTCGGGCCTGAAAGGCGTCTCTGCCGTCGATCGGGCGCTGAGCGTGTTGACGGCCTTTCAACGCGGCGACGGCGAGGTCAGCCTCGCAGAGCTGACCAGGCGCACCGGACTGATCAAGACCACGGTCATGCGCATGGCGCTGTCGTTGGAAAGCTTCGGATTGATCCGGCGGGTCGACGACGGCGGCTACCGGCTCGACGCCGAGGTGATGCGGCTTGCCGCCTGCTACCAGCATGCCTTCGGTCTCGCCGATCACGTGACACCCGTGCTGGAGAAGCTGGCGCGGGCGACCGGCGAAACGGCATCGTTCTATACGCGCCGGGGCGATCAGCGCCTGTGCCTGTTCCGGGTCGAGAGCGCGAACCAGATTCGCATGCATGTCCAGCCTGGCGATCTCCGCCCGATGGACAAGTCGGCCATTGCCCAGGTGCTTCGACATTTCGATCGCGGCCGCGCCACGGCGGAGATCGACACGCCGATTTTCACCAGCGGCGTCACCGATCCGCATTCTGCGGCTGTTGCGACGCCGGTATTCGGGCCTGGCGGCGCGTTGCTCGGCGCTCTCGCCCTGTCCGGTCCGGTCACCCGGTTGACCCCGGCGCGCGCCGAGGAGATCCGGCCGCTGCTGAAGACCGCCGGCATCGATTTGACCACGGCATGTGGCGGGTAGGACCCCCGCGGCCCAGGCGCAATGGGCTGCAAAGGTTCCCGAATACCGCGTCATCGAAGGTGCCACAGATGAGAAATATTGCAGACAAATCCGCGACGCGCTTCCGCGCCGTGGATTTGTCGCAATTTGGCAACAGCGTGGTAGGAATGCATCAGTCCGATTCCTTTGGACGTGCCGCGTTCACATCACACCCCTTGCCGGAATGACCAGCGCAGAAGCTTCGGCCACCCCCTTCGACCCATCGTCCGCCGACGCCCGGCGCTGGACCTGGCGCACCTGGCTGGCGCCGGTGGCGGTCGGGCTCGCGCTGCTGTCGGCGTTTCTGACCTTCATCGTGCTGGTCGGCCTGAGCCCGATCGAGCCAACCGCCGAGGTCGTCAACACCTTCTACCTGATCGACATCGGTACGATCCTGGTTCTGGTCGGAATCATCGTCCGCGAGGTCTGGCAGATGATCCAGGCGCGGCGGCGGGGCCGGGCGGCGGCCCGGCTGCACGTCCAGATCGTCAGCCTGTTCTCGGTCATCGCGGTGCTGCCGGCAGTGATGGTGGCCATGGTCGCCAACGTCGTCATCGACCGCGGCCTGGACCGGCTGTTCTCGGGCCCAACCCGCGAGGTGATCCAGAACTCGCGCATTATCGCCAGCGCCTACATGCAGGCGCACGCGCAGCTGATCTACGGCGACATCGTTGGCATGGCAAACGATGTCTCCTATGCACGGCTGCTGTTCGACCAGGACCGCCAGTCGTTCCTGCAGATGCTCGTCGCCGACGCGGCCACGCGTAACCTGCCGGGCGCCATGATCATCGACAAGAACACCGATCCGATCCTGTCGGCGGAGACCGGCGGCATTCCGCTGACCTACGCGCCGCCGCCGCCGGACATGCTGAAGAACGTCGGCGAGGACAAGCCCGAGATCGCCGTGCTGCCCGACCAGAACAACGTGGCCGCCGTGATCCGACTGCGAAAGTTCGACGACACGTTCCTGTATGTCGCGCGTCCGCTCGACCCGATCGTGGTGGAGCGGCTCAAGCAGACCGAGCTGTCCGCCGCCGAGTACACCCAGCTCGAGTCGCGCCGCCTGGGCATCCAGGTGGCGCTGGCGTTGATGTTCGCGGTCATCGCGCTCACTATCCTGATGGCGTCGGTACTAATCGGCCTGAACTTCGCGAACTGGCTTGTGGCGCCGATCCGGCAGCTGATGAACGCCGCGCATACGGTCGCGACCGGCGACCTCCACGTCCAGGTGCCGGTGCATCGCTCGGAGGGCGATCTCGCCCAGCTCGGCCAGACCTTCAACAAGATGACGCAGGAGCTGCGCACTCAGCGCGACGAGCTGGTGAGCGCCAGCGACCTAATCGACAGCCGGCGCCGCTTCATCGAGGCCGTGCTGTCGTCGGCCTCGGCCGGCATCATCGGCGTCGATGCGTCGGGCAGCGTCGGCATCCTCAACCGTTCGGCCGAGAAACTGATCGGCCATGCCGAGCAGGAGGTGCTCGATCATCCGCTGTCCGAGGTGCTGCCCGAGCTCGACGACATGATGAAGACGGCGCGCGAGGGCAAGCAGCGGCTGGTGCAGGGACAGATCACGATCCAGCGCGACGGCCATGAGCGCAATCTGTCGGTGCGCGTCACCGCCGAGCAGACCAACCAGGCGCGCGACAGCTACATCATCACGCTCGACGACATCACTGAATTGGTGTCGGCGCAGCGCACCTCGGCATGGGGCGACGTCGCGCGGCGCATCGCACACGAGATCAAGAATCCGCTCACGCCAATTCAGCTGTCCGCGGAGCGCATCCGCCGCAAATTCGGCAAGGTCATCACCGAGGACAAGGCCGTATTTGAGCAATGTACCGAGACGATCGTGCGGCAGGTCGACGACATCAGGCGAATGGTCGACGAGTTCTCGCGATTCGCGCGGATGCCGAAGCCGGTGATGGAAGGCGAGGATGTCGCCGACGCGGTGCGCCAGGCCGTGTTCCTGATGAAGGTCGCCCATCCCGAGATCGACATCGAGACCGACATCAAGCAGGACCCGTTGCGCGCGCAGTTCGACCGCCGTCTGATCTCGCAGGCGCTGACCAACATCATCAAGAACGCCACCGAGGCGATCGAGGTGGTCCCGCAAGAGGAGCTCGGCAAGGGCCGCATCGATGTCGTCGCCGCGCGCGAAGGCGATGACGTGCTGATCGACGTGATCGACAACGGCATCGGCCTGCCCAAAGTGGCTCGGCAGCGGCTGCTCGAGCCCTATGTCACGACGCGCGCCAAGGGCACCGGCCTCGGGCTCGCGATCGTCGGCCGTGTGCTTGAGGACCATGGCGGCAAGCTCGAGCTCAAGGACGCCGCCGATTTCCGCGCCGGACAGCGCGGCGCCTGGATGCGGCTGCGTTTCGCGGTGTCCGGCCAGGCCGCAAAACCCGAGGTGAAGGAGCAGACGGCTGCTCCCGACAATTCGCGACAGGCGGAGACCGGCGGGGAAACCGCCGGCACAGCTCAAGCGACCAACGATCAACCAAAGATTCAAGCCGCAACCAGCGGCTGACGAGACAGGCGTGACCCATGGCGAGTGATATTCTCATTGTCGACGACGAAGCCGATATCCGGGAGCTGGTTGCCGGCATCCTGGACGATGAAGGCTTCACGACTCGAACGGCTCGCGACAGCGATTCGGCGCTCGCCGAGATCGCGGGCCGCCGGCCGAACCTCGTGTTCCTCGACATCTGGCTGCAAGGCTCCAAGCTCGACGGCCTGCAGCTGCTCGAGCAGATCAAGAAGGACCACCCCGATCTGCCGGTCGTGATGATCTCGGGCCACGGCAACATCGAGACCGCGGTCGCTGCGATCAAGCGCGGCGCCTATGACTTCATCGAGAAGCCGTTCAAGTCTGACCGCCTGATTCTCGTCGCGACGCGCGCGCTGGAGAATTCGCGGCTGAAGCGCGAGGTGCGCGAGCTGAAGCAGCTGGCGCCGACCGCGAGCACGATGACCGGACGCTCGCCCTCGATGAACCAGCTGCGCCAGACCATCGAACGCGCTGCCAAGGCCAACAGCCGCATCCTGATCGTCGGACCTCCGGGCTCCGGCAAGGAGCTCGCTGCGCGCACGCTGCACGCGCAGTCGCCGCGCGCGGAAGGACCGTTCGTCGTCATCAACGCCGCCGCGATCACGCCGGAGCGGATGGAAGAGGAGCTGTTCGGCATCGAGCAGTCCAACGGCGAGCAGTCGCGCAAGACTGGCGCGCTCGAGGAGGCGCATGGCGGCACGCTGTTCGTCGACGAGATCGCGGACATGCCGCGCGAGACCCAGAACAAGATCCTGCGCGTGCTGGTCGACCAGACCTTCCAGCGGGCGGGCGGCACGACGAAAGTGCACGTTGATGTGCGTATCATTTCCTCGACCGCGCGGAACCTGGAGGAGGAGATTGCCAGCGGCCGCTTCCGCGAGGATCTCTATCACCGCCTCTCGGTGGTTCCGATCCGCGTGCCGCCGCTATCCGAGCGGCGCGAGGACATTCCCGAGCTGATCGACTACTTCATGGACCAGATCTCGGTCACGACCGGCTTGCCGAAGCGGCAGATCGGCCAGGATGCGATGGCTGTGCTGCAGTCGCATGTCTGGCCCGGCAACGTCCGCCAGCTTCGCAATAACGTCGAGCGCGTGATGATCCTGGCCGCCGGCGGTCCGGAGGTGATCATCACCGCGGACATGCTGCCGCCGGACGTCGGCTCGATGGTGCCGGCGATGCCGACCAGCAACAATGGCGAGCACATCATGGGCCTGCCGCTTCGCGAGGCGCGCGAGGTGTTCGAGCGCGATTACCTGATCGCGCAAATCAGCCGATTCTCCGGCAACATCTCGCGCACCGCCGAATTCGTCGGGATGGAGCGCTCGGCCCTGCATCGCAAGCTGAAGGCGCTCGGCGTCGGCTGAGGTCATCAGTCGGCAAAGTTTGCCGGGTTGGACGAATTTACATTGGAAAATTCGGCTGGCACCGGATATTTACGGGCGAATCCCGGTGTTTTGGAACCGGGGTCGACGCAAGCGGCTTGCCTAATATGCTCGCCTGTCCTCTAATCGCGCGTCCCATGATCCCTCGAGGGGGATCTCAATGGATCATGGGTCACCGCGACGGCACCGAGGCCGGCAATCGGGTCGCCGCAGGTCCAATAAGAAAAAGCACAAGACTGCGAGATAACAACAATGGCGGCAGACCGCGCACAAAACCTACAAGACACGTTTCTGAACCACGTCCGAAAGACCAAGACACCGCTCACCATCTTCCTGGTCAACGGCGTGAAACTGCAGGGGATTGTCACATGGTTCGACAATTTCTGCCTGTTGCTCCGGCGCGACGGCCACTCGCAGCTCGTCTACAAGCATGCGATCTCCACCATCATGCCGGGCGCTCCGATTCAGCTGTTCGAGGGCGGCGAGGACGCCTCCGCGTGAGAGTGATCTGATTGGAACCCCGCGATCGCGATGGGACCATCGGCCTTGCGAGGCCGGATGACGTCAAGACAACGGGCCGAGTCATCGTGGTCGGCCCGTATTTGCGGACACGCCGTGGCGACGACGGCGCGCCGGCCAGCCACTCCGAAATGCGCGATGTCGAGGCGCGGATCGACGAGGCCGCGGGGCTCGCGCGCGCGATCAATCTCACCGTCGCCGAATCCATTCTCGCGCTGATCGGACAGATCCGTCCGGCGACCTATCTCGGCAAGGGAAAGGTCGACGAGATCGCCGGCGTGATCGCGAGCCAGGAGGCCGAGCTCGTCGTGATGGATTGCGCGCTGTCGCCGATCCAGCAGCGCAATCTGGAGAAGGCCTGGAACACCAAGGTGCTCGACCGCACCGGCCTCATCCTCGAAATCTTCGGCCGCCGCGCCAAGACCAAGGAGGGCGCGCTGCAGGTCGAGCTCGCGCATCTCAACTATCAGCGCAGCCGCCTGGTGCGGTCATGGACCCATCTCGAGCGCCAGCGCGGCGGCTTCGGCTTCATGGGCGGCCCGGGTGAGACCCAGATCGAGGCCGACCGCCGGCTGATCGGCGACCGCATCACCCGGCTCGAGAACGAATTGAAGAAGGTGCAGGCGACGCGCCGGCTGCATCGCGCCGGCCGCCAGCGCGTGCCGTATCGCGTGGTCGCGCTGGTCGGCTACACCAATGCCGGCAAGTCGACGCTGTTCAACCGCCTGACGCGTGCCGACGTGCAGGCCGCCGACATGCTGTTCGCGACGCTCGATCCGACCCTGCGCGCGATCAGCCTGCCGCATGGTGGCAAGGCGATGCTGTCGGACACCGTCGGCTTCATCTCCAATCTGCCGACGCAACTCGTCGCTGCTTTCCGCGCGACGCTGGAGGAGGTGCTGGAGGCCGACGTCATCCTGCATGTCCGCGACATGTCGCATGAGGATGCGGAGGCGCAGCAGCACGACGTCGAGCTGGTGCTCAGCCAGCTCGGCATCGATCCCGAGGCGACCGACACCATCATCGAGGTCTGGAACAAGATCGACCGGCTCGACGACGCCGCGCGCGAGAACCTCGCCAACATCGCCGCACGCCGCCCACCCGAGCGGCCCTGCTTCATGGTGTCGGCCGAGACAGGGGAGGGTGTCGACGCCCTGCTGCAGGCGATCGAAGACCGCCTCGCGGCGGCACGCACGACGCTCGACCTGACGATCGACGCCGCCGACGGCGCCGGCATCAGCTGGCTCCACCGCAATGCCGAGGTGCTCAGCAAGGAGCTGCACGAGGGCCACTACGACATGACCGTGCGCGTCGACGCGACCAAGCGGGATATTGTCGTTGAGAGGTATCATGGTATTCCAAGGGTGGCTTGAGCCAGTCAGGCTGCCCTTCAGCTCGTGTTGGTTTGCTCGCGGCTTGAAACAAGACCAGCCAAACCTTATACTCAAAGACAGCCTAGGAGGTAGACCATGAAAATCATGTCAGCAATCGTTTACGCTCTCGCGGCGATGGGAACGGTCGTGTTTTTGGCCGACATTGCCCTGGCCAAGTCGATCTGATCTGGCGCAAAAATCGTGCGACGAAATCCATAGGCCCGCCTCGCGGGCCTACTTGCTTTTTTGGGCCTTGCGCTTTCGGGTTACTTGCTGGGCGCCTTGCCCGGGTCCTTGATGCTTACATCCTTGGCTCCATCCTGGCCGCGCCGGTCGATCCAACTGCAATTCGCGGCGACCCGCTGGGCAACGACGTTGAGCAATTGCTGCCAACGCATGGCTTGAGCCGTTCCCAAGCCGAGTGCCTTCTGGATCTTTCCGGGCAGGGCTTGTGCATCATTCAAAAGGAACAACGACAGATTGCAGGATTGAGCGGAGGGCCTAGCTCCACGACCGTCGAATAGATTGAGGCTCAATGCCGTGGCCTGCTCGGCCTCGAACAGCACATCCGGCTGCTCTGTCAAATTCAGGTTCGGAAGCCATCGCTTCTGCCGCTCGTCGAGATCATGGGCCGGGATGTTGTCCGGGCTGCTGATGACAGTCTCAAGGCGCGCTCTCAACAAAGCGATCATTTTGCCGAGTGATGCTGCCCATTCCTGCCGGGACGCCTCGCTCATCGAACGGCCGGACAGTTCAACCTCGTTGAAGTATTTGATCTTGGTGCTCATGACGATCAATGAGTTCTTGAGGTATATCTCGTAGATGTCGCACCAGAGCTTGCTGCGCTCTTCATTGCAGTATGTCCGCGGCGGCTTCCTTTTGCCATCTGTCGAAGTCTGCTGATCGACGCGAGACAAGATCAGATCGCATTCTGGCAATTGATGGCCACGGGGATCTTCGCTCTTCTCCAGGCATCGAGCACTGCGCGAGAGCATCATGTCGACGCCCTTCACCGAATAGTTGATCTCGCTCAGAGTCGGTTCGATCGGCCAAAGCGCCAGTGTTTCGATCTTCGCTTCACTCATGACGTAGAACGCGCTAATCACGCCCGGCGTTACGAACTCCTCGGCCTTTGGAAAGTCGTCGAGCATGTTCGTGAGAAAATTTGCCGCCTCCTTCTGCTGGCCGGACACCAAGAGGGTCAGGTCGCCAATTGCTGTCGTCAGGTAGGAGTCCACAATGATGACGGCGGCGACCTGCGCGCTGTCCTGATTTGTCTCTTTCAGGATTGCGCGAGCCGCCTTGAAGCGCTTTTGCAGACATTCGATGTCGTGCGCGACCTCCTGATCGCCTGCATCCCTCTCCGCCGGTGTCGCCTCCGAAAGAGACTTCGAGAGAATCTCCTTGAAGGTGATGTTGGAGCCTGGCTGACATACAGCGCGGGGAGCGTTCGAAGGGACGTTGCCCGCGCTGGATTTCTTGTTATCGAGATCATCCAGGCAGCCTCTCTTGAGCATCGCGGCGCTTCGGACGATGCGATCCTCGGACATTCTGATCCGTGTCAAGATTTGCTTGAAGACGTCGGTGCCTTTCGTACTTTCATCGTCACCCCAGATCTCTCCCGTGCGGATCGACAACAGGAGTTGCTGCCAGGAATACAAAAAGGCAGCGACGGCCGGGTCATGAGACGTCAAGTCGATCTGGTGTGCAGATTGATAACAACTGATCGCACCCATCGCAGGCCACAAATATCTAGAAACGAGCATGACTGAGATTACGTCTGTCTCATCGATGAGAGCAGAACGGGTGAACATTCGCCGAGCTCGTCCCCGCGGTGATGCAGGGTCAATGAACTCTGGTTCGTAGTAGGCATACTGTTCCACACTAAAGAGATCTCTTTGATCTCGCAGGTGATAGTCCGTGTCGCGGATAGTATTGTTGGTTCGCTCGGCAAAGGTGGCTTCGAAGCCCCCGACCTTGAAAGACCGAAGATAATCGAAGAAGTCTGGTCTTGCTGCAAAGACAATTGCAGCTATGCCAAGGATGGCGATCGCGGCCTGAAATGCCCAGGCGGTGTTCTGCTCCTCGCCGAGGGTCGCTGCCGTCAGTCGTCGCAGCACGTCTGCGAGGCCGTCCTTGTTGTAGTGAGCAAGCGTACCGATCAGCCCGCCAAGAATGAAGCACTCGAAGCGCGGTCCGATAAAGACCGAGCGCAGCGCCAGGAGGGTCTGCGGCATGGCAGCGTTGTCCGAGACGACTGCGAAGATCCCAAGCAGGACTACAACGATAATCGCAAGAGCCCACCACCGAGGGGTAGCAATTGATGCGTCGGCAAAAAAATAATCCCACGCTACGGCGCGCCCTTCGGCAATGATCCACGCAAAAAACACTCCGAGCAAAAACCAGATCATCAAATACACGAACGCGGTCTCCTGATGATGAAGTATGACGGATCTAGAAGGACAGCTGGCTAACGCCGCTACTTCCCACTGGGTGTCTCGATGATTATTCATCTTTCGATTGAAATCCAGAAGCTAATCTGCCTGAAATTGCGTCATTGGCTGATATCGCGGCGGCCGGATCGGCAGCCGCGGCGCCGGGGCGGATCGTGCTCAGCCGCGCCCCGGCCGGTTTCCGTGATCCCAGCGGTTCGCTATGCTGTTCCTCGGCGCCAGAACCTGGAAGGGCCGTGCAAGGGCCTCAACACCTATCCGCCGTAGACGCTTTGGGAGAACATCGGGCAGACCGCCGCCGTGCTCGACAAGCTGCGCGAGGAACTTGGTGTCCCGATCCGCATCCTCAGCGTCTACCGCTCGCCGCTGTACAACAGGTGCATTGACGGCTCCGCGGTCAACAGCTTTCACATGCAGTTCATGGCGATCGACTTCAGCTGCGACAGCGGCTCGCCGGCGAGTTGGCGCCCAAGCTCAAGGAGTACCGGTCGCGCGGGGGTCGCCGCCGGCATTGGCGGATACAGCTCGTTCGCCCATGTCGACACCCGCGGCGACAACATCAATTGGACCGGACCGTGCCCCGCTGTGGCGTTGGGGTGCCGGACCGGCGCCTTTGCGCGCCATGCGCCACGGAGGCTCGCCCTGGGACGACGAGTAGAGGCGCCTTAACTACTTCTCCAGGCCCTTCGCTTCGTTCCACAGCTCATCCATTTCATCGAGCGAGGCTTCGTCCAGCGTCCGCCCCTTTGCGGCGAGCGTGTGCTCGATGTGCGCGAAGCGGCGTTCGAACTTGGCGTTGGTGGCGCGTAGCGCGGTCTCCGGATCGACCTGGGCATGACGTGCGAGGTTGACGAGGGCGAACAGGAGATCGCCGGTCTCGTCGGTCAGCTCGGTCGCATCCCTCTTATCGAGCGCGGCTTCGATCTCGTCGGCCTCCTCGCGGATCTTCTGCAGCACGGCGCGCGGGTCGTTCCAGTCGAAGCCCACCGTCGCCGCTTTCTTCTGCAACTCCATCGCGCGCACCAGCGCGGGCTGGCCGGCCTTCACACCCGACAGCAGCGAGGACTCGCTGCTCTGGTCCTCGGCTGGCCGCCGCGCCGCGCGCTCGGCCTTTTCCTCGGCCTTGATGCGGTCCCAGGTGCCCTTGGTGGGCTTGGTGACATTGCCGTCCTTGTCGGGGAAGACATGCGGATGGCGGCGGATCATCTTCCTGGTGATGCCCTCCACGACGTCGCCGAACGCGAACGCGCCTTGCTCCTCGGCGATGCGGGCGTGATAGACCACCTGCAGCAGGAGATCACCGAGCTCCTCTTGGAGATCGTCGAGATCCGCCCGCGTGATCGCATCCGCAACCTCGTAGGCCTCCTCGATCGTGTAGGGCGCGATCGTCTCGAACGTCTGCTCGACGTCCCAGGGACAGCCGGTGACGGGTGTGCGCAGCGCCGCCATGATCTCGATGAGGCGTGAGATGTCGCGGGAAGGGGTCATTGCTGGTCCTGGCGGCAACTTTTCCTTGACCCTGTATGCCTCAAGCCATGCGCGCGTCCCAGCGAAAACCGCGCACGGCCGGACGCCGCGCGCGGGTTGGCCGGACCAGATGATGATGCTAAGCGGGTGGCCATGAGTGAACAGGATGCAACGGCCCTGGTGCTGTTCTCGGGCGGGCAGGACTCGACCACGTGCCTCGCCTGGGCGCTCGACCGCTTCGCGCGCGTCGAGACGATCGGCTTCTCTTATGGTCAGCGTCACGGCATCGAGCTCGACTGCCGGGCCCGGTTGCGCGACGGCATCGCTCAGCTGCGTGCGGATTGGGCTGACAAGCTCGGCTGCGAGCATACCCTGGACATCCCGACGCTGGCTGCGATCTCGGAGACCGCGCTGACGCGCGATGTCGCCATCGAGATGGGCGCCGACGGCCTGCCAAATACGTTCGTGCCCGGCCGCAACCTCGTGTTCCTGACCTTCGCGGCGGCGCTGGCCTATCGGCGCGGCATCCGGCACATCGTCGGCGGCATGTGCGAGACCGACTATTCCGGCTATCCGGACTGCCGCGACGAGACCATCAAGGCGCTGCAGGTGGCTCTGAGTCTCGGCATGGCGCGTCCATTCGAGCTGCACACGCCGTTGATGTGGTTGACCAAGGCAGCGACCTGGCAGCTCGCGCATGATCTCGGGGGCAGGGGCCTTGTCGATCTCATCCGCGACGAGTCGCACACCTGCTATCTCGGCGAGCGCGGCGCGCGGCATGATTGGGGCCATGGCTGCGGCCGGTGTCCCGCCTGCGAGCTGCGTGCTCACGGCTGGCGCGCTTATGTCGGTGGCGGAGCCTGACGCAGAAACGGGGCCTTCAAGGCCCCGCGTCAGATCGAGAATGAGATCGGTGTGACGGACGTCAGGCCGCTTCGTGGTCCGACGCCTCGCGCTTGCTGACGACGACGAGGTCGTCGGCCTCGTCGTGGCTCTCATCGGCCTGTTCGAGGGCGGCGGACGCCGCCTTGGCCGCCAGACGTGCAGTGATGTCGTCCTTTGCGTCCTTGCCGCTCTTCTCCCAGGCCGGCGCATTGAGCACGACGATGTCGTCGTCATGACCGGCTTCCGCCTCGGCGTCGGCGGGCACGATCGACGGCGCCTTGGCTTCGACGACGCGAAGCGCGGGCGCCTCGGCTTCCACCTGGACCTCGACTTCGGCCTCTGACTCTGCAGCTTCGGCGGCCGGCTCCTCGGCCACCTCGGCCCCGACCGGCTCGTCCTCCGAAGCATCCTGCTGAGCCTCGGATTCGACCTCGACTTCGGCCGCGGCAGCAACGGGCTCTGCGGACGCGGTCTCCTGGTCAGCATCCGCGTTGACGGCAGTCTCAACCTCCGCAGGGTCGACGGCTGCGGTCGCGCTTGGCGGGGCCGCAGCATCGTCCTGCGCGGTGAGGCCGAGATGCTGCGAGATCTCCTTGATCACCTTGTCGATCGCTTGCAGCACGCGGTATGGCGGGATCGAGGTCATGTGCTGCTCGAACCGGGTGCGTGCATATTGCAGCGAGTCGATCACGTCGGTCGCGATCGACGAGCCCGAGGCCTCGGTGCCATGCAGGGCGTCGGCGGCCTTGTTGGTCGAATCCTCGATCAGCAGAAAGGCCTCGTATTGCGGGATGGATTTCAGTTTTTCGTGGTAGTCGCGGCGCACGCTGACAAGCGTATCGACGATGGCAGCGAACGACTCTGGCGTGGTCATTTCGGCGTCCCCCTCAACTTCAACAAAGAAGATGCGCGGAACGCTACGGACACACTCGTGAATGTTCAATTTCGAGCAAATACGGCTCCTCACATCATGCATACCCCGCCGTTAAGGCGGGTTCGCCAAATGCGGCGGAAGCCGGTTACCCGCGCTTAACGATTGCGTCAGCCCGCGAAGTCCTCGGGGCGGAGCTCGATCGGCTTGCCGTGGGGCGTCCGGTCGGCGGCGTGATCCCAGGCATCGCGATAGCGGGCGAGATTGGCGGAGGTGGTCACACCCTTCTCGGCCACCAGCCGCTCCAGCGTGGCGAGCCAATTCCGGTAGTAGGTGTCGCCGCAATCGGCGTCGCCGCCGGCCTGCGCGCGCGAGATCTCGTCGGCGAGCACGGCGGCCCATTCCGGCCAGGTGAACAGACCCCGCGCATGCAATGTCACTGCCATTGCAAACGCGTGCGCCTCCCACGGTTCACGAAACACCGGCCCTTCGGCATCGACGGGAATGCCGGGCAGGGCACGCGTCGCCGCAAGCGCGGCCCGATGATCGGGCGCGCTCATGCGCGCTCCAGATAGGGCTCGAAGGCGTCGACGGTGACCTCGAGCAGCGGATCGGGTGCATCGGCCCACAGCTCCGCGCCGCTGAACGACACCGTGTAAAGCCATTGCGGGTTTTCGCCTTGGCCATGGGCATTGCTGTCCGGGAACACGTGCACGCCCCGGACGGCCTCGATGCGGCCGACATGGCCGCGCACGTAGCGCGGCAGCCGCGTATGCGTCGGCGGATGCATGTCCTTGGCGCGCACGCAGTCGCCAACGGCAAACAGCGCCGAGGTCGTAGCCGCGCGCTCGGTCGGTCCGCCCCGGCCCAGCGTGACGGGGACATCGTCCGCTTTGAGGATCTTCGCGACCGGCCGCGCCGGATGCAGCATCCTGCCGGCGGCGATCTCGTCCGCCTCGACGAGATGCCGTTCCGCGGTCAGGCGCTCGATGCCGGCGAGCCAGATCTGGTAGTAGCTCTTGGACAGATAGTCGGCCGGCGCGCGGTTCTCGCGGGCGAAGCGCGACATGTCGATGTTCCAGCCGCCAGGCGTGGCCATCGCCAAGGTCAGCGCGAACGCACGTCGCTCCCATTCGGCGTGAAACACCGGCTCGTCGGGTTCGGGGCGGACCGGACCGAAGTCGGCAACGCCGCCCATGTCATGTGCGCCGTCCATCAGCGGGTCACCTCGTCAGCACGCCTGGGCAGGCCGGTCCCGATCATGCTGTCGCGCGTGACGAGCTCGGCGAGCCGATCTTCGCTCCAGCCCTCGGTGCCCTCGGGGCGCATCGGCAGGACGAAGTAGCGGATTTCCGCGGTCGAATCCCAGACCCTGATCTTCGTGGTCGGCGGCAGCTCGAAGCCGAAATCGCGCAGCACGCCGCGCGGGTCCTTCACGGCCTTGGCGCGATAGGGCGCCGATTTGTACCAGACCGGCGGCAAGCCGAGCACCGGCCAGGGGTAACAGGAGCACAGGGTGCACACGACCATGTTGTGCAGCTCCGGCGTGTTCTCGACCGCGACGATGTGCTCGCCCTGGCGGCCGGCATAGCCGAGCTCGCCGATCGCGGGCGTCGCATCGGACAACAGCCGCGATCGAAACGCCGGATCGCTCCAGGCGCGGGCCACCACCCGGGCCCCATTGCGCGGTCCGACCTTGCTTTCATAGGTCTCGATAAGCACGTCGAGGGCAGCCGGATCGATGTAGCCCTTCTCGGTGAGGATCGTTTCGAGCGCGCGGACGCGCAGCTCGGTCTCGGACAGGTCCGAATGATCGTGGTGATGGTCGTGATGATGATCGTGATGGCTCATGGTGCGAAAATAGGGGGATCGCCTCGCGCTGTCGAGCGATGGCCGTCTCCGGTGGTTGTGCGGCGCGAGAACACGCTGGGCATGCAACTTCGTCCAGGCGGGTTCCCGAGGTTCAAATTGGCGCCCAGATGTGGTTCCTAGTCGGGTTCGTCCGCCGGGCCGGGGGCGAAAAGACCAGACCTTGAGGTTCATCAATGCCGAACGACGTCTCCCGCCGTGATCTTGCGAAGCTGGCCGGACTGGCTGCCCTCGGGGCGGCCAATACGCCGGCGCAAGCGGAGGAGGCCGCCGTGCAAGAGGATGTGAGCCGTCGTTTCCCTGCTGATTTTGTCTGGGGCACGGCCACCTCGTCCTACCAGATCGAAGGCGGTGCGAGCGCCGACGGCCGCGGTCCGTCGATCTGGGACGTGTTCACGCATGTGCAGGGCAACATCGAGGATGCCTCGACCGGCGACGTCGCCTGCGATCATTACAACCGCTACAAGGAGGACGTGCGGCTGATCAGGGAGCTCGGCTGCCGCGCCTATCGCTTCTCGATCGCCTGGCCGCGGCTGTTTCCCGACGGCGGGCTGACCCCCAATCCGAAGGGGCTGGATTTCTATAACCGGCTCGTCGACGAGCTGCTGGCCAACGGCATCGAGCCTTACGCGACGCTGTATCATTGGGACCTGCCGCAGGGGCTGCAGGACCGCGTCGGCGGCTGGCGCTCGGCCGAGACCGCGAAGGCGTTCGCGCATTATGCCGGCCATGTCGCGCAGCATCTCAGCGACCGGGTCAAGACGATCTTCACGATCAACGAATGCGGCCGGTTCGTTCCGTTCGGCTATGGGCTCGGCATCGATGCACCGGGATTGAAGCTGCCGCCCCAGGAGGTCAACCAGGCGCGGCATCACGTGGCGCTGGCGCATGGACTGGCCGTGCAGGCGATCCGCGCCAAGGGCCGGTCGGGCACCCGCGTCGGCATGGCCGAGAACATCACCGCCTGCCTGCCGGCGATCGATACGCCGGAGAACATCCGCGCCGCCGAAATCGCGACGCGCGAGATGAATGCCGGTTTCCTCAACGTCATCCTCGAGGGCCGCTATACCGAGGGCTTCCTCGCGTGGTCCGGCAAGGATGCGCCGGTGTTCACGGCGGAGGAGCTGAAGACGATCGCCTCGCCGGTCGATTTCGTCGGCCTCAACATCTACGCGCCGCAGGCCTATGTCGTGGCATCGGATCGCGCGCCAGGCTTCGACGTGTTGCCCATGCCGGCCTCGTTCCCGCACATGAGCTCTCCCTGGCTGCTGGTCGGACCGGAGACGGCCTATTGGGTGCCGAAGCTCGCCGCCAAGATCTGGAATCTCAAGACCATCTACATCACCGAGAACGGCACCTCGTCGGACGACAAGATCACGGCGGACGGCAAGGTGCATGACCTCGATCGCGTGATGTATCTGCGCAATTATCTCGCCCAGCTGCAGCGCGCGACATCCGAGGGCGTGCCGGTGAAGGGCTACTTTCTCTGGAGTCTGCTGGACAATTTCGAGTGGGTGTTCGGCTACAAGCAGCGCTTCGGCGTCTACCACGTCGACTTCGACACCCAGCGACGGACGCCGAAGCTCAGCGCGTCGTATTATCGTCACGTGATCACGCGGAATGCAGTGAGTGCCTGAGCGCACCATCGCGCTGCTACTTTTGCGAGATCGCCACTTCGCGGCTCACGTCGACATTGTGCCCGCATGGTGCGGAAAGCACACTTTGCGTCTCTCGTTCGCACCCGCGACAATTTGAACGGCAAGGGACAGCCGAATTGACGTAAACGACGGGCTCGCGTGATCCACAAGTGAGACCCTTGGCCATGTCAGTATCTGTCGTTCGTTCGCCTGTCGGCCGTCTTTGCGCTGGCGTTTTGTTCTGTCTCCTGGGCGCGGCCATGAGCCCTGCGAACGCGCAGGGCGACGCGACGAAGCCGGCCGCAGAGCAACCCGCGGCGGCAGCCGCCGACAAGCCGGCCGAGGCCGAGAAGAAGCCCGCGGCCGATGCCAATTCTGACGCGAAGCCCGATGCCAAGCCGGCGGAGCAGGCAGCCGAGAAGCCCGCCGCTGCCGAGGCGGAGAAGTCGGCGGACAAGCCCGCCGAGCCGGCCACCGCACCGGCGGCGGCTGCCGCCGACGAGCCCAAGCCCGCGACTGCCCCTCCGGCGGAAAAGGCTGCGGCCGACAAGCCGGCGTCGACCGAGAGCGCTGCCGACGTCAAGCCGGTGGAGTCAAAGGACGAAGGCAATTCCGAAGCCAAGGCGGAGATCAAGGCCGAGCCCAAGCAGGACGTCAAGCAAGAGGTCAAGCAGGAGACCAAGCCGGAGACGGACGCCGGGCAGAAGCCGGCGGTGACCGAGGCGAAGCCTGCCGAGGCCACGCCGTCGGCCGCCAAAGACGCGACCACGCCGGAGAAGGCAGACGCGAAGCCCGAGGACAAGGCTGCTGAAGCCAGCAAGCCTGCCGTCGCCGCACCCGCCGAGATCAACAAGACCGAGCCTTCAGTGGCCGCACCGGCCGCAGCGGTCCCGTCAGCTCCCGCAGCACCGAAAGCCGCCGCGAAGCCGGAGGCGGCAGGCGTATCGGACAAGGCCGGGACGCACGCCCATCATCATCACGCGCAGGACGACGACAAGCCGGCCAAGCACAAGCATCACGCGGCCAAGCCGAAGCGCGAGGCGAAGCACCACGCAAGAAGCGCTCGCAACTGCAAGAGCTTCCGCACCTACGACGCGGAGACCGGCAAGTATCGGGGCTATGACGGCAGGCTGCATCGCTGCTCGTGACGCCAAACGACATCAGCAGCGGCTGCGGCCGCTGCTGAAAGGGTCACCGGCTGGATTGAACTGACGAACGACTCAGCGCGGCAAGGGCGATTGAATGCCCGAGGTGTTGCGGGTCAGGAAGTTGCCGATCGTCGAGCCCTGCTGCTGCGGCTGCGGGCGGGCCAGACCGGTCGTGGTGCGCTGCTGTGGCGTCACGATGATCTGCTGCGGCGCGCCTGGCGGGACCGCTGCGCCGCGGGCTTGGACCGCCTGGTTCGACATCCGCGAGACCAGGCGCATCAACTGATCCTGGCCGGCCTGCAACTGCTCGATGGCCCGGGTGTGGTCGCGGCTGGCCTGATCCTGCGTCGACTTGATCTGTTCGATCCCCTGCTGCAACTCCGCGATGTCGCGCGCCATCCGCTGCATCAGGGTCGCCGGGGTGCCGTTGGCGGCGCCGTCTTCCGTCCCGCGCAGCGAGGCGTTCGACATCATGGCGTCATCAGTCCCCGGCTGGGCCGAGGCGTCCTCCGGCGTCGCCTCGCTGGAGCCGGGCATCCAACGATCCATCAGCGACGTTCCGAGATCGCGCTGCGACCATGCAACGGAGCCCCCCACCAGGACGACCAGCAGCGCGAGACCGATCGCGTTGCGGCCCCGCAGCTTGCCGAGCGGCGCCTTGATGCGGGCCCAGCGGCCGGTGTCCTTGCCAATTTCCTTGCCAATGTCCTTGACCGCGGTTTCGCCGGTGCTGGCTGCCGCAGCAGCGTCCGCGGCGACGCCGGGCTTCTCGATGGCGGCGAGGCGCGTATCGATCCTGGTCAGCACCTCGCGCAGGACGCGGCGATAGAGCTGATCGTAACCCGCCTTTTCCGGTTTCTCCGGCGCGAGCCCGATTTCGCTTGGATCGATCTGTTGCACATTCTGTGTGGACTGCATGGTGATCCCCAAACCCTGTACGTCCGCCGCCGACGCCGCTTTTCTATTTGAATTTTCAAACGTGACTGGAGCGGCCGCTTTGGCCGAAAGCAAGACAGCGTCGTGACGAGGAGGGGGCGTTTTCGGACAATCTGTTTTCGAGCGCCTGTCCATTGGTCGCCGGCATCGATTTTCCGAGCGCGCCGGCAAACCGATGCGGTACTATCCGACCGATCGTCTTTGGTCGGGACCGCCGGAAGAGCGAATGGCGTGTTTGACGCTCATCAACATCGCGGCGTTGTTAGGCCGGTCGGCGGGAGGCGCAAAGGCGAAGACCAGACGGTGGTCGTCAAGCGCATAGAAGAGGGCTGTGCGCGATGGATCTGTGAGCTGCTGTTAGCAGGCATCAACGGACTCATCGCCCAGGGGACTCATTTTGCCGCGATGCAGCAGAAGCTGCCGACGCTTATTAGGAACTTCGTCGGTTCGCCCGACGTTTCGCGAGCCATGAGCCGGAAGCTCTATCACAATGCACTGAACGCAGAGCAACGCGTAAGGTGAGGTCTTGCTCGCTGGCATGTGGGAGACCAAAGTCGCGCTGCCCGTCAGAGGCATAAGGAATCGGGAGGTTTCATGTTTTCGCTCAAGTCGTTCTTACTTGCGAGCTGCGCCACTGCGCTCGTATCGTCGGCCGCCTGGGCCGCTGATCCGATCAGGATCGGCGTCATCGCCGAAGCGCAAGCTGTCGCCGGCTCGTCGATCGCGCCCGCCGCGCAGCTGGCCGCCGAGGAGATCAACGCCAAGGGTGGTATCGACGGACGCAAGATCGAGATCGTCGTCTACGACAATCATTCCTCTTCGGCGGAATCCGTGCGGGCCTTCCAGCGCGCCGTCAGCGAGGACAAGGTCAACGCGGTCATCGCCAGCTACATCTCCGAGGTCGTGCTGGCGCTGGAGCCGTGGGCAGGGCGCCTCAAGACCGTGATGATCACACCTGGTGCTGCCTCCGACGTGATCACGCAGAACATCGCCAAGAACTACGACCAGCTGAAATACACCTTCCACGGCTATCTGACCTCGACCTCGCTGGCCGGACTGGTCTGCGATGCGGCCAAGGACCTGCTGGTCGAGCCCTACAAGATGAAGACCGCCGTGATCATGAGCGAGGACGCGGCGTGGACGACGCCGCTCGATGCCGGTTACGAGAAGTGCCTGCCGGAGATCGGGCTGAAGGTCGTCGACCACATCCGGATGTCGCCCGACACCACCGACTTCACGCCGATCTTCAACAAGATCGAGGGCCTGAAGCCGGACGTCATGATCACCGGCATTTCGCATGTCGGCACCCAGCCGACGGTGCAATGGAAGAGCCAGCAGGTGCCGATCCCGATGTTCGGCATCTCCTCGCAGGCGACCAACTCGACGTTCTGGAAGGACACCAACGGTGCCGTCGAAGGCGTCATGTTCAACGCCGTGTCGGGCCCCGGTGTGGCGGTGACGCCGAAGACGCTGCCCTTCGTCGACGCCTATCAGAAGAAGTTCGGCAACATCCCGTCCTACGCCGGCTACACCTCCTATGACGACGTCTACATGATCGCGGATGCGATCCACCGCGCCGGCGGCACCGATCCCGACAAGATGGTCGAGGCGATGGAAGCGACCGACTATGTCGGCACGATCGGCCGTGTGTCCTTCAAACCGAAGGGCGATCCGAATCCGCACGCGCTGCGCACGGGCAAGGGCTACATCACCGGATTGATGCTGCAGTGGCAGAACGGCAAGCAGGTCAACGTCTGGCCCAAGGAGCTCGCCGCGGGCACCGCCACCTGGCCCTCCTTCATCAAGCTCAAGGCGGCCAGCAACTGACGCATCGTGGGGCCGCCCGCAAGGGCGGCCCATTTTCTTGATGCATCGGTTTGACGCGCGGATCCATTCTCAATGCTTTTCTGGCAGATCTTGATTGATGGCTTTGCCATCAGTGCTCTCTATGCGCTCGGCGCGACCGGCTTCACGCTCATCTTCGGCGTCTCCGGCGTGCTCAACCTCTCTCATGGCGCGATCATGGTCGGCGCCGCTGTCGCGGCCTGGGCCGCGGCCGGCGAGCTCGGTGTCGGCCCCTATACAGGGGCGCTCATCGGCGTTCTCGCAGGACTGGTCCTGGCCTTCGCCACCTATTTCATCGCGGTCAGGCCGATCCAGCTGTCCAAGGCGATCGCGGAATCCGAGAAAGAGATCTTCATCCTCACCGCGACGCTGCTGTGGGGCATCATCATCCAGGAGGCGATCGCGTATTTCTTCACCAACAACGCGAAGACAGTGCTGCCGATCGTCGAGGGCGTCACGACCGTGTTCGGCGTGCGGACCCCGCGCAACGAGTACTTCACGGCGGTGATCTGCTGGGTCGCCATCGGGCTGCTGTGGTTCCTGGTCAACCGCACGCGGCGCGGCAAGGCCGTCATGGCGGCGTCGATGAACCCGCGCGGCGTGACGCTGCTCGGCATCGAGCTGTCGTCGATCTATCTGACCGTGTGGGCGATCTACGGCCTGCTGGCGGGCGTCGCCGGCATCCTGCTCGGCATGTTCTTAGGGGTGAGCTCCTACAGCGTGGGACCGCTCACGGCGAGCGCATTCTCGATCGTCGTGCTCGGCGGCCTCGGCAGCGTCTCCGGCTCGCTGATCGCGGCCTATGTCGTCGGCTATCTCGAGACCGGCACGGCCTATCTGATCTCGCCGGCCTACCGGACGATTCCGGCGCTTTTGCTGCTCGTCGTCGTGATGTATCTGCGCCCGCAAGGGCTGTTCGGACGGAGGTGAGCATGCCGGCATTCGTCTCCTCCCGGCTGTTCTGGATCGGCGCGCTCACCGTGATCGTCGCTCTCCTGCTGCCGTCCTACGTCTCCGGCTACGTGCTGGGATTGCTGACCGTCGCGTACTACACGGCCGTGTTCGCGATGTCCTGGGACCTGTTGTTCGGCTTCGCCGGCGAGGTCAATTTCGGGCCGACCTTCCTGATCGGCGTCGGCGCCTATACGGCCGGCATTCTCGACGCGCATTACTCGCCGGGGCTGTCGATCTGGATCTGCATCGCCGCCGGCGCGCTGGCCGCGGTCGTCGGCGGTGTGGTCCTGGCGCTGCCGGCGCTGCGCGTCAGCGGGCCGTATTTCGGCCTGACGACCTTGGTCGCGGTGCTGATGCTGCAGAACTTCATCGTCGTCGCGGCCGGGCTGACCGGCGGTGAAATCGGCCTCGCCGTGCCCGACGTGATCTCGATCGACGCCAAGACGAACTACTGGATCGCGCTCGGCTTCATGCTGGTGTCGGGCGCCATCCTGTTCGGCCTGTCCCGCAGCGCCATCGGCCTGATCCTGCAGGCCAGCGGCCAGGACAAGATCCAGGCCGGCGCGCTCGGCTTCAACGTCACCAAGCACAAGCTGGCGGCGTTCGTGGTCAGCGCGTTCTTCTCCGGCCTCGCCGGCGCGCTGATGGTGTTCTACATGGGCACCGCGTCCGTCTCGACCTTCGTCGATGTCGGCGTCGGCGTGCAGATCATCATCGCTGCCGTGCTCGGCGGCCGGCGCACCGTCATCGGCGCCGCGATCGGCGCGATCTTCCTGATCGGCATGGGCGAGCTGCTGCGGCCGCTCGGAGAGCTCGCCACCTTGATCGTCTCGGTGATTGCGCTGGTGGTCATCCTGTTCTTCCCCGACGGCTTCCTCGGCATCATCAGGGGAGGGGCCAAAGCATGACGCAAGCTCCGATGCTGGAGGTCAGCGGCCTCACCAAGCGGTTCGGTGGCCTGGTCGCCGTCAAGAATCTGAGCTTCTCGATTCGACCCGGCGAGATCCTGGGACTGATCGGGCCGAACGGCTCGGGGAAATCGACGGCGATGAAGAGCGTGATGGGTGTGGAACGACCGACCACGGGCTCGGTCAAGCTCGACGGTGTCGAGCTCGCCGGCATGCCGTCCCATCGCATCGCGCGCATGGGTGTCGGCCTGGTGTTTCAGCACTCGCGGCCGCTGGCCCGCCAGACGGTGCTGGAGAACATCAAGGTCGCGCTGCTGCCCGACAAGCTGACACGGCTGTTCGCCGACAAGGATGTCGATGCCAGGGCGCGCGCTATTGCCGAGCGCGTCGGCCTCGGGGGCGTCATCGACCGCCGGCCGCCGACGCTGGCATTCGCCGATCTACGCCGGCTGGAGCTTGCGAAGGCCGTGGCGCGCAGCCCGAAGCTGGTGCTGGTCGATGAGCCCTTTGCCGGCCTTACGGCCTCCGAGGTCGCCGACTTCTCCAACCTGATCCGCGAATTCCGCGATGACGGTCGCGCCGTGCTGCTGGTCGATCACAACGTCAAGAGCGTGTCCGCATTGGTCGACCGGGTGCTCGCGATGTATCTCGGCGAGAAGATCGCCGAGGGCAGGGCGACCGAGGTAATGCAGGACGAGACCGTGCGTCGCGTCTATCTCGGGGGCGCACTGGTCTCGACCGCGCGTCCCGAGGCGAGCTTCAAGGACGTGACGCCGGCGCTGCAGGTCGACAAGGTCGGCGTGCTCTACGGCAAGGCCCAGGCGCTGCAGGACGTGTCCTTGCATGTCCATGAAGGCGAGTTCGTCTCCGTCGTCGGCCTCAACGGCGCTGGCAAGACGACGCTGTTCAACGCGATCTCGGGCCTGGTGCCGTATTCCGGCGAGGTGAAGTGGGCAGGGCGCAACCTCGCGGGCGGCACGGCGGCGCAGATCGCGCGCGACGGCATCGTGCAGTGTCCGGAGACGCGCGAGCTGTTCGGTGACATGACCGTGCGCGAAAACCTCGAGCTCGGCGGCAACGCGCTATCGGACACCGAGCGTGGCGAGCGCCTCGAATGGCTGTTCGGGCTGTTTCCAATTCTGAAGTCGCGGCAGCCACAGCTGGCGCGGACGCTCTCGGGCGGCGAGCAGCAGATGCTGGCGATCGCGCGCGCGCTGATGATGAAGCCGAAACTCCTGATCCTCGACGAGCCGACGCTCGGGCTCGCGCCGGTGATCCTGGAAACGCTGTCCAAGGCGCTCGATCGTCTGCGCGAGACCACCAAGATCACGGTGCTGCTCGGCGAGCAGAACGTCACCTTCGCGCTCCCGCACGCCGACCGCGTCTACGTGCTGGATCACGCGAAGATCGTCTGGGAGGGCCCGCCGGATCGCTTCGAGGCCGAGGCTGCGGCGAACTATCTGTAGACGCGTGGCTGCCGCAACGAACGTCGCGGCAATCCTCATGTCATGATCGTCCTGAGGGGCAGGGCGAGGCCCTGCCCGGATCTCGTCAGCTCAGAAGTTCGGAAACCGCGGAGCGCGCGCCGGAACCTGCTGAGGCGGCCGCGGCGCCGCGAGCCGCGCCGCCGCGCCGACCGTCGTCGTCGGCTCGGTCTTCGCGGCGCGGACCGCGCGCGCGAGCTGATCCTGGCTGGCCTGCAGTTGCTCGATGGCCTTGGCCTGGTCGCGGCTGGCCTGCTCCTGGCTGGCCTTCAGATCCTGAAGCCCGGTCTGCAGCGCAGCGACATCGTGCGCGATCTTCTCGATCAGAGGCGCTAGGTCTCGCTCTGGCGCTGGCGGCATGTCTCGCTCGGACGTCGCATCCGCCATGGCCGAGGAGGGATCGCTGGACCGGCCGGACGGCGGCTCCGGAGACGGCGACGCGGACGGGACTGATGAGGCAGGGGCCGCATCGGCGTTGTCGGCCGCGCCCGCTCCCGACGTCGCAGCAGGCTCCCGGGTGCCGGTCGGCATCGCCATCTGCGGCGCCTCGCGGCGGATCGATTGAATGGCACCTTCGATCCTGTCCGTGACCGAGGTGATGGCCTCCTGATGATCACGCGCCAAGGTGACCACCGCGCCGACGAGCCCGGCCGACGCCGCCAGCGTGATGGCTGCGCGCAGCACCGGCCGGCGCCTTGCGGCCGTCGGCGTCGTCGCGCTCTCAGCCGCTGCCAACGGTGCGGGAATGTCGACCGCGTCAGTAGCCATCTCGGCTTCCGCTTCTGCCGCCGCCTGAGCCTCGATCGCCGCAATCCGCTGATCGATGCGGGCGCGCACCTCGGTGAGCACGCGCTGATAGATCTGCTCGCAGATATCGTTCTCGGGTGACAGCGCGACATCACCCGGATCAACTTCCTTCGGCGTCGACTGAACTGACATGTCCTCGGGTCCTGTACGCGAAACGCCCATGCCAAATCCCCGCCAGCGATTTGGCGGGGGGCTTTGACCAAACGAAGACTAAGGGGTGGCCAGTGAAGGGCGATTTCGCAGAGCACGGACGTGCGATTCCCGGACGGAAGCAGCCTGTATTGGAGCTGTGATCTGCCCATAGTCAATTCGCATAAGGTATATTATGGAATATTTATATGCTGAGGAAGATCAGTGGCTTGGCGCCGAAACCTCGAAAATCTCTGGAGTTGCCGCGCCTTTCAGCCCGTATCCGAGGCTGGCGTCAAACCTCTCGTCGGCGTCATGGAAAGATCCTCTCCGGCGGCTCCAACGAACGCCGATATTGCTGCTGCGGCCCATCGCTGCAATAAGCGCAGACGGACGTCTGTCGATGTCGCTGGATTCGTCCGCGACGTCATCCGGCGCAACGATGCAACAAGAAGAAGCTTCTCAGGGAGAAACGAGAATGAGCCTGTCACGACGCGCGCTGTTGAAGGCCAGTGCGGCTTCGGCCGTCCTGGGTGGGATCGCGGCCCCGCATGTCGCGCGCGCGCAGAGCGCCGAATTCACCTACAAATATGCCAACAACCTGCCGGACACGCATCCGCTGAACGTCCGCGCCAAGGAGATGGCGGCGGCGATCAAGGCCGAGACCAACGGCAAGTTCGACCTGCAGATCTTCCCGAACAACCAGCTCGGCTCCGACACCGACATGCTGAGCCAGATCCGCTCGGGCGGCGTCGAGTTCTTCACGCTGTCGGGCCTGATTCTCGCAACCCTGGTTCCAGCAGCGTCGATCAATGGCATCGGTTTCGCGTTCCCGGACTACGACACGGTCTGGAAGGCCATGGACGGCGATCTCGGCGCTTATGTGCGCGGACAGATCACCAAGTCCGGCCTGATGGTCATGGACAAGATCTGGGACAACGGCTTCCGCCAGACGACGTCCTCGACGAAGCCGATCAACGGCCCGGACGATCTCAAGGGCTTCAAGATCCGGGTGCCGGTGTCGCCGCTCTGGACCTCGATGTTCAAGGCGTTCGAGGCGGCGCCCGCCTCGATCAATTTCAGCGAGGTCTATTCGGCGCTGCAGACCAAGGTCGTCGAGGGCCAGGAAAACCCGCTGGCGATCATCTCGACGGCGAAGCTGTACGAGGTGCAGAAGTACTGCTCGCTCACCAACCACATGTGGGACGGCTTCTGGTTCCTGGCCAACCGCCGCGCCTGGGAGGCCGTGCCGGCCGACATGCGTGCGATTGTCGCCAAGCACATCAACGCCGCCGCCGTGAAGGAGCGCGAGGACGTCGCCAAGCTCAATGCGGGCCTGCAGCAGGATCTCGCGACCAAGGGCCTGACGTTCAATCAGCCCAATGTCGCGCCGTTCCGCGACAAGCTGCGGACCGCCGGCTTCTACGCCGAGTGGAAGGGCAAGTATGGCGATGAGGCCTGGGCGCTGCTCGAAAAGGCCGTCGGCAAGCTGTCGTAAGTGCAGGGGCGTCGTAGGCGCGTTCAGGTGACGTCATGGCGCATGCCGAGTTCACGGAAATAGCCATCAGCGAGGTGGTCATCGAGACCCCTCGCCGTTGGTCCTGGCTTCTCCGCCTGGAGGCCCTGCTCGGCCTCCTGGTCGAGATTCCGGCCGCGCTGCTGGTGTTAGCCGAGATCGTCATCCTGTTCGCCGGTGTCGTCGCGCGCTACGGCCTGCACCGGCCGCTGATCTGGTCGGACGAGCTCGCCTCGATCCTGTTCCTGTGGCTCGCGATGCTCGGCGCCGCTGTGGCCTTTCGCCGTGGCGAGCACATGCGGATGACGGCGATGGTGGCGCGCGCGAGCCCGGGTTTTCGCGCCTATCTCGATCTGGTCGCCACGACGGCCGCGCTGGCGTTCCTGCTGATGATCGCCTTGCCGTCGTGGGAGTACGCTTACGAGGAAAGCTATATCACCACGCCTGCGCTGCAGATCTCCAACATCTGTCGCGCGGCCGCATTGCCCGTCGGCATCGGGCTGATGGCGATGTTCGCCCTGATGCGCTTGGCGCGCGCCGGCAATCTTAGAACGCTGTTGCTCGCAGCTGCCACTGTCGCTGTCATTCTGGCGCTGTTCTGGGTGGCGCAGCCGATGCTGAAGCCGCTCGGCAATCTCAACCTCGTGATCTTCTTCGTCGGCGTCGTCGGCTTGTGCGTGTTCGCTGGCGTCCCGATCGCGTTTGCCTTTGGCCTCGCGATCTTCGGCTATCTGGCGCTGACCACGCGCACACCGCTGATGGTGCTCGTCGGGCGCATGGACGAGGGCATGAGTCACCTCATCCTGCTTTCGGTACCGCTGTTCGTCTTCTTAGGCCTGCTGATCGAGATGACCGGTATGGCGCGCGCCATGGTCGCCTTCCTGGCAAGTCTGCTCGGCCACGTCAGAGGCGGCCTGCACTACGTGCTGGTCGGCGCCATGTATCTCGTCTCCGGCATCTCCGGCGCCAAGGCGGCCGACATGGCCGCGGTCGCGCCGGTGCTGTTTCCCGAGATGAAGGCGCGCGGCGCCAAGCCCGGCGATCTCGTCGCCCTGCTCGCCGCCACCGGCGCGCAGACCGAGACCATTCCGCCGAGCCTGGTGCTGATCACGATCGGCTCCGTGACGGGCGTGTCGATCGCGGCGCTGTTCACCGGCGGCCTGCTGCCGGGCGTGGTGCTCGCGGTCACGCTATGCACGCTGGTGTGGTGGCGCTATCGCGGCGAGGACATGAGCGGTGTCCGCCGCGCCACCGGCGCCGAGATCGGCAAGGCGTTCATGGTCTCGGTCCCTGCCCTGGCCCTGCCCTTCGTGATTCGCGCCGCCGTGGTCGAGGGCATCGCCACCGCGACCGAGGTCTCGACCATCGGCATCGTCTATGGCGTCCTCGCCGGCCTCCTGATCTACCGACGCTTCGACTGGCGGCGCCTGATGCCGATGCTGGTCGAGACGGCGGCGCTGTCCGGCGCCATCCTGCTGATCATCGGCACGGCCACCGGCATGGCCTGGGGGCTCACCCAATCAGGCTTCTCGCGCTCGCTGGCGGCCGCCATGACCGGGCTGCCGGGCGGGCCTGCGACCTTCATTGCCGTCTCGATCATCGCCTTCACGATCCTTGGCAGCGTGCTGGAAGGCATTCCGGCGATCGTGCTGTTCGGGCCGCTATTGTTTCCGATCGCGCGAGCCGTCGGCGTGCACGAGGTGCATTATGCCATGGTCGTCATCCTGGCGATGGGCATTGGCCTGTTCGCGCCGCCATTCGGGGTCGGATACTACGCCGCCTGCGCGATCGGCCGGGTCGACCCCGCCGAGGGCATCCGGCCGATCTGGGGCTACCTGCTGGCGCTTCTCATAGGCCTCATCATCGTTGCGATTTTTCCATGGATTTCGACCGGGTTCCTGTAAACTCTTGAGATGACAAGGGAGGGCAGCCATGAGCACGAACCAGTACCAGCTCGGCCTCGACAAGAACCCCGCCAATTACGTGCCGCTGACCCCGCTCAGCTTCCTGGCGCGCAGCGCGGCCGTCTACCCCGATCACGTCAGCACGGTCTACGAGGGTCGCAGCTTCACCTGGCGCCAGACCTATGAGCGCTGCCGCCGCTTCGCGTCCTATCTCGCCGGCCGCGGCATCGGCACCGGCGACACCGTGGCGGCGATGCTGCCGAACATCCCGGCGATGAACGAGGCGCATTTCGCCGTGCCGATGACAGGCGCGGTGCTCAACACGCTCAACATCCGCCTCGATGCGCCGTCGATCGCGTTCCAGCTTGATCACGCCCAGGCCAAGATCATCCTGGTCGATCCGGAATTCTCCGGCGTGATCAGCGAGGCGCTGAAGCTGATGAGCGGCGCAAAGCCGTTCGTGATCGACGTCGATGACGCGTCCTACGCCGGCGGCAGCCGTATCGGCGAAATCGAGTATGAGGCCGCCGTCGCCACTGGTGATCCCTCCTTCGAGCCGCGCCGTCCCACTGATGAGTGGGACGCGATTGCGATGAGCTACACCTCGGGCACGACCGGCAATCCCAAGGGCGTCGTGACGCATCATCGCGGCGCCTATCTTAACGCGGTCAGCAACATCCTCGCCGGCGGGCTCGGCCAGCATCCGGTCTATCTCTGGACCCTGCCGATGTTCCACTGCAACGGCTGGTGCTTTCCCTGGACCATGGCGGCGGCGGCTGGCGTCAACGTCTGCCTGCGCAAGGTCGAGCCGACGAAGATCTTCGAGCTGATCAAGACCCACGGCGTCACCCATATGTGCGGCGCACCGATCGTCTACAACGTGCTGATCAATGCTCCGGACGCGCCCAAGGGCAAGCGCGACAGACCGGTGGTCGGCCTGATCGCCGGCGCCGCGCCGCCGGTCGCCGTGCTCGAAGGCGCCGAGAGCATCGGCATCAAGCTGACCCATGTCTACGGCCTCACCGAGGTCTACGGCCCCGCCTCCGTCTGCGCCGAGCAGCCCGGCTGGGACGATTTGCCGGCGCCCGAGCGCGCGCGGATGAAGCGCCGCCAGGGCGTGCCCTATCCGCTGCAGGAAGCCGTCACCGTGCTGAATCCGGAGACGATGCAGGAGGTGCCGCGCGACGGCGAGACCATCGGCGAGGTCATGTTCCGCGGCAACATCGTCATGAAGGGCTATCTCAAGAACGAGAAGGCCACGCAGGACGCCTTCGCCGGCGGCTGGTTTCACACCGGCGATCTCGGCGTGCTCGACGAGCACGGCTACGTCATCATCAAGGACCGTTCCAAGGACATCATCATCTCCGGCGGCGAGAACATCTCCTCGGTCGAGGTCGAGGACATCCTCTACAAGCACCCCGCCGTGCTGTTCGCCGCCGTCGTCGCCAAGCCCGACCCGAAATGGGGCGAGGTCCCCTGCGCCTTCATCGAGCTGAAGGACGGCGCCCAGGCCAAGGAAGCCGAGATCATCGCCTATTGCCGCAGCCACATGTCCGGCTTCAAGACGCCGAAGGTCGTGGTGTTCGGCCCGATCCCGAAGACGTCGACGGGCAAGATCCAGAAGTTCCTGCTGAGGAACGAGGTAAACTCGGCGAAGGCGATTTCGGCGTAGCCACACGAGTAGCGCGGGTTAGCCGCAGGCGTAACCCGCCGGCCCCTGGGGACATGGCGGATTACGCCGCGCTGATCCGCCCTACGCACTTCGCATCGTAGCCTGGATATCAGCCCAGTCGTCATTGCGAGCGCAGCGAAGCAATCCAGAGTCCTTGCTGAGCCCCTGGATTGCTTCGCTACGCTCGCAATGACGCCAACTAACTCTCCCTGCTCTTCTCTGGATAGTACTGCGGCGCCTCGCGGCGATCGTACATGCCGTAGTCTCGGGCGACTTCGACCACGCGGATGTTGTCGGCGCCGGGTTCGGCGAGGAGTTGAGCGCTCAGCGCGATGCCGGTGGGCTCATCCGGCAGCTCGATCAAATGCGCGAAGCGACCGTCGCGATAGACGCTGAAAAAGCTCTCAACCGGTAGCTCCGTTGGGGCGCTCAGCTTCGGCTCTGCCGTCTCCAGCACCAGCACATAGGTCGGCGCGCGCCGCTTCGGATCGTTGTACGTCCCTCGCCGTTCCGGCGCCCACGCCGCCTGCCCCGGTCTCACCTCGTGCACCAGCTCGGAGACGCGCAGGCGATAGTCGGAAAACACCTTGTCGCGGCCGAGGGTCTGGACGTCGTGGTGATGGGCGTGGACGCGCCAGGCGGTCATGGCGCCCTCGTCCTGCCAGATCTGGTAGGACAGGATCAGGTTCTCGCGCGACAGGCTCTTGAAGCGATCGAGGAACAGGCAGCCGCCGAGCGCGTCGAGCTCGGGCCGCAGCGCGGCTGCGAGCTGGAGGTACTGATCGAGACGGCCGGGCTTGACCTCGACCTCGAAGAACAGCGACAGCATGGCAAGCTGCTCCTTGTTAGTTCGCGCAATGACAGATGCTGCGTAGGGTGGGCAAAGCGGCGCCGTCAGGCGACGCGTGCCCACCATCGGGCAGCGTACTCATCAGCAAGATGGTGGGCACGGCGCCACTTCGATCTCACTCGAGGACAGAGCGCGGACGCGCCTTTGCCCACCCTACGCAGTCACTTCCAGCCGCATCCCGTCATACGCCGGCACCACGCCGGCCGGCAGGCTCTGGCGCAGCACTTCGTAGTCGAGGTCGGCGGTCATGTTGGTGATGACGGCGCGCCTGGGCTTGAAGCGCTCGATCCAGGCGAGCGCGTCGTTAACGGAGAAATGGCTCGGATGCGATGCGGGGCGCAGGCCGTCGACGATCCACAAATCGAGATCCTCCAGCGCACCCCAGCTCTCCTCGGGAATGTCGTTGAGATCGGGCGTATAGGCGGCGTCGCCGATGCGATAGCCGAGCGCCGGGATGTTGCCGTGCTGCACGAGGAACGCGGTCAGCTTCATCTCACCGCCCTTCCCCTCCACCGCCCGGGTTTCGCCGGCCTCGATGGAATGCTGCGTCAGGATCGGCGGATAGTCGCTGCCCGGGGGCGAGACGAAACAGTACGAGAACCGGTGCATGATGTCCTTGGCCGTCGACTGGTTCAGGTAGACCGGGATGCGCCGGCGCTGGTGCAGCACCACAGAGCGCAGATCGTCGATGCCATGGGTCTGATCGGCATGCTCATGCGTCAGGAACACCGCGTCGATGTGATCGACCTGGGTATCGATCAGCTGCTCCCGCAGGTCCGGCGAGGTGTCGATCACCACGCGCGTTACACCATGCGCGCCGCGGCGCTCGGCCAGCAGCGAGCAGCGGCGGCGACGATTCCTGGGGTTGTTCGGATCGCAGGCGCCCCACCCCAGCGCCGGTCGCGGCACGCCGGCCGAGGAGCCGCAGCCGAGGATCGTGAGCGTCAGGGTCATGCCAGCACCTCGGGTCGCGGCACCTTGGCGAACAGCTTGAAGAACGTCTCGGTGGTCTGGCGCGAGAATTCCTCGAACGACACGCCGCGGGTTTCCGCCAGCACCTTCGCCGTCTCCACCACATAGGCCGGCTCGTTGCGCTTGCCGCGGAATTTGCCGGGTGCCAGATACGGCGCGTCGGTCTCCACCATGATGCGATCGGCCGGCACCTCGGCGGCGAGCGCGCGCAGCGTCTCCGACTTCTTGAACGTCACGATGCCCGTGAACGAGATGTGCAGTCCGAGATCGATTGCCTTCATCGCCAGCTTGCGTCCGCCGGTGTAGCAATGCAGCACGGCCTTGAAAGGTCCGCGCGCCATTTCCTCGTCGAGGATGCGGCTGCACTGCTCGTCGGCCTCGCGGGTGTGGATCACCAGCGGCAGGCCGGTTTCCCGGGCCGCGGCGATATGGGCGCGGAACCCGCGCTCCTGCGCGTCCTTGGAGCCGTGGTCGTAGAAATTGTCGAGCCCCGCCTCGCCGAGTGCGACGACCTTGGGATGCCTGGTCAGCGCGATCAGCTCCTCGGCCGAAATGCCGTCCTCCTCATCTGCATTGTGAGGATGCGTGCCGACCGAGCAGTAGACATTCTCGAACCGTTCTGCGATCGCAAGCAACTCGGGTAGCCTGCGCACCCGGGTCGAGATCGTCACCAGGCGGCCGACGCCGGCAGCGGCGGCGCGCGTGACGATGCCATCCAGATCCTCGGCAAAATCCGGAAAATCCAGATGGCAATGAGAGTCGACCAGCATCACGCCGCGCTCGGCTCGATGTAGCGCGGGAACACCGCCTGCGGCGCTGGCAGCTGCGTGCCCGGTGCGATCCGCACCTCGCCGCCGAGCCGCGCGAAGCTCCGCTCGTCCTCCGGGATTCCCAGGCTGTCGAGCAGCTTCGCCGACGCGGCGGGCATCACCGGCTGAGTCAGGATCGCGACCTGCCGGATCACCTCGGCGGTGACATAGAGCACGGTGTGCTGGCGCTTCGGATCGGTCTTGGCCAGCGCCCACGGCGCCTCGCCCGCAAAGTAGCGGTTGGCCTCGGCCACCACCGACCACACGGCATTGAGCCATTGGTGGATCTGCTGGGTCGCCATCGCCTTGCGCGCCGCGCCGATCATCGCATCGGCCTCGGCCAGGATCGCTTGATCGTTGGCCGAAAACTCGCCGGGCTCCGGCAGCACGCCGCCGAACTGCTTGGTGATCATCGACAGCGAGCGCTGCGCGAGATTGCCGAGGTCGTTGGCGAGATCGGCGTTGATGCGCGCGACGATCGCCTCGTGATTGTAGTTGCCGTCCTGGCCGAACGGCACCTCGCGCAGGAAGAAATAGCGCAGCTGGTCCACGCCGTACTGATCGGCGAGGTTGAACGGATCGACCACATTGCCGACCGACTTCGACATCTTCTCGCCCCTGTTGAACAGGAAGCCGTGGGCATAGACCCGCTTCGGCACCGGCACGCCGGCCGACATCAGGAACGCCGGCCAGTACACCGCGTGGAATCGGATGATGTCCTTGCCGATGACGTGCACGTCGGCCGGCCAGAACTTCCAGTTCGCATCATTCTCATCGGGGAAGCCGACGCCGGTGATGTAGTTGGTCAGCGCGTCGACCCAGACATACATCACGTGCTCGTCGTCATGCGGCACGCGGACACCCCAGTCGAACGTCGTGCGCGAGATCGAGAGGTCCTTCAGGCCGCCCCGGACGAAGCTCGTGATCTCGTTGCGCCGCGCATCCGGCCCGATGAAATCGGGCTGGTTCTCGTACAGCGCGAGCAGCTTGTCCTGATAGGCCGACAGGCGGAAGAAGTAGCTCTTCTCCTCGACCCACTCGACCGGCGTGCCCTGCGGCCCGCGGCGGACATTGTCCTCGCCGACGACCGTCTCCTCCTCGGCGTAGTACGCTTCGTCGCGCACCGAGTACCAGCCCGAATAGGTGTCGGCGTAGATATCGCCGTTCTCGAGCATGCGCGTCCAGATCGCCTGCACCGATTTGTGGTGGGCGGGCTCGGTGGTGCGGATGAAGCGGTCGAACGAGACGTTCAGCCGCTCGTCCATCTCGCGGAAGCGGCCGGCATTGCGGGCCGCGAGCTCCGACGGTGTCAGGCCCTCGTTCTGCGCGGTCTGCACCATCTTCAGGCCGTGCTCGTCGGTGCCGGTCAGGAAGAACACGTCCTTGCCGTCGAGCCGCGCGAAGCGCGCGATGGCATCGGTCGCGATGGCCTCATAGGCGTGGCCGATATGCGGGCTGCCATTGGGATAGGCGATCGCGGTCGTGACGTAGAAGGTGTTGGCGTTTTCAGTCGCGGCCGCGACGGGCGTCGCGTCCTCCGCGGTATCGGTCGCCTCGATCTCGACGATCTCGACTTCAGCCACTTCGATCTCGGCGATCTCGATCTCCGGAGCCGCGGCAGCCTCGACCTTCCGCTTGCGCGGGGTCTTTGGCTTTGCGGCGCGCGGCGGCGGCTTCGGGCTTTCGGCGACCGCTGGCGCAACTAGCTTCGGAGCAGGCGCCGGCTTCGTCTCGGCTGGCTTCTTCGATGGCGCGGGCTTCGTGGCGGCGGCTTTGGCCGCAGTCTTCTTGGCCGGTACAGCGGGCTTGGTCGCCGACTTCGCGGCCTTCTTGGCAGCCTTTGGTGACTTGCCCTTGGCCGGCGCGGACGACGCTTTGCCCTTCGTGGCCTTGGCTTTGGCGGCATTGGCTTTGGCGGCCTTGGCCTTCTTGTCCTTGTCCGCCGCGGCCTTCGCCTTGGTCGCGCCGGCTTTGGCCTTCGCGGGCGACTTCGAAGCCTTCTTGGCGGCAGCCTTCGTCGCGGCGCCCTTGGTCGCCGGCTTGCCCTTCTTCACGGTTGTCTTGCTGGCCTTGGCCACGGCAAATTCCTCTTTGACGCCGTCGGTGGACGGATTGATCCTGATGATCCCGGGATGATGGTCGGCGCGTTACCGCGTGGCTTCGGCGAGCATCCCGAACACCGAGAAAACCAGCGGTTTTCGCTCCAGATTATAGGATTCGGTGTCGCGCGCGGCGCGGACGATCTTTTCCCATACCTCCGCCAGCCGTGCAAGGCGCGGCAGTTCCGCGTTGGGATCCCCTGCCCGCAGCCGTTCCGCCACCCAGCGTTCGATGCTGTCGAGGAAGCTGGCCAGCGCGACCCGGTCGCTGGTGCCGAGCGCGTCGCCCAGGGCATGCAGCTCGCCGGCGTCGATTCGCGGCAGGCTCGCGAGCAGCGCTGCCGTGCGGGTCTGCAGTTGCAGCCCGTCGCCGCCCATCAGCATCAGGGTCCTGGAGACGCTGCCCTCGGAGGCCTTGGCGGCCTCGCGCAGCGCCGGCTCGCCGCCATCCATGCCGATGGCCTCGGCCGCGGCGCTGATGACGTCCTCGGTCGACAAGGCTCGCAACGACAGCCGGCGGCAGCGCGATTTGATGGTGGCGAGCACCCGCGCCGGCGCGTGGCTGACGAGCAGGAACAGCGATTGCTGCGGCGGCTCTTCGAGGATCTTCAATAGCGCGTTCGCTGCGTTGGGATTGAGCTCGTCGACGGTGTCGACGATGCAGATGCGCCAGCCCTCGACCGCTGCCGTCGAGCCGAAGAACGAGATCGTCTCGCGCGTCTCGTCGACCGTGATGACGGTGCGCAGCACGCCCTTGTCGTTCGCCGACCGCTCCAGGGTCAGCAGCCCGCCATGCGCTTCCGAGGCGATCAGCCGGGTGACGTGATCGTCCGCATCGACATGGAGCGATTCGGCGGCAAGCACCTCCGCAGCCCTGGGATCGCGGTGCGTCAGCACGAAGCGCGCCATGCGATAGGCCAAGGTCGCCTTGCCGATGCCCTGGGGCCCACCGATCAGCCAGGCATGCGCCATCCGTCCGCTGCGGTAGGCCGACAGCAGCGCCGCCTCCGCCTCGCAATGCCCGAACAGCGCCGTGGTCTCGCGCGGATGCCGGACCGCAATCTCAGGCTCGACCTTGCGCGCGCTCATGACGCCGCCGCCACGGCCGTGAACAATCGCTCGCGCACCGCGTCCCAGACGATATTCGACACAGCCTCGGCGCTCGCGGTCGCGTCGATCAGCACGCAGCGCCTGGGCTCAGTCGCCGCAATCTTGTGAAAGGCGTCGCGCAGACCCTTGTGGAACTTGATGTCCTCGCTTTCGAACCGGTCCGGCGCGCCGCTGCCCCGCCGCGCCGAGGCGCGCTGCAGTCCGACCTCGACGGGCACGTCGAGGATCAGCGTCAGATCCGGCTTGAGATCGCCGATCGTGACCCGCTGCATCGCGTTGAGCACGTCGGGCGCGACTTTGCCCTGGCTGCCCTGATAGGCCCGCGTCGAATCGAAGAAGCGGTCGCAAAGCACCCAGCTGCCCTGGTTGAGCGCCGGCAGAATCACGTTGCGGACATGGTCGTCGCGAGCGGCCGCGAACAGCAGCGTCTCCGCCTCCGCGCCGAGCAGCTTGCCCATGCCGGACAGTACGAGGTGGCGCATGATCTCTGCGCCCGGCGAGCCGCCGGGCTCACGGGTCAGCACGACGCGCACACCGTCTTTCTCCAGGCGGTCTGCCAACATCTTGATCTGCGTGGATTTTCCGGCGCCCTCGCCGCCCTCGAAGGTGACGAACCGGCCGCGGCCAGGACCACGTTTCAAAGCTGCATCCGCCATGTCTTCAGAGCTTCTCGGCCCCGGCGCGGAACATTCCGATCACGAGCTCGCTGGCCCCATCGATCGCGCGCCGCATCGTGGACCCCATGCCCACTGCCTCGCCGGCATAGACGGGGGCCTCCATGGCGATATTGGGGCCGCGCCAAACCCTGACAACCCCGACCTTCTGCCCGGCCTCGACCGGCGCCTTGACCGGGCCGCTATAGATGATGCGCGCGAGCAGCTTCTCGCCGCCGTTCTTCTGCACCATCACTTTGACCGGCACCGGGCTCGACAGCTTCACCGAGCGGCTCTCGCCACCGAATACTTTGGCGTAGCCGAGCGTCTGGTCGGCCGCGAAAAGGGTGCGGGTCTCGAAGTTGCGGAAGCCCCATTCCAGCATCTTCTTGGCCTCGGTGGCGCGGTCCTCGGGATCCTCCAGGCCGTTGACGACGACGATCAAGCGCGTGCCGTTCTGCACGGCGGAGCCGACCATGCCGTAGCCGCCCTCCTTGGTGTAGCCGGTCTTCAGCCCGTCCGCGCCTTCCATCGCGTTCAGCAATGGATTGCGGTTCTGCTGGCGGATCTTGTTCCAGGTGAATTCCTTCTCGCCGAAGATCTTATAGAACTCCGGGAAATCCAGGATGATGTGGCGCGCCAGCATCGACAGCTCGCGCACCGTCATCTTGTTGCCGGGATCCGGCAAGCCGTTGGAATTGGCGAAGGTCGATTTGGACAGGCCAAGCTCGCGGGCGCGCTTGGTCATGTAGTCCGCGGCAAAGATCTTCTCGTTGCCAGCCATGCCCTCGGCGAGCGCGATGCAGGCATCGTTGCCGCTCTGGATGATCGCGCCATGCAGGAGGTCGCTGACCGGGACCTTGCTGTTCAGCGCGGCGAACATCGTCGAGGTGCCGGACGGCGCCCCGCCCTTGCGCCACGCGTTCTCGCTGATCCGGTATTCGTCGTTGAGCTTGACCGTGCCCTCCTTGACGGCGTTGAACACCACCTCGGCGGTCATCAGTTTCATCATGCTGGAGGGCGCGCGCAACTCGTCGGCGTTCTTCTCGAACAGCACGCTGCCGCTGGTCGCTTCAACGAGGATCGCGGTCGGTGCATCGCCATCGAAGCCGCCATCGTCTTTCTTCGCGCCTTGGACGCTCTGGTTGGCGGCGTAGAGCATCCCGCTCCAGCCGATCACCAACGCCGCCGTCACGACAAGGAGCGCGCGCGCCGTCCATCCGGTCGTGAAACCGGAGCGGCGGAACGGTGAGGTCATGAAAGCCATCGGCCAAGCCCTGGAGCGCACGCCATTTCTACCAGCTGGCTGCAGCGCAAACAACTCGGCAGTCATGCGGGTGCAGCTGCTGTCCCATGGTTTGCGCGGTCGCGCGTGTGGTGCGATAGGGTGGGGAAACATCAGAAGAGCAAAGGCTCAACGGGAGGGCGGAATGTCATCCACGCGGATGGTAAAGGCAAATGGGATCGAGCTGTTCGTGCGGGAACAGGGTGAAGGTCCGCTCGTCCTGCTGTGTCATGGCTGGCCGGAGCTGTCCTATTCCTGGCGGCACCAGATTCCGGCCATTGCCGCGGCCGGCTATCGGGTCGTGGCGCCCGACATGCGCGGCTTCGGCCGCACGCAGGCATCTTCCGACGTCACCGCCTATTCGATCTTCGATCATGTCGGCGACATGGTCGCGCTGGTCACCGCGCTCGACGCGGACAAGGCCGTCATCATCGGCCACGACTGGGGCGCGCCGGTGGCCTGGCACGCGGCTTTGTTCCGGCCCGACATGTTCACCGCGGTTGCCGGCCTGAGCGTGCCGCCGCCGTTCCGCGGCCGCGGCAAGCCGCTCGACACGCTCAAGGCCGGCGGCATCGCGAACTTTTACTGGCAGTACTTCCAGACGCCAGGCATCGCCGAGACCGAGCTCGAGCGCGACGTCGCGCTGACCATGCGCACAATGCTGGCGCGCGGCTTCTCCGACCCGCAATCGCTGTTCGTGGCGCCGGACAAGGGCTTCCTCGGCGAAGCGGATCCCAATCTGCCGCTGCCCGTGTGGCTCAGCGAGTGCGACCTCGCCGAGTTCGTCGCGGCCTATCGCGCCTCCGGCTTCCGCGGCGGTCTCAACTGGTATCGCAACATCGATCGCAACTGGGAGCTGACCGCGCCGTGGCAGGATGCGCCAATCCGCCAGCCCTCGCTGTTCATCGCCGGCAGCGACGATGCCGTAATCAAGGGGATCATCGGTGCCAAGCGGGTCCAGGACATGGAGCGCGTGCTGCCGAATCTCCGGCGCAAGCTGATCATCGACGGCGCCGGTCACTGGATCCAGCAGGAATGCGCCGATGAGGTGAACGCGGCGCTGATCGGGTTCCTGCAAGAGGTGGCGCCAGCCTGCTAGCGCGCCAGCGCCAGCTCCATCCGGCGATGCGACGGCGTCGCGTCGCCGGCGATATCAAGGAAGCCGAGCCGTGCGTAAAACCGCATCGCATCCTCATTGCTGGCCGCCAGCGGCAGGGACAGCATTTCGGCGCCCGGCTCGCGCCCCGCCGTGGCGACAGCCTCCATGATCTCGCGCCCGACGCCGGCGTTGCGGGTGCCCGGCAGCAGCGCCAGATCGACCACATGCGATTGCGCCGCTGTACGGTCGAGCAGCAGCCGCCCGACCGGCGAACCATCGCGCAGGATGACGAGCGATTGCGCCTGCGGATACTGCACCGCATAGCCCGCGACCTGCGCGCGGTATTGCTGCGCCAGCGAGCCACACGTCAATCGCGCGATGTCAGCACGCTGCAGTTTGACGGCTGAAGCCCGCAAATCGCCGGATGAGTTCAAACCGCCAGGCGGGTCCGTCGTTTGCGGATGAGTTCGCAAGGCATCTCGGATGTCCGTATCCATCCGGGCCATCAGCGCTCGCCCTGAAATCAATTGGTTAATTTTATCTGGCTAATCGAGATTAAGAAGGTTCCCGTGAGATTCGGAACCGCGGCGACGACGCCGGGCAAATCAGCCGATCAGAGATCATCCTCTAGATGAGCGAACCAAATCGGACGGTGCTTGATCGAGACTCAGGTTCTTTCCGGGAGCGCCTGAGCGAATGATGGGCCGATCGGCGAACGGTCTTGAGTTGATCCGGCTGAGCCTGCGGCGCGCGCTCATGCCTGTCTGGGTCGCCGTCGTCCTGCTGCTCGGCTCGATCCCCGCTGCTGAGGCCGGCTGCAATCTCACGTCCAACTCGGCGACCAGTGCGACGATCATCATGCTCGGGACGGGCCCGGCCAATACACTCGGCGTGTGCGTCACCAAGGACGCCGTGCTCTGGGGGCTCTACGGCACATCGAACGGCGCCAATCCGAATGCCGACGCGAAGAACAATCTTCCGATGACCGCGAACGGCCAAACCTACACGAGCCTGAGCTACACGACCTCGAAGGCAAGCTATTCGCTGGTGCCCGTTCCGATCGGCGGCGACACGTCGCAGCTGCCGGAGTACGACCTCACGATCAACACGCTCGCGGGCTCCGGCACCGACACGATCACGTTGTGGTATGCGAGCGACTGCTCACATGCCGCCAACGGCTGTAGCGGCGCGGGCACGACCAACACCACCTTCACCATCAACGTCGTCCTGCCCTCGCCGACCGTGACCGCGATTGCGCCGTCCGCCGGCCCGATATCGGGCGGAACGAGCGTCACGATCTCCGGCACGGGATTTACCGGGGCCAGCGCCGTCAAGTTCGGCGCCGCCAACGCGACGAGTTTTACCGTCAATTCGTCGGCCTCGATCACCGCCACCTCGCCGGTGGGCACGGCCGGCGCCGTCGATGTGACCGTCACCAATTCCGGCAAGACCTCGGCGACGTCGGCCGCCGATCAGTTCACCTACACGCCGGCGCCGACGGTGACTGCGATCTCACCGGCGACCGGGACCGCGGCGGGGGGAACGTCCGTGACAATCACCGGCACCAACCTGGCCGCGGCCTCCGCAGTCAGGTTCGGAAGCACGTCCGCGGCGAGCTACACGGTCAACTCGGCGACGCAGATCACCGCGACGTCCCCGGCCGGCAGTGGAACGGTGGACGTGACCGTCACGACGGCCGGCGGAACATCGGCGACCTCGGCCGCCGATCAGTTCACTTACATTCCCCTCGTGACAGCAATCTCGCCGGCATCCGGGCCGACCACCGGCAGCACCGCTGTCACGATCACCGGCAACGGCTTCACCGGTGCGTCGGCGGTCAAGTTCGGCGCCGCGAATGCAACGAGCTTCACGGTCAACTCGGCGACGCAGATCACCGCGACATCGCCGTCGGGGGCGGCCGGGACGATCGACGTGACCGTGACGACCAGCGGGCAGACCTCGCCGACCTCCGCGGCCGATCAGTTCACCTATGCCGCCGCCCCGACGGTCACATCGATCTCGCCGAGCTCTGGTCCAGCCTCCGGCAGCACCTCCGTCATCATCACCGGCACAGGTTTCACGGCAGCAACCGCGGTCAGCTTCGGCGCGACGGCGGCGACGAGCTACACGGTGAACTCCGCCACTCAGATCACGGCCTTCGCCCCGGCCGGCACCGGCACGGTCGACGTGCGCGTGACGGGCGTGGGAGGCACGTCGGCGACATCAGCGGCCGATCAGTTCAGCTATCTCGGCGCGCCCGCGATCACCGCGATCTCGCCGGCCACGGGTCCGTCCGCCGGAGGGACATCCGTGACAATCTCCGGGTCAGGGTTCGCGGGGACGACGGGGCTGGGCGCGGTGAAGTTCGGAGCGGTGAACGCCACGAGTTATACTGTCAACTCGGCAAGCTCCATCACGGCGATCGCGCCGGCCGGGACTGGAGCCGTCGACGTGACCGTCACCAACAATGCGCAGACATCGGCCGTGACGGCTGCAGGCCGGTTCAGCTACGTGACGACAGCGACTCAGACCTCACTTGCCTCATCGCGGAACCCGAGCGAGTTTCGCCAGCCAGTCACCTTCACCGCGACGGTGACGGCCGTCAGTGGCACCGCGACGGGCACAGTCACCTTCGCCGACGGCGGCTCGCCGATCGGCTCGGCGACCCTGTCGGCCGGCGTCGCCACGTTGACGATCTCGATGCTCGCGGTCGGCAGCCACAGCATCACCGCGAGCTATGCCGGCAGCACTCTGTTTTCGGCCAGCACCTCGCCCGCTCTCGCCCAGACCGTGAACGTGCCGATCGACAGCGTACGGCTGCGCTCGCTCCAGCAGACCGTCAGCAAGATGGTGGCGCAGAATTCGGGACAGGCGCTCTCCGGCGCGATCGACGATGCCATCGCCGACGGCTTCAGCGATGGCGGCGGGACGTTCATGACGCCCGGCAGCACCCGCATGCGCTTCAACTTCTCCGTCGATCCGCGCGATCAGGACGAGCGGGCGGCCGACCGGGTCGGCGGCGGCACCGACGCCTATTCGTCCGGACTGCCGGGCGCGCCGCAGCGCGGCCGCGCCGTCAACCGCAATCGCGTCGACGATGCCTTCGCCGCCATCGATCGCGGCGAGAAGAAGCAGGCGGCGCCGAACTGGCACGAGCAGAAGGAGTGGCTGCTGTGGGCCGACGTCCGCAACAGCGGCGTGGATCGTTGGGGAACGACGACAACCGGCGGCGTCACCCAGGCCAGTCAGGCCTCGCTCTACGGCCAGCAGCTCAACGCCGCGATGGGCCTGACCTATCGCGCCACCCCGAGTGTCCTGGTCGGTGTGCTCGGCGGCTACGAGACGTTCAGCTACACCCAGCAGGACATCAACGGCAAGCTGAAGGGCGATGGATGGACCACCGGCGCCTATCTCGGCTGGAAGATCGTGCCGACCTTGCGCTTCGACGCCGCACTCGCCTATTCAGGCACCGGCTACAATGGCAGCGCCGGCACCGCGCAGGGCAGCTTCACTGGGCAGCGCTGGATGGCCTCCACGGGGCTGACCGGCACCTACAAATGGGCGGGCTTCGTGATCGAGCCATCGGCCAAGGTCTATGCACTGTGGGAGCACCAGAACGCCTACACGGATTCGCTCGGCACCCGGCAGGGCTCCTATGACTTCGCCAGCGGCCGCGCCTCCGGCGGTCTGCGCGCCGCCTACACCGTGGCCTCGCTGGACAGCGGCCTCATGCTGACGCCCTTCCTCGGCATGTATGGCGACTATTACTTCAACAAGGAGGACGCCAACGCGCTGGTTGCCAATGCGCCGGCGTCGACGCCGCTGCTGCAGGGCTGGTCGGCACGCGCGACCGGCGGGTTGGGTATCCGGACCGCTGGAGGCGCCGCCCTGGGCTTTGGCGCCGAGCGCGGCGGCATCGGCGGCAGCATCCGCGCCTGGACCTTCGCGGCCAGGGCGCGCTTGCCGTTCGATGCGCGATGATGTCGACGCGCCGCCCGGGGTTCAAGCCGCCCCGTCACGGGGCGGTCAGGCTGACCGGCCGCGTCTCGAAGTCAGGGAAGACTGTCGTCAGTAAAGGCCGCGGCCACTCATGATGTCGCGGGCCTCGTCGGCGCCATCATTGCCGCTGGCTTGACCCTGCGGGACATAGCGGCCGTCCTGGTCATACGAGACTGCGCGCGGGTTATCGAGGATGCGCCCGCGCGTCCGGCTCGAGGCCGACATTTCCGATGCGGCGCCCATCGAGGCCATGGCGGCCGACGTGTCGCCGAGCGTATAGGGGCGTCCCTCCGGCAGCGGGATCTCGCCGCGAATCGGCCGGCCGGAGCCGACCTCGGGAACGAACGGCTTGGCTGAGGCGACGCGCACCAGGGATGGCGCCGGCGCCGGGATGCCGGTGCGCAAGGTGGCGATCAACTGCGTGTCGTCCGAGCCCTCGAGCGGCGCCCGGCCGACATATTCGACCCGGACACGCGCCACGCCGCTGCCCTTGAACTCGAGCAGGTCGGCCGCCTTGTTCGAAACGTCGATCAGACGGTTGGCATGGTAGGGGCCGCGGTCGTTGATTCGAACGATCAGCGATTTGCCATTGGCGAGGTTGGTGACGCGCGCATAGCTCGGCATCGGCAGCGTCGGGTGTGCCGCCGTCAGCGAGGTCATGTCGAACACCTCGCCATTGGCGGTCAGGCGGCCGTGGAAATCATCGCCGTACCAGGACGCCATGCCCTCGGCGCGGTAATTGACGTCCTCCTCCGGCACGTAGGTCTTGCCGGCGACCGTATACGGCTTGCCGATCCGGTAGACGCCACCGCCCTTCGGCACCGGCTCGCCGAAGCCGACGACGCGCGGGCTCGACGACACGCCATATTTCGGATCGACCTTGCTGGCGAACTTGTTCGATGAGGCGCAATTCGCGACCATCAGGCAGGCCAGGATAGCGACGGCACTGCGCACCGCTCGCCCGGCCGGATCTGTTTGAGCAATCCCCATCGACCCCGAATACCACTATGCCGGTCGTCGCCCGAGCCCCATCCATCGGCCCGCACGTCCCAGCGTCTCCCCGAGTCGCGTCCCCCGCAACTCACTGCACAAGAATAACGCAACCCGAACACGGCGGAAATGGGGTGGCCCCAGCCGTGGTTAACCGGAGCTTTCCGGAGCGTCTCGCCCCTGTCACAGCAGTTGATCACCCGTGCGTTAGCTGCCCAGGCGTGCAGTCATCAGCACGGCATGGTTGCAAGTGCACCTTTTTAGACACATATGTTGCGTGGAATCCTCACCGCGTGCCGTTCTCATTTACCGGTCCCTGAATCATTTTGACTGTGCAGGGCTGCACGTCGTTTCCTTCACACGGGGCGCAACAAGGGTGTGTTCACGATGATCGAAGCAATGACAGCGGTGATGGGCTTGGTTGGCGCCGGCATCTTCCTCGCTCACGCATTTGAAGGTGTCCGTTCGCGGGCCTGAGATGGAACGGTCGGACAGCCGGCGTCATGGCCGGCTTTCGTCCGCTCACCTGTTCCGACTGACGACAGCGACACTTCAGGATGACCTGAAGCCAGGATTTCCATCAGCAGCGTTTCAGCGACCATTTTTGAAAGCCTTTGATTGAGTTCGGACCGGCGCTCCTGCCGCATCCGTTGAACTGCAGATCGATTTGACCCGACGATACCCGCCTGTCCGCTGACGGGTGGAGTCGATAGACCTGAAGCGATCGGCAAAGCGCGAATGCAAAGATAATTCCAGCGCTGGACGGCGAAATCTGTCGCCGCCCTCACCCAGGCGACTGCGCGGAATGTAGCGCAAACTGACATTGCTCGTCGTTGTTGCTCGTCTTCGACGCTGGCCGGACTGGCTCGGTCGCACGCAAAGCCGAGTCTCCTTGCTCGCGGGGGCAGCCGCAAATTATCAGCCATGATCGTCCGTCCCCCCAAACGAGCACCTCTCGGGGGCAGCCCGGGCGACGTCTTGGCCGCAATCGCCGACGATCCGCAGAGAGGCGACATCCTTCGCCTTGCGTTCAATCGCCCCATTCGCTAAGCGGTTGAAACTGCTGAGACGGAAGGGTGGCCGAGTGGTTTAAGGCACCGGTCTTGAAAACCGGCGTGCCCGCAAGGGTACCGTGGGTTCGAATCCCACCCCTTCCGCCAGGGTCTGCCAATGATCTCTGACGAGAGACGGCACCTGCATCTCAGACAGCGACGAGCGCAGTCGGACTCCGGAACTGAGCGCCGACGTGTCCGACAGACGCGGAGCAGCCGGTCAACTTGAGCGAAAGATCAGAGACCTGCGCCGCCGTCGGGCCGACGCCTGCTCGACTAACTAGTCCAGCCCCCTCTCCCGGCTGAGGCGCACCATTTCGTCGATGAAGATCTGCTTCTGCTTGTCGTCGAGGCTGGTGAACAGCGGCTCGGAGGCATCGGCGACGGCGCGCTGGTCGGCGGCGCGGTCGACCAGGAACTGCGCCTCGTTGCGCATCTGCTCGACGATATCGTCGGGCGGATCGCGCTTGGCCCGGGCGATGCGCAGGTTCAGACGCTCGGCGCCGTTGCGGCCGAGCGCATGCATCGCGTTGGCGAACGGCCCCCAGGTCTTGGCCTGCTCCTCGGTGAGAGCCAGCCCGTTCTTCAAGCGCTCGACATTGGCATCGCTGTTGGCGACGATCTGCTCGGCGGTGAGCTCCGGAACGCCCGGCTGTGTCAGCATCGGCGCCGCCTTGGCCACCTTCGTCTTCTTTGCTGACCTCGTCGTCTTGGCGTCAGTCTTGCCGTCCGTCTTGGTGTCGGTCTTACCCTCAGTTTTGGCCTCACGCGCCGGAGCCGACGGCTGCACGCTCGGCTGTCCGGCATTGCCGGTGAACGCGCCCGTCACGCCAGTCACGACGCCGACGACACCGCCGATGGCGCCGCCGAGCGCCCCGCCGACCGGGCCGGCGGCCCTGTTGCCTTCGCGTGCGCCCTGCTCGACGCCTTTGAGCAATCCCTGCGCGACAAGCTGACGCGGCAATGCCACCGACATGGTGAGCGAGAGCAGAAGACCCGCTGCGATGCGGAGAGGTCCGCGTCTCGCCTTGCACCATCGACTGCTTTTCATCGACGCTTCTCCCTTGCGACCGGCCCGTCACGGCGACGACCGACCGGGCTTTCGAGTCGGCTGAAATTCTAGCGTTCTCGCAACGCGGACGTCCATCTGGGCGCACGGCGCACCTCAATGGCCGAGGGCGCAGCGAATGAGACCTGAGCACGACACCGTTCGCAGGATGCACTCCATGCGTTGCGCTGCAGCGCTCGTCGGTGCGATGCAATCAGTTGCGGATCCCACGACCGATTGTGCACGCCATGAGTTGTAAATTTCGCTCAACCTGTTTTCTCGACAGCCGCTCGCAATTCTGCTCTGATTACACCCAAGCGAAATCCATGCGCGCATGATGCGACGCAATAACTAACAAACAGGATTCGCCATCAACCAATGCTTGGCTCACCAGGGAGGGAACGCCATGTCACGGAGGAAGCTGAACCGCCGCCAATTCGTTGCCGCGACCGCTGCCACCTCGGCGGTCATGATCGCCGCGCCCTATGTGCGCGGTGCCTACGCCGCCGGCACCTTGACAATCGGACTGTGGGATCACTGGGTTCCCGGCGCCAACCAGGCTTCGACCGATCTCGTCAAGGAATGGGGAGCGAAGGAAAAGGTCGAGGTCACAATCGATTACATCACCAGCAACAACAAGAAGCTGGAACTGACGGTTGCGGCCGAGGCCCAGGCCAAATCGGGCCACGATATCCTGCAGATGCCGACCTGGTGGCCGCACGCCTATGCGGATCAGCTCGAGCCTGTCAACGATGTGATGGAGCCGCTGATCAAGCAGAACGGCGACGTCAACGGCACAGTCAAGTATCTCGGCCAGGTCGGCGGCAAGTGGCTGGCCGTTCCGGCGACTCCGGGCAGTCAGATCAAGGGGCCCTGCTCCCGGATCGATCTCATGAAGAAACTAGCCGGGATCGACGTACAGGAGATGTATCCGGCCGGCAGCCCGCCGAAAGCCGACAACTGGACCATGGAGACCTTCCTGAAGGCGGCGGAGGCCTGCCAGAAGGGCGGTTTCCCGTTCGGCATCGGGCTCGGCGAGACCACCGACAGCGTCGACACCGCGGGCGCCATCTTCCAGTCATTCGGTGCCGAGCTCGTGAATGCCAAGGGCGACATTACGGTCAAGACCGACGCTGTCCGCCAGGCGCTCGAGTTCTACAAGAAGCTCATTGCCGTGCTGCCGCCCGACGCACCGTCCTGGGACGACGCGTCCAACAACAAATGGCTGATCTCCGGCAAGGGTGCGCTGATCATGAATCCGCCGAGCGCCTGGGCCGTCGCCAAGCGCGACGCCCCGCAGATCGCCGAGCAATGCTGGACCCACGGCTTCCCGGCCGGCCCGAAAGGACGCTTCGCGCCGTTCCTGCCGTACTTCTGGGGCGTCTGGAACTTCGGCAAGAACAAGCAGGCGGCCAAGAGTCTGCTCACTCATTTGTCGCAGCCGTCCTCGATCGAGAAGTTCGTCGCGGTCAGCGGCGGCTATGACCTGCCAGCCTACGCCAACATGACGACCTTGAAGACCTGGGCCGAGCAAGGCCCGCCAACGGGTACGCTCTACCACTATCCAAACCCGTATAATCATCAGACCCTCTCGATCGCAGCCTCGCCGGCACCGCCGAAGATCGCGCAGCAGATCTACTTCCAGGCGACGCTGACCAAGCTGGCGCTGCGCTTTGCGCAGGGCGAGAAGATGGACACCGCTCTCGCCTGGGCCGAGAGCGAGTGCGAAGGCTTCATGCGCAGCTGAGGCGCATCTTTCTGACATGGGCGGTCCGCGGTCGCGGGCCGCCGCCGTCACGTTATTGCCATGGTCGCGCTTGTCCGCCGACCAGGGGCTGGAAAGTCACGAGGAGCCCGCTCATGGTTGATGCCGCAATCGGCGAGAACGCCGCCGCACGGCCGCGCCCCATCGCCCGCCGCAAGGGCCTGCGCAATGCGCTCAAGCGCAAGTCGACGGTGGCGTTCCTGATGACCCTGCCGCTGATCCTTCTGATCGCCGTCCTCGTGCTCTACCCCGCCTTCTACTCGATTCATCTGGCGACGCTGAACAAGTCGATGCAGCGCTTCGTCGGCTTCGGCAACTTCACCTTCCTTTTCAAGCGCGAGACGTTCTGGATGGTGGTGAAGCAGTCCTGCATCTTCGCGATTACAGCCGTCATCTTCAAAGCCTTGATGGGCTTCATCGTCGCGCATTTCGTGCACAACATTCCTGCCAAGGGGCAGCGCAAATGGCGCGGCATCCTGCTCGTGCCCTGGGTCATTCCGCCCGCGATGAGCACGCTGGCCTGGCTGTGGCTATTCGATCCGTCGTACAGCGCGTTCAACTATACGCTCTCCTTCTTCGGCATCGGACCGATCCCCTGGCTCGGCGAAACCGCCTGGGCGCGGTTCTCGGTCATCCTGGTCAACGTCTGGTACGGCGCGCCGTTCTTCATGATCATGTATCTGGCGGCGCTGAAATCGGTCCCCGACCAGCTCTACGAGGCGGCCGCGATCGACGGCGCCAATTGGTGGCAGCGGATCTGGTACGTGACCCTGCCGATGATGCGAAACATCATCGCGATCACCACGCTGTTCTCGCTGATCGTCACCTTCGCCAATTTCGACATCGTCCGCATCCTGACATCCGGCGGCCCGCTGGATACGACGCATCTGTTTGCGACATGGGCGTTCCAGGTCGGCATTCAGAGCAGCGATATTCCGCTCGGCGCAAGCGTGTCGCTGTTCATGGTGCCGATCCTGGCGGTCGCCGCCATCTTCATCCTGCGTGACGTATCCAAGCGGGGAAATGAATCCTGATGAGCACCCTGACCGTCGACAAGGCCGGCCCGACCCGCACCGTCAAGCACGGCTCGATGAGCCGCGACCGCGCCTGGGCGCTGCGCTGGTCGTATTTCTTCCTGGTGCTGTTCGCGATCTTCTCGCTGGTGCCGCCGTTCTATATGCTGATCACGTCGCTGAAGAGCAGCGCCGAGATTTCGGCCGCGACCAATCCGTGGTGGGTGTTCCATCCCACGCTGTCCAACTATGTCGAGCTGCTCAGCTCGAACCAGTTCCTGCGCTTCTTCTGGAACTCGGCCATGGTGTCGGTCATCGTCGTCATCGTCACGATGCTGATCAGCATTCCTGCAGCCTTCGCGCTGGCACGCATGAAGTTCTGGGGATCGGCGACGCTGGCCACCGGCGTGTTCCTGACCTATCTCATTCCCGACAGCCTGCTGTTCATTCCGCTGTTCAAGATGCTCGCGGTGGTCCAGGACCTGACCGGGATCACTTTGCTCAACAGATGGTACGTGCTGCTGTTCATCTATCCGACGCTGACGGTGCCGTTCTGCACCTGGATCATGATCGGCTATTTCGCCTCGATTCCGAAGGAACTCGACGAGGCCGCGATCATCGACGGCGCCTCCTGGCTGCAGACGTTGACGCGGATCTTCATCCCCGTCGCCCTGCCCGGTCTGATCGCGGCAACCATCTTCGCCTTCACGGTGTCCTGGGCGCAGTTTCTCTATCCGCTGGTGCTGACGACGTCCGTCGACCAGCTGGTGCTGCCGGTCGGCATCACCACCACCCTGATCAAGGGGGACGTCTTCAATTGGGGGCAGATCATGACCGGCGCGCTGCTCGGCGCGGCGCCGCCGCTGATCATCTACGCATTCCTGATGGACTATTACATCGCCGGTCTCACCGCCGGCGCGACCAAGGGCTGATGACGGGGGTTGATCCGATATGGCTGAAGTGAGCTTGCGCAAGGTCGTGAAACGCTACGACGACGTCGAGGCCGTCCGCGGCATCGATCTCGACATCGCCGATCATGAATTCGTCGTGCTGGTCGGACCGTCCGGCTGCGGCAAGTCGACGACGTTGCGGATGATCGCGGGGCTCGAGGACATCTCCGACGGCGACATCACCATCGGCGGCGACGTCGTCAACGATGTGCCGCCGAAGGACCGCGACATCGCGATGGTGTTCCAGAACTATGCCCTCTATCCGCATATGACGGTGGCGGAGAACATGTCGTTCGGGCTGCGCCTCAAGCATTATCCGAAGGCCGAGATCAAGAGCCGCGTCGCGGAAGCCGCCCGTATGCTGGATATCGCCGACCTCGTGGACCGCAAGCCGAAGCAGCTCTCCGGCGGCCAGCGCCAGCGCGTGGCGATGGGCCGCGCCATCGTGCGCAATCCCAAGGTGTTCCTGTTCGACGAGCCGCTGTCCAACCTCGACGCCAAGCTGCGCGTGCAGATGCGCATCGAGATCAAGAAGGTGCACCAGAAGGTGCGCACCACCACGGTCTACGTCACCCACGACCAGGTCGAGGCCATGACGCTGGCCGATCGCGTTGTCGTCATGAACAAGGGGCGCATCGAGCAGATCGGCACGCCGACCGAGCTGTATCACAGTCCGGCAACGCGCTTCGTCGCCGGCTTCATCGGCTCGCCGGCGATGAACTTCGTGCCGTGCCGACTCGAGGAGGCGAACAGCCAGCTCCACATCCGCCTCACCGACCGCATCGCCTTCCCGCTGCCGCCGGCCCGCGCCGCGCGTTATCAATCCGTGTCGCGGAATGAGCCGCTGCTGCTCGGCATCCGGCCGGAGCACATCACCGAGACGAAGCCGCATGCCGAGCCCGGCGTCGAGACGTTCGAGGCGATGCTCGACGTCACCGAGCCGATGGGCATGGAGACACTGGTCTACTTCACCCTCAATGACACGCCGATCTGCGGGCGCGTCAATCCCAATGCCGGCGCGCGGGATGGCAGCCCCCTGCGCATGGCAATGGACCTCAACAACATGCACCTGTTAAATGAGGCGACCGGGCTCGTGATCTGACGAGCACAAGAAGCTTCAAGGGCAGGACATGACCACCAGGACGGCAACGAACAAGAACAAGATCCTCGTCACGCAATCCTTCTCGGCCAAGGGGCGCGCGCTGCTGTCGGCGCGCGAGGACGTCGAGATGATCGAATTCCCCAACATGATCTCGGCGGCGGATTTCTCCGCGCTGCTCAGCTCGCATGCGCCCGTGCACGGCGTCGCGCTCGGCGCCACGCGATTCGGCGAGCCGGAACTGCTCGCCGCCGGCGACATGAAGGTCGTCACCCGGATCGGCGTCGGCTTCGACGCGGTCGACGTACCCGCGCTCTCCAGGCACAAGGTGCCGCTGATGGTCGCGGGGACCGCCAACTCGCCCTCGGTGGCCGAGCAGGCGTTGTTCATGATGCTGACCTTGGCCAAGCGCGCCAGCGAGATGCATGCGATGGTCAAGGACGGCACCTGGGGCTCCCGCCTCGGCGTGCTGCCGTTCGACCTCTACGGCAAGACCGTGCTGATCATCGGCTTCGGCCGCATCGGCACCCGCACCGCCAAGCGCTGTCTCGCGATGGAGATGCAGGTCCTGGTCTACGACCCCTACAAGCCCGCCGCCGAGATTACCGCGGCCGGCTGCGAGCCGGTTGCCGACCTCGACGCCGCGCTGCCGCGCGCCGATTTCGTCAGCATCCACTGTCCAAAAACGCAAGAGACCATCGGCCTGTTCAACGCCGCGCGTCTCCGTCTGATGAAGCCGACCGCGTACCTGATCAACACCGCGCGCGGCGGCCTGATCGACGAGGCCGCGCTGTATGACGCGCTGTCAACGGGCCGGCTCGCCGGGGCCGGTCTCGACGTGTTCGAGCAGGAGCCGCCGCCGGTCGGTCACGCGCTGCATGCGCTGCCCAACGTGATCATGGCGCCGCACGTCGCCGGCGTCACCCGCGAGGCAGTCGACCGGATGAGCGAGCAGACCGCGCGCAACATTCTCAGCGTGCTCGATCGCGAGCCGATTCGGCAAAACGTGATCAATCAGGACGTGCTCTGAACGCGTGGGGTTCCATCATGCCGGTCCTCCGCCGGCAGCGAGAGGACCGGATCAGAGGTGACATGACGGGCTCATTCATCCACCGCTTTGTTGCCCAAATTTGAACGTATTGTTGCATCGCGCCCCATTTTCGCTACAACTGTGACTGTTGGCGACGGTATTTGCGCGCGCCAGTAGGAACCGAGGCGGCAATGAGTGTTGCGACCGAGCATGCGCTCGCAACGATAGCGAGCATTTTGGATCAGCCGGAGACCGCGAAACCGGCGGAGATGGCAACACAGCCGTCCAAGAAGGCCGCCGCCACCGTCGCATTCGATCAGGCCGACGGCTACGCCAAGGTCGGACCAGGTCCGATTTCGGCGATCCGCTTCCGCTGGACCGCGCGCCGCGGCGAGGACGGTTACTATGTCGACGAGACGGTCGGGCCGACGTCGATTGCCGTCAGCAGCGGTCCGATGACCGCCGAGGCCGCCGTCAAGACGGTCGATGCAAGGGCGCGCGAGGCGATCGAACGGTTCGAGGCGCTGAAAAACGAGATGACGGGCAAGGGTCCGGTCGCTGCGGCTGGCCGCAGCGAGACGTAGCCGCGCACCCGCAAAGCTGAAGCGACGACATCGTCATGGCCGGCCTTGCGCCGGCCATTCGTCTCTGAAGGCCTCATCTTGGCACGCCCAGATAATCCGACTTCGCCAGCGGCACGCCGGCGTGACGCAGAATGTCGTAGGCCGTGGTGACGTGAAAGAAGAACTGCGGCAGGCTGAACGTCAGCAACAATGCGCTTCCATCGGCGAACCGGCGCGTGTTGCCGTTGCGGAAGGTGAAGACCGCCTCGCGCATGGCGCCCTCTTCGATCGCCGCGTGCGGTACGCTCTGGAGATCATCGATCGCAGTCGCGAGCCTCGTCTTCAGGCCGGCAATGTCCGTCTCGCTCTCGTCGACCGAGGGCTGCGGACGTCCCGCCAACAGCGCGGAGGCGATGGTGGCGTGGCGGTTGGCCTCGCAGACCTGGCGGAGGAAACTGTACATGTCGGGCGCGAGCCGGGCCTGCAGCAGCGCCGCAGCATCGATCCCGCGGCTATCCGCAAAGGCGGATGCCTTGTCGAGCAGTGCCGAGAGGTTGCGGAGATTGGGGACGAACACCCCAACCGATGCCTCACTGATCGATATGCCCACGGATCCGACCTCGCTGTTGGTAAGCTGCCCTGCGCCACCCCTCGTCGGGCGCGCTGACGTCGGCTAAGACTAATGCGGCCCAACCGAACGAGGTATTTCAATATGGGATTTTTCAACCGGACGATCGCCACCTTGAGCGCGGTTGCGCTGGTCTGCGGGCTCGCCGCGCAGGCGCTGGCGGATCAGGCCTCGCGCCTCGACGAGATCATGCAGCGCGGTGCCCTGCGCGTCGGCATGACCGGCGACTACAAGCCGTTCACCTACCTGGACAAGGCCACCGGCAAGTTCTCCGGCTTCGACGTCGACATGGCCGAGGCGCTCGGCAAGGCGATGGGCGTCAAGGTCGAGTTCGTGCCGACCAGCTGGCCGCAGCTGATGAAGGATTTCGAGGCCGACAAGTTCGACGTCGCGATGGGCGGCGTGTCGATCACGCTCGACCGCCAGAAGAAGGGCTTCTTCTCGACGCCGATCATGCGCGAGGGCAAGACCCCGATCGCCCGCTGCAGCGACACCGGCAAGTACCAGACGCTCGCCGATATCGACAGACCGGGCACCCGTGTGGTCGTCAACCCCGGCGGCACCAACGAGCGTTTCGCCCGCGCCAACATCAAGGCGGCCGACATCCGCGTCCACCCCGACAACGTCACGATCTTCGACGAGATCGCCAAGGGTGACGCCGACCTGATGATGACCGATGCCTCCGAAACCCGCTACCAGCAGAAGCTGCATCCCGGCGTGCTTTGCGCCGTCCATCCCGACAAGCCGTTCGACTTCTCCGAGAAGGCCTATTGGCTGCAGCGTGACGTCGCGCTGAAGGCGTTCGTCGACCAGTGGCTGCACATGTCGACCGAAAATGGCAGCTACCAGGCGATCTACAAGACCTGGTTCGACTGACGAACGACCTCATCCTCCGCGGTCCGGCTGATGCGCTGGACCGCGACCGAACACCCTAGCGGCAGTGCTTCGACGGACCGCGGAAGCAGTCAGCGGTTGACCCGCATAGGGTACCCCCCTATCTTATCGGGATGTCGCACACCATCAAGCACAAGCCGAAGCTGCTGGCGCGAGTCCGGCGCATCAAAGGTCAGATCGACGCGGTGGAGCGCGCGCTCGAGGCGGAGCTCGGCTGCGCCGACGTGCTGATGCTCGTCGCGTCCGTGAGAGGCGCGATCGGCGGGCTGACGACCGAACTGCTGGAAGATCACATCCGGCACCATGTCGTGGATCCCGCCCATGAGACCGACCCCGACAGGGCCAAGGGTGCCGCGGACCTGATCGAGGTCGTCAGGACCTATCTGAAATGAGGGCCGCATGACCGACCTGTCCCACCTGCTGCAGCAAGGCAGCGCGCATGCGTGGCTGTTCGCGCCGAGCGCGATCCTCCTCGGCGCGCTGCACGGCCTCGAGCCCGGCCATTCCAAGACCATGATGGCCGCGTTCATCGTCGCGATCCGCGGCACCGTTCTGCAGGCCGTGCTGCTCGGCCTCTCCGCGACCATCTCCCACACGGCGATCGTCTGGGTGGTCGCGCTCGCCGGGCTTCATTTCGGCCAAGAACTGTCCGGGGAACGCAGCGAGGCCTATCTGCAGCTGATCTCGGCGGTCATCATCATCGGCATCGCGACCTGGATGATCTGGCGCACCTGGCGCGATCAGAACGGTCACCACCACCATCATCACCATCACGAGGCGACGCAATCGGTCGTGCTGGCCGGGCACTCGCTCGCCGTCGAGATTTTCGAGGACGGCGTGCCGCCCCGCTGGCGGATCCGCAGCGCCAGCGGAGCGCTCCCGTCGGCCGAGTCGGTCCGGCTTACGACCCTCCGCGGCGACGGGGGCGAGCAGCGGTTCAGCTTCCGCTCTGACGGCAGTTATCTGGAAAGCATCGAGGAGATCCCGGAGCCCCACGCCTTCAAGGCGCGCATCGCACTCGCTGGCGACACGGCCGAGATGCTGTACGAGGAGCACGCCCACGATCACATGGATCTCGGCGAGGAGGACGACGCCCACGCGCGCGCGCACGCGGCCGACATTCGCAGGCGCTTCGCCGGCCGCACCGTCACGACGGCCCAGATCGTTCTGTTCGGACTGTCCGGCGGACTCATCCCCTGCCCGGCCGCCATCACGGTCCTGCTGCTGTGCATTCAGCTGCAGCAGTTCAGCCTGGGCTTCGTCCTCGTTCTGTGCTTTGGCATCGGCCTGGCCATCACCATGGTGTCCGCCGGCGTCCTGGCGGCCCTGAGCCTTCGGCATGTCGAGCGCCGCTGGTCCGGCTTCAGCCGTTTCGCGCACCGCGCTCCCTACGTCTCGGCGGCCCTGATCGTGCTGGTCGGCCTGTACACGGGCTGGCTCGGCCTGCATGAGGTCATGACGTGAGGTGGCCGGTTGAGGCGAACAGATCATGTCCCATGAGATCCGATCCATCGAAGCAAGCGACATCGCGGCGTTTCGTGCCGTGCTGGATAGCGTGGCGCGCGAGCGGCGCTTCCTCTCGTTCCTCGAAGCGCCGTCGCTCGACGAGATCAGAGCCTTCGTCCTGAACAACATCGGCAAGGCCCAGCCGCAATTCGTGGTCGTCGACGATGGCCGGATCGTCGGCTGGTGCGACATCCTGACGGATACGCGCAGGACGATCTATGCCCATTGCGGCACCCTGGGCATGGGCCTGCTGCCGCCCTGGCGCGGCCGCGGCATCGGTCGGGCGCTCATCCGCCGGACGATGGACGCCGCGCTCGCCGGCGGGCTCACGCGGATCACGTTGACGGTGCGCGAGACCAATCTGAATGCGATCGCCTTGTACGAGTCCGTCGGCTTCGAGAAAGAAGGCCTGCATCGCAACGCTGTTCGGATCGATGGTCGCTACGAGCACGTGATCTCGATGGCGTTTCTGGCGAATTGAAGCGAGAATGAGATGAGCGGCTGCTCGCCGCTCATCTCTTGTTGTCGTCACGCCGTCGCGATCAGCTTCTCAGCGACGCCTATCGGCGCCGGCGCATAGCGCGAGAACGCCATCGCGTGGACGGCGCGCCCCTGCGACAGCGACCGCAGCGCGCTGACGTAGTTGAACAACCGCGCCAGCGGCACTTCGGCGATGACCTCCTGCCCGCGCGGGATCGGCTCGGTCGCGACGATGCGGCCGCGCCGGCTCTGCAGATCGCCGATGATGCCGCCGAGATAGTCCTCGGGCGTCGTCACCACGACCCGCATCACGGGCTCGAGCAGGATCGGAGCGGCCCGTTCGAAGCCGATCCGGAATGCCTCTCTGGTCGCCAGCTCGAAGGCCAGCCCGGACGAATCCTTCTGATGGAAGGCGCCGTCCAGGAGGGTCACTTGCTGGCCGAGCACGGGATATCCGCCCGGCCCGCCGTCGCGCAGCGACTGGCGCAGCGCCTTCTCGATCGACGGAATGAACTCGCGCGGGATCGCGCCGCCGACGGTCTCGTCGACGAATACGAGTCCCTCGCCGCCCTCCTCCAAGGGCGCGAAGGCGAGGCGAACGCGCGCCATCTGGCCGGGGCCGCCACTCTGCTTGCGCAGGGTGTGATCGACCTCGCTCGGCCGCGACGCGGCCGCACGATAGGCCACCTCCGGGGCGCCGATGACAGCATCGACATTGTAGTCCTCCTTCAATCGTTCGACGGCGATCTGCAGATGCAACTCGCCCATGCCGCGGAGCAGCGTCTGGCCGCTGTCCGCGTCGACGACGACGCGCAGCGACGGATCGCTGCGCGCCATCAGCGCCAGGGCCTGCCCCAGCCGTTCCTGGTCCTGGCCAAGCCGCGGCTCGACCACCGCCTCGATCACCGGCTCCGGAATGACAAAGCCGTCCAGCACGATCGGGTGCGCCGGATCGCTCAACGTGTCGCCGGCTACGACCGACTTCAGGCCAACGACCGCGACGACGTCGCCCGCACGGGCTTCGTCGATCTCGATCTGCGCATCGGCCTGCATCCGCAGCAGCCGGCCGATCCGCTCGGTCCGATCGGACGTCGCATTGGTCACCGACGTGCCCGCCGTGACACGACCGGCGTAGACCCTGACGAACGCCAGCGTGCCGAAACGGCTCGCCTGCACCTTCGACACCAGCGCCGCGAATGGCTGGTCCGCACGCGGCAACCGATGCTCGGCCGCGCCGCTGCGCGGGTCTAGCCCCGCGACCGCCGGCCGGTCCTCCGGACCCGGCGCGTAGTCGACGATGGCGTCGAGCAGCGGATGCACGCCGACGTTCCGGTAGGCCGAGCCGCACAGCACAGGCGTAAGCCGTCCCGCGAGGCACGCCCTGCGGATCGCCGCCTTGAGGTCAGCCGCGCTGATCGTCTCACCGCCGACATAGGCCGCCATGATCGCCGCGTCCTGATCCGCCAGCGTCTCCAGCAGACGCTGTCGCTGTCGCTCGGCCGCGCTGCGCAGCTCTTCCGGGATGGCGCCGGCCGATGGCTGCGGCTGCGCTCCATCCCAGTACAACGCCTTCATCGCCACGAGGTCGACCACGCCGGCGAAGCCGTCCTCGCCTCGAAGCGGCAGTTGCAGGACGAGCGGCGTGGCGCCGAGACGATCGGCGATCATCTCGACCGTCCGCTGCAGATCGGCTCCGACCTGGTCCATCTTGTTGACGAAGCACAGCCGCGGCACGCCGAGCCGGTCGGCCTGTCGCCAGACCGTTTCCGACTGCGGCTCGACGCCGGAGACCGCCGAGAACACGGCGATCGCGCCGTCGAGCACGCGCAGTGAGCGCTCGACCTCGATCTGGAAATCGACATGGCCGGGCGTGTCGATGATGGTGATGAACGCATCACGCCATTCGCACGAGATCGCCGCCGCCGAGATCGTGATCCCATGCTTCTTCTCGAGTGCATGGGAGTCGGTCTCGGTGTTGCCGGTGTGAACGTCGCCGGCCTGATGGATCTTGCCGGTGTCGAGCAGGATGCGCTCGGTCAAGGTGGTCTTGCCGGCGTCGACATGCGCCATGATGCCGATATTTCTTAACGTGCGGGTCATCTTCAAACTCCGCTGGAGTCTCTTCAGGACAAGACGAGCCATGCGGCATCGCGCCGCGAATCCGTGAGGACGCGCAGCGACAGGCTCGCAATGCGCCCATGCGCATCGCAGGCTTCGATGTCTCAGACTCGTTGTGAGGGGATGTGCCGGCGGCGTCGGCCGTCCGGCATCAGAAGGGAGGCGCGCAAGCACGCCTCGACGGACGCGCTAGCGAGACTCCCGGTGCTGGCTATCGTCTGTCATGCTACGCCTCTGTTCAATCCGCGCGGGTTGCGCGGGGTGGCGTTCCCTAAGGGCGGCAGAAGGGAAAGTCAAGCCGTTGCTGCATCCGGCGCGCTCACGCGGTCGACACACGACTAACAGGACCAGCGCGCCTTTGCCCACAACCTCTCGAGACGCCGGCTGACTCCCGTACGCCGCGGAGCCAGCGTTCACGACCAACTCTGCGAGCCCGAAGGCAAGCTGCCGCCTCGCCCTCCGTCGTCATCCCGGCGAACGCCGGGATCCATACTCGCAGGCCGCCGTGTCGCGGCAGGTCCGCGGCTCCGATCTCATCCAACCACTCCCGCCGCGGAGTATGGATCCCGGGTCGGCGCCTGCGCGGCGCTCTGCGCCGCTCCGGCTTGCCCGGGACGACGACGGAGTTTGCCAAAGCGCGCCCGGCCGATGACGCTGCTGGTGCCGCTCAGGAATGTTTCCGACAGATTTCAGGAAAAACATCTCGCCAATCCCTCTTGTCCAAAACATATCTCTTGCGTTTTTCCGAAATTTGTGGTTCACTGCCGCCATCCCGCCTCGACGAGAGGGGCGTTGCGCGCGATCGTCACGACACGCGAGGTGGGGAGGCGATGGCCGCTGATGTGCCGCAGCGCAGCTTGGGCTGCGCGGACGAACGGCATGATGCGGACGGGAAGTCGTGTGGTCCTGGCGCCGCGACGCTGGCGTCAAGTCCGGGGGTGATGATGATCCCCTCGGGCGACGGTGGCTAACAAGCCCGTACACCGGGGAGAACACGTATAACTGTTAAGACCATCGCGCAGGGAATGCCGGAGTTCGGCTGAACCTGTGGTGACTGCCGCCTGCTTTTTGTTTGCAGGCGGGCCATGGGTTGCGGCCAGCGCCCGGCATTCCCTGCGCCCTCTCATTTGCAGAGGGTCGACTGATGGATCACTCGGACGTGGATGCGTCGCGAGAACGCAATGTCGCGTTAGTAGTTATGTGGATCGCCCATGCCACACATTCGGTGTCGTCCCGGCCTCCGAGCCGGGACCCATAACCACAGGCCGAAGTTTGTGGCAGGCGCGGAGATGCAGTCGAATCCAACACGACGTTCGGTGGCTATGGGTCCCGGCTCGGAGGCCGGGACGACAGCGGAGTGTGAGGTGGGACCTCGGCTCACCGCGAGGCTGCAAGCAAGCTACAAGGCCGTCTCAGCCGTTGCGATAGGTGTAGCTGTAGCCGTTGATCGCCGGGGCGCCGCCGAGATGGGCGTAGAGGACCTTCGAGCCTTCCGGGAAGTAGCCCTTCTTGACGAGGTCGATCATGCCCTGCATCGACTTGCCCTCGTAGACCGGGTCGGTGATCATCGCCTCGGTGCGGGCGGCGAGGCGGATGGCCTCGTTGGTCTCGGCGCTCGGGACGCCATAGGCCGGATAGGCGTAGTCGTTGAGAATGACGATCTCGTCGTCGCGCACCTTGCGGCCGAGCTCGACGAGCTCGGCGGTGTTGTCGACGATCTGCCGCACCTGGGCACGGGTCTGCTCCGGCGTGCCGGAGGCGTCGATGCCGATGACGCGGTCGGCCCGGCCGTCGGCGGCGAAGCCGACGATCATGCCCCCTTGCGTCGAGCCGGTGACGACGCACACGATGATGTAGTCGAACTTGATGCCCATCTCGGCTTCCTGCGCCCTCACCTCCTCGGCGAAGCCGACATAGCCCAGGCCGCCGAACTTGTGCACGGAGGCGCCGGCCGGAATGCCATAGGGCTTGCCGCCGGCATCCTTCACCGACTGGATCGCGTTCTCCCAGCTCTTGCGGATGCCGATGTCGAAACCGTCCTCGACGATGCGGCTGTCGGCGCCCATCAGGCGGGTCATCAGGATGTTGCCGACGCGGTCATAGACGGCGTCCTCGTGAGGCACCCAGCTCTCCTGCACAACGACGCACTTCATGCCGATCTTGGCCGCGGTCGCCGCCACCATGCGGGTGTGGTTGGACTGCACGCCGCCGATCGACACCAGCGTGTCGGCGTTCGACTCGATCGCGTCGGGCACGATGTATTCGAGCTTGCGCAGCTTGTTGCCGCCCATCGCAAGGCCCGAGTTGCAGTCGTCGCGCTTGGCGTAGATCTGCACCTTGCCGCCGAGGGCGGCCGTCAGGCGCGGCAGATGCTCGATCGGGGTCACGCCGAAGGTGAGCGAATACTTCTTGAACTTGTCGAGCCGAAGCACGGGTCTCTCCGTGGATGGGGTGATGGGCTGACGTCATCTTACGTAAAAGCTCCGGAAAGGTGCTCTCTTTTTCGGCGACTATTTTCATGCTTACATCCGATTATTCCTTTGATACTGATGGAAACATCCGTTCATGGCGCCTTCAACGAAAGAAACTTCCGACGCGGATCTCGACCGTGTCGATCGCCGCATTCTGCAGCTGCTGCAGAAGGACGGCCGGATGAGCAATGCCGAGCTCGCCGCTGCCGTTCATGTCAGCCCGGCGACCTGCCATCGCCGCACCCAGCGCCTGTTCGAGGACGGCTATATCAAGAGCGTGCGTGCGCAGATCGCGCCGGAGAAGGTCGAGCGCAGCGCGCTCGTGCTGGTCGGCGTCGTCCTCGACCGCTCGACGCCGGAGAGCTTCCGCACCTTCGAAGCCGCGATCCGCAAGCTGAAATTCGTGCTCGATTGCCATCTCGTCGCCGGCGACTTCGACTTCTTTCTCAAGATCCGCGTCCGCGACATGCAGGATTTCAATCGCATGCATGGCGACCAGCTGATCTCGCTGCCCAGCGTACGGCAGACCCGCACGTTCTTCGTGATGAAGGAGGTGGTCGACAATGCGCCGCTGGATTTTTGAGCCCTCGGCGGATTGAACCGGAGGTGTGCGATGCGCGACTTACCAGCGCGTGAGCTCGCTCACATCAGCAACCGACATCGCGGAGATCCTGATGAAGAGGCTGTTGGCCGTTGCTGCCGTGGTTCTGGCCAGCAGTGCCGCCCAGGCGCAATACGTGATCGAATATGGCGGCAAGACCATCCGCATCGATCCCGACCGCGGCACCGTGCAGATCCCCGGCGTCTACGACAACACCGAGCAGAAGAAGCCCAAGCGCGCCAAGCGCGATCAGGATACGGCGGCCAGGCCGCAGCCGGGCGCGGACAAGCCGGCCCAAGCGCCTGCCGAGGCGGCGGTGACGCCATCCACACCCGCGCAGGCGCCTGCTGCGTCGCCCCCTGCCGCAGTGCCGGCCGCACCGGCGCCGACCGCAGCCGTGCCGGTGAGCCCGCCACCGGCGCCCGTCGCACCTGCCCCCGTCGCACCTGCCCCAGTCCAGGCAGCCGTGCCGTCAGCAGCCGTGGCTGCGCCAGCCGCGCCCGCGCCGGCAGCCGCTCCGCTGACGCCGCCTGCCGGAGCGCCGACCGTTGCTGCTCCCGTGGCGCCTCCGCCGGCGGCGGTCCAGCCACAGCCGCGCCCGGCCCAGGCTCCGGCCACCGTGGCGACAACAGTGGCGCCGCCGCCGTCCGTGCGCGATCAGAACTCGCCGGTTGGCATCTGGCTGACAGAGGAGAAGGAGGGCAAGATCCGCATCGAGCCATGCGGCGCCAATCTCTGCGGCTACTCGATCGACGCCAAGACCAACCAGAACGGCGAGCAGATCCTGATCAACATGCGGCCGAACGACAAAGAGAAGAAGTGGAGCGGCCGGATCTTCGACCCGAGCAGCGGCAGCACTTACGATTCGACCATCGCGCTCAAGGGCCCGGACAGCCTGCGCGTGCAGGGCTGCGCCTTTGGCGGCATGTTCTGCGGCGGCCAGACCTGGACGCGCGTGAACTGAGCGCTGCTGCTCCAAAGCAAAAGCGCGCGGCCTTGCGACCGCGCGCCCGACATCCTGTCAGTCCAGCCTTAGCCGACGGGCGTGGCGTATTCCTCGTCGGTGACGTGCTCCATCCAGGTCACGTGCTCGCCGTTGAGCGATTCATGCATCGCGACATGGACCATGCCCGTGGTCGGCGCGGCGCCATGCCAGTGTTTCTCTCCCGGCGGAATCCAGACGACGTCGCCGGCCTTGATCTCGCGCACCGGTCCGCCCTTTGCCTGCACCCGGCCGACGCCCTGGATGACGTAGAGAGTCTGGCCGAGCGGATGGGTATGCCAGGCGGTGCGGGCGCCGGGCTCGAACGCCACGCGCGCCGACGCCACGCGGGCGGGCGCCTGCGGCGTGATGATCGGGTCCTGCCAGACAGTCCCCGTGAAGCTTTCGGCCGCCGCCCGGCGCGTCGGGCGGGAGCCCGCGAGATAAACATCCACCATGGTCATGCCTTTCCTGGCTCTGTGCCGTCGATCGATTGTCGCGGCGAACTACTTCTTCGACGCGGCGTAGCGCGCCTTGGTTTCGGCGTTCATCGGATACAGGCCCGGCAGGACCGCGCCTTTGTTCACCTCGTCGACGATCCACGCCTCCATGCGCTCTTGCTCCGGGCCTTCGGCGAGCACGTGGTCGAGCATTGCCTGCGGGATCAGCACCGCGCCGTCCTGGTCGGCGACGACGACGTCGTTCGGGAACACCGCGACGCCGCCGCAGCCGATCGCCTCGCCCCAGCCGACGAAGGTCAGGCCCGCGACCGACGGCGGCGCGGCATAGCCGTCGCACCACACCGGAAGACCCGTGCCCATCACGCCCTCGAGGTCACGCACGACGCCGTCGGTGATCAGCGCGGTGACGCCGCGCTTGACCATGCGGGCGCAGAGAATGTCGCCGAAGATGCCGGCGTTCTTGACGCCCATCGCATCGACGACGGCGATGCAGCCCTCCGGCATGGCCTCGATCGCGGTGCGGGTCGAGATCGGCGACGACCAGGATTCCGGCGTCGCCAGATCCTCGCGCGCCGGCACGAAGCGCAAGGTGAAGGCCGGGCCGACCAGCCGCTTCTGTCCCGGGCGCAGCGGCCTGGCGCCGCGCATCCAGACATTGCGCAACCCCTTCTTCAGCAGGACCGTGGTGATGGTCGCGGTGGTGACCTGCGACAGGGTGGCGATGGCTTCGGGCGTGAGGGACATTGTGAGACTGGCGCTCCAAACGGGCTGGCGGAAAAGACGGCGCATCTTGCGAGCGACGAACGCTGCGTCAAGGGCATGCTCCGTGCACCCAGCGCATGCGGGGTTGCAGCGGCCCGATAAAGTCTGCTTATCGCAAGACATCCGATTAATTTATTGAATTTTCGAGAGTTTTTGATTTTGACCCAATTCCACTTGCAGCCGAAAGCAGCTAATCAGGAACCAGTACCCGAAACGATTTCGCGACTCATGGCCGATCCTTTTCCGCCCCCTCGCCTGCTGCCCAGCGGCGACAGCGCCGTCACCGTAGAGTTCAGCCGGACCATCGACGAGACGGCGAACCGCCGTGTGCTCGCGCTCGATCATGCGCTGGCGGCGGCGGGCATCGCGGGACTTACCGAGACGGTGCCGACCTATCGCTCGCTCCTGGTGCACTACGATCCGGGCTCGATCGATTACGATACGCTCTGCGCCAGGCTGCTGGCGCTGTCGGCCGGGTCGCTGGCGCCGGAGACCGATATCAGGCGCTGGCGGGTGCCGGTCTGCTATGGCGGCGAGAACGGTATCGACCTCGAGGACGTCGCCAAGGCGCTCAGACTGACGCCCGACGAGGTCGTCGCGCGCCATGTCGCGGGCACCTATCGCGTGGCGATGATCGGCTTCACGCCCGGCTGGTCCTATCTGTCGGGCCTCGATCCCTCACTGCAGATGTCACGCCGGCAGAACCCGCGGCTGGCGACGCCGGCCGGCATCATCGCGATCGGCGGCATCCAGACCGGCATCCAGTGCCTGGCCGGCCCGTGCGGCTGGCATCTGCTCGGCCGCACCGCCATGCGAACGTTCCAACTGCATCGCGAGCCGACCTTCCTGCTCGAGCCGGGCGACGAGGTCAGCTTCACGGCGGTGGACGAGAAGATCTTCGCCGAGCAGGAGCGCGCGGCCGCAGCCGGCGAGCTCATCGCGGAGCGGATCGCGGCATGAGCATGCTCGTCGTTGCGCAGATCGGTCCGGCAAGCTCGGTGCAGGATGGTGGCCGCTTCGGCGCGCAGCGCTACGGGCTGACGCCATCGGGCGCGATGGATAAGCTGGCGCTGGCGGCGGCGAACAGCCTCGTCGGCAACGCGCTGACGGCCGCCGCGATCGAGATCGGTCCGTTCGGTGCGACGTTTGTCGCCAGGGGCGGCGCTTTGCGCGTGGCGCTGTCCGGCGCAGCGCGGCCCGCTGATGTGGCCAAACGTCCTGTCGAGATGAATACGTCGGTCACCTTGAACGAGGGCGACAGGCTGACGCTCGGCTTCGCGCGCGGCGGCTCGTTCAGCTATCTCGCCATCGAAGGCGGCATCGCCGGTGAGCCGATGTTCGACAGTTTGTCGGTCAATGCGCGTGCGGGACTGGGCAGCCCCTACCCGCGCCCGCTGCAGTCGGGCGATGTGTTCCAGACGGCGCCTGCGAGTCAGACCCCGGAGATGCGGATCGAGCTCCCGAAGACAAGCGGCGCGATCCGGGTCGTCATGGGGCCGCAGGACGACGAGTTCAGCAACGAGATGAAGGCGCTGTTCCTGGGCAGCGACTGGACGGTCTCGGCAACCAGCGACCGCATGGGCTATCGCCTCGAAGGTCCGGTGATCCGTCATTTGCACGGCCACAACATCGTTTCCGACGGCACCGTGGAGGGCAGCATCCAGGTGCCCGGCAACGGCTCGCCGATCGTGCTGATGTCCGACCGCGGCACCAGCGGCGGCTATCCGAAGATCGCGACCGTCATCACTGCTGATTTCGGCCGTCTGGCGCAGACGCCGGCCGGCACGCCGTTCCGCTTCCAGGCGGTGAGCATGGCCGAGGCCCAGGCCGAACTGCGGCGCTACAGGGATCTGCTGCGCAGCCTGCCGGATCGTGTCCGCGAGCTGACGAGCAGCGAGTTCGACGTGGACGCGCTGTTCACGGCCAACGTGGCCGGGCATGCCGTCAGCGCAACCGACGTCACCACCTGGCCCGGAGTGACGCCCGATTAACCTGATCGCCGCTAACGCTGTTTCCGACCCCTCAACGCGCGGAGCCCTGACATGACCAGCACCGTCGACCTGAACTGCGACCTCGGAGAAAGCTTTGGCCCTTGGGAGATGGGCAACGACGCCGCAATGATCGAACTGGCGACGTCGGTCAACGTGGCCTGCGGCTTCCATGCCGGCGATGCCGACATCATGCGCCGGACGGTCGAGATGGCGAAGGCCAAAGGCGTCAGCATCGGCGCGCATCCCGGCTATCGCGATCTGCACGGCTTCGGCCGCCGTCCGGTGCCCGGTCTGAAATCATCGGAGATCGAGAACCTCGTCGCCTATCAGATCGGCGCGCTGCAGGCGATCGCGACTGCCGCCGGCCACAAGGTCACGCATGTGAAGGCGCATGGCGCATTGTCCAACGTCGCCTGCGAGGACGACATGACGGCGAACGCGATCGCGAAGGCGATCAAGGCCGTCGATCCCAGCCTGATCTTCGTCGTGCTGGCCAATTCGAAGCTGGTGACTGCGGGCGAGAAGGCGAACCTGTCGATGGCGCACGAGGTGTTCGCCGATCGCGCCTATGACGACAACGGCCTGCTGGTCTCACGCAGCAAGCCCGGCGCCGTGCTGCACGATCCCAAGCAGATTGCCGACCGCGTCGTGCGCATGGTCCAGGACGGCGCTGTCGTCTCGGTGACGGGCAAGGTGATGAAGATGCGCACCGACACCGTCTGCATTCACGGCGATACCGCCGGCGCCGTCGAGATCGCCCGCGAGGTGCGCCAGGCGCTCGACGCGGCGGGCATCAAGGTGGCGCCGTTCAAGAGGGCGCCGTGAGGAGAAGGAGCTTGATCAGAACGGATGCGTGAACGGCATGCCCAGCGTGATCGCTGCGATCAGGGCCACGGCCCCATAGAATGCGACCAGTGCCGCCGTCGTGTTCCGCTCGCGCATCGCCCGGGCCTGGGGCGTCGGGCGCAAGGGCGTCGTGATCGTCTGCATGGCCGGTCTCCTGGAGTTCCGACCACGAGAGAAAAGCGTTCTCGCAGGTCGATGCAAGGCAACCGGGCAAATAACGACAAGACTCCTGTTTCGGATCTGCAGGGAACCAAAACATTCTCGGCCGGAGTTCCGGCCGAGAATTTTATCCGCCGCCTTTCTTGAGGTTCCGGCGGGTTAATAAACGTCCAGCTGGAACCGGCCTTTCTTCTTGAGGTCCGCGACGAAGCTGACGGCCTCGTCGGTCGAGCGGGCGCCGAACTGGGCGACGATGTCGACGAGCGCGCGCTCGACATCCTTGGCCATGCGCTTAGCGTCGCCGCAGATGTAGAGATGCGCGCCGCCGGCGAGCCAGGTCCACACCTCGCGACCGACCTCGCGCATGCGGTCCTGGACGTAGAACTTCTTGTCGCCGTCGCGCGACCACGCCAGCGACAGCCGCGTCAACAGGCCAGAGGTCTTCATCGCATTGAGCTCATCGGCGTAGAAGAAGTCGCAGTCGCTGCGCTGGTGGCCGAAGAACAGCCAGTTCTTGCCCGGCGCACCGGTCGCCCTGCGATCATGCAGGAAGGCGCGGAACGGCGCGATGCCGGTGCCCGGGCCGACCATGATGATCGGCGTCTTCGGATCGGCCGGCAGTGCAAAGCCGTGCGCCTTCTGCACGTAGACGCGCAGTCTGTCGCCGGGATTGATACGCTCGGCGAGGAACGTCGAGGCAAGGCCAAGCCGCTTGCGCTTGCCGATGACGTAGCGGACGCAGTCGACGGTGAGCGAGAGTTTGCCGGGCGTGGCGTTGTGCGACGAGGAGATCGAGTACAGCCGCGGCTGCAGCGGCTCCAGCGCCTCGACGAACGCTTCCGGATGCGGCCGGACGCCGGAGAACTTCTGCAGCACAGCCATGACGTCGAGCGTCGCGGCATCGCCATCGGGATCCTCGCCCTGCGCCAGCCGCCGCGCCTTCTCGCGCGTGGCGCCGCCGGTGATGAAGGAGATCAGCTCGAATAGCGAATCCGGCGCCGGTGACAGCGAGACGTCCTCGAGCAGGCACTGCCGCAGCGGCTTGCCGTTGACCTCGGTCATGTGCGAGGCGCCGAGCAACGCGATGATCTGGTCGACGAGGCCGAGATCGTTCTTGGCAAAGATGCCGAAGGAATCGCCGACGACGTAGTCGAGCCCGGCCTCCGCGAGATCGAACTCGATGTGCCAGGTCTCCTTCTCCGAGCCCGGCTTGTTCAGCAGCCGCCGCGACAGGAACGTCGCCTCGACCGGATTGTCGCGCGAGCGGCCGGGCGCGCTGACGACAACGGAGACGTTGGCCGGCGTCGCGGTCACGGCCGCCGGCTTGGCGGCAGGCGAAGCCTTGTCGATCTCCTCATACAGCGCCTTCAGCATCCGCGCGGTTTCCTTGCCGCCGGGGACGCACAGATTGAGGCGCGTCTCGCTGTGATCGGCGATCGCGTCCGAGTAGTCGCTGCAATTGTAGCCGCACTGGCCGCAGTCCTGCTGCGCCATCGCCGCCATCATACGACGGCGCAGCGGGCGGCCTTCGGCAAGCTTCATGCGCTCGGTGATTGGCATGGTCTGATCGTGCCACGGCGCCTCGCCGTCATCGCCGTCGCCGGCGGGAGCAAGCGCGGTGCCGTTCTGCGCAGGAGCCAATGGCGTCGAGCCGTCGAGGCCGAGCGCGCCGGCGAGGAAGCCGTTGAGCCAGGAGCGCTGCGCTTCCGAGAACGGCGCGGTCGGAGGAATGATCTCGAGCTTCGGCATCGGTGTGATCTGGTTCATGCTGACACCTCGGACGAGGTCTGGGCTTCGGCGAGCTTGCGAAGAGCGTCGCCGTCATGGCGGCGGGCAAACGACAAGAAGGTCTCTTCCGGCGAAGTGCGATGGGCGAGATAGGCCTTGAGCAGCTTCTCGACGGTACCCGGCGCGTCCTCAGCTTTGAGGTCGCGATACACCTCGCGGCCGATATCGGCCTGCGGACCGAAGCCGCCACCGGCGAACAGATGATAGCCCTCGACCGTGTCATCGCCGTCGCCGACCGGCACCTTGGCCGCGATCATGCCGATGTCGCTGATGTAGTGCTGGGCGCAGGAGTGATGGCAGCCGGTGAGATGGATGTTCAGCGGCGTGTCCATCCCCACCCTGCCCTCGCACCAGTCGGCGATCTCGGCCGCGTGCTTCTTGGTGTTGGCCGCGGCGAATTTGCAGCCGGCATTGCCCGTGCAGGCGATCAGCCCGGCGCGGATGTGCGAGGCTGTCGTGGCGAGCCCGATCTGCGCGATCGCCGCACTGGCCAAGCTGACTTTGTCGTCGCTCACACCGGACAGCAGCAGGTTCTGCCAGACCGTCAGCCGGATGTCGCCGTCACCGAGATCGGCCGCGATCTTTGCGAGCGCGCGCATCTGATCGCTCGTCAGCTTGCCCAGCGGCAGCACGACGCCGATCCAGTTGAGCCCAGACTGTTTCTGAGGGTGCACGCCGATATGCGCCATGCGGTCCGCCTCGGGCCTTGGCTTCAGCGCCTCGTCCGGCACACGCGCGAGCGTGCGGCCGAGCCTCGCCTCGACGGCCTCCATGAACTTGTCATGGCCCATGCTGTCGAGAACGTATTTCAGCCGGGCCTTCAGCCGATTGGTGCGGTCGCCGGTCTCGATGAACAGCCGCACGATGGCATCAGCGACCTCGGTCGCCTTGTCCGGCTCGACAATGATGCCAGTCGGTTTGGCAAAGTCCTTATGGCCGGTGATGCCACCGAGGCCGAGCCTGAACCAAACGCCCGGCGCAACGCCAAAGCCGTCCTTCACCTCGACCGCGGAGAACGCGATGTCGTTGGTGTCCTCGAGCGCAGCGATGCGGCCGGCGCCGTCGAAGGCGACGTTGAACTTGCGCGGCAGGCTGTAGAGCGAGCGGTCGTTGAGGATGTGGAAGTGCCACTCGCGCGCATAGAGCCGTGTATCCAAGAGCTCCTGCGGATCGATGCCGGCGGTCGGAGTGCCCGTGACGTTGCGGATGTTGTCGGCGCCCGAGCCGCGCGCGGTGAGGCCGAGATCGGAGAGGCCTTCAAGCAGCATCACAGCATGCTTGGGCGGGATTTCGCGCAGCTGCAGATTGGCGCGCGTCGTGACGTGGCTGTAAGGACCGCAGAGCCGATCGGCGAGATCGGCGAGGCCGGACAGCTGCCAATGCTTCATGATGCCGTTGGGAATGCGCAGCCGGCACATGTAGGAGTTCTGCGCCGGCGCGACGTGGAACAGGCCGTGATAGCGCCAGCGGAAATTGTCGGCGGCCGAAGGTGCGGCATTGCTGCGGGCCTGCGCCTTCAGCCGCTCATAGGCGTCGAACGGATGCAGCTCGCGCTTGATTTTTTCCTGGTCGGCGAGCTTGCGGCCTGCCGCGAGCAGCTTGTCCTGCGCTTTGATATGAAGGGCGTCCGGCCCGGTCGGCTCGGTTGCGACAGCAGCAGCAGACTGGCCACGTCCGGCGAGCGTGACCTTCAGGCCGGCGGCCAAGCCTTCCAGATAGCGCTTCTGCTCGTCGTTGAAGTCGACAGACAACGGCTCGATTTTCATGATGGCGGACGAAGCTCCAGCGGCCATGGCGATTGGCGTCGGGGGATGGGATGAGGATCGCGGCGCCCGAACGGCCAGCCTTGGCCTTCTTCAGGAGAGCGATCCGACCAGCTTCGTTGCTGCGGAAATCCGACATGGATTGCAGCCAGCGGCATCTGCGGCGGCTGACTGCACTGCAATATTCAAGTTGCGTGCCAGCCGCGACGGTCAGGAAATATGAGGATTATCAGGAGCCTGAACGAATCATTAGCCCCGCGATGGCGGCCTCAAGCCCTCAAACGCGAGCACCCCGCCCAATTTTTGATCGGCGAAGAGCTCTGCCTGCTTTCTATCCGGACGAAAAATCAGGCCGTCCAGCGGCGAATCTTGAAGGCCTTCAGATGGCCCAGGACATCGTCCGCCGCGAACGGCGGGCCGGCGAAGGCGCCGATGGCGGCATCCTGGGCCTGCCCCTGGGTGCCAAGCGCCGCATCATAGATATCCGGGCGGAACACTCCCATCGCCGTGCTCAGCGCTTCGCTGCTGAGCGGCGTCTGGCTCCAGCGGACCATCTGCGCGTACAGCCAGGCCGCCTGGATCTTTTCCGGCCGCGCCGCCCCCTCGCGGCCGATCAGCAAATAGCGAGCGCTGTCACGAAAGGTGCCGTCCGGCGAGATCTTCAGCCGGCCATCGAGCGTTCGCTTGAGCACCTCGGCGTCGACGCCGATCCGCTCCGGTTGGGCCAGGACCCGCGCCGCGTCGTCGTGGTTCTGCTCGATGAAGTCAGCGGCGCGGGCGCAGGCCCGGACGAGGGCGGCCAAGGCATCGCGGTTCTTGTCCGCCCAACTCTGCCTGACCGCCAGAACCTTCTCGGCCGCGCGGACCAGGACGTCCGAGACGAAATGCAGGATGTGGCCAATTCCAAGATCGACGGCGATCGAATTCCAGGGCGCGCCGACGCAGAAGGCGTCGACGTGACCGTTGGCGATGCTCTCGACCATGTAGGGTGGCGGCAGCACCACCAAGCGAACGTCCTCGTCTGGATCGACGCCACCGGCCGCCATCCAGAACCGGAGCTGGTAGTTGTGGGTCGAGAACGGAAACGTCATGCCGAAGGTCAGCGGCTCGGCACCGGCCTTGCGGCGCGCGGCCACCACGCGCGAGAGCGCCAGCGCGGTGGCCATCGGATCGAAGCGATCGCCGTCGAGATGCGCCATGAGCTCGGCATGCAGCGCCGGCGTGACCGTGATCGCGTTGCCGTTCACGCCGAGACTGAACGGCGCCACGATCGGAACCTTCACATGGCCGATGCCGAGACTGGAAGCGATCGCGACCGGAGCCAGCAGATGCGCGGCATCGAACAGGCCGATGTTGAGCTTGTCGCGGACGTTGGACCAGGAGACCTCGCGCACCAGCGTGACGTCGAGCCCTTCGGCGGCCGTGAAGCCCTTGTCGACGGCGACGATCAGCGCCGCGGCATCGACCAGCGGAATGAAGCCAATGCGAAGCGACCCGGTCATTTCAGCATCTCCGAGGCGGTCAGGATCGACTGCGCGATCTCACCGATCTTTTTCTTCTCGCGCATCGCCGTGGAGCGCAGCAGCACATAGGCCTCCTCCTCGGTGAAGCCCTTCATCTTCATCAGAATGCCCTTGGCGCGGTCGATGACCTTGCGATCCTCCAGCGCGGACTTGGTGCGCTCCAGCTCGTCCTGCAGCTTCGAGAAGGCATTGAAGCGCGAGATGCAGAGGTCGAGGATCGGCTTGATCCGCTCCTTCTTCAGACCATCGACGATGTAGGCCGACACGCCGGCCTCGACCGACGCCTGGATCGAGGCGGCATCGCTCTGATCGACGAACATCGCGATCGGCCGTCGGACCGCCCTGCTCACCTGGAACATCTGCTCGAGCACGTCGCGGCTCGGGTTTTCCAGGTCGATGACGATGACGTCAGGGTCCAGCGCATAGATCCGCGCCAGCAGGCCCTGCATCTCGCTCACATGCACGACGCCGGTAAATCCCGCCTCCCGCAGACCCTCCTCCAGGATGGCGGCGCGGATCGGGCTCTCGTCGACGATCACGATTTTAGGCGACTGCTCGGCGCTCATCGTTCACCAGTTGTCCGGACCGAATCCATAGCATGGACGCCACCGGCTTAAAGCCTTGTCTTTCTGAGCAATTCGGACTAGCTGACGCGTATCCCATCAGGCAGTTCCAAGATGCAGCAGGGTTCCGCGCCCAATTCCGCGCCCAAGATCAGCTTTGTTTCGCTCGGTTGTCCGAAGGCGTTGGTCGATTCCGAGCGCATCATCACGCGGCTTCGCGCCGAGGGCTACGAGCTCGCCCGCAAGCATGACGGCGCCGACGTCGTCATCGTCAACACCTGCGGCTTCCTCGACAGCGCCAAGCAGGAATCGCTGGCGGCGATCGGCTCGGCCATGGCCGAGAACGGCAAGGTGATCGTCACCGGCTGCATGGGCGCCGAGCCCGAGCAGATCGAGCAGGCCTATCCCGGCGTGCTGTCGATCACCGGTCCCCAGCAGTACGAAAGCGTCCTGGACGCCGTTCACCGCGCGTCGCCGCCCGTGCACAACCCTCATCTGGATCTGGTTCCTCCCCAGGGCATCAAGCTGACGCCCCGGCACTACGCCTATCTGAAGATTTCCGAAGGCTGCAACAACAGGTGCAGCTTCTGCATCATCCCGAAGCTGCGCGGTGATCTGGTCTCGCGGCCGGCTGCGGATGTGCTGCGCGAGGCTGAGCGGCTGGTCGCAGCCGGCGTCAAGGAGCTGCTGGTCATCTCGCAGGACACGTCCGCCTATGGCCTCGACATCAAATACGCCGAGAGCCCGTGGAAGGACCGCAGCGTCCGGGCCCGTTTCCTCGACTTGGCCCGTGAGCTCGGCGAGCTCGGCGCCTGGGTGCGGCTGCACTATGTCTACCCCTACCCGCATGTCGACGAGGTCATCGGCCTCATGACCGACGGCAAGGTGCTGCCTTATCTCGACATCCCGTTCCAGCATGCCAGCCCCAACGTGCTGAAGGCCATGCGGCGGCCGGCGGCGCAGGACAAGACGCTGGACCGCATCAAGGCCTGGCGCGGGGCCTGCCCGGATCTGGCGCTGCGCTCGACCTTCATCGTCGGCTTCCCCGGCGAGACCGACGAGGATTTCGCCTATCTGCTGGACTGGCTGGACGAGGCGGAGATCGACCGGCTCGGCTGCTTCAAATATGAGCCGGTGGCCGGCGCGACGTCGAACGCGCTGCCCGGCCAGGTGCCCGACGAGGTCAAGCAGGAGCGCTGGAACGCCTTGATGGCGCGCCAGCAGAAGATCTCCGCGCGGCGGCTGAAGCGGAAAGTCGGAACCCGGCAGCAGATCATCATCGACGAGGTCGGTCCGACCGTCGCCAAGGGGCGTTCAAAGGCTGATGCACCGGAGATCGACGGGGCCGTCTATCTCTCCAGCCGGAGGCCGCTGCGGGCCGGCGAGATCGTCACGGCCAAGATCGAGCGCGCCGACGAATACGACCTGCACGGCACTGTGGCGGGGTTCTGATCCCGGCTCATGCACCGCTCGCCGACGAGCCCGCTCTGACGTTCCACAGCTTGATGAGCCGTGTCGCCTCGTCGAGCGTGAGCTCGAGATATTTGGCCTTCAGCTTCGTCAGCTCGTCCGGTTTGGTCGCGCCGGAAACGAAACGGCTGTCGAGGATTGCTGCGACAGTGGTCCAACTTAGTCCTGCCGCCTTGCAGGGCACGAGGATGCCATCGCTGCGCAGGCTCTGCATCAGCGGGCGCACGAGCTCGATGCTGCATTTCGCCAGCTCCGCGATCGCCGCAATGGTCTCCGTGTAGCGCCGCTGCCGCGCGAAATCGAACAGCATGGCCTCGTTGAGCTTGCCGCTCTGACGCAGCTGCCCGATGGTCAGCTTGGCCCCGCCGAAGTCGCGGCAACGCGACATATCCCGGTCCGTATCCGCCGTCGCCGAGGCGATCGCGCCACGAATCTCCTCGTAGAGGTGTGGCGGCGCCGAGGCGAGCAGCCTCGTTTTCACCGCCTCGCTTGCGCCCTGCAACAAGGCCCGGCGCAGCGCGGCCGGCAGATCGGCGCGAATGCCCGTGGCAATGGCCAGCTCGGGATCGCCGGCCGCCTGCGCCAGGATGATGGAGAAGCCGGCCGCCGAAATGCGAGCGCCCGGGTTCTTCATCAGCTTGCGGCTGACGCTCGGAAAGCGCCGGGCCAGCAGCGCGTCGGTCACCACCTCCTGAAGCCACCAGCGCCCGGCGATCGCGATCAGGTGCCTCTCGCCACAACTGCCGGCAATCTCGATCAGATCGTCATTGCTGAGCCGCGGCGACTCCGAGAGCACCGGGCCGGCGACGGCGATGTCGTCGTGATGCGCGAGCCGCCGGATGACGGTGACGGGCGTCTGCGGCACTGGCGCGAGCTGGGCGCTGAGCTCGGCGAGCGCGATCCGCGCACCGACGTCCGCCAGAGCCCGCAGCTCGATCGTGTTGACCAGACGTTCGAACACGTCGGCGAACAGAGCGTGCTGCTCGACGTCCATGTTGCCCGCGGATGCGATGAACAGCGATGCCACCCGCTCGGCCACGCCGGAGCAGCGTTCGGCTGAGCCGGTGGCGATCGCCGCCTGGACTTCATCGGCGATGGAAAGATGCGGGTTTGGCATCGCTCGTCCTGAGCGGGAGGGTTTGATCCGACAGCACGGTAAATCCTGCCGCTAAATGTTTGGTAAAAATTGAACTAAAGGGTTGCACGCCAGGACTATCCCGGTTGCTGTTGCGCCAGCCGGATGTGATGTGCTCACCCAACGAGCGAGCTCGGCCGCCTCGCTCACACGATCCCGGCAACGCCGTATGTTGACAGCCCTCCCGGTTTCCCTGTATGGCCGCTACATGATCTTCAACCGGACCAACCGCCGCGCCGCCGTTTGCCGTCGTCACCGCCGTGACGATGTCGGGGCGCGCCATGTCCGAAGACGTTGCTGATCAGTTAAGCTCATCAGCTCCAGGTTTTCGAGAAGGCCGCTCCCGCAAAGGAGCGGCCTTCTCGCTTTTGCGCCCCCACCTTCCCCTCGAGCACAGGAGACCGACCATGCTGACCGCCTCGCATCCGTACGACGCTCTGATGGAGATCACGGCGCGTCCGCGCACCGTCTTCGTCCAGGGCAAGGGCTCCTGGCTGTGGGACGACGGCGGCAAGCGCTATCTCGACTTCATCCAGGGCTGGGCGGTAAATACGCTCGGCCATGCCCCGCCCGAGCTAGCCAAGGCGCTCGCGGACCAGGCGGCCCGGCTGATCACACCGAGCCCGGCCTGTTTCAACGACACCAGCCTGCAACTGGCGAAAGCACTCACCGAGCGCTCCTGCTTCGACCAGGTGTTCTTCGCGAACTCGGGCGCGGAGGCCAATGAGGGCGCCATCAAGCTGGCGCGCAAGTACGGCGCGCTGCGCAAGAACGGCGCCTATGAGATCATCACCTTCGAGGGCGGCTTTCATGGCCGGACGCTCGCCACCATGTCAGCCTCCGGCAAGAAGGCGTTCGAGCCGCTGTTCGAGCCGAAGGTGCCGGGCTTCCCCAAGGCGCGCCTGAACGATATCGCCTCGGTCGAGGCGCTGGTCTCCGACAGCACCGTCGCGATCATGCTGGAGCCGATCCAGGGCGAAGCCGGCGTGTGGCCGGCGACGGACAAGTTCCTGCAGCAGCTGCAGACGCTCACCACCAGGCACGGCCTGCTGCTGATCGTCGACGAGATCCAGACCGGGATGGGCCGGACCGGCAAGCTGTTCGGCTATGAGCATGCCGACGTCCTTCCGGACATCATGACGCTCGGCAAGGGCATCGGCGGCGGCGTCCCGCTCGCCGCCCTGCTCGCGACCAGCGAGGCGTCCTGCTTCGAGCATGGCGATCAGGGAGGCACCTTCAACGGCAACCCGCTGATGTGTGCGGCCGGCCTCGCCATCCTCGACATCGTCGCCAAGCCGGAGTTTCTCAAGGCCGTGACCGACAACGGCCTCTATCTGGAAAGCGAGCTGCAGCGTTTGTCGGCGCGGCACGGCCTGGGCCAGGTGCGCGGTCACGGCCTGCTGCTGGCGCTCGACGTCGTCAGGCCGATCGCTCCCTCGATCGTGGCGCATGCATTCGAACTCGGCCTGCTCTTGAACGCGCCCCGGCCGGATACGCTGCGCTTCATGCCGGCGCTCAACGTCACGCGCGACGAGATCGCGGCGATGATCGAGATGCTGGATGGCATCCTGACCAAGACCGGCGCGGCGCGCTGCGTGGCCTGAGCAGGCTGGTCCAAAGCGGCGGTGCCGCGTCAGCCGGGCCGCCCCTCCAGGACGTGGGTGCGGAACGTTTCGAGCAGCTCGCAGCGGCGCAGCGCGTCGGTGCTGGTCGGGACCAGCAGCACGCTGCGCGGGCCAGCCGTGGCGAGCTCGACGAGCTTGGCGCGGACCTCGTCATGGCTGCCGATCAGTGAGCGCGCGAGGAAGCCGTCGACGTTGGTCGGCGGCACTTCGGCGCCGGGAGCGGCGGACAGCCGGCGGCGGCGATCGAAGAATTGTTGCAGGAACGGGGCCGCCTCGGTCATGGCCGCCTCCCGCGTCCGAGCGCTGCAATAGAAGCGCGACACCGCAAGGCGCGGATCGGCGCCGGGGCGCCGTGCCTGATAGCTTCGCAGCATCTGTCTGACGTCATCGATCGTCGAGGTCAGCCCGGCCATCAGCCCATGACCATGCGCGGCCGCGTCATCGAGCGCGACATCGCTGGCCGATGCGATCCAGGTCGGAACCGGCTGCTGCAGCGGGCGCGGCGTCAGCCTGAGACGATCGACCCGAAAGTAATGGCCGTGGTGCGAGACCTCGTCCTCCGTCAGTAGACGTTGGATCAGATGCAGCGCCTCGAGCATGCGCGGGCGCGTCTCCTCGGGCGGCACTCCGAAATTCCGGTTCTGCTCCGGAAACGGCCCGCCGCGCGCGACGCCGAAATCAAGCCGCCCATTGCTCAGGATGTCGATCGTGGCGATGTCCTCGGCGACCTCGATGGGCCGGCGGAACGGCAGCAGCACGGCCGCCGTGCCCAGACGGATCCTTGAGGTTCGCGCGGCGAGATAGCCGAGCAGCGGAGAGATCGACGGGCTCGAGCTGCCGGCGTCGAAATGATGCTCCGAGATCCAGGCCTCGTCGAAGGCGAGTGCCTCAGCCTTGAGCACCAGATCGGTTTCGGCCTGAATGGCCGCGGCATGGCCGTGGCCGTGATTGTCGTAGGGGCAGAAGATGCCAATGCGCACAGGAGTCATGACGCCGAAGTCTACCGACATCCTCAGCGGCTTTCCAGCCGATTGACCCAGATCAAAGACAAATACCCCTTGGAACAACGATCTTGGCGGGGCCAAACACCTGCGATCCGATGCATGACGTTGTATCTCACGGGATATAGCGTCGTACGGGATGTGATCAGCTCGTCAGGGACGAGGCTTGCCGGACCAAGCTGATGATCATCCCGCCGACAACGACGTCGGCACGCAAGAAGGAGATGCAAATATGGCGAGAGACAATCTGGCGCGGGTGCTGCCCGTCGAGGACACGCGCAGCCACATCGCCCCCGCTGCCGCCACTGAAGAAGTGTTGATCCACGTCCGCTTCTTCCCGAATTCCGACATCAACATGATCGGCGAGAAGCCCGCCGGCCTGACCGCCAACCAGTGGTACGAGCGGCTGCTGGACGTCGCCCGTCCGCATTATCAGACGTTCGCCGGCGGCCGCGGCTTCTTCCGCATTCCCCGCCCCTGCTTCGAGGCGATCCTCAAGGACGTCGCGGCCTGATCGAGGCTCGTTTCGAATGAGGCGGTGAGCGTCCTCTCCGCCTCATTCCTGTCGACCGCGGCGCGCCGGGTGCGCCGCGGCCGCTGGCGTTCATCGTCACGGCAATGGCGGAGGATGGGGATGAGCGACGCGGCCTTTCGTGAACTGCAGCGCAGTTTCGCTGCGCTTGTTGCCTCGACCGCCGGGCCGAACCTGGCGGACACGCTGGCCGATCGGGCCTTCGATCTGTTCGAAGCCAACATCGATGCGCAGACGGCGCATCTGCCGGCACTCGCCTGCGCCAAGGGCTGTCCCTCATGCTGCGCGCTGCGGGTCACGGCCACCGCACCCGAAATCTTTCTGCTCGCCCGCTACATCCGCCAGATCGACACGCGCATGGCGGCCACGGCGCTCGGCTCGCTGGCGCGCCGAGTCAAACTGGCCAATCGCACCACACGTGGCCTCGGCGAGACCGAGCGGATGGCGCTGCGCCAGCCCTGTCCATTCGTGGTCCGCGGCGGCTGCATCATTCATGCGGTGCGCCCGCTCGCCTGTCGCGGGCATGCCTCGTTCGATCGTCGCGCCTGCGCGCAGGCGATGGCCGGGCGGGATGTCGAGGTGCCGGTCTCGGCGCCGCATGTCGCGCTGCGCAGCCTGGTGCAGGATTCGCTTCGGGCGGCGCTGGATTCGGCAGGACTCGCCTCGGGGCTCTATGAGCTGAACCAGGGGCTTGCACTGGCGCTCGAGGATCCCAAGCGCGAGAGCGCCTGGCGCCGCGGAGAGGATAGCCTCGCGCCGGCGCGGATCGAGCCGGCCATGGCGGCCCAGACGGATCAGGTGTTCTGGAGCCGGGCGGCCGGCGACGAGGCCGCCCTCCGCGACGAGGCTTGAGCCACGGCCTCGCGCATCACGGCTTCAGGATCGACGCGCCCGTGGTGGCGCGGCTCTCGAGATCGGCATGGGCGCGCGCGGCGTCCTTCAGCGCGTAGGCGTGATTGATCGGCACGTGTAGCTTGCCGCTGATCACCGCGGAGAACAGCGTGTCCGCGCCTTCCAGCAGTTCCGAGCGCTTGCCGACATAGTCGTTGAGCTTCGGCCGGGTCGCGAACAGCGAGCCGTGGCTGTTCAACTCGGCGATCGAGAATGGTGGTACCGGACCCGAGGCGTTGCCGAAGCTGACGAACAGGCCGCGCGGCTTGAGGCAGGACAGCGATCCCGGGAAGGTCGACTTGCCGACGCCGTCATAGACCACGTCGCATCCTTCCCCGCGGCTGATCTGCTTCACCCGCGCGACGAAATCCTCTTCATTGTAGAGGATGACGTGATCGCAGCCATTGGCGAGCGCGAGATCGGCCTTGGCCTTGGAGCCGACGGTGCCGATCACATGCGCGCCGAGCGCGCGCGCCCATTGGCAGGCCAAGAGGCCGATGCCGCCGGCGGCGGCGTGGATCAGTACACGATGATGCGGTTCGACCTTGAAGGTCTTGTGCAGCAGGTACCACACGGTCAACCCCTTGAGCATCAGCACGGCGCCCTGTTCATAGGTGATGTGGTCGGGCAGCTTGACCAGGCGCTGCCAGCCGATGTTGCGCTCGGTGGCGTAGCCGCCCAGATTTTCGTAGTAGGCGACGCGGTCGCTGGGATGGAAGTGCGTCACGCCGGGGCCGACCGCGATCACCTCGCCCGCCGCCTCGTTGCCGGCCACGAATGGAAGACCAGGCGCCTTGTACAGGCCGGTGCGATAATACACGTCGATGAAGTTCAGGCCGATCGCATGCTGGCGGATGCGGACCTCGCCCGGCCCGGGGGCGGCCAGATCGACCGGCTCGTAGACGAGCGCCTCCGGCCCACCCACCTTGTGCACGCGCACCGCCTTGGCCATCCCGCGATCTCCCCTTCGGACTCCCTCCCGGCCGCATCTGAGAATCCGGCGCAAGAAGCTTTGATAATTACCTGATTCTCGGCGGACATTCGGTTCGTCGCGCGGGCCGGCGCGCGCTTTCGGCCGGCCGGCGCGTCAAGCCAAGGCGATCAAGCGAGCCTTGTCAACTCGGCCCGGCGGCATCTCGGCCTCAGCCTCAGTCTCAGCCTCGGCGCTTCCTGCGGTTGCGCGAGGCCATGACGTTGAAGGCCTCGACCGCGAGTGCGAAGGCGATTGCGAAGTAGATGTAGCCGCGCGGGATGTGGAACTCGAAGCCGTCGGCCACCAGCGCGACGCCGATCAGCACCAGGAAGGCAAGCGCCAGCATCTTGGTGGTCGGATGATTGGCGACGAAGCGCGCGACCGGCCCGGACGAAACGTACATGATCACGACCGCGATGATCACCGCCGCGATCATGATCTCGAGATCCTGCGCCATGCCGATCGCCGTGATGATCGAGTCGAGCGAAAACACGAGATCGATGACGATGATCTGTGCGATCACCCAGAAGAAGCTGCTGCGCCCGCCGGCCTGCGGCCCCTCCTCCTCCCGGGCCTCGACCTCGGCGTGGATCTCGTGCGTCGCCTTGGCGATCAGGAACAGGCCGCCGCCGATCAGGATGATGTCGCGCCAGGAGAAGCCGAGCTTGCCGATCGAGAATACCGGCTGGGTGAGGCCGATCAGCCAGACCAGCACGCTGAGCAGCATGATGCGGAAGATCAGCGCCAGCGCCAGCCCGATCTGCCGGGCGCGCGTCGACTGCGGCTCGGGGATGCGCGCGGTGATCACCGACAGGAAGATGACGTTGTCGATGCCGAGAACGATTTCCAGCGCGGTCAGCGTCAGCAAAGCCGCCCAGGCTTCGGGACTGGTGAGAAGGTCGATCATGCTTTCAAGGATCTCAACAGGCGGATCGCGGAGTCGCTCGCGACGATGTAAAGGCCGATCGCGCACAGCAGGACCGTCACGGCCGGGTGCACAATGAAGTTCTGCCGGAGAGCGTAAATCACCAGCACGCCCCACAGCACGACCAGCGGCAGCGTCAGCCAGCGCAGCCGCTGCACGCGTACCGGATGGATGACGTGGAATGGTGCAAAGGTGAGCGCGATCAGGAGCGCGAGGCCGAGCGTGGCGAGCAGCGGCGAGGGATGCAGCAGGAACAGATACAGCGCGGCAATGTTCCACAGGCCGGGGAAGCCTCGGAAATGATTGTCGTCGCTCTTCATGCGGCGGTCGGCGAAATACAGCGCGCCGGTCACCGCGATGCCGACGCCGATCACCGGTGCTGCCAGCGGCAGCAGCAGGCCGCTTGCGGTGATCGCATAGGCCGGCACGAACACATAAGTCGTGAAGTCGACGACGAGATCGAGCACGTCCCCCGACCAGTCCGGCTGCACATGGACGACGTCGAGCCAGCGCGCGAAGGGACCATCGATGCCGTCGATGACCAGCGCGACGCCGAGCCACCAGAACATCGCGGTCCAGTGCTCGCGCACCGCCTCGAGCATGGCAAGCAGCGCGACGCCGGCGCCAAGCGCCGTGAACACATGGACCGAAAACGCGGCCGCGCGATGCGCGGGCGTCGGGGATACCGCGCTCTCTGGTCTGACCTGATCCATGCTGGCTCACTGCTATCAGGAATCGGAGCGAATTGCATATCGCCGCTTGCGGCGATGCGCCGCGCAGGCGCGCGGGATCACTCTTGAAAATGCCGGCGGGAACGTCAAATGTTCCGGCATGACCCAGGCAGACACCAGCTCCGAACACACCAGCTTCGACGTCATCGTCGTCGGCGGCGGCCCCGCGGGGCTCGCGGCCGCGATCGCGCTTGCGCAGACCGGCGCCCGGACCGCGCTCGTCGCCCGGCATGCCCCCTATGCGGACAACCGCACCACCGCCCTGCTCGGCGGCTCGGTCGATTTTCTCGACGAGATCGGCGTCTGGTCGTCGTGCCGTGATCGCGCCGCCGGCCTGAAGACGATGCGGCTGGTCGACGATACCGGCCGGCTGATCCGCGCGCCCGAGGTGCGGTTCGTCGCCGAGGAGATCGGGCTCGACGTGTTCGGCTACAACATCGCCAATGCGGTGCTGGTCGAAGCGCTTGAAAAGCGCGCCGCCGAGATCAACGAATTGGTGCGGATCGCGGAGGACGCGGAAAGCGTTCAGAGCGGCATTGATGCGGTCACCGTCACCACTGCGTCCGGCCACATGCTGAGCGCGGCGCTCGTGGTTGGCGCCGACGGCCGGCATTCGCTGTGCCGCGAGGCGGCCGGCATCGGCGTCAGCCGGCGTCCGCTGCAGCAGGCGGCGCTGACGTTCAACATCAGCCACGCGCGCCCGCACCATAACGTCTCGACGGAATTCCACACACCACACGGTCCGTGCGTATTCGTACCGTTGCCCGGCGACCGCTGCAGCGTCGTATGGGTGGCTTCGCCGAAGGACGTGGAGCGACTGCAGGGGCTCGACGACGACGCGCTGTCGGCGGCGGCCGAGCGGCAATCGCATTCGATCTTCGGCCGTGTCCATGTCGAGCCCGGCCGTCATGTGTTTCCGCTCGCGATCGAGCGGCCGCAACGCTACGCGCAGAACCGCATCGCTCTGATCGGCGAGGCCGCGCATGTGGTGCCGCCGATCGGCGCGCAGGGCCTCAATCTCGGACTGCGCGACGGCATCGACATCGCTGCCGTCGTGGCCAAGGCCAAGGCGGCCGGCGAGGATCCCGGCGCACAGCAGGTGATCGCCCGCTATGGCGCCGCGCGCCGCGCCGATATCCTGAGCCGTACCTTCGTGATCGACGTCGCCAATCGCTCGCTGCTCAGCGACCTCCTGCCGATGCAGTCGGTACGCGCGGTCGGCATGCATCTGATCGGCGGCATCGGGCCGCTGCGGCGGCTGGCGATGCGTGAGGGTCTGGCGCCGTCCTGGCGCACGTCCCGCAAGGCCGGCTGAGAGCGGACTACGGGAACGCCAGCCGGCCGCTCTGGATCAGCCACATCGCCGTCGTGAGTGTCAGGACGGAAGCGAAGGTGCCGATCAGCACTGCCGATGACGCCGGCTCGATCCAGCTGTCGTGCTGGCGCGCGATCACGAACACGTTGAGCGCGGGCGGCAGCGCCGCCATCAGCACCGCGGTCGCGGCCCAGGGCTGCGCGAACGGCCCGAACAGCAGCATCAGGGCCAACGATACCAGCGGGTGAATCACGAGCTTCACGACCGTGAGCACCGGCACCTCCCAAGGCAGCCGCTCGAACGGGCGAAGCGCCACCGTCACGCCCAGCGCGAACAGCGCCGTCGGCGCCGCGGCGTTCTGCAGGAACTGCAGGGTGCGATCGATCACGGTCGGCGGATGCAGCTGCAATGCCGCCGCGAGGATGCCCGCCGCGGTCGCCATGATCAGCGGGTTCCGCAGGATCTGCTGCAGCACGGTGCGCACGGCATGCCCCAACGAGGCATGGTCGCGTTCGGTGAGCTCCACCAGCAGCGGCACGATCGAGAACAGGAAGATGCTGTCGCAGCAGAAGATCAGCGCTGTGGGCGCGGCGGCCTTCGGCCCGAGCACGGCGAGCGCCAGCCCCGGCCCCATATAGCCGATATTGCCGTAGCCGCCGGCGAGCCCGGCCATCGTCGCCTCGCGCAGCGACAGCCGGCCGATCAGCTTGCCCAGCACCAGCGCCAGCGTGAAGGTGAGCATGGTCGCAAGCGTCGTTGCAACCAGGAAGGGAGGGTTGCTCAGTTCCGCGAATGGCGTGCGTGCGATGAGGTTGAACATCAAGGCAGGCAGCGACACGTAGAGCAGGAAGAAGTTCATCCAGGACAGTCCGGACTCCGGCAGCCCCTTCCATTTACCGCAGGCGAACCCTATGAAAACGACGCCGAAATACGGCAGGGCGAGATTGAGAATGTCGAACATGGGTCTTTGCGGAGGCCCGTCGGGGGCCTTGGAATGCGGGGCGCGAATCAGGCGGTGTCCAGATTAAATCCGCCGCCCGGGCACTAGCATCGGCCTCAATCCTGGTCTATTCGACTAGAATGATCAAAGCGCGAACTGCCAAGTTTCAGATCGGCCAGATCGTCCGGCACCGAGTGTTCTCGTTCCGGGGCGTGATCTTCGACATCGACCCTGAGTTCAACAACACCGAGGAATGGTGGCTCTCCATCCCCGAGGAGGTTCGTCCGCATAAGGACCAGCCGTTCTACCATCTGCTGGCCGAGAACGCGGAATCCGAATACGTCGCCTATGTGTCCGAGCAGAACCTCGTTCCGGACGAGTCGGGCGAGCCCATTCGGCACTCTCAGGTGGCCGAGATCTTCATCAAGGACAAGTCCGGCGGCTATCGTCCCCGCAATCCGCTGTTGAACTGATCGCGGCGAAACTGAGCACCACCGGCGTTCGGCCGCAACTTGGCCCGAGGCAAGGTGAGGCGCCTCGCGCGCGGTGTTCACCAACAAATCCTGACCTGAATAAAAAAGGCGCTCCGACCGGAGCGCCTTTTGCGTGTCGATGCATCGAACCCTGGCGGCGTTACTACTTCGCCGGAGGCTGCGTCTGCTCCAGCTTCTTGCGCTGCTCCTCGGCGCGCTTCTGCAGCTCTTCCTGCAGCTTCTGCTGGGTCTTCTCGAACTCCTTCGGATCGGTCGGCGGGCCGTCATAGGCCTTGGCGAAGCTGCTGTTGCCTTCCTGCAGCGGCAGCGGCAGGGTCAGCGCGGTGCCGTTGGAGTTGATCGCCTGCACGTAGAGGGTCTGGCCCTTCTTGAGGCTGCCGAGGAAGTCCGCGGTCGCTTCGTAGTCGGACATGCAACCGTTCTGGAAGCAGATCACATAGGGGCTCTGCAGCGCCTGGTTGCTGTCGACCACGATACGGGTGCCGGGCTGCAGCTGCATGCCGAGCGGCAGGGTCACGCGCAGGATCTTCTTCGGCTCGCCTTCCGGCTCGATGATGACGGCTGCAACCACAGGCTGACCGGATTCGATACGCCCGTCCTTGCCGATGAAGCAGACCTGCTTGGCATTGGCGTCCTGGCCCTTGAGGCAGAACTTGGTCCAGGGCGCATAGATCAGCTGCGGCATTTCCTGCTGCTGCGCCTGCTGCTGAGGCTGGCCGGCGGCGGGAGGAGCGGCCGGCGCCTGCGCGGCCGGAGCGGGAGCCTTGGGAGCGGCCGGAGCCGGAGCCTTCGCCTTGGGTGCCGCGGGCGGCTGGGCCTGCGCCTGCACCTCCGAGGCGAACGAAACGGCCAGCGCGGTGACTGCCAGCAGGGCGACGAGCCGCCCACGCGGCCCAACCGACGAGGCCAAGTCACGGAAATTCATTGCGGAAAACCCTTTCTGAACGGCAGCGCCCGAGACCGCCAAAGGCGCCACACCAAGCCGTTGAAGCGGCTGTCTCCTCAGGAAATGAGGCGGATAAGTGACAGGCGTTGCCGCGCTGCTCAATTGACCGCTTTCATAACGTGGTACACGGAAAGATCAATGCCGCGACGCCATCTCGGAGACGCCGTTTAGCGCGCGCGGCGCTGTGGTAAAAGCCCTTCGTGGCCCGTTTCGAATCAATTGCTTGCGCCTTGATCCTGAAGCTGCAGCGCATGTCGGGCGCCGGCGCGGCGCTGGCCGGCGCGATTCTGGCGCTGTTGCAGCCAGTCTACAGTTGCGGCGCAAACGCCGCCGAAACTGCGGCAATCGCCATGCACGGCGCGCCGGCCATGCCGGCCGGCTTCGATCACATGCCCTATGTGAATCCGGATGCTCCCAAGGGCGGCCGGCTCGTCTGGGGGCTTCTCGGCACCTTCGACAGCCTGAATCCGTTCATCGTCCGCGGCGTTGCGGTGCAGCAGATCCGTAGCCATGTGGTAGAGAGCCTGCTCACCCGCGGCAATGACGAGGCGTTCACGCTCTATGGCCTGCTCGCCCGCAGCGTCGAGACGGATGACCGCAGGACCTATGTCACGTTCCACCTCGACCCCCGCGCCCGCTTCTCCGATGGCACGCAGGTCGTGGCCGATGACGTGGCGTTCTCCTTCGCGCTGCTGCGCGATCATGGCCGTCCCAACCACCGGCAATTCTACGGCAAGGTCGCGAAGGCCGATGTGCTCGATCCCCTGACGATCCGGTTCGACTTCGGCGGCACCGGGGATCGCGAGCTGCCGCTGATTCTCGGGCTGATGCCGATCCTGCCGAAGCACGCCACTGACGTTGCGAGCTTCGAGAATACGACGATGACCGCGCCGCTCGGTTCCGGCCCATATCGCGTCAGCGCGGTGCAGCCGGGCTCCAGCGTCACCTTGACCCGCAATCCCGACTATTGGGGCCGCGATCTCCCGGTCAACCGCGGGCTGTGGAACTTCGACGAGGTGCGGCTCGATTATTACCGCGAATCCAACGGCCAGTTCGAGGCGTTCAAGCGCGGCCTGTACGATTTCCGCGTCGAGACCGAGCCGCTGCGCTGGCACGACGGCTACGACTTCCCGGCTGCGCGCAATGGCGAGGTCATCCGCGACAGCTCCACCTCGGGGATGCCGCAGCCGTCGCAGTTCCTGGTGTTCAACACCCGCCGTCCGGTATTCGCCGACATCAGGGTGCGCCGTGCGTTGACCTTGTTGTTCGACTTCGAATGGATCAACCGCAACTACTTCTTCGGGCTGTACCGCCGCAGCGGCGGCTATTTCGCGGGCTCCGAGCTGTCGGCCTATGGCCGCGCGGCCGACGCCACCGAGCGCGAGCTGCTGAAGCCATTCGCAGCGCAGATTCCGACCGACATCATGGACGGCAGCTATCGCCTCCCCGTCACGGATGGCTCGGGGCGCGATCGTGCCACGCTCAAGGCCGCCCTCGATCTGCTTGCCGACGCCGGTTACGGCCTCGAAGGCACCGTGTTGCGGCACCGGGCGACGCAGGCGCCCTTGGCATTCGAGATTCTCGTGACGACGCGCGACCAGGAGCGCATCGCCCTCGCCTATGCCGGCAGCCTCAAGCGGGCCGGTATCACCGCATCGATCCGTGTGGTCGATCCCGTGCAGTTCGACCAGCGCCGGCTCTCCTTCGAGTTCGACATGATCCAGAACCGCTGGGACCAGTCGCTGTCGCCGGGCAACGAGCAGGCGTTCTACTGGGGCAGCGAGGCGGCAGACCGGACCGGAACGCGGAACTACATGGGCGCCAAGGATCCGGCGATCGATGCCATGATCGCCGCGCTGTTGCGGGCCCGCGACAGGCCGGAATTTATCTCGACCGTTCGCGCATTGGACCGTACCCTGATGGCGGGGTTCTACGCTATTCCAGTGCTCAATGCCGCCGAGGAATGGATCGCTCGGTGGAATCGTATAGAACGGCCCAAGAGAACAGCTTTGACGGGAGCGCTCCCGGAGAGCTGGTGGCAGCGGCCGGAGCCGGCATCGAAATGACCAACCGGGGCAGTTGGTCGGCCGGATCCGTGAAAGTACGGGGCAGAAGGTGAATCAGGCCAATACGTCGCCGACGCTCGACGCGTTGTTTCAACGCATCCTGGCGCGCAAGCCGGATGCCGTCGCCCTCGTCGATCCGAGCAACAAGCAGCGCGTCACCGGGCGTCCCCCGATGCGGCTCACCTACTCCGAAGCCGATCGCGTGATCTCGGCGCTGGCAGCGCATTTCATTGACGCCGGACTGCCCGCGCATTCGGTGATCGCCGTGCAACTGCCCAACACGATCGAGTTTGTGCTGACGGTGCTCGCCGCGCACCGCGCCGGCCTCGTCGTCGCTGTGTTCCCGTTGCTGTGGCGTCAGTCCGAGCTGGTCGCGGCGCTCAACCGCACCAGCGCGCGCGCGATCGTGACCATGTCCAAGATCGACGGCGTCATCCACGCGGATCTCGCGATGAACGCCGCCGCGGAGGCGTTCTCGATCCGGCACGTCTGCGGTTTCGGCAGCGATCTGCCCGAGGGCATGTATTCGCTCGACCAGTCGATCGCAAAGCCCTCCCGCTCGACGCGCGGGATCATGCCGGACGGTCGCAAGGCAGCGATCGTGTCGTTCGACGTCACGGCCGATGGTTTTCGCGCGGTGCCACGGACGCATCTCAGCCTGATCGCCGGCGGGCTCGCGGTCTCGCTCGAAAGCGATCTGCCGCAGGGCGTGAATATGATGTCGGCGTTCCTGCCGTCGTCCTTCGCCGGGCTCGCCGCCTCCGTCGTCACCTGGCTGCTGTCGGGCGGCAGCCTCGCGCTGCATCATCCGTTCGATGCCGACGCCCTGGAGCAGCAGCTCGCGCAGCTCGGCTGCGATACCCTGATCGTGCCGGCGCAGCTCGCGTTCCGTCTCGACGAAGGCGAGCTCGCGGCCCGCCTGCCCAGCCTGCGCTATGTGCTCGGCATGTGGCGCGCGCCCGAGCAGGTCGCCTCGAGCCCGGCCTGGAAGACCCACGCGATCGAGCTGACCGACGTCTATCTGTTCGGCGAGGCCGGACTGTTCGCCATCCGCCGGACCTCGGCTGACGGCAGTCCCGGTCCGGTCAAGCCGGGTCGCCAGGGTGCCCCGCGCGAGCAGCCGGGATCGTCGATCGCCGGCGAGATCCTGGTGACGCCCAAGGGGACGCTCGGCCTGCGTGGACCGATGGTCGTGGTGGCCGCCTATGCGCCGCCGCCGCCTCCGAGCGACTCGCTGATGCCGGCGCCGCCGCGTGATTTCGTCGACACCGAATACGCCGTGCGGCTCGACCGCGTCCACGACACGATCTCGATCACCGCGCCGCCGGCCGGCGTGATGGCCGTGGGCGGCTACCGCTTCCTTGCACAAGACCTGCACGAATGGTCGCGGCGCCTCGGCCAGGGCGCGCTGCTGACGGCCCTGCCCGACCGTCTGAGCGGCCATCGGCTTGCGGGCCGCGCAATGGACAATGCCCGCGCGCGCGAGGCGTTGGCCGAGCTCGGACTCAATCCGCTGATGGTCGAGGCCTTCCGCGACCGCGCCGGCTCAGGCGGCTGAAGCTGCCGTCCGGGCGAATGCGGTGCGTGCGTGTTCGGAACAGTGTTGACGGCGCGTTAACGGGAGCGACCTAGGATCGCGACAGTATCGTCAGCGTATCCTGAGTTCCCTGGATGTCCCAACAAGGCCCGCTTCTCATCGTCTCTCCGTCCACGCGGCCTTCGCTGACAGCGGCCCTCGCGGCAGCGCAAATTCTCCCGACCACGGAAGCGCGCTGGGCCGATGCGGCCAGTGCGATATCCCGGGTTCAACCGGCCGCCGTGCTCGCCGTGATGGACGGCGCCGACGCCTCCGATATCGCCGCGCTGTCGCGTCATGTCGGCGCACGCAAGCCCTACATCCCGATGATCGCGATCGCGCCTGGCGACGCCGCTCTGCCCGACAACGCCATTCCCCTGCACGGCAGCGACAATCATGAGCGGCTGCTGGCGCGGCTGCGCGCCGCGCTGCGCGTCCGCACGCTGCATACGACCGTTCTGCGCCGTCTCGATGAGAAGAAGACGCCGGACGCCGTGCTGCCCGACACCGATCCACTGAACGACGCCACCGTCCTGCTGCTCGGCCGCGGTGCCTCGATGCCCGGACTCTCCGTTGCGCTCGGCGAGCGCATGGCCGTGGTCGGCGCGCTCAGAATCGAGGCGGCGGCAAAACATCTGTCGAGCCGCGACATCGACGGCATCGTGCTCGGCGAAGGTTTTTCGCCGCGGGTGGTCGATGCGTTCCTCGCCGTGCTCGCCGAGGACACCCGCTTCCGCAATCTCGGCGTCGTCGTCACCGCGAACCAGCCGGCGCCGTTCCAGGAGCTCGCCAATCTCGAGATCATCGCCGGCGATCCGCAGCGCATCGCGGCGCATGCGCTGCCGCTGATCCGCCAGCACGCCTTCGAGACCCGGCTCAATCGCACGCTGCGCGCGATCGAAGCCGGCGGCATGCTCGATCCCTTGACGGGGCTTCTCACCAGGAGCGCCTTTGCGCGCGATTTCGCCACCGCCGTCAGCCAGACTCAGAAGAGCGGCGGCAGCCTCGCGGTCGCCCGCTTCGCCTTCGACCCGGTCAATCCGCGCGCACAATATGACGGCGCCCGCATCATCAGCCGCCTGATGCGGCGGATGGATTTCGGCACTCACGAGGACAACGGCTCCGTCGTGGTCGTGTTCGCCGAAACCGACCTCCGCTCCGCCCACGCCATCGCCCGCCGCCTCTCCAGCGTGATGCGCCACACCTCTCACGGCAAGCGCGACACGCGCAGCGAGCCCTCGATCACCGTGGCGGCACTGCAGCCGAATGACACGGCGCGGACGCTGCTGGCCCGCGTCTACGGCGAGGCGCAACGCGCGGCGTCGTGAGATCGAGGCACAGCTAGTCCTACGTCATTGCGAGCGCAGCGAAGCAATCCAGAGTCCCACCGACGCCTTGGATAGATTCGCCACGCTCGCAATGACGCAATCAAGATCAGCCCGCGCCCCATTCAGATCGCCGACGTCGAACCGCATACAAAGCCTCGTCACATACAAGCTATCAGTTTGCGCCGTGCCCACCGGTTCGAGGCTCATCATCGGGCTCGACGATCAGCATCAGTTCGGCAGCCGGCCTCGAGCGCGCCTGCGATCTTGCCGCGAGCCCCTGCTGATGATCAACAAAAGACACACAATTTCAGATTGTTTTTCTCGTTGAATACACATAGCCTCTCTCTGGCAGTGAGGGACCGGCCGTCGACAGGACTACGCGGTCGGTCGAAGCACCAGGGAGAGATCGATGGAGACGATCATTCTGGTCCCCGGCATCACGGGCTCGTGCCTCAGCATCGGTGAGACCCAGGTATGGCCGCCAACGATCGACGAAATCGTCTGGGAGGGCTATCACCGGATCGGCGAGCTGCGCGATCCGAGCGCGACGGCGACCGGGATTTGGGCCGAGCTTCCGGTGTTCGACGGCTACACTTATCCGGTCTATCGCCCGATCATGACCAAGCTGGATGAGATCGCAGCGCGGCTCTCCCCGGCGGCCAGCCGCATCGACTTCTACTATGACTGGCGTGTGGATCTGTGGCAGGCGAACGCGCCGTTCGTCGCCTCGTCCGAGATGCTGGCCCGGCGTATCGCGCAGGCCGTTCACGATGGGGCGACGACGATCACGCTGGTCTGCCATTCCATGGGCAATCTGGTGGCTCGGCTGATGCTCGAAAGCCGGAGATACCGGAACGAGCCGTGGTTCGGAAAGATCACGCGTCTGATCTGCCTCTGCGGACCGCATCTGGGCGCTGCGACCGCTCTGGGACAGGCGCTGGGTTGCGAAGCCGGCTCGCTCGGCATGAGCCGAGACGATTTGCGAACCGTCGCCAACGATCCGAGATACCCGGCCTGCTTCCAGTGCTTTCCGATGCCCGAGACGGATGTCCTGCTCGACACCAGCATCACGCCTCCGGAGCAGGACGTGTACGACCCTGCCGTGGCCGGCAAATACGAGCTGACGGCCTCGAGTGCGCTGGCGGCAGCGACCTCATGGCAGCAACTCGACATCACGCAGCGGCCGGCCCATGTCACATACTATCTCATCGCCGGCACGGGCCTCAGCACCTCCAATGCTTATCTCTATCGTGGCACCGAGTTTGTCGAGAACATCACAGTCGACGGCGACGGTACGGTGCCTGTCTACAGCGCCCTTGCCGGCAGCTATTCCGGAAAATATTCGATTCCGGGCAGCCATGTCGGAATTCTCGGCACAGTGCAGCTGTCGGATGCGCTGGACGAGATCTTCGGCCTGTCGCGCATGCGGGCGTTCCTGATGGCCGAGCCGGGCATCACGATCAATCTTCACAAGCACAGCTTTGCACCCGGCGAGTCCATGCAGATGCTGATCATCCCGGACACGCCAACCACCACCATCAAGGGGCAGCTGACCGTCAGCGCGGCGCCCCGTCCGGGCGCGCGAAGCGGTGCCGCCAAGGCGGCTCTCGTTGCCTATGGCGCGGCGCTGCCGCTGGACTATCAGGGACCTGAGATCACGCACATCCCGGCGCGTTGGACCGCCCCGCGCCAGCCCGGAGCTTATGTCATGCGGTTCGAGGGCGACACGCACAAGACGAGCCCATCATCGAGCGCCGTGTTCTTCGTCAATGCCCAGCCCGGACTTGCGCCGCTGCGCGGGACACGTTGAGAGGCGCGGCCGCGCATTTGCCTCAGTCGTCTGCTGAGCTTCCAAGTCGACTGAGGGCTTCTCACGAAGCGGAGCATGCGTCATGCAAAACCGGCAATCTCGCGAGGAGACCGATTGGGTCAGCGTCGTTGCGATCGTCGCGGTGTTCCTGATCGCAAGCCTTGCTCTGCATTTCGGCTGGCAACTTCTATAACCTAAAGTCGGGCGGCCTACGCCGCCTTCTTCTTCTCCGCGAGCTCCGCCAGCTCCTTCAGAATATCCGTCGTGCCCGCCAGCCGCTCCTCCGGCGTCTCCCAGACCTGCAGGAACACCACCTTCATATCGGGGCGCACCTTGGCGGCCTGGCCATGGCGCTTGATGAAGGCAACCAGGCGGTCGGGATAGGCAAAACTGTTGTCGCGGAAGGCGATGACGGCGCCCTTCGGGCCGGCGTCGACCTTCTCGACATTGGCTCTACGGCAGTAGTTCTTGATCGCCGCGACCTTGAACAGATAGCGCGTCTCGTCCGGCAGCTTGCCGAAGCGGTCGCGTAGCTCGGCGGCAAAGTTCTCGATCTCCTCGTCGGTCTCGAGATCGGCGAGGCGGCGATACAGCGACAGCCGCACCGACAGGTCGGAGACGTAGTCCTCCGGAATCAGCACGGGCATGCCGATGGTGATCTGCGGCGACCAGCGGTCGACGGTCGGCTCGGTGATGCCGGCCTTGAGGTTCTCGATCGCCTCCTCCAGCATCGACTGATAGAGCTCGAAGCCGACCTCCTTGATGTGGCCGGACTGCTCGTCGCCGAGCAGATTGCCGGCGCCGCGGATGTCGAGGTCGTGGCTGGCGAGCTGGAAGCCCGCGCCCAGCGTCTCCAGCGATTGCAGCACGCCCAGGCGCTTCTCGGCCTGCGCGCTGACCTTGTGGGTCGACGGCAGGGTGAATAGCGCATAGGCGCGCAACTTGGAGCGGCCGACGCGGCCGCGCAGCTGATAGAGCTGCGCGAGACCGAACATGTCGGCGCGATGCACGATCAGCGTGTTGGCGCGGGGAATGTCGAGGCCGGATTCGACGATCGTGGTCGACAACAGGATGTCGAACTTGCCGTCGTAGAACGCCGAGATGATGTCCTCGATCACGGTGGGCGCCATCTGGCCGTGGGCGACCGCGACCTTCATCTCCGGCACGGTCTTGTCGAGGAATTCCTTGACCTCGGCGAGATCGTCGATGCGCGGCACGACGTAGAACGCCTGGCCGCCGCGATAGCGCTCGCGCAACAAGGCCTCGCGGATCATCACGGGATCGTGCGGCGCGACGAAGGTGCGCACGGCGAGACGATCGACCGGCGGCGAGGCGATGATCGACAGCTCTCGCACGCCGGTCAGCGCCAGCTGCAAGGTGCGCGGGATCGGCGTCGCGGACAAGGTCAGCACGTGGACCTCCGCGCGCAGCTGCTTCAGCCGCTCCTTGTGGCTGACGCCGAAGTGCTGCTCCTCGTCGACGATGACGAGGCCGAGGTCGCGGAATTTCACGGTCTTGCCGAGCAGAGCATGCGTGCCGACGACGATGTCGACCGAGCCGTCGGCGAGGCCCTTCTTGACCTGGTTGAGCTCCTTGGTCGAGACGAGGCGCGAGGCCTGCGCGACGTTGACGGGAAAGCCCCTGAAGCGCTCGGTGAAGGTTTTCGCGTGCTGGCGCGCGAGCAGCGTGGTCGGCACGACCACGGCGACCTGCTTGCCGTCGAGCGCGACCGCGAAGGCCGCCCGCAGCGCCACCTCGGTCTTGCCGAAACCGACGTCGCCGCAGACGAGGCGGTCCATCGGCCGTCCCGCTTCGAGATCGCCGAGCGTCGCCTGGATCGCGGCAAGCTGATCCTCGGTCTCGTCATAGGGGAAGCGCGCGCAGAACTCGTCGTAGAGGCCGGCCTGCACCGGCATCTTCGGCGCCTCGTGCAGCATGCGCTCGGCGGCGATCTTGATCAGCTCGCCGGCCATCTCGCGGATGCGGTTCTTCAGCTTGGCCTTGCGCGTCTGCCAGCCCGAGCCGCCGAGCTTATCGAGCTCGACATTGGTCTGGTCGGAGCCGTAGCGCGACAGCAGCTCGATGTTCTCGACCGGCAGATACAGCTTGGTCTCGCCGGCATAGCGCAGCTCGAGACAGTCATGCGGCGCGCCGGCGACCTCCAGCGTCTGCAGGCCGACGAAGCGGCCGATGCCATGGTCCACGTGCACGACGATGTCGCCGATGGCGAGGCTCGTCACCTCCGAGATGAAATTGTCGAGCTTCCGGCTGGCGCGGCGCGGCCGGACCAGGCGGTCGCCGAGGATGTCCTGCTCGGAAATGACCGCGATCTGGTCGGTCTCGAAGCCGGTTTCCAGGCCGAGCACCGCGAGCATGGTCTCGTTGCGCGGCGTCGCCTGCACCATGCGCCAGGCGTTGACGCTGGTGACATGTATCAGCTTGTGATCCTTCAACATGGAGGCCATGCGGTCGCGCGAGCCTTCGCTCCACAGCGCGATCACGACCTTCTTGCGCACCGATTGCAGCGCCTGCACGTGCGCCACCACGGCCTCGAACACGTTGACCGCGGCGTCGTTGCGCTCCGGCGCGAAGTTGCGGCCGGCCCGCGCGCCGATATCGACGACGCTAGAGCCCTCGGGCACTGCGAATGGCGTCACGCGCGCGAGAGGCACGGCGGCCAGCCGGTCCGCCCATTCCGTCGATGTCAGATACAGCCGGTCGACCGTCAGCGGCTTGTAGATCGCGCCGCCGCCGGGATGCTCCATCGCCTCGCGGCGCGCGTCGTAGTAGTCGATGATCTGCTTGAAGCGCTCGCGCGCGGCGTCCTCGCCCTGCGGCTCGATCACGATGGGCGTGTTCGGCAGATAGTCGAACAGCGTCTCCATCTTGTCGTGGAACAGCGGTAGCCAGTGCTCCATGCCGGGATAGCGGCGGCCTTCGCTGACGGCCTCATACAGCGCGTCGTCGCGCTCGGGCGCGCCGAACTCGGCGACATAGCCCATGCGGAAACGGCGGATGGTGTCGGTGACGAGCTGGAATTCGGAGACCGGCACGAGATCGAGCGAGCGCATGTCAAGCAAGGTGCGCTGCGTCTCGGCGTCGAAGGTGCGGATCGATTCCAGGCTGTCGCCGAAATAGTCGAACCGCACGGGCTGGTCGAGGCCGGCGGGAAACAGGTCGAGGATGCCGCCGCGCACGGCATATTCGCCGCTCTCGCGCACGGTAGAAGCTCTGACGTAGCCGTTATGCTCGAGCCACGCGACGACGGAATCCATCGGCACGACGTGCCCCGGCGCCACCGACAGCGCCTGGCCGGCCATGGTGTCGCGCGACGGCACGCGTTGGACGATGGCGTTGACGGTGGTCAGCACGATCAGCGGCTTGTCGCTGCCGGCGAGGCGCGACAGCCGCGCGAGTGTCGTCACGCGCTGTGCCAGGATGCCACCATGCGGCGAGACGCGGTCATAAGGCTGGCAGTCCCAGGCCGGGAACTGCATGACAGGAAGATCCGGCGCGAAGAAGTCGAGCGCCCGCGCCAGCTGCTGCATCCGGTTGCCGTCGCGGCAGACCACGGCGAGGCTGACGGCCGGCGGCTTCGGCCGGGCGGCGATGGCGCGCGCCAGATCGGAGACGACGAGACCCTCGGCCCCCTCGGCGACATTGGCGAGCGTGAGCGCGCGCCCCGGGGCGAGATGCTCGGCGGGCGACTTGACCGGACTCTTCATCAATCGGCGTCCACCGCGCGGAAGCTCTTGATGCGTTCGAACAGCGCCGGCGTCTGCTCCGGCGGCAGCGGCCGGGCGCCGGTGATCGCGGCGTAGAAGTCGGGGTCGGAGACCTCCAGGAGCTGTTCGAGCTGGTCCAGCTCGCTCTCGGTCAGCGTGCCGATCTCGGCATCGGCAAAGCGGCCGAGAATCAGGTCCATCTCACGGGTGCCGCGATGCCAGCAGCGGAACAAGAGCCGCTTGCGGCGGTCGTCTAGGCCTTGGCTCGAACGGGTCGTTCCGGTCATCGCGATCTTCCTGCAGGACAACGCCAAAAGCCCGGACGGTGCCGGGCGCGGTTCATATAGCGGCGCGCAGAGCCCATGTCAGCCCTCCCAGGGTGCAGAACCGGCATGTCGGGCCGCCTCAAACCGGGGAAAAAAGAGGTGGATGTCTCGACGATCGCGGCTATTCCGGCCCGCAAAGCGAATTAAGTGTTCGGTCCATGCGCCCTGCCATCCTCAACCCGCTGTTTGCGCCGGTCACGACCCTCTCGGGTGTCGGGCCGAAGCAGGACAAGCTGCTGCGCTACCTGCTGAGCTGCAGCGAGACGCCGCGGCTCGTCGACCTGCTGCTGCATCTGCCGGCCAGCGTCATCGACCGCCGGAACCGGCCCAAGGTCCGCGACGTCGAGGTCGGCACCGTGGTGACCCTGGAGGTGACGGTCGATCGCCATCGTCCGTCGCGTAACGCGCGCGCCCCTTATCTGGTTTACGCCAGCGACGACACCGGCGACGTCGTGCTGACGTTTTTTCGGCCCAAGGGCGACTACATCGAGAAGATGCTGCCGGTCGGCGCCAAGCGCTACGTCTCCGGCACCGTGCAGATGTACGACGGTATCCCGCAGATCGTGCACCCCGACCGCATCCTCGATGAAGCCGGCTTCGCCAAACTGTCAGGAATCGACCCGGTCTATCCGCTCACCGAAGGCCTCGCGCTCGGCTCGCTGCGGCGGGCGATCGCGGCGGCGCTGACCAAGCTGCCGGAGCTGCCGGAATGGATCAGCCCGGAGGTGCTGAGCCGCTGCAATTTCCCGTCGCTGAGGGAGGCGCTGACGCGGGTGCACGTCCCGCAAGAGCTGACGGATATACTGCCCGAAAATCCGTTCTGGTCGCGCCTCGCCTTTGACGAGCTGCTTGCCGGCCAATTGGCCCTGGCGCTGGTGCGCGCGCAATTGCGCCGTCCCGCGGGCAACCGCCACGCCGGCGACGGCCGCCTGCGCCGCAGGATCATCGATGCCCTTCCCTATGCGCTGACCAACTCGCAGGCCCAGGCGATCGAGGCGATCGCCGCCGATCTGGAAAAGCCCGTGCGCATGCTCCGGCTGCTGCAGGGCGACGTCGGTTCGGGCAAGACGGTGGTCGCGCTGCTCGCCGCGGCGGCCGTGGCCGAGGCCGGCAAGCAGGCCGCGCTGATGGCGCCGACCGAAATCCTGGCGCGACAGCATGCCAAGACCATCGCGCCGCTCGCCGAGCGCGCGGGCATGAGCGTCGCCATTCTCACCGGCCGCGAGAAAGTTAAGGAGCGCCGCGACATCCTTGCCCGCCTGGAGGCCGGCGAGATCGACGTCCTGATTGGCACCCATGCGCTGATCCAAGACGACGTCATGTTCAAATCGCTGGCGCTCGCCATCGTCGACGAGCAGCATCGCTTCGGGGTGCGCGAGAGGCTGGCGCTGACCTCCAAGGGCGAGGCCGTCGACGTGCTCGTGCTGTCCGCGACGCCGATCCCGCGCACGCTGGTCCTCACCTATTTCGGCGACATGGACATTTCCGAGCTACGCGAGAAGCCGGCCGGCCGGCAGCCGATCGACACCCGCGCGGTGGCTGACACCCGGCGCACCGAGGTCATCGACGCCGTCGGCCGCGCGCTCGACGCCGGCAAGCTGGTGTACTGGATCTGCCCGCTGGTCGAGGAGTCCGAGGCCGAAGGCATCGATCATCTCACCAACGCCACCGACCGCTACGAAAGCCTGCGCGAGCGCTTCGGCGAGCGTGTCGGCCTCGTCCACGGCAAGATGAAGGGCAGCGAGAAGGACGACGTCATGAACCGCTTCGCGGCGCATGAACTGCGGCTGCTCGTTGCCACGACGGTCGTCGAGGTCGGAGTCGACGTGCCCGCCGCGAGCATCATGGTGATCGAGAATGCCGAGCGCTTCGGCCTCGCCCAGTTGCATCAGCTGCGCGGCCGCATCGGCCGCGGCTCGGAAGCCTCGACCTGCATCCTGCTCTATCACGAGCCGCTCGGCCAGATGTCGAAGGCGCGGCTCGCCGTCATCCGCGAGACCACCGACGGCTTCCGCATCGCCGAGGAGGATCTCAAGCTGCGCGGCGAAGGCGACGTGCTGGGCATCCGCCAGAGCGGCCTGCCCGGCTACCGCATCGCCCGGCCCGAGGTGCATGCGCAGCTGATCACGCAGGCCCGCGACGAGGCGTTACGGATCCTGAAGGACGATCCCAAGCTGAAGGGACCGCGCAGCGATGCGCTGCGCTGTCTGCTGTATCTCTACGAACGCGACGAGGCGATCCCGCTGCTCACGGCGGGGTGATTGAGGCGGTGCATCAACAAACTCCGCTGTCGTCCCGGCCTCCGAGCCCGGACCCATACCCCCAGGGAGCAGTTTGAGGCAGGCTGGCGATTGGCTCTTTCGCACCTCGCAACCACTGCGGCGTATGGGCCCCGGGTCGGCGCCGCGACGCGCTTCGCGCGTCGTGGCTTGCCCGGAACGACGAGCTGAAATCGTCTATTTCGCCTTGCAGCTCTCCGCGAATGCCACCAGCTGCGCCGCATCGAAGCCCTCGCCCTGCACGTCCGCCGCGATGTGCTCGAACAGTTGCGCAAAGCCTTCGTAGATCAGCGCCGCCGGATGATCCTCGCCCAGGAAGCCTGCGATCTCGCGCATCTCGGCGACCCAACGATAGGCCTTGGGCAGCATGTCCGGCAGCGCGTTAGCGAGCCGCGCCTGAACGTGCGGCAGGCTCGACGCGAGCTCGTCGCGCAAGGCATCCGCCGCGCCGGCGCGGGTGGCGGCCAGCACCATCGCGGCGCCGAGCCCGGTCAGGCCCTTGTTGATCCCGGCATAGGACATCTTCAGCGCCGAGGCGGCGCCGATCGGTCCCTCGATTTGGCGCAAATCGAGCCCGAGCTGGCCGAGCACGGCGATTTCCCCCGACGCCTCGCCGCTGACGTACAAGGCCGGTCCCTTCGTGCCGGGCTTCGGCGGCAGGCCGATGATGGCGGCATCCACGAGGCGCGCGCCGGAGGACAGCACGATGTCCTCGATGGTCCGGATCGTCTCGACGTTGACGGCGTTGCAGTCGACGATCACCGGCTTCTTCGTCGAACGATTGATCACGGTGGCGAGCTGCTCGGCCAACGCCACTGCCTCGCCCGGCGGCACGATCGACAGGATGATGTCGCAGCTGGCGATCTCGGACTCGCTGGCGCCCGTCATGCCGGACGCGGCCGCCCGCGCGCGCGTCGCGGCGCTGCGGCCGTCGAGCAGCGTCAGCACCTTGCAGCCGTGCTCATTGAGACGGGCGGCGATGGCGCTGCCCATGGCGCCGGGCGCGATGACGGCAATGCTGGGGGGCATGGGCGGACTCCAATTCCAAGATTCAACTCCAAGAAGCGTCCCGCAGACTATGCGCAGCCGATGACAAAACTGAAGGCACGAAAACGAAGGGCAGCCCTTCCGGGCTGCCCTCGCCTTGGCCGCATCCTCAGCGCCGCTCTCCCCCAAGAGCCCTCCAAACCAGCGCCGGCTGCTGCGGCCGACCTCAGAACGAAATCTTCAAGCCCCCGCTACCGAAGAAGTCGTCGCCGCCGGTGCGGCCGATGGTGCGCGAGACGTTCGCCGTCAGCGCGACGTTGCTCCAGAACGGCGCCACGATGCCGGCGCTGACCCGGCCATACACGTTGTGCGAGCTTGCGCTCGGGACGTTCCAGTTGTTGACGATCAAGGGCGCCGAGGTGGCGCTGTACTGAATCAGCCGACCGTTGCCGATGAGATCGTCGTCGAGCGTCAGGTTCAGATACGGATGCACGGTCGCGCCCTGCACCTGAAACGGCGTGCGCAGCTGCACGCCGACGCTGCCGACCAGGGTTTCGGCCGTCTGCGGACCGACCGTGAGCGTCAGCGCGGGATCGCCGGCCTCGGTGAAGCCGTCGACGCGGGCGCGGGCGTAGGTCAGGCCGGCGATCGGTCCGAGCTTCGCCGTGCCGGCATCGAACAGATAGCCGGTCTTGCCGGCGACCACGAAGGTGGTGCCGCCAGGATTCGAGGTGATCGTATCGACGACGCCGAGCCGTGTATTGCGATAGTCCTGCTTGCCGATGGTCGCGAGCGCCTCGGCGAACAGATTGCTGTTGGCCCACACACCGTAGAAGCCGAGCTGATAGGAGTTGGCATCCGTCGTGCCTGCATTGTTGAACAGCTTGGCCTTCGGATTGGAGTAGTCGAAGGCGGCACCGATCATCGCGTTCGGCGACAGCCGGTAATCGACGCCGATGGTGCCGCCGATGCTGTCGAGATTGAAACCGGTCGACGCGACGTTGCCCTGGCGATTGCTCAGGCCGCCATTGCCCTGCATGTAGAAAGACCATGGACTGACAGGTGCGAGCGGCGGCGCCTTGGTCGACGGCGCCTTGGTCAAGGCGGCGAACGAGTTCATGGTCGACGGCGCAAAGCCGCTGGTCTCGCGGAACATGTCGAGCTTGCCGATCAGCGTCGCAGCGAAGCCCATCGCTGAGATCGAGGCCACCTCCCCCTGCGGGGCGAAGGTCAGCGGCGCATTGAGGCGGTTGACGATATACTGGCCCAGCACGTCGAAGCCGTGCGAGGTCAGGTGCACGCCGTCGACATAGAACAGATACTGCTGCTGCAGCGCCGGGTTGCCGATGCAGGCGACCGGACAGGCGCCGACATTGCTGAAGCCATAGCGCTGCGGGTTGGCCTGGATCAGCGTGCCGATCAGGGCCGTATCGACATATTCGACGCGCACGCCGGAGCGTGCGACATTCGCGAGCGAGGCCTGCATCAGCGCATTGTAGGTCGTGCTATACAGCTTGCCGGTCGGGGCATTGGCGTTGCCCACCGCCTCGGGCAAGGTGCTGACATCGCCGGCCGTGAACACGATGCTGCGGGCGCCGGCGCCGACCAGTGCATTGATGCCCGCCATCGCCTGCTGCGCGGTGACGGCGGCTGCGGTCGGTGCGGCGGCGAACGAGCCGCCTGCACGGTAGTAGGCGCGCGCGTCGTTGCCGCCAATCGAGACTTCGACGAGGTCGGTCGAGGAGATCTTGCCGGAGAAACCGGTCAGTCCGCTCCACTCCTGGAAAAACCCGGGAATGCCGGGGCCAGCGACGTTGGTCGCGCCGCTGGTGGCTCCGCCGATGGCGTAGTTCAGTTGGGGAATGCCGAGTAGCGCCGAAGTGGTGTCAACAAAGTTGGTGCCGCCGCTGAAGCGCCCTGTCGGGTACAGCGGCAATTTGCCGATGCCGCCAGTGAAGGTCCAGAGATTGCCAGTGTCGGCGTAGCTGTCACCAAAGGCCTGGATGCGCGAGTAGGTGGTTTGGGCGGACGTCGGCTCGACCAGCGGCAACACGGCTCCCGACAACGCAACGACGCACAACAGCGTCCTACTCACACGCCTCATTTCACGCTTCCCCTACGCCTTACATTTGTTTGCCCGATGTTTCCATGGTGACCGACGGGAAAACTACCGCCTTCCGGTTGCAGCAACGACGCCGCTGCTGCATGTGCCTTTCCCGCATCATCATGCAGCGCGAAAGCGCCGTCCTGCGGACATCCGGCCGCTCGGCGCACTGTATGGAGGAAAGGGCGTGGTCACGCCCTCTCCTCACGCACGACTCCGGGTGGCGCCGTGCCCGCCGTCTTGCTGTTGAACGGACCGAGCGATGGTGGGCACGGCGCCGCAGCGATCTCGCAAGTTGCAGCAGCACGCATTCGCCTTTGCCCGCCCTGCGCAGTGCGGCCGCAAACGCTGCTGACAGAATCTGGCACCAGGCTCGGCTAATCCCATGCGCATGCGCCGCCGTTGGCGCCCTCACCGGAGAGCCAGATATGCCCGAGTTCAGCTTCCTGATCCTCTATGTGGACAACCCGCCCGCCAGCGCGGCATTCTACGCCGACCTGCTCGGCCGTCCCATCATCGAGCAGTCGCCGACCTTTGCGATGCTGCCGCTGCGCGATGGCGTCATGTTGGGACTATGGTCGCGGCACACGGTGGAGCCTGCGGCGGCTGGCGCACCGGGATTCAGCGAGGTCGCCTTCACGGTCGGCGAAGCCGCCGACGTGTCGCGCATTCACGACGAGTGGAAGGCGCGCGGCCTATCCATCCTCCAAGCGCCGACGAGAATGGATTTCGGCACCACCTTCGTCGCGCTTGATCCGGATGGGCACCGCTTGCGCGTGTTCGTGCCGCAGGACGCCGCCTAGGTCCGATCGGTCTCGATCAGCCTGATTCAATCGGCCTTGGCCGGCTCCGGCTCCAGGCTCGGAGACGGCTGCGCCGGAGCGTTCGCGATGCGCGCGGCGTTGGCCATGGTGGCGAGCGCGGCGGCCTTCTTCTGCGCGTCGGAGCCCGGCTGCACCACGCCGCAGGACATGATCAGGGTCGCCGCATCCTCGGCGCTCATGTCGACCTCGATGATCTTGCTCTTCGGCAGGTAGAAGAAGAAGCCCGTCGTCGGGTTCGGGGCGCAGGGCAGGAACACCGAGATCTGCTCGTCATCGCCCGGCAGCCGGTTCGCGATCTCCAGGCTGGGAGGCTGCGAGATCAGCACGATCGACCACATGCCGGGCGAAGGAAACTCGACGAGGCCGACGCGGCGCAGGCTCGAGCCCTTGCCCGAGAACAATGTCTCGAACACCTGCTTGAGGCCGCGATAGATAGCGCGCACCGCCGGGATGCGGCCGAGCAGCCGCTCGCCGAGATCGACCAGCGTGCGGCCGATCAGGTTCGCGGCGAGAAAGCCGACCAGGGTCAGGCCGATCACCGCCACGATCAAGCCTGAGCCGGGCACGCCGAAAGGTAGGTACGTCTCCGGGCGGTATGCCAGCGGAACGAACGGACGCACCAGGTTGTCGACCCAGGTCACGAACCACCAGGTCAGATACAGGGTGATCGCGACCGGTCCGGCGACCACCAGGCCGGTCAGGAAATAGTTGCGAAACCGGAACATCAACCCATGGTGGGGCGTCTCGGCTTCGACATCGGCCAAGGGATCGGTCTCAGGCGGCAGGTCGTCGCGGGAACTCATGCGGACTTCCGGGTCGGATCACATCTCAGCTAGGGTCTTAGCAGATTTTTGGAAGGGCAAGGCCCTCTTTCCGACACATCCGCGCTTTGCCGGCCCGCTGTGGCGGGCTGGTCCCGCGGCCCTGCCAGCGCAGGGCGTGCAAAAGCAGCCGTCAGGCGCTGCGCAACGGCAAGGCGAGGCCCACAGCCACGAAGATGCCGCCGCAGACCTGGTTGAAGCGCCGCCCGGTCCGCGCCAGCCAGGGACGCACCCGGGCGGCGGTGCTGGCGATGGCGAGCTCGGTCACGAACTCCGTGACCGTATAGGTGGTGGCGACGATCGCGAACTGCACGGCGAGGCTACGCGCGGGATCGATGAATTGCGGCAATAGCGCGCTGAAGAACAGCAGGCATTTCGGGTTGGTCGCGGCCGTCAGGAAACCCTGGCGAAACAGCACACGCCCGCGCGCCGTGACCGGCTTGTCGCTGACATCGACGGCGACCGGTGGCGAGCGCCACAGCTTGACGCCGAGCCAGGCGAGATAAAGCCCGCCGATCCACTTCAGCACGGAGAGCCAGGTGATCGAGGACTGCACCAGCGCGCCGATCCCGAACATGCACAGCGCCATGATCAGGACGAAGCCGATCAGGCCGCCGGCGATCGTGAACAGCGTCTTCCGCCCGCCATGCAGCGCGCCGTGTGTCAGGGCCAGCAGGCCATTGGGCCCGGGCGTGATCGAGATCCCGATGCTCGTCAGCAGGAACAGAAACCAAGTGTCGAGAGCCAATCGGGTTTCCCTTTGATCAAGCGGACCGACGGATGCGCTGCCCAGTCATCGCAGACGCTGATGTCGGATCTTGGATCGGATGGCAAGTGGGGGGAGCTCGCCGCGACTTTGGATGAGCACGAGTAAAAACCGGCGTCGTCCCGGACAAGCCCGGCAACGCGAAAGCGTTGGCGGGCGCCGATCCGGGACCCAGACTCCCGCAAGGTGCTTTGCGGCACGCTGGAGCTACCAGAGCTGCAAACCACCGAGGACGGTGGTTATGGATCCCGGCTTTCGCCGGGATGACGCAGAGTGTGTGGAGGCGGCCTGCCCTACTCCACCGTCACCGACTTCGCCAGATTGCGCGGCTGGTCGACGTCGGTGCCCATCACGACCGCCGTGTGATAGGCCAGCAGCTGCACCGGGATCGCGTAGACGATCGGCGTGAAGGTCGCGGCCATGTCGGGCATGGTGATCGTGACCAGCGAGTCCACGGTCGCCTCCTCGGCGCCCTTGGCGTCGGTCATCAGGATGATGTTGCCGCCGCGCGCGGCGACCTCTTGCATGTTCGACACGGTCTTCTCGAACACCTTGTCATAGGGCGCGATCACGACGACCGGCATGGTCTCGTCGATCAGCGCGATCGGACCGTGCTTGAGCTCACCGGCGGCATAGCCCTCGGCGTGGATGTAGGAGATCTCCTTCAGCTTCAGCGCGCCTTCGAGCGCCAGCGGATAGGAGGTGCCGCGGCCGAGATACAGCACATCCTTGGACTTGGCGATCTCGCGCGCCAGCTTCTCGATCTGCGGCTCCGTCGTCAGCGCTGACGCGATCAGGCGCGGCACCTCGACGAGACCATGCACCAGCTTGGTCTCGTCGGCTTCGGAGAGTTCGCCGCGGCCACGGCCGGCGGCGATCGCCAGCGCCGCGAGCACCATCAGCTGGCAGGTGAACGCCTTGGTCGAGGCGACGCCGATCTCGGGACCGGCGAGCGTCGGCATCACGATCTCGCTCTCGCGCGCGATCGTCGAGGTCGGCACGTTGACGACCGAGAGCGTGTGCACGCCCTGTGACTTGGCATAGCGCAGCGCCGCCAGGGTGTCGGCGGTCTCGCCCGACTGAGAGATGAAGATGGCGAGATCGCCCTTGCGCAGCGGCGCCTCGCGGTAGCGGAATTCCGAGGCGACATCGAGCTCGACCGGCACCCGCGCGAAGCGCTCGAACCAGTATTTGGCGACGAAGCCGGCATAGCTCGCGGTGCCGCAGGCGGTGATCGAGATGCGCTGGATGTCGGTGAAGTCGAACGGCAGCCGCGCCGGCAGCGCGACGCGCTCGGTGCCCATGTCGACATAGCGCGCCAGCGTGTGGCCGACCACCTCCGGCTGCTCGTGGATTTCCTTGGCCATGAAGTGGCGATAGTTCGCCTTGTCGACCAGGAACGACGATGCGCCTGACTTCAGCACCTCGCGCTTCACCACCGCGCCCGAGGCGTCGTGGATGATGCCGGAGTCGCGGGTGATCTCGACCCAGTCGCCATCGTCGAGATAGCTGATCGTATCCGTGAACGGCGCCAGCGCGATCGCGTCGGAGCCGAGGAACATCTCGCCATCGCCATAGCCCATCGCCAACGGAGAGCCCTTGCGGGCACCGATCAGGAGATCGCCATGACCCTTGAACAGAAAGGCGAGTGCGAACGCGCCCTTCAAATGCGGCAGTGAAGCGGCGACCGCCTGCTGCGGCGTATGACCTTTGAGCAGGTAGGAGTTGACGAGATGGACGACCGTCTCGGTGTCGGTCTCGGAGGCGAACTTGGCGCCCTGCTTCTCGAGCTCGGCGCGGAGCTCGCGGAAGTTCTCGATGATGCCGTTGTGGACGACCGCGACGTTATCAGTTGCGTGCGGATGGGCGTTGCTCTCAGTCGGCTTGCCATGCGTCGCCCAGCGGGTATGGCCGATGCCGGCATGGCCCTTGAGCGGCTCGCGCTCCAGGCGCTTCTCGAGATTCTTCAGCTTGCCCTCGGCACGTCGGCGATCGATCTGATCGCCCTCGAGCGTCGCAACGCCAGCAGAGTCGTAGCCGCGATACTCAAGACGTTTCAGGGAATCGACGAGATGCTCGGCAACCGGCCCGCGTCCCAGGATCCCGATGATTCCGCACATCAGCGCTAGTCCCCAAATCGTCGAGAGAGATTCAAATGCGTGGCATTGTCTTAACGAAAACCGCGCGCTTTCAGGATTCAATAATTATTGCGGATTGCGACAGGGTTAAGTTGAAGCCCTGACCGCGCAGGCCGGCGCGCAACTCCGGTTCGACGCGGAGGTGCAGTTCAGCGTGCGCTTAACGTCCGGTCAACGCTTTCACCGCGAAACTGCCGCGTCGGAGAGGACGCCATGACCTATAACCGCCGCCCAACTGATCCCAAGGGCACCAGTTCGCTCAGCTTGTCGCACCCCACGTCCGGCAGCCATCTCGCGCATTGGCCGCCGCCGACCCTGGCCCACGAGCTCAAACCGATGCCGATCAAGCATCGCACCAACGAGCCCGTCAAGCACGCCACCCGGCGCGGCTGGCGCCTGACCCGCGAGATGTTCGCCGAGTTCCAGGACGACGAGGGCTAGCCGCACGCGGCGATCCGCAATCAGCGCAGCCAGGCCCAGGCGAGCGCGCCGATCAGGACCCAAAGACCGCTTCCGGTGAGGAACATGATCTCGCGCGCCGGCGCGAGACCGAGCACGGCGTAGAGCATGCGGCCGGAGAACGTTCCCAGCCGCGCGATCGCGATCAGCGCCTCGATGATCAGGTCAAAGACGAGCTGACCGATCTCCACGCTCGCCGTCCCTTCCGCGCTCTCACTTCGTCTGGCGCAGCTTCGCGTTCCGGAAGCGCGCCGCCGCGCCTTCCTTCGTGGTCTGCGGGCTGCGCTCCAGCGCCAGCGCATCGTCAGGTACGTCGCGCGTGATCACCGATCCCGAGCCGATATAGGCGCGGGCGCCGATGTTGATCGGCGCCACCAGCGAGGTGTTGGTGCCGATGAAGGCGCCCTCGCCGATCCGCGTCTTGTGCTTGTTGAAGCCGTCATAGTTGCAGGTGATGGTGCCCGCGCCGATGTTGGAATGAGCGCCGACATGGGCGTCGCCGATATACGACAAGTGATTCACCTTGACGCCGGGCTCGAGCACCGCGGCCTTGGCCTCGACGAAATTGCCGATCTTGGCGCCGTCGCCGAGCGAGGTGCCCGGCCGCAGGCGTGCGAACGGTCCGAGCAGCGTGTTGCTGCCGAGCTTCGACTGCACGACGTGCGAGAACGAATGCACCACCGCCCCGTCGCCGATCGACACGCCGGGGCCGATCACGACGAACGGCTCGATGGTGACATCCCTGCCGAACGTGGTGTCCGCCGCGAGATAGACGGTCTCCGGCGCAATCAACGTCACGCCGGCGTCCATCGCCGCCTGCCGCAGCCGCGCCTGCATCGCGGCCTCGGCCTGCGCCAGCTGGGCCTTGGTGTTGATGCCGCGCACCTCGTCCTCGGAGGTCTCGATCACGACCGCGTCGAGTCCCTGACTGCGCGCGATCGCCACCGCATCGACGAGATAGTATTCGCCCTTGCTGTTGGTGTTGCCGATCTTGTCGAGGATGGCCAGCGCGCGCCGGCCGTCCATCGCCATCACCCCGGCATTGCACAGCGTGATCGCGCGCTCCGCCTCCGACGCATCGGCGTGCTCCCGGATGGCGACCAGCTTCGATCCGTCCAGCAGCAGCCGGCCGTAGCCGGTGGGATCAACCGCGCGGAAACCGAGCACCGCAAGGGCGGCGCCCTGAGCCAGCGCCGCGCGCAGCCGCGCGAAGGTTTCGGCCGTGATCAGCGGGGTGTCGCCGAACGCGACGAGGAGATCGTCGGCACCGCGCGCGATCGCCTCGCGCGCGGCGAGGACGGCATGCGCCGTGCCCAGCCGCTCGCGCTGTACGAAGATCGCAACGTCGGGACACAGGCGCTTCGCCTCCTTCTCGACGGCGTCATGGCCGGGCCCGATCACGACCGCGATCGCCGCGCCGTCGCCCTGCGGCGCTGCCGCCAGCACATGCGCCAGCATTGATTCGCCGGCGATGGGATGCAGCACCTTCGGGAGGCTCGAGCGCATCCGCGTGCCCTCGCCCGCCGCAAGCACGATGGTCAGACTGGATCGAGCGGTCATCAAGCACCCTGAAAATCACGGAGCGACACAATTGACGCTGTCATAAATCGTTTTCGGCGCGCGGCAAGCTGCGCCGGCTGAAACCCATACTGGTTTTCCTGATAATGTTCGCTTCGTGATTCGATTAAGGCAGGTTCATGGCTAGGGACTCCCACAAATCAGCCGGCGCACATGGAGGCGCACATGGAGCTGAGAAGACCGGCGGAACGCTGTCCGGACTGTTTGCGGATGAAAACGAGCTCGATCGCCGTGGGCTGTGGCGCCTCGGCTGGTGGGGCGCGGGTGCGGTCGGGGCCGTTGGGCTGGCCATTTTCGTCAATCAGGCCGCCCAGGGGTGGCGCAAGGACCGTATTTCCGCGGCCGATCTCTCGCGCCAGGCCCAGCTGCTGCAATCGCTCGCCAGGGAGACGCAAAGCGAGGCGCGGCAGCTCGGCTCCGCGATCGAGACGCTGAACACCGATCGCGACCAGCTCTATCGTCGCGTGACCATCCTCGAGCAGAATGTCGAGCTGGTGACGGGCGCGCTGGCCAAGCAGAGCGCCCAGGCCAGCGCGGCTTCGAGTTCCGGAAGCAAGCCGACCCCGGCTCCGGCGCCGCAGATCGCGGCCGTCGAATCGCAGCCGCCGGCGGTGCCCGCACCGAGCTCCGCCCAGCCCAGCCCGCTGCCCGCCTTCCCCAATCTGTCGCCGTTCATGCCCGTCCCGGGCTCGGCTGCTGCGGCCAGTCCTGGTCAACCCGGAGCGATCGCGGCGGCACCCGTCGCCGGCGTCAGCGCGGACAAGCCGAAGCCTGAACCTTCGAAGGGCCTTTCGGTGGCGATCACCGGCACCGCCGCACCGGTGGCGGGACCGTCGCCGAGCCCGCTCCCCGCCGGCGGCGCTGCCGCTGCCGCGGGCTCCAGATCGGTCGCGCCAACGGACACGGCCGCCAAGCCGGAGCCGGACCGGCTGGTCAAGGCGGATGTCGCGGATCCAGCCGCCGCCAAGGGCAGTGAGGCCGCGGACGCGGTGATGGCCATCCAGAAGACCGAGTTCGCGGTCGACCTCGGCGGCGCCAATACGATCGGCGGTCTTCGCAACCTGTGGCGCGGTCTGGCGAAAACCAATCCCGATCTGGCCGCGCTCAAGCCGATCATGATGGTCAAGGAAGCCCGCGGCGGCGCCGGCATGCAGTTGCGGCTCGGCGCGGGCCCGCTCACCGATGCAGCCGCGGCCGCGCGCATCTGCGCCGCGCTGGCCGAGACCCAGCGCCCATGTGAAACCACAGTCTATGACGGCCAGCGCCTGGCTGTCGGCGAGGAGCCCGAGGGCGCTGAGGCGAAGCCGGTGACGCCGGCGACTGCGGCGCAGAAGCCGGGCCCGGGGCAGCGTCGACGGTTCCTGCCGCCGCAAGCACAGCGCCATGGCAAGCGCGAGGAGCCCCCCCCGTCCGCCGCCGCGGCCCCCGCAGCGCCGCCCGCGGAGGCGCCAAAGCCCGAGCAGCCGTCGGCGCTGTCATCGTTCTTCCGCCGCTCCTGAGGCCGAATCATCCCGCTCCGAAAGCCGGTTGGCGCGGACTGTGAAAGCAGTCCGTGAAGCGGCTTTGCGGCTTGTCCGGCGAACCGTTCCGCAGCATAGTCCCGCGCATGAAAAAGACCCCGTTCCGCCTCTCGCCGTATCAGGTGCAATGGCTCCTGATCGTCGGCTTCGTCACCGTCGGCTACGCCCTGTATCTGCGCTATCTCGCGATCGAGCTGTCGAGCGTTGCGCTCGCCTGTGACGCCGGCCTGCAGACGCTCGCCTGCAAGAGCCGGGCGGTGGCAACCACGCTGTTCAAGAATTCGGTGTTCGGCGCGACCGCGCTCGTCATCGCGGTGCTGCACGTGATGCGGCCGTCGATCGTGCTTCTGACCGGCGGGCTGATCGCCGCAGGCCTCGGCATCGTGCTCTACAATATCGTGCTGTCGGGCCTGGCGATCGGCCTGCTCATCCTCGGCTTTGCGCGGCCCGCGCCCGCCACAGCGTGAACGCGAGCGTCAGGTACATCACGCAGGTCCACAGCGCCTGCCAATTGTCGCGGCCTTCATTGTAGATCACATAGAGCGACGAGATCGCGAGCAGGCCGGCGAAGCTCGCCTCCGCGATCGGCCGGCCGCCTTGCGCCGGGCGGTTGCCGAGCAGGATTGCGAACGGCACCACCGCCATGGTCAAGCTCGCGAACGGAAAGTCGCGATAGCGCGGGTCGAACACGAAGCCGAGCGCCGTCTGCGCCGCGATCAGCACCGTGACGATCAGCACCAGGCCCAGCGCGTAGGTGATCTTGAGCTGCTTGCGGCCGTCATCCGGGCCTAGCAGGTCAAGGAAGGTCGGCAACGGTCGGCCGGCCATGGCGGCATTGGCGGCCAGGATCGGCGCCAGAACGCCGGCGGCGAGCAGCGCGCCCCATTGCAGCCAGCCGCCGAAGCCGAGGCTCTCGTAATACATCTTGTCCGCGGCCATGCCGAACAGCACGCCCGCCGTCGTCGCTGATATGCCGACCCCGATCCAGGCCGAGACGTGCGGCGGCCAGGGCCGGCGGCGCACCGTCAGCCAGCCGGCCAGGAATACGATGAAGGACAGGATCATGCCGGCCGCCATCTGCAGCTTCCACTGCGGGTAGTTGCTGACCGGCTCACCGGGCGGATATTTCAGCGCCCGCGTGTCGTCGCTGATCAGGCCCCAATAGCCGCCGACCGTGCCCTCGAGCTTGCGCTTCCAGGGCTGGTCATAGGCCTCGATCAGGTTGACGCGGAAATTCTCGCGCTTGGCGAGGCTGAGGATCTCCGACACCACGCGCGCCTGGTTGGCGCGCGACGGCAGTGCGCCCTCGCGCATCCGTCCTTCGCTCGGCCAGCCGGTCTCGCCGATCAGGATCTCCTTGCCGGGAAACGCGACGCCGACCTGCTGGCGGATGGTGTCGACATGCGAGGCGGCGAATTTGGCGCGCACCGGCATGTCCTCCCAATAAGGCAGGATGTGCACGGTCACGAAGTCGACGATGTCGTAGAGCTCGCGGTTGCGCAGCCAGTATTCCCAGACGTCGGCATAGGTGACGGGCACCTGGACCTGCCCCTTGACGCTGCGGATGGTGGCGGCGAGGTCGGCCGTCGTCATCTCGCCGCGCAGCAGCACCTCATTGCCGACCACGACGCCGGTGATCACCTGCGGATAGCGCTTGATCAGGTCGACGGCGATGCCGATCTGCTGCTGGTTCTTGATCTTGTTCGAGCCGAGCCAGATGCCCTGAATGACCTTGATGCCGACGCGGGCGGCGATCGCCGGCACCTGGTCGAGGCCGTTCTCGATCGAATAGGTGCGCACGCATTCGGAGATCTTGGCGAGTTGCACCAGATCCTGCTCGATCTGCTCGGCGTCGATATGGGTGGTCGGGTCGAGCGGGCTCTGCTGGCCGCGGAACGGCGCGTAGGACACGCACTGCACCTTCGAATCGAGCTCGATCGGCGCGCGGGCAAGCGTGATGGGCTTGGCCAGCCACCACCAGGCCGCGGCGATGACACCCAAGGATATGAGCAGAAGCGCCAGCGGCGTACGAAGGGATTTCAGTTCCGTTCTCCAGGCAGGGAGGTGTCGATTACCCGGTCGGCGGCGATCTGCCAAGTAGGCGATCGGGTGGCGACCGGCGGGATGTCGCAGCTCCCCGAGGCGTCGGCGCCGCCCGGTCCCAATCCGGCTTTTACGATGACGCGAGAAAGTTCGGGCGTTGCTGGACAAAATCCGAGATTCCAGTCATTGGGAATCCCCGGTTGCCTCGCTCTCTGCGCCCGCTGTCTTGAGCCGTTCACCCGCCCGTTAGGAACGGCAGTTTAGGAACACCGCACGAGGGGTCGGAATCAACCTCCCGCCGCAATCGGGGCCGATTTGATCGGCATCAACACTGCGTCCCCCAGGGGACGGCATGAAGGCAACATTTCGGGGAATTTATGGGTCGACGCGTGCTCCAGTCCAAGTTTACGGTTTCGCGCCTTGTCGCGTCTGTCGGTCTTGCGGTCCTGGTTGCCGCCCCCGGCGCCTTCGCCCAGAGCGGCAACGACCATCCCCAGGACCAAAAGCCGCAGGCGTCCAGCCCGGCCGACCTCAAGGAAAATCAGCGCAAGGCCGACGAGTTCACCGAGGCGGCGCAGGCGCTGAGCGGCGGGCCCGCCGGCAATCCGGAATGCGTCTGGCTCGGCCGCCGCGTCGTGCAGTTGATGTACCGCGACGACCTCGATACCGCGTTCCGCCATCTCGACCTTTATGACCGGTTCGGCTGCCCCGGCGGCCACATCCAGGCGTCGTTCCGCTGCCTTACCCGATTCGTCGGCCAGATCGACGACAAGGTGCCGAACTCGCTGAACAACCACGTCCACGCCTGCTGGATCAATCCGGACGCCAAGCCGCAGGCCGCCGCCGCGCCGGCGGCCGCGACGCCTCCGGCTCCCGCGGGCTCCGCGCCGCAGGCCGCCCAGCCGGCCGCGCCGCAGGCCTCGCCCTCGCCGCAGCCGGCGAAGCAGTAACAAGATTGCCCTGCCCGCCCGCTGTGCCGGCAGGGCAGATCCAGGCGGAGGGCAGCGCCGCCGCAGTTGTTTAATTGCGCTGCAGCGTTATCGTGTCGCAGGTGGTTCGGCCTCGATCTGTCAGGCGGTTCAGCCCTCGTTCAGCGATGAACCCGCCTTAATGTGACCACCGGGCCAGCGCCAAAGACGGCGCTGCCGGTGCCAGATCGAAGCCGCGCTTCGCCTGATGTGCCTGGGCAGCACGTGGGCCGAGCGCGCTGCCGGCGCGGCCGCGCACTCTCGCGCTGGATCCGCCGCTCCTCCCTCTCCGCCCGCCACGGTGTCCCGCCAGATGCGCTTGATCGCAGCCGTCATCCTGTTCGTCACAGCAGCCCATGCCGCGCTGTGGGGCGTCCTGCAGACCAAGCAGAGCGCGCCCGATTTCACCGGCATGCTGCCGAGCGTGTCCTACGCGCCGTTCGAAGGCACCGAGCATCCCGACGTCGACAACATCCCCAACGCCGAGCGCATCCGTTCCGACCTGAAGAAGCTCGCCACCATCACCCGCGCCATCCGCCTGTACTCGTCGACCGGCGGCGTCGAGCTGGTGCCGCCGATCGCGGCCGAGGTCGGGCTGAAGGTCATGCTCGGCGTCTGGATCGACAAGAACGAAGACCGCAACGAGCGCGAGATCGCCGCCGCCGTGCAGCTCGCCCGCCGCAACAGCAACGTCATCGGCGTCGTCGTCGGCAACGAGACGCTGTACCGTGGCGAGCTCAAGCCGGACGAGCTGATCGGCTACATCAAGAAGGTCAAGAAGTCGGTCAGCGTGCCCGTCACGACCGGCGAGATCTGGAACCTGTGGCGCGACTATCCGCAACTCGCCTCCAGCGTCGATTTCATTGCCGCTCACGTGTTGCCCTACTGGGAGTTCTTCAACCATACCCAGGCCGTCGACCAGGCGGTCGAGCGCTACCAGCTCTTGCGCGAAAAGTTTCCCGGCAAGCGCATCGTCATCGCCGAGTTCGGCTGGCCGAGCGAGGGCTACAACCGCGGCATCGCCGATCCCGGGCCGTTCCAGCAGGCCTGGGTGCTGCGCAATTTCGTCACCCGCGCCGAAGCCATCGGCATGGAGTACAACATCGTCGAGGGCATCGATCAGCCCTGGAAGTTCTTCGAGGGCGGCGTCGGCCCGTATTGGGGCGTGCTGAACGCCTCGCGCGAGGCCAAGTTCTCCTGGACCGGCCCGATCGTGAACCCCGACTATTGGAAACTCGCGACCATCGCGCTCCTGGTCGGCGTGCTGCTGTCGCTGCCGATCGTGCGGCTGCGCCAGCCGACGGTGCTGCAGGCGATGGTGCTGGCGATCACGGCGCATGGCGTCGGCGCCTGGGTCTCCAACGTCTTCGCCTATTGGAACGTGCACTATTTCGTCTGGGGCTCGGCCTTCGCGCTCACCCTCGGCCTCACGCTCCTGGTCCCGCTGATTCTCATCGCGATGGCCCGCATCGAGGAGATCGCCGCGATCGCCTTCGGCCGCGCGCCGCGCCGGCTGCTCACCCGCGACAAGGTCGCGCGCGACCGCGCCGCGATGCCTGCGGGCTATTGCCCGAAGGTCTCGATCCACGTGCCGGCCTATTTCGAGCCGGTCGAGATGATGAAGCAGACGCTGGATGCGCTGGCCCGACTCGACTACCCGAACTACGAGGTCGTCTGCATCATCAACAACACGCCCGACCCGGCATTCTGGCAGCCGATCCAGGATCACTGCCGCATGCTCGGCGAGCGCTTCAAGTTCATCAACGCCGAGAAGGTCAAGGGCTTCAAGGCCGGCGCCCTGCGCATCGCCATGGAGCGCACCGCGGCCGATGCCGAGATCATCGGCATCATCGACGCCGACTATGTCGTGACGCCCGACTGGCTGTCCGACCTCGTGCCGGCCTTCGCCGACCCCGCCGTGGGCCTTGTGCAGGCGCCGCAGGAGCATCGCGACGAGGACTTGTCGCTGATGCACTACATCATGAACGGCGAGTATGCCGGGTTCTTCGACATCGGCATGGTCCAGCGCAACGAGGAGAACGCGATCATCGTGCACGGCACGATGTGCCTGATCCGCCGCGCCGCGATGGACATGGCCGGCGGCTGGTCGAGCGACACGATCTGCGAGGATACCGACCTCGGCCTCGCCATCCAGGAGCTGGGCTGGCAGACCCACTACACCGCCACCCGCTACGGCTCGGGCCTGCTGCCGGACACCTACGAGGCGTTCAAGAAGCAGCGCCACCGCTGGGCCTATGGCGGCTTCCAGATCGTCAAGAAACACTGGCAGCGCTTCCTGCCCGGCCGCAGCCGCCTGACATCAGATCAGAAGCGCGAGTTCTCGCTCGGCTGGCTCAACTGGCTCGGCGCCGAGAGCCTCGGCGTGGTCGTCGCGATCCTCAACCTGATCTGGGTGCCGATCGTGGCGTTTGCCGGCATCGCAATCCCCGACAAGATCCTGACCATCCCGATCATCGCCGCCTTCGTGGTCTCGCTGGCGCACTTCCTGATCCTCTACCGCCTTCGCGTCGCGGTGAAGCCGTGGCAGATGCTGGGTGCGATGATCGCGGCCATGAGTGTGCAATGGACGGTGAGCCGCGCCGTGGCGCAGGGCCTGATCACCGAGCATCTCGCCTTCGCCCGCACGTCCAAGGGCGGCCTGTCGCGGATGTCGATCGAGTTCCAGGCGTTCTGGGAGGCCGTCATCGGCGCCCTGCTCCTGATCGGCGCCGCCATCCTGATCACCACCAATTACCTTGGGATCACCGAGCTCTACATCTTCGCCGCCGTCCTGATCCTGGAGAGCCTGCCGTTCCTCTCGGCCGTCGCGATCGCCATCCTGGAGCTGTCCCGCATCAACTCCTTCGACTTCTGGCGCCACGCCACCATCCGAACCGCCGAGCTGATCGGCCTGCGCCCGGTCTGGGTGCCGGAGCTCGCCGGGCCAGGGATGCTGCAGCCGATGCAGCCGGCGCCGCTGAGCGCGGCGGCGACGAAGGCGGCGGAGAAGGTGTAGGACCCAGGGCGCAGGCCGACAGGCCGACTCCTGGGCCAGTCCCATGCCATTCCTGGGGCATCCCGCCCGCGGCCATCCTTCGAGACGCCCGCCTCCGGCGGGCTCCTCAGGATGAGGGCGAAGTATGCGGCAAAGGGAGTATATGGCGGCTCCGAGACCCTCATCCGACGACGCTAGCGCCCAGGCCGCGCAGCCCACTCTAAACCCTCTTGGTGAGGAGCGCCTCCGCCTGGCGGCGCGTCTCGAACCACGAGGCCCCCGCTGCCGCGTCACCCGCCGCTGTGGTTTCCCCCGCCCGCCCTATTGACCGGGACGGACCCACCCCCTACACAGCGCCCACGTCAGCATGCGGCCCGAGGCCGGGGCTCCACCGTCCCGTTCCCAATACCGCAGTGAACCACAGCCCCGCCGCAAGCGTTCTGGTGGTGACCTGCCGACGATCCGGACAGTGACGGTTCAAGCCGTCACACCGCTTCCGAAGGAAGCGAGCGCGTAGCTCAGCCGGTAGAGCACGTGACTTTTAATCATGGGGTCCCGGGTTCGAGTCCCGGCGCGCTCACCAACCTTATCAAGCATTTACGACGATGCGGGGTCTGTTGGTTTCGGGTCGATATTCGCCCGGGGTCACGCTGGGGGCAACACGCTGCACCAGCAGTCTTGTTCGGTTGCCCCGTTGACGGCTATCTTAACGTCGGCGATGGAGACTGATCGACGGGAGGCCCCGCCATTATTCCAGCGCCCGCCCTGAGCACGATTGCCCCTCCGAGGTCGGCAATGTCCCCTACAGAGTGAATACGATCGGCTGTCACGCCGACAGGCACGCGGGCCGCGTAGAAGTCTAGCATATTGACCTGGTTAGGCACCATGTGTAGCGGAACGCGGCCCGGAATCGCCAGCGTCACAACAGGCCCCGCGATGGTGAAAAGTGGACTCTTTCCGATGTTCATATCTGTCATCGGATCGACGCCTATGAGGTTCGGTCGGACGATGAGCAACAAGCGGTGTGTCTTGGCGTATTCTTGAAGGCCCTGAGTTGTTACCGTCATATGGAAGGCGTTAGGGTCTCCGCCCCAACTAACCAAAGAAGGCCCTGCCGTAATTTGCCTGCGGTCGTAGATGTCATACCCAACCACTGACAAGACTACTGCTGCTAGAGCGCAGACGACCACTAGGGGTGAAACACGAGAAACTTTGCCTTCTTCAGTTTTCTTGGGCCAGTCCGCATATAGCTTCAAAGCGCTTACGACGAGTGCTCCAAGGCTTGAGATTCCCACGATCCAATCCCGAGCATCCATTGGAAAGCGCCATTCTGGTTGAGGACTCTATCTAGCGTTCTAGGCGAGTCTCAGCAACTCCTGGCCAAGTCGCTTGCAAACGCTTCCTCCGGGTGATTCCCCATCGCCCCGCATCCAAAACTCGGCGAGGCGTCTAAAAGACCTAGCTCCGCCTGCAACGGAGGCGGTCGCGGGGCTACGGGCTTTTACGGGCTCGCTTGCGTCGCAGACTAATTAGAAGCTTGCGACTTTCGGCCAGAACGTGCGCAAGGCCGTGCAGTAGATAACCAATATATAGATATTCCATAGGTCGCACCTCTCCATTGAAATCATCGAGAGCGACCTTTGGTCATAGGGGGCAGTTCGGCCGATTGCGTCAACAGATGGCACAATCACGACGCTGTGAGAAATAAGAAAAAGAGCGCTGACCCATTGAAAGGACTATCAGTTGTCAGTCGTGAAGACCGCATGAGATGGCTGATTATCCACAGGAACTCCCTTGGGAGGGGAGTAGAATAGCGGATGTTGTGGCGCCCTATGACGCGAACCCTTTGAGCGCGCTCTGTTTAATCCGCGCGATTTGCGAATATCCCCTCATTCCTCATGGGCTGTGTCAGCGCCGAATTGCGCAGAACTACGCCTAAGCCTCCAGCAGCTCGCTGCGCAACGATGCGCTCCACGCAATGTCATTCACCGAGCAGGTTCATCGGACCGCACGTGAAGCTGATCGCCCTCAGGTTTTTTTCGTCCTCTGGAGCCATCGGCGGGGCGTTGGCGATAATCGCGCGACGCTTGTGTGTCGAGGCCCTTTCGTCTGCTGCGATCTTGGGTCCTTTGATCGGGTCAGCGCGCCTTTTGGCTTTGCTGGCGCGGCGCTGCTCGCGCATGATCTCGCCTCGGACGGGGTCTGCGCGACGGGCGCGGCACTGCTCGCGCATGATCTCACCCCGGACGGGGTCTGCGTAGCGGGAGCGCGCCCGCGCTCGCAGGCGCGCCTTGGACCGGGTCCGCACGGAGTTTGGCATCCCTGGCGAGGACTCTTTCGGGGCCGCACTTCATGCAACTCCTGTTGCACACAAGCCGCTCAACAACATGCCCGTGCTTGCACGGCACGCCCGTGAAATACCGCTTCAGCCCCCGCTCTCGCGCCTCCTCTCTCGAAATCACTTCCAGGTAAGATTTTTGCTACCGTCCGATCCTGCGAAAGACCAATTACCTGCAGCCTCAACCGCCGCGTTTGCGGAGATGAAAGAAGTAGTTCCGCAATTACGCTTTCCAGCTCCGGAACCGTCGCCTGTCCTAAGGTTACCAGCCGATTCAACTAGCGATCCCGCATAATGACCTATTCACAAAGGCGGATATTCAATGCATCCTCGATTTTCGCGCAGGTTCTTACTAGCTGGTCTTCTGTCCACGCCGCGGTGGCCATCAAGCCGGACACCGGGGAGATTCCTCAAGGTCGATCGGTCAGGCAATGAACCGAGACCATGCTGAAGCTTCTCGCTGGAATCTTCTGATGTCGTCGGGGTTCTATCCGGGCTGGCGGCCGCCCGCTGCGTGCAGGGGTGAGCGCTGCGCGACGGACGAAGACCTCATCATGCTTACCGCCCTGCGGTACTGGTCTGCGAGGAGCGAGCGGAACCGGATTGCGCCAGCAGCGATTGGAACGCTTGGCTCTTTTCCAGGGCTCCAATCAGATCTTTGGTAAAATGAATCGCGCCCTGATGATCGAGATGACCACCGAAGTCCCAGGTTGAATAGTCGACCATCCCTGTGAGCACCAATTCAGCCCCGACGGCCGACGCGATTTCGCCCGCCTGCTGTGCGTCGTAATAGGTGTTGGGCACCAGGGTGAGGACAACGTGGTCGGCACTGCCGGCGACAAATTCCCTTGCGTGTTTGATGATCTCCGCAGCGGCGTGACGCGGCCCATTGGTTTTGATCGCCACGACAGGGTTTGTGTCCGAGTGGAAGTTGGGCATATCGCTCATGTCGTACATGCCCGTTTCAGCATCACGGTAGAAACTGTGCAGCGCGAACCGGTTCGCATTCACCAGAATATCGGAGCCGAGAACATCCCGCATTAGCCCCTCGAGCCGCCAGCGCAAGTTCTTCCGGATCACCTGCCTGAAGGCCTCGATACGGCTGTAGCCAAGCGAGGGGATCGGAATGGTGTTGCCCCCGAATGAGCGACGCAATCCTTCGCTGAAAAAACTGCCACCGCCTCCACCATCGTCCGCGTTGATGATCAAGAGCTTCGGCTTGATACGGTATTTATTCAGAATCAGCCTTGCGAAATCACCGCTCGTAATGCCGACAAAAGACAGGTTGTAAAAATTCAGATTGTATCGATCCTTAATCTGCTTTCTGACGACTTCGGAGTCCAGGCCGAACGCGACGAGCGACGAACCGAGCATGACGATGTCGGCCTTCCGCAGATTTTCGATCGAGGAACCGATGTTATGGAAAAAGATGTCCTGGTCCTGGATCTCGGAAACCGCGTCCCCGCTGAGATCGCGATACCAAGTTGGCCCAGCGGCACTCGGGATCGAGGCAAAATGATCGCCGCCACCCCCCGAGATGAACCCCAGCACGGCCATGAGACACGCACTGAAACAGAACACCCCGAGATAGTGCTTCGGCGACGATTTCGTCACTAGCAGCGAACCCACCTTGCGCTCGTCGATGGTTTTGGGCCAAAGGCAAGGCAAAACAACAACGTTCAGGAAACGCGATATAGAGCCGCCAACTGCAATCAATCGTAACTGCATGGCCTTTTCAAGGTGCGGACTACAGCATGTTGTTGTTCCGTTTTGATCCACCTCGAAAGGAAGGAACGAGTATGTCCACGGAACAGGATCGGGGACGGCGCACCAATTGGACCATCAAGAAATTCACTCGCGGAGGCGACGTCGATGATCGGCATCGCTGCCAATGAGAGGCACTCGCCGGCGCGTGAAGTCCGACCGGCTATCGGTCGCCGCGTGGTGTGAAATGCTGGTGTTCGTTGTTCAAATGAGCCGGCCGGCCCCTTCAAGGCACGGCGCCGGGTACCTCTGGGAGCCCACCGATGTCCACTGCCTTCCTGCTGACCTCGCTGATCGTGGTCGCCTCGCCCGGCACCGGCGTGCTCTATACGCTCGCAGTGGCGCTGACGCGGGGCTCACGCATGAGCGTCGCCGCCGCGTTCGGCTGCACGCTCGGCATCATCCCGGCAATGCTCGCTGCGATCGTCGGCCTCGCGGCGGTGCTGCACACCAGCGCGCTTGCCTTTGCTGCGCTGAAATATTGCGGTGTCGTCTATCTGCTGTACATGGCCTGGCAGACGCTCGGCGAGCGCGGCGCACTGTCGGTCGAGGCTGGAGCCAAGAAGGGCCAGACGCGGTCAGCCGGACGCGTGGTGCTGACCGCCTTCCTGATCAACATCCTCAATCCCAAACTGTCGATCTTCTTCCTCGCCTTCCTGCCGCAGTTCATCGCGGCTGACGAGGCGCATCCGCTCGCCGCCATGCTGGAGCTGTCGGCCACATTCATGGCGATGACGTTCGCGGTGTTTGTGGTCTACGGGCTGTTCGCGGCGGCGGTTCGCGACCGGGTCGTCAGCCGTCCGCGGGTGATGGCGTGGCTGCGCCGGGCGTTCGCCGGCGGTTTTGCTTTGCTCGGGGCGCGGCTGGCGCTGAGTGAGCGGTGAGGACATTGCGCGGACATGACACGCAGCGCACCGGACCATGGAGACAAGCGTAGCCCGGATGAGCGGACGCTGCAGCCCGAAGGGCGTAAGCGGTCGCGACATCCCGGTTCTCACGCGCTCTCGCCGGTGAACCCGGATATCGCTGACGCCAACGCCGAAAAGGCGTCGGCTGGCGCTCATCCGGGCTACGCGGATCTGCCCCCGCCCTCAACCCTCACCCTGAGTAGCCCGCCGCAGGCGGGCGTCTCGAAGGGCGAGGCCCAAACCGTGGCCTCATGGTTCGAGACGCGCCGCAAGGGCGGCGCTCCCCACCATGAGGAATGAGACATGAGGCCGTCGCTACACTGTGCTGATGTCAAGCGCGCTGACCATAAGAGTACCGAGCTGCGCCTTGGATCGTCCGCGCCAAAGCAAAACCCGCCTGGAGCGTTGCCGCCCCAGACGGGTCTCATCAGTTCAGCGCTTCACCCGGCGGAGATCAGCCGAACTGATTCATCGTGTTGTGCGCGCCGCCGGCCTTCAGGGCCTTCTCGCCGGCGAAGTATTCCTTGTGGTCGTCGCCGATATCGGAGCCGGCCATGTTCTGGTGCTTGACGCAGGCGATGCCCTGGCGGATTTCGGCGCGCTGGACGTTCTTGACGTAGCCCAGCATGCCCTGCTCGCCGAAATACTCGCGGGCGAGGTTGTCGGTCGAGAGCGCGGCCGTGTGGTAGGTCGGCAGAGTGATCAGGTGGTGGAAGATGCCGGCGCGCTTGGCTGAATCCGCCTGGAAGGTGCGGATGCGCTCGTCGGCTTCCTTCGCCAGCGGGGTGTCGTCATACTCCGCCTTCATCAGCTCGGCGCGGTTGTACTTGCTGACGTCCTGACCCGCCTCCTTCATCGCGTCGTAGACCTGCCAACGGAAGTTGAGGGTCCAGTTGAACGACGGCGAGTTGTTGTAGGCGAGCTTGGCGTTCGGGATGACCTTGCGGATGCGGTCGACCATCTTGGCGATCTGCTCGATATGCGGCTTCTCGGTCTCGATCCACAAGAGGTCGGCGCCGTTCTGCAGCGAGGTGATGCAGTCGAGCACGCAACGGTCCTCACCGGTGCCGGGACGGAACTGATAGAGGTTCGAGGGCAGCCGCTTCGGCCTGACCATCTTGCCATTCTGGTTGATGATGACGTCGCCGCTGCGCGCGGTCTCCGGCGTCACTTCCTCGCAGTCGAGGAAGCTGTTGTACTGGTCGCCGAGATCGCCCGGCTGGCTCGAATAGGCGATCTGCTGCGTGAGACCAGCGCCGAGCGAGTCGGTGCGGGTGACGATGATGCCGTCCTCGACGCCAAGCTCCAGGAAGGCGTGGCGGCAGGCGCGGATCTTGGCCAGGAAGACGTCATGCGGCACGGTGACCTTGCCGTCCTGATGGCCGCACTGCTTCTCGTCCGAGACCTGGTTCTCGATCTGCAGCGCGCAGGCGCCCGCCTCGATCATCTTCTTGGCGAGCAGATAGGTCGCTTCCGCATTGCCGAAGCCGGCGTCGATGTCGGCGATGACCGGGACGACGTGGGTCTGGAAGCCGTCGATCTTGGCGATGATCTCGGTCTCCTTCGCCTTGTCGCCGGCCTTGCGGGCGGCGTCGAGCGTGCGGAACAGATCGTTGAGCTCGCGCGAGTCGGCCTGGCGCAGGAAGGTATAGAGCTCCTCGATCAGCGCGGGCACCGAGGTCTTCTCGTGCATCGACTGGTCCGGCAGCGGGCCGAACTCGGAGCGCAGCGCCGCGATCATCCAGCCGGAGAGATAGAGGTAGCGGCGGTCGGTGCGGCCAAAATGCTTCTTGATCGAGATCAGCTTCTGCTGCGCGATGAAGCCGTGCCAGCAGCCGAGCGACTGCGTGTACTTGGTGCTGTCCTCATCGTAGGCGGCCATGTCGGCGCGCATCACGGCCGCGGTGTAGCGGGCCACGTCGAGACCGGTCTTGAAGCGGTTCTGCAGGCGCATGCGCGCCACGGCCTCGGCGGTGACGCCGTTCCAGGTCGGGTTGGTCTCGAGCAGCGCACGCGCCGCCTCGACCTCGGCCTGGTAGGACGAGGAGCCTTGGAGAGCCTGGTCGTTCAGTCCACGCGGTTGGAAGTTCATGTCCGTGATCCCTTGGTTAACGACAACCTGGGACCTGTTTTAAGCACGTTGCGACAGCGGACTAGCCATTGCGCGGAAAACTTGTCACACTTTACAGATATCCCGTGTATAGCTGTAAGGAGCTTACAGACGGGAGTTGACCTGCCATGAGTACCGCCACGGCACGCTCGATCTTCATGGGCCCGCGCCTGCGACGGCTGCGCCGCGAGCTCGGCCTGACCCAGGCCGACATGGCCGCGGACCTCGAAATATCAGCACCTTACGTGGCGTTGTTGGAGCGCAACCAGAGGCCGGTCACGGCCGACATGCTGCTGCGGCTGGCCCGCACCTACAAGATCGACCTCGCCGACCTAGCCGGCGACGGCGGCGCCGACCACACCGCGCGGATGCAGTCGGTGCTGAAGGACCCGATGTTCTCGGACATCGACATCCCCGCGCTGGAAATTTCAGACCTCGCCGTCAGCTATCCCGGCATGGCCGAGGCCTTCCTGCGGCTCTACACCGCCTATCGCGAGGAGCAGCTGGCGCTGGCCGAGCGGGCGCCTTCGATCTCCGGCGGCGCGCCGCTGCCGGAGGGTTTTGACGCCAACGATCCTGTCGCCGATGTCCGGCGCTTCCTCGCCGCCCGCCGCAATTATTTCGCGGGGCTCGACGACGCCGCGGAGCGCTTGGCGCAGGCGGTCTTCCAGGGCTCGGCGACCGGCTCGCCGCAAGTCTCGGCGAGCCCCGCCGGCTTCATCGAGCGCTTCCGCGAGAAGCACAAGCTGCAAGTCCGCTACATGCCGCCGAACGTGATGCTCGGCTCGCTCAGGCGGCTCGATCTGCATCGCCGTCAATTGCTGATCGAGGATTCGCTCGACAGCGCGAGCCTGAAGTTCGAACTGGCGCGGCAGCTCGCTTATCTCGAACTCGACAATGAGATCAGCGCGGCGCTGGAGGACGGCAAGTTCGCCAGCAAGACCGCCGAGCTGCTGGCACGGCGCGCGCTCGCGGCCTATGCGGCGGCGGCGATCATCATGCCCTACTCGATCTTCGCCAAAGCGGTCGATGCCAGAGCCTACGATCTCGAAGCGCTGGCGCGGCAGTTCGGCACCAGCTTCGAGCAGACAGCCCATCGCGTCACGACCTTGCAGAAGCCGGGCGCGGAGAAGATCCCGTTCTTCCTGATCCGCGTCGATCCCGCCGGCAACGTCTCGAAGCTCCTGGACGGCGCCGGCTTTCCGTTCGCGCGGCACGGCGGCGCCTGCCCGCTGTGGTCGGTGCACGGAATCTTCAAGACGCCGCGCCAGATCGTCACGCAATGGCTGGAGCTGCCGGACGGCCGCCGCTTCTTCTCGATCGCGCGCACCGTGACCGCCGGCGGCGGCTCCTACGGCGCGGTCCGCGTCGAGCGCGCCATTGCCGTCGGCTGCGCGGCGGAGCACGCCGGGCAATTGATCTACACCCGCGACGGCCACGGACCGGATGCCGACGCGCCGACGCCGATCGGCACCGCCTGCCGCGTCTGTCACCGGCCGAAATGCGCCGCCCGCTCGGCGCCGCCGATCGGGCGGGAGATCCTGCCAGATGATTTCAGGACATCGTCGGTACCGTTCGGGTTTTCGTCGGATTGAGGCGAGGAATGGACGCTTGTCGCGATCAGATCAAAAGTCCAGACGCGCGGCCTGTAGCAAGCCGATCAGTTCGGCCGCTTGCGCTTGTGGGCGAATGGGTTGGCCTTCTCGCGCAAGGTGATGCGCACCGGCGTGCCCGGCAGCTCGAAGGTCTCGCGCATCGAGTTGACGAGGTAGCGCAGATAGGATTGCGGGATCGCGTCGGCGCGCGAGCAGAACAGCACGAAGCTCGGCGGCCGCGCCTTGGTCTGGGTGATGTAGTTCAGCTTGAGGCGGCGGCCCGACACGGCAGGCGGCGGATTGTTAGCGATCGCGCCCTCGAACCAGCGGTTCAGCGCCGCCGTCGGCACGCGCCGATTCCAGACCGCGTAGGCCTCGACGATCGCCTGCATCAGCCGGTCGATGCCCTCGCCCATCAGGCCGGACACTGCCACGATCGGCGCGCCGGTGATCTGCGGCAGCCAATGGTCGGCATCCCGGCGCAGCGCCGAGATCTGTCCGGGCTGGGCCTCCATCAGGTCCCATTTGTTGACCGCCAGCACCAGCGCCCGCCCCTCGCGCTCGACCAGGTCGGCGATGCGAAGATCCTGCTCCTCGAAGCGGTTCTGCGCGTCCAACATCAGCACCACGACCTCGGCAAACCGCACCGCCCGCAGCGCATCCGCCACCGAGAGTTTCTCCAGCTTCTCCTCGATCCGCGACCGCCGCCGCAGGCCGGCGGTATCGAAGATGCGGAAGCCGCGGCCCTTCCATTCGACCTCGACGGCGATCGAGTCGCGGGTGGTGCCGGCCTCGGGGCTGGTCAGCAGGCGCTCCTCGCCGAGCAGGTGGTTGATCAGGGTCGACTTGCCGGCATTGGGACGACCGACGATGGCGACGCGGATCGGCCGGCTGGCGCGCTCCTCGTCGGTCTCCTCGCGCTCGTCATCCTCGTCGTCCGAGGGCGGTACGATCTTGCTGAGTGCATCGTAGAGCTCGCCCATGCCCTCGCCATGCTCGGCCGAGATCTGAATCGGATCGCCGAGACCGAGCGCGTAGGACTCCATCGCGCCGAGTTCGCCATGCTTGCCTTCGCTCTTGTTGGCGAGCAGCAGCACCGGCTTGTCGGCGCGGCGGGCGAAATCGGCGAAGGCGCGGTCGGCCGGTGTCAAGCCAACGCGGGCATCGATGACGAAGAACAGGGCATCGGCGAGCGCGATCGCGGTCTCCGTCTGCTCCTGCATCCGCGCCGTCAGCGAGCCCTTCGGGCCCTCGTCAAGGCCGGCGGTGTCGATGATCGTGAAATGCAGGTCGTGCAGCTTCGCCTCGCCCTCGCGGCGGTCGCGGGTCACGCCAGGCATGTCGTCGACGAGCGCCAGCTTCTGCCCCACCAGACGGTTGAACAGGGTCGATTTGCCGACATTGGGCCGGCCGATGATGGCGATGGTAAAAGACATGATGATCCGAGCGCGCGTTGGCGCGCAGCTTTAGCGCATCCGACCGTAAAACCGAACGGGCGATCGGCCGATTCGCCGATGAGATTAACGGCTGAAGGAGCCGCTCGGCATCGGGGCCGGAAATTGGCCGCTGGATTGCTGCGCGGGCGCGGCGTCATCCGCCGGCGGAGCGGTGGTGCGGCGGCGGACGATCTTCTTCGGCTTCGGGGCTGCCGGCACGGCGGCCGCGCCCTCCTCGACTGCGGCCGCCTCGCCGTCCTGCGGCTGCGGGTCGGCGGCCGGCGCCGGATTGCTCACGGCCGCCTGCTGGCGGCCCTTGGCGCCCTTCTTGCCTTTGGTGGGCGGCTCCACGGGCGGGGTCGGCGCGGCGGCCTGTGCCGCCGGATCCTCCGTCGGCTGCTGCTGGGCGCCCTTGTAGAGCTCCTTCGGCACACCTTGCTCCAGGCCGGGGACGCCCTCGGGGAACACGGGCTTGCGGTCGCCGGGCAGCTTCTTCTTGGTGTCCAGGAAGTCGAGCAGGTCGGACGGGTCGAAGCTGCCGCCGCTGGCGCAGCCGCCGAGCGCGCCTGCGAGCGCGACGACGACGGACAGGGCGATGAGGCGTTGCGGGCGGCGCATGATGGTCATCTTCCGATCAAACTCAGTTTCGCCATCGCGAAGGCCGCGATCGGCTCACCTTCGGCTTCTGGATCAGCTCTTGGCGACCGCAGGCAACAGCGCCTGCAACGCCTCGGCGCGCGAGCGCAGGCCCGGCGGGGTCTCACCATCCAATGCGATCATGTCGAGCCATTGGCGGGCGGCGGCCGCATCATTGGCTTTCCACGCCGACAGCGCCAGAAGCTCGCGTGCGGCATGACGGAATGGAGCCCCGGCGGCGGTCTCACCCTCCAACCGCGGCTTGAGGTCAGCGTAAGGCGCGGTGTCGACAAGCAGGCCCGCGGCCCGCAGGCGCGCCATGGATTGCTGTTCGGCACCGATGCCGCGGTCGGCCGCGAGGTCATCATACAGCTTCACTGCGGCGGCCTTGTCGCGCACAGCAGCTTCAGCCGCCTGATGGAAGCGGGCCAGCATACGGTATCCGGAGGGGGCGGTCGCCGCGACGTCGGCAAACGCCTTCTCGGCCTCGGCGTGCTTGTTCTGCTCGGACAGTTCGAGCGCCTTGTTGAAGGCCGCGCCGGCCTCGGCAGCCTTCTGGGCCTCCAGATACTGGTAGCCGCGCCAGCCGCCGACACCGGCGATGATCAGAACCGCGACGGCGATGATAAAGATCGAATAGCGGTCCCACAGCTTCTTGAGCTGTTCCCGGCGGACCTCTTCATCAACTTCATCAATAAATTCAGACACTTAAAGATATCCCATAGGGTTCGCCGCGAGCGCGCGAATGGATTTGAAGTGCCGCGCGAGCCGCCCACTGCCCACGCGCCGGCGCGGATACCGCATCGGTATGGCGGTGGCAAGGCACGTGCAGCCGAATCAAGGCGTTACGCGCGTTCCCCGTTGCCGAGGGTCGGAGGCCGGCTATCACGCAGTCAAGGCTTCGCGCAACTGCCGTTTCATCACCTTGCCGTTGGCATTGCGCGGCAAAGGGTCCGGCGTCACGATCAGGGTTTCCGGCACCTTATAGTCGGACAGCCGCTCGGCACACCAGCGGCGCAGATCCTCCGCTTCGGCCGGCGCGCGGGTCACCACGACGGCATGGACCCGCTCGCCCAGCACCGGGCACGGGCGCGCGACGATCGCACTCTCGATCACGGCCGGATGGCCAGCAAGCACAGACTCGACCTCGGCCGAGTAGATCTTCAGCCCACCGCGGTTGATCATGTCCTTTTGGCGGTCGAATACCCTGACGAAGCCATCGGCATCGATGGACCCGAGGTCGCCCGAATGCCAGTAGCCCGCCGTGAAGCTCTCGGCTGTCGCCTCCGGACGGCTCCAATAGCCTTTGATGACCTGGCCGCCGCCGATCCAGATCTCGCCGATCTCGCCGCGCGGCAACTCCCGACCCTGAGCATCCATCACCAGGATACTGGCGCCGGGACAGGGCAAGCCGACGCTGTCGATGTGGCGAGCCGTCAGCGCGGGCGGCATCAGGGTCGAGGGCGAGGTGGTCTCGGTGGAGCCGTAAGCGTTGACCAGGCGCAGGCCCGGGATCTTCGCCGCCAGCTTCTCGATCGTCGCGACCGGCATCGGCGCGCCGCCGAAGCCGCCGATGCGCCACGACGACAGATCGTGGCTGTCGAAATCGCTCTGCAGCAGGCAGAGATTATACATCGCCGGCACCATCACCGTGTAGGTCACGCGCTCGCGCGCGGCGAGCTTGAGATAGTCGCCGGCCTTGAACTCCGGCATGATAATCAAGGTGCCGGCGCAGCGCACCATGCTGGTCACGTTGGCGACCACGCCGGTGACGTGGCCGAGCGGCACGGCCGCGATCGACCGGTCGGAGGGCGTCAGGCCGAGGCACGCCTCGTAGATCATCGAGGAGTGGACGATATTGCAGTGGGCAAGCATCGCCCCCTTCGGCCGGCCGGTCGTGCCCGACGTATAGAGGATCATTGCAATGTCCTCCTCGGCCACAGTGGCTTCCGTGGCATCGGGCTCGTGATCGGCGAGTTCGGCGAAATTCGACCGAACGGGATCATTGTCGACCGCGAGGCGGCCCGCGAGGTCGGGCATCTCAGCTGCGGCCGGCAGCCGGTCCGCCAGCGCGGCCTCATGCAACAGCAGGCGCGCGCCGCAATCGCTCAGAACGTAGGCGATCTCGGGCGTCTGCTGCCGCGTCGACAGCAGCACCGCGATAAGGCCAAGCTTGGCGGCGGCGAACAGCGTCAGGACGAATTCGATGCGGTTACCGAGCAGCATGGCCAGGCGATCGCCCTTGCGCAACCCCTTCGCCCGAAGTCCGCCGGCGATGCGCGCTGCCTGGTCGGCGACGTCGCGCCAGGAGAGCCGCTGCGCACCACAGATCAAGGCCTCGCCGTCACCGTTCCGTGCAACCGCCTCCTCGACCATGGCCCAGATGCTGGCCGGGCGCTCCGCGAAGAGCGGCACCACGCGGTCGCCGAAACGCTGCTCGCGGCGCATCGGCCTGATGGCGGCATGTTGCGACCACTCCATCGGATCGCCTCCCTTGATGTGTTCTCGTTGATTGCGCAGCGCTCGCGCAGCCGGCGCCGCTCCGGAGAGCGACGCCAGGAATGTGTGGCCGAATCGGCCGGCCGACCAGTTCTAATTGCCGATGACGGGAATGCCGAGCACGACAGGATGGAACGCGAAGGCCAGCGCGAGATAAACGATGATACCGACGACGACGGCAATGACGTCGTTGCCAACGCCGCCGACCGGGATCGGCGGGCCGCCGGCGTCGGCGCGGCGCTTCAGCGAGATGCGGTCGAACACCGCCCAGGCCAGGATCGAGCCGAACAGGATGATCCCGCCGAGATCGCCGTTGGCGAGCAGATGGCCGAATGCCCACAGCTTCACGCCGGACAGCATCGGATGCTTCAGCGTGGTGTAGATGCGGCCACGGATGTAGGCGGCGACGATCATGATGACGGCGGGGAGCATCAAGGCGAGATTGATGTGCTTGAGCGCCTTCGGCGGCGTCCAGAGCTGGATCCAGCCGCCGCCATTGCGGTACTCGGCAAAACCCCAGACGATCAGCGCAAGGCCCGCGAGCGCGACGATGGTGTAGGCGAGCTTGTAGGTGCCCTCGCCCAGCCGCGCGATGACCTGTGCCCGTGCTTCGCGCCGCGTCGTGAACACATGCGCGCCGAGAAACAGCGCGAGCCCCACCACCATCACCACAAGTCCCACGGCGTCCCCCTCTTGTGCACGCGACATCAGGGGAACTGGGTATCATCTTCAGGGGCAAGCTCGCAACGTGACCCGTGATCCCTTGCGGCTCATCGTCATTCCGGGTTCGACGCTGACGCGCCGCCCAGGAATGACGGCGGGGGTGGCGGGCACGACGGCGGAAACCCCTGCAACGCTGGATCCGCTACTGCTGCTGCGATGTCTTGCTCAGATCACGGTTGTCGACGTAGCGGATGGCGATCGGCCGGCCTGCCAGCGCGCCGCCCAGGCCCGAGGTGAATTTCAACGGCAGGCAGGCGTCGAGGGAGGTGCTGATCGCTTTCAGATAAGTCGCACGCGTGTCCGCCGAAACGCCGGATGTCGCGAAGGTCAGGCGCGGTGGCGCGACCATCTCGCCGGTCCGCTTGAAGCTGAAGCGCACGGTCATCTGCATGCCGGCGCGGGCGTCATCCTCCGGCGGCGGCGTCCAGCACGATCGGAGCGCGGCGAACAGATCGCCGATCGTGTCGAGATCGTGATCGGGCTTCTGATACTTGGCTTGCTGGTCCTTGGCCGGCCGGCTCTCGATGGTCAGCTGCAGGTTCTCGCCGTAGGGATAGTTCATCTCGGGGAAGCAGGGCCAGGGCCCGTAGACGCTGCAGAACGACGGCGTACACGGCTGCTCGTCGAAGACGCTGCACGGGGTGTGCGCGAACGGCACCGGGTTGATCTGGCGGCGGCGTGCATCGGCGGTGGCGGGGGCTGCCAGCATCAGCAGGATCAGGACGACGACGCGGAGCATGGTGACACTCGGGAGGAGATGACAGTCGAGTTGGTCGTTGAACGCAATGACCGCAAGCCCAATGCTGGTCACATCCGCGGGTTCCCGCCGCATCGCCCCCTCTCGACCCTGCCACGGGAACTCGGCTAGAACACGGCGAATCATAGCAGATGGATGGACCGATGAGCCGCAGCGAGACCGTGATCAACGTCATCAACCCAAACATGACCGCGTCGATGACCGATCTGATCGCGAAGGCGGCCCAGGCCAGCGCGAGCCCCATGACGCGCATCGTCGGCCGCACCGCGCGGTTCGGCGCCGCCTCGATCGAGGGACATTACGATGAAGCGATCGCCGCGGTCGGCATGCTCAAGGAGGTCGAGGCCGGAGATGCCGAGGGCTGCCACGCGCATGTCATCGCCTGCTTCGGGGATCCCGGCCTGCTGGCAGCGCGCGAAATGTCGGCCGTGCCGGTGCTCGGCATTGCCGAGGCGGCGATGCACGCGGCGAGCTTCGTCGCGACCCATTTCAGCGTCGTCACCACGCTGTCGCGCACCAAGGTGATTGCCGAGCATCTCGTGCGCAACTATGGCATGGAGCATCACTGCCGGAAGGTGCGCGCCGTCGATGTCGCCGTGCTCGATCTCGACAAGCCCGAGGCGAATGTGCGCGGCACCCTGCTCGGCGAATGCCGAGCGGCACTGCGCGAGGACGGCATCGGCGCCATTGTGCTCGGCTGCGCCGGCATGGCCGATCTGGCGCATGATCTTTCGACTGAGCTCGGCATTCCCGTAATCGACGGCGTCGCCGCCGCCGTCCGCTTCGCCGAGGCGCTGGTCGGGCTCGGGCTGAAAACCTCGAAGCATGGCGACCTCGCGTTTCCGCTTCCGAAGGCGCGGACGACGATTTGAACTGCCGTAGCCCGGATGAGCGCAGCGATATCCGGGGTCTCACGAACTGCAGATGTGAACCCGGACGTCGCTGCGCTCATCCGGGCTACAGAGATGGAGCCTGCCCACCCGGGGAGTTCCGAAACGATCATCGACGCTCCACATTGGGCTCAACCCATGGAGCCTTCGATGTCCGATCTCTCTGCTCTCTCCGCGCTGTCCTCAGCGCTCGCCGCGAGCGTCGCCGCGGCCGCGCCCTCGCTCGTCTCCGTCCACTCGCACCGCTCGCGCGCCTCCGGCTTCGTCTGGAAGCCCGGCTTGGTCATCACCGCCGATGAGGCGCTCGCCGACGAGGGAGAGGTGTCGCTCGTGTTCGCTGATGGCACGACGCGGCCTGCCGCCATCGCGGGGCGCGATCACACGACGGACATCGCCCTGCTCCGCTTCGATGGCAAAGACGGAAAGGCTGCTCCGATTGCCGCCAAGGTACCGCTGATCGGTGCACTGGCGGTGACCGTTGCCGCCGATCATGGCACGCCGGTCGCATCGCTGACGATGGTGTCGAAATCCGCCGGCGCCTGGCGCAGCCTGCGCGGTGGCGAGATCAACGCGCGGATCGAGCTCGACATCAGGCTGCGTCACAGCTCGGAGGGCGGCCTCGTGCTCGATGCCGAGGGACACGCGATCGGCATGGCCGTGCGTGGCCCGCGCCGGACACTCGTGATCCCCTCCGCGACCGTGGCGCGCGTCGCCGGCAAGCTCGAAACTCATGGACGCATCGCGCGCGGCTATCTCGGCGCCGGCCTGCAGCCGGTACGGCTCGATGACGGGATGGGCGCGATGGTGATGAGCATCGACAAGGCTGGTCCCGCCGCCGCGGCGGGTTTGCGCCAGGGTGACGTCATCACCGCGCTCAACAACGAGCCGTTCAGGGGCATGCGCGCCCTGATGCGCGAGCTCGGGCCGGACAGCGTCGGCGCGATCGTCGACATCGCCGCATTGCGCGCAGGCGAGCCGCTGCGGCTCGCGTTGACCATTGGCGAGAGGCCCGCGTGAGCGCGGACGACAGCGCAGCGATCACGCTCGCCATCGCGGTCGACGATGCCGAGCTGGCGGATCGGCTGGCGGCGCTGCTCGGCGGCGTCGCCGGTCTGCGGCTGGTCGCACCCGGCGAGAGCGCCGACGTTGCGGTCATTCGTCCGGGCGGCAGCGATGCCACCGAGAATGGCGAGACCCACGGTCGCGACAGCGACGCCTTTCAGCTCACCGCGCGCGAGCGCGACGTGCTGGCGCTGATGGCCGAGGGCTGCTCCAACAAGGAGATTGCGCGCAGCCTCGGCATCTCCGTGCACACCGCCAAATTCCACGTCGGCTCGCTGCTCGACAAGCTCGATGCCACCGGCCGCACGGATGCGGTGGCGCATGCGGCGCGGCGAGGTATCATCGAGCTGTGAGGCTCACGTCTCTGCCCACGTCATTCCGGGGCGCCCGCAGGGCGAGCCCGGAATCCATCGGGCGGCATCACGAGCGGCGAAATGGATTCCGGGCTCGCGACTTCGTCGCGCCCCGGAATGACGAGAGAGCGTGGGGACGGATCGCTGGACTAACGCGATAATCCTTCATCACGCCTTCTTCTTCACGTCCTTGACGTTGGAGAACACGATGCCCTCGGCGCGTTCCTTGGTGTAGCCGAGATAGAACTCGTTCTTGGCCAGAAACACCGGATCGCCGTCGACGTCGTCGGCGACACCGGAATTGTTGGAGGCGATGAACGCCTCCAGCTTTTTCTTGTCGTCGCAGGAGATCCAGCGCGCCAGCGAGAATTCGGAGATCTCGAACTCGACCGGCAACGAGTACTCGGCATCGAGCCGCGCCTTCAGCACGTCGAGCTGCAGCGGGCCGACGACGCCGACCAGCGCCGGCGCACCGTCGCGCGGGCGGAACACTTGTACGACGCCCTCCTCTGACATCTGCTGCAAGGCCTCCTTGAGCTTCTTCGCCTTCATCGCGTCCGTGAGCCGAACGCGGCGGACGATTTCCGGGGCAAAGCTGGGAACGCCGACGAAGGTCAGATCCTCGCCCTCGGTCAGCGTGTCGCCGATGCGAAGCGAACCGTGGTTGGGAATGCCGACGACATCGCCGGCGAAAGCCTCGTCCGCGACCGAGCGGTCCTGCGCGAAGAAGAATTGCGGGCTCGACAGCGGCATGGTCTTGCCGGTGCGCACCAGCTTCGCCTTCATGCCACGGTTGAGCTTGCCCGAGCACAGCCGCGCGAAGGCGATGCGGTCGCGGTGGTTCGGGTCCATGTTCGCCTGGATCTTGAACACGAAAGCGCTCATGCGCGGCTCGGCGGCGTCGACCTTGCGCAGGTTTGAATCCTGGGCGCGCGGCGACGGCGCGTAGCGGCCGAGGCCTTCGAGCAGATCGCCGACGCCGAAATTGCGCAGCGCGCTGCCGAAATAGACCGGCGTCAGATGACCCTCGCGAAAGGCGTCGAGCTCGAACGGCTTGCAGGCCTCCTTGACGAGCTCGAGCTCGTCGGTGATCTGGCCCATGTCGAGATTGGCGTTGAGCTTGCCGAGCTCGGAGATTGCAATCTGCTGTGCCGCGCCGGTTTTGGCGCCGCCACCTTCGAGCAGGCGCACGCCGCCATCGCGGACGTCATAGGTGCCGATGAAGTCGCGGCCGCGGCCGACCGGCCAGGTCATCGGCGTGGTGTCGAGCGCCAGCGTCTTCTCGATCTCGTCGAGCAGATCAAACGTGTCGCGGCTCTCGCGGTCCATCTTGTTGATGAAGGTGATGATCGGGATGTCGCGCAGGCGGCAGACCTCGAACAGCTTTCGCGTCCGCGCCTCGATGCCCTTGGCGGCGTCGATCACCATCACGGCGGAGTCGACCGCGGTCAGCGTGCGGTACGTGTCCTCGCTGAAGTCCTCGTGGCCCGGCGTGTCCAGGAGGTTGAACACCAGCCCTTCGAACTCGAAGGTCATCACCGAGGTGACGACCGAGATGCCGCGCTCGCGCTCGATCTTCATCCAGTCAGAGCGGGTGTTGCGGCGCTCGCCCTTGGCCTTGACCTGGCCGGCGAGGTTGATGGCTCCGCCGAACAGCAGCAGCTTCTCGGTCAAGGTGGTCTTGCCGGCGTCCGGATGCGAGATGATGGCGAAGGTGCGCCGGCGCGCGACCTCGTCGGCGAGAGGCGAACGGGACGGCTGGTCGGTGGTGACGGCGATATCGGACATGGGGCGGCGGACGTCGTTTCAGGGCCGGAGAGCGGGCGATGTCATGGGAAAAGCGCGGGCTCACGGCCGCCGCGCATCCCCCATATAGGCGTTTTGCACCGCAACTCCAACCGGTGAGTTCACCGGGCGGGCGACGGCGCGTCGAGGCTGCCACACCCGCCTGCGCCCGTCCTTCGAGACGCGCGCCAAGGGCGCGCTCCTCAGGACGAGGGCGGAGGGCGTGGCGATGTCCGGCGGCGAGATCCAGCGCCAACCCTCATGGTGAGGAGCGCCGCCCCTGCGGCGCGTCTCGAACCGTAAGGCCCCAAACCCGCCCAACTACAGGCACTGTCCTATCGGCCTACCGGGTCAGTGCCGGAGCACCGACACCAGCCAGAACGTCGCGGCCGAGACGATCGCCGAGGCCGGGATCGTGAAGATCCAGGCGTAAACGATCGATCCGGCCACGTTCCAGCGCACCGCCGAGGCGCGGCGGGCGGCGCCGACGCCGACGATAGCGCCGGTGATGGTGTGGGTGGTCGAGACGGGCACGCCGAGGAAGGTCGCCAGGAACAGGGTGATGGCGCCGCCGGTCTCGGCGCAGAAGCCCTGCATCGGGTTCAGCTTGGTGATGCGCAGGCCCATGGTGCGGACGATGCGCCAACCGCCCATCAGGGTGCCCAGCGCCATGGCCGCCTGGCACGACAGCACGACCCAGAACGGCACCGTGAAATGCTCGCCGAGATGGCCCTGCGAATACAGCAGCACAGCGATGATGCCCATCGTCTTCTGCGCGTCATTGCCGCCATGGCCAAGTGAGTACAGCGAGGCGGAGGCGAATTGGAGGATGCGGAAGGCGCGATCTACCGCAAAGGGCGTCGAGCGCACCGAGGCCCAGGACACGATCGCGACCAGGATCATCGCCAGCACCAGGCCGACCAGTGGCGACAGCACGATCGCCAGCACCGTCTTCGACAGGCCGCTCCATACCGCGGCCGAGATGCCGGCCTTGGCGACGCCAGCCCCGACCAGGCCGCCGATCAGCGCGTGCGAGCTCGACGAGGGAATGCCGGCCGCCCAGGTGACGAGGTTCCAGACGATGGCCCCGACGAGGGCTGCGAAGATCACCTGCGCATCGACGATCGCGGGGTCGATGATCCCGGTGCCGATGGTCTGCGCGACATGCAGGCCGAACACGCCGAAGGCGACGAAATTGAAGAACGCGGCCCAGAACACCGCATATTGCGGCCGCAGCACGCGGGTCGAGACGATGGTCGCGATCGAGTTGGCGGCGTCGTGCAGGCCGTTCAGGAAGTCGAAGGCGAGCGCGACGGCGATGAGGCCGACCAGGATGGGCAGGCCGAGTTGAGCGTCCACGGCGCGGCCCTACCCTAGACCTGTTCGATCATGATCGAATTGATCTCGTTGGCGACGTCGTCGAAGCGGTCGGCGACCTTCTCCAGATGGTCGTAGATCTCGGCGCCGACGATGAAGTCCATGGTGTTGGCGTTGCGGTGCTTGAGGAACAGCTCCTTCAGGCCGATATCGTGGAGGTCGTCGACGCGGCCCTCGAGCTTGGTCATCTCCTCGGTGATCGCAGTGATCATCGGCACGTTCTGGCCGATGGCCTGCAACAGTGGCAACGCGCGGCCGATCAAATTGGCGCAGTCGACCAGGAGCGTGCCCATCTCCCGCATCGTCGGCTCGAACGCCTTGACCTCGAACAGCACCACGGCCTTGGCGGTCTGCTGCATCTGGTCGATGGCGTCGTCCATCGAGGTGATCAGGTTCTTGATGTCGCCGCGGTCGAACGGCGTAATGAAGGTGCGGCGGACGGCGGTCAGCACCTCGCGGGTGATGTTGTCGGCGTCGTTCTCGAACTGGCTGACGCGCTGGCAATGCGTCAGCACGTCGTCGCCGCCCTTGAGCATGTCCACAAGCGCATGGGCGCCCTGGATCACCACCTTGTTGTGGCGGGCGAACAAATCGAAGAACCGCTCCTCCTTGGGGAGGACGGCGCGGAACCAGTTCAGCATGAGACGAGATCCATCCATTCCGAAACAGGCCAGGGCTGACCCGTCACAGAACTGTCATACTCCGGATCACGCCGCAGCAGAAGCGGTGGCCGGCTCATCCACCGCTTTCTGCCTCTCCGACAAATTTCATCTAGATCAATGACTTAGAGGGATCGCTTGAACAGATGAGCGACTTCCCCGACCACGCCGCGGCGGAAGGTGAGCACGCAAGCGACGAAGATGACGCCCTGAATCACCGTCACCCACTGCCCGAACCCAGCCAGATACTGCTGCATGGCGATAATCACGAAGGCGCCGACAACGGGCCCGAACACCGTTCCGAGGCCGCCGACCAGCGTCATCAGCACGATCTCGCCGGACATCGACCAGTGCACGTCGGTCAGCGAGGCGTTCTGGGCCACGAACACCTTCAGCGAGCCGGCGAAACCGGCGATGGTACCGGACAGGATGAAGGCCAGCAGCTTGTACTGGTCGGTCTTGTAGCCGAGCGAGATCGCGCGCTGCTCGTTCTCGCGGATCGATTTCAGCACCTCGCCGAACGGCGAGTTGATGGTGCGGAAGATCAGCAAGAAGCCAGCGAGGAACCCGACCAGCACGACGTAGTACAGCGTGAACGGCTTCGACAGGTCGATGAAGCCGAACAGCTTGCCCTGCGGGATGCCCTGGATGCCATCCTCGCCATGGGTGAACGGCGTCTGCAGATAGACGAAATAGAGGAGCTGCGACAGCGCCAGGGTGATCATCGAGAAATAGATGCCCTGGCGGCGGATCGAAATGTAGCCGGTGACGATCGACAGCACGAAGGCGCCGGCGATGCCGGTGAGGATGCCGAGCTCCGGCGGGAAACCCCAGACCTTCAGCGCATGCGCGCTGCAATAGCCGGCCGTTCCCAAGAACATCGCGTGGCCGAACGACAGCAGGCCGCCATAGCCGATCAGCAGGTTGAAGGCGCAGGCCAGCAGCGCGAAGCACAGCGCCTGCATGACGAAGAACGGGTACAGGCCGGTGAACGGCACGATGGCGAGCAGCGCCGCCATGATGACGAACGCGATCATCTCGTCGCGCATCGCGCGCGGGGTGATCGGCAATGTCTCGTCGGTGATCGATGTCATGTCAGGCCGCCCGTCCGGTCAGACCCGTCGGCTTCACCAGGAGCACCAGGACCATCAGAACGAAGACCACGGTGTTGGAAGCCTCGGGATAGAAATATTTGGTCAGTCCCTCGACGACGCCGAGCGCGAAGCCGGTGATGATCGAGCCCATGATCGAGCCCATGCCGCCGATCACGACGACCGCGAACACGACGATGATCAGGTCGGCGCCCATCAGCGGCCGCACCTGGTTGATCGGGGCCGACAGCACGCCGGCGAGCGCGGCAAGGCCGACGCCGAGCCCGTAGGTGAGCGTGATCATGCGCGGCACGTTGATGCCGAAGGCGCGAACCAGGGTGGGATTCTCGGTGGCGGCGCGCAGATAGGCGCCGAGCCGGGTGCGCTCGATCAGGAACCAGGTGGCGAGACACACCACCAGCGAGAACACCACGACCCAGCCGCGATAGACCGGCAGGAACATAAAGCCGAGATTCATGCCGCCGCGCAGCTGATCCGGGATCGCGTAAGGCAGGCCCGAGGAGCCGAAATAGTTCTGGAAGATGCCCTGCACGATCAGCGCGATGCCGAAGGTCAAGAGCAGGCCGTAGAGATGGTCAAGCCCGGTCAACCATTGCAGCAGCGTGCGCTCCAGGACCATGCCGAATGCGCCGACGATGATCGGCGCCAGCAGCAGCGCCCACCAATAATTGATGCCGCCGAGGTTCAGCAGGAAATAGGCGCAGAACGCGCCCATCATGTAGAGCGCGCCATGGGCGAAGTTGATGATGTTGAGCATGCCGAAGATGACGGCAAGCCCCAGACTGAGCAGCGCGTAGAACGAGCCGTTGATCAGTCCGACAAGGAGCTGTGCGTAGAGGGCCTGCATCGTCTTGTTCTGTTTCTCTCGGCGTTTCCTGACGTCAACAACAGCCCGGCGGCGGACCGCCGGGGGCCGCGGCGGCTTATTTCTTCAACAGAGCGCAGGCGCTCTTGTCGAGCGGCGTGAAGGCCTGGTCGCCCGGCACCGAGCCGACCAGTCTGTAGAGATCCCACGGCGCCTTCGATTCCGACGGCTTCTTGACCTCGAACAGATAGGCAGTGTGGATGGTGCGGCCATTCGGCTGGATCTCGCCCTTGCCGAACAGCGCATCCTCGGTCGGGATCGACTTCATCTTGTCGACGACCTTGACGCCGTCATGCGGGTTATCGCCGAGCGCCTCCAGCGCCTTGAAGTAATGCAGGAGGCCGGCATAGACACCGGCCTGCACCATCGTCGGCGGCGCGCCGTTCTTCATCCGCTTGGCGAAGCGGTCGGAGAACGCGCGAGTCTGGTCGTTCATGTCCCAATAGAAGGTCTCGGTGAAATTGAGACCCTGGGCGATGTCGAGCCCGATCGACTTGACGTCTGTGAGGAACAGCAGGAGCGCGGCGAGCTTCTGGCCGCCCTTGGTGATGCCGAACTCGGCGGCCTGCTTGATCGAGTTGGTGGTATCGCCGCCGGCGTTGGCCAAACCGATGACCTTGGCGTTCGACGACTGCGCCTGCAGCAGGAAGGACGAGAAGTCGGAGGTGTTGAGCGGGTGTTTGACGCCACCGATCACCTTGCCGCCGTTGGCGGTCACGACCGCCGTGGTGTCGCGCTCCAGCGCCGCACCGAACGCATAGTCCGCGGTCAGGAAGAACCAGCTCGTGCCACCCGCCTTCACCAGCGCCTGGCCGGTGGTGTGCGCCAGCATGTAGGTGTCGTAGGTCCAGTGCACGGTGTTCGGCGAGCACTGCGCATTGGTGAGGTCGGAGGTCGCCGCGCCCGAATTGATGTAAACGCCGTTCTTTTCCTTGACGACGTTGTTGACGGCGAGCGCCACGCCGGAGTTCGGCACGTCGACGATGATGTCGACCTTGTCGACGTCGAACCACTGCCGCGCGATCGAGGTGCCGATGTCGGGCTTGTTCTGGTGGTCGCCGGAGATCACGTCGATCTTCCAACCCTTGGCGGTGAGGCCGGAGTCCTCGATCGCCATCTGCGTCGCAAGCGTCGAGCCGGGGCCGCCGAGGTCCGAATACAGGCCCGACTGATCGGACAGCGCACCGATCTTGACGGTCTTGTCGCCGGCCGACGCGATGCTGCCGCCCGCAAGCGTGAGCGCGGTGCCCAGCAGCAATGACGCAATCAATTCAGTCTTCATTTCCAACTTCCCAATTCCAAGAAACAGTCGCGGCGCCGGTCAGACGCCAAGATAAGTATGCAGCTTGTCCATGTTGGCGGACAGATCGGCATTGGCGAAACCATCGATGACCTTGCCGTGCTCGACGACGTAATAGCGGTCGGCGACGGTCGAGGCGAAGCGGAAGTTCTGCTCGACGAGGAGGATCGTGAAGCCCTCCTTCTTCAGCCGCGCGATGGTGTGGCCGATCTGCTGGATGATGACCGGCGCCAGACCTTCGGTCGGCTCGTCCAGCATCAGGAAGCTCGCGCCGGTACGCAGGATGCGCGCGATCGCCAGCATCTGCTGCTCGCCGCCGGACAGCTTGGTGCCCTGGCTCTTCAGCCGCTCCTTCAGGTTCGGGAACAGCTCGAAGATCTGGTCGAGCGACAGCCCGCCCGGGCGCACCACCGGCGGCAGCAGCAGGTTCTCGCGCACGTCCAGGCTCGCGAAGATGCCGCGCTCCTCCGGGCACAGCGCGATGCCGAGCCGGGCGATTCTGTCCGAAGTCATGCGGATCAGCTGCTGGCCATTGAACGCGACCGACCCGGTGCGCTTGCCGATGATGCCCATAATGGACTTCAAAGTCGTGGTCTTGCCGGCGCCGTTGCGCCCGAGCAGGGTGACGACCTCGCCGGCATTCACGTTGAAGTTCATGCCGTGGAGAATGTGGGACTCGCCATACCAGCTCTCGAGGTTCTTGACGTCGAGAATCGTGTTGGTGGCAGCTGGCTGCCCAAGCTTTGCAGCGGTCATCACCTCAGGCATGTCCGGCTCCCAGATAGGCTTCCTTGACGCGCTCGTCCTTGGAGAGCTCGGAATAAGGTCCCTCGGTCAACACCTGCCCGCGCGTCAGCACGGTGATGGTGTCGGAGAGGTTGGCGACGACGCTGAGATTGTGCTCGACCATCAGGATCGTGTACTTGGCCGAGATACGCTTGATCAACGCGGCGATCTTGTCGATGTCCTCGTGGCCCATGCCGGCCATCGGCTCGTCCAGCAGCATCATCTCGGGATCAAGCGCCAGGGTGGTCGCGATCTCCAGCGCGCGCTTGCGACCATAGGGCATTTCGACCGCCGGAATATTGGCGAATTCGCTCAGGCCTACGTCGTTCAGCAGCTCCAGCGCCCGGCCGTTGAACCGGTTCAGCACGCTCTTGGAGCGCCAGAAGTCGAACGACGAGCCGTGCTGGCGCTGCAGGGCAACGCGGACGTTCTCCAGCGCGGTCAGATGCGGAAACACCGCCGAGATCTGGAACGAGCGGACCAGCCCGAGGCGCGCGACGTCGGCCGGCGCAGTCGCGGTAATGTCCTGTCCCTTATAGAGAATCTTACCCGCCGACGGCCGAAGGAACTTGGTCAGAAGGTTGAAGCACGTCGTCTTGCCGGCCCCGTTCGGACCGATCAGCGCGTGAATGGTACCCCGGCGGATCTTGAGCGAAACATCGCGTACGGCAAAGAACCCCGCGAATTCCTTCGTCAATCCGTGGGTCTCGAGAATGAACTCGTCGGCCAAACAGATTCCCCCCGAGCCGGCGCGCACGGCCCGGCCCTCGCTTCTTCTGATAACGCGGCTCTGCGACATCCGGACCAGGCCGGTGCCGCGCGCGACCGCTTCGCGGCGGAATATGCCGTCAATCGAGGGAGTTAGGCAAGGCGGAAAGCTGGGCATGCGGCCGCGAGCCGGCGAATGCACCTGGCGTTGCGCCGGTATCGTCCCACGCGCTCTCCGAGAGAGTGACGCGATCTCGGTTCACGCACAGCGCGGCGCGCTGACGTCGTCAGTTGAAGACAAGTGGCGCGCCAGCAGCGGAGCGCCTGCCCTCACCTCATGACTCGAGCCGTCGAAGTCCCGCCCGACCGGCTCGCACGCCCCGCCGAGATGATGAGCGAAGAACGCCTCGGCGATGGCGATATAGGACAGCCGGTTCTCAGGCTTCTGGAAGCCATGGCCTTCATCGGGATAGACGATGTAGATCACGGGAATGCGGCGCTGCCGCATGGCGCACACGATCGTGTCGCTCTCGGCCATCAGGCAGCGCACATCGTTGGCGCCGTGGAAGATCAGCATCGGCTTGCTGATGGCGTCGACCTTGTGAATCGGCGAGCGCTCGGCGAGCAGCGCCCTGCCCGCCGGAGTGCGCGGATCGCCATAGCTGCGGTACATGAACTCGGCGAATCCCGACCAGTAGGGCGGCATCGACTCCAGGAGCGTCTGCAGGTTGGTGATGCCGACCACCGGCACCGCGCAGCAGAACACATCGGGCGTGAAGGTGGCGGCGACGAACGAGGCGTAGCCGCCATAGGAGGTGCCGGTGATCGCGATCCTGTCGCGTTGCGCGATGCCTTCCGCAACGGCCCATTCGACCATGTCGATCAGGTCATCATGCATCTTGCGGGCATGCTCCTTCTCGCTCGCGGCCAGGAAGGCGCGGCCGAAGCCGCTCGAGCCACGGTAGTTGACCGAGAGCACGGCGTAGCCGCGATCGGCGAGCCATTGATGGTCGCCGCGATAGCCGTAGATGTCGCGCCCCCACGGCCCGCCATGCACGACCATCACCATGGGCAACGGCTCCGACGGCCGGTCCGCCGTGATCGCGGCCGGCAGGGTGAGATAGGAGACCAGATCGAGGCCGTCACGCGCCTTGGTCTTGATCGCCTGCATCGGCGCGAGCCGGTACCGCATCAGATCGGGACGCGCCGTGAAGAGCTCGGTCACCGTGCCGCGATCGCGATCGTAGAGATGGAATGTGCCGGGCTGCTGCGGCGTATAGCTCATCAGGATCCAGCGGCGATCATCGTCCGACTGGCTGGTCACGTGGAACGCGTGCCCCGGCAGGGCCTCGCCGATCAGCGCCAGATCGTGCTCGATCTGCGTCGACAGCGCGTGCCAGCTCTGCCGTCCCGGATCGATCGCCGCCGCCACCGGCCGGAAGCTCTCATCCCAGATCCAGCCGGTCACGTCAGCCGCCGTGCTTTCGAACAGCACCCGCTCCTCGCCGGTCAGCCAGTCCATCTGCACCAGCGCGGTGGTCTCGCGGTCGAGGCACGAGAACAGATGGACATGCCGCGCGCTCGCGTCGAACGTCGCGACGCGCGTGCTCCAGCTCGCTTCATACGGCACGTCGCACCAGGGCACGAGCATGCCGTCCTCGATCCGCCACAGCCGCGCACCACCGTCAGGCGCATTGCTGCGGGCGTGACGCGGGCGCAGCTGCCAATCCAGTCCGACGAAATCGAGCTGTTGCATGTTCTGCCAGAGCAGCGTGCGCGCACCGCTGTCCAGATGGAGCGCGTAGACGTCGGGACTGGCGGGATCGCGATCGTTCAAGGTCACCGCGATCCGGTCCGGCGTGACATGCGACCACAGCGTCGGAATGGCGCGCACGCCAGGATAGGGCGTGAGATCGCGGACCTCGCGGGTGCCGACATTGACGACGAAGAGATGAAAATTCTCGTCGCCGTTCTCGTCCTTGAGGAACATGACGTAGCGGCCGTCCGGGCTCCATTCCTGCCACGCGATCGGACGCCCTGCGGTGCGCGTCACCGGCTCGCCATCGGCGATCCGGTCCACCGGCGCGACCCAGACATTGAGCACGCCGTCGACCGGCGCCAGCCAGGACAGCAATCGGCCGTCCGGCGACAGCTTGGCATTGAAGAAGGTCGGATTGTCGAACAGGACGCGGCGGGGAATGAGGCCTTGGCTCATCAAAATCTCTCAAAGGATAGCATCTGTCGATGCGTTGAATGCTCGATACGGCGCCCGGTTCGAGCCGAACTGGCCGGATCAGATCAGCAGCCCCGGCATGGCCGCGACGTCGGCGCTGCCTGGGAAGATTCGCGTCGCAAGTGCGATGTCATCGACACGGAGGTGATCCTTCAACAGCCCCTTGAGCACGGCCCTGAGGTCGATGGTCGGACGCAGATCGCGCTGCTCATGGAGTTGCGCGAGCTTGAGCCCCGGCCAGTCGGCGATCACACGGCCGCCCTTCACCGCGCCGCCGGCAAGGAAAGCCACCGTGCCGGTGCCGTGATCGGTGCCGTTGGTGCCGTTGATATGGGCGGTGCGACCGAACTCGGTGATGACGGCGACGACGGTCTCGCTCCAGGCCGGACCCATCGCGGTCTCGATCGCCGCGATCGCGCCGTCGAGCGCGCCGAGCAGATTGGCAAGCTGACCGCCGCCGGCGCCCTCGTTGATGTGCGTGTCCCAGCCATTGAAGCCGAGCGCGCCGACGCGCGGACCGTCGGCCCGTGCCAGGAAGCGTCCCGCGGCTCCGGCCGTGTCCGCGAAGAAGGCCCGTACGCGGGCGAAGCCGGGCAGCGCCACGTCCGGCTCCTCCTCGATCATCGCCGGGCTTCCGCTGATCGAAGCCAGCTTCAGCCGGGACTCCATCGCCGCGGCGAGCTTGGCGTCGGTGTGGCTGTAGAGATCGAGCAGCCGCATCTGCGTGTCGTCGCTGGCGGGCAGCACCCGTTGCGGCGCCCAGGATAGCACCGGCGCGCGACCGCGCACCACCAGCGGCGTCACCGCGCCGATGCCGAGCACGCGGCTGCCATTGGTGTTGACGCGGCCGTCTGAATCGAGCTCGGCCAGCGCGCGGTTGAGCCAGCCGCTGTCGGTCGTGCCCGGGCGCAGCATGCCGCTCTCCAACACGTCCTGGCCGTCGAAATGCGAGCGATCGCGATACGGCGTTGCCGTGGCGTGCACGATCGCCGCCTGCCCCGCGCCATAGAGCCGGTGCAGTTGGGGCATCGCCGGATTGAGCGCAAAAAACCCGTCGAGTGGCAACGCCGCCGGCTTGCCATCGAGCAGTAGCGCGCGATCGCCGCGCAGCGCCACCCAGTCGGGATCGCCGACCGGCGCCACCGCGCCGAGCCCATCGAGCGCGCCGCGCAGCACGATCACGAGCAGCCGCGGATCACGCCCCTCGGCGCGCGCCAGCCGTGGCATCTGGCTCCAGGCGAACAATGCGCCGGAGCCGCGCAGCACGTCGCGCCGGCTCGGCAGATGAATGCGGCCCATGCTCACCTCCTCTGGAAATCGGCCGACATGAACAGCAGCACCAGGGCCTGCTGGCGGCTCTCGGCGCGGGCGACCGCCTGCGTCAGTTCGGACGACACGCAGGAATGCAGCACGGTCTCGGTGACGAATTGCGGATCGACCGCGCCGCTGATGCGCTCGGCAAAGATGTTGGCGATGTCGATGCGCCGGCCGAGGCCGTCGATCCAGCTCGGCTCGTCATCGGCGTATCCCTTCGGCGACGAGGGACGCCACAGCGGCTCGCCGAGCAGCCGCTGTCCCTGCGTGAAGCGCAGGCCGTCGAGGCGGGTGATCCCGGCGGCGCGCACCATGGCCACGCCCCACTCGCTCGGCCGCCTCAGCTTGGTCGGCGGCAGAGACCAGGCCGCGGGCGCCGCGACCATCGCCTTGGCCGTTTCCTTGAGATCACCAGCGGTATCTCGAAACACGCCGGCCAGCGCGTCAACCAGCTCCTGAGGCGGCTGATCGGCGATGAAATGACGGGCCAGCTTGCCGGCCACATGCGTCGCCGTGGCCGGATGAGCGGCGAGATCCCGCAAGACAGCGCGCCCCTGCTCCACGCCTTCATCCGCATAGCTCTTCCCCAGCACACTCTGCGCGCCCGGCTCGTGCAGGCGCGGGTTGAAGATGAACTCGCCACCCCGTTCCGGATCGGCGCCGGGCGCGAGCAGCGTCCAGCCGGTCAGGATGTTGGCGAAGGCGATGACGTCGTCCTGACCGTAGCCGCTGCGGACTCCGAGCGTGTGCAGCTCCAGGATCTCGCGCGCGAGATTTTCGTTGAGGCCGAGGCTGCGGTTCAGGCCGGCGATCGAGCTCGCGCCCATCGACACCGTGTTGTCGAGGTAGAAAAGCATCGCCGGATGGCTCTCGACGGCGAGCAGCAGGTCGCTGAAGCGGCCGAGCACATGCGGACGGATTGCTTCGCGCTCATAGGCGCCGGACATGCTCTGAATCTTGTCCGCGGAGATGCAGAAATGGTTGGACCAGAACCACACCAGCCGCTCGGCGAAGCCGATCTCGGCCATCAGCGCCGCCTCGGTCCGCGCCTTGGCCTCGTCGAGATAGAACTGACGGCCGGGATCGGGCACCGCCTCGGCGGCTGCCTTGGCATCTGCATCGGCCTGGGTTTCGCTCGCCGCCGGCGGTGCCATCGCGGCGGCGGCGACCTGCTGCTTTTTTGCCTCCTCCCGCGCCTTTCGGGCAGCCATCGTCTTGGCCTGCCGCCGCGCATTGGCCTCGTTGACGACGCGGAACGCCTTCGCCGCGTTCGGAAGCGCGGCGGCGCTGTCGAGGCTCACCACGTGGCGGTCGAGATCTTCCAGCAGCGCGCCTCTGGGATCCGATGCGATGGCGGCGATCGAACCCGGCCGCGGCCCCATCCCGAAGCGGTTCAGCGCCAGCAGCGCGTCAGCCTTGCTCGAGCTCACCACGGCCGCACCCCTTGATGACGAAACGTAACGCTACATACCGTAGCATTACGGGGCGAGCCGTTCAAGCCGAGATTGTGTTCATCATCCTCGACACCGTCGTACGGCCGAGCACGCCGGCGCGTCTCGGCCGCCTGCGATCAGAACGAGGGTCCGAGCGCGATGCGGCCGATGCGGCCGTTGCGCGCGAGACCGATGCGCCACTCGGCGGTCCCGTTGACGAAATGAACCATGTAGATGTCGTTATCGAGTCCCGACACGCCGCGAAAGCTCACGGCCCTGATCTCGCCGAGCCGGGCCAAAATCGCCTGGTTCATCGACAATTGCTGCCGTGTCCAGGTCGCGACCTCCGGCGTCATCCGCCCGTAATCGGGCTCGCCGCGCACCACGCCAGAGATGTAGTCGCGCAGCTTTTCCTCGGTGTCGGGCAGCGGTGCCGACCGCTGCGCACCGAAACGATCGGACGCCTCACCGGGCCGTGCGATCTCGACGGTGTGGAAGCGCGTGCGCCGCCCCGGCAGGATGATCTCGAGGCAGCGGCCCGACGCATCGGTCACCACCCAGGGGCTGCCGATCTCGGTGGTGAAGAATGACGACTGGTCGTCGCCGACCACCGCATGCGCGATGCGCCGGCCGTTCCCGTCCAGCCGGTTCAGCTGAATCTGCTGGCGGCTTGCATTGTAGATGGTGAGCCGGATCGGCGTCGCATCCGGCCGCGCACGGAGCGAGGACTCGCTGGTGCAAGCGAGCACCTCGCCTGGCGCCTGGTTGCCGTCGGGACGGAAGATCACGTCGTCGGCCTTGCCATCGGGCGTCATCAGCAGGCGGAACTCCGCGCTGCCATTAGCGAATTTGACGCCATAGATGTCGTAGCCGCCGGCGCCGACGCCGCGGAAGAAGATCGTCTCGACCTCGCCCAGCGTCTTGAAAGTCGTCTGCAGCCAGCTCGCGTGCTGACGGATGTTGGCAGCCATCGACGCCGTCATCAGCGCGTAGTTTGGCTCGCCACGCCTGAGATCGGCGATGCCGCGCAGCACCATCTCGCGGCTGCCGGGGCTCGGGACCTGCTCACGGAAGCGCTCCGGCACCTCGGCCATGCGGCGTGCGAAGGTCTCCTCGATCCGCCTGGCCTTGTCCTCGTCGATCCGGCGCGCCACCCGGGCGCCGAGCAGCGGGTCCTGCAGCAGAACCCGGCTCACACGGCCCTTGCCGTCGCGCAGGAACAGCACGAGCTCGCCGCCATTGCCGGCGAAGGAGTCGGTGCAGTCGGAGGTGACGGCGAAGCCGCCGCGCCCGGTCTCCGACATCTGCAACCCCGCGACCGCGGGGCTGACCGTCAGGACGCGGCTGCTGTTGAGTTCGTAGAGGCCCGCATAGTCCTCGCCGGCGACGTTTTCGACCTGGGCGGCGCACGGAGCGAACTCGGCGATCCGCGCCGCCTTCATGTCGCGTTCGAGCTGATGCAGCACCAGCTCGCGCGGCGCTGGTTCGTCCATCATGAAGCTGAGCAGGCCGAGACTGTCGGCGTAGTCGTAACGGCCGGGCTCGGCGGAAGCGAGCCGCAGCTGCGGCGCTCCCGTCAGTTGGCCGAACAGCGCACCGCCGTGTCGCGACACCGTGAAGACGCCCCGCGCCCCCGCCGCATAGAATGCGACATGATCGGCGCGCCCCGTTGCGCCGGCGGCATCGTCGGCGCCGGGCACCGCCTTGGCCATTGCGAGATCGCTGCGCGTCGCGATCGCCAATCCGGACAGCACCGCGAACGGCATCAGCAGCACGGCCAGCGCGATCCGGCGGCGGGGCGCGAGCGCCGGCAGCGCGGCGGCATCCGAGAGGATCCGCTCGATCCGCGCCATCACGGTCGACGGCCGCGCCATCTCCAGCGCCGCCAGGCGGCCTCGCGGCGCCTGGACGATGTCGAGCAGAATCTCGGCGTAGGACACCCTGTCGTCCAAGGCCGCAATCGCGCTGACGTCGCTGATCATCTCGGCGAGATCGGCCAGCCGCCGGTGATGCCACCAGGCGAAGGGGCTGAACCAAAATATGGCACGGTTGACGGCGGCGAGCGTCAGCACATGGAAGTCCCGGCTGGCGATGTGCGAGGCTTCATGCGCCAGGACGGCGCGCTGCTTGCGCGCGTCCCAGGACAGCCAATCCGGCGGCACCAACACGGTGGAGCCAATGGTGACAGGGCTCGTGATCGCATCGCTCAGACGCAGCTTCAGCGCGCCGCCAGCGAGCGGCCGGGCCCGGCGCACCAGCCGCCAGCTCAGAGCCAGGCCCATCGCCAGACGCAGCAACATGAGGCCCGCGACGCCGGCATAGGCCAGCGTCGCAGCGGCCGCGAGCTCCGCCGCGCGCGTGGCCGGAACCGGCTCCGGCTGGGCCATGGGGATGTCCTCGGCGATGGGCGCGAGCGGAATCGTGGCAGGCGCCCGGGCGCCCTCGTCCGGGAGCCAGCCGGAGGACGCGGCCGGCGCGATTGCCGGCTGGACGGTGATCGTGACCGTGCTCCAATGCATCGCGAGTGGCATGGCCAGCGACGAAAGCAGCACGACCAGCCAAGCCGTCATCTGCAGTTGCGGATGGCGGACGCGGCACAGCCACAGAGCAAGCCCGACGACGCCTCCCAGCAAGACCGTGCGCAGTGCCGCTTCAGCCACAACCGCGAGCATTATTTCCCTCCGCCCGTTGACCTTCCTGTCGGCTTGCCTGGCTTGTTCGATTTGGCCTTCGCGATCTGGTCGGCGAGCGCCTGCAACTGGCGCTGGTCGAGCATCGCGTTGTCGACCATGCCGACCAGCACCTCCTCGACCGACCCGTTGCAGAACCAATCGACGATGCGCTGCACCGCCTTGGCGGCGACCCGCGCCCGCGGCTCCGCCGCGCTATAGACATAGGTGCGCCCGTCGACCGTGTGGGTCACATAGGCCTTGTCCTCGAGCCGGCGCAGCACCGTGCGCACGGTCGATTCTTTCAGTTTGCGCGACAGATTCTCCCGAACCGTCTCGGCGGTGACCGGACCATGCTCCCAGACCAGTTGCATGACCTCGCGTTCGAGGTCGCCGAGTTCGGGGAGGCTCGCGTCCATGATCCGTCCTTGCGTTGAGCGCTGTAACGCTACAGATTGTCGCTCAATCACAGGTTTCCGGCAACAGGTTTCCGCAGCGCGTTGCCTCGCGACCCACAAAGGGGGGACAGCGGGCGGCGGATCCGACAATCCCCGGGGCGCTATTTCGCGGCCTTAACCTCCTTCGCGTAAGTATCCGGCTTGAAGCCGACCACGCGCTTGCCGCCGAGGTCGAGCACCGGGCGCTTGATCATCGAAGGCTGCGCCACCATCAGCGCGATCGCCCTGCTCTCGGTGAGCCCCTCCTTGTCGGCGTCGGGAAGTTTCTTGAACGTCGTGCCGGCGCGATTGAGCAGCACCTCCCAGCCGAGTTCGTCGCTCCAGGCCTTGAGCTTCGCCTTGTCGATTCCTGCGGTCTTGTAGTCGTGGAAGTCGTAGGCAATGCCATGCTCGTCGAGCCAGGCGCGCGCCTTCTTCATCGTGTCGCAGGTCTTGATTCCGTAGATCGTGATGCTCATGCCAGCCGTCCTCAACCCTTCGTGTGCGACTGCAGCGAATGTCTCATGTTGCGACAATCGGACCCGCATTTTGCAGTGCGATTCACTCGCTTTTGATGCGGACAGCCCGCGCGTTCCACAGTCGGAATTCATACGGAGCTTTGCCATGAAAGTGTCGGCTGAGCATTACATTTTCTTCGCATCCCCGGCGTATCTGGCGCGCGAACAGGAGACCGCGAATGGGCAAGATCATGGTGCGTTGTCCGCAGACCGGCCGCAGCATCGAGACAGGGATGGACATGGATGCCGAGCGCTTTCAGCGCATGCCCGTGTTCTTCTCGCGCGCCTACTGCCCGCACTGCCGAACCTATCATGAATGGTTCGCCGCCCATGCCTGGGTGGTAGAAAGCCGCGACCGAGAGCGGATTGCCCTGGTCTGATCAGAGCATGCAATACAAAATGCCAGGCGTGATCCGGGCCTGATCGTCGATCTGCAGATCCGGGCGGCGATGTCGGGATGGGATGGGCCACGAGCCATCCTCGCTAAGCTCGCAGCCGCCTCACTCATCCACCGGATCGCTTTTCAGCGGCTTGGCGGAGTCGCCGGGCATCAGGCAGGGATGAAGCTCGTTGAACACGAAGCCGGTTCCGCCGGCGGCGCGATCGAACCGCAGCACGACGTCGAAGCGCTTGTGCGACCAATGCGTCGGCAATTGGCCGGCATTGCTGACCGGAAGCCGCGGCAGGATGCCGGAGATGATCGCCTTGTGCTCCCACGCCACCAGCACCGTGCCGGACAGCGGCAACAGCGCATCGACCAGCGCCGCCTCCTGCCCCTTTGCAAATGTCGTGTTCGGCCTGGCGAGCCCGATGCGCGCGGCCAGATCGAGCACCGTTTCGTACGGCCGGCGGCTCGGGTCCGAGCTGTCCTTGGTCGTGTCGGGATCGGCGGCGTAGATCGCCTGTGGTGTCGGATAGTCGGCGCCGCCCAAGCCGCTGCCGAACAGCGCGGTCCAGGCCCCTGCCCGCTCCCAGCCTGATATCACCAGCGATTTCGAATCGTCCTTGCCCTTATGCGTCAGGCCGGGGCCGGTCGCGTCGCCATCCGGCTTTTCGGCGTGGCGGATGATCAGAAGTGTGAGCGCATTCACGGTATCCTCCGCATGCAGACGGCGTCTTCGATGCCGACGGCCAACAGGCTAGTGTTCACCCGGAGACCGTCCTATGAACTCGTTCACAGGTTGCACGCGGAAGTCTTCAGCCGGCCGCGCTGCGCTGCGGCGCTCTGGCGCCTGCTGCTGGCATCATGGGCTGTCCGATCCAGGCGCGGTTGAGCAGCCGCGTGATTGACGGACACGGCTCGCCGCGGATGCGTGCCATCGCTTCCTGATAGGGACCGACGGTTCGTAGCCGGTCCGGCAACGCCGCGTAGGCCCGCGGCAGCCAGATGCGCGCCCGCGAGGCGCTTCGGCGCTCACGTGCGCCGTATGGCAGGTCAAATGCGAGGCGCAGCCGCTCCGGCAGCATCTCGGCCGTCAGCGCGGTGAACCAGCGCGGCGGACCGATCCAGGTCGCCTCGCCCGCGAAGATGCGCTGCGCGATATCGCGCGCCGCCGTACTGACCGTCAGCGTCTCCTGATCCATCATCGCAGCCGTATAGGCCTTGAACGAGGTCCAATCGGACGGCAGCGCCGCGCGCGGAATTCCAAACAGGCCCGCGAAGCGCATCGCCTCGCGCCAATATTGCTCGCGCTCGGCTGGGCTCAGCGGCGGACACAGCAGTCCGTAGGACATCATCGCGGTCTCGACCAGCGTCGCATGAACCCAGCGCAAGGCGTCGACATCGTTGGCGAGGAAGCGCGAGCCGGCTGTGTACGGTCCCGCCGTCTCCGTCATCAGGCCCTCGACCGCGCCGTGGCGCCGGTTGAGCCGCCGCGCCACCGCCACGGCCTGCTCGCGCGTGCCGAACACCATCGTGTAGACGATGCTGAAGGTGCGGTGGAAGCGGCCGAGCGGATCGGCGAACACCTTCGACTGCTCGGCGATGCCGGCCGACACCCAGGGATGGGCGAGCTGCAGCAGCAGCGCGCGGCCGGCGCCGAGAAACAGCGCGGCCTCGCGATGCACCCGCCACATCATGCTATCGGGGCCGACCACGCCACCGCCCGCCACGGCGGGGGCCGACAGCACCTCGTCGAGACAGCGCTCGAAATCGGCCTCGCTGACGATCACGGCCGCTTCGGGATCTCCAGCCCGCGCTGCACCGCCGGCCGCGCCAGGCCGCGCTCCAGCCAGGCCGGCACATGCTTGAGCTCATCGAACGCCACCAGCTCGCGCGCGCCGTAAAAGCCGATCAGGTTGCGCACCCAGCCGAGGCTGGCGATGTCGGCGATCGTGTAGTCGAGATCCATGATCCACTCGCGTCCGCCGAGCCGCGCCTCGAGCACGCTCAGCAGCCGCTTGCTCTCGGCGACGTAACGCTGCAACGGCCGCTTGTCTTCATATTCACGGCCCGCGAACTTGTGAAAGAACCCGAGCTGGCCGAACATCGGCCCGATGCCGCCCATCTGGAAATGCACCCATTGGATGGTCTGCCAGCGCCGCGCCGGATCGGCGGGCAAGAATTTGCCGGTCTTCTCGGCAAGGTATTGCAGGATCGCGCCGGATTCGAACAGGCCGAGCGGCTGGCCGCCGGGTCCGTCCGGATCGATGATCGCGGGGATCTTGCCATTCGGATTGAGCGACAGGAATTCCGGGGTCTTCTGGTCGTCCTTGCCGAAATCGATCGTGTGCGGCTCGTAAGGCAGGCCCGTCTCCTCCAGCATGATCGAGACCTTCACGCCGTTAGGCGTCGGCAGCGAATAGAGCTGGATGCGATCCGGATGCTGCGCCGGCCAGCGCTGGGTGATCGGGAAGCTGGAGAGATCGGACATGGGGGCTGTTGCTCGCCTGTTGCGTGGAGACATCAATCTAAGCCAGGGCAGAGCCGCCGCAAGCCATGAGGGGGAACTCGCTTGGCGGAATCATCTTGTGGTGCAGCACATGTGCAGAGATCCAGCATGAGCAGTGCAACCTACCAGTTGATCGTGCAGGCGATGACGAAGCGGCGGCAGGTGCTGTGCATGTATCGCGGCTTTGCCCGCGCGGTCTGCCCTCGGCCACACCGCAGGCCGCGAGCGGGTCCTCGCTTTCCAGTTCGCAGGCGGCGCGAGCAGCGCCCTGTCGCCGGGCGGTCAATGGACGTGCTTCGACATCGCCGAGATGAGCGAGGTCGAACTGTGCGACGGTCGCTGGCATGCGGGGCGCAGCCACAGTCAACCGCAACATTGCGTTGCCGACGTCGACCTCGATGTGAATCCGGACAGCCCGTCCGGCCCGAAGCGGATCGCGCAGTCGCGCAAGACCAAGCGCTGAGCTTACTGCGGCTCGCGCAGGCGCACGCGCAACAGCGCCGGCAGCTTCGACGTCGCCTCATGCTGCGCGAGCCTGGCGGCGACGCGGCGCATCAGCGAGGACGCGCCCTGCTTCGCCAGCAGCTTCATGCCGCGCGCGCTGAAGTCGACCACCACCTCATGATGGCGCATGCCCTTGCCGCCCTTGACCAGGCCAAGGTCGCGCACCAGGCAATAATGCCCATCGCTCATGCGTGCCAATCGGGTGTTCTCGAACATGCGCTGAAGCAATGCACCGAGTCGCCTCTCCGTCAAGATTGACAGGAACGACTCATGAACTCAGCACGGCATCGACAGGCCGGCGCGGCGAGAATGGCAGCGCGGGCCCGTAGCCAAAGCGAAGCACGAGATCCGGTCGCCGCGTCGTCCCGAGCAGGCGCGCCAGTTCGGGCCGCAACGCGGCAACCTCCACCGGCTGGTTGATGAAGGCGAGCTTCAGCCCGAGTCGCGTCGCCTCGAGCGCGAAGCGCTGGCACGCCTGCCCGACCCTGATCCAATGGGCGGGATCGGCCTGGTCGGCAACAAACACGGCAAGTCCTGCCGATGACGCGATCTGCCGCGCATATCTGTCGTTCTCGGCGGATGCATCGAACAGGCGATCGAAGGCGAAGCCACCCAGCGTCGTCGGCAAGGACGGATTGCCGCTCGCCGCCGCCAACAAGCCGTCGCCCGTCGTCATCGCACTGCGCGGATTGAACCGGATCCAGTCCTTGAGCTCGCGCATGAACGCGATGTCGCGTATCTGCGCGCTGTTGCCGGCCACGACGAGATCGCGGATCGCAGCGATGACAGCGGGCGCCGTAATGATGATGAGGTCGACACCTGCAATGGCCGCAGCAACCTGCAGAGCCGTGAGGTCGCGCGGCGCCACCTCGCGTCCGTCATACTCCGCGCGCGTCGACTGTCGGCGGACGATTGCGGCCAGCAGCGGATCGACGTCATCGCGCCGGCCGCCGGTGAAGTTGTAGCGCACCATCGGACCATCGATGATCAGTTCGCCCGGACGGCCGCTGGCCGCGGCGGCGATCGCGAGGTTGGCCGCCGCACAGCCGAGACTGACATACAGATGATGATCGTCGGGATCGACCACCGGCGTGCGGCGCGACGGGTCGGGCTTGATCGTGATGGCATCGGCTGATGCGGCGAAGCGCCATGGCTGCGTGTTGTGGCCGTTGGCGGCCAGTGTTGCGTAGCGGATCACGTCGGTGATCTCGCCCGACAACGGCGCGCGCAGCCGCGCGCTGTAATCGTCATAGGCGGACATCGATCCGGTCGCGGAGCGCCAGGTGCCCGCGCCGACCGCAGCCGCCGTCAGCGCGCCGCTCGCTCCTAGCAGGATCTGCCGTCGGTTCATGACCACATGCTCGCCGAACTGATGAGGATGAGGATAAACGTGCCTCGTGCCTCCGTGTTGCTTCAGATCAACAGCACCACCTTCGACCAAAATTCTTCGCGAAGCGCCGTTGACAGCAACAACAAACGAGCGTAGGTACCGCGGCCTCGCGGATGACTGCGTCCGCGACAATCACGAGCGAAACGATGTCCTTCGATATAAACATGATCTGCACCGCCAGCGGCTTCGGGCCGTCGGATGGCGCACGCCATGCTCGGGGGAGCGGTCTTGCTTGAGGCAAGATCAACAGTCCGTATCATACGGACCCTCCCGAGCCAGCCGCTCCGGAGGGTTTTTTATTGCCCTCGCGCGAGCGGCCTGCACGGCGAACTCACAAATATCCCGGCAATCAGCCGGAACGGGAGACCCGGATCCCGGGGCTCGCGCTGTCATGCGCGTGCCCAAGAGCGCGGGGCCTGTCGGAGGGAACGAGGCGTCAAGCGCCGGACACCGATGACAGAGCGAGCTTCCCTGGAGCTCGCACCATGCGGCGCCGCCGAGCGCCGCAGACAAGCTATTTGAATGCCCGGCCGCTCGCGGCCGGGTGCTGCTGGTGGTGAAGATCGCGGATCCTTCGCGCCAATGCGGCCACGCGCCGCCTTCGATCGATCGTACCGTGGAATCCGTCAAGCGAGACGGGTGAGTCGCGGGTTGCGGTGAGGCCGATGCCGAGGCTGATGCCAAGCATCATGCCAAGCCTGATGCCAAGCCTGCGTTTCGATCGTCGTATGACCGTGATCGCCCGTTCCCCAGCATGCCATCAACGCCGCCCGGCAACCGCCAGGCGGCCAGGCGGTGGTGAGGATGTCTGTTACTTCGTTGAAACCGAGCGCCCCCTTGGGCAGCAATAGCTGCCCCTTGGGCAGCAACAGCATCGCCCGTTCCCCGCCGAAGACATTGCCGGTCTCTGACCCGCCCCTCATGGTGAAGAGCGCCGCGCCAATTCTGACAATTCCCGGTCAGGTCGTCGCTCGCGGCGCGTCTCGAACCATGAGGCCCCAGCGAGGCCTCGCCCTTCGAGACGTCCGCCTCTGGCGGGCTCCTCAAGGTGAGGTTCGAAACCTTGCTCGTCGCGCGGCGAGACGGAGCTCGGTTCATCCACAATTCTGTTGCCACGCGCCGTGGTGAAGAGTGCTGATACTTCGATTGCTAATCGAGAGGTCGTGGGTTCGAGTCCCACCCGGCGTTCCGTGCGCCGGTAGCTCAGCGGCAGAGCGCTATCCGCTCCACGCGAGTGGAGCGGACCTCAGCATTCGCTCGTTCCCGGCGTGTGGATCTCATCACGCGTGATCTCCCGCGAGGTGACGCGCGTCGGCCGTGTGCCGGCCATCCATCCAACATCAACCCAAACAGAGGAGGCCATCATGGTCAGGCTCAACAAGGTCCTGCGCGCCTTCACCCATGAGGGTGCGCCATCCCGACAGCTCGCGCCGCTCGAGGCGCTGCAGCGTACGCTGATGAGCTGCCTGCTCTGGGAGGACCAGTTCTACGAGGACGGGGTCGCGATCGCCGATCGGATCAAGGTTCTCGTAGCTGCGGTCGAGCCGCGCGAGGCGGCTCGGCTCGCCGTGAGTGCGCGCGAGGAGATGAAGCTGCGGCATGCGCCGCTGCTCGTTGCTCGCGAAATGGCGCGGCTGCCGCAGCACCGCGCGCTGGTGGCCGAGACCCTGGCGCGCATCATCCAGCGGCCGGACGAGATGACCGAGCTGCTCGCAATCTACTGGGCCGACGCGCTCGGTCCGCAGCAGCAGCGCAAGCGGCAGCCGGTCTCGGCGCAGGTCAAGAAGGGGCTGGCGAAGGCGTTCGCAAAGTTCGACGCCTATCAGCTCGCGAAGTATGACCGCGAGGGGCCGGTGCGGCTGCGCGACGTCCTGTTCCTGGTTCACGCCAGGCCCAAGGACGACGCTCAGGAAGCGGTGTGGAAGCAGCTCGTCGACGGCGAGCTGCCCTCGCCCGACACCTGGGAGGTCGCGCTGTCGGCGGGTGCGGACAAGCGTGCGAGCTTCGAGCGGCTGCTTGCCGAGCGGCGGCTTGGAGCGCTTGCGCTGCTGCGCAACCTGCGGCTGATGCTGCAGGCCGGAGTGCCGCGCGACATGATCGCGGAAGCGATCGTGTCGATGCGAACGGACCGGATCCTGCCGTATCGGTTCATCACGGCGGCGCGGCATGCGCCTGATGTCGAGCCCGAGCTCGAGCAGGCGATGCTGCGGTCGATCAAGGGCCATGCGCGGCTCAAGGGCCGCACGCGGCTCCTGATCGACGTCTCCGGCTCGATGTTCGCGGCGCTGTCTGCGAAGTCTGAGATGACGCGCGCGGATGCGGCGTGCGGACTGGCGGTCCTCGCCCGCGAGGTCTGCGACGAGGTGGAGATCTTCACGTTCAGCGACGCTGTCGTGAAGGTGCCGCCGCGGCGTGGCTTCGCGCTGCGCGATACGATCCTCCGGTCGCAGCCGCATTCCGGGACCTATCTCGGCCGGGCGGTCAAGGAGGTCGACCGCAAGGGAGACCGCCTGATCGTCTTCACCGACGAGCAGAGCCACGATGCGGTGCCGGCGCCGAGGGCGCGCGGGACCATGGTGAACGTGGCGTCGTACCAGCACGGGGTCGGTTACGGGCCCTGGACGCGGGTCGACGGCTTCTCCGAGTCCGTGATCGCCTGGATCGCGGCGCAGGAGCAGTCGCTGCGCAGCGCCACGCTGCACTGACGACAAATGACCCGGACGCGTCACAGACGCGCCCGGGTCTCATTGCACAAGGGCTAGGACTCGCTGGTTCAGCATTCTTGTTCACGAGGAGCTGAGCTGCGTGATTGCGCCGTCATTCCGGGGCAATCGTCGATGCATCGAGGCGAAGCGGCGATGCGTTGACGATTGAACCCGAAATCTCGAGATTGTTCAAAACAGACGCAAGACAATGTCGAGATTCCGGGTTCAAGGCCTGTCGGCCTTGCCCCGGAATGACGGTGGTTGTGACTCCCTGGGATTTCCGTGACGCCATGTTTCTCTCGATCGCCACCACCCATCAGCCCGCCACCGATCTCGGCTTCCTGCTCAACAAGCATCCGGACCGGCTGCACGAGTTCGAGCTCACCTCGGGCAAGGCGCTGATCTTCTATCCCGAGGCCAGCGAGGCCCGCTGCGAGGCGGCGCTGGTGCTCGACGTCGATCCGATCGGGCTCGTTCGCGGCAAGGGCCAGAGCGACGGACTGCTCGATCAATATGTCAACGACCGCCCGTATGCCGCGTCTTCGTTCCTGTCGGTGGCGCTCAATAAGGCGTTCCGGACCGCGATGAACGGCGTCAGCAGCGCGCGCCAGGAACTAGCCGACAGCGCGATTCCGCTGGAGGCGGTGGTGACGCCCCTGCCCTTGCGCGGCGGTGAAACCGTGGTGCGCCAGCTGTTCGAGCCGCTCGGCTGGGACGTCTCGCTCACGCCCATTGCGGGTCCCCAAGGCGACACGACCAGCCGCTACGTCCGCCTCACCTTGCGCGGCACCAACAGGCTCAGCGCCCTGCTGAACCACCTCTATGTGCTGATCCCGGTGATGGACGACGCGAAGCATTACTGGGTCGGCGACGAGGAGATCGACAAGCTGCTCAAGCGCGGCGAAGGCTGGCTCGATGCCCATCCGGCCAAGGAGCTGATCGTCCGCCGCTATCTTCGCCATCGCGGCGTGCTCGCGCGTGCGGCGCTGGCGCGGCTCGCACCTGAGACGCAGGACGAGGCGCTGGAGACCGAGACGCAGAGCCAGTCCGAGGAGACGCTGGAGGCGCCGATCCGGCTCAACGATTTGCGCCTCGCCGCCGTCGTCGAAGCTCTGCGCGACAGCGGCGCCCGGACGATCGCCGATCTCGGCTGCGGCGAAGGCAAGCTGCTGCAGCTGTTGCTGCGCGAGCGCTTTGCCGAGCGCCTGATCGGCCTCGATCCCGCCGCGCGCGAGCTGGAGCGCGCGGCCAAGCGGCTCAAGCTCGGCGCGCCCGGCGGCCCGCCCGAGGGACGTGTCACACTGCTGCACGGCTCGCTCACCTATCGCGATGCGCGCTGGGCCGACGCCGATGCGGCCGCGCTGGTCGAGGTGATCGAGCATCTCGATCCCGACCGGCTACCGATGGTGGAGCGTGTCGTGTTCGGCGCGGCGAGGCCGCGCGTGGTCATCGTGACCACGCCGAATGCCGACTACAATGCGCTGTTTCCGAGCCTGCCCGCCGGCCAGTTCCGGCACCGCGACCACCGCTTCGAATGGACGCGCGCCGAATTCGCTGCGTGGGCGCAGCGCGTCTGCGAAACCTTCAATTGCCAGGTCGCCTTCTCCGGCATCGGCCATCACGACGAGACCCTGGGCGCGCCGACACAGATGGCCGTCTTCACCCGCTGAGCACCGTCATGAACATCGACATCCCCGACTTCGCGCTGGTCGTGCTGATCGGCTCGACCGGCTCCGGCAAGTCGACCTTCGCCGCCAAACACTTCCTGCCGACCGAGGTGATCTCCTCGGACCATTGCCGCGCGCTGGTGGCCGATGACGAGACCGACCAGAGCGTCTCGGCCGACGCCTTCGATATCGTCCGCGAGATCGCCGGGCGGCGGCTCAAGCATCGCCGCCTTGCCGTGATCGACGCTACCAATGTGCGTCCCGCCGACCGCAAGGGCTGGGTCGAGCTGGCGCGCAAATGGCATGCGCTGCCGGTCGCGATTGTGTTCGATCCCGGCATCGACATCTGCATCGAACGCAACAGGTCGCGTCCCGAGCGCAGCTTCGGCGGCCCAGTCGTGCAGCGCATGGTCTCGGAGATCCGCCGCGGCCTCGGTGGCCTGCAGCGCGAGGGTTTTCGCCAGGTGTGGAAGCTCGACAGCGTCTCGCGCATCGAGGCCGCGACGATCGCGCGGCAGCCACTGTGGACCGACAAGCGGCACGACACCGGTCCGTTCGACATCATCGGCGACGTTCATGGCTGCGCGAGCGAATTGCAGGCGCTGCTGGCCAGGCTCGGCTATCAGGTCGAGTGGCGCGAGCAGGATGGCCGGCGCGCCGTCACGGTGACGCCGCCGGCAGGCCGCAAGGCTGTGTTCGTCGGCGATCTCGTCGACCGCGGACCACGATCGCCGGACGTGCTGCGCATCGTCATGAGCATGGTCGCGTCCGGCGTGGCCTATGCCGTGCAGGGCAACCATGATCGCAAATTCCAGCGCTGGCTGGCCGGCCGCAAGGTCACGATCGCGCATGGCCTGCAGGACACCATCAACCAGCTCGCGAATGAGGATCGCAGCTTCCGCGACGGCCTGCCCGATTTCCTCGACGGCCTGCGCAGCCATGTCTGGCTCGACGGCGGCCGGCTCGCGGTGGCGCATGCCGGGCTGAAAGAGGAGATGATCGGCCGCGGCTCCGGCGCGGTGCGCGAGTTCGCACTGTATGGCGAGACCACCGGCGAGATCGACGAGTTCGGCCTGCCCGTGCGCGCCGACTGGGCCGCGAACTATCGCGGGCCGACCGCCGTGGTCTATGGCCACACGCCGATGCTGCATGCCGAATGGGTCAACAACACGATCTGCATCGACACCGGCTGCGTGTTCGGCGGACGGCTGACGGCGCTGCGCTGGCCCGAGCGCGAGCTGGTCGAGGTCGAGGCCGAGCGCGTCTGGTGCGAGCCGGTACGGCCGCTCGGCCTGCGCGCAGGCAGCGCCTCCGCGCAGGCCGAAGCGGATCAGCTGCTCGACATCGACGACGTCAGCGGTCGGCGGTGGATCGAGACCACGCTGCGCGGCCGCATGGTCGTCGCCGAGGAGAACGCAGCAGCCGCGCTGGAGGTGATGAGCCGCTTCGCGCTGCCGCCGCAATGGCTGGTCTACCTGCCGCCGACGATGTCGCCGTCGGAGACGAGCGCGCGCGACGGCTGGCTCGAGCGGCCCGAGGAGGCGTTCGCGCATTTCCGCGCGCGCAACGTCGCCGAGGTGGTGTGCGAGGAGAAGCACATGGGCTCGCGCGCCGTCATCGCGCTGTGCAGCAGCGCCGACGTCGCTAACGCGCGGTTCGGCATCACAGGCGCGGAGAGCGGCGCGATCTGGACGCGGACCGGCCGCGCGTTCTTCAACGACGCGGCGATGACCGAGGCATTGCTGGCGCGGCTGCGGAGCGCCGTCGAAAGTGCGGGTCTTTGGCAGGAGCTGCAGACCGACTGGCTGCTGCTCGACGCCGAGATCATGCCGTGGTCGGCCAAGGCCGGCGCCCTGATCGAGAGTCAATACGCACCGGTGGCGGCATCTTCTGTCGCGGGTCTCGACGCCGCATCCGATGCGCTGGCGCGGGCCGCTGCACGCGGCCTCGACGTCACGGCGCTGCGCGACCAGTTCGACGCGCGCGCGGCCCGCGCGCGGCGCTATGGCGCTGCGTGGGCGCCCTATGTCTGGCCGGTCGGCGGGATCGACGATCTCAAGGTCGCGCCGTTCCACCTGCTCGCCAGCGAAGGCCGTGTCTGGTTCGACCAGGATCACGTCTGGCACATGTCGCTGGCCGACCGCCTGGCGGCGGCGGATCCCGTGATCAGGCGCACGCGATGGCGCGTTGTGACTCTGGCCGACGAGACCGCAGTGAACGACGCCACCGCCTGGTGGGAGCAGCTCACGGCCGGCGGCGGCGAGGGCATGGTGGTGAAACCCATGAGCTTCGTCGCGCGCGGGCCGAAGGGCCTGATCCAGCCGGCGCTGAAGGTGCGGGGCGCCGAATATCTGCGCATCATCTACGGCCCGGAATATGATGCGCCCGAGCACATCGCCCGCCTGCGCCAGCGCAAGCTCGAGGGCAAGCGCGCCCTCGCGCTGCGCGAGTTCGCGCTCGGCCACGAGGCGCTGACCCGCTTCGTCGCCCGCGAGCCGTTGCGCCGCGTGCATGAATGCGTGTTCGCCGTGCTGGCTCTCGAAAGCGAGCCGATCGACCCGCGGCTGTGAGGACGGCGCTTATCGCTGGCCGACGCTGCGGGCGCCCGCTTCCTTCAGGACTCCTTCGATGTCGGCGGAGCCCGCGGTGAAGCCACCGACCACCACCTCGATCTCGCCTTCGAGCTCCGGCGCACCTTTCTTGCCGACGCCGGGATGGCCGCTCTCGACGTCGGCGCCGGAGGCTTGCGAGCCGGCGCTGTTGGCCGGACCGGCCGCCCGCACGGACACGTCGGTACGGGCGATGCCGTGATCCTGCACGAGGTGCTCGACGGCAAGCTCGGCCTCACGGCGCGTGGCGAAGTGGCCGATGATCGTATGTTCCATTCCCGTCTCTCCTGGCTTGTCACCGGCGACGCCGGCCGCTCCAGGTCGAACGCATGGCGCAGCACGGCCGTTCCATGCTGCAAGGCTGCGACATCACGCCGTGTAGGACGACAACCGCGCATCGAGCGAGAATTCGTGCGCGAGATGATCGATGATGGCGCGCACCTTCAGCGGCACGAAGCGGCGCGAGGCGTAGACCGCGTGCATCGGCAGCGGCCGCGGCGCGTAGTCTTGCAGCAGCACCTTCACCGCGCCGCTTTCGATCTCCCTGACGAAGGCGAAGGTCGGGATCACGGCGATGCCGAGCCCGCCGAGCACGCCGTCGCGCACAGCCTCCGAATTGTCGGCGCGGTAGCGCCCGCTCACCTCGACCGCGACGGGCCCGTCCTTGCTCTCGAACAGCCACCGATTGCCGGTGGCGAGCCTGGAGTAGACGATGCACTGATGCAAGGCGAGATCGGCCGGCACCTTGGGCGCGCGATGTGCCTTGAGATAGGCGGGCGAAGCCACCGTCACCCGCTGCACCGTGCCGATGCGCCGCGCGATCAGGCCGGGATCCGTGATGTCGCCGACACGGATGGCGACGTCGATGCCCTGCTCCACCAGATCGGCGAAGCCGTCGCTCATGATCAGATCGATCGACACGTCGGGATAGCGCTTCAGGAACGCCGGCAGCCGCGGCACCACATGCAGCCGCCCGAACACCACCGGCGCCGCCAGCCGCAACAGCCCGGAGGGCTTCTGCCGGCGGCGTCCGACGGCGCCCTCCGCCTCCGACACCGCCTCCAGCGCCCGCAGCGCGTGCTCGTAGAACACCCGGCCGTCGTCGGTCAGCGTCAGCGCCCGGGTCGTCCGCGTGAACAGGCGGGTGCGCAGATGCTCCTCCAGCGCGCCGATCTGGCGGCTGATGGTCGGCTGCGTGGTGTTCAACTCGTCGGCGACGGCGGTGAAGCTGCCGGCCTCCACCACCCGCACGAAGGTCCGCATCGGTCCAAGCAGGTCCATCGCTGCCTCTCATACACAAAACGTATGAATGATATCGATCCGACGAGAATTATCCAAGGGCACCGAATGAGCCATGCTCCTCCCATCAGCAACGGCCGGCGCATCGCCGGCAACCGCCACGGAGAGAGCCATGACCCCGTCCTATTTCACCCGCTTCGCCCATCTGCGGCTGACCCGCGATGCCCAGGGCGTGCTCCTGGTCGAGATGCACAGCGACGGCGGGCCGATCCGCTTCGATGCGCGCGACCACACCGAATTTACCGACGCCTTCTATGAGATCGGCCGCGACCGCGACAACAAGATCGTGATCCTGACGGGCGTCGGCGACTACATGGCCGAGATCGACTTCGCGAGCTTCGGCAATGTCGGCGATGCCAACGCCTGGTCGCGGGTCCATGACGAGGGCACGCAGATCCTGGAGAACATCGCCAACATCCGCGTGCCGCTGATCGCCGCGATCGAGGGCCGCGCCCACATCCACACCGAATACGCGCTGTTCGCCGACGTCGTCATTGCCGGCCGCGGCGCCACCTTCCACGATCTGCCGCACTTCGCCGGCGGCATCGTGCCGGGCGACGGCATCTTCACGACCTGGTCGTATCGCGCCGGCGCCGGCCGCGCCCAGGCCTTCCTCCTGAACCCGCAGCCGCTGTCGGCGCAGGAGGCCGCGAACTGGGGCGTCGTCAACCACGTCGTCGACGACGGCACCACGGTCGCCTTCGCCCGCGAGCTCGCCGCGCTCTATCTGCGCCAGCCCGAGGTCACCCGCCGCAACAGCCGCATCCATTTCGTCCAGCCGCTGAAGGAGCGCATCGTCCGCGAGGTCGGCTATGGCCTCGCCCTCGAGGGCGCCAGCGCCAACGCCCTGGTGCAGCAGATGATGGCGGGACAGCGCTGAGTTCGTCCGCTCGATGTGAACCGAGCTCATCCTCAACAACGCTGCGCTCCCTCTCCCCGTTCTTGGGCGCACGTGAGGAGCTTCGCTCGCGCTGAGAGGGCTGGGTTGAGGGGCAGCCGCACGGGACGTGTTCGTCGTCAGACCTGTCCCCCCTCACCCGGATCGCATCTGACGATCCGATCTCTCCCCGCAGGCGGGGAGAGATCCACCACAAGCACGCTTCAATTCCGACGCCACAGCCCGACAAGGACCCGTCATCATGTCTCTGCAATCCGAACTCGACGCCTTCAAATCTGCTTGGACCTCGCGTGTCGGCGACGACATCGCCACGCTGGTCGACACCGACAACGCAGCCCTCCAAGACCTCGCGGACCGCGCCGTCAAGGAAGGCGCCGCCTTCCCCGCCCCCACCCTCCGCAACCACAAAGGCGGCGTCACCGACCTCGGGGCGCTGATGGCGGAGAGCGCGCTGATCGTGACCTTCTACCGCGGCGGCTGGTGTCCCTACTGCAATCTGGAGCTGCGCGCCTACCAGGCGCTGCTGCCTGAGATCACGGCGCGTGGCGCGCGTCTGGTCGCGGTCTCGCCGGAGACGCCGGACAATACCCTGACCACGGCGGAGACGAACGCGCTTCTCTTCGAGGTGCTGTCGGACACCGAGGGACGTCTCGCCGATGCGCTTCGTATCCGCTACGAGCTGACGGCTCCGATCAAGGCGCTGTACCAGAAGTTCGGCCACGACCTGCCGGTGCGCAATGGCGACGGCCGCTGGTCGCTGCCGATGCCCGCGACCTATGTCGTCGCCAAGGGCGGCCGCATCCTGCTTGCGCATGTCAGCCCGGACTATCGCACGCGGCTGGAGCCGGAGGCCGCGCTGGCCGCGCTCACCTCGCCTGCAACGGTCGCCGCCGCCTGATCAGGCTCAGAGGAGGCAGTCCCATGACACTCGACGGCAAGGTCGCCCTGGTTACCGGCGCCGGCAGCGGCATCGGCCGCGCCACGGCTCTCGCGCTCGCCAGGCGCGGCTCTCACCTCGTCCTGTTCGGCCGAACCCGGGCAAAGCTCGCCGAGACGGCGGCGCTCGCTGCCAGCCACGGCGTGCGAACCGAGACGCTCGGCGGCAATGTCAGCGACGAGGCCGCCTGCGCGAGCACGCTCGCTCTGGCGCGCGAGCGTTTCGGCCGGCTCGACGTGCTGGTCAACAATGCCGGCAATGTCCGTGCCGGCCGGCTGGAGGCGACCGACGTCGCCGACATCCGCGCCATGATCGAGGTCGACCTGCTCGCGCCCATCCTGTGGACACGCACAGCGCTGCCGCTGCTGCGCGCCAGTGGCGATGGCGCGATCGTCAACGTCGCCTCTGGCATCGCTCTGGTCGGCGCGCCCTTCTACGCCACCTACGCGGCGGCGAAAGCGGGCCTGGCGCGGTTCGGCGAGGCGCTGCATCGCGAGCTGCTCGACGAGGGCGTGCGGGTGCTGACGGTCTATCCCGGCGCCACCGAGACGCCGATGATGGCCAGCAACAAGGCCGGTCCCGATCTCGGCTTCGCGCGGGAGACGCCCGAGATGGTCGCCGATGCCCTGGTCGAGGGACTCGTCACCGGCGCCCGCGAGGTCATCCGCGCCAACGAAACGCGGCGCGCGATGATTGCGCTGAACCGCGATCACCCGGAGCAGATCGACGAGCGCTTCCGCCTGCTGAAGCCGCGACTCGAGGCCGCCGTCGCGAACCACCACGCGCCTTGATCTCCTGCGGGGGCGAAGGCGGCGGTCCTGCCGCCGCCTTGCGCCCATCGGACCAGACTCATCTGCCCTCCGCGCGGTTACGCGGCTGCCGGCCAACGGGCCGGGAGCCGTGTCCCGCTGTCCGTTCGCGTCGTGGCCGAAGCCCCAATCCGAAAGTTCCCGGCTTGACGAACCAGCCACAAACCGGCCAAAGATTGCGCCAAAATGTCGCGGCGGAGGTTGGCCATGCGATATCTCGACGGTGCAGTGATGTTCTTCAGCCTCTGGCTGCTGGCATCGATGCTTCTCGACGCCCTGACGCCGCCGGAGCTGACCTTCTACATGATCGGTCCGGCGATCGCGCCGGCCGTCCTCGTCGCCGGCTTGCTGTACTGGCTGCGCATCCCCGCGCTCGATTACGCCGTGGTTTTCGGCACGCTCTGGATGGTCTCCGAGATGGTGCTGGAGATGATCTCGCCGAAACCCCTCTCGCCTCTGATGGCTGTTCTGGCCGTCGCCCCGCTGTTGCTCGCCGGAATTCTCGTGAACGTCCGGCAATGGCGCCATTCGGGCCGGCGCGACCGTCCCGCCCCTGCGGCGCCAATCAAGGGCCTGCCCGGTTCGCCCGGGCCGATCGCGAGCCGCCGGCCACTCTGATCCCGGCCTGACGGCTCGTCGCCGCTGCAGCGGCTGTGCTCATGCGCGGGTCACCCGGCCTGGCCTGCGAGCGCGTTCGTCAGCAGCGTCGCGACCGATCCATCATGGTTGAAGCCCAGCGCCAGTTCATTCGTCGCATCGAGCGCCGGGTAGCGGCCGAATGCGGTCTCGATGCGCTCGTCGGGGTGGAAGGTGACGAGCCGCGTTCGCTCGGCACCATAGAGCTGGGCCAGCCCCTCAACCACATCGGCGATGGAAAGATGCAGCGCCGGCAATTGCAGTTGTCCGCAGATCTCGGCTGCGCCCGCCAGAACGAGATTGTCGACGACCGCCGTCCGCGACAACCACCAGCAGGTCGCCGTCGCAGAGACCGGACAGGCATAACGCTGGCCCTCGGCCAGCGCATGCAGCAATTCGCTCATGAAGGCCGAGCCGAAGCCGCTCACCGGACGCGGTCGGGCGACGATCCCCGGCAGGCGCAAGGATACGCCTGAGAGCTCGCCTCGTCTTGTGTGATCAGCGAGCGCAACCTCGACCATCCGCTTGTGCGCGCCATAGGTGGCGGCCGGCCGCGGCTCGGTCGTCGAGCTCACGCCAGCCTCCCCCAGCGGCCCATACACGGCGATGCTGCTCGCATAGACGACGCGAGGGCGATGTCCCGATCCGGCAAGCCATTGCAGCAGGTCGAGCGAGGCATCGAGATTGACGCGGCGGCTGAGCCCGGGCTCGGCTTCGGCGCGCGCGCCGGGAACGCTGGCAAGATGAAACACCAGATCGAATGAGGCGGCGCCGAGCGGGGCCAACATGCCTGCGTCGAGCGCGCCGCTGATCCAGCGCAGACGAGGATCGAGTGACGACCACGGTTGCGCAGCGAGATCGATCGCGGTGATCTCGGCAATGGTCGCGTCCGCGAGCAATCGCCGCAGCAGCGCGCTGCCGATGAATCCCGCAGCGCCCGTGACGAGGATACGCATCGCTCAGTCCCGCGTCGCGCTGGACGCGCGCACCACCTGCTGGTGGATGCGTCCGAACGGCCCCGGGCTGCCGTCGGCGAAGCGGGCCTCCATCGTGACGTGCTCGCCGAAGCGCAGGAACGCCGTCCTCGCCTCGCCGAACTCGATCATCTCGATCGCGCGGCGCTCGGCCAGACAGCTCGATCCGGCTGCGCGATCGGCGTTCGAGACGGTGCCCGAGCCGATGATTGTGCCCGCGCTCAGCCGGCGCGTCCGCGCGGCATGGGCGATCAACTGCGAAAACGAGAACGCCATCTCGCCCCCCGACGCGGCTCCGATCCGCTCGCCATTGCGCTGAACATGCAGCGCCATGTCCACACGGCCGCCGTGCCAGGCCGCACCGATCTCGTCGGGCGTCAGCGCGATGGGCGCGAAGCTGGTGGACGGCTTGGCCTGCAGGAAGCCGAAGCCGGTGCGCACCTCGCGCGCGCCGACCGCGCGCAGGCTCCAATCATTGATCTGCACGAGCAGCCGTATCCGCTGCTCGGCCTGCTCCGCCGAAACGCCGATCGGGACATCATCGACGATCACCCCGAACTCGCCCTCGCAGTCGATGCCGTCCGCTTCGGACACGAACGGGACGTCGGCATGCGGGCCAAGGAAGTCGTCGCTCGCGCCCTGGTACATGACCGGAATGGTCTCGAAATCCGGGATCGGCGGCTTGCTGAAGGCGACGTCCATCAGGTGCCCGTGGTTGAGAAAGGCCGAGCCGTCCAGCCATTGCGGCGCGCGCGGCAGCGGCGCAGCGCAGCGCGCGGGATCGAACGCGAAGACGCCTGGCGCCGCCCCGGTTTCGAGCCGGCCGGCCAAGCCGCGCAGCGGCGCCTCGACCTCGGCCCAGCGCCGCAGCGCGCTCGCGAGATCCGGCGCGATCGCGCCCGCATCGACGGCGCGCGCATGGTCCCTGGAGACGATCACGAGGCGGCCGTCGAGGCTGCCGTTCTGATAGGTCGCGAGCTTCATCAGGCGGCCTTGCCGGGATTGGCGTCGGGACCGAACTTGCCGTCGACCAGGATGAACAGCATCCGGCACGGCTGGTCGCTGCGATTGGCCCACGCATGATTGGTGCCGCGCTGGATCACGACGTCGCCCGCCTTGAGATCCGCCGTGCCCTTGTCGAGCACCAGCGTGACTTCACCCGAGATGACGATGCCGTAGTCGATGGTCTCGGTGCGATGCATCAGCGGATGCGGCGATTCCGTCGTCACCGTCGAGGCATGAGGATCACCGATCTGGCCGAAGGCGGCCTGCATCCGCGCGGCGCCGTTGCGCAGGAAGTCCTCGGTATCCGGCGGAATGTCGACGAAGCGGATGCGGCTGCCATGTGCCGGCGGCGGCAGACGCAGCGGCCCCACCGTCGGATCGGGGCCGTTGTCGATCGGCGCGGGCGTCGCCTGCGTGCTCCAGACCTCGTGGAAGAAGGTGCCGGGGATCGCGGCGAGCTCGGTCACGGTCGGCAGCGCGCCGTCGGACGAGATCACGGCGGCGCCCTCGGCGTCATGCCCGGTGACGACGCGGCGGATCTGCGGAAGGGTCATGGAACAGGTCTCCTGATCAGGCGATTTCGAGAGTGGTCGTGGTCGCGGCGCCGCGCGCGGCGAACACGCGCGAGAACATCATGACGGCGGCCGACGAGATGACGACGGCGCCGAGCCCGAGCGCGGGATAGCCGAACAGTTGCACCAGCGTGCCGCCGAGGATCGGCCCGATCGCGGCGCCGATCATCAGCATCGCCGGCGTACCGGCGAGCGCGCGCGCCGTCGGGTCGAGCCGCGACAACAGGCCGAAGGCAAAGGTGTGAGTGAAGATCATCACGGCGGCAAACACCGCCGTCGGCACGGCATAAGCGAGGAAGCCCGAGCCGAAGGTGATCGTCACGGCGATGATCGCTTGGCAGACCGGACCCGCCAGCAGCACGTGGCGCGCCGGCAGCCGCGTCTCAAGGACCGCCGCGAGCGGCGCCGGCAGCAGGTTGACGAAGCCGAGTGCGATCAGCACGCCGGTGACCGTCTCCGCACCGAAGCCGTGATCGATGCCGATGCGCTCGATGAAGCTGAATAGCATCGCCTGCGTCAAAGCCATGCAGCTGATGCCGGCGATGCCGAACCAGACGGCGCGCGGCAGATGACTGACCTCGGCGATGAGATCCTCCTCGCTGCGCACCACGCCCTTGGGAAACGACACCGCGGACGCCAGCGCCGCCACCGCCATGACGCCGGCGAACACGATGAACAGCGCCGGCCCGCCGAAGCTCGCGACGAGATTGGGTGTCAGGCCGAGGAACAGGATTGCGAACACGCCGAGCGCCATCCCGACGATCGCGAACAGCCGGTGCGGATTGGCGCTGCGCGCGATGGTGCCATGGGTGAAGCTCAGGCCGCAGGCGGCCGTCGCCCCCGCCAGCGCGTGCAGCAGCGCGAGCAGCGGAAACTCCGACGTTTGGCTCGCGGCTACGAACACCAGCGCGGCCGCGGCGTATCCCGCAGCGGCCGACAGCGGGGCGTTCAGGCGGTTGAAGCGCGGCGCAAAGAACAGGCTGCTGAGCACGGCACCGAGCAGGAACAAGGTGGCGAGCAGTCCGGCCTGCTGCGGGCTGAAATTGTAGCGCGCGATCAGCGTGCCCACCCACACCGGAAGCGCCACGAGGTCAACCATCCCGGCGCAATGCGCGACCATCAGGGCGATGCGCCCGCGCCAGGTTTCCGTCGTCACCATCTTTGCGTCCTCCCCTTGATCGTTGTTTTTCTGTGTTCGTTGCCGGCTCAGATCGGCTGCGTCAGCCCGACGGTCGACTCGCGCATGACGCGGGCTTGCTCGGCCTTGTCGCCGTTTTCCATCTCGATGCGGCAGAGCTGCGCGGAGTTCTCGATCACCATGCGGCAGCGCTCCCAGCGGCGCGCATGGAAGCGGTCGAACGCGTCCTGTAACGTCGCCGCCCGCGCGAGCTCCTCGGCCAGCACGATCCCGCTCTCGATGCCGATGCCGGCACCGGAGGCGAGATGCGGCGTGGTTGCCGCCACGGTGTCGCCGATCAGGATGACGCGCCCGCGATTCCACGGCGCCGGCACCAGCAGGTTCGCAAGCGGCCGATAGTCGATCGCCGCGTCCGCGGCGAGGAGATGCGACCGAAACGCGGTCAGCACGGGATCGCTGAACGGCGCCAGCATGTCCGCGACCAGCTGCGGCCACGCCGATCGTTCGATCTGCTGCTTGTCGCGCCGCGCCTCGGTGACAAACATGTACATGTGGCTCGGCGACACCGGATTGACGCCGGCCTTGACGGTGCCACCCAGCCACATCCGCGGCCGCACGATCTCGTCCGGCCGCGGCAGCACGGCGCGCCAGACCACCTGGCCGATATATTGCGGCGGCTTCACTTCCGGAAACAGCAGCGCCCGCGTCTTCGAATGCACGCCGTCGGCAACGACGACGAGATCGTAGCGCCTTTTCGTGCCGTCAGTAAAAGTGACCTCGACGTCGCTGTCGTGCTGCGTGATCTCAGTATAGCTGCAGCCGACCCGGACGCTGACGCCGGCTTCACGCGTCGCATCGGCGAGAATTCGGCCGAGCTCGGGGCGCATGATGCCGCCGCCACCGGGCACGTCCGATCCGACCGGCTTCGGCGTCGGAATCTCGCCGATGCGATGACCTGCCGGCGTGAACAGCTCGACGCCATCAGACAGATAGCCGCGCCTTTTGAATTCGCCGAACACGCCGATCTGGTCGAGCGCCCGCAAGGTCGGGCCGCTGACGGTGATGCCGGCGCCTTCCGGCCGCCAGCTGGAATCGATCTCGACGAGATCGACCGCGATGTCCGCCTTGCGCATCTGGATCGCTGCGGCCATGCCTGAAAATCCGCCGCCGATCGTCAGCACCCTGCTCACCACTGCCATGGCGCCCTCCTCCCTCTAGAGTCCACCCTTGCGGGCTTGTTATGACTTCACGAACAGCTCGCCGTCGGCATCGACGACGAGCTCGAGTTGATGTAGCCGCTCACCGCGGCACGGCCCCTGCACGCACAGCCCGCTGTCGGGCATGAACTCGGCGCCATGTGCGTGACAGACGATGCGCGTGCCCGCCGCATTCAGGTAGGCATCCCTGCGCCACGCCATCGGCGCGCCCTGGACATGCGGACAGGCGTTGCGCCAGGCGTGGAGTTCTCCCTGCCATCGGACGACGAAAAGGCTGTCCTGCCCTTCATCCCGGGGATCGAATCCCCGCGACTGCGCCTCGCCGATCTCATCCGAATGGCACAGGCGAACGAGGCCTGACGGCGCGCCCTCATGCGTAGTCGCCATTCTCGGAGATTCCTGGCCCGGGGTACCATTTCTTGCGCATCTTCAGCAGGAAGGTCTGCGAGTTGTCGGCCGAGGCCGTGGCCTCGCGCGGCTGCCAGCTCGCATCGTGCTGGTCCATGTCGGCGTCCATCTCGATGTGGCAGCCGAACGGGCTGTTGAAGTACCAGAACCAGTTCGATCCGAGGATGTGACGGCCGGGGCCCCAGAACGCCTGGTAGCCCTTCTCGACGAAGCGATAGCCGTTGGTGATCATTTCCGAGGGGCCGCCGAAATGGAAGGTGAAGTGCTCGACGCCATGCATGTGCGGCGGCGCGCCGATCAGGAAATGGGTGTGATGATCGAGCGAGCCGGCGGGCTGCAGGAACGGCCCGGTGCCGGTGAAGCGATCGGTGCAGCGGAAGCCCAGGCGGTTGACGTAGAACGCCTCCGCCTTCATCACGTCTGGCACGAAGTACACGACATGCGACAGCGAGCGCGGACGGATCACGCTGCCCGGCGGCGGCACGCCGAGACTGTTGACGGGCCTGAACACCACGCCCCCCGGCGCATTCGAGATCTCGCCGGCGAGAACGAACGGCCGCCGCGCCGTGAGCTGGAATCCGATCACGAAGCCGCAATCGTCGATCGACTCGATCGAGCCGTCCGGCAGCCGCCGGACCTCGCGGTCGCGCCGCAACTCGGCGGCAATCGCGCCCAGGGTGATCTCGTCGGCGACGCCCATGACCGTCTTGCGCAGGCGGCAGCCCGGCGTCGGTCCCGGCGGCAGCGACGGCTCGTCCTGCCGCGCGATCACGACAGCCGTCCCGTCCATCGCCTCGAAGCGGCCGCCGCGTTCGGAGACGTCGACCGCCGTCAGGCCGTAATCGACCAGGAAGCGCGCCGCGCCCCTGACGTCGTCGACAGCGAAGATCAGGCTTTCCAGTCCGAAAATTTTCATGGCTTTCCTCTCCGCCTGCCGCTCAGGCGACCCTTCCGTTCAAGGTCTCGCGTTCAAGGTCTCGGCCACCCAATCCGCGATGTAGTGGCCGGCGTTGATGCTGTTGTCGAAGCTCGCATGCTGCGCGCCGCCTTCGCGATCGGTGAAGATCTTCAGCTCGCGCTTCGGCGAATTGACCAGCTGCTCAAAGGTCCGCTCCGCCCAATGCAGCGGGATCTGCGAGTCCTTGGCGCCATGCGTCACCAGGAACGGCACCTTGATGCGGTCGAGGATACCGTCGAGGTGAACCCGCTCGGCGATCCGCATGAAATCGTCCTGATCCCGCGCACCCCACACCCAGCGCACATGCGCCCAGTAGTGCGGGACCGGGAAGTTGCCTTCCTTCTGCAGGCGCTTCTTCTGCACGTCGCGCCAGTCATGATTGGCGCCCCAGGCGACGCCGCAGGCGAAGCGCGGCTCGAACGCCACGGCGCGCGGGCAGTAATAGCCGCCGAGCGATACTCCCTCGAGGCCGATGCGCCTGGGATCGACGTCGCTGCGCGTCTCCAGCCAGTCGACGACGCGCGAGGCCCAGTGCTCGCTGTCGTAGCGCGCGGTGAGGCCCTGCAGCCGCAGCGCCTCGCCCGAGCCGGGCTGATCGATGACCAGCGATGCCACGCCGCGCTTGGCCAGCCACGCCGGCAGGCCGACGCGGTATTTCATCTCCTTGGTCGAGTCCAAGCCGTTGACCTGCACCAGCAGCGGCGCCGGTCCATCACAGCCTTCCGCGCGCACCAGGAGGCCCGCGATGTGGCTGCCTTCATAGCGGATCTCGACGCGCTCGCAGTTCTCCCGCGCCAGCGCAATTGCCTTGGCGAAGGTGTCGAGGCACTTGCGGTATAGCGCCAGCCGGCCTGGCGCGTCATGCGCCTGCAGACGCTCGCAGGTCATGAGATAGCTCGCAGCGCGGCCATACTTTTCGCCGGCCGAGAGCAGCCGGCCCTTCGCCTCATCCTCGGCGGCAAGCTCGCAGAGCTTGTCCGCCATCCGCGCCCAGGTCTCGCGAAACGCCCGGGTGCCGCTGGCGTCGGGCTGCCGTGCCGCGTCCTGCAACGGCGCGCACATCTCCTCGATCTCGCCGATCCTGGCGCCCATCTCGATCGCCAGATCGACCGACAGATTCCAGACGTAGTTGGTCGGAAAATATTTGAACATGCTGCACTCGCGACGCGCAGACCGGCCGCGCGTCCCCTTGAGGTTTCTTCCCGGGATCTGGAGTAGCGCCGTTTGACCATTTCGAAAAATTGATTATCAAGATCGGTGGCATTGATCCTCTAAATACCTCCCGCGAGGCGGCCGATGCGGTTCAACAACAAGTTCGATCTCAATCTGCTGGTCGCGCTCGACCATCTGCTGCACCTGCGCAGCGTCAGCGGCGCGGCCGCGCGCATGAACATGACGCAGTCGGCGATGAGCAACGCCCTGCTCCGCCTGCGCACCTATTTCGACGACGAACTGCTGGTGAAGATCGGCCGGAAGATGGAGCTCACGCCGCGGGCGGAGGTGCTCAAGGACTCGATCAGGGACCTTCTCGTGCGGGTCGACTGGGCGATCGCCGCATCCTCGGAGTTCGACCCGGCGCAATCCGACCGCTGCTTCAAGATCCTGGCCTCGGACTACACGCTGGTGACGCTGATCCCGCGGCTGCTGGCGCGCAGCGAAGCCCTCGCCCCCGGAATCCGCTTCGATTTCCTGCAGCAGGTGCAGCGGCCGGAGCGCGCGCTCGAGCGCGGCGATGTCGACCTCTTGATCATTCCCGAGGAGTTCAGCTCGAAGCTGCATCCGTCCGAAGTCATCTTCGAGGACGATTTCTGCGTCATCGCCTGGAGCAAGGGGAAGTACGGCAAGGTCAAGCTGTCACGGCAGGATTTCGCCAGCGCGTCCCATGTCGTGATGCGGCCCGCGATCGCCGCGCAGTCGCTCGAAACCCATTACCTGGAGCAGCGCGACACCAGCCGCCGCGAGGACATCTCGGTCTACGCCTTCACTGCGATCCCTCATCTCATCGCCGGGACGGACCGCATCGCCACCGTGCACCGCAAGCTCGCTGTCGCCGCCCAGCGCAGCCTGCCGATCCGCATCATCGAGCTGCCCATCAAGCTCCCGGTGTTGCGCCAGCGCGTGCAGTGGCACCGCTATCGCTCCAACGATGCCGGCCTGCTGTGGCTGCGCAACCTGATGCGCGAGGTCGTCGCCGAGTTGCCGTGATCGACATCCCGTACCTGTCATGACGAACGGCCGGCGCAAGGCGCCGGCCATTCGCACGTCTCGAATGTCGGGACTTGCAGCGCGGCTCAGCGCTTGCCCGGTCCGGCGCCCGGCGGGGGTGCCGGCACCCAGATCGGGAACGCCAGGTTCGCCCAGACCGTATCGCTGCGGCTGCCGTTCTCGACATGGAATGTGTGCTGATAGTTCACATTGATCTGAAAGGCTCCGCCGTCATAGCTCAGCGACGGGCCGAGATTCAGCGACTTGAGACGATTGCCGTCCTGGACGCCCGCCAGATTGAATGCCTTGACGCCGTTGATCTTGTCGTCCTGATATTGATGCGTGTAGCCGCCGACCACGCCGAGCTTCCACGCGCCAATGTTGTAGCCGGCGTTGAAGTCGACTACCAGCGCGTCGCCGCTGCGATATTGCTGGCCCAGTTGCGTGAACGCGTTGACAGAGTCCGTATTTGTGGTGTTGAGCAAGAGACGCGGCGAGACGGCGAACTCGAACCCCTTCGGATCGGCATAGCGATAGGCGACCACCGGCGAGATGGTCGTGTAGTTGGTACCGACGTTCAGCGGCTGCCGCGCCGAATAGGTACCGGTATTCGGCATGAGGTCGAGCCCCACCGTCACGCTCTGAGCGGGCGACAAGGCCCAGCGCAGGATGACGGGCGAGAAGGTAATGTTCGCAAGCCCGTTGGCCTGGAAAGATCCGGCAGGATTGGAGCTTTCGAGGTGGACGAAGGGGACGACGAGCTGCGAGTAGACGTGCGCCCCGAAGAATTCGCCGGGATAGCTGGCCAGGAATCGCATGGTCTCCGACACCGACGACAGCTTGAAATTGATCGGCAGCTTGTTGCCCTGCCCGTCATACAGCCCGTTGGCGCTGGTGTAGCTGGTCTGGCTGATCGCAAACAGGCCGGGGATCGGCGGCATGGTGCCGATGAACACGCCGGGTGATCCCGCCGGATAGTTGGTCGTCCCGTTCTCTGCAGCCCGCGCTCCCTGGAGCATACCGGCCAGCACCAATGCCATCAGAGCGGACTGCTTCAGTCCTCGTCCCATATTCCCCCCTCTCGGCGGCGCGCTTTCTCTTGAAACGAGCTTGCCCTATCGACCGGCCGGCGGCGCGCCCGCGCCCGACCGATCCGGCGATTGATGCGCGAATTCGGAACATTCGTAAAATTGATCGTTTTGATTTGATGTATTGAGCAGCTTGATAGGAGCCGGGCGCCATCGATCGCCGGCCCCGTCGCAAGTGATTTGCCCGGCGGGTCGACGAGAGCGGCTGCCTGCCCGCAGCCGGCGGCCGTGAACTAACAAAGCGCGCTGCGCCGGAACGGCGGTTTTCGCTGGCGTCTCATGGACATCACCCTTGTCCGGTCCCATCACAGAAAAAATGGGCTTTCGTTTTTTCAAAAACTGGGGCCTACTGCGGTCGTCCCGTGCTCCTCGAGAGGGGCGGATCGCGATCGTCACGGACGTTGGGCGCGGGATGCGGTGGCCGCCGGCCTGTCGCAGCACAGTACGCTGTGCGGACGAACGACAGTCGGCGGACGTGAAATCGCGTGGTCCTGGCGCCCCGAAGCTGGCGCCAAGTCTTAGGGGGATGATGACCCCTTGGGCGACGGTGGCTACCAGGCCGGACACCGGGGAGATCGCGTATAAGCGTGAAGACCATCGTGCGGGGAATGCCGGGTCGAACCGGCTGAACCTGTGGTGACTGCCGCCTGCTTTTCTTGCTGCAGGCGGGCCATGGGTGAGGCCTTCACCCGGCATTCCCCGCGCCCTCTGTTGTCGAGGGCGAGCCGACCCGCAAAGCTCGGGCGCCGGAGGCGCTGCGATGACGATTGCTCACGTCTCGGCGCAGGGTGCGGTCACAACCTGGCGCGCCCCTATCGCCGCTGGCCGGGACGACACCGATCCGGGGCGGTCGCATCGCGACAGATCGATTGCCGGGGGAGTGTTCGCCGCCTCACCCAACAACACACGATGCCGTGCAGAATCTTCCGTAATTCTACGGGATTGAAAATTTACGTGGAACTCAGAAACCGACTCTTAAGCTCCCAGCGCCCATCAGAAGCCGACACACAGCCGCGCGGGGACCATGCTGAACGAACTTCTCGTGATCGAAGATGCCGACGTTCATCTGTCGATCCTGCGCAAGATCGCGGTGCAAGCGGGCTTTGCGACCACCGGCGTGAACTCGGTGGACGGCGCCATGAACGTGCTGCGCCGGCGCAATTTCGAGTGCATCACCCTCGACCTGAACCTCGGCGAACGGTCGGGCACCGAGGTGCTGCAGCTGCTCGCCGACATGAAATCGCGGACGCCCATCTTGATCATCAGCGGCTCCGACGACCAGACCCGCGACGTCACGGTGCGGGCCGGAAAGATCCTCGGCCTCAACGTCTACCCGCCATTCTCCAAGCCCGTCGATCTCGCGCTGCTGCGCCAGACGCTGCGCCAGATCGCAGCCGACACCGACCGCCAGCGCTTCGTCAAAGCCAACAATATGCGCTAGCGCCCCCGCGCGCTCGTTACGAACATCCGCGGCTCCGCCCTGTCCCAGCCATCGCCTCGTCGCCTTTGACGCAGATCAAGGCGAGGGGCGCGCGCGGCCTGTTGGCTGCGGGACGAACGGAAACGAGATGCGATGACGGCAGCGGAGCATTCCAGCGAAGTAGTGGCAGTCGAGGCGACGCCCTACGAGCTGATCGGCGGAGAAGAAGGCGTGCGACGCCTCGCGGATCGCTTCTATGCGATCATGGACGACGAGCCGGATGCGCGCCGCATCCGCGCCATGCACGATGCCGATCTCGGTCCGATCCGGCAAATGCTGTTCGAGTTCCTGAGCGGATGGCTGGGTGGTCCGCCGCTCTATTTCGAGCGTGCCGAACACCGCTGCATCATGTCCGCGCACCGCCCGTATCCGATCGGCGATGCCGAACGCGACGAGTGGATGACGTGCATGCGCAGGGCGATGTTCGATTGCGACATCACCGGCGACATGTACGACCTGCTCGATCGGGCGTTCCTGCGCATGGCGAACGCCTTCCGCACGCGCGCAGCCGGCTGAGTCGTTCCGGCTCAGCCTTGCTTGTCGGCGGCTTCGCGTGCCAGACGTTCGGCACGCAGTCTCTCGCGGTTCTTGTAAAAGGCCCGCTGGGCCTCCTCGTGCTCGCGCATGGCCTGCTCGGCATCGGCCCTGCGCATGGCATCGCGCGCCCGACGCTCTTCAGGCGTGAGGACGCGTGGCGGTCTGGCTGTGCTCTCGTAAGTCATGACCAGATAACGCCGGAGATCGCGAGGCGTTCCCGACGATCCGGAAGGTCAGTCCGCCTTGCGCGGGAACAGACGGTCGCGGATGTAGCGCGAGGTCGGCGTGAGGCTCAGGCCGTAGGGCTTCTGCCACACCGCCCGATCGATCTCCTTCTTGTCGCCGATCTCGAGCCGTCCCTTGGCATGCTTGGCGATGAAGATCGCATCGCTCATCCTGCGCCCGGAGCGCTTGTTCTTGGTGGTGACTTCCTTCCAGAGGCGAAGCCGGCCGAGCTTGAGCTTCGGCAGCTCCTCCTTGATCTCGCGTTTGAGACAGTCCTTTTCGGTTTCGCGCGACCGCTTGCGGCCGCCCGGAAACATCCAGCGGCCGTCGATGCGACGCCGGACCAGGAGAACCCTGCCGCCCTTGGCGGCAACCAGCTTGGACGCCTTGGCCATCGTTCCGGAAACTCTCACCTCACCTTGAAGCAAAGCCTAACAGGATTCGGTGCAAGTCCCGCTCCGGACCTTTGCGGAGGTCCGGGCGGGCCGGAATCGGATCCGCCTCAGTCATCAGTCGCGCGCACGTCGTCCAGGTTCAGGGCGCGACGCAGAGTGACGGAGAGCAGCATCGGCTCAGTAGCAGGAGCGTGAATCGACCGCGACATACTCGCCCGACGGATAGCGATAATAGCAATTGCCTTGCGACAGGTAATAACCCGGCCGCGACGCGGCGGTGGCGCCGGCGATCGCTCCCGTGGCTCCGCCGAGCACGGCGCCAGCGGCTGCGCCTCCCGCCTTCCCGGTCAGGATGCCGCCGAGCACACCCCCGATGATGGCGCCACCCAGCGCGCTTGCCGCGGGATCGGGATCGGAGGGCGGCGGCGCGGGCTCATAGGCGACCGGCGGCGGTGGCGCCTCATACGCCGTGGCCGGCGCATAGACGACATCGTCGGCGTAATCATCGGACACGTAGGTCGGCGGGCCCTCCATCGGCTCAGGATAATAATACCAGACGCCGCCGACATCCCACCACCAGCCGGGCCGTCCATTGTGAACCTCGTGACGCCAGCGGCCGCCTTCCCAGCCGACCCGGCCGCGATAGGGCTGGCCGCCATAGTCGCGAACACCGATGGCGCCCCGGGCGAAGCGCACATCCGGCCCGCGTCCCACGGCCGCGGGTCCGGACCCGGCGGGATAGCCATGGCCGCGATCATACGCCACGCCGGGCGGCCGGCCCTGTTGCGCCACCGGCGCCGGCGGACGCCCCTGGGGCGGTATCTGAGGCTGCATGGCGGCGCGCGGCGGAGGTCCACTGGGCTGTCCGACCATGGGGCCTTGCTGGCGCGGCGCCTGTTGTGCCTGAGGCTGACCGGCGGGCTGGCCGCCCTGCCCCTGACGAATGACACTCGGCGGGCGGCCCTGCGGCGGATGGCCCGGGCCACCCTGGTCCAGCCCCTGCCCTGGCCCCTGGGCATAGCCGGCGCTCGGCAATGCCACAGCAGCCAGGATCGCTGCAGCCGCCAGCCAGGATCGGCGTGGAGATCTGGTGTCATCGAACGACGTCATGCTGCCTACCCCTCGCTGGCCAATCATCCGCAGTGGTTCCGTCCAGGCCAACACCGTGGCGCGCCGAGCGCTCGCTCGATCATCTGCCGAACGCGACCACCAATTCCACAATCTTCGCGACAGGCCGTTAAAATCCAGACGATTTTGCGGCCGGTTCCCTGCGCGAACAACAGGATACGCGGAAATCGCGCTGATTCGCCGCTGCGAGGACCGTCAGCGCTCCGGCGCAATGACGTTGCAGTTGCTGCGGCCCGACATGAGGCAATCCTGCATCTTGCTCGCCGCCGTCAGGCTGTGAGCCAGCCACAGGCCGAAGCCGACCATGACCGCCGCGAACACCAGCGCCGCGATCGCGCCGCCCCGTCCGCCACCGCTGTCCTGTGCGCTCATGCCATGCCGAGCCTAGGCGGAGCGCAGGTCGGCCGCCTCGCCATGCGGCCCGTGATGCTGACGCGCGGCCGGCGTCAACGGCGTCAAACGCGTGCAGCTCGTCACCCAGAACATCTGCGCGCATTCCCATTCGACACCCAACACACCGGGCGCAACGGGGATGGGCCGGGCGAACACGGCCGTCATCACACCGGCACTGACGAGGAAAGCAAAAAGAGCGACGGCGAGCAACATGCGCCCGCGCCCCCAAAATACAGAGGCCATGCCGGTAAACTCCCTTGGATGTCGCACCCGGATGGTGCGCCAACGCCCGTGGGGTGTGATAAATTTCACAACCGGCCGACCTTCGCCGACACGACGGGGATGCTTACATAGCGATCGCTACAAAGCATGCAAGCGCCCGGCGGGCGCGATGTGGAGGACTGTCGATAAAGCATTTGTCATCGACGCATGCGATCCTATACACACGGCCTCGCGTCAGCCTTCGCTCGTGTTCACGACACCGTGGAGGAATGGCTTGGCGGCAGATGCCGCCCCTGACCGAACCACGCCGATCAAACCATACCCAAACCACACCAGTAGCGAAGTGACGACGTTTCCATGAGAGGATTCAAGGAACCCGGATTTGCCGATCGGCAGAAGGCCGCGCAGCAGGCCCGACAGAGCATCCTGCAGAAATTCAAGTCGCAGCCCGGGCCTGACGATCCCGAGGTCGTGAAGCGACGGCAGGAGCGCGAGGCGGCGGCGGCGCGCCGCGAGCAGCAGCGACTCGAGCGTGAGGCTGCGAAGGCCGAGCAGAAGCGAATCGAGGAGGAGGCCAAGGCCGCTGAGACGGCACGGCTCGCCCGTGAGGCGGAAGAAGCGGCCGCCCGCGCCGCCGAGCTCGAAGCCGAGCAGAAGGCCAAGCGCGACGCGCGTTACGCCGCCCGCAAGGCGCGCGGCAAGAAGAAGTGATGGAGCGGCGCCATGGCCGGTTGCCCGCCATGGCGCCTCCCGATGTCGCGAGGATCCGATGTAAGCCTCATGGACCCGGCATTGCTGCGAGCGATGCGGCTCAGTTCTTCTTCATCATGCCGTCGTCCTTCTTCATGCCGTCCTTGGACATGGCATCGTCCTTCTTCATGCCGTCTTTGGCCATCGTGTCCTTCTTCATCCCGTCGTGGGACATCGCGTCTTTCTTCATCCCGTCCTTGCTCATCTTGTCCTCCGCGAACGCGACTGGCGCGGCGGCGACGTTGAAGGCGAGAGCGGCGGCGGACAAAGCGAGGATAAGGCGGTTGCGAGACGTCATGGTGATCGCTCCTTCGAGGTGCGGGGTTGGACGGCGATCAATGCGCCGCTCCCTGATCTCGACGCTGCGTACAGCTCCGTTGTTACGGACCAGCGAAATAATTTTTGTCGATCAAATTTGAATCGTGTTCTGCGGTGTTTGAACGGTCGACACAATTTCGCCCCGGCAGACCGATGTTAGTACAACCGCCGCAAGGGATTCAGATCGTGACAGTTGCGTTGCAGCAATATGCCGCTTCTCTTGCATTTCACCTCGAACGGACTGTCGAGTTCGGCTAGAGGTAACCCGGCAGATTGGCTCGTATCGATAATGCCAGCGAACCAGGGTCGGGAACCCAACCCAGAGTTGTCCAGGGGAAATCTCATGCTTTCACGCCGTCACGTCATCGCCTCCGCGCTTGCTGCGCCTGCCATTCTGCGGTTCGGAACCGGCACGGCCCATGCGGCAACGACGCTGAAAATCTCCCACCAGTTCCCCGGTGGGACCATCGACAAGGGCGACTTCCGCGACCGGCTGTGCCGGGTGTTCGCCGAGGAAGTGTCCAAGCGCTCAGGCGGCGAGATTGCCGCCGAGATCTATCCCAACTCGTCACTGATCAAGACGGTGGCACAGTTTTCGGCGATGCGGAAAGGCGCGCTCGACATCAGTCTGTATCCGATGCCCTACGCTGGCGGCGAGCTTCCGGAGACCAACATCGGACTGATGCCGGGACTCGTGACCACCTACGACCAGGGCATGCGCTGGAAGAACGAGCCGGTCGGCAAGGCGCTGAGCGACTTCCTCGCAGACAAGGGCATCATCCTGCTCACCTGGGTCTGGCAGGCGGGCGGCGTCGCCAGCCGCTCGCGTCCGTTGCTGACCCCAGACGATGCCAAGGGCATGAAGGTGCGCGGCGGCTCGCGCGAGATGGACATGGTGCTGCAGACCGCGGGCGCGTCCGTGCTCTCCGTGCCATCCAATGAAATCTATACCGCGATGCAGACCGGCGCCTGCGACGCCGGCCTCACCTCGTCGACCAGCCTGATCTCGTTCCGTCTCGAGGAGGTGGCCAAGGCGCTGACCTCCGGCGCCAAGGCGTCGTACTGGTTCATGCTCGAGCCGCTGATGATGTCGAAGGCCTCGTTCGACAAGTTGCCGAAGAACCAGCAGGACATCCTGATGACGGTCGGCGCGGAGATGGAGGCGTTCGGACGCAAGGGCGCACAGGAGGACGACATCGAGGTCGCCAAGGTCTACGAAAAGGCCGGCGCCAAGGTGGTGGAGCTCGATGTCGAGATCGTCAACAAATGGCGAGACATTGCCCGAGACACCGCCTGGAAGGACTATGGCGGAAAGTCTGCGAATTGCGCGAAGCTCCTCAAGCTCGCCTCCGATGTCGCGGCCTGATTGATGCACGTACCCGTCTCCGACAGTGAGGCCACGCCGACCACCGGCGCCAGCGGACCGCTGGCGCCGGTTCAGCGTGTGATCTCCGCGCTCAACAGCATCATCGTGGTGTTCGCCGCGATCGCTCTGATCGCGGCCTGCGTCATCCTCAGCTACAGCGTCGCGGGCCGTGCGCTCTTCAAGGCCGCCAATTACTGGCAGGATGAAGCGGCCGTGTTCCTCCTCGTCGGCGCCACCTTCATGACCACCGCCTATGTGCAGGAGCATCGTGGCCATGTCAGCATCGAGGCCTTCGTCGGCCTGATGTCGCCGACGGCGAACCGAATCCGGCTCTGGCTGGTCGACGTTGCCAGCTTCTTGTTCTGCGCCTTCTTCACCTGGAAGTCCTGGACCCTCACCCATGAGGCGTTCGAGGACGGTCAGGTGTCCAACTCGATGTGGTCGCCGCCGCTCGCCATTCCCTACGGCTTGATGGCTGCCGGCATGACCCTGCTGTGTATTCAGATGCTGCTGCAGATCCTGTCGCCGCTCTCCGGAGCGCGTCGATGAGCGTATTTGGAATTGGAATCGCTTACGGGCTGTCCACCCTGTTTGCGATGTTCGCGGGCATGCCGATCGCGTTCGCGCTCGGCGCGGTCGCCGTGGTGTTCATGGCGATCTACATGCCAACCGCCTCGCTCGATACGGTGACGCAGAATGTCTACGAGGAGATGGCGTCGATCACGCTGCTGTCGATCCCGCTGTTCATCCTCAAGGGCGCAGCGATCGGCCGCTCGCGCGCCGGCCAGGATCTGTACTCGGCGCTGCATGCGTGGCTGCACCGTGTGCCCGGCGGTCTTGGCGTCGCCAATGTGTTCGCCTGCGCTCTGTTCGCGGCGATGGCCGGATCGTCGCCGGCAACCTGCTCGGCGATCGGCTCCGCCGGCATTCCCGAGATGCGCAAGCGCGGCTATTCCGGCGGCTTCGCGGCTGGCATCATCGCCGCCGGCGGCACGCTCGGCATCCTCCTGCCGCCGTCGATCACGATGATCCTGTTCGCGATCGCGGCCGAGAAGTCGCTCGGACGGCTGTTCCTCGCCGGCATCGGCCCGGGCCTGCTGCTGGTCACGCTGTTCGGCGTTTACGCCGTGGTGCGCTTCCGTCAGGAATACGCGCAAGCCAAGGCCGCCTATGAGAAGTCGGGCGCCTGGTCGGACATCCTGACCAAGGACGATTTCACCATGGCGCAGCGCTTCTCGGTGCTGCCGCGCGTGATTCCCTTCGTGCTGCTGCTGACCGGCGTGATGGTCGCGCTGTATGGCGGCTTCGCCACGCCGTCGGAGACGGCGGGCCTCGGCGGCATACTGGCGTTGGTGCTGATCGCGATCATCTACCGGGTGTGGACCCCGAGCGATCTGGCGCCGATCATGCGGGCGACGCTGCGGGAATCGACGATGCTGATGCTGATCATCGGCATGTCGCTGCTCTACTCCTATGTGATGAGCTATCTGCACATCTCCCAGTCGGTTGCCGAGTCGATCGTGGCGATGCACCTGCCGCGCTGGGAGCTGCTGTTCGCGATCCTGCTGATGGTGGTCGTGCTCGGCTTCTTCCTGCCGCCGGTCTCGATCATCCTGATGACCGCCCCGATCATCCTGCCGCCGCTGCGGGCGGCGAATTTCGACATCATCTGGTTCGGCGTCGTCATGACGATCGTAATGGAGATGGGCCTGATCCACCCGCCGGTGGGGCTGAACATCTTCGTCATCCGCAACGTCGCGCCGGACATCCCGCTGCGCGACGTGATCTGGGGCACGCTACCATTCGTGCTCCTGATGATGGCCGCGGTTCTGCTGCTCTGCTTCGTTCCCCAGATCTCGACCGGCCTGCCGAACCTCGTGATGGGACCGGATCTGAGCCGCTGACACGGCTGGCGAATGGCGAATAGGGAGTAGCGAATAGATTGGCGAGGGGGCAGGCCCCTATTCGCTACTCGCCATTCGCTACTCGCCTGTTCTTCGCATTCAGCGCCGCGGCGACGCGGCTGACCGGCGGACGCCCGATCAGCCGGCTGATCTCATTGGTGGCTGCCAGGAGTCCGGTCATGTCGACGCCGGTCCGGATGCCCATGCCCTCGAGCATGTAGACGACATCCTCGGTCGCGACATTGCCGGTCGCGCCCGGTGCAAACGGACAGCCGCCAAGGCCACCGGCGGCGGCATCGATGACGCGAACGCCCTCCTCCATCCCGGCATAGAGGTTGGCGAGCGCCTGGCCATAGGTGTCGTGAAAGTGCATCGCCAGATGCGACACCGGCACGTCGTCGCAGACCGCGCGCAGCATCTGCTTGGCCTTCACGGGCGTGCCGACGCCGATCGTGTCGCCCAGCGACACCTCGTAGCAGCCGAGGTTCCACAGCGCCTTGGCGACATCGGCCACCGCTTGCGGCTTGATCTCGCCCTCATAGGGACAGCCGAGCACGCAGGAGACGTAGCCGCGCACCTTGATGCCGTCGGTCTTCGCGTGCGCCACCACCGGCTTGAACCGCTCCAGCGACTCTTCGATCGAACAGTTGATGTTGGCGCGGGAAAAGCTCTCGGAGGCGGCAGTGAACACCGAGATCACCTTGGCACCCGCGGCATGCGCGGCCTCGTAGCCCTTCACGTTGGGCACGAGGACGTGGAACTCGCCGGGCAGCGCGGCGACGCTGCGCATCACCTCGTCGGACCCCACCATCTGCGGGATCGCCTTGGGCGAGACGAAGGCGCCGACCTCGACGGTGGTCAGGCCGGCGTCGACCAGCGCGCGGACGAAGGCGATGCGGTCGGCGACACTGACGGACGTCTTCTCGTTCTGCAGGCCGTCGCGCGGGCCCATTTCGATGATGCGCACGCTCTCGCTCATGCTGACCTCTATGAGTTGGAGGATCAGGCGGAGGGTTCGACTTCCGCCAGTTCGACGCCTTCCTGCACGATGTCGCCGACCTTGCACTTGATCGCCTTGAGCACCCCCGCGAATGGCGCGCGCAGGGTCTGCTCCATCTTCATCACTTCGAGTGTGAGGATCGCAGCTCCCTTCTCCAGAACGGCGCCTTCCTGCGCTAACAAAGCTACCACGGTGCCGGGCAACGGAGCGACGATCTTGTCCTCGCCCCCTTGCTCCTCATCGTCCCCGCCGAACGGATCGATCCAGTGTAGATCAAACCGGCCGTTGCGGGTGCGCAGATACAGCTCGTGACCCTCGATGACGGCCACCACATGGGACTTGATGCCGTCGCGCACAAGGTCGAAGCCACCATTCTCGGTCGGATTGGCCGCAAACGACGTCACACGATCCTCGATCGTCACTGTCTGTACGTCCGGACCATAAGCCAGCGTCACTGTCTGCGGTTCTGCCCCCACGCCCTGGCGGAACGAGAACACCCGCTGCCGCAAGCCCACCGGCATCCAGCCGGACGATCGCCACGGCGAGCCCTGCTCGTTCGCTGCCGCCATCTGCTCATCGATCAGGATAGCCGCCACTGCGGCGCACAGTTCGACATCGCCGGCAACTGCGCCCGACTGCGTCAGCAGCGACAGATGGCGCTCGATGAAGCCGGTATCGATCGCATTTGCCTGGACGTCCGGATGCGTCAGCAGCGCTGATAGGAACGGGATGTTGCTGACGATGCCACGGACGTCGGTGTCCTCCAGGCCGCGATTGAGCCGCTCGATCGCGACCTCGCGGGTCGGCGCCCAGGCGATCATCTTCGCGAGCATCGCGTCGTAGTAAGGCGAGACGGCATCGCGTTCGCGATAGCCGGCATCGATGCGCAGGCCACCGGTCTCCGCCGGCGTCCGCCAGGTCGTGATGGTGCCGACCGAGGGCATGAAGTTCTTAGCGGGATTCTCGGCATAAACCCGCGCCTCGATGGCGTGACCATTGAGCTCGATCTGGCCCTGCTTCAGCGGCAACTGCTCGCCGAACGCGACGCGGAGCTGCCATTCGACGAGATCGACGCCGGTGATCAGCTCGGTGACGGGATGCTCGACCTGCAGGCGCGTGTTCATCTCGATGAAGAACACGTCGCGCCCGTCGGAGACGAACTCGATCGTGCCGGCGCCGACATAGTTCACGGCCCCCGCCGCGCGGCGTGCGGCCGCGCAGACCGTCTCGCGTTGCGCTGGCGACAAGGTCGGCGACGGCGCCTCCTCGATCACCTTTTGGTGCCGGCGCTGCAGTGTGCATTCGCGCTCGAACAGCGACACCAGATTGCCATGGCTATCGCCGATGATCTGCACCTCGATGTGGCGCGGATTCTGGACGAATTTCTCGATCAGCACGCGGTCGTCGCCGAAGGCTGCCTTGGCCTCGCGTTTGGCGCTGATGACGGCGTCTGCTAGATCGCCGGCCGCATTGACTACGCGCATGCCGCGGCCACCGCCGCCGGCGGAGGCCTTGATCAGCACGGGATAGCCGATCCGTGCCGCTTCATTGGCGAGGGTCGCCTCGTCCTGCGCCTCGCCGTGATAGCCAGGCACCAGCGGCACGCCGGCCTGCTCCATCAGGAATTTGGAGCCGGACTTCGAGCCCATCGCGGTGATCATCGCCGCGGTCGGACCGACGAACACCAGCCCCGCATCGAGACAGGCCTGCGCGAACTCGGCGCTTTCGGACAGGAAGCCGTAACCGGGATGGACAGCCTCGGCGCCGGTCGCCTTCGCGGCCTCGATCAGCCGCTCGATATTGAGATAGGAATCGCGGGCGCGCGCCGGCCCGAGCAGCACGGCCTCGTCGGCCAACGCGACGTGAAGCGCATTGCGGTCCGCCTCCGAATGGACCGCGACGGTCTTCAATCCCATCGCGCGCGCGGTACGGATGACGCGCACGGCGATCTCTCCACGGTTGGCGATCAGGAGCTTGCGGAAACGGCGATACAATCCGGGACGAGCCATGATCACATCCTGAACAGGCCGAACTTGGTCGGCTCGACCGGGGCATTGGCGGCGGCAGATAATCCGAGCCCGAGCACGAGGCGGGTGTCGGCGGGATCGATCACGCCGTCATCCCAAAGCCGCGCGGTCGCATAGTATGGATTGCCCTGCGCCTCGTATTGCTCGCGGATGGGCGCGCGGAATTTCTCTTCCTCTTCCGCCGGCCAGCTCTCACCCTTGGCCTCGATGCCGTCGCGGCGGACCTGGCTCAGCACCATCGCGGCCTGCTCGCCGCCCATGACCGAGATGCGCGCATTTGGCCACATCCAGAGGAAGCGCGGCGCGTAGGCGCGGCCGCACATGCCGTAATTGCCGGCGCCATAGGAGCCGCCGATCACGACGGTGAATTTCGGCACAGAGGCGGTCGCCACCGCGGTCACCAGCTTGGCGCCGTCGCGCGCGATGCCGCCGGCCTCATATTTCTTGCCGACCATGAAGCCGGTGATGTTCTGCAGGAACACCAGCGGAATGTTGCGCTGGCAGCACAGCTCGATGAAGTGCGCGCCCTTCAACGAGCTCTCGCTGAACAGGATGCCATTATTAGCGATGATGCCGACGGGGTAGCCGAAGATGTGGGCGAAGCCGCACACCAGCGTCTGGCCGTAGAGCTTCTTGAATTCGTCGAACTCCGAGCCGTCGACCACACGCGCAATGATGTCGCGGACGTCGAACGGCTTGCGGCCGTCTGCTGGCACCACCCCATAGATCTCCTCCGCGGCATAACGCGGCTCGCGGACGGCGCGCATGTTCAGCACGGTGCGCGCGCCCGGCGGCTTCAACGTGCCGACGACGCGGCGCGCGATGCCGATCGCATGTGCGTCGTTCTGCGCGTAGTGATCGGTGACGCCCGACTGTCGCGAATGCACATCGGCGCCGCCGAGCTCCTCGGCGCTGACGACCTCGCCGGTCGCCGCCTTCACCAGCGGCGGCCCCCCGAGGAAGATCGTGCCCTGATTGCGCACGATGATGCTCTCGTCCGACATCGCCGGCACATAGGCGCCGCCGGCCGTGCACGAGCCCATCACGACCGCGATCTGCGGGATTCCAATGGCCGACATCTGCGCCTGGTTGTAGAAGATGCGGCCGAAATGCCGCTCGTCGGGAAAGATCTCGTCCTGCAGCGGCAGGAAGGCGCCGCCAGAATCGACCATGTAGACGCAGGGCAGATTGTTCTGCCGCGCGATGTCCTGGGCGCGCAGATGCTTCTTCACCGTCATCGGGTAGTAGGTGCCGCCCTTGATGGTCGCGTCATTGGCGACGATGACGCACTCACGGCCCGCGATACGGCCGATGCCGGTGACAATGCTCGCCGAGTGAACATCGCCGCCATACAGTCCGTGCGCCGCCAGCGGCGACAGCTCCAGAAACGCGGTGCCGGGATCGAGCAGCAGGTCGACCCGCTGCCGTGCCAGCATCTTGCCGCGCGACAGATGCCGTTTGCGCGACGCCTCGCCGCCGCCTTCGGCGACCTGCGCCAGCTTGGTCTTGAGGTCCGCGACGAGTGCGCGCATGGACTCGGCGTTGCGCGCGAAATCCGCGGATGAAGGATCGATCGTCGAATGAAGCGTCATGATCGGCGTCTTCGTTGCTTGGGCCCGAGGAAAAGCCGTGAGAGCAAGCTTCAGACCGGCCGCGGCCCGGGAGGCCGCGTCACGGGCGGGTGTACCATCTCTGCCGTCATGCTGTCCTCCCGTCCCCGGCGGCTTCTTCGCGCCGTCCGTCGTTCTCGAATTAAACGATCATACGTTTTTAAATTCTATTCTCAAGCGGATTGTTGTAGAGTCGGGGCTAAGCTTGACCCTGTTGAGAAGACGAGTGTTTTTGTACTCAGACAACGAGCGCGCGTCGCCTGTCGCCTCCGGCGGCGCGTTCCGGCCAGTCCGGCGAGGTTAGCATGGCGCGCACGATCGGGTCGCATGGTCCGACGACGATGGAGGCCATCCGCAAGGCCGGCCTGCGGCTGATCTTCGAGCATGGCTACGAGGCGATGAGCCTGCGTCAGCTCGCGGCCGAGGTCGGCATCCAGCCTGGCTCCCTTTATAATCACATCAGCACCAAGCAGGAGCTGCTCTCCGAGCTGATCCAGGACCATATCAACGATCTGCTCAGCGAGCTGGAGCAGGCGTTGCACGACAAGGAGGGCCCCGTCGAGCGTCTCAGGGCGTTCGTCGCCTTTCATGTCAGCTATCACATGACCCGCAAGCGCGAAGTCTTCATCGCCAATTCCGAGCTGCGCAGCCTCGAGCCGCGCAACTATCAGGCGGTGGTGGCGCTGCGCGGCGCCTATGAGCGGCGGCTGGCGGAGATTCTCGCCGATGGCGTGGCGCAGGGCGTATTCGACGTCGACGACGTCCAGGTCGCGACCTTCGCAATCATCGCGCTTCTGACGGGGTTGTGCAGCTGGTATCGCCCCGGCGGTCGCCTCACGAAGGACGCCATCATCGCCGCGCATGAGAAGCTCGTGCTGTCCGGCGTCATGCCGCACCGCGTGACCTCGCGACCGAACGGCGCCGGCGGTCCGGCCGACGCACAGGTCTAGCGGCGATGGCGGAGCGGCCCGACGTCGACGTCATCGACCGCAGGATCCTGGCGGAGCTCCAGGCCGACGGCCGCATCCGCATCAACGAGCTCGCCGACCGCGTCGGCATCTCGCAGCCGAACTGCCTGCGCCGGGTGCGCGCGCTGCGCGGCAGCGGCGTGATCAAGGCGATCCGGGCCACCATCGACGAACGGGCGCTGGGCTATGAGGTGGTCTCGTTCGTGACGATTCAGCTCGACAGCCAGACCCAGGCGGCCCTGGGGGCTTTCGAGGGGGCGATCAAGCCGTTGCCGTGGGTCCAGCAATGCTGGCGGCTGTCCGGCGACGCTGACTTCCTGCTGAAATGCGTGTCGACGGGGGTCGAGGGCATGAGCCGGCAGCTCCGACAATTTGCCGCCCTGCCCGGCGTCCGCACCATCAGAAGCTTCCCGTCGCTCGGCCAGTCAAAGGACGGACTGCTGCCGATACCGGACGACGGCGCGCCGGAGTAGAGCGTCGCGTCTGATCAGCTCGTCCAGATCAAAGCGTCGAAGGTTTAGTGCGTCCAAGAATCAGTGCGTCCAAGGCTCGCCGCGGCGGAACGAGAAGTTGTCGGCGTAGGCAACCTGGCGTTTCACCGGCTCCTTCGGCTCGATCACCTGGTAAGGAATGCCCTTGCGCTCGCAATAGGCAATCGCCTCTTCCTTGCTGTCGAAGCGCAGGGTGACCTGCTGCTTCATGTCCGAGGAGGAGGTCCAGCCCATCAGCGGCTCGACCGAGCGCGGCTGCTCCGGCTCGTAATCCAGCTGCCAATCCCGGGTCTTGGCCTTGCCTGATTGCATCGCGTTCTTGGCAGGCTTGAAAATGCGTGCGGTCATGGCCGGAAGAGCCTCTCGGAGCAGCGGTTCGTCATGCGTTTGGCGGAAACGGCCGGGATGGGGTACACGAAACCCGTCAGCACGGAACGGTGATTCCCATCCTGGACATGACCGTCTATCGTGCCTCGTATAGTCATTCTGCCGTCCCGTGACAATCTCGCTCGACTGCCACGGCGCCTTCCTGCTCCCCGGACGTTTTCCATTCAAAACAGTGCGTTGAAGCGGCCATGAAAATCAATGCCACGCTGCCCGAGAGAGGGCGCGACCTGCGGCTCGACCTGTTTCGCGGGATCGCCAACTGGGCGATCTTCCTCGACCACATCCCCGACAACGTCGTGAACTGGATCACGACCCGGAATTACGGCTTCAGCGACGCCGCCGACCTGTTCGTCTTCATCTCCGGCTACACCGCCTCCTTCGTGTACGCCCGCATGATGATCGACCGCGGCTTCATCGTCGGCGCCACACGCTTGTTCAAGCGGGTGTGGCAGCTCTACGTCGCCCACATCGTTCTGTTCGTCATCTACATCGTGGCGATCAGCTATCTCGCGACCCGCTTCGGCGTCTCCGAGATCATCGACGAGTTCAACGTCGCGGGCCTGGTGGACCACGCCAGCGACACCTTGGCGCAGGGCCTGATCCTGAAGTTCAAGCCGGTGAATCTGGACGTGCTGCCGCTCTACATCGTGCTGATGGGGTTCTTCCCGCCGGTGCTGTGGATGATGCTGCGCCAGCCCGACCTGACGATGATCGCGTCGATCGTGCTGTGGCTCCTCGCGCGGCAGATGGGGTGGAATTTCGCCGCCTATCCGGCCGGCACCTGGTACTTCAATCCGTATTGCTGGCAGGTGCTGTTCGTGTTCGGCTCGTGGTGCGCGCTGGGCGGCGCACGACGGTCGATGGGCATTATCATGGCGCCGGCGACGCTCTACTTCTGTCTTGCCTATATGCTGTTCGCGCTGGTGATGACCATGGCCGGCCGCTTCCCCGACTTCGGGGCGATGTTTCCGCATTGGCTGTTTTCGGCGTTCAATCCGAACGACAAGACCAACCTGGCGCCCTATCGTTTCCTGCACTTCGTCGTCATCGTCATTCTGGTGATCCGCTTCGTGCCGAAGGAGTGGTCAGGCCTGGAGTGGAAGGGCTTTGATCCGCTCGTGGTCTGCGGCCAGCAGTCACTGGCCGTGTTCTGCGTCGGCGTGTTCCTGTCCTTCATCGGCCACTTCACCCTGATGCTGAGCTCTGGCTCGCTGCTGGCGCAGGTCCTGGTCAGCGCAGCCGGGATCGCCATCATGACCACGGTGGCCTATTACATCTCGTGGTCGAAGCGGCAGGACAAGCCGCTGCCAAAGCCGGCCGCACCGAAACCGGCCGCGACGGCGTGAGCCCGCCCCTGGCGAGGCGCTCGCAAGGCGCCTTGCCCGTTGACCTGCATCAAGCCCGGCCTGAGCCGGCCTCGCTATGGTTCTCAGCACAAGGTGCCGCGTGGCGCGGCGCGCGCTTCTCATGCGAACGCGCACGCCGCCGTTGCGGCGATTTGCTGACAAGGACCAGATCATGCCGACCCATTTCCATGCCGTCGTGTGGCTCGATCACAGTGAAGCCAAGCTGTTTCACATCGGGCTGACGGGCGCCGACGAGGTGACGCTGCATCCGCACCTGCAGACCAAGCACCTGCATCATAAGGCCAACGCGATCGGCAGCGGCCATGCGGCTCCGGACAAGCATTTCCTCGAGCAGATCGCGAGCGCGCTCAACGATGCCGGCGAGATCCTGATCATCGGCCCGGCCAGCGCCAAGACCGAACTCGCCAAATACCTGCACGACAAGCATCCCGCGGTCGGCAAGCGCGTCGTCGCGGTCGAGGCGGCGGACCATCCGACCGATCGCCAGATCGTCGCCTATGCCAAGCAGCACTTCAAGATGGCCCCGCCCCGCGTCGCGACGGGCACCGCCGGCTGACGCCTGCCCGGGACGGCGGCGGCAGATCAAGACGGCTGTCGCGGGCTTTCACTCTCGCAATCATTGCCAACCGGCCGCCTCGAGCGGCCGGCTCGGTTTCAGGCGACGCCGTGACTCTGCGCTTGCCACGCCCGGCTGGCGATCATAGCCAGGATTAAAGCAGCAATCTTTGCTCATGCCGCGGCGTCAGACCCAGGTCGTCGATTTGATTTACCGCAAAGACGCGCGATCGCAATTTGGATGATGTGCGGGCTGGCGGATGTTCCTTCCCCGGATTCACCCGCACCACTTCGGATGCTCCCGGGTCTTGCCGCTGCGGGAGCATCCGAACTTTTTCATTGAAGCCGTTCCTTGCCAGACAGGCATCGGCCTATACGCCGCGGCGGCACACGCCGCTGTGCGCTTACATCTGGTGTCTTCGATTCGATCTGGAGGCAGGCCGCGACGATCGCGTCTGCTCGACGTCCACCCGCAGCGTTCGGCCTAAAGTCCATCAGATGATGGGGGGTGGTCGGGGCAGCTGGATTCGAACCAACGACCTGCAGTACCCAAAACTGCCGCGCTACCAGGCTGCGCTATACCCCGATATCTTCCCTGGGGACCATGGTCCCGCGAAGACCACGTCACTACACGGTCACGGCGCCAGCAGCAAGGCCGTGGGCCGTCCCGACGGCTCCTGTCGCTTGCTGAAAGCCCTCAGCCTGGCAGGTAGAAAGGACCAAAAAGCCCCTCCCACGGCCGGGCATCAGCATGAGGAAGGCACCAGAAAACGACAAAGCCCCGGATCCGGGGCTCTGCTTGCGTTTCGCTCCGGGATCCCCGTCAGTGCGAGGACAGCGCCGGTGAGCCGGTCTCGGGATGGATCTCGGCCGCCATCATGCCCTTGGAGCCCGGCCCATAGCGGACCAGCACCCATTGGCCGGGCCGCAGCTCGGTCATGCCGAACCGGCGCAGGGTCTCCATGTGGACGAAGATGTCCGGCGTGCCCTCGCCGCAGGTGACGAAGCCGAAGCCGCGAAGGCGGTTGAACCACTTGACCTGCGCGCGCTCAAGGCCGCTGGTCGGCGTCACCGTCACATGGGTGCGCGGCGGCAGCATCTGCGCCGGATGGATCGCGGTCGACTCGTCCATCGAGACGATGCGGAAGGCCTGGTAGCCCTTGGCGCGCTGGACGCACTCGACCACCAGCCGAGCGCCTTCATAGGCGGTCTGGTAGCCATCGCGTCTCAGCACCGTGACGTGCAGCAGCACGTCGGGCCAGCCGTTGTCGGGAACGATGAAGCCGTATCCCTTCGAGGCGTCGAACCATTTGATGACGCCGCTGATTTCGACGAGGTTCTCGCCAAGACCGGTCAGCGCGTCGATCGCCGAGTCGCGCGCGACACCGACCTGATAGTCTGCCCCGAGCCGGTTTGGTGTAGTTACACCAGCGACCGGTACTCCAAGCTTCTTGGACTCAAATCCGTCCGACCCCATAACCCCGGACCTCACAGATGAATTGTGAGCCGCCACCCCTGCAACGGCGCCCTGCGCGTGCTCACCGTCTATACCCTCGACGAGCCACGCGAATCTCTCGAATCGAAGATAACATTCCCTCGTGCCGCGCATAGACAAAAATCGGATTCAGTGAGGCATATGAACAGACTTACCGACAAAAATGCATCAATTTCCGTTCAATTACGGACGAACGATCCGAGTACTTCGCCGATCTCGTCGTGAATAACGAGGTCGGCAACGTCGTCCTGATCGGTCGGTTCCCGGTTGATGATCACGAGTCGCGCACCCGCCTGCTTTGCCATCAACGGAAAGCCCGCCGCCGGCCATACAACCAGCGATGAGCCGATCGCGATGAAAAGGTCGCAATGCTGCGCGAGCTCGGCCGCGCGTTGCATTTCGTTCTCCGGCATGGCCTGACCGAACGAAACCGTCGCCGTCTTCACCGGCTCGGCGCACTCCGGACAATCCGGCGCACCGTTACGCGCGAAGCGCTCGCGCACCCAGGCGAGCTCATAGCGCTGCCCACATCCGATGCAGCGTGCATAGGTGGTGTTACCGTGCAGCTCGATGACGTGCTCGGCGGCAAAGCCGGAGTCCTGATGCAGATTGTCGATGTTCTGGGTGATGACGGCCGGTATCTTCCCGGCGCGATAGAGCGAGACCAGCGCGTGATGACCGCGGCTGGGACGCGCCGCGGCAAACGTCTCCTGCATTGCGAAGCGCCGCCGCCACGCCTCGTCGCGCGCATCCTGACTGGCGACGAACTCCTCGAAGTCGATCGGCCGGTTGCGCGTCCATAGTCCTCCCGGCGAGCGGAAATCGGGAATGCCGGCTTCCGTCGAGATGCCGGCGCCGGTAAACGGCACAATGACGCGCGCGGCTGCGATCATGTCGCCCAGGCGGTTGACGCCATCCTGCAAGTTGGAAGCGATCATCGACAGCACCCCAAAGTTTCACGCGCGGCGTAACAGCCGCTCTCTATCATACCGGTAACGGCATCGCCGCGGCTCGTAGGTGCGTCTATTGAGCATCAGCAGGAACCGGTCCTGCAAGCAGAACGAGTCCGTGACGTAACCTCGCTCGGCTGACGACCCAGGCCACACGTCTCTTCTGCTGTCCCCAGCTCGCACAGCCCCCGATCTTCACAAGCAAGAGCTTCCGCAATCGCGCCGCAATCGGACAGCCTCATCGCGTCAGCGATTCGCCAGGAAGTTTGTCACGCGTCTCATGGCTGGACTCGCCGGATGGCAACCGGAGCAGTGAGGATCCGTGGGACACGACGAGACGCAGGACGACCGGCGGACGCAGGAGCGCGCCGAGATCACGGCACGACTGGCGCGATTCAAGTCGACCCAGGAGAAGTTCGCCCGCGAGCGCGAGGAATTCGCGCGCCAGGCTTGGCGCAAGGCCCAGCGGGGCGAGGCCGCGGAATAGTCCGATCTGCAGCTCAACATGAAAAGAGCCCGGGCGCGATGCCGCCCGGGCTCCTGATGACTTCACCGGCGCTCGCGCTTACCAGTGATGGTGCCAGCGGTGGTAGCGATGATAGTAGGGGCCGCCGTAATAAGCGTATGGGCCGGGGGCATAGACGTAGCGCGGGCCATAGGCATAGCCGTAGTCCGGACCGTAATAGTAGGGATGCGACGCCGCGATCGCGCCCGCAGTGAGCGCACCCGCGGCGAGTCCGAAGGCGAGACCTGGTCCGATGCCGCGCGCCTGAGCCGGCGCGGGCGCCGCCAACGCCGTGACGGCGACAGCGCCTGCGGTCGCCAGAACAGCCAGTGTCTTTCTCATGGTTGGTGTCCTCCAATTCCGATGCGTCCAAACAACGCAGACACCGCGGGATTGGTTGCAGCTCCGTGGGATGCCGGAGCTGCGGGAACCAACCGGGGGGACCATGCGTTCATGGTCGTCTTGGTGGAATGGCGATGGCTTCCTGGTTCGAACTTCTGGTCAACATCATCGGTTACGGCGGGTTCGTCGTGATCGCATCCCGCCATCACGGCGTCGGCTCCGCGCCGGACGGCTGCCGGGATGACGCGACCGAAGCCTGAGACCCGCGACGGAGCGAGGCGCCGCTTTTTCCACAGCCTGTTCGCAGCCTATCCACAGCCTGCCTCGCCGACCGGAGAGCAGCCTGGTCAACGGCTTGCTGCGCAATAAAACCTGACTTTTCCTCATACCTCCAAAACGGGTCTTGGGCCCTTGGGCCTGCTCTGCTCGAGGCCCCCTCAAGTCGGCGCGTGCGCCATCTCAGCCCCAGGCAAATCGTTGCACGTCGGCTTGAACCTTTGGGCGGCTCCTCCAGACACATCAGTACTGGGAATTTCAGGGCCCAGTCATCGAGGGTGGCGCCACGCGACGAAGATATTCCGTCGTGCTGGCGCTGCTGTCGTTTCAGCGGCTGTAAAGCGCCAACACGTGGCCGTCCCCCATCAAACGAAAAGGCCCCCTTTGCAGGGGGCCCTCGCAAACCATCAACCTGCCGAAGCTGGATCAGGCCACCGCGTCCTTGGCGGCCTTGACCGGGCGGGCGCGCACGATCTTGCGGGCCGGCTTGGCCTTGAACATCATCTCTTCACCGGTGAAGGGGTTCGTACCCTTGCGCGCCTTGACGGCCGCCTTCTTGACGACGACGAACTTCGCGAAGCCCGGCACCAGGAACACGCCGTTCTTCTTCAGCTCCTTGTGGCCGACATCGGTGAGCGTCTCCATGACGTTCTTGACGTCACGCTTGGACAGCTCGGTGGTGGTCGCGATCTTCTCGATGAGTTGCGACTTCGAGAGTTGGGTAGCCATCGTGTCTCCTTATGATTGTTACCGGTGATTGACGTGACGACTGCGCGGCTATCAGCGCATTGCTGCGCAGACTGGTCGGGGTTTTCTGGCTGCATTGCACAGCCGGGACTTCAGTCGTCTGGTGGTGGTACACCCCGCGATTTTCGGGATTCTCCTGCATTTCAAGGGGCCCCGAAGCACCCACAGCGGCGCCAAAATTCCAATGGAGCGCGGAGAAGTCAAGCTGCGATGCCCATCGAATGGAGCATGCGATTCATTTTCCCCTATATTTCCAGGCATTTTCGACGATCCTGCGTGATTTTGGCCGCACATGACTGGCAAAACGCACTGAAAAGCCCGTATCAGCCCGCAATGCTGCGCTTCGTTCACGCTGCGAATCACGGCTGAAAACAGCGATTCGCCGACCTCCGAACGGGCCGCAGGATCGCTCCGCCCACTCTCGGCAGATCGTCCCGCACCCCACAATTCCGCGCGAGCCGGCATCGCGGCAAGCTGCGCAAGCCTGCCGAATGCTGCTATGGATCGCCGTCCGCAGGCGGCCGTTGAACATCCGCTTCAAGCTCAGGGAGACAAGGAACGATGCGTTATCTCCACACCATGCTGCGCGTGCGCAATCTCGACGTCGCGCTCAAATTCTATTCCGATGCGCTCGGCCTCAAGGAGGTGCGCCGGATCGACAACGACAAGGGCCGCTTCACGCTGGTGTTTCTTTGCGCACCCGAGGATGAACACCTGCTGAAGAGCCTGCCGCCGACGCGCGGAGCACCGCTGGTCGAGCTGACCTACAATTGGGACGAGGAAAAATACGGCGAGGACCGCTTCTTCGGCCATCTCGCCTATGAGGTCGACGACATCTACGCCACCTGCGATCGCCTGATGAAGCTCGGCGTCACCATCAACCGGCCGCCGCGCGACGGCAACATGGCGTTCGTGCGCTCGCCCGACCTGCACTCGATAGAGCTGTTGCAGAAGGGCGAGCCGAAGGCGCCGGCCGAGCCGTGGCTGTCGATGCCGAACACCGGACACTGGTAGGCGGCATGTATCGTTTCCTGGTCCGTCTGCGTGATCCGAGCTATCGGCTCGTGCTGCCGGATGACCGGGAAGTCCCGGCTGGCGTGCGCGAGCAGGACTGGCGCCTGACGCGCACGCGGGTGAAAGCCGACGTCAACGACGAGGTTCGGGCGATCTTCGATCGCGAAGGCTATTGCCTGTTCCGGATCGGCTTGCCGCTCAGCGATCTGCCGCAGTCCTGATCAATCGTTCGCGACATCACGATCGGAACCCCGTGGCCACCCTCGCGTTGTCGCTCCGATTGACGGAGAGGATATGAGGAGGCCGAGATGGGTCGAGGAATCTTGCTGTGGTTGTTGGGCGTGCCGATTCCGGTGATCATTCTGCTGTGGCTGTTCTTCGGCCGCTGATCGCCGGGAACCACGACGACAGACTGATCGCGCGCGACGCGTTCGACCGAAAAGCCCCGCCGGAAGCGGGGCTTTTTGCGTGCGATGCGCTATCAAGATCGTCGGAGAATGCTCGGCATGAGAGGAGTCCGATGTGCCCGCCGCAACGCAACTGACGATCTGGGGACGCCCCAACTCTGTCAACGTGCAGAAGGTGCTGTGGTGTCTTGCCGAGCTCGATCTTGGCTTTCACCGCATCGATGCCGGCATGCAGTTCGGCCGCAACAACGAGGCGGACTACCTCGCGATGAATCCGAACGGCCGCATCCCGACGCTGGTCGATGGCGACTTCGTACTATGGGAGAGCAACGCGATCATGCGCTATCTCTGCCTCGCCTATGGTGGCGACACCCTGCTCTATCCGGCGCGGCCGCGAGACCGCGCTGCCGTCGAGCGCTGGCTCGACTGGACGCTCTCGACCGTTCAGCCGACCGAGCGGCCGCTGTTCTGGGGTCTGGTGCGCACCCCGCCTGAGCAGCGCGATATGGCCGCGCTGCAGCAGGCCGCTGACGGCGCCGCGATGATGTGGCGCATCCTCGACGCCCACCTGGCCACACGTACCTATGTCGAGGCGGACAGCTTCACGCTTGCCGACATCGCGCTCGGCGCCTATGCGCGGCGCTGGTTCGGCGTCGAGGGTGTGATCAAGCCGGAGCTGGCGAACCTGATGCGCTGGTACGCGCAAATTGCGCAGCGGCCGGCCTTCATCCGCCACATCGCGCCGCCGCTATCGTAAACGTCAGCGGCCGGTCGACGTGCCCATATCGAGGCGCAGCGCCCCGCCGACTTTCACGCAGGTGTCGGTGCCTTCGACGCGCACGAAGTTGGCGCCGTAGGATGCGCAGGGATTGGTGGTGACCGCGCCGGAACGGGAGATCGGCTTGCTGATCGCGCCCCCCTTCGGATCAAACAGCGAGGAGCCGGACGAGCCGGCGGACGCGGCGCTCATGGCGCCCAGCGAGGCGATCGCAATGAGGATGACGAACCTGACCATGGCGCTTGATAGCGCGTCTGTCGCAACGAAGCGACCGCGATCCGCTATTTGCCGATGAACTTGACGCCAACCGACGCGCCACGGCGCCACACCACCTGGCACAGCCGCCCCGTCCGCGCGTCGCGCGCGAAGGCGAGCCGGATGGTGGCCGGCAGGGCGGCCGCCTCCTGCAGGGTCAGCCTGGCGCCCGAGCTGGAGATGTCCTGAACCAGGCAATGGCGCACCGCGAATCCGCCATCCAGCGTGATCCACGCCGGCTGCTTCATCGACTTGCGGGCTTCCCGCTTCTTGGGTGCGGCCATCATCCTGCTCCTGCTTGCCGACTGCAGTACGGGAAGGACCCTAATGGAGGGTTGATCGGGCCGGCTCGACCTGCCATCCGTCAACGCGGAGCGGGCCACGACAGGGGCGACCCAGACGATTTCGAGTGGAAACGGTGCCCGAGGATGGCGCTCCCTAGCGAACGGCGGGAAATCAGCAAAATCAATGGTTTATGCATGTTTTTGGGGAATAGCGCCAGCATTGATATATAATGGCTTTCCAGAACGCTCCCCAAACTCTCCGAGCCCCAATGGAAGGTGATCCGGTCCGCATCATTCCGCACAGCCCGAAGGGCATTCCCGCCACTGGCAGCTTCGAGGTCCAGTTCGCTGACGGCCGGCCCTCGGTCTACTTCTATTGGGATGACAACGCCGGCCGGCGTGCGATCACAATGAACATTACGAGCCAGGACGAGGCCCGTGAGGCAGCGAGGGCGCTCGCCCGGACCGAACTGAATCGCCTCCGCGGACTCGAGTCGTGATGAGGATCTGCCTGCTTTGCGGCAACGTCGGCTTCGTGTGCGAAGCACATCCCGACCGACCCTGGATCGACGGTCCAGCCGGCTGCCGGTGCGGCGCGCCCGGCGACCCCTGCCCTCTCTGCAACCGCGCGCTGATCGAGACAGACAGGCCCGTGATCGACACGGCCGACATCGACGACGCCACCGAGGCTCTCGCCGAGATCGCCTCGCGACACCTGCGGCGGCTGCATTGATGGCGCGCCGGCCGCTTGACCTGCCGCCCAAGGTGGCCCGCGAATTCCTGGCCGATCTCAAGGCCTATCGAGCCGCGACAACCGGGCTGGCAAAGGACGAGATCGCCGCCCGGCAAGGGCGAGCGCTGCGAGAGTACCTGCGGCCCTCCGATGGCCGATTGCGGCTGACCGACGTTCGCAACCTCATGGATGCGATGCTGGAGGAATTGAACCCATAGGTTGTTTTTACTGTTGACGCACGCGTTGATGGTGTTATGATGCCTTCATAAGACGGGCCGTGGTGAGATCGAGGTCAGCCCAGAGCAAAGGGCGTCAAAGAGATACACCCGAGGTAGCCTCCCGGCGCCAGAGCAAAACCCCGCCCTCACCCGGCGGGGTTTTCCAGTGCCAGGGTTACCCCTCCGACGGCATGTAGGACGCCTGCGCCGACACCGAGGCCGCATTGAGCGGATTGCTGCCATCGGCCAGCAGCACCTCGCGCCAACCCACGTAGCCATTGCACGAGACCGCGATCAGGTGACCTTCCGGCGCGTCGTCGGCGAGCAGGTCGATGACCGCAGACGCGTTCGCCAGCGCAGCCGCCTTGTCGCGCGCGTGGATCGGCTGCGACACGACCACGTTGTCGAACGCAGCGGCAACGGCCGATTTTGCAGATACCTTCGACGTCGCCCTGATGTTGAATGAATAGCTCAAAGTCGTCTCCTCTTGCAGATTGCCGGCTGCCGGCCGGCGCGGATCTTAGTCGTCGTCCCGTATGAGCGGTTGACGCGGCCGCCGCTCCAGCTTTCCAGCCGGCCGCGCGCGACGTCGCTGTCCCTGATCGCGCCGAGCGCCTCTTCGCGATCCTTGGCCCGACGACGCTCGATCTCCTCCCGGGAGAGATTGAGTGGCTTGCGCATCTCACGCTCCCCTCATCAGCGCAGCGATCGAGAGTCCGATCACCGCCACTGTCACCAGCAGGATCCGGATCACGAGCATGCCGACGTTGCCGTGACCCGCGCGGGCCGTACCCCAGGCCGCAAATAGAATGGCGATGGCGTCGAGCATGTGACGATTCCGATTTTCGAGAATGGCTATTGGCGCAGCACCGGGCCGCGTTCGAGCGAACGCACGCGCGCCTCGTGATCCGCGAGACTCTGTTGCTGGACCATCAGCTGCTGCCGCAGTGCCTCGATTCGGCCGGACTGCTCGATCTGCACGATCCGCATCTGGTCGATCTTGTCCGCGACCTGGTCCATGGAGGAGATCATGCGGCCTCCGATCGAGAAGCCGATCGGCAACAGGATGGTGGTCGCCACGATCATGCTCGCTCGCGACCAGGCTTTCAGCAGCACGCTGTCGACGAGCTTCTCGCTGACCGTCTTGTCAGCGCTCTTGTCCGGTTGGCTCACCTGTCATTTCCCGCCTGTTGCGCGCCCGGCAAGGGACGCATTTTGCCCCGATGACGCACGAACGCTCGTCAAGATGCCGGGCCCGGCGCGGTCCGCGGGTAGCGGCGCGCGCCGGGCCGATTTTTGCCCAATGGCCTCAGGTGCCGGTGACGCTACTGTCCTTCGCGAACAGCAGTCCGATGCCAGCGGAGATGTTCGCGATATCGGCCGGCGTGATGCCGCTGCTCGAAAAATGCGAGATCAGGCCTCCGGCAGCGGTCATCAACGTGCCGACACCCAACAGCGTGGTCTTCCAGTTCTTCAGCATTCCAACCTCCTTCAGCCCGGGGATGGGATCGTCGCGCCGATCGGGCTGAGGATCGGCGAATTCGGCATGTCCCTGGTGAGATGTCCGATCAGCTCGGCAAGAGCCCCGAGCGCATCGCCGCCCTTGTGAGCGGCGATGTCCTGCAGCGCCTTCTCGACGAAGGGGATCGCAACGGCGATCATGGGCTGCACCGTCGCGACCACGGGCGCAGCGCCCGGCACGAACATGCTGGTGACAGCCGCGACGGTCGGCTCGATCTTGGCGGCTTCCTCGACGAACTTATCTGCCGCGTCGGCGGCTTGGGCGATATCCATGTCAGGTGACCTTTGGCTGTTGGGGCTGATCGATGAATTCCCAGTCAACGAGCCCCTTGCCGTCGAGCTGGATGGCCGATGCGGCCGCGAAGGTGAGATCGATGCCGGCGCGATTGGTGCGCCGGCCGCGGCTGTCGGTGCCGGACTCGGCCTGCGGCCTGGCGCCTGCCTGCCAATAGGGATCGCTGGTGTTCCAGGGCCCGACGTCGACGATGTCGCAATCGACCGAGCGAGATCCCTTGGTGACGCGGACGCGGGGACGCTCGCCCTCGAAGCGAAACGGCAGCGCCACGCCCGGCTTGCCGTCCTCGACCATCCCGCCATAGGCCGAGGCCTCGCCGTTGCCGAACATGGTCGCGACGATTGCGGTCTGCCTGGCGCCAGGCGCCGCAGCGGCGGCCGTGTGTGCGCTGCCGGGCGCGACCTGGATACTGGCCGCGGTGCCCGCCGGCATCACCACAGGGCCGCTTGTGGGCAGGGCTACGCCCTTCGGCCAGAAGTAGCCGACCAGGCCGAAGCGCTCCGAGGCCTTGGGCAGCGCCTCGATCTGGACCATGTCGTTCTCGTTGCCGCCGAGCGTCCAGACGCGGCTCGAGTCCTCTCCCCAATAGAAGCCGACATGGCCGAGCGTCGAGCCCTTCTGCCCACGCCAGAACACGGCAATCGCACCCCGCGCCGGCTGCTCGATCGCGATGAAGCCGGGATGCGTCCGGAACGACTGCGAGGCCGCAGATCGCGTGCCCGCGACGCCGGACTGCTCCAACATCGCGTTGACGAAGATCGCGCACCAGGGATCGCCGTCCGCCCCGCAATGCGCCATGGCGATGAAGCGGTCGATGCCGTGGTTATCGCCGGTCTCGCGGAAGCCGATCTGCGCGACGGCGGCGGCCATCCATGGCGCCTCGACGGCGGCAGGCTTGGGCGCAGGCAGCCCCGGCTTTGCATCGACCGCGATCACGGCCGGCGCCGGCGCCAGCACCGCGGGCGCGATCTGCCGTTGCGCGACCGGCTGGCCGGCGAGCAGCCGCGTCATGTCGGAGAGAACCGTCTGCAGCGCGCGGTTCGTCTGTGCGAGCAGAAAGGCCATGCCGCCGAAAACGATTAGAAGGTCGGACTTGGAGAGCAAGTTAAGTAGAATGTCGGGCATGCTGCCCCTCCTGATCAAAGCGCGCAGCCGCAGGCGGCCGTGACCGCCGGCACGCGCTTCAGTTGCTGATGATTTTCGGAATGCGTCAGGACCGCCCGCATGGCGGGAAAGGTAGACTCGAAGGCCGTGCGCGTGCCGGCCGCTATTGGCGACCACTTCCACGGGCGGACCTTGCTGTCTGGCCGGACTACCGGCGTCAGATCATCGCTTGGAGTCGGCGATCAATCCATTCTGAGTGGCCTTTGCGCCCCCCGGAATTCGACGGCCATTCGTAACTAACAAGGCTTGGCCGCTTACTATCGACGTTCCGATGGATCCCCATCCAGTCAACTGAGGATCTCCATTTAGATAAAGCTGGCTCGCGCCATGAATAGACACCATGCGACCAACCCGCGGTTGCTCGCTCACACGCCATGGATACCATGTCCCCTCGGGCCTGCTCACCGGCGCGATCGAGCCATGAATGCGGAAGCGACCTCCGCCCTCTTCCATTCTCAACAAGGAGTCGAACTCGCCGTCGACCAAGAACCCATCCATCAAGGCCGCCCCGGCGGTCGGACCATCGAAGTAGATCGCATTGTCGTACTTACCGGCTCCGACAAAAACGGGCGTCCCTTCCATGTCGAGTACGCCGTTGTTGTGCACGAAGATATGGCCGCTGTCGCGTGCGTGAGATCTGTTGCACTGGAATCGAATAGACGACGTTGCGGAAAATTGATTCAGGCGAACGTCAATCTCGGCATTGTCCCCCACGACGATGCACGGCCCGGGTGTTGTCCAGGTGAACGATCCCCGCCCGTATGGACTGATTTGCACGAGATTACCCCCTGTTGCCTGCCCACCGAGCAGCAACGGGTCGGTAAATTCCTGGCCCACGCTGACGGCAATGATAGGCGTGGCTTGCTGGAGATCAAAGTCCCGCTGGATGACTTGCGCGGCCGCGCCGATCGTGCGCAATGGCGTGTCGTCCGACAACCCGTCATTTTCATCGTCGCCAAGAGCGTCCACGCGAACGGTTTGAGGTCCATTTATGCGCCAGCGCCCAGGCGTCGATTTTGCGAACCATCTGCCATCCCGGCGCACGACAGATACTGCCTGACCTGGATAGAGCCGAGGGTTCACCGTGCTCGGAAAGCCAATCAGCCGCTTTCCGCTGGCGGAGTCTGCGTTAATCACCCAGATATCGCAACCTTCGGCCATATCTTCGGGGAGAGTAATTCGCCTGAAGCCACCTTTCGCCAGAAACTCCGACCCACACTGAAAAGGAGTTTCCAAATCGGCGCCCGCTTTCGAGACGAGCGTGGAAACAAACAGGGCGGCCATAATCATCAGAGATTGTATTAGTCGCATGGCACTACTGTGCCCATGGAAGAACGGGCTCGTCAAGCTTGCAGGGAGGCCTAGGGGATGCCGTACACCTTGATTGTCCCTGTCAAGTTGCCGCTCGAGGCAACCACCTGGAACCCGGTCACTGCGGCATTGCCGCCTGTGTAGGCGCCTGAGAAAGCATTGCTCACGTAAAACGTCCCGTTCGTGTGGGTGCTCTGGCCATAGATGGCCTTCGGGGCCGTCGTGTTCGACGGCGTGATGATCCTGATGGTGCCGGACAGGCCATTGCCCGTATTTTGCACCGTCGCCGTCTGCGAGATCTGCACCGCGCCGGTTGCGTTCGTGATCACCGTGCCGGATCCTGTGGCGACATTCGCCCCGAGATACCCGGTCGTCTGGAATGTCCCGCTCACCTGGACTTGCAGGTTGAGAGTCACATTGTTCGTTGCAGCGAAGACGTTTTCGACCACGAGCTCATAGGCGGGATACGTCGCCGTGAGCGAGGTGGTGTCCGACAGCGACGCCACACCGGAGCCCGTCACGGTGTTCAGCAGCACCGGGCTTCCGACGATGGCGCAAGTTCCTGACGTCGTGATCACACCGCCCGACAGACCGGTGCCGCAGGTGACGCTCGACACGCCGCCACCAGACGCAGCTCCCATGGACAAGCACGACCATTTGCTGGTGCCGTCGCTTGAACACTCATATCCACCGTTGGCAGCGGTGATCGTTACCGACGTGCCTGAGCCGTTGATCGTGTCTGACCCGGCTCGCGCGATGACCAGCGTGTTGACGCCGGTCACAGTGCCCTGCATGTCCGCGATTTTGATCGTGAACGAGGCGCCGGAGCAGTTCGCCGCCGGCAGGGTCCAGGTACGCGAGGCCGTAAACGCCGCGTTGGTGTAGGCCATGCGTTCGGTGCAGGCGAGTGCTGCCGCCGCGTCGCCGTGCGCCGTGCCGGAATCGCCGTAGACGTTGAGGCCAGAGGATTGCCGGGCCGCCGCCGCCGTCACCTGCCCCGTGCCGCCCTCGGCCTGCGACACGACCGTGCCGACCGACCAGGCATCGGTGCCAGTCCGCCGCGCGAGGCCGGTCCCGGTCAAGCCCTCAAGGGCCGCGAGATCATTGGCTAGCGCTAAGGTCGGATTGCCGGCGACCCCGTCGCCATTGCCGATGGTGATTCCCGCGGCAGGCGCCGTGAAGGTGCGAGCCGCGGCGGTCCCGGCGCCAGTGCGCGCGATCATGCCGTTGCTCGACAGCGCAGCCAACGCGTCGAGATCGGCATCCCAGGCCTCGACGTTGGTGCCGACGACGAGCAACAGCAACGACCGCATCTGCGTCGCGGTGCAGTCCTCCGGATCGCCGGTGCCTGCCGTGGTTCGGCACTTGCTGGAGCCATTGGCCATCTGGGCAAGCTTGGCATTTGTGACGCTGTTGGCCGCATAGGCCGCCGTCGCCAAGGTGCCGCACCCAATGGTGTTGCTGCTCTCTCGGAAAGCGCAGGACGATCCGGCCGTCGCCTGGATATCGGCAACGTTGCCGGTGGTGTTGGCGCTACGGCCGATCAGCGACAGCGCGCCGCCCTGGCGCAACATGGTGTCGAGCACCTTGTTCGCACCGATTGCCGTGGCGCAGGATCCGGCCGTCGTCGAGACGTCGCCGGTCAGCGCCGCGAGCTGCGAGCAGGCGATCGAGCTGAGCAGATCGGAGAACGACGGCTGCGCACAACCTGGCACACCCGACGTCGATATCGCGTTCAGCCAATTCGAGGTCGCACAGGCTTTGCTTTGCGTGCCGCCGAGCGTCGTGGCGCTCGGGTTCGGCAGCCGCGCCGCCGGCAAGGTGCCCGCCGTCAAATCCGCGGCGCTGCCGGAGGTGGCGACAGCGACGATCGGCGCACCCTGGCGGTACGGCGTCCAGCTGTGCGCGGTCGTATCCAATGCACCGAACACCACCCAGGAGTAGCCGTCATAGCGCTTGAACAGCACCGGGTTAGACGTTGTGTCCGCCCAACACTGATAGGCTAGTGGCAGCGACGACGGCCCGTTGGCCGGCGCCGAGGCTCCCCAGTTGCAGCTCGCCAGCGCTCGGATACCCGGGTTGAGCCAGGAGTTGATCAGGGTTGCCATCGACATCGGGCCGGCGGAGGGCATCACCAGCGAACCCTGCTCGGCCGCATGGACGGGGCCGAGCGCGAGCATTGCGGCAACCGCGATGGTGCCGGCGAGCTTGAACAGCTTCATCGGATGGTCCTGTTGTTGATGGGTAGACGGAGAGATCAGGGCGTGACGCGAACGACGCATTCCGCGATCAAAGTCGGCGGCACGATCGCGTGCGCGCCGCCGCCGCCGGTGTTCTGAATGGTGATGCCGATCGTCGCGTTCGAGATGGTGAGATTGTTGATACCGCTCCCACCAGGGCCCGGGGCCAGCGAGCCAGTGCCGGTGAAACCCTGGAAGACGCTGGGCGACGTGGGGTGCGAATGGCCCGGGTCGGTGTAGCCGTGATTGTGGCTCGGCATTTCGGCCGTGATCAGCGTGTGGCTTTCGGACCCGCCGGTGGCGCCAAAGACGTTGCTTGCCGCACCGAAATAGCTCGAGGTCAACCGGTTCGCTAGCGAGCCCGGATCGCTGCGGTCGCGGCCGGCGAGCGTCCGTCCGCGGCAATCCGCGACGCCGACCGTCGTCGCGTCGCCACCGGTGCCATACCCCGTCGTGAATACCGTGACGGCCGAAGTGCCCGAGGAAATCACGCAGCTCGATGAGTTCAGCGTGATCGCGTTCGACGTGACGCTGGCAATCGCGCAGTTGGCGGCGATGCCAGTACCTTCCACCGGCATGCCGGCCCCGAGGCCGTCAGTATTGGCGACGCTGGCGATCGTCGCGCTTCCCGAGGTGCGCGTCCCGTTCTGCACCCGCGTCACCTTGGCGAGATACGCCGGATAGGAGGCCCGCGATAGCGCCTGGCCATAGCCGGCGACGTGCAGCGGCGGCACCCCTTCCGCAAACGAGAATGAGGGGCGGCCGACGGCCGAGATGTCGACGGGAATGCCGGACGCCCTCGTGTAGCTCGTAATCTCCCAATTGCCGCTTCCGAGATGGGTGACGATGGCGCGGTCGCCCGCCGCGGTCACGAGGTCGAAGCCGCCGGGCACCGTGAGCGCGGCCGAGTTGGTCAGCTTCAAGGCCGCGGCAAACCGGATCACCTTGATGATCCCGATCGGCGCCGACGCGCCGAAGCCGGTCAAGGTTGAGGTGCCAGTGATGGTGACGTTGGCCGGCAACACGCTGCCGAGGTTGATCACCGGCCCGGTCGCGCTGTCGATCGAGCCCGGCGTGCCGCCGCCGATCACGCCGGCATAGGAGCTGTCGGACGGATCGAGCGCACCGATCACAGCCCAGCCGCCATTGACGTATTGCTTGACCACCCAGGGCGTCGCGGAATCGTCGATCCAGCACAGGCCGTCGACCGCGGCGCCGCCGACATTCGCCGGCGCCGTCGCACCCTTATTGCAGCTCGCGATCGAGCGAAACGCGTCACCGATCTTCTGAGAATACTGCACGCCGGTGTAGATGCCCGACGTCGGCGGCACCAACTCGTTTTGCACGGCCAGCGCTGCCACCGTGGTAGCAGCAATCAACGCGGCCGCAAATGCAGCCGCGCGCTTGAAGCGGGTCATGGAGTGTTCTCCGGATAGGCGATGAGGAGTTTTTCCGCCGCGCGCCCGGGCATGGTGGTGGACGGTGGCGTTCGCGGGTGGCGCTACTCAGAACAGGCCGTTGATTGCGGCCAGATATAGATCCGGCTAAGTTTTGCCTTCAACCGGAGGGCAAACCCATGGAATGGGTATTCGCGGCAGGATTGCTGGTGGTCGTCATCATCGCGGCCAGCAAGGACGACATCGACATGTGGTCCATCAAGTGATGCGGCCTATCCACTTAGAACCCGCGGACGAGCAGGTTGACCCCGGCACGCGTGACGTTGCTGCCGGCGTTGACGACAAAGACCCTGCAGCCACTCAAGGTCACGTTGGTGACCTTCACCTCGTCACCATTGGTCCCGTTGACGATGGCGCGCTGGACGTGAGGCACAGGCGAGCCGTTCGGACCACCGTTGAACGGGGTGGCTGCAGCACCCGACGTCGGCGTGCCGTTGTAGCCGCCAGAATAGAACGTGACGTCGAGGCCGGTATCGGGAACGGTCATGGCCGTGTAGTCATCGGTGCGGTCCGGGACATCGACGAACCATGAGAACTTCGTCCCGACAGCGCTGGTGTCCTCTCGTCCCGTGATCAGCACAATGCCGGCTTGAAAGTAGCGCGCCACCCGCGTGCCGGTGGCAATGGCGGTCCAGTCGCCCCAGGCGATGTCGGCCGAGAACACATCCGTCGCCGCGAAGACGTCGGCCGGCGCGAACACGTCGTTGCCGGCACCTGTCGCGAAACGCCAGATCGGGAAGGCGTCGATGTAGCGCGTCGGCGAAGTGCCGAGCACGTCGGCCGAGGCCAGCACATCGGTCTGTGCCAGGAAGTCGTCGCCTTGCAGGATGCCCGACGCCTCAAATTGCGTCCAAAACCGGCACTCTGCGGCCTGCCCGATATTGACGATGATGGGCGAGACGTAGATTGCGATATGCAATCCCGACAACTCCAGCTGACTCACGATCTCCGTGGCCCAGGGCAACGTCAGGGTCGCCGTTGGAGTGGTTCGGATGAAACTACCGTCGATAACGCCGCCCTGCAGCTGGCCGGTCCACCCCTCGATCTGCTCGTCATGCGAGACGATGATGTTGCGCGCGATGATGGCGCCGAGCACCGTGATCGAGGCCGAGTGAGCGCTATAGATCCTCGCGCTGAACGGACTGAGCACATAGGCCCTGACGTGATAGACGCCGTCGCCGGTTGTGGCCCAGGGCGGCTGCGCTACCGCATCGCCGACGACGAGCCCCGTGTCCCAGGTCGAGCCCTTGCGGATCTCATAGAACAGCACCCTGGAATCATCGACCACCGTCCAATCCAGCACCGTCTGGCCGTCGACCGCGCGAATGTGCAGATTGGTGATGTCGCCGGGAACGGTCGACAGCCCCGCTAGATTGAGCGCATTCAACACCGCCCAGTCCGACACCGTGGCGTCCGCGAACACGCAGCGGACTCGGAACGACCAGATGCCGGCCGAGGTCAGGGGGACGTCGACCGTCATGGTTGGCGCGAGCACGTGCGCCGCGGCGGTCCAGTCGCCGCCGGCATCGTCATCGCGCAGCTGCACGTCGAACGAGACGGTCTTGCCGAGACGCGGCAGCTGCCACACCAGCCGCACCAGCGCCCGCGCCGTGGCGCCGCGGCCGTCGATCACCTCCAGAAATCTGAACGAGCGCGGCGGGAGGCTGAGCGGATCCGGCGGCACCGTGACGTGCGGATCGTAGTCCGGGATGTCGCCCTGGTCGGCTGCCGCGATCTCAGGCGCGTCGTCGACCAGGCCGAGCGTCGCGTTCAAGTCGCGCTGATGCGTGATCGAGCGGACGCGATAGATCGCCGTCTGCCGTCCGGTCTCGCCGAACGCAAACAGCTCGCCGCCCGAGAGCACCGAGAGATCGCCGACCAGCGTCAGGGACTTGTAATCGCCGGGGACCATGGCGCCATCGACCGCGCGGGTGATCGACCTCGCGTCGTCGGCGATGCGGAAGGTCAAGCCATAGGTCTTGCCCGTTTCGATCGTCACCTGCTCATCGACGGTCACCACCTGCCCGGCGATGGATTTCACGCGACCCGACGCCAGCCCGACGAGCATTGCGTCATGCGTGACAGCGACACGGTCGCCCCTGGTACAGACGAGGTGCTCCCAGCCGACAGACAGCGAGATATTCTCCGGCCTCAAGCGCGACTGCGCGATGTGGAATCGGCCGTGGCGCCAGATCAGTCCGGGATCGGTGACACCGGGAAATTCGATGCGCTCGAACAGCGTCGCATTCGAGGCGTCATAGCCGTCGTCATAGACGGTGCGCTCGTCCTGCGTCCAACCATTGGCGGCGTTGATGAACGGCACGCGCCAGCCGTGCGGCCGCTGCGCATAGGTCCGCTGTCCCTTGAAGCCCCAGGAGTTACGCGGCGTGAAGTGCTGCACGACCGGATCGGCCGGCCGGTCCCAGACCACGCCCCACTTGCCGTCGATGAAGGTCGGGACCGCGCGGCCGGCGGCGCAGATCCCGAGCAGGCGATCATAGACCGAGGCGGAATCGGTCAGCACCTTGTTGAACTTGAATCCGTTCGCCACGCAATAGGTCCACCACTCCTGAAGACTGGCGAGGTCGATGCCGCTATCGGCCACAGGACGCGCATTGGCCGGGCCCTGCAAGACATGGCGGAAGAGATCCGGCGGCCAGCTCGACGGCTGGTTTGCGACCCACGCCGAACCGTTCCAGGCCTTCACTAGCGAGGTCGTGACGCAGTTGAGTGTCGAGATCACGCCCGACAGCTGATTGGTCGCCCTGATGCGTACCGCCAGGAGCGCAAGCGGCTTGTCGAAGGAGATCGGCGCCGCCGATCGCAGCGAACGCAGTGAGGTCCATGTGACCTGGTCGCGCGCATATTTCGGATCGGCATCGCCGAGCGGCTTCTGGCATTGCACCTCATACTGGCCGCGCGCGACCGCGATGCGCTGCCCCCGGCGGATCGGCTCATAGGAACGGGTGAACACGGTCTGCGGCCCCGTGGTCCAGCTGGCGGCACCGACCTTGCGGTACCGCATCTCGATCGTGAACGACCATGAGATGTCGTTGCCCTTGCTGTCGGTCATGTTGATGCCCGACGGCGCCAGGAAGTCGACCGCGATCTCGTCGGTGTCGACAGAGGTCACGACGCTGTCGGACCACGGCGCATGGCCGGTCAAGCGCGGCGGATCGGCGCGGTTTTGCAGCGCGATCGACAGCGCCTGCTCGTCGACCTGGCCGGGATACAGCGTCACCGCGGCATCGCCGGCATAGCCCTGGCGCAACTCCGTCTGCACGTCGGCGTAGGTCCCGATCGCGGTCTCGCCGATCTGAATGCTTTCGACCTGCAGAGGGCCGTAGCCGAGCACGAACAGCAGCCGGAGATACTGATCGTTGCCGACGATCTCGGTGTAGGCCTTGGCGCCGTAGAACGGCGACTGCCTGTGACGGCCGAGCACCACGGGCACCGTGCCGTAAGGGTTGGCCTGGTTGTTGGCGCCCTGGATCGAGTTGAGCGGCGCGCCAGAGCCTTGCGCCGACAGCTCCGGCGGACGGATCGGAAACAGCGCGTTGAGCGCGAGCGAGCCCGCCAGCATGATGACGCCAGCGCCGATCGCAATCGCCGTCGTTGCGGCAATGGTCACACCGATCGCGCCGGCTGCCGCGATGATGCCCGGCGCAAGATAGGGCGCCGCGACCAGTGCTGCGACGGCGATCACCACGGTCGCCACCGTGCGCCAGACCGGATTGTTCTGCAGCCGCGGGACAACCACCACGGTCGCGCCCGGCTTGACGCGGATGCGGCCGTAGTTCTCCGCGCGGATCGGATGCTCGCCGAGATAGACCGCGAAGTCCGCGCCGCTCGATCCTGCACAAAGCTGCAGGATCTCGGCGATCGAGAGCCCCGCAGGCACCTCGCAGATCACCCGCCGGCTCGACAGCGGATGCGCACGCCCAATCACGCGCACGGTAGCGAGCGGCGAGAGGATCTCGCCGTCGAGCGCGTGGCGTTGCAGGGAGTTCGCGTGCATCAAGCAATGACCGGTGCTGTGTAGCGGTAGAGGCCCCTCACCCGCTGCGCCAGCGGGCCGCTGCGGTAGCGTTCGATGCGGCTGGTGCAGCCAAACTGAACGTGCAGCACGAGGCCAGGCTGCACGACGACGCCGATGTGACCGATGCCGCCAAAGCCGCGCATCAGCACGCCGTCGAGCGCCTGCTCATGACCTGCCGGGATCTGCGACCAGCCGCCGAGATTTCCGGCGATCAGGCCGGCAATCGCCTCGCGATCCGCTGACGTGACGTAGTCCTCGGCAAAGCTCGGAAGCTCCAGGCCGAGCTGCTCGGTATAGACAAGCCGCAGCAAGCCCCAGCAATCGCAGCCGGCGCGCGTGCGGCCGTGCGACTGAAAGGGAATGCCGATATAGCTGTCGAGCATCGGGAGAGCAGCCGATCAGTAGAATAGGCCCGGGAAGCTCGCCGGGTTGAACGAGCCCGATGGATACGGCTCCGACGTCAGCGGATCGATGGTCAGGTCAAAATTGAGCTCCATCGTGTCGTACTCAAGATTGGTCATCTGGAAACCCGGGAACGAGGTCTCGACAGTGTCGAGATTGGACGCCGCGACCATTTCGATATCGACCCGCGCAGGCGACGAGACCGAGCGGGCCAGCGGGATCAGCTCGCGGGTCACGTTCGAGATCGTCAGCTTCGAAGCTGGCGCCGACTTTTCCTGCTCATCAGGCAAGGTCAGCGCGACGCCGGCATAGTAGTAGGTCTGCGCGCGGCTCACGGTGCCGTAGACCAGCGGATCGGTCGACAGACGCGACGTCGGATCGGTCGACAGGCGGATCGGCGTAGCAAGCTCGGGATGCGTGATCGTCAGCAGGAAGATCGGCACCTCGCCGCTTTCCTGCGCAAACAACTCGCGGCGAAAGTGGAGAGAAAACACCCTCATGGCAGCACCAGCAGCTGAAAGCTGTATTGGAAATTATCGCCGCCGAGCGGCACCAGCACCGGCAGCTGACCCTTGACGAACTTGACCAGGATCAACGTTCCCGTGCGCGGGTCGGGAAACCAGAACGGCAGCGAGCCGCGCGCCAGCGTCGTCACGAAGAACGCTTCGAACGTGTCGACCTGCGCCGAGGTCAGGATCACGGCGCCCGCCAGCGGCCGCGCGACGGCCGTCGAGCCGAGCCGCGTGATCGGTGGACCGCGGTCCGGTGTCGCCTCGACCAGGCCATCGCCGATGCCGAGGCTCGCGCCCTGCAGCTGCAGGCGCTGCGGCAGCCCTGCCGGCCAGGTGTCGGCCATGTCAGCCCTCGGCCCGCTTCATGTCGATCAGCTGTGACGGCACGGTCTTGGTCGCCTTGGCGATCTCCGCGTCACGGGTCGCGGTAAGCCTGACGATGGTCTCGACATGCTCCGGTACCAGGCGCGCCATGAACTGCTCGTGCCGGATCCTGCGATCGGCAGCCGACGCCTGCGCCATCTTGTGGATCGCATAGACGACCACGCCGGCAGCCATCGCCGCGATGATCACGGCGCCCTTCACCATGTCCATGGTTCTCTCCTCTCCTACCGGCTGGCGAGCCGCCCGCGCGCGCTGAATTGATCCGTGAGGACACGGTTGACCGCACCGCCCGGGCGCGCGGCGCTCTTGGCCGCGATCTGGGCAATGGCGACCTCGATATCGATGCCACCATTGCCGTTCTGCGTCTGCGTTACCGCGCCCTGCGCATTCGGGCTCTCGATCAGCGTCACGTTGACCTGCGGCGCAGCGCTGCCGTATTTGCGCGCCAGCTGGTCCGGCCAGCCAACCTCCTCACCGCGGCGCGCGATGATCGGCACCTCGTCGCCGACGATGCCGCCGCCGTGGAAGCGCCGCGCATGATCGAACGTCGCGGGATGCACCAGGCGCATCGGCATGCCCGGATCCCCAGCCATGCCGCCGCTATGATGGATGGCGGCGAGGCCGTCGAGGCCAGCGGCCGACGGCGCGGCCGCGGCGCCGCTGCCGACACCGGGGACGCCGAATGACGACACCACGCCCTGCAGGCTGCGCAGCAGCGGCTCGACAATCAAAACCTTGTTGATCATCTGCAGCAGCGCCTGGCCAAACTGGTTTGCCATATCGAGGGCGCCCTGCGCGATCTTCTTCTGCCCGGTCTCGATCGCGACCAGGCCCGGGACGAGCTGGCTCTCAAGGCTCGAGGTGAGGCTGCGGGTCGCTTCGTTGAAGCGGATCTGCGCAGCCTCGGCCGAGTTGAGCGCGTCAGCGACATCCGGATAGATGTCTTTCAGCCGCTGCGCGATGGCGAGATCGCCCTGCGACAACAGCGCCGTGTTGCCGGCAAAGCGGATCTCGGCGTTGACCTTGGCCTTGGCGAGCGCCGCCGCGGCATTGCCAGCGCGTTCGGCGAGATCCGAGAAGGTCTCGGCGAAGCGCTCGGTATCCTTGATGCCGGCGCGCTGCGCGGCCGCGTAGAGCAGCGCCTCGGCGCGCAGGCGCTCCAACTCGCCTGCGCCTGCGCCAGCCGCGTCAGCGTCCGCCTGCAGCTTGGCGATGTGCTTCTCGATCGCGTCGGTCGCCTTCTCGATCTCATCCTTGCCGCCCATGCTGGGCAGCACCGTGCCGTTGCCCTGCGAGCTGCTCGGATAGATGTTGACCCGCTGCGGCTTGTCGTAGAGCCCCTGCACCTTTTCGAGGAACGCATAGGCCTGATCGAGACTGACGTTCTCAGGCAGGCCGAGCATGCCGGCGAGGTTGCGCGCCTTGAACGCGGCCAGGCCGCTGCCGCTCGCGTCGCCCTTCAGCCCCTCCAGCATCTCGGTCAGACGATGGACGTCGTTGATGGTGTCGCTCAGCTGTGCCTTGCTCTGGTCGTCGATCGGCGTCAGCCAGCGCCCGACCGAGCCGGAGACCGCGCCGATGCCGTCGAGGATCGAGCGCGCCAGGTTGGCAGCCTGCACGAGCAGCGGCATGATCCCGGCCAAGGTTGCCTTGAACTGCAGATCCCAGGCAGCGACGGCCGATTTCCACTCGCTGTTGAAGGTGCGCGCCTTGGACACGGTCGCATCGTCGATGATGATGCCGAGATCCTGCGCCTTCTGCTTGGTGGCCTCGAATTCCTCGACGCCCTGGCGCAAGAACGGGATCCAGGACGCGGAGACGCCGACGATCGCGGCCAGGCGCTGCTGCACGGCCGGCGTCGCGCCCTCCATCAGGCCCATGATGTCGGCAAGCGCCTGCTTGGCCGTCTTCAGCTCGCCGCCGGCCTGCCGGATCGAGAGCCCGTTGGCTTCGAACAGCTTGCCGAATTCGGTCGCCTGCTGGCTGGCCTGCGTCAGGTCTGATGTGATCTTGTCGAGGCCCGACGCGAAGTCCTTTTCGGTCAGCCCCTTCGATCTCGCCGCGTAGAGATCCTCCTGAAACTCTTTCAGCGACATGCCCGCCAGCTCGGCATGGTCCTGCAGATCGACCAGCTCCTGCGACTGCCTGCCGACATAGTCGAACAACGAGCGCAGGCCTGCGACCGCCGCGATCGAGGCCGCACTCACGCCGGCAATCGCCAGCGACATCGAGCCCGCCGACGACACGCCCTTTTCGGCCGCATCGCTGGCGCGGTCCATCGCGTCGGAATAGCGCTCGGCGCCCGACGTATCGGCATCGATGACCAGCTCGGTGACGGTCTCGGACATCTCAGTCTTTCTTGCGGTAGAGATCGTCGAGCATTTCGATCAGCTCGATCTCGAAAGGCGACAGGCGGATGCCGGTCAGCCGCATGAAGGCGTCGAGATCGGCCCAGCCGATCGGCTCGATCGCCAAGCCGACGCGGCGCCGCGCGCTGAGGCGACAGAAGCCGTGCCAGGCGCGCTCCAGCTCGGCAGGCAGCGGCGGCACGGACAACTCCGCCTCATACTCTGCGCGCTTGTCAGACCGCAGCGTCGGCCGCGACATCAGGCCTTCCAGCATCTCGCGATAGGTGACGCCGTCCTCGACGGTCGCGAGCGCGAAGGTTCGTTCGGCGAAGGCCCTCAGCTCGTCGCGGAGGGCTGAATAAAATTTACCTCGTCGCGGAGGAACTCCGACACCTGCTCAAACAGCCAGGCCTTGCGCCGATCGCGCAGCAGACCGCGCGCCGCGTCGGCCGAGAACTCGATCAGCTGGCCGTCGAATTTGATCGGCGAGAACGACTTGGTGCGCGCGACGATCGCCTCGACGTTCTCGGCCGTGATCTCGGCGAGGCTCTGCTCGTCCTCTTTCCACTTGCGGCCGTTGGCCTGCGCCTGGCGTCGCGCCGCGGCCTTCTTCAGCGCAGCCTCCGCGACGCGGTTGGCGAGGCCCACGGTGACCGGATGGCCCGGGCCGTAGAAGGTCCAGACCCAGCCGGTCGGGGCGAGCGACTTGGGATGGCGGATGTCGAGCGTGGCCTCGTCCTGCGCGTCGAGCGCGGCGAGATCGAGCGTGTCCTGGCTGGTCATGGATGGTCCTTAAGGCGCCGTGGTCTGGAACGAGATCATGGTCGGATCGAAGCCGGCGGCCGTGTTGGTGGCGGCGCCGACCAGCGCCGCCGGGATCGAGATCGTCTGCGTCCGTCCGCCGCCCTGCTTGGAGAAGGCCGAGGGATCGACGCCGCCGAGCGTGAAGTTCGGGACGAAGATCGACAGAAAATCCTTCGGCTCGGCCATGTTGTCGACCGCGAGGATCTGCAGCGAATACTGCGTCTCGGCGATGAAGTCCGACAGATAGGTCAGGCTCTTGCGCAGCGCCGTGATGTTCATCGACACCTGCAGCGCGCCCGTGAACACGTCGGGTGAATACTTCTGCGCGCCGGAGCCGAACACGGGCGTGGCGGTCGGCTGAATGTTCATGGTGAGGTCGAGCCCGGTCAGCTCGACGACGTCGATGCCGCCGACGCGGATGGTGGCGTCGACGACCGAGAACGGCACATCAGATGGCGCCGTGGTCGAGGTGTAGTAAGGCGACGACGCCGTGCCGAGCGCCTGGATCTGGCCGGTGCCGGTGCCGCTGACATCGGCCATCATCAGGCCGTTGGCGGCCATCGAGAACTTGACGCCGCCGAACACGAAGTCCTGCGCCAGGGTCGACTGGTCGATATCGCCCTCATACTCTTCGAGCGTGAAATAGGTCGGCACCAGCGAGGCCGGATTGATGATCCGCTTGCCCGGCCTGGTGATCGAGCACGTCGTGTCGGGCGTGGCGTTCACGGTCAGGGTCTCGGCAGTCGTAATGGTCGTCGACGACAACGCGGCAATACGGATGTTGCGGCCGTTGTTCGCGGCATCCGGCAGGCCCGTGGCTCGAATGACATCGCCGACGCGATAGCCCATGGTGATCGGATTGCCCGACCCCAGCACGATGCTATTCGCACCGGTCGTCAGCGAGGTGAAATCGGCCTGCGTCTTGGTGAGCACCGAGCTGTCCCAGGCCGCAGCGCGCATGATCGCGAGGATGATCGGGTCGATCGAGCCGAGCGACACCTCAGCGTTGTAGCTGGCGACGACGCCCTGCGTGCCGTGGCGGCCGCGGGTCGACATGCCGTCCTTGCGCAGCTCGTTGGAGACGATCGCCGCCTTCGAGAGCTTCGCGCCCTGGCCACCGGAGAGCCGCAGCTGATTGGCGCCAGCGCCGCTGGCCGCGGTGCCGAGCCCCGTCTGCGCCTTGTAGGCAATCAGGGCGTTGAAATTCGACTGATAGGGCATGGCCGTGCTCTCTCCGTTGCTGGTCGGATCAGCCGATCCAGTAGAATTCGAAGGGGATGACGACGGTCACGGCGAAGTAGTTGCCGTCGTCGCTTTCGGAATCGCCACCGCGAACGGTGGCACCGCCGCAGATGACCTTCACCCCGGGCTCGGTGTTGTAGAAGGTCTTCGCGCGGAAGATCGCGCCGGCCTGGCCGGCCAGGACGAGATGATCCGGCATCGCGTAGCCCTTGGGCGCGAACACGTGGATCATGATGTTGCCGGTCGTCAGCCAGAGCTGGCTGCCGGGCAGGCCGACGCCGCGCAGCTGCTCGGTGACCTGCAGCACCTCGAAATAGACCCAGGGCGCAGGCGTAGCCGGCGGCCAGGGCTGCGACGGCGGGTCCTCGTTCTGATAGACGATGGGCACGGTCGGCGTGAACTGCGCCACCATGCGCGCGCGCATCGCGGCGACGGCGCCGGCATAATCGGCCACGATGCTTCTCCCTATCGTCCGCGAATTTCGAGCGCCGGCTGGCGCACCAGCCAGTCCTGGCGAGCTTTGGCTGACATGCGGCGCCCCGGCCGGATCCGGCGCGAGAAGCTGGCGAAGGATTGGACGTCGCCGAAGCGGACCGGCATGAACGTGAATTTGACGACCGCCTGATTGCCGAAGCGCGAGGCGACGACCAGCGCGGCCTCCTCATAGACGTGACCAGGGACAGTCATCCGGCCGCGGCCGATTTCGATCTTGCGGGCGTAGGGCACGGGGTTGGAGATGTTGATCTGGTCACCGGGGCGCCAGGCGCGGACATCGCCATCGGACACCACGTGACCGTTGAGAAACACGGTATGCGAGTCCCGGTACAGCCCCGGATGCCGGTCGCCCTCGGCACCAACCGGCGAGCGCTCGCGCAGCGTCTCCAGCGCGAAATCGACGACGGCCTGCATCGGCTGATAGCGCAGCACGATCCGCATCTCAGGGCACCTTGACGAGCTCGTCGGCGCGGCCGGTGACGATCTCCTGCACGTCCAGCGGGATGATCGCATTCTCGCGCGCGCGGTCCATCTCGGCGCGGATGCGCTTGACCATGGCCTTGCGCGCCCCGCGCAGCGCTTCCATCTTGGCGGTCTGGATCTGGCGCCGCGCCTCAATCGGCGCGAGGCCGGTGCCGGTCACCAGGCCCTTGGCGAGCAGGCCGATCTCCTCACCCGTCGACATGTCGTCCTGGATCGCGTCGAGCCGGCGCCGATAATCGGCCTCGTCGAAGGTGCGCGTCATGGCCTAGCCCTTGACCATGATGACGAGCGCAATCAGCACGCCGCCGACGCGGCGGGTATCGTCGTCGATATCATCGATGGCGAACTCGGCGCCGCGAAAAAACAGCCGGTCGGTGGCCGTCGCCAATGGCAGCAGGCTGGCCAACGATACGAAGCCGGAGCCGAGTGCGGCCAGGGGATCGTTGACCAGGATGACACGCCGGCCCGCCTGCACGACCTCGCCGACCAGCGGCTTGGCGCCGGCGCCGATGACACGGCCGCGCGCGACCGCCTTGGAGGCGATGGCCCTCGACGCACCGGTGCCCGCATAGCGGCGGACGGTGACGTCCTCGCCATCTTCCGCGAGCAGGCTGCGATGCTGATCGAGCGCCTCGGCCGGCGTCATGTGCCCTACTCCCAACGCTCCGACCAGAGCAGCGCCGAGGCCGCCTGCGGCAGCGCCTGCGCCGAGAACTGGTCGAACTGATAGTGCTTCTCGCCGACGCCGATGACGCTATCGCGGCGCAGAAACGGGTTCTGGCTGCCTAGCGAATAGAGATGGCGCACGGTCAGCTTGATGGCCGCCTTGACGTTCTCCGGCACGCTGGCGGCATCGGCATAGCCGGCGTTGAAGGCAATGACGATCGGCTCGGCGGACGTCAGATAGACCAGCGGCCAGACCAGGCCGAGCTTGGGCATGATGCGCACGGTCGGCCCACGGGTCTGCACCACGTAAGTCGCGGGATCGAGCGTAACCTGCGCCTGCGTCCAGTCGACGTATTTGATCGACAGGACCGCCGACTTGTCGACGGGCGCGATCGGCAACTCGAGTGGGCGCCGCCAGCACGGCAGGACCCACTCCGCCGTGCGCTTCATGAAGAAGCGCTGCGTCTCCGACTCGGCCGCCAGCGTCGCCGCGAGGATGAGGCTGGTGACTGTCGTGTCGTCAGCCGAGGCCGGCAACTGCGCCTTAGCCTCGGCGAGCGAGACCGGCACGGGCCCGGTTGTCGCGGTGATGCGGAGCATGATCAGCCTTGCGCTAGCGAAGCCGGCGACTGGCCGACGTAGTTGAAGCCATCCGCGAGCGCGTCCTGCTCGGCGACATAGGCGCGGACGACATCGGTCGAGACGGAGCCCGCGCCCACTTGCTCAGGCATGGCGTCGTCGAAGAACCAGGTTGCCGGCGGATTCGAGTTGGGCGCGACCTGCGGAACGCCCTTGAGCATGATTTGCCAGGCGGCCATTTTGCGCCCCCACTATTGATAGATGATGTTCACCATGACGTCGCCAGCGCCTACAGCGGTGGTGTCGTTATCAGCCGGAGCGCCCGTGATGGCATAGCCGAGGCCGAGCGTAGCCTTCCAGCTCCATGAGCCGACCAGGTCGAGAAGCGAGATCGGCACATTCTGCGGAAGCGGGATCGTGAGAACAGGCGTGTCAGTGCCCACGACCGGCGCCGTCGCCTTGTTGTAGAATTTGAGGTAGCGGACTGCAGCCACCGTGTTCATCACGAGGCCGCCCCAGATCAGGGTCTGGCCGGCCTTGACGAGCGTCGCGTTTGTCGTGGCCGCCGAGGTGAGTTTGTGCGCGGCCTGGATGTTCTGGTTGACGGTGACGGGCGTAGACGCAGCAGTGACCACGTTGACGGCAACGGCCTTGCTCGCCAGCTGATCGCCCTCACCCGTCGAGATCTGCACGCGTTGTTCATAGTTGTCGACCACGAGCACGCGCTGGACGGTCACCGATGTCGCCGACCCCGGCGCCGTCGGATTGCGGAAGCGCATCACCAGCTTATAGAGCCGCTTATCGTTCGGGCATTGGGACGAGACCCGCGAGCCGCCCGAGGCCTTCGCAGCCACCGAGTCGACCGATGCCGTTGAAACCGTGATGTCTCGGCTGTCGATCTCGATCAGGCATTCCTGCGCCGTGGTCCAAGCCGCGCCGGCTGCGCCGGCATTGCCAACCGCCTTGGTCGACGAGCTGTCGCCGATCGCCTCGGCCTGGAAAGCGGTATTCGTCCCGCTGAGACCGAACTCGGCGCCGCCGCGGTTCGTGAATTCCATCGAGCCGTTGCCGTCAGCGGCGAAGTTTGGATTGAGCAGCGGAATGCCGCTTGCCGGATCTACCTCGCACAGGCCGATATAGATCGAATTTCCTGCGACCACCTGCGACTTCGAGAGGATGACGAGAATATCCTCTTTGCCTGCGAAGATCTGCCGCGAGAGATACCAGCGCTCGGCGCCGGTCGTGGTGCCCATGTTGACGGTCAGGCCGGAGGCCGACACGCTGTCGGTGATGCCGGCGATGCCAGATCCGATCTTGGCCTGGCTGAAGGTCGCGACCGGCGCGCTCTGCAGCGCGGACACGGCCACGTTGGCAACGACCGCAGGCAAGCCGCCGTCGATGACGTCCCAGACTGTCGCATTGATTGCGCTGCCTCCGAAGTCGTCGGACAGCAGGCTGTCCATTGACGTCCCGGAGGCGACGGTCTTGCCGTTTGGCGAGGAATATTCCGCGGAAGCCATGGGCTGAAGATCCTGTTCGAGGAAACCGGACGCGAGCCCCGCGAAGGGCTCGCGCACTCACGCAACAGACGATCAGATGATCTGCGCTTCGCTGGCCGCCTTGTTGTCGCTGGCGAAGCCGAAGCGGGGATCGACGCCGAACACGGTGCCGGCAATCAGCGTGGCCGCGACAGCCGGGGTGATCGACAGGCGGAACCACTTGAAGCCGTTGTTGAAGTCGAGATCCTCCTGCTTGAGGTTGATCACGGCCTGTTTGTTGTCGTCGGTATTGGCCTTGGTGAACTGCACGATGGCCTTGCCGGTGACATCCTTGGCGCCGGTGCCGGTGTTGTCGGTCGCCTGCTGCAGCTTGGCGTCGACGGTCGCGGCGGCGCCGATGGCACCGAGCTGCACCATGGACAAGTAGTTGTGGAAGGTGGTCGCATCGATCCAGCCGGAGGTCTGGACGGCGGCCGCCGACTGCGGCGGGATGGCGCCGACGATGGCGACGCGCTGGGACGGAAGGAGTGCGGGAGCTGCGGTCATGGGGCTTGCCCTATTGAGTTGTGACGGACGAAAGACGGCGCGCCGGTCGGCGCGCGGCCGGAGGTGTCATCAGCGAGCGGCGAGCGCCACGAAATGCGACTTGGCAGTCGCACCCTTGGCCGGCTGGACCGGCTTCGACAGATAGGGCTGGCCGCCGGCACGGATGATCCAGCGGAAGGCGGTCAGGTTCTGGTCGAAGAACAGATGGATCGACGCCGCGAAGTCGATGCCGCCGCCCTGCTTGGTCGCCAGCGCATAGCCGGAGAGATCGGCCAGCACGATGTCGCCGGTCGTGCCGACCGTCTGGCAATGCTCGTTGAACAACAGCGGGTCGCCGGCCAGCGTATTCTTGAACGGCGAACCGGTCAGCGCCTGGTTGACCGGCAGGAAGGCGGCATTGTTGCCGATGGTCATGGTGCCGAGCTGCGGAATCGTGTCGCGGTTGGCGAGCCAGATCGGATTTCCGCCGGGCATTTCGAACAGCCGCGCCATCATCTTGAGGATGTTGGCGGTCACGATGGTGCCGGCCGACTGGCCGCCTTCCGCCGGCGCCGTCACCAGCGCCGGGGACGCCATGAAGCCGAGCGGCTTGCCGTTGCCGTCGCCGAAGCACACGGCTTCGAACAGCTTCCAGCGGATCGCGCGCGCGGCCTGGACCGTGATGCGGTTCTGCAGCCGCGGCGCGTCATCGAGCACCTCGTTGGTCGCGAGCACGAACGCATACAGCTCGTGCAGCTGCAGGATCTCAGGCGTCAGGGCTGCCTTGCTGGCGATCATCTGCGTGCCTTCCGAGCGCCAAGCCGCCTGGACACCCGCGGCACCCCACGGCGTGGTCTCATCCTTGACGATGCCGACCGTGTTGCCCTGCGTCGGTTCTGGATTGCAGAAACCGAGCAGATCATTGTCGGCAAACACCAGGCTCCAGATCTGCTCGCGCCATTCGGTCGGGACCAGCACACCCTCACCCGACGACCCCTGGTTCTGCTGATAGCCGGAGGCAGCACCGGTGATGCGCGGATCCGCGATGCCGGCAACCTGGAAATTGCGCACGGCGACGGCGAACTCGGCCAGATTCTTGAAGCCCGCGGTGCGGGCCGGATCGCTGTCGTTCACGACGGTCGCGAGAGCCGGGCCGCCGAGCGCCGTGGCGCCGAACAGGCGGGCGCGCGAGGCTTTTCTCTCCTCGGCCGCGATCTCGGAATCCAGCTGCTTGACCTCGGCCTCGAGCGCATCGACCTCGCCCTCCAGCTTGGTCAGCTCGGCCTGCTCGGCCTCGGTCAGATCGGCCTTGTCGAGCAGCGCATTGAGACGGTCGAGCTTGCCTTTGCCGAGCCTGGCCTTCTCGGCACGGGACGCGCGCAGTTTCTTGAGATCCTTCATGGGATCGCAACTCCTGTTTAGAAGATTATGAGGGGAGCCCGGACGACGCAGATGCGATACATCCTGCGGTCCGGGCGGATGCAGAATGCTCGGGAATAGGGGACACTGCTTAATGCAGTCAGTTTTCAGAACGGATCCGACGCTACTACATTTAACGATGGCTTTCGGTACTTTGGCATGGATTGGCTTATGACTATTTATCGCTCTCGGGCGCTTCGCTAACGAATACCTCGTGGCGAGAGCACCTCGTCAGCCATCGGGGGAGGCTGACTCGCGCAAATTGATCAACTAACGACAGATCCAATCGCCTGCGTTTCGGCCATACAAGGCCTCGTTTCTCCAAGAATTGCGAAGCGGCTTTTCTGACCAGCGCCGCCGGGCGAAGAACCCGCATCAATGTTCCCGATGGATTGTAGTGAAAACCCGCAAGGAGAAATCCGAAGCCAACGTAGTTCAATGCTCCGGGAAAACCCCACCTAAAGAAATCACCAACACCGTCAAAATAAGCGTACCCAACCGATGTGCCGAGTCCAATTCCGCCGGCTCCGATTAGAAATTTCACCAAGCTAAGAATAGCGGCGCTTCCAATTTTTCGTACAAATTGAGGCGGTGATGCGCACCCAAAAAGGCCCGCAAGAACATATGCCAATATCTGCGGTCCAACTCCGAGGTATAACAGGCCGGACGCGAACAACAGTTCGTCATCGAAATCAGTGAGAGCGAGATAAATATAATCGTACTGACCAAATAGATCTAAAATATCTTTCCCTGAATGCAGCGCTCGCACTTCTACTGCTAGAAACACGAGAAAAAAACCGGAGAATATGTACCATAAGATATAGAGTTCACGCGAATGTCTTTCGCGCAACGCTAGGCTGCCAGCAACTAGGATAAACAAATTAATCGCGACATCAATTACATGTCCCAATTGCCGCCTCCATGACCCCGCTGCTAATAACTTCAGTTTATATCTTTGTCTATTTCACGCAACTCGTTTACATCAGGTCCCATCAAAGACGCTCGACGATCATTCGAAGGTGAACGAGGAGCGGCGGCGATTGCCGATCATTGCCGACCTCTTTGTCATGCTCAGCCTCGATACTAATTCATCGAACGTTGAAATGCGGTCAACCATACCGCGGGCAACCGCCTCGCGTGCGCCGAACATGCGGCCCTGGCCAAAATCTTCCTTCACTTTCGACTGCGTCACACGCCGGCCGGAGGCGACGGCGCGGATGAAATCGGCGCCGGCATCGTTGACGCGCGATTGCAGGTTGGCGCGTGCCTCGTCCGACAGCGGGCCAAACGGATGCGCCTCGTTCTTCTTCGGCGACTGTTCCGAGCGGATCATGGTCACCGTGATACCGGCATCTTCGAGCGCCTTGGAGTAGTCGACGTGCATCACCATCGCGCCGATCGAGCCAACGTCGGCGGATGGCGTCATGACGATCTCAGAGGCCTGCGAGGCGATCCAATAGGCGGCAGAGGCGGCCAGCGTGTTGACGCAGGCAACGCACGGTTTCCTTTGTGCGGCCTCGGCGACTGCCGCCGCTGCCTCCGCGGTGCCGGCGACGGTGCCGCCAGGACTGTCGACGTCGAGGATGATGCTGCCGACATCGGCGTCAGCGGCCGCGCGCGCGACCTGCGCCGCGATCTGAGCGAGCGAGGAGCCGTACCAGCTGCCCCTCGGCGTCAGCGGGCCGGAGACCGAGATCAGCGCGATCTTGCTCGGCTGCGTCGGCACACTGGCCACGGCCGCGGCGCGCTGTTCCTCGCGGGCAATCGCCCGCGCGAGGCAGCCGGTCAGCGCCTCCAAATCGAGCGCCACAACGGGGTCGATCGCGGAGATCTGCGCGATGACCTTCTGCAGGTGCTTGTCCTTCGCCATGGCGCTCAATCCTTGCTCGGCTTGTTCTCGTTGTCGGCACCGTCGCCGTCATCGCTGCCGGCGCCATCGGCCGCGCCAGCCGCCCCGCTCTTGGTCTGCGGATTGGTGTAGTCGTCGCCGCCTTCATCCGTGCGCGGCGACATGTTTTCGAAGCGCCGGATGTCGTTCGCCGAGAGCCATTCGCCCTGTCGGCCGATCAGATAGGCGCGATAGCGATTCAGCAGGTCCCCGCGCAGCAGTCCGGCGAAGTTGAATTCGATGAACAGCTCCGCATCCTGGCCGCCGAGGAAATCGCGCTCGGCGCCCTGCTCGATCGCAATGGCAAGCGGCGCCAGGCAGTAGACGACGAAATTCAGCGACTGCTGTTCGATGTTCGAGAACGTCGCCCGATCGAGCCGGCCGGCAAGGTGCGGCGGATAGGACCACAGGCCAAACACGTCGATGTCGCTGGCCTTCTCGGTCTCCAGCAGCTGCGCCTCGGCGTTGGTGACCTTGATAGGCGTGTAATCGACGCCATGGGTCAGTAGACGGTCGCGATGCCGGTTGCGTCCGGTGCCCATCGCGCGCCAATTGTCGAGAAACACGTCGCGATCGGCCTTGTCCTTGAACGTGCCGGGATGCTTGATCACGCCGCCGGACTGGCCGTTGTTCGCAAACCAGATGTCGCCGTATTCGTGCACGGCGATGGCACGGGCAAACACTTGCTTGGCGGTTGCCCAGATCGGCTCGCCGAGCAGCCCGTCCTCCTGCAGCGGGTTACCGCGAATGTGCCAGATCTCGTCGTCGCGATAGGTCTCGGTCGCGATCTGAGCGCCCTGCACGATCGTCCGCGGCGGATTGAACGTGTAGTACAGATGCCCGTCGATGCCGCGCTCCAGCTTGGCAAAGCGCTTGGGATGCAGGATCTCCAGCGAGCCGGCCGCGTAGTCATCGGCGCCGGGTTCGCCCGGAATGACGCGGCAATAGCCGTTGCGATAGTACGAGACATGCCACGCCAGCTCGCCGATGAATTCGGCCGGGGTCTGGCGCGCATTCGGACGGCAGCCGAGCAGCCGGGAAATCGGATGCTGCGGCAGCGCCTCGCGCGCGCCGTCTGCGCCCTTGCGGAACACCGTCACCGGCAGCGATGACATCGCCGAGGACAAGCCCTGGCGCACCGACTGCACGGCCGCGAGCTGCGACACGCGCTCATCGTTGACGACGACGCCCGCGATCGAGGGATATCCGCCGCCCCACCAATGCTCGCCCCAGACGTCGCTATGGTCCATCGCGCTATCGAGCACGCTGGCCATGCCGCGCAGCGCCCATCCAAGGCCGGAACGAAGTCCCATCAGACCACCATCAGGATGTCGGAGCCGGTCACCAGCAGACCGGCTTGAGGATTCCAGCTCATCAGGATCGTGGCCTGCAGCAGCGCGATCAGCGGGTCGATCTTGGCGCGCCCGGCGACCTGCTTGGTGATCATGTCGGCGTTGCCGCGCTGCTCAACCTTGGCGTTGCCAACGACCCAGGTCATCAGCGCCTGGTCGGCGTGGAAATACGTCCCATCGGCGAGCTTGAGATCGAGGCCGTACACCGCGGGCGCGAGCGCCGGGCCCTGCAGCAGCCGGCGGATCATGTCCTCGGTAATGCCACCCGCGAACAGCGCTTCGAACAGCGCCGCGGCGCGGTTCGGATCGATGCCGACCGCGTTTTTTTCAGGCAACAGGCCCGACGCCTTGATGCAGGCGACGAGACTGGTCAGCTCGGCCAGCGCCTCGGCGACCGGAAGGATCGAGAACGTCCCCTCCTTCTCGAAGTCGTCGAGATGCGCGGCAATTTCTTTGCGCCGCTCCAGCACGATCGGATCGGCCCAGCCGTAACAGACGGACAGCCAATGGCGCGTGCCCTTCTCGCGGCCCATAACGGCCAGGCCGAGCAGATCATCGCGGCCGCCACCGTCGACGCCGATCACGACCACCTCGGAGCGCTCCAGAAGCGCCTCCAAATCGAGCGTCTCGTCAGCCTGCGCGTCCCAAAGATCGGCGCCGGACCAGCCGTCGTCGTTCGTGCCGGTGCCGATCTCGATATTAAGATGCTGCGAGGCCCAAACGCTGACGGCGTCCGCACCCTTCTCGCGCTCGCTGGCAAAATCGGCCAGCATCGACGCGACCGTGATGGGACGGTTGATGTTCGGCATGACCATCGGCCAGACGGCGGGATCCATCCAGCGCGGCTCGACGCCGTGCTTGCGTTCCTCGCGCGTCAATGTCGCGATGTCGCGAGGCAGTTCGTAAAGCAGCGGCAAGGTCGGACGGATGATCTTGCCCCGGTAGAGGCCGTCGCGCACGTTCCGAACGAATTTCAGCTCGCTCTTGAACGCGCCGGCCGGCGCCTCATCGCTCTGCGTCGTGGTGATGACCAGCACGCCCTCCTCGGTCTTGTCGAGACCGCCGCGGATCTGGCGCAGCACGCGCGAGGTGTGCGCGCGCTTGCCGAGCAGGTGCAGCTCGTCGAGCAGAACGAAGATGAGAGCCATCGCGCCGGTCAGGATCTTCAGATCGAAGCTCGCGATCATGATCTCGGACTTGGTGACCAGGTCCTCGATCGTCTTGTCGTAGTCACGCGGCTTGAAGCGGCGCCGCAGATCCGGCGATTCCTCGATCATGCCGACCGCCTGCTCATAGGCGCGATCGGCGACGGCCTGCGTCTCGCCGAGAAACAGCGCGGTGCCACGCGGCCGGAAATTCATCAGCATCGCGACGATCATCAGCGCCGCCGAATAGGTCGTTTTCGACGATCCTTTCGGCACGAGCGCGAAGAAATCGCGGATCATGCGGACCCTGTTGACCGGATCCCAGGAGCCGAACACGGCGCGGACCAGGTCGCGGAACCATTGGCCGGCGGCATCGCCGAGGCGCGGCGTCCCCGGCACGTCCGGCAGCTTCAGCTCGTCGAAGAACGCCAGCCCCATGTCGGCCTCATCGGCGAACAACGGCAGATCCGGCAGCAGCGAGCGCCCGTTGCGGATGCGATCTTCCCAATCTGGGCAGGAGGTGTCCCAGCAACTCTTGTCGCGCGGGAAGCTCAACAGCAGCCCCTCCAGAGGTTGAGTTTGATTCGGATTCTTTTTCGACTACTATCGCACCATATCGGGCGATCTTAACCTGTCTGATCCAACAGTTAGGTCGGGTGCAGCTATGCGCGGTCAATGGTTTGGGAGTTTCAAAGGGGATAACGAGGGCACAGTCACAATTGAACTTGACGATCTCGGCGACCACTATGATGGCATGGCGTACGTCTTCTCCAGAGCGCCGGGAGTGCCTGGAGTCGCTGGCCGAATTCGAACGAAGGATAAGTCGCGCAGCTTCGCACTGCAGATACCCATCGAGATCATCACCAGCAATGGGACTATAGTTCCTTGGGACGCAGTCAAAGACAATTACAAGGGCGCTCCATTCGATCCCTTGCTAACTACGATCTGGTCGTTCGAACCCGGAATTGGGCTGGAGATCCAGTTTCACAGCGCCTCGGCGGGTAAGGGTACGGCCAACCTCTTACTATCGGACGGTGGTCGACCGCCTGAACGTCAGCCGCTCTCGACAGTGAATGATTGGGCTTCCTTCAAAAGGTATGCTCTAGAGAGGGATCCGGCCCGGTATGTTTATAGAGGCCAAGAAAGCAATACTTGGCGCCTGCGCACTTTCTTTCATCGTTCCGGACGGTCCGATCTTATGCGGTTTATAAGGAGCGATATCAACCAGTTACACGCGCACCTGAGCAGCTTGACTGAACATCATTTCAACCTAAAGGACGAGCTTGAGTACGCGGCTTTTTGCAACTTGGTGCAACATCACGGCTATCCTACTCCACTTCTTGATTGGACACGATCGCCTTTCATTGCTGCCTATTTTGCTTTTCGAAGGAGGAGAGCGGACGACGGCAATGCGCGTATATTCATATTCGATCGGCGCGAATGGCAAAAAGATGTCGCTAGATCACACTTAGTCACGGCAACTCTCCCACATTTCTCCTTGTTAGATCCGTTAGCCATTGAGAATCGTCGCATGGTGCCTCAGCAAGCACTTTCGACCGTTACAAACGTTGACGACATAGAAGAGTTCATAAAATTCATCGAGACTCGAAACGGAAAGACCTATCTGGAGGTAATCGACCTACCACTTTCCGAGCGACCGCAGATCATCCAGGAACTGCAATTAATGGGCATAACTGCCGGATCTATGTTTCCTGGATTTGACGGCGCCTGCGAACAGCTGCGCGAAATCAACTTCAATATCTAGCTGTCAACGACGCTTGCGGCGTCTTGGCATTAGTTTATGCGCTGCTGACGTCGAGCCATCAGCTCACCCATCGGCGTGCCTGCATCCGGCTGGTGCGCAGCGGCGAGCGCGGCTGCTTTCTTGCCAACCCTCTCCGGCTTCGCTGGTTTCTCAGGCTGCTTAGCCGTCGCCTTTAACGTCTGACCGAAATGCATCAGATCATTGCGGTCTATCAGCTGCAGGAACAGCCGGATCGCGGTCGCGTTCCCGCCTTGCACGGCCTCAAAGCCCTTCATCAGCAAAACGGCGTTGAGGCGGTCGCGGGCGACGGCCCGATGCTTCAACTCCGAAAAATAATGCTTCCGCAGCGTCGGCTCAGTGATGCGCAGTGCGCCGGCAATCCGCTCGTTGCTCCAGCCGCACGCCAACAACATGTTGACGCGATTCCTGTTTTCCAATGTCGGCACATGCTCCGGCCGCCCCCGTTTGCCATGGTTAGCCGGGATCGGATCGCCAAACAGATCAAAATTCAGAGCCACGACGAAAAAAACCTGCGAGTGAGAGAAGGGCCGGTCCGTGAAGATGGGGTGGCTAGAGATTGCACCACCCCCCTCCCTGAGCTGCAGCGGTCAGTGCCAGATGCCGCGCGTGTGGAGAGAGGATTGCTCTTGCTGCTGTTTGCGCTTGTCATGGCAAGGCTTGAACAGGGTCTGCAGATTCGCCTCGTTCCAGAACAGGCGCTCGTCGCCGCGGTGCGGGATCTTGTGATCGCACACGAGCAGCGAGGTGTTTGATTCGATACGTCCGCAGCCGCATTGGCAGGTGTAGAGGTCGCGCAGGAATACCTGCATACGCAGCCGCTGCCAACGCGCCAGTCGGTACCAAGCTTTCCAAGGATGCGACATGGCCAACAGCACAATGGAAGCCGCTTACCGGCCTCCAATACGTTGTCTCAAGGCTGCACAAAGGGCGAGCGAACCGCCAACAGTTTGCCTAGATTGGTGGAAGTGCAGGCACCGGCTTCGTTGCTCTGAGCCGATGCCGCAAGGGGCTCTTCCAATGTCATCCCGCCGCTGCATCTTCTGTTTGACACCTAGCACAACCAAGGAGCACCTGTTTGCTCAATGGCTCCGCGAAGCTTTCCCCCGAACGGCCCGCGACACGCGCACTATTGGCCTGACGCGATGGGGACAAGATAAGCGCGGAAAGGTTTATTCGATGCCCACCCGAGCAATTCGCCAAGGGCATTCCGGAACAACCACAGTGCCGTTCGTTTGCGCCGGCTGCAACAGCGGCTGGATGAGCCGAATGGAAACACGCGCACGACCGATCCTGCGTCCGCTGATCTACGGATTGCCGCACTCGATTTCGACATTTGATCTCAAGGTGCTTTCCGGGTGGATCGGCAAGACCGTGATGGTCGGCGAGTACCTGCACCCCAATCACATAGCCATTCCCGACAGCGAACGCCTGCGGATGTACGCGGAATTCGAATTACCGCCAACCTGGTCAATTTGGATTGCCGACTATCAAGGGTCAAAGTGGCGAAACCTCGCCATGTTCCACCACATGGGTCGTGTGGACCCAGACCCGACCGGGTCACTCCATCCGGACACGCACTTCACCAGCATCGGGATGGGTCGGCTGTTCATTCAGGCTGCGGCGACATCTAGTAGCACAACGATCGTGAACGAAAACGATGCTATGCGACAGATCTGGCCGTTGCCCAAAACAAACCTGAGCTGGCCTCCTGCCAGATTCATCGACGACGGTGAGGCCGACTTCATCGCAGATAGCTTCTCACGGGCAATGAATTTACCCCATGGGGGCAGTATACACATGTGAGAAAGCCCGGCTCGAGACCGGGCTTTGGGCAGATTCCACCTTTTTTCCGCGAACCAGCGTTCTGGCTGGTGGCAGATGCGCCGGAGTGGTTAGCTCCGTTCGAAGCGTCCTGGTGACCTTGGCCACCTGGCACCAAGCGCCAGAGATGATGCGCGCTAAGCTTCAACCGCTTCGATTTCACCCTCGTCGATGTCGATCGGAGTGATGCGCCCGAATATCTCAGCACCGACACTGAGTCGGCCCCTTGAGTCAATTCTCTCGACGCGAGCGCTGAAGTAACGGAACGGCCCGCTGAGCACACGAACCAGCTGGCCGACCTCGAAGGCGCGCGCCCGCTTGCTCTTCGGCGTGTTGGCGATGTCCTCGATTTTCCTGATGTCCTGAAACAGCTTGGGCGTAAGACGCGGCGTCCATTCGCCGAACCGCAGCAGTCCCACCGCGCCGTCGACACCACGCCAGCACTGCCAGCGTTCTTCGAAATCCGGGATCAGCACAGCGCCGAGGATCAAGGGCGACACCACGTCGCGACGCTCGATCCATTCGAAGCCGCGGCGCATGCGCCGGAATTCCTTCGACACGGTCATCACAGGCAGGTACGCGCTGATATTCCGCAGGCGAAAAGCCTTCATCACCTTCGCTTCGCAGTGGGGATGCGTGCGCAGGATGTACCAGCATTGCGGCACTGGCGCCGCCTCTGGCGCGTGGAGCTTGGCGAGATCCACGAACTCGACGAAATCCCCAATCTGATAGCCCATGTTCATGCGTTCTCCCCTGCTGCTGGCGACCATGTGCCGTCGCGGCGCGGTGGAAAGGGCCGCGGGACGCGAAAGCCGTTGATGGATTTGCGGACTCGGAAATTCGGATGCAGCGGCGACAGGCCGTGCACGGCCGGATCGTGCGGCTCGAGCCAGATACGTTCGGCCTTCGGCTCGACGCCGAGCCAGAGCTTCAGCCGGTCGCGCCAGGCCGCGAAGCGCTCCGAGCCCTCGGCGACGATCTCCCAGCTGTCGCGATCGGCGTCGTCGACGAACGCCGCCATCGCAACCAGGTCGGGCTGCACGGGCATCAGGCGCCAGACGCCGCGGCCGAGCTGCTGATCGGCGACGAGCACCGGATCACGCCGCTCGGCGATGCGCAGCGCGACCGTGAAGCCGGCTAGCTCATCGCCCTGGATCAACCGACGCTCCGGCGGTGGCGGCCGCTCGTCGGGCAACTTCGCGTTCGGAAATTCACGGAAGCCGCCTGAGCGAACCCAGAGATGAAACGCTCGCGGCTTCCATTTCAGCTTGCGGATCTGCGCCGCGTAGTCCGGCACGGCCGCTCTGCAGAGCTTCTGATCGTCCGCCGACAGGCTGCGGAATTCGGCGAGCGCGAGATCCCGCCGCATCGCCTCGTGCTCAGGATAGCCTGCCCACGCAGGCCCGAAATGCTCCGGCTCCGCTTCGCTTTCGTCACAAGCGTCAGCAGCCTCCCGCCCCCCGGAGGGGGGTAAGGGGGGAGATTCAGGTTCAGGTTCAGAGTTTAGGTGGTCGCAACAGTGCGAGGGCTGGCCGAGGGCTGGCCTAGGGCTAGCCGTTTCCGGCGGCTGATTTAGCCCTTGCTGCCTGCTAGGGCTAATCGCCGTTGATTTATCTTCGCTTTCCACGACGACGCCCCAGGCGCGCGCTTCGATCTCATCGCCGTCGCGGTCAATATGCAGCAGGATGAGATCGGTCGAGCGCTTGCCCCGGCCGTCGCCGTTGCGCACGCCGCGATCGTCAATCCACTGCGCAATCCGCGTGATGGCGCCGATCTCTTCCAGCCAGATCATGCGGCGCCTGACAGTGTCGACCGACAGATCAGTGTCGAGCGCCAGCTGCTCAAGCCCGACGAAGCATCGCGCCTCGCCATTGACGTAGAGCGCGAGCGACCGAAGCACACTCTTCGCGTTCGGGTTTCGAAGATCCAGCGAGCGCGCCCAGGCATGGGCCTCGTCGGAGGCGATGTGCCGGGCTCGGCGCTTCTCGCGATGCGCAGTCATGTCGGTCTCACTTCCAGAAGGTCAGATAACGCAAGCCACGGAACGGACGCAGGCGCGGGCTCAGGGCCGCCCCAGCAACAGGATCTCGACGACGCGCTCAGGCGCCATACGGGCCAGCGAGCCGCGCTCGACGGCAACGGCCAGCCGCTCCAGCCACTCGCCGCGCAGTCGCTTGAATGGCTGCGGCTGGCCCTCGGCGGCCCCATACATTTCGAGCTCGCCCAGCTCGCCGCCGCGGACCGCGAGCAGGCAGATGATGTCGGCCAGGCGCGCGGCGTCATCGTCCGGGCGAGCGAGCGCCTCGATCAGCACGTCGCTCATTCGGCAGCCTTGCCCCTCGCCTTGACGAACAAATACTCAAAGCAGCAGCCGCCGCCTGCGCCGTGGAACTGCAGATCGGGGCGACGGCGCTGGACCAGGACGCCCTGCTTGGCCTGCGCGCAGAATTGCGCGTTGGCGCGGACGGCGTGCAGCTCCGGCGCGCCCACGGCGCTATAGGCGAGATCGCCGGTCGCGTAGATGATCCTCGCGCCAGGCTCGGCATCGCGCACGGCCGCGATGAATTCATCTACCGAGAGATGCCGTGTGCCTCTGGTGTCCATGGTTCCCCCGTTGCCTTCACCTGCTCACAGCGCGCGTCGCATGGCGGCGTGCGGCCGCCGTCGTCGATACGCTCCTCATCGCGCCAGAACTCGGTCCAGTAGAGATCGCGACCGCCCTGCCCCTCGTGCCGGCCGACCTTCACCATTTCGCAGCGGGCACACTGCCGCTCGCTCTTGTGGGGAAAGCGAACCTTGTCGCCCCAGCGATGACGGACGGAGGTCATTGCCCCTCCAGAAGATCCGATTGCTGCTCGGCATGGCCCGCGCCCATGTAGCCCATCGCGACGAGCGCCTGAGCAACCAGGTGCCAGACGTGCACGCGAAGCCGCGGGTACTTGGTGACATCGGCAGTCCGCTGCCGAATGAGCCGCGACAGCTGCTGCGCCGAGCGGCCGCGGAAGGTCTCCGCGCGGTAATCGCCATGCTCGCGGGTGCCGCCCACATTGCAGATGCGCATTCGCGCAATCTCGGTGACTTGGCGCGTCACGGCGGAATGCAGCTCGACGCGGACGATGATCATCGGCGATACCCCGCCAGATAGTCCGCGCCGCCGACCTGATAGGTGATGCCACTGCGGTACTCGACGGGCACGCCATTGAAGCGTGCCATGCTGATGCCCGCCTCCATGCCGGCGGAGATGCCGCGGTCGGTATAGACGACGACAGCGTCGGCGAGATGCATCCACGCGTGGCCGGCATTGATGCCGTGCGCGCGCTCGCGCTGGACGTTGTCGTCGAGAATACCGGGCTGGGTGTAGAGCAGATGCGAGACCAGCGGCGCCTCTCCGCGCAACAACGCGTCTTTTACGCAAGCGCGCGCATAGGCGACGTTGCGGACGATGTCGCCGGCATAGGGTGACTCCAGGATCACGCGACGCATCTGCCGCGGCGTCAGCGTCTGACAGGTGAGGATCTCAGCCATTGCCGACCGCTCCCTTGATGCGCGTCTCGTTGGCCTGCAGCCATTCCAAGGTCGCGGCGGCCGCTTCGAGCCGCGAGATGTGGTATTCCGCCTGCGACCGGCTCATGCCTGGCTTGACCTTGCGCTCGCGGATCTCGACGTTGATGGCGCCGATTTGTTGCCGCAGCGGGATCTTGTCGCTCATGCCCGCGCCTCCGCGGCGCCTGCGAGCGCCGTACCTACCAGCTGCGCCAGGAAGGCGCGGCCCTCGTCGGTGACCGAGATCCGCTTCGTCGACGCGTGCGCGAGGCCGGCGCCGATCAGGTGCCGCGCCATGCCGCTGTCGATCGCCTCGCCCGCGTCGATCGCGAGCAGCGCCGTCTGCATCTCCAGCTCGTCCGACGTCAGCGGCAGGCGCGTCTGCAGATGGCCATCGACGATCTCGCCCGGCAGCCGGTCACGGCGCGCGAGATCCATCTCGGCCTGTTGCGACGTGCGGCGCAGGAACGGCGGAATTTCGAGATCGGGGAATGCGGAGCCAGGTCTGCCCGCCGGCGGAACGACGGTGTCGGCTTCGGGGTCCTGGTCGACCGGAGCCGGTTCGACTATCCCATCTTCCGACGCGGAAGGCGGCTTCGGCGGGGCTGGCTGATCTGCGGCATGTGGGGACTCGCCGCTGTCCGCAAACTGAGCATCGTCGGGCGCATCGAAGCCCCAAGCTTCCCAGCCTGGCCGGCGACGGCGCGCGTTGAATTCCACCTTCGGCACGTTCGGCCAGTGGAATTCGATGATGCTGTGAATGTTGTCCGGCTTCTCGCTATGCGCCCCGACCGGCTCGGTGAACACGCTCCGGAAATGCGCCGTGGCCGGCGGCACGACCTTGCCGCGGACGCCGACCAGCACGATCTCGTGCTCGCCGGTGAACCAATAGCCCATGCCGCGCGCCTCACCCATCCGGCGCTTGTCCCAGACCAGATGCGTGACGTAGGTGAAGCCCTGCAGCTCCAGCACCTTGATGGCGAGCGCGAGGTGCGGGATCGTCGTCCACTTGAACAGGATGCAGTCATCGGCGAGGCAGGCGAAGCGCTCGGCGCAGCGCGCGACGATTTCCTCAGGCGTCCGCGCCTCGGCGGCCGTCTCATAGTGCATCGACGGATGCCGCTCGGTGCCGGTCTCGGCGGACCACGTCGCATGGTCCCATTCGAAATCCTCGATCGCGACGCCGAACATCTTGTCCGGCAGCGCCTGGATTTTGCGGCCGAGCTTGATCTCGCGCTCCGCTCGCACTTCCTTCTTCGCCGCGATCTTCTCTTTGCGGATCTCCTTGATGACCGGCGCCAGCGCCTTCTTGATCTCCGGCGTCAGCCGCCCTTCGGCATCGCGCGGCAGCGCTGCCACGATCTCAGCCTGGCGCTCGGCCGGCTGCGCGGCGATCTGCTCCGCCACGGAGACCTTGAGCTGGCCGCGCTCGACCGCCGCAACGACCTCCGGGAGCGCCGACTGCACGACCTTGCGGCCCGCTGCCGCCGAGCGCTCGCTGACGTTCACGGCTTCCGCCGCGGCAGCCGTCGAGACCTTCTGCAAATTTGCAGAAGGTTGAAGATCGGTCCGGTGCCCCTGCCGCATGTTCGCGAGCCGGCCGGCGACGATCGCGCGCTGGCTCTCGTCGAGCTGGCGCCGCTTGAGGTTCTTCGACAGCACGTAGGCGAGCAGGTCGCCGTAGTCGTCGGCATCGCCGTCAGCGTAGAGCCAGGAGCGCCAGGGCTGGTCCTCGCTCACTAGGTCGGCGGCATTCAGCAGCCTGCCTTCGTGCATGCCCCAGCCCGGCCCGAGCCGCTCGCCCGTCGACATGATCCAGACGAGCGCCCGGTAACGGTTGCGCCCGTCGAGGATCTGATAGCTGCCCTCGATCTCGATCAAATCGATCTGGTCATGCAGCCCGTTGACGCGGATATCCTCAGCCAGATCGTAGAAGTCCTGGCCCTCGATCAGCGGAAACAGATCGGCATAGGGATGAAACGAAAGCTGCTTCATCAGAACGGCACCTCCGCAGGCTCCCGCGCCGGGCCGAGATCCGCCAGCAGCTGCAGGACGATGGAATCGAGTGAAGGGATGCGCTCGCGCGGGGTGCGGTTGCCGCAGTTCTGGCGATGCGTCAGCCAGCGCAGATTGCAGCGGCGATTGTCGAGCGTCTGGCCGTTGATGTGGTCGACGACGTGCGTCCGCATGAAGCGGTCCGAGCGCGGATCGGCCTTGATCATGATCTCGCGATGCATCCGCACCGTCGCCCGGTCGGGCCCGACATTGCGCTTGGCGTACTTCTGCCAAGGCGTGCGCGAGCCCCAGGACACGTTCCAGACGGTCTCGGTCAGCCAGGCGGCATCGGCCGCATCGACGAGACACCAGACGTTGTCGCGCGCCGACAGCATGATGCGGCGCCACGGCGTCGCGGAGAGATCGAGGAGGTCGACCGTCTCGATCTCGATCTGATGCCGGGCAAGGTTGAAGGCTTCGCGGATCATGACGGCCAGCCCTCACGAAGCCTTGCGCTTGTTCATGAACTCCTGGAACAGCGGCGGCACGTAGTCCTCGGCGAACGACTTGCCATCCGCCGTGCGCCACAGCCGCATCGGCTGGCCGCCGACGCTGGCGATGATCTCGCCATTGACCGGGATCAGCAGCTGCAGCGCCTCGATCACCTGGTCGCGGCCGAGCCCAGTCTGCGCCAGCTCCGCCACCTGTTGATGCAGCGGGTGCTCAGCGGTCATGCCGAGCGCGTGCATGTAGAGGGCGTCGACCGACTCCTGCTCGGTCAGCTCGGCCTGGTCCTTTTGCCGCCGCTTGATGATCCGGCGCATCGACTTGGTGTCGATGCCCTGCGCCTTCGCTTCGGCGAACAGGACTTTCTGGTCATCCTTGAGCGCCTGAATTTCCTCGACGATGCGCTCGATCCGCTCGACGTAGGAGCGCAGCAGCTCGCGGCCCTCGGTGGCAGCAATGGTCATCGGCGCGGCTCCGCAGCAGCGTCGATGGCATCCGCCAGGACGCGGTAGAGCGAGCTGGACGGCAAGATCCAGACTTCGATCACGCCACCCTTACGGGCCACGACCGTCTCGATCCGATAGAGCTGGTCGACCGGCGGGACCCGATCGGCAAACTCAGGAGGCAACCCGGGCAGAAGGTTGCGCAGCTCGGACAGGACAGCGTCGAGCTTCGAGCAATTGGCCTTGAACGACATCGATTTCAGCGCGCTCATCGGTCAAACTCCCGGAGTTGCACGTCACGCAGCAGCGACGGATCGGCGCGCTCGGCGGCCAGCTTGAACAGCCCGGCGGTGCGCAGCGCGCGCATTGCCGTCATCGCGACGTCGACGAGCACTTGGCCGCCGAGCCCGCGGATGCGGACACGGACCGCGAGGTCCTCGCGGACCGACAGCTCCATCACATGCGGCATCGAGGCGACCTGCTCGGCGCCGATGACGGCCTCGTCAGCGAGCCCCGCGGCGTCGCCGCGCGCCGTCAGCTCTGGCTGCGCCCTCATTCGGCGTCCTCCCGATCGAGGCGCGCCAGCTCCAATTCGAGCTTCAGCTTGCGCATCGCCTTGCGAACCGCGCGCGCCGTAGGGTCTTTGACGTCCGGATCGATGAGGCCGAGGACGGCGTCGATGACGAGCCGCGTCTGGCAGAGCGCGACCAGCATGTCGCGATTTTCCACGCGATGCCCGGACAACAATTTCTGGCAGATCGAGAGCGGCTCTCCGGTCAAAAACTGCAGCTCTTGCGCGGCCTTAACCGCGCCGAGCGAGCCCCGCACATTCTGCATAACGGGCGAAATCGGATTCCCCTTGGGGCAATTCCGATTCCCGTCGGGGAAACGGCCTGATTTGGCCTTTGCGCTCCCACCGGATAGCTTGCTGGTCATGACGCACCCTCTTCAGCAGCAACCACAGATGGCGCCTGCAGGAAGTCGGCAGGCTCCAGCGAGAGACCGGCAGCGCGGGCATGATCGAGAAGCTTGAGAGCGTCAGCGGGCGGGACAAAGCCGCCGGTCCCGCCGCGCTCGGCCGGATAGGTCCAGCGGTAGATGCCAGTCACGTGCTTGCCGACGATGCGGGCCGCCGCAGCGTAGCCACCCACCTTGTCGATCACGGATTTTGCGGGGTTGAGAATCATCGCGGCGCAATGCTTGCGATAATCGCAAATACCTGTCCAGACGAATTTGCGAAAACCGCGATAGACGATCTTGCGATTTCCGCAAATGATAGGCGGATGAAGGACTTACAACTACAGCAGCGCCGTTGGCTCAGTGAACAACTCAAGGCGCGCGGCCGTGGCGCCCGCAGCGCCCTGGCGAATCATCTGGGCATTCGCACCGACGCGATCAGCCGCATGACCAACCTGGACGGCGCGAAGGAGAACCGCGAGATCTCCCTGGCCGAGCTGATCGGCATGGCCGAGTTCTTTGAGGACGAGCCGCCCGGACTCAAGGAGGCCCGCAGCAAGGCGAAGGACATTCGTGACCGGACCGAGGCCAAGATCACGCGCGTCCCCCTGCTCGATACCGTGCCGGCCGGCAAGCTAGCCGCGCCGATGTCGCAACTGCCCATCGACCAGGTGCCGCTGCTTGCCTTCGCCGACCTCGGTCGCGGCGATTTCATCGCCTTGACGGTCAGGGGCGATTCCATGGACCGCATTTCGCCGGAGAGTTCGACGATCATCGTCAACAAGGCTGACCGAACCCTCGTCTCGAATAAGGCATACGTCTTCTGCGACCGAGGCGAGGTCACCTTCAAGCTGTGGAAGCCGGATCCGCCGCGGTTGGCGCCGCTTTCGACAAACCCCGTCCACGAGCCGCGCTATCTCAAGACCAAAGCCGAAGCCGAGCGAATGGTGGTCGGACGCGTCAAACGATCATTCCTGGATCTCTAAACCATGCCGATCGGCAAGCTGGAAACCTTGGTCGCGAACCAAAGCGCCGATTAGATTTTGCGATTCTCGCAAAATTAAGTTGAAATGAATTTGCGATTGCCGCATAAATACTCCCGTGATCAACCCACGGGGATTTTCCAATGCGACGCATCCGCTATTGCAACCGACTGCCCGGCCGCGCCAGCCGCGTGCCGCCTCGTCCTGCCATCGCCGGCTTCATCAGCACCGCCCTCGTCCCGCCGCGCGCCGCTCTGGGCACCGAGGCCGCCATCATCGCGCAGATGGCCGAAGACATGCGCGAAGGCGCAGCCAGCGGCGGCGGCATCACCGAGAACGACCTGATCAGCCGCGGCTACACCGCCGCCCAGGTCAAGCTGCACGCCGGGAACGCCCGCGCGCTGGCACAGCGCCTCGCCGGCCCCGCGCTCTAACCTGTTCCTCCCTGACTGGCGGCCGGGTCGACCGCCCTCCGATAACAAGCCCGGCCGCCGCTTTTTTCAGAGTTCGGTCATGACCCCTCAACAGCACGCCGACCATTTGCTGCACGTCTGGCAGATGCAGCGCCATCTGCCGCCGGCCATGCGCCGCCTTCCGGCATTTCCGCCGGTCATCATTGCCAGCGTCCGCGCGATGGACATCGCGCCAACCCTGCAGATGCAGCCGAGCCTCGATCACGTGCTCGACGCCGTGGCCGCCGCCTTGAACGCGCCGGAGCCCGCAGGCGGCTGACCATGAGCTACAAGGTTCACACAGACCACCTTCGCCTGCTCGAACTCAGCCCCTTCGAGCGGCGCCTGCGCGGCGGCTGGCGCTGGGGCACGAAACGCATTTCCGATGCGGTCGTGGCCCGCCTGGTCGACAGCCGCCGCGCCGAGATCCGCGGCGACCGCGTCATCGCGGTCGCGGCTCCCACCACGACAGGAGGCGCCATGGTCCCATAGCGCTGCGGAGAGGGACCCGCCCTCTCACAATGTCCCAGCCGCCTCAGGCCGCCCCTGAGGCGGCCCATTCATTTCAGCCAGATGGAGCCACCGTGACCGAGATGTGCAAGCGTTCCTCTGCAGCCCCCGTGAACAACGGCCGCAAGACCCCCGGCCAGCTAGCCTATGAGGCCGACTGCGCGCTGCAGCCGAACTACGGCCCGCGCGACGGCCACCAGGAAGGCATGCCGCGCAAGACATGGGACCAGCTCAGCGACATCGCGCGCGACAGCTGGGAGCGCAATCCGACCGTGCGGGCGTATCACCGTCCCGTGGACCGCGCGGAGCCGCGGGGATGACCCGCCAGGTCGCGCTCCCGCCCACCCTGCCCCCGCGGCTGATCGGCCGCGAGGCCGCTGCGGCCTATGTCAGCGTCTCGCCCAAGACCTTCGACGTCATGGTCAGCGAAGGCCGCATGCCGCAGGCACGGGAGTTGACACCGCGGCGCTGGGCTTGGGATGTTCGAGAGCTGGACGCCGCAGTCGACGGCCTGCCCCGCAAGGGCGGCCCGGCGGACCAGGACGAGACCGGCATGGTGCCGGCTGACGACTTTGGATGGGATGATTGATGCGGCGCAGGCTGCCCCCGAACGTCGAGCGCAACGTCGTCAAGGGGCACGTCTACTACGCCTATCGAATCGGCAAGGGCCCGCGCGTCAAGCTCCCAGATCCGTCCTCCGAGGAATTCGGCGCTGCCTACCAGGCTGCGATCCAGGGCGCCGCGCAGACCCGTCCTGCGCCGAGCCAGGACGCACCGCAATCGCTTGGCGCCCTCATCGCCTCCTACTACGACAGCGACGAATTTCGTTCGCTTCGCGCCTCCAGCAAAGAGGGCTATCGCCGCCGGCTCGAGTTGATGCGGGCCGCGCACGGCCATCGCTCGGTCGGCGGCCTCACGCGCGAGCGCATCGAGGCGAAGATCCTCAAGCCGCTGTCGAACAAGCCCGGCGCCCGGCTCGACACGCTGAAGAAGCTGCGCATCCTGATCCGCCATGCCAAGGCGCTGAAGTGGCTCAAGGTCAATCCGAGCGAGGGCATCAAGCGCGGCAAGTCGAAGGAGATCCGCGGGTGGACGGACAACGAGCTGGCGGCCTTCGAAGCGCGCTGGCCCTTTGGCACGCGCCAGCGCGCCGCCTATGAGATGATGCTCAACGTCGGCACCGCGCGCGCCGATACTCACCTCACGACCTGGACGCAGGCCGACAACGAGGTGTTCGAGTATACGCGACGCAAGACCGATGTCGCCGTCCTGGTGCAGCAGGCGGATTCGTTGTGCCAGGCGCTCGCCGCACTACCGCGCCGCCACGTCACCATCCTGGTGACCGAGTGGGGCAAGCCGTTCTCGGTCGATGGCTTCTCCGGCTGGATGCGCGACGCGATGACGGCTGCCGGTTTGCCGCTCGACTGCAAGCCGCACGGGCTGCGCAAGACGCTTGGCCGCATGCTGGCCGATGCCGGCGCGACCGCTCACGAGATCATGGCCGCCCTCGGCCACATGACGCTGGCCGAGGCCGAGCGCTACACCCGCGAAGCCGACCGCCGCCGCGGCGGCAAGCGCGCGATCGTCAAGTTGGAAGATCACAAGGCGAACAGAATTCCCCAAACCTCTTCGGGTCGTTTGGGGAAAGGCAAAAGAAGCTGAGGGGTCCTTACAATCGCGCGCCGCATTTGCGATGCACGACTGGCAAGCTTCACCACTCGCCTCTCATCATTCAGCCATCACCACTGCGTGCTTTCCGATCCTGCGCCTTACGCGAGGCCCGCCTAGTAGCTTGTATCAGATTGATTTCTCCTTCGGGCTCCTGAGGAGCAATTTTGGTGTATGGCCTCCGTCGAAGATGAAATTTTCGACCGAGCGCCACATCTAGTCGAATGGCGACCTCGATTGCATTTCGGGACAGCATTACGAATCTGTCAAAGTCGACGTGGGTCTTCTGATGAAGCGCGAAGTCCAGACCTGCGTACGACTTTCTGCCGACACGCTTAAGAAATACCTCGTTCACGACCCCTCGGTTGTGCGTGTGAATGTTCCGAAGTTCGGCAAGGATCGTAAGCCGCGCTCGCTCATCGTCATTAGCGAATAAATCGATGCCTAGCCGATCCCTCACATAATCTTCGACCCCCTTGAGACCGCCGTAAGCCAACTCGTTGACTTTTTTGTCGGCCATATATGCCACCAGTTCCTTCACCCGCGTGAACTGGAGGACCTCTTCGTTAGTTAGGCGCTCGCTAGAACGCAGCACTTCCGGCTTACGCCTCAACACGAGTTGGAGCATCTCCGAAATGTAGCTGAAGAAGTTGTTGGCCATACCGACTACCATGTTCCGAGACAGCAACGGCGAGTAGCGACGCAGTCGTTTGAAGGTGGGGCCATCCCGAAAGTGCGCTTGAGTGTCTGGCTGCTGAGCTTCCGGCTGCTCGTCTCCGGTATTTTTCAGTGCATTTTTGACCGTTCCCAAGACCTTCTCAGTAACTGCTCTCATTTCGTCGACGTGCGCCGCCGTTATCACCGTGAAAAAGAACGCTTGAACCAAATCGTCGTATTCACAAATGAACCGAAAGAGCGGATCAGAGCAGCTTCCCAAGCTTCGTGGATCGTAGAGAGCCTCGAACGTGCGCTTGACTTCTTCGTCGCTGCGGGCGTCATCAGGTCGCCGCGAGTCCTTCTGGATCTCAGCCGCTGCTGTCATTGCAATGTTCCCCCACCACGAGCACTGTACGTTACTCACTCGTTTTAAGGCAACGCACTGCGCGTTTGCGCCGAAGCCGACCGCCACAGCGGCAAGCGCGCGACCGTCAAGCTGGAGGATCACAAGCCGAACAGAATTCCCCAAACCCCTTCGGTTCGTTTGGGGAAAGGCACAAAAAGCTGAGTGATTCCAACGATCGAAGGGTGGCACTGGCGCTCCCTAGCGGAATCGAACCGCTCTCTCCACCGTGAAAGGGTGGCGTCCTAACCGATAGACGAAGGGAGCACGACGCACGATACCGCGGAGGCACAGGGCCATGGCGCTATCGCCGTTTGCGCGCTTCTTTGAAAACCATCAACAAATCAGTGTCTTGCGACCATGACCTGAAAGGCCGGCTGAACCATCGGCCATGATTCCGCGCCGCGCGCGCCGAACGTATAGAGGCGTTTGCCCGCCCGGGCAAGCCGCCCGTAACCGTCTTTACCTGCCGCCGGCAGCCATGCTCAACGCGCCGCAAACAGCGGCGAGATGCCGTCAGTGTCGATATAGACGATGCCGTCCTCGACCTTCAGGGGATACTCGGCCAGGGCGCTCTCCGGCGGATGGACAGGCTCTCCGGTCAGTGCGTCCCAGGTCCAGTTGTGCACGGGACAGCTCAGCAGCCGGCCGTCGAAGCCCGCCTCCTCCATCGGCGCGGCGGTATGCGGGCACACGCCCTGGAAGGCCTTGAGCTCACCATTGTCGGGCCAGGCCAGGATGATCAGCTGGGCGTCGGCGATGACGAGACGCATGCCGCCTTCGTCGATCGTTTCGGCCTTGCAAACGCGCGTGAACATGCGGGGCGTCTCCTCGGGCTTGCGATGCAATCGTCCACAACGAACTGAGCAAGACTCGTTCCGGCCGCATCGCGCGCCGGCGAGTGTCAAAAACGATGGCACCCTTCTTGCTGCCCTGCCTTGAAGACATCGCCGATCACGCCGCCTTTGTCGCGAAAGCGACAGAGCTGGCAGCGAGCCGGCGAACTGCGGCGACGGAGTGAGATATGACCGACATGACGGAGCTGAGGACACGCAAGGAGCCGCTCAACCTCGCCATCGTCCATGTCGATCCCGATGGCTTCGTCGCCAATCTGATGGGATGGCTGGAGATCACCGCCTTCATCAAGGCGCAGCGCGCCGGTGACGCCACGGTGCCGGCGGACGGCAAGACGCCGACCTTGTCGGCCGCGCAGCTCAAGACCGGCGGCGTGCACGAGGTCGCCAACGATGCGCTGTTCGCCTTCGCCATGACAGCGTCGCTGAAGGGCGACAAGGCCGCCGTCGACAAGGTCGAGACCGCCCTGCTCGACCGGATGGGCCAGGATTTCCCGGGCTCGTTCGCGCTGTGGCACTTCCGCGCCACGATCGATGCGCCGACCACACTGGACGATTTCGTCGGCCAGGCCGGCAAGAAGATGCTGACCGGCGATCTGCCGCCGCCGCCTCTGCGCGCCAAGGAGAACTGGAGCGCGGGCCTTCGCTTCTTCGAGAAGGCGCGCAAGTCCAACTTCATCCACGAGGTCATGTATCCGCTGGCGAAATGGACGCGGGCGCGCTGGACCGAGACAGCCGAGAAGGGCGTCGCCTTCCTGCACCACATCGAGGACAACGTTCCGGTGCTGCGCGAAGTCCTGGAGGAGCCGCGCAACGATCAGGCGTTCATCGCGAATGTGCTGCTGCGGCTGGCGCCGGCGGTCGACATGGAGTTGAACGAGGAATACCAGGGCTTCCTGCGCTCGCTGGCGCGGCGCAACTGAGCAAGCGCCGTGGCCTCCTCCGCTGAAAAGCCCACGCAAAAAGGCCGGCGGGCATTACGCCGCCGGCCTCTTGTCGCGACTGCCGGCTCCGGCCGTCCGGTTCCGTCGCACTCCTGGGGTCGAGTGCGATCAGGGTGGCGCGACTTGGTTAACGAGAGCTTAACTTAACGCTCTTACAGCCGAGCCACGAACATCCCTGCGAACGTGCGCCGCTCCGGACCAGCAGGGCTGGGGTGCAAATCGAGACGCGCAAAAGCGCCGCGAGATTGCGCGGCGACGGAGTGTCGGCTCAGCGCACTATCAGGTCAGCAACAGGGCCCGCTTTTTCTGGCGGCGCAGCTTCAGCTCCTGGCAGCCGGACAGACGGACGAATTCCTGCGGATGAATGTCATAGCCGTGGCAGCCGAACGCGCTCTGCTGCGACATCGGTGTCTGCGCCGGCCCATTCCGCTCCGCGCCCCGCCCGGCCAGCTTCGCCCGGACCGGCTTCAGCCCTGTATTCAACGCGGTCATAGCCAACTCCGTAAAAGAGTGCCTGCCCCCCACACGGAGGAACTATAGCCCTCTGCATTTCAGGTGCAGTTGGGACAAAGCGTCCGTGAGACAGAGTGTCCCTCAGCCCGCCGCGGCGCGTGCCTGCTCCGCCTCCTGCTCCCAGCGCAGGATCGTCCGCTCCAGATTGTGGAATTTCTCGGCGACCTCGCCGTCGAACAGCGGGTCCTTCTCGTCGGACATGCGGGCGTCGATGTCGGCCCAGTCCTCCGGCTGCAGCGCGCGCAAGGCGGCCGGAAACAGCAGCGTTTCCTCCTTGCGCAGGTGCTCGCGCTGGCTGTCGATGAACTCAAGAACGGCGGCGTGGAAGCTCTCGCGCAGGATCTCCTGGTCTGCCAGCACGGCATTGACCGCCTCGGCAAAGCCGCGCAGCCGTCGCGCCTCGGCCTCATGCTCGTCGTCGACATCGCCATAGGTCGCAGCCGCCGCCGCATCGCGCGCGCGGAGCTTGCTGAAGATCATCTCCTCCTTGGGATGATGGCAGCGCTGCGGATAGTCCTCGAAATAGGCAATGATGCTCTGCAGGATGTCGTAATCGGGCCGCCGATTGTGATCGAACAGCTCCAGCTCGTGCTCGAGCACAGCGAGAAGCTTCTCGAGATTCTCGTGCTCCTGCAGCAGCGCCTCGATGATCTTTGCCATGGCTGCCTCTTTGCGCCGGCCGGGTCCTGCCGAACCGGCATGTTCCCCTCTTCAGAAAAGATTACGCCCGCGCGGGCGCGGGCGGCATTGCGGCAGATCAAACTTGACAGGGTCGCCTGACAAAACAGTCGGACAGACCTACTCCGCGGCCATCGCCTGCGCGGCGCGCGGCAGGCCGAGCCGGTCCCAGACGTCGACCAGCGCTTCCGCCAGCGCATCGATCAGGCCATCATCATGGTACGGCGACGGGGTGATCCGCAGCCGCTCCAGACCGCGCGGTACCGTCGGGTAGTTGATCGGCTGGATGTAGATGCCGTGCTCTGCCAGGAGCAGGTCGGAGGCGCTCTTGCACTTCTCGGGATCGCCGACATGGACCGGGACGATGTGAGTATCCGAAGGCATCACCGGCAAGCCTGACGCGTTCAGCACCGCCTTGAGCCGGGCGGCACGGTCCTGATGCCGGTCGCGCTCCCATTGCGAGGTCTTCAGATGCCGGATCGCGGCGGTTGCCGCGGCGCAGACCGGCGGCGGCAGGGCCGTAGTGAAAATGAAGCCCGGGGCGTAGGACCTGACGGCATCGATCAAATTGGCATTGGCGGCGATGTAGCCGCCCAGGCAGCCGAACGCTTTCGCCAGGGTGCCTTCAAGGATATCGATGCGGGCCATCGCGCCGTCGCGCTCGGCAATGCCGCCGCCACGCGGGCCATACATGCCGACAGCATGGACCTCGTCGACATAGGTCAACGCGCCGTAGCGATCGGCGAGATCGCAGATCCGATGCAGGGGCGCGACATCACCGTCCATCGAATACAGACTCTCGCAGACGATCAGCTTGGGCCGGTCGGGATCGGCCGCCTGCAGCAGCTCCTCGAGGTGCGCCAGATCATTGTGCCGCCACACCTGCTTCTCCGTGCCGGCCTTGCGCACGCCTTCGATCATCGAATTGTGGTTCAGCGCGTCGGACAGCAGCAGGCAATTCGACAACAGCTTGGCGATCGTCGAGATACCGGTCTCGTTGGAGACGTAGCCCGAGGTGAACACCAGCGCCGCCTCCTTGCCGTGGAGATCGGCGAGCTCGCGTTCGAGCTCGACCAGCGGGTGGTTGGTGCCGGCGATGTTTCGGGTGCCGCCCGCGCCGGTGCCCATGCGCGCGGCCACATCGACCATCGCGCCGATCACCTTCGGATGCTGTCCCATCCCGAGATAATCGTTGGAGCACCAGATCACCACATCCCGCGGACCTTCGGGCGAATGCCAGATCGCGTGCGGAAACCGGCCGGCACGGCGCTCGAGGTCGGCGAACACGCGGTAGCGGCGCTCCTGGTGGAGCTGATCGAGGGCATGGTCGAAATAGCGGTCGTAGTTCTTCACCTGGTCGTCCTTCCCCTGCCCGGCGGCCAGCGCCAGCGTTGCGGCGCGCCCCTAAAGGTTTGTTCCGGATGGGACAAAAGCCCAGTTATGCAAGGCGTTCGTTGATCCAGATCAGGGCGTGAGCATGGTTCCCGGCATGCCGCGCGAGCAATTCAGGTCGAAAGGGCCCGGGACCAGCGCGATGCTAACTGACCAGCAGCGCGCTCGTATTGCGAGCAATGCGCCGCATTCGCACGTAAACTCCGGCAGAGAAATCCAAATCTCGGCGAGATTGGCCAAACATTTGCACACTTTCGCGGCGAACTATGGCAGGCATCGCCGGCGCGGCGGATCGCGCCCGGGTTTACGTCGGGATTTCAGATTTGAGATTTCTGACTGTGAGTGAGGTGAGGCTCGGATCGTTCACAAGCCGCGCCACACGGAAGACGAGGGGCACCATGAGAATTCTTGCGCTTGTCCTTGCGACGTTGGCTATTAGCCAAGCCGCCTCTGCCGAGGGCTTGGAGTGCCGGCGCGTCGCTGATCCGACCCCACGGCTGAGCTGCGTCGAAACGCCGACAACCGCTCAGGCGCCGGCACCCGGACGCACCGACATCTGGACGCCGGCCGAGCCGCGGCAGCCGACGCGAGACGGCGACTCAGCTCCGTCGAGGGGCTCCCGGATTCGCTGAGGCGATCGCTCCTGGGCCTTCCCGCTGGCCACAGACAGCCTGCCAAGCGGGATTTGCGCAATCGACGCCTTGATGAACGGCCATCGTTGCCGACATGTAGGTCTTACGCCGCGGTTGCGAACTGATCTTAGACCCAAGCCTCGCGGGAGGTGATGACCGGTTCCGCCAGCGGCATCGATGATTGGAGACCATGGCCTACCTGCCGTCGCAAATGAACCTGCTCGAAGCGCTCGCGACAGTGGTCGGAACCGCAGCGATTGCACCCGCGCTCCTGATCCTGTGGCTGGTGGTCGCTGCTGGCGACAATTCCGGTCCGCCGCTCAAGATCTGGACCGCCTTCCTGCTCGGCGCAGCCAGCGTGCTTCTGCTCGGCATCGTCAGGGCGCCGTTCCAGAACGTCGGTCTGGGGATCGAAAATCCCTGGCTCGCGCAGGCCGTCCGGGCGCTGTTCAGCGTTGCGCTGCCGGAGGAGATCGCCAAGGTCGCGGTGATCGCTGTGCTTTGGTCGCGGCGCAGGCAGGTCGGCAATGCCATGGACACCGTGTTCTATGGCGCGGCCGTCGGGCTCGGCTTTGCGGCCTATGAGAACCTCGCTTATCTCGTCCAGCATGCGGAGATGTGGCGCTCGCTGGCGATCCTGCGCAGCGTGCTCACCGTCCCCTTCCACGGCGCGCTCGGCATCATTGCCGGCGCCTACCTCGCGATCGCCCGCACATCCACCGCGCTCGGTGCGAACCGGCACAATCGCGACTGGGCGCGGATGTCGAGCTGGGCGCTGGTGCTGGCGGCGCCCGTGATGCTGCATGCGGCATTCGACTATCCGCTGCTGCTGCTGCAGCGCGCATCCAACCTCGATCCGACCTCGCGGCTCTGGCTCGGTGCCGTCAGCGTCCTGATCGGCTTCTCGTCGATCGCACTCGCGGTGCGGCTGGTGCGCCGCGTCGCCCATCACCACACACCGCGTACCGAGATGGCCAAGGCCCGACTCAGCCAGCTGCGCCGGATGTGGGCGCTGCTGCTGCTCGGCGGCGCCGCCGGCTTCATCGGTCTCGGCTTCGTGCTGACCTCGGTCCGGCACTGGCTGCTCAACCCCGATCGCAACATCGCCGGCGTGCTTGTTCCCCTCGGGCTCACCGCGATCGTCCTTGGCGTGGCCCTCCTGATTGTCACAACGACCATCTATGTGTTCGGCCGCAACCGGATGCGGACCACGGCCTAAGGCCCACCGCAGGCCTGGATTGCATTGAAACGCGGCTCGGGCGCTTGTCCGGACCGTGGTTCCACACCATCTGCGTGAGCAGCAGGCGCCGCGTCCAGCGCGCGACCGTGCCGGAGTGACGATCGATGACGCTACCGCAGGATACGATTCCGCCCGAGCTCGAGCGCGTGAGGTCGAGGATGGGCGCGGCCGTGCGCGCGCATTGGAAAGCCTTCCTCGTCGAGGGCATCCTGCTGGCGGTGCTCGGCCTGCTCGCCGTGGTTCTCACCCCGCTGGCGAGCCTTGCGGTCACGATCTTCCTCGGCTGGATGTTCTTGATCTCGGGCATCGCCGGCCTCGCGCTGACCTTCTGGGCCCGCGGCATGCCCGGCTTCTGGTGGTCGCTGCTCTCGGCGGTGCTCGCCATCCTCGCCGGATTGATCCTGGTGGCCCAGCCGATCCAGGGCACGCTCACCCTCACCGTCGTGATCGGCGTCTATTTCCTCGCCGAGGGCGTCGCCACCATCATGTACGCGCTCGAGCACCGGCGCGAATTGTCCGGCCGCTGGTCCTGGCTCGCGATCTCAGGACTCGTCGATATCGCCATAGCCGGCATCATCATTTCCGGTCTGCCCGGCACCGCAACCTGGGCGATCGGCCTTCTGGTCGGCATCAATCTGCTGTTCGGCGGCCTGTCGATGATCGGCATGGCGCTCGCGGCGCGAAACGCCTGAGGCAGCTGAGTTTCCATTTTTGGGATGACAATCCGCGCCGCGACCGCTATAGGACCTCCATGATCAACGCCGCCACCAGCTATTATTGGTACTTTAGCTACGACAGCTCGCTGGCGGCGGGAGGATCGCGCTCAATCTGACACATTGCAGCAAGATATCCGAACAAGCCGCCAGACCTGGCGGCTTTTTTATTGCCGGCAGGTGCCCTTCACCCGACACAGGAGCCCGCCGTGCTGAGTACGACAGACGATCTTCGCATCAAGGAAATCAAGGAATTGAGCCTGCCCGTGGAGGTGATGGGCGAGATTCCGCGCACCCTCACCGCCACGCGCGTCGTGATGGCCGCGCGCAATGCCATCCACGCCATCCTGACCGGCACCGACGACCGCCTTCTGGTCATCGTCGGCCCCTGCTCCATCCATGATCCCAAAGCCGCGCTGGACTACGCCGGCCGCCTCGCTGCCTTGCGCGAGCGCCTCGGTGATCGGCTGGAGATCGTGATGCGGGTGTATTTCGAGAAGCCGCGCACGACGGTCGGCTGGAAGGGCCTGATCAACGATCCCGACCTCGACAATTCCTTCGACATCAACAAGGGCCTGCGGCTGGCGCGCAACGTGCTCTCGGCCGTGAACAATCTCGGCCTGCCGGCGGGCTGCGAATTCCTCGACATGACCACGCCGCAATACATCGCCGACCTCGTCGCCTGGGCCGCGATCGGCGCGCGCACCACCGAGAGCCAGATCCATCGCGAGCTCGCCTCAGGCCTGTCCTGCCCGGTGGGCTTCAAGAACGGTACCGACGGCAACATCCGCATCGCCGCCGACGCCGTAAAATCGGCCGCGCATCCGCATCATTTCATGGCGGTGACCAAGGGCGGCCGCTCAGGCATCGCGGCGACCACCGGCAACGAGGACTGCCACATCATCCTGCGCGGCGGCGCCGGCCCGAACTACGACGCGGCCCATGTCGAGCAGGCCTCCGCTGAGCTCGTGAAAGCCGGCCTGCCGGCGCGGCTGATGATCGACACCAGCCACGCCAATTCGAGCAAGAAGCCGGAGAACCAGCCGCTGGTGGCCGCCGACATCGCCGGCCAGCTGGCGAATGGCGAGCAGCGCATCATGGGCGTGATGATCGAGAGCCATCTCGTCGCCGGCCGTCAGGACGTCAAGCCGGGCGTGCCGCTGACCTATGGCCAGAGCATCACCGACGGCTGCATCGGCTGGGACACGACGGTGGACGTCTTGGAGCAACTGGCCCAGGCTGTCGCCGCGCGGCGGGTAAAGCGTCGCGATTCCCTGCGCGAGCGCTCGGCTTAGCAAGCTTCAAACAGCAAAGCGGCTCGCCTCGCGCGCGCCGCTTTGCAAGGTGTCAGCAGCCGCGACAGATGCTCTTGATCTTGCGGTCGAGCTCGCGGTCTTCCTTGCTCGCACTGCTCATCGAGCTGTCCTCGGCCTGCTCGGCCTTGGGCAGATCGCTCGGGCGGACCTGACGGTGCCCGACGGGCGCCTGAGACGATGCACCGCTTTTCGACCCGCCGCCCGAGCCGCTGCCCTGCGCCAGCACCGCGCCGTTGGCGACCAAGATCAGGAGCCCCATCGCGATCGGAAGTGTCTTCGTCAGAAGTGGCTTCATCGCAAGTGTCTTCATGTTGCTCCTCCGTGTCAGCGGAATCAGCCGATCACTTCATTCCCCAGCGGGCGGATAGAGGTGCGCCTCGCCGCAATAGTCAACCACACGATAGCGCGTTTGCGCAGCCGCGGCATGATCCTGCGCAACAGATTCCTCGGCAGTGATGTATTGCGGTCCGACCGGTGCCTTGCCGTACCCGCCGGGAATGTCGAGCACGTAGTCGGGCTGGCAGAGGCCGGACACCCGGCCGCGCAACGCCCGAATCAGCGCCTGTCCTTCGGCGAGGGTGGTGCGCAGATGCGCGGTGCCGGGCGCGAGATCGCCATGGTGCAGGTAATAGGGCTTGATGCGGGTCTCGACGAAGGCGCGCATCAAGGCCTCCAAGGTCGCCGCGTCGTCATTGACGCCACGCAGCAGCACCGACTGGCTGACCAGCGGAATGCCTGCGTCGACCAGCCGCGCGCAGGCGGCGCGCACGTCCGGGCTGAGCTCGCGCGGATGGTTGGCGTGCAGCGCGACCCAAATGGCCGCGCCCTTCACCTTCAGCGCCTCCACCAGCCCCGGCGTGATGCGGGCGGGATCGGCGACCGGCAGCCGGGTATGGATGCGGATGATCCTGACGTGCTCGATCGCCGCGAGATCGGCCATGATCTCCGCCAGCCGCCGCGGCGACAGCATCAGCGGATCGCCGCCGGTGAGGATCACCTCCCAGATCTCGCCATGCGCGCGGATGTAGTCGAGCGCGCCGCAATAGGCGTCCTCGGACAGCGCGTTGTCCTTGCCCGGCCCGACCATCTCGCGGCGAAAGCAGAACCGGCAATACACCGCGCAGACATGCACCAGCTTGAGCAGCACGCGGTCCGGATAGCGGTGCACGATGCCCGGCACCGGCGCATGCGCATCGTCGCCGATGGGATCGCCGCGCTCGCCGGGCGCCCCGACCAGCTCGTCCGCCGACGGCACGAACTGGCGCGCGATCGGATCGTCGGGATCGTCGCTGTCGATCAGATCCGCCAGATGCGTCGTCACCGCGACAGCATAACGCTGCGCCACGCGTTCGAGCGTCGCCTGCTCGCCCGGATCGGCCAGGCCTTGTGCGACGAGATCGGCCGCGCTGCGCAACGTCGTCGGCCGTTCGATCCTGTTCATCGCTGCTCACCTGCCGGCGGCGTCCAAACCACCTGATCGATCCTGACCGCGCCGGCCGCCAGCATCACCAGCCGGTCGAAGCCGAGCGCCACCCCGCTCGCCTGCGGCATCGCGGCCACGGCGGCGAGGAAATCCTCATCGAGCGGATAGCGCTCGCCATAGCGCCGCTGCTTCTCTGCCATCTCCAGTTCGAACCGCCGCCGCTGCTCGAGCGCGTCCGTCAGCTCGCCGAAGCCATTGGCGAGCTCGACGCCGCAGGCATAGACCTCGAACCGCTCGGCCACGCGCGGATCCGCCGCGACCCGCGCCAGCGCGGCCTCCGGCGAGGGATATTCATACAGCACCGTCACCCGCTTGTTGCCCAGCTGCGGCTCGATGTGCTCGACCAGCACCTTGCTGAACAGGTCCGACCAGGTGTCGTCCGCGCCGATGCGGATCTTGCCCCGCGCGGCCGCCGCCAGCGCGTCGCGGTCGCCGGTCCGGTCGCGGATCGTCGCCAGCAGGTCGATGCCGGCATGACGCTCGAAGGCGCCGGCCACGGTCAGCAGCTCGGGCTCGGCATAGGGATCGGCGGTGCGGCCGCGGAAGGCGAACTGCCTGATCCCGGTGGCCTGCGCGGCATGGGCGATCACCACCACGGTGTCGGCCATGATGGCGTCGTACGGCGCCTCGGCCCGGTACCATTCCAGCATCGTAAATTCGGGCAGATGCAGGTCGCCGCGCTCGCGGTCGCGGAACACCCGGGCAAATTCGAAGATCCGCCGCTCCCCCGCCGCCAGCAGCTTCTTGCAGGCAAACTCCGGAGAGGTTCTCAAGTACCTTTTATGTTGGACCCCGTCAGCCGCCATCAGCGCGGTCGCTGGCGCGTGCAGATGGGTCTCGTTGCCTGGGGACAGCTGGAGGATGCCGGTTTCGACCTCGGTGAACCCCTGCTCCTCGAACCACCCCCGAAGGGCGCGCGTGATGGCGGCCCGGGCCTGCAGGAATGGCCTGACATCGGCATGTCGCTGCGGCGACCACCAGGGCGACGGGGATGGCTCCTGGCCTGTCATGCGGTCGCCAAAAGACTGGCAAGCTCGGACAAAATCAGTATGTTGCGCCCCGAAACCGCACCCGGCGTCCGACCGCCGCCCGGCTCTGCCCGTTGCCGGGCCCCAAGATCAGGAAAAACAGCTTTGAAAGTCATCGCCAGCTCTATTCGCAAGGGTAACGTCATTGAGCAAGACGGCAAGCTTTACGTTGTCGTCAGCGCCGAGAACATCCATCCCGGCAAGGGCACCCCGGTCAGCCAGATCGAAATGCGCCGAATCAGCGACGGCGTGAAGATCTCCGAGCGCTACAAGACCACCGACCAGGTCGAGAAGGCCACGATCGAAGAGCGCAACTACACCTACCTGTACGAAGACCAGGACGGCTTCCACTTCATGAACCCGGAGACCTACGACCAGGTCCAGGTGCCGAAGGACGTCGTCGGCACGCAGGCGGCGTATCTCCAGGAGAACATGACCGTCAAGCTGTCGATGCACGACACCAACCCCGTCTCGATCGCGCTGCCGCAGCGCGTCACGCTGGAGGTCGTCGAGACCGAGCCGGTCACCAAGGGCCAGACCGCGTCGTCATCGTACAAGCCGGCCGTGCTCTCCAACGGCGTCCGCACCGGCGTGCCGCCGCACATTACCGTCGGCACCCGCATCGTTGTGATGACCGAGGACGGCTCCTATTGCGAGCGCGCCAAGGACTGACGCATGATGCAGGCGGAGATGGCATGATCTGACGCCGGGGGGCGCGGGGGATTGGGGGCAAGGATCACCTTTATCACCGCGGCCCTTGCTGCGGTGATCACGCTGCCCGCGACCTTCGGGGCGCGCGCGACCGACTCCTTCGCCCCGCCGGCCATCTCGCTGCAACGCGCCGACTGGCGGGCTGCGCTCGACCAGCTTCGCTCCGAGCTCAATACGGACCCCGATGTCGCCGCCGACTTCGCGACGGCAGCGCGCCCGCGCGGCGTCGACAGCGATGATCAGCGCGGGCGGCCCGCATTGGCCCAGCTCAACGGTGTGACCTCCGCCATCTTCACGGGGATCGGACGCAGTCCGGTCCCCGTTCTGCTGCCGTTCGACACGTCGGCCTATCTCGGCGCCCGCCGTCGCGGCGCGATCGATCCGCAGACCTTGCCGCGCTACCAGGCCGACTTCCGGACCGATCTGTTCGACGCCGGTCCGTCCGGCTACGATGCGGTGTTCTCGCTCGCGCCGGACGTGACCTCAGGCCTGCCCTCGCGCATCTTCGCGAGGCCCGTCGAGATACAGATCACCGGCTCGATCATCACCTACGACATTGCCGATCCCGCCGGCGGCAAGGGCGAGGCGGTCAAGGTGCTGTCGGCGCAATATCCCGATCTGCGCCGCTTCATCCGCGAGGGCTATGTCCGCTACGCCTTCACCCGCTTCGGCGTGCCCTATGTGGTCTCGATCCAGTGCCTCGACAGCGCACCCCGGCCGAAGCGCCTGGCCTGCCGCGAAGCCTATCCGATCGCCGAGCGTTTCCTGAAAGCGCTGCGCGTCACCGGTGGACAGCCGTCCCGCAGCGCGCCGGCGATCACGCCGGTCGCCGTCGAACGGCCCGCGACGTTCGATCCCGATTTCACCTATCGTCCGGTCGGCGACATCGTCATGAACTCGGGCGCGCGCGGCCAGGGCGGCCGCGCCGATCCGACCGCCTATTCGCAGATCCGCTTTCCGCTCGACGCGCCCGCCTATGTGCATTCGCAGTCGTTCGGCCGAAGGCGCGCCAGCGACAAGCTCGACCAGCCCTGGAGCCAATATCCCTGGCGCGACAATTTCTGCGAGGCGCGCGACTTCAACGTCGGCCAGTGCGCCAGCGGCCTGGGCCATCAGGGCCAGGATCTCAGGCCTGGAACCTGCCCGATGCGCCGCGACGGTCCCGAGGGTTGCGATCCGTGGCGGCAGCGCGTGCTCGCGGTCCGCGACGGCGTCGTGATCCGGAGCGCCAGGCAGCAGGGCGCGATCATCCAGGTCAACACCGGCACCGAGCACATCCGCTTCCGCTACATGCACATGAACCCGACCGCGATGGACAATGACGGTTTGCTCAACGGCCGCGTCTTGCGCGAGGGCGAGCCGATCGGCGTTGTGTCGAACTATCTCGATCACCCCAACGGCACCACGCGCCATCTGCATTTCGACGTCCAATTGTTCACGCGTGACGGCTGGATCTGGGTCAATCCCTATATGACGCTGATCTCGGCCTATGAGCGACTGATCGGCGGCCGCGGCCGCGAGGTCGGTGTGGAGATGGCGGCCACGCCTCCTCCGCCTGTGAACACGACCACCGGGACGATCAGCACGCCCCCGCAAGGCCCCTCCCTGCTCGGCCCCGCCGCCGATGCCGCTGCCGGACGCGACCGGAACTGATCGCGCGCGCAGCCGGCTTGATCGGAACCGACCTCTCGGGCGGCGGGTTATCCGCCGCATGGAGGATGACGGATGGGTACAGGCACGCCTCGCCACAGAATCGGACTGGCGCTGGCTTCAGCGGCGATCGCGCTGATCTGCGTGAGCGCGCTCATCATGCTGGTTCGCGACCGCTGGCATCCACCCGAGATCAAATCCGCCGAGGCCGCCCGCCACTCCACGACCGGGCAGGTCGCCCGCGCCGCCGGCGCCCGCGTGATGCCGACCGATTCCAGCCTCTCGATCGAACCGAAGCCGGAAGGCCCGAAGCGCGCACAGCCGGCGAATCCGTTTTGACGCGGAGCATGCTGAGGAGGTCGAGCTACAGCGCTCAAACGATACGAGTTACTTCGGCGCGGCGAAGGCTCGGTCATCCACGTTGTTCGACGAGCTCAGCTCGACGTGGATGCAGAGGACAAGCCCGGAACAAGCTAATGACAAGCTCGGGCATGACGGCGCAATCATATGTAAGCGATCACGTTTGCTTCGGCCACATCTGCTGCTGTCGTCGCCAGAGCGTCGCCTCACGCCGACCACTTGTCCTCTTCGCGACGGTGCTCCTCGGTATTGAGGCGCTCGGCGATTTCGTCGGCCATGGCCTCGGTGTCGGTGCGCGCGATCGTCTTGCCGTCCCGGCGGCAGACGCGGCCCTTCTCGGCCTCCAGCGGGAAATCGTCGGGCTTGAGCGGCTCGTTCGGCTCGGTCATGGACGCCTCCTCTGACATGAAGGCACAACACGCAGCGCTCCGCCCAGGTTCCATCGGCCTCAGCCGGTGGCGCGCGCCAGCCGCTCCGCCGGCGTCCAGCGGAACGCCACGCCATAGCGGTTCCACAGATTGATCACGCCGATCGCCGAGGTCAGAAACACCAGCTCGGTGTCGGAGAATTCGGCGCGCGCCGCGTCATAGACCTCGTCGCTGACACCGTCCTCCAGTCTCGTGAGCGCCTCGGTGAAGGCCAGCGCCGCGCGTTCGCGGGCTGAAAATTGCGGCGCCTCGCGCCAAACCACCACGAGATTGATCTTGTCGGCGGAGACGCCGAGCCTCTCCGCCAGCAGCACGTGATGCTGCACGCAGAATGCACAGCCGTTGATCTGAGACGCGCGGATCTTGATGAGCTCGAGCAGCTGCTTGTCGAGGCCGGCCTTGGCCGCCTGCTGGCTCACTGCGAGGATCGCCTCGTACAGCTCCGGGGCCTGGCTCCGGAACGTCGTGTAGTCGCTGCGCGCAAGTGACATTGTTTATCTCATGTTATCAGCCTTCTGATAATTTATCAGAGCTATGATATGACGCGCAAGACGACAACCCGATCCGTTCAGCGGCGAGCGCCGCGCCGTCGCGTGGCGGCGGCTCCGCCGTCGGCCCGCCCGCCGCTCCCGGGCGAAGGCAAGCGCGGCGAGGACGGACATCTCGCCTATCTGCTGCGCCAGGCGCAGGCGGCGGCCCGGCTGTCGCTCGAGCGCGCCCTGACCGCGACCGGTCTGACCCATCCGCAATTCGTGGTGCTGACGATGTTGAAGGCCTATCCGGGCCTGTCCGGCGCCGACTGCGCCCGCCTCGCCGTGCTGACGCCGCAGACCGTCAACGTCATCATCGCAAATCTGGAGCGTGACGGCGCCATCCGCCGGACGCCGCATCCGGTGCACGGCCGCATGCTGCAATGGAGCCTGACCCCGCGCGGCCGCGCGCTGCTGACGCGGGCGCGGCGCCAGGCGACTGCGCTGGAGCGCCGCCTCGCCGCCGGTCTCGGCCAGCGGGATCTCGCAACGATTCGACGCTGGCTGGCGCGCATCGCCGCCGAGTTCCATCCGGATTGAGCGCTGCGGGGGGTCTGCCGTCCGCAGGCCGCAGCGGCTAGACTGCCGGACATGACCCAGCCCGATTCCCCGACCCGCCGCACCCTGCTCCGCTCCGGCCTCGGTGCCGCCGCGCTGCTCGTGCCTGCCGTGCCGGCACTGGCCGCACCGGCCGAATTCGACGCCTGGCGCGATGGCTTCCGCGCCCGCGCGCTCGCCAAGGGCATCTCGCAGGCGACCTGGACGCGCGTCATGGCGCGGCTCGAGCCCGACATGACTGTCTTCAGGGAGTTGCGCAATCAGCCGGAGTTCAAGGAGCAGCTCTGGCAGTACGTCAATCGCCGCGTCTCCGACTGGCGCGTCATCAACGGCAAGGTCGCGCTGAAGCAGAACGAGGCGCTGTTCGCCCGAATCGAGAAGGATTTCGGCGTCGAGCGCGGCACGCTGCTGGCGCTATGGGGCGTCGAGTCGGCCTATGGCGATCCGCTGGTGCAGCAGAACCACATGCGCCCGGTGTTTCCGGCGCTCGCCGCGCTCGCCTGGAACGAGCCGCGCCGCAAGGCCTATTGGGAGACCGAGCTCACCAACGCGCTCAAAATTGTCGACCGCGGCTGGAGCACGCCGGAGGAGATGCGCGGCTCCTGGGCCGGCGCGATGGGGCATACGCAATGGATGCCGGAGGTCTGGCTCAATGTCGGCTTCGACTATGACGGCGACGGCAAGATCTCGCCTTTCGGCAAGCCGGACGACGCGCTCGGCTCGACCGCGCGCTATCTCGTCAACCGCGGCAAGTATCACCGCGGCGAGCATTGGGGCTACGAGGTGCGCGCGCCCGGCAACATGTCGGGCAGCAGGACCTACGCGGCCTGGCAGGCCGCCGGCGTCACCCGCGCCGACGGCGAGCCGTTTCCGCAACCGAACGCGTCGGCGCAACTCTGGATCCCGGTCGAGGGCGGCCCGGCCTTCCTGCTGGGGCCGAACTTCTACTCGGTGAAGTCCTACAATCCGGCGATGAGCTACGCGCTCGCGATCTGCCATCTCGGCGACCGCATCCTGGGCGCCCCGCCCTTCCTGCAGCCCTTCCCCGGCTCCGAGCGCGCGCTCACGCTCGCCGAAGTGCAGGAGATGCAGAAGCGCCTGACCGCGGCCGGCTTCGCGACCGGCGGCACCGACGGCCGCGTCGGCAACGACACGATGAAGGCGATCCGCGACTTCCAGGCCAAGGCCGGCCTCACGCCCGCCGACGGCTATGGCGGCCTGAAGGTGCTGACGAAGCTGCGACAGGGCGGTTGACAGTTCAAGGTTCGTAGGGTGGGCAAAGGCGCTGCTGTGCTCTCGCCGCCTACGAGATCGTCGTGGCGCCGTGCCCACCCTCCGCAATCCTGGAAAAGCTGAACTACGGCTTGGCCGCCTCGCGCTGTCCCCTCGTCGCCCTCGCCCTGGGCTGGGGCGTGCTCGCAGCCTTCACCCGAATCCTGACCGAGCCGCCGCCCTTCGACTGCTCCTCGATCTCGAAAGCGCCGGTCTTGCGCACGAGATCGCTGAGCTTGCGGCAGCCATAGGTCCGCGGATCAAAGTCGGAGACGAGATTCGACAACTGCTTGCCGACCTCGCCGAGCGCGACCCAGCCGTCCTCGCTCTCCATCTGCGTGATGACCTTCTTGATGACAGGCGTTGCCGCGCTGATCGGCTGCAACGGCTTCGGCGCCGCCGCGCTGTCCGCATCCTTGCTGCCCGCCGCATCGCTGCGCAGGTTCTCCGTGTAGATGAACCGGCGGCAGGCCTGCCGAAAACTCTCCGGCGTCTTCTGCTCACCGAAGCCGAACACATCGATGCCCTGCTCGCGGATGCGCGCGGCGAGCCGGGTGAAGTCGCTGTCGGATGACACCAGGCAGAAGCCGTCGAACCGGCCGCTGTGCAGCAGGTCCATCGCGTCGATCACCAGCGTGATGTCGGACGCGTTCTTGCCGGTGGTGTAGGCGAACTGCTGCTGCGGCACGATCGCATGGCGCGCCAGCGTGTCCGCCCACGGCTTCGAGCGCGGGCTCGAGAAGTCGCCATAGATCCGGCGCACGCTGGCTTCCCCGATCTTGGCGATCTCCTCGAACAATCCGTCGACGATCTTGGCCGAGGCATTGTCGGCGTCGATCAGGACGGCGAGACGCGGCGAGCGGGGTTCGGATGGCATTTGGTGTCCTTCAAAAGGGCTTTGGTTCGTTCCTTATAACCTGAACCGACGTTCCGTCCGACCACATCATGGCCCGGGTTGAGGGTCGCCGGCTGAGTTTCCGACCCACGACCATTCGCATACGAATAAATTCGCAGTTCTGCGCGCCTTGCGACCGCCGTTTTCACTTTCCTTTAATTTGCGATGCACAACCATGCCGCGACCATTCGGCAGGTTCTGTAAGCGCCATGATGAAAGAAGGCACCTATTCCGCCTGGTTCAAGACGCCCCGAGGCCAGGGCACGGGGATCGTCGAGTTGGTGGGCGGCATCGTCCGTGGCGGCGATACCGTGCTCAGCTATTTCGGCAGCTACAAGACCCAGGGCGACCGGTTCACCGCTCTCATCAAGACCAGGCGCCACGCCTCGGGACAGCCGTCGCTGTTCGGCCCCGACGAGCTGACGCTCAGCCTCGAAGGGTGCTGCAGGGGCACGCCTCTCACCTGCTCCGGCAGGGCGGCGGAGGCGCCCGATGTGCCGTTCGAGGCCATTCTGCTCTACTCCGCGCCGGACGATGTCGCGTGTCCGCCGGCGCAGCGCCCAGCGCGGAAATTCAATCCTGATCAGTGGCCCAAGCCGATCTGGCGCTGAGCCCGCATCCGGCCTAGGCGAATTTCGGGAAGCCTTTCAACGACCTGCTCGCGCGCGCTTCCGGCGGCCAAAAATCCCGCTTGCTTTTATTCCGAAAATCGGAAATAACATGCAGGTCCTGTCCTCATCAGAGGGACGCTTCGCGATCGTCACGAACGTGGAGGATGGGATGCGGTGGCCGCGATCGTGTCGCAGCGTGCTTGGCGCGCCGACGAACGACGGGGTTGCGGACGCGAAATCGCGTGGTCCTGGCGCCCCGAAGCTGGCGCCAAGCCCTGGGGTGATGATGATCCCGGAGGCGACGGTGGCTACCAAGCCGGACACCGGGGAGATCGCGTATAAGCGTGAAGCCCATCGCGCAGGGAATGCCGGTTGAACCGGCTTTGCCTGTGGTGACTGCCGCCTGCTTTTTGTTTGCAGGCGGGCCATGGGTGAGGCCTTCACCCGGCATTCCCTGCGCCCTCTTTCATCGATGAGGGTTTCGATCAGGCATCACTCGGGCGCATCTGCGCGGCGAGATCGTCAACTCACGCGTGTTTATCGGAAGCATGACGTCGCAACATTCTCCGCTGTCATCGCCCGCGAAGGCGGGCGATCCAGTACTCCGCGGCCTATCGGCTCAATCATGACCAGCAGTGGCTACTGGATCGCCCGGTCAAGCCGGGCGATGACAGCGGTGATCAACGCCAAAGCGGAATGCATCGCTGAGCTGAGGAGACGATGCGAACAGATCGCCCCGGCCAAAGGCTACCTGATCATTGCCGGACCGTGATCCGGCACGGCGACATCGAGCACGCGCAGTTGCACGCGCTCGACGCCCTGGTAGCGATCGACCGTCAGGGTCCCCGCGACATGCAGGACCTGGCCGCGATGCTGCACCAGAGCGTTGCCGAGCCTCTGGCCGACCGAGCGGAACGCGATCGCATTCACCGTGGCGCCGTCGCCGGACTTGAACCGCAGCTTGAGATGCGCCTGCCCGACCTCGTCGGCATAGACCAGCTGATGCGATGGCAGCGCCACGATCGGCTCGGGATTGCCGCTGCCGAACGGACCGGCGCGGTTGAGCGTGTTGACCAGCTCCGGCGTCGCAGCGCGCGCACTGATCGCGCCGTCGATCAGGATCTCGTTGACGTGCCGCGCCTCGGCGACATCGGCGGCGAGCGCGTTTTCCAGATAGGCGCGAAACTCCGCCAGCCGCTCCTTGCGCAAGGTGACGCCGGCGGCCATCGCGTGCCCGCCGCCCTTCATCAGCAGGCCCTGCTCCACCGCGTGACGCACCGCCTTGCCGAGATCGACGCCGGGAATGGAGCGCCCCGATCCCGTGCCGATGCCGCCCGGCTCGAGCGCGATCGCGAAAGCCGGCCGCGCGAACTTTTCCTTCAACCGCGACGCCACCAGCCCGACCACCCCGGGATGCCAGCCTTCCGACGCGGTGACGATGACAGCGCCTTTGTCCTCCAGGCCGAGCGAGGCCAGCGCCTCAGCCTCGGCCTGCGCTTCGGCCTGCTGCTCGATGACGCGGCGCTCGGTGTTGAGCCGGTCGAGCTCAGCGGCAATGCGCGCGGCTTCGGAAACGTCGCCCTCCAGCAGCAGCCGCACGCCGAGATCGGCGCGGCCGATCCGGCCGCCGGCATTGATGCGCGGCCCGAGCATGAAGCCAAGATGCCACGCCTCGGGCGGACCGTTCAGGCGCGCGACATCCATCAGCGCGGTGTGGCCGACGTGATCGCGCCGCCGCATCGCGATCAGCCCCTTGGCCACGAAGGCGCGGTTCAGCGCGATCAGCGGCGCGACATCGGCGACGGTGCCGAGCGCGACGTGATGCAGCATCGACAGCAGGTCCGGCTCCGGCCGCGTGCCGCTCCAAAAGCCGCGGCTGCGCAGCTCTCGATTGACCGCCACCAGGGTCACAAAGGTCAGTCCGACCGCGGCGAGATAACCGAGACCGGAGAGATCGTCGGGCCGGTTCGGATTGACCAGCGCCTCGACCTCCGGCAGCTCCTCGCCGCATTGGTGGTGGTCGATGACGACCACGGACATGCCGAGTCGCCGCGCCTCGGCCAAGGGCTCCAGGCTGGTCGTGCCGCAGTCCACGGTCACCAGCAGGGTCGCACCCTTATTGGCGAGCGCGCGGATGGCGTCAGTGTTTGGGCCGTAGCCCTCGAAGATGCGATCGGGAATGTGGATCAGCGGATCGAGCCCGCAATGGCGCAGGTGCCAGGCCAGCAGCGCGGCCGAGGTGGCGCCGTCGACGTCGTAGTCGCCGAAGATCGCAACCTTCTCGCCTTTCACCGCGGCGTCGGCGATGCGCTGGGCCGCCGCTTCCATCTGCGTCACGGTGAACGGATCCGGCATCAGCTTGCGGATGGTCGGGTCGAGGAAGTCCTGCACGGCATCGAGCGCAACATCGCGCCCGGCCAGTACCCGGGCCAGCATCTCCGGAAGCTGGTAGCGCTGCACGATGGCGAGCGCCCGCGCCGCTCCGCGCGTATCCAGCCGGTCGCGCCACAGCTTGTTGGTCAGCGACAGCCGCACGCCGAGGAACGCCTGGGGGGCGCTGGTCGGCAAGGCGGCGGCGGACAGCATCATGGATCGCGAAGCCTCGTGGGCGGCAGGCTGATTCGGAATCAGGCGACGAATCTACAGCAACGGGGTTCGGGGATCAGGGCGCGCAACGGAAACCCCACCGGATTCTCAACTTATCCCGGCAACTCCTGGCGTTTTGCGGGACCGACGGGGAGTTGCCTAAAAATTCAGCTATGTCTAAGGGCGTGCATTAAACAGCCGTTAGGCGAACTCCTTTCAATTTCAATCAAAAGAAGGGTTGCTTGCGCGGCGAGTCCGCAAGGCCGCGGAAGGCGCGCAGCAACGTGGAGAACATGCCGATGCTGACTGCGCCTGATCTGAAGTCCTCGCCCGGAATCGTTCCATCACAGGCGCCGCGCGTCGAGGACGAGACCGACGTCTCGGCGCTGATCGCGCGACTGACCGGCGAGGTCAACCAGATCGCCTGTGAGAAGACCAAGTCGATCCAGCAGATCACCAACCAGATGAAGATGCTGGCGTTGAACGCGCTGATCGAGAGCTCGCGGGTCGGCGCGCAAGGCGCCGGCTTTGCCGTCGTGGCGCAGGAGGTGCGCGCGGTCGGCCAGCAGGTCGAGACCATCGCGCGCGAGCTGGAAGGCCAGCTCACCACCCGCACCGGCAACCTCAAGAGCTCGATCGAGCGGATGACCGAGCGCGCGCGCGGCGAGCGCATGGTCGATCTGGCGCTGAACGCGATCGAGCTGATCGACCGCAACCTCTATGAGCGGACCTGTGACGTGCGCTGGTGGGCGACGGACTCCGCGGTGGTCGATTGCGCCGCTGCGCCGGATGCCGACCGGGTCGCCCACGTCTCCGAACGGCTCGCGGTGATCCTCTCCGCTTATACTGTCTATCTCGATCTGTGGCTGTGCGATCCCTCGGGCAAGGTCATCGCCAATGGCCGCGCCGATCGCTACAACGTCGTCGGCCAGAGCGTCGCGGATACCAAGTGGTTTCGCGAGGCGCGCGGCCTGCGCTCGGGCGACGACTACGTCGCCGGCGACGTCGAATGCCAGCCGCTGCTCGGCAACGCCCAGGTCGCGACCTATTGCGCCTCGGTGCGCGAGAACGGCAAGGCGCATGGCAAGCCGCTCGGCGTGCTCGCCATCCATTTCGACTGGGAGGCGCAGGCGCGCGCGATCGTGCAAGGGGTGCGCGTCAGCGAGAGCGACAAAGCCCGCGCGCTGCTGGTGGATTCCAGCCACCGCGTGATCGCCTCGTCGGACGGCCAGGGCATTCTCAGCGAGCGGGTGTCGCTCAAACTCGATGGCAAAGGGAGCGGCTTCTATCAGGATGCGTCGGGCCGCATGGTCGCCTTCCACGCCACGCCCGGCTACGAGACCTACAAGGGCCTCGGCTGGTATGGCGTGATCGTGTCGGGCGGAAGCTAATCAGGAGTCAGCCACTGCACGCCCTGGGCCGACATCGTGAGAACTGGTCCTCGCCGCTCATAGTTGGAGAAGCAGCCGTCGAATTCGATGATCTGATACTCGCGCTTGCATGCGTCCCCGGCCATGCACGGCGGAAGGTTTGGATGTTGTCCAAACGGTATGGTGGCAAGCCTTCGCAGCTCGTCCATCGCGGCTTCGAAGCTCTCGAACTTGCCGAGCCATTCGGCGTGGATTTCATCCTCGATGACGAACACCACGGCCATGCCGATGTCTCAGCAGCCCAGACGATCAGCGATGCCGTTGAAGTCGGCGGCGACGATGTCCCAGGCGCCGGTGGCCTCGAAGTCGCGGTTCTGCAGCGGGCCGTATTCGGTGGGACGCGCGACGAAGGCGGTCTTCAGGCCGTAACGCTGCGCGGCTTCGAGATCGTTGTTGTGCGCGGCGACCATCATGACCTCGCCGGGCAAAAGACCAAGGAGGCGCGCGGCGCCGAGATAGGTCTCGGGGTCGGGCTTGTAGTGCTGAAACAGCTCGGCGGAGAGCACGAGGTCCCAGGGGAGACCCGCGAACTTCGCCATGTTGGTGAGCAGTGCGACATTGCCGTTGGAGAGCGGCGAGATGATGTATCTGGATTTCAGCCGGGTCAGCCCGGCGACGCTGTCGGCCCACGGATGCAGCCGGTGCCAGCCGCGGGTCAGATAGTCGAGATCGGCCTCGGTCAGTCCAGTGATGCCGAGCTTTGCGACCAGCGTCTCAAGCGAATGCCGGTGCAGCACGTCGAGAATCAGGTAGCCGCGTTCCGGATGCTTGCGCACCTCGTCCATCGAGCCGACATAGAGCCCGCGCCAGCCGTCGACAAGCGCGGTCCAGTCGCCTTCGACCCCACGGCTCTTCGACCACGCGGTGAAATCGTTGATCAGACTGGTGCGCCAGTCGACGACGGTGCCGAACACGTCGAACACCAGCGCCTTGACCATCGAGAGATCGGACATCGCGACGCTCCGCCGTCAGTCGAGGTGGAACTTCTCCAGCTGGCGGTGCTCGGCGCGGATGTAGCGCACGGTGCCGGTGACCGAGCGCATCACGACGGTCTCGGTCTCGATCACCCCGTCCTTGCGGAACTTGACGCCGGAGAGCAGCGAGCCGGTGGTGACGCCGGTGGCCGCGAACAAGCAGTCGCCGCGGGCCATGTCCTCGATGCCGTAGATCATCTTGGGATCGCCGACGCCCATCTTGTGGGCGCGCTCGCGCTTCTCCTCGGTGTCGAGGATCAGGCGGCACTGCATCTGGCCGCCGATGCAGCGCAGGGCCACCGCGGCCAGCACGCCCTCGGGCGCGCCGCCGGTGCCGAGATACATGTCGACGCCGGTGTTGTCGGGATCGGCGCAATGGATCACGCCGGCGACGTCACCGTCGGTGATCAGGCGCACGGCGGCGCCGGTCGAGCGCACGCCGTGAATGATGTCGGCGTGACGGGGACGGTCCAGAACCAGCACGGTGATGGCCGAGGTATCCACGCCCTTGGCCTTGGCCAGACGGCGAACATTGTCAGCGGGCGTCGCATCGAGATCGACCACGCCCTTCTGGTAGCCGGGACCGACGGCGATCTTCTGCATGTAGACGTCCGGCGCGTGCAGCAGGGTGCCGCCGTCCGCCATCGCCATGGTGGCGATCGAACCGGGCATGTTCTTGGCGCACAGGGTGGTGCCTTCAAGCGGGTCAACAGCGATGTCCACGCGGGGACCGGCGTTGAGGCCGACCTTCTCGCCGATGTAGAGCATCGGCGCCTCGTCGCGCTCGCCCTCGCCGATCACGATCGTGCCCTCGATCGGCAGCTTGTTGAGTTCGCGGCGCATCGCGTCGACCGCCGCCTGGTCGGCCGGCTTCTCCTGACCATGGCCGCGCAGACGCGCCGCCGACACCGCCGCCCGCTCGGTCACGCGCACCAGCTCCAAGGTGAGGATGCGCTCGAGCAGCAATTGTTGCGGGACGGAAATCTGCGTCGACATCGGTCAACTCCTCAAGACGTCAAGGCGGATCTCCGCCATCAAATTCTACCAGCCGGCAGCCGCCATCGGGGGCGGCTCACGGTTCAGCGGGCCGGCCCGGTTGGCCGCTGCACGCCACTCGATTTCACCGGTTTGAGCATGAACCTAGCCCAAACGCCACGCGTTTGTTTGAGCAGGGACAACCGGTTCCCTGGGCATCCCAGATTAATTCTTCTCGATCCGGATCACCTGCGGCTTGCCGCTGATCACCTTGTCGCGCTGCACGGCCTGGAGCGCCTTGTACACGGCGTCCTCATGCGTGGCATAGGTGATCAGGATCACAGGCACGGGCCCGCCCTTGGCGCCGGTCTTCAGCGGCTCGCTGCCGTTGGGATGGCGCTGCACGATCGACTCGATCGAGATCTTCTGCTCGGCGAGGCGCGTGGCGATCGTCGCGGCAGTGCCGGCGTGATCGCGGGCCATCAGTCGGATGTAGTAGCCGCCTTCGTGCCGCTCCATCGGCGCCTTCTCGGTCGCCTGCAGCTTGTCGACCGGTCGTCCGAACGGCGCCGCGCGGATACCGCGCGCGACATCGGCGATATCAGCCAGGACCGCGGACGCGGTCGCCGCGCCCCCTGCTCCCGGTCCGACCAGAGTGATCGGCGGAATGCCCTCGCCGTCGATGGTCACCGCGTTGGTCACGCCCATGACCTGGGCGATCGACGACGATTTCGGCACCATGGTCGGATGCACGCGCTGCTCGATGCCCTTGGCCGTGCGCACGGCGACGCCGAGCAGCTTGACGCGGTAGCCGAGCTCGGCGGCCGCCTTCAGATCCTCCGGGGCGATCGAGGAGATGCCTTCCACGTAGATGGATTTTTCCGCGACCTGGGTGCCGAAGGCGAGGCTCGCGAGGATCGCGAGCTTCTGCGCGGTGTCGTGGCCATGGATGTCGAACGACGGATCGGCCTCGGCGTAGCCGAGACGCTGCGCGTCCGCCAGGCACTCGTCGAACGACAGACCTTCCTGCTCCATCCGGGTCAGGATGTAGTTGCAGGTGCCATTGAGAATGCCGTAGACGCGGCTGATGCCGGTGCCGGCGAGGCCTTCGCGCAGGGTCTTGATGACCGGAATCGCGGCGCAGACAGCGGCCTCGAAATTCAGCGCGCCGCCGTGCTTCTCGGCCGCCTTGGCGAGCTTCAGACCGTGCCTGGCGATCAGCGCCTTGTTCGCGGTCACCACCGACTTGCCGGCCTTGAGCGCGGTGTCGATTGCCGACAGCGCGGGATCACCTGCACCACCCATCAGCTCGACCAGACAGTCGACTTCGGGGTCGCTGGCGAGCGCCAGCGGATCCTTGGCCCACTTGATCCCGGAGAGATCGATCGCGCGCTTCTTCTTCGACCGCGCCGTGACCGCCACGACCTGCACGGGACGCCCCGTCCGCTCGGTGAGCACGCGCCCCTGCCGCTCGATCAGACGAACGACCTCGGCACCCACGGTGCCGAGGCCCGCGATGCCCACTCTCAGGGGTGCGACCATGGAATCAAAGAACCTGCAGCAAGGACAACGGGAGACTCAGCGCCGGTTGGCGAGAGGAACCACGTTGTGCAACGTTTCGATGCCGCTTTCAAGGAAGCGGCGGACGCCGCGCGCAGCCTGCCGGATACGCTGTTCGTTCTCGACCATCGCGATGCGGACATAGCCTTCGCCATGCTCGCCGAAGCCGACGCCCGGCGAGACCGCGACGCCGCACTTCTCGACCATCAGCGTCGCGAACTGCATGCTGCCGAGACTCTTGAATTTCTCCGGCAGCGGCGTCCAGGCAAACATCGAGGCTTCCGGCGACGGGATGTCCCAGCCGGCGCGGCCGAACGACTCGACCAGCGTGTCCCGTCGCTTGCGGTAGACGTCGCGCATCTCCCGGATGCAGTCGTCCGGGCCGTTCAATGCCGCGGTCGCTGCTACCTGAACCGGCGTGAACGCGCCGTAGTCGAGATACGACTTCACGCGCGCCAGCGCCGCGATGATGCGCTCATTGCCGACGGCGAAGCCCATGCGCCAGCCGGCCATCGAATAGGTCTTCGACATCGAGGTGAACTCGACCGCGACGTCCATCGCGCCCGGCACCTGCAGCACCGACGGCGGCGGATTGTTGTCGTCAAAATAGACCTCGGCGTAGGCGAGGTCGGACAGGATCAGGATCTCGTGCTTCTTCGCGAATGCGACGAGGTCGCGATAGAAGTCGAGGCTCGCGACATAGGCGGTCGGATTGCTCGGGTAGCAGACGATCAGCGCCAGCGGCTTCGGGATCGAATGAATGATCGCCCGCTCGGCCGCTTCGAAGAATTGCGGCGTCGGCTCCGCCGGAACCGAGCGGATCACGCCGCCCGCCATCAGGAAGCCGAAGGCGTGGATCGGATAGCTCGGGTTCGGGCACAGGATCACGTCGCCCGGCGCGGTGATGGCCTGCGCGACGTTGGCAAAGCCTTCCTTCGAGCCGAGCGTCGCCACGATCTGAGTGTCGGGATTGAGCTTCACCCCGAAGCGGCGGTCATAATAGGCCGCCTGGGCGCGTCGCAGCCCGACGATGCCGCGCGACGCCGAGTAACGGTCGGTGCGCGGCTTGCCCAAGGTCTCCTTGAGCTTCTCCAGCACATGCGCGGGGGCCGGCAGGTCAGGATTGCCCATGCCGAGGTCGATGATGTCGGCGCCGGCGTTCCGCGCGGCCGCCTTGGCCCGGTTGACCTGCTCGAACACGTAAGGCGGCAGACGGCGGATGCGATAGAAATCTTCCATGGGTCTCTCGGCTCCGGCAACCGGCGGCGGATCAGCCAGCAGCGCTGGCTCGGCGGCGGCGCTGCCCTGTAATCCGTGCTAGATCAAAAACTTAGCACAGCCTTGCGGCCTGGCTGGCGACGACACGCGGGGGTGCGGTTGATTCCGGTGTTTTATCATGGACGCCGCCCCATGCCAGACAATTACGTCAGCGGCCGTACCCGCGGCGCCTTGGCCACTCAGCGATCCCTGACGCTCGATCCGATCGACGCCTGGCGATCGCGCGCGGCCTGCAGCTCCTTTTCGATCCGGGTCCGCTCCTCCAACGACATGGTCCGGCTTTCGCGGTCGCGCGGCACGTCGTTCACGGGCAGGTATCCGCTCTGGTCCTTTGGACGCGCCGCGGCATCAGCCTCCAGCGACGGCATATCTGCGATCTGGCTGGAGCAGCCGGACAGGACGGCGCAGAGCCCCACGCCCGCCGCAAGGGCTCGCGCCCTCGTCCTCCAGCTCCCGCTCACCAGCGCCACGCCACAGCCCCCACCGCCACCACACCAGCCAATCGCAACGCGGCACATTTTGCCGCAGTACAACCAATTGTCACTCGAAAGATTGATTGGTTGAACAGGTATTTGACGCTCCGCCTACGAGTTCACCATGGCCGACGCAAGCGCATTTTTCGCAGCGCAACAGACGGACATCGAATTAACCCCAAACTCTCGGATTGTTGATCTCGCGCGGTGACGAAACGATTCCGACGCGATAGTGTGAGCCCGCCATGACCGACGTCCCGAACAACACCAATCCACAAAAAACCTTCGACGCCGAAGCCTTCGCGACGAATATCGCGAGAGCAATGGAGAGCAGCGGCAAGGCCCTCGCCGCCTATCTGAAACCGCGCGAAACCGGCGAGGTTCAGGACCGTCCGCCGACCGAACTCACCGAAGTCGTGAAGTCGTTCACGGCAGTCGCCGACTACTGGCTGTCCGACAAGGATCGCGCCAGCGACATCCAAACCAAGCTCGCCAAGGGCTATCTCGACTTGTGGGGCTCGGCGGCGCGACGGTTGGCCGGCGAGGAGGCGCCGCCGGCGATCTCGCCGTCGCCGCGCGACAAACGCTTTGCCGATCCTGAGTGGAAGTCGAACCAGTTCTACGATTTCGTCATGCAGGCGTATCTGCTGACGACCCAGTGGGCGCAAGACCTCGTGCACAATGCCGAAGGCCTCGATCCGCATACGCGCAAGAAGGCCGAGTTCTACGTCAACCAGATCACCAACGCGCTGGCGCCGTCGAACTTCGTGATGACCAACCCGGAGGTGATGCGGCAGACCGTTGCGTCGAGCGGCGACAATCTGGTGCGCGGCATGCAGATGCTCGCCGAGGACATCGAGGCCGGCAAGGGCACGCTGAAGATCCGCCAATCCGATCCGGCCAATCTGGAGGTCGGCGTCAACATGGCGACGACGCCAGGCAAGGTGATCTTCCAGAACGAGATGATGCAGCTGATCCAGTACGCGCCGACGACGGAAACCGTGCTGCGGACGCCGCTGTTGATCGTGCCGCCCTGGATCAACAAGTTCTACATCCTCGACCTCAGGCCGGAAAAATCCTTCATCAAATGGTGCGTCGATCAGGGCCTCACGGTGTTCGTGATCTCCTGGGTCAATCCCGACAAGAAGCTGGGGACCAAGACCTGGGAAGACTACATGAAGGAAGGTCCGCTCACCGCGATGGACGTCATCGAGAAGGTGACGGGCGAGATGAAGGTGCACACGATGGGCTATTGCGTCGGCGGCACCATGCTGGCGACGACGCTGGCCTGGCTCGCCGACAAGCGCCGCCAGCGCGTGACCTCGGCGACGTTCCTCGCCGCGCAGGTCGACTTCACCCATGCCGGCGATCTCCTGGTGTTCGTCGACGAGACCCAGATTTCGGCGCTGGAGCGCGACATGCAGGCCTCGGGTGTGCTCGAGGGCAGCAAGATGGCGATGGCCTTCAACATGCTCAGGTCGAACGATCTGATCTGGTCCTATGTCGTGAACAACTACCTCAAGGGCCAACCGCCGCAGGCGTTCGACCTGCTGCACTGGAATTCGGACGCCACGCGGATGTCGGCGGCCAATCATTCCTATTATCTTCGCAACTGCTATCTGGAGAATCGCCTGACCACGGGCACCATGGTGCTGGACAACACGCTGCTCGACCTCTCCAAGGTCAAGGTGCCCGTCTACAACCTGGCCACCCGCGAGGACCATATCGCGCCGGCGGACTCCGTGCTCTACGGTTCGCAATTCTTCGGCGGGCCGGTGAAGTATGTGCTGTCGGGCTCCGGACATATCGCCGGTGTGGTCAATCCGCCCTCCTCCGGCAAATACCAGTACTGGACCAACGACCAGATCCACGACATTTCCCTCAAGGACTGGATGAAGGGCGCTCAGGAGCACAAGGGCTCGTGGTGGCCGGACTGGCGCGAATGGCTCGGCCAGCTCGATCCGGAACAGGTTCCCGCCCGCAGTGTCGGCAGCGAGGCCTATCCTCCGATCGAGGATGCCCCGGGCTCCTATGTCCGCGTCCGCGCATAGCGCCGTCAGCCGCAATTGACTATAACCGCTCCGTCCCGCCGGGACGGGACGGAATCAGTTGAGGGGATCTCGATGACGCGTGAACTGTTCTGGCTGACGCTGACGGTCATTCTGACCGGCCTGCTGTGGGTTCCCTACATCCTGAACCGCTGCCAGGTCCGCGGCCTGACCGGCGCCATGGCCAACCCCACGCGCAACGACAAGCCGCACGCGCCGTGGGCGACCCGGTTGATGTTCGCCCACGACAATGCGGTCGAGAACCTCGTGATCTTCGCGCCGCTGGTGCTGATCCTGAACGCGATCGACTACTCCACCAAATGGACCGTGCTCGCCTGTGCCGTCTATTTCTGGTCGCGCGTCGCCCATGTGATCGTCTACGCCCTCGGCCTACCGGTCTTCCGCACCCTGGCCTTCGTGGTCGGCTTCGCGGCGCAGGCCTTGCTGGCGATCGCGATCTTCGGCTGGCTGTAATCGTCACGGCAGATTGTCCCGCAGGAAGATGTCGATGCGGATGCGCTCCTGATCGGGGCTGATCGGCTCCCCCGAGCAATGCGCCAGCAGGACGCGCGCCGCAGAGCGGGCCTCGTGGCCGGGATCCTGGTTGATGATGGCGTCCAGCGTGCCGCGCACCAGGAACCGCCGCGTGTGCTGGGTGAGCTCGTGGGTGATCCACACGACGTCGCGGGCGCGCCCCGACGCCTCCAGCGCATCGGCGATGCCTCGGTTACCGGCGCCGCAGCAATAGATGCCGCTGAGATCGGCATGCTTGGCGAGCAGCGCCGCGGTCAGCTCCCGCGTCAGCTCGCTGTCATCGCGGCCTTCGATGACTGGCAGCGCGCGCAGGTTGGGATATTCACTGGACAGGATTTGGTTGAAGCCGAACTGCCGCTCCGCGTGGTCGCGCAGCGACAGCGACCCGGCGATGACCGCCACGGTGCCGTAGCGGCCTCCCAGGTAGCGTCCCATCAGCGTGGCGGCGGTGCGCCCCGCGGCCGGGTTGTCGATGCCGACGTAATGCAGGCGGCGCGAGGTCGGCGCGTCCGAGACCAGGGTGACGACCGCGACCCCGCGCCCGGTGAGCTCGTCGATCGCGGCCCGGACGCGGGGATGGTCGAGCGCGATGACGGCAACGCCTTGATAGACTGGCGACAGCGTTTCCAGGGCACCGGCCAGCAGGTCGGGGTCGAACACGTCGACATGGACCATGTCGATGAAGCCGCGCTGGCCGGCCAGCCAATCGGCCGTGTGCCTGACCTGCTCGGTCAGATTGGTCATGAAGCTGTTGCCGCCCGTCGGCAGTACGAAGGCGAAGCGAAAACTCTGCCCGCGCGCCAGCCGCGCGGCCGCCACGTCGGCCCGGTAGCCGAGTTTGGCGACGGCCGCCTCGACGCGCGCCATGGTCTTGGCTCGCACCCCCTCGCGCCGGTTGATGACGCGGTCAACGGTGGCGAGCGACACGCCGGCCGTGCGCGCGACGTCCTCGAGCGTCGCGCGGACGGGTGACGGCGGCGCGCCGGGTGTCACGCGCGCGCCGCCCATAGCATGCCGCGGGTCATCAGGGTGCGGATCTCCGGCACGTCGAGCTCATAGGCGCGATGACCGAGCGAGGAATAGAACACCCTGCCCGCGCCATACCGTTTCTTCCAGACCACCGGCATCACGACCCCTTCGATCCAGGGCGCGTGCTCGGCGCTGAACGTCGTGGTCGCCAGCACCTCATTGGCCGGATCGACATGCATGTAATACTGCTCGGATCGATGCTCGAAACTCGTCAATCCCTTCATGATGGGATCATCCGGCCTGGTCAAGTCGACCCGGTAGTCGATGATGTTGCCGGGATGGGCGACCCACTGGCCGCCGCACATGAACTGGTAGTCGACCGAATCGCGGAACGCGTCGCCCATGCCACCGTGATGGCCGGCGAGACCGACGCCGCCGCGTACCGCCGCGCAGAGGTTGAGAGCCTCAGCCTTTTCGATCTTCGACATGGTGTAGATCGGGATGATCAGCGACAGATCATGAATCGCGGGATCGGCGAACGCCGCGGTCGAGGTCTCGATCCGCACCTCGAACCCTTCCGCCTTGAGCCAGCCGCGGATCATCGAGGCACAGAGATCGGGATCGTGTCCTGGCCAGCCGCCCCATACAATCATTGCCTTGCGCATCTATCTGTCCTCAGTCGATCTGTCCGGTTTCGCGTCCTGCCGGCAGCGCCGCCGGCCGCTCGACGCGGCTCTCGATCTTGACGCGCCGGCCCTCGTTGGCGGAGGTCTGGAACGCCTCCATCACTTCCAGGACATGGAAGGCCAGCGCGCCGCTGGCGCGATGCGGGCGGTCGTTCAGGATCGCCGTGGCCATGTCGGCAACCCCGATCGAACGGAATTCACCGTCGACATGGCCATGCGTCAGCGGCATCGTCTCCCAGTCACCGCCGGTCTTGGCGACCTGCACCTCGCCGCCGAAGCGGTTGGGATCAGGCACCAGCATGCTGCCCTTATCGCCATAGATCTCGATCGGGGCGTGCCGATGTTTGGGGACATCGAAGCTCATCGTGACCGACACGACGGCACCACTCTCGAATTCGAGCGTCCCCGCGACATGGGTCGCGACCTCGACCGGGATCAACGTGCCGTTCATCGGCTGGCTGGTGACGAGGCGCTCGGCCCGCGGGCGCGCCGTCGAGCCCATCACGCTCGCGACCGGACCGAGCAGCTGCACGAGATCGGTGATGTAATACGGTCCCATATCGAGCATCGGCCCGCCGCCGCGAAGATAGTAGAAGCCGGGTGCAGGATGCCAGCGCTCATGGCCCGGACAGCCGAAAAAGACGCTGCCGGCGACGGGCGCTCCGATGGCGCCATCGTCGATCAGCTTGCGCGCGGTCTGATGCCCGCCGCCAAGAAAAGTGTCCGGCGCGCAGCCGACGCGCAGATTTTTTTGCGCGGCGAGCTCGATCACCTTGCGGGCTTCCGCCACATCGATGCCGAGCGGCTTCTCGGAATGAACGTGCTTGCCGGCATTCAACACCGCCAGGCTGACATCGGTATGGGCGAGCGGCACGGTGAGGTTGATGACGATCTCGATGTCGTCGCGCTTGAGCAGCTGGTCGACCCGCATTCCCGGCAGGCCGAAGGTTGCGCCCTGCCGCTCGGCCGCGTCGCTGCGCATGTCGGCGAGCGCCTTGATATCGAGGACGGGGAACCGCTGCGCCGCCTTCAGATAGGCGGTGCTGATGTTGCCGCATCCGATGATGCCGATACCGACGCGTCTCATAGCATTCTCCGTGAGATCTGGTTCATCCCTTGACCGCGCCCGACGTCAGGCCGGCGACGATGTGCTTCTGCGCCAGGAGAAACAGGATGATGGTGGGCAGGATGGTCAGGGTGATGAAGGCGAGGATCAGGTGCCACTCGGACGAATACTCGCCCTGATAGACCATGATGCCGAGCGGCCAGGGGTATAGCGCATCGGTGTTGAGCATCACGAGCGGCAGCAGATAGGCATTCCAGCTGTTGACGAAGGTGATGGTGCCGACGGTGGCGAGGATCGGCCGCGACAGCGGCAAGGTCACGTAGCGAAAGAATTTGACGTAGCTGCAGCCGTCGACCAGCGCCGCCTCGAGCAGTTCGTAAGGGATGTCCTTGAAGAAGCGGCGCAGCAGCAGCACGCTCATCGCGAGGCTGAACGCGACCTGCGGCAGCGCCACGCCGAAATAGGTATCGAGCAGGCCGAGATCGCGCACCTTGATGAACAGCGGCAGTACCGCGGTGGCTGCTGGAAACAGCAAGCCCAGCGTCAGATAGCTCAGCAGCATCGAGCTGCCGAAGAACCGGACATGGGCAAAGGTGAACGCCGCCATCGAGGCGACGATCAGGGTCAGGAACACCGTGAGCGTCGAGATGATCAGCGAGTTGCGCAGCAACTGCCAATAGCGGCCGGAGAACAGGATGTCCGCATAATTCTGCCACTCCCAATGTTGCGGCAGGCCGAACGGGTTGACGCGCAGTTCGCCGAGCGACTTGAAGCCGCCAAGGGCGGTCGCCAGCAGCGGCACCAGCACGAACACGGCGACGATCGTCAGGAATGCCGCCTTGAACAGCACCGCCGGATCAAAGGGCTCTCTTGTGGTCTCGGCCCTATTCATCGCGCATGAACCATCGCTTGTAGGTGAAGGCAAAGGTCACGCAGATCACGAACAGGATGACGCCGATGGCGCTGCCGTAGCCCACGCGCATGCGGGAGATGCCGTTGTTGTAGAGGAAGCTGACCATCGTGTTCGAGGAATCGGCCGGGCCGCCGCGGGTCAGCGGCATGACGAGATCGAACAGCTGCAGCGAGCCGATGATGGCAAAGAAAACGGACAGCCGGATCGTGGGATGGAGCAAGGGAATGACCACGTGGCGCAGGCTCTGCGTCCGCGTCGCTCCGTCGATCCGGGCGGCCTCGATCAGGCTCCTGTCGATGCTCTGCAGCGCCGCGATGAACAGCATCATGTGGAAGCCGAAATACTTCCAGACGATCACGATCAAGACCGCCAGCATCGCGGTGTCGGTCGAAGCGAGCAGGTGCGGCGGCTCGGCGCCGAAGCTGCGCCAGATCGAGGCGACGAGCCCGTAGTCGCCGTCATAGACGAAGCTGAAGATCAGTCCGGTCGCGATTTCCGCGAGGATGTAGGGCATGAAGAACAGCATGCGCAGCGCCACCGCGCCGCGGAACCGCTCCGCCAGCATCAGGGCCAGCGTCAGCGCCAGCGGGAGCTGGACGCACAGCGAGACCGCGATGATCAGGCCGTTGTTGCGCAGCGCGAGCCAGAACGCGCGCGTCTCCAGCACGAACCGATAGTTGTCGAATCCGATCCAGTTCGTCGGCCGGCCGAACCCGTTCCAGTTGAAGCCGGAATACCAGGCGGCCTCGCCTATCGGCAGCACCACGAACAGCGTGAACAGCAGCAGCGCGGGCGGCAGGAACAGGACGATGACCGTAAATCGGCCATCCCAGCTCGGGCCGCGGCTGGCATGCGCGGCGAGCTTCGGCCGCGCAACTTGCATGGCCGGGGTACTCGCGATCGGACGCGCCACGTCAGTTGCCCTGTTTCCGCGCCGCTTCGATGGCCTTGGCGGCGTCCTGCGGACTCATGCTGCCGCCAGCAATCTCGGCGCTGACGTCATTGACGACGCGGCCGACCGACGGACCCAGACTCTGGTCATAGAAGTTCTGGTGATAGTTCGACTTCGCCAGATTGGCCGCGATCTGCTTCATGAAGGAGTTGGTGAGGCCGGCTTCGGCGCCCTGCACCACCGGGACAATGAAGTTGCCCGCCGCAAGCCGCGTCTGCACATCCTTCGAGATGAAGTATTTCAGGAAGTCGACCGCCTCCTTCGGCGAACCCTTGGTGACGAGCCAGCCGGTGATACCGCCGAGCGTGTCCGTCGGCGCGCCCTTGCCGTCCGCGACGGTCGGGAAATCGAACCAGCAGATCTTGTCCTCGCCCAAGCCCACCTTGTCGGCCGCGAGCGCCCGCTGCAGATTGTAGACCGAGCTGATCGCCAGCGTCATGGCCGCCTTGCCGTCACCGAAATAGCCGACGGCCTGCGGGTTCTTGAAGCCGAGGAAGCCGTTCTGGAACGGCTGGAGGTCGACCAATTGCTTGAACAGCTCACCGGATTTGACGAAGGTGTCGGCCGCGAAGCCGCCATTCTCGCCGCGGAGCGCCGCCTCGAACGCCGGCTTGCCGCCGAGGCGCACCGCGAGGTGCGTCCAGTAGAAGTGCAGCGGCCATTTGTCGGCGCCGCCCACCACGATCGGCGTGACGCCGGCAGCCTTCAAGGTCTTGACGGCGGTCAGCAGATCATCCCAGGTTTTGATGACTGCAGGATCGACCTTGGCCTTGGCCATCAGCTCCCTGTTGCAGACGAAGCCGACCTGCGAGAGTGCGATCGGCAGGCCGTAGACGCGGCCTTTGTCGGTGAAAGCGGCGAGCGCCGCCGGCGTGATGCTGTCGCTGTAGCCCTTCACCTGGTCGGTGATGTCCTCGAGAACGCCGGCCTCGATCTGCGCCTTCAGCACGCCGCCGGCCCAGCTGTAGATGATGTTCGGGCGATCCTTCGATTGCAGGATGGTCGGCAGCTTGGCCTTGTAGGCCTCGTTCTCCAGGAACTGCATCTCGATCTTCGTGCCCGGATGCGACGCCTCATAAGCGCGCGCCACCTCCTCCCAGATCTTCACCTGGGCCGGGTTGACCTCGATGTGCAGCCATTTGACGGTGGTGTCGGCTAGAACGGCGCTCGCCCCAACAAGGCATGCAGCCGCGGCGAGGCCAAGCTTCGCAAGCAGTCTCATCAGAATCCTCCCAACCGTCTTTTTTGTTGAAGCAATCCTGTCCTCAAAAATTGAGGTGCGCAACTAAAAATCTGACCTGAAAACCTCACAAGAGAGCTTCGCGCGTGCAGCAAAGATGCTGCGCTGCGCACGCGCGGGTTCCCTCCGGTGTCCTGTGCAAGCTTATTCGGAACAAAAAAGGGAAGCGGGACGCCGCCGGGCGACGAGGCGAGCACCGCTGGGCGAACGCGTGCTGCGACACCGCGGAGCGACGTCAGCCGTCGAGAGCGTCGATCAGCGTGTCATTGACCAGAGGACGCAGGCTGAAATCGTCCTTCAGCCGCGTGCGTCCATACCACTCGAGCAAGGTGACTTCCTTGCCGAGATAGCGCTGCATCGCCAGGCCGAACAGCGGATGCTCCTTGTTGGCGATCGCAAAGCTCTTGCGGTCGAGATCGCGGTCGCGCTGATAGATCGCCTCGATCTCATCCAGGAACGCGGAGAGCATGCCTTTGAGTCGCGCCTCGACCTCATTCACCGCGGCAAGGTCAATGCCGGCTTCGACCAGGTGACCCTTGACGTCGTCCAGCTCCTCTTTGAGCGCGAGCGTGGCGATGTCGCGCTCGCGCAGGAACGACAGGCTGCGATGGATGCGCACGTACCAGGGGCACTTGATCTTGACCATCTCGCCACTGGCGAACTGGATGACATAGCCTTCCCTGCCCTCCATGTCAGCCAGCGAGTCGATAGCGGCCGCAAGCGACAGTCCGTCGAACCGATGCACCAGCGGGACGCTGTGGCGGGCGATGAGCTCATGAATGGCGTGATCCCCATCGAGCATGACATACCGGCCGGTGACGTTGTCGCGCACATGCAGCAACCACAGCTCGGGTTGCTCCTGCGCGACGACGATCCGCGCCTCCGGATGGGTCAGCTCGAAGATCGCGGTCATGCCGGCGCTCGCGACCTCCTTGGCGAAGGCGTTGATGCGGACGTATTTTGGTTGCTCCATCAGCTGTGCTGCCAGACGGACCACATCCGAGTTGAACGACTTCTTCGACCGCCATGTCAGCTGACCATCGACCCAGGCGGTCGCGACCATGCTGCCGTCGAGCTTGTCATAGATCGCGACGATGTCGTCGCGGGACAGCAGCCGGTCGGGCGCCAGCCATTCCTTCTCGCCGACATTGAAGAACTTGTGCAGCGGCCGCGATACGATGCGGCCGGCGCGATCGAACGCGATGCCGCGGCACTCCAGCGCCTCCGGCGAGTCGAAGGTCTTGGAGTCCATGAACAGATAGCAGCCGACCGTGATGCCGTTGGGCTGGGAGAGGAAGCGGATCTCCTTCTTGCCCGCGACCGCAGGCTCGACGTCGGAGATGTGTCGAATGGTCTTGAACATCGATGACGTTCCAAAATCGGTAGCAGTGGGAGGCTCGCTCAGGTGCAGCGCGCCTTGAAATCGGCTGCGACCAGCCTGTCCATCACCTCGTTGAGATGCGCCTGGTCGCGGGTCTCGATCACCAGTTCCAGCAAGGTCGCCTTGGCGGGCAAGTCGGAAAACGTGCGCTGATGCGAGACCTCGATAATGTTGGCGCCGGCATCGGCCAGCAGCGCGGACACCGCGGCGAGCTGTCCCGGACGATCGACGATATCGATCGACAGCTGGGTCAGCCGGCCTTCGCGGGCGAGTTCGCGCGTCAGCACCGAGGCGATCAGCCGGGTGTCGATATTGCCTCCACACAGCACGAGACCGACATTGCGGCCCGCAAATTGATCCTGATGCGCGAGAACCGCGGCAAGGCCGACGGCGCCGGCGCCTTCGACCACGGTCTTCTCGATCGAGATCAAGGTGGCCAGCGCACGCTCGATCTGCGGCTCGGTGACGAGCAGGATCTCGTCGACGAGATGCCGGATGATCTCGGTCGTGATCCGGCCCGGCGATTTCACCGCGATGCCCTCCGCCAGCGTATCGCCGCGCATCGGCAGTGACCGCCCGCTGATGGCATTGTACATCGAGGGATAGAGCTCGGCCTGCACGCCGACGATCCGCATCGATGGCTTGAGCGCGCGCGCCGCGACCGCGATGCCCGAGATCAGCCCGCCGCCGCCGATCGGCACCACCAGCGTGTCGAGCTCGGGAACGACGGCCAGCATCTCCAGCGCGACCGTCCCCTGCCCGGCAATGATCAGCGGATCGTCATACGGATGGATCATGGTCATGCCGCGGGCCGCGCCGTGCTCCCGCGCGAACGTGCCTGCTTCCTCCAGCGTGGCGCCGGAGATCACGACCTCGGCGCCGTGCCGGCGGGTGTTCTCCACCTTCACCATCGGCGTGCCCACGGGCATCACGATGGTTGCGGGAATGCCGAGGCGACGCGCGTTGTAGGCGACGCCCTGCGCGTGATTGCCGGCGGACATCGCGATCACGCCGCGCTCTCTCTGCTCTGACGACAGCGCATTCAACCGGTTGAGCGCGCCGCGCTCCTTGAAGGAGGACGTGAACTGCAGGTTCTCGAACTTCAGCCAGATGTTGCAGCCGCAGATCTCGCCGAGCGTCCGGCTCTGGTTGCAGGCCGTGGTGAGCACCGCGCCGCTGATCGTGTCAGCAGCGGCGCGCACATCGTTGATGGTAACGGGCAGATCGTTGAGGTCATAGGTGGTCATGTGTCTACCCATCGATGTCTGGCCGTGCATCCCTGCGGCGGCCGGCAGAAGTCCGGCCGGATGATTCCGTCCGATCTCAGGCGAGATCGGGCAGACCCAGCATCAGCCGCATGTTCTGAACGGCCGCACCCGAGGCGCCCTTCCCGAGATTGTCGAGCCGCGCCACCAGCACCGCCTGATGATGCTTCTCGCTGGCGAAGACATAGAGCTCGAGCTGGTTGGTCTCGTTGAGCCCTTCGGGCTCGAGCTTGCCGCTCGTGTTGGCCGCGCTCTCGAGCGGCATCACCGAAACGCATTTGCTGCCGTCATAGTGCTTCGCCAGGGCGGCATGCAGGTCCGCTCCCGACGGCTTGCCCGGCAGCGTCTCGAGTTGCAGCGGCACCGAGACCAGCATGCCCTGGCGGTAGTTGCCGACCGAGGGAATGAAGATCGGCCGCCGCGTCAGCTTCGAATAGAGCTGCAGCTCCGGCAGGTGCTTATGCTCCAAGCCGAGGCCATAGAGCTCGAAATGCGGCGCGGTGCCGTTCTCATAGGCCGCGATCATGGTCTTGCCGCCGCCCGAATAGCCGCTGACGGCGTTCACCATGATCGGATAGTCCTGCGGCAAGAGGCCCGCATCGACCAGCGGCCGCAGCAGCGCGATACCGCCGGTCGGGTAGCAGCCGGGGTTGGAGACCTTGCGCGCGTTGCGGATCTTGTCGGCCTGGTCGGCGGCAAGCTCGGGAAAACCATACGCCCAGTCCGGCGCGACGCGATACGCGGTCGACGCATCCAGCACCTTCGGCGCCGACGCGCCCATGCTGTCGACCAGGGCGACCGTCTCCTTGGCCGCATCATCCGGCAGGCAGAGGATGACGAGGTCGACCTCGGCCATCAGCTCTTGCTTGGCGGCCGGGTCCTTGCGCTTGTCGTCAGCAATGGTCTTCACGACGATGTCGCTCTGATGCGCGAGCCGCTCGGCGATCCCGAGACCCGTCGTCCCTGAGCCCCCGTCGACGAAGACGGAGCGGGCAGCGGTGCCGGTGGCGGTCTGTGCCTTCGGCGGGTTGCTATCGATCACGGACATCACACGCTCCTTCAGGTCTGGGGTTCGCCGGCAAAGGCCTCGGGCCGCGCCTGCCGCATGAGAGAGGAAATCTGTTGCGCACCGATGTCGGCCTGCTCGCCGAGCCGGGTGGCCACGGCCGCATAGTCGGCTTCGGACTTGTGCTGGTTGAGCTTGAAGCTGCCCTCGACCGCATCGATCGTCATGACGATGCCGACGATCGCCTTGCGCATCGCCTCGAGCCGGCCCGTGGTCATCTTGTCCGAGGTCCAAGGCGGCTTCGGCAACAGCCATTGCTCGAACTTGGCGCTGAGCGCGTCGGCCTGCGCCGCCAGCTCGGCGTCCGACAACAGCCGAGCCGGGCCGGTCAGGTGCACCGCCTGATACAGCCAGGTCGGCACCTGCTCGGGTGAGACGTACCAGTCGGCCGATACGTAGGCGTCGGCACCGTTGACCGCGAGCAGCCATGGCGTCGCGCCGTCGGCGAGCCTCGCCAGCGGATTGTTGCGGGCGACATGGAAGAACGCCTGCGGCGTGCCGTCGGCCAGCGCGCCCAGATGGAACGGCAGCGACGATGCGATCGGCTTGGTGCCGTCCCACGCGCAGACCGTGCCGAAGCCGCGCGCGTCCGCGAAGCCGAGGCTCGCGGCGCGGTCGGGCTTGAAAGGCGGTGGCGTGTACATCGCAAACTCCTGCTGGACGAAGGAGCCGCCTGATCAATCGCGCTGCAAGAAGAGGATTTGCCGCGGGACCGGATCCGGCGGCAAGGGCTGTGACCTCAAACGCAGATCATCGCCCGTACCGCGGGGGTACGACGGCGCATTCCGGCGATCATATTGGTCGCTGCGTGGATCATGGGCGCAGGCGTATAAGGCCGTGGGGTTCCTGCGTCAAGGTCGCAGGCGGCTGGCGCACGTCACACGCTGCGCCACAGCCATTCCATGATGCGGCCGATCACGTCGCCGAACAGCAGCAGCGCGGCCGACCAGACCAGCGCGGACACGAAATTGGCGACCTGAAACATCACATAGGGCATCTCGAAGATGCCGGCCGCCAGCGGCACCGAGGCGCGCAGCGGCCCGAAGAACCGGCCGATGAAAATGCTCGGCACGCCCCAGTCGCGCACGAACGCCTCGCCGCGGGGCAGCAGCTCCGGGTAGCGCGACAGCGGCCACATCCTGGCGACGCGGTCCTTGTAGCGATAGCCGAACCAATAGGAGACCCAATCGCCCAGCGCCGCGCCGAGACCACCGGCCAGCCAGACCGGCCAGAAGCTGATGCCGGTGGCGCCAATCAGGGCGCCGATCGCGACCAGCGCGCCCCAGGCCGGAATCAGCAGCGAGATGAAGGCCAGCGACTCGCCGAAGGCCAGCAGCAGGACGATCGGGGCAGCCCAGGCCTGATGGTCGCGCACGAACTCGGCTACCGCGCGGCCAAACTCTTCCATCTGCTCGACGCCTTTCCTGCGACCCGGCTGTAAGTGCTTGAAGCCTTTCGCGGTTCCCTACCGCAGACTGGTACGCCACGGAGCCGGGCAACTTCAAGTCACAACAACCGGCTGCGGCGCGTGAACGCGGCCGGTTCAGCGCAAGGAACCGCCGAACGGCAGCCAGTCCCTGCGATGGTCCGCGTTCCCAGGTCATTGTTTTATGCCGGGGCATGGCATAGTCAGGCGCAACGATTCGTTCCATCTTGCGCCAGCGCAACATCAAGATTCTATGGGTAAGCCGTTGAAATCAGCTGCAAAAGCCAAGGCCAAGGGGGTCGCCGACCCGCTGGCGGCGTTCGCCGCCAAGGGCAAGGCCCAGACCAAGCATCAAGCCAAGCCAGCCGCACGCGCGGCCGGATCCGAGGGCGAATATACCGCCCGCGACATCGAGGTGCTCGAGGGCCTGGAGCCGGTGCGCCGCCGCCCCGGCATGTATATCGGCGGCACCGACGAGAAGGCGCTGCACCACCTCTTCGCAGAGGTCATCGACAACTCGATGGACGAGGCGCTGGCCGGCCACGCCACCTTCATCGAGGTCGAACTCGACGCCCAGGGCTTCCTGACCGTGACCGACAACGGCCGCGGCATTCCGATTGATCCGCATCCGAAGTTTCCGAAGAAGTCGGCGCTCGAGATCATCATGTGCACGCTGCATGCAGGCGGCAAGTTCGACTCCAAGGTCTACGAGACCTCGGGCGGCTTGCACGGCGTCGGCATCTCCGTGGTGAACGCGCTGTCGACCCGGCTCGAGGTCGAGGTCGCGCGCAACCAGAAGCTCTACCGCATGATCTTCGAGCGCGGCCATCCCAAGGGCAAGCTCGAGGAGGTCGGCAAGGCCCCCAACCGCCGCGGCACCAAGGTGCGCTTCCAGCCCGACCCGACCATCTTCGGCGCCAAGGCGACATTCAAGCCGCAGCGCCTGTTCAAGATGGCCCGCTCCAAGGCCTATCTGTTCGGCGGCGTCGAGATCCGCTGGAAGTGCGATCCGTCGCTGCTCAAGGGCATCGAGGACGTCCAGCCCGAGGCGACGTTCCACTTCCCGGGCGGCCTGAAGGACTATCTGGCCGCAGCGATCCATGCCGACACGCTGGTCCATCCGGACATCTTCGCCGGCAAGTCCGGCCGCACCGGCGGCCATGGCGGCTGCGAATGGGCGGTCGCCTGGACGGCCGATGCCGACGGCTTCTTGTCGTCCTACTGCAACACCATCCCGACGCCCGACGGCGGCACGCACGAATCGGGCATCCGCAGCGCACTCCTTCGCGGCCTGAAGGACCATGCCGAGCGCGTCGGCCAGGGCAAGCGCTCGGCCAACATCACCTCCGAGGACATCATGGCGGGCGCCGCCATCATGCTCTCGGTGTTCGTGCGCGAGCCGGAATTCCAGGGCCAGACCAAGGACCGACTCGCGACCGCCGAGGCGCAGCGCATCGTCGAGCAGGCCGTCAAGGACCCGTTCGACCACTGGCTGTCGGGCAATCCGGTGCAGGCGAACAGGCTGCTCGACTTCGTCGTCGAGCGCGCCGAGGAGCGCATCCGCCGCCGCCAGGAGAAGGAGACGGCGCGCAAGACCGCGACCAAGAAGCTGCGCCTGCCCGGCAAACTCGCCGACTGCACCGACGCCGGGACGGAAGGCTCCGAGCTGTTCATCGTCGAGGGCGATTCGGCCGGCGGCAGCGCCAAGCAGGCGCGCGACCGCAAGAAGCAGGCGGTGCTGCCGCTGCGCGGCAAGATCCTCAACGTCGCCTCCGCCGGCAAGGACAAGCTGACCGCCAACGCCCAGCTCGCCGACCTCGTGATGGCGATCGGCGCCGGGACCGGAACGTCGTACCGCGAAGAGGATCTGCGCTACCAGCGCATCATCATCATGACCGACGCCGACGTCGACGGCGCCCACATCGCCTCGCTGCTGATCACCTTCTTCTACCGGCAGATGCCGCGGCTGATCGACGAGGGGCACCTCTATCTGGCGGTGCCGCCGCTGTACCGGCTCACCCATGGCAGCAAGACGTTCTACGCCCGCGACGACGCCCACAGGGATGAGCTTTTGAGGCGCGAGTTCAACGCCAATGCCAAGGTCGAGATCGGCCGCTTCAAAGGCCTGGGCGAGATGATGCCGGCGCAGCTCAAGGAGACCACCATGGATCCGGCCAAGCGGACCCTGCTCCGGGTGATGCTGCTGGCCGACGATCGCGATGGCACCGCCGACTCGGTCGAGCGGCTGATGGGCACCAAGGCCGAGGCGCGTTTCGCCTTCATCTCGGAAAAGGCGGAATTCGCCAGCGACGAGTTGCTCGACGTCTAGCTTTTGACCCGATGTCTCGTATCGATTGCAGGTTCCACGCGTTCGCGTGGGCCTGCTTTTTTCTTTTATAAACAATTTGTTACCACGGAGCCTCGCATCCCGCAGCGCACTTTCCCCGCCGGTGTGCTCCCCCGGCAACAGCTTTTGGGCACCAATCGGCTATAGTTCTGGCACAACTGGCGAGGGAATCGCCGCCGCTTTCCGGTCCTCGCGACCCGCCGATCTCTTGGGGAATTGAATATGAAAAAGCTTTTGCTCGCTCTGACCGCGGTGGTCGCGATGACGGGGGCCGCGTCGGCGGCTGATTTGGCTGCCCGCCCCTACGTGAAGGCTCCGATGGCGCCGGTCGCGCCGAGCTGGACCGGCTTCTACATCTTCGGCGGTGGCGGCGGTGGTCTGTGGAACGCCGACAGCAACGTCAAAACGGTTGGCGGTTTGGCGATCACGCGCGATCAGCGCCTCGGCGGCAACGGCTGGTTCGGTACGGTCGGTGCTGGTTACGACTGGCAATTCAATGGCTCGTGGCTGGCCGGCGTGTTCGCCGATGGCCAGTTCGGTGATATTCGCGGCTCGCTGACCGATCCGAACTTCGCCCTCGAAGGCCGTGAGAAGCTGCGCACGAGCTACGCAGCCGGTATCCGCGTCGGCTACCTCGTGGCGCCGAACGTTCTCTCCTACGTCAATGGCGGCTACTCCGGATCCGATTGGTCGGGCACAAACCTGTCCACTTTGGCCGCGGGCGGCGGTGCGACCGTGGCAACCACGCCCTCCTTCCACCGTGACGGCTGGTTCATCGGCGGCGGCGTCGAGAACAACCTGAACATCTTCGGCATCTCTGCGCCGGGCTGGTTCATGAAGACCGAGTACCGCTCGGCCTATTACAGCCGCGTGACCCTCCCGGAGACGGCCGTCGGCGCCGCTGCTCCGTTCCAGACCGTGACCTTCAAGCCCTGGGTGCAGACCATCAGCACCTCGCTGGTCTACCGCTTCAACTGGACCGGACCGGTCGGCAAGTATTGATCGCCAAAAGGCGAGCATCTACCATCGAGCGGTCCACGCTCTGGTCTGATCCATGTCACTGCGAAAAGCCCCGGTGTATCCGGGGCTTTTTATTTTTGGCCCCGCTCCGACACGCTGGTCATCAGGCCCGTCCGCCGCTAGCTTCCGCTGCTAACACGTTCACAAAAAAGGCGGCAGCGGCGTCTCCCATGCGGTGGCGCCGTCGATGAGGGAGGAGTGGCCATGCGGAAATTCTTGATGATGGGCGGCCTGCTTCTGCTTGCTGTCGGCCTGTTCTGGGTCGGCCAGGGCACCGGCGTGGTGGCCTGGCCGCGCACGAGCTTCATGATCAACCAACTGCAATGGGCCGGCTATGGCGTCGGCATGGGCGCGCTCGGGCTGGTGATGATCTGGCAGGGCACCTGCTGACCTTATCCGCACTCGATTTGGAGACGATGCATGACAGGCCGTTTCGACCTGAGGGGCAAGGTTGCGATCGTGACAGGAGGCAACGGCGGGATCGGACTTGGCATGGCCCGAGGCTTGGCCGATGCGGGTGCCGACATCGCCGTCATCGGCCGCAACGAGGCCAAGTCGCAGGCGGCGATCGCCGATCTCGCCAGCCGCGGCGTGCGCGCCATCGCTGTGACGGCCGACGTCCGCAACAAGAACGATGTCGACGCGATGGTCGCGCGTGTCACCGCGGCGCTCGGCCGGATCGACATCCTGATCAACAATGCCGGCATGAGCATCCGCAAGCCGCCGCATCTGCTCGAGCTCGAGGAATGGCAGGAGGTGATCGACACCAATCTCACCAGCGCCTTCCTGTGCTCGAAGGCCGCCTACCCCGCGCTCAAGGCCAATGGCGGCGGCAAGATCATCAACATCGGCTCGATGCTGTCGATCTTCGGCGCCAGCTTCGCGCCGGCCTACGCAGCGAGCAAAGGCGGCATCGTGCAGTATACGCGCGCCTGTGCCTGCGCCTGGGCGCCCGACAACATTCAGGTCAACGCGATTCTGCCGGGCTGGATCGACACCGATCTGACGCGGGCCGCCCGCCAGCAGATCGATGGCCTGCATGACCGGGTGCTGGCGCGCACGCCGGCTGCGCGCTGGGGCCACATCGACGACTTCGCCGGTATCGCCACCTTCCTCAGCTCCTCGGCCTCGGACTTCGTCACGGGCACTGCGATTCCCGTCGACGGCGGCTACTCGATCATGGCCTGACGCGGCGCCTCAGCGCCGAAAGCTCTTGATCTCCGAGACGCTGCCGTCGCGATAGGTCAGCTCGACCGAGACGAACTGCGTCGACGGCGGCAGCTTGAGGTAAGGCGTCGCATTCGACGGGATCGCGATCGGATCCTTCATGTCGCAGCCTGGCATGTTCAGCACCTTGTCGGGCACCGCCGTATCGATGCCGATCCGCACCTCGCGGATCGCGCAGCGATACGACATCAGATGCGTGTAGTAGACCAGCAGCCCGTTGAACTCGCGGAACGACAGCCAGCTGGTCGAGGTCATGTCGAGAATCTTGCGCTGGTCACGGACCAGCGCCGCCTCCGGCTCGAAGCGGATCGGAAACGGTCCCTGCATCTCGCCCGACGCGTCGACGTAACGCACCTGGATGGTGCCGGCGGGCGCGTCGGCCGGCAGCTGGATCGACGGATTGGGCATGCGCTTGCGCGTGCGCGGATCCAGCACATCCATGAAGCCGGTCTCGCGGAACTCGCCTGCGTCGCCCATCCGCCAGGAAATGCCCAGCGTCGGATCGGCGATCGAGAACGTGATAGTCCAGCCGCCATTATGGCGCGAGAACATCGCGATCGGCGCGTTCAACGACTCATTGGCCGGAGGAATCCGCGGCGGCGCGGACACGGGCGGCAGCGCTGCGAGCTTCTGCTGCGTCTCGGCCGGCTTGTCGGCCGCGGCCGGCCCCTTGGCCATGCCGTTCAGGAAGACATCGTCCACCATCTGGTCGAAATAGACCGGGATCTGCTTGTGGCGCACGGTCTCGGCGAGCTCGCTGACGACGCGGCGCGTGCGTTGCGCGACCTGCACCAGATTGACGCCGGGCTGCGTCAGCTCCTTGGCGAAGGTGCGGGTGAAGACCGAATTCGGATTGGCGTCGTCGTTCGAGAGCCGGTCGAGCGCGGTCTGCCGCGGGCCGGCGGAGAACACCGAGAACACGCCTTCCGGCAGCTGCGTCATCGGCGCCAGCCCACCGCCTCCGGCCACCGCACGCGTGCCCGCGCGCTCGAACGGATTGTTGCGGCAGGCGTCGAACACGAGAATCGACGTGCGCGCCTTCTTGTTCTGCAGCCGCTCGATGATGCGGTCGGCCAGGACCGAGGCGTCGCGCACCAGCTCCTCCTGCCCTTCGGTCGCGGCCGGCACGTCGGTCGGCAGCAGGAAGTTCTGGCCGGCGATCTCGAAGCCGTGGCCGGCGTAGAAAAAGAACGCGGTGTCGCCCGGCTCGACGGCGTTATCGAACGCCAGCAGCGCCTGGCTGAATTGCTGGCGATTGAGGTTCTCGGCGACCATGACGCTGAAGCCGAGCTGCTTCAGCGTATCACCCATCGTGCGCGCGTCGTTGACCGCCTTCTGCAGCTTCGGCACGTAGCGATAATCGTTGTTGCCGACCACGAGGGCGACGCGCTTCTCCGCGTAGGCCGGCGTCAACGCGGCCGCCGCGATCGCGAGCCCTGCCAGCATCAGCTTGAATATCGGTCTGCGCATCCGTCGTTCCTGTCCTGGGTCGCCCGGATACCCCTCCGGGCCAGCCGGCGCCACCTTCTTGGCATAGTCGAAATCGATCGAGAGGGGGTTCAATCGGGTGACATCCGCTGCTTCTCCCAGCTCCGGATGAAGGGCGCGAGCAGCGTCAGCGCGAAGGCCCATAGCGACCGCGTCGGATTGACGAAGCTCACCAGGATCGCCAACGCCGACGCCACAATCAGCATCATCGTCGACACCTGGCGGTCGCGGAGATGGTCGCCGGGCTCGAGATGAGGGGTCATTGCGACCATCCGCCAGCTGATCAGCGCGATGAGCAGCGTGTGCCCCGCATACAGCCAGATGGCCGGCGCAAAATGCGCGAAGCGGCCGACGACGGTGGTGGTGAACGGAATGCAGGTGATCAACATCAGATACAGCAGCCACCATCGCACATACGCCCGCGGCACCTCGTCGGCGCGGCTCCGCACCCGGACATTCGCCAGCCAGCGCAACCCCAGCACGGCGAAGCTGAGCACGTAGGGAAAGAATTTCGGCCAGAGATTGACGATGCCGTCGATCAGCTCCTGGCCGTCGCGGGGATGAAAATCGTCGGGAAGTCGGACGTCGAGCGCAAGCAGCGTCATGGCGACCCCGAAGATGCTGTCGCTCAGGGTGTCGAGCCGCGCCTTGGAAAACATCCGTTGTCCTTTCGATTTGGGCCAAAGACGGGTCTAAGTGCCTGCATTTTCGGCAAAAACATTAAGCTTTTTCGGAGCTTCACCCCTCGGCTCCATTGACTTTGGGCAATTTCACCCTATTTTCTGCTCATCGCGGCTTGGTAACGCTACTCGATTCCACAAGCACTGGCCGCGGGTCTGCGTCAGTCAGAAAACCCCCAGCTTCAAAAGCATGCCGTTTCGGGGTTGTACGCGGCCACAGCATTTTACCCCCTCGATTCCTAACGGCGGCGTCGAACAGACGCCCCGTCGCCTGTTGGCGCGTGACACAGAGGCTCGATGTCCTTTTCCAATCTCGGCTTGTCCGACAAGGTGTTGGCTGCAGTTGCGGCCACCGGATACACCACCCCTACTCCCATTCAGGAACAGGCGATTCCTCATGTGCTGGCACGGCGAGACGTGCTCGGCATCGCCCAGACCGGCACCGGCAAGACCGCCGCTTTCGTCCTGCCGATGCTGACCATCCTCGAGAAGGGCCGCGCCCGCGCACGCATGCCGCGCACCCTCATCCTGGAGCCGACCCGCGAATTGGCGGCTCAAGTCAAAGAGAACTTCGACCGTTACGGCGCCGGACAGAAGCTCAACGTCGCGCTCCTGATCGGCGGCGTCTCCTTCGGCGACCAGGACGCGAAGTTGACGCGCGGCGTGGACGTCCTGATCGCGACGCCGGGCCGCCTGCTCGATCATACGGAACGTGGCGGTCTCCTGCTCACCGGCGTCGAGCTCCTGGTCATCGACGAAGCCGACCGCATGCTGGACATGGGCTTCATTCCGGACATCGAGCGCATCTGCAAGCTCGTCCCCTTCACCCGCCAGACCCTGTTCTTCACCGCGACCATGCCGCCGGAAATCCGGCGCATCACCGACGCCTTCCTGCACAATCCGCAGAAGGTCGAAGTGTCCAAGCCGGCCACGACCGCAGTCACGGTGACTCAGCTGCAGGTCCCCTCGGGCCGCGAAGCGCATCAGAAGCGCGAGGTGCTGCGCCGCCTGCTGCGCGAGGCCAAGGATCTCAAGAACGCGATCATCTTCTGCAATCGCAAGCGCGACGTCGCCATCGTTCACAAGTCGCTGCAGAAGCACGGCTTCAGCGTCGGCGCCCTGCACGGCGACATGGACCAGTCGGCGCGCATGGCCGCCCTCGATCAGTTCCGCAAGGGCGAGCTGCCGCTGCTCGTGGCCTCCGACGTGGCGGCGCGCGGTCTCGACATTCCCGAAGTCAGCCATGTCTTCAATTTCGACGTGCCGCATCATTCGGACGACTACGTCCATCGCATCGGCCGCACCGGTCGCGCCGGCCGCACCGGTACCGCGATCTCCATCGTCTCTCCGCCGGATCAGAAATCCGTTGCGGCAATCGAGAAGCTGATCGGGCAGAGCATCCCGACCATCGAAGGCGACTACGAGGTGCAGGAGTCCTCGCGCGATGACGAGGCGCGTGAGCGTCGTCCGCGCGACAGCTCGCGGCGCAGCCGCGGCAAGGCACCGCGTGAGCGCGAAGCTCGCGAGCCGCGCGAGCGTGAGCCGCGTCCGGCCGCAGCCTCTCCGCGTGCGGCGCAGCCCGCGGCGCCGCACCCGGCGCCGAACGCACGTCATGAGCAGCCGCGCAACGAATCCCGCCGGCCGCGACGTGACCACGACAACGAGCCGGCCGATCATTCGCATCTTCCGGCCTTTCTGCTGCGCCCGGTCCGCGCCCCGCTGCCTTGAAAACCCGGGCTCCCGGCTACTCAGGGTGAGTTGCCCGGAGCCTCGTTGGCGCGCGCCGTCCGCTCGACATGACATTGGTCAAGTTCGGCATCGTGCGGATCATCGCTGGAGCTCGCGTCAGCTCGTGTGCTCTGCTCTCAGCATGGCATTTGGCCCGCGTAACCTCGTCGCGAGACGCAAGCGCGATTGTTATGTAGCTTGCTGAGCATATAGTATGACGACATGCGTAGAAGCGACGCATGGCGCTGGCCCGTGACTTTACGGCCGTATTTACCCCCGGTTCACAAACGTCATTTAGCTTGCCGGCATTGTTTATTTCATTGCTGTGACGGCAACGCGGGCGATTGGGGAGAACCTGTTGTGGTCAATGCGCTTGACGAACACGAACGCACGATGGCCTTCGCGGAAGTCGCGCTCAGCCAGATTAAAACACTCCGTCACTCGGCCAATCCGCGCAACTATGAGATCTGGTACGTCTACGCGACCGGCTACAATGCGCAGCTGAACGAGATCATCAACGGCACGCTGGCGCGCAACGGCCGGCTGTCGCAGTCCGAGCTCGACCAGCTCTACGAATCCTATCTCGCGCATCTGAAGGCGTCAGACCGCATCGACAAGGTCGGGGCGCGCGTTGTCGGCGAGATCGACGACCTCATGGGGATGCTCACGGACGCGCTCGGCCGCACCGCGAGCTACGATGCGAGCCTGGCCGGCGCCGATCGCATGCTCGCCTCTGCGACCAGCCGCGAGCAGCTCGTCGACATCATCGAGGCACTGGCGCATTCGACCAAGCAGATGCGGGAGACGAACCGGATCCTCGAGGAGCGCCTGTCGCTGTCCAAGGATGAAATCAGCGGACTGCAGCACAGCCTGGAAGCCATTCGCGCCGAAAGCCTCACCGACCCGCTGACCGGACTTGGCAACCGCAAGTATTTCGACCGCATGATCGAGACGGCGGTGCTGACGGGTCTTGCGACCAACCAGCCTTTGTCGCTGCTGATGTTCGACATCGACCATTTCAAGTCGTTCAACGACTCCTACGGTCACCTCACCGGCGACCAGGTGCTCCGCCTGGTCGGCCTGACGCTGAAGCACGCGGTCAAGGGGCAGGACATCGCCGCGCGTTACGGCGGCGAAGAATTCGCGGTGGTGCTGCCGAACACGGCGCTGCGGCAGGCGCTGGCGGTCGCCGACCAGATTCGCCGCGCGGTCACCGCGAAAGAGTTGAAGAAGAAGTCGACCGGCGAGATCCTGGGCCGCGTGACCATCTCGGTCGGCGTCTCCATGCTCCGCCCCGGCGACGACACCGACGCGCTGATCGAGCGCGCCGACGCCTGCCTCTATGCCGCCAAGCACAACGGCCGCAATCGCGTGGTGTGCGAGAGCGATCCCGAATACGCGACAGCGACGCGCGGCCAGGTCGCCTGACGCAAGCAAGCCGTTCGTCCGGCGATTAGGCTTTTCACCGCGCCTGCTTCGCCGCCTTGCGCGGCGCTTTCCGCGCCGAGGCTCCGGTTGCGCGGCTGCTCTGGCCTGCTGAAGCACCTTTGCTTGTCGCCTTGGCGCTCTTCCGAGCCTTTGCCGGCCTGGCCTTTGTCGTTTGGGGTTTGGGCGCTGTGGTCTTCTTCTTCGGCGACTCCGGGCTTCGCGCGGCCACCCGTTTCTTCCTCGTCCGCTTGCTCAGCGCGGCGCTTTGAGCCGCGGCGAACGCCTCTCGCGCCCAGACGGCAAACTCGTCGGTGTCATCGAACAGATGCGCCGGCACCTGCCAATACGACCGCACGGTCATGGTCCGCGCGCGCGTCTCATAGGAGAACGGCTTGGATCCCGCGGCCTCGAACTTGTCGTAGCTGGCTTCGTCCGCGCGCAGGTAAAGCCCACTGCGCAAGGCCAGCGCGAAGTTGATTCCGTCGGCGGAGATGCCGAAGCCGGAGAACATTCGCCGGATGGTGACCGGTCCGAAGCCGGCAAACAGATCGATCAGGAATTCGCGATCCATCGCGACGCGCTCCCGCCCACAAATTCCGGTCTCGTCAGGATTTGTTGGCCGGGAGGACGGCGCGTGTCAATGTCCGGAACGCAACAATGTCCCGGACCCGCCCTGGCTGGAAAGCGACGCTCAGACTTCGGCAGGCTTCAGTTGCACCGACTCGCCGCAGCCGCAGGCGCTGATCTGGTTCGGATTGTTGAAGACGAACTGCGCCTGCATCTTGTCGGTCTGGTAGTCCATTTCGGTGCCGAGCAGGAACAGCACGGCCTTGGGGTCGACCAGGATCTTGACACCCTTGTCCTCGACGACCTCGTCGGTCGGCCGGATGTCATGGGCATATTCCACCGTGTAGGACTGGCCGGCGCAGCCGCCGTTCTTCACGCCGACACGCAGTCCGATGATCTCGGACTCGGCGCGCTGCGTCAGCTCGCGGATACGAGTGGCCGCGGCGTCTGTCAGCCGCATCACCTGCGGACGGGGCCGCGGCTTCGGCTTGCTGGCGACTGGCGTATTGGTCATATCGGTCATCTGGTCAATCCCGGCGGTCAATCAATCCCGCCCGTCATTCAAACTTCGTGCCTCACCACATGTTGAGCACGAGGCGGGCCTCGTCGCTCATCCGGTCCGGCGTCCATTGCGGCTCCCAGACGATGTTGACGCTCACCACGCCCACACCAGGGACGCTGGCAATGGCGTTCTCCACCATCGTCGGCAGTTCGCCGGCCGCCGGGCAGTTCGGCGTCGTCAGGGTCATGACAACGTCGACGCTGCGGTCATCCTTGATGTCGACCTTATAGATCAGGCCGAGCTCGTAGATGTCAGCCGGAATCTCCGGATCGAACACCGTCTTGAGCGCGGCGATGATCTCCGTGGACAACCGTTCGGTTTCCTCCGGCGGCAAAGCCGAGTGGGTTTCGACGGACTGCGTTTTGACGTCGGCCGTGTCGGTCATGCAAACAAATCCCGCGCCTTGATCAATGCCTGTGCCAGTTGATCGACCTCTTCCCTCGTATTGTACATGCCAAACGAGGCGCGGCAGGTCGCCGTGACGTTGAATCTCTCCAAAAGCGGCATTACGCAATGCGTGCCCGCGCGTACCGCGATGCCCTGGCGGTCGATCACGGTCGCGACATCGTGCGCATGCGCGCCCTTCATCTCGAACGAGATCACCGGGCCCTTGCCCTTGGCGGTGCCGATCAGCCGCAGCGCGTTGATCTCGCGGAGCCGCTCCTGCGCATAGGTCACGAGGTCGTGCTCATGCGCGGCGATTCGCTCCTTGCCGACCGAATTGACGTAGTCAATCGCAGCGCCCAGGCCGACAGCCTCGACGATCATCGGCGTGCCCGCCTCGAAGCGGTGAGGCGGATCGCCATAGGTGACGACATCGCGCGAGACCTCGCGGATCATCTCGCCGCCGCCATTGTAGGGACGCATCGCGGCGAGCAGATCGTATTTGCCGTAGAGCACGCCGATGCCGGTCGGGCCGTAGAGCTTGTGGCCGGTGAAGACGTAGAAGTCGCAGTCGATGTCCTGCACGTCGATCGCGAGATGCACCGCGGCCTGGCTGCCATCGATCAGCACGGGAATGCCGCGCGCATGCGCCAGCCGCACGACCTCCTTCACCGGCACGAGCGTGCCCAGCATGTTCGACATCTGCGTGATGGCGACGATCTTGGTCCGCGGCGTCAGCAGCTTCTCGAATTCGTCGATCAGGAAGTTGCCGTCGTCGTCGACCGGAGCCCACTTGATCACGGCGCCCTGACGCTCCCGCAGGAAGTGCCACGGCACGATGTTGGAATGGTGCTCCATGATCGAGAGCACGATTTCGTCGCCCTCGCCGATGTTCGGCGCGCCCCACGACGACGCCACGAGATTGATCGCCTCGGTGGCGTTGCGGGTGAAGATGATCTCCTCGCTGCGCCTGGCATTGAGGAAGCGCGTCACGCGCTCGCGGCCGCCCTCATAGGCTTCCGTCGCGGCATTGGCGAGATAGTGCAGGCCGCGATGCACGTTGGCGTATTCGCTGGTGTAGGCCTGCGTCATGCGGTCGAGCACCGCGCGCGGCTTCTGCGCCGAGGCGGCGTTGTCGAGATAGACAAGCTTCTTGCCGTACACCTGCAGCGCCAGCGCCGGAAAATCCTCGCGGATGCGGGCGACGTCGTAGCTGCCGTTGCTTACAGCCGGATGCGTACTCATGCGCGGGACTCCAGCCAGTGCTCGGCGGCGGCGATGACGCGTTCGCGCAAAGCATCGTCCTCGATTGCCTCGATTGCCTCGCCAACGAAGGCCTGGATCAGCAGCGCCTGGGCCTGCTTTTCCGGCAGTCCGCGGGCGCGCAGATAGAACAGCAGGCTCTCGTCGAGCGCGCCGGCGGTCGCGCCGTGGCCGCAGGAGACGTCGTCGGCGAAGATCTCGAGCTCCGGCTTGCTGTCGGCCTCGGCCTCGTCGGACAGCAGCAGGGCCCGCGTCATCATCTTGCCGTCGGTCTGCTGCGCGTCCTGGCGGACGATGATGCGCCCCTGGAACACCGAATGCGCCCGATCGTCCAGCACCGCGCGAAAATTCTCGCGGCTGGTGCAGCCGGGCACGGCGTGGTCGACCACCAGGGTCATATCGCCATGCTGCTTGTCGCGCAGCAGGTTGACGCCGTTGACGATCAGCTCGCTGGCTTCGCCGGCGAGCGTGAAGAACGCCTGCAGCCGGCTGACCGCGCCGCCGCTCGTCATGTTGAACAGGCTGAGCTTCGACTTGGCGCCGACCGTGAACAGCTCGGAGGAGACGTTCACCGCGTCAGCGGCATCGCGCATCAGACGGATATGCGACAGCTGAGCGCCGTCGCCGACCCAGATGACAGCGGCATCATTGGCCTGATAGGCGGCAACGCCTTCGGCGGCGATCGACGTCTCGACCAGGGTCGCGCGGGCGCCCTGCCCGACCTTCACATGCGAGCGGCTGTAGCGTGCGGCCTTCGACGCCGTGGCGACATGGATCAGGTGCAGCGGCTCAGTCAGTTGCGCACCATCGGCAACCGTCACGACAACGCCGTCGGTCGCGAGCGCCGCGTTCAGCGACAGCATGGGATCGCTGACCTTGGTCAACAGCAGGTCACCGATAGCCTCGTTCGATGCCTCGTCCAGCACTGCACGAAGCGTTCGAACACCCACGCCCGCCGGCAGCGCGGCGAGATCGGACAGTTCGGCGGCGACGACACCATCGACCAGCACCAGCTTGGCCGCGCCATCGATCGAAATCGGTGCGATCGCAGCCTTCGCCCGTGCCAATGCCGCCGCATCCGGCGCGCCGGCCAGCGGCAGCACCTCGCGCACGAGGGCGCGCAAGTCCGTGTACTTCCATTCCTCGATGCGCCGGTGCGGCAGGCCGGTGCGCTCGAAAGCCGCGAAGGCCTCGCGCCGGATCTCAACAACCTTGCCGGCGCCGGGCAGCCGGCCCTGGGCGGCAGCGAACACGCTGCTCGCCGCCGGACCGCTGTCGTTCTTGACCAGAGCTACGTTCATCACAGATCCATTCACGGGCTCAGGCTGCGTCCTCGAACTGGGCGTAGCCGGACGCCTCCAGCTCGAGCGCGAGCTCCTTGCCGCCGCTCTTCACGACGCGGCCCTTCGACATCACGTGAACGACGTCGGGCACGATGTAGTTCAAAAGCCGCTGATAGTGGGTGATCACGATCATCGAGCGCTCGGGCGCGCGCAGCGCGTTGACGCCGTCGGCGGCGATGCGCAGCGCGTCGATGTCGAGGCCAGAATCCATCTCGTCGAGGATGCAGAGCGACGGCTGGAACAGCGCCATTTGCAGCACCTCATTGCGCTTCTTCTCGCCGCCGGAGAAGCCGACATTGACGCCGCGCTTCAGCATGTCCTGCGGAATGCTGAGCTGCTTGGAAATTTCGCGGACCTTCTTCAGGAAGTCCGGGGTCGAATATTCCTCCTCGCCACGCGCCTTGCGCTGCGCGTTGAGCGCGGTGCGCAGGAAGGTCATGGTGGCGACACCGGGGATTTCCACCGGATACTGAAACGCCAGAAACACACCCTTGGCGGCACGCTCGTCCGGATCCATGGCGAGCAAGTCCTCGCCCTTGAACAGGATCTCGCCGCCGGTGACCTCATAGCCCGGCTTGCCGGCGATGACGTGGGAGAGCGTCGACTTGCCGGAGCCGTTCGGCCCCATGATCGCATGCACCTTGCCTTCGTCGATCGTGAGCGTCAGCCCGTGGAGAATCTCGCGCTCCTCGACGCGGACCTGCAGGTTCTTGATTTCGAGTAGTGCCATGGGTCAGTCCTGATCCTGGTCAATCAGCTCCAGACGCTTTTCAATGCGGTCGAGCCGAACTTTTATTGCTGCAATATCCTGGTGGTCGTGATCTTGGATAGTCACGACACCTGCGAGGTGCTGGCGGATCGCCGTCATTTCGACGCTGAGGGTCTGCATCCAATCCGCCATCTTGCTCATGTCCGACCGGATGGCCCGGAGATGCTCGAGAACAAGATTGTCGGGTTCGACCATCAGCCCACGCTCCCCTCCAGGGAGATCGAGATCAGCTTCTGCGCCTCGACGGCGAACTCCATCGGCAGCTGCTGCAGCACGTCCTTGACAAAGCCGTTGACGACGAGCCCGACCGCCTCCTCCTGCGAGAGGCCGCGCTGAATGCAGTAGAACAGCACGTCCTCGGAGATCTTGGACGTCGTCGCCTCGTGCTCGAAGGTCGCCGAGGAATTCTTCGCCTCGATATACGGCACGGTATGCGCGCCGCATTTGTCGCCGATCAGCAGCGAATCGCAGGCGGTGAAGTTGCGCGCGCCGCTCGCTTTGCGATGCGCCGTCACCAGGCCGCGATAGGTGTTCTGCGAGCGGCCCGCGGCGATGCCCTTGGAGATGATTCGGCTCGACGTGTTCTTGCCGAGATGGATCATCTTGGTGCCGCTATCGACCTGCTGGAAGCCGTTCGAGATCGCGATCGAGTAGAACTCGCCGCGAGAGTTATCGCCGCGCAGGATGCAGCTCGGATATTTCCAGGTGATCGCCGATCCGGTCTCGACCTGGGTCCAGGAGATCTTGGAGTTGGCGCCGCGGCAGTCGCCACGCTTGGTGACGAAATTGTAGATGCCGCCCTTGCCTTCCGAATTGCCCGGATACCAGTTCTGCACCGTCGAGTATTTGATCTCGGCGTCGTCCATCGCGACGAGCTCGACCACGGCTGCGTGCAGCTGGTTCTCGTCGCGCTGCGGCGCCGTGCAGCCTTCCAGATAGGACACATAGGCGCCCTTGTCGGCGATGATCAGCGTGCGCTCGAACTGGCCGGTGTTGCGCTCGTTGATGCGGAAATAGGTCGACAGCTCCATCGGGCAGCGCACGCCCGGCGGCACATAGACGAACGAGCCGTCGGAGAACACCGCGGAGTTCAAGGTCGCATAGAAGTTGTCGGAGGTCGGCACCACGCTGCCGAGATACTTCTGCACCAGCTCGGGATATTCGCGGATGGCCTCGGAGATCGGCATGAAGATGACGCCGGCCTTCTTCAGCTCCTCTTTGAACGTGGTGGCCACCGACACGGAGTCGAACACGGCGTCGACCGCGATCTTGCGCGTCTCCGGACTGCCAGCACCGGGCGCAGGTTCAACGCCCTCGAGGATGGCGACCTCGCGCAGGGGAATGCCGAGCTTCTCGTAAGTCTTCAGGATCTCCGGATCGATCTCGTCGATCGATGAGAGCTGCTTCTTCGGCTTCGGCGCGGCGTAATAATACAGATCCTGGAAGTCGATCTTAGGATAGTCGACGCGCGCCCAGGTCGGCTCCTGCATGGTCAGCCAGCGGCGATAGGCCTCCAGGCGCCATTCGAGCATCCAGGCGGGCTCGTTCTTCTTGCCCGAGATGAAGCGGATCGTGTCTTCGGACAGGCCCTTGGGGGCCTTCTCGGATTCGATGACCGTCTCGAATCCATAGCGATATTGGTCAACGTCGATCCGCCTGACGCGGTCGACCGTCTCTTGTACGGCTGGCATTCCATCCTCCGCTCGCGGTTTCAAGGACCGCGGTGGACATCTTACGGAACCGTCTTACGACGTTTCGCAGACGAAATCACGCCCTTAGAATTGCTCAAGCGCTGTTTCGCCACGTCCCTTAAGTAGGGTCATCGACAGCTTTCGCCAAGCCTCGACGGCCCGATCGACCTCCGCCGACGTCGTGGACCAGCCCAGACTGAGGCGCACCGCTCCCGGGGCGGCTGCAGGACCGACACCCATCGCCTCCAGCACGTGAGAGGGTTGGACCTTGCCCGAAGAGCAGGCCGAGCCCGAAGATACTGAAATACCTTCGAGATCGAAGCCGATCACGGCGGTCTCGGCCTTCATCCCGGGCGCCGTGAACAGAGTGGTATTGGGCAGCCGCGGCGCATCGGATGAGAACACCGTAACGCCAGCCGTCTGGCGGAGACCTGCCTCCAGGCGATCCCGGAGCGCCGTAACCCGCGGAAGATCGGCCTCCAGGGCGGTCAGAGCCGCGCCTGCCGCAGCGCCAAACCCGGCGATCCCGGCAAGATTCTCGGTTCCCGCCCGCCGCCCACGCTCCTGCCCGCCGCCCCGCAGCACCGGGATGACGTCATCCACAGCATCGCCCAGCACCAGCGCGCCGCTCCCTTTGGGGCCACCGATCTTGTGCGCGGAAATGCTCACAAGATTTGCGCCCATCTGGTTGATATCGAGCGGAATTTTGCCGAACGCCTGGATCGCGTCGACGTGCAGCAGGCCGCCGGCCCGGCGAACGATCTCAGCGACTTGCGAAACCGGTTGAAGCACGCCGGTCTCATTGTTGGCGGCCATGACCGAAACCAGCGCCGGCGGACCACCGGCCAGGAGCGCTTCGAGCCGGCCGGGGTCGACCAGGCCGGACCGATCCACCGGGATCGTCTCAATCGCCGCCGGCGCGAACCGGCCGCCGGCCAGGACCGAGGCATGTTCCACGGCCGATACCAGGAGCCGCTCCACCGGTCCGGCCGGCGTCTTCATCCCTGGGCTCAGGGCCAGCGTGTTGGCCTCCGTGCCGCCGGAGGTGAACACGACCCGGCGCGCCACCGTGCCAAGACCGCGGGCGATCACTGGGCGGGCCTCCTCCATCACCCGCCGTGCCTTGCGGCCCTCGTCATGCACCGACGACGGATTGCCGACGAGGTCGAACGCCGCAACCATCGCCGCGCGCGCCTCGGGACGCAGCGGCGTGGTGGCATTCCAATCGAGATAGACGCGATCGCGCATGGCCTCTCTTACTTACCACCTTGCGCGACCACGCCAATCGGAACTGCGCCTCAAGCCGGTTGCTGAACCGGCCTGACCGGCGCGGTGGTCGCCATTTTCAACCCGAACAATGGGCGCAGCCAGTTCATCCGCCGCACCATCTCGTAGGTAAGCACGCAGACCGCGACAGTGCCCGCGATGATGATGCCCGCTTCCAGCCCGGCCGGCAGGCCGCGACCCCGCAAGGCATGGGCGATGATGATGATCGCGGTCTGATGCACGATGTAATAGGGAAACATCGCATCCGTCAGATAGCGCCGCACTGGCCCATCGGATGACACCAGGTGGCGCGCCAGACCAAGCACCGCGGCCATCGCCAGCCATTGATAACAGCCATAGGCGGCGCCCGCGACGGTCTTGAGCGCCGGCACCGGCGCGAGCGTGAGGCCGAAGCCGGCCCGGATCGAAATGAAGACCGCGAAGACGCCGGCCGCACTCGCCAGCGCGATCCCGCGCCAGCGCTCCAGCGTCGACCAGACACGCTGCTCCCGCGCCAGCAGGAAGCCGATCAGGAAGGCCGTCGCATAGTCGGCGTGGTTGTACCAGTCGCCGACCAGCGCATGGGTCGACGGAAACAGCGGCAACAGGACGAGGCGCCAGGCGGCGAATAGAACGCAGGGCAGAATCAGCAGCCGCGGACCGGTCAGCATGGCATCAAGCCGCGCGCCGAGCCGGTCGGGCAATGACGGCCACACCGCCAGCACGCCGATGGTGGCCGCCGTGTAGACCCAGAGATAGAGCACGAACCAGAGATGGTTCCAGGTCGGCATCACGATGCAGGGCCCCGGGCAGAACTTCACAGAGAAGCTGAGATAGTGCCGGAGGTAGAAGTCGGAGAAGCCGCTGGCGTAGCCGACGCTCTCGACCACCTGCAGGTAGGACTGCGGCGGCACGATCACCAGCATGCCGAAGACGAGCGGAACCAGCAGCCGCGCCGAGCGCGCGCCAAGCAGCGGCAGCCGGTCGTATTTCCCCAGCATGAAGCGCGTCGCCACGCCCGACACCAGGAACAGCAGCGACAATCGCCAGGGATTGAGGATCAGCATCACCGGCTCGAGCCAGACCAGCCGATGGTCGCTCTTGATGTGGAAGCCCCAGGATACGTAGAGCATGCCGACGTGGTAGAGGATCAGCAGGCCGAAGGCCCCGATCCGGACCCAATCGAGGTCGATGCGTCGTTCCGAGGGGAAGTCTTGCTGTGGTGCCGACATGATGTTCGCCTCCTTGCCGGGCGCGGTGTGGGACCACGGCGCCGGAGCTGAATGAGATGCCCGAGACGAACAGTGCCAGGGATGCGGCCGCCGTCGAGCCGGCCCGGGACCAGTCCGCGGGTCCGCGGGACGAGGTGCCGCGCGCGGGGACGAGCGGTGGTCGTTGGGGGATCAGCGGTGAGTTCGGCAGGCGCTGCTGCAACCCTTCCGGTTGAAAGCAGCCCGCACCAGTGCCATCCGCGCGGCCCATCCGGCGCCATGCGGCGGGAGTTCCGTTTGCGGCCGGTTGGCGTTGAGCGTTGTCCGGCACCCCGTCATCGCGCAGGCATGCTGCCTAGCGGCCGACATGGTGGTATCGTCGCCCGGCGGCAGAGACGGCGGGTGCGGTCCATGAGCAAGATGACTGATCTGATCCTGCGTCCGAATGATCGGATCTTTTATGCGACCACGGCCGCGCTCGCGGTCGGCATCGCCATTATCAACGCCTTTTCGTCAGCCCATGATGCCGCCCGGCGGGGCGCTACCTACGACGTCGGAAAGCCGCTCATGTTCGAATTGACGAGCATCCTGTTCGTCATTCTGCTGACGCCCTTGCTGGTGGCCACCGTCCGATCGATTCGCAGCTCGTCCGGTGTCGTTCGTCGCGCGACCCTCGCCGCGGCAGCCCTTCTCGTATTTTCGGCGCTGCACATGCTGGGCATGGTGGCCTTGCGCAAGCTGCTGATCTGGACGGCGGGCGGCAGCTACGATTTCAACCTGTCCTGGCCCACGGTCCTGTACGAGTTCCGCAAGGACATTATGACCGTGCTGATCATCAGCACCACGCTGTGGCTGTGGGACGGCTACCATGCAGGCACCGAGCGGAGCCCCTCCCGGGAGCGGGAGGACGACACCGCCCTCCCGGCCGCGCTCTGGTTGCGTGACGGCACGAACCGGGTCCGGATCGCGCCGGCCGAAATTCTGTGGGTCGCTTCCGCCGGCAATTACATCGAATACACCATGGCGGGCGGCCGGCAGCATTTGATCCGCGGCACGCTCTCGTCGGCCGAAACCGAGCTCGCCCGTTTCGGGCTCGTTCGCATCCATCGCGGCCGGCTCGCCAACCTCGCCCGGGTGACCGCGCTGTCGGTGCTGCCAACGGGCGACTTCAGCCTGACCTTCGATACCGGACAGTCCATCCAAGGCAGCCGGCGTTATCGCAGCGCCGTTGCCCAGTTGGAGCGGACGTCCGCATCAAGCCCCGCCTCCGCGCCGCCAGAGAAGGAAAATTCCAAGTCTTTCAACCAGCTGCAGGGAGATCCGGAGAGAACAGGCTGATCTCGCGCGCGAGCGCGCATCACCGCGAAGACACGGCGCGCCATCCCGTCTCCCCATCTCCGGGCGTTGAAAATCCTTGCTTTTTGCCCTGCGCTCCATGCTAGAAGGCCATCTTCCAGTCACGCCAGCACCGCTCCGTCCGAGCGAACGGACGGTGCTCGATCACCACTTGTCCTGCTGAACTCGTCGGCGAGGCGCCGGATGAAGCACAGACGAAGTCGGTCGATGCTCTGCCAAGGATTCTCTGATGCCTGAAGTCATCTTCAACGGTCCGGCCGGCCGCCTCGAGGGCCGTTACCATCCGGCGAAGCAGAAGAACGCGCCGATCGCGATGATCCTGCATCCGCATCCGCAGTTCCATGGCACGATGAACCATCAGATCGTGTACCAGTGCTACTACGCGTTCGCGCATCGCGGTTTCTCGGTGCTGCGCTTCAATTTCCGCGGCGTCGGCCGCAGCCAGGGCTCGTTCGACCACGGCACGGGTGAGTTGTCAGACGCCGCCTCGGCGCTCGACTGGGCGCAGACCATCAACCCCGAGGCGCGCGCCTGCTGGGTCGCCGGCTTCTCGTTCGGCGCCTGGATCGGCATGCAGCTGCTGATGCGCCGCCCCGAGGTCGAGGGCTTCATCTCGATCGCCCCGCCCGCCAACCTCTACGACTTCTCGTTCCTGGCGCCCTGCCCGTCCTCGGGACTGATCGTGCACGGCGAGAAGGACGCGGTGGTGCCACCCAAGGACGTCAACACGCTGGTCGAGAAGCTGAAGACGCAGAAAGGCATCGTGATCGACCAGCAGGTCATCCCCGGCGCCAACCACTTCTTCGACGGCAAGCTTGAGCCGCTGATGGAGACCATCACGGCCTATCTGGACATGCGGCTGGCCAATGTGAGGTGAGGCCGAGAGCCTCGCCGCTGTAGGGTGGGCAAAGGCGCATCCGACGCTCCATCGACACGGATGGTGGCAACGCGCCGTGCCCACCATTCCAGCCGCCGGCGCGGACCCGACGGTGGGCACGCCTTCGACGCCGCTTCGCGCCGATCTGCGGCTTTGCCCACCCTACGAACTCCTGAGTCTACGAACTCCCGAGTCCACCTGACGAACTCTCCGTCTCATCCACCGCTGTCATCACCCGCGAAAGCGGGTGATCCAGTACGCCGCGGTTTCTCGGCTGATCATCGGTGGCTCGGAGTACTGGATCGCCCGGTCAAGCCGGGCGATGACAGCTGTGGGTGTGGCGCGAGCACGCGGTGCGACAACAAAGTCCCTACGCCGCCTGCTTCAACAAATACGCATCATGACGCGTCAGGAATGCGCGCAGCAGCTGCGGATACTCGTGGCTGACAGCCGTCTTCACGCTCGGCCGCCGCGCGAGCTGAGCGCGCCAGGCTCGCACCTTCGGCGTCACGGCGAAGATGCCGAGATCGCCGTATGCATCGAACACATCGAAGTAACGGAAGCTCGGCGCGAACACCGCGTCGACCAGGCTGAACGGCGCGCCGGCGAAGTACGGCCCCTCGCCCAGCGCCGCCTCGACGCGGGCGAACTTCGCCGTCAGCGCCTCGCGCTTGGCCGCGAACACCTGAGCATCCTGCGTCGTCTCCAGACCCCAGAGGTCGCCGAGGATCGCCGAGCCGAACTCCATCCAGGCGCGGTGCTGCGCGCGGGCCAGCGCGCCCAGCGGATGCAGCTTGCCGCCTGCTTGCGTGTCCTCGATGTACTCGCAGATCACGTTGCTCTCGAACAGCGCCACCTCGCCCTGGGGCGTGGGCACCACCAGCACCGGCACCTTGCCGAGCGGCGAGATCTTCAGGAACCAGTCGGGCTTGTTGGCGAGATCGATGTCGATCCGCTCGAAGGCGACGCCCTTCTCGCTGAGCGCAATGACGGCGCGTTGCACATAGGGGCAGAGCTTGTGGCTGATCAGCTTCAGGACCGGCGACATGACATCCTCGGCAGTTTGATGCAGATGCATCAAACTAGATGCCTTTGCATGAAGCTGTCAAGATGAATGCAGATGCATGAATCAGGGCCGCGCGATCACCCCGCCGGTCATGGGGAATGGGACACCCGTGGTGGTCGGATAGCTCAGCGGCAGGCCCTTCATGCCGCGCACGGCTAGGAAGCCGAACGCCTGGGCCTCGATGGCGTCCGCCGACCAGCCCAGCGCATCCGCCGATTCGACGCTCGCCGGCGCCAGCCGCTCCCGCAGCATCCGCATCATGGTGAGGTTGCGGGCGCCGCCGCCGCAGACGATCCAGCTCGCTGGCGGCTTCGGCAGCAGCGGGACGATGCGGGCGATGGCGGCTGCGGTGAATGCAGTCAGGGTCGCGGCGCCATCGGCCGGAGAGACGTCGCCGAGCCGCAGCGCGGCGAAGTCGTTGCGATCGAGCGATTTCGGCGGCGGCCGCGTGAAGAACGGCAGCGCAAGAGCATTCGAAATCCAAGTCTCGTCCGGGGAGCCCTGCTCCGCCACGCGGCCATCCTGATCGAATGCCTGCCCGGTCGTTCGGTGCATGAAGTCGTCGAGCAGCGCATTGCCCGGGCCGGTGTCGCAGGCGATCAGCACGTCCTCGCCGTCAATATAGGTGACGTTGGACACGCCGCCGATGTTGACGACCGCGATCGGGCCCGGACGCGACAGCGATTGCGCCAGCGCGCGGTGATAGACCGGCACGAAGGGCGCGCCCTGCCCGCCGAAATCGACATCCGCGGCGCGGAAATCATGCATCACCGGGATATGGACGGCTTTCGCGAGCGCCGCGGCGTCCCCGATCTGGACCGTCAGCCGCCGCTCCGGCCGGTGCAGCACGGTCTGGCCGTGGAAGCCGATGATGTCGATGTCCTCAGGCTTGAGCCGGTGCTGGGCGAGAAAGGCCGCGATCGCCTCGGCATGCGCCAGCGTCACCGCCTGCTCGGCCTCGCGCACCCGCCCCGGCCGCGCCTCGCGGCGCTCGATCTGCACGGCATCCGCCAGCGCCTGGCGCAGCAGGCTGCGCTCGGCGGGGCCATAGGGGCGATAACCGGACGGACCGAGGCTCTTGATCTGCCGCCCGTCAGTCTCGATCAAGGCCACGTCCACCCCATCCAGCGAGGTGCCACTCATGAGGCCAAGTGCGGTCAGAATCATTGCCGTCGAACCTGAAAATCCTGGCCTCGCCTGAAAGTGCGGCTGATTTGCGGTCCCGCCGACGTCCTGCACATGACCTTGTACAAGCCGGGCGCGTCCTATAATGCCACAACGCCTGGACCGGCGGCAGCCGCTCTCCTGCACCGGGCCGCGACATCAGGCCAATACCGTAAACAAATGCTCAGAGTCCGCCGACCATGACTGGCTTCAAGTCCGATTTCCTGAACGTGCTGCAGAGCCGCGGGTTCATTCATCAGTGCTCGGATTTCGAGGGCCTGGATACGCTCGCCGCCAAGGGCCAGGCGACTGCCTATGTCGGCTATGACTGCACCGCACGCTCGCTGCACATCGGCAACTTCCTGACCATGATGATGCTGTACTGGCTGCAGCAGACCGGGAACAAGCCGATCACCCTGATGGGCGGCGGCACCACCATGGTCGGCGACCCCTCCGGCAAGGACGAGACGCGGGCGATGCGCACGGTCGAGGAGATCGAGGCCAACAAGGCCTCGATCCGCGGCGTGTTCGCAAAAGTGCTGCGCTATGGCGACGGCGCCACCGACGCCATCATGCTCGACAACGCCGAGTGGCTGACCAAGCTGAACTGGATCGAGATGCTGCGCGACATCGGCCGGCACTTCTCGGTTAACCGAATGCTGACCATGGACTCCGTGCGCCTGCGGCTCGAGCGCGAGCAAGAGATGAGCTTCATCGAGTTCAACTACATGGTCTGCCAGGCCTACGACTTCGTCGAGCTGTCACGCCGCACCGGCTGCCGGCTGCAGATGGGCGGCTCCGACCAGTGGGGCAACATCGTCAACGGCGTCGAGCTCGGCCGCCGCATGGGCACCGAGCAGCTGTTTGCGCTGACCACGCCGCTGCTCACCACCGCCTCCGGCGCCAAGATGGGCAAGACCGCGCAGGGCGCGATCTGGCTCAATGCCGACCAGTGCAGCCCGTATGAGTTCTGGCAGTACTGGCGCAACACCGAGGACGCCGACGTCGTCAAGTTCCTCAAGCTCTTCACGACCCTGCCGCTGGCCGAGATCGAGAAGCTCGGCGCGCTCCAGGGAGCCGAGATCAACGAGGCCAAGAAGGCGCTGGCGGATGCGGCGACCACGCTGCTGCACGGCGGGGAGGCCGCGCGCACCGCGGCCGAGACTGCCCGCCGGACCTTCGAGGAAGGCGCGATCGCCGAGAACCTGCCGAAAGTCGAGGTCGCCAGGAGCGAGCTCGACGCCGGTCTCGGCGTGCTCAATGCCTTCGTCAAGGCCGGGCTCGTCGCCTCCAACGGCGAGGCGCGGCGGCAGATCAAGGGCGGCGGCCTGCGCGTCAACGACGTCGCGGTCACCGACGAGAAGATGACGCTGACACGGGCGGATCTGACCAGCGAGGGCGTGATCAAGCTGTCGCTGGGCAAGAAGCGCCACGTGCTGGTCAAGCCTGCATAGGGCCATTCGCTTTTGCCTCCTTGTCAGGGTGCGCCGGACGGCGCTCCCTGGTAGCCATGACCAAGAGCGCGCCACCAGCGCCTGCGCAAGCCGAGGAAACCGCAAGCCCGCCGCGGGCGCGCGTGGGGTTCGTCGTGCTCGGGCTGTGCTTCGCGCTGTCGGTGCTCGGCCGCGGCCTCGGCGAAAGCTTCACCGTCTTCCTCAAACCGATCTCCGACAGCTTTGGCTGGGACCGCGCCGAGGTGGTCTCGATCTATTCGCTGACCGCGCTGGCGGGCGGCCTTGCCGCGCCGCTGATCGGCCGGCTGTTCGATCATTCCGGACCGCGCGCGGTCTATGCGCTCGGGCTGCTGCTGCTGGGCTCGGCCTTCACCGCGGCCGCGCATGCGCGGGCGCTTTGGCAATTTCAGCTCAGCATCGGGCTGTGCGTCGGCATCGGCATTGCGCTGATTGGCAACGTGCCGAACTCGATCCTGCTCGGGCGCTGGTTCAGCGCGAAGCTTTCGACCGCCATGGCCGTGATCTATTCGGCGACCGGCGCCGGCGTGCTGCTGCTGCTGCCGGGCTCGCAGCTCCTGATCGATGCGATCGGCTGGCGCAGCGCCTACCAGACCTTCGGCGCCGCCGCCTTCCTCCTGCTGGTGCCGCTCGCGCTCCTGCCCTGGCGGCTTTTCGCCGCCGGCGCGCCTCACATCGCCAGGCCGATCGCCGATGAGCTCGCCGACGACGTATGGACGTTGTCTCGCGCACTGCGCCATCACGCCTTCTGGGCGCTGTTCGCGACCTTCTTTTTCACCGCCATCGGCATGTATGCGATCGCGCCGCAGGTCGTCGCCTACCTGATCGATGCCGGCTTCGCGCCGCTGCAAGCCGCGACCGCCTGGGGTTTTTCAGGCGTCGTGCTGCTGTTCGGCATGCTCGGCGTGTCCGCACTCGACGGGCTGATCGGGCGCCGGCCATCGGTGCTGTTCTCCTATGCGGTCTCGATCGCGGGCATTCTGATGCTGTGGGCGCTGCAATTCTGGCCCAACATCTTTCTGCTCGGCGGCTTCGTCGTCTGTTTCGGCAGCATGATCGGCTCGCGCGGTCCGCTGTTGTCGGCGACCGCGATGAAGATCTTCCGCGGCAAGCGGCTCGGCACGATCTACGGCACCATCACCATCGGCAGCGGGCTCGGCTCGGCGCTGGGATCATGGAGCGGCGGCGTCATCCACGATCTCACACATGGCTATGACGCGGTCATCCTGCTCGCGCTTGTCAGCGTCGTCATCGGCATGATCCCGTTCCTGGTGGTGCCGGCGCTGCGGCACTGAGCGGGCACGGGCTTAGTTGTTCGGCGCGATCTCCGCGGGCGGATAGGTCTGCCTGCCGGTGTTGAACTGGAAGATGTTCCTGAAGACGCCCGGCGCCATCGCCGAGATCGGATTGACGCGCATGACCGGCGCGCTCGGCGTGCCCACCACTTCGTAGGTCACGCCGATCAGGCCTTCCTTGTTGCCGTTGCCGAGGATCAGACCGAAGAACGGGATCTGACCGAAGATGTTGTTGAGGCCGTAGGCCGGCACGATGGTGCCGTTCATCCGCACCTGGTTGTTGTTGTAGTCGATGTTGCCTTCGATCGTCAGGCCTATGGTTGGTCCCTGGACGATGCCGTCGCGGAACGACATCAGCCCCGGCTGGCGGGTGAACTCGGCGCGCAGGGCCGTGAAGCCGATGCCGCTGCCCTGGCCGCCGCCCTGCGTCCCTCCCGCCACCGCGCGGTCGAGCTGCTGCTCACCCCGCACGGTGAAATCGCGCATGTTGATCAGCCCCTCCTTGGGGCCGGGATCGGCGGTCGGCGGCTCCAGGGCGAGCTCGAGCTGTCCGCCCTGCACCTTGGAGTAGGTGTCGGCGAAGCGCAGCAGCGCGCCGGCATCGTTGGTCGTGAGATAGATCACCTCGCGGCCCTGCCGCCGGCCGCGCTGATCCGCCTCGCGGCCGACGCGCAGATCAGCCGTCACAGGCGTGTCGCGGCCGACCTTGCCGCTGAGGGTGAACGCCTTGAAGGCGCCGCCGCGGCGTGAGACCTTGGCGTCGACGCCGCGCAGCGCCTCGCCGTTGAAACCGGCGACCGCGCCGAGCTTGATCTCGGCGTCGAAATCGACGTTCGAGCGCGACTTGTTCTTGTCGGCATCCTTGTTGGTGCCGGAGATCGCCGACTTCAGGAAGCCACGACCGTCGAACACGTCACCCCGCATCGTCAGCTTCAGCACGCCGTCCTGGCCGCGCTCGGCCTTGATCTGCGTCTTGTCGCCTTCGGACGGCGAGTAGGTCGGGAAGTTGGCGTTCATCAGGTCGCCATTCTGGTCGATCTCGAGCGAGCCCTTGATCGAGACGCCGCCGCCTTCGATATTGATATCCTCGAAGCGGGTCGATTGCGGTTTCGCCACGACGTTGAAGGTGGCCTTCCCCGCCTTTCCCGGGGTCTTGACCCAGCCGGGCAGCAGATTGTCGAGCTTCAGCTTGGAAAGATCCGCCTCGACTCCGATCCGGCTGTCGCGATCGGCGGCTGCCGCGATCTTGCCATTGAGCTTCAACGGCACATCACCCGTCATGGCGGAGCCGAGATCCAGGCCGAGCTTGGCCCGGCTGGCGTCGTCGAGCGTCGCCTGCATCCGGATGTCGGCGTCGCCCTCGGCCGGCTTGCGATAGTCCAGCGTCGCCGGCTGGCCGTTGATCTTGACGTCGCCCTTGACCTGGAGGCCCTGCGTGTTGGCAACGATCTTGAGCGTGTTGGCCTCGAGCTTCTGATTCATCACCAGCTTGTCCGCGGCAAAGCCGCTGAGTTCCGCCGTGACCGTGTAGTTGGTGTCGGCCTTGGTCAGTTCGCCCTTGACCGGCATCGCGAGATTGACGTTGGCCTGAAACGTTCCCTTGATCTGCGCGGGATCGATCGGAAACGCCGACATGTCGTTCAGCCGGTCCGAGGCGAGGATCTCGGCGGCGGCGGCGACCGGACCATCGACGCGCATGCGCACGCGCGACGGCGACGGTTTCGGCGCCATGTCCGGCACTTCGAACACGACATCGGAGAAATTCAGCTTGCGACCGGCCGGGGTGTCGGCGACGCCTTGTCCGACGGTCACCGTCGCGGTGCGCCCGGTGACATGCGCCTTCATGTCGGCATCGCGCACGGCGGGCAGTCCGTCGACCGGACGCACCGTGACATTCGTCGCGATCACGTTGACGTCGAGGCCGTCGTCGGGAATCGGCGGCCCCTTGCGCGGCAGGTTGCGGGTCGGCGAATTCACCGCGATGTCGATCCGCTGCACGTTGCCGCGATCGATGCGCTCGATCACCCAGGCCCGCACTTCGGGAACGATGAGCGCCGGCCAGAGCCGCTTCATCGCCAGCGCCGGCATCGGCGTCGCGGCGAACCCGAGCTTGAGCCGCGGCTCGCCGGCGTAGTCGACGCTTCCGGTGCCGGCGACTCCGATCTCCCCGTTGGAGACCTCGGCCTGCGTCAGCAGCACGCGCTTGCCTTCGGTGTCGAACCGCACATTGATCGAAATACGGTTGAAGATCAGCGGCGGATCGTTGGCGATCGCGCCGAGCAGGATGGTGCCGCCGCTCAGGTTCAGGCGCCAGTCGTTGACGCCGTCATTCGGCGGCTCCAGATGGGCATTGAGCGTGATGCGGTTGGCGCCCGAGATCACCTTGAAGGGTGCCACCAATGTGCGCCGGCTGGCGTCCCACTCCATGTTGATCTCGGCCGAATCGACCGCCATCGGATAATCGGGCGTGTCGGTGTCGATGATGTTGCCGGCGCCGATGTTGATCTTGCCGCGCAGATAGGTCGGCAGCCCGTCGCGGCCGAGCTCGCCCTTGATCTCGCCGGTGAGAGGAAGATCCGCCATGTAGGTCAGATCCTTCAGCCGCAAGGCCAGCAGGATGTTGCTGGTCGAGACCTTGTCGGCCTTGATGTCGACGCTGCGCACGCCGTTGGCCGGCGGTCCGACCAGGACACGCAGCAGCCACGGCTTGGCGCCCTCCTCGCCGAGGCTGAGCGCGACGCCGCCGCCGGAAGGCCGGCGCAGGCTGAGGCTGATATTCTCGAACGTCCATTTGTTGCCGCGCTGCTGGTCGTCGACGACCAGCGAGCCGTTCTTCAGGCCGATCTCGTTCAGGTTCTGGCCGTCGAGCCCGGTCAGGCTGAGGCTGTCGAGCCAGTCGAGCCCGGCCAGCAGACCGTTGGGGGCGCTCGCGGCAGAGGCTGGCGCCGCCGCCGGCGAAGTCCCTGGCGCGGCCTGGGGGGCAGCAGCCTGTGGCGTCCCCGGTGCAGGCGCAGCCGCCTGTCCCGGACGCGGGAACGTCGGCGGCAGCCCTGCATCGCGCTTGGAAGCCACGCCGGTCGCGAGCGGCTTGCTACTTTCTCCGGTCGACACCGTGACGGTGCCGTCAGGCGTGATCCGGATCGCGAGTTCGGCGTCGACCAGCTTGAGGCTCTCGGCCCGCAGCTGGCCCATCAGCAAGCCTGCGGCCGAGAGCCGGACCTCGGCCTTGGGCGCGCTCGCGACGATGGCATTGTCCTGGTCGCGCACGATGACGTCGCGAATCCGCACCGCGACATGCATCCGGCCGGCGCGCTCGATCTGGGTGCCGCCGACCTCGACCGTGTTGCCATGGCCAATGTTGTCCGCAATGGCCGCGGCGAGCCACGGCGTCGCGAGGTCGAGGCTGATCGGACCCGCGCCGAGCCGCAGCCACAACCCGCCGAAGCCGACAGCCAGAATCAAAACCAGCAGCGCGAGCGAGGCCAGGCATCGTCGCACCAGGCGACCACGCCGCGATGGTGTCCGGGCAAGTGCGCCGGTCAGCTTCGAATCCGAGCGCGACAGCAGCCGGCGGGCGCGCTGTTCGGCCGCCTCGTCATGCTCGACATGCTCCTCGGAATGCTCGGCCGCGTGCCAATCGGCGTCATCCCACTGCTGGCCCTGGGTGTCCGCTTGCAGATGGGGCCGCTGGGGTGATGTCTGTCTTGCCATTGCCTCTCGGTGCTGGCCCCTGGTGTCCGATCTATTCGTGCCAAACTGGCTCCGGCCAGGTTGGTCTCCGGTGATGCCTCGCCCGTTCACCGGGCGCTCCCCTGGCGCGCCGGCATGGCCTGCGTCCCCGTCACATCCGCTCCGGCGGACGCTCCTTCAATCCGTCCGCCGCGATCGCGCGCGCCCCTTTTTCCGGAGCAAAGCGCCAAATCGCTACCACTATATCCTGTCGCCCGCGGCTTTGCCCACCCGCTCGTGCCGGTGAACGGAGGACGCTGCGGGGCCGATCGAAATATGTCGCAGGGTCATCTGATCCGGAGACGGTACGAGAGTCGTCATGGAACTGGTACTCACGCTTGCTGGTACCCGTGATTTCATAAGTGTCGCAAGAGGCATCAGCCGCGACGCACCGAAGCACGGATGCAGATCGATCCCGGGACACCGGACAAGAACCGGGATACTTTCATTGTTGAACTGCGGAAAGCGACGAAAGGAAGGCGTATGTCAAAGGAATCACGGAAGAAATCCTCAAATCCGGCGTCGTACGGGCATGCCTCCCGAAGCGGCCTCGCCACCGCCGCCAAGAGCGTTGCGAAGAAGACCAGCAAGCCCGCAACGGCCAAGGCGGTCAAGAAGACCGCTGTGAAGCCCGCAAAGGCCGTGACCAGCAAGGCGTCGACCAGCAAGGGTACGACCAGCAAGGGGACGACCAGCAAGGCTGCGGCGACCAAGGCCAAGGTCTCGAAGCCGGCGGCGCCAGCTGGAACCGCGCTTGCCGAAGGCGCCAAGGCTCCCGCCTTCAAGCTGCCGCGCGACGGCGGCGGAACCGTTTCGCTCGCTGACTATGCCGGCAAGAAGCTCGTGCTGTTCTTCTATCCCAAGGCCAACACGCCCGGCTGCACCAAGGAGGCGATCGACTTTACCCGCCTCACCAAGGACTTTGCCGCCGCCGGGACGGCCGTGCTCGGCGTGTCGGCAGATTCGGTCAAGGCGCAGGACAGTTTCCGCGACAAGCACGATCTGGCGGTGCCGCTGATCTCCGACGAGACGCATGAGATGCTGGAGGCCTATGGCGCCTGGGGTGAGAAATCGCTCTACGGCCGCAAGTTTCTCGGCATCATCAGGAGCACCGTGCTGATCGGCACGGACGGCCGCGTCGCCAAGGTCTGGCGCAACGTCAAGGTCGACGGCCATGCCGACGCGGTGCTGGCTGCCGCGCGCGACCTGTAGAATGCGCAGCAGGGCGTTGGGGGAAAATTAACCATGCAGGGGTCAAATCGCTCCCGTAAATGACGCCGCTGGACGTAACGAGCTCCAGCCGGCGCGGGAGTGCCGATGTCTCATCGTTCCGGCCATCACGCCGAATATCCCCAGCACCATCCTCATGATCGCGGGCACGCTCACCACCGGCGCGCGCCCGCGCCGCACCCAGTCGCAGCTCCGTCTGCTGCCGCGTCGCAGAGCGACTACACGCTGGTGCATGCCGGCAAGCAGGTGCGCATCGGCCCGGTCGTGTTCTGGATCGTGGTCGGCACCGTCAGCCTGCTCGGCATCTGGTCGGCGGCGACCGCGACCTATTTTGCGTTCCGCGATGACGTGCTGACGCGGCTGATCGCGCGCCAGGCCGAGATGCAATACGCCTATGAGGATCGCATCGCCGAGCTGCGCGCCAAGGTCGACCGCGCCACCAGCCGCCAGCTTCTCGATCAGGAGCAGTTCGATCAGAAGCTCGACCAGATCCTGAAACGCCAGAGCGCGCTCGAAGGCCGCGCCACCGCGCTCGGCAGCATGCCCGACATCACCGGCTCGATCCGCATGCCGGCGCGCGCGCCGGCCACGATCGAGCCCACAGCCGCGCCGTCGACACCGAAGCCGTCGCCGATCAGCGACACCGTCATCTTCACCGCGCCGCCGGACCGCGAGGCGCGGCTCGAATCGCGCAGCCCCGTTCTGGCCAATGTGCAGCCGAGCCCATCCACCAAGCTCGCCGGCGTTGACAACGTTCTGACGCGGCTGACGCGCTCGCTCGACCAGGTCGAGGCGCGCCAGGTCGCGATGCTCGCCTCGGCCGAGGAGACGCTGGAATCCAAGCTGCGCCGGATGCGCGGCGTGATCACCGATCTCGGGCTGGACATGGGCCAGCTCGAAGCCGCTGCGCCGAAGGGCGGCATGGGCGGCCCATTCGTGCCGGTCAAGCTCGGCGCCGAATCCGGTCCGTTCGAGCGTCAGCTCTATCGCATCAGCATCACCCGCGCGCAGGTCGAAAAGATGAATCGCACGCTGGCGCTGGTGCCCTATCGCAAGCCGGTCATCGGCGAGGTCGAGTTCACCTCGGGCTTCGGCGTGCGCTCCGATCCGTTCCTCGGCCGTCCCGCCATGCACACCGGCCTCGATTTCCGCGCCGCGACCGGCGATCCCGTGCGCGTCACCGCCAACGGCAAGGTGGTGAACGCCGGCTGGTCGGGCGGCTATGGCCGCATGGTCGAGGTCGATCACGGCAACGGCCTCTCCACGCGCTACGGCCATCTCTCCGAGATCAACGTCAAGATCGGCCAGCAGGTGAAGATCGGCGACATCGTCGGCGAGGTCGGCTCGACTGGCCGCTCGACCGGCCCGCATCTGCACTACGAGACCCGCATCGACGGCGAAGCCGTCGACCCGCAGAAGTTTTTGCGCGCAGGGATCCGGTTGAGCGCCGGCTAGAACAGCGGCGGCCGAGCTGTTGCGCGCTGACCGCCAGACGGTATGCTGACAGCACGAATGAATGGCTTCTCGACGCCATTGTCCTGAAGCTTGGCCCGCGAGGTGCCGTTGTGCTGAAGACCTTGGGACTGGATGATGAGTTGGATCCGGTCGAGGTCGTGATCGACATCGAACGCGCATTCGACATCCGGATATCGGATGCCGAGGCCCACGACATGTTCACCGTCGGGCAGATGTTCGATCTCCTGCGGGCCAAGCTGCAGCGCCAGGACGCAGATCGAAAATGCGCAAGCGCGATGGCCTTCTACCGGCTTCGGCGCGCGCTGAACGAAGGGGCCGTCGGGATCGGTCGGTCACCGTCCTCGAGCCTGGGGCCGCTCGAACGCATCTATACCAAGCCGTTCGTGACATCCATCGAGGAGACAACCGACCTGAGACTGCCCCGCCCCGCCGCGAGCCTCATGGGCCGGATCGGTGGCGGCCTCGCGCTGCTGGCGTTTTTCGGTGTGCTGGCGACGCTCGCGATCGGGGTGTGCTCGACGATCTTCTCCATTCCCGTCCCAGGGCCGCCGACCAAAGTCGCCATCGCATTGCTGGTTGCAGGACTGGCCGCGGGTTTGATCCTGACGAAGGCCGATCCCGGGCGTCTGCCGAAAACCTGCCGCACGCTCGGAGATCTCGCGACGAAAGCGGCGCATCTGAGTTACGGCCGTCTCGTCAAACAAGGGGCAGACTCGCGGGACGACCAGATATGGCGAGTGCTGACGGAAATCCTTGCGGACCATTCCGGAGCGCCCGCCCGGCAGATCGCGCGCGAAACCTTTTTTCTTGAAAGCACGTCGAGGGAGACCGCGGCCTAGCCGTGCACAAGACAAGCGACAATCGTCCGTGGCTCTGTCGAATCGAGAGTGCGCGCCAACTATGGCTTCTCTGGAATCGTGAAGACCTGACCCGGATAAATCAGATCGGGACTGCGGATCTGCGCCCGGTTCGCCTTGTAGATCACCGCGTAACGCGTGCCGCCGCCGAGCATGCGCCGGCTGATGTGCCACAGGCTGTCACCACGCACGACCGTTACCGTCGCTGACTTCGGATCGATCTTGTCCGGATCCGTCTTGGCTGAGGGCACGATGGCTTCGCGCGGATCCCCCGCGGCCGCGAGCAGCGCCGGCTGAGAGGTCGGGCCAACGTTGGCCGTCGCGGTCGCACTTGAAGCCACCGATGCCGTCGTCGGCGTGTCGTCGGGCAGGCTCAGCGCCACTTCGGCGCGCGCCTGGACGGAGCCCGATATCGCATCGACCTCGTCGAGCCTGATGCGGTCATCGCCCGCCCGGCTGACGCCCTCGCCGATCGTGATGCTGAGGCGTCCGTCGGCCCCCGCGACCGTCGAGGAGACCAGGCGGTCGTTGCGATACACTCTCACGGTGGCGCCAGGGCGGGCTCGGCCGTTGATGTGCAGAACGCCGTTCGCCTCATGATCCACCGCGTCGACCGCCAGCGCCTGCGGGGTCGCCGCGGGCTTGGAGAGCCCCCTTGTGAGTTCGTCCGGCGCGACCATCGCCACGGTCGCCGGCCGGCTGGCTTCGACCTTCACGGCAACGCTTTGCTTTGACGTGACCTCGCGGCCGTCGGCGAGCTTCGAGCGCAGCGTCAGATCGTAGCTCCCCGCCGGAAGCCGTGAAGGCACCATGGCGAACTGCCCGGCCTGATCGGCGACCACGCGGTCAAGCACCTCGCCATCGCGCAGCAGCTCCACACGCGCACCCGGCGCCGCGCGCCCGGCCACGACGGCCTCCCCCGACGGATCGACATTGACCACGTCGAAAGCCGGCAGATCGGTGTCTGCGGCCGAGGGCGGCGCGAGCGAGCCCAGCACGTCGGCGAGACCATCGGCCTGCTGCTGGATCGTGGTGAGGGGACCTGCACGCTGCTCCCAAGGGAGCGAACGCTGTGCTTCCGTCAGGCTTGGGCCGGCGTTGTCGACTCCAGCAGGCATCTTCACGGGCTCGCTCGTGGCGATCTTGTCGCGGCCCGAAATCGCGGGATCGCGATTGGTGATCGGACCGAGAACGAAGACGAAGGCGGCGGCTGAGACGGCGAAGCCCGCGACACCAAGGATGACCTGGATCATCGGCTTGCCGTTCGAAATCATGCGTCGGTCCCGTCCCTTGGTAATGCCGACAGCGCGCGAATCGAGCCACATCATCGGCGCTGTCCAAACACCATTACGGCGGGCTCGCGGCGAGACCGGAGGACTCCGGACAGTCCTCAGGAGTGAGGATGTGATGCAGGCCGGCCACAACGCTAGCCGCTCACGGACGTCGCTCCTTCGAGTGCATCGAGGAATCGCGACAGGTCCTCCCACAGCTCGCCGGGCTCCTCGAGACCGATGCTCAGGCGCACCAATCCTTCCGCCGGATTCCACGGCCGAACGGTGCGATCGGCGACCACGTCCATCGGCGCGATCAGGCTGTGCGTGCCGCCCCAGGAGGCGCCGATCGCGAACAGCCTGAGCTGGCCAAGCGCGGGATAGATCCGCGGCGCGAACTCCGGCTTGATGACGAGGCTGAACACGGTGCTCGCGGCCTTGAAATCGCGCGCGAAGATCTCGTGGCCGGGACAGGACGGCAGCGCCGGATGCAGCACCCGCGCCACCGCGGGCGCGGCCTGCAGCCGCTCGGCAAAGTCGCGCGCGACGCGACCGGAATGCGCCATGCGCACGCCCATGGTCTCGATGCCGCGCAGCGCCAGCGCCGCCTCGTCCGGCGAGACGCCGATGCCGAGCACGCCCAGCACATCCTTCAGCGCCTTGCGCAGGCCGAGCTCCTTGACCGTGATCGAGCCGAGCAGCAGGTCGGAATGACCGCCGACATATTTGGTCAGCGCCTCCACCGCGAAGTCGACGCCATGCGCCAGCGGCTTGAACAAAAGCGGGCTCGCCCAGGTGTTGTCGCAGCCGGTGAGCACGCCGCGCACCTTCGCGGCCTGCGCGATCGCCGGCACGTCCTGCACCTCCATCGTGCCCGAGCCCGGCGACTCCATCCAGACCAGCTTCGTATTGGCATCGATGAGGTCAGCGATCCCCGCGCCGATCAGCGGATCATAGACGCGATGGGCGATGCCGCGCGAGGCGAGATAGTTCGTGCAGAGATGCCGCACCGGCGGATAGACATGATCGGGGATCAGCACCGTGTCGCCCGGCTTCAGCACCGCGAGCATCGTGATTGCGACTGCAGCCTGTCCGGACGGCACCAGCACGGTGCGCTCGCCGGCATGCAGCGCCGTGATCTGCGCCTCGAGGGTGCGCGTCGTCGGCGTGCCATGCAGGCCATAGGTGTAGCCGTCGAGGCCGCGCCCGGCGCGCCTGGCAAAATCCTGCGGATCGTCATAGACGATCGTCGAGGCGCGATAGGTGGGAACGGCGAGCGACTTGAAGCCGTCATGCGACACGGCGGGATGCTGAACGCAGCGGGTGAGATCGTGCATGGACACCTCGTGAGACAATGCGTGCCGGCATCGTAGCGCAATCGCGCGAGGTCAGGGACTCGGTCTCGCTCGTCATTGCAAGGCGCGCAGCGACGAAGCAATCCGGAGTGGCTTTCGCAGCCCTGGATTGCTTCGCTCGACATGACGGAGCTAGACCGTCATCATCGACGCCGACGTCAACGTCTGCGCCACACGCTGCAGCGCTTCGTCGAGCTCGGGCAACGCCAGCACGCCAAAACCGAGCCGGAACACCCGCGCCTCGTCGCCGAACCACGATCCTGGCGCAACGCGCGTCTCACGCACGCTCAGCTCGCGATGGAAGCGAGCCACGGCCGCCTCGTCGAACATCTCGCGCCTGAGTCTGACGCAACACAGCGCGCCGGCCTCCGGCCTGATCCATTCAATCAGTTTGCCATTGTCGGCTACGAACGCGGCGGTGCGCGCCAGGCACGCAGCGAGATGACCGCGCCGGTCGCGCATGATCGTGTCCAGCTCGCGCAGAATTCGCAGCGCGATCGCCTCGTCGACGACCGAGTTCGAGATCGTCGTGTTGAACTTGCCGAGCACGAGCTGCGCGCGCAGCGCCGGGTCGCGGGTGATCACCCATCCGGTGCGGATGCCCGGCGCGCCATGACATTTCGAGAACGATGCACAGCTGATGATGCGACGATCACGGCCCACCAGGCTCGGCCGCGGCGCGGCGTCGCCATGGACGGCCTCGCGATAGGTCTCGTCGATCAGCAGGAACGCCTCGGGACAGATCTCGTCCATGGCCGCGAGCACGTCACGCAGCTCCGCATCGGACAGCGCGACGCCGGATGGGTTCTGCGGTGAGGCCAGGCTGACCAGCCGCGTGCGCGCGCTCAGCAGCGATCGCAGGCGGCCGGTATCGAGACGATAGCCGTCGTCGAAGTGCAGCATCAGGTCGATGACGCGCAAGCCCACCGATGCGAGGACGTTGCGCGCATTGGGAAATGCAGGACGTCCAATGACGGCCTCCGCGCCCGGCTCGCCGAGAACGAAGGCGATCAGGAACAGCGCCTGCATGCCGCCCACGGTGGTGATGACATCGTCAGCCCCGACCCCATGCCGGGCCGCGATCAGTTCGCGCAGCTCGGCGTGGCCTTCAGTCGGACCGTAGCTCAGCACGAGTTCCTGCAATGCGTCGCTGTCTGTGAGCAGCCCGCCGAGCCTGAGATCCGGACCAATGCTCTCGGCGAGATCGTAGCAGACCGGCTGGGTGGTCAGGCTGATGATGTCGTTGTGCGGGAAGCGGCTGGGCACGTGCGGCATGGCGAAGCTCCAAATGACACGTTCAAGCTACCGCTCTGGGGATCGGCGCTGACAGATACAGAAATGCGCGATTGCTACCAGTACAGATCTGCGATTGGATGATCTGTATGGATCAGCGCACCCCGTCTCCGCCGCTCTACGAAGCGCTCGCCGACCGCCTCGCGGCCCTGATCGACGACGATGTCCTGCGTCCGGGCATGCGCGCGCCGTCGGTGCGCGCCTTCGCCGCCCAGCATGGCGTCAGCCTGACGACGGCGCTGCAGGCCTATCGCCTGCTCGAGGATCGCGGCGTGCTGGCGGCGCGGCCGAAATCTGGCTTCTACATTACCCAGCGAACCCACCGGCAGCGCGCGCTGCCGACCACGTCGCAACCGCCGCGGCGCGCCAACGCGGTGGCCGTCTCCAATCCCGTGTTCAGCGTGCTCTCCTATGCCGGAGATCCGTCCTATGCGCCGCTCGGCTGCGCGATCCCGAGCGCCGGCCTGCTCGCCGCCGAGCGGCTCGACCGGCACCTCGCCCGCTGCGCCCGCGTCCACGGCCGCCACTACAACATCTATGCCGATCCGCATGGCGACGCCGAGCTGCGCGCGCAGATCTCTGTGCGCGCCCTGCGCCTCGGCCACGCCGTGCCGCCCGAGGGCGTGCTCATCACCAACGGCTGCACCGAGGCGCTCAACATCGCGCTGAGCGTCACGGCCAAGCCCGGCGACGCCGTGGCGATCGAATCCCCGACCTATTTCGGCCTGCTCCAGGTGCTCGAAGCCCGCGGCCTGCGCGCGCTGGAGCTGCCGACCGATCCAGTCCGCGGCATCGACGTCGCCGCGCTCGACAAGGCGCTCGGCGCGCGTCGCGTCGCCGCCTGCCTGCTCGCCTCGAGCTTCAACAATCCGCTGGGCACGCGCACCGAAGATGCAAGCAAGGCCGCGATCATCCGCGTGCTCACACGCCACGGCGTGCCGCTGATCGAGGACGATATCTACGGTGACATCAGCTCTGGCGACGACCGGCCGCGCCCGTTCGCAGCGATCGCCCCGAAGGCCGACATAATCCTATGCAGCTCGTTCTCGAAGACGATCGCGCCCGGCTATCGCATCGGCTGGCTCGCGGCCAACCGCCGCCACGATGAGATCCTCGCCGCGAAATTCGCGCTGTCGCTGAGCGGCGCGGCGCTGCCGCAGAAGGCGATGGCGGATTTCTTGAAGTCTGGCGGCTACGACGCGCATCTGCGGCGCATCCGCAAGGCTTTCGCCGACAACATCGACCGCATGCGCCGCACCGTCGACCGCAGCTTCCCGAAAGAGACGCGGATGACCGACCCGAAGGGCGGGTTCGTGCTGTGGCTGGAACTGCCGGCGCCATTCAATTCCGACGCGCTCTATCAGCGCGCCATCGGCGAGCGCATCTGCTTTGTGCCCGGCGGCCTGTTCACCGCGACTTCAGGCTATCGCAACTGCCTACGGCTGAGCTGCAGCCACGACTGGGACGCCCGCATCGAGCGCAGCGTGGAGCGGCTGGGCGAGCTGGCGAGCGAGCTGCTCGCCTAGATCGCCTCGATCGCGGTCAGCGCTTGCCCGGCAGCACGAACACCTGGCCCGGGTAGATCAGGTCCGGCCGACGGATCTGTTCGCGGTTGGCCTGGTAGATGACGGCGTAGCGCGTGCCCTCGCCGAGCAGGCGGCGGCTGATGTGCCACAGGCTGTCGCCGCGCGACACGGTGATCGTCCTGGCGCCGTTGCGGGCCGGCGACGTGGCCATGTCCTTGAGGTCGGCCGGCGAAGCCGCCGCGAGCTGGGTCCGCGCACCCGGAGCGCCGCTTCCCTGTCCCTGGCCGGAGCCAGCCGGCAGTGAGGCGGTGGTGAGCGTCTCCGGTACGTTCAACGGCACCTCGGCGCGCGCCTGAACGGCGCCGGTCTTGGCGTCGACCTCGTCGAGCCGCAGCCGGTCCTTGCCGGACCAGGTAGCGTCCTTGATGACGGTCGCGACGCGGCCATCGGTACCGGCGGTTGCCGTGCTGACGAGGCGATCGTTCAGATAGATCCGGACGGTCGCGCCCGGCCTGGCGCGGCCACTGACACGCAGATTGCCGTTCGGCTCGAAATCGACGGCCTCCACCGCCACGGCGAGCGGCGCAGCCGGCTTCGACAGCACGCGCGTCGCCTGGTCCGGCGCGATCACCGCGACGGTCGCCGGCCGCTTGCCGGCCTCGACCACCACGGCCACGCTCTGCTTGGATGACAGCTCACGGCCGTCCGGCTGCTTGGCCCGCAAGGTCAGCTCGAACGTCCCGGGCGGCAGCGGCGGCGGCACCATGGAGAACTGCCCTGCGCGATCGGCCACAACCCGGGCATGCGGCTCGCCGTTGCGCAAAAGCTCGACGGTGGCCCCCGGCGCCGCGCGGCCGGCGACGACGGTGTCGCCAGACGGCTCCACGCTGACCACATCGAACGACGGCTCCTCGCTCTGGGTCGCCGGCGGCGTCACCGGCGCCAGCAGTGCAGCCAGCCCACTGGCCTGCTGCTGCGCGTTGGCCAGCGCGGATGCGGCCTGCGTCGCAGCGCTCTTGTCTGTCTTGTTCTGCTCCTCTGCCGAGACGCCTTGCGGCGCAGCGGACGACGGCGAGGCACCGGCCGTTGCAGGGCCCGCTCCAGTCGCGCCGTTCTGGCTCGCGGACATCCGCCCGTGCTTGAAGATCGACAGATCGAGTCCAAAACCCTGCGCAAAAGCGACGACAAGCCCGGCGACCACGACCGCCGCGACGGCGCCGCCTCCCCAGATCAATCGTCCGCTGGTTCCGATGGTCATCGGTGATCCGTCCCTGGGCAAGCGCGAGGCGCGGAGACGACGGCTCCGTCAGCAGGAATCTCCCTTTGCTCATAGCATCATGCAGGGCGGAACGCCATCGCTCGCTCAACCGAGGCCACGCGGGCCGCTCGGGCTTGAGCGACACCGCACGCCGGAGCTCGACCAGCACCTCGACGAGACCGAGGCGGACCATATTTTCTCTTTCGATTTTCCAGAATTCATGTATGATGCGCGCATCCTGCCTCGTTGCGAGGGGCGTACGCGTCGTCACGGACGTTGGGGCGGGATGCGGTGGACGCGGCGCTGGTGCACGACGGGCATGGCTGCTGCGGACGGTGAAATCGCGTGGTCCTGACCTCCCGACGCTGAGGCCAAGTCCGTCGCCGGAGCTGACGCACGGCGCGGATGACGGGGGCAAGAAAGCCGGTCCCCGGGGAGATCGCGTATAAGCCGTTAAAACCAGCCGCGCGGGGAATGCCGGGTCGATCGGCTGAACCTGTGGTGACTGCCGCCTGCTTTTTTGTCTGCAGGCGGGCCATGGGTGAGGCCTTCACCCGGCATTCCCCGCGCCCTCGTGAGGAGGGTGCGAGATTTCCGCCATAATCCGGGCGCCCTGGCGCTGCGGCAGTGACAGCGTGCGCGTTCGATCATGGCGGCTATCACCGCCCGAACTGATGCGCTCGTCTGATCGCGGAGGGGGCGCTCAATGGTGTCGACACGACGTGCCGCATGCGCATCGTCGCTTGTCGCGATCGTCCGCTACGGCCGGCCGCCGCTCGGCCGGATCGGCCGGCCCTGGGAGATGAAGGCGTAATGGCCTGCGCCGATGCCGCCGACCATCAGCGCCTCGACGACGGGCTCGGCGATCTCCCCGGTCGCCGCCCAGTCGATGACGAAATTGGCGCCGGTGCCGCCGCGGGTGTCCTTGGTCGGCACGAAGATCTCGATGGTCGCGAACGGCTTCAGCGCGACTGGCGCGGACAGATGGGCTTCGACCAGCGCGCCGGCCGTGTCGTAATAGTTGATGCGCCGGAGGATCAGCGGCTGCCGCTCAGAGGCATTGTGGATGCTCAGCGTGACGGAGAAGTCGGCCTGAACCCGGCCCGGCGCCATCGTGACGCTGGAATAGACGGGGACATAGACCGCGCCCGTGACGGTGGGCGTCTCCGCCGGAACCGCGGTCAGCGAGCTCGCGAATGTCGCGGTCACGCCGTCGGCCGCCCGCATCTCGCCGGCCGTGGCGCACAGCGCCAGGGCCACAGCGGCGATGTGACACATTGCGGGTTTCCATGTGCGGCGGCGCGACATAAGTTGCCCCCTCGGGGGTTGCTTCATGCATGAACTGATCGGCGACATCACGCTCTGCATCCTGTTTGCGTGGGTGCTTGGACTGGCGGCACACAAATGGCGCCAGCCCTCGATTCTCGCATATCTGGTCGCGGGCTTCGCCATTGGCCCCTTTGGCACCGGCTGGGTCAAGTCCCAGGAATCGATCTCGGTGATCTCCGAGCTCGGCCTGATCTTCATGCTGTTCATGATCGGGCTGGAGATCGACCTGAAAAAAATCATCCGCGCCGGCCCGGTGATCCTGATCGCCGGCGGCGTCCAACTGCTCGGCGGCGCGGCGCTGGGCATCCTGTTCTTCGTCGCGATCGGCATGCGGATGGGCGCGGAGAGCTACGACGCGCTGTATCTCTGCGTCGCCTGCGCGCTGTCCTCGACGGTCATCATCGTGAAGGTGCTGTACGAGAAACGCGAGCTCGACACCCTGCCCGGCCGTATCACTCTGGGCGTGCTGGTGCTGCAGGACGTGTTCGCGATCCTGTTCCTGGCGGTGCAGCCGAGCCTCGACGATCTGCATTTCGGGGTGATCCTGCTGTCGTTCGCGCGCGCCGGCGCGCTGGTCGCGATCGCGCTGCTGCTCAGCCGCTACGTGCTGCCGCCGGTGTTCCACCGCATCGCCCGCACCCCGGAGCTGATCCTGCTCGGCGCGCTCGCCTGGTGCTTTCTGATCGGCGAGATCGCCGAGCGGCTGCATCTGTCGCGCGAGATGGGATCATTGATCGCCGGCGTGTCGCTGTCGACCTTCCCCTACGCGCTCGACGTCACCGCCAAGGTCACCACTTTGCGCGATTTCTTCATCACGCTGTTCTTCGTCGCGCTCGGCATGACCATCCCGATCCCGACGATGTCGGTGGTGGGTCTGGCGCTGGTGATCGCGCTTTTCACGGTGGCGAGCCGGCTCGTCACCGCCTTCACGCCGCTCTACATAATGCGGCAGGGCCTGCGCGCGAGCCTGCTGCCGGCGCTCAACCTCGCCCAGATCAGCGAGTTCTCGCTGGTGGTGATCCAGACCGGCGCCGCCGCGGGACATCTGAAGGCCGGCACGTCGAGCGCGGCCTCCTTCGCCTTCGTGCTGCTGGCGGTCGCCTCGACCTTCGTCATCGTGCGCTCCGATCCGATCGTGCGCCGGACGATCCCGCTTCTGAAGCGCGTGGGCCTGCACGACCTCGATGACGCCAAGGAGGGCGAGGCCGGCCATGAGGGCGGTGGTCATGGCGCCGGGCGGCCGATCGTGCTGCTCGGTTTCTTTCGCACGGCGAGCGCCCTGCTCAGCGAAATCGAGCGCACCCAGCCGGCGCTGCTGGACCAGATCGGCGTGGTCGATTTCAATCCGGTCGTGTTCCGCACCTTGTCGGACCGCGGCCTCCAGGTGACCTACGGGGACATCAGCAATGTCGATACGCTGGTACATGCCGGGGTCGGCCAGGCCGAGCTGATCATCCTCAGCATTCCGGATTCACTGCTCAAGGGCGCCAACAACGAAAAGCTGGTGCGACACGTCCGCAGCATCAACGCGTCAGCCAAGATCGTCGCCACCGCCGATCTGCTCGCCGACGTCAACGACCTCTACGATGCCGGCGCGGACTACGTGACGGTGCCCAGGCTCAGCGACGCGCAGGTGCTGCTCAATCTGATCCAGGACGCCAGCGCCGGCCTGTTGTCGGAGCGCCGCAGACAGGCCGAAGCGCTGCTCGCGGACCGTCGCGAGGTGCTGCCATGATGCGCAGCTGCCCGATCCATCACCCCGAAACATCCCGACAGACCGCAACACCATGACAAACAACCACGTCCACGTCGTCGATCATCCGCTGGTGCAGCACAAGCTCACCTTGATGCGCGAGCGCGACCGCTCCACCAAGGGCTTCCGCGAGTTGCTCAACGAGATCGGCATGCTGCTGGCCTACGAGGTCACGCGCGACCTGCCGATCGAGCTCGTCGACATCCAAACGCCGATCGCGGCGATGAAGGCGCCAAAGATCGCCGGCAAGAAGCTCACGCTCGCGCCGATCCTGCGCGCCGGAGTGGGATTCTTGGACGGGATGCTGGCGCTGATGCCGTCGGCGCGCATCGCCCATATCGGCCTGTACCGTGACCCCAACACGCTGCAGGCCGTGGAGTATTATTTCAAGGCGCCCCAGGATCTGACCGATCGCACCGTGATTTTGATGGACCCGATGCTGGCGACCGGCAATTCCGCCTGTGCCGCAGCCGAACTTCTCAAGGCACGCGGCGCCCGCGACATCCGCTTCGTCTGCCTGCTGGCCGCGCCAGAGGGCATCGCGAGCTTCAGCGCCGAGCATCCGGACATCCCGATCTGGACCGCCGCGATCGACGAGAAGCTGAACGACCACGCCTATATCGTCCCTGGCCTCGGCGACGCGGGAGACCGGATGTTCGGCACGAAGTGATTCAGCCGGCATACGCCGAGTTGGACGCATGGCAGCAACGGTCGAGACGGAGAATAGGACCTCAGGCCTTCGGCCGCGAGACCAGTTCGATCATGCGGCCCTCGTCCTCGTCGGGCATCGCCGCTTTCGCGCGCGCATAGGCATCGACAGCGGCTTGCGCCATGATGGGACGTTCGCCCAGAAGCTCCTCGGCCAGCCGCAAGGCGTAAGCCGCATCCTTCTGGCGCAGAGCGGCGGTGAAGCTTGCATCGGCGAAGTTGCGCGCGATCATGCGCGGCGCGTGCCGAAGAACCTGCGGACTTGCCGCGACGCCGCCCTGGATCGCCTCCAGCACGAGGGCCATGTCGAGCCCGGCCTGCTCGGCGATCGCCAGCCCTTCGGCGAGCCCAGCGATCTGCATGGCGCCCAGCAGGTTGTTGATGAGCTTGTAGACCGTGCCCGCACCCACCGGCCCGAAATGTCGGATGGTCGAACCGATCGGCGTCAGATAAGGCCGTGCGCGGTCGAGATCGGCGGGGTCGGCGCCGACCAGCAAGGTCAGCTTGCCGCTCGCGGCCGCATCCGGAAGCCCCGTCACCGGGCAATCCAGATAGATGACGCCGCGTGCATTCAGCTCGCGCGAGAGCCGCAGCGCGTGATCACGCGACACGGTCGAACACTCGATCGCGATCGTACCGACCCGCATCGTCGCTGCCGCGCCGTCGGGCCCGAGCCACACCGCACGCGAGGCCTCGTCGTCGGCGACCATGGTGACGACGGTGTCGGCATCGATCGCCGCGTCCGCCGGCGAGGTCGACCAGCGCGCGCCGCGGGCGAGCAGATCCTCGGCCTTGGCCTTGCTGCGATTCCAGACCGCGACCGCATGGCCGGCGTCGAGATAGCGTCCGGCCATGCCATGGCCCATGCGGCCGAGTCCGATGAACGCGACGCGCGCCACCGGCTAGTCCACATCCTCGATCACGGCTCCCGGCGAGGTGCCGAAGGCGCGCTGGGCCAGCGTGGCCGCCATGAACTCGTCGAGATCGCCGTTGAGCACGCCCGAAGTGTCGGAGGTCTGCACGCCCGTGCGCAGGTCCTTCACCATCTGATAGGGCTGCAGCACATAGGAGCGGATCTGGTGGCCCCAGCCGATCTCGGTCTTGGCGGCCTGGTCCGCGGCCGCCTTCTCCTCGCGCTTCTTCAGCTCGATCTCGTAGAGGCGCGCACGCAACATGTCCCAGGCCTGGGCACGGTTCTTGTGCTGCGAGCGGCCGGCCTGGCAGACCACCGCGACACCGGTCGGGATATGCGTCAGACGCACCGCCGATTCGGTCTTGTTGACGTGCTGACCGCCGGCGCCGCCCGACCGCATGGTATCGACGCGGACGTCGGACTCCTTGATGTCGATCTTGATCGAGTCGTCGATGACCGGGAAGATCTGCACCGACGAGAACGAGGTGTGGCGGCGTGCGTTCGAATCGAACGGCGAGATTCGCACCAGGCGATGCACGCCGGCTTCCGTCTTCAGCCAGCCATAGGCATTGTGGCCGGAGATCTGGATGGTCGCCGACTTGATGCCGGCCTCTTCGCCAAGCGACTCTTCGAGATACTCGACCTTGAAGCCGTGAGTCTCGGCCCAGCGCGTGTACATGCGCAGCAGCATCGAGGCCCAGTCCTGGCTCTCGGTGCCACCGGCCCCGGCGTGAACCTCGAGATAGGTGTCGAACTTGTCGGCCTCGCCGGACAGCAGAGCCTCGAGCTCGCGCCGGGCGACCTCCTTCTTCAGCTCCTTGAGCGCGTTCTCGGCCTCCGCGACCACACCGGCGTCGTTCTCGGCCTCGCCGAGCTCGATCATCTCGATGTTGTCGCTGAGCTCACGCTCGACCTTGCCAATGCCGGTCAGCGAATCCTCCAGCGAGGTCCGCTCCTGCATCAGCCGTTGCGCCTTCTGGGGGTCGTTCCAGAGATTGGGATCTTCAGCGAGCTTGTTCAGCTCGGCCAGCCTTGCCGTCGATGTCTCGACGTCAAAGATGCCTCCTCAGCAGCCCGACCGACTGCTTTATCTCTTCTACGATTTTTTCGATCTCGGCGCGCATGTCGCTCTCTTCGGGCCGCAGCCGAACTCGCCGCGGCGGTCATGTCTCGCTGGGGATGTAGCGGCGCGCGGTGCAAAGCGCAATCGCCATGCACCGCATCGTCCGGAGTTTCACGGGGCCTAGTACAGGCTGCCGGTGCCCGGACGAATGATGAAGTTGCCGGAGTCGGGCTGACCGCCGTTCTGCGGCGGCATCATCCGCCCATCGGCATCCGCTACGCCGATCACCGAGTAGTTGTCCGGCGGCGCCGTGCCCGGCTTGAACGCCTCCATGATGGTCCGGCCCGAATCGCCAGGCCCTGCGCGCATGCCGGTCTTGGCGTCGACTCGTACCAGCTTGATGCCGGCCGGGATCTTGAACGGGGTCGCCGGCTTGTCGGCCAGTGCGAGCTTCATGAAGTCCTTGGCGATCGGCGCAGCAAGATGGCCACCGGTCGCGGCGTTGCCTTTGCCGAGCGGACGCGGCTTGTCGTAGCCCATGTAGATCGCGACCGCGAGGTCAGGCGAGAAGCCGACGAACCAGGCGTCCTTGGCCTCGTTGGTGGTTCCCGTCTTGCCGGCGATCGGCTTGCCGACCTCCTTGAGCACGGTCGCCGTGCCGGCCTGAACCACGCCCTCGAGCATCGAGGTGATCTGGTAGGCCGTCATCGTATCCAGCACCTGCTCACGGCGGTCGACCAGTTGCGGCTCGCTCTGGTTCTTCCAGCCGTCCGGCGCGTCGCAGCCGCGGCACTCGCGGGCATCGTGCTTGAAGATGGTGTGGCCGTAGCGGTCCTGGATACGGTCGATCAGGGTCGGCTTCACCCGGCGGCCGCCATTGGCAATCATCGAGTACGCCGTGACCATGCGCATGGCCGTGGTCTCGCCGGCACCGAGCGCGTAGGAGAGATAATTCGGCAGTTCGTCATAGACGCCGAAGCGGCGCGCATATTCCGAGATCAAGGGCATGCCGACGTCCTGCGCGAGGCGCACCGTCACCGTGTTCAGCGACAGCCGCAGCGCGTTGCGCAGGGTCGTGGGTCCGAGATACTTGCCGTTGGAGAAGTTGTCAGGACGCCAGACCTGGCCACCCTGCCCCTGGTCGATCTCGATCGGCGCGTCGACGACCTGGGTCGAGGGCGTGTAGCCATTGTCGAGCGCCGAGGAGTAGACGATCGGCTTGAACGACGAACCAGGCTGACGATAGGCCTGCGTGGCGCGATTGAACTGGCTTTGATCGAACGAGAAGCCGCCGACCATGGCGAGCACGCGCCCGGTGTTGGGGTCCATGGCGACCATCGCGCCGGACACCTCGGGCAGCTGCTCGAGACGATACTGGCCCTCGACCGGGTTGCCTTCCTTGAACAGCGGATCGGCGTAGATCACGTCGCCCGGCTGCAGCACCTGGGCGACCGACGTAGGCACCTTGCCGCGGCCATTGCCGGTCGCCGCGCGCGCCCATTTCACGCCGTCAAGCGTGATCAGACCCGTCTGCCGCTCCTTGCTGACGGCGCCGCCGAGCTCGCGCGGCGGCTGGAACCCGATGCGGGCGGACTGGTCGCTGGTCTCGAGCACCACCGCCATCCGCCACGGCGAGATGTCCGAGAGCGATTTGATTTCCGCGAGCTTGAGGCCCCAGTCGCCGGAGGTGTCGAGCTTGGACACGGGTCCCCGATAGCCCTGCTCCTGGTCATAGCGAACGAGGCCGGCGACCATTGCCTTACGCGCCATGACCTGGATCTTCGGGTCGAGCGTGGTGCGGACCGAGAGGCCGCCTTCGTAAAGCTTCTTCTCGCCATAGCGCTCGAAGATGTCGCGGCGCACCTCCTCGGCGAAGTATTCGCCGGCGAAGATGTGAGCGCCGGTATTGCGGCTCGCGATCGTCAGCGGATCCTTGCGCGCCTTCTCGGCGTCGGCCTGCTTGATCCAGCCGTTCTCCAGCAGACGGTCGACGACGTAGTTGCGGCGCTCGATGGCGCGGTCGCGATTGCGGATCGGATGCAGGCTGCCCGGCATCTTCGGGAGCGCGGCGAGATACGACGCCTCCGCGACCGTGAGCTCGTTGACCGATTTGTCGAAATACACCAGCGACGCCGCCGCGATGCCATAGGCGCCGGACCCGAGATAGATCTCGTTCAGGTACAGCTCGAGGATCTTGTCCTTGGAATAGGTGCGCTCGATGCGCATCGCCAGCAACGCTTCCTTGATCTTGCGCGCGAACGAGACCTCGTTGGTCAGAAGGAAGTTCTTGGCGACCTGCTGGGTGATCGTCGACGCGCCCTGCGGGCGGCGATTCGAGCCAAAGTTCTGGGCGTAGACGACCGCGGCACGCGCCATGCCGGTGAAATCGATGCCGCCGTGCTCATAGAAGTTCTTGTCCTCGGCGGCGAGGAAGGCGTTGATGACGAGCTTGGGAACCGCCTGGATCGGCAGATAGAGCCGGCGCTCCCTGGCGTATTCGCCGACCAGGGAGCCGTCAGCCGCGTGAACCCGTGTCATGACCGGAGGCTCGTAATCCTGCAGCTGGGAATAGTCGGGAAGATCCTTGGAGAAATGCCAGATCAGGCCCGCTGCCGCCGCAACGCCGACGAGGAACACAACGGTACCGGCCGCGAACAGGAAGCCCAAAAACCGCACCAGAAAGCGCATCGGCAAATATCCGTTCCAACTCTTGTTCGTCTCTCGGCTCGGACGCCCAAGCGCCCGGACGCTGCCGCCAGGATCGCGCGGTCGGCTGCAATGCCACGTGACCGATGCCCGAGACGCGCATGGCCAAGCCTATCGAGGGCAAAGACTACCACAACTCCGCCGAGAAGGAATCTCTCACCTGATTCCGGGTGCCTCGCAGCGAAGTTATACCGGTCGGGCTGTGGCCAAACTAGGGCTTTGCACGCGGTGCGGCAGGCTTCTCGGGCCGCTCGCCACCGGCATTGGCGACCCGTTTCGCGAGAAAGGCATCGATTGCCTTCGCCATCGCGTCCGCTGTGCGCGAGCGCCACGCGTCGGAGACCAGGTTCCCCATGTCGCCCTTGTTCGAGACATAGCCGAGTTCGACCAGAACGGAGGGCACATCGGGGGCCTTGAGCACCCTGAAACCGGCGGATTTCAGCGGCCGCTTATGCATTTGGACAGCGGACTTCATGTCGTTCATCAGCAGGCGGGCGAACCGGTTGGAGAAGGTGCGCGTTTCGCGCCGGGCGAGGTCGATCAGGATGTCGGCGACGTCGGCAGGCTCCTCGGTCAGGTTCACCCCGCCGATCTGGTCGGCGCGGTTCTCCGCCTCGGCCAGCCGCTCCGCCTCGACGTCGGAGGCCTTGTCGGAGAGCGTATAGATCGTCGCGCCCTGCGCGTTGCCCTCGCCGCGCGGCAGTGCGTCGGCGTGGACCGACACGAACAGGGCCGCCGACTGCTTCTGGGCGATGCGGACGCGGTCGCCGAGTGGAATGAAGGTGTCGTCGTCGCGGGTCATGACGACGCGATATTTGCCGGACCGTTCGAGGCGGTCACGCAGCGCCTGGCCGAAGGCGAGCACGAGGTTCTTCTCCGGAACCTCGCCGCCCTGGGTGCCGTAGTCGATACCACCATGTCCGGGGTCGATGACCACCACGGGCCGGGAATCGGCAGGACCGGCAGACGGCGGTGCCACGGCGACGGTGGTCGACGGCGGCCTGAGCGACGGCGGCAGGCCGCCGCCCGGTGCGGCGCCCGCAGCGGCGGTTGCGGCGCTCGAATCAGCCGGCTTGGCCTGCAGACGGCTGTCGGCACCGACGGCGCGGGCGAAGGTCGCCTCGTCAGCCTCCTCGAGCTCGATGACAAGCCGCGGCGGCTGCCCATTCGCGGCATCCAATACCGTCGAATTCGCGATTCGGGCCGGCCCGGTAAGGTCGAATACGATTCGGGAGCCACCAGGCATGACCAGCCCGTAGCGGAACGCCTTCACCAAGCCGCGGCCAGCCGTCCCGGCTCCGGTCGGCAGATGAAAGCTGACTTGGGGCAGATCCACCACCACCCGATACGGATCGCTGAGCAGGAAGGCGCGGAACGGCACCGTCTTGTCCAGGTCGAGAACGAAGCGGGTTTGCCGGCCGTCCCCCGCAAGTCGTGCGTCCGTGGCGATCGGGAACCCTGGACCCACGCCAGCAGGAGGGACCTGGCCGACCGGAGCGCTCTGTGCCCGGGCCGGGACGACCGCCGCACATAACATTTGCGTGACGCAGAGCGCCACGCATCCCAGCAATGAGAGGTATCCTGCCCGGCCAGTTGCCAATTCCGTGCCTCCGCACGACGGTCTTACCGCAACCAATCCCAGGGGTTAACCGCCTAATTTTGTCATTTTCGTTAAAGGCGACCGATTGTTGCGGTTCCGCGACGCTTCCCTTGCACCGCCTGACCATTCCTCGTATGTACGAAGTGCTGAAGGCTATTCCTTACTGCCGGTTGTGTCGCGTTCAACCTCCCGGTGAAACGCCGGAAGTTCCGTGATCGGATCCCTCCTGTCGAGGTTTCGTTTGGTCGCGGAGTTCCAGCGCCTTTCCGACGCTCCACAAGCCTGCGCGATCCCCGCGCGGCTGCGACGGAGAGCGGGTCACGAGCCGAGGTGCGCCTAGCGCAGGCGCCGTCTCGCCGAGACCGTCCTGGGCACGAGGTCAAATTTGGCCAAGGTCAGACATGGCGTAGCCCGATACCACGTTCCCGCGGGAACGGGTATTGATCCCAGGGCATGCGTCTCGGCGCGATCTGGCCTTCGGCAAGAGACAAGGCGGCACTCGCTGCCGCCCACATATTCCAGACGGGCCGACGCTTGATGCGCCAGACTGAGTTGCCAACCATGACCAGCGGACGATCCGCGCCGATGCGGGGCCTGCCCCCCGCCCGGCCAATCGCTCCGCCGGCACCAGGGGCAGCACGGCGCGACCAACTGCGTTTAGGCCTTCCCCTCACCCCCGAATCAGGTGGACCGTCGCGTCATCCGACAGCGCGCCACGCGCTCGCGGCCAACCGCGTCCGTCGCCTCCAAGAGTTCCAATATGCCCAACAAGATGTTGATCGATGCTACCCACCCGGAAGAGACCCGGGTGGTCGTCGTCCGCGGTAACCGCGTCGAGGAATTTGATTTCGAAACTGCCCAGCGCAAGCAACTCCGGGGCAACATCTATCTGGCAAAGGTCACCCGCGTCGAACCTTCGCTGCAGGCCGCCTTCGTCGAATACGGCGGCAATCGCCATGGCTTCCTGGCCTTCAGCGAAATCCATCCTGACTACTACCAGATCCCGGTCGCGGACCGGCAGGCGCTGATCGAGGCCGAAGAGCGCGCCCACCGCGAGGCCGAGGAAGAGAACGAGAATCGTTCCAACCGCCGCCGCAACCGCCACCGCAGTTCGCGCCGCCGCGGCAGTGGCGAGCGTGTGCAGAGCGAGATCGTCGAGGCCGCCGAGAGCGGCCAGACCGTTCACGCCGAAGGCCATGAGGCTGACCACGAGGCGCATGAGCATCACGCTTACGCCGGTGACGATCATCCGGATCATCCGCACGCGGAAATCGATGAGCACGGAGTGGCGCAGGGCTTTTCCGAAGCGGCGGTCGATGCCGCCGAGCACGATGACGCGACCGACGCGCAGGACGGTGCGGCCGAGTCGTCGCATGATCATGCCGAGGACCATCATGACGCGGGCGCCGTGCCCACACCGGCAGAGTCCGTAGCCGCCGCCGAGCAACCGGCCGCGCGGGCCGCCGAGACTGCGGCCGCCCCGATCAGCGACGCGCCCGCCGAGGCGCCGGCCTCCGCTGGAGACGCCGACGACGATCATGAGACCCACGGTCATGACCAGCATGATCATGACCACGATCATCATGACCATGTCCATGACGAGCACGATCACGACGAGCATGAGCACGACGAGGATGTCGCGGACATCGCGCCGGTCGGCGCGCATGAGGGCGATGGTGCAACGATCGTGCCGGGCGACGAGAACGGCACAGATCCGATTTCCGACGAGCATGAGGACGACGACGAGGAGATCGAGGAAGAGGTCGTCGAATCCGTCGGGGGTGACGACGTGCTCGAGGAGGTGCCGGAGCGCACCTTCCGTCCGCGCCGCCAGTACAAAATTCAGGAGGTCATCAAGCGCCGGCAGGTGATGCTGGTGCAGGTGGTCAAGGAGGAGCGCGGCAACAAGGGGGCGGCTCTCACCACGTATCTGTCGCTCGCTGGCCGTTATGCCGTGCTGATGCCGAACACCGCCCGCGGCGGCGGCATCAGCCGCAAGATCACCTCGGCGCAGGACCGCTCGCGCCTCAAGGAAGTGGTGCAGGATCTCGACGTGCCCGAGGGCATGGGCGTCATCCTTCGCACCGCCGGCGCCAATCGCACCAAGCCCGAGATCAAGCGCGACTTCGAATATCTGCTGCGTCTCTGGGAAACCGTCCGCGACATGACCCTGAAGTCGCAGGCGCCGACCCTGGTCTACGAAGAGGGCTCGCTGATCAAGCGCTCGCTGCGCGACCTCTACAACAAGGAGATCGACGAAATTCTGGTGGCCGGCGAAGCGGGCTACCGCGAGGCCCACGACTTCATGAAGATGCTGATGCCGACCAACGTCCGGGCGGTGAAGCAATATCGTGACGGCCAGCCGCTGTTCTCGCGGATGGGCGTGGAGAGCCAGCTCGATGCGATGTTCACGCCGACGGTCCAGCTTCGCTCGGGCGGCTACATCGTCATCAACCAGACCGAGGCGCTGGTCTCGATCGACGTGAACTCGGGCCGCGCCACGCGCGAGCATCACATCGAGGACACCGCGCTCAAGACCAACATGGAGGCCGCCGAGGAAGTGGCGCGGCAGCTCCGTCTGCGCGACCTCGCCGGACTGATCGTCATCGACTTCATCGACATGGACGAGAAGCGGAACAACCGCTCCGTCGAACGCAAGCTGTCGGACTGCCTGCGGCAGGACCGTGCCCGCATCCAGGTCGGCCGCATCTCGCATTTCGGTCTGCTCGAAATGTCGCGCCAGCGCATTCGCGCCAGCGTGCTGGAGAGCTCGACCGAGCCCTGCGCGCATTGCGGCGGCAGCGGCCATGTCCGTTCCGTCTCGTCAGTCGCGCTGCAGCTTCTGCGCAGCCTCGAAGAGGCGCTGATGAAGGGCGCGACCCACAATCTCGTGGTCCGCACCCGCACCGAGGTGGCACTCTACGTGCTCAACCACAAGCGCGGCCACCTGCGCGACCTCGAGAACAGCTTCAAGGTGTCGCTGGCCGTCATCGCCGATCCGAATGTGAGCGGGCAGCAATCCTTCATCATCGACCGCGGCGAGCAGGTTCACACCCTCGAGGCGGCCAAGGCGCTGCTCGCGGCGCAGGCCTCCGCGCCGCCGCTGGTGGCCGAGGAGATCTACGACGACGAGGAAGCTTTCGACGTCGAGATCGAGTCCGAGGTCGAGACTGAAGAGACCGAGGGCCTGTCCGAGGAGGCTGCCGATGCCGCGTCCGGCGACGGCGACCGTGATGGTCCGCGCCGCAAGCGCCGCCGGCGTCGTCGCGGCCGTGGCGGAGAGGCCCGCGAGGGCGCACTGCCGGAAGGCGCAGTCTCGTCATCGGCAGCCGAATCGGGCTCGGCTGCCGAGCAGTCCGTCGAGGACGGCGAGGCCGAGGATGAAGAGTCGGAAGAGCAGCCGGCCTTCGCTCAGGGCGAGCAGAATGATCAGGCCGGCGGCGAGCGACGTCCCCGCCGTCGCGGCCGCCGCGGCGGCCGCCGCCGGCGTGGTGGCGCGGACGAGGGTCTCGCCGGTTCGATCGGTGACGATCTCGCGCCGGCCTCGGTGTCTGAGGCTGAAGCCGCGGTGGCCGACTTCGACGGCAATGGCAACATTCATCATCACGATGAGCCGGCCCAGCCTGCGACTCTGACGCATGCCGTCGCTGTGACCGAGGCCGAGGAGACCGTTGCGACCGCGGCGGCGCCGCAGGCCCCTGCCCCAGCCGCTGAAGTTCCGGCTCAGGAGCCCGAAGCTCCCAAGGCGGATTCAGAGAAGACCCCGCGACGCTCCACGGTGCGCGAAAAGGTCAGCTTCGTCACCGAGCCGAAGCCCGACAGCGTTGCGACGGCTGTGAACGTCGCCGAGAGCAGCCCGGCTCCGGCCGTACCGAGCCCAGCGCCCGAGCCGGTTGCGACCGAGTCGTCTTCAGAGCCGCCTGCCGCCCCGCGCCGGGCCGGCTGGTGGTCGCGTCGATTCGGTGGAGGGCAGTAGGCCGTCACAGCGTTCGAGCGCTTCAATGCAAAACGCCCGGCCGAAGCGGCTGGGCGTTTTTCGTTGGCGAGTTCTGCGGCGCAGGGAGCCCTCAGCCGGTCGTCACGGCGGTCTCGACATCGGACGGATCGATCTGCTGGTTGAGCCGACGTTGCAGCAGGTCGTGATCGAGCTCGCCCTCCCACCACGACACGAACACGGCGGCGATGCCGTTGCCGGTGATGTTGGTGAGCGCGCGCACCTCGCTCATGAACTTGTCGATCGAGAACACGATCGCCATGCCCGGCACCAGAGCCGGGTTCACCACCGACAGGGTCGCGGCCAGCGTAATGAAGCCGGCGCCGGTGACGCCGCTGGCGCCTTTCGAGGTCAGCATGGCGACGATCAGGATGGTGACCTGCTGGCTGAAGGAGAGATCGACGCCGAGCGCCTGCGAGATGAACAGCGTCGCCAAGGTCATGTAGATGTTGGTGCCGTCCAGATTGAACGAATAGCCGGTCGGCACGACCAGGCCGACCACCGGCTTGGAGCAGCCGAGCCGCTCCAGCTTCTCCATCAGCTGCGGCAGCGCGCTCTCGGAGGAGCTGGTGCCGAGCACGATCAAGAGCTCGTCCTTGATGTAAGCGACGAACTTGAAGATGCTGAAGCCGATGAAGCGTGCGATCAGTCCGAGCACGATCACGACGAACAGGCCGGCGGTGATGTAGAACAGCGCGATCAGGCCGATCAGGTTGCCGAGCGCTGCCGGACCGTACTTGCCGATCGTAAAGGCCATGGCGCCGAAGGCTCCGACTGGTGCGGCCTTCATGACGATGGCGATGACGCCGAACACCGCATGCGCCGTGTCATCGATGATGTCACGCAGCCGGTGACCGCGCTCGCCGAGCGCCATCAAAGCGAAGCCGAACAGGATCGCGAACAGCAGCACCTGCAGGATGTCGCCGCGCGCCAGCGCGCCGACCACGCTGTCCGGGATGATGTTGAGGACGAAGTCGACCGACTTCTGCGCCTCGGCCTGCTTGACGTAGTTGGCAACCGCCGCTGCATCCGGCTTGGCGGCGAGCCCGTGACCGATCGGAGCGAGGTTGCCGACGATGAGGCCGAGCAGCAGCGCGAAGGTCGAGACGATCTCGAAATAGACCAGGGCCTTGACGCCGACCCGGCCGACCTTGCTGGCATTCTGGATGTGCGCGATGCCCGACACCACGGTGCAGAAGATGATCGGCGCGATCACCATCTTGATCAGCTTGATGAAGCCGTCGCCGAGCGCCTTGATCCAGTCGTTGGTGGCCAGGTTCGGGAACAGCCAGCCGACCACGATACCGATCAGGATCGCGATCAGGACCTGCACATAGAGAATGCTGTACCAGGGCTTTTTGCCCGTCTGCGACGGAACGTCTCGCGTTCCGATGTCTGTTGCTGCCGCCATCGGCCTCATCCACCTTCGTCTATCGGGCGTCGCTTGTCCCAGCCCGTGCGCGGCGCACCTCAGACAGTTTGTCGCGGCCGAGTCAATGACGACGAAGGATCGCCGGAGAGCCCTGCCCTAGCCGAGCCAACGTGCGATCCGGGCCACCGCCTCGCGCATGTCGTCAGCCGAGCGTGCATAGGAGAAGCGCACGAAGCTGCGGCCGTGGATCGGATCGAAGTCGACGCCGGGCGTCGCAGCGACATGGGTCTCCTCCAGCATCCGCTTGGCAAAGTCGAAGCTGTCGGTCGTGAAGTCAGACACATCGGCGTAGAGATAGAATGCGCCGTCGGCCGGCAGGAACCGGCTCAGACCCGCCTTCGGAAGACCCTCGATCAGGATGCGGCGGTTCTCCTGATAACCATGCTTGATCGCGTCCATTTCCGGCCGGCCATCGAACGCCGCTTCGGCCGCAATCTGCGACAAGGTGGGAACCGAGATCGCGAGGTTTTGCTGCAGGCGCTCGATCGGACGCACCAGCGCATCCGGCACCACCATCCAGCCGATGCGCCAGCCGGTCATGCAGAAGTATTTCGAGAACGAGTTGATGATCAGCGCGTCCGGCGACAGCTCCGCCGCGGTGACCGCCGGAAACGCGTAGTCGAGCCCGTGATAGATCTCGTCGGAGATGAAGCGGATGCCGGCGCCGCGCGCCGCCGCGATGACGCCGCCCAGCGCCTCGCGCGACATCATCGTGCCCGTGGGATTGGCCGGGCTCGCCACCAGCACGCCCTTCAACGGGGTCTCGCGATGCGCCGCCAGCAGTGCCTCGCCGGTCAGGGCGTGTCGGTTCTCGGCGGTGGTCTCGATCAGCACCGGCTCGCAGCCGAGCGCGGTGAGGATGTGGCGATAAGGCGGATAGCCTGGCACCGTGACGGCGACGCGGTCGCCGGGCTCGAACATCGCCAGGAAGGCCAGGATGAATCCCGCCGAGGATCCCGTGGTGATCACGATCCGCGCCGGATCGATCTCGCACGCATGAGTCTCGTGATAGTGACGCGCGATTCGCTGGCGCAGCGACGAAAGTCCCAGCGCCGACGTGTAATCGATACGGGCCTGGTCGAGCGCCGCATGGGCGGCAGCAATCGCGGTTCGCGGTGCCGGCGCGGCCGGCTGGCCGACCTCCATGTGGATGACATGGCCGCCGCCCGCCTCGATGCGCTCGGCCGCGGCCATCACGTCCATCACCATGAACGGCGGAACATTGCTGCGGGCGGAGGGCGCCGTCAGGCTGGCGAGCCGCTGTTCCAATGTCGGTATCACTGTCGCATCCACCATCGATATCTGCTATTGACCCCGGCTGTTCGGACCCGCTCTCTCGATCGGCGGACGCAGGCCCCAAATGACCGGGTCGTGGGATCTGATTTGGGCCGCATTCGCCGCAGATGAGCCGCATTCCGCCGTTTGGTGGGCAATAGCCCGTATCGAGCCTCGCGCCAATTGCAAAGATCGCCTGATGTCGCTCCGTATCGTGCTCCGCAACAAACTGTCCCGTGGCTGTGCCGCGCTCGTCGCGGTTGCCGTGGCGACTGCGCCGCTCGCGCCGGCCTCGGCCCAGCAGGGCAAGGGACCGCCGATCCTGCGCGACACCGAAACCGAGGTGCTGCTGCGTGAGTACACGCGCCCGATCCTGCGCGTGGCCGGTCTCGAGAAGCAGAACATCCAGATGGTCATCATCAACGATGCGTCGTTCAACGCGTTCGTTGCCGACGGCCGTCGCATCTTCGTCAATTACGGCGCGATCATGCAGTCGGAGAATCCGAACCAGCTGATCGGCGTTCTCGCGCACGAGACCGGCCATCTCGCCGGCGGCCACCTCGCCAAGCTGCGCCAGCAGCTGGCCACCGCCCAGACACAGATGATCATTGCCACCATCCTCGGCGCCGGCGCACTCGCCATGGGCGCCTCCCGCGGCGGCAATGGCGGTCTCGCCAATGCGGGCGCCGCGACACTGTCGGCACCCGGCGAGGTTATCCGCCGCTCGCTGCTGTCCTATCAGCGTCAGCAGGAGGAGAACGCCGACCGTGCCGGCGTCAAATTCCTGACCGCGACGGCGCAATCGCCCAAGGGCATGTACGAGACCTTCAAGCGCTTCACCAATGAGAGCCTGTTCGCCGCGCGCGGGGCCGATCCGTATCTGCAGTCGCATCCGATGCCGGCGGACCGCGTCGAGGCGCTGGAAGGTCTGGCGCGGCAATCGCCCTATTGGGACAAGAAGGACGACGCGGCGCTGCAACTGCGTCACGACATGGTCCGGGCCAAGATTTCCGCCTTCATGGAGCGGCCGGACACCGTGGCGCGGCGCTACCCGCTGTCCGACAATGGCATGCCGGCCCGCTATGCCAGAGCGATCTCGACCTATCTCCACGGCGACCTGCGCAGCGCGCTGAACCAGATCGACGCCCTGATCCAGGCGCAGCCCAACAACCCCTATTTCTACGAGGTGCGCGGTCAGGCCCTGCTGGAAGGCGGCCGTCCGGCCGAGGCGATCGCGCCGCTGCGCAAGGCGGTGCAGCTGTCCAATAACGCCCCGCTCATCGAGATGTTACTTGGCCAGGCCTTGGTGGCATCGGAAAACAAGGCCTACACGGAAGAGGCGATCTCGATCCTGCGCGCGGCCGTGGCGCGCGAATCAGAGGCGCCGCTCGGCTATTCCCAGCTCGCAATGGCCTATGGCCGCAAGGGCGACTATGCCGAAGCGGATCTCGCGTCCGCCCAGGCTGCCTTCCTCCGTGGCGACAACAAGACCGCTCGCGAGCTGGCATCGCGAGCCAAGACCCGCTTCGCGGTGGGCTCGCCGGGCTGGGTGAAGGCGGACGACATCGTCGCGTCCAAACCGCTTTCGAACCAGTAGAACGACCAATTTGCTGCTAACATCAAGCTCGGATTACCAAAATACCAATCCAGCTCTGACAAGGACCCGATCATTTTGACCCAGAGGACCTTCTTCATGCCGTCATTCCGCAAGCTCCTTCCCGCGGCGCTGCTCGCGCTTTCGCTCAGCGGCGTCCCGCAGGTCGCGACGGCACAGAGCATCTCCGACAGCCAGCGGGGCGAGATCGAGACCATCGTGCGGAACTATCTGATCGCCCATCCCGAGGTGCTCGAGGAAGCGATGACAGAGTTGCAGAAGCGGCAGACCGCCGCCGAAGCGGCGAAGCACGAGGCAAGCATCACCAAGAACGCCGACACCATCTTCAACTCGCCGCGCGGCGTCGTGCTCGGCAACAAGGATGGCGACGTCACCTTCGTCGAGTTCTTCGATTACAATTGCGGCTACTGCAAGCGCGCGATGGCCGACATGATGGAGCTGATGAAGAGCGATCCGAAGCTGAAGGTCGTGCTGAAGGAATTCCCCGTGCTGAGCCAGGGCTCGGTCGAAGCCGCCCAGGTCGCCGTCGCTGTCCGGATGCAGGCGCCGCAGAAATATCTCGACTTCCATCAGAAGCTGCTCGGTGGCCGCGGCCAGGCCGACAAGGCCCACGCGCTCGCGGTCGCCAAGGACCTCGGCCTCGACATGGCCAAGATCGAGAAGGACATGGCGAGCCCCGAGGCCAAGGCGACGATCGAGGAGAACTTCAAGCTCGCCGAGGACATGGGCATGAACGGCACGCCGAGCTACGTCATCGGCAAGCAGGTCGTGGTCGGCGCCGTCGGCGTCGAGGGCCTGCGCGAGAAGATCAGCACCGCGCGCTGCGGCAAGGCGACCTGCTGAGCGCCTGCGGATCGCGCCGCAAACCACGAAGGCCGGCTGCATCAGCCGGCCTTTTTGTTTGCTCGGCGGACGGACCTTGCCGCTTATCCGTCACGCGGTCAGCCTCATCCCGAGCCGGGTCCGCAATGCTTCGCGGATATGGTTGCGCGCGATCGACTCGGCGAGGTCGGGGTCGCGAGCGGCGATCGCCTCGATCAGTTCGGCATGCTCGGCGGCAGCCGTTGTAGGACGACCCTCGGCGGCAAAGGTGGTGGTGCCCAGCAGCGAAATCGCCACATGCATGTCGGCCAGTGCGGCATCGAGATAGCGGTTGCGCGCCGCCCGTTGCATCGCGCCGTGCATGAGCCGGTTCAGGCGCGCCAGCTCGGCCGCGTCGCCGGCTGCGGCGACGAAGCGTGCGTGAATGTCACGGAGTGCCGCGATCTCGGCCGGCGCGGCGTATTGCGCGGCGAGCCGGGCCGCCGCACCTTCGAGTATCTCTCGCATCGCGTAGAGCTCGAGAACCTCGCTCGGATCGAGGCTGCGAACGATCAGACCACGGCCGCCGGCCGGCTGCACCCAACCCTTTGCCAACAGCCTCCCGAACGCTTCGCGCACCGGCGTACGGCTGACGCTCAGCCGCTGGGCCACCTCGTCCTCGCGCAGCCGGTCTCCGGAGCGATAGACGCCGGTTTCCAGCGCCCGGCACAGCGCGCGGAACACCGCCTCGCCCAGTGAGACGTTATCGCGGTCAATCGGCAGCATGGGCGCATCGGAAGCCATAGCGAGCACTGTCTCACAGGCGCGTTGCCAACAAAAGGTGCCTTGCATATTTTTGTATACAATAGTATTCGAAATTAGGCCGGCGCGGGGATGTTCCAGGCGCCGCCGTTCCCTCTCGGAGAGATCGCGTCATGACGACCGGCGGCGACATCGCCGATTATTCAAAGGCCTATGACGTCGTCGTGGTCGGCGGTGGCAACGCGGCCTTGTGTGCTGCCATCGCTGCCCGCCGCGCCGGCGCGTCAGTGATCGTTGTCGAGGCCGCCTCGAAATTTTATCGCGGCGGCAACACGCGCCATACCCGCAACATGCGCTGCGCCCACGACGCCGCCACGGCCACCCTGAGCGGTCCCTACACCGAGGAGGAGTTCTGGGACGACCTGCTGCGCGTCACCGAAGGCCAGACCAACGAGCAGCTCGCGCGCATGATGATCCGGCAGTCCAAGGAGATGCTCGACTGGATCGTCGACCAGGGCGTGCGCTTTCAGCCCTCGCTGGGCGGCACGCTGAGCCTCGGGCGTACCAACTCGTTCTTTCTCGGCGGCGGGCGCGCGATGCTGAATGCGCTCTATCTGACCGCGGAGCGTCTCGGCATCGACGTGCTCTATGAGGCCGAGGTGGTGGCGCTCGATATCGACAATGTTCGCTTTCGCGCAGCCATCGCAAAACAGCGTGACAGTCGGATCCGCATTCGCGGCAAAGCGCTGGTGGCCGCAGCCGGCGGCTTCGAATCCAACATCGACAAATTGGTGGAAGGCTGGGGCGAGATCGCGCGCAATTTCCTGATCCGCGGCACGTCCAACAATCGCGGCACGGTGCTGGACATGCTGCTCGGTGCCGGCGTCGACAGCATCGGCGATCCGACGCAATGCCACGCGGTCGCCATCGACGCCCGAGCGCCAAAATATGATGGCGGCATCATCACCCGGCTCGACTGCGTGGTGTTCGGCATCGTCGTGAACAAGCACGCGCAGCGTTTCTACGACGAGGGCGAGGACGTCTGGCCAAAGCGCTACGCGATCTGGGGCCGGCTGGTCGCCGCGCAGCCCGACCAGATCGCCTACATCATCTTCGATGCGAAATCGACCAATCTGTTCATGCCCTCGCTCTACCCTGCAATCCAGGCTGACAGCGTCGCCGCGCTTGCGGGCAAGCTCGACCTCGATCCAGAGGCGCTGTCGGCGACGGTCGCAGAGTTCAATGCGGCGGTGCGCGACGGCACCTTCAACCCGGATCTTCTCGACGATTGCCGCACCGAGGGCCTGACCCCGCCAAAGACGCATTGGGCACGGCGCATCGAGGCTGGGCCTTACTACGCCTATCCGGTCAGGCCCGGCATCACCTTCACCTATCTCGGCGTGCGGGTCGATCACGAGGCGAGGATGATGATGAAGAGCGGCGGGCCAGCCGACAACATGTATGCCGCCGGCGAGATCATGGCCGGCAACGTGCTCGGCCGCGGCTATGCTGCCGGCATCGGCATGACCATCGGCAGCGTGTTCGGACGCATCGCAGGCACGGGAGCAGCACGACATGCAGCGCAGTGAGGCATTGACCGAAGCAGATCGCCTGATGACGATCTGCAATTCCTGCCGCTATTGCGAAGGACTCTGCGCCGTGTTTCCGGCGATGGAGATGCGTCGCGCGTTCACGTCAGGCGACCTGAACTACTTCGCAAATCTGTGCCATTCCTGCGGCGCCTGCTATGTCGATTGCCAGTTCTCGCCGCCGCACGAATTCGACGTCCGCGTCCCTGCCGTGCTCGCGCGCGTCAGGCACGAGAGCTATGCCGATTACGCCTGGCCGCGCGCGCTCGCTCCGATCTTCAAGCGCAATGGACTGGCGATCGCGCTCACGGCCGTGCTGAGCATGGCCGCTTTCATTCTCGGCTTCGTCGCCTTCAACGACCCAGCAGCGCTGTTCGCAACCCGCCATGGTCCTGGATCGTTCTATGCATTGATGCCGCACAACGCCATGGCGCTGGTGTTCGGCGCGGCGTTCCTGTGGGCCATCGTCGCCTTCGTTCAGGGGACGCGCGCGTTCTGGAAGGACATCGGAGAGCCGCATGCGACGTTGGCCGAACCGCGCTCTCTCCTGCGCGCGGTGCGTGACGCCGGCAGCCTGCGCTATCTCGATGGCGGCGGCGTCGGCTGCTACAACGAGGATGAGAAGCCGGGCGATACCAGGCGCGTTTATCATCATCTGACGTTCTACGGATTCCTGCTCTGCTTCGCCTCCACCAGCGTCGCGACGCTCTATCACTACCTGTTGCACCGCGAGGCGCCCTACCCGCTGTGGGATCTGCCGGTGGTGCTCGGCACCTTCGGCGGCCTGGGTATCGTGATCGGTCCACTCGGCCTCTATGCCGCGAAACGCAGGCGCGAGCCGGAGATGATGGATGATCGCAGCCGCGGCATGGACGTTGCGTTTCTGGCCATGCTGGTGCTGACCGGCGTGACCGGCCTGGGTCTGCTGTTGTTGCGCGAGACCGGCGCAATGGGTCCGTTGCTTGCGCTACACCTTGGCGCTGTTTTCGCGCTCTTCGTCACCATGCCCTATGGCAAGTTCGTACACGGCCTCTATCGCTTCCTTGCCCTCGTTCGCTACGCCGGAGAGCGCCACCAGGTGTCGGTGTAGTCCGCCGGAACACACGGTCTCTCGCGGTTGGTCCCGCTTTTGTCATGCAGCATTCATGACTCTGAGCATCCGTTCATAAAGTTGCGATCTGCGACATTTTTTCGGAACGATTGGAGCGGTGCGGAACGACTCCAACCTCCTGCCGTTGTCGGCGCGGGCAGTGCCAATGATGAGGAGGATCGAGGATGACTAATCGCTTGATGGTATCAGTTGCTGCAGTCGCGCTTCTGGCGGGTGCGACCTTCGCTCACGCGCAGGGCGGCGCCGGTGGTGCGGGCGGCGCGGGTGGACAGTCCGGGGGCGCCGCGATGCAGGGCGGTGCGAGCGGTGGCATGAACGCGGGTGGCGGCGCGATGAACCGCGACACCGCATCGCCTTCGGCGGGCGGCTCCTCCGAGATGCGCTCCAGCCAGTCGGAGCAGAAGGGCACCGCGACCAAGGGCCAGCGCGCCGAGGAAGGCATGAAGGGCCCGAATTCGAAGAGCATGAGCTCCGAGAATGAGAAGACCGAGAAGAGCGGCTCGAAGAACATGAAGGCCGAAGGTCGCGAGGGCCGCGAGAACAACAACATGAAGGCGGAGGGCCGCGACAGCAAGACCGGCACCAGCACCAACGCCGAGACCAAGACCGGCGGCGATCGGTCGCAGACGACGACGGGACAGGCCGGCGCCGGCGCCAAGCTCTCGACCGAGCAGCGCACCAAGATCACCAGCGTGATCCGCAGCCAGCACGTCGAGCCGGTGACCAACGTCAACTTCAACATCTCCGTCGGCACCCGGGTGCCGCGCGAGGTCCACTTCCACCCGCTCCCGGCCGAAGTCGTGACGGTTTATCCGGAATGGCGCGGATATGACTTCATCCTGGTTCGTGAGCAGATCATCGTCATCGATCCTCATTCCTATGAGATCGTCGCAGTTCTCGACACCTGATCCCGACCAGGCAGGTGCTGAGACAAAGGGGCGGACAGCAATGTCCGCCCCTTCATGCTGCCGGGCTACACGTCAGGCGTGCATCTCGCCGTTCACAGTGGTTAATGTGCCATTTCCAGGACTTGTCAGACTTTTTTCGTGTGACGGAGCAGCGCGCCTATCCCCACCCCCGGTGCCGAAAGGCTTTCCCTTGCCGGCTTTGTTACCTATAACGCCGCCCACTGCCGCCACACCGCCGGGATGGGAATGGCCGACGACACGCACGAGACAATCGAAGTCTGCGATAGACCCAACTTGCATCCGGGCACGAGCGAGCCGGACACCCACGACCGCGCCAATTTGGTCGATGGTGCACGTGGGGACGGCAGGACAGCATTCCGCCCGGAAGCGGCGGCTCCATCACGGCATTTGAATACCTTCGTCGCGTCGCGCAAAGCAGTGATGCAAAACAGCAACATGCACCTTTGCAAGGCTCTCAGGCACCACTCATTCACGGCCCAGGCCGCGTTTGCGTCAATATCTGGCTTAGGGATCGACAATGGCGATCAGTTCCCGATCGCCGTTTCCGCGGCAGATCTTGGCGCACCGACCGACCCGACCGACATCACGGCGCAAGCCTGACGTCCCTCGCCCTCACGTCACACAACGTTTCTGGATCACGATCATGGCGCCCCAGCCCGACGACAAGACCACGGCGAAATCCGAAGACAGCCAGCTCATCCGCGAGTTGGCCGCGCTCCTGGACGAGACCAGCCTGACCGAGATCGAGCTCGAGCGCGCGGGCCTGCGCATCCGCGTCGCCCGCAACGTCACCGTCGCGGCCGCCGTGCCGTCGGCCATTCCCGCCGTTGCCGCCGCCGTTCCGGTCGCCGCCGCGGCGGCTGCAGCCGGCGCTGACCTTTCCAAGCATCCGGGCGTCGTGCCCTCGCCGATGGTCGGCACCGCTTATTGGGCGCCGGAGCCGGGCGCCAAGCCGTTCGTCGAGGTCGGATCCAAGGTCTCGGTCGGCCAGACCCTGATGATCATCGAGGCCATGAAGACGATGAACCAGATCCCGTCGCCGCGCGCCGGCACGGTGACTCAGGTCCTGGTCGAGGACGGCCAGCCGGTCGAATTCGGCGAGCCGCTGGTGATCATCGAGTAGGGGCGAGTGGCGAATGGCGAGTAGCGAATGGTCGCTGCTTCCCTACTCGCCATTCGCCATTCGCCATTCGCTTCGTAGGACGCCATGTTCGACAAGATCCTGATCGCCAACCGCGGCGAAATCGCCCTCCGCATCCTCCGAGCCTGCAAGGAGCTCGGCATCTCCACGGTCGCGGTGCATTCGACCGCGGACGCCGATGCCATGCATGTGCGCCTTGCCGATGAGAGCGTCTGCATCGGTCCGCCGCCGTCGAAGGACAGCTATCTCAATATCCCCGCGCTGCTCGCGGCGTGCGAGATCACCGGCGCCGACGCGGTGCATCCGGGCTACGGCTTCCTGTCCGAGAACGCGCGCTTCGCAGAGATCCTCTCCGATCACAATCTGCATTTCATCGGGCCGAAGGCGGAGCACATCCGCCTGATGGGCGACAAGATCGAGGCCAAGAAGACCGCCAAGCGTCTGGGCATCCCGGTCGTGCCCGGCTCCGACGGCGCGGTGACGCCGGACCAGGATGCGATGGCGATCGCCAAGGCGATCGGCTTCCCGGTGCTGGTGAAGGCGGCCGCCGGCGGCGGCGGCCGCGGCATGAAGGTCGCGCACACCGAGGCGGACCTGCAGCTGGCGCTGACCACCGCGGCCAACGAGGCCAAGTCGGCGTTCGGCGATGCGTCGGTCTATCTGGAGAAATATCTGCAGAAGCCGCGACACATCGAGATCCAGGTGCTCGGCGACGGCCGCGGCGGCGCGATCCATCTCGGCGAGCGCGACTGCTCGCTGCAGCGCCGCCACCAGAAGGTCTGGGAGGAAGGCCCCTCGCCGGTGCTCGATGTCGCCTCGCGGGCCAAGATCGGCAACACTGTCGCCAAGGCGATGCAGGAGCTGAAATATATCGGCGTCGGCACGATCGAATTCCTCTACGAGGACGGCGAGTTCTATTTCATCGAAATGAACACCCGCATCCAGGTCGAGCATCCCGTCACCGAGATGATCACCGGCATCGACCTCGTGCTGGAGCAGATCCGCATCGCCGCCGGCGGCGACCTGCCGATGACCCAGGACCAGGTGACCATCAACGGCCACTCGATCGAGTGCCGCGTCAACGCCGAGAACCCGGTCAGCTTCCGGCCCTCTCCCGGCAAGATCCAGCAATACCACCCGCCCGGCGGCCTCGGCGTCCGCATCGACTCCGCCGTGTATCAGGGCTACGTGATCCCGCCTTATTACGACTCGCTGGTCGGCAAGCTGATCGTGCACGGCAAGAGCCGGGTCGAGTGCCTGATGCGGCTGCGCCGCGCGCTGGACGAGATGGTGGTCGACGGCATCGAGACCACGCTGCCGCTGTTCCGCGCGTTGGTGCGCGAGCCCGCGATCATCGACGGCGACTATCACATCCACTGGCTCGAGCAGTATCTGGCCGGCCAGAAGGCGGACTGACACGGGCCCGTTCATAAAACCCTCATCTGACGTGGAACCTTCCTGGGCCGGCCGCGTTTTGCTCGGTCGGATGAGTTCCGCCAGGGGGCAGTGATTTCCAAGACGTTGCGAGCGTACGGTGGCGCCTGAGGTGAGACGAAGGCGCACACTGGGCCAGGTCCTGCTGTTGTCAGCGGGATTTCTGGTGCTGGTCGCCGTCAGCACGGCATCCGTTCTGCTGGTCAACAAGGCGCGCAGCGACAGCGCCTGGGTGGTGCACACCGTCGAGGCCGAGAACCAGATCAACGCGCTGCTGCTCGAGGTGCGCCGCGCCGAGAGCGCCGCCCGCGCTTATCTCCTCACCCAGGGCGAGGAGTTCCTGAACGACCATGAGGCTGCGGTCGCGGCGATCCGCCCGGTTCTCGACAAGCTCGGCACATTGGTTGCCGACAACCGCACCCAGGTCGAAAACCTCGCAACGCTCCGCAGCGTCATCGAGACGCGGCTGTCGCAGTTCGACCGCGAAAAGCTCCTGGTGGCGCGCGGCGATCTCGCGGCCGCGATCGCGCTGGTCCGCGACGCCGGTTCGACCAGCAGCAGCAAGACCATGCGCGAGACGGCCGAGGCGATGCGCCTCGAGGAGGAACGCCTGCTGTCGCTGCGGACGGCCAACGCCGATGCCAGCCAGCGGCTGGCGGCGATCGTCACCATCACCGGCTCGGCGCTCGTCGTCGTGCTCGCGATCATCTCGGTGCTGCTGGTGCGGCGCTCGACCCGGGCCCGCGACGACGCCGAGGCGCAGCTGCGCGAGAGCAATCTCAACCTCGAAGCCACCGTGGATGAGCGCACCGCCGACCTCCGCGAGGCCAATGAGGAGATCCAGCGCTTCGCCTACATCGTGAGCCACGATCTGCGCTCGCCTCTGGTCAACATCATGGGCTTCACCAGCGAGCTGGAGGAGCTGCGCAACGACATCTTCCGGCGCATCGCGAGCCTCGCCCGTGCCGTGTCGGACTCGCCGCCGCCGGCCGAAGGCGCCGAGCCGGAGCTCGAGGGCGCCGACAAGCAGCTCTCGGACGACTTCTCCGAGGCGCTCGGCTTCATCAAATCCTCGATTGCCAAGATGGACCGGCTGATCAGCGCGATCCTCAATCTGACCCGTGAGGGCCGCCGCGAGTTCGTGCCCGTGCGCATCGACACCCGCGAGCTGATCGAGCAGATCGTCTCGACCCTTGCCCATCAGGCCGAGGAGGCACAGACGACGATCCGCGTCGAGCCGCTGCCGACGATCGTCAGCGACCGCCTCGCCTTGGAGCAGATCTTCTCCAACCTGATCGACAATGCCATCAAATATATGAAGCCGAGCGTGCCGGGTGATATCAGGATCCGCGCCCGCACCAAGCTCGGTTTCGCGATCTTCGAGGTCGCAGACAACGGCCGGGGGATTGATCCCCGGGATCACCAGCGTATCTTTGATCTGTTCCGCCGCGCCGGGACCCAGGACCGTCCAGGTCAGGGGATCGGATTGGCGCATGTGCGCGCGCTCGTGCGCCGGCTCGGTGGAACCATGTCGGTCGCGTCGGAGCTCGACCAGGGTAGCACGTTCACCATCACGCTCCCGATCAACTGGAACGCCTCAAACCGGAACTCAGACCGATGACCATGCCCGTAACCATCATCATGATCGAGGACGACGAGGGCCATGCCCGGCTGATCGAGCGGAACATCCGCCGCTCCGGCGTCAACAACGAGATCAAGCCGTTCACCAACGGTACAGACGCCGTGAAGTACCTGCTTGGTCCTGACGGGACAGGCCTGGAGCACAAGGGCCATGCCCTCCTGATCCTGCTCGACCTGAACCTGCCGGACATGACCGGCATCGACATCCTCAAGATGGTCAAGCAGAACAGCTTCCTGAAGAGCGCGCCGGTGGTGATCCTGACCACCACGGACGACTCCCAGGAGATCAAGCGCTGCTACGAGCTTGGCTGCAACGTCTACATCACCAAGCCGGTCAACTACGAAAGCTTCGCCAACGCCATCCGCCAGCTCGGCCTGTTCTTCTCCGTCATCCAGGTTCCGCCCGCCGCATGAGCGCCTCCGCCCCCACGCTGCTGTACATCGAGGACGACGCGGCGCTGGCGCGGCTGGTGGAGCGCGGACTGAAGCGGCTCGGCATCACGGTGGAGCATGCGCCCGACGGCAGCGCGGGCCTGGAGCGGCTGCAGCGCGGGGGCATCGACGTTGTCGCGCTCGACCAGCATATGCCGGGTCTCGACGGTCTGGAGACGCTGGAGCGCATCATGGCGCTGCCCGAACCGCCGCCCGTGGTGTTCGTGACGGCGTCGCAGGATTCCAAGATCGCCGTGACCGCCTTGAAGGCCGGCGCCGCCGACTATCTCGTCAAGGACGTCCAAGGCGAGTTCATCCCGCTGCTGCAGGTCGCGGCCGAAGGCGCGCTGCGTCAGGCGCGGCTGCAGCGGGCGCGTGACGAGGCCGAGGCCGAGGTCCGTGCCTCGCGCGACCGCTTCGCGGCGCTCGCCGCGGAGCGCGAGGTGCTGCTGCGCGAGGTTAATCACCGTGTCGGCAATTCGCTGCAGATCATCGCCTCGCTGCTGCATCTGCAGGCCAATTCGAGCACCCAGGACGACGTCAAGGCGGCGCTCACCAATGCGATGGGCCGCGTCGCCGCCGTGGCCCAGGTCCACCGCCGGCTCTATACGTCGCAGGACCTCAAGAGCGTGATGCTCAACCAGTACCTCGACTCGCTGCTCGACGATCTTCGCAGGTCCGCCGAGGGCAACCGGATGTCGCGACTGACGTTGAAGGCGGAGCCCGTCGAGATCGATCCGGATCGCGCGGTCGCGATCGGCATCGTGGTCAACGAGCTGGTCATGAACGCCGTCAAATACGCCTATCCCGACGGTCCCGGCCCGATTCATGTCGAGCTGAAGCTGGAGAACGATGACATCGTGCTGTCGATCGCCGACAACGGTGTCGGCCTCAATGCGACCAGCGATCCACGCTCGACCGGCATGGGCCAGCGCATCGTGAGTGCGATGGCCACCAAGCTCGATGCGACCGTGGAGCCGGACCCGAGCCATAACGGCACCAGGATTGTTGTTCGCTTCCGCCTCAGCAAGGATGCGCCGAAGCCTGCCGCGGCCGCGGTGGGCTGAGCGGTCTGCGTCCGATGAACCCATCGCGTGCCGGTCGATGTCCTGCTAGACTAGAGGGATGAATTCGCGCGACTCCGCAGCGTCCGAGATCACGCCCGAGGTTCTCCTGCGTGCCTATGCCTGCGGCATCTTCCCGATGGCCGAAAGTGCCGACGATCCCTCGCTGTTCTGGGTCGAGCCGGAACTGCGCGGGGTCATCCCGCTCGATGGCTTTCGCGTCGCCTCGCGGCTGGCGCGGACGGTGCGCTCCGACGCCTTCACCCTCACCGTGAACCAGGCCTTCAAGGCGGTGATGGACGGCTGCGCCGCGCCGCAGCCCGGCCGCGAGGACACCTGGATCAACCGGCGCATCCGCGAGCTTTATGGTGGCCTGCACGCGATGGGCCATTGCCACAGCGTCGAGTGCTGGCAGGACGGCGAACTGGTCGGCGGCCTCTATGGCGTCAGCCTCGGCCGGGCGTTCTTCGGCGAGAGCATGTTCCACCGCGCTCGCGACGCCTCGAAGGTCGCGCTCGTGCATCTGGTGGCCAGGCTGATCGCCGGCGGCTTCGAGCTGCTCGACACGCAATACGTGACCGAGCACCTCAAGACCTTCGGCGCGGTCGAGATCCCGCGCCGTCGCTATACGGTGCTGCTGGAGAAGGCCCTCACGGGCCCAGCCGCCAATTTTGCACGGCTTCCCACCGACCGGCCGCTCGCGGGCGCCGAGGCGCTTGCCATCATCGCCGAGCGCGGCTGAACATTCTTTAGCGGAACACGCCACCAAACGGACCGCCGGCCTGTGGCGGCGGGGGTGGCGGAGGCACCTGCTGGGTCTGGTATTGCGGCGGCGGCCCGGGCGGACGCGGCGCAGCCTGCTTCTGCTGCGGCGGGCGCTTTTGCGCGGGCTGCGGCTGCGGCTGCGGCGCGGGCTTTTGCTCCGGCGCGGCGCTCGCCACCGTGTTCTGCGGCTCTTTGCAGTCGACCAGCCAGATGTCGTAGATCGGGTGCTCGACGCCGTGCAGGCCCGGGCTCGCGGCGAACATCCAGCCCGAGAAAATCCGCTTCACCTCGCCCTGCAGGGTGATCTCGTCGACCTGCACGAAGGCGTCGGTGTTGGCCGCCTCGGAGGCCGGGCGCGTGTAGCAGGCGTCGGTCTTCACCCGAAGCGCGCCGAACTGCACGGTCTCGCCGATCTCCTCGTCGAAATTGATGATGCGGCCAGTGATCTTGTCGAGGCCGGAGAAGCTCGCCTTCTTGTTCACGATCTTCTGTGCCGGCGGCTCCGTCACCACCTCGTCGCCGGGTTGGATGGTTGCCGGCGTCTGCGGCACCGCGCCGTTCGGCGGGATCGCAGCATTCTGGGGCGCGCCGCGCGGCGGCGCTGGCCGCTGGCCCGGCTGCGCGGGCGCAGCACCGGGCTGGCCAGGAGGTGCGGCGGCAACGGGTGGATTGTTCTGCGGCAGCACAGTTGTTCCCGGCGGCGGCGGCAGCGGCTGCGACTGGACCGGCCCCGGCAAGGCAGCGCCCTGCCCCGGCGGCGGACGGGTCGGCGCCGGCAGGACGCGTCCCTGCGGCAGCTCCGGAACCTCCTCCTCCTCGTCGGGCGGCGGCGGGATCGGCTCTCCGCGGCGCGGAATGTTGCCAGGCGGACGCGGCACCGGATCAGAGAAAATGGTGCCGATCTGGGCGCGCGCGGGCACGGCCAGCGCGAGGGATGTGGCGGCGAGCAAGGCCGCGATACCGGTCAGGACGATTGTTCGGTGCATCTCGCGCGGCTTTATCAGGCGAATCGGGGTTCGGGACAATCAAATCGCGTCATGACCCATCCGCCGCTCTCGATCAGCCCTTCCGTTAACATGTCGAATACGGCGGGGGAAGGGCGGCTTACCAGCGCACCGCGAGGTGGCCATCTGGTTCGTCCGATGAGATAGTCGCATGATCAGAAGATAGCGTGAAACCAACACGCGACAAGGCCGCGGCACGAAAGCTTGCGCCAACGGGAGGAGTCCGATGTCTGATTCGATTCGCCTCGACGGCAGGGTCGCCGTCGTCACTGGCGCGGCCGGCGTGATCGGCCGCGCAACGATGCAGTTGTTGGCGGCGCGCGGCGCCCGCATCGTCGCGATTGATCGGCGCGAGGCCGATCTGCACGACGCGACGCGCGCCCTGCCCGCCGTCGCCGAGACGCTGGCGATATCAGCCGACGTCACCGACGAAGCGCAGGTCATCGGCTATGTGCGCAAGACGTGCGACCGCTTCGGAACAATCGACGTGTTCTTCAACAATGCGGGTGTCGAGGGCGAGATCAAGTCGATCACCGACTATCCGCTGGACGCCTTCCGCCGCGTGCTCGACGTCAACGTCGTCGGCGTGTTCCTCGGCCTCAAGCACGTGCTGCCGATCATGCTCAAGCAGAACCGCGGCTCGATCATCAACACCGCCTCGATCGCCGGCCTGATCGGCTCGCCCCAGATCGCCGTCTACAGTGCCAGCAAGCATGCCGTCATCGGCCTCACCAAGAGCGCGGCCTGGGAATGCACCGGCACGAATGTGCGCGTGAACTGCATCTGCCCCGGCCTGATCGACAGCCGCATGCTGAGTGCGATCATCGAAGGTCGCAGCGGCGCGCCGGTGCCGGTCGACAAGGTCGTGGACCGCGTGCCGGCCCGGCGGCTCGGCCAGGGCTCGGAGGTCGCGGCGATCGTCGCCTTCCTCGCGTCAGATGATGCGAGCTACGTCTCCGGCGCCGCCTACACGGTCGACGGCGGCCGCACCGCGGCCTAGTGCTTCAACTCGGAAGATCTCTTCAACGCAACAGGTTCTCTGCAATGCCCGTTCAACTCGATGCCGATGCCGCTGCCGTCTACAAAGCGTTCCAGGAGGCCGGCCGTCCGGCTTACGAGACGCTGACACCGCAGGAGGCGCGCGACTACTATCTGGCCGCCCGCACCGTCAGCAATCCCGAGCCGCCAGAGCTCGCCGAAGTCAAGGAGCTGGCGATCTCCGGCCCGCACGGCGCGATCCCTGCCCGGCTCTATCGGCCGAAGTCGGTGCGGCAGACCAACGGGCTCGCCCCGGGCCTGGTGTTCCTCCATGGCGGCGGCTGGGTGATCGGCAATCTCGAGTCGCATGACGTGGTCTGCCGCACACTGGCGCACGAAGGCGAGCTGATCGTCGTCTCGGTCGACTATCGCCTCGCGCCCGAGCACAAGTTTCCCGCCGCGGTCGACGATGCGGTCGCTGCGACCCAATGGGTGGCCGGCAACGCCGCCTCGCTCGGCATCGATGCGGCGAGGCTCAGCGTCGGCGGCGATTCCGCCGGGGGCAATCTCGCCGCCGTTGTCGCGTTGTCCGCGCGTGACGGCAACGGCCCGAAGCTGTCTGGCCAGGTGCTGATCTATCCAGCCACTGACTTCACGATGAGCAATCCCTCGCACAGCGAGCCCGAGACCAGCGTGCTGCTGACGCATTCGGTGATCCGCTGGTTTCGCGACCATTATCTCAATAGCGCCGCCGACATCCACGACTGGCGCGCCTCGCCCGCCAAGGCCGAGTCTCTCGTGGGCCTGCCGCCCGCCTATGTGCTGACCGCCGGCGCCGACCCGCTGCGCGATGAAGGCGACGACTACGCGCGGCGCTTGCGCGAGGCCGGCGTGCCCGTGACCTATCGCACTCATCCCGGCCAATTCCACGGCTTCTTCACCATGGGCAAGCTGCTCGACCAGGCCAATGTCGCCGCCCGCGACATTGGCGCCTGGTTGAAGCAGCTGGATCGGCCGGTGGGCATCTAGGGCTGTTTTGGCCCGTGCTGATCGGCTCTGCGCTGGCTGCGGCGCATTCCCGGCACGCAGCCGAGCATGGCCGAAATTCCCGCTGTTTTTGCGCCGCAACCCGGCTAGTGTCCGCGCGCCTGCCGGGCGGCCAAGGGCTGCCCGCGGTGCACGACGCAACAGGAATGCTCCCCGATGTTCGAACGCCTGAGCCGCCAGCCCGACGATCCCCTGCTCGCTTTGATCGGCATCTTCAAAGCCGATCCGCGGACCGACAAGGTCGATCTGGGCGTCGGGGTCTACCGCGACGAGGCCGGCCACTCGCCGATCTTTCGCGCGGTGAAGGCCGCCGAGCAGCGGATCTGGGCGAGCCAGGACAGCAAGGCCTATGTCGCTCCGGAAGGCGACCAGGGCTTCCTGGACCTGCTGTGGACGATGGTCGGCGGCAAGGCCTCGCCGGTGCATGCCGCTGGCGTGCAGACCCCCGGCGGCTCCGGCGCGCTGCGGCTGGCCGCCGACCTGATCCGCCAGGCGGGCACCGGCCGGATCTGGCTGGGCTTGCCGAGCTGGCCCAACCACGCCGGCATTTTTGCCGCGGCCGGGCTCGCGATCGAGACCTATCCCTATTTCGACGTTCCGTCGCAGACCCTGCTGCTCGACGGCATGCTCGAGGCCTTGCAGCGTGCCCAGCCGGGCGATGCCGTGCTGCTGCATGCGTCCTGCCACAATCCGACCGGCGCCCCATTGGGCGCCGCGGACTGGGCGCGCATCACCGACGTGATCGCCACGCGTGGGCTGGTGCCGCTGATCGACTCCGCCTATCAGGGTTTTGGCGCCGGATTTGAGGGCGACGTCGCCGGGCTGCGGGCGCTGGTCGCGGCGATCCCCGAGGCGCTCGTCGCGGTGTCCTGCTCGAAGTCCTTCGGCCTTTATCGCGAGCGCACCGGCGCGCTGTTTGCCGTTGCGGGTACGACGGCCGCAGTGGAGACGGCGCGCTCCAATCTCGTCGCCATCGCCCGCACCAGCTACTCGATGCCGCCGGACCATGGCTCGGCGATCGTCAAGACCATCCTCGGCACACCTGAGCTCTACGACGACTGGCGCGCCGAGCTCGAGTCGATGCGCCAGCGCCTCGCCAGCTTGCGCCGCTCGTTCGCCGAGGCGCTCGGCGGCCGCTGGTCGAACTCCCTGGCGATCGGCAAGCAGGAAGGCATGTTCTCGCTGCTGCCGCTGACGCCGGCCGAGGTGATGACCTTGCGAGAGAAGCACGGCGTGTACATGCCGACCTCGGGCCGCATCAACGTCGCCGGACTGAAACTGTCGGACGTCACCCGCGTCGCCGGCCTGTTCAAGGCGATCTGAGCGCTGCAGGCAGGGCCGTCGTGACCGAGACTGTGCCGGAGCGTCACAAGCTCTACGAGGATGCGATGGCGCTGACGCTCGGCACGCTGTTCGTGTCGCTGGGCATGCTGATCTACAGCAAGACGGTGCTGCTGGTCGGCAGCACCGCCGGACTGTCCTTGCTGCTCAGCTACATCAGCGGCTACAGCTTCGGGCTGAGCTTCTTCCTGCTCAATCTGCCGTTCTACGTGCTCGCCGTGAAACGGATGGGCTGGGCGTTCACGATCCGAACCTTCGTCGCGGTCGGGCTGGTCGCGGTGTTCTCGCGCCTGACGACATCCTGGGTCGACATCGCCGAGATCAACCCGATCTATGCCACCGTGATCGGCGCCGGCCTGACCGGCACCGGCCTGCTGATGCTGTTTCGCCACCGCACCGGGCTCGGCGGCATCAACATCCTTGCGCTCTATCTGCAGGAGCACTGGAAGATCCGCGCCGGCTATTTCCAGCTCGCCGTCGACTTCCTGATCATGATCGCGGCGTTCTTCGTCATCCCCGTCAACCGCCTGGCGCTCTCCGTGCTGGGGATCGTGATCGTCAACGTGATCATCGCCATCAACCACAAGCCGGGCCGCTACATGGCCCTGAGCTGACCCTGGATCACCCCAGGGGTGTTCGGTCCAGGCATCACCCGCCGGGGATGTCGCAGGTGTGCGCTGCACCTTGCCAGACCCGCCATTCCATGGGATGAAGGCCCTGGTATGCCAGCGATCGAGGCATCGGTTACCGCCTCCGCCCGCCACGTGGCATTCGTGGGGCGACGGGATCGCCAACAAAAGTCAGAAAAAATTCCAACGCAAAACCAAGCTCTGGGGAACACCAAGGTATGGCACGCAATATTCTGATTCTCGGAGCCTCCTACGGCTCCCTCCTCGGCACCAAGCTGCTGATGGCCGGCCACAACGTCACGCTGGTCTGCCGCAAGAAGACGGCCGAGCTGATCAATCGCGAGGGCACGGAGGTCCGCATCAAGCTGCGCGACGAGCCGAACCATCGCTCGATCTTCTCGCGCGACCTGCCGGGCAAGCTCGACGCCGCCTCGCCCGACGCCGTCGACCTCAGCCGTTACGACCTCGTCGGTCTGGCGATGCAGGAGCCGCAATACACCAACCATACGATCCGCGTGCTGATGGTGAAGATCGCCGAGGCCAAGCTGCCGTGCCTCTCGATCATGAACATGCCGCCGCTGCCCTACCTCAAGCGCATTCCGGCGCTGGCCAACAGCGATCTCGAAGAGGCCTATACCAACGCCCAGGTCTGGGAGCGCTTCACGCCCGGACTGGTCACGCTGTGCTCGCCCGATCCGCAGGCGTTCCGTCCGCCGGAGGAAGGCGCCAACGTGCTGCATGTCGGCCTGCCGACGAACTTCAAGGCGGCTGCCTTCGACGACGAAAAGCATAACGCGCTGCTGCGCGAGCTGGAGCGCGACATCGACGCAGTCAGGCTCGACGGCCAGGACGTGCCGGTGAAGTTGAAAGTTTTCGATTCCCTGTTCGTGCCGCTGGCGAAGTGGTCGATGCTGCTGACCGGCAACTACCGCTGCATCACCCGCGGCGAGCCGCAGGCCATCCGCGACGCCGTGCACGGCAATCTCGCTCAGTCGAAGGCGATCTACGAGCACGTCGACGCGATCGCGCGCAAGCTCGGCGCCGACCCGAGCGATCAGGTGCCGTTCGAGAAATACGCCAAGGCGGCCGAGAGCCTGCTGAAGCCGTCCTCGGCGGCGCGTGCGGTCGCCGCCGGCGCGCCCTTCATCGAGCGCGTCGATCTTCTGGTGAAGCTGATCGCGCAGCAGATCGGCATGCCAAATCCCGAGATCGACCAGACCGTGCAGACCGTCGACTTCAAGCTCAACGAGAAGATCGTCGTGGGCGGCTCCAGCGCGCAGTGACATCGGCGGCGGTGGGCGTCGACACCATCCGTAACGAGATGTGACTTTGCAGGAACGCGCGGCCAACGCATGGTCGCGCGTTCTTGTTCCACCTCGCCCTTTGATTCAGATCGCTTGGAAGTCCGATGCCGTCCTGCGGGCCTCTCGCGTTTCCGCTGCGGGCCCTGAGCTGGCTCGGCAACCAGGGGACACGCGCCATCGCTCTGGTGCTCTTCGTTGCGATTGCCGTGCCACCGGTCGGCGAGCTGACGCGGCCCTATGTCACGCACGCGATCTTCCTGCTGCTCTGCATCTCCTTCATGCGCGTCGACATCGTGCTGCTGCGTGCGCATCTGCGCCGTCCGCTGCTCGTCGTCGCCGCGACCGCCTGGACCACGATCGCGGTGCCGGCATTGGTCGGCACGATCGCGCGCCTGACCGGATTCGACGCCGCCGCGCCCGAGCTTCACCTCGCGCTGATGCTGCAGGCGACGGCCTCGCCGATGATGGCCTCACCGGCGCTTGCCGGACTGATGGGTCTCGACGCAACCTTGGTGCTGATCACGCTGGTGACGTCGACCGCGCTGGTGCCGCTGACAGCGCCGGTGTTCGCCTATGTCTTTCTCGGACAGACGCTGGCGCTGTCGCCGGCCGCGCTCGGGCTGAAGCTCGCCGCAATCCTGGCCGGCGCCGTCGCGGCCGCAACGGCCGTTCGCCTGGCCTTCGGCATCGAAGCGATCCGCCGACACCGCGCGCCGATCGACGGCTTCAACATCTGCATCCTGTTCGTGTTCGCATCGGCCATCATGGCGCACTTCCTCTCCGACCTCGTCACCAGTCCCTTCCGCATGCTGGGACTCGCGGTGCTCGCCTTCGCCGTGTTCTTTCTGCTGCTGGGTATCACGATGCTGCTGTTCCGCGGCGCCGGGCGCGAGCGCGCGATGGCGCTGGGCGTGATGGTATCGCTCCGCAATATGGGGCTGATGCTCGCCGCCACCGAGGGCGCCATCCCCGGCACCACATGGCTGTATTTCGCGATGAGTCAGTTTCCGATTCACCTCGCGCCGCAGCTGCTGCGGCCGTTTGCCGAGCGGCTGCGCGCGACGCCGCTTCCATCTGGCGGGACCGACCACGGTGTGATCAGCCCTGCACGGGAATGAGGCAGCGCAGCATTCCTCGGGGCTGCGAGCCGCTGCTTGGGTCGCGCGGCTGCTATCACGTGTTGCTGGCGTGCGACGCCGACGCTACGCTCCGCGCCGATTGGTGCAGGAGGATGTTGTGACCACGTCAGACGATCAGACCATTTCCGAAGACCGCCGCGAGGCCTTGCGCTATGCGCTGGCGATCGGCTCAGGCGCCGCGCTCGCGTCCGCGATGACGACGACGCCGGCCTCGGCGCAGGCGGCCGCCGACAACACGCTCGACCGGGTTCGCGCCAGCAAGGTGCTGCGCATCGCCGTGCTGCCGGGCGAGCTTCCCTATTTCAACAAGGACCTCGCCTCCGGCACCTGGTCGGGCTTCTCGATCGAGATGGCCAACGACATCGCCAAGCTGCTCGACGTGAAGCTCGAATATGTCGAATCGACCTACGGCAATTCGGTGCTCGACCTGCAGGCCGGCAAGATCGATCTCGGCTTCGCGCTCAACCCGACGCCGCAGCGCGCGCTGGTGATCGACTTCTGCGGCACGGTGTTCCCGCATCCGTTCGGCGCGATGCTGAAGAAGGGCATGGAAGCCAAGACCTGGGCCGACATCAACAAGCCGGAGGTGAAGATCGCCGTCGACGTCGGCTCGGCCAACGAGGCGGTGGCGCGGCGCTTCGCGCCGAACGCGACCATCAAGTCGCTGAAGTCGCGCGACGAGGTGATGCTGGAGATGGCCTCGGGCCGCGTCGACGTCGTCGTCAACGCCCTGATCCTCGGCCTCACCGCGATCGCCAAGAACCCCAATCTCGGAAGCTACAAGATCCTGCAGTCGCCGTCGGTCGCGATCCCCTCCAGCATGGGTGTCCGCCGCGAGGCCGACAAGCGCTGGCGCGACTTCCTCGCGGTGTGGATCGACTACAACCGCGGCATCGGCCAGATGCGCGAATGGTTCGTCAAGGGCCTGGGGCTTGCCGGCGTCAAGGCCGAGGATGTGCCGGTCGAAGTGAATATCTAAGGCGGCCCCGCTCTCTCCACCGTCATTGCGAGGCGCGTAGCGACGAAGCAATCCAGAGCTCAGGTTGCAGCCCTGGATTGCTTCGCTTCGCTCGCAATGACGGCGGATATATTCCCCGCCTCACGCCTTGTCGTAGCTCATGCCGCGTTCGAAACGGCGGCCGAGAAGCGTCGCCGGGAACAGGATCGCGAAATAGATGATCGCGATGATGGTGTAGACTTCGAGCGGGCGGTAGGTATCCGCGTTGATGAGCGTCGCGTTGTAGACCAGATCCGGCACCGCGATCACCGACACCAGCGAGGTGTTCTTCAGTTGGGTCACCGACTGGTTGACGTAAGGCGCCAGCATCGGCTTCAGCGCCTGCGGCAGGATTACGAGCCGCATCATCCGCCACGGCCGCAGGCCCAGCGCGCGCGCCGCATCCCACTGCCCGCGCGGTACGCTCTCGATGCTGCCCCGGATGATCTCGGCGTAGAAAGCCCCGCCATATAGCGACAGCACTGTGACCGCCGCGACATGCGCGGGGATGTTGATGCCGATCACCACCGGAAACGCGTAGTAGAACCAGATGATCTGCACCAGCAGCGGCGTGCAGCGAAACAGCTCGATATAGGCGATCAGCAGCCAGTCGATGACGACCGGACGTCGCAGCCGGATGATGCCGACGAGCAGCCCGATGATCGTGCCGAGCAGGACCGTGCCCAGCGTATAGGCCATGGTCCAGCCCAGCCCCACCCAGAACAGATGGCTGTACTTGCCGAGAATGGCAAAATCCCAGGTGTAGTTCATCTTGGCTCCGGCGTGAGGCGGTCGCGGCCCATCACAGATACCGGCTCGGCGCGAAGGCGGCGGCGTCGAAGGACGGCGCCTCGCCCGCGATCATCGCGGCGATCGCAGCCCCCGTGGCCGGCCCCGTGGTGAAGCCGATATGCTGGTTGCCGAATGCAAGCCACAGGCCGGAATGCCGCGGCGCCGGCCCGATCATCGGCAGCGAGTCCGGCAGGCTCGGCCGCGCCCCGCGCCAGGGCTGCGCGACCGCATCGCCGAACTCGACGACCCCGCGCGCCAGCGGCACCACCTGCTCGAGCTGGGCGAAGTTCGATGGCGCATCGCGCTCGGTCAGTTCGACGCCGGAGGTGACGCGCACGCCGTTCTCCATCGGCGTCATCAGGAAGCTGGCCTCGGCATCATGGATCGGCCGCAGCAGCCTGCGGTTCGGATTCGGCGTGAACTCCTGGTGATAGCCGCGCTCGAACGCCATCGGCACCTTGTAGCCGAGCGGACGCAACAGCTCCGGCGACCACGGCCCGAGCGCCACCACGACATGCCGCGCGCGGATCTCGCCGTCGCCAAGCACCACGCGCCAGCCATCGCCACCGCTCAGCAGCGCCCGGATCTCGGACTGCCTGATCACGCCGCCCGCACCCTCGACCATCCGCGCATAGGCCTTGGTCACGTTGCCGGGCGAGTCGACCGATGCGGTCTGGCTGTGCAGCAGCCCCACTTTGTAAACCGGGAGCATGTTCGGCTCCAGCGCCGAGATCGCCTGGCGGTCGAGCAACTCGCTCTTGATGCCGTATTCGGCGAGGAAGGCCTGCTCCGCCTTGGCCGCGCCGACCGCATCGCTCCGCCATGCCTTGAGCCAGCCGGTCTCGCGGATGCGCTGCGGCTCGCCGGCGCGAACGATCCAGTCGCGGTGCAGCGGCAGCGACGCCCCGATCAGGCCGTGCAGCGCGGTCGCCCGCGGCCTGACGCGCGACTCCACGGCGTTGGCGAGGAAGCGCAGCACCCATTCGATGTTGCGCAGGGTCCAGGCCGGATCCCAGCGCAGCGCCGCGCTCCTATTGCCGAGATAGGACGGCAGCGCGCGAAACAGCGAGGGCTTGTTGAGCGGCAGGATCGAGCCGGAGGAGAGAATGCCGGCATTGCCGTAGGACGTCTCCTCGCCCGGCGCCTTGCGGTCGACCAGCACCACCGAGAGGCCGCGCTCGCGGATCGCATAGGCCGAGGAAACGCCGACGATCCCTGCTCCCAGCACGACCACGTCGGTGGCTTGTTGTGCGCTCTCCATCGTCCCTCGATCCGATTCCGATTACATCAATGTCAGGCCGCCATCGACCGGCAGCACGGCGCCGGTGACATGGCCGGCTTCTTGCGACAACAGGAAGCTCACGGCCGCCGCGATGTCGTCCGGCTCGGCCAGGCGCTGTTGCGGATTGGCGGCAGCGGCCTTCTGCCAAGCCGCGGGATCGAGCGACCCAAGCCGCCCCGCATCCTTTCGCGTGTAGCCGGGCACGACCACATTGGCCGTGCCGCCGGTCGCGGCGAGCTCGATCGCGAGACATTTCACCAGCGCCTCCAGCGCCGCCTTGGCGGCCGCCGAGGCCGGGAACGTGCCGCCCGGCACGAACCGGTGCGCGACGAAGCTCGAGATCGCGACGACACGCGCAGCCGCGCTCTGCAACAGATCGGGCAGCGCGGCGCGGGCGAGTTCGTGGAAGGCCGCCGGCATCACGGCCAGCGAGCGGTCGAGCCCCTCGCGCGGCAGATCGCGAAAGCTGCGCCGGTCGGCGAATCCAGCCGCATGCACCAGCACATCAATTCGCCCGAACCTGGTACGGGCCGCCGCCACGAGCTCCGACGCCGCGCCTGCCGTGGAAAGATCTGTGCAGTGAAAGGCCACCTCGCTGCCGGCCTTTATGCACGTCTCGACAACCGCCTCCAGCCGCGCGCGCCCGGCCGCGTCGGCGCCCTGGCCGTGCAGCATCAGGCCCTGCCCCGGCCCCGCGAGCCGGCGCGCCACGGCGGCGCCGATCCCGGCGCCGCTGCCGGTAATGATTGAAACGCGCATGATCCCCAGCGCCAGTTGCCATTCGAGGCGCGGACTATAGGTCTCGCATGCGGCAAAGCAAACCGTCGCCCCGGCATGCCTGCAAGACCATGGCGCGCAACCGCGCCCTGCTCGACCGATGGCAAGCCGGCTAAGACCCGCTCGCCTCGATCCGTTGCCGATCGAGAATCTCCACGGTGCGGCGATAGAGCTCGGCTGCGCGCTCATGCGTCCGGCCGATGCAGACCACCCCGAGCTTGCCGAACTCCGACAATGCGCCGATGAGATGGAATGCGACGCCCTCGCCGGTCGCAGCGTGAAAATGCAGGCCGTTGACGACGGCGATGTCGACGAGATCGTCCGGCCGCAAGCCGCGATAGGCGTCGCCTTCCAGATTGTCGGAGGCGTAGTAACAGCGCGGCTGGCCCGCCGGCGTGACGAATTCACCGCTGCCCGGGTCATAACGGCCGTCGGTGAGGAACTGCAGCATCAGGAACGGATGTGTCGTGCCGCCCTTGCGCAGATTGATCTCGATGGCGACGTGCCGCCAGTCCGGTCCGTCGCGCACCGAGATGAAGTCGACCCCGAGCCGACCGATCACGCCCTTGGCCGCGAGCGCCTCCGCCACCGCGACGCCGCGGGCCTGGATATCGCGCCGGTAGGCGTCGTCGGCCGGAAACCGGCAGCCGAGGAAGATCTGCCCGCTCGGCCCGCCCAGCACCTGATCATGCGTCGATATGGCCTCCACCCGGCCGAGCGGATCGATGCGCAATTGCGACGATGGCGACTGCTTCGCCGCCCCGGGAATGAACTCCTCGACGATCCCGCCCATCGCGCCGAGCTTGGCCTCGAACACCTCCCAGCTCATGCCGCGCGCCTCGAATGCCATGTGCGGCAAGCGCTCGTGCAGCCACGGTCGCAGGCCATGATCCATCGGTGCGCCGGTGAGGTCGACGACCGCGTTGCCCTCGCCGGAGAAGCCCTCGTTCAGCTTGACCACGGCCTTGCGCAGCCCGGGTCTGCGCCGCGCCAGCTCCGTCAGCGCCTCCGTCAGCGCATACGCGTCGGACAGATCCTCGAAACCGTCCGGCAGATCGATCCCGACCTCCTTGAAAATCCTCCGCGATCCGCTTTTCGAGCCCCACGAGGCGAGCGACGGATCGCAGCCGTAGATCGGGATGCCCAGCACGAGCGCGAGCCTGCGCTCCAGCTCGGTCACCGTATAGCAGCTCAGATGCGCGGGCCCCGCGCCCTGGAATGCCGCGCGGAGCCGATCGAGCACGCGCGGGCGCGCCAGGATCTTCTGCGTCAGCGGCGCTGCCGAGGCATCGTCGCAGGATAACAATGTCAGCCGGGCGCGGGCATGGCCACCGGGCACACCCGGCAGCAGATGCAGATAGTAGTCGATGATGGTGTCCGAGATCGGCGAGCTCGTCACATAGACCACGCGGGTCCGCGGCATGCGGAGCAGCAGCAGCATGCACAGCATGCGCTCCTCGTAGTGATGCACGCCCGAGACCTTGGCAAGAACTTCGCGATCGAGGCTGAGGCTCGGCACGATCACGACCGTGCGCGGCAGGCTCGGGTCATCGAACAGCTTCGTATAAGCGGTTGCGAACTCCGCCTGCAGCTCCGCGAACCGCGCCCGGTCGGCGGCGCTGACGACAACAGGCGGTGGCGGAGCAGGACCGGTCATCGCAGGATTTGTCATCGCGCGTTACCCGCGGTCATCGGCGAGCCGCCGTCCGTCGCGGCCGATGCGATGCATGAGATAGCCGAGACAATCGAGCCTGACCGCCTGGGGATCGCGCGTCAACATCGCCGGGATGGCGCGCTGGGCCAACCGGATCTCGCCGTCATCGTAGTGGAAGTAATCCACACGCGCGCCATCCGCGCTTAGAACCTCGAGCCGCCTGTCTCCGCCACAGCGGCCGAACGAGACGCCGGCGTCGAGCTCGGCGAAGTTGAGATGATCGAGATCGCTGCGAAACTGAAACTCGGCAGCGCTGCCATCGTAGGAGAAGGTGGCGTCCACAGGCACCTTGACGATCGCGAAGGTGCGCAGCAGATCGATATCGGCCTCGCCGACGGCGCGCACAGGAAAGTGCTGCAGCGAAAGCGCCGCCTCGATCAGCTCGGCCGCATGCGCCACACCCGCCTCGACACCGGGCTGCCCGCATTCGACCGTGATCGCCGGACAGAGACGCGCAAGCGCTGCGGACTGCACGCCCACAGGCTCCTCGAAATACACCACCATGCGGCCGAACAGCCGTGCCAGCTGCAGATGGTGATCGTCGCAACTGTTGACGCAGGCGTAGTGCGGATTGTTGCCAGTGTTGTTGTGAATGTCGATGCTGGCGAACAGCCGCGTGCGCGCTGCGATCGCCACCACCTCGCGCATCACATGGGATTCAGGCGTCATGGGATGAGAGGTGCCCGGCCAGGCGCGGTTGTAGTCGTGCTGATTGGGACGCGTGCGGACCCCGGCCTTCGCGGCGGCGATGTTGCCGACGAACAGCAGCACGGGACGCGGCAGCGGACGGCCGCGCAGCCGTTTCAAGACGCGCTGGACGGCGAGCCAGCCGGTATCCTCATTGCCGTGCAAGAGCACGCTGAGAAACAGCGTGTCGCCCTGGCGACCTTCCAGGCTGAACAGCGATGGTCCCGGCAGGTGCCGCCACAGCTCGGGCGCCGGCACATCCAGCAGCACGTCCGGAAGGCGATCATAGCTTGCCAAGGACAGCGATCGATCGAGCCCCCCGATCGTCGCGCGTTCAGCGCCGTCAACCGTCACTCGTCCTGCTCCGCGCGCTCAGAGATCAAGCAGGCAGGATAGCCGGTCGCGGTTCCCCGCGACTGATTCAGATCAACCAGCCGGCTGTGCGCGCGCCGCGCGTCGCAACGCCTGCGGCGGCTGGCCAAAGGCGCGGATGAAGGCGCGGCGCATCCGCTCGGGATCGCGAAAGCCGGCCGCTTCGGCCACCAACTCGATCGGCTGGTGCGAGGCCTGCACACGATCGCGCGCCACCTCCAGCCGCAGGCGCTCGATCGCCTTGGAGGGCGTGGTCCCGGTTTCGGCAACGAAGGCGCGGGTGAAGTGCCGCGTGCTCATGCCGGCGCGCTCGGCGAGATCATCGACCGACAGCGGCGCATCGAGATGCTCGCGCGCCCAGGTCAAGAGATCGGCGAACCGGCCGCTCGGCGCCTTCAGTTCCAGCAGCGAGGAGAACTGCGACTGGCCGCCGCTGCGGCGGTGATAGAGCACGAGCTGCCGCGCGGTCTTCTGCGCGATCTGCTCGCCGTGATCCTCCGCCACCATAGCCAGCGCGAGATCGATGCCGGCGGTGATGCCGGCCGAAGTCCAGATCTGACCGTCGCGCACATAGATGCTGTCGGGCTCGAGCTTCACGTCTGGATAGGCGCGGAGAAACTGGCGCGTCCGCTGCCAATGCGTGGTCGCGCGCTTGCCGTCGAGCAGGCCGGCCTCGGCAAGTACGAAGGCGCCCGAGCAGACGCTGGCCACGCGGGTGCCGCGACGCGCGACCTTGCGAACGAAATTCAACGTGCAGGCATTGCGGCTGGCCGCCTCGACGCCGTCGCCGCCGGCGATCAGCAAGGTCGACAACGCCGAGACGGAGCCGAACTTCCGCGCGAGCATCTCGGCGCCCGACGAGGAGCGCACCGGCCCCGGCGCGGCCGCCACCACGCGGATCGTCGGCGCGGCGCCGGCATAGCGCGCGGCGATCTCGAACACCGAGATCGGGCCGGCGGCGTCGAGCAACTGAAAGTCCGGGAAGATGAGCACGCCGATCATGAAGGACTCCGCAGCGGTCTGTCTGAAATCGAGGGAACTTTGACATTTGAGACAGGCAGCGGATCATGCAGGATCGTTGGCGTCAACCCGTCATTGCCCGTGAGATCCGCCCATGGCCGCCCCACTCTCCATCGCTCTCGTGCTGTTTCCTCACGTGACCCAGCTCGACCTCACCGGCCCCGTGCAGGTGTTCTCCAGCGTCCCTGGTGCGACGCTGCACCTGGTGTGGAAGCGCATCGAGCCCATTCCGACGGATTCCGTTCTGACGCTGCTGCCGACGACGACCTTCGCGGAGTGCCCGCAAGCGGACGTCATCTGCATCCCCGGCGGCTTCGGCATCGACGCCATTCTCGACGATCCCGAAGTTATCGGCTTCATCCGCCGCCAGGCCGAGGGCGCCAAATACATCACCTCCGTCTGCACCGGCTCGCTCGCGCTCGGTGCCGCCGGCCTGCTCGAAGGCTATCGCGCCGCGACCCATTGGAGCGCCCGCGAATGTCTGCCGCTGTTCGGCGCGACCATCAGCACCGAGCGCGTCTGCGTCGATCGCAACCGCATCACCGGCGGCGGCGTGACCGCGGGGATCGATTTCGCGCTGACGCTGGTGGCGCAGCTGGTCGATCGTCCGACCGCCGAATCCATTCAGCTCCGGCTCGAATACAACCCGGCGCCGCCGTTCACCGCCGGCTCGCCCGATACGGCGCCGCCCGAGGTGCTGTCGCGGATGCTGGAGCGGATCGCACCGTTTCGGCAGCGGCGCGTCGCGGCGGCCGAACGCGCGGCCGCCAGTATCGGCCGCAGCGCCTAGTCCGGCCGCGGGCGCAATCGCCCATCGCAAGAAGGCCGCCCGGAGCCCGGACGGCCTCTCAAACCTCATTCAGAACCGCGGGCGAATCAGCTGCCGGGCGTCCACGGCTGATAATCGCCGGTCGCCTTCGGGCGGCGGCCGCTGGCCAGCGTCGAGCCGGCCGGACGATAGGCGAGCGGCGTGCCGGTCAGGTTGGGCTGATGCGGCTTCTCCCACTCGCGCACCTTGTAGCCGTCCTGCGTCGGCGGCACGTCGACCGTGTGATGAATCCAGCCATGCCATTCCGGCGGAATGCGGCTCGCTTCAGCGAGCCCGTTGTAGACCACCCAGCGGCGCTCGAAATGCAGCACCGGATCGATCTTGCCGCCGGCAGTCCGATAATAGCGGTTGCCCTGCGCATCCTGCCCCACAAGCTCGCCGAACCGCCACGTCCACAGCTGGGTGCCGAAGGTCTGGCCGTTCCACCACGTGAAGAGCTTCAGAAAGAACTGTTTCATGCGCCTGGGGCCGGAATTTGTGAAGATCACGGCTCTGATGCCACTGCGCCTTCGACTTGTCCAGTGTTGCACCGCCCGTCCCTGCGACGGTGCACCGGTTCGCGGCGGGGATCTGACATCCCGCCGGGGGGAACGACATTCCCCGGCTGCGGTTAGGACATTTTCCCCTGATGGAGCGACATCGATGACCAGATTGAAGACATTGAGCGCTGCCGCGGCAGTGGCGCTGATTCTGCCGCTCGCGGCAGCGACCACGAGCTTTGCCCAAGGACCGGGCGGACATGGCGGTGGTGGTGGTGGCGCGGCCGTCGGCGGTGGCGGTGGTGGCGGCCACATCGGTGGTGGCGGCGGTGCGGCCATCGGCGGTGGCATGGGCGGTGGCATGGGCGGTGGCCATTTCGGCGGCCCCGGCGGTGGCGGTCATATGGCCGGCCCCGGCGCTAGCGCTGGCGGCATGGGCTTGGCTGGCCGTGGCGCGATCGGCGGCGGCGGAGCGGCATTCGCCGGGCGCGGACCGGGGGCTGGCGCCAACGTCGCGATCAACAATGGCGGTGGACGCGGCGGCTGGAACGGCGGCGGCAACTGGAACGGCAATGGCGGAAACTGGAATGGCGGCGGCTGGCGCGGCCATGGCGGCGGCTGGCATCATCGCGGCGGCGGTTTCTGGCCGGGAGTCGGCGTTGGTGTCGGCATCGGCCTGGGCAGCAGCTACGCCTACTACAATGATCCGTACTATTACGGCCCGGACTACTACAACGACTACTCCTACTACGATGACTCCGCTCCCGTCGCCGTGGTTGGAACCGAAGGCGTCGATCCGAGCTATTGCGCGCGGCGCTATCGCTCCTACGACCCGGCCTCTGGTACCTATCTGGGCTATGACGGAATTCGTCATCCCTGCCCATAAGCCGACCATTTAGTCCGTGCGATGAAACAAGAGGCGGCGAAGTGATGACTCGCCGCCTCCTAATTTAGTGTCATTATTTATTCCCCGCCTTATTGTTGTTTTCTCTGTGTCCCATCCGCCACGTTGCGGACAGAAATTCGACGAAATTTCAACAATGTGCAAAGCGGCGTGCAGATATATTGCGCGTTCCGGTCCAATATCAAATCAGCTTCTGATTCGACTTCAGTTCGCTGAAGACGGGGCAAACTGACTTCCGTCTGATGAACTCATGGATCGCGCACACCAGCGCAATGCAACACCGCTGCGAGCCGCCGTTTGCGCCTGCCGCTCTCGACCGCGCCAGAAAATTCGAACGAGGAGGCGCGCCTTGCGACATATCATCAGTTCCTTCGACGCAGCTGCACCGGTCGCCGGATGCGTGGGGCTGGTCGCAGTGATCGACCGGTCAGCCGGCGACACCTTTGGATGATTGAGACACGCGGATGATTCGTCAGCGCCTTGCCCTGGGGCTCGGTCTTGGAACGCTGCTTGCGATCGGCGCGGCGTCCGCGGCGCTTGACGTCAAGTCGCGCCACGACGAGGCCTGGGTGACCTCGTCGCTCGACATCCTGCAGAAGACCTCCGATCTGCGTCTACTGCTGAGCGAGGCGGAAGCCAGCTCACGCGGCTTCGCGCTGACGGGCGCAGCCCCTTTCCGCACCGAGTTCGACAATGTCAGCACGAAGATTCCCTCCGCCGTCGCTGATCTGCAGCGCGCGGTTGCCGACAGTCCGATGCCGACCAAGCTTCTCGGTGACACCGCGGCACTGATCGTTCGCAGGATCGACATCGCCGCGGAGCTGATCAGGCTGCGCGCAGCGTCCGACACCGCCGGGCTCCAGGCGCTCGGCAGCCGCGGCGAAGGCCCGGCGACCATGCACACGATCACGGAGAATCTCGACCGCTTCGTCACCGATCAGCGCGCCCTGCTGGCGCAACGCTCGATCACCTCGAAGACCACGGGATCGCTGCTGCTCACGATCGACCTGTGCGGGCTCGCGCTGCTTCTAGTGATCGCAGCCTATCTGATCCGGCACGCTTATCTGGAGGACCGGGCGCTCCGCAGCTCGCTGGTCCGCTCCGAAGCGGAGGCCGTCTCGCTCGCCGAGCGCGCCGAGAAGCAGCATCTCGATCTCGTCGAGGCCCATGAGAAGCTGCGCCACTCCGCGGAGATCCTGCAGAGCACGTTCAACAGCATGGCCGAAGGCGTGCTCGTGATCGACGCCGCCGATACGGTCGTGTTCTCGAACCCCGCGGTCGAGCGCCTGCTCGGCTATCGTCCCGGCCGGAATCTGTCCGATGTACGCTCTCACCTGCGTGTCTATGAGAGTGACGGCCTCACGCCGGTCGCGGCACACGATCTGCCGACACCCCGCGCGCTCCGCGGCGAGTCGTTCGACCGCCGTGAGCTGATCATCCATCAGCCCGACCACGATGAGACGCTGCGCCTGATGATCAGCGGCCGTCCGCTGCGCGACAGCGCAGGACGCATCACGGGCGCGGCGATGGTCTATCACGACATCACGGCCGCCCATGAGACCGAGCGGCTGCTCCAGCAGGCGCAAAAGCTCGACGCCATCGGCAAGCTCACCGGCGGCGTCGCGCACGACTTCAACAACATGCTGACGATCATCACCGGCACGATCGAGACGCTGGCCGACGAGGTGAGAGACCGTCCGGCCGCGGCGGCCACCGCCGCGCTGATCGGCCAGGCCGCAGACCGCTGCACCGAGCTGATCCGGCATCTGCTGGCTTTCGCCCGCAAGCAGCCGCTGCATCCGCGCGACAGCGACGTCAACAGCACGATCCTGGACATCGCCAAGCTGCTGCGGCCGACCCTCGGCGAGCAGATCGAGATCAATTCGATCCTGGAAGAGGAGACGCTGATCGCCCACATCGACTCAGCGCAGCTTGCCAACTCGCTGGTCAACATGGCCATCAACGCCCGCGACGCGATGCCCAATGGCGGCAAGCTGCTGCTGGAATCCCGCCGGGTGGAACTCGACGATGCCTATGCCGCAGCCAATGCCGGCGTGACGCCGGGCTCCTACATCATGGTGGCCGTCAGCGACACCGGCACGGGCATGTCGCCCGCCGTGCGCGATCGCGCGTTCGAGCCGTTCTTCACCACCAAGGAAGCGGGCAAAGGCTCCGGCCTCGGCCTGAGCATGGTCTACGGCTTCGTCAAGCAGTCGGGCGGTCACATCAAGATCTACAGCGAGGAAGGCCGGGGCACCACCATCCGCCTGTACATTCCGGCGCCCAAGGGGCAGACCGCAACGCCTGCCCTGCCCGATCCACCGCCCCCGCGCGGAGATGAGACCATCTTCATCGTCGAGGACGACCTGCTGGTGCAGGACTTCGTCGTCGCCCAGCTGCAAAGCCTGGGCTACAAGACGATGACCGCTTCCACCGGTGTCGAGGCGCTGGCCAAGATCGAATCCGGGCAGCCCTTCGATCTGTTGTTCACCGACGTCATCATGCCAGGTGGCGTCAATGGCAAGGAACTTGCCGAGGAGACGCTGCGGCAGCGGCCAGGCACAAAGGTCCTGTACACCTCGGGCTACACCGATAATGCGATGGTGGAACACGGCCGCATCGATCACGCCTCGCTCCTGCTCACCAAGCCCTATCGCAAGTCAGAGCTCGCCCAGATGGTGCGTCTCGCCTTGCACAGTTCGGATGCCCCCCGCGAAGTCGCCTCGCCGGGCCGCGTCCTGGCCAACTGAGTTCGTTCGCCGCCTGCTCAACGTCCTGGAACCCCGAACGGGTTACGTGTGCAATCCCCATGGAACCTGAGCCGGATGATTGGCAGTCCGGCACGACACACATATAATTAGTTGCATTTCGTTCTTTTACGCCCGGATCCGTTCCACGCTCGCTCCGGATCACCCTTTACAAGCAAGTCTGATCGAAACATCGACATGCGCGATTGAGAAGCATTCATAACCACGATGGTGTTTGAGCGACCAGGCGCACCTGACGCGATTGGACCTTCACCATGATCCGGCGGCGCGTGGCGATCGGCCTCGGACTTGGAACTCTGCTGGCGATGGGCGCGGCCTCCACGGCGCTGGACATCAAGGCGCGGAACGACGCGATCCTGGTCGAGCACACGCTCGAGGTTCTCGAGAAATCGTCAGAGCTGCGCCTGCTGCTCCGCCAGGCCGAAGCGTCTTCACGCGGCTTTGCCTTGTCGGGCGCGGATCGGTTCGTCACCGAGTTCCAGGACAGCGGTCGCAGAACTCCCGCGACATGGGCCGATCTCGTCGCGCTCGTGCAGGACAATCCGACGCAGAGCGCGCGGCTGCATGCGATTGACGAAGACGTGCAGCGGCGAATCGCGCTCTCGGGCGAGCTCATCCGCCGCCAGGCGGCCAACGACCGCGCCGGCGTCGCGTCGCTCGTGGCGGGGGCGGCCGGCCCGACCGCGATGGCGACGATCAACGGGGTGCTCGACTCCTTCACCGAGGAAGAACGCCGGCTGCTGAACGTGCGCACCGCGACCTCCCGGAGGACGGGAACATGGCTCTTGGCCATCGATCTCGCGGGCGTCGGCATCCTGATGCTGATCGCGGCCTATCTCGTCCGGCGCGCCTATCAGTCGGACCGCGCCCTGCGCCTTTCGCTCCGCCAGTCGCAGGCGACGGCCACGTCTCTGGAGGCACAGGCACTGCAGCAGCGCGGCGATCTGGCGGCCGCCTATGACGAGCTGCGCCGCTCCTCGGCCATTCTCGAAAACACGTTCAACAGCATGGCGGAGGGCGTTCTGGTGGTCGACCCCGCGGGCAAGTTCGTGCTGTCGAACGAGGCCGCCGGACAGTTCTTCGGGCCCAGCGCGGGGAAGAGCTTCTCCGACATGCTGGTCACCAATCAGTTCCACGAGAACGATGCGGTGACCCGTATCCGCGACGAGGATCTGCCGATCGCGCGCGCCCTGCGCGGGCTCTCCTTCGATCGTCGCGAGGTGGTGGTGAAGCCGACCGACGGCCGGCCACAGTTCCGGCTGATGGTCAGCGGTCGGCCGCTGCGCAACTCCGAGGGCGCGATCAGCGGCGCGGCGCTGGTCTACCATGACGTGACCGAAGTGCACGAGATCGAGCGGCTGCTGCAGCAGGCGCAGAAGCTCGATGCCATCGGCAAGCTGACCGGCGGCGTCGCGCACGACTTCAACAACATGCTCACGATCATCACCGGCTCGATCGAGATGCTGGTCGACACCGTCCGCGACCGGCCGGCCGCGGCCGAGCTCGCGGTGCTGATCAGCAGGGCAACGGACCGCTGCACCGAGCTGATCCGTCATCTCCTCGCCTTTGCGCGCAAGCAGCCGCTGCGCCCGCGCGACATCGACGTCAACGCCACGGTCGAGGACATCGCCAAGCTGCTGCGGCCGACGCTCGGCGAGCAGGTGGAGATCAGGACCATTCTCGCCGAGGGCGATCTCGTCGCCCATGTCGATTCCGCCCAGCTTGCGAACGCGCTGGTCAATCTCGCCATCAACGCGCGCGACGCGATGCCGGAGGGCGGCAAGCTGCTGCTGGAGACCGCGACGACGAGGCTCGACGAGTCCTATGCCGCGGCCAATCCCGGCGTCGTGCCGGGTGCCTACGTCATGGTTGCCGTGAGCGACACCGGCACCGGCATGCCGGCGGGGGTCAAGGACCGCGCATTCGAGCCGTTCTTCACCACCAAGGACGCGGGCAAGGGCTCGGGTCTCGGGCTCAGCATGGTGTATGGCTTCGTCAAGCAGTCAGGGGGCCACATCAAGCTTTACAGCGAGGAGAATCGCGGCACCACCATCCGGCTTTATCTGCCGGAGGCGCAGGTGCGGCGGCGGACGGAGCCGGAGGCCGAGCAGGAGCTGCCGCGCGGCACGGAGACGATCCTCGTGGTGGAGGACGATCCGCTGGTGCGCGACTTCGTGCTCGCCCAATTGCAGGGCCTCGGCTACGTCACCCTCGTCGCCTCGCAGGCCGCGGAGGCGTTGAGCATTGTCGCGCACGACCGGCCCTTCGATCTCTTGTTCACCGACGTGATCATGCCCGGCGGCGTCAGCGGCCGCCAGCTCGCGGAGACGATCATGGCGAGCCGCCCCGGACTCCGGGTACTCTACACCTCCGGCTACACCGACAACGCGATCATCGAGAACCGCCAGCTCGCGCCCGACACGCTGCTGCTGACCAAACCCTATCGCCGCGCCGAGCTGGCGCAGATGGTGCGCCGCGCGCTCGATGGGCCGGCCGGCGGTTGATCTACTAGCCGCGTGTCGCGAGCGCCACCGCTCCGAGCGTGAAGGCGAGCGCGGCGATCTGCCCTGCCCCCAGCGGTTCGCGCAGCGCGATCGCCGAGGCGACGACGCCGATCACGGGCACCGCCATGGTGCCGATCGCCGCCACCGAGGCCGGCAGCCGCGCCAGCGCCGCGAACCAGGCGACATAGGCGACGCAGAACTGGATCACGGTGGAGTAGAACATCAGCGCCCAGTCGAGCTGGTCGAGCCTGGTCCAGTCGGACTGCTCGAGCGCTAAGCCGACCAGCACGATCGGCACGCAGCCGATGCCGATCTGCCAGGCCGCGGCCGACAGCGGCGGCAGCTTGATCGGCAGCTTCTTGGCCATGACCGTGCCGAGCGCGAAGCCGAACGCGCCGCCCAGCACCATCAGGATGCCCGGCAGCTTGTCGCGGCTGGCGTTCAGGCCATTGCTGCCCATGATCGACGCCAGCCCCGCGAAGGCCAGCACCAGCGCGAGCACGCGCAACGCCGTCGGCCGCTCGCCGAGGATCGGCCAGGCCAGGAGCGAGGCCCAGACCGGCATCGTGTAGGCGATCAGCGCCGCCTCGCTGGCCGGCAGCCACAACAGCGCCAGCCCCATCAGCACCATCCACGCGGTGACGTTGAGCATCCCGGCGAGAATCAGCCGCGGCCAGACTTCGCGCGGGACGGCGAGGCTCTGGCTGCGGATCACCGCCAGCAGCGCCAGCAGCGCCGCGCCAACCACGCCGGTCGTGCCGCGCAGCGTCAGCGGCGGCAGCACGCCGACCAGGTGCTTCGTGACCGGCCAGTTGAAGCCCCAGCCGAGCGAGGTGATGGCGAGGAACATCAGCCCGGCGGGCGTGATCCGCCCGCTGGCCGCTGGCTTGTCTGTCATGGAAATCACCGGCACCGTCTGTGGGACGATCAGACTGCCGGCGTTTTCGGCATGACACCAGGGATTGTAGGGCATGCCTGCCCCGCTGCCGTCCCGTAGCCGCCCGTGAGTCCCGCGCACGCAAGCAAAACCCGCCGTTTGCACGGCAATTAATTCGCCCCTGTGAACAGCGGGACGAAGCCCTGTGGACAGCGCCGGACGCAAATTTTTTCGGTTTCGAATCCGTCAGGACTCGCCGATAGTTACGGCCATCACGATACCGGCATGCGCCTGGTTATCCCACGCTTTCCCCCATATTTAGTGTTTGGTTAGGGAACTCCCACTAGTCCTTGACGGGGGAAGCGGAGTCGTCCTAGCTTCCGGCCCGGTTCGGCGCTTGGTCGCGTTTTTGGTCATGCCGGCCGCTTCCCAGAAGGGTTCGAGGGACGACCGCGCCAGAAGGCCAACAGGCCCGGCGTGCGGCTCGTCGTCTGTCCCGCGGCGGGGTGGTCGCGATGACGGGGCTGCGAAGGTCCCCACTAGATGTGGGGGCTGTCTTGCAGCGGACAGGGAGCCGGACGGTACGTGTGAGGCGTTGAGAGAGACGGGACCGGGCGACCGGTTGAACTGCGGCGGCAGACGAGCCCTTGATCCGGGCTTCCAGGCCGGCGCCTTTGGATGCAATGATCCCGGCCGCCAAACGCGGTCCGGCAAGAACAATTGGGGCTCGCGATGCGGATTGAACGGCGCAACACCACCGAAGGACAGTCGGCCTATCAGGGGATCGACTTCCGCCTGACCACGTCCGAGATCAGGAATCCGGACGGCTCCGTGGTGTTCCGGCTCGAGAATGTCGAGGTCCCCGAGTTCTGGTCCCAGGTCGCCTCCGACGTCCTGGCGCAGAAATATTTCCGCAAGGCGGGCGTTGCCGCGCGCCTGAAGAAGGTCGAGGAAGAGACCGTGCCGTCCTGGCTGTGGCGCTCGGTGCCCGACACCGAGGCGCTTAGCCAGCTGCCGGAGAACGAGCGCTACGGCAGCGAGCGCTCCGCCAAGCAGGTGTTCGATCGCCTCGCCGGCTGCTGGACCTATTGGGGCTGGAAGGGCAACTACTTCTCCTCCGAGGAGGACGCCGTGGCGTTCTACGACGAGCTGCGCTTCATGCTCGCCAAGCAGATGGTCGCGCCGAACTCGCCGCAATGGTTCAACACCGGACTGCATTGGGCCTATGGCATCGACGGCCCCGGCCAGGGCCACTATTACGTCGACTACAAGACCGGCAAGCTGACCAAGTCGAAGTCGTCCTACGAGCATCCGCAGCCGCACGCCTGCTTCATCCAGGGCGTCGAGGACGACCTCGTCAATGACGGCGGCATCATGGACCTCTGGGTGCGCGAGGCGCGCCTGTTCAAGTACGGCTCCGGCACCGGCTCCAACTTCTCGCGGCTGCGCGGCGAAGGCGAGAAGCTGTCGGGCGGCGGCCGCTCGTCCGGCCTGATGAGCTTCCTCAAGATCGGCGACCGCGCTGCGGGCGCGATCAAGTCGGGCGGCACCACCCGCCGCGCCGCCAAGATGGTCGTGGTCGACGCCGACCATCCGGACATCGAGGCCTATATCGACTGGAAGGTGAAGGAGGAGCAGAAGGTCGCAGCTCTCGTCACCGGCTCCAAGATCAACCAGAAGCACCTGAAGGCCGTGATGAAGGCCTGCGTCAATTGCGAGGGCTCCGGCGACGACTGCTTCGACCCCGAGAAGAACCCGGCGCTCCGCCGCGAGATCAAGCTCGCGCGCCGCGCGCTGGTGCCCGACAACTACATCAAGCGGGTGATCCAGTTCGCCAGGCAGGGCTACAAGGACATCGATTTCCCGATCTACGACACGGACTGGGATTCGGAGGCCTACCTGACCGTTTCGGGGCAGAACTCCAACAATTCGGTGTCGCTGAAGGACGACTTCCTGCGCGCGGTCGAGACCGACAGCGACTGGAATCTCGTCGGCCGCACCAACAAGAAGATCGTCAAGACGCTGAAGGCCAGGGACCTCTGGGAAAAGATCGGCCACGCCGCCTGGGCGTCGGCCGATCCCGGCCTGCACTTCAACACCACGATGAACGACTGGCACACCTGCAAGGCGTCCGGCGACATCCGCGCGTCCAATCCGTGCTCGGAATACATGTTCCTGGACGACACGGCGTGCAACCTGGCCTCGGCCAACCTGCTGACGTTCTACGACACCAGGACCAAGCAGTTCGACGTCGCCTCCTACGAGCATCTCTGCCGGCTCTGGACCATCGTGCTCGAGATCTCCGTGCTGATGGCGCAGTTCCCGTCCAAGGCGATCGCCGAGCTGTCCTACGAGTTCCGCACGCTCGGCCTCGGCTATGCCAATATCGGCGGCCTGTTGATGACCATGGGCCTGTCCTACGACTCCAAGGAAGGCCGCGCGCTGTGCGGCGCGCTCAGTGCGATCATGACCGGCATCGCCTACAGGACCTCCGCCGAGATGGCCGGCGAGCTCGGCGCCTTCCCGGGCTACAAGAAGAACGCCGCGCACATGCTGCGCGTCATCAAGAACCATCGCCGCGCCGCGAAGGGCGAGGCGACCGGCTATGAGGCGCTGTCGGTCGCTCCGGTGCCGCTCGACCACGCCCATTGCCCGCAGGTCTCGCTCGTCAGCCACGCCATCCAGGCCTGGGACGACGCGCTCGCGCTCGGCGAGACCAACGGCTATCGCAACGCCCAGGTCACCGTGGTCGCCCCCACCGGCACCATCGGCCTGGTGATGGATTGCGACACCACCGGCATCGAGCCCGACTTCGCGCTGGTGAAGTTCAAGAAGCTGGCCGGCGGCGGCTACTTCAAGATCATCAACCGCGCCGTTCCCGAGGCGCTGCGCGCGCTCGGCTATCGCGAGAGCGAGATCGCCGAGATCGAGGCCTACGCCGTCGGTCACGGCTCGCTGTCCAACGCGCCGGGCATCAACGCCTCGACCCTGAAGGCCAAGGGTTTCACGGATGAAGCCATCGCCAAGGTCGAGAAGGCGCTGCCGACCGCGTTCGACATCAAGTTCGTGTTCAACAAGTGGACGCTCGGCGAGGACTTCATCACCCGGCAGCTCGGCGTCTCGGCGGAAGCTCTGGCTTCCCCGACCTTCGAGCTGCTCGCCGCCATCGGCTTCACCAAGCGCGAGATCGAGGCCGCCAACGTCCACATCTGCGGCGCGATGACGGTCGAGGGTGCCCCGCACCTCAAGGCCGAGCATTATGCGGTGTTCGATTGCGCCAACCCCTGCGGCAAGATCGGCAAGCGCTATCTCTCGGTCGAGAGCCACATCCGCATGATGGCGGCGGCGCAGCCGTTTATCTCGGGCGCGATCTCAAAAACCATCAACATGCCGAACGACGCCACGGTCGAGGACTGCAAGGCAGCGTATCTGCTCTCCTGGAAGCTCGCGTTGAAGGCCAACGCGCTGTACCGCGACGGCTCAAAACTGTCGCAGCCGCTCAACTCGCAGCTCATCAGCGATGACGAGGACGAGGATGATGCGGTCGAGTCCTTCTACGAGAAGCCGATGGCCGCGCGTGCGACGCAAGTCTCGGAGAAGATCGTCGAGAAGCTGGTCGAGCGCATCGTTGTCATGCGCGAGCGCGAGAAGATGCCGGATCGCCGCAAGGGCTACACCCAGAAGGCGGTCGTCGGCGGCCACAAGGTATATTTGCGCACCGGCGAGTATGATGACGGCCGCCTCGGCGAGATCTTCATCGACATGCACAAGGAGGGCGCGGCGCTGCGCTCCTTCATCAACAACTTTGCGATTGCGGTCTCGCTGGGCCTCCAGTACGGCGTGCCGCTGGAGGAGTATGTCGACGCCTTCACCTTCACCCGCTTCGAGCCGGCCGGCCCCGTGCAGGGCAACGACTCGATCAAGTACGCGACGTCGATCCTCGATTACGTCTTCCGCGAGCTCGCCGTCAGCTACATGTCGCGCTTCGACCTCGCCCATGTCGACCCCTCCGAGAGCAATTTCGATGCGCTCGGCCGCGGCGTCGACGAAGGCAAGCCGTCGGAGGACGGCCCGAGCCAGCAGGCCGCAAAATACGTCTCGCGCGGCCTGACCCGCTCCCGCACCGACAACCTCGTCGTGATGCGCGGCGGCACGTCGACCACCGCCGTCTCCGCCCCGCATGACGGCGGCCCCTCCGGCCGCGTCACCGCCCTCTCCTCGTCCCGCGCCGGCGACGCCATCGAAGGCGCCGTCGCCCTGAAGCAGGAGGCGCAGCACGACCTCTCGCCCACCGAAAAGCTCGAGTCCCTCAAATGGAGCAAGGCCGGCACCGCCGCGACGCAGGTCGCCTCCAAGGCCGAACGCCGCGCCGAAGCCAAGGCTAGGGGTTACGAAGGCGAGATGTGCTCGGAATGCGGCAACTTCACGCTGGTCCGGAATGGGACTTGTATGAAGTGCGACACGTGCGGCAGCACGACGGGGTGTTCGTGAGATTGTGACAGAAACTCTCCGATGAATCGGAAAGCCCCGCAAGCTGCGGGGCTTTTTGTTTCACTGTCGTACCCGCAGTAGCTACTCGGGCCTTTAGCGCAGATGCCCCCCTGAGAGCTTCCGGTCAACGACCTCCTGTTTCACTTGAGCCACGCCCGATCTCACGTACATAGCTGAAAATGCGTCTGGCTACCGACTGCTCTCCCTTGAAAGCTGCGATCAACCGTTCAGGGGCAGAATGTTCCGGATTCAGGAGGCCCGGAGGACACTCGTTTGCAACAAGCCAAGCGTGTAGATGTTGAACTGAAACTCCCGCAGCATCGAGTTTCGGCGTGTACATTGTCCTATGTTCGTCCAGGTGTGCCACGAACTTATCCCGATAAGTCCTTAACGCATTTAAGTAGTCGGCGTACTGTTGCTCGGTCATGCCAAGCTGCGCTAGCAGCTCGGCAAAAAATCTATCTTGGTCCGTTACGATCTTCTTCCAAAAGTGCTTCCCGCCCTTGTCTGCGAAAAGTTTGCAGAACTCAAGAACACACATGTCGAGTAAGTTATTTGATACAGTTCGCCAAAAGCTAGCATCTGGCACCACAAGCTCTCCAGCTTGGCTCTGCCACCCCTCTGGCGATTCGTAAGCACCACGCAAATAAGCCAGATTGCGCATAAAATTGATGCAGATAATGACCACACGACGCAATCGCTCTTCGCGAGAAAGTGGCGCATCCTGCTCAAGTCCGCGCTTTGCATCTTGCTGCATCGTATGCCTGTTATCTTTAGCGATTACGGCCGTCTGGATGCTTGTCTCTATTACACGAATTCTTGCAAGCTCGCCACTGTAGACCCCCGGGCTCCACCTCCCTGGCCTTCCCATGCACCTCCACATCTTCTCCGATCGCGCAGACGTGGCCGACATCAAGCCGATCGAGGCCCTGCCCGGGGTCGATGTGGTCGTCGTGCAAACGATGTCTGCGAGGGGGGCAGTGAACGGGTTTGCGCGGCTGCGCGAGATCGTGGCTGAAGATAGCACGGCGTGAATCAGGAAGGTATGGACGGGCCGCGTAACGCCCCGCTATGGTATCCATGGATACGTTGCGCCCCGGTGAGGCTGCCGATGTTTGAGTGGTTGAGACGGAAGCAAGGCCCACCTGCTGGCGAAAAGCATCGCATTGTCGAGGCACTGGTCAACTATCCGCCCTATACGCCCCCGATCTGGTGTTCTGGAGTAAAATCGCTCGATAATGCGAACGCCGAGTATGTCTCCTATTTCATGACGCAACGACCTGAACGCGTCGAAGCCCTCCGTAGCTTCCTCGCCAAGTTCAATGTCCCGCTGAGCCTTGACGATTTAGATATCCGCGCCGTTTCCGCATGGTTCTCTTCCCATGTGGATCTGCTGGTGGACGGCCTCCGACACCAAGAGGATGAATCACTCTGGCGGGCCTACAACTACTTTGACGTCCCCTGGACGAATTCCTTGGTTGGGCTCAACGTCGTCTTCGACCTGGGCGTTTACGTCGGAGAATGCATCCTGGCGCGGAATCCACGGATGAAATGGCTGCCTCACGTAAAGCCGGAGCCGAGAACCGGAGCATCGCATCCGATCTTTGGAGCGATCGGACATGTCTTTGATCCGATCCAATGGTCTTATACGGAATGCAAGAATGTTCATTCGGCCAGACTTTCTGGAGAGAAGTGGAATGAAGGCTGCATTTCTGGCTACATCGACTCACAGGTGCGACGATCGAGCAGCAAGCGTAGGGCGGATTAGCGGAGCGTAATCCGCCGCTTGACCGGAGCGGCGCGTTACGCTTCGCTAACGCGCCCCACGTTGCTAGCCTTGGCCTCCACCTCGGCCTTCCATGCACCTCCACATCTTCTCCGATCTCCACGCCGACATGGCCGACACCAAGCCGATCGAGGCCCCGCCCGGGGTCGATGTGGTCGTGGTCGCCGGCGCTGGTGGTGGAGGTCGCGTAGCCCGGATGAGCGCAGCGACATCCGGGGTCTCCCGTGCTGCCGGTGATGAACCCGGATATCGCTGCGCTCATCCGGGCTACGGGCTCATGCGCAGGCCGGGCAGAGACGCGCACGCGGCAACGCCGCGTCGCATCGTGCCCACCGGCGAGGCGGGTGGTGGCAACGTTCGGCACACGCCGCCTTCGGCGGGGCTTTGCCCACCCTAGGCTTCACCATCAACGGCGCGCCAGACCCGGATTTCGCCGCGCTCATCGATCACCGCGACGCCAAAACGGGCTCCATGCCGTCCGGTCCGCGCCTTGCAAATCATACCTTACACCGTCGAGTTCCGGTGTAAGATCGTCCCAATGCGGGACACCCGATTGCAAATGGCACAACCGCCGGGGACAATTGCCGTGAAGAAGATCCTCATCCCTGCCCTGCTCGCGCTCCTCGTCTCGCCGGTGCAGGCGAGGTCGTGGATCGACCAGTCCGCCTGCCAGGGGTCCCGGTTCTACGGCTACTCCCGCTGCACCTATACGCACACCGAGCTGCCGCCGGTCTCTCGCGACGTGTCCTTCACCCCCTCGCCGGCCGCGCGGCAGGAAGAAGAAGCAAGGGAGGCCGAGGCGGCCAAGTGGGAGGCCTATTGCAAGCCGGTGTTCCGCCGCGACGAGTATGGCATTCGCCGCGCGTCATACGCGCATGCGGGATGCGAGTTCGGCCGCAGCGAGTAAGGCCTGCACCGCTGGCGTCTGAAGCGCCCTACTCTCCCGCCATCTGCATCACCCACCTCCGCTGCTCCTCGGTGTCCGGCACTCGGACGCCCCGCGCGGCAGCAATGCGCCTCAGGGCCTCGCCGGCATCGACACCGAGCCGGCCCATCACGCACGCCGCGATGACCGCCGAGCGGCCGATGCCTGCGCGGCAATGGATCAGGACATCAGCGCCCTCGGTCAGCCGCGCGGCGAGGTCCTGCGCCAGCTGCAGCGCCGCGCTGCGGCGTTCGGGCAGACCGCGGTCGGGGATCGGGAACGAGACGAAGGCCATGCCACGGCTCTCGCACAGCGCGGCCTCGCGCTGCAGGCCGAGATCATGCACCTCCGCCGGCTCCAGCAGGCTGACCACGATGGCGATGCCCTCGCCCGCCCACACCGCGGTGTCGTCCGCCAGCCAGTCCTCCGCCCGCGGCCGCGCCGCGATCGCGAGGCGGCCGGCAGTCAGCAAGTCGATCCAGTGCAGGCGGGACATGCGGGAGATCCTGTCGAGAGATCACAGCCCGTGCGCCACCGCCACATCTGCGAGGCCATGTCAGCCGGGCCGGTTTGCGCTAATTGATGCGCATGAAGACCAAAAAGCTCACAGACGTTCTCGAACGCGTCGAAGGTTGGCCGGCGGAGCTCCAGGACGAGCTTGCCGAGCTGGCGCTCGATATCGAAGCTGGCCTGACCGGCGGCGACTATCGGCCAAGCGATCAGGAACTGGCCGGTATCGATCGCGGCCGGCGCGCTGCGAACGAAGCGCGCTTCGCGCAAGAGGACGACGTCGAAGCAGCGTTCGCCAAATTTCGCTCCCGATGAAGGTCGTCTAAACAGACGACGCGCTCAAGGATCTCCTGGACATCGCCGATTGGCTTGCCGATCATTATCCGACCGTGGCCCCTGCCGTCGAGAGACGGATCAGGCGCGTGGTGGCCCACGTCGCACGCTGGCCTTCGAGCGCCCGTCGTGTTGTCGACCGTCCTGATGTTCGCGTGGCTGCGCTCGGGCGCTATCCCTATAATATCTTCTATCGTGTCAGCGCCGACAGGATCGAGATCCTCCATATCCACCATGCGGCGCGAGAGCCCTGGACACCTGAGAATTGAGGTCCGCCCCAGCCTCGGCGTCGTCCATTCGGAACCGTGGGGTTGCCTCGGCCCGGCGGATCGCGGTCTCCATGCTATCGCGCTCATCATCATCGCGCGAGCAGAGATTGATCCGGTTCGCGCCGGCCTTAGCTCAAGGGGCCGGTCGCCGTCCTCTCTGGCGGATCCGGCGTTCCAACCGGCCCGTGAGTTAGCATGACCGCTCAGTCCTCGCAGCACGCATCCGCCGGCGCTCCCGTCGGCCACGACGGCACGCCCGTGATCCGCATCGACAGTTTCGCCGCGGCGCGCGCAGTGCTGCGCTCCGGCGATGTCCGGCAGGCCGGCTTCAATGCCGAGCTGGTGCACCGCTTCATCGGTCCGCGCCACGCGCCGGTGCTGTACCAGGACGGCGAGCCGCATCAGAGGCAGCGCAGCGCCACCGCGCGGTTCTTCACGCCGCGCGTGGTGGCGACGCGTTACTGTCGGCTGATGGAGACGACCAGCCGCGAGCTGGTGGCGCAGTTCGTCACGGCGCGCCGCGCCCGGCTCGACGATCTCAGCCTGACGCTGGCGGTGGCCGTGGCCGCCGACATCATCGGACTGACGGACAGCTCGCGCGCGGCGATGGCGGCGCGGCTGAACCGGTTCTTCGCCGCACCTGTCGGCCAGGGCGCCATCGCGACGCTGCGCAATGCCGTGTTCGGACAGCTGCGCAGCCTCGCCTTCTATTGGTTCGACGTGCGCCCCGCCATCCGCGCGCGGCGCGCCCGGCCGCGCGAGGACGTCATCTCGCATCTCCTGGCCGAGGGTTATTCCGACCGCGAGATCCTCACCGAATGCCTCACCTATGGCGCCGCGGGCATGGCGACCACGCGCGAGTTCATCGTGATGGCGGGCGTGCGGCTGTTCGAGGACGACGCGCTGCGCGCGCGCTTCCTCGCCGGCAACGAACCGCAGCGCATGGCCATTCTCGAAGAGGTGCTGCGGCTCGAGCCGGTGGTGTCGACGCTGAAGCGCCGCACCGCGTGCGAGATGACGCTGGAGAGCGATGCGGGAGCAACGACGATCCCCGCGCGCAGCCTGCTCGAGATCGACGTCGGCGCCGCCAATCGCGACGAAGCCGCGGCCGGCGCCTGCCCGCACCGCCTCGATCCGGACCGCACGCGTCCGGCCAAGGGCTCCGCCAGCCTGATGAGCTTCGGCGACGGCCCGCACCGCTGCCCCGGCGCGGCGGTCGCGCTGCACGAGGCCGCGATCTTCCTCGATCAGCTGCTGCGCGTCCCCGGCCTGCGCCTGGAGCGCCAGCCGACGAAGACGGTGAACCCGGTGAGCAGCGGCTATGAGTTGCGCGATGCTGTCATCGTGGTGGGGTGAGGCGAGACCGCCTCAGTCCTCACCCCCGCCGTCATTGCGCGCGCAGCGAAGCCATCCAGGGCCAAGCCAAGAACCCTGGATTGCTTCGCTGCGCTCGCAACGACGTCGATGGAGCTGGCGCCGCAGTTGGCATCGTAGGGTGGGCAAAGGCGCGCCCCGATGTCGCGATCCGGCGCGAGTTCTCGCGCGCCGTGCCCACCGTCCGCACCCACCGCAGGTGGGCACGCGCCGCCTGACGGCGCCGCTTTGCCCACCCTACGAATTTGGAGGCGCGGCAAACGCGGCGCGTGCTAGCCTCCTGGCAAAACAAGATCATGGGGGGAGGTCATCATGCCGGGGTTGAGCCGTCGCGCGCATCTGCAGGGGCTGTTGGGGGTGGCCGCGATGGCCGGGATCGGCGGGGCGGCGCGCGCGGCCGACGCGCCGGCAGTGCCGCCGGAGGGGATCGGGCGCGGCATCAGGCACCTCTCCTACAGCGACATCGGCGGACGGCCCGACAGCGTCCAGATCATGGCGCACCGCAACCACCTCTATGTCGGCCACATGTTCAGCGACGGCGTCACCATCCTCGACGCCAGCGATCCGCGCAATGTCAAGCCGGTGAATTTCTTCACCGCGGGGCAATACACCCGCACCCATCATCTGCAGACCTCGGACGATCTGCTGCTGCTCGCCAACGGCGCCAACATCGTCGCGATGCAGTCCTATTCCGACCAGCGCGGCTATTTCGAAACCACGCTGTCCGACAGCATCACCAAGCGCAAGCCGTTCCGCAGCGGGCTCTCGATCCACGACATCTCCAAGCCCGGCGAGATGCGCGAGATCGCGTTTCTCGAAATGCCCGGGCTCGGCATCAACCGGCTGTCCTGGATGGGCGGCCGCTACGCCTATGTCTCGGCGCATTTCGACGGCTTCACCGATCACTGCCTGTGCATCGTCGATCTCAACGAGATCACCAAGCCGGTCATCGTCTCCAAATGGTGGCTGCCGGGCATGAACCGCGCCGCCGGCGAGGTCTCGACCGCGCCCAAGGGCAAGCGCTACGCGCTGCATCACATGATCGTCGCCGGCTCGCTCGGCTACGGCGCATGGCGCGACGGCGGCTTCACCATTCACGACGTGTCCGATCCGGCCAAGCCGAAGCTGCTGTCGCATCTGAACTGGTCGCCGCCCTTCCCCGGCGGCACGCATACGCCGCTGCCGCTGCCCGGGCGCAACCTCGCCATCGTCGCCGACGAGGCCAATGCCGAAAAATGCGCCAAGGGCCTGTTCCAGATCTTCGTCGTCGACGTCCGCGTGCCGGCCAATCCGGTGACGATCGCGACCTTGCCGGTGCCGAGCGACCGCGACTATTGCGCCGCGCCCGGCACCTTCGGCCCGCACAATCTGCATGAGAACCGGCCCGGCTCGATGCAGAGCGAGGACACGATCTTCGCCACCTACAATGCCGGCGGCGTGCGCGTGTTCGACATCCGCAATCAGTTCGCGCCGAAGGAGATCGCCTCCTGGCTGCCGCCGGCGCCGGCCAGGCTGATCGACCCGCGGCCCAACGTGTCCCTCGCCGCCAAGACCGCCGACGTGTTCGTCACCAGGGATGGCCTGATGTACGCCACCGACTGGAACGCGGGCCTGCACGTGCTGCAATATGAGGTCTGAGCGCGGCGAAGCCCTGTCGCAAACACGTGGTCGCTTCGTAGCCCGGATGAGCGCAGCGATATCCGGGGTCTCCACCGGCGCGAGTGATGGACCCGGATGTCGCTGCGCTCATCCGGGCTACGGGACCGTGCTCGCGTTGTGGCGTAGCGTGGGCAAAGGCGCGCCACATCCGGCGTAGTTAGCGGCGACGTCTCCCGCGCCGTGCCCACCGCCCGCACCCACTGCCAGCGCCGGTGGGCACGCGCCGCCTGCGGCGCCGCTTTGCCCACCCTACGTCTTGACGGCGAGAGCGAGGGCCTTGTCGATGAAGCTTCGTAGCCCGGATGAGCGCAGCGATATCCGGGGTCTCCACCGGCGCCAGTGATGAACCCGGATGTCGCTGCGCTCATCCGGGCTACGGGACCGTGCTCGCGTTGTGGCGTAGGGTGGGCAAATGCGCGCCGCATCAGGCGTAGTTAGCCGCGATCTCTCCCGCGCCGTGCCCACCGCCCGCACCCAGCGCCGGTGGGCACGCGCCGCCTGCGGCGCCGCTTTGCCCACCCTCCGCCTCGACGGCGGGAGCGAGGGGCCGCCTACTTCTCCTCCTCCATCGTCACCGCCACGGCGCCGACGGCCGACAATCGCACCTTGTCGCCTTCGACGTCGGCGACGAGGCCCTTGTCGATGAAGTGATGATGGCCCTTGTGGCTGCCCTCGCCGCTGTCCTTCCTGGTCAGCTTGATGCGGTTGCCCTCGACGCGGTCGACGGTGCCGACATGCACGCCGTCGGCGCCGATGACCTCCATATGCTCCTTGATGTCCAGCATGACGAACTCCTCTGTGGCTGATGTGGGAGCTGCGTCAACCGGCGGGTGCGACAAGGGTTCCGCTGCCGTCAGGTGAGCAAAGGCCTGACGGCGAGCGCGGTCTGGTAGCCCGGATGAGCGCAGCGACATCCGGGGTCATCGCCGACGTCGGTGGAGACCCCGGATATCGCTGCGCTCATCCGGGCTACGCAGCGGCCGCGCGGCCGAATGAACGTAGGGTGGGCAAAGGCGCGCCAATCACGATCTGATCCGGCATGATGTTGCGCGCGCCGTGCCCACCGCCCGCACGCATAGCCACCGCGGGTGGGCATCACAGGCCGCACGATCGGCGCGCCGCTCATTCCGTAAAAAATAATCCTATTGCTATTTTTCGGAATTCATGGTCATCTCCCCTCATCCCGGCCCGCGAGAGGGGCGCTTCGCGATCGTCACGAGACGTGGGGCCGGCGATGCGGTGGCCGCAGGCGTGCTGCAGCGGGCTTTCGAGCTCGCGGACGAACAGCCGCTTGCGGACGTGAAGACGCGTGGTCCTGGCGCCCCGAAGCTGGCGCCAAGTCGCGGGTGATGATCCCGCTGGCGACGGTGGCTCACAAGCCGGACACCGGGGAGATCGCGTTATAAGCGTGAAAACCACCGCGCGGGGAATGCCGGGATGTCTCGGCTGAACCTGTGGTGACTGCCGCCTGCTTACTTCTTCGCAGGCGGGCCATGGGTGCGGCCAGCGCCCGGCATTCCCCGCGCCCTCTCTTCGCTGCGAGGGCGATGACGAGCAGCACTCGGGCGCAGCACGCGCCGCGGGATCGCGCGTGCGCGTCCGCTCACAGAGATCTGCTCGGCTGCTGTTTGACACGCGTTCAGCTGACGTCGCGGCGACGACGCGCGCCTCGCGCCGCCACCGGCGATCGCCGCCTCACGCCTTGCGCACGGTGCCGAGGAAGCCCTCGACCGCCACACGAAAGCGATCGGCATCGGTCGACATGCGGCGCACCGAGTCGACCATCGCGGCGCCCGCGTTGCCGGTCTGGCGGTTGAGCGCGGCGACCGCGCCGATCGTGTCGGTGACGGCGCGGGTGCCCTGGGCGGCCTGCTGGAAGTTGCGCGAGATCTCGGTGGTGGCGGCGCGCTGCTGCTCGACGGCCGCGGCGATCGCCGTCATCTTCTCGTCGATGCCGGAGATGTTGAGGCTGATGGCGCGGATCGCCTCGACCGACTCGCCGGTCGCGGCCTGGATCTCGGCGATCTGCCGGGTGATGTCGTCGGTCGCGGTCGCCGTCTGCGACGCCAGGTTCTTGACCTCGCCGGCCACCACCGCGAAACCGCGTCCCGCCTCGCCCGCGCGCGCCGCTTCGATCGTGGCGTTGAGCGCGAGCAGATTGGTCTGGCTCGCGATCGCGGTGATCATCTTGACCACCTCGCCGATGCGGTTGGCGGCGCGGTCGAGCATCTCGACGGTGGCGTTGGTCTGCGCCGCGCGCTCGACCGCCTGGCGCGCATCCGCCGCGGAGGCCTGCACCTGGGCCGCGATTTCCGAGACCGAGGCGGTGAGCTCCTCGGTAGCGGCGGCGATGGTCTCGAGATTGCTGGTCGCGGTCTCCGCGGCGCTGGCCACCGCCGCGGTCTGCTCGGTGGACTCGTCGACCAGCTTGCGCACGTCGGTCGCGCTGTGGTCGAGCTGGCCGGTCGAGTTGCCCATGCTGACGATCACCGCCTGCACGGTGTCGTCAAAACTCCGGCAGGCGCTGTCGATCGCCTGCGAGCGCTCCAGCCGCTTGCCCTGGTCGAGGTCGCGCTCCCGGGCGAGCCGCTCGGCGATGGCGGCGCTCTCGCGCAGGCCTTCGAGCGCCGCGGCCATCGCGCCGAACTCGTCGGCATTGGCGAATTGCGGCACGGGCGTCTGGTAGTCGCGCTGGCCGATGCGCTGGATCGCCTGCATCAGCGCCGCCACCGGGCGCACCAGGCGGACGCGCACGGCGCGCAGCGCGAAGCCGGCGACGACGAGCGCGGTGATGAAGGCGATCGACTGCACGATCAGGCTGGCCAGCGCCGCGGTCCTGATCGCCTCGGCGCGGGCGATCGAGGCGTCGAGCGCGGTCATGCCGATGGCGATGATGCCGTTGAACGGGCCCTGGCAGAACGCGTTCCACTCCGGCGCGGGCATCGCCGGCTTGCCGCTGCCGTCGAGGCTCTTGATCAGCTGGTCCATGCGCTGATGGGCCGCCTCGACCTCGCCACGCGAGGTCTTGACGACGCTGGCGAGCTCGGCGCTGCCGGCGCCCGCCAGGAGGTCGTCGAGGCCGGACCAGCCGGCCGCCACGGTGCCGCGCCATTGCGCGACGGAGGCCTTCTGGGCCTCGTCGAGCGGCTTGGAGCTGTTGATGTTCGGACGCATCGCCGAACATTGCAGGCCGTAGCGATCGCGGATCTGCCAGGCGAGACGGCGGGCCTGCACCATCTTGGCGATGGCCGGGTCGGTCATCCAGGCGCGGTTTGAGACCGACAGCGACGCGGCGTTGGCGGCATCCAGCGTCTTGGTCATCGCGTCGTACCAGCCTTGCGTGCGCGCGAGCACCCGCTCCGCTCTGGGCCTGGCGGCCTCGTCGAACAGCAGCTTGAACTGGGGCACGGTCGCCTCCCAGCTGCTCTTCAGCCTGGCGACGAGCTCGTCGCGCTCGGGCATGTCGACGCCGGCGAGCGCCGCGGCGACGCCGTCATGGCCCTTCGCCTCGATACCTTGATATTCGGTGAGCCTGGGGCGCGGATCGTCCTCGCTCAGCAGCACGCTCTGCATGTCGCCGCGGCGGGCGCGCATCACCAGGACGTTCTGGAAGATCGCCTTGTCGGCGGCCGTGAGCTGCTCGGTCGCCACGCTCTCGCGATAGCGGCCCGCGGCGCCGCTCATCAGGATCGCCGTCGACACCAGGATGCCTGCGGCAAGGACCGACAGGAGCACCAACAGCAGAGTACTGACCGACTTCTTCATCACGCAATTCCCCACACCACAAAGTGGAAGAATGACGCATTTGCACAAATTCTTTCTTAACCATGCGCCGCCACATCGATCAGCCGAGGTCATCATTTGCCGAACAGCCCTGCCCCATCGCTGCAGAAACCCCGCAGGCCGCGCCGAGCGGGACGCTGGCGCGCGATGCGGCGCAAAGCGGCGAAGCTCGCGCAGCGGGGAACGAGGTGGCTGCGGCGCAAAGCGGGCGCGGCGCCGCGCTGGCTGAAGCTCGCAACCGCCGCCGTGCTGGCGCTCGGCATGTTCGCGCTGGCCAATCTGGCCTACCACGTGGCGCGCAAGCCGACCGAGCTGTTCGTCGTCGCCGGCCATTCCCTCGACAAGGAGCCGGACGAGACTTGGCGCGAGTATGGCGCCCTGTTCCGCGAGAGCGCGACGCGGGCGATACCTCCGGAGCTGCTGGCGGCGTTGGCGCAGACCGAAAGCTCCGGTAATCCGGTGGCCCGCACCTATTGGCGATGGCGCTTTGCGTGGAACCCGTTCGCGGTCTATCAGCCGGCCTCCAGCGCAGTCGGTCTGTTCCAGATGACCGACGGTGCCTTTGCCGATGCCGCCGGCTTCTGCATCCGGGATCACGAGGTGACCCGCGACGGCTGCGGCGCGCCGAGCCTGTACATCCGCGCCTGGCCGGCGCATGCGGTCGCGCTCACTGCGATCTCGCTCGACCGCCAGGTCGCCGCAGCGCTCGCGCGGCAGCCCGCCGCCAAGCCGACGGCGCAGCAGAAACAGGATCTCGCCGCCGTCATCCATCTCTGCGGTGCCGGCCCTGCCGCAGCCTTCATCCGCCGTGGCTACAAGCCGGACGACGGCGAACGCTGCGGCGACCATTCGGTCTCGCTCTATTTGGCCAGCGTCAATGCGTTGAAGCGCTCGTTCCGAAAGCTGGCAGAACGGCCGCAATGACGCACGAGACGCACCTGATCACCATCTTCGGCCGCATAGATCAGAGCAGCGTGGCGATGCCCTCCAAGGCGGCGGCTCCACGCAGCGCGTCCGCGGCGTGGTGCCGTGCCCGCCCGACAAGCTCGCCGAGCTGGAAGCTGCCGAGCGCACGCAGCCGGGCGCCGGCCGGCGTGTCGTTGCGAAGCGCGCCGAGCCGCGCTGCCGACCACGTCAGCGCGGCGTCGATGGCGAGGTGCAGGAACCCCGTCGCGCCGGCCTCGCCATCACGCGGGGTGTCGCGCATCCGGGCGAGCTGTCCGGCCGTCGTCTCCAGCAAATCGATGATCTCGGTGGCGGCCGCGACGTCGCGTTCCGCCAACGGCGCGATGTCGGCCCGGGCGCGCGAGAGGAACGCGCGAAGGCCCTCGCCGCCGTCCTTCCACAGCCGGCGGTGCAGGAGGTCGAGCCCCTGCATCCCGGTCGTACCCTCGAAGATCGGCAGCACGCGCGAGTCGCGCAGCAGCTGCTCGACGGGCCAGTCCGTGGTGTAGCCGGCACCGCCGAGCACCTGGATGGCGCTGTCGGCCGTCGCAAAGGCGAGCTCGCCGCCGAGCGTCTTGACGATCGGCAACAGCCATTGCGCCAGCGCGGCACTGTCGCGGCGCGCATCATCGTTGGTCTCGACGCGCGCGAGATCGGCCTCGACCGCGGCGGCGTAGATCAGCGCGCGAGCGCATTCGACGTCCGCCTGCATCGACAGCAGCGTGCGCTGCACGTCGGCGTGCACGATGATCGGCAGCGGCTGCGGCCCCGCGCCGCCTTGCAGGCGTTGCCGCGCATAAGCGAGCGCAACGTCGGCAGCCGCAGAGGCGATGCCGAGCCCCATCGCGCCGACCGCCATCCGCATGTTGGTGATCATCACGAACATCTGCGCCAGCCCGCGGCCCTCCTCGCCGAGCAGATGGCCAATCGCGTCCTCGAAGCCCATCGCGCAGGTCGGCGACAGATGAAGGCCGAGTTTGTGCTCAAGCTTACGCACGACCACACCGTTCGCGGCGCCATCGATACGGTCGGGCACCAGAAACAGCGACAACCCTTTGGCTCCCTCGGTGCGCGCCAGCAGGCAGTGCACGATGCGGTTGGTCAGGTCATGGCCGCCGAACGAGATCCATTGCTTCTCCCCGGTGATCGACCAGCGGCCGTCGCCGCGCGGCACAGCCTTGGTCCGGATGCGGCTCACGTCGGAGCCGGCGCCGACTTCCGAGATACAGATCGTGGCGCCCCACTCACCCGCGATCAGCTTCGGCAGCCATTCTGATCGGATCATGTCGTCCGTCGTCCAGGCTTCGATCAGCCGCACCGCCGAGCGCACCGGTACCGGCAGCATGCCGAAGGCGGCGCAATGGCGGTCGAACACTTCCTGAACGGCAACGGCGACCACCAGCGGCAGCCCTTGGCCGCCGAGCTGCTCGGGAAGATCGAGTGCGATCCAGCCGCTCTCGGCGTATTCGCGCCAGACGCGTCCATGCAGGTCGGAGGTGACGACTGCCCCGTCGACCAGTCGCGGCGCTGCGCTGTTCGACTGAGCGTTGAGCGCTTCGAGGCGGTCCGCAGCGAAGGCCGACGCGGACTCGAGGATCGCAGCGATTGTCTCGTCCCCGGCCTCCGCAAAGCCTGCGGACAGGTCTCGCAGCCGAGCCAGACCGGGCAGCGCTGCGAGTTGAGCTCGCAGGCTGGAGCAGTCGAGCGGTGGAACGTTGGCGCGGGTCATGGAGTGTCATTCCGGACGGACGGGGATCGTGATGGCTGCCTTTTCCATACCGGCTGGAACCCTGGCCGTCACGTCCGACGGGTGTGCTGCCGCCGGACGGTTCCGCGTTAAGCACGTTCGCCGCGGGGGATGTCCGCGAGCCCTGCGCGTTAAGACATTGTCAACGAACCGCCGCGCATTTTCGGGGTCCCATTAGTTTAGGAGTCACCATGTCAGAGATCGGCATTCCCGGCGCGCGCCTCCGGTCCTTCATCGAGCGGATCGAGCACCTCGATGGCGAATTGGCGGAGTTGAACGAGCAGAAGAAGGAAGTGTTCGCCGAGGCCAAGGGCGAAGGCTTCGACGTGAAGATCCTGAAGGAGATCATCAAGCTGCGAAAGCAGGATCAGGACGAACGCGACGAGCACGAGACGCTGCTCGACACCTACCTGCGGGCGATCGAAGCGGCCGAGAGCGATCAGGGCTCGAAAGTCCCCGAGCGCAAGGCGGCGTGAGGCGCGGCGACCGCCGCCCATCTCAAGTCGACATCAGCAGCGCGCGGCAAAAGACTGCGCGCTGTCTCTCTTCCGGGATTTCACTTGCCCGGTTCCATTCCAGCCTCTAACGCTGCCGCACGCTTTCTGCAGCGATCCGAGGATGAGATGACCGACGCGACGACCTGCCCGCAATGCCGCTCCGAGCACGCCTATCAGGACGGCGCGTTGTGGGTTTGTCCGGAGTGCGGCCACGAATGGAGCGGCGACGCAGCCATTGCACCGGCTGAGGCCGATACCAGCATCCGCGATGCCAATGGCAACGTGCTGACCGATGGCGACAGTGTCATCGTCATCAAGGACCTCAAGGTCAAGGGCTCATCCTCGACGGTCAAGGGCGGCACCAAGGTGCGCAACATCCGTCTGCAGGAGGCCAGCGACGGCCACAACATCGCGTGCAAGATCGATGGCATCGGGCAGATAAATCTCAAGTCGGAATTTGTCCGCAAGGCGTGAGAACAGGCCGCTCCCGGAACATTCGAGACGCCACAGCGTTCGCATGAACAACGGGAGATGGCCATGCTGACGGACGACCAGATCGCAACGCTTTCGGACATCGGCCAGGCGATCGCCTTCTCGCCGGATCGGCAGGACGAGATCGACGGCCTGATCCGTGAAGGCTATGTCGCCAAGGATGGGGACATCTACGAGCTGACAGCAAAGGGCCAGAAGGTCCTGACCGATCGCGGCGCGGGCCTCAACGAGGCCTGAGTCGCGCCGAACGTCGGCCTGTACGTCGGCGCGATGAGCTCACACGCGGATCAAGCGGACTTTCGTGCCCCAGGGATCGGCGGTCTCCAGCCCATTTGAGAGCACAGTCAGCGCCGCCCCCGCCTGGCACAGGCGCTCCTCGTGCCGCGCGAGGCCGTCGTCGCTTTTCACCTCGAAGGAAAACCACGACAGACCGGTGGTGCTCTCATCACGGCGGCCGGCTCCAGCGCTGCGCCAGCTGTTGGCGCCGATGTGATGATGATAGCGGCCGGAGGACAGGAAGGCGGCCCGATCAATCATCCGCGTCGGATTGAGTCCGATCAGCCCCGCATAGAAGCCGCTCGCCTGGCCGACGTCTCCCACCTTGAGATGAACATGACCAATGCGCAGGCCGTCGGGCGCGGCAGCGTAGTTGCTGCTGCGCGTATCGGTCAGCGCGACGAGATCGTCGACATCGAGCTGCTCAGTGCCCATCTTGACGGAGCCATCGCGCCACTGCCAGAGCTCGGGCGCGCGGTCGGCATAGACTTCGACGCCATTGCCTTCGGGATCATCGAGATAGACCGCCTCGCTGACATTGTGGTCGGCGAAGCCGGTCAGCGGCGTACGGTTGCGGGCAACGTGCACCAGCCAACGAGCCAGATCCTTGCGGGTCGGCATCAGGAACGCGGTATGGAATAGTCCGGCGGCGCGCGGCGATTCACGGCTCGCATCCGGCCGCGCCTCCAGCTCGACCAGCGGCACGCCGCCCGCCCCGAGACGAACGATGGTCTCGGTCCGCTGCAGCACCGACAGACCGATCACATCGCGGTAGAAGGCCGAGACCTTGTCGGGATCGTTGACGCGCAATGTCATCATGCCGATCCGAATCGGGGTCCAGCTCGCGAATGTCGGGCCGGCAGCGGTGCTCTCGCCACCGCCCTCGGCGCGCACTGCCGCCACGGCAGCCATCATCATGGAAGAAGCGCCAGCCAGCTTCAGCAGCGCGCGGCGGGTTGGATCTGCAGTCATGAAGGCCCCCTGACAGTCCCCGTTGTCCTACGGATTGGCTTGGGGTCGCGCAAGTCTGCCACCGGATACATGCCTCACGTGCGTGTGAAGAACGAGATCGCGCAGGGATGACGCATTCGGAATTCAGCGCATCGAACCGGGGGTATCACAGTCTTCATCGCAGCCGACCGAGCGCTGCAGAACTGCGCAGGCGCTGCCCCTTGTTTGACACCTCTGAATCGGATTTCGCAGACCGCCGGTGGGTTACCGCGCGTCGACAACCCCGCAGCGAACTCATCAGCAGCAACTAGCAGCAATTCCGATGCGCGCTGCGTGACCTAAACGGTGAATCCATCACTTTTCTGTAGCGAGACGGTAACACTCGTAGCACTCTCCTCCGTAGCCGCACGGCCTGGATTCATAACTTGGCATGAACTCTGCTTTGTAGATCCTGACCGGGTCCCACTCTTTGGAGGCAGAATCAACGTGCTCGTCACTCTCGTCGCACTACTTTGCAACGGCCAGCTTTGCATGGAGAAGGTTGTTACCAACAGCGAGATGTCCGGCATCACGATGACATCATGCGCGGTCAGCGCCCAGATCGGAATCGCGGACTGGATGTCCAAGGGTCCCTACCACGAGTGGCGTCTGCAGAGTTACAAGTGCGTCGCCGGCAAATACGTGCCGAAGACCAACGCCTGATCCACGTCACCGGCCGGTGCTCGGTATATCCCGCACCGGCCGATGGGCCGTCGGCTTGCGGCCCTGTCGAATGCTCGACGCAGCGACGTCGCGTTCGATACACGACGGGGAGCCATGAACGGCCGTTTGCATGCAAACGAGCCCCGATCCGGCGCTTCCAGGCCGTCTCGCGGGCTGGCCCGGTTCCTGCAAAGCCCCTCCCGCACAGGAGGGATGAGTCATGCCGTTCTACAGCTTCCATTGCGCTGTTTGCGCCGAAGATGTCGAGTTGCTGATCGGGATTTCGGAAAAGCCGGTGTGCCCGACCTGCGGAGGCCGCAAACTGACCCGCCTGCCCTCGCTGCCGGCCCCTCCCGCCCGCAGCCCCGGATTGATCAAGGCGGCACGCGCCCAGGCCGCGCGCGAAGGGCATCTCAGCAATTTCAGCCGCGTTGAGCGAAAGAAGCGCTGAGTGTCGGCGCGCCGCAGCGGCGCGTGCATCAATCCGACGTGATCTGCACTTCCGGCACATCGTCCTCGGGATCATCGATGTCGAGACCGTCCTCCTCATCCAGATCGATGCCGGACAGGCAGATGTCGCCATCGTCGATCACGAGCTTGACCGGCGTAAGGGCCTTGCCCTGGCAGGGTCCGATGAAGCACTGCCCGGTGTCGAGATCGAACTGCGCGCCGTGCTGGCCGCAGGTGAGGAAATTGCCTTCCTCGTCCATGAACTCGCCGGGACGCTTGTCGAGACGGGCCCCCTGGTGCGGACAGGCGTTCTCGAATCCATAGAACTGATTGCCTTTGCGGGTCACCAGGATCGGCCAGGGTTTGGCGCTCCCATCGGTCTCGCGACGCTGCAGCACGAATCCGCGCGCCGCGCCGTCATCCACCTCATAGGTCGCGCAGATCGCAAACAGCGTGTCCATCACCCATCTCCCCTCGCCTCATGTGGCGGATCCGACACTTTGCAGACGAGCCCGGCCAAGCCGGTGCGGGTGTCAGAGCCGGGACAGCGGCGGTCTGGCGTATCCGCGACATTGCGGCGTGCCAACGGACTTCGCAGCAAGCTGCATGCCAGCGATCGCGACGGGCGAGAGCGTCAGGTCAACGGCATGCCGAGCCGGCCGATGCCGGGGAACTTCAGCGCCGGGCGCCGCAGGTCGATGCCGAGAACCCCGCCGAGGACATTCAGCTCCAGCCCCTCGATCCAACCGACCGTCAGGCCGACATAGCCGCCCAGCGACACGAACAGACCGGTTCCTGAAGCCGTCCGTCCCCACCAGCCGTCATAGGGGAAATCTTTCCCGATCGCCGTCGGCGGCAGCACCGCGTTCAGTTCGGGGACTGCATTCAGCGCCGCCTGAACGAAGGTGTTCGAGTTCGGCCCCGGCCAGGCGTTGTAGTCGCCATAGGCGCGGAAGCGGTAGGATTCGATCACGCTGCGGATCTTCGGGATGACCTGTTCAGCATCCCTGCCATCGACGGCCAGAACCGTGTCCGGCAAAGCTCCGAACCAGCGCCCATCCGGGGCGAAGCCGTCGACGCGGATCGGCTCACCCCAGGCCGTGTAGTCGTAGCGCGTGTAGCGGGGCGCTCCCTTTTCCTTCACGACGATCCAGCTGTGGACCGCAAAGATGCCGCGCCAGCGCACCGTGCGCGCCGCGAATACGCGCACCACGGCATCCTCATGATCGGCCGGCGAGGGGAGCAGCCCCGCGCTCGAGCGATCCGCGGACTGCCAGTTGCCGCGGCGGTCGCTGCGCAGGTAGCTCGCGGCGGAAAGCGAGAGAGGAGCGATGATGAGCAGGAGAAAGACGAGCACGAGCTTTTTCACGGCGAACAAGACGATGCGGGGTCAGGTCATCAACTCGCATGTAGTGATCGTCCGCTCTGTCGCCAACGGCCGATCGCGGGACCCATGTCTCGAAGCGCTCATGCACGTCCGGTTCACGCCATTGTCAATGTCGGCGGAACCCTCCCCCGGCCCTGGAGCTGCCTCCGCCGCGAGCCACGCCTGCGCTGAAGCGCGGCGCACTGACCATCATCGCGCTCATGCCGCCCATCTGAGCGCGAGCGCCCTGCGCGGCGGCGCCCATCGGTGCGATCCGCGATTGCACGGCGCTTGCCGGCGTCGCAGCCTGAGCCGGCGTTGCCGCCATCCCAGGTCCGGCTCGTCCCATGACCGGCGAGACGGGATGTGGCCCCGCGATGGCCACCGGGGCGGCCGCGACACCGGCCGCGCCAGGGCCACGCGGAGCCGTGGCCGGCGCTGGCGGGTTCTGGGCCATGACGGGATGCTGGCGCCAATAGCGATTCCAATAGGCGTGGCGGTGAAACCACGGACGACCGAAATAGAAGCTGCTCCAATAGGTGGTCAGCACGAACGGCGCGACCGGCACGTATTCGACATATTCGGGCAGATAGACGTATTGCTCGCGATAGAGATAGGCGAGCGCTCTCGCCGCGATCCAGCCCCGCTCGCCGGCGAAGCTCACATCGCACCATGCACCGCCTTGAATGCAGCCGTGAATGGTGACACGGGCACCCGCCGGAATCCGCTCGACCATGGGAAAGCCCGGGCCCGGACCCGCGCGCATCGTGGCCGAACTGCGAACAAGACCGGGAGCAGCTGTCGCCAACGAGGTCGACGCAGCGATCAGCAGCGTCGCGACGAGACACGTTCTGAACTTCACCACGGGCACCTCCTGCCGCTCGCGCGAGCGACGCGGCGTCGCTCGGCATCGATCCGACCAGGATGGTGACAGGCTATCGCGGCAACCTCACGGCGCTTCGGTGGAGCTCTCGATCACCGCGTGCCTCATTGAACTCGCTTGAAGATGGACGATCACCGCTTGGCTTCAGCGGCGACGCTGCCCCGCGACGACACGCGCGATGTCGTGCAAGTCAGGCACGACGATGGCTGACGGCACGCTTGTTGCGATGAGGATCGCGATGAACATCTGAGCCGGAAATGGATCGCGCAGCCCGGACGCCGGTCACGGTGCGCCGTTGCCCGACAGGATCTGTGCCGCGCCGCCCAACGCGCGCCGGAATGCATCGTCGAACGTTGCAGCGCCGACCCGCCAGCGATGCTGTGCACCGGAGGCGTCGAGCTGCCATTGCGAGACCCAGCTGAGCGCGTCGTCGTCCCATGTGAGGCGACCCAGCAAGGTCATCCCGGCGTCCGGCAGCGCGGCCGCAAGCGTAGGCGGCGGCAGCTCAGCGCCGCCCGCATCGACGCTGCTGGCCTGCGCGGTGGTCGGAAGCACCACGTCAAGGCCGCGCTTGCTGGCAGCCGCGCGCAGCGCGTCGCGTTGCAGATCGGACTGCCGATCGTCCGAGACGACCAAATAGCTCCTGTTGCCGGAGGTCATGGCCACGATCACGCCGAGCGGCGGCCGCGCCGCCCGCCACGGCTTCACGCCGAGCTGCGCGAGCGCGTCGTCGATCTTCGCGTGATCGAAGGAGATGGTGAGGTCAAAGGGACGGTCGCGCGTCCCTTGCTCGTCGTGCTTCGGCTTGCCCGACATCTGGTCATGATAGTCGAAGCCCGTGACGAACTCGCGGGCACGCGCTTTCAAGGGGGTGAGCCGGGCGTCTCCGCTGAGCTGATAGGCGCCGGACACCTTGATCAGGACGTCCTCGAGACAGAGCGCGAAGCCGGCCAGCCGGTTGTCCTCGCCCTGCCCGGTCACGACGGTCTGTGCGGAATAGAGATCGCCGACCCCGGCCTGTGCAACACCGCACGGGCCGGCGATCAGCCAGAATCCGAGATACCAAGCGCTCCAGTGCAGACGTCTGCGCCGCCTCATCTCGGCCCCGCACTTCTTGCTCAAGCTCTATTTCTGCCGATCGAGCTTGACGATGGTCGTCTTGCCGCCGTCATCCGACGTCGAGAACGTCACGCGATCGCCGGCGTGAACCTCCTCGATCATCGCATTGTCCTTGACCTTATACTCCTCCGCATCGGCCGATGCACTGGCGCCGACGGTTCCATTCTGAACACGTTTGATCGCCACGGTTCCGTTGAGACGATTGATTCCCGTCACGACGCCGGTGGCACCCTGCTCGGCAGCAAGGACAGGCAGGGCGGCCGCCAGCGCCGCCACCGCGGCCAGTGTGAGGGTTGCTGCTTTCATCGCTGTTCTCCTGCTCGTTCGCGGCAGACAAGACGCCGCGTGTCTCTTTTGGTTCCGCTGTCAGCCTATTTGGGCCGACCGTAACCGCACATGAATGCGGTGATTTGACCCGTCGCAATTCAGCGCCTGTGATCCGCGCTCGCAGCTAGACCCATCGTGTGCGGTAACGACCGCTGCCGGCGTGCCGATCGGCCCGTCAGCTCGCTTCATGTAGTGACGCGCCGGCAATTGTCATCTTGTCGAGCCCCAGTCATGCTGCGTCGCCGCTGTCGTAACGCTGAATTCATCATTGCGTCATGATGCGCCTTGACAGCACCTATGCAGGGGACGACGATCACCGCATCGCTCCTTCGCGGTGGCTGTCGTCAAGCTGCCACGGCGATCGAGCGACAGCTAACGATCGCGATCACAGGGAGGCTCTATGACTCCACCCTCGTATCAGATCCGCTGAATGTGGCGGTAATCGTTTCGGGCCACCACACCGCGGTACTTCACGAACGGCGCGCCGGGTCGAGGCTTAGTGGGCTGCATCAGTGAGGCAATGCCCCTTGCCGCCCGGCGCTGTGCCGCGAAATGTTGTTCGATATGGAAATGAACGTTGCGGCCTGCGATCACCTCGTGCGGCGGTCTCTAGCGTGCGCTTTCGCTGAGTTGGCGATCCTAATCGCGCTCTAACGCTGAGTGTGGGTCGTCCACCGGTCGCCCATGAATGCGCGGCAGATACCTGAGATCCGCCGCGCGCTCGTTCTCAAGCGGTTGCCCGCCGCCGCCAACTACTTGCTGTAGTCGTAGAAGCCCTTGCCGGTCTTGCGGCCGAGCTGTCCCGCTGCGACCATTTCCTTCAACAGCGGCGCCGGACGATACTTCGGATCGTTGAAGCCGTTGTAGAACACCTCCATCACCGACAGCATCGTGTCGAGCCCGATCAGGTCCGCGAGCGCCAGCGGCCCGATCGGGTGGTTGCAGCCGAGCTTCATGCCCTCGTCAATGTCGGCAGCGGTAGCGATGCCTTCGGAATACGCGAAGATCGCCTCGTTGATCATCGGGCACAGGATGCGGTTCACCGCGAAGCCCGGGCTGTTCTTGGCAGTGATCGCGACCTTGCCGATCCGCTTGGCGAAGTCCACTGCCGCAGCGTGAGTCGCATCGGAAGTCTGCAGGCCGCGGATCAGCTCGAGCAACGCCATCATCGGCACCGGATTGAAGAAGTGCATGCCGATGAAGCGGTCCGGACGGTCGGTGGCGGTCGCGAGCTTGGTGATCGAAATCGACGAGGTGTTGGTCGCGATCAGGGCTTCCGGCTTCAGCCCGGCACAGAGATCCCCGAGGATCTTGAGCTTCAGGGCTTCATTCTCGGTCGCCGCCTCGATCACCAGATCGCAGGCCGACAGCTTGGTCTTGTCAGTGGTGCCGGTGATCAGCGACAGCGCCTTGTCCTTGTCGGCCGTCGTCATCTTGTCCTTCTTGACGAGGCGATCGAGGCTCGAGCCGACGGTGGCGAGCCCGCGCGCGACCGCCTGCTCGGAAATATCCACCATGACGATCGGCACGCCGGCGGCCGCGCACACCTGCGCGATACCGTTGCCCATGGTGCCTGCTCCGATGATGCCAACCGTCTGAATCATTGCCGTTGCCTCTTTCGCTGATATGGGCCCGCGGCCCGCTGTCCGCGGTTGCTTAACAGGCTATCGCCTTCGCCGGTAGCCCCGCGTTGTTTGACGGAGCGCCGGTTGGTCTGAATCCGGCCGCTCTCCCCGGCTTCCGGATTGCCGACAGCAATCTCCGTGCATCCAGGACGGCGGCACCACGAGCTGACGCTCCGACCGCATCCGAGGCAGCCATTCGGAACGGATGCGGCAACCTCCCGTTGGTCCGAGCTCGGCGACACTCGACCGGGCAGAGCAGCTTGGGAGGAAGGCATGAACGGCGGAGCGGCGACATTCTGGGGGTGGGGGATCGGCATCATCATTCTCGGCCTGGCGCTCGCTTATGCGGCGACCCGGTCCGGACGGCTGCGCCCCGGTGAGCGCGCGCGGCTCGACGAGAATACGCGCGCCTCGCTGGCGGCGCACGATCAGAGCGAGCGCGCCACCGGCGCAGGCTCTCGCGTCCCGGGCATGCAGAGCAACACGCCATACGCCCTGCTCATTCCCATCGTGGTCGTGGCCGCCGCGATCGGGCTGATGGTCTGGTCGTTCGGCGGCGACAAGACGCCGCGTCAGGACGCGCAGGCGGCCAACCCGCAGGGCAACACCCAGCAGACAACCGGAAGCGCGTCGCCGAAGCAGAGCCAGCCCGCAGTCGCCGCGCCACGTAACGATACCGCAAGCGACAGCGCGCGCGGCAACGGCCCGCTCAACAAGAGCCAATGAGAGCCAGCCTTCCGGCGCCCGCGCCTCAGCGCGTGAGCCTGACCTCGACCTCCCGCGCGACGAAATCCCACTCCTTCGTCGCGCGCAGCTCGGCCAGGAGATCATCAAAAGCGGCCTCATGCTCTGGCGCGAACTCGAACCAGGTCAGGAAGTCAAACGGCTCCGCCGTGCCGATGTCGCGACAATGATGCAGCCGTCGCGCGACCGGCGGCAGATACTTCAAGCCGATACTGGTGTGACGCGAATGCTCCTCGAAAATAGCCCGCCGCTCATCCTGTGGCAGATCCCACCATGCGGCCGTCTTCGCGATCGGGATCAGCGCGGCACAGGTCGCCTCTGACCGCCCGAGCCCAGCCTGGACCGAGGCGAGCGTGCTCTGCTCGGACCGCGTCGAGTATCTGACGTTGCTGGTGACCCCGCGAAGCGACCAGCACGCGTCCTGAGGCGAGACATCGCCCGGAGCGATCTCCAACCGCGCGACGCCGGCCAGCGTCGCCCCCCTGACTGGCCGGATCTCACGGACCGCCCAGGCTCCGACCGGTCCGCCGACGAACGAAAACAGACGTTGGAGAGACATCAGATCCGCACCACGTCGAGGAGCCCTGCATCCTCATGACGTCTCGATGGTGCTTCAATCGATGAAATTTGCAATCGGAAAACCTGGGCAGCTCCTGCTCAGACCGAAGGCCGCCGCGGAATCCATGATCTCGATCGGAACGCCCGGCGCCGCCAGCTGTTCTCAGGCTGCGCGCGCACCGCGCCGACCAAGGAGACCGCTGTGACCACCGTCGAGCCGAACCATCCTGCCCTCCAGTCCACGGCGCGCCTGGCGCGACATCCCATCCATCCGATGCTGGTGCCCTTCCCCATCGTCTGCTTCATCGGCGCGCTCGTCACCGACATCGCCTATTGGCGGACCGCCGAGATGATGTGGGCCGACATCTCCGCCTGGCTGCTGCTCGTTGGCCTGATCATGGGCATTCTCGCCGCCATTACCGGCCTGATCGATTTCCTCGGCAATCGACTGATACGTACGCAGACGCCGGCTTGGCCGCACATGATCGGCAACCTGATCGCATTGGTGCTCGCGTTCTTCAACAACATGGTGCACGCGCGCGACGCCTGGACCTCGGTGGTGCCCACCGGACTGATCCTGTCGCTGGTCACGGTCTTGATCCTCCCGGTCACGGGCTGGCTCGGCTGGACGATGGTCTACCGCCACCGCGTGGGAGTTGCCCGATGAACCATGTCCGCACCCGTCGCCTGGGCCGGTTGTTCACGGCTCTCCTGCTCGGCACCACCGCCTTCGGCCTGACCGGCTGCAACGAAGGCGGCGATCCGAAGGCGGAGATCGGCGCCGACGTCAAGCTGCCGTCGCTGACGCAATATCTGCTGCCGCCGATGAAGCTCGCGACGGTCGTCGGCTGGAAGCAAGGCGAGACGCCGAAGGTCGCGCCTGGCCTGAAGATCGAGGCCCTGGCGACGGGCCTGCAGCATCCGCGCTCGCTCTACACATTGCCCAATGGCGACGTTCTGGTGGTCGAATCCAAGGCTCCGCCCGCACCGCCGGCGAAGCGTCCGAAGGACATCATCATGGCGTTCGTCGAGTCCTGGGCAACGTCGGGCGGCAGCACCGGACCGAGCAATCGCGTCACGCTGCTGCATGATGCGAATGGCGACGGCGTGCCCGAGCAGAAGAGCGTCTTCATCGATCACATGAACTCGCCGTTCGGCGTGGCCCTGGTCGGCAGCGACCTCTATATCGCCAACACGGACGCCATTGTGAGATATCCCTACACGCCCGGCGAAACACAGATGAAGGATGCAGGCACGGTTCTCACCGCTTTGCCCGGCGGTCCGATCGACCATCACTGGACCAAGAGCTTGACGGCGAGCCCGGATGGACGGCTGCTCTACGTCGGTGTCGGCTCCAACAGCAACATCACCGAGAACGGCATCGAGGCCGAGAAGAACCGCGCAGCCATTCTCGAGGTCGATCGCGCCACCGGTCGCCGGCGCGTGTTCGCCAGCGGCCTGCGCAATCCGAACGGGCTGAGCTTCGAACCGCAGAGCGGTGCGTTGTGGACGGTCGTGAACGAGCGCGACGAGATCGGCCCGGATCTGGTGCCGGACTACATGACTTCAGTGAAGGACGGCGGATTCTATGGCTGGCCCTACAGCTATTACGGCCAGCATGTCGATCCCCGCGTTCAACCGCAGCGACCGGACCTCGTGGAGAAGGCAATCGTTCCGGACTACGCGCTGAGCTCCCACGTCGCGCCGCTCGGAATGACGTTCTACACGGCGAACGCTCTGCCGGAGGCCTATCGCGGCGGCGCGTTCGTTGGCGAGCACGGCAGCTGGAATCGTACGCCGCTCAATGGCTACAAGGTCGTCTACGTGCCGTTCGCCAGCGGCAAGCCGAATGGCGCGGCGCGGGACGTCGTGACCGGCTTCCTCAACGATCAGAACCAGGCGCGGGGCAGACCCGTCGGGCTGGCCGTCGACAAGACAGGTGCGCTCCTGATCGCCGACGACGTCGGCAACACGGTCTGGCGCGTCACGGCGTCCGGCAGCTGACCTCGGCTTCACCCGCAACGCAGGAGGATGCAATGGGACTGGCACAATATGCGATCGTCGCGGTCGGCGATCATTACAGCGTGCTGCATGACGGCAATACGCAGGGCGACTACGCCACAAGAGAGGCGGCGTTCGAATCCGCTGTCGCCGCCGCCACGCTCGCGCTCAAACAGGGTCATGAAGTGCATGTCAGCGTTCCGGGAAACGATCCGGACCGATCGAACAACTAATTAGCACGGGTGTCTGCCGTAGAGGCGGCTGGACGCCCTCCAGCGATCGTGATTTGCACGCTAACGTGTGTTAGCGACAGAACAGCGCCGACCTTGCAAGCTCCTGCAGAGGGAACAGGAGTTCATCCATGACCGTCAAGAGGAACCGGCGCAAGCAGATCATCTCGTTTGCCGATCGGCTGCAGCAGGCAGCGACCGCAGCGCGCGAAGCGGCGCGCCTCCTGCCGGCAGGTCCGGAGCGCGAATCGATGCTCAAGAAGGCGATTCAGGCCGAGACCGCCGCGCACATCAACGAGTTGTTGAGTGCGCCGATCATGCAGGCCGCTGCCGACCGATAGCGGTTCGCGTTCACACGACGGCGGCCGCGTCCCGCCGGATAGCTTTTGGAACCCAAAGCCCCGAAGGATGCTTCTCAGTCGAGACAAGAGGTCAGCTGGCGAGGCAGACGGATGGCGCGGGTCGTGGTCGGCACTTCCGGTTGGCACTACGACTCCTGGCGCGGCGCGTTCTTCCCGCCCGGCCTGCTCGTCAAGCATCAGTTGCGCTACTATGCCAGCCAGTTCGAGACCACCGAGCTGAACGGCGTGTTCTACCGGACGCCAAGCGAGGCCGCCGTTCGCAGCTGGCGCGATCAGACCGGCCGTGACTTTGTCTTCGCGTGGAAGGCCTCGAAATTCATCACACATTGGAAGCGCTTGTCGGAACGCTCCGTCAACAGCCTGGAGCTGATGGAAGGGAGGTTGAAGCTGCTCGGTGACAAGGCCGGTCCCGTCCTGTTTCAGCTGCCGCCGCAATTCGAGGCCAATCAGGACAGGCTGGCAAGCTTCCTTCCACTACTGCCCAAACACCGGCGCTACAGTTTCGAGTTCCGCCACCCAAGCTGGTACACGCCCGCCACTATACGTCTGCTGCGCCACGCCAATGTCGCGCTGTGCTTGTCGGACCATCACGACGCCCCCGCGCCCTGGCAACGCACTGCCGATTTCGTCTATGTGCGCAGCCACGGCCCGGATGGGCGCTACCGTGACAACTATCCCGCGGCAACCATGAAGGCGTGGGCCACGCGCATCAGCGCCTGGTCTGCGCGGGGCGTCGATGTGTTCGTCTACTTCGACAACGACCAGAAGAGCGCGGCGCCGGCCGATGCCTTGCAGCTGCGTGCCATGCTCGACGCCGTGCGCCGCCGCTCGCGGCCGTCGTCCCGCCGTGGTGCTGCGGAACAACGTCCAGAGCTTCCGGTTGTGTGATCAACATGACACGAGAGGGACGATTATGAAACGCACGATCATCGCAATCAGCTGCCTGATGCTGGCGGGACCAGCCCTGGCGCAGTCTGTCGGTGAGAAGACTGGCGTCAATTCGGCGCTCGGGATCACGCCGAGCACGGAGGACTTCGTCAAGGAGGTCGCGACCAGCGACATGTTCGAGCTGCAATCGAACAAGCTGGGCGAGGAGAAGGGCAACGCGCAGGAGAAGAGCTTCGCCGCGCAGATGGTGAAGGATCACACCAAGACGTCGAGCGAGCTGAAGAGCATGGTCGGCAGCGGCAAGGTCAAGGCACAGTTGCCGACGACGCTCGACAGCGCGCACCAGAGCAAGCTCGACAAGCTGAAGGGAGCGGATGGCAAGGATTTCAGCGCGGATTTCGACGACATGCAGGTGAGCGCCCACAAGGATGCCGTGTCGCTGTTCGAGCGCTACGCCAAGGGCGGCGACAATCCGGAACTCAAGGACTGGGCCGGAAAGACGCTGCCGGCGCTACAGCATCATCTCGAAATGGCGCAGAACCTCAGCAAGGCGAAATAGGCACGAGCCAGTACCCGTCTTTGACGTGACGAGAGCGCCGGACCTCGAAAGTCCGGCGCTCTCGCGTTCTGAAGATATCGCGTCGGCTCAGCCCCTATGCGGCGCGGACGGAGCCGAGGAAGCGCGACACCTCGCGCTTCAGGCGACTGCTTTCGCCGGCCAGCGACTTCGCTGCGGTCAGCACTTGCGCTGAGGCCTGGCCGGTCGCGCTGGCGCCGCGCTGCACGTCGGTGATGTTCGACGACACCTGCTGCGTGCCATGCGCAGCCTGCTGAATGCTGCGGGAGATCTCCTGCGTCGCCGCGCCCTGCTCTTCCACGGCGGAGGCGACCGTCGAGGCGATCTCCGACATCCGCTCGATCGTCTCGCCAATCTCCCGGATGGCATTGACCGACTCCTGCGTCGCCGCCTGGATGCCGTTGATCTGCTGGCTGATCTCGTCGGTCGCCTTGGCGGTCTGCTCGGCCAGCGCCTTCACCTCCGACGCGACCACGGCGAAGCCGCGCCCGGCCTCTCCCGCGCGCGCGGCCTCGATGGTGGCGTTGAGCGCCAGCAAATTGGTCTGACCTGCAATCGAATTGATGAGCTCGACGACATCGCCGATCCGGCCAGCGGCCTTGGCCAGTTCGCCGACGCGATCATTGGTTCGCTGCGCCTGCTGAACCGCCGCGTTGGCAACTCTCGCGGAGTCCTGCACCTGGCGGCTGATCTCGGTTACCGACGACGACATCTCCTCGGTCGCCGACGCCACCGACTGCACGTTCGTCGAGGCCTCTTCCGATGCGGAAGCGACGGTAATCGCGAGCCGCTCCGACTGCTCAGCGGTCGTGGTGAGCGTTCCCGCCGAGCTCTCCAGCGCGGTCGATGCCGCCGACACGACGTCGACGATTTCGCTGATGATGGTTTCGAACTCGCGGGTGATCGTGTCGACGCGCTGGCCGCGCTGGATCTTGGCTTCCGCCTCGGCCGCAGCCGCACGGTCGGCGGCCTTCTTCGCCACCAGCGCATCCTTGAACACCTGCAGGGAGCCGGCCAGTGTGCCGATCTCGTCCTGCCGGTCACTCGCGGGAATGCTGACCTCGTCGCGGCCGGCGGCGAGCTCACCGACGACCCCGGTCAGCGCCGCCAGCGGAGCGATGACGCGACGGCGAAGCATGAAGGTGACGACACCGAGCATGCCGAGCAGCGCGATCACGGCGCCGCTTCCGATCCCCAGCATCAGGAACGCGTCGTCGCGCGCAGCTTCCGCGCGGCCCTTTGCCTCGGCGATGGCATTGTCGCGAACTGCCAAGAACTTCCCGATCGGCGGCACGACGGTCCCGCCCAGTTGCTCCGGCGTCAACGAATAGCTGGCGTTGGTGCGGGACGCCGCGATCTCCTTTTCGATCAGCCCGGCGGCGTTGTTGAAATAGGCATCCACAGCCTCGGCCATCGCCTGGGCCACCTTGGGAGGGCTGCCCAGCTGGTCGATGCTCGACTCGATCCGCTCGCGGTCGACCTCGATCCGCCCCTGTGCGCGATCGATACCGGACTGTTCCGCGACGCTCAGCGCGCGCTTCGCGCCGAGCGCCGGGGCCAGCATGGCGGCGCGACCGCCTGCAGTGATGCGCAGATCCTGAGTGATGCGTGCGATCGACAGCAAGGGCGTCAGAGAGGCGTCGGCGCTCGCAACACGGTTCTCGAGGCGGTTCAGCAGCGGCTCGATCGTCTTGAGCACATCCGTGAGCCCGGGCAGGAAGCCCTTCATGGTCGACGGGTCCCGCGCGCTCAACGGCAGCTTCACGGCGCGGTCGACCATCGCGCGCACATCGGTGAGCTTCGTCTTCGCGGCATTCAGACCGCTGAGGATGGACTCACCGTCGGAGAGCGTCTCGACCGCCCCCTTCGCCTTGGCAAAGGCGGCCTCTGCCTGCTGCGCCGCCTTGTCGAGAGCCTCCTGCTGAGCTGGCGTGGCCGGTGTATCCTGAAACATTGGCGTCACGAACGGCGCACGTAGTCCGGCAACGGCTTGGCCGGCCAGAAGCACAGCCCCGAACGCGTCGACTGATTTGATCGCTTCCGTCCTGCTCTCGTAGGCGCGGTAGTGCGTCACCAGGACTTCACCCCCGAGCACGCACGCCAGGGCCGTGACTGAGAGCATCGAGACTGCAAAAAGCTGACCGACTCGCATGGAACGTTTCCCTTGGAAAGATCGGGTCAAATTACGCAGCCGAGCCTAAGAGGGTCTTAATTTCGCGCGCCAGTCGAGCTGCAGATCGCCGCAACCCGCATCAGAAGGCTTAGTTCGGCCGCATGAAGCGTAGATCTCATCAGTTTTCGAACGGGTCGCGCAGCGATCCCGGGCACGACACAGCACGGCTGCTTGCGCTGCGTCGGCGCGAGATCGCAAATGATGAGCTTCCGTGCTAACATAAGTTATTGTGGTGGCCCCGTGAGGAACTCCTATAAGCAATTGGGGGAACCGATCCTTGAGTCACTTGGTCCGCAAGCTCGAGAACTTCGTCCGCCTCTCGGCGGCCGACCGTCTGATGCTCAATCGCGCGTCGGCGCAGCGGGTCAGAACCTTTGCACCGCGGACCGACATCGCGCGCGAGGGCGAGAAGCCGAAGGACGTCCACCTGATCCTCAACGGATGGGCCTGCCGCTACAAGCAGCTCGAGGATGGCCGCCGCCAGATCGTGTCATTCTTCCTGCCCGGCGACATCTGCGACCTCAACATCTTCATCCTGCGCGAGATGGACCATTCGATCGGCACCATCACCTCGGTGTCGGTCGCCGACCTGTCGCGCGAGTTCTTCGATGAGATCAGCGCGGGCTATCCGCGCGTCGCGACGGCGTTCTGGTGGGAGACGCTGGTCAATGCCGCGATCCAGCGCGAGTGGACCATGAACCTCGGGCAGCGCACCGCCTCCGAGCGCATGGCGCATCTATTGTGCGAGCTGTTCTTCCGCCTGCGGCTCGCGGGCCTCGCCGACGACCACAGCTGCAGTTTTCCACTGACGCAGGCCGACCTCGCCGAAGCCACGGGACTGTCGAAGGTCCACGTCAACCGCACGCTCCAGGAGCTGCGCGCCAGCAACCTGATCGTGCTGAAGGGTAAGATGCTGGTCCTTCCCGACCTGGATCGCCTCATGAGCGCTGGCCTGTTCAATGCCAATTATCTGCATCTCGACCGTGAAGGTCGCCAGCTCGACGCGAACGAGTGAGAGATTCCTGCGCCGAGGGCATGCGACTTGCGCCAGGCCTGCCGGCTCGGGCATGGTACCGGAGAAACGGCAATGGTCGAACAGCGTATGGGCGAAGGAACGTTCGAACGGGAGATCGTGCAGCGACTCGGGCTGATGCCCAATCTGTTCCGTCCGCCGCCTGCGGCGCCGGAGGCGACGCGACAGCTGTGGCAGCTCGCGACCTGCGCCTATCTCGACGCCCCGTTGCCGGCGCTATTCAAGGAGCGGCTCGCCGTCCATCTCTCGCGCCTCGCCTGCTCCGCCTATTGCCTGGCGCGGCATTTCGGCTTCCTGATCGGGCTTGGCCGTCCCGCGGGCGATCCAACGTGCCCTCCGGAGACGATCGACGAGGCACGGCAGCTGCTGTCGCTGCCGCTCGCCGATCCTGATCACGTCGCCGCGGCGCTCGACCGGCTCGAGGCGGTGCAGACGCCGCGCGCGATCCCGGAGCCGCGCAGCGAGAGCGAAGCCGATTTGTTTGCTGCGGCCGCAGCGCTGTTTCAGCCGAATGCCGCCGCCGCCCGCGCACGGCTAGCGATCCGTCACGCCTTCGGCGACACGACGTTCGAGCTGCTCGCGGGCTTCCTGGCGTATCTGCGCATGGCGCATTTCTGGGCCGAGGCGCATCCCGAGCTCCCGATGGATTCCGATCTGCGCATGCTGATGCAAGCGGATCCCGAGCTCGCCGCGCTGCTGAGCTGCCGTGAGCCGGTCCCTCTTGTCCCCGCGATGGCCACGGCTTCCAGCAGCGGCGCGAGCGCGCATCGGCTGGGCCGCCTGCTGGAGATCGACTCGGTCGGCGTGCTGTTCTTTGATCATGCCGAGGGCACCCTGCTCGACGCCAACGATGCCTTCCTCGATATGACAGGTTATTCGCGCGAGGAGGTGCGCAGCCGTCGGCTCACATGGCAGAGCCTAACGCCGCCGGAATGGGTTGAGGCCTCGACCTCGCAGATCTCGCATCTGAAGCGCACAGGACGGATCGGTCCCTATGAGAAGGAATACTTCCGCAAGAACGGAGAGCGCGCCTGGATGATGTTCGCCGGCCGCGACCTCGGCGACGGCACGCTAGTCGAGCTGGCGATGAATATCGACGACCGCAAGCGGACCGAAGCCGCGCTGCGCGACAGCGAAGCGCGATTCCGCCAGTTCGGCGAGGCCTCGTCCGACGTGCTGTGGATCCGCAATTCCTGCACCATGCATTGGGAATATCTCAGCCCCGCATTCGAGACGATCTACGGCGTGCCGCGCACCGCCGTCATGCAGGGCGATCATCTCACGCCGTGGATCGAGCTGATGGTGCCGGAGGATCGCGCGCGGGCTCTCGAGGGTCTCGAGCGCGCCCGGCGGGGCGAGCGCGACAGCTTCGATTTCCGCATCGTCAGGCAGACCGACGGCGCACAGCGCTGGCTGCGCATCCGGAGTTTTCCGATGGTCGACGACTCAGGGCAGGTGCAGCGCATCGGCGGCATCACGCAGGACATCACGGCGCTGATCGAGGCGGCAGATCATCAGAAATTCCTGCTCGCCGAGTTGCAGCACCGGGTGCGCAACATGCTTGCGGTGATCCGCTCCATCATCCGGCGCACCGGTGAATCCAGCGAGAGCGCCGAGGATTTCGCGAGCCACCTCGAGGGCCGCATCGCCGCGCTGTCGCGCATCCAGGCCGTCGTCACGCGGGATCCGCTCGCCGGCTTCGATCTGACCGAGCTGATTGCCGACGAGCTGCGCGCCGGCGCCGCGCGCGAGGATCGGCAGTACTCGCTGTCCGGGCCCGCGGTGCGGATCAAGGCGAAGGCGGCCGAGAGCATCGGTCTTGCGATGCATGAGCTCGCCACCAACGCGCTGAAGTTCGGGGCTCTGACAGTCCCGCGCGGATTCATCGATATCGCGTGGCGCTTGGACGAGCGCGACGCGGTCCGCTGGCTCGTGATCGACTGGATCGAGACCGGCCTGTCCGGCCGCGTCATCGGCCCGAGCCGACATGGCTTCGGCACCGTCCTGCTCGAGCAGATGCTGCCTTATGAGGTCGGCGCGCGAGTTATCCGCCGCTTCGAGCCGAGCGGGCTCCGTTGCGAGATCCGGCTGCCGGCCGACGATATCCTCAAGAACTGAGCGATCGGCAAAAATGGCAGAGTCCGCCAAATACCATCCGGCATAGCCTTCGCCGTTGGTTCAGAGTATGCTCGCGCCTGTGATCAACCTCACGGCCGCGCGCATGACTGCCATGCCTTTGCCTTGGTTTGGCCCGATATGGCAGAGACTGCGAAGGACGCAAAGGAATCGCCAAGTCGCGGCGCCACGGAACGATGATGGGACGTTCCTCAGCAGCGCGGTCGAGGCCAAAAATAGTTCAAGAAAGAACCGTTCACGACCAACATCGTGCACATACGTAACGTATGAGCACGCGGGACTACCGGTATCCAGGTTCTGTACAGGAGCGGCCTCAAGACGTCAGCTGTCGGCGGTTCTGACCGCCGCGTGAGTGCCAGAGACGCTGCTGCCTCGACGGGCTTCCGCTGCGGGACGTTGGTACGATTTGTGTACGACGACGCGTAGGTAGGAGACATCGAGACAGAGCCGAGCGCCGCCGGAGAGGTGGACGACAACGGAGGACGGAGCGTCAATGCTTGCAACGACGACGACGAAAGACGGCGATCAGCAGCCCCATTCCGTGATCGACCCGGAGGTCGTGCTGGCCGCCCGTGCCGACCGGCCGGGTTCCGATGCCGATCGGCGCAGCCCGCAGCGGCCGCCCGAAATCCCCTCGCCCAAGATCGATCCCAGAATCGACGCGAAGATCGATCCGGAGTTCCGAACCCAGGCGACCGCCGGCGCGGGCATCGCTGCCATTGAGGAAAGGCGGACCACGATCGGCACCTGGGTGGTGCGCACCGTCCTCGCGGTCCTGTTCGCGGTCGGCAGCGCGGTGGCCGCTGCCGCCTGGCAGAGTTATGGCGATCAGGCGCAGGAGGTTATCGCGCGTTGGATGCCGCGGATTTCGCTGGCGTCGAATGCCGACAGAGACACCGCGCAGCCATCGGCCAGCGTCTCGAATCAAGAGACGGCCGCTGCGGCAGCCGCGCCGGCGCAGGAGCCGGCGACCGGCGCAATCGGTGCGACCGCCTTGCAGGAGCAGGCGCAGCTGCTGCAATCGATGGCCCACGACCTCGCCGCGCTGAACCAGCAGATCACCGAGTTGAAGACGAGCCTTGCTCAGCTGAAGTCGGGCCAGGAGCAGATGTCGCGCGAGATGGCGCGTGTGGCGGAAGCCAAGCCGAGCGAAAGGCCGACCGAACGTACGGCCGAGGCGCGGCCGTTCGATCCGCAGGCGATCGGGCAGACGATCAGGCCGCGTCCCGCACCGCCGCGTCCCGCGACGGTCGCAGTGGCGCCCACGCAGCCGGCGGCGGCGGTGCCGCACCGTCCACGCCCACCGGCACCGGCAACGACCGCGATGGTGCCACCGCCCCCGGCGCCAATGGCGCTGCCGTCCGCGCCAGCCGCCGACCCGGACCAGCCGGTCGTACGGCCGCCGATGCCGGTGCGCTGAGCGCGTCAGCAGACGCCGAGGCGCTGCGCATCCGCGCGCCCCGGGCTGATTGACGAAGCCCTCGCTCCACTTGTCCCGGCGCAGCTTTCCGAGCTAAGGAACTGCGCCTGATCAAGTGCCTGTGCGAGGGGTTCATGAGCCTGACCGATCCGACCAGCCTGTCCGCCGCCGAGCTCGCCGACCGCATCGCGATCCTGCGCGACAACATCCGCCAGATCACCGAGCAGGCCGCCTCGCAATCCGGCGCCGCCGACGAGGAACGCAATGCCGACCGCCTTGCCCAGCAGAGCGAAGAGCTCGATGCGCTGCTCAAGGAGCAGGAGCGCCGGCTGAGCAAATAGCCGGACCCGCGACGCGATCAAATCGCGGCGTGTTGCATTGCCCTCATTGTTGATCGCGCTGCAGTCAGACGCTAGCCTTCCCGAAAACAATCGGGAGGTGGACTTGCGTATGGGTTTGAGATTGACCATTGCGGCCGTGCTGACGGCCGCCGCCGTTGCGCCGGTCAGCGCCGAACCGCGCCACGTCTATACGACCATGGTGCTGGAGGCCTTTGCCACCAAGGTCGAATGCCCCGGGATCGATGTCGTCTATCAGGACCTGGTCAAGAAGGCGCAGGACATGCAGATGCCTGACGGCACCACGGAGAAGGTGCGCCAGGCGATCGCCTACATGCACACCGGCGGCAAGATGGGCCAGAAGCAGGACGATGATCTAATGGCCGAGGTCGCGGTTGCCACCCAGGCGATCGACATGGATCAGCGTCGACTCGGCATGACCAACTGGTGCGAGGAGCACAAGAAGACGCTCGCCGGCTTCATCCGTCCCAAAGGCTGAAGTTCCAAAGGCTGAGGTCTCGAAGCACTCAAGCCGAGGCAGAGCTGACCGGCGGCCGCGTCCAGCGTGACCGCCGGCGCCAAATCGGCTTGCAAAGCGGGCTCCAGCGGGCGCAACACGATCGGCAATGGAACTCCGGGCATCATGGCCGCTTGGCTTCGTGTCATTACCGCGGAGCTGAACCATGCGCATCGAGACCGCCTTTCTGTTCGACCTCGACGGCACGCTGGTCGACAGCGTCTATCAGCATGTGCTGGCGTGGAAGACCGCGCTCGATGCTGAAAGCATCGAGCTGTCGGTCTGGCGCATCCATCGCAAAATCGGCATGAGCGGCGGGCTGTTCACCAACCAGCTGCTGCGCGAGACGGGCTTTGCGATGGACCCCGACCGGGTCGACCGGCTCCGGCAGGCGCACGCCGCGGCCTATCAGGATCTCGGACGACAGGTCCGGCCCTTGCCCGGCGCTCGCGAACTGCTCGCCTTCCTCACCGAGTCCGGCATCCCCTGGGCGATCGCAACCAGCGGTCGGATGGAGACCGCCGCCGTGAATCTCGCTGCTCTCGGCGTCGATCCCAAGCAGAGCCCGGTCGTGACCCGCGACGAGGTCCGTTATGCCAAGCCTGATCCCGACCTGTTCCTGGCCGCCGCTGCGCGCCTGGACGTGCCGATCGAGCGGACGGTCGTGGTCGGCGACAGCATCTGGGACATGCTCGCAGCCACGCGCTGCCGCGCGCTCGGCGTCGGCCTGTTGAGCGGCGGCTATGGCTCGGAGGAGCTGCGCCAGTCCGGCGCCATTCGTGTCTATGAGGATCCGGCCGATCTGCTGGCGCATATCGACGAGGTCGGCGGGCGGCGCTAGCTCTGCGGCCCCGACAACGAGATGTCGCGTTCGGCGCGAAAGACGTTTGCATAGAGATTCGCAATCCACTGCCGCCCCGTCGAGGTCATGTTGAGATAGCGGATCTCGGTCTGGATATGCGGCGCGACGCTATTCCAATAGAACTGCGGATAACGGTTGACGATGTCGGCCGGCGATTCGTAGCCGAGCTGCCGGTTGATGCCGACCTCCTCGAACTCGTGATACAGCGCGTTCGCCTTGCGGATGTAGTTGGGATCGCCGAGCTGTCCGATCAGATCGGCGGCGCGCACGATCGACTGCTCCTCGTCGAACTGCTGGCCGGCAAGCGGCGGAAAGCGCGTGCCCTCGATCGCCCGGGCGATGCGGTCCTTGTCGAGCGGCGCCATGCCCTCGATGCGATTGATGACATACAGCTTGGAGCGATCGACGTGATACTGCATGAGGCTCGCATCCGAGGAGCCGCGCGGCAGGCAAACCTTGCGGCCGCTGCCATCGATGACGAAACCGTCGCTGTCGTCCTCCTTGAACAGTCCCCTGACATAGCCGATGTCATGCAGCAGACAGGCCATGATCACATGGACGTAATCCTCCGCCGTGATGTGGCTGTGCAGCGCGCGACCGCGAAGTATTTCATGACCCGCAAGTGTGACGAGCAATGTATGCTCGACATTGTGATACAGGGCGTCGCTGTTGCCGATGCATTCGAGCGCGACGCGCGCAGCTGCCGGGAGCATCTCCGACAGCTGCGTATGGGACGATCCGAACCGCCGGCGCATGTAGGAGCTGAGGAAACGTTCCAACGCCGCTGCAGCGAGTTCTGGTAAGGTCATCATGCTGCCGCCCCGCCTCAGACAGCTCAAGACACAATGCTAAAAATCACGAGCAGGCAAACACAGATCAGGAAGAGAGATCGTTGGAAGGAACCGCGTAGGACAGGCACCGCTTAGGATAGGCTCGAGGTCGACGTGAGCGATCGAGTCCGACCGGCGGACAGACCACCTCTGTCATGCAGCATAGCGCAGGTTGCAGGGGACGGCCACTGCCGGATATGGACGCCCGGTAAACTGCGGACGGCGCGGCGGCCATCACACAGCTCGTCACACATGTCGGCTGCGCTTCGATCATGCGGCCGCGATACGAGGCTGCCCTGCGATCGGCGGTCTGGACGCGCTCTATCGCCCTCGGACGGGAAGCGGCGGGCGCGGCGGCCGCGGCTCAATCCGTTGCGATCGACGCGCCCCGTCGACCTTGCGTCCGCCCACGCCTGCCGGTGTATCGACCGACTGCAGGTAGGTGCTCAGCGCCGACGCCGAGTCCGCGCTGCTCGTGTAGTGCTGCTGCAGGAACAGATAGAGCGTCAGGCGGAAGCGCCCCTTGGCGAGGCCGCGCGCCGACCGGTGACAGGTGGTGCAACTGTCGGCAAACAGCCGAGCACCCGATTTTCCGGCGTCGAGGTTTTCCGCAGCCGCGCCGCCGGCGCCCGTGAGCAGGAGCATCAGCGCGCATCCGAGTCGCGCGGCCCGCACCCGGCAGCGCGGATGCGCGTCAGCCCGCCCGCCCCTGTCAGGCGACATCGGCCCGCTGTGTCTCCTCGGCCGGCGCGCCCAGCGCATCGAGATCGATCAGCGCCGGGTCGTCCGCCAAGGGCTCGCTCTGCTGCGGACCGCTGCCATGAACATGCATCAGCGTCTGCACGCGCCGCGCGTTGAGATAATCGACATGCTGGTGAGCCAGCGCGAGCGGCAGCAGCGCCTTGGGCAGCGCCGTCATCGTGAAAGCCGCGACGCGCTTCACCGCCTCGCCCTCGCGCCAGGTCAGCGGGTTGAGCGTGTAGATCATCTGACGGTCGGTCTCGGGAGGCGGCAGCTGCCTGAGTTCCGGCGCGCTCAGCAGAGCCACGTTGATGTTGCCGGCGCGGGTGCGCGTCGCGGCGGCGCGCAGCTCCCAGCAGATCAGCTCGGCGGCGGACAGCACCTCGCGCCGGATATCATCGACATCGGCGGCGAAACGGCTGGCTTCGGTCAGCGCCGCGCGGCCACGCGTGACCGCGTCCACCAGCGCAGCCGCGCCGATCTCGAAACGCGGAACGGCCTGCTCGATCGCCGAGGCCACCGCCTCGATCTCATTGGCGGCGCGATCGCGGTCGCGCTGCGCGATGGCTTCGGCAAGCGCGCGTTCCGCCAGGATGATCTGCTCGTCGCATTCGCCGACCGCGGCGCGCAGCGCCTTGGCCTTCTGCTCCACCACCTGCATCTTCGATTCGGCGCGGTCGAGCTGGCCGTTGCTGGCACCCGCCTTGGCGAGCCGCTCGGCCGCGATCCGCTTCTCCTCGAAGGCCAGCTCCGCGACACGGAGGCGCTCCGCCAGTCGCTGCCGCGTGGCTTGTTTGTCCTTCAGCGCGCGCTCGAAGATTTCGACCGGGCTCAGCTCACGCTTGAAAAAGACCATGGCAATATCCCTGGACGGCGGTCGCGCCGACGACGTTGGTCAACGGCGAATCCGCTGCCGAATCATTGCCCGAATCTTGCGGGCAAATTGGGTCGGAAACCAGGATGAGAATGCGGCGACGCCCTCTTGACGCTGCCGAACTGGCGCTGAGCACGCGATGCAGAGTCGTGCCGGCACGGGCCGCGGCCAACCAGGAATTCCGAAAAAAAGAACTTATGATCAGCTTTGATGCGGTCCGCGCATGATCTTCATCGCCTCCGCGATGTGACGCCATTCGCGCGCCTCATCGATCTCACCACCCGTCTCGCATTGCTGCGCCTTCTGCGCGGCCTTGGCGATGGCCGCGGCTCCGTGCATCTCGAGCATCTGGCGCGCAACGGCATGAATCTGGATTTCCGACATCATGCGTGGTGCTCCTGCCGCACTGGAATCCGCCCTTAACCACCGCGGCGATAATGAGTTCCAAAATCGTTCCTGCTGTGTGATTGCGGTCACGGCGGATGCGGTTCCAAAAGGCCACACTGCGCCCGTAATTTACCTTACGTGCTCAATCGCAATTCCACGCGGTCGCCTGCGCTGTTACTGGTGTGCCAGATTCTTCGATGGTGGCTGAGGAGCGTTGCATGACGCAGGTCTTCTTTCATTGCTCCAACGACGACGAGATCCTGATCGATCGGCGTGGAACCTCCGTCTGCGATCTCTCAGAAGCCCGCGATCACGCGACGCGCGTGATGCATGCGCTGATCTCGGCCGAGACCGAGGAGGACTGGCGCGACTGGGTCCTGCATGTCGCCGACGATCTCGACGAGGAGATCTTCGCCGTGCCGTTCTCGTCCGTCCTCGGCCCCATGCACTAAGGTCGAGGCTGACGATGTTCGCTTCCGGAACCCGCCGTCTGGCTGCCCTGCGCAATCGCTGGAAGAGCTTCCTCGCGCTGGTCAGCGATCCCTATCGCCCCGAGCGCTACTACATGCGCGGGCCCGGACCGAAATGGCGCGCCAAGTACGGATCCCGCCGAGTCACTCAGGGCTGACGCAGCGTTCTCGCGCGCGGCATCGCGGCACACCCTTGTCGTCGCCGCCCGCATTCTTCTCGCCACATTTGTCGGTCATTTCGGCAGCGGTGAGACGGAGGGGACACTGCATGACCAGAATGTTGGCCATATCGGCGCTTGCTGTCGCGCTGGTGACATCGGGTGTGATGTCATCGCATGCGCAGGCTGACGAACATCGCGGCGGCGACGCTGCGCTGGGGGCGCTCTCGGGCGCGGTCGTGTTCGGCCCCGTCGGCGCTGTCGCGGGCGCGGTCGTCGGCTACACCGCGGGTCCGTCCATCGCGCGCTCCTGGGGCTTCCGCCGCTCGCGTACAGCGCGTTCACAGCAGGTCCGGCGCCCCGCGCGCGACAGCCAGGCCGCGATGATCGACCAGACGCAGCCGCCCCAAGCACCGTCGCGCATTGCGCCTTCCCAGCCCAGGACCGCCACCGCGGCTCGGCCGACACCGCGGGGCCCGGTCGCTCCTCCGGTCCAGACGCTCGAGTGAGACCGCGCTCGGCTCTCAGTAGCCGCGGGCGCGGTCGACCACGTTCAACAGCGGCTGGCCGCTCAGCAGCCGCCGCGCGTTCTCGGCGACCTGCAGCGTGATGGCCTCCCAGGATGCGATCGCCGCCATGTGCGGCGTCACGAGCACGCCGGGCTCACGCCACAGCGGATGCTCCGCTGGCAGCGGCTCCCGCTCGAACACGTCGAGCACGGCGCCGCGCAAATGGCCGCTGCGAAGCAGTGCGACCAGATCATCCATCACGACGTGCTCGCCGCGGCTGCACAGGATCAGCGCGGCGCCCTTGGGCAGGCGGCTCAGCCGGGCCGTATTCAGAAGCCCCAAGGTCGAGGGCGTCAGCGGCAGCAGCGAGACAAGAATATCGGTCTCGCTCAGGAATGCGTCGAGCGCAGCTGCGCCGCTGAACGTCCTTACGCCAGCGAACTGCTTCGGCGAGCGCGACCAGGCGCTCACCGTGAAGCCAAGCTCCGCGAGACGGCGCGCGGCGTCGGTGCCGAGCTCGCCAAGTCCGAGAATGCCGACCCTCACGTCCTTTGCCGCGCGCTGGTCATAGCGCTGCCAGCGGCCCTCACGCGCATTGCTGATGACCCGGTCGAAATCGCGGTGGAAATACAGCGCGCCCCACAGCACGAACTCGGTCATGGCCGCGGTGATGCCGGGGTCGACGATCCGGCACAGCGGCACATCGGGCACGGTTGGATCAGACAGGATGTTGTCGACGCCGGCTGCGATCGCATGAATGAGCTTCAGCTTCGGCATCGCCGCCAGCGCGCCGGGCTCCGGCTTCCAGCACACCGCAAGCTCCGCGTCACGCGCGGCGGCCTCCGGCCAGGACGAAACGGTCACGCCAGGCAGTTCGCGCGCGAGCAGCGCCTTCATCGAATCCATCAGCCCGGGACGGCTGAGGAGCGCAACGCTGATCACGCCTTGCATCTGACCTTGGATCATGCCTTGCGCAGCCCGCACCATTGCGCGACGAACATCGCGATCGACAGCGTTGTCTTGCGCACGCTGTCGAGATCGACGCGCTCATCGAACGCGTGCGGCCCGATTCCATAGGGACCGTAGCACAGCGCCGGAATGCCGTAGTCGACCGCGTAGTAACGCGTATCGTTGACGGCCGTGGAGAGCCGCATTTCCAGCGGCTTTTCGAACACGCGCGCATGCACGTCGGCGAGCGCAGCTTCCGCCGCACTGCCCGGCTCGCATACCGCGGGATCGGCCTGGAAACCGCTCCACACCAGCTCGACCGGATTTTCGGACAGGAAACTATCCGTCGCCTGTGCCTTGGCGAGACACTGCTCGATGCCGGCCATTGCCTCTGCCGGCGTCTCCCCCGGCAGCACGCCGATCCGGCAATCGAGATCGCACCAGGCCGGCGTCGAGCTTGCCCAATCCCCGCCCTTGATGATGCCGACGTTGAACTTGATCGGGTTCTTCACCTCGGCAAACCAGGCGTTCGACGTGGCGCGCGCGTTGATTTCGTCGGTATGCTCCTGAAAGCTGCGGATCAGATGCATGGCCGAGAGGATGGCGTTGGTGCCGGTCTCGGCATAGGCGACATGCACCGGCGTGCCGCGCACGCGCAGCCGGAACCAGATCGCGCCGACCTGGGCGCGGGTCAGCGTATGGCCCGTTGGCTCGGGAATGAGGCACGCATCAGCCGTATAGCCGCGCAATAGAGTCGAGAGCGCGCCGTTGCCGGTGCTCTCCTCCTCGGTCACCGTCTCCACATGAATACGCCCATCGGGCACGAAGCCGGCGGCCTTGATCGCGTCCAGCGCGAAGATCATGGCGGAGACGCCAGCCTTCATGTCCTGCGCGCCGCGGCCGATCATCCAGCCTTCGCGTACGACCGCCTCATAAGGCGCATCGCTCCAGAGATCGGTCGGGCCTTCCGGCACGACATCGATGTGCCCCTGCAGGATCAGGCTGCGCCCCTTGCCCGCGCCGTCGAGCGTCGCCACCACCTGTTTCGAGCCGCCGAGCGCGATCGTGTCCATCGGCGCTGCCTTCGGATGGCGCATCAGGTCGACGTCGGCGAGACTGAAGCGGTCGACCGTGTAGCCGCGCGCCTCGAACTCAGTCGCCAGCCAGTCCTGCACCGGCGCTTCCTCGCCGCGCAGGCTGCGGAACTGCACGAGCTGCTGCAGGAAGGCGACCTGCGTCTTGAAGTTGGCATCCACGGCGGCGGCGAGCCGCTCCATCACATCGTTGGGCACGGCCGCCACAGTTTCAGTCACTCTCCAGCCTCCAGCATTCGATCTCGACCGCCTCAGGCGGCCAGACACTTCTCCAGGATCGCGAGCCCTTCGTCCACGATCTCGTTCGACGCGGTCAGCGGCACCAGAATCCGGATGGTGCTCGCGGTTACGCCGCACGACAACAGGATCAGACCATTCTCATGCGCCACGCGGGTCACACGCTTGGTCATCTCCGGGTCCGGCTCATCGCTGCCGCGCTGCTTGAGGATGTCGAATGCAACCATCGCGCCAGGACCGCGGGGCCCGGAAACCGGAACCAGATTGTTGGCGCGGGAAAAGCGCGTGATCGCGGCGCGCAGCCGGTCGCCGATTGTGTTGGCGCGCTCCACCAGCTTCTCCTGCTCGAAGACGTCGAGCACGGCGAGCGCGGCCGCGCAGGCCAGCGGATTGCCGCCATAGGTGCCGCCGAGCCCGCCCGGCTCCGCCGCGTCCATGATCGCCGAGCGGCCGATCACGCCCGACAGCGGCATGCCGCCGGCGAGGCTCTTGGCGACGCAGATCAGGTCGGGCTGCACGTCGTAATGCTCCATCGCAAACATCTTGCCGGTGCGGCCGAATCCGGTCTGCACCTCGTCGGCGATCAGCACGATGCCATTGGCATCGCAGATCCGGCGCAGGCCGCGCATCAGGTCCGGCGGCGCCTGATGGAAGCCGCCTTCGCCCTGGACCGGCTCGATGATGATGGCCGCCACCTGCGAGGCGTCGATGTCGGCCTTGAAGATGAAGTTGATGTAGGAGAGCGTGTCCTCGACCGAGACGTTGCTGCCGGCGACCGGGAATGGCGCGTGCCAGATGCCGGGCAACGGCGGGCCGAACGGCCTCTTGTAGGGCATCACCTTGCCGGTCATCGCATTGGCGAGCGCGGTGCGGCCATGGAAGGCGCCGGTGAACGCGATGATGCCGCTGCGCCCCGTGGCGGCGCGTGCGATCTTGATGGCGTTCTCGGTGGCCTCCGCGCCGGTGGTCAGCAGGATCGACTTGGCGGGACCTGCGACCGGCGCCAGCGCATTCAGCCGCTCGGAGAGCCGAACGTAAGGCTCGTATTGCAGCACCTGAAAGCAGGTGTGGGTGAAACGGTCGAGCTGGGCGCGGATCGCGGCTACGACATGCGGATGGCAATGGCCGGTGTTGAGCACCGCGATGCCGCCGGCGAAGTCGACATAGCGCTTGCCCTCGACGTCCCACACCTCGCTGTTGAGGGCCCGGTCGGCAAACAGCGGCGTCGCGTAGCTCACGCCGCGAACGACGGCCTCGTGTCGACGTGCCAGCAATTGCTGGTTTGCGGCAGGATTGACAGCCTGATCGACGGCCATGGCTCAGCTCCTTCATCGGACAACTGAGCAAGAGGCTAGGCCGAGGGCGGGCGCGATCAATCAGCTTGTTCCACACGACGGGTGACTTGAAGGCACCAGACGGCGGGATGCGGCGCCTACTCCGCCAGCACCTTCTTCAGCCAGGCACGCAGCGCAACGATCGCCGGCTCGTCCCAGCGCTCCTTGAGCGCCACGAGTCGATAGGCGCCCATCTGCACGGACGACGGCATCACCTCGACCAGCGCGCCGCTGCGCATGTCGTCCGCGACCAGCACCTCGTTGGCGAGCGCGACGCCCTGCCCGAAGCGCGCCGCCTCGATGGCGAGATGCGCGTGCCACAGCCTTTGGCCACGCAGGATGACGGGGTCGTGATGGCCGGCCAGTGCGAACCAGCGCTCCCATTGCGCCGTCGATTCCTCGTGGATCAGCGACGCGCGGGCGAGGCCGGCGAAGGTGGCGATCTCCGGGAAGCGCGCCAGATAGGCCGGGCTCGCCACCGGAAACACCCGCGGCCGCACCAGCTCCTCGGCCAGCGTGCCGCTGACCCGCTCCAGATCCTCGGCATAGACGATCTCGGCATCGGCCTCGCCGCGCGCCAGGTCTGGATGCGACAAGGTCGGTTGCAGGTTGATGTCCCAGTTGCGCGGCGGGCCGGTCAGCTCGGGCAGCCGCGCCAGCAGGCGGCGGTTGGCGAGGCCGGGGATGCACCAGATGTTCAACGTTGGCCGTGCCGCGGGCCGAACCGCGGTCGTCGCCCGGGCGATGATGTCGAAGGCCTGGGTGACCTCGGCATGGAACTGCCGGCCGGCCTCGGTCAGCGCAAGGCCCCGCCCCTCGGCGCGGACCAAGGCGACGCCGAGGCTGCGCTGCAGGTTCTGCAGATGACGGGAGACGACGGTATGGCTGACGGCGAGTTCGTCGCCTGCGGCGCGAACGCTGCCCCGGCGCCCGACGGCCTCGAAGGCGCGCAGCGCGATGAGAGAGGGCAATCGAGGTCGCGTCATGCTCGCACAGTGTCCGCCTGCGCGATCCCCTGCCCTCGCCCGCCGGAATGGCGAGCCGCGACGATTCGTCCGTTGCGCGGCTGATGTCGGAGCGCCGGCCACTGTGGCGGCGTCCGTTGCCGGAGGCAGCGATTTCGCCCGGACACGCTGCATCAGGCCATGAGGGCGCTTGCGCGCGTGAGGTCGCTCTTAGCCGCTGCAGCTGCCCGGCGCCAGCCCTCATCCTGCCACACTCGGGGCGACTGCAACCGTCCCGCGTGAACCCGTCAACGCGCCGAGCCCAGCGACAATCGTTCGTTAAGGGTGAGCTCGCAACCCAGACAATTTGCCTCAAAGTTTCCACAATCCGGCTTTGAATCGGAGCGTGCTACGAGCAGGAGAACCCCACATGCGGATCACCCGGGTGATCTTCGTCGGTTCGCTGGCTGCCCTGATCGCGACGGCAGCGCCCGCACTGGCGAAGAATTCTCAGACATCCAAGCCGGACGAGCAGGCCGCCTCGTCGTCCCCGTGCCGGGCCTATCAACAGGATCCCGACGGGACCTGGAAGGAGCTGCCCTGCCTCGGTCAGGGCGCGGCGGCCGCCACGCCGCGGCGGCAGCAGTCGGTCACCAACACGCCGAGCAACGCCGCGCGCTGAACCATTCAGCCGGAGCTCTCGCGTGCTCCGGCTCTTCCTCGCCGGACGAGGTCCTAGTAAGGCGGCGCCTTGCGCGCCCTCTGCTCCCGGCCAGCCTCGGTCCACCACAACAGATCATCGGCGAAGCGCGGGAACGCGCGCGCAAGCGCGTCGCCGGCATCGCCGGTGGGCTTGCCGTCGGCCGACAGCGCCTGCCCGATCGGACCGACCGCGAGCGTGCTCGACACCACCACCATGCCCATCTCCGACAAGGTGCCGTGCCAGGCGGTCGCGGCGCGCGCGCCCGACAGCCGGCCGGCCGAATAGCTCACGATCGCCGCCGGGCGCCAGAACCACTCCTCCAGGAAATGATCGGTGAGGTTCTTCAGCCCGGGCTGCACGCCCCAATTATATTCGCCTGTGACGAACACGAAGCCGTCGGCGGCGCGGATCTTGGCCGCGAGCTCGGCCATCGCGGCCGGCGCCTCGCCAGGTCTGTATTCCTTGTACATGCGGTCGAGCATCGGCAGCCCGACCGTCTTGGCGTCGATCAGTTCGACATCCTGGCCCTTGTCGCGCAATCCGTCGACGACGAACTGGGCGAGCCGGATACCCATCCGGTCGGAGCGGTAGGAGCCGTAGAGGACGAGGATGCGATTGCTCATGGCGGGTCAACTCCTGGCCGAATGATCCGTGCCAGTCTACCATGCCCGCGATGTCATCGAAGAGATCGGCATGGCGCCGCGGGTCGGTGCTGGTGCCGACCGGCGGCGCGTCGTCGAGAACGCTCGGGGCGTGGCAGCGTCAGCGCGTCACGGTCGCCGAGGCCGAGCGCTCGCTCGGCCGGCCGAACACGCTGCGGCAGCCGTCGCTGAGGCTGGCGCGCTGCTTGACCATGCAGGCGATGATGCGGTCGCGATCGGGAATCTCCGACGAGCACAGCCGAAACACGTCGCCGGTACACAGCCGCCGCTGGTCGTCCTCCGTGAAGGCATGGCCCGCGCGGGGGCTGGCGACCATCGCCAATGCGAGCCCCGCCATCGCCACATTCAAGGTCCGCATCCTGAACAGATGAGTTCGCATCAAGGTCCCCAATTCGCCCGCTGATTGTCCGGTTCACCCGCTGCATTTCGCGCTGCCGCGAAGCAGTTGCCGCCGCAGAATCGATGATGACACAGGCCCGCGCGCCTTCAACAAGCGGTCGTCTCACTGCACCACTATTTTGCCGGCTGTTGCATCTGCGACTCCATGGCAGGCTCCGGAACCTGTGAGACGCCGCCAAATTGTCATTAGGCGAACGCAATCTGGCCCAGGCGCGCCCACACTCTCGCGGCGTAGTGACGACGAACCGATGGTGCTTCGGGCCATCGCACCCGGAGTCGATGGTGGGAGTCGAGATCATGGCGTACACGATGATCGCCGAGCGGGAGTCGCAGAAGATCCGCAAGCAGCGTGAAAGCGCGCTGATCGTGATCGCCAATGCGCAGGTGATGGAGGCCGAGGGCTGGAAAGTCGAGATCACCGACGAGGACGGCAACACGCTGCCGCTCGCCGAATTCGAAGCCACCCTCACGCAGAAGTTTGCATCCTGGTACAAGGCGAAGTCGCGGCCGGTCGTGCCGACCACGATCCCCGGACCGAACCTGTTCGCCGAGCCGGCCAATGACGACGCCGCTCCGGAGGCCGTGGTCGCGGCCGCGCTCGAAGCCGAGCAGGCCGAGATGGCAACAGCCGAGGTGCAGGAGATCGCCGAGGACGATTTCGAGACCGCCGAGACCGCCAATGCGGTCCCGGCCGAGGACCTCGACAAGAACCACGAGCACGAGGAGATCGCGCTCGTGGCTGCCGAAATGGCCGACTAACGATCGCTGCGGCCGCGCCGCAGCAGAACGTCACTCCCCGCCTTCGTAGAACAGCTCGAGCGGCAGCCCGACCTGGGCCTTGCCGATCCATTCCCGTGCGATGATGTTCGACGGCCCCATCGCGATCGCCGCGCGGGCGTCGCGGAAGGCGCGTTCGATCGGGCCGCGGTGGTAGCCGTAGCCGCCGGTCACCGTCAGCGCCGTGGACGCCACCTTGTTGGCGACCTCCGCCGCATGCACCTTGAACTCGGTCAGCGGAATCAGGATCTCGCTCTGCGGCTTACCGGCGCGCCAGAGCTCGTCGAGCTTGTGCGCCAGCTCGATGCGCCAGGGGCGCAGGCTCTCAACCAGCACCTTGGCGGCGCCGAGCTCCTGCCGGATCGCCTGATAGTCCGACGGCTCTTGTTGCGGTCCTTGTGCACGAAGCCGGTGGTATGGGCGACCGCCGCATTGAGCACGCCGCGCGCCAGCCCCTCCCAGACCGCGCCAAGGCCGATCAGGTAGACCGGCGAGACGCCGTCATAGATGATCTCCTTGCCCTGCCCTTCGGCGCCGAGCCGGTCGCGCCTGGGCACGTGCACGTTCTTGTAGCTGATGCCGCCGGAATGGTTGGCGCGCACGCCGAGCGCCTCCCAGGGCTTGGATTCGATGCCCTCGGCCTTGCCGTCGACGATGAAGAAGATGATGTCGGCCTGGTCCTTGGCGCCGGGCGTGCGGGTCTGCGCGACGTAGAAATCGGCCTGGCCCGAGCTGGTCGTGAACGACTTGTCGGCATTGAGCCGGTAGTCCTCGCCGTCGCGCGAGGCTTCCGACAGATTGTACCACCAGTGCCCGCCGGTGGCGCGCTCGCTGGTCGAATAGGTCCCGAGCAGCCGGCCATGGTCCGCCTTCAGCCAGCGCTCCTTCTAATCGTCGGTGCCGAACAGATTGATGGTCTGCGCCGCGCCGACATGCATGACATAGACGAGCCCGGTCGAGGCGTCGGCCTGGCCGATGCGGTAGGCGGCCTCGGCAAAGTCGACATGACCAAGCCCGAGCCCGCCGAAGCGCGGCTCGTTCAGCACGCCGGTCCAGCCAGCTTCGGCCAGGGCCAGCAGGTTCTCGCGCGGGAAGCGGCCCTCGCGGTCGTTGCGGTCGGCATTGGCCTTGATCACCTCAGCCACGACGGCATCGAGCTGCGGGTATGGGCCATCGTCGATCTTGCGTGCGGCAGTGCTGGTCGCCATGAACGTCTCCTCTTCTTCTGATCAAGTCAGGCCACAGCCTGGGTGGTCTCGGCCGGCGCGGTGGCGCCGCCGAGATAGAGATGCTTGATGTCCGGACGCTGCCGGAGCTCGCGCGCGGGACCCGCGAGCACGGCGCGGCCGCCTTCGAGTACGATGGCGTGGTCGGCGAAGCGCAGCGCGACGGTGGAGTTCTGCTCGGCCACCAGGATCGACAGCCCCTCCTCCGCATTGAGCCGCTTCAGCGCGCGGAAAATGCTTTCGACGACCAGCGGCGCGAGCCCCATCGACGGCTCGTCGAGCACCAGGAGCCGCGGCCGCGACATCAGCGCCCGCCCGATCGCCGTCATCTGCTGCTCGCCGCCGGAGGTCAGTCCCGCAGCGGAGCGGCGGTGGCGCGTGAGCTGCGGGAACAGCGCGTAGACGCGCTGGAGATCGGCCGTGATCTCGCCGCGCCGCGCATCGCGGCCGATCGCGCCGGTGATCAAATTCTCCTCAACGCTCAGCGAGGCGAAGCAGTGCCGGCCCTCGAGCACCGGCACGAGGCCGGCGCGCACCAGCTGCGCGGCCGACGACGATGACACGTCGCGTCCGTCATAGATGATGCGCCCGCCGGTGATCTGGCCGCGCCGCGCCGGCAGCAGCGCCGAGACCGCCTGCAAGGTCGTCGACTTGCCCGCGCCATTGGCGCCGAGCACCGCGACGATCTCGCCGGTGTGGACCGCGAACGACACGTCGCTGATTGCGCGGATCGCCTGGTCATAGGTCGCCGCGAGATGCTCGACCGACAGCAGCACGTCACTCATGATGAAAGCTCCTGCACTGCGTAGAGTGTCGCCGGGACTTGCCGCGGGAATTGCCCTGCGGCCGTCCTCCGAGATGCACGCCTCCGGCGCGCTCTCAGGACGAGGTCCGAATTCTTGGCGAGATGGAAACCCTCATGGTGAGGAGGCGCGTAGCGCCGTCTCGAACCATGAGGCCCCGATCAGTGCGCGGGAGACCAGCTCCCGCGCATGCTGCTCTTACTGCCCGACCGGATCGTCACCGGAGGTGCGGATCTTGATGCCACGCTCCTGCGCATACGCCGTCGAGGACTTCTCGATGATCGGGCGCAGCGCCGCCCAGTCCGGCGAGATCCAGTCCGAGACGACCTTCCACTTGGCGCCGTCCCATTGCTGGAAAGTCACGCGGCCGTTGCCCTCGTGATTGTCCCAGGTGACGTTGATCGAGTGGAACAGGCCCTTGGCGCCGAGCGCCTCGACCCGCGCGGGATCGAGTTGGAGATGCTCAAAACCCCAGCGCACCTCGTCGCCCGCCAAGGTCCGCTTGCCGAACTTCTCCTGCGCGATCCTGACCGCCTCGACGTTGAGGATACCGTTCACGATGCCGAGATTGTGGTAGACGCTGCCGATGCGCTTCTTGTCGTCCAGATTGCCCTTGCCGGCGCCGTAGACGGTCTTGATGACCTCCTGCAGCACCGGATATTCGGCGCCAGAAGCCTGCGTCGTGATCGCGACATAGCCCTTGGCCGCATCGCCTGCGGGGATGACGTCTTCTTCCGAATTGGACCAGACGTTGCCGATGATGTGGTCGACCGGGAAGCCCGTCTTCTGCGCGGTCTTCAGCGCCACCGGGTTCATCACGCCCCAGCCGCGCAGCACGACGTAGTCGGCCTTGGCGCGGCGGATCGACAGCCATTGCGACTGCTGCTCGTTGCCGGGATGCGGCACCTCGATCTGCTCGAGCTCGAAGCCGTATTTGTCCGACAACAGCTTGTAGATCGGGATCGTCTCCTTGCCGTAAGGCGAGCCGTGATACAGCACCACGATCTTCTTGCCTTTCAGCTTCTCCGGCCCGCCCTCGCGCGTGGCGATGTAGTTCACGATGCCCGAGGTCTCGCTATAGGGATTGAGCAGCAGCGGGAACACGTAGGGGAACACGCGGCCGTCGGTGGAATCGGTGCGGCCATGATTGATGGTGATCAGCGGCACCTTGTCCTTGCTGATGCGGTCGATCATCGCATAGGCGATGCCGACCGAGAGCGGATTCCAAGCGGCGACACCCGGCCGGCTCTTCAGCCGCTCATAGACCTCGACGCCGCGCTCGACCTCATATTGCGTCTCGCCCTCGTCCCAGGTCAGCTTGACCCCGTTCACGCCGCCGTCGCGGGTGTTGATCAGATTGAGATAGTCGATGAAGCCGCCAAAGAAGCCGGTGCCGCCTGCCGCATAGGGCCCGACGCGGTAGCTCTGCAGCGGAAAGAACTGCTCGTCGGCCAGAGCGGGCCGCGTCAGGGCCGGCAGGCTGGTCATGAGGCCGAGGGCGAGCGCCGCCCCCAAAGCCAGCTTCGCATGTCTGAACGTCGTCATGTTGATCTCCTTGTGGTGGTGACGGTGTTTCAGGTCTGGGATGAACGGACGCGGCGCAGCGCGCCGGCCGCACGGTCGATCAGCGCGACGAGGCCGCGCGGCTCGGCGATCAGGAAGGCGATGATCAGCGCGCCGATGACGATGCGCTGGCTCATCTCGAGCACGCCGCGATCGAACACGCTGCCAAGCACGGCGGCGCCGAGCCGCGACAGCAGCAGCGGAAAGACCACGATGAAGGCCGCGCCGATGAAGGCGCCACGCAGCGACGCGAGCCCGCCGATGATGATGATGAACAGAATCTGGAACGAGCGATCGAGATTGAAGCCGGCCGGTTCGACCGTGCGCAGGTACGCGAACGCCCAGAGCACGCCGGCGACGCCGATCAGGAACGACGAGACGCCAAAGGCGAGCAGCTTCGTGCGCAACAACGGCACACCGATCACCTTCGCCGCGACCTCGTGGTCGCGCACCGCGATGAAGTTGCGCCCGGTCTGCGACGCCAAGAGACGCGCGGTCAGGGCGGTCGCGACCACCACGATCGTCAACGAGAACACGTAGCGTCCGGTCGCGCTCGTGAACGTCAGTCCGCCGACCCGGATGACCGGCGCGTCGATCACGCCGGAGGCATTGTCATTGGAGAACCAGCCGAACTTGGTCAGCGCCCACTGCACGAAGAACTGCGCCGCGAGCGTCGAGACCGCGAGATAGAAGCCGCGCAGCCGCAGGCTCGGCAGGCCGAACACGATCCCCATGGCCGCGGCGATGCCGCCGGCCAGCACGATATCGGCGAGCAGCGGCAGGACTGGCAACCTCAGATTGAGGTTGTAGGCAGCATAAGCGCCGACCGCGAGGAACGCCGCCGAGCCCAGCGAGACCTGGCCGGCATAGCCGGTCAGCACGTTGAGCCCGACCGCAGCCAATGCCAGCGCCAGGAACGGCGTCAGGACTGCGTCCATCAGATAGTCCGAGCCGATCCACGGCACGACGCCGTAGCCAAGCAGGAGCAGTAGCGCGATGCCGAGCAGGCTCGACGTGCGCCAGGCGAGACGCGAAGGCGTCAGAGCGGTTTCGGCGATCGTGCTCATCACACCCGCTCCACCAGCTTCTGACCGAACAGGCCGGATGGCCGCACCAGCAGCAGCGCCAGCGCGACCACATAGGCCGCCCACGCCTCGATGCCGCCGCCGAAGAACGGTCCGACATAGACCTCCGCGAGCTTTTCGATCGCGCCGATCAGGAGCCCGCCGACGATTGCGCCGGTGATGGAGTCGAAGCCGCCGAGCACCAGCACCGGCAGCGCCTTCAGCACCACCAGCGACAGCGAGAACTGCACGCCGAGCCGCGCGCCCCACAACAGCCCTGCCACCAGTGCGACGATGCCCGCCGCCGTCCACACCGCGGCCCAGACCCGTGGCAATCTCAGTCCGACCGCGAGCGCGGCGAACTGATCATCGGCGACCGCGCGAAACGCCAACCCCGTGCGGGTGTAGCGGAAGAACAGCGTGAACAGCGCCACCATGCTGCCGGCGACGGCGGCGGCAAACAGCTCGAAGCGGCTGATGAAGACGCCGCCGATGTCGAACGGGATGTCGCTGACTCCAATCTCGAGCCCATGAACCTGCGTGCCCCACAGCAGCTGCGCGGCGCCCTCGATCACATAGGATAGGCCCAGGGTCGCCATGAACAGCGTGATCGGCGACTGGTTGATCAGCGGCCGCAGCACCGCGCGCTCGATCGTGATGCCGAGCGCCACCATGATGGCGAGCGTCGCCAGCAGCGCCAGGGCGAACGGCGTGCCGCGCTCGACCAGGCTGACGAAGGTCAGCGCCGCGAACAGCAGCATCGCGCCTTGCGCGAAATTGAGCACGCCCGAGGTCTTGTAGATCAGCACGAAGCCGATCGCGACCAGCGAATACATCACCCCGGAGAGCAGGCCGCCGACCAGCACCTCGATGAGAAACTGATAGTCGAACATCAGATCGCGAGCTCCGTCTCGTCTTCATGGGCGACGCCGAGATAGGCATCGATCACCGCCTGGTTGGTCTTGATCTCGGCCGGCGGTCCGTCGGCGATCTTGCGGCCGTAGTCGAGCACGGCGATGTGGTCGGACAGATCCATGACGATGCCGATGTCGTGCTCGATCAGCACGATGGTGGTGCCGTAGCGGTCGCGCGCGCCGCGCACGTGCTGCGCCAGCTCCTGCTTCTCGCTTAAGGTGACGCCGGCGAACGGCTCGTCCAGCAGCAGCAGTCTTGGACGCGCCACCAGCGCGCGCGCCAGCTCGACGCGCTTCTGCAGGCCGTAGGGCAACGTTCCGGCGATACGGTCCCGCGCCTCCCGCAGATGCAGGAAGCCAACGACCTCCTCCGCGGCGGCGCGGTTCTCGGCCTCGATGTGCCGCGCCAAGGGCGTGCCGACGGCCTGGCGGATGAAGCCGGCGCGCACGCGGTGCGCCAGCCCCATCAGCACATTGTCGAACACGGAAAGCCCCTTGAATAAAGCAAGGTTCTGAAAGGTGCGGGCGACGCCATGGCGCGCGAGCTGCGCGGTCGGCACCTGCCGGAACGCATGATCGCCGAACCAGACCTCCCCTTGCTCCGGCCGGTAGAGCCCGCTGACGACGTTGAGCAGCGAACTCTTTCCGGCGCCGTTCGGACCGATCACAGCGCGGATCTCGCCCTCTGCGACATCGAGATCGATATTGCGGAGGGCAGCGAGACCGCCGAATGACAGCGAGATGTTGGCGAGCCGCAGCACCGTGCGCGCATCGCCCGCGGCCGACGTCGGCACGTCGGCCGGCTCTGCCGCGAGCACCTGACGCGCCGTCCCTGGAGCCCAGGTCTCCAGCGCCAGCACGTCCAGCGGAGTGGTCAGCCCGCTCAACATCATCGCGCTCGCCCTACTCCGCCGCCTGCACTTGCACGCCCGCCTTGGCCGCGGCCTTGGCTTCGAGCTCGCGCACCAGCGGGATCACGTGCTTGCCGAAATAGGCGACCTCCTCCTGGAAGTGCAGGAAGCCGAGCAGAATGAGATCGACCCCGACCTCCTTGAGCGCGACGATGCGCTCGGCGATCTGCAAGGGCGTGCCGATCAGATTGGTCTTGAAGCCGTCATTGTACTGGACCAGATCCTCGAAGGTCGATTTGGCCCAATTGCCCTCGCGCTCCGGCGAGGCCTTGCCGGCATTTGCCACCTCATGCGCGAAGGCATGCACCGCTTCCGGATTGGCGTGGTCGATGATGTCCTTGAGCACGGCTTGCGCCTCGGCCTCGGTGTCGCGCGCGATCGCGAACGCGTTGACGCCGATCTTGACCTGATGATTGTTGGCCTTCGCCTTGGCCCTGATGTCGTCGACCTGGGCCTTGATGCCCTCGACGGAGTTGCCGTTGGTGAAGTACCAGTCGGACACGCGCGAGGCCATGTCGCGCGCCGCGCGCGAACTGCCGCCCTGGAAGATTTCCGGTTGCGGGTCGACCGGCTTCGGCTTCAGCGAGTAGTTCGTGAAGCGGTAGAAATCCCCGCGCAGATTGAAATTGTCCTCGGTCCAGATGCCCCGGAGCGCACGGATGAACTCCTCCGAGCGGCGGTAGCGCTCGTCATGATCGAGCCAGGGCTCGCCGATCGCGGCGAACTCGCCGCGGAACCAGCCGCTGACGATGTTCACGGCCACGCGACCCTCGGTGAGATGATTGATGGTGGCAATCTGCTTGGCGACGACGGCCGGATGCCAGGGGCCAGGCAGGATGGCCGCGATGACCTTCAGCGTGGTGGTCGCCTCGAGCAGTGCATGACTGAACGACACGGACTCATGCTGATATTCGGCGCCATAGCCGGCGGTGAAGCGGATCTGGCTCAGCGCGTAGTCGAAGCCGCTTGCCTCCGCAATCTGCGCCAGCTTCTTGTTATAGCCGATGTCCCAGCTGGTGCGCTGCTCGATATTGGAGATCACCAGCCCACCCGACACGTTGGGCACCCAATAGGCGAACTTGATCGATGAATCCTTGGTCGTCATGCGCTTTCCTCACTTGTCTTGATCGTCACGAATGCCGTCTGGCCTCGATGAGGACGGCCGCCGGCCACTGCGCTGCCGGCCCGGCAGCACGTGTTGGTTGGCTCGGAGATTCGAATGATGAGCAGGCAGCGCCTGCTGTGACCGAGGCGTCGACGCGCCCGGCCGTCATGTCAATGTATCAACAGATCCAGGCACAGACCGTGTGCAACAGGCTTCCGTTCATGCGGAGAACCGCATCGCTGGAGTGATTGCCGATGTTGGCGGTCATGCAAGTCCCCTCTGTCAATCACCGTTCGACCGACGCACGAAGTCTCGCAGAGAAGCACCGACGCAGCGAGTCCAAGACCGTCTCTTTTTGGATGGGGAGGTAAAACCGTCTTCCGTAGTTTGGCGCGACGTGGATCAATTTCACTTCCGGCCTGTTTCAGTTTCGCGGACCGGGAGCTTATCGTCAGGTGTGAACTAATAGAAACAGATCTGCCGTTCGCTGTCGGCTCAATCTCAGAAAAGAAAATCATCACTGCACGTCGGGCAAATCAGTCCGAAATCTTCCATAGTTCGCGAACAGCCGGAGGTTGAACTAGCCGATCCGGCGCTGCGCGCAGAAGCAAATTTCTCCAGACGCATCAAGCTGATTTGCCCTGTCCAGTCCTGCGGTCAAAAATTTTCCGCTTTTCCTAAAATGGATTCGATGCTCTTGTGGGGACATCTCCCGTTCGCAGGAGGGGCGGTTCGCGGTCGTCACGGACGTTGAGCGGGAGGAGCGGTGAACGCGATGGCAGCGCAGCGCATCTTGCGCCGACGAACGTTGCCGTCACGTACGGTCAAGTCGCGTGGTCCCGGCATCCCGACGCTGATGCCGCGCTGGTGCGAAAGCATCATGCGCATGACGGTGACCAGAACGCCCGGCGCACCGGGGAGAACGCGAAGCAGCCGTTAAGATCGCCGCGCGGGGAATGCCGGATGACCGGCTGAACCTGTGGTGACTGCCGCCTGCTTTCTTTTCTGCAGGCGGGCCATGGGTTGCGGCCAGCAGCCCGGCATTCCCCGCGCCCTCTGTCTTCGGGGGGCGACACGGATGGATCCCTCGGGCGCAGCATGCGCCGCGAGAATGCTAAGGCATGCGTCGATGATGCATCGTGTTCGCGAGAAATCTGATCGGAACGAAGTGGCGCTACTTCCACCGCTGTCATGCCCCGCGCATGCGGGGCATCCAGTACGCCGCGGCCCCTCGGTCGATCACAACGGCCTCGGCGTACTGGATCGCCCGGTCAAGCCGGGCGATGACACCGAATGTGACGTGCGAGCGGATGGTCAACGGGAGCCACAGCAGAAGCCACGTGTCTCGTCGCGTCTCCGCTCACACCGTCTTCACAGCAGCTTCGCACTCACGAACAGCGTCCGCACCGCATTGGTCGCCTGCACCGTCATGATGGCGTTGTCGGCGGCGGCCTGCAGTGCCGACATCGCCTGGTCGTGCAGCGACTTGAACTCCATCCATTCGACCGCGTTGAGGCTGGTGAGGAACTGATGCGCCTGCCCGACCGTCGAAATCACGACCGGCTTGCCGTTCACCTTGATGTTGAACGTCGTACGCAGACGCGTTTCGGAACGTGCGGGATCAATCATGGGGACCTTCCGGAAGATGCGACTGGCGTCGCCGCCGTGGTCGCGCCGGGGCCCAGCAACGAAACGTCACTCGGTCTTTTGCGCGGTCCGCGTCGGTGTGTCAGCCTCGAGCCCGACGACGACGACGAGTCGGTTGAACTCGCCGTCATCATACGCCTTCAGGAAGCGATCGTAATTCTTGATCGAGACGCAGCCGTTCGAATCACCCTCGGGACCAAGCATATAGGGGTGGGTCAGCAATCCGCTGCGGCCGAGGGTCGTGCCCTCGACCACGTTCATGCGCAGGGCGCGCACGCCATGAAACGGCTTTTCACGCGGCTTCAGATCGTAGGTCGCAGGCGGCGTCGCGCCGACCATGCGCTGATTGACGTGCTCAGGGTCGTCGCGCAGGTTGCCCATGCCGGAGTGCGCTTCGAGCCCGATGCCCGAGGGCAGATAGACCATCTTGGCCTTGATGTCGTACACCGCCGTTTTTTCGTATCCGAGCGCGCCGAGATCGATGCCCGAGCGCACGATGCCGCTGTCGGGACCAAGCGAGGCGAATTTGGACGGGCTCGGCAGCAGGTCCGACAGCTTCTGCAGGATCGAGCGGTCGTCGACGCGGCCGACCGCCTCCGGCGCGCTCGCCGACACCAGGTTCGTCGGCATGCTGGCGACCGACGGCCGCGGGCGCGGCAGCGGCACGCCGGGCGCGGGCATCGTGACCATGTTGCCCTCGGTCAGCATCGGACGCCAATCGCTGTTGTTCGGATCGCGCTGATTCGGATCGCGCGATTCCATGCCGCGCACCAGCGCGGCCCGCGCATCCAGAAGCTGCCGATCGATGCCGCGCAACGCGAACCGGTCGAGCGCCCGCACCGCGTCTTTTTCCGAATAGGCTGTCGCGGAGGCGGAGGCCGGCGCGAAGCGGTTCTCGAAGGTCATGGATGGCGGGGGAGCTTCAGGAAGCGCCGCCGTGGCCCCGGGCGACTGCTCGCCGCTGACACCGATCCAAGCCGCCGCGCCCGCGGCGATCGCAAGTGCGGCAAGCACCAATGCGATCGCTTCGGAGCGCCCGAAGCGGCTTTGCGACAACAGAACGTCCACGCTTGCTTCACTGGAAGCCATCACGTCCCCGATATACCCCCTCTTCGAACACCCGCAGAAGCTGTCCGACCCCAAGGGGTACGATTCGACCCGTCATGACATAGGATGGCAAGAGTGCGGCATAATCTAGACAAACGCCAGCCCGGAATGCTCCGGCACGGGCGGAATTGCGAAGCCCCGCCGGGTCGCATGCCTCAGCTATAGAGTATGAAATACTATCGTTATTTCAGTGAGTTGGAGATCGAGATGGATGTAGAAGGTCATGATCTCGGCCGATTTGTCGACGCACAGAATTCAATTTATTCGCGCGTGACCGCCGAACTTGCCGAGGGCGCCAAGCAAAGCCACTGGATGTGGTTCATCTTTCCTCAGGTCGAAGGGCTCGGCAGTTCGCCGATGGCCCAGCGCTATGCGATTCGCTCTCGCGCCGAGGCCGAAGCCTATCTGGCGCATCCGATGCTCGGCGGCCGGCTCGTCGAATGCACCCGGCTGTTGCTGGAGGTCCAGGACCGGTCGCTGCGCCAGATCCTCGGTACGCCCGACGACATCAAGTTTCGCTCCAGCATGACGCTGTTCGATTGCATTCGCCCCGGCGCGGAGTTCGCTTCCGCGCTCGACCGCTATTGCGGTGGTGCGCGCGATCCGGCGACGCTGGCATTTCTGCGGCGCGGCACGCCGTGACCCTGCATCGAACAGGCGCGTCACACGGACGTCGCCGGTAGCATGCTGATGAGTTGGCCGATCAGCTGTCGGGATTTCAGGTGATAGTCGCGAGACGAAACTTGATCGCGCCAAGATTTGCGGCTCCCATCCGCCGCATTGTTCCTTCCAGGGAGACACGCTCATGAAGAAGCTTTTTCTCATCGCCGCGCTCGCGACCTTCGCTGCCGGCTCCGCCTTCGCCGAGGACAGCTGCGAAACCAAGGCCGTCGGCAAGGACGGCAAGGCGCTGTCCGGCGCCGCCAAGACCTCGTTCATGAAGAAGTGCATGGCCGAGACCTGTGAGACCAAGGCGGTCGGCTCCGACGGCAAGAAGCTCGCGGGCGCCGCCAAGACCAGCTTCATGAAGAAGTGCGAGGCCGGCGGCTGACCCCATCGCTCACGACGTCAGCGCCCCGCCACCACGGCGGCGGGGCGCTGAGAACCATCTTTCCAGTTCCATCGGAGGAGCGTACCGCGGCGGTCATTGACATGGTATGTTGTCAGCCGAACTCCACAGCGAGCTGAGCATGCCTTGTGACGATCCATCGATATCGAAACGCGACGAGGCCCTCAAAGCGTGAGTTCCGCAGAGATCGACACGCTCCGCCGGCGCCTGCGGGAGCTCGAAAGTGAAAATGCCCGGCTGCAGGCGCGGTTCGCCGCCGACGCCGGCAAACGCGCTGAGGCCGAAACAGCTTTGGCCGAAAGCGAGGAGCGCTATCGGACGCTGTTCAACTCGATCGACGAAGGCTTCTGCATCATCGAGTTCTTCGACGGCCCGCACGGCCCCTTGAGCGACTACGTGCATGTCGAGGCCAATCCGGCCTATGCCCTGCACGCCGGAATCCCCAACGTGGTCGGGCAGAAGGTGCGGGAGATGGTGCCGGGCGAGGCCGACGGCTGGGTCGAGCTGTATGGCGGCGTCCTGCGCACCGGCGAGCCGATCCGCTTCGAGCGCGAACTGGTCGCCACCGGACGCTATCTGGAGCTTGCGGCGTTCCGCGTCGAGCCGGCCAGCCGCCGCCAGGTCGCGGTGCTGTTCCAGGACATCACCCCGCGCAAGCGCGCCGAGGCGGCGCTGCAGGAGATCAACGACACCTTGGAGGCGCGCGTCGTCGCCGCACTGGCCGAGCGCAAGCTGCTCGCCGACATCGTCGAGGGCACCAACGCCTTCGTACAGGTGGTGGATACCCAGTTCCGCCTGATCGCCGTGAACGGCGCCGCCGTCCAGGAGTTCGGCCGCATCTTCGGCGTACATCCCAAAGTGGGCGACAACCTGCTGGACCTGTTCAAGGACCTGCCGGAGCATCAGGCGGCTGTCCGCGCCGTGTGGTCGCGCGCGCTTGAGGGCGAGGAGTTCGTCGAGATCGGCGAATTCGGCGTCGCCGGTCGCGACCGCCGCTTCTACGAGCTGCGCTTTTCGGTGCTGCGCGACGCCCGGGGCGAACAGATCGGCGCCTATCAGTTCGCCTATGACGTCACTGAGCGGTTGCGCGAGCAGGCTCGGTTGCGCGAGGCGGAGGAGGCGCTGCGTCAGTCGCAGAAGATGGAGGCGGTGGGCCAGCTGACCGGCGGCATCGCGCACGACTTCAACAATCTGCTGACCGGGATCATGGGCTCCCTGGAGATGCTGCAGACCCGCATGCGCCAGGGCCGCTTCACCGATGTCGACCGCTATGTCGCGGCGGCGCAAGGCGCCTCGAAGCGCGCGGCCGCACTGACCCATCGTCTGCTCGCCTTCTCGCGCCGGCAGACGCTCGATCCCAAGCCGACCGACGTCAACCGGCTGGTCATGGGCATGGAGGAGCTGGTCCGCCGCACCGTCGGCCCGCAGATCCATCTGGAGGTCGTGACCGCCGGCGGGCTCTGGCCGGCGCTGATCGATTCCTCGCAGCTCGAAAGCGCCCTGCTCAACCTCTGCATCAATGCGCGCGATGCGATGCCCGAAGGCGGCCGCATCACGATCGAGACCGCGAACAAGTGGCTGGACGACCGCTCCGCGCGCGAACGCGACCTGTTGCCCGGGCAGTACATCTCGCTGTGCGTGACAGACACCGGCACGGGCATGACCCCTGACGTGATCGAGCACGCCTTCGATCCGTTCTTCACGACCAAGCCGATCGGCCAGGGCACCGGCCTCGGGCTGTCGATGGTCTACGGCTTTGCACGGCAGTCGGGTGGACAGGTGCGGATCTATTCCGAGGTCGGCCAGGGCACCACGATGTGTCTCTATTTCCCGCGCCATTATGTCGGCGAGGCCGAGGCCACCGATCCCGCGCGAGGCAGCGCTGCGACGTCGGCCCGGACGGGGCAGACCATCCTCGTCGTCGATGACGAGCCGACCGTGCGGATGCTGGTGATGGAGGTGCTGGACGAGCGCGGCTATGCGGTGATCGAGGCCAAGGACGGCCCGACCGGCCTTGCCGCCCTGCAGTCCAATGTGCGGATCGACCTCCTGATTACCGATGTCGGCCTGCCCGGCGGCATGAACGGCCGCCAGCTCGCGGACGCCGCGCGCGCGACACGACCGGATCTGAAGGTGCTGTTCATCACCGGCTACGCCGAGAACGCGATCCTCGGCAATGGCCAACTGGCGCCGGGAATGCAGGTGCTGACCAAGCCGTTCGACGTCGAGGCGCTGGCCGGCCGCGTCACCGAGATGATCGAGAGCTGAGGGACGGAGGATGTGGCGCAGCGGATCCCGTCGTCACCTCGCGACCGCAGGCTTCTGCCTGCTGACGACGCTGTCGGTGGTCTCGGCGTCGGCAGCTCAGCCGGAGACGGTCTACTTCCCGAGTGCCGACGGCCACACCGAGCTGACGGGCTATCTGTTCAAGCCGCAGGGCGCCGGACCTTTTCCAGCGATCATCATGCTTCATGGCCGGGGCGGCCCCTACTCCTCCAACGTCAACGCGGACTGCACGCTGGTGTCGCGCGCGGTGCCTGCATCGCCGTGCAACGCCGGAACGCTGTCGAAGCGGCACATCATGTGGGGCGACTATTGGGCCGAGCGCGGCTATCTCGCGCTGTTACCCGACAGCTTCGGTCCGCGCGGCAAGGCGCACGGCTTCGGACGCTTCACGCATGACGATCCGGATCGCGCCGATGTCAACGAGCGGACCGTGCGGCCGCTCGATGCCGAGGGGGCGCTCACCTATCTGCGCCAGCGCAGGGACGCCGCAGTGGAGCGCATCGTGCTGCAGGGCTGGTCGAATGGCGGCAGCACGGTGCTGAACGTGCTGCTGCGCGAAGGGCTGCAATCGTCCCTCCGCGGCGCGCTCATCTTTTATCCCGGCTGCGGCGAGAGCTCGCTGCTCGGTCCGACGCTCAGAAGCCGTGTCCCCATCCAGCTGTTTCTCGCCGCTGATGACGAGGAGGTCTCGCCGACGCTCTGCAATGCCATGGCAGAACGCTCGCGGCAGGCCGGCACCGCGATCGACACGACGATCTATCCCGGCGCGACCCACGGTTTCGACGAGCCCTCGGCCAGCCGCCAGGCCACCCCCGGTAATGGCCCGGCGATGGACGACACGCTCCGGCGCGCCGCTCCTCTCGTCTTTGACTGGCTGAAACAATGACGCGCGGCAGCCGCCACGCGATCAGCTGCGCAGGCCCGGCGCCTCGTGGCCGCTGCGGGCGACGTATTCCGTATAGCCGCCGCCATATTGATGCAGCCCGTCAGGCGTCAGTTCCAGCACGCGGTTCGACAGCGCCGCCAGGAAATGCCGGTCGTGCGAGACGAACAGCATGGTGCCCTCGAAGTTCGACAGGGCCTCGATCAGCATCTGCTTGGTCGCCATGTCCAGATGGTTGGTCGGCTCGTCCAGCACCAGGAAGTTCGGCGGATCATAGAGCATCTTGGCCATCACCAGCCGCGCCTTCTCGCCGCCCGACAGCACCCGGCAGCGCTTCTCGACGTCATCGCCCGAGAATCCGAAGCAGCCGGCCAGCGCGCGCAGCGAGCCCTGCCCGGCCTGCGGAAAGGAATGCTCCAGCGACTCGAACACGGTCTCGTCACCGTCGAGCAGGTCCATCGCATGCTGCGCGAAATAGCCCATCTTGACGCTGCCGCCGATCGTCACCGAGCCGTCGTCGGGCTCCGCGGTGCCCGCGACGAGCTTCAGCAAGGTCGACTTGCCGGCGCCGTTGACGCCCATCACGCACCAGCGCTCGCGGCGCCGGATCATGAAGTCCAGCCCATCATAGATGCGGCGGCTGCCGTAGCTCTTCGACACCTTCTTCAGCGCCACCACGTCCTCACCCGAGCGCGGCGCCGGCAGGAAGTCGAACGCCACGCTCTGGCGGCGCTTGGGCGGCTCGACGCGCTCGATCTTGTCGAGCTTCTTGACCCGGCTCTGCACCTGCGCCGCATGCGACGCTCGCGCCTTGAAACGCTCGATGAACTTGATCTCCTTGGCGAGCATCGCCTGCTGGCGCTCATATTGCGCCTGCTGCTGCTTCTCGTTCAGCGCCCGCTGCTGCTCGTAAAAATCGTAGTCGCCGGAATAGGACGTGAGCTGGCCGGCGTCGATCTCGATGACCTTGTTGATGATGCGGTTGATGAACTCGCGGTCGTGCGAGGTCATCAGCAATGCGCCCTCGTAGCCCTTGAGAAAGTGCTCGAGCCAGATCAGGCTTTCGAGATCAAGATGGTTCGACGGCTCGTCGAGCAGCATGACGTCGGGACGCATCAGGAGGATGCGGGCCAGCGCGACGCGCATCTTCCAGCCGCCGGACAACAGGCCGACGTCCTTGTCCATCATCTCCTCGGAGAAGCCGAGGCCGGCCAGCGCCTCGCGGGCGCGGCTGTCGAGCGCGTAGCCGTCGAGCTCCTCGAACCGTGCCAGCACCTCGCCGTAGCGCGCGATGATCTCGTCCATCTCGTCGGCGCGGTCCGGATCGGCCATCGCGGCCTCGAGTTCCTTGAGCTCGGCGGCGACCGAGGACACCGGCCCTGCCCCGTCCATGACCTCGGCCACGGCACTGCGGCCAGACATCTCGCCGACGTCCTGGTTGAAATAGCCGATGGAGATGCCGCGATCGGTCGAGACCTGGCCCTCGTCCGGCTGCTCGCGGCCCGAGATCATCCGGAACAGCGTCGTCTTGCCGGCCCCGTTGGGGCCGACCAGCCCGATCTTCTCGCCGCGCTGGAGCGCGGCGGAGGCTTCGATGAACAGGATCTGGTGGCCGACTTGCTTGCTGATGTTGTCGAGGCGGATCATGTGGGCTCAGGCGGTGGACGGGTTGCCGCCGCTCTTAGTCGATGCGCGCCGCCGGTGGAAGGCGCAATTTTGCACCGCAACTGGCGTCCCGAACCGGCCCGGTCAGCGCCCCTTCGGCCGGAAATCCTGGTTGCCGAACGGCTTGTCGGTGGGGATGCGGATGGCGACGAAGCCGCGCTCCATCGTGGCGTGGCACGCATTGCAACCCGAGGTCAGCTCGGTCACGGCGGAGGCAAAACGCTTGCCGTCCTTGGCGGCGATCGAATCGGAGATCGACTGGATCGGCTGGCTCAGCGTGGTCACGTTGTCGACCGGCAGTCCCGCATAGAAGCTGGCGGCATCGGCGAGGCTCTGCTTGAGCTGCGCCAGCTCGTAGGCGGCGAGGTCCCAGTTCTTGGCCTGTCCGGCGAACCACAGCTTGGCGTGCCTGACCTGAACGAGATTCATGATGTCGCCGAGCCGCGGCAGATACTGGTCGGCATTGGACGGGGCCGGCGCGACCGCCAGCGAGAGCGCCGTGCCGGCAAGCACGACGCCAACCACCCATTTGCGATAGTTCATACGACACTCCGCTTCCAACAATCTGCGTCTCCGCCGTCCAACCGACGGATACCGCTCCCGCGGGGAGCCGGACTTGCGATTGATCAAGACGGACTTCGAGAGTTCGCGCAGACGAAGCGGGCTCCCAAACGAATGATCCGCCGGAGCGGTTGCTCCGGCGGATCATCACGTCAGCCCCTGCCCCGGGGTGTTGTGTTCGGCGTCTTAGGCTGCGGCTTTCGCGCCGGTCGGAACCGTCGAGATCGTCTTCAGGACCTGAGACGCGATCTGGTAGGGGTCGCCCTGCGAGTTCGGACGGCGGTCTTCCAGATAGCCCTTGTAGCTATTGTTCACGAACGAGTGCGGCACGCGGATCGAGGCGCCACGGTCGGCCACACCCCAGCTGAAGGTGTCGATCGAGGCGGTCTCGTGCTTGCCGGTCAGACGCATGTGGTTGTCCGGACCGTACACGGCGATGTGGTCGGCGCGGGCTTCCTTGAAGGCGTCCATCAGCTTCTCGAAGTACTCCTTGCCGCCGACTTCGCGCATGTGCTTGGTCGAGAAGTTGCAGTGCATGCCCGAGCCGTTCCAGTCGGTGTCGCCGAGCGGCTTGCAGTGGAACTCGATGTCGATGCCGTACTTCTCGGTCAGGCGCAGCATCAGGTAGCGGGCCATCCACATCTGGTCGGCGGCGGTACGCGAGCCCTTGCCGAACACCTGGAATTCCCACTGGCCCTTCGCCACCTCGGCGTTGATGCCTTCATGGTTGATGCCGGCCGCGAGGCAGAGGTCGAGATGCTCCTCGACGATCTTGCGGGCGACGTCGCCGACGTTCTTGAAGCCGACGCCGGTGTAGTACGGGCCCTGCGGAGCCGGATAGCCGTACTCGGGGAAGCCGAGCGGACGACCGTCCTTGTAGAAGAAGTACTCCTGCTCGAAGCCGAACCATGCGTCCGGATCGTCCAGGATGGTGGCGCGGGCGTTCGACGGATGCGGGGTCTTGCCGTCCGGCATCATGACTTCGCACATCACCAGCACACCGTTGGTGCGGGCGGCGTCGGGATACACGGCGACCGGCTTCAGCACGCAGTCGGAGCTATGGCCTTCGGCCTGCATCGTCGACGAGCCGTCGAAGCCCCAAAGAGGCAGCTGTTCCAGGGTCGGGAAGGAGGAAAATTCCTTGATCTGTGTCTTGCCGCGCAAATTCGGCACCGGCTTGTAGCCGTCGAGCCAGATGTACTCGAGCTTGTATTTCGTCATTGAGCCTCTCTGTCTTATCGAAAGGTGGGAGCCCAGCAATCGAAGGCTCCCCGCTTACCCGGCCACGATCGGCCAGCGCTCTCTTAAGCATGGAACGTGCCAAACTCCGCGACGTCCCGCCGCAGCTGATTGTGCATAACCGGGAGCGAAAGGATGGAACTCGTGGGGTACGGAGGTGCGGCAAAGCAGCGCGCCCGGGATTGCACGGGACGCATGGCGTCGCGCACGCCGCGCTCAAAACCCGCTTGATTCCTTGGCATTTGCGGCGCCGCGCAAAAGCGGGCGAACAAGTCGACGGCAGTTCCCGGACATTTTCGAAAAGCTTCCGGGGTTCGCTTCGCAACCTTTGATCGGGCCCAAGCGTTAGTCACCTGCACGTTGCTTCGTTGGGTGCAGATCCACATTTGCCTTCAAAACAAGCAGTTTGTGATTTCGTTTTGATCATATTGCATTGCTGGAGGCAGCCGCCGATATCAAAGCTGGTAACCACACGAGAACGAGTCGGGCGCACCATGGGTTGTGGTTCGACGAAAGGAGAGTTCGATGGACACGAATGTGAAAGAGGGATCCGCGAGGATCTATCAATTCCCGCGCGGCGGGCGCGCCGGCCTCGCGCCTCGTCGCGGCGAAGCGTCTGCGCGGCAGATTGCGCCGTCCTTGCAGCCTGCCATCTACAGCGGCAGCTGGTATCACGACGAGGCGATCCAGGAAGCCAAGCCGGCGTGGGACCGCTGATGTCGACAAGTCTGATGATGAACGTAGCGCGCTGCTGCTGAAGGGTCGGACCGATGAGGTTCCGGCCCTTTTGCTTTCTGAGCGGTCCTTCGCTCTGCCTATTCGCAGATGCTCGTCGGGCGCCGGGCATGACGAACCCGGGTTCGACCGTCGTTGCCGATCGTCAGCGTCACGCCAGCCCCGGAATAGCGAGGGCCTGACACCGCAAATCGACGTGCCAGAACCACCTCACCACCCGTCGATCTGCATGAAGCCGCGGGAATCCTGGGGATAGAAGCCCACATAAAGCGGGTACCGTCCGCGCAGCGATAGCTGGTGACAGATTGCGCGCGGCCAACATCGATCGCGCCAAATACTCCGCCTGCACATGTCATGGCCGCCATGGCCAGCATCGAGATCCGCTGAATCGTATCCCCCGCCCGGTCCTTATAACGCTGAGGCAGACCAGGAAAGTGCCACTGAGGCGTTTCACACACTCCCCCTGCTGACGTACATTCCGCTGATGTCCAGCACGCTGCCTCCGCAACCTGCCCGTCACCTCGGCCTAGAAGGCGCCAGCAACTTCAGGGATCTAGGCGGATATCCCAGCCGCGACGGGCGTCACGTGTTGGCGGCAGATCTTTCGGTCCAACCATCTCGGCCGCCTGACCGAAGCGGATGTCGCGACCGTCCGCAAACTCGGTGTCCGCACCGCGTTCGATTTCCGCGAAGATGAGGAACGGACCGCCGGTCTCTGCGCGATTGCCGAGATCAGGGTTCACTCCCTGCCGATCGAACCGAGCGTCGTACCGGCCTTGCGGGAGCGATGGGCCGCGGGACAACTGACGGCGGACCATGCGCTGGAGCTGATGCGCGAATCCTATCGCAACTACATTCGTCGGCAGACGCCGCGCTTTCGCGCGCTGTTCGACCATCTGACCGGGGATCACGCGCCGCTGGTGATCCATTGCACGGCCGGCAAGGACCGCACTGGCGTCGCCTGCGCGCTCGTCCTCGTCGCGCTGGATGTGGACGACGACATCATCATGGAAGACTACCTGCTCACCAACCAATACTTCCGGCGTGACGCAGCCGCACATCCCGAGCTTCCGCGAGACGTGCTCGAGGCGATCGGGACCGTGCAGGCCTCGTTCCTGGCTGCGGCCCTCGACACGATTCGCCAGGATTATGGAGATCTCGAAGCCTATCTGCGCGACGGTCTCGGTGTCGACGGCGCCGCGCGCGAAGCCCTGAAACAGCGCTATCTCACCGGGTGAGATGCGTGAGCGTTGCGATCGAGCAACGCACGTCGTACCTCGCGCGATCAGGATGATCGCAACATCTTGGCGATTTCAGATCAAGCCGCTTCGATGTCGGCGCTTTCGGCCGCTTCCAGCGCATCGAGATCGGCGATCACCTCCTCGAACGCGGAGATCGCCTGCTGCACGGCCGCAATCTGCATCAGCTCCCAGCCGCTCACCGGACCCGAACGATTCTGCAAGGCAACCACGAGATCCCGCCGCTGCTCTTTCAGCTGCACCAGCGGCAAACCATGATCCGGCAGATGTCTCATCATGACAAAGCTCCAACGCCCAACAAGCGGCACAGGAGAACGCTACCCCGTCACGCTGGCGATCAGCTTACGAAACTCCGGCAAATTTTATCGATCTGCCGGCCGCGTCGCATCGGCCATCATGGCCCTCACCAAAACCTCGCTGACCATTGCGGTCGCGCATTCGCTCATGTGAAGACGCTGGTCGTGCCCATCGTCGAGAGCCGACAGCGGAACGCCTGCGTCGCACCAGCTCTTCATCAGGTCCCAGCGTCTGAACTGGTTGACGCCCGCGTCGGAGGCGACCTTCGCGATCCGCCGCTGCATCTCGGAAGCCTGCGCCAAGCGATCCGACTTGTCGACGACGGCAAAGGTGTATTGCAGGTCCATGACGATGACGTCGACCTCGAGTCTCGCGAGCCAGCCGAGGCCGACGCGAAGAGCCGTTTCCACCTCGTCGAAGCTGGTCGTCTCGTAGCGGTAGACGGCGTTGGTGCCGACTTGCCATATCACCAGCGACGGATGCTCCGCGAGGACGTCGGGTTCGAACCGGGATAGTTCCTCCGGAGCCTCCTGGCCGCCGATGCCGCGATTGAGCACATCGATGAGGCGGCCAAAATTGGCCTTGCGCAGCTTCTGCTCGAGCCGCGCCGGAAACGCCACGATATCGTTGGTGCCTGCGGTCGAGGATGAGCCGAGCGCGACCACGCGCGTCTTGCGCTGGGCCGTCAGGCTTTGGCGGAAATGGCGCAGCGGATGAGGAAGCGAAGCGAAAATATCGGGAAAATCGCCAAAGTTTGTCGTGGTCATGGTCACCTCGGGCGAACCACGCTGTCTGATTGCAAATCAATGCAGCAGCCGCGTAGCCATTGCAACTCGCCCGCTTGGCCATAGTATAACGGACGGCGCTGCGGGGCGTGCGAACGGGGACCGGGGACGGAATGAACGGAGCGGTGATTGTCATTACAGGGGCGCAGGGAGCGCTCGGGCGCAGCGTTGCCGATCTTGCGCTGGCGCGTGGCGCGCATGTTGCCGGCATTGATCACGCCCAGGCTGAAATCCCCGCCAGTGACGACCGCATCGAGCTCGGCGGCGTCGATCTTTCCGATCCCGAGCAGGCCAAGGTCGCGATCGACTCGGTGGCCGCGCATTTCGGCACGCTGGACGCGCTCATCAACATTGCAGGCGCTTTTGCCTTCGAGCAGACCGCCGACGGCGACGACAGCGTCTGGGAGAAGATGCATGCGCGCAATCTGATGACGGCACTGCACGCTTCTCGCGCCGCGATCCCGCATCTGGTTCGCTCAAGCACCGGCCGCATCGTCAATATCGGCGCAATGGGCGCGCTGCAGGCCGGCGCCGGCATGGGCCCCTATGCCGCGTCGAAGTCGGGCGTGCATCGGCTCACCGAAGCGCTGGCGGCGGAATGGAAAGGCAAGATCACTGTCAACGCGGTGCTGCCCTCCACCATCGACACGCCCGCCAACCGCGCCAGCATGCCGAAGGCTGACTTTGACAAATGGGTGACACCGCAAGAACTTGCCGAGGTGATCCTGTTTCTTGCCAGCGAGGCCGCGAGCGGCGTGACCGGCGCCTTGATACCGGTGGTCGGCCGCATGTAGCAGCGTGATCGCTCACGAGCCGAGTTGGCGCTGACATCGTGCGGTGCATCAGGCTAGACTCGCCTGCCTGAGTCGCAACGATGGACGGCCCTTGGAAACCGCGCTCTACCTTCCCGTGAAACGCTTCCTCGAACAGCTCGGCTTCTCGGCCAAGGGCGAGGTCGGCGGCTGCGACGTGGTGGCGCTGAAGGGCGATGATCCGCCGATTGTCGTCATTTGCGAGCTGAAACAGGCCTTCAATCTCGAACTGCTGCTGCAGGCCGTCGATCGCGCCGGAGCTTGTGACGAAGTCTGGGTCGCGGCCAGCCTCTCGGCCCGCGGCAAAGGTCGCGAGAGCGACGCGCGCTACCGTAATCTCTGCCGCCGGCTCGGCTTCGGCATGCTGGGCGTCACCTCGTCAGGACAGGTCGAGGTGCTGGTGCCGCCGCCCACGACGGCGCCGCGCAAGAATCCGAAGAAGCGATCGCGCCTCGTGATCGAGCACCAGAAGCGCAAGGGCGACCCGGCAGCCGGCGGCTCGACGCGGGCACCGATCATGACGGCCTACCGGCAGCAGGCGCTCGCCTGCGCTTCGGCGCTCTCTGGCGGGCCCAAGCGCGTCCGCGAGTTGCGCGTGGAGATTCCGGATGCCCCGAAAATCCTGCAGCGCAACGTCTATGGTTGGTTCGACCGGGCCGAACGCGGCGTCTATGTCCTGACGAAAGCCGGGCACGCGGCCTTGCGCCGCTGGCCTCAGGATATCCACATGACGTCGGCAGCGTTGCCGGATCGCGACATGGTGAATGCATAGCTGGCCTGCCACGCGGAATTCATATTGCAATGCAACAATTCTACTTCTAGGTATCCGGGACGATTCACGAGGCCCAAATGAGCGAAGATTGGAACACCAAGTACGGTCCGCGTCGCGTCAGGCGTGATCCCCCGACTCTGGAGGAAGCGATCTTCGCGGCATCCGGCATCACCGACGATGTTCAAGCCCAGGCGGAGATCGCCTCGGCCCTGATGGGTCTGCCTCTTGAGCAGGTGCTGCCGGAGGTCAAGAAGGCCGTCCGCGTCGCCGCGCGCACCAACACCCGCGTCATCACGGCAGACCAGGGCACGCAGCAGCGCGCTGTCGTGGTCGAGCGGCGCACGGTGCGCCGCTTCAACTTCGACAAGCGCACGGCCTGAACTCGGACGCTCATTCGCCTCACTGAGCTCTTCGACAAAAAGGCGCGGCAGCGATGATCGCTGTCGCGCCCTTTTTTGATCCATGGACGATGCGCACCTCAGGCGGCGCGCTTGTCGCCATACATGTGCGTCATCAGTTTCCAGCAGGCGCGGTTCAGATTGAAGAACGCCCGCGCCGCTGCGATCGGCGTGTCGATGACCAGCTTTGCCAGCTCGTCCTGCGGCTGCCGGCTCAGATCGATCGTTCCCGTCGATTCGCCGTGACGGAACGCCAGATGCGCGCCGAACTTGGCCGCGAGCGCCCGCATCGCGTGGTTCTGCGAGCCCGTCGTCACACGCAGTTCGCGATAGCCTTTCCAGCGCGCTTCCGAGATCACGCGTTCGAACAGCAGACTGCCGACGCCACGGCGGCGTACGCAGGACTCGACGCTGAACGCAATCTCCGGCAGCCCATCCTCGGACTGCTCCGGCGGATGCAGCTCGGCGGCGCCGCGCACCATGCCGTTTTCCATATAGGCGACGACGATCGTGCCATCGGCCGCACAGCGGGCCGCGTAGCGTTCGATGAAACTGTCATCGAGAAAACCGTTGAAACGATCATGCCGGCTCTCGGGATCGAGCCGCAGCAGATGATCGCGCAGCAGCGGCAGTTCCTCGTGCTGGCTCAGCGTCCGCACATAGCCGAAGCCCGGCCGGGGACGAAAGATATCTACCTGTGACACTGCCAAAGACTCCTCTTCGAAGCCCTCCCGCACAGACGTCTTCCCTAGACAGGTCGTATATTGTGCATTGCAACATCCATTGCAAGCCCCGGGCTCTACGGGGAGAACATGCCGCCATGCACCGGCCGCGTGAGTTGATGAATCATGTGTGTACGAATCATCACAGCACGAGCTGGGTCTGGATCACGATCGCCACCAGCTTACCGTCGTCCGTCTCGATGCGGGTCTGCCAGACCTGGGTACGGCGGCCGCGATGCACCGGCGTGGCGGTCGCCGTCACGACGCTTCCTTCCTTGGCGCCGCCGATGAAGTTGGTCTTGCTCTCGATGGTCGTTGTGCCCTTCGCATCCTCCGGCAGGTTGATCACCGTCGCAGCCGCGCCCACCGAATCGGCCAGCGCCATCACGGCGCCGCCGTGGATCGTGTGGTGCAGCGTGCACAGGTCCGGCCGCACCGTCATCTGCGCCACCACGCGTTCGGCACTCGCCTCGGTGAAGGTCACGCCTTTCAACTCCGCAAACGGCAACTTCAGCGCGTTGATCTTCTCGAGCGGCGTCATCGCGATCCCTTCCCTGTCATCCGGCGACACGTCTTCTGCGTGTCTGCCCCGCATCTGGACGCGAGATGGAGCAACGGCAATGACCTGCGAGGTCATCGCCCACAGTCCGATCCTCGCCGCTCAGGCCTTCTCGACACCGCACCATTCAGCAATGAACAGCGCCATGGTCTTGGTCACTTGGCGCAGCGAGTCCAGCTCGACATATTCGTTGAACCCGTGCATCGCGGCACCGGTCGCCCCGAAACACAGGCTCGGGATGTTGTAGTTGAGGCCGTAGAACCGCGTATCGGTCAGCGCGGTGAAGACGAGATCCTGCACCGCGCCGCCATACACCGCATTGAAGGCCTTGCCGAACGCAGCCTCCGGCTCGGCGGAGTTGGTCAGCTCATAACCTTCCGACAGGAAGCCGGACCATTCGATCACCGGTGGATTGTTGGACAGGAAACGATGGTCACGCGAGGCGGCGCCGACGCAGGCGAGAATCTCGTTCTGGCAGTCCTTGACCGACCAACCGGGCAGGATCGCAATTCGGCAATCGACGTCGCACCACGCCGGCACGCTCGAGGCCCAGTCGCCGCCCTTGATGATGCCCGGATTGAAGTTGATCGGGTGATCGAGCGTCTTGAAATGCCGGTCGCTCTTCGCGCGCTCGTTCCAGTCCGCTTCCAGCTTCTCCAGCGCGTGAATCAAATGATAGGTCGCCTGGATCGCATTGGCGCCGATGCCGGCCTCGAACACATGCGCCGGAAAGCCGCGGACCTTGATGCGGAACCAGATCACGCCGACCTGCGACCGCACCATCTTGCCGCCGGTCGGTTCCGGGATGAAGCAGGCATCGGCGCGATAGCCGCGCTGCAAGGTCGACAACGCGCCGACGCCGGTGCTTTCCTCTTCGATGACGGACTGGAGGTGGATGCGCGCGGTCGGTGTATAGCCCGCGGCCTTGATGGCATCGAGCGCATAGAGCGCGCCGATCGTGCCGGACTTCATGTCGCAGGCGCCGCGGCCGTACATCCGGCCATCGCGGATGACCGGTGAGAACGGCGGCGTCTCCCACATGTCGAGCGGGCCCGCCGGCACGACGTCGCAATGCCCTTGCACGATCAGCGAATGTCCTGCGGAGGTTGCGGGCCTGAAGGTTCCAACCACGCTTCGCGCCTTCGAGAAGTCGTGCTCGATCGGGCCGTAGCCGCGCATGTCCTTGAGATCGTCGAGCTCGATATGCCAGTCGTCGACCTCGTAGCCGCGCGCCCGCAGGAGATCGCCGAACATGTCCTGGCACGGCCCTTCGGCACCGCGGGTCGAAGGAATCGCAACGAAGTCCCTCGTGGTCTCGAGCTGGCGGCCGAAGCCGGTGTCGACGGCGTCGACGATCCGTTGCGTGATGTCCTCAGTGATCATGCCTGTACAGGTCCCAGTTACTGGCGACTCAGCAAATCACACTCTGCTACATAAGTGCACCGGATTCGCCACTGCTTTCAGAATCGCAGACCGCACCGTACATTTAGGCATACCCGCGCTGCCGGGACATACTTGATCCTCGGACTTTATCCCTGGACTTTCCCTGGACCTCCACATGTCGGATCCGCGCAACATCCTTTATTTTCTTCTCGGCATCATCGTCGTTGCGTTCATCGTGCTGGGCTATAATTTCTATCATGCCAAGTGGCAGACCGAAGGCGCGCAGATCAATGGCGGCCCGACGACAGCGGTCCGAGCGGGCTGACCCTTCGAGAGCAAATCACCCGAAGTAAGTCACCCAAAAGTCGGTTGTTCGAAAGCAAGGCGTCCGGAAGCAAGTCATGCGTGTTCAAATCTGGTTCGTGCCGGCAGCCGCCGCGTGTCTTGTCGGCGGCGGCGTCGTTCTCTGCATGCTAGCCGCGCCCGCGCGCGCGCAATATGTCGGGCGCGAGCAGGACATCACGGATCTCCGGCTCGGGCAGCGGGTGCAGGTCGATGACGGCACATGCCCGGCCGGCCAGGTGAAGGAGGTCCTGGGATCCAGGATGTCGGAAAACGGCATCGTCCGCACCGTTTCCTGCGTGCCGCGCTTCGGGCCGAAGAAGAAATAGTCGCCTTGCTCGCGGCTGCCGTTCACGCTCGGCCGCAGGCATGATCAGGGATTGTGAGCTCGGTCACGTCTGACCGTGACCCGTGATCCAGCGCACATTCCCCGACTGTCGATAGCAGCGATCCTCTCCCCGCAATTTGGATCGAACGGCGACCCGCGCTCTGCGCGCGACATCGCCAATGGGGAGACAGAACATGAGCAGCTTCGATAACGGGTTCAATCAGGATAACGGCTTCGGCCAGCAGGTCGGAGACGGCGTGTCGTCAGGTCTGGCGACGGCGGGTGAGGCCATCGGAGGTGATACCGGGGCCGCCCTGTCATCGGCCGGCGATACCGTCGGTCACCTCGCCGGCGACGTTGCGGGCATCGCAGGCGGCGGCGATGGCGCGCTTGCGGCGGGAGGCGACGCGCTTCACACAATCGGCGACTTGGCCGGCGGTGACGTCGGCGATGTGCTGACCTCGATCGGCGATGTGCTGAAAGACGGCACCGAGGGGATCGGCGACAAGGCCGGCGACGCGATCGGGTCGGCGATCGGCGACCTTGGCCACGCCATCGGCGGTGACGTCGGGGACGCCATCGGCGGCGCCGCCGACGTCATCGGCGATGTCGCCGGAGACTTGGTCGGCGGGGCGCTGGGCGCTTTGACCGGTGGTCCCGGCGGCCTTGCCGACGCCGCGCAAGGCGCGCTTGGCGCCATCGAGCATGCGGCCGCCGGAGCAGCAGATGGAATTGCTGGCGCGATCGGCGGCGACCTCGGCCAGGATGTGGCCGGCCTTGTCAATGCAGTCGGCGATGTCGCCGGCGCGGTGAACGGAGCCATCGGCGCGATCGAGGGAGCCGGCAGCGCTGTCGGTGGCATCATCGGTGACGCGGTCGGTGCCGCAGAAGGGATTGGCGGCGCGGTGGTCGGCGCCATCACGGGCGCGGACAGCGTGGGACATGCGGTCGACGGCATCATTGGCGGCAGCTTCGGCGCAGTCGAAGGAGCCGTCGAGGGCGCGGCCGCTGGACTGGGAGGCGTGGTCGAAGGTGTCACCGGCGCCGTCGACGGTGCCCTGGGCGCTGTCGGCGACGTGGTCGGCGCGACGGGCGGGCTTCTCGGAGATGCTGGTCAGGGCCTGGAGAACCTCGGCAACAACATCGGGGGTACGGCGGGCGACATCATCGGCGGCATCGGCGCCGGGCTCGAGGGCGCGGGATCTGCCCTGAACGATGTCGGCGGCTTCTTCAATTCAGCCGGCGGCGCCATCGGTGACCTCGGCGGGGCGGTCGGTGGCGCCATTGGCGCAGCCGGGGGTGCAATCGGCGGCGCCATCGGAGACGTCGGACACGCCGCGGGCGATGCGATCGGCGGGATCGTCAATGAAGTGGGCGGCGCGATCGGCGATGCTGTGGGTGGTGCTGTCGATGCCGTCGGCGGGGCCATCGGAGACGCCGTCGGCGCGGTGGGCGACGCGATCGGCGGCGTGGTCGACGCAATCGGCGGCCTGTTCAGCGGCGGGCATGATAACGGCGGCTCCAGCGGCGGCGGTGAGGCCAACAATGGCGATCATGGCGGAAACAGCGGCGGCGGCGACAATGCAGGAGGCGGCAACGAGGGTGGCGGCCACGAAGGCAGCGGCAACGAGGGCGGCGGCTCCGGAGAGGGCGCTGGGAACGGCAATGGCGGCGGCGAGAGCGGCATGCCGGACCCGGAGGGAAGCGGCTCGGGCGGCGTGAACTCCTCGCCGAATCCGGACGGCGGGGACACCGATGGCAATGACGGCAACAGCCACATTTCCGTCGTCGGACACGGCCATGGCGGCGGCGGTGATGGCAGTGGCGAGGGCGTGGGCGATCTTGGTGACATGCTGGGTGCTCCCGGCAGTCACGGCTCGCACGGTTCGGGCGGAGTCAACCCGTTCCACGATCCCGGCGAGGAAATGCCAAATCCGGACGATTCCGGTTCGGGCGGACCGACCAGCAACATCGCGCATGTCCTCGCGTCCGCAGACCTTGCGGCAGCCGCCGGCCATGGCGGCGAGAGCAGCATTATCATCGTCGGCGGCAGCTTCTGGGATCAGGCGGCGGGCGCAGCCCATGACGGCAGTTCGTCCACACATCTCGGCGCGGCGATTGCGGATCACGGTCTCGCCCAGCCGGCCATCGCGGATGTCGGTGCGGCCGGCATCAGCACGCATGATCTCTCCTCTGCGCTCGACAGTGGCGCCGCTCACGCCATGCTCGGCCATGGCCTATCCGACGCGGGGCTGGCCCATGCCGGCGACCTCGGGTCGATCACGCTGCACGACATGTCGCTCGGCAACGCATTCGCCCATCAGATGCATATCTGACGAGCCGCTTGGAACGGGAGCCGCAGCCGTAATGCGGCGGCTTCCGGCCCTGCCGAGACATATGTGACGCGCCGCACAGAAGGAGACGTTCAAGTCCCGTTAGATCCAGGGCAGACGATTTCGGACTCGCAAGGGGGACCATGATGCACGATCTCGCCATCGACACTGTGTTCGGCACGACGAGCACCAGCTCCAGCGTCACGCCCAAGGGTGATTTCCACCGCTACGCCATGCTCGGCTACGCCTCGATTGCGCTGGTGTTCGGCGGCTTCGGCGTCTGGGCCGGCTTCGCGCCGCTCGACCGCGCGGCGATCGCGCCGGGAACGGTGTCGGTCTCGGGCGACCACAAGGTGGTGCAGCATCGCGAAGGCGGCATCGTCAGGGAGATCCTCGCCAAGGAAACCAATGCCGTACATCGCGGCGACCTGCTGTTCCGGCTGCAGCCGACCGAGGCACAGGCCAACACCGACCTGCTGCGCAAGCAGATGGATGCGGCCCTCGCCGAGGAAGCCCGTCTGCTGGCCGAGCGCGGCAATGCGCGGATGATCACCTTCCCCGACACGCTGCTCAATCGCCAGAACGTGCCGGAGGCGGCGATGGCGATCGCCGACCAGCAGCGGCTGTTCGTCGAGCGGCGCAACGGCCTGATCAGCCAGATCAACATCCTCAATTCGCAGATCGTCCAGCAGCAGCAGGAGCTCGCCGGCCGCGACCGCCAGCGCACGGCGCTTGCGGCGCAGCTCGCGAGCTTCGACACGCAGATGAACAACGTCCGCCCGGCGGTCGCCGCCGGCTATTATCCGCGCAACAAGTTCCTCGAGCTGGAGCGCGACCGCGCCCGTGTCGAGGGTGATCTCGGCCAGGCCCAGGCCGACGTGGCGCGGCTGACCCAGACCGCGGCGCAGACGCGGCTGCAGATCGATCAGAGCTTGCAGAAATATCAGACCGAGGTCGGCCAGCAGCTCGACGCCACCCGCGCCAAGCTGTCCGATCTGCGCGAGAAGATCGTCATCGCCGAGGACGTGCTGCGCCGGGTCGACATCTACGCCGAGCGCGACGGCATCGTCATGAACATGAAGGTCCACACCATCGGCGAGGTCGTGAAGCCCGGCGATACGCTGGCCGAGATCGTCCCGGTCGGCGAAGGCGTCGACGTGATGGCGCATGTCTCGCCGCGCGACATCGAGAGCGTCGCGATCGGTCAGAAGGCCGAGGTCCGCTTCGCCAATTTCTCCTCGCGCACGACGCCGGCGATCTTCGGCAAGGTTGCGAGCGTCTCGGCCGACGCAGTGAGCGACGAGGCCAGCAAGCAGAGCTACTACAAGGCGCGTGTCGTGATCGACTATTCGACCATCCCGCCCGAGATCGCCGAGAAGATCCTGCCCGGCATGCAGGCGGATGTCATCATCTCCACTGGCGAGCGCACCGTGCTCGAATATCTGGTCGGCCCGCTGCTCAACACGCTCGCCAAGACGTTCCGCGAAAAATGAGCCAGCAGCTAGCCCGATGCGGCCAGTCCCGCGTCCGCGACCCGCGCAAGGTCGCGGGCGCGCGGCACGCCGATGACGTCGAATTCGACGTCTTGCTCCGGAGCGGCCAACCTCTCGACTATCGCTCCGTCCACGCCAGCCGCCTTGGCCACGGCTTCGGACAGCGCAAGCTGCCAGCCGCGACCCTCCGCCAACTCAGCCAGGCGCGCCGGCACCTCTGCGCCGAGCCCGAGCACCGCGGTCTCAGATCGGCGCCCGAGCCTCAATGTCCCGATGACCATCTCGACGACGTGCGCTCCGATCGCGAGCTCGACCGGCCGGCCGATCTCCGCCGCGATCTTTTCGTTGACGCGGTCCATGGCGCGGTCGATCGCGCTAATCGCCTGCAGCGCATCGCGACAACCGCGGTCCGGGCCCTGCTGCTCACCGAATACGGCGAGCACGCCGTCGCCGAGAAAGCGATCGATCCGACCGGCATGAGCTTCGATGGCGCCGCCGATGGCTCCGAAGACCTCGTTGACCATGAAAACCAGGTCAGACGCCAGCCGGTCGCGCGCGATCGCCGCGAACGACCGGACCCGGATTTCGACGAGACAGACCACACGGCGTTCGCTTTGAATCTCGTCCGCGTGGTCGACGGATTGGACGAGGGTCGCAGCATCGACGACCAGGGGCGTGATGGTGAGCGGCGCCGTCGGCCGGATCTGACAAGCCAGCCGCACATTCTCAGGCGCCTTCAGGCCGGCAAGCAGACCGCGCTCCGCTGCGCCCGGCGCAGCCAGCGTCGACGCACCCTCCTCGATGCGGACGCGACAGCGGCCGCAGCGAGCGCGGCCGCCGCATTCGGACAGGTCGGCCAGCGCATGGTCCCTGATGATCTCCAGCAGCGTCGGGCCGATCGGGGCCTGCACCGTCGCGCCACCGGCGATCGTGACGGCAGCCTTCGGCGCCGCCAGCAGCGCAATGTAGCGGAAGACGACGATGGTCGCGCCAGCGACGATCAGCGCAGCGACCGCGATGCGCGCCGACAGCTGCAGCAGGCTGAGCCATTTGATGTCGAGCTCGCCCGGCCAATGTGTCACCTGCCGCATCCGATCCGCCATCGCCGGATCGCTCAACAGCCCGGCAACGGCGCGGCCCGACACCACAAAACCCATCAGCGCCGCCATCGGCACCGCGACGGCGAGCACGATCAGCGGCGGCAGCGCGGAACGGTACCAGGCGCGGAATTTCAGCCAGTGATGCAGGCCGAGGCAGCCATGGATCCAGACCAGCAGCAGGAGCCCCGTCTGCAGCCAGGCTGCTCTCGGCCACAGCAGCGCCAACGTATACAAATAGCCGTCCTGAACGCCGAACAGCGCATGCGCGACGTGGGTCTCGATGATGTGAGGCAACAGCAGCAGCGGGATCGCAAATCCGGTGACCAGCTGAAGCATCTCCCAGCCAGACAGCCGCCACGTCCCGCGCTGCACCGTCTTCGCGAAAGCCAGCACCGCGTGCGCGAGCAGCGCGGCCGAAAGCACCACCATCCCCGGCCAGGACCGGGTCACCAGAAGTCGCCACTCCTGCACCTCGTCCATCGCCTCGAGGCTGAACAGACCCACGGCATGATTGAGAAAATGGGTCGCGGCGAAGGCAAACAGCACGAGGCCCGACACGAGCCGGATGGTCTGGAACGTTACGGCGGGCATGAGGTCACTGCGAATGATCACCACTTCGCGCGCTGAGCACGGCTGACCATCCGGTAGCGTCTGCGACCGGCCAACTCAAGCACCGACGGATCGACATCACCCTCTGTGATGTCGATCACGGTCGTTTGCGCGCGACCGGGCGAAATTCCCCCAGCACCAATGCAAGGGGGATCTGACATGACCACGACCACCACCCGAAGCCCGCTCGGAACCGCGCTCCGCGCCTGCTTCCCCGCGCTCACAGCCACCTTCGTGCTCAGCCTCTTCATCAATGCGAGCATGCTGGCCTCCCCGCTCTACTCCATGCAGGTCTATGACCGCGTGCTCACCAGCCGCAATCTCGGCACCCTCGTCATGCTGACCCTGATCGTCGGCGTGTTCCTGGTGCTGTACGGCGTGCTCGAATTCGCTCGCTCGGGCGTACTGGCCCGCGCCGGCGTCCAGTTCGAAGGCACGCTGCGCCATCCGCTGTTCGAGACCATGATGAAGGCCGAGCTGTCGCCGCGGCATCGCTTCGGCCAGCAGATCATCCGCGACGCCGAGACCATCCGCGACTGCATCTCCAGCGGCACCGCGGCGATCGCCTGCGACCTGCCGTGGACGCCGGTGTTCGTCGCGCTGTGCTTCCTGCAGCACGCCTATCTCGGCATCCTCTCGCTGCTCGGCGCAATCGTGCTGTTCTCGCTGGCGCTGTTCACCGAGTTCTACACCCGCTCCAGCGTCGAGCGCACCAATGCGCTGGCCAACGAAGCCTCGCGCTTCGTCGCAGCCGCGCTGCGCAACGGCGAGGTCGTGCGCGGCCTCGGCATGGGCGACATCGTGCTGGACCGCTGGAGCTGCCGGCAGTCGGCGATGGTCGATGCCCACTCGACGCTGGTCGAGCGCGGCGCCGCGATGCATTCGGTCACCAAGTTCGCCCGCATGGCGGTGCAGACCTCCCTGCTCTGCATCGGCGCCTGGCTCGCGATCGAGCAGCAGATCTCGCCCGGCGCCATGATGGCGACCTCGATCATCATGGGCCGCGCGCTGGCGCCGGTCGAGCAGGTCGTCGGCCAGTGGAAGCGTATCATCGCCTTCCGCTCCGCCTATCGCCGCCTCGAGGAGCTGTTCCAGGCCCTGCCCGTGACCGCGGCGCCGACCGCCTTGCCGACGCCGCGCGGCGACATCGAGGTCGAGAACGCCGTGGTCTGGCCGCCGGCGGCCGGCCGCCCCTCCGTCAAGGGCGTGAGCTTCTCGCTCAAGGCCGGAGAGAGCCTCGCGATCGTCGGCGCCTCCGCCAGCGGCAAGTCGAGCATGGCCCGCGCCATGGCCGGCGTCTGGCCGCTGCGCGAGGGCCAGATCCGCATCGACGGCGCAGCCTACAGCCAGTGGGACCAGAATCGGCTCGGCAAGCACATCGGCTACCTGCCACAGGACATCGAGCTGTTCTCGGGCACCGTCGCCGACAACATCGCCCGCCTCGCCAAGGTGGATGAGGCTGCCGTCGTCGCCGCCGCCAAGGCCGCCGGCGCGCATGAGGTGATCCTGCGCCTGCCGAACGGCTACGACACGCCGATCGGCGAAGGCGGCGTGGCGCTGTCCGGCGGCATGCGCCAACGCGTCGGCCTCGCCCGCGCCCTCTACGGCAATCCGCGGCTCCTCATCCTCGACGAGCCGAACTCCAACCTCGACGAGGACGGCGAGCGCGCACTGGCACACGCCATGGCGCAGATGAAGGCCGCCGGCCGCACTGTGATCGTCGTCACGCACCGCCCGCAGCTTTTGGCGCATGTTGACCGCATCATGGTGATGGCCTTCGGCAAGACGCTGGCATGCGGCCCGCGCGACGAGGTGATCGCCAAGATGCGCGGCCAGCGCGTCGTCGTCGCCCATGACCGGGCGACCGCCAGCGCCGCGGCCTGAACCGAACGCACGAGATTGCAGATCGCAAGGAGCCAGCCATGATCACGTTCAACTCCCACGCAATGACCCTCCAGCTGGCGCTCGCGACCGCCGCCATCCTGCTGCCCGTCAAGGCCTTCGCGGAGGCGCCGATGACCGCACGGCAGATGCTCGCCCAGGCGCAGACTCAGGCGCTCAATCTGCCGAGCGAGGCGAAGAAGTCCGAGCCGGAGAAGAGCGTCGGCGAGCCCGTGGTCCCGCCTGCCGTCGCCCCCACGCTGGCAGCGCCGCTTCCCGTCGTCGAGCCGCCCGCGCCGATCTCGCCGCAACCGATCACGCTCTCGGCGCTGGCCGTCCCCGCAATGCCCGAGCCGGTCGCGGCACAGACCCGCACCAATTCGCTCACCGCCTCGGCACCCGCCGTGGAGACGGTCAAGGCGCCAAATGCTGTCGCAGCCGTTCCGCCCGTCGCGGCCACCACCACGGCCGAGACCCGCGTCGAGACACCGGCTGCGCCGCCCGTGGCAGCCGCGCCTGCTCCGACCACGCCGTCGGCAGCGGCCCCCGTCGCAGCGCCGACCAAGGCCAGCGCTCCAACCGCGACCGTCGCGCCGAGCCCCCAGGTGCAAACGGCGCCGTCTTCCTCGTCGTCCGCAAAGCCTGCCAAGGCGCAGCGTCCGTCGAACACGGCTCCCGCGCGCGTCGCCCATCAATCGGCGCCGCGATCGGCCGCCCGCAGCGATGAGGCGGCCATCGGCAGCCAGATCTCGCGCATCATGCGGCGTCCAGAGGTGCAGGCGCTGATGTCGCAATATGGCCTGGAGTGAGGATGGGACGGATCAGCGCCCTGTTGATCCGGACGTGGTGAGCTTCTTAAGCTCCGTGCTGTAACCCCGTCCTGCCCCTTCGCTCGGCCGACGGCCGTGTGTTGATGACATCATGGCCCCAGCCACGGCTCCGCATGGACAAGACGCGTTCCCCCATCCCCGCTCCAACGTCGCAGCATCGATGCGGAGCTGTCTCCGCACCCATGGCGCAGCAGCGGGGTGAGAGCGGCGCCGGCCCGACGCCGCAGATGCTGGTTCAACTGATCGGCTGTCACGACCCGGCCAAGCGCCTGTTGCCTGGCAAGGCCCTGCCCAGCCGATCGACCATTAATGAAGTGTTTACTGAATGAAGTCGCCGCACTTCTGCACGTCGCCGTCATCGGCCTTGCCCCATGGCATGACCGGCACGGATGAGGTCGAGTTCTTCGGCGAGCCCTCGATCAGCTTGTCCGAATAGACCATGTAGACGAGCACATTGCGCTTGGCGTCGCAGCCTCGCACGATCTGCATCTTCTTGAAGAACAGCGAGCGGCGCTGCCGGAACATGTCGTCGGCCTGCTCGAGCTTGCGCTTGAAGCGAATCGGCCCGATTTGCCGGCATGCGAGCGAGATGTCCGAGACCTCCTCGGCCAGCCCGAGCCAGCCGACATAGCCACCCTTCTGCGGCACGGTGAAATGGCAGGCCACGCCCTCGACCTCAGGATCATCAACGCCATAGGTCGCGAGCTTGTCATTCGGACTGAGCAGCTTGAACACGGTCGACCGACGGAAGATCAGATCCGGCTCGTCCGCGGCGTGGGCTGACACCACGGGCGAAGAGAGTCCGATAACAGTGAGGAAAGTGAGAGTTTTCAGCCACAGATCAAACCGCTTGGTGGCTCTGAACGACATGTCGGTCTCCGTTATACCGCCGATGGCTCGGCATACCGCCCATGTAGGGACACAGACGCCTGCAAGGAAGGCATTCCCTGCCTACCTCTGCGATGCGCGTTTAACGCGATGTGAGGCTTTTCTGCTACGATTGGAACGAAAATCACCTCGGGCAGAAGCCCCAAGCTGGTGAACGCGGACTCCGTCTGCGACACTAAAGACCAGATGGTTCTTGAGGATTTGCCGGAATGCTCTGCGTTCGTGTGGCCGCCAGGGGGCGGTTCTTTTGTGCCGCCATCGTTTCAGTGCCGCTCGTTCTCGCAACGACATCCTGGGCTGACGCAGCGTCCTATTACTATTGGAACGACCAAGAGCCCGTCACCATCGCTCCGCCTGCCCGTCCCGTCGCGCCGCGCAAGGCCAAGGCTCGCCACGGTCAGAAGCCGGCCACGATCGAGAAGGAAGCGGCCAAGCCGCTCGGACCTGTCACGATCGCGGTGTCGATCAGCAAGCAGCAGCTCAAGATCTACGACGCCAACGGCCTGTTCGCCGAGGCGCCGGTGTCGACCGGCATGAAGGGACACGCGACGCCAATGGGCGTGTTCAGCGTCATCCAAAAGCAGAAATTCCATCGCTCCAACATCTACAGCGGCGCGCCGATGCCGTTCATGCAGCGGATCACCTGGTCGGGCGTCGCGCTGCACGCCGGTGTGCTGCCCGGCTACCCCGCCTCGCATGGCTGCATCCGCATGCCCGCGAGCTTCGCACCCAGAATTTACGGCTGGACGCGGATGGGATCGCGCGTGCTCGTGACGCCCGGCGAGGTCGCTCCCGCCAGCTTCTCGCATCCGCTGCTCGCCGCGTTGAAGGCGCCGCAGCCGAGCGCCTCGATTCAACCTGATGCGAATGCGCCCACCACGACCAAGTCGGACAAGGGCGCGGCGCTGGCCCCGACCATCACCGTCGCGACGATCGATCTGCGCGCCACGATCGGCCATGGCGAAGGCGTACGTGCCGCCGATGATGCGATGTCGGCCGCGCGCCAGCTCCGCACCGCCGATGCCAGCAACGCGGGCGGACTGCCGGCGATGGCCTCCGATGCACCTCCGGCCGCGCACCCCGAGCAGACGGGCCAGACCAGGGCTCAAGATGTTGCGAACGATCTGAAGCCCGCCATCGCCGAGACGCCAGCGTCGAGCGCCGAGGCGAACACTGCCGTTGAGCCCGCGCCCGTCTTGGCAAACCAGCCGGCCGAGGCTGTTCAAGTAGCTCCGATAGAAAAGACCACGGAGGCGCCGACCAAGTCGGAAGTAACGGGCTCGACCGATCTCACGGCAGCCGATGCCAAGGCTTCCGATACGAAGGCTTCTGACACGAAGGCTTCCGATACGAAGTCTGCAGACGTCAAGCCAGCCGATGCCAAGAATTCCGAGCAACCCGTTGCGCCCTCGACGGCGACTGTCGAAGCGCCGGCAAGGCCGGTCGACGACAAGGATGTTTCAAAGGATCAGTCGCGCGTGGCCGCGCCGGACAAGCCGATCGCGCCGAAGCCCGAGCTGAAGCGAAACAGCCAGATCGCGATCTTCATCAGCCGCAAGGACTCCAAGCTCTACGTCCGGCAGAACTTCGCGCCTGTGTTCAACACACCGATCGCTATCGCGCCGTCTGACAAGCCGCTGGGCACCCACGTGTTCACGGCGGCCGCGGACAAGGCCGATCCGGCGACAATGCGCTGGTCGGTCATCTCGCTGCCCGCCACCGCGCGCAGCGTCGCGGCGAGCGAGGGCGCGGACAAAGCCGTCCGGCGGGGCAAGAAATCCGCGGAAGCCAAAGTCGACGCGAAGCCGGTCGTGCTGCAGAGCTCTCCGGCCGAGGCGCTCGACCGCATCACCATTCCCGCCGATATCATGGCCTGGCTCGGCGAAGCGCTGTCGGCTGGCAGCTCGCTGATCGTCTCCGACCAGGGCATCAACCAGGGCGAGACCGGCGAAGGCACCGAGTTCATCGTTTCGCTGCGCTGAGGACGGACGACGTCCCTGTTTCCGCCTCAGCGTAGGGGTATCTCCCTGCGGGAGAGCAGTCTGATCCAACGCGAACGCGTGGCCGTTTGACAAGCGGCCGGCGCGCGTTGGAGCATTCTTGCTGACGGGGCTGGTCTGCACAGGGAGATGCACATGATGATCGATCGCAGGATGGTTGTTCTCGGCCTCGGCGCGTCCTTGTCCGGCGCGATGATCGCCTCGCGCGTCGCGCAGGCAGAGAATGCGGCGGTGAGCAAGTCGACGGCCTACCGGTTCTCCTTCCCGGTGCCCTCCGGCGAGCCGATTCGGCTGGCCGATTTCGCCGGCAAGCCGGTGCTGGTCGTGAACACGGCGTCGCAGTGCGGCTACACACCCCAATATACCGGGCTGCAGAAGCTCTGGAGCGAGTTCCACGAGCGCGGCTTGACGATCATCGCCGTCCCCTCCAACGACTTCAACCAGGAGCCGGGCGTCGGAGGCGACATCGCCGAGCTCGCCAACAAGGAATACGGTGTGACCTTCCCGATGACGGCCAAGGCTGTGGTCACCGGCTCCAATGCTCATCCATTCTACCGCTGGGCCGCCGAAGCGCGTCCCAAGGACACCCCGCGCTGGAACTTTCATAAATACCTGGTCGGCCGCGACGGCTACATCGCCGACGTGTTCGCGTCCTCGGTGGAGCCGACCGATACCCGGGTGAAGACCGCCATCGCCCGGATGCTCGCCGAAGGCTGAGCAACCCGTTTAGGCAACACTTGGCAAGAATGCGGCGGAAGCCGGCAACTTCCCCGCGTTTTCGCCTCGTTTCCTTTTGGCGCCGGTCCGGCGGCTGGGCTAATATCCCAAGCCGGATGGTGGAGCGACTCCGGACCCCGGACGCTCCCGTTGCAACAACCCCCGAGGAAACACGATGCGGATTGCGGCTGGATTGGTGTTCGCAAGTTCTTTGGCGGCCTCGCTCCTGGCGTCCAGCGCGGCCTGGTCGCAGGCGCAGCGCACGGCAGCAGCCCCGACTCCACCAGCTGCCGCTCCGGCGCCAGCCGCCGCTGCGCCGCAACCCGCCGCGCAGACTCAGCCGCCGCGCGCGCCCTGCATGAACCCCGAGGCGCTCGGCGTCGGCCGGACCGTCGAGATCGACACCACGGGTGGTCCCGGCTTCGGGTTCGAGCACTTCAAGGATCTCGACTTTTTGAAGGACCACGAAGTCGTCCTGACGTTCGACGATGGTCCGTGGCCGGAGAACACGCCCGGCGTGCTCAAGGCGCTCGCGGATCAGTGCACCACCGGCATCTTCTTCATCATCGGCAAGCACGCGACCTACTATCCGGAGATACTGAAGCAGGTCTACAACGCTGGCCACACGGTCGGTACGCACACCTGGTCGCACGCGGCGCTGACCAACAAGAAGCTGACCGAAGACCAGCGCAAGGAAGAGATCGAGCTCGGTATCAGCGCCGTGAAATGGGCGCTCGGCGGCAATTCGCCCGCGCCGTTCTTCCGCTTCCCGGCGCTGCAGCACCCGCCGGAAATGGTCACCTATCTCGGCACCCGGAACATCGGCATTTTCTCCTGCGATCTCGACTCGTTCGATTTCAAGGCCAAGAACGCGCAGGCGGTGATCGACGTCACGTTCAAGAAGCTCGACAAGCTCGGTAAGGGTATCATCCTGATGCACGACTTCCACAAGCACACCGCCGAGGCGCTGCCCGAGCTGCTGCGCCGCCTGAAGGCCGGCGGCTACAAGGTGGTCGCGATGCGCGCCAAGGCGCCGGTGCAGTCGCTGCCGCAATATGACGAGCAGCTCGGCAAGATCGCAAAGCTGCCGACGGTGAGCCAACGGCCGGTTTCAAGCGTTGTGACGACAGTGTCCGAATGATCGAGGATCTGTTTCGTCAGTGACCAAGCTTCGTCTCGAAGGTTATGTGATCGTGTCGGCCGACGGAATGTTGGCCGACGCCCACAATGTGATGCCGGCGTCGCTCAAATTCCCCGGCGACGCCGTGTTCTTTTCCGATGCGCTCGACAGCGCCGATCTGATCGTGCACGGCCGCAACTCCTATGAGGATCAGCCGAATTCGCCGAGACGCCGGCGGCTGGTGGTGACGCGGTCGGTGGCGGGGATCGCGCCAGACACGGAGAAGCCGCGCTCCACGCTCTGGAACCCCGCGGGCGCCTCGTTCGAAGACGCCTGCGCGGCGGCCGGCGTTACGAGCGGCAGGGTGGCGATCATCGGCGGTCCCGTCGTGTTCGACATGTTCATGGACCGTTACGACACCTTCTTCCTGTCGCTGGCGCCGCACGTCACCATTCCCGACGGCGCCCCCTGCTTCACGGAGGTCGGTCCCGACCGCTCGCCGCAACAGGTGCTGACGGCGCATGGGCTCTCGCCGGCCAATCAGCTGATGCTGGACCCCGCCCACGACGTCAGCGTCACCGCCTGGAAACGCGCCGCCTGAGCGGCATCGCTAGAGGTCGCCATAGGCGCTCTGCTCAGGCACTTTCGGCCCCTTGCCATAGCCGAAGATCATGAACAGCGCGCCGATGATCGACAGGTTCTTCAGCGCGTCGATCAGCGCCTTGACGTTGTCTGGTGCGGGCTGGTTCCAGAAATCGTGAAAGTAGAAGATCGTCGCGCCGACAAAGATGATCAGCAGGGCTGCGAAGAACCGGCCGAGAATGTTCAGCGCGATCATCAGCCCGGCGAGCACCTCGAAGGCGCCGGCGGCGATCGCGAGGATCTGCGGCATCGGCATCTTCGCGGCAGCCTCCAGCTGTGCCGCATAGGGCGCGATCGCCGCCGGGATCGTCACCTTGGTGGCGATGAGATCGGCGGTCGCGGGAATGCCGAGCAGCTTGGTCGCGCCGGAGTAGATGAAAATCACGGCGAACAGAACGCGCCCGAACGTAATGAAACCCGGCATTCTCGCCCTCGTGGATCGACTTCAAACGACATGGTGCCGGCAGGCCGCCGGGATGTGTGACATCGCGAACGCTTTTCAACAATAAAGGCGGGCGGAATGCGACCGAAACCGGACGAATTCCGCCACACTTCGATCACGTCAATACGATCACGCGAACAGCGTCGGCTGCGCCCTCCCCGCCCGTTCCTGCGCCTCGACGGCAGCGACCGCCGTCATGTTGAGAATGCCGCGCGCGGTCACCGACGGGGTCAAGATGTGCGCCGGGCGTGCCGGGCCGATCAGGATCGGGCCGACGGGAACCGCATCCGCCAGCACCTTGATCATCTGATAGGCGACGTTGGCGGCGTCGAGATTCGGCATGATCAGCACGTTGGCCGAGCCGTCGAGATCCGAGTGCGGCAGGATCGCCTTGCGCGCGGTCGCCGACAGCGCCGTGTCGCCCTGCATCTCGCCGTCGGCCTCGAGGTCCGGACGATGCTGCTTCAACAGCGCGGTGGCCCTGCGCATCTTGCGCGAGGAGTCCGTGTCGTAGCTGCCGAAATCGGAATGCGACACGAATGCGATCTTCGGCTTGATATTGAAGCGTGTGACGTGATTGGCCGCCAGCGAGGCCATCTCGGCGAGCTCCTCGGCGGTCGGATCGGGGCGCACCTGCGTGTCGCCGATGAAATAGGCACCCTTGCTGGTGATGGTGAGCGCCAGCGCGGCGTAGTCGCTGACCCCCGGCATGAAGCCGATGATCTCGCGGACGTGACGAAGATGGCTCATGTAGCGCCCCTCGACGCCGCAGATCATCGCATCCGCCTCGCCGCGGACCACCGCGAGCGCCGCGATGACGGTGGCATTGGTGCGCACCACCGTGCGCGCCGCATCCGGCGTCACGCCGCGGCGGCCGGCGATCTCGATGTAGCTCTGTACGTAGGAGCGGTAGCGCGGATCGTCCTCGGGATTGACGAGATCGAAATCACGGCCCGCCTTGATCGACAGGCCGAAGCGCTTGATGCGCGCCTCGACCACGCTCGGACGCCCGACCAGGATCGGCCGCGCCAGCTTCTCTTCCAAGACGACCTGCGTCGCGCGCAGCACACGTTCGTCTTCGCCCTCGGCGTAGATCACGCGCACCGGCTGCGCCTTCGCCTTGGCGAACACAGGCTTCATGATGAGGCCGGAGCGGAACGCGAAGCGCTCCAGCAGCGCAGTGTATTCGTCGAAATTGGTGATCGGCCGGGTCGCGACGCCCGACTCCATCGCCGCCTTCGCCACCGCCGGCGCAATGCGCAGGATCAGGCGCGGATCGAACGGCGACGGGATCAGCGAGCCCGGGCCGAAGCCCTGCGTCTCGCCGGTGTCAAAACCGCGGTTCACCGCGTCCGACGGCGGGTCCTGCGCGAGCAGCGCGATCGCATCGACCGCCGCCTGCTTCATCGCCTCGTTGATCGCGGTGGCGCCGACGTCGAGCGCGCCCCGGAAGATGAACGGAAAGCACAGGACGTTGTTGACCTGGTTCGGGAAGTCCGAACGCCCGGTGCAGATCATCGCATCGGGCCGCGCCGCGCGCGCCTCCTCCGGCATGATCTCCGGGTTGGGATTGGCGAGCGCCATGATCAGCGGCTTCTCGGCCATCTGCTTCAACAGCTCCGGCTTCAGCACGCCGCCGGCGGAGAGGCCGAGGAAGATGTCGGCGCCACCGATCACCTCGGCCAGGGTCCGCTTGTCGGTCTTCTGCGCATAGACCGCCTTCCACGGGTCCATCAGCGTGTTGCGGCCCTCATGCACCACGCCGTCGATGTCGCAGACCCAGATGTTCTTGCGTTGCGCGCCCATCGACACCAAGAGATTGAGACAGGCGATGGCGGCCGCTCCCGCGCCCGAGGTCACGATCTTGACTTCGGACAGCTGCTTGCCGGCCAGCGACAGCGCGTTCTTGATCGCGGCGCCGACAATGATCGCGGTGCCGTGCTGGTCATCGTGGAAGACCGGGATCTTCATCCGCTCCTTGAGCCGCGCCTCGATCTCGAAGCACTCCGGCCCCTTGATGTCCTCGAGGTTGATGCCACCGAAGGTCGGCTCCAGCGCCGCCACCGTTTCGACCACGCGGTCGATGGTGTCGGCTGATATCTCGATGTCGAACACGTCGATGCCGGCGAACTTCTTGAACAGGACCGCCTTGCCCTCCATGACCGGCTTGGAGGCGAGCGGCCCGATATTGCCGAGACCAAGCACGGCCGTACCGTTGGAGACGACGGCGACGAGGTTGGCGCGCGCCGTCAGCGAGGCCGCCTCGGCCGGGTTGTTGGCGATCTCGGTGCACGCAGCGGCCACGCCCGGGGAATAGGCAAGCGCGAGGTCGCGCTGGTTGGCGAGCGGCTTGGAGGCCTGGATCTCCAGCTTGCCGGGCCGCGGCAGGCGGTGATAGGCCAGGGCTGCGGAACGAAGATCTTCAGAATAGGACGACGACATACGTGCTCCAGCGTTTCCGACCCGGATTTTTGGTCTCTTGAGGTTCGGTCAGACGTCGATTTTTCCGGCCGGTGGAAGCGCATGTGATGCACGTTGGGCGGCTTTCATGCAACATCCGAAACCATGTCGGCAGGCATCCCCGACCAGCAATTTTCCTTTTCGCAGAAGCACATCCCTACTCCATCGCATTCATCCAGACCATCCTCATCCCGCTGCCTAAGCCTTGGGCGGAGTATTGGGCGGAGCACATCGAATGAAACGTATCCTGATCGCCACCGTCGCCGTGGTCGTCCTCGGCATCGCCGGGCTCGTCGGCGTCCCCTGGTACGCCCAGAGTCGCGCCGAGCGTGAGGTCGAGGCCAGCTTCGCCCAGATTCGGCAGAATGGCGCCACCGCGAGCCACGGCAAGGTCGCCTTCGATCTGTGGTCGCGCAAGCTGACAATCGCCGATGTCAAGGTCGAGTCGGCCGCGCAGCCGCCGGCGAGCATCAGCTTCGGTGCGATCACGGCGATGGGGTTGAGCCAGCCCGATGGCGACCACGTTGCCGCCAGCAGCATCGAGCTCAGCGACGTCGCGATGAGCGGTCAGATGCCCGGCCCATCGGCCATCCGCCTCAGCTACAAGCTGCCGCAGATCGTGCTGAAGGATTATGCCGGCCCGGTTCGGTTCGCCGCGCTTCCGGCGGGCAGCGGTCCGCTCGAGACGTACCGCACGCTGATGCAACAATTTGCGACGATCAGCGCGAGTTCGATCATCCTTCCGCGTGCGGAAGGCACCATGGAGGGCGGACCGGCCGCCGCCGCTCCCGCGGAATTCACCTATTCCGGCTTCACGATCGACAACATCAAGGACGGCCGCATCGCCAGCTACAAGCTCGACGGACTGGCGTTCACGATGAGCATGCAGCAGCCGGCCAATAAACTCGCGGCGGGCGCCGGGCAGCCGGGCAGGATCGAGAAGCTGCAGGGTCGCGTCACCGACATCGTCCATCACGACATCGACGCCAACGCGATGCTCGCCGTGCTCAGCCCCGAGGCCGCCAAGGACGATCGCGTCTACCGGGTCTATGGCCGGGTGACGGCGGGCGCCTACGAGGTCAACTCGGATTCCGGCGTGCGGATGCGCATGGAGGGCATCTCTGCCGACGAGTTCAGCGTGCGGCCCTCGCGCCTGCAGCTGCCGGCTTTGTTCGCAGCCCTGCCCGCCAGCACCGCTGTCGAGCCCACGCCGGAGCAGGCCCGCGACATCATGGAGAAGGTCGCCGGCGTCTATGAAGGCATTGCACTGAAGAACGCCGAGATGCGCGGCCTCGCGATCGAGACGCCGCAAGGACCTGTGAAGCTGGCGGCGGTCCGTTTCGACTTGCGCGACGGCAAGGGGGAGGTTGCGGTCGAAGGCTTCGACGGTCCTTCGCCGAACGGGCCCATCAAGCTCGGCCGCTTTGCGCTCAAGGGATTCGACATCGCGAGCCTGTTGCGCTTCAGCGCCAAGTTCGCCGCGCAGGGCGCCAAGCCGGCGCCGGCCGAGGCGGTCGTGCTGTTCAAGCTGCTCGAGGGCATCGAGCTGAAAGGGCTGACGGCGCCCTACAAGGCCGGCGACAAGCCGGTGCAGATCGACAATGTCAGCCTCGACTGGGGCCAGTTCGTCGGCCCCATCCCGACCAAGGCGCGCCTCGTCGCCAAGATGGCCGGACCGCTCGATCCATCGAATCCGGCGCTGCTGCCGCTCCTGGTCGCCGGCATCGACAGCGCCGCCGTCGATGCCGATCTCGGGCTCGGTTGGACCGAGAGCGCGGCGACGTTTGCGCTGGAGCCGTTCAAGCTCGAGGTCAGCAATCTCGTCGCGGCCTCCGCCAATTTGTCGCTGGCCCAGGTGCCGCGCGAGGTGTTCACGACCGACCTGCAGCAGGCGACGACGGCGGCGGCGCAGATCGAGGCCGGCGGTCTCGGCCTGAGCGTGCGCGATCTCGGCGTGGTGGACGTGCTCGTTGCCAACTACGCGCGCGGTCATGCCATCCCCCGCGACGCCGCCCGCAAGGCGCTGGTCGACAGCATCAAGGCGATCGGCGCCCAGGTCGCGACCGGCAATGCCGATGTCGCCACTGCCGTCGACGCGTTCAGCCGCTTCGTCGAGAGGCCGCGCCAGACCTTCACGCTAAAGCTCTCGCCGCGCGCCAAGGTCCCCGCCATGCAGCTCGCCCAGCTCATCGCCACCGATCCGCCGAGCGCGCTGGCGCAGTTCAAGATCGAGGCGCAGACGGCGCCGTGAGTTCCGCCAGAATCGGGGCGCGCGCGAGCCAGGACGTAAGTCCACGCCTCTCTCTTCCGTCATTCCGGGCTCGCGCTGCGCGCGCCACGGAATGACGTGCGGAGAGAGTGTGCCATCAAGCGGCAAGGGTGCACGTGGAAGGATAGCGCTCGCTGATAGGAAAGCACGGCTGCTACCTCGTGCTCTGGACGCACCTTCGCGATCCCGCGGCTTTCCTCGCCCGAGTTGATCCATTCGTTCGCCCCTCTCTCCTACGAAGAGGGCGCAGGGAATGCCGGGTGCTGGCCGCAACCCATGGCCCGCCTGCGAAAAACAATGCAGGCGGCAGGTACCACAGGTTCAGCCGGTCATCCGGCATTCCCTGCGCGATGGGCTTTTCGGCTGCTTCGCGCTCTCCCTGGTGCGCCGGGCTTGTTGGCCACCATGGTCCGCGCGGCGCGTCAGCGCCGCCGCGAACGTGACACCAGCGTCGGGGTGTCGAGACCACGCGACTTGACCGCCTGCACCGTGCCGTTCGTCCACGCGCGTTTCACACGTTGCGACACGATGCAGCCACCGCCTCCCCACCCCACGGGTCGTGACGACCGCGAACCGTCCCTCTTCATCGAGGCGGGATGGCCGGAAATGTGGAGGTGATTTGCCCGACGACACAAGCGAAACCAACACGACGGGCAGTTGGCGCATGACAGGGATGCAGAGATTGCCCGCCGGGCAGAGCAGCGGGCGCGCCGTCCCCTGAGACGTCCTTTACACACTTTACACAGTCGGACGCATGGTCGCCGAAAAAGGCTGACGCTAGACTGCAAGCGCGTCTTTCCCGCATACGTCATTGAGATCAGTCCCATGCGAAGCCGCCAAGTCAACTTCTTCCTGACGCCGAAGGACCAGGCGGAACTGCTGCACAGGCTCGATCCCGAGGGCAAGTTCGTCTATGTCGCCAGGAGGTGCCGGGATGGCGAGATGCAGATCCTCCCCTCGGCCGTGGTCCAGCAGATGGGTAAGGAACCGCTCTCGTTCTATATCGCCCGCGCAGATAATCTCGACGCGATCGTCTTCGATGAAGGCGCAGACTACAAATCAGTAGATGTGATCCGGTCTCCCGTGATCGAATTCGGCCGATGCTACATGGACGCCGAGCATATCGGCCGAGGCCGCTTCTATGTCGTGAACAGCTATTTCGATGCCCAAGGGCAGATTGCGAGGAAGGACGACAGCTTCCTGACATGGTCCGAGCGGCTGGTGTCTAAGACCAGGAGATGCCTGACAAAGGACCCGGACACGTTTTTCTATTTCGGCGCGGAGACGCTGCAGCTCAAGGCCGCGGGCTTCCGAACGCCCTATGATTAGACCGAAATGCCGCCGGACGCCGGCCGATGCATCTGCGCCGTCTGACGCATCGGGCCAATTCGATTTCATCCCGACCAAGCCAGCTGACCGCTGCAACCGCGGCTGCCTCCATCCTGAACGGTTGGATTTTACGCAAACGCGGGGGCTGCATTATCCTGATACTGTAAGCCTTGCTTAACCCGATACCCCTTATCGTGGAAACTACGGGAAACAATCGGAAACGAGCAGATACCTCCTGTCGTCTGACGGTCGAGGCTGTCGCTCGGAAAGCCGAGACGGCTGGCTGGTCAAACGAGAGTGAGGGGTCATGCTGCACGGCCTGGTGCTTCGCTTCGCACGGGATCGCTGCGCCAACGTCGCGGTCATCTTCGCGCTGATGATGGTGCCCACCATTTATCTCCTGGGCATGGCGCTCGACTACACGCAGGCTCTGCGCAAGCAGGGACAGCTCGACGCTGCCGCCGATGCTGCGGCGATTGCCGCGGTCAGGCCGGCGATGCTGAGCGTGACCGACACCAGCGTCGTCAAGAACACGGCGGCTGCCGTGTTCGCAACCAAGGCGGCGATGAACGGCCTGACCGCCGTGCCGACACCGGACATCACGGTCACGGATTCCGGGCTTCAACGCACGATCCAGGTCTCCTACGTCGCGCGATCCATCAACAATTTCCCCTCCGTGCTCGGCAGTCCGTCCTGGCAGGTCAAGGGCTCGGCGACGGCGCAGGCCTCAAGTGCGCCGAACATGAACTTCTATCTGCTGCTCGACGACTCCCCGTCGATGGCGATCGCGGCGACGCAGACCGATATCGACAATCTGATCGCAGCAACGAGCAAGCAGCCGGGCGGATCGAAGAATTGCGGCTTCGCCTGCCACGAGGTGCACCCCAATCTCGACAGCGGCGCGAGCTCGTCGACGGTCGATAATCTCAGCATCGCGCGCAGCAAGAGTATCACGCTGCGAATTGATCTCGTTGTGAATGCGGTCAAGCAGCTTCTCGTCGGCCCTTACACCTGCCCGCAGGCCGGCATCAGCGGCGGCGTCATGCAGTGCATGTCGGCGATCAACAACACCACCTACAAGGCGGCGATCTACACCTTCGACTACAATCTGAACACGATCCAGACCCTGACCTCACCGAGCAGCGCGGGCACCAAGATCTCGAACATCCAGCTGCTCACGGTCGATCACCAGAACTGTGTCACGACCGCGATCTGCAACACCGACTTCGGCACCGACATCTCCGGCGCGCTCGGCGGCGTCAACGCCATCATGCCCGATCCCGGCACCGGCACGAACCAGAGCGGCGACACGCCGCAGGAAGTGGTCTTCCTGGTCACCGACGGCGTCGAGGACAAGCTGATTGCGAGCAGCAGCGGCTGCGACCCCAAGGCGACCTATCCGCTGCCCGCGGCCGGCTCGCAGGTGCGCTGCCAGCAACCGCTCAACACGGCGGTCTGCGACACCATCAAGAAGCGCAACATCCGCATCGCGATCCTCTACACCGAATATCTGCAGCTGACGACGGACAACTGGTACAACAGCCGCATCGCCCAGTTCAACAGTCCGTCCTCGCTGAGCGGCACGATCGCGCAACGGCTGCAGGCCTGCGCCTCCTCGCCCGACTTTTTCGCGACCGTGCAGACTGGCGGCGACATCTCGGACGCGCTCACCAAACTGTTCCTCAGGGTCGCGTCGAGCACGGCGAAGCTGGTGCAGTAAGGGCCATCCATGGACAAGCGCGCACCGTCACCGACTGCCCGTGGCAGGTTCTGCCGCGATTTCCTGGGGGACCGCAGGGGCGCGACGGCCGTCGAGTTCGGCCTGGTCGCCGCACCGTTCCTTGCCCTCGTGATCGCGCTGATCCAGACCTTCCTCGTGTTCTTCGCCCAGCAGCTGCTCGAATCGGTCGCGCAGCAATCGGCGCGCGCCGTGATGACCGGTCAGGTGCGAGCCAGCTCCATGACCGCGGATGCCTTCAAGCAAAATGTGGTCTGCCAGAAGATCCGCATCTTCTTCGATTGCAACGGCATGATGATCGACATGCAGGTGGTCAGCAGCTGGTCTGCCGCCAGTGTGTCGCCGCCGACGCTGACGTTCAACAGCAGCGGCGGCGTCTCCAATACCTGGCAGTACACCCCCGGGACCAATGGCGACATCGTGGTGCTTCGGATCATGTACATCTGGCCGGTCATGCTCGGCCCACTCGGGTTCAATCTATCCAACCTGTCGAACGGCAACCGGCTCATCATGTCGACGGCCGCGTTTCAGAACGAACCCTAGCCGCAAAGGATATCAACATGCCTGCCGGCCTGTCATCACGCGCGCGCAGCTTCCTGGCCGACATCGAGGCCGTTGCCGCGACAGAGTTCGCGATCGTGCTGCCGTTCCTGCTGATGCTGCTGCTCGGCGGCGTCGAGCTCGGCAATGGAATGGCGATCGGCGTCAAGGTCAGCGCGGCGTCGCACACGGTTGCCGATCTCGTCGCGCAGAACATCCAGATCTCTGCCTCGAAGATGCAGGACATCCTGCAGGCCTCGAACGCGATCATTGCGCCCTATCCGATGAAGGACGTCTCGGGCAATTCGCTGGTGACCGTCACGGTCTCCGAAGTCTCGACCGACGACAGCGGCAATGCTACGGTGCGATGGAGCCAGTCGACCAGCACGACCGGAGCGCGAGCTATCGGCCAGACGATGAAGCTGTCGGCCTTCACCACGACGACGCCGACCAATGCCAACATCTCGCTGATCCTCGGCGAGGTGTCCTACGCCTACAAGCCCAATCTCGGCTCCGGCGTCACCGGTCCGGTCACCATCTCCGACAGCTATTACCTGTTTCCGCGCTGCGCGACCAACGGTCCGTCGTCGTCGAGCACCGGCCCCTATTACGACGTCAAGCTGACGTCGACGACGACCTGCACCTGTGTCCAGCACGTGCAACAGAAGACCTGTTGATTTGGTGCAGCGACGTCGGGGAGCGTACGGTTCCCAGCCTGCCCCACATGCCCGACGTGATTCAGAATCACTCGAAAGTGACCGAGTGATCAAGACCGCCGTCGATGATGTTACGGCCGCCTGAGCGCCGCATGCGCTCTGGCGCCATTCTCGTCACGCGCATGCGCTAGGCCATTGTGCGGACTGGGCGGAGCGCTTCTTGTCGCGCGCCGCGCGAGCTAGGTTAATCTGCAACCACCCATCGCAGCCGTGGCCGCGCGAAGGCCATCGGCGTTCTCGAGCCCCGTACATTCACGTGGGCGACTTATGTCTGCGCTATCTCAGCTCCGTGACACGCTCCGCGACGGCGGCTGATTCGGCGCTTGCCGATGGCGCGGCTGGCCTTCGTCGGGGAGCGCATCGCCATCCAACCTCTCCTGTTTGCGTGCGGGCCCGACGTGATTCACAACAAGATCAGCTACTACGCCGAACTGTTCATCTATCCGATCGTCATCGTCGCGCTGCTGCTGCTCGATCTCGCGCGCCACGGCTTCGCCGCGCATCCGCGCTGGCTGCTGGCGGCCGCCGGCGGCGCGATGCTGTGGACGCTGGCCGAATATCTCGTGCACCGCTTCCTGTATCATGAGGTCGCCGTCCTGAAGCAGCTCCACGGCCTGCATCATGACCGGCCGAGCGATCTCATCGGCTCACCGGTCTGGGTGAGCGTCGTCATCTTCGCGAGCTTCTTCGCGCTGGTGGCGCAGGTGGTGGACCTGCAGATAGCGAGTGGCATGACCGCCGGCCTGCTGGCGGGCTATCTGTTGTATCTTCTGGTCCACGATGCGGTGCATCGCTGGCCTCTGGCGGGGCCGTTGCCGCTGCATGCCTGGCTGCGCGGCTGCCGGCTGCGTCATATCCGCCATCATCGCGACCCCCATCCCGGCAATTTCGGCGTCGTCACCGCGTTCTGGGACGAGGTGTTTGGAACCGCGCTGGCAAGGCCGACGCGCAACGCCTGAGCGGCGAGGCCTGGTCACCGGCTGATCGGCATGCCGCCCTCTCTCACCCACAACAGCGTGAGGCGGGTCGGCGCCGCGCGCGGCAACGGCCTGGCATTGCCGGGCGCAACCTGTTGCGGCGGCGGATTGCGGACCTTCGGTTTCGGCCAGCGCAGCACGTCGAGGCGGACATTGGCGAGGCCCGTCTCCACCATGCCGAGCTTGGCGGCTGCGGCGTAGGACAGGTCGACAATGCGGCCATCGATATAGGGGCCGCGGTCGTTGATGCGCACCGTCACCGACTGGCCGGTGTCGAGCCGCGTCACGCGCAGCCGCGTGCCGAACGGCAGGCTGCGATGCGCGGCAGTCATCGCAAAGGCGTCGAACACTTCGCCATTCGCGGTCGGCTGTGGCGCCGTGTAGTAGCTGGCGATGCCGCGGGGCAGGTAATGCGGCCTGCGCGGCTTGGGCGCTGGTGCGGCCGGCGCCGTGGTCAGCGCCGGAGGGCTTTCCTGAGATGACGTCTGCGGCGGCGCGGCCGGTGTGAGCGCGGCCTGATGGCCCGGCGCGGCAACTGGCTGCGCGGTCAGGGGCGAGCGGGCACACGCGGCGAGCGACGCAGCCGCGAGCGCCGCGATCATCCAGCCAACGCGCGCGGCGCTTGCCGTCCGCCATCTGCGTAGCCGGGACGAGACCAGGACGGTCTCGTTGTCGTCGGCCGGCGCACGTTCACGGCGGTTCGACGCCATGTCCCTCCTCCCGCATCCCAGCAGGAGAATTCGACCGAGCAAAGCAGACGTTCTGAGGACAGAACCGTGACGACAGCGGACCTACATGGTGGAGTCACCGAGAGAACAGATCGTCCGTCGCCCTGGCGCCGTGCCCACCGTCTCGCTGCGAAAGACGCCGATGGACGGTGGGCACGCTGCCGCCTGCGGCGGCCGCTTTGCCCACCCTACGTCAGAAGCGAAAGCGACATCCGAAGTCTCATGAGCTGCGCGTGCGAACCCGGATGTCGCTGTCGTTCATCCGGGCTACACGCCTCCACTGAACTACTTGTTCGGCAGGTTGGGCTTGATGTGCAGCTCGCGCAGCTGCTTCGTCGTGGCTTCCGATGGCGCGCCCATCAGCAGATCCATCGCCTGCTGGTTCATCGGGAACAGCGAGATCTCGCGCAGATTGGTGGTGCCACACAGCAGCATCACGATGCGGTCGACGCCGGCGGCCATGCCGCCATGCGGCGGGGCGCCGTACTGGAAGGCGCGGTACATGCCGCCGAAGCGGTCGACCACCTCCTGCTCGCCATAGCCCGCGATCTCGAACGCCTTCACCATCGCTTCCGGCTTGTGGTTGCGGATGCCGCCGGAGGCGATCTCGTAGCCGTTGCAGGCGATGTCGTATTGGAACGCCTTGATGGTCAGCGGATCCTTGGTGGTGAGCGCTTCGAGGCCACCCTGCGGCATCGAGAACGGGTTGTGCGAGAAGTCGACCTTCTTGTCGTCCTCGTTGTACTCGTACATCGGGAAGTCGACGATCCAGGCCAGCGCGAAGCGGTCCTTGTCGATCAGGTTCAGCTCCTCGCCGACCTTGGTGCGGGCGAGGCCTGCGAACTTCCAGAACTTGTCGGGATCGCCGGCGACGAAGAAGGCGGCATCGCCCTCCTTGGTGCCGAGCTGGCTGCGGATCGCGGCGGTCCGCTCCGGGCCGATGTTGTTCGCAAGCGGGCCAGCGCCCTCGCCGCCCTCGCGCCACATGATGTACCCGAGGCCAGGCTGGCCCTCGCCCTGCGCCCACGAGTTCATGCGGTCGCAGAACGCGCGGCTGCCGCCACCCGGTGCCGGGATCGCCCAGACCTGGTTCTTCGGGTCCTCGAGCATGCGCGCGAACACCTTGAAGCCGGAGCCGCGGAAGTGCTCGGAGACGTCCTGCATCTCCAACGGATTGCGCAGGTCGGGCTTGTCGGTGCCGTATTTGCGCAGCGCTTCCGCGAACGGAATGCGCGGCCAGCCCTTGGTGACCGGCTTACCCTTGGCAAAATCTTCGAACACGCCGGTGATCACAGGCTCCATCGCCGCGAACACGTCCTCCTGCTCGACGAAGCTCATCTCGACGTCGAGCTGATAGAACTCACCGGGCAGACGGTCGGCACGCGGATCCTCGTCGCGGAAGCACGGCGCGATCTGGAAGTAGCGGTCGAAGCCGCTCATCATGAGCAGCTGCTTGTACTGCTGCGGCGCCTGCGGCAGCGCGTAGAACTTGCCGGGATGGATGCGCGACGGCACCAGGAAGTCGCGCGCGCCCTCCGGCGACGACGCAGTCAGGATCGGCGTCTGGAATTCGAAGAAGCCCTGCTCCTTCATCCGCCGGCGCATCGAATCGATGATCGCGCCGCGGGTCATGATGTTCTGGTGCAGCCTGTCACGGCGCAGGTCGAGGAAGCGGTACTTCAGCCGGATGTCCTCGGGGTAGTCCTGCTCGCCGAACACCGGCAGCGGCAGCTCGGCCGCGGGGCCCAGCACCTCGATGTCGGCGACGTAGAGCTCGACCTGCCCGGTCGGCAGCTCCGGGTTCTCGGTGCCCTCGGGACGGTGGCGGACCTTGCCCTCCATGCGCACGACCCACTCCGAGCGCAGCTTTTCGGCCAGCCCGAACGCTTTGGAGTCAGGGTCGACGACGCACTGGGTGATGCCGTAATGGTCGCGCAGGTCGACGAACAGCACGCCGCCATGGTCGCGGATGCGATGGCACCAGCCGGACAGCCGGACCGTCTCTCCGATGTTGCTGTCGCGGAGCGCGCCGCAGGTATGGGTCCGGTAGCGATGCATGGTCGTCCTGAATGGTCGGCGTTAAGGAAAAGGGAATCGGCGCAAGCCTCTGGGGCGCGTTGCCGAATGCGGGCAGGGTTTAACCGAGCCGCCCCGGCGCGGCAACCGCAGGAACGGGCCTTTTCCGCCTCATTGCCCGAACGGCTGCCGCGGCCGTTGCAACCGCCGCGTAGCCGCCGAATTGAGCTGGCGCCGAAACGCTCATCTGGCGGTCGTTTGGGCTCGAAAAGCGGCGGTCTCGCGCTTATCTTGGGAGGCATGACCGTGCATTTCCCCTTCCAGAACTCCTACGTCGCGCTGCCGGACAATTTCTTCGCCCGGGTGGCCCCCACTCCCGTCGCCGCGCCGCGCCTAATCAAGCTGAACCGGCCGCTGGCCGAGGAGCTCGGGTTGAACCCGGCCGAGCTGGAGACGCCCGAAGGCGCCGAGATCCTGGCCGGCAAGACCGTGCCGGAGGGCGCCGAGCCGATCGCGATGGCTTATGCCGGCCACCAGTTCGGGCATTTCGTCCCGCAGCTCGGCGACGGAAGGGCGGTGCTGCTCGGCGAGGTGGTCGACCGCAACGGCGTCCGCCGCGACATCCAGCTCAAGGGCTCCGGCCCGACCCCGTTCTCGCGCCGCGGCGACGGCCGGGCGGCGCTCGGGCCGGTGCTGCGCGAATACATCGTCAGCGAGGCCATGGCCGCGCTGGGCATCCCGACCACCCGGTCGCTGGCCGCCGTCGTAACCGGCGAGCAGGTCTATCGCGGGACGGCGCTCCCCGGCGCAGTGCTGACCCGCGTCGCGACCAGCCACATCCGGGTCGGCACGTTCCAGTATTTCGCCGCCCGCCAGGACGTCGAGGCCGTGCGCCGGCTCGCCGACCACGTGATCGGCCGGCACTATCCGGATCTCGCCGGCACGGAGCGGCCGTATCATGCCCTGCTGGCTGCCGTGATCAGCCGCCAGGCGAAGCTGATTGCCGACTGGCTCCTGGTCGGCTTCATTCATGGCGTCATGAACACTGACAACACGTCGGTGTCAGGCGAGACCATCGATTACGGCCCCTGCGCGTTCATGGACGCTTATGACCCCAAGCAGGTGTTCTCCTCGATCGACGAGTTCGGCCGCTACGCCTTCGCCAACCAGCCGCGCATCGCGATGTGGAACTTGACCCGGCTGGCCGAATGCCTGCTGCCGCTGTTCGGCGACGACAAGGACCAGGCGATCAAGGAAGCGGAGACTGCGCTCGACGGCTTCGCGGCCCAGTTCACGGAAGCCCACCAGGCGGGCCTGCGCCGCAAGCTCGGCCTGTTCACGCAACGCGACGGCGACCAGCCGCTGGCGCAAGCGCTGTTCGATGCGATGGCGCTGGCCAAGGCGGACTTCACCCTGACATTCCGCAGGCTCAGCGATGCCGCCGGCAGTGGCGATCTCAGCGTGGTCCGGGCGCTGTTCGAGGATCCCACGGGGTTCGACGAATGGGCCGCCCGCTGGCAGCAGCGCCTCGCCGTGGAACCGCAGACGCCCGCCGAGCGGCGCGCGGCGATGCGCAAGGTCAATCCGGCCTTCATCCCGCGCAACCACCGCATCGAGGCGGTGATCACGGCGGCAGTCGAGAACGATGACTATGCGCCCTTTGAGGAACTCCATGCCGTGCTGGCGAAGCCCTACGACGATCAGCCGGACCGGGCCGATTATGCCGAGCCGCCGCAGCCCGAGGAGCGCGTGCTGCAGACCTTCTGTGGCACCTGACACGTTCTTAACTTCGCGTCCACCATCCCTGGCAGCGCGCCGGGGTCCTTAAGAAACGATCAACGCCGCCCCGACAAGTTGAAGCAACACGTCGGGGAGGTTGCGAACATGGACGCGCTGGTGTTCGAATTCATGGGTCTGGCGATGATCGCGCTCTGCCTGATCGTGCTGGCCGTGCCGTCGGGGCGGCGCCCTTCGGGCCGCGTCCGGCATCACTGAGAGGCCCGATCGTCAACCATAGAGCGATCGGCTGACACCGGGGCGCTTGCGTTCCGGCCGGTTTGGGCCGACAAGCGGGGACGAATTTCGTCTCGTACCCTTTGCCGACACCCTTGACTTGTCAGCGTTTTCGGACGACGGCGTAAGTGCCTCGTCATGGATCGTTCATGGACTTGATCACCACCACCGCGGACCTCGCAGCCGCCTGCGCCCGCCTCGCCCAACACCCGGTCATCACCGTCGATACCGAGTTCCTGCGGGAGACCACCTACTACCCCCTGCTCTGCGTCGTGCAGATGGCGAGCCAGGACGAGGCCGTGGTGATCGACGCGCTCGCCGAGGGCATCGATCTCAAGGCGTTCTTCGAGCTGATGGCCAATGAGAAGGTCCTCAAGGTCTTCCACGCCGCCCGCCAGGATATCGAGATCATCTGGCACCGCGCCGGCATCGTGCCGCACCCGATCTTCGACACCCAGGTCGCCGCAATGGTGCTGGGATACGGCGACAGCATCGCCTACGATCAGTTGGTCGAACGCATTACCGGTCACCGCCCGGACAAGACCCACCGCTTCACCGACTGGTCGCGCCGGCCGCTCACCAAGGAGCAGGCGCATTACGCCGAGGCCGACGTCACCCATCTGCGCGACGTGTTCGCCGCGCTCGATACGGATCTCAAGAAGCGCGGCCGTAGCGACTGGGTCAGCGAGGAGATGGAGATCCTGACCTCGCCGAAGACCTACGACTTCCATCCCGAGCGCGCCTGGGAACGGCTGAAGACCCGCGTCCGCAAGCCGAAGGAATTAGCTGTCCTGATCGAGGTCGCCGCCTGGCGCGAGCAGGAGGCGCAGAGCCGCGACGTGCCGCGCAGCCGTGTCATGAAGGACGACGCCGTCGGCGATATCGCCACGCACGCTCCGACGACGATCGAGAAGCTCGGCAATCTGCGTTCGCTGCCCAAAGGCTTCGAGCGCTCGAAATGGGGCTCCGACATCGTCGCCGCCGTGCAGCGCGGGCTCGCCCGCGACCTCGCTGGTCTGCCCAAGCTGGAGAAGCCGCGCAACAATTCCAACGGGGCCGCGATCGTCGAGCTGCTGAAAGTCCTGCTACGCATGACCTCCGAGCGTCACGCCGTCGCCAGCAAGGTGATCGCCACCGTCGATGATCTCGAGCAGATCGCGGCCGACGACCAGGCCGACGTCGCGGCGCTGCAGGGCTGGCGCCGCGAGCTGTTCGGCGAGGCTGCGCTGGCGCTGAAGCATGGCAAGCTCGCGCTCGCCATCGACAAGGGCCGCGTCGTCAGGGTCGACCGGCCCTGAGCGGGCGACCACGGCAATTATTTACCGTTGATATCCTCACTGCTGCGGCTTGTTTCTTGCGGCGGGAAGATTCCATCGCCGGCAACTACTCGCATGCCGTGCACGGCGAATGAGTAGCACGTCCTGCTAGGATTGACCCAGTTGAATGCGCGTGGCGTGCAGAGCCGCCATGCTGCCCGAATCTCATTCGGAATCGGCCTGTCCCCTCAACTCTGCCTCGATTGTCTGGGACACCTCCACAAGTGCCAATGAGAGAATGTAAGCGCTGGTCGGCAGGTCGAGCTGGCGCGCCTTCGCAATGGCCGCCTGGAGGCTGCTCGCCAGCTCTTTGAGCTCATCCTCTCGGGTCATGTCGTGGTCTCGTTCCTGGAGCTGCAGCGTGAGCAAAGACGATTGCGAACCGCCAGAACAGAAGCTGCTGCGGCTGCTGAGCGAAAATCCTGTTGATTTGCACGTCGTGGAGGCGCTGCGCCTTGTCGTTGCGTTCAACAAGATCACCGATCCGTCAGACCGGCGCCTCGTGATCGAGCTGGCCGAACGACTGGCCGGGCGATGACCCAGGCCGCTGCACCGCTCAGACGGCCAGCCGCCCGCTCGCGCCAATCAGCTCGGCACTGTCGAGCACGCCGGCGAAATTGCCGATCACCCGAGTGACCACTTGCTTGTAGGCGGCGGCATCGCCGGCGCAGGCCTTGCGGCAGGCGACCGCATCACCGATCACCTGATAGCGATGGCTGCGATGGAAACCGTCGACGACCGTGGACAGGATCGTCTCATCGAGCGAGAAGCCGAGCACGACGCAGCGGATGCTGCGCATGTTCGACATGTAGTCGGCAAAGCGCGCCGAGCTGTAGGCCGACGGCAATGGGTGATCGAACGCAATCTCACTCGGCCTCGGCTTGAAGTCGTCGATCCAGTTCGTCAAGTTGGAGGCCGGGTTGAACCACGCCGCCTGGGCGATCCGCTTGAGGTGGACGACGGGCCATAGATTGTCGCGCCACAGCGCGATCAGTTGTCGGCAGCGCGCCATGATGACGTCCCCGTCGGCGATCAGATGCTTGCGTCCCTCGGCGAGATATTCGCACTGCAGGTCTGCACACATCAGGACCGGCGGATCCATCTCGCTGCCGCCGAACAGATCGCGGTTCGACATCACGATCTCGCTGCGGCGAAGTCACGCAGCGGCGAGGACGCCGGCCGGCCAGCCGAGAGATCCAGAACGCCGGGCCGATCCCAATCACCTTCGGGCCGGATGATCAGGTAGGGATCGCTGTCGAGCGTGATCGCGTCGTCGCACGGTTCGAGATCCAGCACCATCTCCGTGTAGGAGAAGTCGGAGAAGGTCAGCTTGCGATTATGACCGAGCGGCTTGGCGCCGAAATGCGCCCAGAAGTCGACAAGACGATCCTGCGCATGTCCATAAGCCTTCTTGAAACCCTTGCGCCGGCAATAATCGAGCGCCTCACGCACCAGCTTGAAGGACAGCCGCGACCGCCGATACTGATGACGGACCGCGAGCCGCTCGACCTTGGCGAACTCGCCGAAGAAGCGTACACGCACGCATCCGGCCGGCTCTTTGCCGACGAAGCCGAGAAAGTGCGCCGCGACGAGATCGTTGCCGTCGAACTCTTCCTCCATCGGACAATCCTGCTCCGTCAGATAGACCGCCGAGCGGATGGCCGTCACGAGCATCAGATCGTTCGGATCACGCGCGATGCGGACCGAGATCGCGCGTGAATTCGATTTCGTCATCTTGACCGAACTAATGCCGTGCATCTGCTACACTCCCTGCTACTAAACCTGTCGTTGACTGAATTGAGGGCGCGAGGATCCGAGGCAGCCGGTTCCAGGGCCGCTGATACCACCAGAGATCCGGCTGAAAGCTCGCGAGCGGCTTGAAGCCGAGCGCACCCAGAAACGCGCGCCCCTCGGAGCTTGATGGCTGCGCATAGTAGTCGGCTGCCCGGTATCTAGGTCCGCGCAGCACCTCCGCGACATTGCCGAGACCGATCGCTCCACGCCCTTGGGCCACCAGCGCCCAGACGTAGATCGCCGCCACATCCTCATCAGGCCGGGCCAGAAACTTGCGCGGCGGATGATTCAAATTGAAATCATCCAGCAGCAGCGCGTCGAGACCGGCTGAGTTCAAATAGAGGAACGCGATGCCGCCCAGCAGCCGACGGCCTCTGCAGAGCACGAAAATCGAGTCGGGATCGTGCCGCAAGAACTCGGCAAGCTCACATTCAGAGGCGCGAACGCCCGGGATCTCGCGCCGCGCCAGCGCCGCGAGCTCGCCGAGCAGTTCGGAGGTGACGGCTTGCGCCGTGATCAGATGAGTCAACGGCAATGCGTCGAGCTGATGTCGCTCTGAAAAATCAGTGCTTCCTCGCTGCTGTTTCTGCATCTATGTTTCCAGCTTGGCTTTGATGACGTCATCCTACTAGTCGGGGCTTGAGTGTATGCGGCAACATTTGCATCGGGGTGCTGCATCTACGCAGCGCGGAAAATCTGACGAAACGCTTAATGCCTCATGGGAAGATTTAAGAGCATTTCTCCTTTGTACGCGGCACCAGAGTTTCAGGAACGCAGCGGAGGTTCTCGGCCTGACGGGTACGACATTGATGCGCAAGATCGACCGGCTCGAATACGAGCTCGGATGCAAACTCTTCATCCGCGATCAAACCGGACTATCGCTCAGCGATGAGGGGCGTGCTCTGCTGTTCGACGTCGAGCAGATGGAACGGCTCAGCTTCAACATTTTCCGGCGCGCCGCGCTCTCGACCGATACGCGCGGATCGGTGCGCGTGGCCGTGACCGAAGGCCCCGGCAATTTCTGGATCCTGCCGCGACTGATCGACTTCCAGCGCACCTATCGCAAGATCACGGTCGATCTCAGCTGCGCGATGCAGCAGGCCGACGTTTCGCGGCTCGAGGCCGATATCTCGATTCAGTTCGAACGGCCGACCAACCCGGACGTCATCGTCAGCAAGCTCGGCCGGCTGCACATCTACGGCTTCGTCTCCGAGGCCTATCGCGATGCTCATGGACTGCCGTCATCGCTGGCCGATCTCAGGAACCATCGTATCATCAAGCAGCACGGCGTGCAGCTCGACGAGACGGGATATGCGCGCATTCTCGGCCTCGACTCGCTCGAAGGAATCGTCGGCATCTCCACCAATTCCAGCGTGGCCGTACTCTACGCCGTCGAACGCAGCGCCGGCATCGGCTTCCTTCCGACCTCGGTGGTCGCGCTGGGAGCGCCGCTCGTTCCCGTCGATCTCGGCGTCAACTACCACATGGATCTGTGGCTGACCTATCACAAGGAGTTTCGTAACTCCGACAGGCACAAGGTGGTGATCGAGTGGCTGAAGCACATTTTCGATGCGAGGATTCATGCCTGCTTCCGCGACGAGTTCATCCATCCGCTGGACCTGGTGCCGCTCATGGGCAGTTCACAAGACGTCGTCGGCTTCAGCGGCTATGTCGCCCCAAAGCCGGTCTGATCAGCTATCATATGAGCTAGACGCTCGGGGTTCCCTGATCCGGCAGCAGCCACGGCTGACTGTCGTAGTTCGAGCTGAGCCGGGCGGTCTCCTGCGGTATCGCGGCTGCTCGGCACTTCCGGGCTCCGCCACCGCCGGAATTGCTGCGCGGGTGACGACTGCCGCCGGCGGTTGCCTCGCGGCCCAGCCGGCCGACCCGGCCGAGCATCGTCAGGCCTAACGCCGCTACCCGATCCCGTTCCGGGTGCGATCCGTCCGATCTCCTTGCCGGCCGCTCCCTGCCCGATCTGGGATCCCAGTTTCTGCAGCGCCGGCTGAGGGGGTGAAGGCCATACCGAGGGAGAGCAGCAGGATGGCGGCCAGTGCACTGGGGCGTGGTCGCGCGCCCAGCACCGCCCGAGTTGCCCCACGCATCGATGCCCGTCCGCGTCATTCAAATGCGCTTAAAAATGCTGCGACGATTTGCCCGGAGTTCCCGATGCCGATCCATCGGTATCACGCATCCGCGGGTTGCTCCACGTCTTGTGGTTCCGCCGCCAAGGGCTTCGCAGCCGCAGCAAGCATACATGTCCGCGACGCCGCGACGCGTTCTCATCAGTCCGTCAAACTTGATATCGCCGGAAAATCGTGTTGCAATCTCGCCCACAATCGGATTGGCCGTTCGACTGTGCGTTTCGTAGCTACGGAAATTGAGCAGATCCCGGGAAGCCCGTTTGTGGCGTGGCACGCGATGAGCGTGGCCGCGTCTTTTTTTTCGTCTAGACGAGGAGACAGCGATGCCGACCTACAAAGGCAGCGTGAAATGGTTCAACCCGACCAAGGGCTATGGCTTCATCAAACCGACCGGCGGAGACAAGGACGTCTTCGTCCATATCTCGGCCGTCGAGCGTGCCGGACTGACCACGCTCAACGAGAACCAGGCGATCGAATATGATCTGGTCGAGAGCCGCGGCAAGACCTCGGCTGAGAATCTCAAGCTCTCTTGAGGCGCCGACGGCCGCCGCGCGATCGCGCGCAAGCCGGTCTCGACTAACGAAATCCGCGCAATACGAATTCCGCGCGGATGATCCGACTTCGCCAGCCTTTGATGCGCCCCCGGCCCCGCCGGGGATTTTTTTGCCTCGCCGCTTGGCACGATGATGCGTCGATGCACGCTTCCAATGAGAAATCTCGGGAGCCTTGTCAGAGCTGCACGACCAACTTTACGGTGAGAGACCCCTCACCCAAGCGAGCTGCGGATCTGCCGCCGATGCCCTCTCCCACAAGGGGAGAGGGCGGTGTATTGCGCAGCCTTGGCGCGGCCCCAGCCGTATCCGCTCGAACACATGAGACATAATGTTGGGGAAATAAGGCTGTTAGTTACTGTGCCCTCTCCCCTTGTGGGAGAGGGCTACACCGGCGGCAGCGTCATACTCGCTTGGGTGAGGGGTTCTCTCCGTAGAGCGTACTGTCTCCGCAGAGAAACTCCGTCACCGCGCCACGGACCCGCAATCGAACTACGAGACCATCGGCCAGATCAACACCTGATCCGCCTGCTCCGTCGCCGACGTGCGGCACAGATCGCCTTCGAGGCGCACGAGATCTCTCGCCAGCAGCTTCAGCGCTTCCGGATAGATGCGATGCTCGACGCCGAGGATGCGCTCCGACAGCGTGTCGGGCGTGTCGTCGTCACGCACCACCACGGCGCCCTGCATCACGATCGGGCCGGCATCGGTCTCCGGAATCACGAAATGGACTGTCGCGCCGGAGAGCTTCACGCCGGCGCGCAGCGCCTGGCCGTGCGGATCGAGGCCGGGGAACGATGGGAGCAGCGAGGGATGGATGTTCAGCATCCGGCCGTACCAGCGCTGCACGAAGTCGGCGGTGAACAGCCGCATGAAGCCGGCGAGACAGATCAGCTCGACGCCGCGCGCATCGAGCGCGGCCTGCAGCTTGGCCTCAAAACCGGCGCGGTCCTTGCCGAACGGTTTGCTCTCGATCACCTGGACGGCGATGCCGCTCTCCGCAGCCTTCTGCAGGCCCGCGGCATCGGCACGGTTGGAGATCACCACCGCGATCTCGGCCGGGAAATCCGGCGCGGCCGCCGCGCGGATGAGTGCGGCCATGTTGGACCCGCGGCCGGAAATCAGGATCGCGACGCGGCGCTTCATCGGCGGGCTCGTCTCACAGCGACAAATCGAGCGCGCCGGTGTAGATCACGCGCTCCTCGCCCGTGGCTGCGACGACCTCGCCGAGCCGCGCGACATGCTCGCCATTGGCGGTGAACACCTCGGCGACGGCGTCGACCGCGTCGGCCCTGACGATCACGATCATGCCGATCCCGCAATTGAAGGTGCGCAACAGCTCGCGCTCGGCAAGGCCGCCTTGCTCGGCCAGCCATTTGAACACCGGCAGCACCGGCAGATGCGTCAGGTCGATGGAGACGGCGAGATGCTTCGGCAGCACGCGCGGAATGTTGTCGGTGAAGCCGCCGCCGGTGATATGCGCCAGGCCCTTCACAGCACCGGTCTCACGGATGGCGCGCAGGCACGATTTCACGTAGAGCCGCGTCGGCGTCAGCAGCGCCGCGCCGAGCGTCAGCACTGGCGCGAACGGCGCCGGCGCATCGAAGCCGAGGCCCGACTGGGCGACGATCTTGCGCACCAGCGAATAGCCGTTTGAATGCACGCCGGACGAGGCCAGGCCGAGCACGATATCGCCGGCCGCGATGTCGGGCGACGGCAGCAGCGTGCCGCGCTCAGCGGCGCCGACAGCGAAACCGCCGAGGTCGTAGTCGCCATCCTGGTAGAGGCCCGGCATTTCCGCCGTCTCGCCGCCGATCAGCGCGCAGCCGGACTCCCGGCAGCCTTCGGCGATGCCGGCGACGATCGAGGCGGTCGCCTCCGGGTCGAGCTTGCCGCAGGCGAAGTAGTCGAGGAAGAACAGCGGCTCGGCGCCCTGCACCACGAGGTCGTTCACCGACATCGCCACGAGGTCGATGCCGATGCCGCCATGCAGCCCGGTCTCGATCGCGATCTTGACCTTGGTGCCGACGCCGTCAGTGGCCGCCACCAGGACGGGGTCCTTGAAGCCGGCCGCCTTGAGGTCGAACAGGCCGCCGAAGCCGCCGATCTCGGCGTCCGCGCCCGGGCGCGCGGTCGCGCGCACCATCGGCTTGATCAGATCGACCAGACGATTGCCGGCGTCGATATCGACGCCCGAATCTGCATAAGTGAGCCCGTTTTTGCGCTCGGTCATGGTCAAAACCCCTAATCTGGCCGCTGGTTACGTCGGATTCCGGCCGCGCGCAATGGCTCGCAAGGGGCTCGTCCCCACCCTATCTAGGAACCGGACGGGTTCGCCGTGCTTCGCAATCGGGCCCTCCATTCATCGAGTTTGTCGTCGGGACCAGCTGCGTGACCATTCCCCACAGTATTCCCAACCTGATCACGCTGGGCCGAATCCTGCTGGTTCCGATCGTGGTGTGGGCCATCGCGGCCGGCGAGATGGAGGTTGCCTTCATCGTGTTCGTCATCGCCGGGGTCAGCGACGCCGTGGACGGCTTCCTGGCCCGGCGCTTCAACCTGCGCTCCGAGCTCGGCGCCCTGCTCGACCCGCTGGCCGACAAGGCGCTGCTGGTCTCGATCTTCGTCACGCTCGGCATCTGGGGCGCCATCCCGCGCTGGATCGTCATCCTGGTGGTCTCGCGCGACATCATGATCGTCGCCGCCGTGATCGTCTCCTGGCTGTTCGACCGGCCGGTCGCAATGAAGCCGTTGATGGTGTCGAAGCTGAACACCGGGGCGCAGGTGGGATTTGCCGCGCTGGTGCTGGCATCGCTCAGCTTCGGCTTCGAGCCCAAGCCCTATGACAGTGTGCTGATGGTGCTGGTGACGGCCTTTACCCTTGTATCCGTCGGGCTTTACCTGGTGGATTGGGTGCGCCACATGAATACCATCGAGGTGCGGTGAGGCCGGCTTCGCGAGCCCCTCGCCCCTCCCCGCTGACACGACGACACGGAGCACCTCAACCTTGGCCGGCCATATTCCCCCTCGTCAACTGGCCCTCGCTTTGCCGCACGCGGAGAGCCTGACGCGGGACAACTTCCTCGAAGGGCCCGGCAACGCCGCAGGGCTCGCGCTGGTCGATGCGTGGCCGGAATGGCCGGCGAACACGATGTTCCTGGTCGGACCCGACGGTTCCGGCAAGAGCCATCTGGCGGCGATCTGGGCGGAGCGCTCCGGCGCCCGCTCGCTCTCCGCGCATGCGCTGGACGCCGGCGCAGTCCCCGGCGCGCTTGCCACCGGCGCTCTGGTGCTCGAGGATCTCACGGCTGCAGATCTCGACGAGCGGGCGCTGTTCCACCTGCTCAATCTGGCGCGCCAGGACGAGGCCTACATCCTGATCACCGCGCGCGAGGCGCCGGTGGCGCTGCCGATCGCGCTCGCCGACCTCCGGTCGCGGCTGCGCGCGGTCCCGGTGATCACGCTGCTGCCGCCAGACGACCAGCTGTTCCGGGCTCTGATCGTGAAGCTCGCCGCCGACAGGCAGCTGGCAATCGATGAGACGGTGGTCAGCTACCTTGCCAGCCGGATCGAACGGTCTTACGCAGCCGCGCGCCAGACCATTGCGCTCCTGGATGACGAGTCGCTGCGGCTTGGACGCCCGGTGACGCGAGCGCTCGCAGCGGAACTCCTACGGTCGGCGTGACCAGCGGCCATCTTGACGGCAACGCGGCGCGGAACCTCAATGGTGCCGGGAACGTCATCCCTTCGTCATACGCGTTGAGCTACGGTCCGCCCTCGCGCCCATTGCGCCGTGATCGAATATGGATTGATCTCTGATGGATACCGAGCAAGTTACTGAACTCGCAGCGAAAGAGCCGGTTGCGGCGCCCACGAACGAGATCGCCTCGAGCCCCGAGCGCTTCATCAATCGGGAGCTGTCCTGGCTGCACTTCAACCGCCGCGTGCTCGAGGAATCAGTCAATCCACGCCATCCGGCGCTGGAGCGTGTGCGGTTCCTATCGATTTCCGCCAACAACCTTGATGAATTCTTCATGGTCCGCGTCGCCGGCATCCGCGCCCAGGTGCGCGAAGGCATCGCGGAGCGCAGCCCGGACGGGCTGACACCAACCGAGCAGCTCAAGCTGATCAACGAAACCGTGTCGCAGCTCGCGATCGACCAGCAGGCGATCTGGCGCGACCTGCGCAAGTTCCTCGCCGAGCTCGGCATCGTGCTGGTCGACGGCCAGGACGTCACCAAGGCCGAGCGCGCCTGGATCGAGGATCATTTCCTCGCCAACATCTTCCCGCTGCTGACGCCGCTGGCGATCGATCCAGCGCATCCGTTCCCGTTCATCCCGAGCCTCGGCTTCACGGTGGCGCTGCAGCTGACCCGCACCTCCGACGGCCGGCCGATGAACGCGCTGATCCGCATGCCGGGCAAGATCGACCGCTTCATCCGCTTCCCCGGCGCCAAGGACGGCGTCATCCGCCTGATCACGCTCGAACAGGCCACCAGCCTGTTCATCGGCCGGCTGTTTCCCGGCTACACGGTGAAGGGCCAGGGCGCCTTCCGCATCATCCGCGACAGCGAGATCGAGATCGAGGAAGAAGCCGAGGACCTCGTCCGGCTGTTCGAGACCGCGCTGAAGCGGCGCCGCCGCGGCTCGGTCATCCGGCTCGAGATCGAGGCCGCCATGCCGGAGGAGCTGCGCCAATTCGTGCAGGACGCGCTGGCGACAACTGACGACGAGGTGTTCGTGGTCGACGGCGTGCTGGCGATGAACGAGCTGTCACAGCTCACGCGCGTCGATCGCCCCGACCTCGAATTCGCGCCCTACGTGCCGCGCCATCCCGAGCGCGTGCGCGACCATGGCGGCGACATCTTCGCGGCGATCCGGCAGAAGGACCTGATCGTCCATCACCCCTACGAGTCGTTCGACGTCGTCGTGCAGTTCCTGCAGCAGGCGGCGCGCGATCCCGACGTCGTCGCGATCAAGCAGACGCTGTATCGCACCTCGAACAACTCGCCGATCGTGCGCACCCTGGTGGAAGCGGCCGAGGCCGGCAAGTCGGTCACGGCGCTGGTCGAGCTCAAGGCGCGATTCGACGAGGAGGCCAATATCCGCTGGGCGCGCGACCTCGAGCGCGCCGGCGTGCAGGTCGTCTACGGCTTCCTGCAGCTCAAGACGCATGCGAAATTGTCGATGGTCGTGCGCCGCGAGGGCGGCAGCCTCACGACCTACGTGCACACCGGCACTGGCAACTATCATCCGGTGACGGCGCGCATCTACACCGACCTGTCCTACTTCACGTCGGACCCAGTGATCGGCCGCGACGTCACGCGGGTGTTCAACTACATCACCGGCTATGCCGAGCCCATCGACATCGAGAAGATGGCAGTGTCGCCGCTCACGCTTCGCAAGCGCATGATCGAGCACATCCATGGCGAGACCAGCTTTGCCCGCCAGGGCAAGCCGGCCGTGATCTGGATGAAGATGAACTCGCTGGTCGATCCCGATATCATCGACGCGCTCTATGAGGCGTCTCAGGCCGGCGTCTCGATCGAGCTGATCGTGCGCGGCATCTGCTGCCTGCGTCCCGGCATTCCCGGCTTGTCCGACAACATCCGCGTCAAGTCGGTGATCGGCCGCTTCCTGGAGCATGGCCGCATCTACTGCTTTGGTATGGGTCAGGGCCTGCCGAGTGCCAAGGCGGCGGTCTACATCTCCTCGGCCGACATGATGCCGCGCAATCTCGACCGTCGCGTCGAGGTGCTCTGCCCGTTGCAGAACCCGACCGTGCACCAGCAGGTGCTGGAGCAGATCATGGTCGCGAATCTCAAGGATACCGAACAGAGCTGGCAATTGTTGCCGGACGGGTCGTCAACGCGTATGAAGGCCGCGAAGGGCGAGGAGCCCTTCAACCTGCACAATTACTTCATGACGAATCCGAGTCTCTCCGGCCGTGGCAAGTCGCTCAAGGAATCATCACCGCGCCGGCTCACCCGCCGGAACGAGCGCCCCCCTTCCTAGCGCCCGCCTCAAGAAGGGAATGCCCTGGTGAAGCGGCCTTCTCCCACGGCCGCGAGCGTTGGCGTCATCGATATCGGCTCGAACTCCGTCCGCCTCGTCGTCTATCAGGCGATGGAGCGGAGCCTCGTCACCGTCTTCAACGAGAAGGCGCTGTGCGGGCTCGGCCGCGAGGTGCAGACCACCGGCCTGCTCGCCGCCGACGCCGTGGACAAGGCGCTGACGGCGCTGAAGCGGTTCCGTGCGCTATGCAAGGTACAGAAGGTCGGCCAGGTCCATGCGATCGCCACGGCCGCCTGCCGCGACGCCTCGAACGGTCCGGACTTCATCGCCAAAGCCGAGAAGATCTGCGGCGTGCCGATCCAGATCCTCACGGGCCCTGAGGAAGCGCGCTATTCCGCGCTCGGCGTCATCTCCGGCATCCACAAGCCCGACGGCATCGTCGGCGATCTCGGCGGCGGCTCGCTGGAGCTGATCGACGTGCGCGGCCACCAGGTGCGCAGCGGCGTCACGCTGCCCCTTGGCAGCCTGGCGCTGCAGGACCTGTCCGAAAAATCCCTGAAGAAGGCTCAGCGGATCGTCAGCGAGGCGCTGACCGACCTGCCGCAGCTGGCCGCCGGCGAGAGCCGCACCTTCTATGCGGTCGGCGGCACCTGGCGTGCGCTCGCGCGCATCCACATCATCCAGAGCGGCTATCCGCTCGGCGTCATGCATGGCTATTCGATTCCGGCCGCGGAGGCGCTGGCCTTCGTCCGCCGCCTGCGCCGGCTGGTCGCCGCCGACATGCTGGCGGACATCGAGGCGGTGGCCGAGGCGCGCCGGCCGCTGCTGGCCTATGCCGCGCTCGTGCTGGAATACATCATCCGCGTCGCCAAGCCGACCACGGTCGTGTTCTCCACCTTCGGCGTGCGCGAGGGGCTGCTCTATTCCAAGCTGCCCGACACCGAGCGCGGCAAGGACGGCCTGTTGTGCGCGGCCCAGGGCCTCAACGAGCTGCTGTCGCGCTCGGCCCAGCATGCCCGCGAGCTGATCGACTGGACCGACCGGCTGTTCCGCGTGGTGCATGTGCGCGAGACCGACGAGGAACGCAGGCTGCGCCACGCCGCCTGTCTGCTGTCCGACATCGGCTGGCGGATGCATCCCGATCATCGCGGCGAGCAGACCTACGGCATCATCCTCAACGGCAATTTCGGCTCGATCAGCCATGAGGGCCGTATCTTCGTCGCGCTGTCGGTGTTCTTCCGCTACGAGGGGCAACGCGACGAGGCGGCGGCGCCCGAGCTCACGCAGCAGCTCAGCCCTGCCCAGATCGATCGCGCGCGCCTGCTCGGCACCGCCTTCCGCGTCGCGCATCTGATCTCGGCGGCGCGGCCCGGCGTGCTGTCGGCCACGCATTTCCGCACTCAGGACCGCAAGCTGATGCTGGTGTTCGAGCATCATCTGGTCGACCTCGTCGCCGACCGCGTCGGCGGACGGTTCAAACAGCTCGCCCGCCTGGTCGGGCGCTCCGGCTCGGTGGTGCTGAGCTAACCAGCCCCTCGGCTGCGGGCCGCATCCGGACAAAGGCCCTGCTGCCGCTCGCGTGACGCAAGGCCGACCGCTCAGTTGGCAAGCGGGACCCGGACCTCGGGATACGGCTTCAGCAGCGCCTCGCCGAGCACGTTCTGCTCGTCCTTCGGGATCGCGAACCGGACGCTGAAGCCGTCCGATGTCGCCAGCGTGATGATCCGTTGTGTCGCATCGGTCGACTGCTCGATGGTCCAGGAGGCCAGCGGATAGGCATAGCGCAGCGCCTGGTCGCCGTAACGCGTGCGCAACGCCAGCTCCAGGAGTCCCGGCAGCGTCATCACCAGCGCACCCGCCTGGTTGACCGAGAGGTTGAGCACGCCCTGCCGCCCCGCGGCATCTTCGAAGCCCAGCGAGATCGTCTCGCCCTGGTCGACCACTTCGCAGATCGTCAGCGCCTTGGCCCGCAGCTCCATCGCGCACTCCGCATCACTTGCTCGTTATTCCCGTATGACTATAGCGAAAACAGCCACGGCGTCCAGCGGCAGCGGCTGGACATTGGCGATGCTGTATATATCGTGATATAGTACGTCCAACGCTCGCTTGACGAGCACGACATCGCAGCTACGCTCCTCTCAGCGCAGACCGCTTCAGCCGGCGGGAGAGCGAGGGCAAGGGCCTCATCTTCCTGATCGAGCAGGCCCTGGCCTCGGACGTTCACGTCGTGATAGCCGCAGGTTTTTCGATCGGATCAGGTTTGCCCAGCGCATGAGCGTGCGGCTGCCCTGCACGCGCCGCGCCCTGGATGCGTGGTGGCGAAACGGCTCGCAACGGTGCGCAGCATTCGGCGACAGCCGGGCGACGGTCTGCGAAATCTTCAAATAGCTGCAACCCGTTATCGCGTCGTTTTGGCTTCGATTCCAAACTCCAGCGTCGTCGCCGATCGCCGACGGGCGTTTGCCAAAACTTTGTGCATTGTCGCAAAGCCGACAACAGGTGCACCGCAGCTATATGAATCTCAATATAGCTCCTTGAAACCAAAAAAGATTTTCTCTCGGTCCTACTGGATGCGCAGCACCTGCGCGATCCAGTCGCCGTGGACTGTTGCGACGAAACCTTGCTCGGTCGCAGCTGTCGGCGCCGCGACAGCTCGTGTATTCCATGCAGCATAGGACGATGGCCGGCAGGATCGACCGACCACGACATCCCGGGAGACATGGCCAGGGAAACTGTGGGTGGCGAAGCCGACCGGCGCACCGCTCAGGTGTCGAACGAACGAGAGGATCCTCTTCAATGGCAACCACGACGGCCGAGCTCGAGCAGCTTCTGATGCAGCGCTCGCTCACCGACGCCGAATTGATCGCGGCGGCGGAAAAGGCGGCTGACTTCCGCATTCTTCCTGACGCCACGGTGATCAAGGTCGGCGGCCAGAGCATGATCGACCGCGGCCGCAGCGCGATCTACCCGCTGGTCGACGAAATCGTCGCCGCCCGCAAGGCGCACAAGATGCTGATCGGCACCGGCGCCGGCACCCGCGCGCGCCATCTCTATTCGATCGCCGCCGGCCTCAATTTGCCCGCCGGCGTACTGTCGCAGCTCGGCGCCTCCGTCGCCGATCAGAACGCCGCCATGCTCGGTCAGCTGCTCGCCAAGCACGGCATCTCGGCGGTCGAGGGCGCCGGCCTGTCTGCGGTGCCGCTGTATCTTTCCGAAGTGAACGCCGTCGTGTTCAGCGGCATGCCGCCCTACGGGCTGTGGATGCGGCCCTCGGCCGATGGCGTGATCCCGCCCTACCGCACCGACGCAGGCTGCTTCCTGGTCGCGCAGCAGTTCGGCTGCAAGGCGATGATCTATGTGAAGGACGAGAACGGCCTCTACACCGCCAACCCCAAGACGGAGAAGAACGCGACCTTCATCCCGAAGATTTCGGTCGCCGAGATGAAGGCCAAGGGCCTCGCCGACTCCATCCTGGAATTCCCGATGCTCGACCTGCTCGAGGCCGCGCGCCATGTCCGCGAGGTCCAGGTCGTCAACGGCCTCGTCCCCGGCAATCTCACCCGCGCGCTCGCCGGCGAGCACGTCGGCACCATCATCACCGCGCGCTGAGAGGGCAGACCGCCATGCCTGACACCACCACCATCAAGCACGTCGCCTCGCCGCTCGCGCGCCAGACCCTGCTCGACAGCAAGCTCACCCGCCCCGTCGCCGGCAAGCGCCCGATGGCGCTGATGCCCTGGCTGCAGGTCGTCAAGATCGGCGGCCGCTCGATCATGGACCGCGGCGCCGAGGCGATCCTGCCGCTGGTCGAGGAAATCCGGAAGCTCCTGCCGGAGCATCGCCTGCTGATCCTGACCGGCGCCGGCATCCGCGCCCGCCACCTCTATGGCGTCGGCCTCGATCTCGGCCTGCCGGTCGGCTCGCTCGCGCCGCTCGCCGCCAGTGAGGCCGGCCAGAATGGCCATATCCTGGCGTCGCTGCTGGCGTCGGAAGGCGTCTCCTACATCGAGCATCCGACGATCGCGAACCAGCTCGCGATCCATCTGCAGGCGGCGCGCGCCGTCGTCGGCAGCGCCTTCCCGCCCTATCACCACCACGAATTCCCGACCTCGCGGCTGCCGACGCATCGCGCCGACACCGGCGCCTTCCTGATCGCGGACGCGCTGGGCGCAGCGGGGCTGACGATCGTCGAGGACGTGGACGGCGTCTACACGTCCGATCCGAACGGGCCGGATGCCGCGAAGGCGAAGCTGCTGGCCGAGACCAGCTACGATGCGCTCGCCAAGATGGACGGCACACTGCCGTTCGACCGCACGCTGGTGGAGGTGATGGCGAATGCCCGCCACATCTCCCGCGTCCAGGTCGTCAACGGCCTGGTGCCGGGCCGGCTGACGGCGGCGCTGCGCGGACACCATGTTGGCTCGGTCATCACGACCGGCACGCGTCCCTGATCAAAAAACAAAGGCCGCTCGTACCATGAGCGGCCTTACTATCAATCCCAGTTCGACGGGCCCGGCGCCAGCGCAGCTACGGCAGTTCGACGCCGCGCGCCGGAACGGCTTCGATCTCGTGCTTGCCCTTGTTCTCCAATGCGCGGCCGCGCCAGATCGAGCCGGCGACCAGCACGACCACGGCTCCGAGCAGCGACATCAGCGTCTCCATGACGTCGATCTCGCTTATCAGGCTGCTCTTGCTGGCAAACACGGCTGAGACCGCGTCGATGCTGATGTGGACCGTGCCGTCGAGCAGATGGTGCAGCATCGGCTCGATCGCGGGATCGGTCGCGATCACCTCGCCGGCGACCCAGCCGAGCAGCATGGCGCCGAGCCACACCAGGATCGGGAAACGATCGAGCACGAGCATGATCAGCGCCGCGCCGGCGATGATCAGCGGGATGCTCATGGCGAGGCCGATGATCAGCAGCGAGGCCTGACCGTTGGCGGCGGCGGCGACCGCGATGACGTTGTCGAGGCTCATCACGAGGTCGGCGAGCGCGACAATGCGCACCGCGTGCCACAGCGTCGTGCCGGCGGCGATATCGTCGTTCTCGTCCTCGGGCACCAGCAGCTTGGCGGCGATCACCAGCAGCGCGAGACCGCCGATCAGCTTCAGATAGGGCAGCGCCATCAGGGTGGCGACGATGCCGGTGAAGGCGATGCGCAGCGCGACAGCGATGCCGGAGCCCGCCACCATGCCCCAGAAACGATGCTTGCCATGCAGGCCGCGGCAGGCGAGCGCGATCACCAGCGCGTTGTCCCCCGACAACAGCACGTTGATCCAGATGATCTTGCCGAGCGCGAGCCAGAAGCCCGGGCTCTGCAGGTCGGCTTCGAATTGCGCGAGGAGATGGCCGTAAGTGGCGGGATCAGCGAGCTGCGACAGCCAGTTCACGGCCAGACCTTTCAGATGCATTCAGCGGGATTGCGGCGGAGCGAGGCTCCGCCGCAGCAATCGTCGCTCAGCCGACGATCTCGTTGCCGGCGAAGAACTGTGCGATCTCGATCGCGGCGGTCTCCGGCGCGTCCGAGCCGTGCACCGAGTTCTCGCCGATCGACTTCGCATGCGCCTTGCGGATGGTGCCCTCGGCAGCCTTCGACGGATCGGTGGCGCCCATGACGTCGCGGTACTTCAGGATGGCGCCTTCGCCCTCGAGCACCTGGACCACCACCGGGCCGGAGATCATGAAGTCGACGAGCTCGCCGAAGAACGGGCGGGCCTTGTGGACGGCGTAGAAGGTCTCGGCCTGGTCGCGGGTCATGCGGATGCGCTTCTGGGCCACGATGCGCAGTCCGGCCTTCTCGATCAGCGCGTTGATCGCGCCGGTGAGATTACGCTCGGTCGCGTCGGGCTTGATGATCGAAAAGGTGCGCTCAATCGCCATGATATCGTCCTCGGATGTGCGGGATTTGGGTGGGTTGCGGGCTTATATCGACGCGATCGGTCGACGGCAAGCGACCGAGGCCCTTCCAGAGGCGCGACGCCTTACGACAATTTCACGATTCTGAACATTGTCTGAAGGACCCGTGCCACCGTCGTTCAGCTGTCATGACCTAGGTTGTCGGTATCGGGCGACGACGAGCCACCAGCGATCCGGTAGCCGCCTTCTCCCAGCCTCATCCGTCGGACAATTTCGGCGCCACCAGCGCTGTCATCCAGGAGACGACCATGTTGCGCAAACTCTTCCTCACTGCGGCTGCCGCCGTGTCGCTGGGCGCAGCCGCCCTCGCCCCGACCGCCGCCTCGGCCCATTGGCACGGCGGAGGATGGCATCACGGCTGGTACGGTGGTGGCTGGCACCGTCCGTTCTATGGCCCGCGCGTGTTCATCGGCGGCCCGGTCTACAGCTACGGCTATGGCGGCTGCTACGTCCGCCGCGTGGTTCCGACCCCCTGGGGACCGCGTTGGCGCTGGGTGAACCGCTGCTACTGAGATTTCTCCTGTTACGAGCCTAGGAACGGCATCCGCCCCCCGCCGATCCGAACTCGCATTGCCCCGGCGTCCCCCGCGCCGGGGCTTTTTTCATGCATTTTCAACTAAATCCAATGCATCCCGAAGCGCGTCCGGAAACAATTCGGCCCGCCATGACTTGTCACGGCATCATATTGCAACTGCCCGTGGAACTTCGTCATGACTGGCCGCACCGCCGATTTCAGCGACGCGCTCGATCGCAGGACCAGCCGATCGATCTGCGACGCCGTGGGCGAACGGCTGCAGCGCAGCCTGCCGCCCGAGGGCTCCCAACTGCCCGATCCGCTGGCGCATCTCATGAACGAGCTGCGCAAGCGCGACGAGCCGACAGCCCGTTTCGACTGAATCACCGGTGCGCTGAGACCGACACAAACTGGTTGCGTTTGACCGCGCGCGCGGTGACAACGCGCGCATGCTTTCCATCACCGACATCTCCATCCGCCTCGCCGGACGGCTTCTGATCGACCAGAGCTCGGTGCAGATCCCGCCCGGCGCGCGGGTCGGCCTGGTCGGCCGTAACGGCACCGGCAAGTCGACGCTGTTCAAGGCGATCCGCGGCGAACTGTCGCTGGAGAACGGCAGCATCAGCCTGCCGCCACGCTGGCGCGTCGGCAGCCTGGCGCAGGAAGCCCCGAGCGGCCCCGAAAGCCTGATCGAGGTCGTTCTGAGGGCCGACCTCGAGCGCGACGCCCTGCTCCGCGAGGCCGAAACGGCCGAGGACCCCAACCGCATCGCCGAGATCCAGACCCGCCTCGTGGACATCGACGCGCATTCGGCACCGGCGCGCGCGGCCGCCATCCTCAGTGGCCTCGGCTTCTCCGCGACCGACCAGGCGCGCGCCTGCTCGGAATTCTCCGGCGGCTGGCGCATGCGCGTGGCGCTCGCCGCGACGCTGTTCGCCGCGCCCGACCTGCTGCTGCTCGACGAGCCAACCAACTATCTCGATCTCGAAGGCACGCTGTGGCTGGAGGACCATCTCGCGCATTATCCGCGCACGGTCATCGTGATCAGCCACGACCGCGATCTGCTGGAAACATCGGTCGATCAGATCCTGCATCTCGACCGCGGCAAGCTGACGCTGTATCGCGGCTCCTATTCGTCGTTCGAGGAGCAGCGCGCGACGCGCGAGATGCTCGACGCCAAGGCGGTCAAGCGCCAGGAGGCCGAGCGCGCCCGGCTGCAGGCCTTCGTCGAACGCTTCAAGGCCAAGGCGTCGAAGGCGCGGCAGGCGCAATCCCGCGTCAAGATGCTCGAGCGGATGAAGCCGATCACCGCGCTGGTCACCCAGGACGTGCACGAAATCAGCTTCCCCGCGCCCGAGAAGCTGCTGTCGCCGCCGATCATCGCGGTCGACAATGCCTCGGTCGGCTATGATCCCGCGCAGCCCGTGCTCAACCGCGTCACCCTGCGCATCGACAACGATGACCGCGTCGCCCTGCTCGGCGCCAACGGCAATGGCAAGTCGACGCTGGTCAAGCTGCTCGCCGGCCGGCTCGCGCCGTTCTCCGGCAAGGTCACCCGCGCGGACAAGCTGTCGATCGCGTATTTCGCCCAGCATCAACTCGATGAGCTCGACGAAACGGGCTCGCCCTATACGCATGTGCGCAAGCTGATGGGCGATGCGCCGGAATCGAAGGTGCGTGCACGCGCCGGCGCGATCGGCTTTTCCGGTAAGGCGGCCGACACGTCGGTGAAGAGTCTCTCGGGCGGCGAGAAGGCCCGGCTGCTACTCGGCCTTGCGACCTTCTTCGGCCCGAACATGATCATCCTGGACGAGCCGACCAACCATCTCGATATCGACAGCCGCGCCGCGCTCGCCGAAGCAATCAACGAGTTTCCCGGCGCGGTCATCATGGTCTCGCACGACCGCTATCTGATCGAGGCCTGCGCCGACCGGCTGTGGGTCGTCGCCGATCGCACCGTGAAGAGCTATGACGGCGATCTCGACGACTACCGGCGGATGGTCCTGTCGTCGCGCAGCGGTGCAGCCGCGCGCGAGACGGACCGCCCGCAGGTGACGGAAAAGGTCGAGCGGCCGCGCAGCGACAACAGACGCGGCGCGTTGAAGCAGAAGATCACCGCCGCGGAAGCCGAGATTGTGCGCATCACCGACATCATCGCCAAGATCGACAGCGCGCTGTCGCTGCCCGATATCTTCACCCGCGATCCGAAGCAGGCGGCGCAATTGTCGAAGGCCCGGGCAAACGCGGCCGATGCGCTGGCGCGGGCTGAGGAGCAATGGCTCGAAGCCAGCACGCTCTATGATGAGGCGATCAGCTGACGATCTCGCATTCGTCTGTGCAAAGCGAACGCAGGATCAGGTGGCCCGCTTTTTGGCCTTGCCGGGCTTGGCCACCTTCGGAGCAGGACCGGCATCGGGCGCGCGCTCCACCGCGGACAGTCGGCCCGCGGTGAAGGTGTAGACGCCGGCCCGCGCACCGCGCAGCCAAGTCACGGTAGCAACGCGGTCGCCGCCAGTGTTGCCGATGTTGACGCTGTCGGGCGCACCGATGCCGCGCACCACGTCGCACTCGGTATGACCGAGGGCGACGGAGCCGCCCGCGGCCGGCGGCGGCGCGGCCGCCGCATCGCTGCTCAGGGCATTCGCACCAGCAGCCGGCGCCATGCCGGGACAACCGCCATCCGCGCTGACGAGATCTTCCGGGCCGACCGGCTTTTCAGGCGATAGCGGCGGCGAGTCGATCGAAATATTCCTGATGAACAGGCGCTGCGGCCGGTTGAACCACTCGGCATCCTTGGACAGGAAATCCGGCGTGCTCGAGCATCCGGACACGACCGTTGCAAGCAAAAGGAACGGCAGAACGCGCGTCAGTTGTTTGTTATGATCTCGCACGATGAACCTTGCTGAATTGCAACCTGTGGACACTCTAAGGTGTTGTCCCACCATCACTTTGCGGCACGTTCGTGACTTTGCCAACGCTGTTGCCGGCAAATCGGCGGTTTATCATTAATCGCCCTACGCTGCCATCATGCATGCGTGGACGATGTCGCGACTTACGCCATCATTGCCGACGTTGCCAGCGCCCGCGTTCGTCGGCCTGCCAATAGGTGACCTCGAATCCACGGTTTTTGCAATCGGTCCATGCCGACCGCGCTGCAGCAAGCGCATCGGGATCGTCGCCGTTGAACACCAGCACCATGCGTTCATAGCTCTGCGAGTCCGACGGCAGCGGCGCGTTGTCGACGAGGAACCTGACGTTGGCGCGGTTCGGATTGCTCTCCTCGATCGCCAGCACGATCGGCTGCTCGGCCACATCGGCCACGCGCCACGTGGCGTGCGGCAGAAACGAATCGTCACGATAGGTCCACAGATGCGCATCGAGCGCATCTGCACGTTCCTCGGAGGTGGACTGCACCACGACGCGCCAGCCGCGCTCGAGCGACTTCTCGAGCAGCGGCGGCAGCACGCCTTCCAGCGTCATGCTCTGCAGATGATAGAACAGGACTTCGGTCATGCGTGCCGTCGACCCTTACGATTTTGCTTCGTAGGAATCCCAGACGAGACGGTCGAGCAGGCGCACGCCGTAGCCGGAGCCCCAGCTCTGGTTGATCTCCGACTTCGGCGCACCCATCGCGGTGCCGGCGATGTCGAGATGCGCCCAGGGCGTGTCGTTGACGAAGCGCTGCAGGAATTGCGCGGCCGTGATCGAGCCGCCGTGGCGGCCGCCGGTGTTCTTCATGTCGGCGAATTGCGAATCGATCAGCTTGTCGTATTCGGAGCCGAGCGGCATGCGCCAGACCTTCTCGCCGGTCTCCTTCCCCGCCTTCAGCAGCTTCTCGGCCAGATCGTCATTGTTGGCGAACAGGCCGGCATGCTCGGTGCCGAGCGCGACCATGATCGCACCGGTCAGCGTCGCCAGATCGATCATGAATTTCGGCTTGTACTTGGTCGCGACGTACCAGAGCACATCGGCGAGCACGAGCCGCCCTTCCGCGTCGGTGTTGATGATCTCGATGGTCTGCCCGGACATCGAGGTGACGATGTCGCCCGGGCGCTGGGCGTTGCCGTCCGGCATGTTCTCGACCAGGCCGATCGCGCCGATCACATTGGCTTTGGCTTTGCGCGCCGCCAGCGCGTGCATCAGACCGACGACGCAGGCGGCGCCGCCCATGTCGCCCTTCATGTCCTCCATCGAGCCAGCCGGCTTGATCGAGATGCCGCCGGTGTCGAAGCAGACGCCCTTGCCGATGAACGCCACCGGCTGGTCGCCCTTCTTGCCGCCATTGTATCGCATCACCACCGTGCGGCTCGGCCGCGCCGAACCCTGGCCGACGCCGAGCAGCGCGCCCATGCCGAGCTTCTTCATCGCGGGCACGTCGAGAATCTCGACGGTGACGCCGAGCTTGCGCAGCTCGGCAGCGCGCTTGGCGAACTCCTCCGGGTAGAGGACGTTCGGCGGCTCGTTGACGAGGTCACGGGCAAGGATCACGCCGTCGGTCACATGGGCGCGGGGCGCGAAGGCCTTCTTGGCCGCGGCGACGTCGGCGACGGCGATCGAGACGGTCGCGCTGACGCTGCCGTCGTCATCCTTCTTCTTGGTCTTGTAGCGGTCGAATCGATAGGCCCGAAGCCTCATGCCGGCAGCCAGGGAGCTGACCTGGTCGGGCGTCATGTGCCCCGCCGGCAGCTCGGCCAGCACCGTCACGGCTTCAGTTCCGGGATTGAGCTTTCCCGTTAAAGTCCCGCCATATTTGAGAAAATCCCGTTCCTTGTGATCGCCGCCCTTGCCCGTTCCGATCACGATCAAGCGCTGAATCTTAATTCCCTCGGGCGCCAGCAGATCGAGCACCGCGCCGTCCTTGCCCTTGAACCGCGCTGCGCCGGCCGCGCGCTTGATCAGCTCCGCCGCTCCCCCGAGCGCCTTGTCGGTCGCGGCTCCTAGCCGCAGCGAGTCGTCACAAAACGCCGCCACGATGCCGCGGGGAGCGGCCGACAGCGGGACGAAGCCGACCTTGACGGTGTCGGACATCAAGCAAACCTCCAAATTTTCGACATGAGAGCCGCCGCGACCGGGCCGAAATCCGAGCGGACAGACGGGGATGGCGGCAGTTCGGAACCCAACTTGGCAGCAGTATGGCTGCCTTGGCCGGGGCTGCCAAGTCTTCGCGTGGCGGGGCGGCCACAACGATGAAATTTCGACCACATTTTCGTGGCGCCACGCCACAGCCATTTTGTCGACGGATCAAAGGGATGGTAAAGATATTCACGGCCCTTGGAACGCGACGGCGACAGCAAGCTTCGGACCCGTTTCAAGGTCGGCTGCAGCGCTCGTTCCGGGACTGCTGATTGGGGATCGAGCGCACACGATGGGGTCCATCGACAGGTACATCTTTCGCACGACGCTGGCGTCGTTTGCGTTGGTGCTGGTCAGCCTCACCGGCGTCATCTGGATTACACAGGCGCTTCGCGGCATCGACCTGATGACCAGCCAGGGCCAGACCATCCTGACCTTTCTCGGCATCACCGGCCTGGTCATTCCCTCGCTGCTTGGCGTCATCGCGCCGATTGCGCTGATGATCGCCGTCTCGCATACGCTGAACAAGCTCGCGACCGACTCCGAGATCATCGTGATGAACGCCGCCGGCATGTCGCCGATCCGGCTGTTCGTGCCGTTCGCCTATGCCACCTGCGTGGTCGCCCTGCTCGTCACCCTGCTGGCGTCCTACATCGCGCCCGACGGCCTGCGCCGGATCAAGCAGTGGGACGCCGAGATCACCGCCGACGTGCTCACCAACATCCTGCAGCCCGGTCGTTTTGCGCAGCTCGACCAGAATCTGACGATCCGGATCGGCGAGCGCCAGCCGGGCGGCGAACTGAAGAACATCCTGATCGATGACCGCCGCGATCCGAAGGAGCGGATCACGATCATCGCCGAAAAGGGCACCGTGGTGAAGAACGCCGACGGCTCGTTCCTGGTGCTGGAGGACGGCAATCTGGAGCGGTTCGAGATCGGCAAGCGCGAGCCGGCCATGGTGGCGTTCGCGCGCTACGCCTTCGACATGTCGAAATTCTCGAATCAGGGCCGCGACGTCACGCTTGGCATCCGCGAGCGCTACGTCTGGGAGCTGATGGCGCCGGCCGAGGATGACCCGATCTACAAGCAGATCCCCGGACAATTCCGGCAGGAATTGCACGACCGCTTCCTGGCCCCGATCTATCCGTTCGCCTTCGCCGCCCTCACCTTCGCGTTTCTCGGGGCGCCGCGCACCACTCGCCAGAGCCGCAACTTCTCGTTCGGCAGCGCCATCCTCGCCGTGTTCGGCGTGCGAATGGCCGGCTTCGCCTGCTCGGTGATGACTGTGAAAACCCCGATCGCGGCGCTGATCCAGTACGTGATGCTGTTCGGTGTCCTCGCGCTGTCGATCTGGATCATCGTCGGCGGCGTGGTCGTCGAGCCGCCGGCGCGGCTGATGGAGGCGATCAACCGCTCAAATGCGCGAATCGCGCGGCTGTTCAGAAGGCCCGCCACCGCATGAGCATGGTCACCAACACACTTGGCCGCTACTTCGCCGGCCGTTTCCTGGTCTCCGCTGTCGGCGTGTTCGCGAGCATCTTCCTGCTCCTCGTGCTCGTCGATTACATCGAGATGGTGCGCAGGACCTCGGGGCTGGCCTCCGCCTCGGCGCTCATGGTGGCTGAAACGTCGCTCTTTCGCGTGCCGCAGTTGCTCGAGAAGATGATGCCGTTCTGCGTACTGATCGGCGCCATGACCTGCTATCTCGCGCTGTCGCGCCGGCTCGAGCTGGTGGTCGCGCGCGCCGCCGGCGTGTCCGCCTGGCAGTTCATCGCGCCGGCGCTCGCCAGCGCGATCGTGCTCGGCCTGATGGCGACGACGCTCTACAACCCGATGTCGGCCAATCTGCGCGAACTGTCCAAGCGCATGGAGGCTGAATTGTTCGGCTCCGCGCCGGGCGGCGGCGTGCAGGATGCGTCGGGCTTCTGGCTCAATCAGCTCAACCCGGACGGCTCTGTCATCATCAACGCCGCGCGCAGCGAGCAGCAGGGTGTCCGGCTGACCGGGCTGACGCTGTTTCGTTTTGATACGAAGAATCGGTTCAAGGACCGAATCGAAGCGCGCGAGGCGTCACTCGAAGACGGCCAATGGGTGTTCAAGTCAGTGCGCCGATTCTCGCTCGACGCGCCGCCGGTGGACGAACCGACGTTCATCCTGCCCACCACTTTGACGCCGGCACAGGTCCGAAACAGTTTCTCCACCCCCGAAACTGTGTCGTTTTGGCAACTGCCGAGCTACATCCGTTCGTCGGAAAGTTCGGGCTTCGCGACCGCGGGCTACCGGCTGCAGTATCATAAGCTGATCGCACAGCCATTTTTGCTGGCTGCGATGGTCATGCTGGCTGCGTCCGTGTCCCTCAGGTTCTTCCGTATGGGTGGCGTTCAAAAAATGGTTTTGAGTGGCGTGGGCGCCGGCTTTCTGCTCTACGTGCTGTCGAAAGTAACGGAAGATTTGAGCAAGGCTGCGTTGATGGATCCGATCGCTGCGGCGTGGCTGCCGGTGTTCGTCGGCGGCCTCACCGGTTTTATGGCTTTGCTCTACCAGGAGGACGGCTAGTGTCGTTCGTTGCCGTCCGTCAGACCGCGCTCGCCGCGCTCCGGCTGCATGCCGTTGCGCGTGTTGCGTGCGCGCGCGCCCGTTGCGCCGGGTCTGCCGTACTTGCAGGCGCGTTCGCGCTGACGCTCGGCCTCGTGCTCGCCACCACCGTGGACGCGTTGATCTCGCCTGCCGCCGCCCAGAGCTTCACCTACAATCCGCGGCCGCCGAAGGCACCGCCGCCCCGCGTCGCCAACGACAACCAGATGCTGGTTCAGGCGACAGAGGTCGATTACGACTACAACAACTCGCGCGTGTCGGCGGTCGGCAACGTGCAACTGTTCTACAACGGCACCTCGGTCGAAGCCGATCGGGTGATCTACGACCAGAAGACCAAGCGCCTGCATGCGGAAGGCAACATCCGCATGACCGACGCCGACGGCAAGATCACCTACGCCAACAGCCTCGACCTCTCCGACGATTATCGCGACGGCTTCGTCGATTCGCTGCGCGTCGAGACCGAGGACCAGACGCGGATGGCCGCGACCCGCGCCGACCGCTCCAAGGGCAATTACACCGTCTTCGAGAACGGTGTTTATACGGCCTGCGCGCCGTGCAAGGACGATCCGAAGAAGCCGCCGCTGTGGCAGGTCAAGGGTGCGCGCATCATCCACGACCAGACCGAGAAGATGCTGTATTTCGAGAACGCGCAGCTCGAATTCTTCGGCGTTCCGCTCGCCTATATCCCCTACTTCTCGACGCCCGATCCGACGGTCAAGCGCAAGAGCGGCTTCCTGATGCCGGGCGTCACCCAGACCGCCGGCTACGGCTTCGGCGTCGACATCCCCTATTACTGGGCGATCGCGCCGGATTACGACGCGACCTTCACGCCGCGCATCACCTCCAAGCAGGGCGTGCTGGTGCAGACCGAATTCCGCCAGCGCCTCGAGAATGGCGGCTATCAGGTCCGCCTCTACGGCATCGACCAGTTGAACCGCAACGCGTTCGCCGGCCAGCCCGGCGACCGCCAGTTCCGCGGCGGCATCGACACCAAGGGCCAGTTCGCGCTCAACGACAAATGGGTGTTCGGCTGGGACGGCATCCTGCTGTCCGACTATACGTTCCTGTCGGACTACCGGCTGGCGCAATATCGTGACCCGTTCAACTCGTTCATGAGCCTGCCGACGGAGGCGATCTCGCAGCTGTTTCTGACCGGTGTCGGCAGCCGCAGTTTCTTCGATGTCCGGGCGATGCACTATCTGAGCTTTTCGGGCAATCAGCAGACGGTGCCGGTGGTCTATCCGGTGCTGGATTACTCGAACGTGCTGAACTACCCGGTGTTCGGCGGCGAGTTCAGCTACAAGACGAACTTTGTCAATCTCACCCGCGAACAGGCGGTGTTCGATCCGATCACGACGACGGCCAACACCAACGGCCTCTGCACGACCACATCGGCTGATCCGCTCGCGCGGTTGCCGACGCAGTGCCTCTTGCGCGCGATGCCCGGCACCTACACCCGCCTGACCGCACAGGCGGAGTGGCGGAAGTCGTTCACAGATCCCTTTGGCCAGATCTGGACGCCATTCGCGATCCTGCGCGCCGACGCGATCAACGCCAACGTGACGGCGCAACCAGGCGTCGGCAACTTCCTGCCGACCGGCGATACCCAGGCGCTGCGGTTGATGCCGACCGTCGGCTTGGAATACCGCTATCCGTTCATCAACGTTCAGCCGTGGGGAACGACGACGATCGAGCCGATCGCCCAGGTCATCATCCGCCCGAACGAGACCTATGCCGGCCGGCTGCCGAACGAGGACGCGCAGAGCATGGTGTTCGACGCCAGCAATCTGTTCAGCGTCGACAAGTTCTCCGGCTACGACCGCATCGAGGGCGGCGGCCGCGCCAATGTCGGCGTTCAGGCCACCACGCAGTTCGATCGGGGCGGCACCATCAATGTGCTGTTCGGTCAGTCCTATCACCTGTTCGGCCTGAACTCCTTCGCCGTCCAGGACATGAACAACACCGGCATCGGCTCCGGCCTGGACAAGACCGCGTCCGATTACGTCACCCGGGTCGACTACTCGCCGAACCGCACCTACACGTTCAGCATGCGCAGCCGGTTCGATCAGCAGACGCTGAACGTCCAGCGCTTCGAGGCCGAGGCCAAGGCGAATTTCGACCGCTGGTCGGTCGCCCTTACCTACGGCAACTATGCCGCCGACCCGGCCATCGGCTACCTGAACCGCCGTGAGGGCATCCTCGGCAGCGGCTCGGTGAAGGTTGCGCCGAACTGGGTGGTGACGGGTGCGGCGCGCTGGGATCTCGCGGCCAACAAGATCAACCAGTATGTGATCGGCGCGGGCTACGTGGACGATTGTTTCGTGCTGGCCGCCAACTACGTAACGTCCTATAATTACACGACAGGCGTCACCACCCCCGTTCTGAGCCATGCCTACATGCTGCAGATCGGACTTCGGACGCTGGCCAATTCGTCGTCGACGGGAGCCGGAGGAGGCATCCAGTAGCGCGTGCCGGTCTTGCCGGCGTTGCCCTGGCTCCGGCGGCCGGACTCGAGAGGCCTCGCGTTAACCTGTTGCGGTTCCGCCCAAAGCGGTTTAGCCCGATGCGGCTCAGCGTATGGGTCGAAAGCCATGGTTTTTGGGCGGTGAGTTCCAAGCCCTGCAGCCAAATCCGTGGTTCTGCTCCCGATCGGATTTATTGCGAACAGCGAAGCTCAGTCATGACGTCTCCGTTCCTTCCCCGCCTCTTGATCCTGCCCCTCTGCGCGGTCGCTGCGCTGGCCTGGGGCGCTCCAATGACATCGGCTCACGCCCAGAGCATCGTCGTCATGGTGAACGGCGATCCCATCACCGATTACGACATCGAGCAGCGCAGCAAGCTGAATTTCCTGAGCACACACAAGCAGCAGAGCCGCCAGGAGGTTCTCAACGAACTGATCGACGACAAGGTGAAGATCAAGGAAGGCAAGAAGTTCGGCGTCGAGCCATCCTCATCCGACATCGACCAGTCCTTCGCCGGCATGGGCTCGCGCATGCGCCTCAACGCCGAGCAGCTGACACGGTCGCTCGAGAGCCAGGGCGTGCGGCCGGAGACGCTCAAGCAGCGCATCAAGGCCGAGATCGTCTGGACCAGCCTTGTGCGCGGCCGCTACAAGGAACGCCTGTTCGTCTCGGACAAGGACGTCGCTGCAGCGGTCGCTGCCGCCGGCGGCGACACCGGTCAGCAGGGCCAATCCTTCGAATACAAGATGCAGCCTGTGGTTCTCATCGTGCCGAATTCGTCGAACCAGGGCGCGATGGAAATCCGGCAGAAGGAGGCCGAGGCGCTGCGTGGACGGGTGCAGAGCTGCGCGGACGCCAACAACATCTCCAGGACGACGGCGAATGCCGTCGTCAAGGAGATCGTCGTCAAGACCTCCGCCGATATCCCGCCTAACCTGCGCAAGCTGCTCGACGACACCCCGATCGGTCACCTGACCCCGCCAGAAGCCACCAAGCAGGGGATTCAGATGGTCGCGCTCTGCGCGCGTACACCCACCACGGTCGATACGCCGAAGGCGCGCGAGATCAAGGAACAGATGTACGCCAAGAAATATGAGGCGACGTCGAAGGCCTATCTGCAGGAAGTCCGCAAGGCGGCGATGATCGAATATCGCTGATGACGATTCCCCTCGCGCTCACGCTGGGCGAGCCAGCAGGCATTGGACCGGACATCACCCTGCTGGCCTGGCTGCGTCGCGCCGAGCTCGGTTTGCCCGCCTTCTATGTGCTCGGCGATCCCGCGTTCCTGGCGCAGCGCGCCAAGCTCCTGGACCTGCAGATTCCGATCGCCGAGGCGCGGCCCGAAGAGGCCTCGCAAGCGTTCGCGAGCGCCCTCCCCGTCGTCTCCACGGGACATCGCATCACCGCCCCGCCCGGCCGGCCCGACGCGACCAGCGCCGAGGCGGCCATCGGTTCGATCCGCCAGGCCGTGGCCGACGTCAAGGCCGGGCGCGCAGGCGCCGTCGTGACCAACCCGATCGCGAAGGCCGTTCTCTACCGCGCCGGCTTTGCGCATCCCGGCCACACCGAGTTTCTCGCCGAGCTGGCCGCCGATGGCGGCACCGTGCCGCAGCCCGTGATGATGCTGTGGTCGCCGATGCTGGCCGTCGTGCCCGTGACCATCCACGTCGCGTTGCGCGACGCGATCGAGCAGCTCACAAGCCCATTGATCACCTCGACGACCCGCATCGTTGCCGCCAGCCTGCGCCGCTATTTCGGCGTGTCGCGGCCGCGCATCGCGATGTCCGGGCTCAATCCGCATGCCGGCGAGGACGGCACGCTGGGCACCGAGGAAGACACCATCATTGCGCCTGCGATCGCAAATCTGCGCAACGCCGGCATCGATGTGCAGGGGCCGCTGCCGGCCGACACGATGTTTCACCAGGCGGCGCGCAAGACCTATGATTGCGCCGTCTGCATGTATCACGACCAGGCGCTGATCCCGATCAAGACGCTGGCCTTCGACGACGGCGTCAACGTCACGCTCGGCCTGCCCTTCATCCGGACATCCCCCGACCACGGCACGGCGTTCGGGATCGCCGGCAAGGGCAGCGCCAATCCGGCGAGTCTGATCGCGGCCCTGCAGCTCGCCGCGCGCATGGCCCGCCAATCGTCATGAGCGCGATCGACGACCTCCCGCCGCTGCGCGAGGTCATCCGCGAGCACCAGCTGTCGGCGCGCAAGGCGCTCGGCCAGAACTTCCTGCTCGATCTCAACCTCACCGCCCGGATCGCGCGCGCCGCGGGTCCGCTCGAAGACGCCACCGTGGTCGAGATCGGCCCGGGACCCGGCGGCCTGACACGGGCCCTGCTGGCGCTCGGCGCCCGGCACGTCATCGCCGTCGAGCACGACGAGCGCGCCATTCCCGCGCTGCGGACAATCGCCGATCGCTATCCCGGGCGGCTCGAGATCGTCTACACGGATGCCCGCACTTTCGACGTCAGGCCCTATCTCGGCAGCACCAAAGCCAAGATCGTCGCCAACCTGCCCTACAACATCGCGACGCATCTGCTGATCGGCTGGCTGTCCGCCGAGCCGTGGCCGCCTTGGTACGAGATGATGGTGCTGATGTTCCAGCGCGAGGTCGCCGAGCGCATCGTGGCGACCGAGAACGAAGAGGCCTATGGGAGGCTCGGTGTGCTCGCCAATTGGCGTTGCGAGACCAAAATCCTGTTCGACATCTCCCCATCGGCCTTCGTGCCGCCGCCGAAGGTCACATCGTCGGTGGTACGGCTGGTGCCGCGCCCTGCTCCGGAGCCGTGCGACCGCCGTGCTCTCGAGCAGGTCGCCGCGGCGGCCTTCGGCCAGCGCCGCAAGATGCTGCGGCAAAGTCTCAAATCGCTGCCAGCAGATCCCGCGCGGCTGGCGGCTGCGGCGGGCATCGATCCGACCCGCCGCGCCGAGACCATTCCGGTGTCCGGCTTTGTTGCCATGGCGCGCGAATTGACCAATAGTCGCAACGACAACACGACCTAACAAGAGCATTTCAGGGAGATTTCATCATGGCGTTGATGCGTCGCCAGTCGCTCGTGAAGTTCGATGCACCGCTGTGCGAGACCATCGTCGAGACACCGAAGCCGCAAGGACGCGAGGTTCTCGTGCGGATCGAGCGCTGCGGCCTGTGCCACTCCGACCTGCACATTCAGGACGGCTATGCCGATCTCGGCGGCGGCAAGAAGCTCGACACCACGCGCGGCATGACGCTGCCCTTTACACTGGGCCACGAGATCGCCGGCATCGTCGACGAGGTCGGGCCCGATGTCCCGAAGGAGCTCATCGGCGCCCGCCGCGCGGTGTTTCCGTGGATCGGCTGCGGCCAGTGCCGCGACTGCGCCAATGGCGACGAGAATTTGTGCGCGAAGCAGCGCTTCCTCGGCGTCTCGATCGACGGCGGCTTCGCCACGCACGTGCTGGTGCCCGATGCGAAATACCTGCTCGAATATGATCCGCTGCCGGTGAATCAGGCGGCCACGCTGATGTGCTCCGGCGTAACCGCCTATGGCGCATTGAAGCGCCTCGTCGACCGGCCGCGCCAGCGCAATCTGCTGCTGATCGGGCTCGGCGGCGTCGGCATGATGGGCCTGTCGTTTGCCCAGGCGATGTTCAAGCAGCCGATCTCGGTCGCGGATCTCTCGGCGGCCGCGCGCGACACGGCGCTGCAGAACGGCGCCGCCACCGCCTACGATCCGTCCGAGGCCGACGTGATCAAGCGTATTCTCAAGGAGACGGGCGGCGGCTTTGACGAGGTCGTCGACTTCGCCGGGAACGAGAAGTCGATGGCCTTTGCGGTCGCCGTCGTCGCACGCGGCGGCAAGATCGTCGTCTCCGGACTGATGGGCGGCCAGTTCACGCTGCCGATGGTGCAATGGGTGTACAAGCGCATGACCATCGAAGGCTTCATGGTCGGCACGCTCGCCGAAGGTCATGAGCTGATGGCGCTGGCGCGCGCCGGAAAGATCAAGCCGCCGCCGATGCGCGAGGAGCCGATGGCCGACGTGCAGAAGTGGATCGATGCGCTGCGTGCCGGCCAGGTGGTCGGACGGGTGGTGCTGACGAACTGATTAGTCCAGTCCTCGAGCATCGCAGGCGGCCGCGGTGCTTGCGCCGCGGCTGACTGCTGCTACTCTGCCCCATCGCTTGATACAGGTGGCGACGGGGCCCGAACTGATGCAACGATGCGCGTATGACGGTAGCCGCCTGCTCCTCGCGGCCTGTCTGGTATTATGCTGCATTCTGCCTGCGCGAGCCGAGAAGCGCGTCGCGCTCGTCATCGGCAACTCCGCCTATCGCAACATCGCCAGCCTCGACAATCCCGTGAAGGACGCCGTGCTGATGGCGGAGACGTTGCGGCGGCTCGGCTTCACATTGACCGGAGGACGCGCCCAGCTCGATCTCGACAAACCCGCGATCGACGGCGCCGTCCAGAGCTTCGGCCGCGAGGTCCAGGGTGCCGATGTCGCGCTGTTCTACTATGCTGGCCATGGTGTGCAGGTCGCCGGCGCCAATTATCTGGTGCCGGTAGGCGCCAATCCGACGCGCGAGGCTGATGTCGACTTCCAGATGATGGACGTCAACCTCGTTCTCCGGCAGATGCAGGGTTCGGGAACGCGGCTGAACGTCGTCATTCTGGACGCCTGCCGCAACAATCCGTTCGGGACGCGCAGCTTGCGCGCGGCCGACGGCGGGCTCGCACAGATGCGCGCGCCGGACGGCACGCTGATCTCCTACGCGACACAGCCTGGCAACGTCGCGCAGGATGGTGACGACGGCCACAGCCCTTATACGAAAGCACTGGCTGCGACCCTGACCCAGCCCGGGCTCGATATCTTCCAGACCTTCAACCAGGTCGGGCTCGCGGTGAAGCGCGCCACGAGCGGCGCGCAGCAGCCCTGGGTCTCGTCGTCACCGATCGACGGCGCATTCTACTTCGTGCCGCCCGCGCCGCAGAGCGCACCGCAGGTCGCGGCGATGCCGTCGCAGGAAGCGCTGGTTGCGACCTTGCGGCCTGATCCGGATCGGATCCCGCTCAAGGACGTCGCTCTGATCGGTGAAGTCCGGGATCGATTATACGAGCGCAATTTCGATCCGCAGTCCGGCGACGGGCGCGATACGCTCGCGCTGGCGATCAGCAGGTTTCAGGAGAAGAGCAACATCACTCCGACGGGCGAAGCCACCGAGGGCCTGCTGACGCGGCTGCGCAAGCTCGACGATCTCAAGCCATGGGGCTCGATCGTGTACGGCGTCGACAACAACAAATGGGGCATGTCGTGGAATCACGCCTCACGGCGCGCGGCCGTGACCGATGCGCGGTCGAATTGCGGTTCGGCCAAATGTCCGGTCGAGCTCAGCTTCTACGGATCGCATTGCGGGGCCTTCGCCATCTCGGACAAATCATGGTCGCTCGTACAACGGGATACTGTCAAGGCCGCGCGCGACGCAGCGCTTGACGAGTGCGGCAAGGCTGGAAAATCCTGCCGTATCGTCGGTGCGGTCTGTGCCGACGGTTCGGGGCGTTGAACCGGCGACCGCCGGTCCACGAACTAACAGTTTGAAGATGATCGAGGTGGGGATGTCGAAGTTTTGCGCCGTCATGGCACTGCTGCTGATTTTGCTGTCGCCAACGGCGATCCTGGCTCAATCCGGCAGTGCCGGCGGGAGCATCGGCAATGACGACAAAGCGCTGTCGGGCTCGCGCTCCGAGCCGCGCGCGGTCGAGCGCGAGCGGCCTTCGCCACGCCGGAGCGAGCCTTCGCGCGCGCGCTCATCCGCCGCCGGTGGTGGGAGCTTCGATGGCGCGTGGATCGTCACGAGCGTCGGTGGCCCCGCCTGCCCCCCCGGTAGCGTGACATCGGCCGCGGTGATCAGCAGCGGCAAGGTCATCGGCCAGGGCTTCTCCGGAAGCATCAGTTCCAACGGGGTCGTGAATACGATCGGCAACGACAACGGCGTCCGCATCGTCAGCACCGGCCGCGTCAGCGGCCGGAGCGGCTCCGGCAGCTTCCAGCGCAGCGACGGCTGCTCGGGACGCTGGACCAGCGTCAAGCAATAGCGACGAGGCCCCGGCCGACGACGGTGAGCTGGACGTCTTTCCGGCAGAGATCATTTGTCCACAAACGCAACGGTCGTCGGTCGCGCGGCTCTCCTCGGATGGAACAAGCCAGCCGAACGATCTTCACCGATGTGACCGCTTTGGTGCGGGATCGCGGCGAAAATGGCGAGAATGCTGCAGGTTCTCTTGTGGGAAAAAAGCCGCACTCGCCGACGAAAAGGCTGGGTCAGAATTAATCCGGAATTGCGGCTCATTGCCACCTAACTTGTCTCCGAGAACGCGCCGTTGCGTAAGCGTATCCGGAGTCGTCAATGGCAAGCCGAACGGCAGGAGTTGCATTTGCCATTGCCGCCGCTACCGTAGCGAGCGTTCTGGCCTCGCTGCCGCGCGCCGCCATGACGGCTGAGGAGTGCCTCACCGAGCCGACGGGCGACAAATCCGACGCTCAGCATTGGTATTATCGCTTCGATCGCGGCACCAATCGACGCTGCTGGTATCTCAAGGATGCGAATGGGCGGGACGTCCCGACGTCCTCCGTCCGCGCCACGCAACAGCCGGCGGCCTGGGACTTTGCCCAACCGGCGCCGCCCAAGCTGTCGCCGCGGCGGACGGATGGTCCAGCGCAGCGTTCCGGCTCGGACGCCATGGCGGAGTTTCCGCAATCCCGCCTGCGGACCAGCGTCGACCCGAGAGGGACGCCGAAGCCGCAGAATCTGGCGATCACACCGACCACGCTGACGGCGTCCGATGCCAGCCTGTCGCGCGGGCTCGATGCGGCGCCCTGGGCGTCGGCGCCGCCGCAGCAGGTCGACGCGACGATGGGCAACGCAGCGCCGGCTGCGACCGCTGATGACGGCAACGCCGATGCGGATGCCATGACGGCGGGCACGAACGACAATCCGGCCACCGCAGCCTCGAAGGCGGCGAAGCCCGAAGCGCCGATTCCCATGCTGATGCTGGTTGTGATCGGTGCGTTGGCGATCTCGGGCCTGCTCGCCAGCGCCCTCTACCGGCTCAGCCGCATGGGACGGCAACGCAAGCGCAATGGCGGCTGGCAAGAGGATGCGCGATCGCGCCGCGGACGCACGAAGCCCCGCGGCAAGGCGCCGCAATCGGGCATGCGAACTGGCCGCGGCGGCATGCCGGGTGCGTCCTATGCCGATGGCGGCCGGGGAGCCCAGCCGGTGTCGGCGCTGGACCTCGCCAGTGCCCGGTTGCCAACGGCACAGCCGGAATCGCCCGACGCGCGCGGTTACCGCCAGTCACCGGCGCACTATCACGAGGAGCATCAGTCGGTCTCGGCGCGCCGACGCGAGCTTGACGCCGCCTCCGACATGCAGCGTCCGCAAAACACCGACGCCGTATGGCAGGCAGCCGATGAGCTCGACCGCATCTCTGCCCAACGGGCGAGCGTAGCGCAGGCGCAAGCGGCGGCGCCGCCGGCAGCGCCTAAGGCCGCCATGGTGCCGCCGGCACCGCCTCCGCCGCAACAGCCGCAGCCAGCCGCCGCGCAGATGGCCGCCGCTCAGATTGTTGCGGCCCAGGCCACCGCCGCGGATGTCGCAGCAGCCAAAGCCAGCGCCGCGGCAGCCGCTCTGGCCTCCCAGGCTCCGGCCTACGGCGCAGGATCAGAAGCGCCGCCGCTGTCCCGATCGAGCACCAGGGACGCCGCACCGGCGGATGCCTCTACGCCGGCGCCTCCTGCCGCCCAGCCGTCCCCGAACGCTGCGGCAGCAACGCCGCCGGCCCCCGTCGACGTCGGCGAAATCGTCTCCGCTTTGCGCAAGGCTCGCGCCAGCGAAGCGGCATCCGGCTCGCCTGCCGGCGCAGCGCCGGTCGACGCCGCGAAGGTGATTGCGGCGCTCCTGGTGTCGCGCGCGGCGAAGCGTCGGGTACCCCAGGCCGGGGTGAACGAAACCGGCCAAGCGTCGCAGGTGGCCGGCCCTGCCGAGCCGGCGCCGCCCGAGGACGTCGTGTCGCAGCCCACGCAAGCCGCGCAGCAGCTGATCAATCGTCTACGGAATGGCCAGCCAGCTGCAGCGCCCGGCGTCGTTGGGTCTGATCAAAATGGCCAGGCCCCATCGGTCGATCCGGCGGCCGCGCTGATCGAGACGCTTCGCGCACATGCGGCGCGGCAGCCGGCCTATCAGGCCGCGCAAGCGCAAGTCGCAGCGGCGCAGCCCGCGGTCGCCAATGCCGCTCCCGAGGATGAGCTCGATGATCCCGCGGCGGCGCTGATCAATCTCCTGCAGTCTCGCTTCTCGCTGCCCGAAGATGAACTCGAGCCGCAACCGCCTGAGGCAGAAGAAGAGCAGTTCGCCTACGCGGAGGCGCCAGCGAACGTCGCCCGCTTGCAGGATGATCCCGCGGCTCAGCTCATGAGTCTGCTGGAATCACGGTCGACGATTCCGGCGGCCGCGCCTGTCATCGACAGGCCTCAACTGGAGCCGCGGCCGCAGCCTCAAGCGAGGCCTTATCCGCAGCCGCAACCCGAGCGGTCCCGACAGCAGCAACGAGCACCCCAGCCGCAGCCTGCGTTCGTCCCGACGCCGTACGAGGATCCGGCGACGCCGCCGCTCGACTTCATTCCGCGGCCTCAGGCCCTACGGCCCCGGCCCCGCAGCATTCAGCAGGATGACGAGCTCGACGGCATCCAGGACATCCTGGCAAGGCTTGGCCGCCGGGCGTGAACGGTTGAACGGACGGCGCGTCAGCCCTCGAGCTGGCGCTGCAGCTCGCGCACGAAGGTCGTCAGCCCGGTCCGGCGCTCGCGCTTCAGCCGCTCAGCCTTGAGGATCGACTGCACCTCGGCAAACGCCTCGTCGACGTTGCGATTGATGACGATGTAGTCGTATTCCGCCCAATGACTCATCTCGTGGCTGGCGCGGCTCATGCGCCCGCGGATCACGTCATGCGAGTCCTGCGCGCGCGTGTGCAGCCGCTTCTCGAGATCTGCGGCCGACGGCGGCAGGATGAAGACGCTGACGACGTCCTGCCGCGCCTTCTCGCGCAGCTGCTGCGTGCCCTGCCAGTCGATGTCGAAAAGCACGTCCTTGCCGGCGGACAGCGCGGCCTCGACCGGGCCGCGCGGCGTGCCGTAACGGTTGTCGAACACGGTCGCCCATTCGAGCAGTTCGTTGCGCTTGACCATCTCCTCGAAGCGCGCGCGGTCGACGAAGTGATAGTCGCGGCCGTCGACCTCACCGGGGCGCATCGGCCGCGTCGTTGCCGACACCGACATCTGCAGGCCCGGCATGCGCTCGATCAGCATGCGCGACAGCGTCGTCTTGCCCGCGCCCGACGGCGACGAGAGCACGAACATCAGGCCGCGCCGCTCGACGCCATCGAAACTTCCGTCGTGAGCCGCCATGGATCACTCCAGATTCTGAACCTGTTCGCGAAACTGCTCGACCACGGTCTTCAGCTCGAGACCGATATTCGTCAGCTCGATGTCGTTCGACTTCGAGCACGTGGTGTTGACCTCGCGGTGAAATTCCTGGGCGAGAAAATCGAGCCGGCGGCCGACCGGCCCGCCCTTCCCCAGCATTTCGCGCGCCTGCGCGATGTGCGAGGCGATGCGATCGAGCTCCTCGCGGACATCGGCCTTGGCCGCGATGAGCAGCGCCTCCTGCGCCAGGCGATCGGGATCGAACCGATCGGACGTTTCCAGCAAAGCCGCGACCTGCTCGGCGAGCCGCGCCTTGATGGCTTCGGGCTTGCGGCCCGGCGACGCCTCGGCCCGCTTGGCCAGCGCCTCGATCTCATCGACGCGCTGGTTGAGAATCTGGCCGAGCGAATCGCCTTCACGGCGGCGCATCTCGACGAGGTTCTTCAACGCGGTCTCGAACCCCGCGATGGCCGCCTCCTTGGCAGCCTTGTCCTCGGCCTCGTCGGCCTCTGGCTCGGCCACGTCGATCACGCCCTTGATGGACAGGAGGCCGTCGATGCTCGGCGCGACGGCGTCGATCCGGCCCGACAGCGAGCTCGCCACCTTGACCACCGCCGCCAGCACATCCTCGTTGATGCGGACCGTGGATCCCGTCTCCGTGCGCTTGACGGTGAGATTGGCGTAGACGGTGCCGCGCGACAGCACCTCGGTGGCGCGCTTCTTGGCGAAGGCCTCGACCTCGTCCCAGCCCTGCGGCAGCCGCACCCGAACGTCCAATCCCTTGGCGTTGACCGACTTCAACTCCCACTCGAACGAGTAGGGACCGCTTGCCCCGTGGTGACGGGCAAAGCCGGTCATGCTCGACAGCGCCATTTCAGCAATATCTCCGGCAGATCGGGAACGGGCGGCAGACTCGCCCGAGCAAAAGTGCGCGAACCTTACGGCCTTTTGGCCAAATGTTAAGCCCGGTTCTGCGCGGCCGGTCTGCGTGGAAAATTATTGCTGAACGACCGGCGGTGTCGGTTGTGCCGCGCCCTGACGTGGGCCATTGGCCGGGGCCGCTCCGGTGGCACGGGGCGCAGGCGGCTTCTTGGCCCCGACAGGCGGCCGCGGCGGTGTCGCGGGAGCAGCCGAATCAACCGCACCGCCAGCCACCGCCGGCGGCGCCTCCTCGGGCTCCACGGTGTCGTTCTGAGTCTGCCGTTCCATCGCCCGCAGCTTGGCGACGTTCTTCTGGTGCAGGTCGTAGGTCTCGGTGAACGCATGGCCACCGGTACCATCGGCAACGAAATAGAGGTCGCGCGTGCGCGCCGGATTCGCCGTCGCCTCCAGCGAGGCGCGGCCGGGATTGGAGATCGGGCCCGGCGGCAGCCCCTCGATGACATAGGTGTTGTAGGGCGAGGGCTGCGTGATCTCGCTGCGCTTGATCGGCCGCCCCAGCGTCCCCTTGCCGCCGACCAGGCCGTAGATGATCGTGGGATCCGACTGCAGCTTGATCCGCTGCTTCAGCCGGTTGACGAACACGGCCGCGACACGGCTGCGCTCATCGGGCTTGCCGGTCTCCTTCTCGACGATCGAGGCCAGCGTCACCAACTGCTCCGGCGTCTTCACCGGCAGATCGGGGCTGCGGCGCTCCCAGATATCGGCGAGCACGCGCTTCTGCGCCTGCTGCATGCGCTGGATGACCTGATCGCGGCTGGTGCCGCGCGGGAACTTGTAGGTCTCCGGCAGCAGCGTGCCCTCGCGCGGAATCTCGCGCACGCTGCCGGTGAAGATGTCGTTGTCGGACAGACGCGCGACGATCTGCTCGGAGGTGAGGCCTTCGGGGATCGTGACGCCATGCTGCACGACCTTGCCTTCGACGATCACGCCGATCACGTCGCGCAGCGACGCATTCTTCTGGAACGCATACTCGCCCGGCTTCAGATCGGAACTGGCCTTCAACGCGTAGACGCCGCCGATGAAGATCCACGGATTGACGTCGATGACGCCCTCGCGCGCGAGCACATCGGCGATGTCGCGCTTGCCGGCGCGTTGCGGGATGTTGACGATCTTGTCGTCCTGCAGCGGTCCGGGCGCCTCCAGGATCTGGCGGCCATAGTAGTACGCCGCGCCGGCGCCGATCATCGCCAGGATGAGCAAGGTGATGATCGCATTGCCGACCACCACGAAGGGATTGCGCGCCCGATCAGAGCGGCGCGGCGGCGGAGGCACACGTTCGGGCTCCAGCGCTGCGCGCGGACTACGGGGCGAGATGGGCGGCCGTTCACTCATCGATGCAACCTTCAGTCCTGTCGCTCTCGTCGTGGCCGTGCGCACCCCACGCAAGCGACCTGAACATCACGCCCATCCTCACGAATCGTCATCGAATACGGCAAAAAGGTGTTATCGCCGTGTCTCGCCGCCGCGCGCATCCGCTTACCGCACCGGCGCTCCGCCGACCTGCGAAAGACACGCGAAGTGTTGGGTTCTAGTGTGGCTGCACTCGGAATTCGGCGTGACCAAGTCGCAACAGGGTCACGCGGTGTTCCGCTCTTCCGCACTAGCTCACCACGCGCCGCAAAATCACCGACGCATTGGTGCCGCCGAAACCAAACGAGTTCGACAGCGCCACATTGATCTCGCGTTGACGAGGCTGATGCGGGACGAGGTCGATCGCGGTCTCCACCGACGGGTTCTCCAGATTGATCGTCGGCGGAGCGACGTTATCGCGAATCGCGAGAATGCTGAAGATCGCTTCGACGGCACCGGCAGCACCCAGCAGGTGACCGATCGACGATTTGGTCGAGGACATCGAGACCTTCGATGCGGCATTGCCGAGCAGACGTTCGACGGCGCCGAGCTCGATCTCGTCGCCGACCTGCGTCGAGGTGCCGTGAGCGTTGATGTAGTCCAGATCGGCGGCCGTCATGCCGGCGCGCTTCAACGCCGCGCTCATGCTGCGGAAGCCACCATCGCCATCCGGCGACGGCGAGGTAATGTGATAGGCGTCGCCCGACAGGCCATACCCGACCACCTCGGCGTAGATCCGCGCGCCGCGCGCCTTGGCGTGCTCATACTCCTCGAGCACGACGACGCCGGCGCCCTCGCCCATGACGAAGCCGTCGCGATCCTTGTCGTAGGGACGCGAGGCCCTTTCGGGCGTCTCGTTGAAGCCGGTCGACAGCGCGCGCGCCGCGCAAAAACCGGCCATGCCGATTCGACAGATCGGCGATTCGGTGCCGCCGGCCACCATGACGTCGGCATCGCCCAGCGCGATCAGCCGGCTCGCATCGCCGATGGCGTGCGCGCCTGTCGAGCAGGCCGTCACCACCGAATGATTGGGACCCTTGAGGCCGTGCTCGATCGAGACGTAACCCGAGGCGAGATTGATGAGACGTCCCGGAATGAAGAACGGCGACACTTTCCGCGGACCGCGTTCCTTGAGCAGGATCGCAGTGTCGGCGATGCCCGACAGGCCACCGATGCCGGAGCCGATCAGCGTGCCGGTGGCGCAGCGGTCTTCTTCCGTGGCGGGGTGCCAGTTGGCGTCATCGAGCGCCTGACGCGCGGCGGCCATCGCGAAGATGATGAAGTCGTCGACCTTGCGCTGGTCCTTCGGCTCCATCCACTGATCGGCGTTGAACGTGCCGTCGCTGCCATCGCCGCGCGGCACCTGGCAGGCGACCTTGGCCGGCAGATCGGAGACGTCAAACGTTCCGATCACACGCGCGCCGCTCTTGCCCTGAAGGATCCGCTGCCAGGTCGTTTCAACACCACAGCCAAGCGGCGAAACCATGCCAAGGCCAGTGACGACAACCCGCCTCATGTTCGTTTCTCCAGACCCGCCCTTGAGCGCTTGTGGATCGGCAGATGGCCGTCGCGGCACCTCGGGTCACATTGTTCGAGCAACACATCGTGGCCGGTCGGCTCGTCGGTATCGTGGTTCGCCGGCCGCTGGGTGACGGCTCATCGGGCAGCCGCCAACAGCAAGAAACCGGTCGACCGCACAAGACGGATCGGCCGGTTTCGCGCAAACTCTTGCCGGAGCGTCAGCTCTTGGCGTTCTTCTCGAGGAACTTGGTGGCGTCGCCGACCGTCAGGATGGTCTCGGCGGCATCGTCCGGAATTTCGCAGCCGAATTCTTCCTCGAAAGCCATGACGAGCTCGACCGTGTCGAGGCTGTCGGCACCGAGGTCGTCAATGAAGCTCGCGTTGTCGACCACTTTCTCGGGCTCGACACCAAGGTGTTCGACCACGATCTTCTTAACCCGCTCGCCAATCTCACTCATCGTTCAACCTCGTGCTTGTTCCTTTAAGACCCGACCCCCGGATGATCCGAGCCATCCCGGCCGCTAAACTTCCTTCGCAATCGCGCAAAACCAGATTTGCCCCGCAGCGCCCCTTTACCAAAGCTTGGCCGACGACTTGCGGTCCGCAAACTCAGGAAACGGGGCCACTCACAACTCCAATCCACACTCCACCAGTCCGGTACGCCTCCGACCCAGAGCGATTCAACAGGAACCCGGATCAGCAGCACCAGCCGACGGAGGCCCGGCGAACGATGGCAGCTCGCCCCGCCAATATACAGGGTTTGGAAATCCTGCAATGGCGTTCTTCGTGCCCTCTTGAGCGGCCCGGTGACCATACACGTAAATCATTGGCCGCGCTGCCCGGATTGGTTGTCGCGACGTCTTTTCGCCGCATTCCGAGCCGCGGAAGGCACCTAGATCATGGCCATGCCGCCATTGACGTGGATGGTCTGTCCAGTGACGTAGGCGGCCTCGTTGGAGGCGAGGTACACCGCAGCTGCAGCAATGTCCTCGGGGGTGCCCAGACGCGCCGCCGGCACCTTCGCCAGGATGCTCTCGCGCTGCTTGTCGTTGAGCGCATCCGTCATCGGCGTCTTGATGAAGCCCGGTGCGATGCAATTGGCGGTGACGCCGCGCTTGGCATATTCGGCGCCGAGCGTCTTGATCATGCCGATGATGCCGGCCTTCGACGCGGTGTAATTGCCCTGCCCCGGATTGCCGGTCACGCCGACGATCGAGGTGATCGCGATGATGCGGCCGAAGCGCTTGCGCATCATCAGCTTGGTGGCGGCGCGCGACAGGCGGAAGGTCGCGGTGAGGTTGACCTTGATGACCTCGTCCCAATCCTCGTCGCGCAGCTGCACGAACAGGTTGTCCCGGGTGATTCCCGCGTTGGCGACGAGAATGTCGACCTGTCCCATCGCCTGCTCCGCAGCCGGCACCAGCGCCTCGACCTCGGCGGCATCCGACAGGTTGCAGGGCAGCACGTGGACGCGACTGCCCAGCTCGGCCGCCAAGGTCTCGAGCACCTCGCGCCGGGTGCCGGACACGGCAACGGTCGCCCCCTGGGCATGCAAGGCCTTGGCAATCGCATTGCCGATGCCGCCGGTCGCGCCGGTGACCAGCGCGGTCCTGCCACTCAGATCGAACATCTCAACTCTCCTCACTGCCGCAGACGCGGCGCCTTACGATGCCTTCGCCGCGGCCAGCGCATCCTTGGCGACCGCAATGTCGGCCGGTCCGCCGACCGCGACGCCGACCGCGCCATCCGCGATTCGCTTGACCAGGCCGCTCAACACCTTGCCGGCACCGATCTCGAAGAAACGGGTGACGCCCTGACCCGCCATATAGGCGATCGATTCGCGCCAGCGCACCGTGCCGGTGACCTGCTCGACCAGGCGGCGGCGAATCTCGTCGGGATCGGTGATCGGCGCGGCCAGAACATTCGACACGACAGGCGCGGCTGGCGCCTTGATGGTCACCTTCGACAGCGCGTCAGCCATGACGTCAGCCGCCGGCTGCATCAGCTGGCAATGGAAGGGCGCGGAGACGGGCAGCAGCATGGCGCGCTTGGCGCCCTTGGCGCGGGCGATCTCGACGGCGCGGTCCACGGCAGCCTTGTTGCCGGACACCACCACCTGGCCACCGCCATTGTCATTGGCGGCCTGGCAGACCTCGCCCTGGGCTGCCTCTTCGGCCACGGCCACCGCAGCCTCGTAATCCATGCCGAGCAGCGCTGCCATCGCGCCGACCCCGACCGGAACGGCCTTCTGCATGGCCAGCCCTCGGGTGCGCAGCAGACGGGCGGTATCGGCAATCGTCAGGCTTCCGGCGGCGGCCAGCGCCGAATATTCGCCGAGCGAATGACCGGCGACGAAGGCCGCGTCCTGGCCGACCGAAAAACCGGCTTCGGCCTCGAGCACCCGCAACGTCGCCATCGAGACCGCCATCAGCGCGGGCTGGGCGTTCTCGGTGAGCTGCAGGGTTTCGGCCGGGCCTTCCCAGATGATCGTGGTCAGCTTTTCGCCGAGCGCCGCGTCGACCTCATCGAACACCGCGCGGGCGGCCGGAAACGCGTCCGCGAGCGCCTTGCCCATGCCGACGGCCTGGGACCCCTGCCCCGGAAAAGTGAATGCTGCCGTCATGGCCGCTCCCTGAACGTTCCAAAATCCCTGGAAATGCGTAACTTTGGCCGGAAAGACACTGGCCGGGCCTGCCATGTCAAGCGCGTGACGGGCGCATTTCGACCACTTTCCCTTGCCTCGGGCGCGAAAATCGGTATAAGGCCCGCCATCCGCGAATCCCGAGCCGGGAGCTGAACGGACGGTCCCAGCAAATTCCACCTGTTACCCCAGGCGACTTTGATGTGGCAGGGCCAGTTGGCCCGTCGTCCCGTGTTCCCGCCTTCTGAGCTGACGTCTGCGAGTCCTTTCCAAAAAGGTCTCGAAGGGCTTGACGCCGGGATCTGCGCCAACTTGGAAAGGACAGCCATGCCGCTTTACGAGCATGTTTTCCTCGCGCGTCAGGACGCGAGCACCCAGCAGGTGGAAGAACTGACGACTCAGATGACCGGTATCGTCGAGGGTCTCGGCGGTAAGGTCACCAAGACCGAGAATTGGGGCGTTCGCTCCCTCACCTACCGCATGAACAAGAACCGCAAGGCGCACTTCGTGCTGCTCAACATCGACGCGCCGTCCGCGGCGATCGCCGAGATCGAGCGCCAGGAGCGGATCAGCGAGGACGTCATCCGTTACCTCAGCGTCCGCGTCGAGGAGCTTGAGGAAGGCCCGTCGGCGATGATGCGCAAGGCCGATCGCGACCGTGAGCGCGACGACCGCGGCGGTGGCTTCCGTGGTGAGCGCGACGGCGGCGGCTTCCGTGGCGATCGCGGTGACCGTGGCGATCGCGGCCCGCGCCGGCCCCGTGACGAAGAAACTGCGGACGAGGAGTAAGATCAATGGCTGAAGCCCCCGCACGTCGCCCGTTCTTCCGCCGCCGCAAGACCTGCCCGTTCTCGGGCCCGAACGCGCCGAAGATCGACTACAAGGATTCGAAGCTGCTCATGCGCTACGTCTCCGAGCGCGGCAAGATCGTGCCGAGCCGCATTACGGCGGTGTCCGCCAAGAAGCAGCGCGAGCTGGCCCGCGCCATCAAGCGCGCCCGCTTCCTCGGCCTGCTGCCCTACGTCATCCGCTAAGCGTGGACCTCTGACCGGCGGCCTCGCGCCGCCGGTTCTGTTTCTCGAACTCTCATTTCTCGATTTCTCATAAGGCTTCCGGGTCGTCCGGTCGCCGATGGTTGGGGCCTTCCGGCCTCTAACCGCTCGAAGGGAGCGGGACAGCTGATGATCGCACCGATCCTCATCGCGCTGGCGGCAGGCGCTGCCTCCGCCGTCATGTTCGCCTCGATCGTCTCGGGCGTGCTGTTCTCGCTCGTGCTGGCGCTGCTCGCCCCCGTTCCTCTGATGGTCGCCGGCATCGCATGGGGTCGCCTGAGCGCCGCCATCGGCGGTGTGGTGGCTACGGTTTGCGTGATCGCGGCGTTGGGCTTCGATCGCGGCGAGATGTTCGCCCTCTATGTTGCGCTTCCGGCGGGGTGGCTTAGCCATTTGGTGCTTCTGGGCCGCCCGGTTGCCGATCCCGCCGGCCAAGACGTGATGGAGTGGTATCCGACGGGCAACATCCTGCTCTGGATCGCGGTGCTCGCGACGCTGATTGTCGCCTTTGTCCTCGGCACCGACATGTTGCCCTTGAAAGAGAGTATGCAGCAGCTGTTGCCGCGCGCGCTCGCCCAGGCGGGTGCACCTGATGGCGTCGATATCCAGAGGCTGATCGAGCTGGCGGTGTTCATGACGCCGCTGATGATCACGATGGCCATGACCATTGCGCTGACCTTCAACTTGGCGATTGCCGGTTGGATCACTTTCATTTCGGGCCGGCTGATGCGCCCGTGGCCACGTCTGAGAGACGCTAAACTGCCGCTGATGACGATTCCGGCTCTGCTCGCGATCATCGGCGTCTGCTTCATGAGCGAGCCGGTCGGTCTGATGGCCAGAATCATGGCCGCCGCGCTGCTGTCTGCCTACGCGCTCACGGGCTATGCCGTGCTCCATACGCTGACATTGTTGATGCGAACCCGCCCGCTTTGGCTCGGCCTCGCCTACGCGCCGCTGCTGACCTTCATCTGGCCGCTGCCGATGCTGGCGATGACCGCCCTCGGCCTCGCCGACGCCGCCTTCGACCTCCGTCACCGCTTCGGCCCCAGGCGGCCGCCGCCGTTGCCGGTGCCTTAAAAGTTTCAACCTCACACCAACCGCTTCCGAACATCTTGAAGGAGAACATCGATGGAAGTCATTCTGCTGGAACGTGTCGCCAAGCTCGGCCAGATGGGCGAGATCGTAAAGGTCAAGGACGGGTTCGCCCGCAACTTCCTGCTCAAGCGCAAGAAGGCGTTGCGCGCGACCGCCGAGAACAAGGCGAAATATGAGGGCATGAAGGCCGAGCTCGAGGCCAACAACATCAAGGCCAAGGGCGAGGCGGCCAAGGTCGCCGAGAAGATCGACGGCCGCGACATCGTCGTCATCCGCCAAGCCTCCGAATCCGGCCAGCTGTTCGGCTCGGTCTCGGTCCGCGACATCGTCGACGCGCTCGCCGCCGACGGCATCACCGTCAGCCGGCCGCAGGTCTGGCTGGACGCGCCGATCAAGACCATCGGCCAGCAGAAGGTCACCATCGCGATCCACCCGGAGGTCGAGACCTCCGTGACGGTGACGGTGGCCCGCAGCGCCGACGAGGCCGAGCGCATCAAGCGCGGCGAGGACATCTCGACCCGCCAGGAGGACCGCGACGCGGCCGCCGAGGCCATTGCCGCCGCCGGCGAGTTCTTCGATCCGGAAGCCCAGGAAGAGGCCGCGGGCGAGCCTGCCGCTCAGTAAGCCCAACCGCATCGCTCCATAAACACGAAGCCCGGCTCATCGAGCCGGGCTTTTTGCTGCCTCACTGGGTCGTCGCCGGAGCCGGCGTTACCGGAGGCACCGGATCCGCCCGCAGCGCCGGGGCCGCCTCGCTCGATTTCGGCGTCTCCACCTTCGGCGGCGCGGATTGCGCGGCACTGTCGCTTCGCGATGGCGATCGCGTGGTGGCACCCGTCGATTCGCTGCGTGGCTCGTCGGTGGCCGCCGCACCCTCCAGGGCCGGCTTCTTGCGCTTGCCATGCTTGCCCTTCTTGACGGCCGCGCTGCCATCGCCATCGGCCGGCTCGGCGGCCGACGGCTTGGCCTCCGCTCCCGCCTCGGGTTTTGCCTCGGCAGGCTCGGACCGCTTGGAGTGACGGCCGCGACGGCGCGGCTCGGTCTGCCCGGCGCCTTCCGCCTCAGGCTTAACCTCGCTAGGCTTGGCTTCGCTGGCCGCGGTCGCGGCGCGTGTCCGGCGCTCGGATCGCGTCTCCTTGCTCCCATCCTTGCCCGAATGGCCCATGGAGTGGGCATCGGCTGCCCCGTTGGAGATCAGGTAGTTGGCGAGCACGCCGGCCATCTCGGGGCTGGTCGTGTAATGCTGCCGCAGGAAGCCGGGCAGCGATCCCGCCGACACCGTCTTGGCCAGTCCGCGCGGCGACTTGTGGCAGACCACGCATGTCCCATTGTAAATCTGCGCCGGGCTCTTGCCGGCATCGAGATTTTCCTGCGCCACGGCCGCGCCGGCCAAGCCGATGCAGAATGCCACCACCACCGTCGCCAAATTGAGCGCTCGGCCCACCATCCTCATTCTCCAGCTATGGTTTTGCCCACACGGTGCCATCCGCGACGGCCGTTGCCGTGCTTCCCCTCGCCATCAAGCGAGCGCAACGCCAGCACGAGCGGCCGCGCTCTTCGACTGCGATCCTCCGAGACCTGATCCCGCCAGGACCGGCCGGACACCGGCTAAGCACCGGCGGCCGCCGCCTTTTTAGCGGATCGGAGCACGAATGAAAGCGCACAGATGTCCCACCGGCCAGATGTCCATCCTTCGATGTGGATGGCGGATAACGGCTTTGTGTCGACGGGTGTGGCACGACTTATGCCTCCTAACTAACATACGTAAGGTTTGAAGGGGAACCAATCGGTTCTCCACGCGTCGAGTGCGACAGCCGGGCAAGTCAGCATCTCACGGGGGTAGCTCGTTGGGTGATGGGAATGGACCGTTTGCTGCGTAGTCTGTTGAGTCGTTTCATCTGCCGTGGGTCGATCAGCTTCACGACCGCCGACGGTGCCAAGTTCAACTGCGGGGACGGAACCGGTATCCCCGTCGCGGCCCGTTTCATGACCCGGGAGGCCGAGCGCCGCCTCCTGACCAATCCGGAGCTTGCCCTCGGTGAAGCGTATATGGACGGCACATTCGTCCTCGAGCGCGGATCGATTGCCGACCTGCTCTCGATCATCATGAGCCAGCCGGCCGTGATGCCGGACTGGGCCAAGCCGCAATGGTGGCTGCGCTATCTGATCCGGCCGCTGCGCCAGCTCAACATCAAGGCACGCGCGCGCCAAAACGTTGCGCATCACTACGACCTCGACGGGCGGCTCTACTCGCTGTTTCTTGATGCCGACAAGCAATATTCCTGCGCCTATTTCGGCACGCCGGACACATCGCTCGACGACGCTCAGCTCGCCAAGAAGCGGCACCTCGCCGCCAAGCTGCTGATCGATCCGGACGACCGCATCCTGGACATCGGCTGCGGCTGGGGCGGGCTCGGACTTTATCTGGCGGAATTGACCGGCGCCGACGTCACCGGCGTGACCCTGTCGACCGAGCAGCTGCACGTCGCCAACGCGCGCGCGGCGGAGCGAAACCTCTCGGCGTCCGCCCGCTTCTTGCTGCAGGACTATCGCGACGTTCCCGGCACGTTCGACCGCATCGTATCGGTCGGCATGTTCGAACATGTCGGCGTGAGGTTCTACGACACCTTCTTCCGCCACTGCGCAGAGTTGCTCAAGGACGACGGCGTGATGGTGCTGCATTCGATCGGCCGCTCCGAGGGGCCGGATTCGACCAATCCGTGGATCGCCAAATACATCTTTCCCGGCGGCTACATCCCCGCGCTGTCCGAGGTGCTGCCGGCGATCGAGCGCGCCGGGCTGCTGGTCTGCGACATCGAGATCCTGCGTTTGCATTACGCGGAGACGCTGAAGGCGTGGCGCGAGCGCTTCATGGCCCGCCGCGAGGAAGCCGTGCAGCTTTACGACGAGCGCTTCGCGCGGATGTGGGAGTTCTATCTCGCGGCGTCCGAGATGGCCTTCCGCAAGCAGAACATGATGAATTTCCAGATCCAGCTGACCAAGCGCCAAGGTGTCGTGCCCATGACCCGGGACTACATCCACCGCGAGGAAGCGCGCCTGCGCGCGCTGGAACGCGGATATCGTCCTACGCTGCGCATGGCGGGCGAGTAAGCGGCTCGGCACCGCAGCGCCACAGCCGTCGTCCGGGTGAAAGCCGGGACCCATAACCACTGTCGGCTGTTGTGAGGTCCGACTGGATCGGCATCCCGCTCCATCCCATCGTCCGGTGGTTAGGGATTCCGGGTCGGGGCTGCGATGCCACCGGCGCGGCTTCGCAGCTTGCCTGGGATGACGACGGAGTCTGGAGAGGCCATCCCGCGGGTGATGTCGCCCTCTCCCATTCACAATCTCAATTTGAAGATGACTTTGCTTCAAATAACACGCAACGCACGAAACTCGGTTGATCCGTCTCAAACTTTCAAACAATTCGTCCGGTCTGTGAACTGGCTCACAGACCCCGGGGCAGCCCGGCCGTAATGTCCCGGCATGATCGAGAGCCCGACCCGAGCCATGCTGGAACCACGAACCGACTTCAGCACCGACTACGCGCTGATTGCCGCCGGTGTGTGCGCGTCCGTGCTCGCGCTTCTGTATCTGCTGCTGGTCTGAGCGAGTCACCGAAGCTGACGCCAGCAGCCGCCTGGTTACCTGCCCCGGGCGTGATCGCTGCTTCCGCAAAATCCATCTCTGCGTGATGCAGCTCACTCCGTGATTGCACCGGGGTTCCGCTTCCACATGCGCAGCGCTGAGTCCGCCGGTTCCCGTCAAGCGCGGCATCTGGCGAGTCCGGATTCATCCACCAGATTTACCGGACGGTGAATAGCGACCACGTTTCGCTTCCGCTTCGGACGCGACTGGCGCTTTATCCCCTCCCCTGCAAAGCTGCTAAACACGCATCCATGGCATTGACCGATTCGAACGTTCTTAAGCTGGCTCCGACGGACGCCGCAACGCCGGCCTATCGCAGCGCGCCTCACAACATCGAGGCGGAGCAGGGTCTGCTCGGCGCGATCCTCGTCAACAACGACGCGTTCTATCGCGTGTCTGATTTCCTCGAGCCGAAGCATTTCTACGAGCCGCTGCATCAGACGATCTTCGAGACGACGGCGAGCCTCATCCGCATGGGCAAGATCGCCACGCCCGTGACGTTGAAGACGTTCCTGCCCGCGGACGTCGATCTTGGCGGCATGACCGTCGGCCAGTATCTGGCGCGCCTCGCCGCCGAGGCGACGACGATCATCAACGCGCAGGACTATGGCCGCACCATCTACGATCTGTCGTTGCGCCGTGACCTCATCGGCATCGGCGAGGACATGGTCAACGTCGCCTATGACGCGCCGGTCGATTTCGCGCCGCGCAACCAGATCGAGGATGCCGAGCGCAGGCTGTACGAGCTCGCCGAGTCCGGCCGCTACGACGGCGGTTTCCAGAAGTTCTCGCAGGCGCTGACCACCGCGCTCGACATGGCCGCGAAGGCGTTCCAGCGCGACGGCAAGCTGTCGGGCATCTCGACCGGCCTGCGCGATCTCGACGCCAAGATGGGCGGCCTGCAGCACTCCGACCTGATCATCCTCGCCGGCCGTCCCGGCATGGGCAAGACCTCGCTCGCCACCAATATCGCCTACAACGTCGCGCAGGCCTATGTTCCGGAACTGCAGCCCGACGGCACCTACAAGGCGGCGCAGGGCGGCGTGGTCGGGTTCTTCTCGTGCGAAATGAGCGGCGAACAGCTCGCTACCCGCATCATCGCCGAGCGTTCCGGCATTCCCTCGAGCCACATCCGCCGCGGCGGCATCACCGAGGCCGATTTCGAAAAGCTGCGCGAGTGCTCGATCGAGCTGCAATCGCTGCCGTTCTATGTCGACGAAACCGGCGGCATCTCGATCTCGCAGGTGATGGCGCGCGCCCGCCGGCTGAAGCGGCAAAGGGGGCTCGACCTCCTGGTGATCGACTACATCCAGCTGCTCGCCGGCTCCGGCAAGCGTGGCAGCGACAACCGCGTGCAGGAAATCACCGAGATCACCACCAGCCTGAAGGCGCTGGCGAAGGAGCTCAACGTTCCGATCATCGCGCTGTCGCAGCTGTCGCGTCAGGTCGAAAACCGCGACGACAAGCGGCCGCAGCTGTCGGACCTGCGTGAATCCGGCTCGATCGAGCAGGACGCCGACGTCGTGCTGTTCGTGTACCGCGGCGAATACTACCTGGCTGCCAAGGAGCCGCGCCCCGGCACCGAGGAGCACCAGAAGTGGCAGACCGAAATGGAACTGGCGCTGGGCAAGGCCGAAGTGATCATCGGCAAGCAGCGTCACGGTCCGACCGGCACCGTCGAGCTGCACTTCGACGCCTCGGTCACGCGCTTCGGCGACCTCGCCCATGACGGTATGCCGCCGCAGCATCACGACTATTGACCGTGTGCTGTTGAACAGATGCGCCGCGGCGCGTAAAAGCGCCGCATGAGTGTTCCCGAACCGAAACCCGCCGAGCCCTCTGCGTCGGCGGCCGATGCGATCCCCGCCAGCGCGACCGGCGTGCTGACCATCGATCTCGATGCGCTCGCCGCGAACTGGCGCAAGCTGGAAAAGACCGCGGTGCCGGCCGAATGCGCGGGCGTGATCAAGGCCGACGCCTATGGCTGTGGCATTCCGCAGGTAGCGCGCACGCTCGCCGCCGCCGGTTGCAAGACGTTCTTTGTGGCGACGCTCGGTGAGGCCAAGATCGCCCGCAGCGCCCTGCCCGAGCCAGCCGCGCTCTACGTGCTCGACGGCTTCTTCCAGAACACCGGCGATGACTACGCTGCGATCAACTGCCGCCCCGTGATCGGCGATCTCAATGAGCTCGCCGAATGGGACATGTTCTGCCGCCGCACCGGCTGGAAGGGCGGCGCCGCGATCCATGTCGACACCGGCATGAACCGGCTTGGCCTTACGCCGATCGACGCGCAGGGCATGATCCCGCGCATCCAGAGCGGCGACCATGGCATCACCCTGGTGATGAGCCATCTCGCCTCCGCCGAGCAGGTCAACAGCCCGGCGAATGCGCGCCAGCTCGCGACCTTCCGCGAGGTCGCCAGCGTCTTCACCGGCGTGCCGGCGGCGCTCGCCGCCTCCTCCGGCATCTTCCTCGGCGCCTCCTTCCATTTCGACATGGTGCGTCCGGGCGCCGCGCTCTACGGCGTCAACCCGACACCGGAGGCCGACAACCCGATGCAGCCGGTCGCCGAGATCAAGGCCCGCATCGTGCAGCTGCGGGATCTCGCTCGCGGTGATGCCGTCGGCTATGGGGGCACCTGGACCGCGCGTCGACCGACGAAGATCGCCATCCTCTCCGCCGGCTATGCCGACGGCTATTTCCGCGCCGCCTCGTCCAACGACGGCACCCGCGGCGCCGACGTCATCGTCGCCGGCCAGCGCTGCCCCGTCGCGGGCCGGGTGTCGATGGACCTGATCGCCGTCGATGTCACCGACCTGCCGCCGAAGGCCGCGCGCCGCGGCCATTTCGCCACCCTGCTCGGCGAAGGCATCAGTGTCGACGAGCTCGCGCATCATTTCGGCACCATCGGCTACGAAGTCCTGACCAATCTCGGCCGCCGCTACCACCGCATCTACAAGGGCGGCGCGGCGGTTGCGGCGAGCTGATCGCGAGGCGGCGAGCGCCGGATTCGTTGGCACACTCCGTTGTATCTACATCGTCATTGCGAGCGCAGCGAAGCAATCCAGAGTCCCGCACACCACCCTGGATTGCTTCGCTGCGCTCGCAATGACGAGCTGATAGATATCGGCCCCAATTTGCGACGCCGCCCGCAGCCGTAGCCCGGATGAGCGTAGCGACATCCGGGATCTCACGCGCAACATCGGTGACCCCGGATACCGTTGCGCTCATCCAGGCTACGCACTGATCGGGCTGCTCTGCGCCTGCGATCTCGATGATCACCCAACAACCTCCACTGTCATCGCCCGGCTTGACCGGGCGATCCAGTATTCCAGAGCCAGTTGTGAATCCTCGATGGGCCGCGGCGTACTGGATCTCCGCTTTCGCGGGGATGACGACCGTGTGTGAGGTGCGACGATTCCGTCTCATGAGCGGACACAGCTCGTTATCCTCGCGCGCGGTTTGCGCCGAGCTATCCATTCTCGTTGTCACCCTCTCGCAAACGAGGGCGCAGGGAATGCCGGGTGCTGGCCGCAACCCATGGCCCGCCTGCAGAAAAATTAGCAGGCGGCAGTCACCACAGGTCCAGCCGGTCAACCGGCATTCCCTGCACGATGGCTTTACGTCTTATGACGTACTCTCCCCGGGGATCGGCTGTCTTGCCCCCGTAACCTGTGGATCATCGTCACCACCGGCGTAGCATCAGCGTCGAGATGCCAGGACCATACGTTTTCGACGTGCGCCTCGAACCGTTCGTCCGCACGGCCAGGCCATGCTGCGATCCGATGCGCCCACCACATCTCACCCCGCGTGCCGTGACGATCGCGATACGCCCCTCGTGCCGAGGCAGGACAAAGGCAGTGAACCATATTTTTCTGAAAAACGGAAGCTCGATATTTTTCGCCAGCTGACTGGACAGCGTGAGTCGCCTTGAGATTGCAGACAGATTCCCGGCTTCGGCGCATCCGTTAGGGCAAGGCCAGGATCGGACTACGGTTTCTGGTCATGACGGATGTCGTTCGCCCGCTTCATTTCTCGCGCCAGATCGTCAACGACCTGCGCCAGAGAGCGGTCATCATCGGCAGTGAGCGACTTCGTTATCTGCCGTGAGCTCCACAGAATGGCAGCAATGAACATGATGAAGGGAAGCCAGGAGACAATCAGGCTCACGTACCACGGCACTTCATTCGTCATAACAAAATGCTTTCCTGCGATGTCTTCGAGACAGCGCGCCTGGTTCGGATCAGCGGTGCTGACCGACTACAACCTTTTCTCATTTGCACGTTTCAACTCATCCGCCAGATCGCCGACGACCTGCGTCAGCGATCGACCATCGCTGGTTGTCAGAGACCTCTGGATCCGACGGGTGCTCCAAACAACCGCTCAAACGAACGCAATCAATGGCAACCAGGCGATGACAAGACTTACGTACCAAGGCGCATCGTCATTCACACCGACCTCCACGCAATGGCCTCGCGCCGGCGGACCCTGATCAAGGCTATGATGCATTCATTAAGAAGTAGATGGGACGGCAACGACAACCTGCACCATGAGCACCGTCCAGCTGGCATGCTGAAGCTCGGCAAGATCAGGCGCCGCCCAAGCGGTCACCACTGCCTTCATAACGTCATTGCGAGCGAAGCAATCCAGAGTTCCGCACACCCGCCCTGGGTGGCTTCGCTTCGCTCGCAGTGACGGGTGGCGGCTCGGACCTCATGATCATCCTGTGCCGCAAAGCGGAGCGTGATCGCCGCCGAGGCCCGCTACCCCGTCGTCACGATGCGATCCATCTCCTGCAGACGGACGAATGCCGCCCAGGCCTGGCGATATTCGATGTCGATGCAGTCGATGGTCAGCAGTGCGCGGGAGGCGTCCTTGATGTCCTTCGGCGAGGGACGCAGGCGCGGATCGCCGGCGGCCTCGGACTTCTTCCAGCGCTCCTCGACGTCTCGCGCCAATGCCAAAGCTTCGGACGGCGGACGTTTCTCCGCCGGAACCGCCAGCGGATGGCCCTGCGGGAATTTCGGCCAGTTGGGCGGCGGCTGATCGGCGCGCCATTCCGGCGGCTTGCTGGCGGACCCTGCCGACTTGCTGGGGATGCCGCGCTCGCTGACGATGATCTGCCCTGCACTGCTGCCGCCAGCTGACCCCACGGTCTTGCCGGCAAGCGCCGCGATCTGCTGCTCCATCGGCTGGCCACCCCCTCCGCCCGCCCTCGACCCGGCCGCCTCAGCCATCGTCGAGGCCAGCGCCGTCAGCGTCGCCGGATCGCCCTCCGGCATCAGTTGCACGGCCGTCTTCACCACGGCCAGCGCGGCGGGCGAGATCATGAGCTTCTTGTCAGGGTCCTTCTGCGCGACCTTCGGCTCATCCTCGATCACCGGACAAGGCCGGTACGGCGCCTGCTCACGCGTCAGCCGGCCGCCATCGTCGACGCGGACAAAATTCGCCGCCACAGCATAGACAAAGGGGGCATCAGCGACGTTGCCGGTGCGGTCGCGCGCCTTGACGAGGCCGCAGACATATTTCGTCGTGCCCTCGGTCACCGTCCGCATGCCGTCGAACTGCGCCGTGTCCGGCGCGACCAGCACGTTGCGCACCGCCGCGCGCGCTTTCATGTGGTCGGACGACAGCGCGCTCATGACAGGCTTTGCGTCGATAGCCGGCGGCTGGACGTACCATCTGAGCTCCGCGGCCAGGAACACCGCGCCAAATCCGGTCGCGATCAGCAGAGCCGGAATATTCATGACACCACTCCAGGTAGCATATACTAAAAATTGCTTTTCTCTCACCAAACCATTTTGGATAGAAATACCGGACACACCTCGGCGTCGACCGGACGCGGACGTGGCCAGGGCGAGAGACGGGGATGAGCGGTGACATCATACGTCAAGCGGCGCGCGGCCGGTAACGGAATGTTTCTGCGTTTCTGATCAGGGTAAAGCCGGTCTTAACGTGATCGCTTCGACAGCGCGTCGGGCGTGATCGCAACGGCCCTGCCTGCGGTGACGCGAGCGTCACGGTCGAAAGAGGCGTTGACGCGGGAACTCGCCTCCTGAGTGCAGGACGCCATCTTGCAAACATTCGTCACAAGTCCCGGCCCGGCCGGTGTCGCACGCGGCCGTCAGCAGCCGCCGCGCGCCTCACGCGCGTCCGCGCGAATCCGTTGCCAGCAGCGCATAGAGCATGTCGTCGCGCCATTCGCCGTCGACGCGCAGATGATCGCGCAGCCGGCCCTCGCAGCGGAAGCCGAGCTTCTCGGCAAGGCCGCGGGACGGAGCATTGTCGGGATGGATCAACGCCTGAAGGCGGTGCAGGCCGAGCTCGCCGAAGCAGTAGTCGAGCATCGCAGCAACGGCCTCGCCGGCAATGCCCTGACGCTGGCGGGCGGGATCGACGATGTAGCCGATCGCGGCGCGCCGGCTGCGGATGTGGCCGTCGTGATAATTGACCATGCCGATGCAGCGATCGGACGTCGCCTCCGCCACCGCCCAGAACCGATAGTAGGACGGCGTGCAGTCGATGAACCTGCGCACAGCGCGCTCGCTCTCGATGCGCTTGGTGTGCACCGGATGGTTCCAGAACCGCATCGCATCGGGATCGCTGAAGCAGCGATGCATCGCGTCGACATCGTCGGGGCGAAACTGGCGCAGTTGCAACCGCGCAGTCGACAGGATCGGGTGGGGAAGCGGCGGCTTGGCCATGGCGGGACTCGTGCGTCTGCTCGCACGAGCCTAGCCGCAACGATCGCAGGAGCGCCAGGGGGGACGACGTCCGCTCGCTATTTCCCGGTCAGCTTGATCGAGCCCAGGATCTTCGTCACCGCCGCGGCATTGCGCTGGAAACCGTCGGCCGTGCCCCATTGCGCCACCTGAAGACAGCGCTTGCCGGGGAGAGGCGCAACCAGGGCGACGATCTGCCGGGCCTTCTTGTCCTCCGTTGCAGCATATTGCGTCGCCGTGCCCTGCAGGCCGGCAAGCGGCTGCGCGCTTTCCTTTGCGGAGGCGCGATCGATAGTCATACCGTTGCGGGTCAGCATCGCAACCACATCGTCACGCGCGGCAGCGCAATTGTCGCCGTCGAACGTGTAGATCGACATGAAGAACGTATTGCCGGGCGCTGCCGCGTCGACGCCGTCTTCCGAATGATTCGGGCTCCAGCCATCGGGAACGGTGATCGTGAAGGCCGATTTCTCATAGGGTACGCCGAACGTCCCGGCGACGGCCGCGGTGGTGATGGCCATGATGCTCAACGCAGCGATCAGCGTTCTCATAGATCCTCCCTCTTGCTCTTCGGCCGTCGCGGTGAGCGCCCTGCCCCAACGCGCCTGCGGCGCGTCGTATTGGTCGCGCCGCGGCACTGACTGGTTCAGTCAAGATCGGGGCCGCACGCGCGATCGACGCTACCGCGAGGCGGCCGATTCCGCTCGCGCAGCGTGCTGACCGCCCGATCCCACGTGAGCACGGAGGTCGTCCCGTCGCGCTCGCGCAGGCTCACGGTGCCCTGCGCTGCTTCACGAGCCCCGACCACCGCAACGACGGGAATGCTCGCCGCATGCGCCGCGACGATGCGCCGAGACAGCGTCTCGCCATCAGCTGATAGAACGGCGCGCAGCTCGGCGCTGAAGAGAAGTTCGCGGAGCTTCAACGCATCGTCCAGCTGATCCCTCGTGATCGGCACGACCGCGACCTGGTCGGGCGACAGCCAGAACGGCAGCGCGCCGGCGTGGTGCTCGAGCAGCATCGCGATGAAGCGACCGATCGAGCCGAGCACCGCGTGGTGGATCAGGACCGGCGTCGCCCGGGCACCGTGGGCGGCGACATAGGAGGCGCCGAGACGTTCCGGAAGCACGCTGTCGAGCTGAACCGTGCCGCACTGCCAGGAGCGGCCGAGCCGGTCGCGCAGCGCAAACTCCAGCTTCGGTCCGTAGAACGCGCCCTCGCCGGGCTGGATCGCATAGGACAGGCCACAGCTGCGGGCGGCTTCGGCCAGAGCCTGCTCCGCCCAATCCCATGACGCGTCCGATCCGGCGCGCAGTTGCGGTCGCGTCGACAGCGACACCTCCGGCGCGTCGAAGCCGAACGCGGCATAGACCTCCGAGAGCAGCGCGGCGAAGCGGGCGACCTCGCCCGCGACATCGTCGGCGCGGCAGAACACATGCGCATCGTCCTGCTCGAAGCCGCGCGTGCGCATCAGACCGTGCAGCGCGCCAGACGGCTCGTCGCGATGGCAGCTGCCGAACTCGGCGTAGCGCAGCGGCAGCTCGCGCCACGACCTCAAATTCCTGTTGAAGATCTGGACATGGCAGGGACACGACATCGGCTTCAGCGCCATCGCGCGCTCGCCCTCGCCGAGGGCGAACATCTGCGCGCCGAACTTCTCCCAATGCCCGCTTTGCATCCACAAGTCGAGCGGCAGCAGCTGCGGCGTCCTGACCTCGGCATAGCCGAGCCGGCGCATCTTGCCGCGGATAAAGTTTTCGAGCACGCGATAGAGCGCGTGGCCGCGCGGATGCCAGAACACCATTCCCGGCGCATCCTCCTGGATGTGCCAGAGATCGAGACGGGGTCCGAGGCTTCTGTGATCGAGATCGTCCATGACTAGCTTCCTTTGCATGAAGCCGCGCGGACGAGGGTTTGTGCAGACACAGAAAAGGCCCCGTCCGTCGCCGGCGGGGCCTGTTCTGGGAATGCGATCTGCTACCGCATGCGACCAGGAGACGACCCGCCGGAGCTGGTCGTCGCGGTGGTCATAGACATGGAGCGGAGATTGCGCATACGTGCTCATATCGCATCGTCTCTGCCGCTCCGTCAATGGCGGTTACCCTCATTTTAACGGGGCCCTCGCCTGCAGCACGTCGTTGCGTCGCGCGTCTGCCCGGCGCGCTGGAGCTGGCGCGAGCGGTCCGTTATGGGCCGCCGGCCCTCGGGCCTTGAGGGGTCTCGACGGTTAGGGAATTGGAATACCCTTTTCGAAGCGCCACCTCTTCGGCCATCGCCAGGAGAGCGGGAGACGGATCGGGCACACGGCTGAGGATCGTGTATCCGCGTGACCTTGGAGACGAGAGGAGAGCCATCTGGTAGTCCGGATCGACCCAGACTACCCAGTAGTCGAACTCGAAAGGCCGCAAGTACAGCGGATCGAAACGGATCTTGAACTCAGTGCGGTTGGCATTGACGGGACGGGCAGATCCTTCGATCACAATGCGTCTCCCATCCAACGAGCCCTCGAAGCATTCGTTTCGCAAGCGAATCGTGCCATCCGCTTGAGCGGCGTACGTAACCCGCGTGCCCACGCAGCGGTCCTTGACCTTTTCTCGTTGCTCGAACTCCGCCGCATTGTCATCGACACTGTCCCTCAGCTGAAACCAGGTGCCGCTGTATCGATCCAGGTCCAGGACGAACCCGGAGTCGGCCCGCTCACCCGCGCAACCCGTCCCCGACATCGAGCCTAAGAACGTCCCCAGAGAAAAGAACCAAGCGCGTAGAGTTTTCGACGTCATCAGTTAGAGCCTGTGCTTCCATTGACAGGAACCGATACGGTCGCGGCGGCATCTATGCATCGTCTTGCTGTAATCCAATAGCGAGCCGAGAACGCCGTGACCCGGTGCCGGGGCAATTCGGCGCAGTGATCTCGACACCGGCCAAGTTGGCTCCGGCCTATTGACGCCGGCGGAAAGACGACGCCGGCCGCAACTGTCCATTGCTCACGACGGAAAGCATTTCCCGAATGCCGCCATCAGCCGCACCGGACCAGGCGGGCGATTGAGATCTTCTTGGCGAGAAAGCGCAGCCAAGACGTGCTGTCGGCGGTGATGCGGCCTTGCCGACATGACCCTGCTGCACGGTGAGCCGGCGGTCACGGATGGTGACGGTGGCCTCTGCCGGCTCCTCGCCATGGCTCTCGTGCTCCGTCGCGCAGCAGAGAATGTCGCGGAGTCACGCCGTCTTCGTCATGCCGGCCATCACCCGCGCCAGCATTGCGGCACGGCCCGAGCGCGGCAGCAGCATCAGGCTGGCCTCCAGCGCCTTGGCGAGAAAGCCGGGCCGCACCGTGGTGCAGCGGCCCAGCATCTTGAGCGTGCCGACCGCGACCTCGTCGGGAGTCTGGCCGCTCGCAATCGTCATGCGGGCGCGCTGGCCGAAGCCGCTCATCACCGGCCCCGGCGCCGAGGCCAGGACGTCGACGCCGAACGGCTTGAGCTCGGGCGCGAGGCCCTCGGCGAGGCTCTGCACGAACGCTTTCGTCGCGGCATAGTTGGCGGCCCGCGGCACGCCCTGGAACGCGACCAGCGAACTCATCAGCACGATGCCGCCGCGCCGTCTCGCGGCGAAGCGGCGGCCGAACATGTGCGTGAGCTGCGCCAGCGCGCGGCAGTTGACGTCGATCATGTTGAGCTCGGCGGTGAGATCGCCGTCGACGAACGGGCCCGAGGTGCCGAAACCGGCGGCGGCGACCAGCAGGCCGACATCGAGATGCGCGGTGTCGCGGTCGATGCGCGCGACATCGTCTGGCACCGAAAGATCAGCCGAGATCACGACGGGTCGGATCGACTGCAGCGCTTCGAGCTCGTCGGCGAGTGCGTCCAGCACCGCCTTGCGCCGCGCGACCAGCACGAGGCCGAAGCCGGCCTGCGCGAGGCGCATCGCCACGGCGCGACCGATCCCATCGGAGGCGCCGGTGACGACAGCAGTGGCGCCATAGGCGCGGCGCAAGCGGTCGGCCTCTGCCAACGGCCGCAGGAGAGGACTGGTCATGAACGGCTCCAATTTAGATTATGATCGAACTCTAATTGCAAAGATGTCGGACGACCGCTAAATTGTCAAGACCAACACATCAGGTTCGATCAGATGCGCAAGACACGCGAGCAAACCGCTGAGAGCAAAGCAAAAATCATCGATACGGCGGCACATTTGCTGCGCGAGCGCGGGGTTGCGGAAGCAAGCATCGCCGACGTCATGGCCGCCGCCGGCATGACCCAGGGCGGCTTCTACCGGCACTTCACCTCCAAGAACGACATGCTCACGGCGGCCACGCGGCACGCCTTTGCGATCATGGCCGACGGGATGGACCGCGATATTGAGACAGCCGGCGCCGAGGCGGCGCTGGCGGCCTATGTGGCGCGCTATCTGTCGCCCGAGCACATCGCCCATCCCGGCGCGGGCTGCCCCGCGGCGGGCTTCGGCGCCGATGCGGGCCGCATGCCGGACGTGCTCGGCGCGGAATTCGCCGCAGGCGCCGAGCAGCTCATCACGCGCGTGGCGGCCGGCCTTGTCGCGCGCGGCCATGCCGAGCCGGAGGCACGCGCGGAAGCGATCCGCACGCTGACGATGCTGGTCGGGACTGTTGTGATGGCCCGCGCACTCGGCGCCTCTTCGTTGCAAGACGAGATCGTCGCGGCGGCACAGCAGAAGCTCGCGGGGGATTGAGGAGCCGGCCTACCCCTTGGTGTCGGCGATGGTCGCGGCGTCGAGCACCTTCTTGCAGGCGTCCGCGAGCTCGGCGTAATTGCGCATCATGCAGGCAATGATGCGGCCGCCGCCCGGCAGCACGTCGACGCAGAACCTGATGTAGTCCGCCTGGCAGGCGGCGCGCTGCGCGTCGGTCGGCAGCTGCTGTGCATGCGCAGTCGCGACGCCCGACGCCAGCGTGAACAAAATGGCGGCTGCGAACTTTGGCATCAGGTCTTTCCTCGCTCCGGCGGCATCATGAAGATTGCGACATTCAACATCAACAATGTCAGGCGACGGCTCCCCAACTTGCTGGCCTGGCTGCGCGCCGCCAAGCCGGACATCGTCTGCCTGCAGGAGCTGAAATGTACGCTGGCCGAATTTCCGGTCGAGGAGATCGCCAAAGCCGGCTACGGCGCTGTCTGGCAGGGCCAGAAGACCTGGAACGGGGTCGCGATCCTCGCCCGCAAAGCCGAGCCGGTGCTGATCCGCACCGCCCTGCCCGGCGATCCCAGCGACAAGGAGGCGCGTTACATCGAGGCGGCGGTGCGCGGCATCGTCATCGCCTGCCTGTATCTGCCGAATGGCAATCCGCAGCCGGGTCCGAAATTCGACTATAAGCTCGCCTGGTTCAAGCGGCTGCACAAGCACGCGGCCAAGTTCATCAAGGACGACCTGCCCGTCGTGCTCGCCGGCGACTACAATGTCGCGCCGACGCCGCTCGACATCTATCCGACGAAATCGTGGGACAAGGATGCTTTGATCCAGCCCAAGAGCCGCGCAGCCTATGCGGCGCTGGTCAATCAGGGCTGGTGCGACGCGATCCGCACGCTGCACCCGGACGCGCCGATGTTCACGTTCTGGGACTACAAGCGCAACCGCTGGCCGCGCGATGCGGGACTGCGGCTCGATCATCTGCTGCTCAGCCCGCAACTCGCGCCACGGCTCAAAACCGCCGGCGTCGACCGCGCCATTCGCGGCGAGGACGGCGCCAGCGACCACGCACCGGCCTGGATCATGTTGAAATCGACCCGCGCCTCGCCATAACACGCTCTCCGCATGTTGGCGGAGAGAGTGTGCAGCGCCGGCCTCGGCCCTGCCCCTCTCCATGACTGTCGTATTCATGCTCCAGCGTGTAGCGCCGACCCGGCTGCCACCCCTCATGGTGAGGAGGCGCGCAGCGCCGTCTCGAACCACGAGGCCCAGTCAGCGGCCTCGCCCTTCGAGACGACCGCCTGCGGCGGTCTCCTCGGGGTGAGGAGCGATAAGGGGTGCCGGCAACTAACGAACAAACCGAACGAACAATTGGACGTGATCTCGAGACCGGCTCAGCTGCGATCCGGCCAGACCTCCTCCAGGTTGGTCCTGCGCTCCGGCAGGCCTTCGGTCAGGACAGCCGTGCCGCCGCACACCGGCAGATGCACGACGAGGCTGGCGGCATCCGGGACATTGGCCCGCGGCGTCACGTTCCACAGCATGATCTCCTGGCGGGTGCGGCGGATCTCCTTGAACTCATAGCTGAAGGTCTCCGATCCCCGCGGATATTCGCGCCAGATCTTGCCTTCCTTGCGGAAGCTGCTCTGCGTGCCGCCGAACTGATCGGCATAGGAGAGACAGGCCGGGATATTGAGCGTGTCGAGCACGGTCGCGCTGATGTTCGACACCTGGGGAATGAGGGTATTCGCTGCACCGATGGCGGCGAAAACGGTGGTGAGCGCGCCGGCCGCCATGGCGAGCCAGCTCGTCTTTGATGCGCCGGGCTTGGCGCTGACGGTCTTGTTGGACAGAACCTTGGACGGCGACGTCAAATGGAGCTGGGTCATGACTGCGTTCTCCGATGTTTCGCGAGGAGCTTTGCTGACCAACCGGGTCCGTTCATCGGAGATTAATCTCGCAGGTCACAGCCGTGGCGAATGTGAGGCAAATCACAACCAGGAATTTCCGCCGCCCTTCGCTGCACGGCTGACGGTCAGCGTCCCTGCCCTATCAGTCGCGGCCCGCGTCCATGATCGCCTGCGCCAGGCGCGCCGGATCCGAGAAACACAGCTCGTGGCTGCCGGGCACCTGCACCAGCCGGAACAGGCCGAGCTTGCCGGAGAGCCGCGGATGCCATGGCAGGCTGTGCGGCAGCGCCGTGTCCTCGGTGCAGTTGATGTAGGACTTGGCGATGGTCATCTCGGCCGGATTGGTCTTCAGCTTGATCGCGTCGGTGAAAGTCTTGTTGGGATGCGGATTGAGGATCTCGTAGGTGCGCGTTGCAGTGGCGAGATCGGCATCGTTGATGAAGGCCTCGCGCCAGATCGGGAATGGCAGCACCACCGAGCCGTCGCCGCGCTCGGCCGCAACCGCATCGAACAGCGCGACGTAGTGCGGCGGCACCATGTCGTTGAGGCATTCGCCGTCATTCGGCACGAACGCGTTCCAGTAGATCAGCCGGCGGATGCGTCCGGGAATGCGATCGGCGACGCCGGTGATGACCATGCCGCCATACGAATGGCCCATCAGCACGGCGTCGGTGATGTCGTGCTCGGTGAAGTAGTCGACGATCGAGCTGATCGCCTCATTGAGACCGGTGGTCTTTGCGTCCCCGGGGCGGTTGCCACTGATGGTCGGGAGATGCACGATATGCCCGGCGGCGCGGATTGGGGCTGCGACAGGCTCGAGCTCGGCTCCGGTGTGCCAGGCGCCGTGGATCAGGACATAGGTTGACATGGTGAGGTTCCTTTGCACGATGAAGGGACGGTGCAAGGAAGATGGGCCGGGCGGCGTTCGCCGCGCTTGGCTGCGACTGAACCCGAATGGTCTCGGAGTGAACTGATGACTGGCGCAGCATCGGAACGTCAGCGGAGCTGGAACACCGCCATGGTGCGGCCGGCGGAGCAGTTCTCCTACTACCGCGAAGCGATCTGCCAGGCCTTCATGAACCTGACGCCGGAGCCGCCGCGCCGCCACGGCTTTTCAGCGGAGGTGCAGCACATCAGTCTCGGCCGCGGCGCCATCAATCGCGTGACCTTCCCCGAACATACGGTGCGCCGCTCGCGCACGGACATCGCGGCCTCCGACCAGCGCTGCTTCTATCTGAACCTCAAGCTCGCCGGCCGCTGCACGATCCTGCAGGACCAGCACGAGGTCAGCCTGTCGACCGGACAGGTCGGCATCTTCGACAGCCACCGTACTTTCGAGCTGCGGCACGATCGCGGACCTTCGCTCGGCGTCATTTCGTTTCGCGTCCCCGCTGACGCGCTATTCGGCCGGCTGCCGACCATTTCGGAGGTTGCGCCGACGCGGCTGTCCGATGATCCCTGCCTCGGCGCGCTGATCGTCGAGACCGCGCGCTCCCTGAATGCCAATGCGCTCCGGCTCGTGCCCGACGATGCCGCGGCGCTGTTTGACGTTCTGCTCGACCTGGTCGCGCTCAGCGTCTCACGCCGCACGCGCAACGAGGCCTTCGCTACGGCATCCTTTGCCGACGCCACCACGTTGGCGGTGCGCCGCGCCATTCACGAGCGGCTGCGCGAGCCGGGCCTGACGGTCGCGACCATTGCGTCGGTTGTCGGGATCAGCGAGCGTTACGTGCACAAGCTTTTGGCGCGCGCCGGCACCAGCTTTTCCGACCTCGTGATGCAGCGCAGGCTCGACGGCATCGCGCGAGACCTCCGCGATCCCGCCTGCGCGGGCCGCGACATCGGCCGTATCGCCTTCGACTGGGGCTTTTCGGATCTGTCGCATTTTACGCGCCGCTTCAAGCAGCGCTTCGGCCTGCGCCCGCGCGACTGGCGCGCGCAGGCGAACTCAGGCTGAAAGCCGCCGCGCATTGGCGGCGACGTGCTCGCGATAGCGGCCCACGATGGCTGCAGCCGACGCACCGGCGCACAGGCCGGCGGCAGCCTCGAACGCGGCCGCGATCTTCTCTCCGACCATCAGCTGCGCTTCATAAGGCGAGTCCTGATCGCCGCGCGCGAACTTTTCCAGGCGCAACCGGATCACCTCGCCTGCCTCCACGGCCAGCATCGCGCCGGCGAGCCAGGGGAACGCCGCGGTGGTTGGCTGTGTCTTCGCGGATGTCGGCTGTCTGCTCATCGTCGCCTCGCTGCGGAACATCGGCAGGTGATGCGACGAATACGCTTCAACTTTTAAAGATGCAGACGCAAAATCATCGGCGATCGCGAGTCGGGTCGAACCACCCGTTAACCACCGGCGCAGCTCCCTCCTTCGTCATTTCGAGAGCAGCGAAACAATCCAGGGCCGTGGAAGTGGCCCTGGATTGCTTCGTCGCTTCGCTCCTCGCAACGACGTGTGGAGAGGTCTTGCCTCGTCACTGCGGAGGACGACATCTTGAGCTTCCTGTTCGTCCTCGCCGTCGGCCTCGTCGCCGGCACCTTGTCAGGCATCGTCGGCACCGGCTCATCGATCATGCTGATGCCGGTGCTGGTCTATGAGTATGGACCGAAGGAGGCGGTGCCGATCATGGCGGTGGCTGCCGTCATGGCGAATCTGTCGCGCATCCTGGCGTGGTGGCGCGAGGTCGACTGGCGCGCCTGTGCGGCCTATTCCGTGACGGGCATCCCGGCCGCGGCGCTCGGCGCGCGTACGCTGCTGATCCTGCCCTCGCGCGCTGTGGATATCGCCATCGGTCTGTTCCTGATGGCGATGGTGCCGGTGCGGCACTGGCTGGCGCGGCACGAGATCAAGGCCAACCTCTGGCACCTCGCGCTCGGCGGTGCGGTCATCGGATTCCTGACCGGCATCGTGGTCTCGACCGGGCCCCTTAGCGTGCCCCTGTTCCTGTTCTATGGGCTGTCGAAAGGCGCCTTTCTCGCCACGGAGGCGGCGAGCTCGCTCGGGCTCTACGTCTCCAAATCCATCACCTTTCAGCGCTTCGGCGCATTGACGCCGGACATCCTGTTCAAGGGGCTGATCGCCGGCGGCTCGCTGATGGCCGGCGCCTTCGTCGCCAAGCGGTTCGTGCTGCACATGAAGCCCGACGTGTTCCGCCTAGTGATGGATGGCATCATGCTGGCCGCGGGCCTAAGTATGTTATGGAACGCCACCCACTCCTGACTGCATCGATTCTCCCGACATGGCCAAGTCCACGCTCTCCTTCGTCTGCCAGAACTGCGGTGCGGCCTATACCCGCTGGCAGGGCAAGTGCGAGGCCTGCGGCGAGTGGAACACGCTGGCCGAGGAAGACACCACGGGCGCGACCTCTGCGCCGGTGTCGCTGCGCTCCAAGCGCAAGGGTCGCACCTTCCAGCTGGAATCGCTGACCGGCAAGAGCATCGATGCGCCGCGGCTGTCCTCCGGCATGACCGAGCTCGACCGCGTCACCGGCGGCGGTTTTGTGCGCGGCTCGATCCTCCTGGTCGGCGGCGATCCGGGCATCGGCAAGTCGACCCTGCTGACCCAGGCGACCGCGATGATGGCGCGCGCCGGCCATCGCGCTGTCTACATCTCCGGCGAGGAGGCTGTCGCCCAGGTGCGGCTCCGCGCCGAGCGGCTCGGGCTCGCGGATGCGCCGGTGCAGCTGGCGGCAGAGACCTCGGTCGAGGACATTATCTCCACTTTGTCCGAAGGCACGATGCCGCGGCTGATCGTGATCGATTCGATCCAGACGATGTGGACCGACACCGTCGAATCGGCGCCGGGCACGGTCACCCAGGTGCGCGCCTCGGCGCAGAAGCTGATTCGCTTTGCCAAGAAATCCGGCGCGGCCATCATCCTGGTCGGCCATGTCACCAAGGACGGCCAGATCGCCGGCCCCCGCGTCGTCGAGCACATGGTCGATGCGGTGCTGTCGTTCGAGGGCGAGGGTTCTCAGCAGTTCCGCATCCTGCGCGCGGTCAAGAACCGCTTTGGCCCGACCGACGAGATCGGCGTCTTCGAGATGACCGGTCTCGGCCTGCGCGAGGTCACCAACCCGTCCGAGCTGTTCCTGTCCGAGCGCGATCTCGGCAGCCCCGGCACCGCCGTGTTCGCCGGCATCGAAGGCACCCGCCCCGTGCTGGTGGAAATGCAGGCGCTGGTGGCGCCGACCTCGCTCGGCACGCCACGCCGCGCCGTCGTCGGCTGGGATCCGAGCCGGCTATCGATGGTGCTGGCGGTGCTGGAGGCGCATTGCGGCGTCAAGCTGTCCGGCCACGACGTCTATCTCAACGTCGCCGGTGGCCTGCGCATTCACGAGCCCGCCGCCGATCTTGCCGCGGCCGCCGCGCTGGTCTCGTCGCTGGTGAACGCGCCGCTGCCGCCCGATGCGGTGTATTTCGGCGAGATCTCGCTGTCGGGCGCGGTGCGGCCGGTGGCGCAGACCTCGGCGCGCCTGAAGGAAGCCGCCAAGCTCGGCTTTCTGCGCGTCGTGCTGCCGGAGCGCGCCCGCGGCGAGGTGGGCGGCGACGCCGGCCTGAACCTCAGTACCGTCGGCGGACTGACCTCGCTGGTGGCCGACATCGCCGCGCGCGGCACGCCCCGCGCGCGGCCAAACAGCGGCCGGGACGATGGCGATGCCGCCGAACAAGGCGGCCGCAAGGCGAGCTATGCCGAAAAAAATGCCACACCGGCGAGATTCCGCCGTCAGGACGGCTAGCCGGACCGTGACGTTCCCGTGACTCGCCGCTATACAACGCCGCATCCGGGCCCGCACGGGATCACGGACTTGCCGGGGAACCCTGCTTTCCTGCACGTGGAAGGCCGTCCTCACTCGATTCGAAGCGAACCTTGACCTTGAAGCGGACCTGAGCAGCCGATGCCGATAACGATCCTCGATCTCATCCTGCTCGGTGTCATGCTGATCTCAGGACTGCTCGCGATGGTCCGCGGCTTCATGCGCGAGGTGCTGTCGATCGCGGCCTGGGGCGCCGCCGCGCTGGTCACGCTTTATTCATTCTCCAAGCTGCTGCCGACCGCGAAGACCTACTTCAACAACGATACCGTCGCGAGCGTTGTCGTCGTCGCCGGTACTTTCGTGGGCACGCTGCTGATCGTCTCCGTCATCACGGTCAAGATCTCCGACATGATCCTCGATTCGCGCATCGGCGCGCTCGACCGCACCCTGGGTTTCCTGTTCGGCCTGGGCCGCGGCCTGCTGATCGTGGTCGTCGCCTTCCTGTTCTTCAGCTGGCTGGTGCCGGACAAGCAGCGGCCGGACTGGGTCACGGCGGCAAAATCCCGGGTGGTCCTGCAGGGAACCGGGGATTGGCTGATGTCGCTCTTGCCTGATGATCCCGAGAACACCATTTTAAAGAAATTCAAGAAGAACAAGCCGGACGACGACCAGACTGACACCGAGTCGCCCGCAGCGGGCGGCGATGGGTACAGCAAGCCTAACCGCGACAGCTTGAAGAAGCTGATCGAGAAACCCGCGGCCAAGTGAGCCAACCCCAGAAGAGAGGCGCGATGGACCAGCACCACGATTCTTCCGGCGAAGCTCCCATGGAAATCCAATCGGATCTGGACTTCGGACCTCAAGCCTACACGAGAGACCCTGACCTGGACGGAGACACGCTGCGCGAGGAGTGCGGCGTGTTCGGCATTTATGGGCATAGCGATGCCGCCGCGATCACCGCGCTCGGCCTGCATGCGCTCCAGCATCGCGGCCAGGAAGCCGCCGGCATCGTCTGCTATGACGGCACCCGCTTCCACAGCGAGCGGCGCCTCGGCCTGGTCGGCGACACCTTCTCCCGCCGCGAGGTGATCGAGCGCCTGCCCGGCACCGCCGCGGTCGGCCATGTCCGCTACGCGACGACCGGCGCAACCATCCTGCGCAACGTGCAGCCGCTGTTCGCCGAGCTCAATGCCGGCGGCTTCGCGGTCGGCCACAACGGCAATCTCACCAACGGTCTCACGCTCCGTCGCGAACTGGTGCGCGCCGGCGCGATCATGCAGTCGACCACCGACACCGAGGTGATCCTGCATCTCGTCGCGCATTCCCGCCGCAGCAACTTCATCGACCGCTTCATCGAGGCGCTGCGCGCGCTGGAGGGCGCCTATTCGCTGGTCTGCCTTACCAACAAGAAGCTGATCGGCGCCCGCGATCCCCTGGGCATCCGCCCGCTGGTCTATGGCGAGCTCGACGGCTGCCCGATCCTGGCGTCGGAGACCTGCGCGCTCGACATGATCGGCGCGCGCTACATCCGCGACATCGAGCCCGGCGAGGTCGTGATCTTCGACGAAGCCGGCATGCACAGCCACAAGCCGTTCCCGCCGAAGCCCGCGCGTCCCTGCGTGTTCGAATACATCTACTTTGCCCGGCCCGATTCCGTGGTCGGCGGCCGCTCGGTCTACGAGGTACGCAAGGCGTTCGGCGCTCAACTCGCGCGCGAGAGCCATCCCGAGGTGGATGTCGTCGTGCCGGTGCCGGATTCCGGTGTGCCGGCGGCGATCGGCTACAGCCAGTATTCGGGCGTGCCGTTCGAGCTTGGCATCATCCGCAACCACTATGTCGGCCGTACCTTCATCCAGCCGACCCAGGCGATCCGCGAATCCGGCGTGCGCATGAAGCACTCGGCGAACCGCGCCGCGATCGAAGGCAAGCGCATCATCCTGATCGACGATTCGCTGGTGCGCGGTACCACCTCGCGCAAGATCGTGCGCATGATGCGGGACGCTGGCGCCACCGAGGTGCACTTCCGTCTTGCGTCGCCGCCGATCCTCTACCCCGACTATTACGGCATCGACCTGCCGGACCGCGGCGGCCTGCTCGCGGCGACGCATTCGCTCGAGGAGATGCGCGAGCTGATCGGGGCGGATTCGCTGGCGTTCCTGTCGATCGACGGCATGTACCGCGCGATGGGCGAGCCGGCCCGCGACCCCGCCGCACCGAAATACGCCGACCACTGCTTCACCGGCAGCTACCCCACCAGCCTCACCGACCAGTCGCTGGTCGAGCCGACCCAGCAGCAGCTGTCGCTGCTGGCGGAAGCGAGCTGAGGCGGCCCCTCCTCACGCCGTCATTCCGGGGCGAGGCCACAGGCCTCGAACCCGGAACCCCGAAGTTTCATTCTGGAATCATGAAGGTCCGAGTCAAGGTCTTCGTCGAAAACATCCAGCATCAGGATGTCCCCGGCACCGACCAGTTCGCCACCATCCTGATGAAGCCCGGTCTTTGGCTCCTACGGCGACGTCGAAGGCACAAACAAGAGCTGGTCGAAGTGGACGCCCTCCGGGCACCTCTCGATCACGATCACCAACCCCGACGCGATCGACGCGTTCGAGATGGGGAAGGCGTACTACCTCGACTTCACGCCGGTGCCTGCCGCCGGCTGAACACCAATCCCAGAGAGGGCCCCCCCCGCGACTGTCGTCGCTACGGCGTGGATCAGGCGGGCCCCGCCATGCAAGCCGCGCTGACCGGAGGGCGACGTGTCCGGAGCGGGAGCTGATAACTCCCCACAGCAGACGACGGTGAAGACGGTCCCGTCACAAAGGCTCACCAGAACCCGATCAGCCAGCCCGCTGCAAGGCGATGGGGCGAAACATCGCCGGAGGTCCGCAAGCCTCCAAGCCTATTCGCGCTGAATGGCGCAACGAGCGTTGGGAAGTAGCTCAGCTGCCCAGCCGTCGGTTTGAGTCCAGCCTTGCCAGCCGACGCGACCGAGCGAAGCGGATACGGTTGAGCGCTATGTGCCACGCCTCGTAAGTGCCGTAGCAGAGTGCGAGTATTGACATGCCAAAGATAGTCCAGAATACGAGCGGTGATCGAGTCGAAAGCTTCTGGCCGCCCAGCTTGCTATAGAGGATTAGGGTCAACGCCAACGAAACCGCCATCGCGAGCGATGAAAACGCCATCCGCTGCCAGACGTTGCGTTTGGGCGGGGTGGCGACATGGTTCGCGGCTCGGGCTGACCGTCCTGCAAGCACGTAAAAAGATGCTGCATCCCAAAGCCGTCGCGTTGGGCTTGCTATGCCGCCGTTCATCGCAAGAATTTCGGCCATGTGCTCGGCGCGATGTTCTTCAGCGAAATGATTGCACCCCTTGTCGATGAGCCACTTGATGAGCGGCTCATAGACGGCGGAGACCTCGGCGCGCGCCCAGGCCCCCAGCAGCGATAGCAAGATCGAGGAACAGGCCACGCCGATCAGGGTAAGCATCAGCGTGCCCATGCGATGGCTCCTGACATAGCCTTCTCCTGACCACGCTCGAAGGCACGCTGGCCAGACGGTGTCAGGCGGTAGAAGCGCTTCTTCGGTCGACCGAGTTCGATTGGACTGTCGTCTTCCCAGCGATCCTTCAGCCAGCCGGCTTCGCGAAAGCGAATGAGGATCGGATAGAGCGTGCCGGACAGCATCCCGGTGCGCTCGCTGATGTCAGCGCCGGAGAGTTCGACGTGTCCGGCTTCAATAAACGCGTTGAGCACGCGCATCCCCTGTGAGGTGAGACGAGGTTCTGGCACTTCAGTTCGCTCCTATGTCGAAATCTACATAGCCCCTCCGAGGCCGGTTCGCAAGGTTCTCGACGGGGCGGAACATCGTCGGAGGCCCGCAAAAGCTCCGAACCAATTCGCGCCGGAATGGTGGAACCGAGGCTAGCTGGTAGTGCGAGGATATTCCCCCCGCGTCGTCTGCAGCGACGCGGGGGAGAGACAAGACACATCTGCAAAGTTTAATGCTTCGCAACGCCCCGGAATGATGGGCGTGTGCTGAGCAGTCGTCCCGACGCACGCCGGGACCGTAGCCACCGGCCGTTGCTTGACCAACAGGACTAGCCACGGGCAGCCAACTCCCTCATAACCGCCGCGGAGTATGGGTCCCGGCGTGCGCCGGGACGACGGCCCTGAGATGATCGTGATGACCCTTCCCCTCGCCAATCGGATTGCCCTCGTGACCGGCGCCTCGCGCGGCATCGGCCATGCGACCGCGCGCGCGCTCGCCCGCGCCGGCGCGCATGTCGTGGCCGTCGCCCGCACGCAAGGAGGGCTGGAGGAGCTCGACGACGAGATCCGCAAGGAGACCGGCCACGGCGCCACGCTGGTGCCGCTCAGCATGACCGACAGCGACGGCATCGCCCGGCTCGGCGCCGCGCTGCACGAGCGCCACGGCAAGCTCGACATCCTCGTCGGCAACGCCGCCGTGCCCGGCCCGTCCTCGCCGCTCGGCCATATCGACCTCAAGCCCTGGAACGACGTCGTGACGGTGAACCTCTCGGCGAACTTCCAATTGATCCGCTGCATGGAGCCGCTGCTGAAGGCCTCCGATGCCGGCCGCGCGGTGTTCCTCACGTCGGGCGCCGCGCAGCGCGCGCAGGCTTATCTCGGCCCCTATGCGGTCACCAAGGCGGCGCTGGAGACCCTGGCGCGCGTCTGGGCGCACGAGACCGAGCGCACGGCGCTGCGCGTCAATCTGTTCAGCCCTGGCCCGATCCGCACCCGCATGCGCGCCACCGTCTTCCCCGGCGAAGACCCGATGACGCTGGACACGCCCGAGCAGGTCGCCGAGTTCATCGTGCCGCTCTGCCTGCCGTCCTGGACCGAGACCGGCAAGCTCTACGAGTACAAGACCCGCACGCTGAAGAGCTTTCAGCTGCCAGCGTAGCGCACCCGCGCGACCGCTGACATCACGTGCCCGCCACGATCTCCACGAACGCGATGCTACGATCGGGCCCGGCTGCCTGCGACCTCCGCCGTCGTCGTCCCGGCGAACGCCGGGACCCATAACCACCGGCCGCCGTATTTTCACACGATGGCAATTCAGACTTTTCGTCCCCACGCGCATCACGCGGTATGGGTCCCGGCGTTCGCCGGGACGACGGCGGCGAGCGTGATCGGCACCGCGCTTCTCATGCATGCCGCGTCAGCGCGCTCGTGCCTGATGGCCGTCGGATCCGATCGGCACCTATTTCGAATCCGGGCTTGCAGCCGGCTTTGCTGCCGCGCCCTTGGCCGCCGCCGGGACCTGCCGATCACGGACGGCCATCAGCTCCTTGCGCAGCTTCTCCTGCTGCTCCACCGACAGCACCGGCCGCTGCTCGTCATGCGGCAGGTCGTTGACCGGAAGATAGTTGTAGGTGTTGTTGAAGCTCGCACCGGCCTCGGGAGCCGGCGTGGACGACGTCGCGCAGCCGGCGAGCAACAGCGTGGCCAGCAGGGCCGCTGCGCTAGGCAGCGCGCGCGCAGCGGCGACCACTCCGGAGTCTCGCACCGATCTGCTCATCGCGCCGCCGCCATCGTGGGCGCAGACAGCTGCGCCGTGAGGCCATGCTCGTTCGATTGCAGACCCGGCAGGCTCCGCACCCAGGGATAGCCGCGCCGTCCCATCTCGAAGCCGCGATCGAACAAGGCGGTCATGTAGGTGCGGTCGAACGCGCCGTTGGGCTTGACCTGGAAATCCGCCGGCACGCTGGCGAGGTTGAAGTCGATGTTGTTGAACTTCGCCACCGTATAGATCCGGTAGATGTCGCCGATGCCCTGGTTCTTGATCAGGGTCGTCAGCGAGCGCTGCGTCACCGACAGCACGTCGGCCCCGACGCTGTCCCATTCCGGATCGATCCGGGCGTTTCGGATGACGTAGAGATGCGCGCCGCTGACGCTGCGTCGCGGACCGCGTGCGGCGACGAGGCGCAGCACCGACGGGCCGATGAACACCTGCCGCGTGACGCCGCCATCGACATGCAGCTCGTCGTAATCCTTGTCGCCGATCCTCACCTTGATGCGCACCGGCGCGAAGGCGCCGGGCACGGTGGCGGAGGCAAGCAGCACCTGGCGGAACAGGTCGATCGCCTCCGGCGTGTCGGCGGCGGCGATGCGGCCCATGTCCCACAGCACCGGCCGCTGCGCGTCGAGATTGGTGGTGCCGACCAGCAGCACCCTGCCCTTGGCGCTCTCGCGGGCGACGTCGCGCAGGAAATCGCGGTCGACATATTTCTCGATCAGGCGCGACAGCGGCGTATTGTCGGCCAGCGCCGAGCCCTGCAGCAGGCCGGGAATGTTGACGGTGAAGATGTCCTTGCGCTCATAGGCGGTGAAGATCTCGCGCAGCCGCTCGTCATGCGCTCGCCCCAGGAACACGAACGGAGCCATGAGCGCGCCCGAGCTCACGCCCGTCACCATGTCGAAGGTCGGCCGGCTGCCGGCCTCGCCCCAACCCGACAGAAGCCCGGCACCGAACGCGCCATTCTCCGCTCCGCCGGAGATCGCCAGAAAGTTCATCGGACGCGACGCGGCCAGTTCTGCCGAGGCGCGCTGCAACGAGGCTTCCGCCATGCGCGGCGACGGCTCATCGCCCCAATAACGGACGTCGCGGAAGCCGACCGGCTCGGCATGAATGGCCGCCATCTCGGACGGCGCGTTGCGCGGCACGATCGCGGCGCAGGCGCCAAGCTGCAGCGACGCCACGAGCACGACCGCCAGCCGCGAGACAATGGCGCGGAGAGTGCCGAGAGTCAGAGTACTGAGAGTGAGAGTGCTGAGAGCCATGGGCATCATCGCGTGGGTTGCTGCTCCATGCTCGCGACTTCAGGTGAAGGCGGCGGCGAGGACGACTTGGCCTCGTCCGCGCCCTTGTCGGTCCAGCCCGGCGGCAGGCCGAGACCGGCGCCGACGAATCCCTTCAGACCCGGGAAGCGACCAAACTGCTCACATGCGGCATATTTAGGGGCGCCCCCGAGCTTGGCTGGGACGCTGGACACCGACGGCAACGAGGCCAGCGACGACACGCCTGAGAACGGCGACTCCCCGGTCGACACGAGCTTGGCGAAATCGGCGCCGAATTCGGACGCGAGGTCGTAGGCGTCGCCGTCATTGGCCATGCGCGCCGTCGAGATCGAATTGGCGCCGCGCGCCCACACCATCGCTGCCTTCTGAAAGCCGGCAAAGTCGCGCGCCTCGGCTTCGACCGACAAGGTGCCGAGCCCGACCGGCAGCCGCGGCACTGGCACCGGAACGCCGGGAAGCGCGACGCTCTTGGCGATCGAGGCAGCCTGCGAGGCGGCGGACGCGGTCGCACTCGTGGCCGTCGCATGGGTGACGGTGGCCTTGATGGTCAGATCGGCGTCGTCGCGGGGCCCGACGATCTCAAACCGCTCGCTCAGCCGCAGGCACATTTCGCGGCTGATGGCATTGGTCACCAGCTTCCGCTCGGTCTCGTCGAAGGCGACGTCGGCGCGCGGCGAAAACGCGGTCGGCTCGATCCGGACCGTCTTGGCCTCCAGCAGATCCGCCTTGCTGGCTTTGATCTGCGCGCGCGTGACCAGGCCGTTGGCATCGGCGAGACGATCGTAACTCTTGAGCGAGCCCGCCCGCTCCAGCGGCGCCGTCGCGCAGCCACCGGTCGCAAGCGTCAGGGACACCGTGCATTGCAGCGCAGCCAGCCGCGTCATACGAGAGAAATCCGTTGATAGATAGCTCACTCTAATTATTTCCACGGGTCCGGCGGCTTGTCCATGGAAACTAGATCAAATTCTCTAGAAAACAGCGGCGAGAAATATTATTTTATATTACAAGGGTTTGGCAAAGTTGGATGGAATGAGGCGGCCGCTGGGCAGGCAGAGCGCGAACCGATGAGGAAGGTTGATCCGGTCAGGCACGAGCAGAAGCGGGGCGAGATTCTCCGCGCCGCGCTGGCCTGCTTCGTCCGGGATGGCTTTCACGGCGCCAGCACCACCGACATCTGCGCCGAGGCCAAGATCAGCCCGGGCCACCTCTACCACTACTTCCCCAGCAAGGAGACGATGATCCAGGCGCTGGTGGAGCAGAACCTCTGCCACGCCGCCTCCCGTCTCAAGGTTATCTTGACGGAGCCCGACGTCATCGAAGCGCTGGTTCTGGAGCTCGAGAGCACCAGCATCCACCGGCCGGAGGCCCAGGTGCTCAGCGCCGAGGCGCTCGCCGAGGCCTGCCGCAATCCGCAGTTCGCAGCCATCGTTCATGCCCATGCGCGGGCGATGCGGGCACTGCTGGTCGATTTCATCACCAAGGCCCAGCGCCGCGGCGAGGTGGACGCGGGCCTCGATCCCGAGGCGACGGCCAACATCCTGTTCGTCGTGGTGGACGGCGCGCGCGCGCTGCCGATCCGCAATCCGAACGTCGACGTCGCGCAGAGCACGCAGCATCTGCGTCTCATGCTGACGCGCTTCCTCAGGCCCGCCGCGGCGTCGGCGGTCGCGTGAGACCGCGCATCGCCATCGCCGGCAATTGACACCCTCCCCCGCGCACGATTGACTGCATTCAACTAAGCGGATGACCGCAGCAGATCGGGGAGGATGCCATGACGCGAGGACGACGCGGACGCGCAAGTGGTCTTGCCCTGACGTTGCTGACGGCCGTCGTCGCGACCGCCGGCGCCCTGCTCCCCCACACCGTCCGCGCCGCTGACATCCCGGCCTTCGCCGTCGAGCCGTCCTGGCCGAAGCAGCTCCCCAACAACTGGATCCTCGGCCAGGTCGGCGGCATCACCGTCGATGCCCAGGGCCACATCTGGGTCATCCATCGCCCGCGCTCGCTGACCGACGATGAGAAAGGTGCGGCCCTCAATCCGCCCCGCTCGAAATGCTGCATCCCGGCGCCGCCGGTGCTGGAGTTCGACACCGACGGCAATCTGCTTCGCGCCTGGGGCGGCCCTGGACCGGGCTATGAATGGGTCGGCCGCGAGCACGGCATCGAGGTCGATGAGCGCGGCTTCGTCTGGATCGGCGGCAATGCCGACAATGACAATGCGATCCTGAAATTCACCCTCGACGGCAAATTCGTCGCGCAGATCGGCTCGATCGCGCCGAGCAAGGGCTCGAACGACACCACGCAGCTCGGCAAGCCCGCAGAGACCGCGATCGACAAGGACGCGAACGAGATCTACGTCGCGGACGGCTATGGCAACCGGCGTGTGATCGTGTTCGATGCAACGACGCTGGCCTACAAGCGGCACTGGGGCGCCTATGGCCATGTCCCTGACGATGCCAAGCAGCCGCCCTACGATCCCAAGGCGCCGGTCTCGCAGCAATTCGGCAATCCCGTGCACTGCGTGAAGATCGCCGACGACGGCCTCGTCTATGTCTGCGACCGCATCAATGACCGCATCCAGGTGTTCAGGAAGGACGGCACCTTCGTGACCGAATGGTTCTTCGAGAAGGCCACGCTCGGCAACGGCGCGGTGTGGGACGTCGCGATCTGGCCCGATCCGAAGCAGAGCTATCTGCTGTCCGCCGACGGCGAGAACAACGAGATCCGGATCATCCGCCGCGCCGACGGCAGCGTGGTCGGAGCCTTCGGTCACAATGGCCGCAATGCCGGGCAATTCCACTGGGTGCACGCGATGGCGGTGGACAGGCAGGGCAACGTTTATACCGCCGAGGTCGACACGGGAAAGCGCATCCAGAAATTCAGGCTGACCTCGGATGCCCTGCGTTAAGGCTTAAGCGAGACGCTCAAAGCTTGGGCGCGCCTTCCTCCTTTGGCGCATTGCCGCGACCGGCGAGACCGGCTAATCAGGATGACAGACGGCAAAGGGCGCCCAAGATGCCCTGCCGCGACACGACACCAGGGAGGACTTTGATGACGACGTCTCACGCGCGACGGATTGCCGCGCTGCTTGCCGCCACCACGCTCAGCTTTGCCGGCTCCGCCTTCGCCGACGACAAGGTCGTCAAGATCGGCGTGCTCAACGACATGTCGAGCCTCTATGCCGACATCGGCGGCCCGAACTCGGTGGCCGCGATCAACATGGCGGTCGAGGATTCCGGCCTGAAGGCCAAGGGCTGGACCATCGAGGTCATCAGCGGCGATCACCAGAACAAGCCCGACATCGGCGTCAACATCGGCCGGCAGTGGATCGACACCCAGAAGGTCGACGTGATCATGGACACGCCGAACTCCGGCGTGGCGCTGGCCGTCTCCAACCTGGTCAAGGACAAGAACGTGGTCCTGATCAATTCCGGCGGCGCGACGGCCGACCTCACCGGCAAGGCCTGCAACGCCAACACCATCTCCTTCACCTACGACACTTACATGCTGGCGAACGGCACCGGCAAGGCGCTGACCAAGTCCGGCGGCGACAGCTGGTTCTTCCTGACCGCGGACTACGCGTTCGGCCAGGCACTGGAGCGCGACACCTCGGCGGTGGTGACGGCCAATGGCGGCAAGGTGCTCGGCTCGGTGAAGCATCCGCTCAACACCGCCGACTTCTCCTCCTTCCTGCTGCAGGCGCAGTCGTCGAAGGCGAAGGTCATCGGCCTCGCCAATGCCGGCGGCGACACCACGAACGCGATCAAGCAGGCCTCGGAGTTCGGCATCGTGCAGGGCGGCCAGAAGCTCGCCGCGCTGCTGCTGTTCGTCAACGACGTGCACGCGCTCGGCCTGAAGGTCGCCCAGGGATTGACGTTCACGGAATCGTTCTACTGGGACCTGAACGAGCAGACCCGCGCCTGGTCCAACCGCTTCATCAAGCTGTCGCCCAAGGGCACGATGCCGTCGATGACCGTCGCCGGAAACTACGCCGGCACGCTGCATTACCTGAAGGCGCTGGAAGCGCTTGGCGGCAATCCGCATGACGGCGCCAAGGTCGTGGCCAAGATGAAGGAGATCCCGACCGACGATCCGCTGTTCGGCAAGGGCCCGCTGCGCGCCGACGGCCGCCGCTTGATCCCGGCCTATCTGTTCGAGGTCAAGAAGCCGGAAGAGTCGAAGTATCCGTGGGACTACTACAAGCTGATCGCGACCATCCCCGCCGAGGACGCCGCCAAGCCGCTCGAGGCCAGCGAGTGCCCGCTGGTGAAGAAGTAGTCTCACGACCCTCTCCTCTCCGAGACCGCGTCGCGGCGCCGGTCTCGGGAAGCAGCTCCTTTCAGCCCCTATGTGCAACAGCCGACGCCTCCCCGGGCGTCGGCGCGAGCGATGCCCCGGTTTATCGACGACAGCTCGTGAGACCCCGGGATGTTGCGTGCGGCTCCGGCTTGCGCTCGTCGGGAATGTGAAGACACAGACTCGTAGATCCCGCCTCTCGGGAAATACCATGAGCTTTCCGCAGATCGTTGGCACGTTGATGAAAGCCGGATTCGAGAGCTATGCGATCGACTTCAGGCGCGCGACCGCGACCTATTACTTGGCCGACGGAGACAGCATCGAGCTGCCGGTCCACCGGATCCATACGCCGATCACACCCGCGTTCGACACATCGCGCATGCAGGCCGCCATCCGGGAAACGCAGCAACAGGTCCCTTGCTACACTTACAGAGGCTTCTGCGAGAAAGCGGTTTCGGCGGGCTGCGCTGGTTACATCGTGTCGTTCTCGGGCCGTCGCGCCCTGTATGTCGGACGCACCGCCGAAACTCACGTTGAGCACTTTCCAAATCACCAGGCCGGGAGCCGCCGTGGACTTGGATCGTGAAGATGCGGCAGGCGGAAACGAAGGTGCGCTCTTCGTCCACGCGTGCTCACAGTCGACTGTGCAGCACGGTTTGCGCGCGCTGCCGTCATCATGACTTTCTTTCCTCCGCGCGCAGCGCCCGCACCGCGATGACGAGCGCCACGATCAGCAGCGCCGAGGCCAGCAGGAACGGCGCGCCCGGCAGATGCAGCGGCGCGCCGGCGCCGATGAAATACGCAAACGTCAGCGTGAACAGGAACGGCCCCGCGAGTTGCGCCATGCTCTGCACGCTCGACGTCGCGCCCTGCAGCTGGCCTTGCCGGTCCGGCGGAACCAGCCGCGTCATCAACGCCTGGATCGCCGCACCCGACACGCCCCACAGCGCCATCGCGGGAATGCCCGTCCAGCTCAGCATCCCCGTTGGCGCCAGGCCGAAGATCAGGAACCCGACCGTGCCCGCGGACAATCCGAGCATCAGCGCGCCGCGCTCGCCGAGCCTGCGCACGATGAAGCCGACGGCGCCGCCCTGCACCACCATTGCGCAGACGCCGACGATCGCGAGCGTCAGGCCGACCGTGCGCGTGTCCCACCCATAGCGATAGGTCGCGTACAGCACGAAGGTCGACGGCAGCACCACATGGGCGAGCTGGGTGATGAAGTTGACCAGCGACAAGCCCGCCAATGTCCGCTCCGAGCGCAGCAAGCGCAGCGCCCCCAGCGGGTTCGCCGCGCGCCAGCGGAACGCGCTGCGACGTTCGGCCGGCAGCGATTCCGGCAGCACCAGCAGGCCATAGAGCGCATTGGCGAAGCTCAGCCCGGCCGCCGCCCAGAACGGCAGCCGCGGATCGATGTCGCCGAGCAGACCGCCAGTCGCGGGACCGAGCACGAAGCCGGCGCCGAACGCCGCCCCGATGCGGCCGAACACGGCGGCCCGGCGGTCCGGCGGCGTGAGATCGGAGATGTAGGCAAACGCCGTGGAGATGCTGGCTGAGGTGACGCCGGAAATCAGCCGCCCGAGGAACAGCCAGGCGAGCGACGGCGCCAGCGCCATCAGCACGTAGTCGGCGGCGAGGCCGAAATTCGACAGCAGGATGACGGGCCGCCGCCCGAACCGGTCGGACAGGCTGCCGAGCACCGGCGAGAACACCAACTGCATCAACGCCCAGGCCGTCCCGAACAGCCCGAAGATCCGCGCGGCCTGCGCCGTGTCGTTGCCGACGAAGCCCTCGATCAGCTTCGGCAGGATCGGCATGATCAGCCCGAGCGCGAGCATGTCGAGCAGGATGGTGACGAAGATGAAGGCGACCGCGCCACGGCGCGGCGCCTGCGGCGGTGCCGTGTTATTCAAGATCGTGTCGTCGGATGTCGTGTCGTCGGGACGGAGCATGGCCTGCCATCGGATGTGCGTCCGCGGCGACGCAGGACGGAGCCGACTTATACACGTGGCGACCGGACCGGCAATCCACGCAGCTCAGCGGCCACGGCCCGGCGGCGCGACCGTTGCCGGCTCTCCGAAGGCGAGACATCTTCAGCTGCACCTTGGCTCCAGAACGAGCGCGCCCGCACTCGGCGCTGGAGGACTACCAGTCATTCCCGCTTGTGTGGCTGGACTCGTCGACTCGGCTGGAATTCTAGATGATCTTCAAGCAGTCACTCGTTCTGAGGACCTCGATCGCGATGTATTATCACGCTTGAAGGGACTTCGCGCGGCGAAGCCAAGTGCCGAGAACTATCTAGCTGCTCACCACGCGTGGTTGCGCTGGCAGTTCGCCGATGCCCTGGTCTGGGGTCGCGAGCCTTTTTCGCTAAGTGACATCTATGCTGAGACGGACTGTGGTCGACTCAGCTGGTCGGAGATTGTCGATCAAAGCAGACAGCGCGATCCTTTCCGAGATGACGAGACAAACGGCGGTCGGCATAACCTGATCGACACCGTCATCGAGTTGTTCTCGGATCCCAAAAAGTTCCTAGACCTTGTCGTCGTGCAGGGACCACCGGATGCGGCAAATCCGCGTTTTCGTTGAGGCTGTTATCCAGCGTGCAATTGACCCCGTATCGGCGTGCAAATTTTGCACGCCGGATAACAAGATGATCGTTGCCGCCGTCTCACGCGGCGCGAAGCCCGACGCGGGCTCCGTGTCCTTCGCGTTGCCCAACGCGCGCTTTCGCGTAGTCGAGATCACCATGCGGCTCGACAACGTGATCGCCGGTGTGCGCAGGGTCCGCGCCACCGGCACCGTCCCAACCTTGGATGTCGCGTGGTGGCCAAACGCGCTGCTTTTTGGATGGATCAGGCCGCCGCTGCCGCCACGCAGAGCAAGGATCGCAGCCGCAAGATCGGTTGCGTGATAGTCGATCGCAACGACGTTTTAGTGCAAATGGGCTGGAAGGGCTTTCCCCGCCGCGTGAACGAAAATGTCGAGGCTTGCCATGTGCGCCCGCTGAAAAACAAGTGGACCGAGCATGCCGAGCGCAACGCCATCTATAAAGCTGCCGCGCGTGGCGTCAGCACACTCGGCTGCACGATCTATCTCTCATGGTTTCCGTGCAGCGATTGCGCTCGCGCGATCATTCAGTCCGGCATCGAGCGCCTGATCTGTGTGGCGTCCGAGCCGGACGATCCGCAATGGTCCGAGGACATACGCTTCATCCTCATGGCGAGGAGCGACCGCAAGCGCGTGCTGTGGCCGATGCCGACCCATGCCCGCGTGCCGGCGAGCGGCAACCTCTCGTTGTTCGGCGACATGAAGCCGTGGCGCCCGGCGCGCGACATCATCGACTGGAAGATCAAGGGCCGCTCGATCTATGACCGGAAGAAGCCGCTCGCCCCTGCGACGCTGGCGCGCATCCATGCCGGCGCCGTCAAGTTCGGCTGGCCTGAGCCCTTCATCGTCACGCTGCGCAACCACATGGCGGCGCACGGGGTCGACCAGCCTATCCCGACCATCGCGGCGAACGGAACGCATATCGGGCTGGCAGAGCCGTTCCTCCTGAATCGCCACGGGGACGGCTACGGCGAGACGCGCGCTCATTCGATCGACGAGCCCGCTCCCACCGCGAACTGCGACGGCGGCGGCTACGTGGTCGAGCCGTTGGTCGTCAACCTAAAGGGCCAGTCGACGGCACCGAAATTGAGTCGCCCCTGCCGACGCAGACAGCGCACGCCGGCCATCTCTATATCGCGGAGCCGTTCGTCTTCTCCCGCCATGCCGAGGGAGCCCCGCGCTCGGTCGACGAGCCGACTCCGACCCAGGTGGCCAAGCACTCGTATTGCCTGATCTCGCCCTACTACGGCTCCGGATCTGGCGAGACCTGACAGAGCGCGTCCGAGCCGCTGCCGACGGTCACCTCGAAGGGGCGGTTCGGAATAGTGGTGCCGGTCACCCACGCCGACGGATCGAATCGCGCGCGCGACGTCGCCGACCCATTGCCGACGCTGACCACCGCGAACCGCGGCGAGCTGGCGTTTATCACCGCGGCCTTCGGCGAGCGCGAGGGCCAGGATCCGCGTGTGCACGACATCGGGGAGCCATCGCCGACCATCTGCGCCACCGGCCGGGTCAACCTCGTCCAGGCCACGCCGCAATTCGACATCCTCTTCCGTATGCCGGCGCGCGCGTCCATCGTCCAGCGAGCGGCCGAATGAGCCGCCGCCCCGCCACCGTCACCCAGGCCGACGTGCACCGCGTCATCAAGGCAGCAAAGCAGGCCGGCGCCGGCGTGGTCGAGATCAAGCCAGACGGCACGATCCGGGTGCTCCTGTGTCACCCGAATCCACCGTTGCCGAGCCGGAAGGGGTTGAGGACGAGCGTCCCGTGGTGCTCTGATGGCCGACATGCCCCGCCCGAGACCACCGCATCTGCAGCGCGGCGTCAGCCGCCACGGCAAGGTCTATTGGTTTGACCAGATGCGCCGCGGTGCACCGAAGACCCGGATCAGGGGGGAATACGGCTCGGCCGAGTTTATGGCCGCCTACGACGCGGCGGTGACCGGTGGCGCCGCCAAGCCGACGCCGGAGATCAAGGCGCCCAAGGGCACTCTGGAATGGGCCTGGATGCTCTACCGGCAGTCCGGAGCGTGGCAGAGCGGCCTCAGCCAGGCAACGCGGCGGCAGCGCGAGAACATCATGAAGCATGTTCTAAAAACAGCCGCCAGCACTCCGCTGTCCGACATCGACGCAGCTGCAATCGCCGACGGCATCGACCGCCGCGCCAAGACGCCTTCTCAGGCCAAGAACTTCTTGCAGACCATGAACCAGTTTTTCGCCTGGTTGAAGCGGGCGAAGATCGTCAGCGAAAACCCCTGCGACGGCGCCGAGCTGCCGAAACGGCCGAAGACCGGCGGCTTTAAGAAATGGTCGCTGGACGACGTCGAGCTATACGAGAAGCGCTGGCCGATTGGCACCCGAGAGCGGGTGATGCTCGATGACTACATGTACACGGGTCTGCGCCGCGGTGACGCGGCCGTGGTCGGCAAGCAGCACGTCAGGAACGGGGTGATCTCGCTGCAGACAGAGAAGGCCGGCCAGTGGGTTCACATCCCGCTGCTGGACGTCCTCAAGCGGACGCTCGAGGCCGGACCGGTCGGCGACCTCGCCTGGAACGCGACGAAGTCCGGCCGGCCCTTCGCCAAGGAGTCGCTCGGTAACGCATTCAAGGATGCTTGCGTCGCAGCCGGCGTGCGCGACAAGTCGGCCCATGGCCTGCGCAAGGCAGCAGCAACGCGCGCGGCCGACAACGGCGCCACCGCGCACGAGCTGATGGCCATCTTTAGGTGGGTGGACATCAAGGAAGCCGAACTCTACACCCGCGCCGCGGACCGCAAGCGGCTGGCCGCCCAGGCGATGGGGAAGCTCGAAAAGTGAACAGGCTATGCACCCACCCTTGTGCGAGGTGGGTGCAGCAGCGCGAAAAGCGCAGCAATATCAAAGCTAGATTTTGGGCTTGGTGCGCTCGGAGGGACTCGAACCCCCACGGTGTTACCCACTGCCACCTCAAGGCAGCGCGTCTACCAATTCCGCCACGAGCGCGAAGGAGAAGCCGGAGCCTGGAAACGGACGGCACCGGATCAGTGGCGCCCGTGTATCAAATCGATGTCGGGGGGACAAGGCCCGCCCTGCCCTAAAATACCGGATTGTGGATGGTTTTCGCAGCCGCCCCGGACGCTACCGCGTGGTCGGCGTCGGCGAGCGCGGCAGCATCTGCTTGACCTCGACCGCGATGCGATTGCGGTCGACCAGCACCACGCCGTTGGCGATCGGCAGGTTGTTGGCCAGCACCTTGACGTCGTCGGCCTCGGTGGCGTCCAGCTCGATGATGGCGCCGCGGGACAGCCGCAGAACCTGGTGGATGGGCATGGAGCAGGTGCCGAGAACGACCATCAGGTCGACTGTCACTTTATCGAGGGTTGACACTGCGGGAGCACCGAAGTCACTGGATTCCGTTACCCCAGACATCACCATGTTGTGGTTAGCCAATGGTTAACGGCCGCGAAACGCTCGACCTCACCCCCTTCGCCGGCCCTCCGGGCAATGTGGCGGCGTGGCGCATCTCCGATGCGCTGGTCGACTATGCCGAGGCGACGGCGTTCATGGAGGCCCGTGCTGCGGCCATCGCGGCCCATCAGGCCGAGGAGCTGGTCTGGCTGCTCGAGCATCCGCCGGTCTACACCTCCGGCACCTCGGGCAAGCCCGAGGATCTGCGCGATCCGCGCTTCCCTTTCATCGCCACCGGGCGCGGCGGCCAGGTCACCTATCACGGCCCCGGCCAGCGCGTGGCCTATGTCATGCTCGACCTCAAGCGTCGCCGGCCCGACGTGCGGGCCTATGTCGCGGCGCTGGAGGAGACCATCATTCGCACGCTCGACGCGTTCAACGTGCGCGGCGAGCGGCGGGAGGACCGCGTCGGCGTCTGGGTGAAACGGCCCGACAAGGGCGAAGGCCATGAAGACAAGATCGCCGCGATCGGCGTGAGGCTCAAACGCTGGGTGACGTTTCACGGCATCGCCATCAATGTCGAGCCGGACCTGTCGCACTTCCAGGCGATCGTGCCCTGCGGCGTGACCGATCCGCGCTACGGCGTCACCAGCCTGGTCGATCTCGGCCTGCCCGTGACCATGGCCGATGTCGATGTGGCGCTCCGGCAGGCGTTCGAGAGCGTGTTCGGCGCGACCCGTGCGATCCTGCCGGAAACCGCATGAAGTCAGGCGGCGCCGCGCTGCAGGGGCACGTCGAGCCTGGCGGCAATATATCGACGCTCCTGGCTGAGGCCGCCGAAGCCATAGGCATCCGCCTTGACCTCGTCGACATGCAGATAGGTCTCGTGATGCAGCGGTCCGATCAGTTCGGTCATCGCCGCGAACACCGCGGTGAGATAGGCCGCCTTCTCGTCCTTGGTGTTGGTGCCCTCGGTGACATGGACGTCGATCCAATAGCTGGCGAGCCCCTGCTCGGCCAGCGAGGCGCCGCCGGCAAACCAGTTGGCCGGATCGGCTTCGGCGACGATGACGGCGGTGACCTTGGGGTCCTTGCCGAGGATGCGCGCCGTCAGCGCGGTGACGGTCTCGGCGATGTCCTTCTTCAGCGACGGCGAGCGGCGCTGGCTGGCATAGTTGATCGAGATGAGGGGCATGGTGTTCATCCTGTGGAGGCGGCGACGCCGCGTGCACCACCAACCTAGTCCCCGCCGCATCATTTCTGTATGCTATTGCGTCTGATATCAATGATAAGCGAACCGAATATTAGAGATGACCCCGACTCTCGACGTTTCGGCCGTTCGCGCCTTCCTGCTGGTCTGCGATCTCAAGAGCTTCACACGCTCGGCCGAAGCGCTGGGCACGACGCAGGCCGCGGTCAGCCTGAAGCTGCAGCGGCTGGAAACGGCACTCGGCAAGCGCCTGCTGGAGCGCTCGCCGCGGGCCGTCCAGCTGACCGCCGATGGCGCGGCCTTCGTCGACAACGCCCGCACGCTTGTCGCCGCGCACGATGCTGCGCTGGCAGGCGGTTCCAGCGAGAGGCCGCGATTGTCGCTCGGCATCAGCGATCATGCCGCCGGCCCCGAGCTGGTGCCGATGCTGCAGCAGTTTCAGGCCATCGTCACCCGGCTGAGCCTGTCAGTCAGCATCGGCTTTTCCCGCGACCTGCTCGACAGCTACGATGCGGGCACGCTCGATGCGATCATCATTCGCCAGGAGGCCTCCCGCCGTGGCGGGGAGACCCTGGCCGATGACGAATTCGCCTGGTTTGCGAGCCCGCGATTTCGGGCGCCGGCCGGCGCCCCCTTGCCTCTTGCCACGCTGGCCGCGCCCTGCGGCGTGCGCGCGATTGCGGTCCGCGCCCTCGACAAGCTCAAATTGCCTTTTGTCGAGGCATTCGTCGGCGGCGGTGTTGCAGCCGTCGTGGCTGCCGCGCAGGCCGGCCTCGCCGTCGCGCCGCTGGCACGCCGGATCGCGCCGGGAGGGCTGCTCGACGTCGGACCAACGCTCGGGCTGCCGAAGCTGGGGCGATCGAGGGTGATCCTGCACGCCAAGGTCGGTGACACGGAGAAGCGCGCCGCCTTGCGCGCGCTGGCGGCGGCATTCCGAAGCGCTGCGACATCGAATTAATTGACGCGGAGCGAACGTCAGGTAGCATAGGTTAATTTCGGAGCTCAGGAGCCGCGGCTTGAACCGTCTCTTGACCGCAGCTGACACCGTCAGTGCTGCACCACGGCCGAGCCCGGCAATGACGGGCGACATCGGCCTCGAACCGTTGCATCGCCACGCCCTGATCCGAACCTCGAGCGCCGAGGTGCTGCGCGATCTCGCCAGCCGTAAGCTCGGCGCGGAGCGCGTCGATTTCCGCAATGCCGAACGCTTCGAGGCCATCGTCAACCTGATCGAGCTGCAGACCATAGGGCTCGCCTTCGGCACCACGACCTGCGACATGGTCTCCGATCATCGGACGGCCGACTTCCTGCGCGTGCAGATCTCCCTGAGAGGACGCGCCGTGAGCTGCGCCCGCGGCGAGGCGACCGACGTCAATGAGCACCAGTTCGCGGTCGCGCCGGCCGGCATGCCCTGGCAGATGGCGTGTCAGGGCGGACATCGCCGGCTGACCCTGCGGCTCGATCCGCAGGCACTGCGACAACGGTTGACCGCGCTGGTCGGCGTGCAGCCGCGCACCGACTACACGATCGAAGCTGCCATCCCCGCAGCGGACCCCCAGGCCCGCAGCCTGCAGCGGCTGCTCGATTTTCTCATCACCCAGCTGAGCGAGCAGGACGCGGTCTTTCCGGCGGCGGTCTACCGCGAGCTCGAAGACGCCGTGCACGTGGCCTTTCTCTGCGCCAGCCGGCACCGTTTCCGCGACGCGCTGATCGATCCCTCGCCGATGCCCGATTTCGGCCTGGTCAAACGGCTCGAGGACTACATCGAGGCCAACTGGCACGAGGCGATCACGATCGAGCGCCTCGCGGATGAAGCGGGTGTCAGCGCCAGGTCGATCTTTCGCGTCTTCGAGCGCGTGCGCGGCTATTCGCCGATGGCCTTCGTCAAGTCCGTGCGCCTGCGCCGGGCGCACGAGATGCTGCGCTCGGGAGATCCGAGCGTGACGGTGGCGGTGGCAGCGGCCGCCTGCAACTTCGCCAACGCCGGACATTTCGCGCGCTACTACCGCGCCACGTTCGGCGAACTGCCGTCGGCGACGATCGCCCGCGCCGAGCGGAGGTGACCGACGCGCGCATCTCACAGGACCGATTCGAGCGCGCTGCGCAGGCTCTGATGACGAAACACGAAGCCGCTCGACAACGCCTTGTTCGGCACCACACGCTGGCCGCCGAGCAGCAGTTCCTCGGCAAAGTCGCCGCCGATCCGGCGCAGCAGCCCCGCCGGCACCCGCAGGATGGCCGGACGCCGCAAACAACGCGCGAGTTCGGCGGTGAAGGTGACATTGCGCACCGGCAGCGGCGCCGTCGCGTTAATGGGGCCGCCCATCGCGTCGGTCGCGATGACATGCGCGATCAGGCGGATGAGATCGTCGCGCTCGATCCACGACATCCATTGCGCGCCGGAGCCGAGCGGCCCGCCGAGGCCGAACTCGAACGGCGTCAGCATCCGCGCCAGGAAACCGCCGTCGCGGCCGACGACGAGTCCGATCCGCAACAGCGCCACGCGCACGCCATGCGCCTCCGCACCTCGGGCCGCCTGCTCCCAGGCTTCGCAGAGGTCGTGGCTGAAGCAGGCATGCGACTTCGCGGACTCCGTCAGCGGCTGGTCCTGCCACAGGCCATACCAGCCGATGGCGGAGCCATTGACCAGAACCTTCGGCTTGCGATCGAGCCGCGCGATCAGGCCCACGACGGCTTCCGTCGTGGCGAGCCGCGACTGCAGGATCGCGGCGCGCTTGGCCGCCGTCCAGGGCGCGTTGCCGATCGGCTCGCCGGCGAGATTGACGATTGCGTCGATGCGCGTATCGGAGGCGAGCTGATCGAGGCCGGTGATCAAGGTGAGCGGCGGCGGCAATGCGGCGGCGCGGCCGGGAGCGCGCACCAGCGCGATGACATGATGGCCCGCCGCTGTAAGGCTCGCGACGAGACGCGCGCCGATGAACCCGGTCGCGCCGGTGACGAGGATCGTCTGCGCCGGCGGCAGCGCGCCGACCAGTCCGCTCGCATCGGGCTGCGACATCCGCGCCAGTCGCGCCGCGGCCGTGAAGTCGCGCAGGCCGCACAGGCTCGCGCCCACCGCAGCGGCGGCGGCAATCCAGCTCAGCCAGCCCGCATAAGCCAAAACGATTGCGGAGGGCCGCATCGCCCAGGCGATCAGCACGGGCACCAGCAGCATCAGGATGGCGCCGTAGTTGATCGCGAGCAGCGTATGATTGATGCGTTCGCTCGGCGGCAGCTTGCGCGTCAGGTCCTCCTCGACGAAGTCGGTCAGGGTGATGGCGATCTCGGCGATAAGCACCGCGAGGACTGCTATCGCGAACAGGCCGTTCGGCTCACACCAGCCGAGCACGGCAAACAGCACGGCATAGAGCAGATTGCGCGCGCCATGCAGCTTCAGCTCGTCCCGCTGCGACGGCCGCCAGGCGAGCCGCTCGGTGAATTCGTGGTGATAGAACGTGTCGAACACGCCCATCGCGACCTGGAGGGCGATCAGGGACCAGAGCAGCGGCGTCATGGTGCGGACTCCCGGAACGTGGCGCTCTGGCGGATGATCCGGCCGAAGCGCGGATGGACGATCTCGAGCGCGAAGCGGAAGGCACCGCCGCCGAGATCGGAATGCGTGACGGTGAGATCGCCCGGCGTCAGCCAGGCCGGCAGCCGCCAGCGCCGGCCGGCGATTGCAAGCGTGTAGCCGGCACTGTGAAAGGCGAGCGCACCATCGCTCACGCAGACGCGCAGGCTCATGCTGAGGCCCCAGCCGAGATATTCCTCCAGCCCGGTCGGGCCGGCGAAGCGCTTGGCCGAATGGATCACCTGCGGAAAGCCTTGCGGCCGGCCGCAGATGCGGGTCCAGATCTGGCCGCCGCTTGCGGCATCTTCCGTCACCGCGACGATCATCGGCACGTCGGTATTCGCCGTGGTCGGCAGCGGCCCGCCGATCAGCCGCGCGGCCTGCGCAAACCAGAAGCCGGCGCGACTCATTTCGGCCTGATCGACCTCGCCGACATAGACGACGGTCGCGCCATCGGCGAGCCGCTTGGAGAAGCGCCGCCAGATCGAGACCGGCAGCCGGCCCCAATCCTCCGGCGACAGCAGCGCCCGGAATCTGTGATCGTCGTGCAGCCTGGCGTTGGAGGGCGTTGTTGATCCGAGTTGTCGTAGACTCACCATGGCGCCCTCCTCTGACCTAATCGCTGCCGGACCTGGATCGACCCGACGGCAGCAGATTTGCGATCTTCTCGCCGAGCTTGATCAGCGCGACCAGACGGGGCCGCGGCACCCTCAGCATCTGCGCGTACCAGCGGTCGACCAGTTCGGTGAACGCCAGCATGTCCTTGAGTCGCCTGGCCGCGACCGCGCTGATCGCGGGATCGGCGGTCGCCTCCGCGACGCAGGCGCGCAGCGCGGCGATCGCCGGATCGATCTCGCGCTCCTTGCGGCCGGCGGCGATGCGCTGCGCGACCTCCCAGATGTCGGTCTCCGCCTCGAAATGATCGCGGCGGTCGCCCATGATCGGCACGCGCCGGATCAGGTCCCAGGCGAGCAGCTCCTTGAGCGAGTTGGAGACGTTGGAGCGCGCCATCCCGAGCGTCTCGGCGATGTCCTCCGCGGTCATCGGCTTCTCGGCGAGATACAGCAGGCCATGGATCTGGCTGACCGAGCGGTTCACGCCCCATTGGTCACCCATGTCGCCCCAGTTGAGGATGAAGCGCTCGACGGCGGGAGGAAGCTTCTTTTTGCCTGTAATTTCTGTCATGACAGAAATATCTGACCGATGGAGGCAGATGTCAAGAGTGAACGCCTAGCTGAACCGCAGGCCCGATTGGCAAGACGCAGATGAGGGCGCGGACTTCGTCCGCCGACGACCACCGCCCTGACGTTTCTCCGCCACACCTGGAACAGGAGCCAGCCATGACGGCATCCGACAAGGCCTTCACCGGTTCGATCCCGCAGATCTACGACGAGCTGCTGGTTCCGCTGATCTTCACGCCCTATGCACATGATCTTGCAGGCCGTATTGCGAAGGCAAAGCCTGGCCAGGTGCTGGAGACGGCGGCGGGAACCGGCGTCGTGACCCGGGCGCTTCATGCGGCGCTGCCGCCGGAGGTGCGCATGACGGCCACCGACCTCAACGAACCCATGCTGATGCAGGCGAGGACCCATCTCGCCGGCGCTGACCGCATCAGCTTCCAACAGGCCGATGCGCTGGCCCTGCCCTTTGCCGATGCGAGCTTCGATGTCGTCGCGTGCCAGTTCGGCGTGATGTTCTTCCCGGATCGCGTCAAGGGCTATGCCGAGGCGCGCCGCGTGCTCAGGCCGGGCGGACGCTTCGTCTTTAACGTGTGGGACCGGATCGAGGACAACGAGTTCGCCCACGTGGTGCATGAGACGCTGCAACAGATCTTCTCAGACAACCCGCCCCAGTTCTTCACCCGCGCGCCGCATGGCTATTTCGATCCGGTGAAGATCCGGGCCGACCTGGGCGACGCCGGCTTCTCCGATATCATCATCGAGACGCTGCCTCACCGCAGCCGCGCCGCCTCTGCGCAGGAGCCCGCCATTGCCTACTGCCAGGGTACGCCGATGCGCGGCGAGATCGAGGCGCGGGGCACGCCGGACCTCGCCACCGTGACGCAAGCGGCCGCGAACGCGATCCGGCAACGCTTCGGAGATGGACCGGTCGAGGGGCAGATCCAGGGGCTGGTGATTTCAGCCCGGTGAGCGCCGCAGCTAGACCGTCGGCAGGACGGAGAACTCTTCGCCGGGCCGGCGCAGCGCGAGTTGATCGACCGTGGCCGGCGTGTCCGCGACATTGTCGACGCGCGCAGCCGGCGGCCCGTTTCGGCAGGCGGCGACCATGACGGCGACGTCATCGGCAGGGCCGGCGAAGACGGCCTCGACGCTGCGGTCGGTGCGGTTGCGGACCCAGCCTCCGAGGCCGTTCAGAATGGCCTGATCCTCGACCCAGGCTCGATAGCCGACGCCCTGAACGCGGCCGCGCACGATGACATGGACCATGGTCAGATCGCTCACGATCCGAGCCCCAGAAAATCGCGCAGCCGTTTCTTGACGTCGGCCTCACGCATCACGCGCGACGTCAGCTCGGCCGACGGCAGTCCCTTGAGCTGTTTTGGTGACACGCCATCACGCAGCGCCTTCAGCGTGTCGTACACCGCCTGCGTCGCGGCTGCGATCGGCGCATGTCCCTGCAGCGCGATCCGGACGCGGCGCGAGGCGAGATAGCCGAGGTCGGACATCTCTTCCGGCGCACCGCCCAGCACGATCGGCAAGTTCGTCGCCGCCGCGATCGCATCGAGCTGATCGCGCGTCGTGATGCCGGTGAAGAAAAGACCGTCGACGCCGCAGGTCTCATAGACCCTGGCGCGAGCAATCGCGTCGTCGAGCGAGGTGATCGAGACAGCGCCAGTGCGCCCGAGGATCACCAGCGAGGAATCGCCGCGGCCATCGAGCGCGGCCTTCACCTTGCCGACGCCTTCATCCAACGAGATCAGCTGCGGCTTGGCCGCGCCATAGGCCTGCGGCAGCGACGTGTCCTCGATGGTGAGGCCGGCGGCCCCGGCGGCCTCCAGCTCCTGCACCGTGCGGCGGACGTTCATCGCATTGCCGTAGCCGTGGTCGGCATCGACCAGCACCGGCAGCACCGCCGCGCGCGACATCCGCCGCATCTGCTCGGCGAGCTCGGTAAGCGTGATCAGCGCGATGTCGGGATCGCCGAGAATGGCCAGCGACGCCGCCGAGCCGCCGAACATGCCGAGCGGAAAGCCGAGATCCTCGGCGATGCGGATCGAGATCGCGTCGTAGACGGAGCCGGGGTTCACGCAGCGATCGCTGGTGAGGATCGTGCGAAGCGCCTCCCGACGCAGACGGAAAGTCATTCCGGGCTCCTCTCTCGGCATCGCGAGGAGCGAAGCGACGAAGCAATCCAGAGTGGCGTGCCGAGCCCTGGATTGCGTCGCTTCGCTCGCAATGACGGCGGTTGGACTGACTACGCGAACTCCAGGATGAGCGCGTCGACCGCCAGCGTGGCCCCGGCCGAGGCGTGAACCTTCTTCACCGTCCCGTCCTGTTCGGCGCGCAGCACGTTCTGCATCTTCATGGCCTCGATCACAGCCAGCGTCTCGCCGGCCTTGACCTCCTGCCCTTCGGTGACGGCAATCGAGACCACCAGCCCCGGCATCGGGCACAGCAGCTTCTTGCCGCTGTCGCCGGCCGTGACCACCGGCATCAGCCGCGCCGCCGCGGCTTCGGACTCGGTGTAGACGTAGACCGGCGCCTCGACGCCTTGATGCGCGAGCCGCACGCCGTTCGGAATCGGGCGGGTCTGCACCGCGATCTCGGAGCCGTCGATGGTGCCGTGCCACACCGCATCGCCCGGCTTCCAGTCGGACACCAGCGCATGCGCCGGGCCGACCTTGCCATCAGCCGCCAGGAAGCGGACCGTGATCGCGCCATTGTCCCTGCTGATGTCTAGCAGGATCTCGTCGCGCCCGAGCCATACCGCACGGCGGCCCTGGCGCTTCACCGGGCGGCCGATCATCTGCTGCGAGATCTGCCGCTTGCGCTCGCCGAGCACGTGATCGATCGCAGCACCCACCGCCGCGAGACGGCGCGCGATCTCGCCTTCCGGCGCACGCGCGGCGAAGCCCTTGGGAAACTCCTCGGCGATGAACCCGGTCGACAGCCTTCCCTCGCGCCAGCGCGGATGGTTCATCAGCGCCGACAGGAACGGGATGTTGTGGCGGATACCGTCGACATAGAACGCGTCGAGCGCGGTCGACTGCGCCTCGATGGCGGCGGCGCGCGACGGCGCGTGCGTGACCAGCTTGGCGATCATGGGGTCGTAGTAGATCGAGATCTCGCCGCCCTCCTGAACGCCGGTGTCGTTGCGCACGGTGATGCCATCGGCCCTGCTCTCGGCCGGTGGGCGATACTTCACGAGACGGCCGATCGAGGGCAGGAAGTTGCGGAACGGATCCTCCGCATACACACGCGACTCGACCGCCCAGCCGGTCAGCGTGACGTCCTTCTGCTGAAGCGCCAGCTTCTCGCCGGCGGCGACGCGGATCATCTGCTCGACGAGGTCGATGCCGGTGACGAGCTCGGTGACGGGATGCTCGACCTGCAGGCGGGTGTTCATCTCCAGGAAGTAGAAGCTCTTGTCCTGGCCGGCGACGAACTCCACCGTGCCGGCGGAATCGTAATTCACGGCCTTGGCGAGCGCGACCGCCTGCTCGCCCATCTCGCGCCGGGTCTCCTCGTCGAGCAGCGGCGACGGCGCCTCCTCGATGACCTTCTGGTTGCGGCGCTGGATCGAGCATTCGCGCTCGCCGAGATAGATCACGTTGCCATGCTTGTCGCCGAGCACCTGGATCTCGATGTGGCGCGGGTCCGTGATGAACTTCTCGATGAAGACGCGGTCGTCGCCGAACGAGGCCTTCGCCTCGGCCTTGGCCAGGTTGAAGCCCTCGGCCACCTCGGCGGTCGAATGCGCGATGCGCATGCCCTTGCCGCCGCCGCCGGCGGAGGCCTTGATCATGACGGGATAGCCGATGTCGTCGGCGATGCGCACGGCGTGCTTGTCGTCCTCGATCACCCCGAGGAAGCCGGGCACGGTGGAGACCTTGGCCTTGGCGGCGGCCTTCTTCGATTCGATCTTGTCGCCCATCGCGGCGATGGCGCCGGGATTGGGACCGATGAAGACGATGCCATTCTCCTGCAGCGCGCGCGGAAACGCCTCGCGCTCTGACAGGAAGCCGTAGCCCGGATGCACGGCTTGCGCGCCGGTCTTCTTGCAGGCCTCGACGATGCGGTCGATCAGCAGATAGCTCTCGGCGGCGGCGGGGGGACCGATCAGAACGGCGTCGTCGGCCATCTCGACATGCAGCGCATCGCGATCGGCTTCCGAATAGACCGCCACGGTCTTGATACCCATGCGGCGGGCGGTCTTGATGACCCGGCAGGCGATCTCGCCGCGGTTTGCGATCAGAATGGTCTTGAACATGTTTTTTCTTGATACCTTTGGGCGGGCTCCCCGCACGCGGCGCAGCAACGGACCGCGAGCTTGACCGGTTCGTCTATAGCAAAATGGCCCGCGCGCAACCCGCCTTGCGTCAGATCAAGCCGTTCTTCGAGGCATGCCAGTCGCGCTGTCCCGTCAGCCGGAATAGCTGTGGAAACGTCCCCGCGTATAGGCGTGCGACACCGCTTTCATCAGCTCGCCGACTTCCGTCTCCAGATAATCATTCGCAACGATCAGCGCGCGAATGGTGGCTCTGAGATCACCACCGCAGGCGGCAATCGCCTGGTCCACGGCGACCTCGAGTTCGTCGTCCTCGGGAGTTGAGCGGGCTTGGGTCGGCATCGGAGGATCGCCCTGGTCGATATCTGCGACCGCCTTTGTTCACTTTATGTTCTCAGGAGTCAAGGCCGGGTTCATACCGCCCCGGCCTCCTCCTTCTGTTCGGCCTGCGGCTTTTCCGGCGCCAGAGGCGCCGTCGTGGTCTGCAGCGCGCCATGGCGCACCAGCTCATGGATGAAGCCGAGCTTTTCGATGACGGGAGGCGTCAGGATAAAGGGATAGAGATCGCGCGCGCCCATCGCCCGGGCCACGCTATTCATGGCGAAGGTGAACGGCAGCCAGGCATTGACGATCCTATCGATGTCTTTGACCACATACGGATCGAAGGTGACCCGCGCGGTCAGCCCGCCGATCTGGTCAGCCGGCGGATCGATCTCGATGCCGAACTCGGAGGCCATTTCCAGCGTGTCGACGATGTGCAGATAGTGCGCCCAGGTCTCGGCGAAGTCTTCCCAGGGATGGGTTGTCGCATAGGCCGAGACGAAATTGTCCTGCCAATTCGCCGGGGCGCCCTGATCGTAGTGGCGCTTCAGCGCCTCACCATAATCCTGGCTGTCGTCGCCGAACACGGCGCGGCAGGCGTCGAGCCTGCCGGCATCGCGCACCAGCACGTCCCAGAAATAATGCCCGACCTCGTGGCGGAAATGCCCGAGCAAGGTGCGGTACGGCTCGTCCATCTCCAGCCGGCGGCGCTCGCGCTCGATGTCGTCGGCTTCGGCGAGCGCGATCGTGATCAGGCCGTTGTCGTGACCGGTCATAACCTTCTGCTGGCCGGTGGGATCATCGGCCAGGAAGTTGAAGATCAGCCCGTGCTGCGGATCCTCGATCCGCGTTTTCAGCGGCAGCTTCCAGCGGATCAGCGAATACAGCAGCCGGTGCTTGGCCACCTCCAGTTCGCGCCAACCGGCAAGTTGCGCCGGGTCGGACAGATTGGGGATGGTGCCATTGTGCCGGCAGGCGCGGCAGAATCCTGCGGTCTCGCCGATCTCGAGCAGCCAGTTGCAGGCGTCATGCTCGGCATTCGCGCAGAAGAACCGTCCGGTCTTGCCGTCGGCCAGCGTGCGAAAGCCGTCGTCGGCCGGCTCGATCGCCGACAGCGTCTGGCTCTCCGGCATGAACGCGAGCTGATGGCCGCAGCGTCCGCAGCTGCGGTTCTCGAAATACAGGATGTTCTTGCAGGCCTGACAGACGAAGAGCTTCACGGTATGGACCTACGTGTTGCGGTTGTTCAGCGCCTGACGACGCACGACAGTAACAGTCCGTTCCGCCGCTGCGGAACTTTTTATCTGCCTCGACGTTCACGTCATGCGGGCGTTTGCCCGCCTCAATCGCTGGCCAATCTGCTTTCATTGACCCCAATGTCGCCAACCTTCCGAACACCTCCGGTGAAATGGTCCGGCGACCGCTTGCTCTCCCAGTGCAGGTCAGCATGAACCGCGCGGATGCGCCACGAGACGAAGTCCTTCCGGAAGCCGCAGGCGCGGCCGAGCTGCGCCAGCACATCGAGGAGATCGCGCGCGACCGCGACCAGGCCTATCGGGCGCTGCAGGAGCGCGAGGCGGAGCTGGCGCGGATCCAGCGGATCGGTCGCGTGGGCGGCGTCGAGGTCGATCTCCGCGAGGGTTTTCGCAACCGCCGCTCCCCCGAATATCTCATCATTCACGGCCTGCCTCCCGAAGCCGCCAACGAGACCCACGAGGATTGGGTCCGGCGCATCCATCCGGACGACCGTGCCAAGGCGGAGCAGGACTTCATCGCCGCGGTCAAGAGCAAGCAGGAAGACTATACCACCGAATACCGGATCATCCGTCCGAACGACGGCGAAATCCGCTGGATCAGGGTGATCGCCAGGATCGAGCGCGACCGCAACGGCCGCGCCATCCGGCTGGTTGGCGCGCATATCGATGTCACCGACCAGATGCTCGCGCAGGCCAAGCTGCGCGAGAGCGAGGAGCGCTTTCGCCTGATCGCCGACAGCGCGCCGGTGCCGATCTGGGTGACCAAGCTCGATCGCACCCGGTCCTTCGTCAATCAGGCCTATGTCGACTTTCTCGGCCTGCCCCATGACGAGGCGATGGCCTTCGACTGGCGCAAGGTGCTGCATCCGGAGGACCTGCCGCGTATCCTGGCCCAGCAGCAATCCGGCGAATGCTCGCTGAAGCCGTTCTTTCTCGAGGCACGCTATCGCCGCGTGGACGGCGAGTGGCGCTGGCTGCGCTCGGAGTCACAGCCGCGCTGGGACGCGAACGGCCGGCACATCGGCTTCATCGGTGTCGCCCATGACGTGACCGCCGCCAAGCAAGGCGAGATCGAGCTGCGGCGCATCAACGAAACGCTCGAGGAGCGGATCCGCGAGCGGACCTCCCAGCTCGAAGCCAACGAGGCGCGCATGCGCGCCATCTTCGACACCAGCAACCAATATCAGGCGATCCTCGACACCGAAGGCCGTATCACCCACGCCAATCGCATCGCCGTCATGGGCATGCGCGCCGGCGGCGTGGATGTGATCGGCCAGCCACTGTGGAACGCGCCCTGGTTCGCCGACACCACGGGCGTCAGCGACATGCTGCGCAAGGCGTTCGCGCGCGTGCTGTCCGGCGACAGTTTCCGCACGGAGGTCCGGCTCGAATTCGCCAACGGCGATCGCCATTTCGAGCTGTCGATGCGGCCCTTGTTTGATCAGCACGAGGCGATCATGGGCGCGGTCGCCGAAGCCGTCGATGTCACCGAGCGCATCCAGGGTGAGGAACTGCTGCGCCAGTCGCAGAAGATGGAAGCAGTGGGACAGCTGACCGGCGGCGTCGCGCATGACTTCAACAATCTGCTGACGATCATTCGCTCGGCGACCGATTTCCTGCGCCGGCGCGATCTGCCCGAGGAGCGGCGACGGCGCTATGTCGATGCGATCTCCGAGACCGTCGAGCGCGCCTCCAAGCTGACCGGGCAATTGCTGGCCTTCGCGCGACGGCAGCCGCTGACGCCGCAAGTGTTCAATGTCGGCGAGCAGGTCGAGAGCGTGGTGCAGCTGATCCGTCCGCTGGTCGGCAGCCGCATCCACATCGAGCTGGCCATCGACGACGCCAGACTGTTCACGCTCGCCGACATCGCCCAATTCCAGACCGCGTTGATCAACCTGGCGGTCAACGCGCGCGATGCCATGAACGGCGAAGGGCGGCTGACGATCGGCGTGCAACGGACCGATCATATTCCGTCCTTGCGCGGCCAGACCGCGCGCCCCGGTGCCTTCATCGCGATTTCGGTGAGCGATACCGGCGCCGGCATTGCACCACAGAACATCAACGCGATCTTCGAGCCGTTCTTCACGACCAAGGAGGTCGGCAAGGGCACCGGCCTTGGCCTCAGCCAGGCGTTCGGCTTCGCCAAGCAGTCCGAAGGCGACATCGCCGTCGACAGCCGGCTCGGCCATGGCGCGACCTTCACGATCTATCTGCCGCAGGCGGCCGCGCCGCAGTCTGGCACGGATGCCGGCGTCGCGCGGATCGAGCCCGCCACCATCGGCCGCGGCTATCGCGTCCTGGTGGTCGAGGATAATGACGAGGTCGGGCAATTCTCGACCGAGCTGCTTGAAGATCTCGGCTACGTCACCCGCCGCGTGTCGAACGCGCAGGATGCGCTGGCCATCCTCGCCGACAACGAGTTCGCGGTCGATCTCGTGTTCTCCGACGTCATCATGCCCGGCATCAACGGCCTGGAGCTCGCCGGCATCATCCGCGAACGCTTTCCCGGCTTGCCGGTGGTGCTCACCTCCGGCTACAGCCACGTGCTCGCGGAGAACGCCCATCATGGCTTCGAGCTGATCAAGAAGCCCTACTCGGTGGAGTCACTGTCGCGCATCCTGCGCAAGGCCATGGCCGAGAAGGCGCCACTGCCACGGTGAGCCGGTAGCGCGGGAACCATTGTTGCAGATCAGGCGTTCCTTTCCGTGATGACGTGCACCGATCCGTGTCCTGCGGAAGGCTTTGCGCGCTCAGGCATCCCTTGTCATTGCGGACCAATCGATGCGCTCCCTACGCTCGCGGCTGTCGGCGCTCTGGCTCATGCTGGCAGTCTCCGGCGCGGCGACGGCCTATCTTCTGGTCGAGTCGTTTCAGCAATCGTCGCAGGCGCGCGTCGCGCGCGCGCAAGATCTCGTGGTTCGCGGCTGCCGCGATATCGCAGACCGCTATCAGTTCTTCGTCGCGGGCTGGGGCGGCGCGCCGATCGATGATCGCATCAAGCAGGACCTCATTCCCGTGGTGCAGTCCGCGCTGGCGGCATCGCCGGGCGTCGAGGGCGGCATCTGGCAGGCCGAGCATGGCTCGCTTGCCTATTCCTATCCGACCTATGAGGGCACGGGCCCGAAAACCGATCTCCCCGCAGCAGAGCTCAGCGTCATTCAGCAGGTCAATGGCGACGCCCAGCGCAGCGGCCGTCCCGCGACGACGGAAAACGCCGGACGCTCGCAGACCCTGATCGTCCATGCCTGCCCGCTGCGCGGGCCGCTGCCGAACGTCACGGCATGGACGATGACGCGCGCGGCCACCGCGGAGGGTCCGGCCTACGCGCATCTGCTGACTGGTCTCTCGGTGCTGGCGCTCACGCTGCTTGGCTCGGCCATCTGGCTGGCTTTCATCCTGGCCTCGTGGTCGCGCCGTATCGCCATTATCGAGCATGCGCTTGGCGTGGCGCCCGCAGCCGCCGACCTTCCGCAGCTGCCGCACACCGGCGCGCGCGAGCTCGATCGCCTGGTCGATGCCGTCAACGATGCCGGCCACCGGCTCGCAGCGGAGCGCGAAAGGGCAACGGCGGCTGAGCGGCTTGCCGCCGTCGGCCGTCTCTCGGCGAACCTCGCCCACGAGATCCGCAACCCGATCGCGGCGATGCGATTGAAAGCCGAGAATGCGCTCGCCTCGCCCGATCCCACGCGCAAGGGCCGCGCGCTCGAAGCGATCCTGCAACAGGTCGCGCGGCTCGATGCGTTGTTGCGTGATCTGCTCGCCATGACCCAGGCGAGCCGGCCCGCCACGCGTGCTGTCGATCTCGCGGCCTTCCTGCACGCGACGATCGAGACGCATCGCGAGCTGGCCGCGCGTCGCGGACTGGAATTGCACATGCGCGCACCCTCCGCCACCGAGGCCGCCTGCTTCGATCCTGTCCAGATGCAGCGTGCGCTCGACAACCTGATCCTTAACGCGATCCAGAATGCGCCGGAGCGAAGCGAGATCGTCGTGGCCGCCGAGATCCAGGACGCGCGACTGCTCTTTCGCGTCATCGACAGCGGGCCCGGCGTTGATGCCCGCATCAAGGATCGCCTGTTCGAACCCTTCGTCAGCAGCCGCGCCGAAGGCACCGGCCTCGGCCTCGCCATCGTGCGCGAGATCGCCCGCGCCCACCATGGCGAGGTGCAACTCGCACACACTCGTCACGGCTCCAGCTTCGAGATCTCCCTCCCATGGCCACCATCCTGATCGTCGACGACGATGCGGCGCTGCGCGACGGTCTCGCGGAGACGCTGACCGATCTCGGTCACGACACGCTAACGGCTGCATCGGGGCGCGAGGCGATCGGCATGGTCTCGGCCGAGACCGACGCCATCCTGCTCGACCTGCGCATGCCCGGGATCGACGGCATCGAGACCTTGCGTCGGATCCGTGCCGACGCCGAAGCGCCGCCGGTGATCGTGCTGACGGCCTATGCAAGCCCGGAAAACACCATCGAGGCGATGCGGCTCGGCGCTTTCGATCATCTGGTCAAGCCAATCGGCCGCGACGCCCTGCGTGAGTTGATCGAGCGGCTGCCGCCGCGAACCCGGCCGCAGCAGGACATTCGCGGCCGCGATGACAGCGGCCTGATCGGCACCAGCGAAGCGATGCGACGGGTGCAGAAGATCATCGGTCTCGCCGCCGACGCCGACGCGACGGTGCTAATCCGCGGCGAGACCGGCACCGGCAAGGAGCTGGTCGCACGCGCGCTGCATGTCCACAGCCGGCGCAGCGCGAGCCCCTTCATCGCCGTGAACTGCGCGGCGATCCCGCAGGACCTGCTCGAAAGCGAGTTGTTCGGCCATGTGAAGGGGTCCTTCACCGGCGCCACCTCGGATCGCTCCGGCGCATTTCGCGATGCCGGCGCGGGGACACTCTTCCTCGACGAGATCGGCGACATGCCGCCTGCGATGCAGGCCAAGATCCTGCGCGCGCTGCAGGAGCGCGTGATCGCGCCGGTCGGCGGCAAGCCGGTGAGGGTGGCCGCCCGCGTCGTCGCTGCCACGCATCGCGATCTCGCCAGGCAAGTCGCGAGCGGCGCCTTCCGCGAGGATCTCTACTATCGCTTGAACGTCATCCCGATCGAGCTGCCGCCGCTGCGCGAGCGCAGCGAGGACATTCTGCTGCTCGCCGGTCACTTCCTCGCGCTCGCTGCCAATGGGCGCGCGCGCCCGCAACTGAGCGAAGCGGCGATCGACAAGCTCGTTCGTGCGCCCTGGCCCGGCAATGTGCGCGAGCTGCGCAATGTGATCGAGCGCGCCTGCGTGCTGACGCGTGGCGGCTTGATCGAAGCCGAGGACATCGACATCGCCGCAGCCCCGATCGCTGAGGACATCGATCCGGCAACGGATCTGCCGGCTGCGGTCGCGCGGCTCGAGGAACGCATGATCCGGCGCGCGCTCGCGGACTGCAGCGGCAACCGCACCGAAGCCGCGCGGCAGCTCAACATCAACCGGCAGCTGCTCTACACCAAGATGCAGCGCTACGGGCTCGCTGAAGAGGCGTCAGGAAATCTGACGCGCATCGTCGGGAAAGACGACGTCTAGCGCGCGTCACGCTCATGCAACCCATTGATTTGTCGGCAACCCGCGATTGGCACGGCCGTTGCGAAACAGAACGCGTCACCAACCAACGACAAGGAGTTCCAGGATGACGCGAAAGATGACGCCGATCATGGGTGCGCTCGTGCTCGCCGCAGCCGGCCTCGGCACCTATGCCTATGCCCAGGCACCGCTGTCTCCCCCCGATGCGACATGGGACGCATCGCAGCTGCCGGAGACGCGCGGCATCGTCAAGCAGTACACGCTGACGCCGCGCGGCGACGTCGATGGGCTGATCCTCAATGACGGCACCGAGGTGAAGCTGCCGCCGCATCTCACCGCGCAGATCGTGTTCACGATCAAGCCGGGTGACGGCGTCTCCGTGCGGGGCTTGCGCGCCCGCGCGCTGCCGCTGGTCGACGCCAGCCAGGTCACCAACATCGCGACGGGCAAGAGCGTGGTCGACAACGGCCCGCCCGATGGGCCCGGCCGGCGCGCCAACGAGCAGACGATCAGCGGACGCATCGCCACGCTGCTGCACGGCAAGCGCGGCGAGGTCAACGGCGCGGTGCTCGACGACGGCACCGAGCTGCGGCTACCACCGCCGGAAGCGGAGCGCCTCGCCGACACGCTGCGTCCCGGCCAGACGATTTCGGTGCGCGGCGACCTGCTGGAGACCGCGCTCGGCAAGCTCGTCGACGTCAGGGCGATCGGCACTTCGCCCGATCAGTTGACCGAGATCGAAGGCCCGCGACCGCCGCGCGGCCCGAAGGGCGGTCCCGACCGGCTCGGCCCTCCGCCGCCGCGCGGCTGAGACCTTTCAAACCCAACGAACAGAACTGAGGAGACAATCATGCATTGGATCGACCCTGAAAGCCTGCCGGCCGTGACCGGCATTCTCGAGCGCTTCGTGCTCAATCCTCATGGCGAGGTCGATGGCTTCGTCATGCGCGCGGGCGACAAGGACTTGCTCGTTCACACCCCTCCGCACATGGAGGCGGAGCTGACGCGTCATATCAAGGCCGGCGATGAGGTCGGCGTGCACGCGGTAAAACCGCGTGGTGCTGACTTGCTTGCCGCAGTCGCCATCACTGGGCCGAACGGACATCAGATCGTCGACCAAGGACCGGACGACGACCGTGAGCATCCCGAGCACGACCATCAGAAGATGGACGCCGAGGGCACGGTGCGGCTGTCGCTGTTCGGGCCGAAGGGCGAGCTGCGCGGCGCCCTGCTCACCGACGGCACCGTCATCAGGGTCGGGCCCAAGGAAGCCACTGATATCGCCGAGTTGCTCGCGCCCAAGGCCACGCTCGCCGTACGCGGCGACGGCATCGAGACCTGCTTCGGCCGGGTCATTCATGCCCGCGAGGCCGGCGCGAGCGTGAAGTCCCTGGCGCCGATCAAGCACGCCAAGCCACGCCCCAAGCATGAGCACAAGCGTGAGCATGAGCATGGCCCGAAGCACGGGCCCAAACATGGACCCAAGCACAAGCATGGACCCAGGCATGATCACGCCCACGCGTGATCGCGCGTGCTCACGATAGTCAGATGAACCGAGGCCGCCAGCCATGTCCCAGGATGAGATCACCACGCGCCGGGCGAGCCGCGCGCTCGACGCCGCCAATTTCTTCCTGGCCGACGTGCGCGACGGCCTCGGTCCCTATCTCGCGATCTATCTGCTCACCGAGCAGAAGTGGGACGAAGCCTCGATCGGCGTCGTGATGTCCCTGGCGACCATCGCCGGCATCGTGGCGCAGACACCGGCCGGCGCGCTGGTCGATGCGACCCGGGCCAAGCGCATGATCATGATCGTGGCCGCGATCATCGTCACGGCAGCGTCCCTGGCGCTGCCGCTGATGTCGAGCTTCTGGCCGGTGGCGATCTCGCAGAGCATCGCCAACGCGGCCGGCGTGATCTTCGCGCCGGCGATCGCGGCGGTGTCGCTCGGCATCGTCGGCGCCCGCGCCTTCACCGCGCGGATCGGGCGCAACGAGACCTTCAACCATGCCGGCAACGCGGTCGGCGCCGTCATCGCGGGCGCGGCCGCCTACGCGCTCGGGCCATCCGCCGTGTTCTACCTGATGGCGGTCACCTCCGCCGGCAGCCTCATCAGCGTGCTCGCCATCCCTGAGCGCGCCATCGATCATGATGCTGCGCGCGGCCTGGCGCATCAGAAAGACCGCGGCTCGAGCGACCAAGGCGGGCAACCCTCCGGCCTGGGCATTCTGCTCACTTGCCGCCCGCTGCTCATCTTCGCGATCTGCGTGGCGTTGTTCCATCTCGCCAACGCGGCGATGCTGCCGCTGGTCGGCCAGAAGCTCGCCTTGCAGGACAAGAATCTCGGCACCAGCCTGATGTCGGCCTGCATCGCCGCCGCCCAAGTCGTGATGGTGCCGATGGCTCTCCTGGTCGGCGCCCGCGCCGATCGCTGGGGCCACAAGCGCTTCTTCCTCGCAGCGCTCCTGATCCTGCCGCTGCGCGCGGTGCTCTATACGCTGTCCGACGACAAGGCTTGGCTGGTCGGCGTGCAGCTGCTCGACGGCGTCGGCGCCGGCATCTTCGGCGCAATCATGCCGGTGATCGTCGCCGACCTGATGCGTGGCACCGGCCGCTTTAACGTCGCGCAGGGCGCCGTCATCACTGCGCAGAGTATCGGAGCAGCGCTCTCCACCGCGATGGCCGGCCTCGTCGTGGTCCATGGCGGCTACAGCGCCGCATTCCTGGTGCTCGGCGCAACGGCCGCGGTCGCCGTGGCCGTGTGCTGGCTGCTGCTGCCCGAGACCGGCGGAGCGGAGGCCGCGCATCCGGACGCCGCCGCCGCGCCCGCTATCCCCGCCGAATGATTTGCTCTAACGATCCCCGATCATGCTCGCACACCCGACCTGGCTCACCTACGCCATCATCATCACCGCCACCGCCGGCGTCATTATTCGCCCCTTCCGGCTGCCCGAAGCAATCTGGGCGGTGGCCGGCGCGGTCCTGCTCGTCGCGCTCGGTCTGCTGCCTTGGACGGACGCGCTCGCCGGCATCCGCAAGGGCATCGACGTCTATCTGTTCCTGATCGGCATGATGCTGATCGCCGAGCTCGCGCGCCGCGAAGGTCTGTTCGATTATCTGGCCGCCTATGCGGTGGAGCATGCGCGCGGCTCGCCGCAGCTGCTGTTCCTGCTGGTCTATGCGGTCGGCACCCTGGTCACCGTGCTGCTCTCCAACGACGCCACCGCGATCGTGCTGACGCCCGCCGTCTATGCCGCGACGCGCGCCGCCGGCGCCTCGCCGCTGCCTTACCTCTACGTCTGCGCCTTCATCGCCAACGCGGCGAGCTTCGTGCTGCCAATCTCAAACCCGGCCAACCTCGTGGTGTTCGGCGAGCGCATGCCGCATCTGACCGAATGGCTGCGCCAGTTCACCCTGCCCTCGATTGCGGCCATCGCCCTCACCTATGTGGCCTTGTGGCTGACCCAGCGCCGTGCGCTAAGCGACGAGACGCTGCGCACTGACGCCGACAAGCCCCATCTGAGCCGCGAGGGCCGGCTCGCGGCGATGGGCATCATCGCGATTGCCGCCGTGCTGCTGACGGCGTCCGCGCTCGACGTGCAGCTGGGCCTGCCGACCTTCGTCTGCGGCGTGGTCACGGCGGCCGCGATCCTGCTGGTCAGCCGGCAGTCGCCCTGGCCGATCCTCAAGGGCGTGTCCTGGGGCGTGCTGCCGCTGGTCGGCGGGCTGTTCGTGATGGTGGAGGGATTGGGCCGCCTTGGTGCGATCGGCCAGCTCAGCGCCTGGCTGCATCAGGGCGTCAGTCAGTCACCGGCGGGAACCGCCTGGGCTGCCGGCCTGATCACGGCGGTCGCCGACAACATCGCCAACAATCTGCCGGTCGGGCTCGTCGCAGGCTCGGTCGCGGCGAGCGATCACCTGCCGCAAGAAGTCATCCGCTCGATCCTGATCGGGGTCGATCTCGGGCCGAACATCTCGGTCACGGGCTCGCTCGCGACCATCCTGTGGCTGACGGCGCTGCGGCGCGAAAAGATCGAGGTGTCGGCCTGGCAATTTCTCAAGATCGGACTCGTGGCAACGCCGCCAGCGCTGATTGCAGCACTAGCGGCGGCCATTCAAGGGTAGAGCGTGCGCGGTGATCAGGCAGCCGCCTCGTAGTTGACCTCGCTCTCGGCGACCTTGGTCAGGAGATCGTCGGTCTTCTTCTCCTCGTTCAGGGTCTGGTCGAGCAGCTTGACGGCCTGCTTGAGTTCGAGCTTGTTGGCCCAGGACTTCAAGGTGCCGTAGCGCGAGATCTCGTAGTGCTCGACGGCCTGCGCCGCAGCCAGCAGGCCGGCATCGAGCGCCGACGTGCCCTTGTACTCCGTCATGATCTCCTTGCCCTCGTCGAGGATGCCCTCGATCGCATCGCAACGCTTGCCGCGCGCGGGCTTGCCGAGCAGCTCGAAGATCTGCTCCAGGCGCTCGATCTGGCCCTCGGTCTCCTCCTGGTGCTTCTCAAACGCCGCTGACAGCTTCTGCGACTGCGCCGCCTTGGCCATCTTCGGCAGATTCTTCAGGATCTGCTTCTCGGCGTAGTAGATGTCCTTCAGCGTATCGAGGAAGAGTTCGTTGAGGTCTTTGTCTGCAGCCATGGTGTGCTCCCTGGGGTTGTTGCGAGCCGACAACCGGAAAGCCACACCCAGGTTCCTGCAAGGGACTACCGCCGCGCGAAATTCCTGTCGCGAGCCGGCCTCGTCGCAGCCTTCCCCCTTGTAACAAAACCGTCACCTGGCAAAACTAAAGCTCTTGCCTGCGGCGAGACGCCGCGATTCCGCCGATTGCTTTCAGGAGTTATCAATGCGCCGCCCGCTCGTGCTGCTGTGCGCCGGACTGACCCTCTTGTCGTCCAGTGCCGCATTTGCGCAGAACGCCACGCCCCGTAACCTCATCCTGTTCATTCCCGACGGTCTGCGCGCGGCAAAGGTGACGCCGGAGACCGCGCCGGCCATGGCCGCCGTCCGCGACAAGGGCGTCAATTTCAAGAACTCGCACTCGCTGTTTCCGACTTTCACCATGGCCAACGGCTCGGCCATGGCGACCGGCCACTATCTCGGCGACACCGGCACGTTCTCGAACACCATCTTCACCGGCTACACCTCGGTGCCGGCCGGCGACACCGTCGTGCCCTTCATCGAGAACGACGCCGTGCTCGGCGACATCGACGAGCATTTCAACGGCGACTATCTCAACGAGGACACGATCCTGAAGCTCGCCCGCAAGGCCGGCTATTCCACGGCCGCGATCGGCAAGCTCGGCCCGACCTATCTGTTCGACCACACCGGCTGCCCCTGCAAGCCCGGCGCGACATCGTCGATCGTGATCGACGATTCCACCGGCGGCAAGGCCGGCGTGCCGCTGACCGACGAGATCAAAGACGCCATCGGCAAGGCCGGGCTGCCGCTGGCGACGCCGTCGCGCGGCGACAATGGCAAGGCGGGCGATGCCAAGACACCGGGCACCACCTCGGCCAACGTCGCCCAGCAGGCCTATATGGTCGACGTCGCCACCAAGGTGGTGCTGCCGATGTTCAAGGCCCGCAACAAGCCGTTCGTGCTGGTGTTCTGGTCGCGTGACCCCGACGGCAGCCAGCACAATCAGGGCGACAGCCTCAACACCATCACGCCGGGCATCAACGGCCCGACCTCGATGGCCAGCATCAAGAATGCCGACGACAATCTCGCCGCGCTGCGCAAGGCGCTCGATGATCTCGGGCTTGCTTCCTCGACCAACATCATGGTGCAGGCCGACCACGGCTTCTCGACCATCTCCAAGGAGAGCAAGACCTCGCCCTCGGCCAAGGTCAGCTATGACGACACGCCGAAGGATTTCCTGCCGATGGGCTTCCTGGCGATCGACCTCGCGAAGGCGCTCGACCTGCCGCTGTTCGATCCCAACGACAAGAACGCCGCGGTACCCGACGGCAAGCATCCCAAGTCCGGCAACGGCGTGCTCGGCAAGGACCCGGCCAAGCCGGACCTCGTCGTCGCCACCAATGGCGGCTCCGACCTGATCTATCTGCCGAACGGCGACAAGAAGCTCGCCCGCCGCACCGTGAAGGCGCTGCTGGCGCAGGATTATGTCTCCGGCATCTTCGTCGACGACAAGCTCGGCGAGATCCCCGGCACATTGCCGCTGTCGGAGATCAACCTGCAGGGCAAGGCGGTGACGCCGCATCCCGCGATCGTGGTGAACTTCCGCTCCTACGTCGCACCTGGCTGCGACCAGCCGACCAATTGCCAGGTCGAGGTCGCCGACACGGTGCTGCGCCAGGGCCAGGGCATGCACGGCTCGTTCGGCCGCGGCGACACCTACAACTTCATGGCCGCCATCGGTCCCGACTTCAAGGCGGGCTTCGTCGATCCCCTGCCCGTCAGCAACGCCGATGTCGGCGCCACCGCGGCCAAGCTGCTCGACCTCAAGGTCGCGCCGAAGGGCAAACTGGTAGGCCGCGTGATGACCGAGGCGATGCCGAACGGCGCGACGCCGAAGGCCACGACCGACGTCATCAAGTCCGACCCGGCCGCCGGCGGGCTCCGCACCGTGCTGAAGCTGCAGCGCGTCGGCAGCCAGCGCTATTTCGACGTCGCCGGCTTCCCGGGCCGCACGGTGGGCCTGGATGACGAGGCGCCGCAGCAGAAGGCGGCGGCGAAGTAGTCGGATTACGGCCTTTCAGCGATCAGCGAGTGCCCCGTGCAAGCGGGGCACTCCTTTTTGAACGCGACGCGCTGCCGTCGCCCGGGTGAGCGCAGCGACACCCGGGAACACTGTCCCCGCATATCGCTTCGCTCATGCGGGCTACGGTTCACCAGCGAGCCACCGCTCTCTCCACGTGATTGCGAGCGCAGCGAAGCAATCCAGAGTCGCCCTGGATTGCTTCGCTTACGCTCGCAATGACGCGTGGAACCATCTCGCTGCTTCACGACCACCTCACCGCGCGACGTCGAGCGTCACCTTAACCTCGATCGTCTTGCCTGCGCGGAGCACGCGCAGCACGACGCGATCACCGGGGGTCTTGCTCTCCAGCGCGCGCGTCATGTCGTCAGGCGAATCCACCGGCTGGCCGTCGATCGCGTGCAGCACGTCGCCCAATGCGAAGCTTCTAAGACTGCCGATACTGATGCGCGCCGGCGGCCCGGGCCAAAAAGCAAAAGAGCGCGATGAAGCCATCGCGCTCTCGACAATCCATGTGGATGAGGCGCTCCGCCTCACATCCCGATATCGATCATCGACGGCAATTGCGCCAGCGGCAGCACGCTCACGCCGACCAGGGTCGCGACCATCGCGCGCAGCGCGCGGTTGCCCTGGCGCTTGCCGCGCATGCGCTTGGCGACCCACTCCAGCGCGTCGGTGCGGACGCCGCGCGCATTCATCGGCGCCCAGCTCTCGATCGCCGTCTCCGGCGACAGCGCCACGCTGCGCGGCGGCACCGGCAGGCCGGAGGCGGAAGCGGTGTGATGCGCGATCGCCTTGGCCAGCAGATCCTCGAACCGACCGTCATCCTTGCGCTCGGTCGCTGCAGCGTCGATCTCGAACAGCGCCTCGGCCTCGGCGCGACTGACCGGGGCGTCGTTGATCGCGGCGGCGGTCAGAATGCGCAGACACCAGGCGGCATCCTCGGGATCGAGCATGCGGGAGAAATGCACGCGGCCCGCGGTGGTCGGACCCTCGCCGGTGATCACGCCGTCGCGCACGATGCCGAGCGCGGAAGCAGCGGTCTCACACGAGGAGGGTTCGAGACCATCGATGGATTTTGGTGCAGAGGTAGCCATGTTCTCTTCTCAGTTGCTGTGTTGACCCACCTTGTCGGTCCGCGTCTGAACGAGTGGTTAATGGTTCGAAACGGCGTTGTGGGTTTTTGTATCGGTTGCCGATTTGCCGCAGTGACCTCGATCACAGTTCAAAGCCCCGGCGCCAGGGGGCGGCGTGTTGCGACCAAGACGTGGCGAAATCTGGGCAGCCGGTAGTCTCACGGATGTTTCGCCGCAGGAGCGGAACTCAAAAGAAGTTGTTGCGCGCAGGGGCTGCAGGAGAACGATGTTCTCTTTTTTTCGAAACGGTTCCCATGGTGGGCGGTATTTCCTATAATCAAGAGAACAATTTATGCCGCCCCTTCAATTCTTCACGTGAGGACATCATGGCTCTGCAAATCGGCTCCACCGCGCCCGACTTCGAGGCTGAGACCACCGAAGGCAAGATCAAATTCCACGACTGGATCGGCGACAGCTGGGCGCTGTTGTTCTCGCATCCGAAGGATTTCACGCCGGTATGCACGACCGAGCTCGGCGCCCTCGCCCGGCTGAAGCCCGAATTCGACAAGCGCGGCGTCAAGCTGCTGGGCCTCTCGGTCGATCCGGTGGACAAGCACGCGCAGTGGTCCGAAGACATCCGCGAGACCCAGGGTGCGGCGCCGAACTATCCGATGATCGGCGATACCGATTACAACGTCTCCAAGCTCTACGACATGCTGCCGGCCGCCGTATCCGGCGATCCCGCCAAGCGCACCGCCGCCGACAATCTGACCGTCCGCAACGTGTTCATCATCGGGCCCGACAAGAAGATCAAGCTGATCCTGGTCTATCCGATGACCACCGGCCGCAACTTCCAGGAAATTCTCCGCGTCATCGACTCGCTGCAGCTCACCGCCAAGCACCGCGTCGCCACTCCCGCCGACTGGAAGCAGGGCGAGGACGTGATCATCGCGGGCTCCGTGTCCGACGACGAGGCCAAGACGATCTATCCCGACGGCTGGAAGGCCCCGAAGCCGTATCTGCGCGTGGTGCCTCAGCCGAAGTAAAGGGCGTCACACAGGGCTTGCAAAGGTTATCCCGGGACACCTCGCATAGGCGGACCCGGGATCTTGAGATTCGGGTTCGCGCTGCGCGCGCCTCGGATTGACTGCCGATTACCCCCGCGGCGTCACCCAGTCCGCGATCAACAGGCCAAGCGTCGCGGACACTGCCGTCACCAGCACGCCCCAGCTGATGTCGAGCGCGACGACCGCCCAGGTCCACTGCTTGAGCATGGCGAGCGAGGTCAGCTCGAAGGTGGCATAGCAGAACAGGCCGAACAGCGCGCCGTACAGCAAGGTCGAGCGCCAGGTGGCGTCGGCCATACCGTTCACGAAGATCAGCACGCCCGCGATATAGATCAGATAGAACATCACCGCGGGCACCGGGCGGACTTCGCCGAGCATCTCGCCGACCTGCGACTGGAAGAAGCCCTTGGCGACGATGGCGAGGAACGGGATGTCGAAGCCGAGCAGCACGGCGAGCGTGGCGAAATACAGAACGGCGTAGCGGCTCAAGGACGGCTCCTCCTTCACGTTTGCCGGTCGACTTCAGCAAGATCAACCGGCTGGGTCAGCCGCGACGCTTGGCCTTCGGCTTCTTGCCACCCGGCGCTTTCGCGTGCGGGTTGCTCGAACGAAACGCCTGTCCGCCAGGGCTGGACTTGTCGCGGTGCTTCTTTTTCTTCGCGAACGCCGGTTCGCGGAATGATTTCGGCTGATGGTCGCGAGGCGGCTTGCCGCGCGGCTTGTCGTCCGCTCTGTCGCGCGGCTCGTCACGATCGAGCGGATGATAGCTGCCCTCGTCCGCCTTGCGCCGCGGCGGCTTGTCGGGCCGGGCCGCTGCCGACGGCGCGGCGGCGAGCGGTTCGATCCGGATCGTATCCTCCTTGTCGGGCCGGCGGATGTTGGCGGTGAAGCTGTCGGCGACGCGCGCGGCGATCTCGAATTCGGTCGTGGTGTCCGAGATCTTGATCGCACCGATGTCCTGCTTGTCGATGCCGCCGCGCCGGCAGATCATCGGTAACAGCCAGCGCGCCTCCGCGTTCTTGCGGCGACCGATTGCCGCGCGGAACCAGACGCTCGGCTCGCCCATGCCGTGGCGCGACGGCTTGCCGCCCTTGGTGCGCGGCGCCGGCGCCCGCTCCTCCCCCCGTGACGGCCGCTCGCGCGCGGCACGATCGGGCCGCGACCGGCCGCGGTCCTCGCCGGGATCGAGAATGTCCTCCGGCGACGGCAGCCTCGCGCGATAGAGCCGCACCAGTGCTGCGGCGATATCTTCCGGCGAGCGCTCCGCGAGCAGCGCCTGCGCCAGCGCCAGGTCCTCCGCCGTCGACTCCTCGGTCAGCACCGAATCCTGCAGCATGCGCTCCTGGTCGAGCTTGCGGATCTCCTCGGCCTGCGGCGCCGCGCCCCACTCCGCCTCGATTCCTGCGAGCTTCAGCAGCATCTCCGCGCGCCGCCGCCGCGCCGGCGACACCAGGAGTACGCTGACGCCCTTGCGCCCGGCCCGCCCCGTGCGCCCCGAGCGATGCTGCATCACCTCGGGATCGTTCGGCAGCTCGGCATGGATGACGAGATCGAGATTGGCGAGATCGATGCCGCGCGCCGCGACGTCGGTCGCCACGCAGACGCGCGAGCGGCCGTCGCGCAGCGACTGCAGCGCCATCGTGCGCTCGTTCTGCGTCAATTCGCCGGACAGCGCGACGACCGAGAAGCCGCGCTCGAGCAGCGCCGCCTGCAGATGCCGCACCGCCTCGCGCGTGTTGCAGAACACGATCGCGCTCGGCGATTCGTAGAACCGCAACAGGTTGACCACCGCATGCTCGGCATCATCGGGCGCGATGCGGATGGCGCGATACTCGATGTCAGCGTGCCCGCCCTCGTCGCCCTCGACCTCGATGCGGAACGCGTCGTCCTGATACTGCTTCGCCAGTGCCACGATGCCGCGGGGAAAGGTTGCCGAGAACAAGAGCGTGCGGCGAGTCTCCGGCGTGGTCTCGAGGATGAACTCCAGATCCTCGCGGAAGCCGAGGTTGAGCATCTCGTCGGCCTCGTCGAGCACCACGGCCTTCAGCTCCGAGATGTCGAGCCGCCCGCGGCGAAGATGATCGCACAGCCGCCCCGGCGTGCCGACGACGATATGCGCGCCCGCCTCCAGCTCACGCTGCTCGCGGCGCGGATCCATGCCGCCGACGCAGGAGATCACCCGCGCGCCGGCATGCTGGTACAGCCAGGCCAGCTCGCGCTGCACCTGCAGCGCCAACTCGCGCGTCGGCGCCACGATCAGCGCCAGCGGCGCGGCGGCCGGGCCGAACCGCTCGGCCTCGCCGAGCATGTTCGCCGCCATTGCGAGCCCGTAAGCGACGGTTTTGCCCGAGCCCGTCTGCGCCGACACCAGGAGGTCGCGACCCTCGGCGTCCTCGGCGAGCACGGCGAGCTGGACCGGCGTGGGATTCACATAATTGCGCTCGGCCAAAGCGCGGGCCAGCGGCGGGGTGGTCGCGGGGAATGACAAGGAAAGACCTCTCTTCGATTCCGGCTGCTTTACGCCATGCCGCGCCGGAACACGAGGGCCATGACACCCCGTCTCTGCCGGGCCGGGCGCGCTGGCCCTCGTCGTGCTAGCCTTGCCGGAGTCCAGGGGAGACGAGCCCATGTATATCGCAGGATTTGTGATCCCGGTGCCCGCCGAGAAGCTGGAGGCCTATCGCCGATGGGCGGAGCGTGGCGCGCTGCTGTTCAGGGAATATGGCTGCATCGAAATCGTCGAGTCCTGGGAAGACAACGTTCCCGACGGCCAGCTCACGGATTTTCGCCGCGCCGTTGCCGCCAAGCCCGGTGAGAAGATCGTGTTCTCCTGGCAGGTCTGGCCCGACCGGGCGACATGCGATGCGGCCGAGACGCGGCTGCGCGACGACGACCGCTTCGACATCCCCGCAGACATTCCCTTCGATCCCAGGCGCCTGATCCTCGGCTGCTTCAGCCCGATCGTTGTCATGGGGCGGACCACGGCCGAGCCGCTGGACCCATGATGCGGCGACACCGCGTCCTCCATGTCAAACAATTTCGCATAAATAGAATTTTGAACTTTCGTTTTCTCGGAACTCATGTATGATCCGCGCCGTCCTGCCCCATGCAGAGGGACGTACGCGTCGTCACGAACGTCGGGGTGGGATGCGGTGCCGAAAGTCATGCCGGACGCGCGTCACGCGCAGACGACCGGCATGCTTGCGGACGTGAAGTCGCAGCGTCCTGATACCCCGATGCTGGTATCCCCCGCGCAATGCGCGCCAGCGCAGTGTCGCGGCATGGTGGCCAACAAGCCCGGCGCACCAGGGAGACTGCGTATAAACGTGAAGACACCGCGCAGGGAATGCCGGATGCTCGGCTGCACCTGTGGTACCTGCCGCCTGCATTTTTTTCGCAGGCGGGCCATGGGTGAGGCCTTCACCCGGCATTCCCTGCACCCTCTCGGTCTCAGTGAGGGTGAACTGATTGCAGAGCTCGGGCTGATCGTGCCGCGGGAATGCGAACGCATGCCAATGAGATCCGCCGCACGCGCACCATCCCCCGCCGTCGTCCCGGACAAGCCGCGGCGCGCATCAGCGCGACGCGGCGCCGATCCGGGACCCAAACGCCGCGACGGTCATGAGGCGGATGGTGCGTAACGACGTGACTGCCTCAAACCACGCCCTGTGGTTATGGGTCCCGGCGTTCGCCGGGACGACGGTAGAGCGGATGATCGGCAGCGATGCCTGGACTCGCCATCGAGCGAATGTCGCCGAACAACGACTCTGTCGATCAGCAGGATTGAGCGCGCATCTCTTCACGACCTCCAATCCGCACCGCACAAAACGCAGAGCAGCAACACGCATCACCTCTGGCGCAATGGCATGGGACTTGCTCAAATTGCACCTCAATTCGTTGCTTGCGGAGATGACTGAATGCTTGAAGGAGCCGAAGTCCGGCTGGCCGTCGATATCGGGGGCACATTCACCGATATCGTTCTCGACATCGGCGATCACCGCCGCACACGCAAGGTGCTGACGACGCCGACTCAGCCGGAGCAGGCTGTGCTCGACGGCACACGTCTCATCCTGGCCGATGCGAAGGCCCGCATCTCCGACATCGACGTCTTCATTCACGGCACCACGCTCGCGACCAACGCCATCATCGAGCGACGCGGCGCGAAGACGGCGCTGATCGCGACGTCAGGCTTCCGCGATGTTCTGGATATTGGAACTGAGAGCCGCTACGACCAGTACGACCTCTCCATCGACAAGCCGAAGCCGCTGGTGCCGCGCAGCTTGCGCTTCACCGTTCCCGAGCGCGTCGATGCTCACGGCGACATCAGGCTGCCGCTCGACGAAGCGGCGGTGCGCGCACTGGTTCCGCAACTGCGCGCGCTCGAGGTCAGCAGCATCGCCATCGCCTTCCTGCACGCCTACGCCAATCCCGCGCATGAGCGTCGTGCCGGCGAGATCCTGGCCGATGTGATGCCAGGCGTATCGATCACGCTGTCGTCGGCCGTCTGTCCCGAAATCCGGGAATATGAGCGCACCTCGACCGCGGTCGCCAACGCCTATGTGCAGCCGCTGATGGACTCCTATCTCGCCCGCATGGATCAGGCGCTGCGCGTCGAGCAGTTCCGCGGCGCGATCTATCTCGTGACCTCCGGCGGCGGCGTCACCTCGATCGACACGGCGCGGCGTTTCCCGGTGCGCCTCGTCGAATCCGGTCCCGCCGGCGGCGCGATCTTCGCGGGCCAGATCGCCGCACGGCTCGGCGAACGCAAGGTGCTGTCGTTCGACATGGGCGGCACCACCGCCAAGATCTGTCTCATCGAGGACTTCGAGCCCGAGAGCTCGCGCGTGTTCGAGGTCGATCGCGCCGCGCGCTTCCTCAAGGGCTCCGGCCTGCCGGTGCGCATCCCCGTCATCGAGATGGTCGAGATCGGCGCCGGCGGCGGCTCGATCGCGCGCATCGATGCGATGAAGCGCGTCACCGTCGGCCCCGAAAGCGCCTCCTCTGAGCCGGGCCCGGCGTGCTATGGCCGCGGCGGCCAGCATCCGGCCGTGACCGATTCCGACGTCGCGCTCGGCATGATCGATCCCGACGCGTTTGCCGGCGGCACCATCAAGCTCGATCCCGAACTGTCGAAGCAGGCGCTGCTCCGCGACGTCGGCGCGCCGCTCGGCCTCAATGCCGAGACCGCGGCCTATGCGGTGCATGAGGTCGTCTGCGAGAACATGGCGAGCGCCGCGCGCGTCCACGCCGTCGAGCGCGGCGCTATCATCGGCCAGCACACGCTGATTGCGTTCGGCGGTGCAGCGCCGCTGCATGCCGCGCGCGTCGCCGAGAAGATCGGTGTCGCCAAAGTGATCGTGCCGTCGAATGCCGGCGTCGGCTCAGCCGTCGGCTTCCTCGCGGCTCCCATTGCCTATGAGCTGGTCCGCAGCCGCCACGCGCGGCTCGATACGTTCGACACCACGCTCGTCTCCGCCCTGCTACAGGAGATGGCGGACGAAGCCCGCGCCCTGGTCGAGCCGGGCGCAGCCGGTGCTCCGGTGCGCGAGCGCCGCTCCGCCTTCATGCGCTATGTCGGCCAGGGACACGAGATCAGCGTCGAGTTGCCCAACCGTGCCCTCACCGCGGACGACCTCCCTGCCCTGCGCAAGACCTTCGAGGCCGGCTATGCCGCGCTGTTCGAGCGCGCCATTCCGGGGGCCGCGATCGAGGTGCTGAGCTGGTCGGTGCTGGCGACGACGGACGCGCACCAGCCAGCCACCGTCGCTGAGGTCACGCGCAAGCCCGCCGGCGAGGCGTCGGGCCACCGCAAATTCTTCGACGGCCGCGCCGGCCGCTTCGTCGACATCCCGCTGTATCGCCGCGAGCAGATGGCGCCCGGCGCGGTCATCGCAGGTCCCGCCGTGATCGCCGAGGACGAGACCTCGACCTTCATCTCCAACAGTTTCGACGCGCATATCGACGGTGCCGGCAGCATCGTCATGGAACGGAAGGCGGCCTAACCATGAGCTCGCAAACCAGCCTGATCGACCTGCAGATCATGTGGCACCGGCTGATCGCCGTGGTCGAGGAGCAGGCGCAGGTGCTGCTGCGCACCGCCTTCAGCCCGATCGTGCGGGAATGCGGCGACCTCTCAGCCGGCGTGTTCGACCTGAAGGGCCGCATGCTGGCGCAGGCGGTTACCGGCACGCCGGGCCACGTCAACTCGATGGCGGAGTCGGTGAAGCACTTCATCGCGCATTTCCCGCTTCAGACGATGAAGCCCGGCGATGCCTACATCACCAACGATCCCTGGATGGGCACCGGCCATCTCAACGACTTCGTCGTGACCACGCCATGCTTCAAGGACGGCAAGCCGGTCGCTTTGTTCTCCTGCACCAGCCATCTGATGGACATCGGCGGCATTGGCTTCGGCCCTGATGGCACCGACGTGTTCATGGAGGGCCTTTACATCCCGATGCTGAAGCTGATCGACCAGGGCGTCGTCAACGAAACCTTGATGGCTGTCATCCGCGCCAACACGCGGCTGCCGGTCGACACCGAAGGCGACACCTACTCGCTCGCCGCCTGCAACGACGTCGGCTGCCAGCGCCTGGTCGAGATGATGACGGAGTTCGGCATCGCCTCGCTCGACGAACTCGGCGACTATGTCTGCGACCGCTCGCGCGAGGCGGTGCTGGCCGAGATCGCCAAGCTGCCGAAGGGCACCTTCCGCAACGAGATGGTGGTCGACGGCTATGATGCGCCGGTAACGCTCAAGGCCGCGCTGACGATCAGCGATGCCGGCATTCACGTCGATTTCGACGGCACGTCGACGGCCTCGAAGTTCGGCATCAACGTGCCGCTGTCCTACACGACAGCCTACACCGTGTTCGGCCTCGGCTGCGTGGTGGCGTCCGCGATTCCCAACAATGCCGGCTCGCTGTCGCCGCTGACGGTCTCCGCGCCTTCGGGCGCGATCCTCAACGCGCCAAAGCCCGCGCCGGTCGCCTCGCGCCACGTCATCGGCCAGATGCTGCCCGACGTCGTGTTCGGTTGCCTGCGCCAGATCATTCCGGAGCGCGTGCCCGCCGAAGGCACCTCCTGCCTGTGGAATCTCAACGTCCGCGGCCAGACCCGCTCCGGCGCCGGCGGCAATTACGGGTTCTCGATGGCGGTGACGTCGAACGGCGGCACCGGCGCGCGTTTCGACAAGGACGGGCTGTCGGCGACGGCCTATCCGTCCGGCGTGCGCGGCACGCCTGTCGAGATCGCCGAGACGCAGACGCCGCTGATCTTCTGGCGCAAGGAGCTGCGGCCGGATTCAGGCGGCGCCGGCCGCACCCGCGGCGGCCTCGGCCAGATCATCGAGGTCGGCAGCGGCGTCGACGCGCCGTTCGACATCCTCGCCGCCTTCGACCGCATCGACCACCCGCCCCGCGGCCGCGACGGCGGCCACAATGGCGAGGCCGGCTATGTCGGGCTCGCCTCGGGCAAGAAGCTGCGCGGCAAGGGCTTCCAGACCGTGCCGCCGGACGACCGGCTGGTGGTGCTGACACCGGGCGGCGCCGGCATCGGCGATCCGCGCGAGCGCGCGGCAGCGCTGGTGCAAGGCGATGTCGAGAGCGGGCTGGTGTCGGCGGAGAACGCGGCAGCGGTCTACGGTCGAGCACGATGATGAACGATCGTATGAGACGGCAGCTGAGGCCTCGCCCCGTTTGGGGCATCGCTCTCGCCGCACGCGCGGTGCACCCTCTCCCCTTGTGGGAGAGGGTGGCGACGAGCGTCAGCTCGGCGCCGGGTGAGGGGTTCTCTCGGCACATGCGATCGCGGAGAGAGACCCCTCACCCGGCTTCGCTGCGCGAAGCCACCCTCTCCCACAAGGGGAGAGGGTGCACCATCCGCGCACAAGCAGCATCGACCAAAGCAAACCTACAACAGCGGAGACCCTCATGATCACGCGACGTACGTTCACCGCAGGTGCAGCTACCCTGCTCGCCGGCACCCAGCTTTCGACACGCGCACGCGCCGCCACCACCAACTGGGACATGTCCACCGTCTGGCCCGACGGCAACTTTCACACCCAGAACGCGATGGCCTTCGCCGAGGAGGTGAAGAAGCAGACCAATGGCGCCGTCAACATCACCGTGAAGGCCGGCGGTCAGCTCGGCTTCAAGGGCCCCGAGCATCTGCGCGCGGTGCGCGACGGCCTGGTGCCGCTGGCGGATGTGCTCAACATCCAGCAGGTCGGCGACGAGCCCTTCATGGGCGTCGAAAGCATCCCGTTTCTGGCCGGCTCGATGGACGAGCTCAAGGTGCTGCACAAATATGTGCGGCCGGAATACGAAAAGATCGCCGCGCGCAACAATCAGAAGATCCTCTACATCGTGCCGTGGCCGACGCAATACCTGCATCTCAAGGTCAAGACGACGGATGTCGCGGGCCTGAAGAACATCAAGATCCGGGTGCCCGACAAGAACGCGGTCGACATGCTCAATGCGATCGGCATGGCCGCGGTCATGATCCCCTGGGGCGAGACGATTCCGGCGCTGGCGTCCGGCGCGGTCGCCGGCGTCTCGACCTCCTCGGTGTCGGGCGTCGACGGCAAGTTCTGGGAGTTCCTGAAATACGTCTACCCGACCAACCATGTGTGGTCGTCGCAGATGCTCAACGTGAACCTCGACTCGTGGAAGGCGCTGACGCCGGAGCAGCAGAAGACCGTCACCGACATCGCCGCGAAGATGGAGCCGACGTTCTGGGCCAACTCGTTGAAGGCCGATGTCGACAGCCTCAACCGGCTGAAGGAAGGCGGCATGGAGGTCGTACCGGTCTCGGACGCGATGATGACGGAGATCCGGGCCAAGACTGCGCCGCAGATGGACGCCTTCCTGAAGCGCGTGCCAGCCGCGGACGCGCCGGTGAAGGCCTATCTCGCCGAGATGAAGCGTGGCTGAGATCGCGCAGGCCCCCTCGCCGGGCGAACGAGCGAGCCTCAATGCAGCGGCGCCCGCGCCGCTGCGAATCCTGCTCGACGTCATCGATCGGCTCGGCCGGCTCGACGGCTGGATCGGCGGCGGCTGCCTGCTGACCCTGACGGCGCTGATGCTGGCGGAGGTCACGACGCGGGCGCTGTCGAACGTGCTGCCGTTTTTCCCGCCGACGATCTCGATCGCCTGGGAATACTCATCCTATTTGATGGCGGCGTCCTTCACCTTCGGCGCCGCCATGACGCTCCGGGTCGGCGGCCACATCCGCGTGGTGCTGCTGCTGAAGAACGTGCCCGCTCCGCTGCAGCGCGCGCTCGAAGTGCTGGCCGCGGCCGCCGGCTTCGCCTTCATGGCTTACCTCACCTCGGCGATGACGAAGTTCGCGTGGAGCTCCTTCATCCGCGGCCAGGTCTCGACCTCCAGCGACACCCCGCTGTGGTTTCCGCAGGCCGTCGTCACCTTCGGCATGCTGCTGCTGACCCTGCAATTCCTCGCCCGCGCGATTCAGGCGGCGCTGGGACTGCCGATGGAAGACCACCGCATGAAGGCCTCGCCGGTCGAATGAGAGGGCGATTGCACATGCTGGCAGTTAGTTACTCCGTCCTGCCCGGGCTTGTCCCGCCTGCGCGGCCGAAGCCGCTTCGGCGCGGCGAAGGCCCGGGCATCCATGTCGTTCTCCGCGTGCCGAACGACGTGGATGGCCGGGACAAGCCCTGCCATGACGACGTGGAGACAGACGAACGCAAAACTTCGAACGCAGTCGCCCTCCTCACCGCGGACTCCCCCACCCCATGACCATCGAAGTCATCGCCCTTTTCGTCATCCTATTCGCGCTGCTGGCCGGCGGCCTGTGGATCGGGCTCACGCTCGCCTTCACCGCGACCCTGCTGCTGGCGATGTTCCGCTCGATCCCGCTGGACAAGCTGCTGCCGCAATATGCCTGGAACATCCTGACCACCCAGGAGCTGCTGGCGCTGCCGCTGTTCATCCTGATGGGCGAGCTGCTGTTCCGCACCCGCCTGTCGCGCTCGCTGTTCCAGGGACTCGCGCCCTGGGCCGGCCTGCTGCCGGGCCGGCTGCTCCACGTCAACGTCATCGGCTGCACCATCTTCGCCGCGATCTCCGGCTCGTCGGCCGCGACCACGCAGGTGATCGGCCGGATGTCGCTCAACGAGCTCCTGCGCCGCGGCTATTCGCGCGACATCGCGATCGGCTCGCTGGCCGGCGCCGGCACGCTGGGCTTCCTGATCCCGCCGTCGAACATCATGATCATCTATGGCGTGCTCGGCGACGTTTCTATTCTGAAGCTCTTCACCGCCGGCGTGCTGCCCGGCCTGCTGCTCGCCGGCACCTTCATGGGCTGGGTGATGCTGCACACCACGCTGAAGCCCGCGATGGTGCCGAAGGCCGAGGCACAGCTGTCGCAGGTGCCGTGGGCCGAGCGCTTCGCCGCGCTCAAGGACCTCGCGCCAGCCCTGTTCCTGATCGCCTGCGTGCTCGGCTCGATGTATGGCGGCCTCGCCACGCCCTCGGAAGCCGCCGCGGTCGGCGTGCTCGGCGCGGCGCTGGTCGCCTTTTTCCAGGGAGCCCTATCTCAGCAGGTCGTCCGCGACGTGATGATCGGCTCGGTGATCACCTGCTCGATGATCGCGCTGATCGTGCTCGGCGCCTCGATCCTCGGCAATGCCGCGGCGTTCCTCGGAATCCCCCAGGCGGTCGCCGCCTTCGTCAAGGGGCTCGGCCTGTCGCCGTTCATGCTCATCGTGGTGCTGATCGTGTTCTATCTGATCCTGGGCTGCTTCCTGGACGGCTTCTCGATGATCGTGATGACCCTGCCGATCGTGCTGCCGATCGTGAAGGGCGCCGGCTTCGACGAGGTCTGGTTCGGGATCTTCCTGGTGCTCGCGGTTGAGATGGCCCAGATCACGCCGCCGGTCGGCTTCAATCTGTTTGTGATCCAGGGCCTGACGGAGGACGGCCTCGGCTATATCGCCCGCGTGACCGCCCCCTATCTGATCATCATGATCGCCTTCGTGCTGCTGCTCACCCTGCTCCCGGGCATCGTGACGATCCTGCCAAAACTGCTCTACGGGTGATCCATGTGACGTCAGCGACCTTTTTCCCCACCGTCATTCCGGGGCATTCGCGCGCAAGACGGCAAAGCCGTCTTGAAGCAGCGCGAATGAGCCCGGATTCCATAACCACGAACGGTCGTGGCGTGGCGAGATGCGAGTGGCACCGCTCTTCGAACCAACGACCGCTCGTGGTTATGGATTCCGGGCTCGCGCTTCGCGCGCCCCGGAATGACGAGAGAGCGAGGGTTCGGATGGGTGTCAGCGCCATCCGGCCGGGCAAATCAAGCCGCGCGCATCCCGTCGAGGAACTTCTGCACCTCGGCCTTCAGGCGCAGGCTCTCGCCGGACAGCGCCTGGGCGGAGGCGAACATCCGGTTGGAGCTTTCGCCGGTCTCGCCCGCCCCGCGCGCCGCGCTGCGGATGTTGTTGACGACCTCGGCGGTGCCGCTCGCGGCCGAGCGGACGCTCTGGGTGATGTTCTGCGTGGCGGCGCGCTGCTGCTCGACCGCGGCCGAGATCGACGCCGCAATCTCGTTGATGCGCTCGATGGTCGAGCCGATCGCCTTGATGGCGTCGACCGATTCCTGCGTCACCGTCTGCATGTTGGCGATCTGGCTGGAGATCTCCTCGGTGGCCTTGGCGGTCTGCCCGGCGAGCGTCTTGACCTCCTGGGCGACGACCGCGAAGCCGCGGCCGGCATCGCCGGCGCGTGCCGCCTCGATGGTGGCATTGAGCGCCAGCAGGTTGGTCTGCTCGGCGATCGAGGTGATCAGCTTGACGACGTCGCCGATGCGGTTGCCTGCGTCAGACAGCTCCTTGATGCGCTGGTCGGTGGCGGTGGCCTGCTTGACCGCCTCGGCGGCAATGGCGTTGGACTCTTGGACGCGGCGGATGATCTCGGCGATCGAGCCGGAGAGCTCGTCGGATGCCGCCGCGGCGGTGCGGACGTGCTCCGACGCGGTCTCCGAGGCGCCGGCCGACTGTCCCGAGAGATCGGCTGTGGTGCGCGCGGTCTGTGTCAGCTGGCGCGCCTCGCGCTCGAACTCGCCCGACGAGGTCAGCACATTCTCGATGATGCCGCCGATGCTGGTCTGGAAGGAATCGACGAAGCGCTGCAGCTCGGCCTTGCGGTGCTCGACCGCCGCGATCGTGGACGCCGCCTGCTCCTCGCGCATCCGGCGCCGCTCGCTGGCGGCGCTGCGGAACACGACAAGGCTGCGGGCAATCTCGCCGATCTCGTCGCCACGGTCGTCGGACGTGATGTCGACGTGGTCCCGTCCTTCGGCGATGGCAGTCAGCGCCTCCGTCACAGCGCTCAGCGGCTTGGTCACGCGGCTCACGGCCAGCATCGTCAGCCCGAGCACGAGAAGCGCCGCGACGACCGCAGCGATGATCATCGTCTGCATCGCCTGCGACAGCATGGCGTCGAGCTCAGCCATCGGTACGCCGACATAGAGGATGCCGATCACCTTGCCCGCGGGATTGGTAACCGGGAAATAGGCCGTCATGAACGGCTTGCCGAACAGCACGGCCGGCCCCTTATAGGCCTCGCCACGACGCAACAGCGCCTGCGCCGGATGATCGGCGGCGAGTTGCGTGCCCACCGCGCGGTCGCCATTCTCCTTCTTCACGTTGGTGGAACGGCGCACGAACTGGCCGCTGTCGTCGACCACGAACAGGGTCGCGCTGCCGCCGACATACGACACCGCGCGGTCGACGATCGCATGATCCTTGATCTCCGGGATCGCCGGGACCTCGATGCGCGTGACGACGCCGTTCTGGAGGCTGACCTTGGCGTCCTTGAACGTCTCGTTGAACGTCAGGGCGAAGGTGCGCAGATTGCCTTCGATGTCGCGCTTGGCGCGATCGGCAAAATCGTTGGTGAGGGACCAGTAGGCGGCGCCCACCACGAGGGCCGTATTCAGCGCGATCACGACCACGGCGCCGAGCAGCGCCTTGGTACCGAGCTTCAATTTGACGGACACGTCAGAAAACCTTCCTGGAGAACTGCAACTGAATCTCAAAGTGCCCGTATTTGGTTTCCATCAGATTATTTTCCGGCCGGAAGAATACTGACATCACCGGAAAAACAGCAATAAGATACCTCAGAATGGCTCCCCCCCCTATCATCGTATGGTTTCGCGAGAGCCTGCGACTATCTGACCACCCGGCGTTGTATACTGCGGCACAGGCTGGCGGCCCCGTTGTTTGTAGTTACGTGTTCGATCAGGAGAGTCCGGGGCTTCGGCAACTCGGAGGAGCGACGCGATGGTGGCTTGCACAATCGCTGCGTGCGCTGCGCACTGAGTTGCAGTCGCTCGGCTCTGATCTGGTGATCCGCCGCGGGCCGGCGGCGCAGGTTCTCGGCCAGCTCGCACGCGAGACCAACGCCAGCGCAGTGTACTGGAACGATGTCGCTCAAGCGGGACCGCGCCGGGTGGCCGCCTCCGTCGAGGCCGACCTCGATCACATCGGCGTCGCGTCACGCGTGTTTCCAGACGACCTGCTGGTCGATCCGGCGACCATGAGCGGAAAGGATGGACGCGGCCCGCGCGTGTTCACGCCGTTCTGGAAGCGCGTGCTGGCCCTCGGCGATCCGCCGAAGCCGCTGCCGACACCGGCGAGGCTGCCCATGGTGCCGGACGTCACCGGCCTCACCGTGGATGACCTGAGGCTGGAGCCGACCAAACCGGACTGGGCGGGCGGCCTGCGCGCCACGTGGCAGGCCGGCGAGCGCGCCGCGCAGCAGCGCCTCCGGAGCTTCCTCGAGAGCACCGTCAGCGGCTACGCCGCCGATCGCGACCGCCCCGACATCGACGCCACGTCGCGGTTGTCGCCGCATTTACGTTTTGGCGAAATCACTCCGCGGCAGATCTGGCACGCCGCCCGCTTCGCGGCCGAGGAGCGCCCCGCGCAGGCGAAGGGGATCGACAAGTTCCTGAGCGAGATCGGCTGGCGCGAGTTCAGCCGCCACCTGCTCTACAACAATCCGGACCTCGCCAGCCGCAATCTGCAACCGTCCTTCGATCCCTTCCCTTGGGTTCAGGACGATGCTGCACTCGCCGCCTGGCAGCGCGGGCGGACCGGCTATCCGATCGTCGACGCCGGACTGCGCGAGCTATGGCACACCGGCAGCATGCACAACCGCGTCCGCATGGTGGCTGCTTCGCTGCTGGTGAAGCACCTGCTGATCGACTGGCGGCAGGGCGAACAATGGTTCTGGGACACGCTGGTGGACGCCGACCCGGGCAGCAACCCGGCGAGCTGGCAATGGGTGGCCGGCTCCGGGGCGGATGCGGCGCCCTACTTCCGCGTCTTCAACCCTGTGCTGCAGGGCGAGAAGTTCGATGCCAACGGCAGCTATGTGCGGCGCTGGGTTCCGGAGCTTGCGCGACTTCCTGCCGGGGTGATCCATCAGCCGTGGGCGGCCAAGCCGCTTGAGCTCGCCGAGGCCGGTGTCACGCTCGGACGCTCCTACCCCACGCCGATCATCGATCACAAGCAGGGGCGCGAGCGTGCGCTGGCGGCTTATGCGAGCTTGCGCACAAGTGATTAGTTGCGCTCGCTTTGACAGCCGGGAGAATCCAGCTATCGTCGCAAGGTTTCCAACACATCGGGGGACCGATATGGACGACACCACTCTGACCGACCCGACCGTCGCCGCACCGAGCGCACCGCCCGAGGCTGCGGCCGATCCGACCACTGCCGCAGCGCCGAAGGCGAAGCGGGCTTCCAAGAAGACGGCCAAGAAAGCCGCGAAGAAAGCCGCACCCAAGCGGGCCGCCGCCAAGGCCAAGAAGGTTGCGACCAAGAAGTCGGCCAAGAAGACCGTGAAGAAGGCAGCGAAAAAGACTGCGAAGAAGGCCACCAAGAAGGCGGCCAAGAAGACCAAGAAGGCCAAGCGCTAACCTGCTTGGTCGAGACCGACGGCGGGGTCGTCACCTGTCCCGAGGGTCTCGGCGAAACAATCCAGTGCCCGGTCATGGGGACGATCTGGCGCTGGATTGTTTCGTGCGTTTGTTCGGAATGGCTGCTGTCATGACCCGCTGCGGTCATGTCCGGAGCCCGCGCCTGGAACGGCCCTGATCGCGGCGTTGCAGCCTCTATAAGATGTGGGAGGTGCGCCGCTCACCAGGAATCGGGACAGGGATCGACGATCTTCCAGAGCTCGACGCCGTTCGTGATCTTCTTCATCTCGGTCGTCAGCCCGCCATTGCGCCGGATCCAGGACTTCACCGTCTCTGGATAGAACGACATCAGCTCGGTCGTCCCCTCGATGCTGGTGACCTTGATCCCGAACGTGAATGCCTTGTCGTAATAGGCCTGATGGAACCCGATGCTCGCCCTGGGCGTAACGCAGATCCTGTTCAACGGCACGATGCCGAATACCAGGGTGCAGGCCGAGTTGCAAATGCCGTCGATGATGACACGCTGGCGCGTATCGCGGATGTGCCTGTACTTGGCCTTGTACTCTTCGATATACCCGCCATGATCGCGTGTGATGTGCAGATCGGCATACGCCGGGGTCGCGGCGATCAGCGAAAGCACGACGCATGGGAGCAGGCGGTTCATGGATCGGACGGGAAACCCGGTCTCAACTCGGCTCGCGGCGAGGCCCCACGGCCCGACGGCATCCGCGATACCTTGTCACAGATGTCTTAAGCATGCGGAAAAGGCCAAAATTTTGACAAAACGGCTGTTCTTGCGCATCCTTTGAGCCCTTGTCGGGTTAGAGAACCGGCCCGTTGGCCGCCCTACCGCTCCCTCTGGAGACAAGAACATGAGCAAGCTCGCATTGTCGGCCGCTGCCCTGATTGTCGTCGTTGCGGCCCTGGCTCCCGCCGCTGCGGAGGCGCGCAGCCATCACCGTTACCATCACCATCGCAATCACCCAGGCTTGCCCTACGCGATCAGCTACCTGCACAATTACGGTCCCGGCCCACTGCCCGGCACCTTTGCGTTCTACGACGGCCCGTCGACCAATCACTGCTACCAGAGCTCAGCCGCCTATATCGGTCAGGACCGTCGTCGGCATCCCTGCTTCTGACGCCCCTTGGCATCGCCACCATCGCAACTGGCAATGCCGTCTTGGGCTGGTCTTGGCTGACCAAGTCTGATATCCGGATCGAGATGGTCAGCACGCGCTCGTAGCTCAGCTGGATAGAGCATCGGATTTCGATTCCGAGGGTCGGGAGTTCGAATCTCTCCGAGCGCGCCAAGCCCGCCTTCGCCCCCCTTCACCCGCCATCGCCGACCATCACCGAAGCCCACGATAAGCGCTTGTCAGATCGTGGTTTTTCGTAGTTTGGGAGACTCCAGCGTACGATCGGCGGTCGTCGGCTAACTCCGCCAGACCGTCCATTTGGCCATCCCTCGATCTGAGTTAGAATCCCCCTCACCTGAAACGCTGCATTTTTCGGCGAGGGACAGGAGTTTCGAATCTCCCATGCAGTTTCTAACTCAAAAGCCCGAGATCACCGCCAAGAACTATCTCTCCGTCGGGCCCGGCGAATACCCGTGCGGCAACACCCTCTACCTGATCGTCACCCCAAGCGGCGGCCGCCGCTGGGCGTTCCGCTACCAGCGCAACGGCATCGTCAAGAAGATGGGTTTTGGCTCGGCCAAGGAAACCGGCCTGAAGCTCTCCGAGGCCCGGGACAAGGCGATTGACGCTCTGCGGCTGCTAGCGAAGGGGACCGATCCGCGAGAGCACCGTGACGTCGAGAAACGCCGCATTCAGGGATCGCGCCAGTTCGGCGAATTCGCCGAGGAATGGCGGCGAACCTACGAGATCGGCATGGGGCACAAGGCCGCCAGGGCAAAGCTGAAGCGCATCGTGCAGGTCGTCTGCCGCCCGCTCCACAAGCACTGGGTCCACGAGATCGAAACCGCCCATGTCGTCAACGTGCTCATGCCAATCTGGCAGCAGCCCGAGACCTCCCGCTCCGCTCGCCAGATCATCAAGAAGATTCTCGACGCGGCGATCGCCCACAACCTGCGACCGAAAGACAACCCCGCTGACTGGGCCAGCCGACTGCAACCGATCATGCCCAGGCAGCGGCGGCGTGGCACGATACGGGGCGGCCACAAGGCGATGGACTACCAGGACCTGCCGGCGTTCATGCACAAGCTCAGCGCCATCTCCACGCAAAGCGCGCGGGCGCTCGAGGTCATCATCCTGACCCTGGGACGAACCGCCGAAGTTCAGAACATGCGCTGGGCGCAACTCGATCTCGATAACGGAGTCTGGGATCTTGGCTTTCTCGGCACCAAGAACGAGCGGTTGAAGCGTACGCCGTTGCCCCGGCAGACGCTGACCTATTTGCGCGAGGCTTACGAGAGCCGGGTCAATGACGAATTCGTGTTTCCCGGGCGCAGTTTAAAGCGGCCGATGAGCAACATGACCATGCTGAAATATCTCAAGGAGCTCACCGGAGACGACTCCCTGACAGTGCACGGCTTCCGCACGACGTTTCGAACCTGGGCGCAGGAGCAAACCCACTTCGAGGAGGAAATCGTCGAGCATTGCCTGCACCACATCACGGGCGATGATGCCGGAAAAGGCCTATAAGCGCGGCGAGGCCCTGAAGAAGCGACTGCATGTGATGCAGACATTCGCGGACTTCGCAACGCAACCACCAAAGAGCAATGTGACCCCGATGAAGGTCGCCTGAAAGTTCAAACTATCCCTGCCCCGCCGAGGATGTCACCGCTCGGGCTGCTTGGTCGCCTCGGGCAGGCTTTCCAAGAAAGAGGCCAGATCTGCGCGCGTGATGATCGTCCGCGTGCCGTACTTTCGGATTCGCAGCCGCCCTTCTTTGATGGCCTTGTAGAGGGAAGTCTGTCCGAGCGAACACAGTACGGCAGCCTCAGGAACAGTGAGGCAGAGCTTGTCCGCAGCGTTTCGAAGCATCGGTTCGCGCTTTGGCATCTTGGGTTGTTCTCGCTTCATTTGATTGCCGCGGCGACATCGAAGGCACGCAGATCCGACGGATGATGGCGAAGCTAATGCTTGGCAACATCTGAAATCCCCTAGGCGGAGTTTCGGATACGATGTCGCATAATTGGGATAGTTGGGAATTCTGGCTGAATTGAACTGGCAGCGAAGCGCGGATGCCGAGACCAGCTAAGAGGGCAGCCGCAGTGTCAACATCGTGTGGCGACTGTTGCCCCTTTGCTGCGCCTTCGGTTCCACAGCTCTCCAAATCCTTCCGGAAGTCGTTGGAGTGGCTCAAAGCAGACCGCGCGGATTAGAGCCCAATCCCTTCGCTTCAGTCTCCTGCGCCCGCTCTGGGCCTTGCAGCCCACGTTCACGAGCAGGCAGAGATCAGGACGATACACGGCATAGCTTCCGGTTCGGCCCCCTGGACCGCCCCGCCGGCTTCCCCCCAGCGGTTTGGAGCTTCGTCACGTCACTGCACCCAGCACAATCTGGGCGGCCCCGCGAGTCGGATCGCTTACCTGCCCTTCGGCCGACCGCCACCCAGCAAATGTCGGTATCGGGTCCGGAGCTCCATGATCGCAAACCGATCGAGCTCGCCCCGCCGGTAGCGTTGAAGCAACTCGTCCCGTGCCGGGTCCGGAAGCGCGACAATCAACTCCCAACCTTCAGCAGCATCGTCGAAAAGCTCGACAATCCTCGGATCGAGGCAGGCGTCATCCTGGAGCTCGGCCATCTCATCGTGCGCCGTGCCGACGACGTCAGGCCAACCATCGAAAGCGCGTGCTCCCAGCAGATCAGGTCTGTTTTTATATCGTTCTTTATAGGCAGGTCCCTCAGGGCCCTGCGGTGAGTCTTTATACGCAGGTCCCTTTTGGACCCGCGGAGCCGCAGGTCCCTTTCGACCCCGCGGACGCGCCGACTTATCCACAGGCGCCGGCACGTCACGGACGACGTAATCAATCTCACCGAACCGATGTCCGTCGACAATTCGTTGTGCTTCGCGTGTGACGTAGCCGGCGGCGATCAACTCTCGGAAAATACGCTGCAGCTTCTTGCGGCCGACCAGGAGGGTTCGCCCGATATGATCGAGGCGGACATGCCAGTTGTGGGGGCGCGACAAGAGATAGCCGAGGACACCCTTGGCCTGGACAGAGAGACGGGTATCCGCGAAGACCGCGTTCGGGACGATGGTGAACTGCGCCCTGTGCACGCGACGGACGATCGTCACCGGCGGGTGACCGTCCAGATGAGCTCATCCAGATCGGCGCGAGCTTTAGCCGCCCGACGGCACCCTGCCCCTATGGAACGGCGTGCGAAGCTCACGGGAGGATACGCCGGATTCAGGAGCTTGCAGGACCTCGCATCGGTCGGAGCGCGCAACTCACTCGGGCAATGGCCGCACGGCGACATAGGTCGATTGTGTCACAGCAACTCCGGGCCCGCATATCGCCGAATCTTCGCTGTGCTACGCCGCCATGCGATCGACAGGTCGCGGGGTTCTGAGAGATGGCGAGAGGCGCCAACCGCAATGAGCGTCGCCAGTGCGAGGCTCGCCGTGAACCGCATGCAGTCCCGCAAACCGGCCGCCCGTCCTCAGGCCGACTGCCCCTCAGAGAGTCCGGCCCCGTTCTCTTCCAGGCCTTCTCCCACCCGATCAGTGCCGACTGTGATCTGGTAGCACAGACTCCAGGCGGCGTTCTGTATTACCAGAGCTTGCAATGCGGGGCTCGCCGCCCTCCGCAGCCTGCGCCGCCTTGACGAGACGCCTGACCTGTCGTGCCGTGCCGGCCAGGGCCTCGGCGTGACCTTCTGGCAGATCATTGCCCGGTAGGTCGATCCGATCCCGGCCGGCTGCGACGCGCTGCCAACGATTCTGACCAACACCGGCTGCGACCCTCAGTTTCTCAACCTGCCAACGGGACGGCACGACGTCGCAACCTCGGCCGAGAGAGATCTCTTTGGCGCTCAACCAGCACCTTTGAGCTGCTCAACCGGTGGTTTGGTGTCGGGCTGCAGCTGCGAGGGAGTGCCGAGCACAGCAAGAATGCCCGCGCCTGACAGCAGGAGCAGCAGCAGGACGATGGCCCAGGCCACCGGGACCGCCGGAGCCAGCGGAAACTGCCGAGGCGGCCGGCCGAGCGGCGTCCACACGCCCTCGGGCGCCTCGTGCAGCACAGCGTCGGCAAATTGCGCAGCGCGGTCTCGCAACGCCCCGGCGGCGGCGTTGAATTCGCGGGCGCTGCCATTGTCCTGGATTGGTGCCTTGCCTTCGGCTGGTGCCGACGTCGGGCCGACCTCCGATCTCACCAAATGGAGCTTGAACTCAGGGCTTTCGACCAGCTCGTACAGCGACCAGAGGCGCGTGACATGAGCCTTGAACGAACGCACCAGCGCGAGGAATTGCTCGCCCAGTTGCTTGCCGGTCGCGGTCTCGATCGCCTGTCGCCGTTCCGTATCGAAGAAAAGCTCGGCAAGCCGGATCGGCGTAACGAGCCATTGCTCCGGCGGCGATCGGTTGCGCGCAACAATCCCGATGAAGCGATCGCCGATGAACACCGGGGACCCGATCGTCAATTCAGGCTCTTCCGCCGTAATAAAATCCATGCGCCGGTCCGAGCCCTGAAAACTCAAGATGTATCCCGCGACGGCTCCCCCTTCGTCGGCGCGAAGCGCCACGGCTTCGGTAAAATCGATCGGTCGCTCAGACAGCACTTCGCTGGCACTATCATCATCCAGGGACGGCCCACCGATGCCCTCGATCGCCAGCAGCGACACGCGGCCGCCAATGCCGGTGCGCGACGCCAGCAGACGAACCGGCCGCTGCATGCCGTCACCGAGATCAACCGACTCCGGCTGCCCCAGCTTCTCATCCTTCGTAGCGATCAGGATCAGGCTCGGCCGAAATCGATAGCCAATGCTTGCGCTTGAGGCATAGTGCACGGTGCATTGACCGCGCACGAAAGTGGGGGATGAGACCGAGGATGCCATGTCATGCCGCCTTTGGCATCGGCGCCTCGGCCCTTGCATCGACGGCACCGCTCGCGACGGAGGGCCTGAATGCGAGCATCACGCGCCAACCGAACAGCGCGAAGGCGAGATCATCGAACCGAGACGTTAGAACATCGATTGGCCTGGGATAGCTCATCGCGACTTTAAGATCCCAGACGTTAAAGGCTAACGCGAGCTTGCCAGAGCCGGACAATAAGGCGGGAAGGAATTCACCGCCAAGCAAAATGGCGGCGGAGAGCAGGACGCCGCGCCAGCCGAGGGCCATGCCGAGCATGAAGATCAAGGGCTGGAAGACTGCTGCGCCGATCAGGCCATCGAAGGCTGTTCTTCCCAGCGAGCTGCCGCGCAACTCGGCATGGCTCAGGACAACACACAGCAGCAGGACGCCGGCCAGCGCGCTCGCCACATTCGCGGTCTCTCCGTTTCGACTCTCTTCTCGCTGAAGGGCACGGGGGAGCTGCCAGTGAAAGAGGTAGCCTCCAAGGAGCAGGAACGCGAGCGGGGTCGTGATCTCCGATGGATGAGTGAAGCCGAGCGTCAGATAAACTGGCCATTCGACGGCTGACATCGGATTGGTGCCTATCAGTCGATCTACAGAGAAATTGACAGCAAATGTCACGACCGCCACGGCGAGTAGTACGCCGGTGACTGGAACCTTCGGAATGCGCGATGCGCCCAACAGAAACAGAACATAATAGAGGGCGAGCTCGGCCGATCCGCTGCCGCTGGGGTCCGACCCGATCGCGAACTGGTAAGTGCTTCCGAGCAGCAGGATGATTGCCGTCAGCTGGATCGGCGCCAGCGAGGTCGCGAACAAGACGCGTGTGCGAAACGTCGGATCGGCAAACAGTCGATGCACGAGCAGCGCCGTCAGGAATATGCCAGGACTGGCGATGGTCTTCAGCGGGGCAAAATCGAGATAGAGGAAAAATGGCAATCCGCCGATGATGACGGCGGGCCATGACGCCGTCCCGAAATGGCTGCCGAGCGCCGCCGCCGCTGGGATGAACAGAAGCGGCGCGCCGAATGTCGTTCCGAACAGAGCTCCCTGAACCGTGAGGAGCCCGAGCGGTGGGATCGCGACCAGCCATAGCGGCGGCGCATACACCGCCGCAAATGCGCGCCAGGGCGATGCGCTGGCGGACGCTCCGTTCTGGCGCGCCTCGGCGTTGGCAAGGGCGGCCATGATCGCCGCGATCGCACCGGGCACGAACAGGAACTGCACGGCGTGGCCGATTGCGGCTCCGATCTGCCTCACCGGCACGCTAAACATGCGGTAGTTGCTGCTGGCGAAATCATTGGGGGAGCTATCGGAGAGCACGCCGATCAGCAGACCGGCCGCAAAGACAGTCACCATATAGACGAGCCCGCCGCGAACCACCGGGCGGGAGGTCAGGGCATCGGGTCGCACCAGCGCAAGCAATGTCAGCACCAGGCAAAGGCCGCCCGACGGCACGTAACTCGACCACAGTCGAAGGGGTGTCAGGTGCTGTGGCGCCCTCGATGGCGCAGAGGGTACATCGAACATTGCATTTGCGATTGTGGCTACGAGAATACCGACAATACCGAGCGCGGCGATGATGAGAAACCGGGTCAGGCGGATGCGTCGCAGCGTCACGGCCGCGAGCATCGCGCCATAGACCGCTGTGATGATCCCAATGTGGACCCACGATTGGAGCGACAGAACGTTTTCGAAATCACCAGGGCGTACGAGCCATTGGAGCAACAAGACGACTGCCACAGCAGGAAAATAAGAGAAGATCCCACCAAGAATTGCGCCTATCAACATGAACACCAGTGGAAGATTGACAATGTTGCTCAGGATAGCGGCTAGAAGTGTTACGCCGATCGCCGCAACGAGAATGCCATCGGTCGACTTGTTCGCGACATCGATCATCACGACCGCATACAGGACGCCGGCCAGCAGGTAGAGAAAGGTCGACAGATCACGGAACGGCAGCAGTTGGTCCAGAGGCTCAATTTTGGCAGGGACCAAGGCGAGCACAAACCCTGGCAATAAGAGACTTGCCATAGCCGCCCGAAAGAGATCGTTAGGTGCTACGTCGACGATCACAATCGCTTGCGTCACGAGCAAGAGCAGAACCGATACGACATTGGTGATCGTAAGCCACGCTCGCCAGCGCTCAAGATAAGCTGCGAGATGCCAGGTGATGATCGAAGCGGCGGAGCCGGCCACGATTGATATCGCGCCTGGCACCCCGTCAATCGTCCGGGTTTTGCGAAGCGCAACGAGCTCCGGCGCATAGACGAAAGCCAAAACCGCGAGTCCGAGCGCCACCGCGCCGGCAATCCATTCTGGGTCGAGAAAGCCCGGACGTAGCAGCCGGCGCAGTACGTCCGGGGCGCGCAGGTCGATGTCGCTGATCTCCTCGCCGCGTTGCGACTTCAGGAAGATCACATCGCGCAGGGGCGTGCTCGGATCGCTGGCGACGTGGCGGCGCAACAGTCGCGCGAAAGCTCCCGGCTCATAGGCAATCGGTGTATCGTCACCTCCCTGTTGCGGGAGCCCCTGCGCCAGCCAGAGATCGTAGAGCTGTCGCGCCTCCTCGCGCCGTTTCGCCGACAGGCACTGAACCAGGTCGAGACGAAGCCAGTCCGGAAGACGGCCGAGCCGCATCCACGGCAGCCACGCCAGCGCGCCAAAGCTTTCTTCGTCGAGCAGCGGATCGCCGTTGCGTCGCTTCAGCATCAGCCCCATGTGCAGCGTGAGATCGAGGCGGACATCGGGGAATCGGGCGAGCACGCAAAGCAGTTCGAACGCCGCGGCGGGAAGCTCCGCCGCGATCGCATCAATGATCTCCTCGCGCTCTTCCGGTGCGGGTATCGGTTCGTCATGGTGCCAGGCGAGGCTGGCGTGGATGTCGCGTCGGACCGCGCGGCACTGTGCAGCAGGCAGCCGCAAGGCCGGGCTTTGCAGCTCGGCATTGCCCGCAAGCTTCAGCGCGAGCTGCGCCAGGCCTTCCGGCGTGGCCGGCATCACCAGCAGGCCGGCTTCAGCCAACACCTGCTCGCGGCGCGACCAGCGCGCGAGCGGCACTGGCGTCAGCAGCACCGGATTGGCCCAGGCCAGCAGCTCGAGCGCGTAGGCGTTCGCTGCGCCCGTCAGCGGGTCGATCAGCACATCGCCGTCGCTGACCAGAAGGATGGTGTCATCGCCATGGCGGCTGAGGACATCGCCAAGCCCGAGCAGGCGACGGGTGTCGCCGCGCAGCATGCGTGGATCGGTCGAGAACACATAGACCGTTGCCGCCAGTCGCTCGGCGGTCAGTCGCGCGGCAAGCGCGCGGCCGAGCGCGGCAACATGATCCTTGCCCGAAAGCTGCTCGATGAGCACCGGATATTCGGGCAGCATCGGCCGCAGATCCTGCACCAGCGTCAGGAAACCGCCGGCCTTTGCGGTCGCACAAGCGCTTTGCGCAAAGTCGTATCCCGCCGAGGGGGCGAGCCGGTGTGCGCGCATCGCCTGCAGCGGCCGGCGCAGCTCCGGCGCACCGAACAGCACGAAACGGTCGGCCGACGACTCGGCAAGCGAATGTCTTGCCTTTTCGTCCGGCGCGTCGCGCGTGCGTGCCCGTTGCAGCACGACCGGGCGGCGGCGGTACCAGCTGTAGAACATCAGCCAGAAACCGATCGGAACGATCGCAAAACTCAAACCCTGTGAGAGCCGCATCCATAGCCAGCTGAAGTCTCTGGTCAGCGGTTGCACGGCGGTCCTGGGATCGGAAACAGGAGGAGGGTCTGGGGAGACGCGAAACCCGAGCGCATAGGCCAGCGCGACGAAGAGGCCGATCATGCCAAGCAAAATTGCGCCGGCGACGAACGGGTTCTTCATCAAATTCGCGCCGGCGCCTGCCGGATCTTGCTCGGCAGGCGGGAGCGTTGGTAGCGGTGCCGGCGGGACCGGAGCGGGGATGAAGAGGCTCTCGAATTCGGCCAACAGCAGTGGCAGTACCGCCTGCTGCGCCGCGTTCGTGCACACCAGCGGCGCGAGCCATCGCGTCGCTTCTTGAGCCGTGCGCGGCTTGGTGCCGCGCCGGCCGAGTTCGTCGAGCACGGCGCTGACCCGCAAGGCCTCGCCGGTCCCCAGACGCAGACCGCGTTCGCGCAGGAAGGTGCACAGCACCAGCGGATCGTCGAGCCAATCCGCCCTGGCCGTCACGGCTTTGCTGCCTGGGCGCGGCTCCGGGCCGGGTCCGCGGCCCAGGCATCGATGATCGTCTTGGCTCTGACGATATCTTCCGGCATCTTCGCGAGTGCGCTCAGCTGACTCTTGAGTTCGTCGACGTGGTCGCGCAAGTCTGTCGTGGCGACAATCTTGGGGTTCGCCTTGAGCAGCCGGAGCGAGTTCAACAATTCGGATGTGCTCGGCGGCTTGCGCAGCGCCTTTCGCAGGTCATTGAACAGCGTGAGCAGCTGGTCGAGCTGGTCTTCGTCGGAAAACACCAGGCCGCCGAGGCGGCTTTCGATGATCCGGCGCAGCATGTCGTTGTCGGGAAACTCGATGTGGTGGAAGGCGCAGCGCCGCAGAAATGCCTCGGGCAGGCTCTTCTCGCTGTTGCTCGTGATGAACACCACCGGTCTTGGCGCCTTCTCGGGTGGATCGACGCGCAGGCCTAGCTCCGGGATCGCGAACGAGAGACGTTCGAACTCCTCGAGAAGATCGTTCGGCGCGTCGCGCGGCGCCTTGTCGATCTCGTCGATCAGCACGACCCAGCGTTCCTGCCTCGTCCAATTCGTCGCATGAGGCAGCAGCATCCGTGTGGTCGGAGCGCCGTCGGGACGACCCGGACGTTTGCCGAAAATCTCATCGAGAACCGGCTCGTCACCGCTGAGCGGACGCCCGGCCCTGTCGCTGAGCGGAGCATCCGGACCGCAAGAGCGGATGATCGCCTCGCCAAGCGGTTGGAACTCGACATAGGCGATCGTCGGCTTGGTCATGCGCTGCGGTTGCGCGTCGCGAAAGCGTCCCAGCTCGTCGATCCGATAGAGCAGATCGGTGCGGCTGGTAGAGGATTTGACCTGCATTTCGAGATAGCGTCCGTCGAACAATTCGTCGGCGACCGCGCGGGCGAGCGTCGTCTTGCCGGTGCCGGGCTCACCCGTGAGCAAAAGCGGCTGGCCCAGGATCATCGCAACGTCGACCGCAGCCTTCAACGCGGGGCTCGGGATGTAGCCGGAGCTCTTGCGGAAGTGCGGTTCAATCGGTTCGGGAAGCTTCGGCTCCTTAGTTGCGGACCCAACGCCTGCATAAATCGACTCGACCATCGAAAGCCCTCTATCTCGCCATCCGACGCACTTTACGGACGACCGTCTTCAGGTCGGAAGCTGTGAACTCTCGCGGGCCGCCGAGCATCTGGTCGAGCTCACTCTCGAGATCATCCTTGATTTGCGTCGCCTCCGCGGCCAACGCCGGCACGATTTTGGGAACTCGACGATCGATCCATTCGCCGAAATCGATCCATTTGCAGGCGCCAAGCTCAGCAAACGACGGCAGCGCAACCTCCTTCGCCGGCGTAATCTGCTTCAGCCACGCCTCGATCTGAGCGCGCGTTGCATCGGTGACCAGGAAGATGTGCAGCGGCGGACGTGACAGCTCGTAGACCGCAACAGATTCGAGAAACGCGAGCCAGGCGCTCCACAACACCGCGCTTTCCGCCGTCAGCTGCGTTGGCGAAAGCTCCGAGACGAAGAAGTGCGGGCGGCTCTCGTCACAAAGACGCTCCCTGAACGCAGCCGGCTCGACAGGAACCTCACTGCCATCCTCGTCGCACAGAACATTCCAGAGCAGCGCGCGCAAGGTTGCGAGACCGTTGGTAACGTCGACCTCGCTGCTGGGCCAATTTATCGGCTTGAATGGCGATGTCTCGCCAGGCCTCAGCTTGCGCAGTTCAGGGATCGTCACCAGCGCGAAGCGGTCAGCCAGGTCGATCGGCCGATGCCGGGCGCCGCCATAGATCAGGCAGCACAACGGCCGAACCCGCCTGTCGTCGAGCAGCTTTCGATACGCGGTTCGAAATGCGCTGTCTTGTGGATCGCGATCGACCAGGCAGACGAGCCGGCCCAGATTGAGGTTGGATTCGGCGGCGCCTTTGGTCGAAATCGCCGCCTGTGACGCGGCAACGCGTTGGCGGAAATCGGGATCGCGAAGAGCGGCATCGAGGCGCATCGCGCTGAAATCGTCCATGCCGTCCACGATCTTGACGGTCAGCACAGCAATCAGCTGGCCTTGCGAGAACACCGCAGCGCCCGACGCGCCCTTCCATTCTTCGTCAGACTTCGCAGGCCGTCCCTTGTTGATGTCGATCGTATAGATGTTCTGCTTGACGCCGGTGGCGGGCGCGGCTTCTCCGAACAGCTGTCTGACGTCCCGATTGTCGCTGTTTCTGATCGTCATCAGTCTCGGGAAACCGGCGAAGCTGATTTGGAGCATCTTGTCGCGCGGCAAGCCGTCCGTTCCGAAGTGGATCGGTTGTGCAGCCTTCTTGGTAACCGGGTCCGGGGTGATCTCCAGCAACGCAATGTCGAGATCGGCAAGCTCCTGCCATCGCGCGGGCGGCGGCCAGATCAGCTTGGCCTTCTGAAATGGAAGGCGCGCATTAAAATGCGCGATGGTCCTGATATCGATGTCGAGGTCATCAGGAGGCGACCGGGTCAAGTCCGCAATCACATGGCAAGCGGTCAGCACGAGATCAGGCGCGATCAAGTAGCCAGACCCATATCCGGAGGTGGTCTTGCAGCGAACCTCGGTGAGACACGTCTCGATATCGCCAGGCATTGCCGCGTGCTACTCTGGCATTTTGCCAACCGTGTCGCGAACCATGAACTGATTGCCGTCCTTGTCGACCGGCGTGAGCTTCAGCTTGAGCTTATGGCTGCCGGCCCGCTCGACTTCGCCTTTGGCACCGATCTCCAGGACCCAGAATTTCACGCCGGCATTGGCGCCGCCCTTGTAGGTCATTCCGACGCTGAGCTCGAGCTCGACCGGGTCAAGCTTGAACCGCAGATCCTGGTTCTTGCCTTCCGATACCGCCTTCAACAATTCTGACCTGAGGTCGGCGATGGCCTTGGCGAGTGGAATACCAGACTCGGTTTGTTCATCGGCGCTCATGGTGTCTCCCCCGCCGCAAATGAATGTCTCAAATTTCGTGAATGCTAATCTGAGGTTGTGGCAATGCCAAGTCGAAAAATCCGACACCTCCCGGCCTCAAGATGTTACCTAGGCCGAACCGATATTCGATCCCACGCTTCAGGGCCACAGCGTCTGTCAAATGTGGCGGGCGACATCCTCTCGGCCCGCGGCCAGCGTCCGGGGCAGAGAACATGGAGCGCAAATCTCTTCGGTTGAGCTAAGTGAACTCGGCGAGGCTCGAATGAAGATTAGGATCGGCATTGCCCGTCTTTGAAATCGACAACGAGAGCTTGCGCTCTCAAGAAGCATCCACAGCGCTCCGCACACCGAGCTGCCGCCCGAGAAGGACGAGACCATTAGCGACGCCAACCCAACAGACGAAGACGCCCCCGAAAGAAGGGCTGCCAAGCCGTAAAAAATCGATTTGTGTTGTACTGGATGAGCATGCCGACGGATCAGGTCGCATTCCCAAATTCTCGATTTGATCGCAAAGTCAGAAACTTACGGCAAGTGGAGGCACTACTCCGCCGCACTTTTCGATGGCAATGCCTCCACCGCCCCTCAGCGATCACAACGACGCACCCGGTCTGAAGATACTTCGGGCGGCCGGCAATTGCCCTCTCGTTCACAAATCTGCAACATTTAACTTCGGCGAAGGAGAGTCCCCATGGAGCCTGCTCGAACACACTGCAAACGAGCGCAAACGCCTGCTGAAGGTCTGGTGCGACGAACTGGCCCACTGCGAGCGGCGCGAAATCGAATTCGTCGCCACGATCGCCACCAGCGGGACGCCGAGCTGGAACTGCTAATGGGAGAATCTTCAGGCCAGTGCGTGTCCGAGCGGCCGGCAGCTCTGTATCGTCTGACCGCTCTCATCTCCCATTGGACCTTCTCTCGGTCCATCAAGCGGGGCTTGCCGGACCTCGCATTCGTCGGTGTGCGCAACTCACTCTGGCAATGGCCGCACGGCGACATAGGTCGATTGTGCCACAGCAACTCTGGGCTCGCATATCGCCGAGTCTGCGCTGTGCTACGCCGCTATGCGATGGACAAGTCCGCGTGGGTCGTTGATGCGACAGGCGTCGATCGCAATGAGCTTCGCGAGTGCGGGGCTCGCCATTCCGGCGAGCCGTCTACCAAACCGGCCGTCCCGCGCCGACTCCCCCTCAGAAAAGCCGGCTCCCCTACTCTTCCAGGTCTTCTCCCACTCGATTATCTTGCGCAGCACTAACGCATTGATCCCAAATGCTTTTACCGACATGCCACATCGGCACGCCGATGGCGAGACCGACGATTTTCTTTGGTCTTGATTCCACAGGATTATTTTGCGGGGTCATGACGAGCTTCTCTTCATCAACTATCGTCTGCTATTGCCAGCACAGCGACAAGTCGTTTGTTAGTTCCGTACAGAACAGCGCATCACCGCGTCGACAGTGTTGACCGAAAATCGCGGCTTGATCGGCACCGCGTCTTCGCCGGCGCCACTGCCAAACGTCCAGCTCCGATAGGTCTGCAAGCCTTCGAAGGCGATGCAGTCATGATCGCACAGCGCCTCAAGGTCGGCGGGCCTGCCGCGGCGGGCAAGGTCGTCCGGACTGGCGCTGAGGATCCAGCGCACGTGCCCGACCTGACGGCTGATCAGTTGGCGGTCGGGCATGCAGCCGATGCGGACCGTGACGTCGACATGCGCGTCGATGATATCGATGATGTGGTCCGCCGCGGGAGCGCTTCACGATGTCTCGCTTCCGGCCCCCGACCGAGGCGCTGTTTGATGCCGTGAACGCCTCCAGTCCGGCTGCGCACCCGTCAGGCGGTGCGGCCCCGTCCATTACGGCCGATCTTCGCCGCGACGAGATAGGACAGAGGCATTGCGACCACAAAGCCGACCAGCGCCGCCAGCGGCAGGTCTTTCATCGGGCTCGCGACCAGCCCCTGCACCGTCAACAATGCCGTGATCGCACTGCCCGCCAGCACCGTGCCCAGCATCACCCAGATCAGAATTGCGACCTTGAACATCTGTTCTTCTCCGTCATGAGGAAACATCGATCCCTTGACGCCCCGATGCTCTGCCTGCCGTCTTTGCGCATCATTGATCTGGAACAAGCACGACAGACAAAAGAGGGAGGAGCGGATGCTCCTCCCTCTTTTTTCATCAGCTACAAACTACGCGACAGATGACGTTGCCTCGCAACTGCTCGATCGTCAGCGTCATCGCGTCGGCGGCACGAAGTGATCGCGCTTGCTCACGGACGTTCCGGTAGCCGGATCGGTGATCTTGATTTCGATGTCGACGGGAGTCGAGGGAAGATCGGCGCCCTTGGCCTCGATCGACATCCGAATCTCCCGCGTCTGGTCCTGGCCGACATCGATCATCATGCGGCCGTCCTGCTCGCGCACCTCGCCGGCCACGGTGACCTTGGCATTCGGCAGGCCGACGACGTCGAGCACGAAGTCGCGTGCGCCGCGCTTGTTGAGCAGGCGTACCGTGTAGTCATTGCGCACGCCGCCATCCGACAGTTGCACGAACAGCGGGTTGCGCTCGTGCAGCACGTTGATGCCCATGGTGCCCCGCGTCGCCAGCGTATACAGCATGATGCCGCCGACGATCGCGATGAAGCTCGCATAGATGATCGTACGCGGCCGGATGATCCGGTAGATCTCCGGCTTGCCTTCCTTGCGGCGCTGCACGTTGATGTCGGTGTCGTAGCCGATCAGGCCGGTCGGGCGTCCGATCTGCTTCATCACGGTATCGCAGGCATCGATGCACAGGCTGCACTGGATGCAGCCGAGCTGGATGCCGTGCCGGATGTCGACGCCGGTCGGGCAGGCATTGACGCATTGATGGCAATCGACGCAGTCGCCGGCCGGTTCGCCCTGCAGCCGCGCCGCCTCGGCCTTCTTGACCGACATGCGCGGCTCGCCACGGTCGCCCTTGTAGGTGACGTTGAGCGCCCATTCGTCGGTCAACGCCGCCTGGATGCGCGGCCAGGGGCACATGTAGATGCAGACCTGCTCGCGGGCGTGGCCGGCGAAGACGTAGGTGGTCGCAGTCAGGATGCCGATCCACAGATAGGCGGTGAACGGCGCCTGGAAGGTGGCAAGTTCCGTCACCAGCGTCGGCGCGTCGTCGAAGTACAGCACCCAGGCGCCGCCGGTCCACCAGCCGATCATGATCCAGAGGAAGTGCTTGAGCGCGACCTGGCGGATGTGGGTGAAGGTCCAGCCCTTCTTGTCGCTCAGCATGCGTTCGCGCCGATCGCCCTCGACCCAGCGCTCGACCGCGTAGAACAGGTCGGTCCAGACCGTCTGCGGACACAGATAGCCGCACCACAACCGCCCCGCGACCGCGTTCATCAGGAACAGGCTTACAGCGGCAATGATCAACAGGCCGGTGAAGTAGTAGACCTCCTGCGGCCACAGCTCGATGAAGAAGAAATAGAAGCGACGGTGCGGGAAGTCGACCAGCACCGCCTGGTTCGGCATGCCCGGCCCGCGGTCCCAGCGCACGAAGGGCAGCAGGTAGTAGATGCCGAGCGTGATGCAGAGGATCGTCCACTTGATGCGCCGGAAGCGGCCGTGCACAGCCGCCGGATAGACCTTGTCGCGCGCCTTGTAGAGCGGACCGACGATATAGGTTTCGTCCGAGTCAGCCATGATACCCCCGCTTCATCTTCATCTCGCTCTGTTTTATCGGCGCGCTCAGGAGAATGCGTTGCCGCTGCGCAGCCCCAACTTCTTGAACACGATCGCCGCCGGACAGAAGCCGGTGAACGAGGCCTGGATCATGTTCACGCCGGCAAAGGCCGCGAGCAGGAACCAATATGGATTGACGTACCAGCCGAGCGCGAGGCTGAGCAGGACGACGAACCCTGCGAAGGTGAGAACTGCTTTATCGACGTTCATGGCATGGTCCCTCATCGTTGCATTTGAGCGTGATCAAGCCGGTGCCGCGGCGTCACTGCCGCAGGCCGGACAACGTCCAGGCGACGATTCGTTGCGAGTCCATTGCACCCGAGATCCGCGCCAGCTCCCTTCCCTTCTGCAGCAGCAGCAGGGTGGGAATTCCGGAGATGCCGAACTTCGCCGAGACCTCCGGCGCCTCGTCGGAGTTCAGCTTCAGAAGCTGCACGCGCGGCTCGAGCGCCTCGGCGGCGCGCGCGAACATCGGCGCCATTGCCCGGCACGGGCCGCACCACGGCGCCCAGACATCGACCAGCAAAGGCAGGTCGCTGTTGGCGAGGTGGCGCGTGAAGCCGGCCTGGTCGACCTCGATCGGATGACCGGAAAACAGCGGCGCGTGGCACTTGCCGCATTTGCCCTGGGTGGGCGCCCGGCCCGCGGGCAGCCGGTTGATCTGCCCGCAATGGCCGCACACCAGTTGGAAGGTCTCGCTCATGTGCCCGTCCTGACTTCCTTGATCTTGCCGATGTTGAGCCGGTCGAGCAGGAACTTCTCGTAGAAGGGCTCCGGCGTGCCGCGCTTCATCTTGCGCAGGAAATACTTCTCAAAGGCGACCTTGGCGTAATGCACCCACTCCCCCTTCGACGACCAGTTGACGTTGCGGGGCGGGATCTGTGGCTGCGCCAGGAAGGCGACGCCGGAATCGCCGAAGTCTGCAAGGCAGATCGCATTCCAGGTCGGCTGCGCCTTCGGCACCTCGCCGCGCAGCAGCGCGCCGATGTTCAGCGCGGTGGCCGTGACCATCGACTCGATCATGAAGCCGGTCTTCGGCACGCCGACCGGCACCGGCGTCGGCCCAATCGGCGGGATCGCGACGCAGACGCCGATGGCGAACACGTTGGGATAGGCCGGGTTGCGCTGGTGCTTGTCGACAACAACGAATCCGCGCGGATTGGTCAGCTTGTCGATGCCCTTGACGGCGCCGACGCCGCGGAACGCCGGCAGCATCATCGAATAGGCGAACGGCAGCTCATGGGTCTTCCGCACCGAGCCGTCGTCGGCCACCTCCTCCACGAACATGCGGCCGTCCTCGACCTTGGTGACGCGCGCACTGGTGATCCACTTGATGTGCTTCTCGCGCATCTCGCTTTCGAGCAGCCCCTTGGTGTCGCCGACGCCGTCCAGCCCGAGATGGCCGATATAGGGCTCCGAGGTCACGAAGGTCATCGGCACCCGGTCGCGCATCTTGCGCCGGCGCAACTCGGTTTCGAGGATGAAGAGGAATTCGTAAGCCGGTCCGAAGCAGGACGCACCCTGCACCGCGCCGACGATGACGGGACCGGGTGTCTCGGCCAGCTTGTCGAAGGCGGCCTTGGCATGGGCGGCGTGATCGACATGGCACACCGACTGCGTGTGGCCGTCGGGGCCGAGGCCCGGGATCTCGTCGAAGGCGAGTTCGGGCCCGGTGGCGACGACCAAATAGTCGTAGGCGACCATCGCGCCGTCCGTCAGTTCGACCTGGTTGTCGTCTGGGTGCACCCGTTTGGCGCCCTGAGTCAGCAGGCGGATGCCCTTGCGCTGCATGACATCGACGAGGTCGATCTCGATGTCGTCGCGCTTGCGCCAGCCCACAGCCACCCAGGGATTGGACGGCACGAAATGATACGAGGACCCCTGCGAGATGACGGTCACGCGATCCTCCTTTCGCATCTGGGGCAGCAATTCATAGGCCATCAGGGAGCCGCTCAGCCCCGCTCCGATCACGACAACGTCCGCCATTGGGTCCTCCATCGCCTTGCTTTGTTCTTGTCTCGCTCAGCCGCGACCTTCCGGGCCGGCCTTGACTATATATTTGAATATCTGTATATATGCAACTATGAAATTTAATGCTGACATCATGGAAGTGGCGGCCGACCAGGCCCGTGACCTGTTGAAGGCGCTGTCGAACCGGCACCGGCTCCTGATCGTCTGCCAGCTGGTCGACGATGAACGGTCGGTCGGCGAGTTGGCGGCATTCCTCGGCCTGCGCGACTCGACCGTCTCGCAGCACTTGGCGTTGCTACGCAGAGACGGCCTAGTCACCGCCCGGCGCGACGGGCAGACCATCCACTACTCGATCGCCAGCGAGCCGGCCCGCGAGGTTCTGAAGACGCTCTATCAGGTCTATTGCGCGACGCCGCCGCAGAAACCCGTCCCGAGACTATGACGGCGTCCAGCCGCCGACTTGACCGGTATCAAGCGGGAACCCGTATCCCGGTGGGATGTCTGGACCGCCCGTTTCGCCCGACCACACGATTTGATTCAAGACAGACAGGATGAAGCCGATGCGCAGATTATCGCTCCTGACCTTGATCGCCGCGATGGCCTGCCAGCTTAGCTCGCAGACCGCGCCGGCCCTTGCCGAAGCGCTGACGGTGAGCCCGCGCCAAATCGCCGACGAAAAGGCGGTGTTCGCGACCGTCGAAAGCATCAGCGTCGTTCCTGCTCGCGGCAGAATTGGCGGCACGATCGTGCAGCTCTCGGTCCGTGAAGGCGATCCGGTCAAGCGCGGCCAGCCCATCGCCCTGATCGGCGACGAGAAGCTGGCGCTGCAGCTCAAATCGCTCGACGCCCAGATCGAAGCGCTGCAGGCGCAGGCCAACCAGGCGCAGCTCGATTTCACACGGACCGAGGGCCTCGTCGAGCGCGGCACCCTGCCCCGGGTCAAGCTCGACGAGACGCGCACCGCGCTCAACGTTGCCGACAACTCGCTGCGCGCGAAGACCGCGGAGCGTGCGGTGGTCAACCAGCAGATGAGCGAAGGCCAGGTGCTGGCCCCGGATGACGGGCGCATCCTGAAGAAGCTGATTGCAGTCGGATCCGTGGTGTTGCCCGGCGATCCCGTGGTCACGGTGGCGCAGCAGAACTTCAAGCTGCGGCTGCGCGTGCCGGAGCGGCATGCGCTGTTTCTCAAGGCCGGCGACAAGGTCCGGGTCGACGGCACCGAGTTCGGCGACAGCTCCGACAAATGGGGCGTGATCGATCTCGTCTATCCGCAGATCGAGGAAGGCCGGGTCGTTGCCGACGCCATCGTCTCCGGTCTCGGCCAGTATTTCGTCGGCGACCGGCTGCGGGTCTGGATCTCCGGCGGCCAGCGCGACGCCTTCGTGATTCCGTCCCGCTACGTCACCACCCGGTTCGGCATCGACTATGTCCAGCTACAGCAAGGAGCGCAGAAGGTCAGCGTTCCGGTGCAGCGCGGCCGTGCTTTGCCGAGCGCCGACCTCCCCGACGGACTTGAAATCCTGTCCGGCCTGCGCGCCGGCGACCAATTGGTGCAGCCGTGAAACTTGGACTCTCAGGCAAGCTGGCCCAGGCGACCATCGCCTCGCCGCTGACGCCGCTGTTCCTGCTCGCCTCGCTCGTGGTCGGCCTCATCGCCGTGGTCGTGATCCCGCGCGAGGAAGAGCCGCAGATCAGCGTGCCCATGGTCGACATCCGGGTCAACGCCGACGGCCTGCGCGCGCCTGACGGCGTCGAGCTCGTGACCAAGCCGCTCGAGACGATCGTCAAGGCCATCGACGGCGTCGAGCATGTCTATAGCCAGACCGAGGATGACCGCGTCATGGTCACCGCGCGGTTCCTGGTCGGTACCAAGTTCGAGGATGCGATCCTGCGCGTCCACGAGAAGCTCCGCGCCAATCTCGACCGCATCCCGGTCGGCATCCCCGAGCCGCTGATCGTCGGGCGTGGCATCAACGACGTTGCGGTCACCGTGCTCACATTGTCGCCGAAGCCGGAAGCCGCCGAGCGCTGGTCGGACAAGGATCTCTACGAGCTTGCCGATAAGCTGCGGGCCGAGCTGACCAAGGTCGACAATATCGGCCTGACTTACATCTCCGGCGGCGGCGCCCAGCAGATCCGCGTCGAGCCGGATACGGAGAAGCTGGCCCTGTTCGGAGTGACCCTGCAGCAGCTGGTCGGCAAGGTGAAGGATGCGAATCGTTCGTTCCTCGCCGGCGACGTCCGCGACGGCGGCATCGTCCGCAATGTGGCTGCCGGGCAGACGCTGGCCGGCATTCCCGATATCGGCCTGCTGCTGATCTCGACACGTGACGGCCGCCCAGTCTATGTCCGCGATGTCGCAACCGTCGTCGTCGGCCTCAATCTCGCCGAGCACCGCGTGTGGGACGATGCCCGCAGCAATAAGGGCGACTGGCATCGTGTCCCTGCGGTGAGCCTCGCGCTCGCCAAGCGCGCCGGCGCCAATGCCGTCACCGTGTCGCATGACATCGCGCATCGTCTCGAAGGGCTCAAAGCCAGCCTCATCCCGCACGACGTCTCGGTCACCGTGACGCGCGACTATGGCGAGACCGCCAACGAGAAGGCCAACGAGCTGCTGTTCCATCTTGGCCTGGCCACGATCTCCATCGTCGTACTGATCGCGATCGCGATCGGCTGGCGCGAGGCCGTCGTCACCTTCGTGGTGATTCCGACCACGATCCTGCTGACGATGTTCGCGGCCAACCTGATGGGCTACACGATCAACCGGGTCAGCCTGTTTGCCCTCATCTTCTCCATCGGCATCCTGGTCGACGACGCCATCGTGGTGGTCGAGAACATCGCCCGACACTGGGGCATGCATGACGGCCGGCCGCGGCTGCAGGCGACGATCGAGGCGGTGGCCGAGGTCGGCAATCCCACTGTCGTCGCGACCCTCACCGTGGTCGCCGCCCTGCTCCCCATGCTGTTCGTGTCCGGGCTGATGGGGCCGTACATGGCGCCGATCCCGGCCAACGCCTCGGCGGCGATGCTGTTCTCGTTCTTCGTCGCCATGGTGGTGGCGCCATGGTTGATGCTGCGCTTGGCGCCGAAGACGACAACCGCCTCGGCAGGCGGGCATGACGCGCACGGCGAAGGCCGTCTCGGACGGATCTATCGCGGCGTTGCGCGTCCGATCGTCGCCAGCAAACGCTCGGCCTGGATTTTCCTGCTCGGCGTCGGCATCGCCACCCTGCTGTCGATGACGCTGTTCGCGACCAAGTCCGTCACGGTCAAGCTGCTGCCGTTCGACAACAAGTCGGAAATCGCCGTGATGGTCGATCTGCCCGAGGGCGCGAGCCTCGAGGATACCGAGCGGACGCTGTTCGCGGCCGCCGACATCACCCATCAGCTGCCGGAGATCACGACGGTGCAGAGCTATGCAGGCACCGCTGCGCCGTTCAACTTCAACGGCCTCGTCCGCCATTATTATCTGCGCGAACGGCCCGAACTGGGCGAGTTGCAGGTCAATCTCGCGGCCCGCGGCGACCGCAAGCGCTCGAGCCATGACATCGCGCTCGATCTGCGCCAACGGCTGAAGGCGGTCGCGGTGCCCTCGGGCACCAGCATCAAGGTGGTCGAGGTGCCTCCCGGACCTCCGGTGCTGGCAACCCTGCTTGCCGAGGTCTACGGACCCGATGCGGCGACCAGGCGCGCCGTCACGACCGAGCTCAAGAAGGTATTCGCCGACGTTCCCTTCATCGTTGACGTCGACGACTCCATCGGTCAGCGGCGACCCCGGCTGCGGCTGTCAATCGACCAGGACAGTCTCGAGTTCTTCGGCGTCGAGCAGAAGGACGTCTACGACACGATCCAGACGCTGTTCGGCGGCGTCTCGGTCGGCTACTCGCACCGCGGCGAGGACCGCAATCCGATCGAGATCGCTGTGCGGTTGCCGAAGAGCGACAAGAGCTGGAGCCAAGCCCTGGCATCGACGCCGGTACCGGCCAACACCCTGCCCGGCAGCAAGACCGTGGTCGAGCTCGGCCAGGTCGTGAAGGCCACCATGGAAGAGGGATCGCCGATGATCTTCCGGCGCGACGGCCGCTTCGCCGACATGGTGATGGCCGAGCTCGCCGGTCGCTTCGAGGCGCCGCTCTACGGCATGCTCGCGGTCGCCGACCGGATCGACGCGCATGACTGGGGCAAGCTGCCGAAGCCCGTGATCGGCTTCCATGGCCAGCCAACCGACGAGCAGCGTCCGACCCTGCTGTGGGACGGCGAATGGGAGATCACCTATGTCACCTTCCGCGACATGGGCGCGGCGTTCGGCGCGGCCATCCTCGGCATCTACGTGCTGGTGGTGGCGCAATTCAAGAGCTTCCGCCTGCCGCTGGTGATCCTGACGCCGATCCCGCTGACCCTGATCGGCATCCTGCTCGGCCACTGGCTGCTCGGCGCGCCGTTCACGGCGACGTCGATGATCGGCTTCATCGCGCTCGCCGGCATCATCGTCCGCAACTCGATCCTGCTGGTCGACTTCATCCGGCACAGCGGCGGTGAGGGCAAGACCTTGCGCGACGTCGTGCTGGAGGCCGGCGCGGTGCGCTTCAAGCCGATCCTGCTGACGGCGCTCGCCGCCATGATCGGCGCAGCGACGATCCTGCTCGACCCGATCTTCCAGGGCCTGGCGATCTCGCTGCTGTTCGGCCTCGCCTCGTCCACCCTGCTCACCGTGCTCGTCATCCCCGCGATCTACATCGCGCTGCGCGAGCCCGCCAAATCTACCACGAAGACGTCGTAGGAGACAATGATGACCAAGCTGTACAGCGATATCTGCAAGGATCTGTCCGGCAATCTGAAGACTTTGCGCAAGGACATTCCCGACGTCATGCAGGGTTTCTCCGCGCTGGCGCGGGCTGCCGGCGCAGACGGCGCGCTCGACAAGAAGACCAAGGAGCTGATCGCGCTGGCGATCGGCGTCGCCGTCCGTTGCGATGGCTGCATCGGCTTTCATGCCGAGGCGCTGGTCCGCCTCGGTGCGAGCCGCCAGGAGGTCGAGGAGACGCTCGGCATGGCGATCTACATGGGCGGCGGCCCGTCGCTGATGTACGCCGCCGACGCGATCGGCGCCTTCGAGCAGTTCCAGCAGCAGGCAACCGCCTGAGCCGAGATCAGCCGCAGACGATGCCTTCTATGCCGCCCATTTTTAGATATGGTCGGCGTCGATCCCATAGGCAGATCGGACTGCAGTCGATCTGGAACGCTCGGATTTGGTGATGTCATCGAAGCAAGATTGGACGGACACATTCCCGCCGCTACAGCAGTTGCCGGAAGGGATCTTCAAGCAACTGCGCCAGGCCAGCCTGATCGTGGAGCTTCCCGAGGGCAGCCGCATCTTTGGGCCCGGCCAAGCGCCGGAATCGTTCCTGCTGCTGCTGGCAGGAACCATTCGTGTTCAGCAGACGTCGGAGTCCGGACGCGAGATCGTGCTCTACCGCGTTCAGGCCGGTGAGAGCTGCGCCCTGACCACCGCGTGCCTGATGGGCTATGAGGAATACCAGGCCGAGGGGATTGCCGAGACACCGATCCGTGCCGTGGCAATCCCGCGTGCGCTATTCGACCAGTTGATCGCCACCTCGCGCGAATTTCGCCAGTTCGTGTTCACGGCGTTCAGCCGCCGGGTCACGAACCTGTTTCGCGTCATCGAGGAGGTGGCGTTCGAACGGATCGACGTGCGGCTGGCGCAGAAGCTGCTCGAGCTTGCCGGCGCGAAGCATCAGGTTGTCGCCACCCACCAGGATCTTGCCAACGAGCTCGGCAGCGCCCGCGAGGTCATCAGCCGCCAGCTCAACGAATTCGCCAGGCGCGGCTGGTTGCGAGTGGCTCGCGGAATCGTAGAGATCACCGACAGGCCGGCGCTCGCGCGGTTGGCCCAGCACGGCTAGAAAGCCGTCTGGTCTCGGTGACTTAGTTACAGACCCTCGCCCCCTGCCGCTCTACGTTTGCTCCATCACAACGCTACAGGGGAGCATCACATGACGCGGAATGTTGGCAATATCGACCGGCTGCTCAGGATCATCGTTGGACTGGCGGTTCTCAGTCTCGTGTTCGTCGGACCGAAGACGATGTGGGGTCTGCTCGGTCTGATCCCGCTCGGCACCGCGCTGGTCGGCTGGTGTCCGCCCTACGCTTTGCTCGGCATCAACACCTGCGGGACGAAGTCGAGCCCGACGTCTTAGACCCGGCAGAATGACAGAGGGCACGGGGCGGCGATGCCGCCCCGGAGCTTCATCGTGGAGCAGCAGCCATGTCCTATCCGAGCGATCTCCGTGTGCGGCCCAAGGTGGCCGGCTTCTTCGATCCGGACACCAGCACGATCAGCTATGTGGTGAAGGATCCGTCATCGCCGTCCTGTGCGATCATCGATCCCGTCCTCGACATCGACTATGCGGCCGGCCGCCTCGGCACCCGCTCCGCAGACACGCTGATCGACTATGTCAGGATGAACGATCTGCGGCCGGAATGGCTGATCGAGACGCATGCCCATGCCGATCATCTCTCGGCCGCGCCCTACATCCAGGACAAGCTCGGCGGCAAGATCGGCATCGGCGAGCACATCCTCACTGTGCAGGAGACATTCGGCAAGGTCTTCAACGAAGGCACCGAGTTTCGCCGCGACGGCAGCCAGTTCGACCGGCTGTTCAAGGACGGCGACACCTATAAGGTCGGGCAGATGACCGCCTTCACGATGCACACGCCCGGCCACACGCCGGCCTGCGCAACGCATGTGATGGGCGATGCGGCGTTTGTTGGCGACACCCTGTTCATGCCCGACGGCGGCACGGCGCGGGCGGATTTTCCCGGCGGCGATGCGCGCACGCTGTTTCGGTCGATCCGCCGGATCCTCGAGACGCTGCCGCGCGAGACCCGGCTGTTCATGTGTCACGATTACGGCCCTGATGGCCGTGAGGTGCGCTGGGAGACGACCGTCGGCGACGAACGCCTTCACAACATTCACGTCCGCGACGGCATGACCGAGGACGCGTTCGTTGCGCTGCGCGAGTCCCGCGACAAGATGCTGGGCATGCCGCGGCTGATCATTCCCTCGCTGCAGGTGAACATCCGCGCTGGACATCTTCCGCCCGCCGACGACAGCGGAAAGACCTTTCTCAAGGTGCCGATCAACGTGCTGTGACGATGACGCCGGCAGCATCTTGGTTGCCAGATCACAGCGTCACGAAGATGTCAGTTGCCAAAGACGAGCGCTCCGCGCGACCTGTCTGCGGTGAAGAAGAGAGCCGAGATGAGGCGATCTGGTTTCAAGGTGCCCGTGCTGACCCGCCGCCTCGTGGCGGCGCTGGTCGCGGTCGCCGTGAGCCTGGTTCAGCTGCTCGGCACGCTCGATACCGCAACGGCGGCAACCGCCGACGGCGTTCACGTGCAGCAATTGTCGTCGACGACGACATCTGCGCCGAAGCCATGCAGGAAGGCCGTGCTCCCCGGCACTATCAATCTCTGTCCCTTCGCCGCGGCGAGCCTCACCGCCCTTCCCGCGGATGACAGCCCAATGGCGCAGCCGATGGCCGACGCCCGGACGCTGTCGTGGCATCCCCGGCATGAGGCGCTGACGACGCAATGCCACGCGTCCTCGCCCTACCGTCCTCCCTGTCGCCGCTCCTGATCATCGTTTCGCGCGCGGCGTAACGCTGCGGCTAGAGCGAACGAAATTCCATCATCGATCGCGCATCGAACGGATCGAGCACCGCGGCCCCGTTGTTCGGCCGCCTTGCGTCGAACCGCGCGGCACGACCGCTTGAGACATGCGCTGACCGCGCAGGGAGATCATCATGTCCATCCGCCATCCTCGCTGGCTCGGCCTGCTGCTGGGCGCGCTCCTTGTTGCGACGACGGCCGCGAGCGCCGCGTCGCGGCCTCAGCCGAACCTCGCCACGCGCCTGCTGGTCGGCCACGTCGCACGCACCGACAGCGGCGTGACGACGGCCTGGGCTGGCCTCGACGTCAGGCTCGGCGCCGGCTGGCACACCTATTGGCGCTCGGCCGGCGACGCGGGTGCGCCACCCGAGTTCGACTGGGCCGGATCCGCCAATGTCGCTGATGTCACGGTCGAATGGCCGGCGCCGCGCCGCTTCAGCGAGCAGGACATCGACACGTTCGGCTATGACGAGCACGTGCTGTTTCCATTGCGGGTGCGGCTGCAGGATGGAGCAGCGCCGGCGTATCTCAAGCTGAAGGCGGTCCTGTTCGTCTGCTCGATTATCTGCACCCAACAGGAGACACAGCTCGAGGCCGACATCCCGGCGGCCTCACATCAGCCGAACGATCAGGCGCTGATCGAGGAATGGCGGCAGAGCGTGCCGCGCGAGACCGCACCCGGCCTCTCCGTCACCGCGCTGCGCATCGAACGCCAACCCAAACCGCAGCTGCGTCTCGAGGCCCTGGCGACGCCGCCGCTGCGCGCGCCCGACGTCTTCGTCGACGGCAGTGAGGCGGTGTCCGGCGGTCGCGCCCAGGTTAGCAACAGCTCGGATGGTGCCGTCACGATCCATGTGCCGTTGCAGGGCCTCGATCAGGCTGCGGCTGGAGAACGTCTGCGGGTCACGCTGGTCGATGGTGACAGAGCGATCGAAGCCACGCTCCCCGTGGACGCTCATACTGTCGCCGCCACGTCGGCAACGATAAGGCCGCACGCCGCTGCGGCATCGATCTGGACCATCCTCGGCGTGGCGCTGCTCGGCGGATTCATCCTCAACTTCATGCCCTGCGTGTTCCCGGTGCTGTCGCTGAAGCTCGTCTCCCTGGTGGATCACGATCCGGCCCGCGCGCCGTCACGGCGTCCGGCCTTCCTGGCGACGGCCGCCGGCATCATCGCCTCATTCGTGACCCTCGCCCTCGTCCTCTCAAGCCTCAAGGCCGCGGGCGCGGAAGTCGGCTGGGGACTGCAGTTCCAGCAGCCGGCTTTCCTCATAGCGATGATCGTCGTGCTCGCCGCGTTCGGCGCCAACCTGCTCGGCCTGTTCGAGATCCAACTGCCTTGGTGGATCGCCGGCCGCCTCGGCGGCGCCACCGGCCGCAACACGATGGCGGGCCACGCCGTCAACGGCTTCGTCATGACGCTGCTCGCGACGCCCTGCTCGGCGCCGTTCGTCGGCACCGCCGTGGCGTTCGCGCTGTCGCAAGCTGCGCCGCAGATCCTGCTGGTGTTCACCGCGCTAGGGCTCGGCATGGCGGCGCCCTATCTGGGCCTCGCAGCGGCGCCGCGCTTGGCCGCGCTGTTTCCTCGGCCGGGCCGCTGGATGTTGACGCTGCGCGCCGTTGCGGCGCTCGCGATGATCGCAACGGCATCATGGCTGCTGCGCGTGCTCGCGGACATCAGCGGCGTTGCAGCCGCGGCCATGCTCGCCGCCGTCCTGCTCGTGCCCGCGCTGATCCTGACGATGCTGCGCTTTCCGTTGCGGCGAACGGTCGCCGGCGCGGGCGTCATCGTCGCGATCGGGCTGGTGCTGACCGCCGCCACTGCGATCCGGCACTCGGATGGCCCCGGACGGTCGGACGGAATTGCATGGCGGCCGCTGGTGCCGACAGACATCGCGACCCAGGTCAGCGCCGGCCATACTGTGTTCGTCGACATCGGCGCCAGTTGGTGCGTGACCTGCAAGGTCAATGAGAAGCTCGTGATCGACAGCACCGCCGTGCGAAGCCGTCTCACGTCGGTCGTCACCGTCAGGGCGGACTGGACCTCGCACGACGATACGATCGCAGCGTACCTGCAATCCTTCGGCCGCTACGGCCTGCCGTTCAACGTCGTGTTCGGCCCCGGCGCGCCCGCCGGCATCGTGCTGCCCGAACTGCTCACACCGCAGATCGTGCTCGACGCCATCGACACCGCATCGACCATCCCGCCAAAGGAGACCGACAAGACATGATGACCAGGAAGACCTTTGCCGCATCGCTCGCGACGCTGCTGCTGCTCACGGCTGCCATGCTGCCGTTCCAGGCCCGCGCCGAGGATGACGACGGCGACATTCTGAGGGAGGCGCGCATCTTGCGCGATCCCGCTATTCCCGTCCTCGGCAACGCCGATGGCGACATCACGATCGTCGAGTATTTCGACTATCAATGTCCGTATTGCCGCAAGATCAGCCCGGAGCTCGCCAAGGTGGTTCGCGACGACGGTCACGTCCGCCTGATCTTCAAGGACTGGCCGATCTTCGGCGGCCCCTCGATCTACGCCGCACGCATGACATTGGCGGCGAAGTACCAGGACAAGTTCGCCGAAGCCCACGAGGCGCTGATCTCGCTCAAGGACAAGCTCTCGGAGGCAAACGCCGACGCCGCGCTTTCGGCCGCCGGGATCGACCTCGCGCGCGCCAAGGCCGATCTGGCCGCCAAAGGCAGCGAGATCGATGCCGTCCTCGCCCGCAACCACGAGCAGGCCATGGGCCTGGGCTTCCAGGGCACCCCGGCCTTCATCATCGGCCGCTTCCGCGTACCCGGAGCTCCCAACGCGCAGGCCTTCAAGCAGGCCATCGCCGACGCACGAAAAGCGGCGCGGAAGTAACGTCCGTCGTCAAACGCGACGCTGGCGTTATGTTCAGCCGATCCGGACCGGCCGCCTAGGCGACCGGACCGCCATGCGCGCGCCAGCGGCTCATGCCGCCGGCGTAGTGGCGGATGTCCTGCCGCCCCGCCGCCAGCGCTCGCCTTAATGCCGTGGCCGAGCGGCCGCCGGCTTGGCAGATCAGAATCACCGGCTTGTCGTGCACGAGGCTGTCCGGATCGAATCTTGAAAGCGGGTGGTTGATCGCGCCCGGGATGTGGCCACCGTTGAACTCGTGCGGCTCGCGGACGTCGACGATGACGCAGCTGCGCCGTTGATGCGCCTTGACCAGCTCGTCGTGCTCGATCGCCGGCACGCTGGTCGATCCCGTCAGCTTGTTGAACAATCCTGCCAGCATTGGATGAACCTCTCGACTGTTGATGATGGGCGGATCGGACGAAGCGACCTAACCTTGCGCGCGCTTCGCCTTGGCCTCCGACGCCTCGACCCAGAAGAAGAACGCGCCAGCGCCGATGGCCAGCGCGGCGAACCAGACGCCATCCGGCACGCCGGTGATATCGGGCAGCCGCACCTTGCCGAGTGCCCAGACATTGAGGATGTGGGCCTTCAACCAGTCGAAGCTCAGCGCATAGAGGATGGCGCCGACGATCATGCCGAAAGCCCCAACCGCTGCGTGGACGCTGCCGCTAGCGATGGCGCCGAGCGCGGTGCCCGGGCAGTAGCCGTAGACGACCATGCCGACGCCGAACAAGGCCGCGCCGAGCGTGACCGCCAGCATGTTGGCGTCCTTGACGTAGTATTTCGTGTTGCCGGTGTCGACCAGCAGCAGCACGCCGATGCCACCGACCACGATCGCGGTGCCGATCACCTTCAAGACGGTGAAGTCACGCAGACGGAACTGATTCTCAATCACGTTGCAACTCGTGACCTTGCCCTGCTGCAGCAGATAGCCGAATACAGCGCCCATCAGGATCGGGCCGGCGATGCTCATCAAAGACGTCATGACCTCTCTCCCTCTCAGGCCTTGCGGAACATCAAGCGTGACACGGCCAGGCCGGTCGCGAACATCACCGCCAGGAACAGCCAGCTCGACAGCGCCAATTGCAGCCCGCCGGAAATGCCGTGTCCGCTGGTGCAGCCACCGGCCAGCCGCGCGCCATACATGATGACGATGCCGCCGAGAAACGCAGCGACAAAGCGCTTGAACACCGACGGACCGAAGCGCTCCTTCCAGACCTCCGGCACCAGCTCGAGCCGCCAGGTCCCCGAGATGATCGCCGACAGGAACGCGCCGAGTGGAATGCCGACCAGGAACCAGACGCCGTAGTCCCATTTCAGCGGCATCGATTTCCAATAGCTGTTGGCGGCGACGGCTTCGGATCCGATCACCGGCGCGGCGAACAACGACGCGATCCGTGAAAACGCGGTCGTCACGCCGAGCGGATCGCCAAATCCGGCAAAGGCCACCCAGCTCAGGATGCCGATGCCGGCTCCGACCAGGTAAGGCGACCAGTCGATCCGCCTGGACTTCCTTGCATCTCCGACTACGACGTCGGTCATGATCGTCATGACGCCTGTCCTCCCTGCTCGCGCGCGGCGCATGCCGCGCTGGTGCACTCATTATATACGTACATTCGAACTTGTGAATATAAATTATGAGGGCGCCGCCGTGCTCGACAGTGTGTCGCGCTGCGCCCGTTTGGCTCCGAACAGCCAGCGATCGACGACGAAATCGGTCACCGCCGCGCCGATCCACATGCCGCCGAGCACGATCCAGGCCGTCAGCGCGAACACCGACGCTCCGGTCACGCCGGCCCCGACCGCGCAGCCGCCGGCCAGCATCGCGCCGAAGCCCATGAGGACGGCGCCGATCAGATAGCGCCGCATGCCGCGGCCGTCGGAAAAGCCTTCGAGATTGAGCTCGCGGGCCAGCGCGGCGGCGACGAACGAGCCGAGAAAGACGCCCGGGATGATGCCGAGGTCGAACCCCGGCTTCAGCTGGGGGCTGGCCAGCACCTGCATCAGGAGCTCGGCGGAAGGCCCGCTGAACGTCAGGCTCTTCAGCGGCACCGGCGCGAACGAGGCCTGGCCGAGCTGATACGTCAGCAGCCAGCCCGCCACGACTGCCGCGCCCGCGGCCACGGCCGAGCGCAGGACCTTCGCGCCGACCTGAAACTTCGACACCGCGGCGAGGCCGGCCACGAACCACAACATGCCGAAGCCGAGCTTCTCGGGCGTGCCGCCGCCGAACAGGCTCATGATGTCGCGGGACGGCCCGCCGTCGACGAGCCAGAGATTGGTGAGCCACTCGCGCGCCGGCGCGAGCAGGCCACGATAGGCAGACTGCGCCGTCACCGCGAAGATCAAGCCGGACAGCAGCGCCCGCAGATTGCCGTTCGCCGAGAGCACCAGGAGCCGGCTGGCACAGCCGCGCGCCAGGATCATGCCGCAGCCGAACAGGGTGCCGCCGATCATCGCGCCGGAGATGCTGCCCTGCTGTGCCAGCTGGCGCGCTTCGGACACATCGAGCAGGCCCATCGCCACCAGCGCCTGGGTGCCGAGCAGCGCCGAGGCGAAGGTGAGGAGCCACACCGCCAGACGCGGCCCGCCCTGCCCGCGCGCGAACTCGATCGTCGCCGCCCGCAGGCAGAAGCGGCTGCGCTGGGCGAAGAAGCCGAACGCGCCGCCGACCGCGAGCCCGCCCAGCAGCGACACCAGCTCCTCACCCAGAAGGTCGATCAATGCGGTGAGCACGGGCGCTCTCGTCGTTCAGGTCTGTCGGCGGTCACGCCGGGCGGCCTCGGTGGGACGCATGCACCCGCTACGGGCGCAGATAGGCATATCCGCTCTGCTGCAGCTCGGTGAGGCGCACCACCCCGCCTTTCTCCGCCACCGCGAAGCCGGGCAGGAGATCGTCGAGCTTCACGCCCTGCGCCTTCATGGTGTTGGCGCAGGCTTCGAAGCTGACGCCGGCCTTCATGAGCCGTTCGGCAAGGCCCGAAATGGTCTGATCGGCCGAGATCGCGTGAAAGGCGCGCAACCCCGGACCGTGGATCACCAGCCGGATGTCGGCGTGACCGGGTCCGCCGGTGCCGTCGACATGGTTCTGGATGTTGCCGAGCACGAACAGCGCGCGATCCTGGTCGGCCAGATGATAGGCGACCCGCTGGCGCGGCGACTCCGTCGCGGCCCGGGCGCTGCCGACACCCAATAGTCCGAACAGGCTGGCAAGCCCGGCTTGCATCAAGGATCGTCGTTCCATGGTCACTCCTTACGCGCGGCTGCAATGAATCCTGCGATGCGATCAGCGGCATCCTCGGCGGCGAGATCGCGGAAGAAGTGATCGGCGTCGTCGATCGTCTCCAGCCGGACACGACTGCCGGCGCGCGCGGCCAGCGGCGCGAACGAGGCTGCCACGTCCGGCACGGTCTTGTCTTGCGCGGCCGCAAGCACCAGGACCGGGACACTGAGGCCCGCGATCAGCGCCGCCGTGTCTTGGCGCCGGTCGGCGCGATAGAACGCGGCGAAGGCGCGCGCCGTCACCTTGGCGTCGCGGCAATAGATGAAACCCGGCACCGACATCCACTCGCCGCCACGCCCCGCGGACACAGCGGCTTCGGCCTTGTCGAGCAGCGGCGCCAAAGGCTGGCCATAGCTCTCCGCATAGGCTGCCTTCAGGCTGGTCTCGATGCCCGCCGTGGCCGGCGCCAGCAGGATCGCGCCTGCGATCGCGGCTTTCGGGTTGGCCACCAGATAGCGCGCGAGCTGATTGGCGCCGCGCGAATGCCCGAGCACGAAGATCCGCGACGATGTCTTGCGCGCCTCGGCGAGCCAGGCGGCGATCTCCTCGATCGCATCATCCGGCGCGTAGTCATGCGGCTTGGCACAGTCGTACATGCCGGTGCGGCGATCGAGCCCGAGCACGAGATTGTGGGCGAGCGAGGCGATGCCGCGCTCGGCCAGCGCCTTCGACAGGCCCTGAATGGTCTCCATGTCCTTGTGCGCGAGCGTGCCGTGGGTCATCAGCACCAGCGGCACATCCGGCCCCGACTGCGCCGGCAGCCTGAGCGTCGCAAGCGCCGTGCGGCCGCCGATCATGAGCTCGCGCGGCTCCTCAGCGGCGAGCGCGACCGAGGCAACGAGACAGACGACGAGAGCGAGCCACCAGCGCATCACAAATTCCTTCACGGACGCACGATCGTCCAGTTCTTCTCCGCCAGCTCCAGCAGGGTCGCGACACCGGTCTTGACCACCGTCACGCCGGCGAGCAGCGGCGGCTGCCGCCCCTCCTTGCTCGCGAGCGTCTCCAAGGTGTTGCCGCAGGCGATGAAGCTGACATTGGGCATCGACTTGGCGAAGCCGAGCACCCGCTCCTTCACCGGCGAGCGGTCGGCCAGCAGCATGTCGAGCCCGCCGTTGAACGCGACCACCACGATCTCGACCTCGTCGCCCTCGCCCGAATAGTGCCGGGACACATTGGCGGCGACGTCGAGCACCGCACGCATCTTGGCCGGGTCCTCATCGCTAATTTGCAGCGCGAGCCTGTGCGGCTCCGCTGCGGCGGCAATGGAGGCAGCCCCGCTTATCGCGAGCGTGACCGATGCGGCCGCCAACAGCATCTCGCGGCGGCTGCATCCGACCATCGTCACTCGACGCCCCGCGGCTTGCCGTCCTTGTCCTCGGGCGTGACGTCGACGGCGGTCGCACGTCCGGTGATCTTGACCGGCGCGATGCAGTTCTTCATGCACGGGTCCTTCTGCCAGAACGCCTTCTCGCTGGTCGCTCGATCGTCCATGATGAACCCGCTTTCGTTGGGCATCTTGATCGTGGCGAGATTCTTGTCGGTCAGCTCGAAGTTCTGATCGGCGATGATGTCGTTCAGATAGAGCACATAGGCGACCAGCGCGTAGTACTCGTCGACCTTCAGCGACTGCGGGCTGCCGAACGGCATCGCGTGGCGGACATAGTCGAACAAAGTGGAGGCGTAGGGCCAGTAGGAGCCGACCGTCTTGACCGGGTTGTCCGATGTCAGCGAGCCCTTGCCGCCGGCGAGCACCGGCCAGCGGCCGGCGCCCTCGCCGAACTCGCCGTGGCAAGTGGCGCAATTGTCCATGAAGAGCTTCTCGCCTTGCGCGACGGTGCCCTTGCCGGCCGGCAGGCCCTGCCCGTCCGGCCGCACGTCGATGTCCCAGCCGCGGATCTCCTCGACCGTCGGCGCGCGGCCGATGTTGAAGCGCTGCGGCGCATTGGCTTCCGTCTTCGCCTCGGTCTTGGCCTCGGTCTTGGCCGCGATCTTCTCCTGCGGACCACCGGCGAGCGCAACCGAGCCCGCGAAGGTGGCTAACGCGACTGCAATGATCAGCTTAGGCGACCTCGACATTCTCGACCTCACCGTTTGCCTGCACATGCCAGGTCTGGATGCCATTGTTGTGATAGATGGAGTTGTAGCCGCGCACCTTGCGCAGCTCAGCCTTGGACGGCTGGACGTAGCCGGTCTCGTCCTGCACCCGGGACTGCAGCAGCAGTGGCTCGCCGTTCCAGTCGAACTCGTAGTAAAAGCGGGTTAGCGCCTTATCGAGCACAGGGCCATCGATCCGCGCCGGCCACCAGTTGCGGCCGCCGTCGAGCGACACATCCACGCGCTTGACCTTGCCGCTGCCCGACCACGCCAGGCCCGAGACGATCGTAAAGCCCTTGCCATGCTTGATCGGCGCCTGCGGGCTCGGGCTCGTGATCACCGACTTCGGATCCATCGCCCAGGTGAAACGGCGCGCCTTGCCGTTCGGCAGGAGGTCCGTGTACTTCGACGTCTCCTCGCGGGTGTGCCAGGGCTGATCGCCGACCTCGATGCGGCGCAGCCACTTAACCCAGAGATTGCCCTGCCATCCCGGCACGACCAAGCGCATCGGATAGCCCTGTTCGGGATACAGCGCCTCGCCGTTCATCTTGTAGGCGATGATGCAATCGTCGAGCGCCTTCTCGATCGGCAGGCTGCGATCCATCGAGGCAGAGTCGGCGCCCTCGACCAGCAGCCACTTGCCGCTCGGCTTGACGCCGGTCTCCTCCAGCAGCGTGCGCAGCGAGACGCCGGTGTACTGCACGCAGTGGATCATGCCATGGGTGAACTGGCAGCCGTTGAGCTGGGCGCCGCGCCACTCCATTCCGGAATTGGCCGCGCATTCCATGAAATGGATGCGGTTGACGCGCGGGTAGCGCTTGAGCTCGTCGAGCGACAGCAGCAGCGGCCGCTCGACCAGGCCATGGATCATCAGCCGGTGATCGGCCGGATCGACCTCGGCGACGCCGCCGTGGTGACGCTCGAAGCACAGTCCGTTCGGCGTGATGATGCCTTCCAGCTCATGCAGCGGCGTGAAGCTGACGGAGGATTCGCGCGACGCCGTCAGCCATTCGACGTCGCGGCGGATGACGTCCTTCTCGAATTTCGACGGCTTGCCGTAGGGGCGAACCGCGACGCCCTCGCCGAGCGTGCGGGTCCATTCCGGCACGTTCGGCGGCTGATTGGCAGGATTGCCGGCGCCGGCACGCGCTTGCGACGCCAGCGCCGTGGCCGCGAGGCCGCCCGCCGCGGTCAGGAAGCCGCGCCGCGACGCGCGTGGGGCTGAGGAAAGCGATTTGTCCTTGGACATCGTCGTCACACTCCGGAGACTTTGACGGCCCGGTTGGGCTCGAGACGCACGGTTTTCTGGCGCTGCAGATAGCTCGACACGACCTCCCAGATCGGCGGGCCCTGCGTGCCTTCGTTGACGCTGGCCCAGCCGGCGACCTGATATTCGCGCGCCGGATCGATCGCGGCGCCGGTCTTGATCAGGCGCATGTCGGAGATGCGCTGCCCCTGCGGCTTGTTGACGTCGATCGCATAGGACATGCCGCCGATGCGAACCATGTCGCCGCCCTGCTGGTAGTACGGGTCGACGTTGAACAGATTGTCGGCGACGTCCTCGATGATCTCCTTGAGGCGCGTGCCGGTCATGCCCATCCGATACACCGCGGGATAGGTGATCGCGGTGGCGTTGGTGACGTCCTCGAAGGTGATGTCCTGGCCCGGCATCACGCTGGTGCCCCAGCGGAAGCCCGGCGACAGCGCGATCTCCGCGTCGCGCTCCTGCAGCAGCGCCTGGCAGATCAGGTCGTCGAACGTGCCGTTGAAATTCCCCCGGCGATATAGCAGCGTTTCGGTCCGTCCCAGCGCACGGCCGAGATCGGCGGCAAACGGCTTGCGCACCTCGGCGATCTTGGCGGCCATCGCCGGATCAGGCGTGATCACGTCGGAGAACAGCGGGATCAGCTTGTAACGATAGCCCTTGACCTCGCCATCCCTGACGTCGAGATCGAGCCGCGAGACGAACTTGCCGGACGACCCCGACGCGATCAGCAGCGTCTTGCCGACCTTGACCGCCTCGGGCAGCGCATCATGGGTGTGACCGGTGAGGATGACGTCGAGGCCCTTGACGCGGCTCGCCAGCTTACGGTCCACGTCGAAGCCGTTGTGCGACAGCAGCACCACCAGACCTGCGCCGTCCTTGCGCGCCTTGTCGACCTGGGTCTGGACATCCTCCTCGCGCACGCCGAACGACCAGTTCGGAATCATCCAGCGCGGATTGGCGACGGGCGTGTACGGAAAGGCCTGGCCGAGCACCGCGATCTTGAGGCCACCGCGCTCAATCATCGTCGAGGCTTCGAACGCCGGCTCGTTCCACTCGGTGTCGCGGATGTTGAGACCGAGGAACGGGAAGCCGAGCGCATCGACTGCCTGCTTGACGCGCTCGCTGCCGTAGGTGAACTCCCAATGCCCCGTCATCGCATCGGGCTTGAGCAGCACCATGCAGTCGATCATGTCCTGGCCACGTGTCTTCAATGACGTCCAGGATCCCTGCCAGGTGTCGCCGCCATCGAGCAGCACGACCTTGTCGCCGCGCTCGGCGCGGATGGCCTTGATGACGGTGGCGGCGCGGTCGAGCCCGCCGATCCGCCCGTAGGTCTTGGCGAGCGCCTCGAAATCCTCGGAGGTCAGCGCATAGGCCGACGACGAGCCCGGCGCGATGCCGAAGCGGGTGAGAAAATCCTTGCCGGTGACATGCGGCGGCTGGCCCTTGGCGTCGCCGACGCCGAGATTGGTCGACGGCTCGCGGAAATACAGCGGCATGAGCTGGCCGTGGATGTCGGTGACATGCACCAGCGTGACATTGCCGACCGGATCGAACGCAAGAAGCTCCTTCTCGGTCAGCTTCTGCTGCGCAAAGGCGCGGGACGTGCCGCCCGACAAGGCAGCCGCCGCCAATGCGACCTGAACGAATTCGCGACGCGATATCATGATGTCTATCCTTGTGTCCGCTAGTTGCGGACCGACGGTGTCTCGACGGGCAGACCGATGCCGCGCCAGGCGACGTAGAGCTCTAGCGCGAGGAACTCGTCCGACAGCGGCTTGTAGGGCACGCCGCGGACATCGAACATGCAACCCTCGAAGCGCTCGTGCAGCGGGATCAGGCGCTGATCACGCAGCCGGTAGGTCGGAAAGCCGTTGGTCTGGCCCTGGCTGAGGAAATCAGCGCGCATGAACTTGCCGTTGTTCTTCTCGTGGCACGAGGCGCAGGCGAGATCGAGCTGGCCGACACGCGTGTAGTAGATCTCCTTACCCTTCTCGAACCAGGGCGACATCGGACCGTCGGTCTTGACAGCCACCGGCATGCCGCGCGACTGGAAGCGGACGAAGGTCGTCATGTCCGTCAGCTCCTTGGACTTGAACGCCCAGGGCTGCGCCTTCATGTGCTCGGTGCGGCAGATGTTGATCTGCTGCTCGAGATTGACCGGCTTGTTGAGCTTCTCGCTCCATTTGGGCATGGCAGCGCCGACGCCCTTCATGGTCGTTTCCGCCTCGCCGTGGCAGCTCATGCACGACTTGCCTTCGCTGCCGTCGACCGACTTCCAGACATCGGCCGCCCGCTCCACCGCGAGGAAGCCCGGGTTCTCCAGGTCATCATCCTGCAGCGCGCGGGTCTCCTTGGTGCGGAACTGATAGCCCGAGATGATGGTCTTGAAGACGTGGCCGGGAGGCGCCGGAATGCCCTTCCGTTCCGCCTCCTGCCCGAACACGGCGATCGCCGAAAGGGTCAGCGCGGCCGTGGCCAGGACAGCGAGAGAACCGTAGCGAATGGACATCCGTCACTCCCTGTAGCGATCGGCAGCCTGCCAATCAGGCCTTCAACGCGATCTTTTCCTCGGCCGTCACCACCGAGCCGTCGTCATCCGTCCAGGCGAACTTGAAGGTGCCCTCTTCGTCGACCTTCGCGTCAAACTGGATGTACGGGTTGGCCGAGATCGCCGGCTCCAGCGCACAGGAGAACACCGGCTTGCCGTTGAACTCGCAAGCGAACTTGTTGATGATCTTGCGTGGGATCGGCTTGCCCTGCGCATCCTTGCGCTGGCCCGATTCCATCAGATGCGAGACCAGCGTCTTGATCTGGATGATCTCGCCCTTCTTGGCTTCCTTCGGAAGCTTGATTCGCGGCTTGTCTGCCATATCAGTCTCTCCCCTGTCTCAGCCGCCGCAGCCGCCGATGGTGACCTTGACGGTCTTGCGCTCGGTGAACAGCGAGCCGTCGCTCATCTTGGCGACCGCGATCACGTTCTGGGTCTGCGCCAGGCGGATGCGGATCGAGGCCTCGGCCTTGCCGGACATCGGCGTGAACATCAGCGTCGCGACGCCAGCGTTCGGATTGCCGTCGGCCACGAACAGCACCTCCTTGACGTAGTTGTCAGCCGTCATCGGGCTCTCGACAGAGAGCGCGAGCGGCACGGTGTTGCCGTTCTCGGCGATCTCGGGCAGATCGAGCGTGATCTTGCCCTTCGTGGCATCCTTGCCGCCGGTGAACTTCTTGATCATCTCGGCCGCGTCGTTGCTCGGCTCGGCGTTGGCGGCCATCGGCAGCACCGTCAAGGCGACGAAACCGCCGCCGAGAAGGAATGCCTGTCGTCTGTTGATTGCGCCCATGCATCATCCTCCAGAGGCGGTTATTTCAATGTTTCGAGATAGGCCACGACATCCTCGACCTGCGCGGCGGTGAGAACCGGCTTGCCGACAAACTCGGGACGCACGCGATTGAGACCGTCGTTCTTGTAGAAGGCGGGCATCACCGTATCGGTGAAGATGCGCTTGGGATCGGCAACGATGAGGCGCAGCTGCGCCGTGTTGTAGCGGGTCGCGACGCCGTCGAGCGACGGCCCGAACTCGCCGTGAAACTCCTCGGACTTCAACGACGTGACCTGATGACAGGCAAGGCAATTGCCGAGCGTCCGCGTCAAAAAAACGTTCTTGCCGGCATCGGCACTGCCGGGCGCACCCGTCAACGATTTCGGAATGGCGAAGTCGACGACATCGAGCCTGATCGGCTCGTCGCCTCGCGCGGTCGCGGAGAGCAACGCGCAGAACAAGGCAGCCGGAATCATACGGCGCATGTTTCCACCCTGACCGACGAGGTTTCCCCTCGCCTGCTGATGACGCGACGGACTTACGGTCCATCATATTCACTAATTATGATTTGATAATATGATTGAAGTCAACCGAATTCGATGCGGCAGCGCACTCAACCTTTGGACGCAGCGAGATAGTCGCGGAAGGTGCCGCGCTCATAGGCCCTGTCGCGCACGAAACGGAACATCGCCAGGAAATGCGGCGGCTTGAGATAGCCCGGCGCGCGCGCCACCTCGCGCGCGAGCGGCTCCTTGGCGGCGACGCCATCGGCGGACGGCGGAAAGAACTGGAAGGTCGGCGTGAACCTGATGGCGTAGCGCTCGGCAAGCTCCTTCTCGGTGAGCTCCTTGCCGTCGAAATCGGTCACCTTGCGGGCGCCGAGCAGATTGAGCTGCAGCACCTCGAAATTCGCGCGGATGTAGTCGGTGATGCCGGGATCGGCGAAGTTCACCAGATGCGTCTCGCGGCAATACGGACAGCCGCGCAGCTCCCACATGATCGCGAGCCGCTTGCCTTCCGATGCCGCGCTGTCGAGATCTTCGCGCAGGTCGAGAAAGCTGTTGAGAAACCACGACTGATGATAGAGCCCGTCGTCGCCGAGCACCGCGTCCGCTCGCGCCAGCGTCGGCGCGGCGCCGAGGACGGTCGCGGCAGGCAGCATGGCAATCAGGCCGCGCCGCGTCATCGTCGAGTTCGAAGTCATGAGCCTGCTCGCGCGCTTTGCCAAGTCGGCCGAAGTTCGATACACCATATTCGAATAGCAGAATATGAAGAGGACATTCGATGCTGCGCCGCGCCATCATTCTGTCCCTCGTGCTGTCGTGTCTCGCCCCAAGCGTCCATCTGCATGCCGCAGAGGAGGCGGACATCGCGGCGCTGATGCCGGCGGCGATGGCCAGTCTGCGCGCCGCTGCGAGCTACGCGCGCACCGGCAATATCGGCCTCGCGCAGATCGAGCTCGACGATGCCCGACGGGCCTGGGCAAGGCTCGGCGGAGTGACCGAGCGCGCGGTGGCCCCCTATTCGGATAGGTCGATTTCGGGGCTGATCGCCGGTGGCAACGATCGCCTGAGCAAGGCCGACGCAGCTCTGACCGCGGGTGATGGCGCCCGTGCCGCGGTGGACATCGCCGCGCTGCGCCGGTCGATCCACGCGCTGAGGCGCGAGGCCGGCGTGGCCGAGCTCAGCGACTGCGTGTTCGAGCTCGCGCCCGTCATGGACGCGCTGCGCAACGTCGCGGCGCGGTTCGCCTCGAGCAAGGCAGGACCTGGCGAGGTGGTCGAGGCCGGCGCCGCCCTGCGCGCCCAGTTGCAGCGCTGCAACGACCTCGCCACGCCCGAGATCGCAAGCCAGGCCGAATTCCGCCGCCTGATCGACGGCGCCAGCGCGAGCGCCGAGGAGATCGGCCGCGCCGCGCGCGAGGGCGATGCCGGCCTCGTGCATCGCTACGAGATCGAGCTGGAATCCTTCGTCAACCTGCTCGATTTCCGCTTTGGCTGATCAGCCGATGGTGGCGAGCGATGGGAAGCGCTCGAATATCCATTGCGACATCTCCGGAATGACACCGGCAAGAAAGGCCACGCCGGTAAGGACGAGAAAGCCGCCCATCGTCTTTTCGACCAGAGGCAGATGCGGCTTGATACCCTTCAGTACCGTCATGAACTGCCCCGTGAAGGCCGCCGCGATCAGGAACGGGATGCCTGTTCCGACCGAATAGGCCGCGAGCAGCAGCGCGCCCTTCCCCACGGTCGCCTCCGCGCCGGCCATCATCAGCACGGCGGCGAGCACCGGTCCCGCGCATGGCGTCCAGCCTAAGGCGAAGGCCAGCCCCATGACGAAAGCGCCAAGCAGGCCGGCCGGCTTGCGGCCGACATCGATCGTCGCGCTGCGGTACAGCAAGGGTATCCTGAGCAACCCGAGGAAATGCAGCCCCATCGCGATGATGACGAGTCCCGCGACCATGCCGAGCTGGCCGAGATGACCGGCGATGAAGCGGCCAAAGACGGAGGCTGTCGCACCGAGGCCTATGAACACCAGCGAGAAGCCGGCGACGAAGCACAGCGCCGTCAGCACCGTCCGGCGCCGCTGCACCACGCCGCCCTCGGCGATGGTATCGGCCGCCGAGACGCCGGCCATGTAGCACAGGAACGGCGGAACCAGCGGCAGGATGCAGGGCGACAGGAACGACAGGAGGCCGGCGGCGAGCGCGGCGCCGAGCGTGACGTCGAGATCCATTTGTCCTCCCGCGCAGCAGTGCTGCGACTCCCGGCCGGCAGCGCAGGCTTCGGAATTCGCGCACTAGTACATATTCGAATTTAATGATAGATTGGCTGGCAAGTCCAGAGAGGATGGCAGCATGTCCGGTCAAATCACAGCTCGCACGGCTGCAACACTCGCCTCGGCCGCGGTCGCCCTGCTGTGCCTGTCGGCTCCGCTCCTCGCCTCCGAACTCGTGATGTTCGAGCGCCCCGGCTGCGGCTGGTGCGCCCGGTTCAATGCCGAGATCGCGCCGATCTATGCCAGGACCGACGAAGGGCGCGCCCTTCCGCTGCGACGGGTCGACCTCACCCAGCCACTGCCGGCGGATCTCGCCGGCATCGACCCCGGCGCCTTCACGCCGACCTTCGTGGTGCTCGACCAGGGCCGCGAGATCGGCCGGATCCGCGGCTATCCGGGCGATGCGTTCTTCTTTGGGCTGCTCGGCCGCCTGATGAATGCTACAAGCGGGACGCCGGCCCGCTCCTGACCGACAATCGAGGATCCCAGTTTCATGCCGCTGCCGAAGATGAAGGACATCGAAACCTCCGCCGAGCTCGAGCAGATGATCGAGAAGGCGCGCGAGGCCAGCGAGATGCTGAAGGCCCTGTCCCACGAGTCCCGGCTGCTGCTGCTGTGCATTCTCTCCGAGGGCGAAAAATCCGTTACCGAGCTCGAGCAGTTTCTCGGTGAGCGGCAGTCGACCGTCTCGCAGCAGCTCGCCCGTCTCAGGCTCGACCGGCTGGTAACGACGCGGCGCGACGGCAAGACGATCTATTACAGTCTCGCCAGTGAGGACGTGCGCAAGATTCTGACGGCGATCTATGACGTCTTCTGCGAGCCGGTCCGCAAGCGTCGTCGCTGACCATCGCTCTGCGCTGCGGCATCCTCGGACGCACGCGCGACAGGCAGGCGCGAACGCCGACAGCGGGTGTCGCAAGAGGTCTGGCTTCGCCGTCGATCCTGGCGCACAATCGCCCGGACAAGAACAAGGACATCGGGGAGGCATGCTCAGTCCGTCAGCTTTGACGTTCATGTGCGGGCTGCTCGCAGGCGCCGTGCTCGGGGTGGCCGGCCGCGCCGGGCGCTTCTGCACGCTCGCGATGCTCGAGGACGCGTTCTTCGGCGCCGATACACGGCGGCTCAAATCCTTCGCCCTGGCCGCCGCCGTCGCGCTTGTCGCGACCCAGTTGCTCGCCAGCTTCGGCCTGGTCGATCTCTCCCGCTCGATCTATCTCACCTCCTCCATTCCGCTCGGCGGCGCCATCCTCGGCGGCCTGCTGTTCGGGATCGGCATGGCGCTGGTCGGCACCTGCGGCTTCGGGACCCTGGTGCGCATCGGTGGCGGCGATCTGCGCGCCATCGTCGTCTTTCTCGTGCTCGGCGTCTCCGCATTGGCGGCGATGCGTGGCCTCACTGGATTCTTGCGCGTCGGTTTGATCGAGCCGCTGTCGGTGCATCTGCCGGAGGCAATGAACCAGGGCATGGATACGCTGCTATCCGCAGCTATCGGCTCCTATGCACGGCCCGTCATCGTCTCACTCGCGGCCGTGGCGCTCGCGGCCTGGGCCCTGGCTAATGGCCAATTGTTGAGATCACCTCGCCTGCTGTTGTCAGGCCTCGCGGTGGGCGGCGCCGTCGCCTTCGGCTGGTTCGCAACCGGCTGGCTCGGCCATGACGATTTCGACCCCGAGCGGGTGGCCTCGCTCACCTTCGTTGCTCCGCTCGGCAACACCGTGCTCTACATCGCTACGCTCTCGGGCAGCCACGCCGACTTCGCGATCGGCTCGGTCGCCGGCGTCATCCTTGGCTCGTTCCTGGCGGCGATGTTCTCGCGCGTCTTCCGCTGGGAAGCCTGCGACGACGCGCGCGAGCTGAAGCGCCACATGGTCGGCGCGCTCCTGATGGGCACCGGCGGCATCATGTCGATGGGCTGCACCATCGGCCAGGGCCTGTCGGCATTCTCGACGCTCGCGCTATCGGCGCCGCTGACCATGCTCGCGGTCGCCTGCGGTGCGCGCCTTGGGCTCGAATACACCATGACGGGCGAATGGCGCCCCGCCGTACGCAACCTGTTCCGGATGAGCCATTGACGTCCGGGCGCCGGCCGGCCGCTCCTGCGGATCACGGCATGACATCGTCATGCGCCCCTTCTCCACGGTTTTGACACCAGGCATGGCTTAGCGATCTCGCGGCGATGTCTGCCCGAGTTGTTTTCTTGAGTGAACCTCTTCCGAAGAAGAGGCGCAGGGAAGACCGGGTATCGACTGATACCCGCGGTCCGCGTGCAGCAAACAAGCACGCGGTAGAACCACAGGTTCAGCCCGATCTCCGGCCTTCCCTGCGCGACGGTTTTGCGGGTTATAGGTGCTCTCCCCGGGGACCGGCTGTCTTGCCCCCGTCACCAGCGGATCATCATCACCACCGGCTTGGTCTCAGCGTCGGGAGACCAGGACCACACCATTTCGCCGTCGCCTCGCTCCGTTCGTCGGCACGGGCTGTGAGACCCGGCTGCGGAGCAACGCGCCCGTCGCCTCTCCGGCTCGACGCTTCATGACGATCGCGAAACGTCCCTCTTCAGCGAGCCGGGATGCGCGGAAATGTGCAGGTGATTTGCCCGACGGCGCAAGGGAAAAGTGTGCGACAAACTGGCACGACGGGCAGTTGGTGCATGCGGGGATTGCCCGTCGTGAAAGGGGCAATGCATCTGAGAGAAACGGCGCGCTTTCACCCCAAGCAGGCCGTGACGACTCCACCGAGGTCGAGACCAACTCCACCTCGCCGCCGAATGCAGCTTCGACATTCTGCGGCAAAGCAAATACGAGCCTTGCACGCCGTAATCGAAATCACCTATCTCTCGCAAACTGGGCTCTCCCAACTGGCTCAGCAATCCTGCCGAGCCAGTTGTGAAATTTAAAGGAAGATTTAGTTCTGCAGACATCAACTGGACGACTTAGCGTTTAATGCCGCATCTTCACTTTCCCAAGCCTCCTCGGAGCCACCGCTCGAATCGGCATACGGATCATCATTCTCGACCTCATCATCGTCGGACGGATTGATCACGTTAGCCGGCTTGGTCCCGTGAGCTCGACGAAAAGTACGAGCCCAGATTACCATCTCTTCGTCGACCTTAGACAGCAAGTCCCTCCAAGTATCTGTGAGGCGTGGTTCGACGCCCAGTGTGTCAACTACTGGCTGGCTGTCGTCGCCAAGGACCTTGGTAAGACCATTAAATGCCTCTTCTACACTAACGAATGCTCGGCTGAGTGCCGAAAGAGCGTTCTGGTAACGGTCTGTGGCAGTGTCACCCGGCCGCGTCGCCTTCACCTTTCCAGGCGGAGGAAACTCATTGCGAAGATAAACGTCGGTAATCGTGATTTCGGATGAACCGTTTGTCAGACACTTGATCGCTCCCGACTCATCAACAGCGCGCAAAGGCCTATTGCCTTCAAAGTCCAGCAGCGCGCGTCCAAGTTGGTGAATGCCTTGGACAGAGCGCCGCATTGTGTCCAAAATCTCACCCGGCGTCCGACGATCGGGCTGATCGTTACCCGACGATCCGCGATCTGCATTGAGGCGACCTGACACAACAAGCGGATAGGAAGCGCGCACAGCCAGCTCCAGAGACGACGGCCCGGGCTCACCGGTAGTACCCGCTGAGATCGCCTCGCGCACCTCTGTGAGCGCGGCCTGGATCAACTGTTCACTCGTCCTTCCAGTCGCCTGCCATCGTGCCCGATGCGCTGATTTGCCAAAGGCGTGGCGCAAATAGCGTCGGATTTGGTCAACCTTAGCGGGCTCATCTGCCACGGCACGAAGGATTAATGCAGTCGCGAGTTCGTTCATCAGTTTTGCTGTGATACGCTTCCGCGTAGACTGACTCGTTACCGCAACACGGATGGCCTCAGCGACTCGTTCGTCACTTGTTGTGAAAAGCTGAACGATCTTTGCTGCTCGGAGCACGGGATCAACTGGCAGATGGGCCGCCGCCGCTTCCGTCTTTGTGCATGCCCCCGCAAAATAGTCTCGCTCCGTTGATGAGATCAGGTGGCGGCGATGAAGTTCATCAAGCACCTCGTCCGCAAGGGACTCGTTCTCCGGCCCCTCGCCCCAAGGCTTCGGTGGATCGACGTGGCGCAGAGCAACCAAAGATTTCACGGCCGTCGGAAAACCGGTGGTACCAAATGCGTGAGGTCGGAAACCAACTAAGATCAGAGCTGGGATTCGCTCACAACGGAGTGCAACAACAGTCTCCTTGTTTCGCTCACCACGATCAAAAGCATCATTCAGCTTTCGGATGTGAGCGCGAAACCGCGAGTCATTATCCTCGTAAGGAACGTCGGCGGAATTAACGCCGAGAAGGCCATGGACCGCGGTACATCTTGATGATCCCTCTACAGTCGTCAAAGTCGTAGCCGGCGCGGATCCATCGGTGTGGAGGTAAGTCGTCGGTACCAACCAAACGGCTTCCATCACCCCTTGGGACTCGATCGAACTACGCCAATCGTTTTCAGCCAGAACGAAAGCAGCAGCCCGCTGGCATGCCCAAATCAGATGGTGCCTGCTCTCAATCTCGACGGCAAGTTCTGCTCTCTCAGCTGCGTTCGCGTCCAAACTTCTTGGTTCGGGGACAGGTCGGAACTTGGAGTCCTCTCCACCGCTTCCCGGATCAACTGCGAAAGGATGTCGGCGCGACGGAAGAGTCCTGGGATTTCGTGGATCCGGCATAACGCGGCGAGCCCAAACACTCGTGCGAATGCCGAGCAGAGTTCCGCCAGGTACCGCGATGCTCTCGACATCAGGGTCATTTGGCTCGCCAATGGACTTACGTACCTCCGAAGGATCAACAACTGCAGAAGCGATTGCTGCGGCCGACGTGTCGGACATTCCAAAGGCATCGACAAGACGCTCTGTCAGAGCTTGGCGAGCTTTCGAGTGAGCGTATTCAGGAAGCCGGTCGACTGGACGAGGCAAGACGAAGCCGTTCGCATTCTCTGTGTTATTCATTTGAATGCTCCTTATGGGCGCGCAGCCCACCAAATCAGTTACAGAAAAGAGCCGCCCAGCCGTGATGAGCGGGCGGCTCCATCTACGACTTTGTTAGGGGATGAACCGCGACCTCATCTTTCGCCGAATCAGAGCGAACAGGTTCTTAGTCCCGCGGTAGTCTGACGGTGTGTCTGGCGCGAACACCGGACCGTCCATGTCGGGGTGTTCGAAACGCCAGTGGCCTCCTCGGGTCTTGGTCATGGTAAACCCATGACGTTCGAGGAGACGGCGCACTTCCTTCATCTGACTGCTTGCAGTCATAACATTCTCCACTTGGCAGGCGGCCGCCAGCTTGCAGCTTGACTCGGCCGCAACACTAGGTTGACGATCCCGAGGTGCCAGGGAGAACGATGAGATGCTCCATGCGCATCCTCCTTCCGCTTACCGGAATTCCGGTGTCACCGAAGGCGGCAACAGCATCGAGAGCATCTCCAAGACGTACAGAATGGCCGGGCTAACCGATCAAACTGCGTGGTCGCCCCTCACATCCAAACAGTGAGGGTGAAAAACCCGCATAGCTGCGTCGCGGTTGTACCAAAATGATCTACTACCGAAAAAAGTCAAGTGGGCTGTTAAGATCACGGTAATCTTGCGGTGCACAGCCTTGTTGGGGGACACGTCAATTCGAGCGTCATTGGGGCACCCTACTCCCACTCAATCGTTCCCGGAGGCTTGCTCGTCACGTCATACACCACCCGGTTCACGCCCTTCACCTCGTTGATGATGCGCGTCGCCGTATTCCCTAAGAACTTCATATCAAACGGATAGAAGTCCGCCGTCATGCCATCCGTCGAGGTGACCGCGCGCAGGCCGACGACGTAGTCGTAGGTGCGGCCGTCGCCCATGACGCCGACGGTCTTGACGGGGAGCAGCACGGCGAAGGCCTGCCAGATGGTGTCGTAGAGGCCGGCTTTGCGGATCTCGTCGATGTAGATGGCGTCGGCCTTGCGCAGGATGTCGAGCTTGTCTGTCGTGATCTCGCCGGGGCAGCGGATGGCGAGGCCGGGGCCCGGGAACGGGTGGCGGCCGACGAAGACGTCGGGGAGGCCGAGCTCGCGGCCGAGCACGCGGACCTCGTCCTTGAACAGCTCGCGCAGCGGCTCGACCAGCTTCATGTTCATGCGCGCCGGCAGGCCGCCGACATTGTGGTGCGACTTGATCGTCACCGAGGGGCCGCCGGTGAAGGAGACGCTCTCGATCACGTCGGGATAGAGCGTGCCCTGCGCCAGGAAATCGGCGCCGCCGATCTTCTTGGCCTCGGCCTCGAACACGTCGATGAAGAGCCTTCCGATGGTCTTGCGCTTCGCTTCCGGGTCGGTGACGCCTGCGAGCTCGCCGAGGAAGAGCTTTGAGGCGTCCACATGCACCAGCGGGATGTTGTAGTGGTGGCGGAACAGGTCGACGACGGTCTCGGCCTCGTTCAGGCGCAGCAGGCCGTGGTCGACGAAGACGCAGGTGAGCTGGTCGCCGATCGCCTCGTGGATCAGCACCGCGGCGACAGCGGAATCGACGCCGCCGGAGAGACCGCAGATCACCTTGCCCTGGCCGACCTGGGCGCGGATCTTCTTGATCTCCTCCTCGCGGAAGGCGTGCATGGTCCAGTCGCCGCCGAGGCCTGAGATGTTGCGGACGAAGTTGCGGATCAGCTTGGCGCCGTCGGGTGTGTGCACCACCTCGGGGTGGAACATCAGGCCGTAATATTTGCGCGCCTCGTCCTGGATCACGGCGAACGGCGCGTTCGGCGAGACGCCGGCGACCGAGAAGCCCGGCGGCATCTGGGTGATGCGGTCGCCATGGCTCATCCACACCTGGTGCTGCTCACCCGGCTGCCAGACGCCGTCGAACAGCAGGCTGTTGGTCTTCACCTCGACGTCGGCGCGGCCGAACTCGCGGTGGTGACCGCCCTCGACGGTGCCGCCGAGCTGGGCGGCCATCGTCATCTGGCCGTAGCAGATGCCCATCACGGGGACGCCTGACTCGAAGATCAGCTGCGGGGCGCGCGGCGAGCCTTCCTCGTGGACGGATTCGGGGCCGCCGGACAGGATCACGGCCTTCGGGTTCATCTGCCGGAAGGCGGCCTCCGCCTTCTGGAACGGCACGATCTCGCAATACACGCCGTCCTCGCGCACCCGGCGCGCGATCAGCTGCGTGACCTGGCTGCCGAAATCGACGATCAGGATCTTGTCGTGGAGCGCGGCCACGGAGGTGTCGGTGGCGGCGGCGGCGGGGGTATTGTTGGCTGGGGCTGTCATGGCAAGGAATTACGCCGCTGCGGGAGGACTCGCAACCCTTGCAAGCGGGCGATTCACTGCGCCGTGACGCGTTTCGATGCGGCTGCCAGATACAGCGCCCTCTCCCCTTGTGGGAGAGGGCATGTACGGCCCATCCGCGCATACGGTTGGGTGAGGGGTATCTTTCAGCAAGCGGTGCTCGCGGAGAGAGACCCCTCACCCAACCGAGCTTGCCCAACCGTCGTGCATGCCCTCTCCCACAAGGGGAGAGGGCACAATAACGGGCACCGTCAGAAGGAGCGGCATGGTATCGTCCGCCGGATTCGGTCCTCAACCACCGCTGTCGTCCCGGCCAAGCGGGCTGGGGCAATGCGCAGCATTGCGCCGGGCCGCGCCGAGCGGGGATCCATAACCACAGGATGCGGGGCGCGGGCACGCTGGCCGCTCGATCTCGCGCCTCATAACGGCCGCGGAGTATGGGTCCCGGGTCGGCGCCCCACGCGCTGCGCGCGCGGGGCTTGCCCGGGACGACACTTGTTTTGTTATCCCGGCCCTCGTCCCGGCCAATCGGGCCGGGCAATGCGATAGCATTGCGCCGGACCGCGCCGAGCCGGGACCCATAACCACAGGATGCGGGGCTCGGGCACGCTGGCCGCTCCATCTCGCGCCTCATAACGGCCGCGGAGTATGGGTCCCGGGTCGGCGCCCCACGCGCTACGCGCGCGGGGCTCGCCCGGGACGACAGCAGTGGGGGGGCGCGGCTCCCTCCTTCGTCATTGCGAGCGCAGCGAAGCAATCCAGGGGCTCGGGTGGGACTCTGGATTGCTTCGCTGCGCTCGCAATGACGGCGGAGAGGGCTTTGACCGCGGAGGGACCTGCAGACGGCGGATGGGCTTACGCCTTCTTCAGGACCGACACGAAGAAACCGTCCGTGCCCGTCCGGCGGGGGGTCATCAGCCAGCCTTCGGGCGTCTTCAATGCGGCCTCGGCGAACGGCTCCGACTTGTCCCAGAGGACAGTGGCGGTCTGGTCCGGGGGCTGAACTGCGAATTCCTTGTGCCGCGCCACGAACGCCCGCACCTGGTCACCGTTTTCCGGCTGGAGCACCGAGCAGGTGATGTAGGCGATGCGGCCGCCGGGTTTGACCAAGCCCGCGGCGCGCTCCAGCACCTCGGCCTGGTCCTTCAGGCGGATCTCCAATGCACCCGGGCGCATGCGCCATTTGGCGTCGGGGTTGCGGCGCCAGGTGCCGGTGCCCGTGCAGGGGGCGTCGATGACGACCAGATCGGCGGAGGACTTGATGTCGGCGAGCGGGTCGGCGTCGCCCTTCGGCGTGCGGATCTCGGCATTGTGGACGCCGGCGCGGGAGAGGCGCTCATGGATCGGGGCGAGCTGGCGCTTGTCGGCGTCGGTGGCGATCAGGCGGCCCTTGCCGCCCATCATCGCCGCCAGCGCGAGCGTCTTGCCGCCGGCGCCGGCGCAGAGGTCGATGACCTGCTCGCCGGGCTTGGCGGCGGTGAAGAGTGCTGCGAGCTGCGAGCCCTCGTCCTGGACTTCGATGGCGCCCTTGATGAAATCCTCCTCGGCATGAACGCCGGGATTGCGCGCGTCGGCCCCGAGCGTGATGCGCAGGCCGAGCGGCGACCATGGTGTCGGCACAGCGCCGAGATGCTTCAGCGAGGCCTGCACCTTCTCGCGCTTGGCCTTGAGCGCGTTGACGCGGAGGTCGAGCGGCGCGCGGCTGGCCATCGCCGTGGCTTCCGCAACGCGGTCGTCGCCGAACACGGCAGCGAGATACGGGTCGAGCCAGTCGGGATAGTCGCCGGAGACCGGCGGCGGTGCGCCCTCCGTCGTGCGCGAGGCCAGCGCCCGCTCCTCCTGCGCCGTGAGCGGCGATGGCGCGAAGCGGTTGCCGTCGCACATCGCGGCGATGGTCGGCACGTCGAGACCGCGCTCGAGCTTCAGCATGCCGAGCACCCGCGCCCGCGCCGTATCGTTCTCCATCACGTAAGCGCTGGAGGCGCGGCGGCGGAGCACGTCCCAGACCAGGCCGGCGATGGCGGCGCGGTCGCCGGCGCCGGCGAAGCGGTGGCTGGTGCCCCAATCCTTCAGCGCCTTGGCCGCCGGCGCGCGCTCGGCCTCGATGGTCTCGATGATGTCGATGGCGGCGGACAGCCGGGCGGCGGGGGTCATTTGAGGTATCCAGTCTCAGATCAGAAGAAGCATCTTCAGGGCGAAATACAGCCACATCGCCAGCAGCACCAGCGCCGAGGCGGTCCAGGCCAGGGAGCGCTTGTCTGCCCCGCGCACAAAGCCGGCATTGACGAAGCGGGTGACGACGAACACCCAGGACAGCAGCACGATCACCAGATCGGCATGGCGCAGCGGCAGCGCAATCGCGATCAGGGCGTAGAACAAGGTCGGCAGGCCGAATTCGTCGGCGGCGTCCGTGGCTTGGCTGCGCGTCTTATTCCAGAATAGCAGCGCAAACGTCAGCGCGATCTCGACGAAGACGGGCAGCAGCACCATGGGCAGCGACATCGACAATCCCCCTCTGGAATGGCGAAGGCCCGGCATCATGCCGGGCCCTCTGAATGAACCGGTTCCCTCAGGACTCCCGATAAGCCCCAGTGGTTCCCGTGAATTTACGGCCGCGCTGAACTTTCACATCAAGTGTGGCTCAGGCTTTATCCGGCCCGACCCGCACCAGCTGCTTGCCGAAATTGGCGCCCTTGAGCAGGCCCATGAACGCATCCGGCGCATTCTCCAGACCTTCGGTGACGTGCTCCTTATACTTGACCTTGCCGTCGCGGACCCAGGCCGACATGTCCTTGATGAAGTCGCCGTGGCGGGAGGCGAAGTCGGAGACGATGAAGCCGCGGATCAGGAGACGCTTGGTCAGCACGTTGCGCATCAGCGCGCCGGCCCATTTCGGCGAGGCCGACTGGGTGTCGTTGTAATGCGCGATCAGGCCGCAGACGGGCATGCGGGCGAAGGCGTTGAACAGCGGGAACACCGCCTCGAACACCGGGCCGCCGACATTCTCGAAATAGACGTCGATGCCATCAGGGCACGCCACTTTCAGCTTGGCCGCGAGATCGGGGTCGCGATGGTCGAGGCAGTCGTCGAAGCCGAATTCGGATCGAACGTAGTCGCATTTGTCCTTGCCGCCGGCGATGCCGATGGCGCGGGCGCCCTTGATCTTGGCGATCTGCCCCACCGCCGAGCCGACCGCACCGGAGGCGGCGGCGACCACCACGGTCTCGCCGGCCTTGGGCTGGCCGATGTCGAGCAGGCCGGTATAGGCGGTCATGCCGGGCATGCCGAGCACGCCGACCGCGGTCGAGATCGGCGCGAGGCTCGGGTCGACCTTGGCGAGACCACGGCCGTCGGAGATCGCATGCGTCTGCCAGCCGGCGCGGGCCAGCACGATGTCGCCGGGCTTGAAGGCTGGATTGTTGGAGGCCACCACCTCGCACACGGTCCCCGCCTCCATCACGCCGCCGACCGGCACCGGCTGGGCATAGGACGGCCCGTCGCTCATGCGGCCGCGCATGTAGGGATCGAGCGACAGCCAGATCGTGCGCAGCAGCACCTCGCCGGCGCCGGGCGTCGGCACGGCGTAATCCTCGAGGCGGAAATCGCTGGGCTTAGGCTCGCCGACGGGACGCGCGGCGAGCACGATGCGCTTGGCTTGGGACATGGTGTTTCCTCTTCTTTGTTGGTTGTGGAGCCTTTATGCCCCGAGGGCACCGTCATTGCGAGGAGCGAAGCGACGAAGCAATCCAGGGCTGCGCGCGCCGCCCCTGGATTGCTTCGCTTCGCTCGCAATGACGGAGACGGTGCCGTAGCCCGGATGAGCGGAGCGACATCCGGGGTCGCACGCGCTGTTTACTAGAACCCGGATATCGCTTCGCTCATCCGGGCTACACGCTTGCTCTCTCCCCGTCTTACGCCCCGCCCGGATAGTTCGGGCTCTCGCGGGTGATGGTCACGTCGTGGACGTGGCTTTCGCGCAAGCCCGCGCCGGTGATGCGGACGAACTCGGCCTTGGCGTGGAAGTCTTCCAGCGTCTTGGCGCCGACATAGCCCATGGCGGCGCGCAGGCCCCCGGCGAGCTGGTGCATGACGTTGCCGACCGGGCCCTTGTACGGCACCTGGCCCTCGATGCCCTCGGGCACGAGCTTCAAGGTGTCCTTGATGTCCTGCTGGAAGTAGCGGTCGGCCGAGCCGCGGGCCATCGCGCCGACCGAGCCCATGCCGCGATAGGCCTTGTAGGAGCGGCCCTGCCACAGGAAGACTTCGCCGGGGGTCTCGTCGGTGCCGGCGAGCAGCGAGCCGACCATGGCGACGTCGGCGCCGGCGGCGAGCGCCTTGGCGAGGTCGCCGGAGAACTTGATGCCGCCGTCGGCGATCACAGGCACGTCAGCCTTCTTGGCGGCTTCCACTGCATCCATGATCGCGGTGAGCTGCGGCACGCCGACGCCGGCGACGATGCGGGTGGTGCAGATCGAGCCCGGGCCGATGCCGACCTTGACCGCGTCAGCGCCAGCATCGATCAGCGCCTGGGCGCCGTCGCGGGTGGCGATGTTGCCGGCGATCACCTGCACCGCGTTGGAGATGCGCTTGATGCGGTTGACCGCTTCCAGCACGCGCGAGGAATGGCCATGCGCGGTATCGACGACGACGAGATCGACGCCGGCCTCGATCAGCTTCTCGGTGCGCTCGAAACCGCCCTCGCCCACGGTGGTCGCGGCGGCGACGCGGAGCCGTCCCTGCGCGTCCTTGCAGGCCAGGGGATGCGCGACCGCCTTCTCCATGTCCTTGACGGTGATCAGGCCCACGCAGCGGTACTGATCGTCGACGACGAGCAGCTTTTCGATGCGGTGCTTGTGCAGGATCTTCTTGGCCTCGTCCTGGCCGACGCCCTCGCGCACGGTGACGAGGTTCTCATGCGTCATCAGCTCGGAGATCTTCTGCCGCGGATCGGTGGCGAAGCGGACGTCGCGGTTGGTCAGGATGCCGACCAGCTTGCCGGGAATGCCCTTGCCGCCACCGGTGACGACGGGAATGCCGGAGAAGCCGTAATCCTTCATCAGCGCCAGCGCGTCCGCCAGCGTCGCGTCCGGCGCGATGGTCAGCGGGTTCACCACCATGCCGGATTCGAACTTCTTGACCTGGCGCACCTGGGCGGCCTGGCCCTCGGGATCGAAATTGCGATGGATCACCCCGACACCACCAGCCTGCGCCATCGCGATCGCCATGCGCGCCTCGGTGACGGTATCCATGGCGGAGGCCATGATCGGAATGTTCAGCGGGATTTCGCGCGTCACGCGCGAGCGGATGTCGACCTCGGAGGGAAGCACATCGGACAGGCCCGGCTTCAAGAGCACGTCGTCGAAGGTGAAGGCTTCGCGAAGTGTCTGCACGGTCGCCATCGTCAACTCCTTGTCTGCAGCCATAACGGCCGCGATGGGATCTAAGGATGAGCGGCGCCGCCGTCGAGACCATGCCTCGCCGTCGAATCGGAGCCCATCGGTGGGGTTGACGCGGGTCGATAGCATGGGCCTGTGACGAATCAAAGGGCCGATCGGCCGTCCTCCCGCGATTGCGAAGGACGGCCTGGATCGGCCCCCGATGCGCAACAAAAGGTCGCGAAAGCCCCGATTCCGGGGCAGAAGTTCCGCCGCTAGCGCCAGGCGCCCGGCGGCGGGCCATAGCGGCGGATAGCGTCGACCACCTCGCGGTGCCGCCGGTCCTCCCGCCGCATGTGCACGGCGATCAAGGCGTGCGCCGAGGGCACCAGCAGCAGCACGTGGAAGAACAGGCCGAGGACGAGGCAGACCAGGCACAGCATCAGGTTGAAGATCGCCGCGAACGGTTGCCCGTTGAGCAGCAGACCCAGCGGCGGCACCAAAGCGGCGAGCAGGTAGATCATCGGCATCTCTCCTACAGCGAGGACGCAACAGCGCCACCCTGCATTTGGGGGGCCATGCCGCCCACGCAATGGCCCTGTCCGTCGCAGGGTGTTAAAGCCGCCGCGCCCGCCGCTTTCCCTCCCCAGGATTCGATGAACAAGCAACGCATCATTCCGCTGATCGTCGCCACCGCCCTGTTCATGGAGAACATGGACTCCACGGTCATCGCGACCTCGCTGCCGGCGATCGCTAGGGATATCGGCACCAGCCCGCTGACCTTGAAGCTCGCGATCACGTCCTACCTGCTGTCGCTCGCGGTGTTCATCCCGGCGAGCGGCTGGACGGCCGACCGCTTCGGCGCACGGCGGGTGTTCTCCAGCGCGGTCGCGGTGTTCATGATCGGCTCGATCGGGTGCGCGCTCGCCAACTCGGTCGAGAACTTCGTGTTCGCGCGCATCCTGCAGGGCATGGGCGGGGCGATGATGACGCCGGTCGGCCGCCTCGTGCTGCTGCGCTCCGTCGACAAGAGCGCGCTGGTCGGCGCGATGGCCTGGGTCACGATCCCCGCGCTGATCGGCCCGGTGATCGGGCCGCCGGTCGGCGGCTTCATCACCACCTATTTCTCCTGGCACTGGATCTTCCTGATCAACATCCCGATCGGCATCGTCGGCATCATCATGGCGCTGCGCTTCATCGATCCGATCAAGAGTGACAATCCAGAGCCGTTCGATCTCTACGGCATGGTGCTCGCCGGCATCGGGCTGGCCGGCCTCGCCTTCGGCCTGTCGGTCGCCGGCCTCAATCTGCTGCCGTGGTCGGTGGTCGGCAGCCTGGTCGCGATCGGCGCGATCTCGATGACGCTCTATGTCCGCCACTCCTGGCGGACCAATTCGCCGGTGCTCGACTTCTCGCTGCTGCGGCTGCCGACCTTGCGGGCCTCGATCGTCGGCGGCTTCATGTTCCGGCTCGGCATCGGCGCCCTGCCCTTCCTGCTGCCGCTGTTGATGCAGCTCGGCTTCGGCCTGTCGCCGTTCCAGTCCGGCCTCGTCACCTTCGGCTCCTCGGCCGGCGCGATGGGCATGAAGGCGCTGGCGGCGCGGCTGATCAAGACCTTCGGCTTCCGCCACCTCATGACGGTCAATGCGGTCGTCAGCTCGGTCTTCCTCGCCGCCTGCGCGCTGTTCACGCCGGCGACGCCGCTGTTGCTGATCGTCATCATCCTGTTCGTCGGCGGCTTCTTCCGCTCGCTGCAGTTCACCGCGATCAACACCGTCGCCTATGCCGAGGTCGAGACCGCGCAGATGAGCCGCGCCACCACGCTGACCAGCGTCAACCAGCAGCTCGCGATCTCCGCCGGAGTCGCCGTCGGCGCGTTTTCAGTGGAGACGACGATGTGGGCTCATGGTGCGAGCCAGCTGACTGCCACCTCCTTCGCGCCAGCCTTCATCGTCGTCGCCATCACCTCGGCGCTGTCGTCGCTCCTGTTCTGGCAGATGCCCGACGATGCCGGCAGCGAAATCTCCGGCCGGAAGGTCAATGCGATCGCGAGCCGCAAGGGCGCGGAAAAAGGCGCCGAGAAGGCCGCGACCAAGTCGGCCAGCGAGACCACGCACGACGCGCGGGATCAGAAGCTGGGATGATAGGCCCCTCCCGTCATCGCGAGCGCAGCGAAGCGATCCACAGTGATGGGCGGGACTCTGGATTGCTTCGCTGCGCTCGCAATGACATGCTGAGGGATAGTGGCCGCTCGCGATCTTCGCTCGATGAGCCATCGATCGGGTATCGGCGCTGCGGTGCAGCGCCTTCAAATTGAAGCAGCAGTGAATGGCGCTTTTGCCGTGAAACCGATCATGCTGGGGATCGTTGTCTGACGCCACGAGAACAGCGTCTGCATGTCCCTTTCGAAACGGTTCGGCCTCGCGCTCCTGACGCTGCTGGTGATCCTCGGCGCGGCCGCCCTTGCGATGACGTGGCGACCTGCGATCGCCGCGATCGATCCGCCCAGCGCAAAGGCCTTCGATCCCGCACTGGTCAAGCGCGGCCGGCAACTCGCGGCTATCGGCAATTGCGCCGACTGTCACACCTTCAAGGGCGGCAAGGATTTCGCCGGCGGGCTTCCTGTGGCCACGCCATTCGGAACAATCTTTTCGACCAACATCACGCCTGATCCGGACACGGGCATCGGCCGCTGGTCCGAGGCTGCGTTTCAGCGCGCGATGGCCTCCGGCATCGATCGTGCCGGACAGCATCTCTATCCGACCTTTCCCTATGATCACTTCACCCATGTGAGCCCTGAGGACAACAGCGCGCTCTATGCCTATCTGATGACGCGCGAGCCGGTGCATGTGGCGCCGCCCGACAATCACCTCACCTTCCCCTTCAACGTCAGACCCATTTTGGCCGGCTGGAAGCTGCTGTTCCTGCGCCGCGGCGAGGTGACGCCGGATCCCGCCCGGAGCGCCGCCTGGAACCGCGGGCAATATCTCGTCGAGGGCCTCGCGCATTGCGGCGCGTGCCACACGCCGCGCAATGCGCTCGGCGCCGAACGGAAGGCAGCCAGCTTCGGCGGCGGTGAGGCCGATAATTGGCAGGCCTATGCGCTGAATGCACAGTCGCCGGCGCCGGTGCCATGGACCGGGGACGCGCTGCTCGACTATCTGCGTCACGGCTGGCAGAGGGATCACGGCGTCGCGCGCGGGCCGATGGCGCAGGTCGTCAACAATCTGGCTTCCGTGGACGCGGATGATGTCCGAGCGATCGCAACCTATACGGCCGACATCTTCGGTCCTCCGCGGGATCGGTCGCGGCGCCCGGAGGCCGGAGTTGCCGACGCCGCCGCAAGTCAGTCCAAGCCGCCAGCAGGCCTCCCGCAAGCCTCCGTCTCAACAGCGAACACCGGGTCCGCGCCCTCCAACAACGCGGATGGCGCGGCGATCTATGCCGCCGCCTGCGCCAACTGCCATGAGAGCGCGCGTCCCCTCCCCTATGGCGGCATCGACCTGCATCGCTCCACCGGCATCAGCGCGCCAGACGCCCGCAACGTCGCCAACACCGTGCTGTACGGCCTGCCGCCGCGCGACGGTGAACGCAGCCCAATCATGCCGGGCTTCGCCGCGAGCCTGACCGATGCGCAGGCAAGCGCGCTGCTTGCATTCCTCCGCGCCCGCTTCAGCACGCAGCCGCCGTGGAGCCATCTCGATCAGACCCTCGCCGGGGCACGCCGGGCACAGGCGAGCTTCCTCCGCACGGCGGCCGAGCCGCCCAACATCAGCATCACCGGGACGACGCGAGGCCAGCCATGATGACCCTCACGATCAACGGCCGCGATCACCAGGTGGACGCGGAGCCGGACACGCCGCTGCTCTACGTGCTGCGCGACGATCTCGCACTCAACGCGGCGAAATATGGCTGCGGGCTAGGCCAATGCGGCGCTTGCACGGTCATGATCGACGGCGAGGCCGTATTCTCCTGCATCACGCCCGTCCTGCTTCTCGCAGGCCGCAAGATCACCACGCTCGAAGGATTGGGCACGGAGGAAGCGCCGGCCCCGATCCAGCGCGCCTTCATCGAAGAGCAGGCCGCGCAATGCGGCTACTGTATCCCGGGCATGATGATGCGCGCGCATGCACTGCTGCAGCGCAATGCCAGCCCGACCGACCTGCAGATCCGCGCCGAGCTGGCGCCGCATCTCTGTCGTTGCGGCACGCACATGCGCATCCTGCGCGCGGTGCATCGGGCCGCGGACATGGTGCGCCGGGCCGATGCCGGCACCGAGGGAGGCAGGTTATGACGTCAACTATCACCCTCGATCGTCGTGGCGTCCTGCTCGGCGGCGGCGCCCTGATCGTCAGTTTCGCCCTGCGCGACACCGCCGCGCAGCCGTTACCGGGTGGCGTGAAGCGGCCGGGCAGCTTGACCGGCGCCCCCTATCTCGACTCCTGGATCCGCATCGATGCCCGCGGCGAGATCACGGTGCTGACCGGCAAGGCGGAGCTCGGCCAGGGCCTCAAGACCGCGCTACGGCAAGTCGCCGCCGAGGAGCTCGACGTGCCCGTCTCAGGATTGAAGCTGGTCACGGCCGATACCGGCCTCACAGCCAATGAGGGCTACACCTCCGGCAGCCATTCGATGCAGGACAGCGGCACCGCGATCCGCAACGCCGCGGCCCAGGCGCGCGCGCTGCTGATCACCCGGGCGTCGCAGCGACTCAATCTCTCAGCAGATCAGCTGCGAACCGACAGCGGCGCTGTCGTCGCACCAGATGGCACGCGCATCTCCTATGGCGAGCTTGTCGTCGGCGACACGTTGCATATCGAAGCCGAACCGACCTCGCCACTGAAGGGAACCGCGCGCTTCACCGCGATGGGCAAGCCGCTGCCGCGCGTGGACATTCCGGCCAAGGTGACTGGCGGCGCTGCCTATGTCCAGGACATGCGTCCGAGCGGCATGTTGCACGCGCGTGTAGTGCGTCCACCCAGCTATGGCGCGCAATTGACAACTCTCGACAGCGCCGAGGTCGAAGCGATGCCCGGTGTGGTCAAGGTCGTCAGGAACGGCAATTTCCTTGCGGTGGTCGCCGAAAAGGAATTCCAGGCGATCAGAGCCATGATTGCGCTCGCCGCGCGCAGCCAGTGGCGGGAGAAGGCGAGCTTGCCGGCGCAGGGCGATCCGCGACAGCTGCTGACCGGCCTGCCCGCACAGGATTCGATCATTCTCAACATCGCCAACCCGGCCGCCGCAACGGGCACGAGAACACTCGAGGCAAGCTACACGCGCCCCTATCAGGCGCACGGCTCGATCGGCCCGTCCTGCGCGCTGGCGCAGTTCGTGGACGGCGCGATGACTGTGTGGAGCCACACCCAGGGCGTCTTCCCCGACCGCCAGGCGATTGCCGAGATGCTGCAGCTGCCGCCCGACAAGGTTCGCGTCATCCATGCCGAGGGCTCCGGCTGCTACGGCCATAACGGCGCTGATGACGCCGCCGCTGACGCGGCACTGATCGCGCGCGAGCTGCCGGGCCGTCCGATCCGGGTGCAGTGGATGCGCGAGCAGGAGCATGCATGGGAGCCATTCGGCCCGGCCATGCTCACGCAGGCCAAGGCGTCGCTCGATGCCGACGGCAAGATCGCCGACTGGCGGTATGAGGTCTGGAGCAACACCCATTCGATGCGGCCGGGCGGCGCCGGCAGCCTGCTGGCCGCCCAGCACAAGGCCGATCCGGTCGCGGAGCCCGCCCCCAAGCCGCTGCCGCTTCCCGAAGGCGGCGGCGACCGCAACGCGATCCCGATCTACACATTCCCCAACGCCACCGTGACGCACCACTTCATCAAGCAGATGCCGTTGCGCGTCTCGGCGCTGCGCTCGCTCGGCGCCTATCACAACGTGTTCTCGATCGAGAGTTTTATCGACGAGCTCGCGCTGCTGGCGGGCGCTGATCCCGTCGCGTTCCGGCTCAAGCACCTGACGGATGCGCGTGGCCGCGACGTCATCGACAAAGCGGCGAGCGCGTTCGGGTGGAGCCGAGGTGACAAACTCCCGGCCGGACACGGCCGCGGCTTCGCCTTCGCACGCTACAAGAACCTGGCGGCCTACTGCGCCATAGCCGCTGACGTCGAGGTCAACCGTGACACGGGTCGCGCGCGACTCGTGCGCGCGGTGGCGGCGGTCGATGCCGGTGAGATCATCAATCCCGACGGTCTCACCAACCAGATCGAGGGCGGAATCATCCAGTCGATGAGCTGGACGCTGTACGAAAGCGTCACCCATGACGACACGAGAATCACCAGCATCGACTGGCAGAGCTATCCGATCCTGCGCTTCAACTCGGTGCCGGACAGCATTGAGGTGCATCTCATCAACCGCCCGGGCCTGCCGTTTCTCGGTGCGGGCGAGACCGCGCAAGGACCGGCAGCCGCCGCGATCGGCAATGCCGTCGCTCATGCGATCGGCCGCCGGTTGCGTGACCTGCCGCTGACCCGGCAGCGGATCAAGCATGCGATCGAGGCCTGATCTCCAGCCGGATCATCGAACACCGGCTGAACCCGAAGCGGCGCGGTTCAGTTCAGGCCGTCAACGCGCATCGAATTGTCCCGTCACGGTCAATCGCGGACCGTGCGTATAGCGGTTCGGCGTGAAGGCCGTATCCTGCGTGTTGATCACGGCGTCGACTCGGTAGCTTCCGCCGAGCTTGACGTTGTCGGTGATCCCATAGGACAGGCCGAACTGCAGATCGGCATTGAACAGCGCAGTGTTACGCTCCATTGAGAAGGTGGCGCTGGTGCCGGGTTGCGCCAGCCCGGGCACGCTGGCGGATGACTGGGACCTGCTGTTGACGACGTTGCGCTGCACGCCGAACAGAACGGCAATGTCGCTGAGATAATCGAGCGACCAGCGGCCGGCGAAGGGAATCGAGCCTTCCACGCCGACACGCGGGCCGGCCCCAAGAAAGCTGTTGCGATTTTCGCCGTCGTTCACCTGCGCGACGTCGACATTGGTGAAGACCGCGTTGCCGAAATTGACGATGCTCGCATTCTGTCGCAGCAGATCGGAGTTGGTCGCGCGGGTCTCGAAGTCGAGCAGCCGCAGTCCCCCCTTGACCTGAAGCGCCGCCGGCCCGGTCGCAAACACGTCGCGCCCGATGGCGATGTCGGCCAGCCAACGCGATTCCTGATAGGTTGCGCCGAACGTGTCGGACGCGGTGATGACGCGGCCCTGTCCGAGATCAAGCCGTCCGGATGACGCGATTTGTGCGCTGGCCTGGCCGCTCTGACCGTAGCGGAGCTGGCCGCTGACGTGCCACGGCGAGCCGGCGATCAGATAGTCGAATCCGGTGGCGGCCTCCCAACCGACCTTGGGCGTCAGATCGAGCGGCGGCGACACGGGCGTGTTGGGAAAAAAAGCGAGCGGCGTGCCCGCATCCTGGACAAACCGATCGCCCCCGCTCCAGATGGCGCCGCCCTCACCCCAGATCTTCAGCACGCCCCCCGCGGGACGAGCCGCCGCCGTGTACGCGGCGGGACCATCCGCCGACGCAAAGCTGCGATAAGGATCTTTGTTGTTCAGTCCAAGGCGCGCCGGAGCGGGCGCCGCGCTTCGATCGGCGGCAGATCGGCCGAAGCCGCCGGACGTGGCGGATCGCACAGCCTCGGCATCCTGCGCCGAGCGCAGCCTGCCGTTTTCGTCGCGTAACCGCTTGTTCTCGCGCAGCGCCGCGTTCTCCATCCGCATCGCCGCGTTCTCCCGTTCCAACTTCGCCAAGCGGGCGTTGAGATCGTCAACCTCGGCGGCCGAGGCGCTCGCCGATACAAGCATGAGGCTGAGGATCGACACGTTACGACGAAGCGCGGTGCTCATGACTATTCCCATCTGCAATCGAAAAACAGCGAGATTGCTGCTTGCCAAGCGCAACCGCCCGGCGCCTCCGCCAAATGATGGAGACCGACCAAGATTGGGCCTGCGTGGCCTCACGGCCACAGCTGTCGGTGGTGTTGGTTGACGAGCGGACGTTGGAACACTTGGCCGCGAGGTTTCGTTCTGATCGCATGACCGAAGAGCTGGCACCGCATCCCACCCCAAGTCCGGGGCTAACGCCCGCGCTCGAGCGCAACATCCAGGCGCTGGTCGACCGCCGCAAGCGCGAGCAGAGCGAGGCAACCACGCAGCAGAAGGTCGCCGACGCGATCACCGGCTTCACCGGCTCGATGATCTTCGTCTATCTGCATCTGGCCGTGTTCGGCTTCTGGATCATCGCCAACCTGCACCTCATTCCCGGCGTGCCCGCCTGGGACGAGAGCTTCGTGGTGCTGGCGATGATCGCCTCCGTCGAGGCGATCTTCCTCTCCACCTTTGTGCTCATCTCACAGAACCGGATGGCCGGCGAAGCCGATAAGCGCGCAGATCTCGATCTGCAGATCAGCCTGCTCACCGAGCACGAGCTGACACAGGTGGTGACGCTGCTGAACCAGATGGCCAAGCGCATGGGAATCGAGCCGGACGCCAAGCCCGAGCTGCGCGACGCCTCCAAGGACATCGCGCCGGAGCGCGTGCTGGACAAGATCGAGGAAGCGCAGCGATGACATGCGGGCTCGCACGCGCTGCGTGGAAAACTCCAGGCCGCCGAACTCGCTCAGGCCGCGCAGCGCCGGCGCTGATGGATGGATCAGCCCGGCGCGTCGGAGGACGGAACCTCAGGGCACTCTCACGCCGGTGAACGGATTCCAGCCGGTCTCGGCGAGCACCGCCCATGCCGTCGCGCCGAGATGCGGACGCTTGTAGTAGAAGAAATCGGGGATCTTGCTCGCCCCGCTCGGATCGATCGACAGGCCGGTCGTGAGCCGCGCGCCACGCGTCGCATTCAGTAGCCCGGACGCCGTGCCGTCGGCCTGCAGGCCGGTCAGCAGCCGCTGGCTCGCAGCGGAGTTGCCGATCATGCGATAGGCGAGCGCAGCTTGCGCCGTGCCCTCGACCCAGACACCGTCGCGGTTGCCGTTGAAATCGAAGCCGCCGTCGACGGCGAGATTTCGCTCGGCAAAGCCCAGCGCCTTGCGCCAATCGAGCGCATCCGGCACGGCCATCCATGGCCACAGCTGCACGTCGAGAGCCAGCAGATCGCTTTCGGCGATGCTGCCGTCGGGCTTGGTGCCGAGCAGAAAGTGATCGCCGCGGAAGGTGCGCTCGAGCAGCCGGCGCGCCGCTCTTGCCGCGTCCTGATAGCGGGGCTCGGATGTGAGGCGAGCGAGCCACGCGGCGACGGCATAGACATCCGTGTTGTGCTCGGTCGACATCCAGGTCAGCCGCACCTGCTGCGGATCATAGCCGTGAAAGCCGCCGCTGAAGCCATCAGAGCCGCTTGCGGCATGGGCGATGATCCAGTCCATCAGCCGCCGCGCGCTGGACAGATAGGCCGTCTCCCCCGTTGCCTGATGCAGGGTCAGCAGCGCCAGCGCCGCCCATGCGACATTGCCGGTGGACGTGCCGTCCTGCGCGGGATCCTCGCCCCAGATGTTCCTGGCGTAGTCCCACCAGCCTGGCAGGAGCGCCGCCCCCCGGCCGACCGGCCCGGCCCGATAGGCATTGCGGAGACGGCCATCGTCGAAGGTTCGATCATAGGTCGCCGCTTGCATCAGGGCTTTGCCGATGATCCGTGCCTGGTCGACCTGGCCACAGGCCACCAGCGCGATCGCGGCGAGCGCATTGTCGTAGACGAAGGCCGTCGTGGACAGGCCGAGCGGCAGCTCCCCCTCACCGGCGGCCGGCTCATAGCTGCGAATGAACACCGCCTCCCGCTCTGCGAGCTTCGGAGCCACGGCCTTGATCAGGCCTGGGCAGAACGAGCCCTCGGCCTGTGCCGGCAGGCCGCCGCCGAACAGCGCTGTCGCCATGATGACCACGGATATCAGCCTCATCGCGTCGCCTGCGCTCGAACATCAGCCGCGCCAGACCGCGGATCGCGTCGTGCTCAATCCTCGTTCGCCTTGAAGCGCCCGAGCCCCTTCAGGATGAACGGCGCGACCAGCGCGATCAGCGCGACGACCAGCAAGGTGGCAGAGATCGGAGATTGCAGCAAGGTCATGGGATCGCCGAGGCTGATGGCGAGCGCGCGTCGCAGCTGGCTCTCGGCGATCGGTCCGAGGATCAGCCCAACCACGACAGGGGCGATCGGAAAATCGAAGCGGCGCATCAGGAAGCCGAGCACGCCGAAGCCGGCGAGCATCGACAGTTCGACCACCGACGGCTTGGCGGCGATGGTGCCCATGGTCGCGAACACGAGGATGCCGGCATAGAGCCAGGGCGTCGGGATTCTCAACAGCCGCACCCACAGGCCGACAAGTGGCAGGTTCAAGACCAGCAGCATCGTGTTGGCGATAAACAGGCTCGCGATCAGGCCCCAGACCAGATCGGGACGTTCAGCGAACAGCAGCGGGCCCGGATTGAGTCCATATTGCTGGAACCCCGCGAGCATCATCGCCGCGGTGGCGGAGGTCGGCAGTCCCAGGGTCAGCAGCGGCACGAGTGTACCCGCGGCGGAGGCGTTGTTCGCGGCCTCCGGCCCGGCGACGCCTTCGATCGCGCCCTTGCCGAACTGGTCGGGATATTTGGTCAGACGCCGCTCCGTCGAATAGGACAGGAAGGTCGGAATCTCGGCGCCGCCGGCCGGCAGCGCGCCGATCGGGAAGCCGAACGCAGTACCGCGCAGCCACGGCTTCCACGAGCGCTTCCAATCCTCGCGCGTCATCCACAGCGAGCCTTTGACCGCCTCGATCTTCTCCTCGCTGTGATGGCGGCGCGAGGCGACGTAGAGCGCCTCGCCGACGGCGAACAGGCCGACCGCAAGCGTCGTCACCTCGACGCCGTCGAGCAACTCGGGCACGCCGAAGGCGAGCCGCGCCTGGCCGGTGAGCTTGTCGATGCCGACAAGGCCGAGGGTCAGCCCGATGAACAGGCTGATCAGCCCGCGGATGGGGGAGTCGCCGAACGTCGCGGACACCGTGACGAAGGCGACGCACATCAGCGCGAAGTAATCCTCGGGTCCGAAGCGAACGGCGATGTCGACGAGATAGGGCGAGAGAAACGCGAGACCGATGGTGGCGATGGTGCCAGCGACGAACGAGCCGATCGCCGAGGTCGCCAGCGCCGGGCCGCCGCGGCCGGCCTTGGCCATCTTGTTGCCCTCCAGCGCGGTGGCCATCGAGGCACTCTCGCCGGGCGTGTTGATCAAGATCGCGGTGGTCGAGCCGCCATACATCCCGCCGTAATAGATGCCGGCGAACATGATCAGCGAGCCGCCGGGATCGAGCTTGTAGGTGACCGGCAGCAGCAGCGCGACGGTGAGCGCCGGGCCGATGCCCGGCAGCACGCCGACGGCGGTGCCGAGAAACACGCCGATCAGCGCGTAAAGCAGGTTCATGGGCTGGGCGGCGATCGCCATCCCATGCGCGAGCGCGGCGAAGGTGTCCATCAGAGCAGTCTTTCGAGCGGACCGGCGGGAAGGCTCAAAGTGAGGAGACGGTCGAACGCGACGTAGATGAGCGTCGTCAGCACGGCGCCGATGACGAGATCGGTTGCGAAGGCGCGGCGGCCGAACGCGGCCGAGGTGGTGACGAACAATGTCGTCGTCGCCAGGATGAAGCCGCCGCCGAAGCCGATGATGGCGATGAGCAGCGCGAGGCCGACGAGAATCAGCAGCACCGCGACCGGATCGGCACTTTCGCGCGGCGGCAGGTTGCCCCTGATCGCATCGATCAGGTTGGCGAGCGCGAGAATGCCGAGGCCGATGGCGATCACCACCGGCATGACCTGCGGGCCCATGCCGTAAATCGTCGTCGCCGGAATCTGATTGGCGTCATAGACCAGCACCAGCGCCACCGCGGCCAGCAGCGCCGCGATGACGATGCCGGCCTTGTCGATGCCGCGCGGGGATGTCTGCGTTCCGGCGCTTTCCGTCATGACTTGACGAGGCCGACCGACTTCAGCACATCGGTGACACGAACTTTCTCCTTCTTGAGGAAGTCGGCGAAGGCATCGCCCGCGAGATAGGCATCATCCCAGCCCTTCTGCTTCAGGATCTCCTTCCACGCATCCGACTTCACCATCTTCTCGACGGCATCGGCGAGCGTCTTCTTCTGCTCCGGCGTGATGCCGGGCGGGCCGACCACCGAGCGCCAATTGGCGAGCACGAGATCGATGCCCTGCTCCTTGAAGGTCGGGATGTCGACGCCGGCAATGCGGTTCTCCGAGGAGATGCCGATCGCGCGCAGTTTGCCGCTCTTGATCTGCCCGTCATATTCCGACAGTCCGGAGATCCCGGCGGTGACCTTGCCGCCGAGGATCGCCGCCAGCGACTCGCCGCCACCGGAGAACGGAATGTAGTTGACCTTCTTGGCATCGGCGCCGACGGTGCCGGCGAACAGCGCCGCCATTACATGGTCGACGCCGCCGGCCGAGCCGCCGGCAAAGGTCACCTTGGCGATGTCGGCCTTCAACGCGGCGGCCAGATCCTGTGCCGACTTGATCGGCGAGTTCGCGGGCACGACGATGACCTGGATCTCCTCGGTCAGGCGCGCGATCGGCGTCACCTGCTCGAGCGTAACCGGCGACTTGTTCATGGCGAGCGCGCCGACCATGACGAAGCCGTTGACCATCAGCTGATTGCCGTCGCCCTTGGCGCCGTTGACGAATTGGGCGATGCCGACGGTGCCGCCGGCACCGGCGACGTTGGTGACCTGCACGCTGCGCGCCACTCCGGAGGCGACGAAGGCCTGTTGCATCGCCCGCGCGGTCTGATCCCAGCCGCCGCCAGGCGCGGCCGGCGCCATCACTTTCAGCTCGAGCTGCTGGGCAAGGGCCGGAGCGCCGGCCAGAAACGTCAACGCGACAGCTGCGCCGAACAGGCGAGCAACAAACGAATTCAAAGGACCCCTCCACGGCCGCTCAGGCGGCTCCCGTTTCTTCTCTTGTCTCGAAGACCGGACGCGGACCGCTCCCGGATTCTCAAGACACCACAAGAGCCTACAGCCGCATGGGGGGCGTTCAAGGCGTCGGGCTGCGACAGGATAGCGCAGCCGCCAGCGGAACTCAGTGAAGAGAACGTCCGGCCCGCAGGCCTAGCCGCAGGTCCAGACCATGCCGACCGGCGTGCGGGTCCAGCACGGGCCGAAGCTGCCGCCATTGTAGTGGCCGCGGTAGAAGCCGGGCTGGCCGAAATAGTGCCACTCGCCGTTGTAAAGCATGTATTTCGGCGTGCCGTCGATGTACCAGTTGCGGCGGTTGCCGCGCGGCCCGTTACGCATCGCCTCCTTGTCGGCGTAGAGCGGCAGGCTGTTGTTCGGCGGCTGCTTGTAGCCGGGCAGGAAGCCGTAGCCCTGCCAGCGTTGCGCTTTGCGCTTGTGCGACGGCGCCGCGAGGGCGATCGCCGGCAGCAACAGGAGAAGCGTCACGATCGAAACGATAAAGCGATGCGGCATGGCGGCGGCCTGATGGCGATGATGTCCCGGATCTTGAGCTTGATCGCGCGGCCCCGCAACGGCCGTTCCGTCATGAAATGTTTCAGTGATGCCGCCGATGGGCACGCGGCGGCGGGGGCGCCGGCGGCGCGTAGAACGGATTGATGTCGCAAATCGCCGCCCGTCCCGACGCCGTCGCGCGGCATTGTGGCAGCGAGGTGAAGCTGCAGTCGATCCACGGGCTAGCGCCGAACCGGTCGCCCCCTTCATAGACCTTCATGCACACGGGATAGCGCGGATCATAGGCCTGGGCATGAGCCGGGCCCGATGCGGCGCCCGCGACCATCAAACCCAGCGCGAGGGCGCTCCAGCTCAGGACACGCATGAAGGACCTCCGAAATTGATGTCTCGCCGGCTCTTCAACCGATTCCCGAGACTGTGGTTGCAGCTGCTCTTTATCGCCCGGGCGAGGCCACCGCAATGACGCCATTACAACAGGTCGGCCTGCTCTCCGCCGCGGAAGCCCATCGCCAACACGTAGCGCTCCGAGGAATCCTGCCGGCTCGCCGCCGGCTTGACATGGCGGACTGTGGCGTAATCGCGCTTCAGCTGCGCCAGCAACTCGGCATCGGCGCCGCTCTGGAACGTCTTGGCGAGGAAGCTGCCGCCGGGCTTCAGCACCTCGCCGGCGAAATGCGCGGCGAGTTCCACGAGGCCGACGATCCGCAGCTGGTCGGTCTTGCGATGTCCCGTGGTGTTGGCAGCCATGTCCGACATGACCACGTCAGCGCGGCCGCCGATCATGGTGCGGAGCTTTTCGGGCGCATCCTGGGCGTGGAAGTCGAGCTGGGCGAAGGTCACGCCGGGGATCTCGCCCATCTCCAGCAAATCGATCGCGACCACCTTGCCCTTGCCGGCCTCGGCGCCGACGCGGCGCGCGGCGATCTGGCTCCAGCCGCCGGGCGCAGCGCCGAGATCGACCACGGTCATGCCGGGCTTGAGCATGTGATATTTGTCGTCGATTTCGATCAGCTTGTAGGTCGCGCGCGAGCGATAGCCGTCGCGCTTGGCCTGCGCCACATAGGGGTCGTTGAGCTGGCGCTCCAGCCAGAGCTTCGAGGACAGCTTGCGCTTGCCCCCGGTCTTGACCTGCACATGCATGCGGCCGGTGGTGTCTTTTGCCATCTTGATCTCGGAAGCCATTCCGGGACCGCCCGTCAGGGCGGGACCCGGAATCCAGAGGTTACGGAACGAGTTTCCCGGTTCGCGCCAGACGCAAACAGCTTCGCTGTTTTCGTCCGGCCCGCCCCGGAATGACGTCGTCAATCCTTTGCTACGCCGACCTCAGCGCGCCGTCCTCGCGCATCATCTCGACCAGCATGCCTTCGCGCAGGCCGCGATCGGCGACGCGCAGGCGCGGCAGCGGGAAGGATTGCCGGATGGCGTCGAGAATGGCGCAGCCGGCCAGCACGAGATCGGCACGGTCGATGCTGATGCAGTTGTTCTCGGCGCGCTCCTGATAGCTCATCGCCAACAGCTTGCCGATCGTCGACGTGATGTCTGAATCGTTGATCCAGATGCCGTCGACGCGTCGGCGATCGTAACGCGCGAGGTTGAGGTGGATGCCCGCGAGCGTCGTCACCGTGCCCGACGTGCCGAGCAGATGCATGCGGTCGAGATCGCCGCCGTTCTCGGCCGCGAACGGGCCGACATGCTCCGCAACCGCCTCGACCATGGCCGCATAGATCTCCGGCGTCACGTCGCGGCCGCCGAACCGCTCGGCCAGCGTCACGACGCCCAATGGAATCGACATCCAGGCCTTGATGCGCGGCTCGGCATGGCGATCGGCCGGATCACGTTCGATCCGGACCAGTTCGCTGGAGCCGCCGCCGATGTCGAACAGGATCGCCCCGCGCCCGCCGGGGTCGAGCAGCGGCGCACAGCCCTTCACGGCCAGCGCAGCTTCGGTTTCGCGGTCGATCACCTCGAGCTCGATGCCGGTCTCCGCCGCCACCCGGGTCCGGAACCCCTCGGCATTGGCCGCCGCGCGGCAGGCCTCGGTCGCGATCAGGCGCAGCCGCCTGGCCTTCTTCGACTGGATCTTGTCCCGGCAGATGGACAGCGCCGCGATGGCCCGGTCCATCGCCGCGTCGCTGATGCAGCCGGTGGTCGAGATGCCCTCGCCCAGCCGGACGATGCGCGAGAAGGAGTCGACCACGCGGAAACTGTCGCCCGAGGGACAGGCGATCAGGAGCCGGCAATTGTTGGTTCCAAGGTCCAGGGCCGCATACACGCTGCTGCCGTGGCTGGCGCAGGCCGGTGTCGCGACGTCCAGACCCGGATTCAAGCCGGGCTCCAGGTTCCCGCGCGGCGTGGGACTCTCCCGCAGCCGCGTGTCATTGATCATTCAAATGTCTTTCCGCTGGCCGAACCGGCCCAGGTGGAAGTTCTCTTTCCCAAGACTTTATCAGTGGAGTGCGCCGGCGCAACAGCCCCTCCGTCAGGCGTGATGCACCATTCCTAATCAACCGTTGTCCGGCCGCGGGCCCTGCACTATCTGGGAACTGCCCGCATTTGCGCTCCATCCAGCTTCCCGGATCCCCATCCATGCAAGATCACACCGCACCGGCCTCCCTCGAAAATGCGATTGCGCTGCAGAAATTCGGCGTCGGTCAGCCGGTCCGGCGCAAGGAAGACGACACGCTGGTGCGTGGTCACGGCAAATATACCGACGATTTCAACCTGCCGGGACAGGCGCATGCCTGGATTGTCCGCTCCAGCCACGCCCACGGCATCATCAAGGGCATCGACACGGCCGCGGCCAAGGCCATGCCGGGCGTGCTGGGCGTGTGGACCGGCGCGGACCTCGCGGCCGCCGCCTATGGCCCGTTCACCTGCGGCCTGCCGCTGAAGGGCCGGGACGGCTCGCCGCTGCTGCAGACCAACCGGCCGGCGCTGGTCACCGACAAGGTGCGCTTCGTCGGCGACCCCATCGCCTTTGTGGTGGCCGAAACCGCCGCGCAGGCGCGCGACGCCGCCGAGGCCGTCGAGGTCGACATCGAGCCCCTGCCCGCCGTCACCAATGCCGAAGAGGCGACCAAGCCGGGCGCGCCGCAGCTCTACGACCACATCCCGAACAACGTCGCGCTCGATTACCATTATGGCGACACCGCCAAGATCGACGAGGCGTTCGCCAAGGCCGCGCATGTGACCAAGCTCGACATCGTCAATACCCGCGTCGCGGTCGTGTCGATGGAGCCGCGCGTCGCGCTCGCCGCGTTCGATGGCAAAACCGAGCGCTTCACCTTGCAGGTGCCGACCCAGGGCGTCTCCGGCAACAAAGCGACGCTGGCCAAGATCCTGAACGTCGCGCCGGAGAAGGTCCGCATCCTTACGACCAATGTCGGCGGCTCGTTCGGGATGAAGAACGTCTCCTATCCGGAATACATCTGCATCCTGCACGCGGCGAAGGAGCTCGGACGTCCGGTGAAGTGGCGCGACGAGCGCACCACCGCCTTCCTGTCGGACAGCCAGGGCCGCGACCAGATCATCCATGGCGAGCTCGCGCTCGACGCCGACGGCAAGTTCCTCGCCGTGAGACTCTCCGGCTACGGCAATCTCGGCGCCTACATCATGGGCGTGGCGCCGCTGCCGCTGTCGCTCAACACCGGCAAGAACCTCGCCAGCGTCTACAAGACGCCGCTGCTCAGCGTCGACATCAAGACCGTGCTGACCAACGTCACCCTGATGGGCGCCTATCGCGGCGCCGGCCGGCCCGAGGCCAACTACTTCATGGAGCGGCTGATCGACACCGCCGCGCGCGAGATGGGCATCGACCGCCTCACCATCCGCAAGCGCAACTTCATCAAGCCGAGCCAGATGCCGTTCCCGGCGGCCTCCGGCGTGACCTATGACTCCGGCGACTTCGCCGCGGTGTTCGAGAAGGCGCTGCAGGTCTCCGACTATGCCGGCTTTGCCAAGCGCAAGCGCGAGAGCCGCAAGCAAGGCAAGCTGCGCGGCATCGCCGTCGGCTCGTATCTGGAAGTCACCGCGCCGCCCTCCGGCGAGCTCGGCAAGATCACCTTCGACGCCGATGGCGGCGTGACGTTAACGACCGGCACACTCGATTACGGCCAGGGCCATGCCACGCCGTTCTCACAGGTGCTGTCCGAGCAGCTCGGCGTGCCCTTCGAGAAGATCCGGCTGGAGCAGAGCGACTCCGATCTCGTCCGCTTCGGCAACGGCACCGGCGGCTCGCGCTCGATCACTGCGACCGGACAGGCGATCGTCGAATCCTCACAGCTCGTCATCGCCAAGGGCAAGCAGGCAGCGGCGCATCTGCTCGAGGCGTCTGAGGCGGACATCGAGTTCGCGGGCGGCCGGTTCACCATCGCCGGCACCGACCGCAGCATCGACATCATGGAGCTGGCGCGGCGGATGCGCGAGGGCAAGATGCCCGACGGCGTGCCCGCCTCGCTCGACGTCGACCACAATTCAACGGCGACGGAGTCGACCTTCCCCAACGGCTGCCATGTCTGCGAGGTCGAGATCGAGCCGGATACCGGCGTGGCGCACATCGTCGGCTACACCGCGATCAACGACTTTGGCACGGTCATCAATCCGATGATCGTCGCCGGCCAGCTGCATGGCGGCGTCGCGCAGGGCATCGGCCAGGCGATGATGGAGCATCTTCGCTACGACGAGAGCGGCCAGCCGATCACCGGCTCGCTGATGGACTACGCCCTGCCGCGCGCCTCGGACGTGCCGATGATGACGGTCGACAATCATCCGGTGCCGGCCAAGAGCAATCCCCTGGGTACCAAGGGCTGCGGCGAGGCCGGCTGCGCCGGCTCGATGGCAAGCGTGATCAATGCGGTGATCGACGCGCTGTCGGACTACGGTGTGAAGCACCTCGACATGCCGCTGACCGCGGAGAAAATCTGGCGCGCCATCCAGGACGGCAAGGCGAAGACGGCGGCGTGAGGCACGCGCTAGTGCGGCGATGAGTTAGTGCCCCTCTCTCTCCTCCGTCATGGCCGGGCTTGACCCGGCCATCCACGAGCTGCAGCTGACGCACGACGTGGATGCCCGGGACAAGCCCGGGCATGACGACCGATTGTTGGAAGACAGCGTCATTGCGAGCGCAGCGAAGCAATCCAGAGTTCCGCCCACCACCCTGGATTGCTTCGCTACGCTCGCAATGACGGAGTGTGGGGCGAGCGGCGTGCCACAAACTCCGCTGTCGTCGTCCGCGAAGGCGGACGATCCAGTACGCCGAGACGGTTGTGATTGAACTGAGACGCCGCGGCGTACTGGATGCCCGCCTGCGCGGGCATGACAGTTGTGTTTGGAGCGGCGGCTTGCATTTCCGCGCCCCGTCGCTATGCCGCTGCCTGCGCGCGCGGCTGGTAAATCGCGACGTGGTGGCAATGCGCCAGCGGTCGATCGCCATTCGCGACCACCAGCGCGTCGATCTCGACGAAGCGGTGGCCCTTCTTCTCGTAGTTGGCAACCACCCGCCCCCGCGCCGTGATCTCGTCGGTCTCGGCGATCGCCGACACCAGCTGCATCCGGCTGCCGACGTGGATCCAGGGGCCGAGCACGACATTGTCGACCAGCAGCCGGTTCATCACCCGCTGCAGCATGCCGGGATGGCCGAGCCGCTCGCCGGCGTAGATCGGATCGCGCTCGCGGATCTCGTCGAGATACAGCGTGGCCGCCTGCCCGGGCCAGGCGCGCGGCGCGGTGCCGAGCCAGCTGCCGACGGCAAACGTGTCTGGCCCGATCGGCGGGCGCTCGGCTGCGGGCGGAACGTCGCGATAGTCGGCCAGTTCGACTGAAGGCGCCGACGGCTGCAGGAATGCGGCTCCCCAGGCGCACATTTGTCCCTGACTCGCCACTTCGAGCCCCAGAATGCCCTCTTCCTCGCGGCGCGCCCTGACCTCGGCCATCTCGCCATCATAGACCGGCTTGATGAACCGCGCCTCGATGAACCCGCGCTCCAGAAACCCCCGGCCCCAGCGCGCGACCGGCTGGTGCAGCATATAGGCCAGCACCTCGACGCCGGGCACCAGGCCGCCGGCGAAGCCGAAGCGGCGGGCCACGCGGTCGTCGTGCATCTTGTTCTCGGACTGCTTGGCCGTATTGAACGCCTCGACCGCGTAAGGCGCGATTTCGCCGGACATGCTTGCCTCCCTTTGAGCCTTTTGGGCGATGGTAGCGGCCGGAAAGTCCCTGGCAAGCGCAGCCTTTGGCTCGCAATTCCCGGCGCGATGGAGTACCAACCGGCCCATCCCTTATGAAGCCCCGATGACGACCGAAACCGCCCCGATTACCCTCTATGTCGACGCCGACGCCTGCCCGGTGAAGGACGAGATCTACCGCGTCGCGATCCGGCACGGCCTGGCGGTGATCGTCGTCGCCGGCGGCTTCATCCGCGTGCCCGACGATCCCCTGATCACGCGCGTCGCGGCGGGCAGCGGCATGGATGCCGCCGATGACTGGATCGCCGAGCATACTGGTCCGGACGACATCGTCATTACCGCGGACATTCCGCTGGCGAGCCGCTGCGTCAAAGCCGGCAGCGCGGTCATCGCGCCGAACGGCAAGCCATTCACGGAAGAGTCCATGGGCATGACGCTCGCGGTCCGCAATCTCATGACCGATCTGCGCTCCTCCGGCGAGGTCACCGGCGGCCCGCGCTCGTTCACGCCACGCGACCGCTCCACATTCCTGTCCACCCTCGACACCACGATCCGCCGCGTGCAGCGCCAGCGCGCCGCGCGGATCCAGCAACAGAGCTAGCATCACGATGGCGCCGCCTCTCATCCAACTCAAGGACATCCGCCTGACCTTCGGCGGCACGGCGCTGCTGCAAGGCGTGGAGCTGTCGGTGTCGCCCGGCGAGCGCGTCTGCCTGATCGGCCGCAACGGCTCAGGCAAGTCGACCTTGTTGAAGATCGCAGCCGGGCTGGTCGACTGCGACAGCGGCACGCGCTTCGTGCAGCCCGGCGCGACCGTACGCTATCTGCCGCAGGAGCCGGATTTCTCCGGCCATGCCACGACGCTCTCCTACGTTGAGGCCGGGCTCGGGCCCGGCGACGATCACTACCAGGCACGTTATCTCGTCGAACAGCTTGGTCTCACCGGTGAGGAAGATCCCGCGCACGTCTCCGGCGGCGAGGCGCGCCGCGCGGCGCTGGCGCGCGTGCTCGCGCCCAATCCCGACATTCTGCTCCTGGACGAGCCGACCAACCATCTCGACCTCACCACCATCGAGTGGCTGGAGAACGAGCTCGATGGCCGCCGCTGCGCGCTGGTGCTGATCAGCCACGATCGCCGCTTCCTCACCAACCTGTCGCGCGCGACCGCCTGGCTCGATCGCGGTCAGATCAAGCAGATCGACCGCGGTTTTGCGGCGTTCGAGGCGTGGCGTGACGAAGTCCTGGCGGAAGAAGAGCGCGAGCAGCACAAGCTCGACCGCAAGATCGTCAACGAGGAGCACTGGCTGCGCTACGGCGTCTCCGGCCGGCGCAAGCGCAACGTCAAGCGGCTCGCCAATCTGCATGCGCTGCGCCAGCAGCGCCGCGACTATCGCGGCACCGCAGGCAGCGCCAATCTCGCCGCGGCCGAGGCCGACAAGTCCGGCAAGCTGGTGATCGAGGCCAAGGGGGCGTCGAAGAGTTTCGGCAATCGCAAGATCATCGACAATTTCTCCATCCGTATCCAGCGCGGCGACCGCATCGGCATCGTCGGCCCGAACGGCGCTGGCAAGACCACGCTGGTCAACCTGCTCACCGGCGGCAGCGAGCCGGACAGCGGCAGCGTCCGGCTCGGCGTCAATCTGGAGATGGCGACGCTGGACCAGCATCGCGAGAGCCTCGATCCGCGCACGACGTTGGCAGAGGCGCTGACCGGCGGCCGCGGCGATCACGTCATGGTGGCGGGCAAGCCGAAGCACGTTGTCGGCTACATGGAGGACTTCCTGTTCTCGCGCGAGCAGATGCGGACCCCGCTCGAGGTGCTGTCCGGCGGCGAGCGCGGCCGGCTGATGCTGGCGCGCGCGCTCGCAAAACCCTCGAACCTGCTGGTGCTGGACGAGCCGACCAACGATCTCGATCTCGAGACGCTGGACGTATTGGAGGACATGCTCGGCGACTACGAGGGCACGGTCATCCTGATCAGCCACGATCGCGACTTCCTCGACCGCGTCGTCACCTCGGTAATCGTGCCCGAGGGCAACGGCAAGTGGCAGGAATATGCCGGCGGCTACAGCGACATGCTGGTCCAGCGCGGCGCCGATTTGAAGCGCGAGCACGCGAAGGCGGCTGAGGAAAAGAAAGAGACGAAGCCGGCCACCGCCGCGCCCGCAAGCGCGCCGAAGCGCAAGCTCTCTTTCAACGAGAAGCACGCGCTGGAGACGCTGCCGAAGACGATCGCGAAGCTGCAAGCCGAGATCGCCAAGCAGCAGGCCGTGCTCGCCGACCCCGCGCTTTATTCGAAAGATCGCAAGAAATTCGACGCCGCCTCCCTCGCCATCGCGGCAGCGCAAGCCGAGCTCACCGCCGCGGAGGACCGCTGGCTGGAGCTCGAAGTCCTGCGCGAGGAGATCGAGGGATAACGCTGCGTAGGGTGGGCAAAGGCGCGCAAGCGCCGTGCCCACCGCGTTCTTGCACAACAACAAATGGTGGGCACGCTTCGCTTTGCCCACCCTACGTTCTCTCTTTCGTCATTGCGAGCGAAGCGAAGCAATCCAGGGCTGCAGTCGGGACTCTGGATTGCTTCGCTCCGCTCGCAATGACGACAACATGGAGCAAACGACATGACTACCCCGCTCGCCGCCAAGATCGCCCGGGAGTACGGCACGCCCTGCGCCGTCATCGACATGGACAAGGTCGAGCGCAACATTGCGCGCATCCAGGCGCAGTGCGCTGCCGCCGGCGTCGCCAACCGACCGCACATCAAGACGCACAAGAGCCCGGTGCTCGCCAAGCTGCAGATCGAGGCCGGCGCGCAGGGCATCACCTGCCAGAAGATCGGCGAGGCCGAGATCATGGCGGACGCTGGCATCAATAATATCCTGATCAGCTACAACCTGATCGGTGAGGAGAAGATGGCGCGTCTCGCCGCGTTGCAGGCCAAGGCCGACATGACCGTCGCCGCCGACAACGCGACCGTGATCGCCGGCCTGCCGCAGGCGGCGAAGCAGTCTGGCCGCACGCTGTCGGTCGTCGTCGAATGCGATACGGGGCGCAAGCGCGCCGGCGTCGAGACGCCGGCCGAGGCAATCCAGCTGGCGCGGCAGATCAAGGCCAGCGAAGGCCTGCGCTTCGCCGGCTTCATGCTGTATCCCACGGAGAGCGGCTGGGACGACGCACAACGCTTCTACGACGAGGCGCTGGCCGGCGTCCGCGCCGAGGGGCTGGAGGCCAGCATCGTCTCGACCGGCGGCTCGCCAAACCTGAAGAACATCGGCAAGCTCAAAGGCGCCACCGAGCATCGTCCCGGCACCTACATCTACAACGACCGCATGCAGGTCGCCGCCGGCGTCGCCACCTGGGACGACTGCGCGCTGCACATCTACTCCACCGTCGTCAGCCGCGCCGCGCCCGAGCGCGGCATCCTCGACGCCGGCTCCAAGACCTTGACCACCGACACCGGCGGCCTCGATGGCCACGGCCTGATCCTGGAGCATCCGGAAGCCAAGATCGCCCGTTTCGCCGAGGAGCACGGCTTCCTCGATCTCTCCCGCAGCAACACCCGCCCCAACGTCGGCGACGTCGTCCGCATCGTCCCCAACCACGTCTGCGTGGTCGTCAACATGATGGACGAGGTCGTGATGGTGCGCGGGGACGAGATTTTGGGCACGTTGCCGGTGGCGGCAAGGGGGAAGCTGCGGTAGGGCACGCCTTTTTCAGCTCGTCATTGCGAGGAGCGGAGCGACGACGCAATCCATAGTCACGCGCGCAGCCCTGGGTTGCTTCGCTCCGCTCGCAATGACGGAAATTTGTAGGGTGGGCAAAGAGACGACGCGGCAAAGCCGCGGCGCATCGTGCCCACCGTGGTCTCGGTTGACGCTGATGGTGTGCACGCTGCGCTTTGCCCACCCTACGATTTGAGCCACTTCAGCACGCCCCTCCCCGCAGCCACGCCCGTCGCAAATGAGGCCTGCAGCAGATAGCCGCCGGTCGGGGCCTCCCAGTCCAGCATCTCTCCCGCGGCGAACACGCCTGGGAGACGCCTGAGCATGTAGTCAGCATCGAGCTCGTCGTGCGCGATACCGCCGGCGCTGGAGATAGCGCGCGCGAGCCCCGCAATGCCCGTCAGCTTGATTGGCACGTCGTTAACGAGCGCCGCGAGACGCTCGGGTGGCAGCGAAGACAATGACTGCCCTTGCGTCTTTGCCGCCTCCTGCAATAGCCCGATCGCCACAGGAGAGAGCTGCAGCACCTTGCGCAGCACGTTCGAGAACGACTGTTTTCCGCGCGGTGCCGACAGCCGCCTGATCAGATCGGGCGTCTCGAGGTCAGGCCGCAACGCGACATGCAAGACCGTCTCGCCATTCAGCGCGATGGCCTCGCGCAATTCAGCCGACAGCGCGTAGACTGCGCCGCCTTCAATGCCATCTCGCGTGACGACCGCCTCACCGCGCACACTGCGCTCGCCAAACGACAGCGCGATACCCTTCAGCGGATGGCCCTCGAACCGGTCGCGAAAGATGTCGGACCAGCCGACGCTGAAGCCACAATTGGAGGGCCGCAGCGGCGCGATCGCGACGCCTCTTGCTGCAAGGATCGATACCCAGCCGCCATCGGAGCCGAGCCGCGGCCAGCTCGCGCCGCCGAGGGCGAGCACCGTCGCCTCGGCTGCGATGGCGCGCGGACCGTTTGGCGTGTCGAAGATGAGACGACCCTGATCGTCCCAGCCGGTCCAGCGATGGCGCAGCTCGGTGCGCGCGCCGTGCGCATCGAGCCGGCGCAGCCAGGCGCGGAGCAGTGGCGAGGCTTTCATCGCGACCGGAAACACGCGGCCCGAGGAGCCGACGAAGGTCGGTTGGCCCAACGCTTCGCACCAGTCGCGCAGTTGTTGTGGCGCGAAGCCTTGGACCGCGGGCGCAAGCCAGTCCGCCGCTTCGCGATAACGCGCCAGGAATGCCTCCAGCTCTTCGCTATGCGTGAGATTGAGGCCCCCTCGCCCCGCCATCAGGAACTTGCGCGCCACCGACGGCATCGCGTCGTAGACGGTCACGTCGGCTCCGCCCGCGGCCAGCACCTCGGCGGCCATCAGCCCGGCCGGGCCGGCCCCGACAACCGCAATATGCTTTGAAGAAGACATCTCGCCAGTTTAAGCCGCGCGGCCTGCCAAACCAAAGGGCGTCATGCCCGGGCTTGATCCGCCTGCGCGGCCGAAGCCGCTTCGGCGCGGCGAACGCCCGGGTATCCACGCCTTTCCACGCCCATGGTGCCAAAGACGATGGATGGCCGGGTCAAGCCCGGCCATGACGGTGGAGTGTGGGATGCCGACTGTGCCTTACAGCTTGATCCCCAGCCGCGCAGCAGCCTGCGACACATATTTCTGCGTCTGCTCGAACGCACCCTGCAGCGCCCGCGCCTTCGACATGTCGCTGATCTCGGCGAAATGCGCAGCCACTGCGTCCGGCGTCCACTCCTCCGGCGGCAGGTTGACGCCCTCGCTCTCCAGGATCCTGATCACCGCGAACGAGCCGGCGCCGGCGCCCATGATGGTGCGGGTGGGCGCGTCCTCGCTGAGCAGATACTCCACCGCCGGCGTGATCGATTCCGGCTTCATCAGCTGCAGCGCCTGCGGCGGCAGCAATTCCTCGGTCATGCGGGTGGCAGCGGTCGGCGAGATGATGTTGACGCGGATGTTGGTCTTGCGCCCTTCCTCCGCCAGCACGTTCATCAGGCCGACCATGCCGGTCTTGGCCGCGCCGTAGTTGGCCTGGCCGAAATTGCCGAACAGGCCCGACGATGACGTCGTCAACACGATGCGCCCGTAGTTGCGCTCGCGCATGCCGTTCCACACCGCCTTGCAGCAGTAGAAGCTGCCGACCAGATGCACGTCGAGCACCTTGGCGAAATCCGCCACCTCCATCTTGGCGAACGACTTGTCGCGGAGGATGCCGGCATTGGCACACATGATGTCGACACTGCCCCACTCCCTGGTGGCGCGCTCGGCCATCGCGGTGACCTGCTCGAAGTTCGAGACGTCGGCACCGTCGGCCATCGCGGTGCCGCCGGCTTTGCGGATCTCCTCGACCACGGTCTCGGCCGCGGTCATCGACCCGCCGGTGCCGTCGCGCGCGCCGCCGAAATCATTGACTACGACCTTGGCGCCGCGGCTCGCCAGCCCCAGCGCATGCGCGCGCCCGAGCCCATTACCTGCGCCGGTGACGATGGCGACACGTCCGTCGAATCTGATTGCCATGATGTTTGTCCTCGGTTCTGCACTCGTCATGCCCGGGCTTGACCCGGCATCCATCCCATTTTCAGAAGTGGATGGATCGCCGGGTCAAGCCCGGCAATGACGAAGGTAGGTTGTGACGACGATTGTTAGCTCAAATAGATCAGTCCGATCCAGTCGGCGACCAGTGCGGGCTTGTCCTCGCCCTCGATCTCGACCGTGACGTTGGTCCGCGACTGCAGCTCCTTCGGCTTGCGTAGCGTGGCTTCGGCGAGCACGAAGCGGCCGCGCACGCGCTTGCCCGATCTCACCGGCGAGATGAAGCGCAGCTTGTCGAAACCGTAGTTCACGCCCATCGCCGTGCCCTCGATCGCCGGCATGACCTCGTAGGACATCACCGACAGCAGCGACATCGTCAGGAAGCCGTGCGCGATGGTGGTGCCGAACGGGGTCGCCTTGGCTGCTTCCGGATCGACGTGGATGAACTGATGATCCTCGATCACGTCGGCATAGGTATCGATGCGCCGCTGATCGAGCACGTGCCATGACGAGACCCCGATCTCCTGGCCAACCATGGCCTGATAGGCTTCGAGTGAAATCGGCGGCTTATTCCAGATCTTGTTCATGCGTTCCCTACACCTCGTGCCCGGATGGCCGTGTCTTCAATTCCGGGAAATCCTCTTCCCTGAACTCCGTGCCGCGCAGATGATCCGTGCGGTTATCCTCGTGCTCGAGCCGGCGCAGCTGCACGCGCCGGATTTTCCCGGAGATCGTCTTCGGCAGCTCGCTGACCAGCTCGAGCCGGCGGATGCGCTTGAACGGTGCCAGCCGCTGCTGCAGATGCTCGAAGATCGACAGCGCGGTCGCGCGCGAGCGCGGGGCGCCGGATGTCAGCAGCACATAGGCCTTGGGAATCGCCAGTCGGATCGGATCGGGGCTCGGCACCACCGCCGCCTCGGCCACCGCCTCGTGCTCCAGCAGCACGCTCTCGAGCTCGAACGGCGAGATACGGTAGTCGGACGATTTGAACACGTCGTCGGAGCGGCCAACGAAAGTGAGATAGCCCTCCTCGTCCTGGAACACGACGTCGCCGGCGCGATAGCGCGGGCCATCGGCGCCGGAGAGCTTACCATCGTCTCCCTGATAACCTTGCATCAGGCCGGCCGGGCGCTCGCCTGTGAGCGCCAGGGTGATCTCGCCCTCGCTCGCCAAATTGCCATCAATGTCGGCAACCTCGACACGATAGCCCGGCAGCGGCCGCCCCATCGAGCCGATCTTGAGCTTCTGCCCCGGCGAGTTGCCGCAGATCGCCGCGGTCTCGGTCTGGCCGTAGCCATCGCGGATCGTCAGTCCCCAGGCGGCGCGGACCTGATCGATCACTTCCGGGTTGAGCGGCTCGCCGGCGCCGCAGGCTTCGCGCAAGGACACCTTGAAGTCGGCGAGATGCTCCTGGATGAACAGCCGCCACACCGTCGGCGGCGCGCACAGCGTCGTCACGCCGCAGCGCTTGATGATCGCGAGCAGTCCCTTGGCGTCGAAGCGCGGCTGGTTGACGACGAACACGGTCGCGCCGGCATTCCACGGCGAGAAGAAGCAGCTCCAGGCATGCTTGGCCCAGCCCGGCGAGGAGATGTTGAGATGGACGTCGCCCGGCTGCAGGCCGAGCCAGTACATCGTCGAGAGATGGCCGACCGGATAGCTGCGGTGGCTGTGCCGCACCAGCTTCGGCTTGGCCGTCGTGCCGGACGTGAAGTACAGCAGCATCGGATCATCGGGCTGCGTCGGTCCGTCGGGCGTGAACGGCTCGGCGGCATCGGCCGCCTTGTCGAACGGAAGCCAACCAGTGGACGTCGTCGTCCCCACGACAATGCGGACGAGATCGTCCGCGCCGAGATCGGCGAACTTGGCGACCTGATCCTGCGCGGCGACCACGGCCTTGGCGCGGCCGCGCTCCAGCCGGTCGCGCAGTTCGTCGGTGGTCAGCAGCGTGGTCGCGGGGATCACGACGACGCCGAGCTTCATCGCCGCCAGCATCGTCTCCCACAGCGGCACGACATTGCCGAGTAGAAGCAGCAGATGATCGCCGCGCTTCAGCCCCTGGCCACGCAGGAAGTTGGCGACCTGATTGGAGCGGCGCGACAGCGCGGCGAAAGACAGTTTCGTCTGGCGGTCCTGCGCGGCATCGAAGATCCACAGCGCCGTACGCTCGCGGCTCTCGGGATCGGAGGCGAGCTCGGCATCGAACCAGTCGAGCGCCCAGTTGAACGGCACCGGATCGGGCCAGCGAAAGCCCTTTACGGCGGCATCGTAGTCGGTGCGATGCGCCAAAAGAAACGCGCGTGCGTCCTTGAATGTCGTCATCAGGTGGTCCCGGCGAGCTTGCGGACGTGCTGAATGATGCCTGAGAAATCGACGCCACCATGGCCGGCGGCGTCGAACGCCTTGTAGATTTCCTGCGCATGCTGGCCGAGCGGCGTCGCCGCACCGGCGGCCTTGGCCGCGTCCTGCGAGAGCGTGAGATCCTTGAGCATCAGCGCGGTCGCGAAGCCCGGTCTATAGTCGTTGTTTGCCGGCGAAGCCGGTACCGGGCCGGGCACGGGGCAATACGACGTCAGCGACCAGCACTGCCCTGAGGAGGTCGAGGCGACGTCGAACAGCGCCTGGTGCGACAGCCCGAGCTTTTCGCCTAGCGCAAAGGCCTCGCCGACCGCGATCATCGAGATGCCCAGGATCATGTTGTTGCAGATCTTGGCCGCCTGCCCCGCGCCGGCGCCGCCGCAATGGACGATCTTCTTGCCCATTGTCTCGAGGATCGGCTTCGCTGCAGCGAAAGCGCCCTCCTCGCCGCCGCACATGAAGGTGAGCGTGGCGGCTTTGGCGCCGCCTGTGCCGCCGGACACCGGGGCGTCGACGGCGGCGATGCCATGCTTGGCAGCGAGCGCATGCGCTGATCGCGCGCTCTCGACGTCGATGGTCGAGGAGTCGATGATCAGGGCGCCCTTGCTCATCGCGGGTACAACCTCGTTCCACACCGCCAGCACGTGCTTGCCGGCCGGCAGCATGGTGACGACCGCGTCCGCGCCCTTCACCGCAACGACGGCGCTCTCGGCGATCGCGGCGCCATCGGCCTTGGCCTGCGCGCGCGAGGCCTCGACCAGATCGAACGCGACCACCTGGTGGCCGGCCTTGACGAGATTGGCGGCCATCGGGCCGCCCATGTTGCCGAGGCCGATGAATGCGATCGTTGCCATGCTTCGTTGTCTCCCCTCGACCTGCTTGTTATCTCGCTTGCGGGAATGTCAGCTCGTCAGGGCCGTTCTCGGCGAGATACGGCGCCAACATCTCCGGCGTCACCTGATCGACATCCGGCGGCGACCATTTCGGATTGCGATCCTTGTCGATGATCGCGGCGCGCACACCCTCGCGGAAATCGTCGCTACGGAATACTTCGAGCGCGGCACGATACTCACGCACCAGGCACTCTTGCAACGACGTCGCGCCGCGTGCCAGCCGCAACAGTTTCAGCGTCACCACCATGCCGCGCGGCGACTTCTCCTTCAGTGTCTTCAGGGTCGACGCGGCCAAATCGGAGTCATCGGCTTCCAGCGCAGCAAAAACATCGTGCATGCTGTCGTGAGCGAACCACGCATCGATCTTGGCCTGGTGCGCGGCGACCGGTCCTTCAGTTTCGCCAGTCGCAAAGCCGGCGATGAGGCGGTCGATCTCCGCCGACAATGTCCCCGGCCTGACCTTGGTCAGGACCTCGCGCAGCGCCGGCCAGTTCGACGTCGCCACGACGGCATCGGCAAAGCGGGCATGGATCGCGTCGGGACCGTTCATGGTCTGCCCGGTCAGGCCGAAATAGGCGCCGAGTTCGCCCGGCGCGCGCGACAGCAGCCAGGTGCCGCCGACATCCGGGAAGAAGCCGAGGCCGACCTCGGGCATCGCAAGCCTGGTCTTCTCGGTGACGATGCGGTGCCGGCCATGCGCCGAGAGGCCGACGCCGCCGCCCATCACCAAGCCGTCCATGTAGGCGACATACGGCTTCGGGAACGCGGCGATGCGCGCGTTCATGATGTATTCCTGGCGCCAGAACACCTTGCCGAGATCGCCATTGACCTTCGAGCTCTCATAGAGCCCGCGAATGTCGCCGCCGGCGCACAGCCCACGCTCGCCGGCGCCTTCCAGCAGGACCACGGCAATGGCGGGATCGGCTTCGAACTGATCGAGCGCCGCGTCGATCCCTATCGACATCTCCAGCGTCATCGCATTGATCGCCTTGGGCCGGTTGAGCCGGATGATGCCCGCAGATCCCTCGCGGCGAACGATCAAATCGCCTTCGACCGCGTCGCTCATCGCGCGGCCTCGATCAGCTTGCGCGACACGATCAGGCGCATGATCTCGTTGGTGCCCTCGAGGATCTGGTGCACCCGCAAATCGCGAACGATCTTCTCGATGCCGTATTCGCTCAGGTAGCCATAGCCGCCATGCAGCTGCAGCGCCTGATTGGCGACCTCGAAGCCGACATCGGTGCCGAAGCGCTTGGCCATCGCGCACAGCATCGTCGCATCGGCATCCTTGTGATCGAGCGCCGCCGCCGCGCGCCACAGGAAGGTGCGCGCCGCCTCCAGTTCGATCGCCATGTCGGCGATCCGGAACTGCAGCGCCTGGAATTCGTCGAGCCGCTTGCCGAACGCCTTGCGCTCCCTGGTATAGGCCAAGGTCTTGTCGAGTGCGGCCTGCGCGCCGCCCAGCGAGCAGGCCGCGATGTTGAGACGGCCGCCATCGAGCCCGGCCATCGCGATCTTGAAGCCGATGCCCTCCTCGCCGAGCCGGTTCGCGACCGGAACGCGCGCGTTCTCGAAAATCACGGCGCGTGTCGGCTGTGCATTCCAGCCCATCTTGCGCTCATTGGCGCCGAACGACACGCCCGGCGTCTTGGCGTCGATGACGAGAGTCGAGATGCCGCCGGGACCATCGGCGCCCGTGCGCACCATCGCAACCAGGATATCGGTGGCGCCGGCGCCGGAGATGAACTGCTTCTGGCCGTTGATCACGTAGTCGTCGCCATCGCGCACTGCGCGAGTGCGCAGCGCCGCGGCGTCGGAGCCGGCGCCCGGCTCGGTCAGGCAGTAGCTCGCAATCAGGTCCATCGGGCAGAGCTTCGGCAAATACTCTTGCCGCTGCGCCTCGGTGCCGAACGTGTCGATCATCCACGATGCCATGTTGTGGATGGAGATGAAGGCCGACACCGTGGGGCAGCCCGTCGCCAGCGCCTCGAAGATCAACGCCGCATCGAGCCGGGTCAGGCCCGAGCCGCCGACATCGTCGCGGATGTAGATGCCGCCCATGCCGAGCGCGGCGGCCTCGCGCATGACGTCGACGGGGAAATGCTTGTCCTCGTCCCAGCGCAGCGCATGCGGGGCGATCTTCTCGGCCGCAAAGGCGCGCGCCATGTCGCGCACCGCGATCTGATCCTCATCGAGAGCGAACTGCATTCGTTCTCCGCGTTTCCGTGTTTTTAGTTGGTTGCGTTCGGCGCGTCCTCACATTCCGTCATTGCGAGGAGCGAAGCGACGAAGCAATCCAGAGTCACCCTGGATTGCTTCGCTTCGCTCGCAATGACGAGACGAGAGCCCTTGCGGGCTCCCCTCCGTCACTTCATCAGCGGGATCGAGAACTCCGCGCCTTCCTTGACGCCCGACGGCCAGCGCGAGGTGACGGTCTTGGTCTTGGTGTAGAAGCGGATCGAATCCGGGCCGTGCTGGTTGAGGTCGCCGAAGCCGGACTTCTTCCAGCCGCCAAAGGTGTAGTAGGCGATCGGCACCGGGATCGGCACGTTGATGCCGACCATGCCGACATTCACCCTGGCCGCGAAGTCACGCGCCGCGTCGCCATCGCGGGTGAAGATCGCAACGCCGTTGCCGTAATCATGCTCCGACGGCAGCGCCAGCGCCTCGGCGTAATCCTTGGCGCGCACGACCGACAGAACGGGCCCGAAGATCTCTTCCTTGTAGATCCGCATGTCCTTGGTGACGTTGTCGAACAGACAGCCGCCCATGTAGAAGCCGTTCTCGTAGCCCTGCATCTTGAAGCCGCGGCCGTCGACGGCGAGCGTCGCGCCTTCCTTGACGCCGATGTCGACATAGTTCTTCACGCGCTCCACCGCCTCGCGGGTCACCAGCGGACCGTAATCGGCCGACGGATCGATCGAGGTGCCGATCTTCAAGCTTTCGACACGCGGAATGAGCTTTTCCATCAGCCGGTCCGCGGTGGTCTTGCCGACGGGCACCGCGACCGACACCGCCATGCAGCGCTCGCCAGCCGAGCCGTAGCCGGCGCCGATCAATGCGTCGACGGCCTGGTCGAGATCGGCGTCGGGCATCACGATGGCGTGGTTCTTGGCGCCGCCAAAACACTGGCAGCGCTTGCCGTGGGCGGCGGCGCGCTCATAGATGTACTGCGCGATCGGCGAGGAGCCGACGAAGCCGACCGCCATGATGTCCGGATCCTCCAGGATGGCGTCGACCGCCTCCTTGTCGCCGTTGACGACGTTGAGGATGCCCGGCGGCAGGCCGGCCTCGATCATCAGTTCGGCGAGCTTCATCGGCACGCCGGGGTCGCGCTCGCTGGGCTTGAGGATGAAGGCGTTACCGCAGGCGATGGCCGGGGCGAACTTCCACATCGGAATCATCGCCGGGAAATTGAACGGCGTGATGCCGGCAACGACACCGAGCGGCTGACGCATCGAATAGATGTCGATGCCGGGGCCTGCGCCCTCGGTGTATTCGCCCTTCATCAGGTGAGGAATGCCGCAGGCGAACTCGACCACTTCGAGCCCACGCTGAATGTCGCCCTTGGCGTCGGGAACGGTCTTGCCGTGCTCGCGGGCGAGCAGCTCGGCCAGCTGGTCGTAGTCGCGCTGGGCGAGTTCCAGAAACTTCATCATGACGCGCGCGCGGCGCTGCGGGTTCGTGGCGGCCCAGGCCGGCTGCGCCGCCTTGGCGTTCTCGACAGCAGCCCGCAATTCAGCGCGGGAGGCCAGCGCGACCTTGGCCTGGACGTCACCGGTCATCGGCTCGAAGACATCGGCCGTCCGTCCGGACGTTCCCTTGACCTCTTTGCCACCAATAAAATGACCGATCGAACGCATGGGGTATCCTCCGCAAGGGTAACAGTGCCGATTTGGCCGGCATCTTGCAGTCTTTGCGGCATTTGGGAAGGGTCTAAGCGCTGACCGGCGCTGCGAAATTGCCGCCCCTTCGCTCGTGCAGCCCGCCGTCGGACCACCCGCTGTCTGCAGGACTCAGCGCTTGGCGGCGGCCGCCTTCTTCACCGGCCGCTTGGCGGGCGCGCGCGCCGGGGTCTTCGCCGCCGGTCCGCCACCATTTGCGACCGCGAGGGCCACCTCCCGACCGGAGCTCAGGATTTCCTCGGACAATTCGCCGCTGCCGGTAATGCGCGCCATGACGATCGTGCCCATCAGGGTCGCAAGCATCGCCGAGGCCCGCTTGCGCGCGGTCTTGCGCGGCACGTCGACGATGTAGTCGGCGAACAGGTCGATCAGCTCCTCGAGCTTGCACGCGAAAGCCTTCCGGGTCTTGGCGCTCTCGCGCGCGATCTCCGCGCCGAGCGCGGGAACCGCGCAGCCATGGCCGGGATCATCGCGATGCTCGGGCGACAGATAGCCGTCGACGATCGCCGCGATCCGCTTCTGCGGCGGCAGCCCGTCGAGGACCTTGCGCCAGCGCTCGAGCGAACGATCGATCGCATAGCCGAACGCCTCGACGACCAGTGCCTCGCGCGATTCGAAATGCGCATAGAAGCCGCCATGGGTCAGGCCGGCCTCCTTCATCAGATCAGCAACACCGACGCCGTGCGCGCCCTTCTCCCGCAGCCGCACCGACGCCTTGCGCACGATTCGCGCGTGGGTTTCCGCCTTGTGTTCAGGAGAGTAGCGCATTGCCGTCCCATTGAATGTCCGAGGTCATACAATAGCAGCTCTGCGCCCTGCTCGCTGCAGCTATTTGATGAATTTGAGTTGATCTAAATCAAGACCGTGACACCATTCTCAACAGCCGGAACTCAGCCGTGCTCATGAGGAGGCGACCATGGACATGCTCAATCCCCACTGCGGCGTCGACCGTGACAGCCGCGGCGTCGTGCGGCTGACGATCTGCAACGCCGGCAAGCTCAACATTCTCGGCTCTGCCGCGATTCTCGACGTTCAGACCGGCTTGCAATCGCTTGCATCCGATCCCGGTATTCGCGCAGTGGTCCTTGCCGGCGAGAGCGAACGCAGCATGATTGGCGGTGCCGATATCCGCGAGATGGCCTCGCTCGACCAGATGTCGGCGGAAGTCTTCATCTCGCGGTTGGCCGGGCTGTGCGAAGCGGTGAGGAATTTTCCTGCTCCGGTGATCGCGCGGATGCCGGGCTGGTGCCTTGGTGGCGGCCTGGAGGTCGCGGCCGCCTGCGATATCCGCATCGCGGCTCATGACGCCAAGTTCGGCATGCCCGAGGTGCGCGTCGGAATCCCCTCGGTCATTCATGCCGCGCTGCTGCCGCGGCTGATCGGCTGGGGCCGCACGCGCTGGCTGCTGATGACAGCCGAAACCATCGATGCGCCGACGGCGCTGGCCTGGGGTCTGGTCGATTGGGTGGCCGCGGAAGGCGCGCTCGACGCTGCGGTCGAACGCACGATCGAATCACTCCTCGCCTGCGGGCCGGATGCGCTCCGGCTGCAGAAGGCCTTGCTACGGCAATGGGAGGAGCTGCCGCTGAAGGAATCGATCGCGGTTTCGATCGGAGCCTTCGGCCGCGCGTTCCTGACCGACGAGCCCAGGCGGCTGATGCAGCATTTCATCGATCGCAAGCGCTAGAGCCGCAAATTTTTCCAAGTTTTCGACCTCAGCTTCCGGCAGTCTCGCGCGCGCCGTCACCACAAAGTGCACGAGAACGACCGTTTGCTTTTCCGGGCTCTCATTATATGATGATCATCATCTTTACTCAGGGAGCCTGTCATGGCCTCGTTCGATCCCGTCATGATCCTGTCCGCTGCGCGCACGCCGCTCGGCCGCTTCATGGGCGAATTGTCGCCGCTGCGCGCGCATGAGCTCGGGGCTCACGCGATCAAATCGGCGCTCGAGCGGGCGGCTCTCGCCCCCGAGACAGTCGGAGAGGTCTTCATGGGCAACGTGCTGCCGGCGGGCCAGGGCCAGGCCCCGGCCCGACAGGCTGCGCGCGGCGCCGGGCTGCCCGACGCGACGGGCGCCACCACGATCAACAAGGTCTGCGGCTCCGGGATGAAGGCGACGATGCTGGCGCACGACATCATCCGCGCCGGCTCCGCCGACATCGTCGTGTCCGGCGGCATGGAAAGCATGAGCAATGCGCCCTATCTGCTCGCAAAGGCGCGCGGCGGCTACCGCGCCGGTCACGATCGTATTTTCGATCACATGATGTTGGACGGGCTGGAGGACGCCTATGACACCGGCCGCTCGATGGGGGACTTCGGCGAGGCCACGGCCGAAGCCTATCAGTTCACGCGCGCCGACCAGGACGCCTACGCCATCGAAACGCTGACGCGCGCCCGAAAGGCGGTCGAAAGCGGCGCGTTCGCGGCCGAGATCGTGCCGATCACGCTGACGGAAAAATCTGGTCCGCGGGTGGTGACGAACGACGAGCATCCACTCAAGGTCGATCCAGCCAAAATCCCGGCGCTGAAGGCGGCATTCCGCAAGGACGGCACCATCACGCCGGCGGCGTCCTCCGCCAATGCCGACGGCGCTGCGGCGCTCGTGCTTGCGACGCGAACGCGCACCGAACGCGACGGCCTCCCGGTGATCGCCGAGATCAAGGGACACGCGACGCACAGTCAGGAGCCGCAATGGTTCACGACGGCGCCGATTCCGGCGATCCGCAAGCTGCTCGACAAGGTCGGTTGGCGGGTCGAGGACGTCGACCTGTTCGAGATCAACGAGGCGTTCGCCGTGGTCGCCATGGCCGCCCAACGCGACCTCGGCATTCCCCGCGAACGGCTGAACGTCAATGGCGGCGCCTGCGCGCTGGGCCACCCCATCGGCGCCACCGGCGCCCGGCTGATCGTGACGTTGCTGCACGCGATGCAGACACGTGGTCTGAGGCGCGGTGTCGCCTCGCTATGCATCGGCGGTGGCGAGGCCACGGCGATCGCACTGGAGCGGCCGTGATGTCCAGAAACGAGGGAACATTGGCATTCATGTCGAACGCTCATTCTGGCAGGATGAGCAAGGCCTCTCCAATCGGACGAACTCGATGATCTCGAACCAACTCGCAGCCACCCTGGCTCGGCGCAACATCCACTACGGCTGGGTCATGGTCGCCGTGACCTTCTTCGCGGCTCTCGTGTCCGCCGGGACGGTGGGCGCGCCCGGGGTGTTCATCGTGCCGTTGCAACAGGAATTCGGCTGGAGCACAGCCGAGATCTCCTCGGCGCTGTCGATCCGCTTCGTGCTGTTCGGGCTGATGGCGCCGTTCGCGGCGGCCCTGCTCAACCGATACGGCCTGCGCAACATAACGCTGCTGGCGCAGCTGATCGTGGTGTCGGCGCTGCTGGCGTCGCTGGCGATGACGCAGGTCTGGCATCTCGTGCTGCTGTGGGGCGTCGTGATCGGAATCGGCACCGGCATGACCGCGCTGGTACTGGGCGCGACCATCGCCACGCGCTGGTTCGTGGCACGGCGCGGCCTCGTGGTCGGCATTCTCACCGCCAGCGTGGCCACCGGACAGCTGGTGTTCCTGCCGCTGCTCGCGAGTCTGACCGAGCGGCTCGGCTGGCGTACGGCGCTCGCGCTCGTCTGCGTCACGCTCGGCGTCTCCGCCACCGCCGTGCTGCTCTTGATGCGCGACCGCCCAAGCGATCTCGGCCTGCGCCCGTTCGGAGACACGGGGACCGAGCCCATCGCAGCGCCCCCGCCCGTCACTACCCCGATCCTCGCCGCCGCGCTCGGCACCTTACGAGATGCGGTACGGGTGCCAGTGTTCTGGATGCTGTTCGCGACCTTCTTCATCTGCGGCGCGTCGACCAACGGCCTCGTCCAGGTGCATCTGATCCCGATGTGCCTCGATTTCGGTATCCCGCAGGTCCAGGCCGCGAGCCTGCTCGCCGCGATGGGCATGTTCGACTTCGTCGGCACCATCGTGTCGGGCTGGCTGTCGGACCGGTACGACAATCGCTGGCTGCTGTTCTGGTACTACGGACTGCGCGGTCTCTCTCTCCTCTTCCTTCCGTTCACCGACTTCTCGTTCTACGGCCTGTCGCTGTTCGCGATGTTCTACGGCCTCGACTGGATCGCGACCGTGCCGCCGACGGTGCGGCTGACGGCGCAGCGCTTCGGGCCGGAGCGCGCCAACCTGGTGTTCGGCTGGGTGTTCGCCGGACATCAGCTCGGCGCCGGCACCGCCGCCTTCGGCGCCGGCCTGTCGCGCACCTTGCTGCAGAGCTATCTGCCGGCGTTCTTCACCGCCGGCGCGCTCTGCATCATCGCAGCGCTCCTCGCGCTCGCCATCGCGCGGCAGGCAAAGCCCGCCGCGGCGTAACACTCACTACGGCCGCGTTGTCATCGCGGCCGGCGGTCCCGGCGTCCGCAACGGCTCGGCAAGACGCGCGAACTCGCAGAGCAGCGCGCGCGTCTTGCGCGGGTCGATGATCTCCTCGACCCAGAACTTCTCGGCCGAGCGGAACGGCGAGCGCAGCTTGTTCAGCCGCTCCTCGATTTCCTTCAGCTTGGCCTTCGGATCCGGAGCCGCATCGATCTCGGCACGATACGCCGCCTCGATGCCGCCTTCGAGCGGCAGCGAGCCCCAATAGGCCGACGGCCAGGCGTAGCGGATCGAGAACCGGTCCGCCGGCTGATGCACGACGCCGGCGACACCGAACGAGTTGCGCACGATCACCGTGCACCACGGCACCGTCGACTGGTTGACCGCCGCCATCGCGCGCACGCCATGGCGGATGGTCGCCGCCTTCTCGGCCTCGAGGCCGACCATGAAGCCGGGACAGTCCATCAGATAGACGATCGGCAGATGGAAGGTCTCGGCGAAGTCGACCCAGCGGATCACCTTCTGGCAGGCATCTGCCGTCCACGAGCCACCGAAGTGATAGGGATCGCTCGCCAGCACCATCACCGCGCGGCCTTCGAGCCGGGCGAGGCCGACGATGAGCGGGCGGCCGTAGTTCTGCGCCACCTCGAAGAACGAGCCGCTGTCGACGACGGATTCGATGATCGGCCGCATCTTGTAGACGCGGCGACGATCGCGCGGCACCGCGCTGATCAACAACTCGTCACTGCGCTGCGGATCATCGGTGCACGGCAAGGTTGGCGGTAGGTCGTAGACCGAGGATGGCAGATAGGACAGGAAGCGGCGCGCGCAGGCGAAGGCTTCCGCTTCGGTGTCGACGGCATGGTCGACGCCGCCCGCCTTGGTCTGGATATCGGCGCCGCCGAGCTCCATCTTGCCGAGGTCCTGGCCGAGCCGCTTCACAACCGGCGGACCGGCGACGAACATCGCCGACTGCCGGGTCATGACCGAGTAGTGGCTTGCCGCGAGCCGCGCAGCGCCGAGGCCTGCCACCGAGCCGAGACCGAGGCCGATTACCGGCACCAGCGACATGTTCTCGGTCGTGTAGCGGTACCAGCGATTGCCGCCGATGCCGCCGGGCAGGTTGGCCGCGCCCTTGGTCTCGATGGTCTTGACCGAGCCGCCGCCGCCGGAGCCCTCGATGATGCGGATGATGGGCAGACGGAAGTCGTGCGCCATCTCCTCCGCCATCAGCGGCTTGGCCGCGATCGACGCATCGGCCGAGCCGCCGCGCACGGTGAAATCGTCGCCGACCACGACGACGGTGCGGCCGTCGATGCGGGCGCGGCCGAACACGCAGTTCGCGGGCGTGACATGCTTGAGCTCGCCCTGCTCGTCATACTCACCGAGACCGGCGACGGCGCCGATCTCGTGGAAGCTGCCGGGATCGACGACGCCGTCGATCCGCTCGCGGACGGTGAGGCGGCCCTGGTCGTGCTGACGCTTGACCTTGTCAGGCCCGCCCATCTCCCGCGCGAAGGCCTCGCGCCGGGCCAATTCCTCGAGCTCCGGCTGCCAACTCATTCGTTCCCCCTGCCCCGGTGATGGTCTTCTTATGATTGGTCTTCGTCGTCACCTGCAGCGGCTTTCTCTCCATCCGGCTGTTGAAGACGTCGGCTTCCGCGCCCTGCAACAGGGCAGAAATGTTGCGGCCGAGCTCGCGCATCGGCTGCGCCACCTCGTCGTGCAGACGCTGCTCGTCATACATCGCCGACAACAGCCCGATGGTGAGCACGACATTGGTCTGGTACTGCGGCGACCACACCGGCAGCGCGAGGCCGTTGATATGCGGGCTCCACAGGCCGCAGGCCACGACGTAGCCATGCTCCTTCAGGAACTGCCTGTTGTGCTCCAGCCGCGGCCGCAACAGATTCGCCGCATCCGGCATCTCGCGCTCCATCTCGGCGAGCAGCGCATCGCCGACCTCCGGCTCCAGCGCGGCGACATAAGCGTGCCCCGCCGCCGTCGACGCCATCGAGATGCGGCTGCCGGTGGTCTCGTGCAGGCCGAGCGCGTTCGCGGCGCGGCCGAACTCCAGATAGACCAGATGAAACTGATCCGGAATGACGAAGCCGACCGTGCCAGGCAGCTGCTCCGCGACGTCCTGCAGGCGCTGCCGGATCAGGTTGCGCAGCTGCAAGCCCCTGGTCATCGAGGTGCTCATCGCGACTGCGCTCGGACCGATGCGATACTTCTGATCGCGTGGCAGATAGACCAGTTGTCCCATCCGCGTCAGCGTGTGCGTCAGCCGCGACACGGTCGACCGCGGCAGCCCGCAGCGGTTGGAAATTTCGAGATTGCCGAGCCGCGAATCGTGCCCCTCGAAGCAGCGAAGCACGTCGAACGCTCGCGACACCACCTGAATGACCTCGCCCTCGCCAGCGAGATCCCCCGGCAGCATGCCCACCCTGCTCAATCGCTCAGACCGTCGTCCCATGCGCGTTCCACTCAATTCCATGATGCGGAATTAAATTCCGCTTACAGAACAAGCTAGCCCAGGCCTTTTTCTCCCACAACACAAGAGCGTTTCTAAAACCCGCCGTTCTTCAGCGTGTTGGCACAAGACTCGACCTCTCAGCGCAATTCGGGAGGGCATCCCGATCCGCACGCTCGGGGACGGTGTTGCAGCACCGCATGGAGCCACGGGCGGCAGGCCGGGGAGATGCCGGCGAGTCGCGCCCGGCCTCGTGCCCGACGCCGCTCAGTCCCTGAGCAGCGGCAACAATTGACCAGCCCTGCACCAAGTGTGGGCTGGCTGCTCCGACGGGGCTGCGACATAACCGGCGCCATCCGTGCCGCATCGAGTCCCCCATGACCACCGACACTCCGCGCCCACATCGCAATCCGCAGCACTGGGCCTCCGCCGCAATGCCTCCGCTGCAGCGCTTCCTCTCGGCCTGCCACGCCGACTTCTGGCCCGATCATGACGGCGCGGTCGCGAACTACATTCCCGAGCTGGGCAAGGCGGACCCCGCGCATTTCGGCATCAGCCTCGCCACGCTCGACGGCCATGTCTACGAGGTCGGCGACAGCCGCGTGCCGTTCACGATCCAGTCGATGTCGAAGCCGTTCGTCTTCGCGCTCGCGCTCGACATTCTCGGCTCCGACGCCGTCGAGCGCGTGATCGGCGTCGAGCCTTCCGGCGATCCCTTCAATTCGATCCGGCTCAATGCCGACAATCATCCGTTCAATGCGATGGTCAATGCCGGCGCGATCGCCTGCAGCGGCCTCGTGCGCGGGGCCCGGCACGCCGACGCGTTCGAGACCATCCGCGACGCGCTTGGCCGCTTCGCCGGCCGCAAGCTCGATGTCGACGACGCCGTATTCGCCTCGGAAGCGGCGACCGGCGACCGCAACCGCGCCATCGCCTATCTGCTGCGGACGTCCGGGGTCATCAGCGAGCCGGTCGACGACGTGCTCGCGGTGTACTTCCGGCAATGCGCCGTGCTCGTCACGGCGCGCGATTGCGCCATCATGGCGGCGACGCTCGCCAATCGCGGCGTCAATCCAGTGACCGGCGAGCAGGTCGTGACGCCCTATGCGGTGTCCCGCACGCTCTCGGTCATGACCTCGTCGGGCATGTATGACTTTGCGGGCGAATGGATCTATCGCGTCGGCATTCCGGCCAAGAGCGGCGTCGGCGGCGGCATACTGGCGAGCCTGCCGGCGCGGCTCGGGCTCGGCAGCTACTCGCCGCGGCTTGATGGCCATGGCAACAGCGCGCGCGGCATCAAGGTCTGCGAGGCGCTGTCGGCGCATTACGGCCTGCACATGCTGAATCGCTCGGACGACGCGCGGACCACGATCATCGCCGATTACGACATCGGCGCCAGTCCGTCGCGGCGCAGCCGCCGCACCCAGGAGCGCGAGATCCTCGCCGCGCACCCCGACGCCGTGCGCGTGCTAGAGTTGGTCGGTACGCTGTCGCTCTCGAATGTCGACTACGTCTCGCGCCAGCTGGCCGCGGGCGAGCGCCCGCAATTCGTGATCTTCGATCTGCACCGCGTCACCGCGATGACGCCAGCCGGCCTGCGTCTGCTGGCCGAGCTGTTTCACGAGCTCGCAGATTTCCACGTCACCGTCGTGCTCTCCGGCCTCCGCCGGACCTCGCCGGAATGGCAGGAGATCACGGCGCGCACCGGCGACATCCGCAACGTGCGCGACTTCTATCTGCTCGACACTGCGATCGAATGGGCCGAGGACCAGATCGTCTATCGCTACGGCGGCGCGATCGACTTCCTCGAAACCACCGAGCTTGCCGAGCAGCCGCTGCTGGCCGGCCTCTCCGCCGACGAGCGCCACGAACTGGCCGCGCTGGCCACGATCCGGCACTATCAGCAGAGCGAGCGCATCCTGTCCGCGGGAGAGGCAGCGAGCTCGCTGTTCTTCCTGCGCTCCGGCGTGGTCCATGTCACCCTGCCCGACGGCATCCGGCTGGCCACGCTGACGGCGGGGCAATGCTTCGGCGAAATGGCCTTGCTCGAGTCGGCAAGATCTGCCGACGTGACGGCCGACTTCTCGGCGACAGCGTTCGAGATCGCGCTGGATGATTTCGAGCGTTTCCGGGCGCGGCATCCGCGCGCCGGCGAGCGGATCATGCGCAACCTCGCGCAGCTGCTGGCGGAGCGCCTGACGATCGCCAATGCGCGGCTGAATCTGCTGGCTGCTGATTGAGATTGTCATCACAACGTCATATATCGTCGAATCATTTTAAAATCTAAGGTTGTGTTCGCGGCAGCTAATAGCCTTCGGTCGTTATACTCATCACTCGTATTTGTACGGCTTCGCCCAAACGTTACCGGAAGTCGGTCGCAGGACAACCATAAGCAAGCCCAATTCGCGCCGCATTACCCGACGATGTTCTGAACCGTCGATGAACGCCGAGTGGGGACTCGCGAAGCGGACATCGAGTGGGGTGTTCCGAGTGAAATTCCAGCCGTCCGTTGCGTGTGTATTTGCGCGACGGGAAGTCGTGTCCAGTCCAGGGAGGAAACGGCATGAAGGAAGCCACTAAGAGGGCAACATCGGAGGCACTCGCGCACATGCTGGCCGTGACGTCGATGATCGTCATCGCCAGCGTCCTGTTCTACGGGCGATGAAGGGCTGTCTGGAGGTTCTGCGTCGCAGTTGCTTCATCGCCCGTAGGTGGGATTGTGGGCTCGATTGCTCACGCGAACGACCGAGTTGAGTTGCGTTTGAGTTAGTAAGCGTAGCGTAGAGTATGGCGTCAATCGCGCGGCGATCCGGGTCGGGACGACTGTGTTGTGCGTATCGTCCCGCCTCGGTCACCCGCATTCGTCTGTTTTCCCGTAGTTCGGCTGCTCGACGTCATTTCCGCTTTCCAAAGTGAGGCACCAGGCCGCCCGCGAAGTCGACGAATCGCGCCTCGACGACGTCGCCGATGGCGAGATCCTGCTCGCCATGCGCCATCATGCGAAAGCCCTCGCGCATATCCACCAGCACGATGTTGTAGGGCACATGCGCGCGCGTCTCCGGCGTCGCGGCACGGCACACCAGCGATGTCGCGTAGATGGTGCCCTCGCCGCTTGCCGTGTGATTCGTCAGGGCAAGCGAGCCGCAGGCCGCGCAGAAATCGCGCCTGAAGTACTGCACATGGGCGCAGCACGCGCAGCGTTGATAGCCGGTCGCCGCGGCGCCCTTCGTCCAGTCGGCTGATTCGTTCATCGCTCCCGCTCCCAGAACATGCTGACATGCGAGGACAGCACGCCGCCGTCGCCATGCAGCAGCGTCAGCGCGGCATCGCGCACCTGACGGGCTCCGGCCCGCCCCGTCATCTGCAGATGTGCCTCGTTGAGATGCGCCATCGCGCCGCCGACACCACAATGGCCGTAGCTCAACAGGCCGCCATGGGTGTTGAGGGGTACCGCGCCATCCCGGCTGAAATGGCCGTCCCGCACTTGCGCCGCCGCTTCCCCTCGACCCGCGAGGCCGAGGTCTTCGAGCAGCATGCAGAGCGTGATGGTGAAGCTGTCATAAACCGCCGCATAGCGGACGTCGGAGATCGCAACGCTGGCGGCCGCCTTTGCCTGCCTGATCGCGATCTCGGCGCCGAGCCCGCTCAGAGCCGGCGCCGCGGTTACGTGCTGGTGGGTATGGGCCTGGGCGCAGCCGCGCACCCGCACCGCGGTCCCCGCGGTCGGCTCGCGGCTGACGATGATCGCAGCGCCGCCGTCGGAGACCGGGCAGCAGTCGAGCAGCTTCAATGGCTTCGCCACCGGCTTGGAGGCCATGACGTCGGCGACCGTGATGCGCTCGTGAAATTGGGCCCCGGGATGATCGTGCGCATGCCTGCGCATCAGCACGGCGAACTCGGCGAGATCCTGTTCGGTCACGCCATGCTCGTGCATGTAGCGCGAGGCGACGAGACCGTAATAAGCGGGGATCGTCGGTCCCAGCGGCAGTTCGTAGTCGGGATTGCCGACCTGCGCCAGGGCCTGGATCGAGGCGTCGCGGCTCTGCCCGGTCAGGCGGTTCTCGCCGGCGACGACGAGCATGTGTCTGACCACGCCGGCCTCGACGAGGTGATGTGCGAGCATCACCATAGCGAGCCCGGTGGCGCCGCCGACCTGCACGGCATGGGCATAGGATGGCGTGATGCCGAAATGTTCGGCGAACACGGTCGCGAGCATGATGTGCGGCGATACGGTGGAGTAGCCGCAGAGGATGCCGTCGATGTCGCGGCGCGTCAGTTCGGCGTCGTCGAGCGCAAGCTGCGCCGCCACGCTCATGAGATCGAGCGAGGAACGGCCGTCATGGCGGCCGAACGAGGTGAGACCGGTGCCGGTGATGTACGTCATGGCACTACACCCTTCGCCGTCATTCCGGGGCGTCGCGCAGCGATGAACCGGAAATCTCGAGGTGTGGGATGATGGAGCACAACAATCTCGAGATTCCGGGCTCGAGACGTCGTCGCGCCCCGGAATGACGTGGCGGAATCTAAGCAGCCTGCCATGAAGCGAGAACGAAGCCTCGAGCACCGCCGCGCTCCCCACTCCCTTGCGGGCATGGCTATCGCATGTGGCGATGCGGAGCCGTACCGGCGAACGATCCTGCTCATTTGTTACTCCGTCATGCCCGGGCTTGTCCCGGGCATCCACGCCGTTCTCAGGGCGCCGGACGACGTGGATGGCCGGGACAAGCCCGGCCATGACGACGTGGAGAGAGACGAGCAAATAACCGCGATCTTCATATGCGATAGCCCTGCCCTTGCGGGGAGGGAGGCGGAGGTGCGGGTGGCCGCACGAAGAGTCTTTTGGGGTCCCCCACTCCCTGCCCCTCCCCCACAGGGGGGAGGGAATGCAGGTGTTGTGCGTCCCTTACAGCGTGGTTCGTCATTTCTGCGCAATTCATCTCACGACGACATCTCAATACGATTTCGGCAGGCCGAGCACCTTCTCGGCGATGAAGGACAGGATCAGTTGCGGGCTGATCGGCGCGATGCGGGGGATCAAGGATTCGCGCAGGTAACGTTCGACGTGATACTCGCGCGCATAGCCGAAGCCACCGTGGGTCATCACCGCCTGCTCGCAGGCGTGGAAGCCGGCCTCTGCCGCGAGAAATTTTGCGGCGTTGGCGGCCGGGCCGCAGGCCATGCCCTGGTCGTATTGCCAGCCGGCCTGCAGCACCATGAGCCAGGCTGCCTCGAGCTCCATCCAGTTCTTGGCCAGGGGATGCTGGACGCCCTGGTTCTGGCCGATCGGGCGGTTGAACACGTTGCGCGTCCGCGCATAGGCCGAGGCGCGCAACAGCGCGAGATGGCCGAGGCCGACGGCCTCGGCGGCGATCAGGATCCGCTCGGGGTTCATGCCGTGCAGGATGTAGTCGAAGCCCCGCCCCTCCTCGCCCAGTCGATCCTCGACGGGAATTTCGAAGTCCTCGAAGAACAGCTCGTTGGAATCGACCGGCTTGCGGCCCATCTTCTCGATCTCGTGCACCTTGATGCGGCTGCGATCGAAATCGGTGTAGAACAGGCTGAGCCCGTGGGTCGGGCGCTTCACCTCCTCGAGCGGCGTGGTGCGCGCCAGCAGCAGGATTTTTTCGGCGACCTGCGCTGTGGAGATCCACACCTTCTGCCCATTGACGACGTAGCGGTCGCCCTTGCGCACCGCGCGGGTCTTCAATTGCGTGGTGTTGAGTCCGGTGTTCGGCTCGGTCACCGCGAAGCACGCCTTCTCGCTGCCGTCGACGATGCCGGGCAGCATCCGCGCGCGCTGCTCCTTGGTGCCGAACACGACGACCGGATTAAGCCCGAACACATTCATGTGGATCGCGGAGGCGCCGGACATTCCGGCGCCCGACTCCGCGATCGTGCGCATCATGATCGCGGCATCGAGAATGCCGAGGCCTGAGCCGCCATATTCCTCCGGAATGCAGATGCCGAGCCAGCCGGCGTCGGCCATGGCCTTGTGGAAGTCGGCCGGAAAGCCGCCCTCCTTGTCCTTCTTCAGCCAATAGGCGTCGTCGAACCGCGCGCAGATTTTCGCGACGGCATCGCGGATGGATTCCTGATTGGCGGAGAGCGCGAAATCCATTGGATCACTCCTTGGGAGGCGACGGCATCGTTGCGCCATCGCGGATCATCGCGGCGATCTCGTCGGCCGAAAATCCGAGCTCGCGCAGGATCTCGTGACCATGCTCGTTCGGCCGCCCCGCCAGATGCTGCGGCTCGGCCTTGGTCTCTGACCAGGTCGCAGATACCCGCGTGCTGCGGATCGGGCCTTCGGTCGGATGCTCTACGACGGGAAAGAAATCAGTCGCGACGAGGTGCGGATCGTGCAGCAGGCTTTCGAGATCGTGCATCGGCATGACCGGGATGTCGGCCTCGTCGAGCAGCGCGGTCCATTCCGCGGTGGTGCGCGTGGCGAAGATTCGCGCCAGTTCGGCATAGACGACGTCGATGTTGGCGGCGCGACGAGCGAAGCTGTTGAAGCGGTCGTCGGCGCGCAGGTCGGTGCGGCCGGATGCGGCGAAGAATGCGTCCCATTGCTTGTCGTTGTAGACGATGACGCAGATGTGGCCATCGGCGGTCTTGTACGGCCGGCGGTCCTGCGACAGATGCCGGGCGTAGCCGCCGCGGTCGAGCGGCGGCTCGTAGGTGAGGCCGCCCATGTGGTCGCCCATGATGAAGGCCGACATGGTCTCGAACATCGGCACATCCAGCCGCTGGCCGCGGCCGGTGCGGTCGCGATGCACCAGGCTGGCGCAGATCGCGCCGACGGCGGTCAGCCCGACGATGCGGTCGACCAGCGCGTTCGGCACATAGCGCGGCGTGCCGTCGCCGGCGACCGCCATCAGGTGTGACAGCGCCGCCCCGCCCTGGATCAGGTCGTCATAGGCGGGCTTCGCCGCATAGGGCCCGTCCTGGCCGAAGCCGAACACGCCGGCATAGATCAGCCGCGGATTGAGCGCGGAGACGACCTCGTAACCGAGGTTCAGCCGCGCCATCGCCTGCGGACGGATGTTGTAGAGCAGCACGTCGGCATCCGCAGCCATGCGCAGCACCGCATCGCGCCCGGCCGGCTTCTTGAGATCGAGACAGATGACGCGTTTGCTCCGGTTGGTGTTGAGGGTCACCGGCCCCATGCCGGGATGGCGCCACGGGCCGATCTTGCGGGTGACGTCGCCTTCGGGCGATTCCACCTTGATGACGTCGGCGCCGTAGTCGCCGAGCGTCTGGGCGGCATACGGCCCCATCAGCACGGTGGTCATGTCGATGACCTTGATGCCCGCAAGCGGTCCCATCGCGGCGCTGGCTCCCTTGTACGTTGTTGTGGGGAGAGCTAACGGCACCGAGGGTTCTGGAGCAAGCGGCGCTGCGCGTATGGAGCCATGCGCGTGGCCGCCGCGCGGAATTTCGAGGCAACCGGCCGCGTGGTCCTCACCCTCCGCCTTGAGAACGATGATTGTGCCGACATCAGTGGCATCCCGGGAAATGCTGTCGACCCTCACCCCGAGGAGCCCGGCGCAGGCGGGCGTCTCGAAGGGTGAGGCCGCACCTGTGGCCTCATGGTTCGAGCCGCGCCTTCGGCGCTCCTCACCATGAGGGTTGCGACCGGCGACCGGATCGGGATCTTCCGTAGCTCGCCGCTGCGCCGCACCAGATGTTCCAGGCCGGTAGCTCTATTCTTGGATTCCCTTTGGCCGTGCAACTGTGCCAGCATGGTCGTCCAACATCGAAAAACAGTCAGGGAGAACGCTGTCATGACGCTCTATCAGGGCAAATGCTTCTGCGGCACGGTCGAGCTCGAGGCCGATGGCGAGCCGGAGGCGATGGGCTATTGCCACTGCTCCTCCTGCCGCTCGTGGTCGGCGGGGCCGGTCAACGCCTTCACGCTGTGGAAGCCGTCGAACGTGCGCGTGACCAAGGGCGCGGAGGCGATCGGAACCTATCACAAGACCGACATGAGCCACCGCAAATATTGCACCAAGTGCGGCGGGCACCTGATGACGGACCATCCGCCGCTCGGCATGATCGACGTCTATGCCGCGACAATTCCGACGCTGAAATTCACCCCCGGCGTGCACGTCAACTACGCGGAGAGCGTGCTGCCGATCAAGGACGGCCTGCCGAAGCTGAAGGACTTTCCGGCGGAGTTCGGCGGCTCTGGCGAGATGATGCCGGAGTGAGTTAGTCGAAAGACCCCTCGTAGCCCGGATGAGCGGCTTGTCCGCCGAAGCCTGCAAGGCGAAGGTGGAAGCGACATCCGGGTTCACACGAGCTGTTGCGATGAACCCGGGTGTCGCTCCGCTCACCCGGGCTACGCATTCCCGGTGGCGTTCGACGGAATGCCTCCCGACGAAGGCATGATCTGCATTCGATAAGCGCGCAAGCATCACCGGCCTCGCGACAGGATCTGTCCGAGCTGTGCTGATCGTTACCGCCCTCCTCCAAACAGAGGGCGCAGGGAAGGCCGAGTGCCGACTGGCACCCGCGGCCCCCGTGCGAAAGAAAAGCACGGGGAGAGAACCACAGGTTCAGCCGGACCGACCCGGCCTTCCCTGCGCGATGGTTTTCACGTGTACTTCGCGCTCTCCTCGGTGCACCGGCTTTTGGCCACCGTCATCCGCGCGATGCGCAAGCATCGTCGCGAACTTGGCATCAGCATCGGGATGCCGGGACCACGCGACTTGACGTCCGCGCCATGCCGTTCGTCCGCGCAGACAAGCTACGCTGCGACATGTCGCGGCCACCGCCTCCCTGCCTCAACGTTCGTGACGATCGCGAAGCGCCCCTCGTGGCGAAGCAGGATGACGGAGAGTGAAGCATATTTTTCGGAAAAACGAAAGATTTATTTCGTCATCGCCTGGAGAAATCTGTCGGTCAGGCAAAGGTGCGAATCGTTGCCACCTGTCGATCACGCATCTGGTGCGGTGAATGGAATTCAAGCGGAGGGCCGTCCTCGAACCCGCCAGCCTGTCACGGACGCGTTCCAGCGCGATAAGCGCGCCCCAAGCGCAAACGTCTGCTTGATGAGCAGCGGCAAGGCCAGCACTGGAACCACGCAGGCGGCAACATACCCCTCAGTCACGGCCGGCAATCCGAAGCTCGCGGCGGCCCAAGCCAAGGTCACGTTGCGATTGCCGCTGACGAGACCGATCGTGGCGGCAAGACGGATGCCGAGACGGCGAAACGCGAGCATCGCAACCAGACAGAATGCGAAATTGATCGCAATCGCGGCTCCAAGCATTTCGACAAAGCGATAAGGATCGCTGTGCCATTGGCTCGCGACGCCCTTCGAGGTCGCAAGACCGACGATCACCAGTCCGATGACGGCAGCACCCGTCGCCGCCTGGCCATCCGGCAGCAGACCCGCTGTCCACCGCCGGAATCTGAGCGCCACCATTGCCAGCAATGCTGCGCAGCCAATGATGGTCAGCAATCGGATCGCGAGCCAGCCGACGTTGAAACCGATACCGAGCCCGAGGATGGTCGCGAACGCCGGTATCGTTACAGGCGACGCCAAGGTCAGCGTGATCGACACGATCAGCGCCAGCCGCGGCTGCAATCCGAGCATCGCGGCGATTGCGGCCGCACTGCCAACGGGCGGCGCGAGCAGAGACAGCAGCACGCCCGCGCGCAGCGCCGGATCGAGCGTCACGGCCGACAGCACGCCTGCGGCCGCAAGTGGCAGGCCGACGCCGACCCATACGAGCACGATGGCGAGCAGCCATCGCGCAACCGGGACCTCCGCCGGTGCAAGTCCGGCGGTCAGGAACGAGCCTAGGGTCAACAGGAAAGCCGAGACGGGCAACAGGTGATAGCCGAAATCGCCAAGCGGCGGAACGAGGACGCCGAAAGCCAGCGCCGCAACCAGCAGCACCGGCCCGTGTCCGCCGAACCAAAACAGCAAGCGTCCGGCGGTGCGGCTCGCTTTGGCGCCGGCTTTCGCCACTCCACGCATCATGCCCTGCAAAACGCAAATCGCGAAGGACGTGACCATTTCGCGCCTCATCCGTTCGGCAGACCCGCGGCATTCGTCCGGATCGATCAGCGGACCGTGCGATCGATGGTGTTCGATGTCGTTCATCGTGACCTCCAAAGGTCAATGGCGTCGTCCCCGCGGCCCAATATTCCGATTCAGCAGGTCGCAGCAGCGCGCAGTAGACCTTGCCGTTCAGTCATCGCGGGTTACGGTCAGCCCCATGCCAACCGATCCCACCGTGCTCACAGGTGCCGGATCCCGTTCAGAGGGTCGGCGTGGTGTCAGCACCGCAAACTGGTGCGGAGAGGCTGTATCCAGCAGCGGCAGGCACGTCAGGCTTTGCGCGGCGTTCGCCGGACCCAAGGCCGCCAGCTGATGCGGCGACATCGGAAAGCCCAGCGTTTCGTAGCAGGGCCGCTCGGCGGCTGCGACCGATGTCATCGCGCGTGTCATCACAAGACCGGTTAGCATGCCGGCACAGACGATACGGCCATGGAGCGGGATCATGCGTCTGCCCTCCTCTTTCCGAAAACATTCAGCGGTAAATGCGGTCAATGCTCGGGAGCCTGCGCCAACGCACGCCAGATACTACCTGCGTCCGGCGGCGGCGCTCCTAACAATGACCAGATGCCGACTGCCAAAATGACCGATGCGGCAAGGCACCAGCAGACGAGCCGCAGCTGCTGTTCGCTCAAGGCATGAACCCCATCGCCGCGAGCTCGATGTCGGCCGCGGTCGTGCCGGTCGATGACAAGGTGAAGTAAATTGCCGCCAACATCAGCAAGCCGTAAACGGCAGAGCCCACGATGATACGCCCGTCATAGTCTCGTAATGTTGACGGTGCAGCCGGTAAAAATTCGTGTCTTGCAATCTTGGCAACGCGCATTTTCGATCTCCCTTGTTAGGATTCGAGAACTCGCCCAATCATTGAATTGGCGCTCTCGCGAGCGAACACTCCGCGATCATCGCAAAACAATGCTAATTCGCGAGGGCTCGCGAGTCCTTAGGAGCTCCTTACATTTGGCTGAGCTTTCCCTTAAGATCCGCTCAGAAAGGAGCTTATGACGTGACCCAGAAAACGTTCGTTTTCGGCCCGTTCCAGCTCGATCAGCAAAACGCCCTGCTTCGGCGCAGCGGCGAGCGCATCCTGCTCGCACCGAAGCCCTTTGGCGTGCTCGTCCACCTCGTTGAACGTGCTGGCGAGCTCGTCACCAAGGAGGAGCTACTCAACGCTGTGTGGTCCGATGTCCACGTCAGCGAATCCAGCCTCTCGGTGACTATCAATGCGCTACGAACGGCACTCGATGATAATAAGCAGTCGCCGCGCTACATCGAGACGGTGCCGCGGCGCGGCTACCGCTTCATCGCTGCTGTGGAGATAGCTCATCACCTTGCTGACCCGGCGCGCGATAGCGGACTGAAGCCGCAGGGTGAAGCGGCCGACCGCCATCGTGGCTGGCGGGTCGGACGCGACGCCGCGTTGCAGACACTCCAATTGGCCATGCAGAAGGCGGACGAAGGCCAACGCCAAGTGGTGTTCATTACCGGCGAGGCGGGCATTGGCAAGACCACGTTGCTTCAGATGGCAGAGGAGCACTTCCAGGCCGATGGCATCTCGGTGCTTCGATGCGCATGCAACGAAATGTTCGGCGCCCGGGAGGCCTTCCTGCCGCTGATCGAGGCGCTTCACGAGCACTCCCGCCGCACCGACGGCGCCGGTCTGGTCAAGTCGCTCCGGACTCGCGCACCGACCTGGCTCGCGCAGGTGCCTGGTCTGCTCGGGGATGACGAGCGGACGGGATTTCAGCACGACATCTTCGGTGCCACGCGTGAGCGGATGCTACTCGAATTTGCCGATCTCATGGAGCACCTCAGCGCGAAGCGCACATGGGTGATCATTCTGGAGGATCTGCACTGGAGCGATTTCGGCACGGTCGACGTCTTGTCGCGGCTGGCGCGGCGGGATCATCGCGCCGCCATCCTGGTGCTCGCTACCTATCGGCCGAACGAGGTGGAGACCGGCAATCATCCGATCCGCTCCGTCCACGCCGACCTGCAGATCCGCGGTCGGTGCATCGAGCTGCCGCTCGACCGGCTGTCACAGAGCGAGACCGAGCACTATCTCACCTTGCGCTTCAATTCGCCGGCGCTTGCGGAGGATCTGTGCAAACGCATCTTCAAGCGGACCAACGGACAGCCGTTGTTCGTCGTCTCGCTGGTCGATCATCTCGTCGGCGCGGGCATCCTGGTCGAGAGTAACGGCCATTGGCGCCTGGAGCAATCCGATGCGGCCGCGCGCGAGGCGATGCCACGCGATCTGCAGAGCATGATCACGCGCCAAATCGAACAGTTCGGACCGGAGGAACGCAGTCTGCTGGAAGCGGCCAGTGCCGCCGGAGCGGAGTTCTCGGCGCTCCACCTTGCGGGCGCGCTTGATCGTCCGGTACTGGAGATCGAGCAGCGCTGCGAGCAGTTGGCGCGCGTCGGCGGCGTCATCTTCGCTTCCGGCGTGACAGAATGGCCGAATGGCGCCATCTCCGGACAGTACGCCTTCCAGCATGCGCTCTATCAGGAGGCGCTGTACCGGCGACTGCCGCCGGCTCGCCGTGCCGACACCCACTCACGCCTGGGTGACGGCCTGGAGCAAGGCTACGGTTCTCACACGCGAGAGATCGCTGCGGCGCTGGCGCTGCATTTCGAAATCGGCCGCCGCTTCGCCAAGGCCGTCAGCTATCTGACGCTGGCAGCGGAAAACGCCGCGCGCCGCTTCAGCCCGCAGGAGGCGGCGGCCTATCTCACGCGCGCCCTCGAACTCGTGCCATACCTGGCGAAGGAGCAGCGCACCGACATCCAGCTCAAGCTTCTGCGCCAAAGAGCCTGGGCCTGGCGCGCCGGCGGCGACTTCGCCCGTTCGATTGCAGATCTTCACGCGATTGCTGCAGCTGCAGCCGCGGGCGGGCTGATCCAGGACGAGGTCAATGCACTGGTCGATCTCAGCCGCTTCTTCCTCTACATCGATCCGCGTCGGTGTCTGCCGTTCGCCGAGCAGGCACTGGAACGCTGCCGTGCCATCGGCGATCCGGCGTTCGGCGCGTTGGTTCAGGGCAACGCGGCCAATCTCCGCATGATGCTGTTCGGCTGGTCCGCGAATGACGCCGAATTCTGCCGGGAGGCGTCCGAGGTCATCGGGGATTCGTCCGATCTCAACATGCGCATGCGGCGCTATTCGATGGAGATCGTGGTCGAACTGCTGCGCGCCGATTATCCGGCTTGCCGGCGCGTCGCCGAAAAGGGCAAGGCACTGCTGCGCGAGATCGGTGACATCTACGTCTTCACGCTCTACACCACGGTCGAGGCATTCGCCATGCTCTACCAAGGCGAATGGGGCGGCCTGCAGCAAACCGTCTCGGTCGCGCTGAGCGCCGCGGAACGCAACCAAAACCTGCAAGCCGTCGCGCTGTGCCACTTGACGCTGGGCTGGCTCTACGCCGAGGTAGAGCAATTCGAGCGCGCGGCCGAGCTTGCCGACATCGGACTGACGCCCCAGGCCGAGGCTAATCCCTTCAGCTTTTTCATAGGCCGGTCACTGCTGGTCCGGACACATCTCGGGCGTGGCGATCTAGTAGCCGCGCGCAGCCACCTCGTTATGATCGAGGAGAGGCTCGCCGTTCAAGGCATTCCGATGGAGTCGGCGATCGTACCACATCATCTCCTGAACGTTTTCAACTATTGGCTGGTCTGCGGAGAGCTCGAAAAAGCAAGTCAAGCCAGCGCCAATCTGCATGCGTTCGTCGCCGCAGCCCCCGATCTCCCGTTTCTCGCGCTCGCCTGCGATGCAGCGGCCCGTCTGTGTCTGGGCAGAGATGACACCGCTACAGCGCGGAAACATCTGAGCGAGGCCATAAAGGCGCTCCGTCGCGTGCACGCGCCCTTCGCGGCGCGGCGCGTCTACACGACCATAGCGGAGGTCTTCGATCGCGCGGGCGACGTCCAGCGCGCGCCGGCGTGGCGCAGGCGCGCAAATGATATGGTGGCTCTGCTGGCACACTCGCTAGCACCCGACGATCCGCTGCGGGCCGCGCCGTTCTTTGCGCTCACGACCCGGATCGACTGAACATCTCAGTCGGGCAGCTCCGCGATGTCGCGCGGCTCCGTCGGATTGGGTGGCGCGAGGCCGAGCGCCGCATTCTGCTGCTGGCGCAGGACTCGCGAGGTTCGATAGACGTCGCGACGCATCCGCATGACAGAGCCGAGCGGCTGATGGGCGGCCAGGCAGCGCCACGGGTCGAACGAGAGCACGTCGTCGACATAGGCGCGGCGGGCGGGACTGTCAGCAACCTGCGCCGGAAGCCTGATATTGGCGATCGGCTGCGGTGGCGCGAAGTCTTCAGGCCAGTCGATTGAGGAGTCCTCGATCGGGGTGTGCCGCAGGTCGGTGCAAAGCTGTGCCTGCAGCTCGTACTCGGCAGGCTCCGTCCGGAAGAACGAGACGACGGATTGCCGCACCACATCGTCGCCGTCGTGACTGGGCTGCCCCGTGAGACGACGAAGCGCGGGTGAAACCGGAACAGCCCGCAGCCGCGCCACAAAATCCCCGAAGCGGATCGCGCCCTCGGTGTGAAACGTCTCGCCAAGAATATGATGTCCGGGATCGCCGAGCGCCTTGATGATGATTGGCAACGGCAGGCGGACGAGTGTTGATAGCTCGAGCAGCACGCGCGAGACGAGGCCAACGGCCCGGACAGCGAGGTCGGGGAGACTTTTGGTACGCTCGAATTTGCGCTGCGCCTCCAAGTAGCTGCGCGCGTCGGCGATATAGCTCGGATGATTGACGAGCAGAAGGTCCTGGCTGGTGGTGTCGTCGTCGGCGAGTGCCTTGGCGCCGCTCACGCCCAGCACCTTGATCGCGAAGCCGCGCGGCACCCGGATCCGATCGCTCTTGATCGCGCCCAATGCCGTCGAGAATCGCACGATCACGGGATAGCGCGTGGGTTGCGCGAACAAGCCCTGGCGCAGATGACTCGGAAGGTCCTCATAGACGGTGAGCTCGCCGCGCAGATAGCCGACGCCCTTTGCGTGCTGCTGCCGGAGCCCATGTTTGTAAGTGGCAAAGGTAGTGGCGCTTGTGCGCTCGACAGACGCCACGATGGCGCGGATCATTTCGGCCTCGTCAGGCCGCGGCTGCTCAATGGCTGGATAGTAACGAAGATAAGGATCCGAATGCGTCTCGTGGGACATGGCACAGGATCTCCCGCTCCAATGCGGAGGCTATTTAGTGTAGAAGCGTGCACAGCCCGCCTGCAAGCACGGAATGAGCTCGCTGCCGTGCAGATGATCGTCCCGCGACACCGGAATGCTCACGGGGAACATGACAATGAGATGACGTCAGGTCGAAATCCGCTCCGGAGTTCGCTCCGGCGCCCGATCAGGTGGCCGTGTGTCCAGCTCCTCGATCATGCCGCGGGCGATCTCGCGCTCGCCCATGATGACCATATCCGCGCCGAGCGATGTCAGATGCCCGACCTCGGCGTCCGAATGCGCGCGCGCCACGATGTGCAGCGCCGGGTTGGGGGCACGATCTGGCCGGCCTCGAAGGCTTCGGAATTGACGATGACGAGCGCATGCGCGGCCGTTGGATTGGTCGCGCGTAGCACGTTGCTGCGGGCGGCATTGCCGCTGATGGACTCGATGCCGGCGTCCTTCAACTGCTTCAGGATATCCTCGGAGGTCTCCACTGCGAGGAACGCTTGACCGCGCTGCTGCAGCGCCTCGCCGACCAGGCGGCCGACGCGGCCATAGCCGATGATAATGGAGTGCTCCGTCAATCGAGTCACCGGGATCGCGCTGCGCCTGCGCTCCGAACACGAAGGCCAATCCGAGGCCGGCGACAATGGTCGCGATCAGGGGGGTGTCGTGCGACATCTCGACTTGTTGCAGAGGAGGCCAGCCGATGCACCGCGACCGATTGTGGCAGAGTTCCGTCACGCGGATGGGGATGATGCGCGCGGAAGTGCGGAAATCGGTGGTGAAGCGCGCGGTCCGTTCCGTATGATAGGACACGAGCCATCACGGGGTGACCAGACGCAATGCCCGCCGATCTCGTCCAGACGTTTCGTGCTTTCGCGTATAACAATGCCTGGGCCAATCACCGGCTCTTGACCGCTTGCGGCCAACTCGGCGCCGCGGAGTTCGCCGCCGAGCGCACCGGCTTCTTCCCGAGCCTGCAGAAGACGCTCAACCACATCTACATCATCGACCTGTTCTATATCGACGCGCTGGAGGGCGGCTGGCTCGGCCCGATGGCCTGGCAGAACGAGGTTCCGTTCCCGCGACTGTCCGATCTGGTGCGAGCGCAGGGCGCCATGGATCGCCGCCTGATCGACTTCTGCGAGACGCTGACGCCGGCCCGGCTCGACGAGACCGTGCGCATCAACCGCGAGACCCGCGTCCAGAACGAGCGCTGCGACCGCCTGCTGCTGCACCTGTTCCAGCACGACATCCACCACCGCGGCCAGGCCCATGCGATGCTGTCGGCAACATCCGTGAAGCCGCCGCAGCTGGATGAATTCTTCCCGGCCGATGATGCCGGCCTGCGGGCGAAGGATTTCGCCGAGCTGGGGTTCAGCGAGGAGAAGGTGTGGAAGCCGTAGCGTGGGCAAAGGCGATGCCGTGCTCTCTCCTCACGGGCCCTCGCCATAGCGCCGTGCCCACCACCCAGCCGCGGAGTGTGCCTCGCGACGGTGGGCACGCTGCCGCCCGCGGCGGCCGCATTGCCCACCCTACCGCATCTCGCTTGCGGCCCATACCTCGCGCGGCAGCCGGTACATCACCTGCCGGCGCAGCGGGCTGTCGGCTTCGACGCGCGGATGATCGAAGTCAGAGGCTTCGTCCCGGATCATGCCGAGCTTGCGCATGACATTCTGCGAGGCCGCATTGGCTGGCGCGGCGTAGGCGATGATCTCGTCGAGAGCGAACTGATCGAAGCCGATGGCGAGCGACGCGCGCGCCGCCTCCGTTGCAATCCCCCGCCCCCAGGCCGGTCGCGCGAGCCGCCAGCCAATCTCGACCGCCGGCGTGAACGGGGCGTCGAAGAAGACCTTGAACAATCCGGTGGCGCCGAGGAAGGCGCCGGTGGCGCGGTCTTCGACCACCCAGAAGCCGAAGCCGTGCTCGGCCTGATGCGCGATCTGAAAATCGATCCACCGGTCGCTGTCCTGTCGCGCCGGCAGCGCCCGCAGATACCGCATCACGGCTGGATCGACCGACATCGCCGCAAACGGCGCGCGATCCTCATCGCGCCATTCGCGCAAGGTGAGACGTTCGGTGACGATGGTCATGATGCCCCCCCAAGACTCGAAAGCCCGGCCGAGACAACGCATCGCGGGCAGGCCGCAGCTCTTTCCCACCCGATCGACGATTGACAGCCGCATCAGCCTGCGTCAACCTGCCGGTAGGTTGATACGACCTGCCGGTTGCGCCCTTCCCAGGGAATGGTGAACGTATCGAGCCTTCTTGGCCTCCCCCTTTGCCCGAGCGACCGGGTCAGCAACGCAGCCACCTGACATGCCTGGTTCGCTCCTGCAGAGGATCAAGCGATGCGCGATTTTCGCGATGCCAAGGTCATGGCACAGACACTGCGCGAGTGCCTGACCACCCAATCCATCACCATCAGCCATAGCCACAGCCTGGAGCTGGTCTCACGGATGTTCGGCCTGGCCGACTGGAACACACTGTCCGCGCTGATCAAGGCCGCTGACGGCGCCAAGCTGACGCGGCCGCCGGTCATTCAGGCCGAGATACAGCGGCGTCCGGCCCTTCCGCTGCGCGACTTCGTCCCGTTTCCAGGCGCCACCCACCCGCTGTTCGTCGGGCGCGCCAAGACGATCAATGCGCTCAACGACGCCTTTACGAAACAGAGCGATGTCGTGATCGCGCTGCAGAAGCAGCAAGCGGTGGACGAGCCCAGCCTGGCTGATCTGCATGAGATCGGGCTGCGCGCCGACCTGATCGAGCTCACGCCGCTGCCCGACGGCACGCTGAAGGTGCAGGTCCGCATCATCAGGCGCGTCCGGGTCAGGGCGTTCAGCAGCGACGCCAGCGCCTACCAAGCCGAAATCTCCGACATCAGCGAGGACAGCGCGGCCGATGCGCCGGATCTCATCCTGCGCGCCGTCACGCGCTTCGAGCGCTACGCCGCGATCCGCAACATCCGCCTGCCCGACGGCTGGCCGCCGTTCGGCGAGGGCCGCCACCCCGGCCGCGTCGCCGACCTCATCGCCGCGCTGGTGCTGCTGCCGCTCGCGCACAAATACGAGCTGCTGGCGGTGCTCGATCCGGTCAAGCGCCTGGAGCTGGTCGAGACGCTGCTCGATGTGACGGCGCGACCGCTGTCGTCGGCGCTGCAGGCGACACGGCAGCGTGCGATCGCAAACGCGCGCGACCGCCGGCATCGCCATGCCACGCTCGAGCATCTGCTGCTGGCGTTGCTCGACGACGACAGCGCCGCAGCCGTGATGCGAAGCTGCCGCGCGAGCCTGGCGCAGTTGCGGACCAAGACACGGCTTTATGTGGACACGGAGCTCAGCCATCTCGCCACCGAGGATGACGACATCGCGCAGCCGACCGATGCGTTCCGACGCGTCAACGACCGCGCCGCGCTCGCCGCCCAGGAGGTCGGCTACCCGCTCGTCACCGGCGCCAACACGCTGCTCGCGCTGTTCCCGGAAACCCGCAGCCCGGCCGCACGCCTGCTCGCCGAGCACGGCGTGACCATGGTGCGGGCCGCCAAGGCGGTGGCCGACGGCGTGGGCAAGGAGGAGGCCTGAGCGGGGGCTTGCACTTCGTAGCCCGGATGAGCGCAGCGACATCCGGGGTCACACGCGCTTTCGCGACGAACCCGGATATCGCTGCGCTCATCCGGGCTACACCACGGCGGTCGGCTCGCTCCGACGACCCTCAATGCAACCACCAATCCAGGGCGGCACGTGCGGCCCTGGATTGCGTCGCTTCGCTCGCAATGACGGGGGAGAGAGCCGGCGCTACTTCGCCGGCTCCAGGATCGAGACGTAGTTCGCCACCGCGGCGCCGCCCATGTTGAAGATGCCGCCGAGCTTGGCGTTGGGGAGCTGCATGCCCTCGGGCGCCGTGCCGGTGAGCTGCATGGCGGTCATCACGTGCATCGAGACGCCGGTGGCGCCGATCGGGTGGCCCTTGGCCTTGAGGCCGCCGGAGGGATTGACCGGCAGCTTGCCGTCCTTGAGCGTCCAGCCTTCCTTGATGGCGCGGGCACCCTGCCCCCTGGGCGTGAGGCCCATCGCCTCGTACTCGATCAGCTCGGCGACGGTGAAGCAGTCATGGGTCTCGACGAAGGAGAGATCGGACAGCGTGACGCCGGCCTTCTCCAGCGCACGCTGCCAGGCCACCGTGCAGCCCTCGAAGGCGAGGATGTCGCGCTTGCTCATCGGCAGGAAGTCCTGCGCATGCGCGGTCGCGCGGACGTTCACCGCCTTGGCGAATTTCTTGGCGGTCTCGCTGTCGGTCAACACCAGCGCGGCGGCGCCGTCGGAGACCAGCGAGCAGTCCGTGCGCTTCAGGGGGCCGGCGACGTACGGGTTCTTCTCGCTCTCGGAGCGGCAGAACTCGAAGCCGAAATCCTTGCGCATCTGCGCGAACGGGTTGGCGACGCCGTTCTTGTGGTTCTTGGCGGCGATCAGCGCCAGCGCATCGGACTGGTCGCCATATTTCTGGAAATAGCCCTGCGCGATCTTGCCGAACACGCCGGCGAAGCCGCCGACGGTGTCGCCGTCCTCCGGCAGGTAGGAGGCTTTCAGCAGGTTCTTGCCGATCTCCGGACCCGGCGTCCGCGTCATCTGCTCGACGCCGACGACGAGGACGATCTTCGCGGCACCGGCCGCGATGGCGCGGATGCCCTGGTGGACGGCAGCAGAACCGGTGGCGCAGGCGTTCTCGACCCGCGTCGCCGGCTTGAAGCGCAGCGCCGGATCGGCCTGCAGCACCAGCGAGGCGGTGAAGTCCTGGGGCGAGAAGCCGGCATTGAAATGGCCGAGCACGATCTCGTCGACGTCGCCGGCCGCAATGCCGGCATCCGCCAGCGCCTCATTGGCGACCTTGACGACGAGGCTCTCGACGGTCTCGGCGTCGAACTTTCCGAACGGCGTATGCGCCCATCCGACGATGCTGGCGGTCATGCTGTCTCTCCCGAATGTCTCCCTGTCCCCCAAATGGCGCTTTGCTCCATGCGAGTCCAGAGGCTGGTGGCGGTCTCAGGCCACGAACTTGCCGCCGAGCTCGTCCTCGATGTGGATCCGGATGATATCGTCGAAGGTCTTTTCCTCGGTGGTGAAGCCGAGCTCGCGGGCGCGCCTGGCCTCGAAATTCCGCGGCCAGCCGGCGACGATGCCGACGATGAAGGGGTCGGGCTCCCGCCTGATGCGATTGGCGACGTTGTCGCCCGCGACGCGGCGGAGGGCGGCGATCTGCTCGCCGACGGTGGCCGTCAGGCCGGGCATGGTCAGGTTCCGGCGCGGGCCGATCTTCGCGGTGTCCATGGTCGCGGCATGCAGCAGGAAGCCGACCGCCGAGCGTGGCGTCGCGTGCCAATGCTGGACGTCCTCGGACACCGGCAGCACGGCCTCCTTGCCGGCCAGCGGCTCGCGCAGGATGTTGGAGAAGAAGCCGGACGCCGCCTTGTTGGGCGCGCCGGGGCGGATGCAGATGGTCGGCAGGCGGATGCCGACGCCGTCGAAGAAGCCGCGGCGGCTGTAGTCGGCCAGCAAGAGCTCGCCGATCGCCTTCTGGGTGCCGTAGCTGAGCAGCGGCGCATTGACGAACTCGTCGCCGATGGCGTCGGGGAACGGCGCGCCGAACACGGCGATCGAGGAGGTGAAGACCAGCCGCGGCTTGTAGCCGTTGCCGATCAGCCTGACGGCGTCAAACAGCATCCGCGTGCCGTCGAGATTGATGCGGTAGCCCTTGTCGAAATCGAGCTCGGCCTCGCCGGAGACGATGGCGGCGAGATGGAAGATCACGTCGGGGCGATCGGCGACCAGCTTCTCGGCGAAACCGGGCACGGCGAAATCGCCGGCGATGGTGTCCACCGCGATGGACGTGTCGGGCTTCGCCGGCGCGACGATGTCCTGCAGGGTCAGGCGGGTGATGGCGCTGTCGCCGAGGCGGCCGTCGCGGACCAGCCGCTCCACCAGCTTGCGCCCGACCATGCCGGCGGCGCCGAGAACGAGAATATGCAAGGGGATGCTCCTTCAACATGTAGGGTGAGCAAAGGCGCGTAGCGCCGTGCCCACCGCAGCATTTGGCGATGCCGGAAGACGGTGGGCACGCTTCGCTTTGCCCACCCTACGAGAGCTCGACGAGCCCGCCCTACTCCTTCACCGCGCCGGTCATGGCCGACACATAATGCTCGACGAAGAAGGCGTAAAGGATCACGAGGGGCAGCGAGCCGACCAGGGCGCCGGCCATCAGCGATCCCCATTTGTAGATGTCGCCATCGACGAACTCGTTGACGATCGCGACCGGCACCGTCTTGTTCGGCGTCGACTGCAGGAAGGTCAGCGCGTAGATGAACTCGTTCCAGCACAGCGTGAACGAAAAGATGAAGGCCGAGATCAGGCCTGGCACCGCCAAGGGCACAACGATCTTGACCAGGATCTGCCAGCGGCTGGCGCCGTCGATCAGGGCGCACTCCTCGAGCTCGAACGGGATGGTCTTGAAGTAGCCCATCAGCAGCCAGGTCGAGAACGGGATGAGCAGTGTCGGATAGACCAGGATCAGGGACAGCGGCGAGTCGAACAGGCCGTAGGCCTGGATCACCGAGGCCAGCGGGATGAACAGGATCGACGGCGGCACGAGATAGGCGAAGAAGATCAGCACGCCCACGGTGTCGGCGCCCTTGAAGCGCAGCCGCACGATGGCATAGGCGGCCAGCACGGAGGCGAAGATCGACAGCGTGGTGGCGCCGACCGCGACATACATCGTGTTCCACAGCCAGCGCGGATATTGCGTCTCGAACAACAGCTTCGAGATGTGCTTGAAGGTCGGATGCACCACCCAGAACGGGTTGTACTTCTCCATGTCGATCAGCTGCTCGTCGGGTTTGATCGACGTCAGGCCCATCCAGTAGAACGGGAACAGCAGCACCAGGAGGATGATCCCGAGCGGCAGATACAGCGTGATCAGGCGTCGCGGCAGCGACTCGAGATAGCTCATGCCCTCCGAGTCGTCGCCGGCGGCGAGCTTGGCCGCGGTCGCGGTGGCGTTCGATGGGGTCTTGGATTGCAGCGCGGCGGTGTCGGTCATTGGTCGGATCCTTGCTGCCATTTGCGCCGTTGCATGCCGAACCAGGAGATCGCGATCGCCGCCATCAGGAATGGAATCATGGCGGTGGCGATCGCGGCGCCCTCGCCGAGCCGGCCCGAGATGATGCCGCGCTGATAGCTGAGCGTCGCCATCAGGTGCGTGGCATTGACCGGACCGCCGCGGGTCAGCGCCCAGATCAGTTGGAAATCGGTGAAGGTGAACAGCACCGAGAACGTCATCACGACCGCGATGATCGGGGTCAGCAGCGGATAAGTGATGTAGCGGAAGCGCTGCCAGCTGGTGGCGCCGTCGAGCGTCGCCGCCTCGTACAGCGAGGGCGACACGGTCTGCAGGCCGGCGAGCAAGGTGATCGCGACGAACGGCACGCCGCGCCAGATGTTGGCGATGATGACCGAGGCGCGCGCCCAGGAGGTGTCGCCGAGGAAGTTGATGTTCTGAGTGATCAGGCCGAGCTTGATCAACGACCAGGAGATGATCGAGAACTGCGCGTCATAGATCCACCAGAATGCGATCGCCGACAGCACCGTGGGCACGATGAAGGGGATCAGCACGATGGCGCGGATCATCGCCTTGAACGGCATGTGCCGGTTCAGCAGCAGCGCGAGATAGAGGCCAATGGCGAATTTGATGGCGGACGCCACGATCGTGTAGAGCAGCGTGTTGAACACCGACAGCCAGAAGATCGAATCGTCCCACAGCCATTCGTAGTTCTCGATCCCGACGAAGACGCCGCTGCGGCCGATCTTCTCGTCGGTGAAGCTCATCCAGACGCCGAGGCCGAGCGGATAGGCCAGGAACAGGATCAGGAACGCCGCCGCGGGCAGCATGAACCACAACGCGACGAAGTTGCGGTTCGCCTTCAAGCGCGCCCATGCCGACGGCTCGCCCATGGCGGCGCCCGGAGGCATCGAGGTCTGGATGGTACTCATTCTTCGAGCAGCTCCCTTCGCGACGGATCCGTAGGGTGGGCAAAGCGCAGCGTGCCCACCGACGTTCCAGACGCATCAACGCCAATTCGTCATTGCGAGCGAAGCGAAGCAATCCAGGGCCAGGCAAACAGTCTGGATTGCTGCGTCGCCGTCGGCTCCTCGCAATGACGGCCGTGAGTAAGCCGTAGGGTGGGCAAAGGACCTCGACGCGATGCGTGCATCGCGTCGAGGGCCGTGCCCACCATTCGGTGGTGCGACAAACTCGGTGGGCACGGCGCGGGAGAGATCCGGGATTTCTCCTCTATCCCGGCGCGCCTTTGCCCACCCTACGTAGCCGCGGCTCAGCGGAAGATGCGCTTGGCGGACCGCTCGGCGCTCGCCATCGCCGTCTTCACGTCCTCGCGGCCGGTGCAGTAGTTCGCGAACATGTCGACCAGGACGAAGTCGGCGATCGCGGCAGCCGCCGCCTCGCCGAGCTTGCCGACGCCGGCCGGCGTGGTCGCGGTGGCGGCGACGTCGCGATACGGCGTGTTCTTCGGATCGGCCGTCCAGATCGGGTTGGCGTCGTAGCCTTTGAGGAAGTGCGAGAGATAGCCCTGCGCCGCCTCGATCCATGGGTTGAACTGCTCCGGCTCCAGCATGAAGGCGGTGAACGCCTTGCAGGTCTGCGGGTACTTGGAGAAGTTGAACACCAGGATCGGGAAGCCGAGATGCATCTCGCGGGTCTTGCCGTCCAGGCCGGGCGGCAGATGCGCGTGGTTCATGTCCTCGGCGATCTGCGGCGCCTCCTTCTTGGCGGTGACGTAGATCGAGATGCCGTTGACGGTGGTGTAGAGCTGGCCGGCCAGGAACGCCTTGTTGTTCGAGGAGTCGTTCCACGACGCGGTGCCCGGCACGAAATTGTCGTACAGGCCCTTGACGTATTCGAGCGCCTTGGCGGTCTCCGGCGAGTTGATGACGACCTTGTTGTCCTTGTCGATCAGGTTGCCGCCATGCGCCCACAGCGCCCAGTGCACCCAGCCATTGGCGTCGCCCGAGGCGTGGCCGAGCGCCATGCCGCCGGGCGTGCCGTTCTTGTTCATCGCCTTGAAGAACTCGGACATGCCGGCCAGGTCCTTCGGAAACTCCTTGAAGCCGGCCTTCTCGGCCGCGGCCACGCGGTAGTTGATCAGGCCGCCGGTGGCCGCCACGGGAATGCCGATCCACTTGCCGTCGAGCATGCCGTAGGCCTTGCCGGAGTCGGTCCAGCCGCCGCACTTCTTGCCGAGGTAGTCGGCGACGTCGGTCATATCCACGCATTTGTTGGAGAACAGGAAGGGCAGCGTGTAGAGGCCCCACACCATGTCGAGCCCCTGCCCGGTATTGGCCGCGACCGAGGCCTTGGGCTGGACGTCGTCATAGGATTCGTTGGAGATATTGATGGTGACGTTATTGGCCTTCTGGAAGGCGTCGACGATCTTCATGAAGGCCACGTCCTCGGCCTCGACGAAGCGCTTCCAGCGCATCATGTTGACCTTGGCGCCGGGCTCCGGCTTCCAGGGCGAGGTCTGCGCCCAGGCCTTGGCGTAGCCGAGCAGTTCGTCGGCCGACATCGTCGCCGCCGCCGCCATCAAGGTCGCGCCGCCCTTGAGCAGAGACCGTCGATCCGTGAGGAATTTCGTCATCTGAAGTTTTCTCCCGTTGACTCTTGCTTGTTTGTTTTTTGCCGGTTTTCCGGCCTTTTTAATTGGTCTGCTTGGTCAGTCCGCGCCGCGCGGCCGGATCAAAGTCTCCGGCCGCTATCCTTGTCGAACAGATGCGCCGCCGACGCGCGCGGACGCAGATGGATCTTCTCGCCGGGATTGACCTCGTGGCGATCGCGGAACACCGCGATGATGTCCTGGGTGCCGATACGGGCGACGATCTGGGTCTCCGAGCCGGTCGGCTCGACCACGATCACCTCGGCCTCGATGCCGTCATCGGCAAGTTCGAGATGCTCCGGGCGCACGCCGTAGACGACGGGACGACCATCGGACGCAGCCGGCGCCGTCAACAGCGGCAGCTTGGCGCCGTTGTCGGTCTCGACATAGACCGAGCCGTTGGACTTCAAATGGCCATTGAGGAAGTTCATCGCGGGCGAGCCGATGAAGCCTGCGACGAACTGATTGTCCGGCTTGTCGTAGAGGTCGAGCGGCGAGCCCATCTGCTCGACGATTCCGTCATGCATGACCACGATCTTGTCGGCCATGGTCATGGCCTCGATCTGGTCGTGAGTGACGTAGACGGTGGTGGTCTTGAGCCGCTGATGCAGTTCCTTGATCTCGGTGCGCATCGCCACACGCAGCTTGGCGTCGAGGTTCGACAGCGGCTCATCGAACAGGAACACCTGCGGGTCGCGCACGATGGCGCGGCCCATCGCGACGCGCTGGCGCTGGCCGCCGGAGAGCTGGCGCGGATAGCGGTCGAGCAGCGGCGTCAGCGCCAGGATCTCGGCGGCGCGCGCGACGCCCTTCTTGATGTCCTCGGGCCGGGCGCCGCGTAGCTTCAGCGAAAAGCCCATGTTGTCGGCGACGGTCATGTGCGGATAGAGCGCGTAGTTCTGGAACACCATCGCGATGTCGCGCTCTTTCGGCTGCACGTTGTTGACGACGCGCTCGCCGATCGAGATGGTTCCGGAGGTGATGTTCTCGAGGCCCGCGAGCATCCGCAGCAGCGTCGACTTGCCGCAGCCGGACGGACCGACCAGCACGACGAACTCGCCATCCTCGATCGGAATGGTCACGCCGTGCAGGACCTCGAATCCGCCGAACGATTTGCGCACGTCGCGAATTTGCACCGACGACATCAATTTCCTCCTCATGGTCCGACTGCATTGGCTGCAGACCGGCGGCATTCTGACCGTTGTTCGCGACCGATTGATCTGGCCGCTTATCGTTATGTAGTCTTTTGATCGTTCGGGCTGCGCGGACGAGCCGTCAGCTCAGCACGCATTGTCGGCAGTTTAGTTCTCTTTCGCAATGCTTCGCTTAGCAACCGCGTGATAGCGCTGTCAATATCGCTTGTGTACCAGACCGCCTATGCTATGAGCGACGGATGGGACGGAAACAGATCAACCCGGGCAAAGTCCGGCTGACCGAGGTTGCAGCACTGGCGGGCGTCAGCCCGATCACGGTGTCACGCTTCTTCCGTAATCCCGACACCGTCTCGGCGGGCCGCCGCCTGCGCATCGAGAGTGCCGCCAAGGATCTCGGCTACGTTCCCAACCTCGCCGCGCGCGCGCTCGCATCGCAGCGCACCGAAGTGATCGGCGTGCTGATACCGTCGCTGACCAACAACGTGTTCTCCGACGTGCTGCGCGGCATCTATGACGCGTTCGAAGGCAGCCGCTACAGCATCCAACTTGCGAATACACGCTATAGTGTGCTGCAGGAGGAGCGGCTGCTGCGGCTGTTCCTGATGCAGAAGCCGGCCGGCCTGATCGTGACGGGCGTCGACCAGACCGCAGAAGGCCGCTCCCTCGTGCAGGCGGCCGACTGTCCGGTGGTGCAGATCATGGAGCTGGGTGCCGATCCGATCGACATGATGATCGGGTTTTCGCATGTGGACGCTTGCTTCGCCGCGATTTCTCACCTTCTCGCCCAGGGTTGCCGGCGCATCGGATTTCTCGGCGCACGCATGGATCCCAGGGTGCAGCGTCGCCTTCAGGGCTACCAGAACGCCATGAAGAATGCCGGACTGTTCGATCCGCGACTGATCGTCACAACCGCCGTGCCGACGTCCACGACCGTGGGCGGCAGCCTGTTCTCGGATCTCATGCTGAGGGCGCCCGATCTCGATGCCGTATTCTGCGCCAATGACGACCTCGCGCTCGGGGTGCTGTTCGAGTGCCAGCGGCGCCACATCGCGGTGCCCGAGCAGTTGGCGATCGTCGGCTTCAACGACATGGAGTTCATGGCATCGGCCGTTCCGACGCTGACCAGCGTCAGGACCAACCGCTACGAGATGGGCCTGCGCGCGGCGAAGATGATCATGGACGAGGTCGAAGGCCGGCCTGTCGCCGAGCGCGTGGTCGATCTCGGATTCGAGGTGATGGAGCGGCAGAGCTCGACCTTGCAGCGCGAGGTCGGAAGCGCCGGGCGAGCGGGCCCCAGAAACAAAATGGTAGCGCAACCAAAATCGGTGATCTAGAACCACGCGAACGAACGAGACCTTGAACCAAAGGCGTAGGCGAGCTGCGACGCCGGCTGGCGGCATCTGACTGCGGCGCCTCATCCCGCGTGATCCCCACGCGGGATGAGACATCCCGATGGGCCGGTGTCGCCACGTTTGCACTGCGGGAGGAACGAATGACAAAATCCAACGGACATGCCGGCAACGACGCTGACAAGAGCCGCAAGCTGCGGTCGCAGGCGTGGTTCAACGATCCGCACAACCCGGGCATGACCGCGCTCTATCTCGAGCGCTATCTGAATTTCGGCCTCACCCGCGCCGAGTTGCAGTCAGGCAAGCCGATCATCGGCATCGCGCAGACCGGAAACGACCTGTCGCCGTGCAACCGCCACCACCTCGAGCTGGCGCATCGCGTGCGCGAGGGCATCCGCGAGGCCGGCGGCATCGCGATGGAGTTTCCGACCCATCCGATCCAGGAGACCGGCAAGCGGCCGACGGCGGCGCTCGACCGCAACCTTGCTTATCTCGGCCTGGTGGAAATCCTGTTCGGCTATCCGCTCGACGGCGTGGTGCTGACCACCGGCTGCGACAAGACGACGCCGGCCTGCCTGATGGCGGCGGCTACCGTCAACATTCCCGCCATCGTGCTCTCGGGTGGACCGATGCTGAACGGCTGGCACGAAGGCCAGCGCACCGGCTCCGGCACCGTGGTGTGGAAGTCGCGCGAGCGGCTGGCCGCCGGCGAGATCGACTATGAGGAATTCATGCAGATCGTGGCGTCGTCGGCGCCATCGGTCGGGCATTGCAACACCATGGGCACGGCCTCGACCATGAACGCGCTGGCCGAAGCGCTCGGCATGTCCCTGCCCGGCTGCGCCGCGATCCCTGCGCCCTACCGCGAGCGCGGCCAGATCGCCTACGAGACCGGCAAGCGCATCGTCGACATGGTGTGGGAGGACCTGAAGCCGTCGGACATCCTCACCCGCAAGGCGTTCGAGAACTGCATCGTCGCGAACTCCGCGATCGGCGGCTCGACCAATGCGCCGATCCACATCAATGCGCTGGCGCGCCATGTCGGCGTCGAGCTGAACATCGATGATTGGCAGAAGGTCGGCCACGATGTGCCGCTCTTGGTCAACATGCAGCCGGCCGGCTTCTATCTCGGCGAGGAATTCCATCGCGCCGGCGGCGTGCCGGCGGTGATCGGCGAATTGATGCGGCACAAGCGCATCCACGAGGACGTCATCACCGCCAACGGCCGCAGCATGGGCGACAATTGCCGCGCCGCGCCGAAGCCCGACAACGACGTGATCTGGTCGTACGACAAGCCGCTGGTGAAGGACGCCGGCTTCCTCGTGCTGCGCGGCAATCTGTTCGATTCCGCGATCATGAAGACCAGCGTGATCTCCAAGGAATTCCGCGACCGCTATCTGAACAACCCGAAGGACCCCAACGCCTTCGAAGGCCGCGCCATCGTGTTCGAGGGTCCGGAGGACTATCACGACCGCATCGACGATCCGGCGCTCACGATCGACGAGCACTGCGTGCTGTTCATCCGCGGCGCCGGCCCGATCGGCTATCCCGGCGGCGCCGAGGTCGTGAACATGCAGCCGCCGGCGGCGCTGATCAAGCGCGGCATCCTGTCCCTGCCCTGCATCGGCGACGGCCGCCAGTCCGGCACCTCGGGCTCGCCGTCGATCCTCAACGCCTCGCCGGAAGCCGCCGCCGACGGCGGGCTCGCGATCCTCAGGGCCGGCGACAAGGTCCGGATCGACCTCAACAAGGGCTCGGCCAACATCCTGATCTCCGACGAGGAGGTTGCGAACCGGCATGCCGAGCTGAAGGCCAAGGGGGGCTTCCCGCACCCGGCCAACCAGACGCCCTGGCAGGAGCTCTATCGCAACACCGTCGGCCAGCAATCCACCGGCGCCTGCATGGAGCTCGCGACACGGTACCAGAACATCGCTGGCACTGTCGGCGTGGCCAGGCATAACCACTAGACACACGGCACAAAGCCAGCCACCGTCATTGCGACGAGCGAAGCGACGAAGCAATCCAGAGCCGCACACGCAGCCCTGGATTGCTTCGCTGCGCTCGCAATGACGAAATAAACAACGAGCATTCCCGAGGAGACCCCATGTCCGACCGCCTCAAGGGCAAGCGCGCCTTTGTCACCGCCGCCGCTGCCGGCATCGGCCGCGCCTGCGCCATCGCCTTCGCGCGCCAGGGCGCCACCGTGTTTGCCACCGACATCGATGAGAAGGGCCTGGCGACGCTGAAGAGCGAGGGCATCGCCGAGGTTACCACGCTCGACGTGCGCAACACAGCCGCCGTGAACGCGATGGCCGAACGGGTCGGCAAGGTCGAGATCCTGCTCAATGCTGCCGGCTTCGTGCACAACGGCACCATCCTCGACTGCTCGGACGGCGATTGGGACTTCTCGTTCGACCTGAACGTCAAATCGATGCACCGCACGATCCGCGCCTTCCTGCCGAAAATGCTCGATCAGGGCGGCGGCGCCATCGTCAACATCGCCTCCGCCGCCGGCGTCTTCAAGGCGGCGCCGAACCGCTACGTCTATGGCGCCACCAAAGCCGCTGTCGCGGCGCTGACGCGCTCGGTCGCGGCCGACTTCGTGGCCAGGAAGATCCGCTGCAACTGCATCTGCCCAGGCACGATCGAAACGCCGTCGATGCTGGGACGCGCGGCATCGGCCGGTCCGAACGGCCTCGAGATGTTCATCTCGCGCCAGCCGATGGGCCGGCTCGGCACCGCCGAAGAGATCGCGCATCTCGCCGTGTATCTCGCCAGCGACGAGAGCGCGTTCACCACCGGCGTCGCGCACACGATCGACGGCGGCTGGACGCTGTAGACAGTCCGTCATTCCGGGGCGATGCGAAGCATCGAACCCGGAATCTCGAGATTCCGGGTCTGGTCCTTCGGACCATCCCGGAATGACGGCAACAGCCATCGGGGGAAACAATCATGAACCATATCGATCTCGCCAATCGTTGCGCCGTGGTCACCGGCGGCGCGCAAGGATTTGGCCGCGCCATCGCCGAACGCTTCAAGGCCTCCGGTGCGAAGGTAGCGATCTGGGATCACGACATTGCGCTCGCGGAGAAGACCGCGCAGGCGATTGGTCCGGAGGTGCTGGCGCTCAAGGTCGACGTCACCGACACGACGGCCGTCGAGGGCGCCCGCGATGCGACGCTGGCGGCGTTCGGCACCATCGACATCCTGGTCAACAATGCCGGGATTGCCGGCATCAACAAGACCGTGTGGGAGACCGATCTCGAGGAGTGGCGCAAGGTGCTGCGCATCAATCTCGACGGCCCCTTCATCTGCGCCAAGGCGATCGTGCCGGTCATGCTCACGCAAGGATATGGCCGCATCGTCAACATCGCCTCGATCGCCGGCAAGGAAGGCAATCCGAACGCTGCGCACTACTCCGCCTCGAAGGCCGGCCTTATTGCTTTGACCAAATCACTTGGCAAGGAGCTCGCGCAGCATAATATCACCGTGAACGCGGTGACGCCGGCGGCGGCCAAGACCGCGATCTTCGACCAGATGACCGAGGCGCACATCAACTTCATGCTGTCGAAGATTCCGAAGGGCCGCTTCGTCCTCGTCGAGGAGCTCGCCGCGCTGGTGTCCTGGCTCGCGTCCGAAGAGTGCTCGTTCTCCACCGGCGCCGTGTTCGACATCTCTGGCGGCCGCGCGACGTATTAGTTCAAAGTCGTTGCTCGTAGCCCGGATGAGCGAAGCGACATCCGGGCTCTCACGCGTTGCCGATGTGAGCCCGGATGTCGCTGCGCTCATCCGGGCACTGCAGTTGTCGTGCAGGTGACGAGACCCGCTCAGTTGTGCTTCTTCCAGAAGATGCGCGCGCTCTGCACGGATTGCGCGAAATTGATGCGGGCGCGTTCGAACGGGGTCACCACGCCATCGGCCTTGGCATGGTTTTCCATTTGCTGCACGCGGACCTGGCCGTCGATCAGCTGCTGCTCTTCCGGATAGGAAAGACGGCCCGAGACAACGCCGTTATGGATGCGGTACGACTGGATGTTCTGCCGTGCATCGATCAGCGGCGTGCCGGCCAGGCACGCACCTGACGTGACGACGAGCACCAGCGCTGCGACCGTGATGGACTTCATGTCACTCTCCTGTGGTTGTGGTCCACTGGCGTGAAGACGTCATTGTCCGCACTCCTCCAGCGAACGGACGCAGTGTGCACGAGATCCACGGCATAGACCGTGCGCGCACTCACACTCGACAGCGGGCTGTATGTGATCACCTCACTACGCTTTCGTCGATGTCCGATAGAATGGCGTGTGCGCGGTGCCATCGAAATAACCGTCGTAGAACTGCTTGACGTGCGGGAACACCGCGAGACCGAGCTCGCGGCGGGCGACCTCCTCCTCGCTGCGCGGCTTGGCCAGGATACTGGCGATCTCGCCCAGCACCTCGTCGCGGTTGATGCGGGTGAAGCGGCCCTCGGCGTAGACGATGTCGCCGCCGACATACACGGCCGCCACATGCTGCGACTTGGCGCGCTGGACGAGAGCATCGAGCATCGGGATGTCCGGGTCCTGGAACGGATACATCGCCGCATTCCAGTCAATCAGCACCGCGTCGAACAGCCGGCCCTGCTCCAGTTTCCCGATGCTCTCGCCGAACGCGGTGGTCTTGGCGCCGCCCTCGGTCGCCATGCGCACGATCTGCGGCGACGTCGGCACCTCGTCGTCCATGCCGGGCGTGCGATGGACGCGCAACGCCAGTTTCAATTCCTGCAGCATGTCGCGGTCCTCGTTGATCCCCGCTTCATCCAGCCCCATGCCGATGGTGATCCCTTTCTTCTCCCAGACATTGAGCGGCGCCAGCCCCGAGCGCAGCCGGAAGTTGGACGAGCAATTGTGGCAGATGCAGGTGCCGGTGTGGGCGACGATGTCGATGTCCTCCTCGGTCAGCCAGACGCCATGGCCGAGCGTCATGTGCGGGCCGAGCACGCCGAGATCATGCAGATGACGCACCGCCGTCTTGCCGGTGCGCCGTCGCGCATATTCCTTCTGATAGGCGGTCTCCAGCAGATGCATGTGCATCGGCACCTTGGCGGCGCGCGACTTCTCGTGCAGCGCCACCAGTCCGTCATCGGTACACCAGTGCAGATTCGCCGGCGCGAGCTGGATGCGGGTCAGGCTCTGGCCGGCGTTCTCGGCCGTGAGCACGTCGAACAGCTTGATGTAGTCGGCGAACGGCACCTGCTGCGCCTTGAGATGCGCCGCCAGCCGCTTGTTCCATGGCGCCGGCAGCCGGGCGCAGAATTCTTCGTCGGCCTCGTAGACCAGCCGGTTCTGCTCGCGCACGGCGTAGCAATAGGACGCGCGCATCCCGATGTCGCGATAGGCCTTGAGCACCTTGGTGGCGGCGACGTGGATCGCGTCGAAGCCGCCGGCCATCCAGCCATGGATATGCTGCACGGTGGTGACGCCGGAGGCGATCATCTCGAACGCCGAATACAGCGTGTCGAGATAGAGGTCGATACGGCGCGCAGGAAGGCGGCTGGCGAACCACAATTCCAGCGCATGATCGGGAGAGCCGAGCTGCAGCGGCGTCAGCCCGACATGGTGGTGGCTGTTGACGAAGCCCGGTAGCATCACATGGTGCGGGTGGCGCGTCACGCTGGCCTGCGGCGCCAGCTTTTCCAGCTCGGCGAACGGGCCGACCGCGACGATCACACCCTCGCGGGCGAGCACGGCACCATCCTCGATCACATCAGGCGTATGCCGATCCTGAATTCCAGAGACGACCCACTTCGCCCCGACCAAAACCTCTGCCATCTGTCGTTCTCCCTCTCACAGGCCCGACTGCTCGGCGAAGGCCTTGTCGACCTCGGCAGCGAGCAGCTCGGTGAAATAGTCGCGATATTCGTGATAGCGCGGCGAGCGTGTCGGCCGCGGCCGCGGCAGGTCGATCGCTACGATCTCCTTGACCCGGCCGGGACGCGCCGTGAACACGATGACGCGGTCGGCGAGGCTGATCGCCTCGTCGATCGAATGCGTCACCAGCAGCACCGAGGCGCCGCTGTCCTGCCAGATCTGCAGCAGGAAATCCTGCAGCTTGGCGCGGGTCTGGACGTCGAGCGCGGCGAACGGCTCGTCCATCATCAGGACGCGCGGCTGCATCACCAGCGCGCGCGCGAACGCGGCGCGCTGGCGCATGCCACCGGACAATTCATCCGGCTTCTTGTCGAGCACGTCGCCAAGGCCGACGCGGCGCAGGATCTCGCGCGCCTTCTCTCTGCGGCGCTCCGGCAGCTCGGCGCGGATGGCAAGGCCGAAGGCGACGTTGTCGAGAATTGTCAGCCAGGGAAACAGCGAGGCCTCCTGGAAGATCAAGCCGCGTTCCGGCGAGGGACCGGCGATGGCGAGGCCGTCATCCTCGATGACGCCGTTGCTTACGCTTTCCAGTCCGGCGATCATGTACAGCAGCGAGGACTTGCCGCAGCCGGAGGGGCCGAGCAGCACGACGAACTCGCCGGGCGCGACGTCGAACGACAGCTCGTCGATGGCGCGCAGCGGCGGCCGTCCCTCGACGTCCCAGGTCTTGCCGACGTTGCGGATGGACACGGCCGGACGCGACATCACACCCCTCCCCGGTTCGGCGCCACCCACCACAGCATGCGGCGCTGGATCTGGCGCAGGCCCCAATCGCTGAGGAAGCCGAGCGCGCCGATCACCGCCATCGTGAAGAACACCAGCTTGGCGTTGAAGGTCGCGCGCGCCATCGAGATGATCTGACCGAGCCCGGTGCCGACGCCGACGGTCTCGGCGATCAGCACCACCATCCAGGCGCCGAACAGATTGAGCCGCAAGGTCATGAACAGGCTGGGCAGGATTGACGGCAGGATGACGCGCCAGAACAACTGGGTCTGCGTCGCGCCCATGATGCGGGCGACATGGATGTAGTTGACCGGCACGCTCTCGATCTGCGCCGAGGTCGACAGCACGATGGTGAAGAACACGGTGATGAACACCAGGAAGATCGCCGGCACGTCGCCGATGCCGAACACGAAGATTGCGACCGGCAGCCACGCCACCGGCGAGATCGGCGCCAGCAACAGCACCGTCGGCATCAGGAGATTGCGCAGCCAGTGCACGTAATGCAGCGTGGCGCCGACCGCGACGCCGCTGACGAAGCCGAGCGCCAGCCCGGTGAAGACGCGTAATGTCGTCCAGAACATCGTGATGCCCAGCGCGCCGACGCCGCCGCCGGAGGCCACCGAGCCGACGCGGTTGGAGCGGTCGAAGAATTTCAGCGTGCCCGGAATGTCCTGCAGGAACAGATGCGGCGGCGGCAGCAGCAGCGGATTGATCTTCTCGAAGTACCACAGCACTTCCCAGATCGCGGCGAACAGGCCGATGGAGAGCGCGGCCCAGCCAAGCGCGGCAATGCGGCGCCGCGCCTTGCGCCAGTTGCGTGGCGGAACGGGAGGTGACACGGAGCGCGCCGCAGGGGTGACGACGGCGGTTTCAATTGCCATGGACGAATATCCGCGAAGCCATGCTGTTTCGTTGATTGTCATGCGCGGCCATCCTTCGAGACGCCCGCCTCCGGCGGGCTCCTCAGGATGAGGTCTTTTTGTGTTGAGAGAGCGCGTAGCCCGGATGAGCGGAGCGACATCCGGGTTCACACACGCTCCTCGTGAGACCCCGGATGTCGCTTCACTCATCCGGGCTACGGGATCTCACGCCGATTTCAGTTTCAGCCCGTCATAGAGGGCCTTGTTGTCGGCGATCACCGCCTCCAGCAGCGACCAGTCGAAGGCGCCCTGGTCGGGCAGCTTCTTGACGTAGCCGAGCTCCTTCATCGAGACGCCGCGGTCGATGATGAACTGGGTCTGGCTGCGCTGGTCGACCACGATCGGCTGCTTCGATGACGCATCGATCGCCGCCTCCATCGAGGTCTTGTAGTACTTGCCGACGGTGTCCTTCAGCGCCGCGGCCTTGTCGGCCTCGGCCTGGCTCTGCGCCACCATCAACGCCTTGATCACCGCCTTCACCGCCGCCGGGTTCTTCTCGATCAGCGGCACGCGCGCCGCCAGCACGCAATCGGAATAGCCCTTGCCGTAGAGGTCGGTGCCATCGGACAACACGGTCGCGCCCTTGCGCTGCTGCACACATTGCGTCGCATAAGGCTCGATGTGGCAGATCGCGTCGAGCGCGCCGGCCATGAAGGCCTGAGCGAGCTCCGGCGAGGTGTCGAGATATTTGATGTCGACATCCTTGAACGATAGCCCGGCCTTCTTCAGGTAGTCGTAGGGCAGCACCTCGAGCGTATCGGCCTGGAACGTTCCGAACGTCTTGCCCTTGAGGTCGGCGGCGGACGTGATGCCTTCCTTCGCGACGATGATGCAGCCCTGCACTCCGCCGCCCGCCACGATCTTCACCGGCGCGCCGGCGTCGTACAGCGTCATGAAGTTGGAATACGGGATCATGGAGATGTCGACGAGACCGGCGCCGAACATCGTGGTGATCTCGGTGTTCGACGGCGTCACCACGAATTCGAGCTCGACACCGTCGGCCACCGTCAGGTTGCGCTCCTTGGCGAGGAAGATGCCCATGTTGCAGAAGCCAGAGCCATGGGTCGCCTTGATGACAGTCCCGGCATGCGCCGGCGTCGGCGCCAGCAAAGCGGCGAGATGGGCGGGAACGGCGACGGTGGCGGCCGTCGCGGCCACCGTGGACTTGAGGAAGTTGCGGCGAGAGAAGCTGCGATAGAAGGTTCCGTCACGATCGCACATGCGAGTCTCCATCCATGACGACGGGATGGACCCCGTGTTGGCGATGAGCCGTAAGGCTCCACCTACGGTGGACGCGACCTGCATCGTCCCACCGACCCCACGGGATCCCGACGATGGGCACGCCAACCCAAGAGAGCGATGCTCTGCGCTGGGCTTAACTACGCAAGCTGTGTGCCAACGGAGTGATATTGAACTAACAGCGGATTTTGCGGTGATGCTGTTGGAGCAGGAGCCCGCTCGCTCAATCGGGCATCAAGCTGCTCACGAGCGCGGCAGCGTTCGGGTGCAAGGTGACGAGGAGTGCGGAGCCCGGATGAGCGCAGCCACATCCGGGGCCACACGAGCTGCGGCGATGAACCCGGATGTCGCTGTCGCTCATCCGGGCTACAGATGGCCCGCCGCTCCCGCCTCCGCCTTCGCGACAAAACCTTTGGCGAGCGCGTGATAGAGCCCCTCCTCGCAGATCAGTCGCGAGGTGCCGTAGGCGATCAGCGAGGCCATCATCAGCGGCACCACCATGGCGTGGTTGTCGGTCATCTCGGTGACGATGACGAAGGCGGTGATCGGCGCCTGCACCACGCCGGCGAAATAGGCGACCATGCCGAGCAGCATGATCGGCGCCAGCGGCGTGTGCTGGAACAGGCTGGCGACATTGGCGCCGATGCCGGCGCCAACGGCGAGCGACGGCGCGAAGATGCCGCCGGGAATGCCGCTGATCGCAGCGAAGGTCGTGGCCAAGAACTTCAGCGCGCCGAAATCGGCGGGCAGCGGCGTGCCGCTCTCGAGCGCCGTCTTCACCTGGGCGTAGCCGGTGCCGTAGACCGTGCCGCCCGAGGCGAGACCGCAAAGCGCTACGGCGAAGCCGCAGGCTAGCGCGAAGAGCATCGGCTGGCGCTTGATGAAGAGGCCGGCGGTTCCAGGCAGCCCCCGCGCCATGGTGATCAGGATGCGGCTGAACAGCCCGCCAGCGGCGCCGCCGATCACGCCGCAGAGCGGAACGGCGAGCCAGTCGATGCCTTTGCCGAGCGCAATCGGCGTCGTCCCGAAATAGGCGTAGTTGCCGATCAGCGCCAGCGAGGTCAGGCCGGCCGCGATCACGGTCGCGATGACGAGGCTGGAGGTCCGCGTCTCGAAGGCGCGGCTCATCTCCTCAATGCCGAACACGATGCCGGCGAGCGGCGTGTTGAAGGCGGCGGCGACGCCCGCGGCCGCGCCGGCCAGGATCAGGCCGGGCTGGCGGCGCGGCGACAGCCGGCCCAGTGCGAACATGATGGAGGCGCCGACCTGGACGGTCGGCCCCTCGCGCCCGACCGAGCCGCCGCAGAGCAGCCCGAGCAGGGTCAACAGGACCTTGCCGATGGCGATACGGATCGACACCAGCGGGCTGCGCGCACTGGTATCGGTGAGATGACGCGCGGCGATCGCCTGCGGAATGCCGCTGCCCTGTGCGTTCGGGAAGAAGCGCTGCGTCAGGTAGACCGACAGGCCGAAGCCCGCGGGGGTGACGATCAACGACGCATAGCGGGATTGCGCCAGCAGCCAGTTGAACGCGAGCTGGGCCTCATCGGCGAGCTTGGCAAGCGCGACCGCGGCGGCGCCGACCACGAGACCGCCCGCCACGAACAGCACCCGCCGCTGCCAGCGCGCCGACGTCAGCTTGAGCCAACGCTTGCGGCGGGGGGTGATCTTGAGCATGAGCGCGCTACGGTCCGGATTTTACGCAGGTGCAACACCTTCGACGAAAATCAGCCGACGGTCCAGTGCGTTCCAGCGGTCGCGCAGCGCTTCGGCATACTCGGCCGACGCATACCATTCGCGCAGCCGCGCCATCGACGGGAACTCGACGATGATCAGTGCCTTGGCCAGCGGCCCGCCTTCGACGGTTTCGGCGGCACCGCCGCGCACCAGATATCGGCCGCCATACTGCGCGATCGAGCGCGCGGCAGCGCTGCGGTAACGCTCCATGGCATCGCTGTCGCGCACCTCGACTTCGGAAATAACGTAGGCGGGCATCTGGCCTCATGTCGTAGCCCGGATAAGCGAAGCGACATCCGGGGTCTCACGCGCTGTGCGTGTGGACCCGCATGTCGCTGCGCTCATGCGGGCTACGCAACGACGACTACGCAATCGTATCGATGATGCCGCCCTCGGCGCGCAGCGCGGCGCCGTTGGTTGCGGAGGCCTCCTTGGACGCGACGTAGACGACCAAGTTGGCGATCTCGTCGACGCTGGCGAAGCGCTGCAGCAGCGAGGCTGGGCGGTGCTGCCGGACGAAAGCCGATGCCGCTTCCTGCTCCGACTGGCTGTTCTGCCGCGCCAGATCCTTGACGAAGGTCTCCACGCCTTCCGACATCGTCGGACCCGGCAGCACGGAATTGACCGTGACGCCGGTGCCGCGCGTCAGCTTGGCGAGGCCGCGCGAGACCGACAGCTGCGCGGTCTTGGTCATGCCGTAGTGGATCATCTCGGTCGGGATGTTCAGCGCCGACTCCGAGGAGATGAAGATGATGCGGCCCCAGTTGCGCTTCAGCATGCCCTGCATGTAGGCGCGCGCCATGCGCACGCCGGAGAGCACGTTGACCTCGAAGAAGCGGCTCCAGTCCTCGTCGGGAATCTCGAAAAAGTCCTTCGGCTCGAAGATCCCGGCATTGTTGACGAGGATGTGGACCTCGGGGACTGCCGTGACGATGGCGTTGCCGCCGTCGACCTGGGCGACATCGCCGGCGACGCCGCGGACCTTGGCGGACGGCACTGCCTGCTTCAGGCGCGCGACGGCGTCATCGACACGGCCTTGGGCACGTCCGTTGAGGATCACCTCCGCGCCGGACGCGGCGAGTCCTTTGGCGATCGCAAAGCCGATGCCGGCTGTGGAACCGGTGACAAGCGCGGTTTTACCCGAGAGGTCGATATGCATGAGCAGCTCTCCGTAGTGCTGGAGCAACGCATGTAGGTCGCCATTGCGCCGACCCCAACGCGCTGCGCGCAGAACTGATCCTTTTTGAGGGTAGCCCGGATGAGCGGCTTGTCCGCCAAGGCCTGCAAGGCTAAGGCGGAAGCGACATCCGGGGTCTCACGAGTTGCGGCGATGATCCCGGATGTCGCTTCGCTCATCCGGGCTACAGTTCATCAAAAATCGGATCGGGGGCCGCCCCTCAGCTCGTGGTCCCCGTCAGGACCGCGACCTTGCACCGGCCGTTCAGCAGCTCCTCGAAGTCGACGGCGAAGCGGTCGAGGATCGCGTATTCGGTCAGGAAGCGGATCGAGGCGCTGTTCTGCACATCGGCACCCAGCGCGCTATGAACGACCGTGGCGAGGTCTGCATGCACCAGCAAATGCCCGCTGAAATCAAATGGTTTGATCACGATTCGGACGAGGCATTGAGCTAGGCTACGCTCGTCGTAACCACCTTCGATCTTCGGCGGCTTGTCCCACGACAGCGGATAGGCGCGCAGCCCTTTGACGAAATCATCCAGTTCGCGGCCGAACCACGCCTCGCCGCGGGCGGCAAACGCGCCGGCCCTGGCCGTGGCGATGATCTTTCCGGTGCCGTCGTCATCCGGCTCGTAGGCAACGTGCAGCTCTGCGGTGCCCATGCGCGGCGCTCCAGTCCATGTCAGGCAATTCAGGTGCGTAGCCCGGATGAGCGCAGCGATATCCGGGGTCTCACGAGCTGTGAGGATGAACCCGGATGTCGCTGCGCTCATCCGGGCTACGGAGCATCCAAATGAAAACGGCGCCCGAAGGCGCCGTCTTGCAATCCCAGGGATCGGTGCCGCTTACGCGGCTTCCGAGGTCTCCTGCACCGGGCCGGAATCCTGGCCCTTGGCATCGACGTCGCGATCGACGAACTCGATCACGGCCATCGCGGCGTTGTCGCCGTAGCGGAAGCCGGCCTTGATGATGCGGGTGTAGCCGCCGTTGCGGTCCTTGTAGCGGGGCGCCAGCACGTCAAACAGCTTCTTGACCTGGTCGACGTCGCGCATCTCGGCGATCGCCTGACGGCGCAGCGCCAGCCCACCCTTCTTGCCGAGGGTCACGAGCTTCTCGACGATCGGCCGGAGCTCCTTGGCCTTGGGCAGCGTGGTGACGATCTGCTCGTGCTTGATCAGCGACGCGCACATGTTTGCGAACATCGCCTTGCGATGCTCGGCGGTGCGGTTGAGCTTCCGATGAACCTTGCCGTGACGCATTGTCTTGAGTCCTCAATTTCAATCTGCCGCGACGGTTCGTCGGACATGTTGCTCAGGTGGGCTGCCTGCGTTCGCCCGGTGGAGGTGGTCATTCCGGGGCGATGCGCAGCATCGAACCCGGAATCTCGAGATTCCGGGTCCGGTCCTACGGACCGTCCCGGAATGACGAATGCTCAGTAGTGATCCTCGAAGCGCTTGGCCAGCTCGTCGATGTTCTCCGGCGGCCAGCCCGGCACTTCCATGCCGAGATGCAGACCCATCTGGGCCAGCACTTCCTTGATCTCGTTCAGCGACTTGCGGCCGAAGTTCGGAGTGCGCAGCATCTCCGCTTCCGACTTCTGCACGAGGTCGCCGATGTAGACGATGTTGTCGTTCTTCAGGCAGTTCGCCGAACGCACCGACAGCTCGAGCTCGTCCACCTTCTTGAGGAAGGCCGGATTGAAGGCGAGGTCCGGGATGATCTCCTGGGCGACTTCCTTGCGCGGCTCCTCGAAGTTGACGAACACGTTGAGCTGATCCTGCAGGATGCGCGCGGCATAGGCCACCGCGTCCTCCGGCGAGATCGCGCCGTTGGTCTCGATCGTCATGGTCAGCTTATCGTAGTCGAGGATCTGGCCCTCGCGGGTGTTCTCGACCTTGTAGGAGACCTTGCGGACCGGCGAGAACAGGCTGTCGATCGGGATCAGGCCGATCGGCGCGTCCTCCGGACGGTTACGCTCGGCCGGGACGTAGCCCTTGCCGGTCGCGACCGTGAACTCCATACGGATTTCGGCGCCCTCGTCCAGGGTGCAGAGCTGCAGGTCGGGGTTGAGCACGACGATGTCGCCGACGGTCTGGATGTCGCCGGCGGTGACCGCGCCCGGACCCTGCTTCTTCACGACCATCCGCTTCGGGCCTTCGCCCTGCATCTTGATCGAGATGTCCTTGATGTTCAGCACGATGTCGGTGACGTCCTCACGGACGCCCGCGATCGAGGAGAACTCGTGCAGCACGCCGTCGATGTGCACCGACTGCACGGCGGCGCCCTGCAGCGACGACAGCAGGATGCGGCGCAGCGCATTGCCCAGCGTCTGGCCGAAACCGCGCTCCAGCGGCTCGGCAACCACGGTGGCGAAACGAGTCGCGTCGGAGCCCGGCGTGACCTGGAGCTTGTTCGGCCGAATCAATTCTTGCCAATTCTTCTGGATCGTCACTGTTTCACCCATGGGCCAGTCCGTCTGGGGGACGACTGACTGGCGTTGGAGAACCGCGCATCGGATCGCGGTTATCGAAAAGGTTCAAAAGCAAGAAAAGGCGGACATGCTGCCCGCCTCCTTCGGATCAGACGCGACGACGCTTGCGCGGACGGCAACCATTGTGCGGGATCGTCGTCACATCGCGGATCGAGGTGACGGTGAAGCCCGCGGCCTGCAGCGCGCGCAGGGCCGACTCACGTCCGGAGCCCGGACCGGCCACCTCGACCTCGAGGGTGCGCATGCCGTGCTCCTGGGCCTTCTTGGACACATCCTCCGCCGCGACCTGGGCGGCATACGGGGTCGACTTGCGCGATCCCTTGAAGCCCATCGTCCCAGCGGACGACCAGGCAATGGTGTTGCCCTGCGCGTCGGTGATGGTGATCGTGGTGTTGTTGAACGACGAATTCACATGGGCGACGCCGGAGGCGATGTTCTTGCGCTCACGACGGCGGACACGTGCGGCTTCCTTGGCCATATAAGTACCTTTCTCGAGATCTCAACGCCGCCGTAATGCCAGCGGCTACACCAAACGAGCGAATGGTAAATGGCGAATAGCGAGAAGGGCTTCCCCTACCCGCTACCCGCTCATTCGCAATTCGCCAATTACTTCTTCTTGCCGGCGATCGCCTTGGCCGGACCCTTGCGCGTGCGCGCATTGGTGTGGGTCCGCTGGCCGCGCACCGGCAGGCCGCGGCGATGGCGCAGGCCGCGATAGCAGCCGAGGTCCATCAGGCGCTTGATGTTGATGCCGGTCTCACGGCGGAGGTCACCCTCGACGACGTAATCGCGGTCGATGATTTCGCGGATCTGCAGGACCTCCTGGTCGCTCAGCTGGTTGACGCGACGATCCTCGGCAATCTTCACCTTCTCGATGATCTCGCCCGCGATCTTCGGGCCGATGCCATGGATATACTGGAGCGCGATCAGGACGCGCTTGTTGGTCGGGATGTTGACACCGGCAATACGGGCCACGGACTTCTCTCCTGTCGCCGATCCCAGGTCGGACCGGCCTTCTCTGTCGCTATTTCGGGCAGGTGTCCGCAAACGCGAACAAGACGCCCACCCCTCGATTCGTGGGGCCCGGCATCTTTGGAAAACTATCCGACTTGGATGCGGGCTTATTAATGGATTCACACGGCGGTCGTCAACCGCTCCTAGAAGATTCGGTCACCCCTTGCTGCGCTTTTTTGCAGATTTTGAAGAGGTTTTCCGGGTTCCCTTGGTCGCCTTGGCAGCGGCCTTGGAGGACTTCTTCGCGGCCTTTTTCACGGTCTTTTTCACGGTCTTGGCCGCCTTCTTGGCGGTTTTAGCCGGCTTGGCAGCCTTCTTGGCCGCTTTCTTGGCGGGCGCGGCGGTCTTGGACGCCCTCTTGGCCGCCTTTTTGGCCGCCTTAGGTGGGGCCGCCGTCTTGGCGCTGCGCTTGGCGGGGCTCGCCTTCTTGGCCGCCCGGCTGCCCGCGCTCTTGCCCACCGCAGCCAGGATCCGGCCGATCTCCTCGGTGACCTCTTCGATCGGCATCATGCCGTCGACAGTCGCCAGCATCCGGTGGTCGGAATAATAGTGGATCAGCGGCTCGGTCTGGTCGCGATAGCTGTGCAGCCGCTTGGTCAACACCTCGGGAGTGTCATCGGCGCGCACCGCCTCACCGCGGGCGCGGGTTTCGGCAGCGCGGCGCTCGACGCGCTCCAGCAGCACACCCTCGTTGACCCGGAGCTCGATGACCGCGTCGAGATTCATCTGCTTCTGCTTGAGCAGCGCATCCAGCGCCTCGGCCTGCGGCACCGTGCGCGGGAAGCCGTCCAGGATGAAGCCATTGGCCGCGTCAGGCTGCTCGATCCGGTCGGCGATGATGCCGACCACGACCTCGTCCGGCACCAGGCCGCCGGCGGCCATGATGTCCTTGGCCTTCAGCCCGATCGGCGTCTGCGCCGCGACCGCGGCGCGCAGCATGTCGCCGGTCGAGAGCTGGACGATACCATATTGCTGCACCAGACGCTGCGCCTGCGTGCCCTTGCCCGAACCGGGCGGTCCCAAGAGAATGAGTCTCATCTAAATTTCGCCCCCCGGCACACGGTGAGCGATCCTCCCGCACACCTTGTTCTTGGCTTTTTGGTTCCCGGGCCGCGATCCGCCGCTGTCAGCGGCGGCGACCCCGCAGCTTCGACTTCCTGATCAGCCCCTCATACTGATGGGCGAGCAGATAACCCTGAACCTGCGCCACGGTATCCATCGTAACGCTGACAACGATCAGAAGCGAAGTGCCACCAAAGTAGAACGGGACGGAAGCGTAGGAAATCAGAATTTCCGGGATCAGACACACGATCGCCAGATAGATGGCGCCGAGCACCGTGATTCGGGACAGGACGTAGTCGATATATTCCGCGGTACGCTCGCCGGGGCGAATGCCCGGGATGAAGCCGCCATGCTTCTTGAGGTTGTCGGCGGTCTCGGTCGGGTTGAACACGATCGCGGTATAGAAGAAGGCGAAGAACAGGATCAGCGCCAGATACAGCACCAGGAACAGCGGCCGGCCGTGACCGAGCTGGGTGGTGATCCACTGGAACCACTCCGGCCCCTTGCCGGCGTTGAAATTGGCAACAGTGGTCGGCAGCAGCAGCAGCGACGAGGCGAAGATCGGCGGGATGACGCCCGAGGTGTTCAGCTTCAGCGGCAGATGCGAGGACTGGCCCTCGAACATCTTGTTGCCGACCTGGCGCTTCGGATACTGGATCAGCAGCCGGCGCTGGGCGCGCTCCATGAACACGATGAAGGCGATCACGGCGACCGCCATCACGATGACGATCAGGATCAGGCCAGTGGACAGCGCACCCTGGCGGCCCAGCTCGAGCATGTTGGCCAGCGCCGACGGCAGCTCGGCGACGATGCCGGACAGGATGATCAGCGAGATGCCGTTGCCGATGCCGCGCGAGGTGATCTGCTCGCCGAGCCACATCAGGAACATGGTTCCGCCGGTCAGGGTGATCGCGGTCGACAGGCGGAAGAACAGGCCGGGATCGGCGACGACGTTACCGGCGCCCTCGAGCCCCACGGCAATGCCGTAGGACTGCACGGCGGCCAGGATCACCGTCAGATAGCGGGTGTACTGGTTCAGCATCTTGCGGCCCGCCTCCCCCTCTTTCTTGAGGGCTTCGAGCTGCGGCGACACCGTGGTCAGGAGCTGGATGATGATCGATGCCGAGATGTACGGCATGATGTTCAGCGCGAAGATCGCCATGCGGTGGATGCCGCCGCCGGCGAACATGTTGAACATGCCGAGAATGCCGCCGGCCTGGGTGCGGAACACTGAATCCCAGATATTCGGGTCGATGCCGGGCAGCGGAATATAGGTGCCGAGGCGGTAGACCAGCAGCGCGCCGAGGGTGAACCAGATGCGCTTCTTCAGCTCATCGGCTTTTGCAAGCGCGCCGAAATTGAGGTTTGCCGCCAGTTGTTCCGCTGCTGAGGCCATGTCTTAGCTTTCTCCCGCCGCCCTTCTTGACCAGATCAGCCCCGCGAGGGCTCGCGGGGCTTGGGGCGGACGTCGGATATTATCTGGTACGCGAGCGCGATCTGTCCATCGCCCCGCCCTCTCCAGCATGAGCCGGCGACGGGGCAATGACGCAGAAGTTACGCCGCCTCGCCTTCATCCTTGGCGGGCGCCAGGATCTTCACGGTGCCGCCGGCCTTCTCGACCGCCGCGATCGCCGACTTCGAGGCGCCATACACCTCGATGTTGATCTTCGCCTTGAGCTCGCCGCGGCCGAGCAGACGCACGCCGTCCTTGGACCGACGCAGCGCGCCCGACTTCACGAGCGACTCGGCGTTGATCACGCTGCCGGCGTCCAGCTTCTTGGCATCGATCGCCTGCTGGATCCGGTCGAGATTGATCTCGACGAAATCGAGCGCGAAGATGTTGTTGAAGCCGCGCTTCGGAAGACGGCGATGCATCGGCATCTGACCGCCTTCGAAGCCCTTGATGCGCACGCCGGAGCGCGCGGTCTGGCCCTTGCCGCCACGGCCGGACGTCTTGCCCTTGCCGGAGCCGATGCCGCGGCCGACGCGCATGCGCTTCTTGCGCGCGCCGGCATTGTCGGCGATATCGCTGAGCTTCATCGCCCTTCTCCTTACTTCTCGTCGACGATGCGTACGAGATGATGAACCTTGGTGATCATGCCGCGCACCGCCGGCGTATCCGGCAGCTCGGTCACACGGCCGATCTTGTTGAGCTTCAACCCGATCAGCGTCGAGCGCTGCGAGCGATGCCGGCGGATCGGGCTGCCGATCTGCTCGATCTTGATGGTCTTGGCGTCAGCCATTGTCCTTAACTCCGAGATGCGCCGGCCAGAGGCGGCGCGCGTTCGTTAGTCGGCGGCTGCCTCGGCATCGCCACCGACGCGGCGGGCCTGCAGGGTCGACACCTTGATGTTGCGGCGGGCAGCGACCGAGCGCGGGCTGTCCTGATGCTTCAGCGCGTTGAAGGTCGCGCGCACCATGTTGTACGGGTTGGACGAGCCGATCGACTTCGCCACCACGTCCTGGATGCCCAGCGTCTCGAACACGGCGCGCATCGGGCCGCCGGCGATGATGCCGGTACCGGCCGGAGCCGCACGCAGATAGACGCGGCCCGCACCGTGACGACCGAAGATGTCGTGGTGCAAGGTGCGGCCCTCGCGCAGCGCGACGCGGGTCAAATTGCGCTTGGCGGAGTCGGTCGCCTTGCGGATCGCCTCCGGCACTTCGCGCGCCTTGCCGTGGCCGAAACCGACCCGGCCCTTCTGATCGCCGATCACGACGAGCGCCGCAAAGCCGAAGCGCTTACCGCCCTTCACGACCTTCGCGACTCGGTTGATGTGGACGAGCTTGTCGACGAACTCGCTGTCGCGCTCCTCACGCTCCTTGCGATCGCGACCGCCTCGTTCCCGTTCACCTGCCATGGTGCTATCCAATCTTCTGTGGGGCTCTCGCGCCCAAATCCGTTGATATTAGAAGCTCAGCCCGCTCTCGCGCGCCGCATCGGCCAGCGCCTTGACGCGCCCGTGATAGAGATAGCCGCCGCGATCGAACACGACTTCCTTGATGCCGGCCTTCACCGCGCGCTCGGCGAGCAGCTTGCCCACCGCCTTCGCCGCATCGATGTCGGCACCGGTGTTGCCGGCCGAACGCATCTCCTTCTCCATCGACGACGCGGAGGCGATCGTCTCGCCCTTCTGGTCGTCTATCACCTGCGCGTAGATGTGCTTCGACGAACGGAACACCGACAGACGCGGACGGCCGCCGGCGGAGCGGCGCAGCGACAGCCTCACGCGCTGCTTGCGCCGGGCATTCGTAACCTTTGCTCTCGACATGTCCGGCTCCGTTACTTCTTCTTGCCTTCCTTGCGGAAGATGAATTCACCCGCGTACTTCACGCCCTTGCCCTTATAGGGCTCCGGCGGCCGGTAGGCGCGGATTTCGGCGGCCACCTGGCCGACGCGCTGCGGGTCGATGCCCGTGATCGTGATCTCGGTCGGCTTCGGCACGGCGATCGTGATGCCTTCCGGGATCTGGTAGACGACGTCGTGGCTGTAGCCGAGCGCGAGCTGCAGGTTCTTGCCCTGCATCGCGGCGCGGTAGCCGACGCCGGTGATCTCGAGCTTCTTCTCGAAACCCTTGGTGACGCCCTCGACCAGATTGGCGATCTGGGCGCGCGCGGTGCCGTAGAGCGAGCGGGCGCGCTTGGTCTCGGCGCGCGGGGCAACCTTGACCTGGCCGTTCTCGAACTTCACCTCGACGTCGTCGTGGACGAGGAACTGAAGCTGGCCCTTCGGGCCCTTCATCTTGACGGTCTGACCGTCGACGGTGGCGGTCACACCGGACGGCACCGTCACAGGCTTCTTGCCAATTCGTGACATGGCTCAATCCTTCTTAGAACACCGTGAAGAGAACTTCACCGCCGACATTCGCGTCACGCGCGCTATGGTCGGCCATGATTCCCTTCGGCGTCGACAAAACAGAAATTCCGAGCCCGTTGTTCACGCGCGGCAGGTTCTTCACCGAGGTGTAGACGCGCCGGCCGGGCTTGGAGACCCGCTCGATCTCGCGGATGACGGGCTCGCCGTCGAAATACTTCAGCTCGATCTCGATCTCGCTGCGGCCCGACGGATGCTCCATCGTGGCATAGCCACGGATGTAGCCCTCGGACTTCAGCACTTCGAGCACGCTGGCGCGCATCTTCGAGCCGGGGGTCGTGACCTTCGACTTCGAGCGCATCTGCGCGTTGCGGATGCGGGTGATCAGATCGCTGATGGGATCGTGCGTTGACATGTTCGACCCTCCTTACCAGCTCGACTTCACGAGGCCCGGAACCAGGCCCTTGGAGCCGAGCTCGCGCAGCGCGATGCGGCTCAGCTTGTTCTTGCGGTAGTTCGACCGCGGACGGCCCGTCAGTTCGCACCGGTTGCGGATGCGGGTGGTCGACGAGTTGCGCGGCATTTCGGCAAGCTTCAGGGTCGCGGCGAAGCGCTCCTCCATCGGCTTGTCCTTGTCGGCGATGATCGCCTTCAACCGGGCGCGCTTCGGAGCGGCGTTCTTCGCCATCTTCTTGCGCCGGTTGTTCTTCTCGACTGAACTCTTCTTTGCCATGCTTGGCTCCTGGGTATCCGCGTTTGAGAAGCTTCGAAAGTCAGCTGCTCACTGCCGGAACGGGAAATTGAATGCGGTCAGAAGGGCACGGGCCTCGTCGTCGGTCGTCGCGGTGGTGCACACCGTGATGTCCATGCCCCAGCTCTCCCCGGCCTTGTCGAAGTCGATCTCGGGGAAAATGATGTGCTCCTTGATGCCGAGCGAATAGTTGCCGCGGCCGTCGAAGCTCTTCGGGTTCAGGCCGCGGAAGTCGCGGACGCGCGGCAGCGCGACGTTGATCAGCCGGTCGATGAACTCGTACATCTTGGCCTTGCGCAGCGTGACCTTGCAGCCGATCGGCTGGTTCTCACGCAGCTTGAAGGTCGCGATGGCGACGCGCGAATAGGTCACGACGGCCTTCTGACCGGCGATCAGCGACAGGTCGGCCGCCGCCGTCTCCGCTTTCTTGCGGTCGTTGACGGCCTCGCCGATGCCCATGTTCAGCACGACCTTGTCGAGCCGCGGCACCTGCATGACGTTGGCATACCCGAACTTCTCGGTCAGCGCGCTCTTGATCTTGCGGTCGTATTCCGTGCGGAGGCGCGGGGTGTAAGCGGTCTCAGCCATCGATCTCAACTCCCGAGCTCTTGGCAACGCGGACCTTCTTGCCGTCCGCCTGAATCTTGAATCCGATGCGCGTCGGCTTGCCGTCCTTGCCGACGTAAGCGACGTTCGACAGGTTGATGGGAGCTTCCTTGGTGATGATGCCGCCTTCCTGGTTCTGCGTCTGCTTCTGGTGACGCTTGACCAGGTTGATGCCGCGCACCAGCGCCGTGCCGGCGTCCGGACGCACCTCGAACACCTCGCCGGTGCGACCCTTGTCGCGGCCGGTCAGGACGATCACCTTGTCGCCCTTGCGGATCTTGGCAGCCATCACAGCACCTCCGGCGCAAGCGAAATGATCTTCATGTGGTTCTTGGCGCGCAGCTCGCGCGGCACCGGCCCGAAGATACGGGTGCCGACCGGCTCCGACTGGTTGTTGATCAGGACGGCCGCGTTGCGGTCGAAGCGGATCACCGAGCCGTCGGCGCGGCGGATGTCCTTGCGGACGCGCACCACGACGGCCTTCATGACGTCGCCCTTCTTCACCTTGCCACGCGGAATGGCTTCCTTGATCGACACCACGATGATGTCGCCGACGGTGGCATAGCGGCGCTTCGAGCCGCCCAGCACCTTGATACACATGACACGGCGTGCGCCGGAATTATCGGCCACGTCGAGGTTGGTCTGCATCTGAATCATTGATGCACCTCGTCCTCTTCATCTACTGCGCAGGAAAGCTGCGCCTTTTATGATCCCGAAAGCGAAACCGGCCCCTTCGATCCGGGCCGCGTCACGCGCCTCAGGCGGTTTTCTTGTGCTCGCCCCGGACCACGGTCCAGCGCTTGAGCTTGGAGATCGGCTTGCTCTCCTCGATCCACACCATGTCGCCCGGCTTGAACTCGTTGCTCTCGTCGTGAGCGTGGTAGTTCTTCGAGCGGCGGATGGTCTTCTTGTAGATCGGGTGGGTGAAGCGCCGGTCGACGCGCACGACCACGGTCTTGGCCTGCTTGTCGCTGACGACCACGCCCTGGAGGGTCCGTTTCGGCATGTCGAGCCTCTTACTTCGTCTTGGCGCGCTGCTGCGCGGCGATGGTCTTGATACGGGCGATGTCGCGGCGCGCCTCACGCAGGCGGGCGGTGTTCTCCAGCTGCCCGGTGGCGCGCTGAAAACGCAGGTTGAAGCGCTCCTTCTTCAGATTGACGATAGCATCGTCCATCTGGTCGGGGCTCATCGCGCGAATGTCGGCAATCTTCATCTCGGCCATGACCATTACTCCGCAATGCGTTCGACGAAGCGCGTCTTGATCGGCAGCTTGGCAGCGGCCAGGGTCAGCGCCTCGCGGGCGATCTGGTTGCTGACGCCGTCGATCTCGAACATCACCCGGCCCGGCTTGACGCGGGCCACCCACAATTCCGGCGAACCCTTGCCGGAGCCCATGCGGACTTCGGCCGGCTTCTTCGACACCGGCAGATCCGGGAACACCCGGATCCAGACGCGGCCGGCGCGCTTCATGTGACGGGTCAGCGCACGACGGGCGGCCTCGATCTGGCGCGCGGTGACGCGATCCGGCTCCATCGCCTTCAGCCCGAACTGGCCGAAGGCCAGCGTTGCGCCCGAGGACGCAACGCCGTGGATACGGCCCTTATGCGCCTTTCGGAACTTGGTCTTCTTTGGTTGCATCATGGCTTTGAGCCCTCAAACCTGTCTTGTCGCGGCTGATCGATCAGGCCGCGTCGCGGCGCGAACGCGGCGACGGGCTTTCGCCACCGCCCTCGTTCATCCGCTTGTCCTGTGCCATCGGATCGTGCTCGAGGATCTCGCCCTTGAAGATCCAGACCTTCACGCCGCAGGTGCCGAAGGTCGTGAACGCGGTAGCCACACCGTAGTCGATGTCGGCGCGCAGCGTGTGCAGCGGCACCCGGCCCTCACGATACCACTCCATGCGGGCGATTTCGGCGCCGCCCAGACGACCCGAGCAGTTGATGCGGATGCCCTCGGCGCCGAGACGCATCGCAGACTGCACGGCGCGCTTCATGGCGCGGCGGAACGCAACACGGCGCTCGAGCTGCTGCGCGATCGACTCGGCGACCAGCGTGGCATCGAGCTCCGGCTTGCGGATCTCGACGATGTTGATGACGACGTCCGACGAAGTGATGTCGGCGACGCGCTTGCGCAGCTTGTCGATGTCCGCGCCCTTCTTGCCGATCACGACGCCCGGACGAGCCGAGTGGATGGTGACGCGGCACTTCTTGTGCGGACGCTCGATCACGATGCGGGCGACGGCCGCCTGCTTGAGCTCCTTGTGCAGGATCTCGCGGATCTTGACGTCTTCATGCAGCAGCTTGCCGTACTCGGCCTTGCCGGCGAACCAGCGCGAATCCCAGGTCCGGTTAATGCCGAGACGCAGACCGATCGGATTGATCTTTTGACCCATCGTATTCTCCCAGCGCCCGACTTTACGCGCTCGCCTCGACCTGACGAACAATGATCGTCAGCTGCGAAAACGGTTTGAAAACTCGGCCCGAACGGCCGCGGCCGCGCGGCGAGAAACGCTTCATCACGATTCCCTTGCCGACGAAAGCCTGCGAGACGACGAGATCGTCGACCTCGAGCTCGTGGTTGTTCTCGGCGTTGGCGATCGCCGATTCCAGGCACTTCTTGACGTCGACCGCAATCCGCTTGCGCGAGAACTGCAGGTCGGCGAGGGCTGCCGACGCCTTGCGGCCGCGGATCATCTGCGCCACCAGGTTCAGCTTCTGCGGGCTCACCCGAAGCATCCGGGCCACAGCCTTGGCCTCGTTGTCGGGGAGGCTCCGTTCGCGCTTTGGTTTGCTCATCGCTTAATCCTCAAGCCTTCTTGGCTTTCTTATCGCCCGAATGGCCGTGGAAGGTGCGGGTCGGCGAGAACTCGCCGAACTTGTGGCCAACCATTTCCTCGTTGACCGCGACCGGCACGTGCTTCTGGCCGTTGTAGACGCCGAACGTCAGGCCGACGAACTGCGGCAGGATGGTCGAGCGGCGGCTCCAGATCTTGATGACGTCGTGACGGCCGGACGCGCGCGCCGCATCTGCCTTCTTGAGCAGCGACGCCTCGACGAACGGGCCTTTCCAGACTGAACGAACCATGTCCGTCGTTCCTTACTTCTTCCGCTTGTGGCGGCTGAGGAGAATGAATTTGTCGGTCGACTTGTTGGTGCGGGTCTTCTTGCCCTTGGTGGGCTTGCCCCACGGAGTGACCGGGTGACGACCGCCCGAGGTACGGCCTTCGCCGCCGCCGTGCGGATGGTCGATCGGGTTCATCGCGACGCCGCGGTTGTGCGGGCGGCGGCCCATCCAACGCTTGCGGCCGGCCTTGCCGATCGAGGTGTTCATGTGGTCCGGGTTCGACACCGCACCGATCGTGCCACGGCAACGGCCATGCACCAGGCGCTGCTCGCCCGAGTTCAGGCGGACGATGACGTAGTCGTGGTCACGGCCGACGAGCTGAGCATAGGTGCCGGCCGAACGCGCCAGCTGACCGCCCTTCCCGATCTTGACCTCGATGTTGTGCACGATCGTGCCGACCGGCATGTTGCCGAGCGGCATGACGTTGCCCGGCTTCACGTCGACATAGTTGCCGGCGACGATGGTATCGCCGACCGCCAGGCGCTGCGGCGCCAGGATGTAGGCAAGCTCGCCGTCCTGGTACTTGACCAGCGCGATGAACGCCGTGCGGTTCGGATCATACTCCAGGCGCTCGACGGTCGCGGGAACGTCGACCTTGTCGCGCTTGAAGTCGACCGTGCGGTACGACTGCTTGTGGCCGCCGCCGAGGAAGCGAACCGTGATGCGGCCGGTGTTGTTGCGGCCGCCGCTCGACTGCTTGCCTTCGGTCAGTGCCTTGACCGGCTTGCCCTTGTACAGGGCCGAACGATCGACCATCACCAGCTGGCGCTGGCCGGGCGTCGTGGGATTGAATGTCTTCAGTGCCATGGCAGCTCAGCCTTACAGTCCGGTGGTCACGTCGATGCGGTGGCCCTCTTCGAGGGTCACGATCGCGCGCTTGCTGTCCGATTGCGAACCGAAATTGCCGCGGAACACCTTGGTCTTGCCCTTGCGGACGAGCGTATTCACGCTCCGGACCTTGACGTCGAACAGCTTCTCGATCGCTTCCTTGATCTGCGGCTTGGACGCCTTGGCGGCCACCTTGAACAGAACCTTGTTCTGCTCGGAGGCAAAGGTCGCCTTCTCGGTCACGACCGGCGCGATGATGATGTCGTAGTGGCGCGGATCGATGGTCTTCATTTGAAGCGCGCCTCCAGCGCATCGATCGCCGCCTTGGTCAGAACGAGCTTCTGCCGGCGGAGAATGTCGTAGACGTTGATGCCCTGGATCGGCAGCACGTCCAGGTTCGGGATGTTGCGGGCCGCAGCGGCAAAGCCGTTGTGCAGCTCGGCGCCGTCGATGATCAGCGCATTGGTCAGGCCGAGACCGGAGAAGTGGCCGATCAGCGCCTTGGTCTTCGCCGCCTCGAGGGTGGCGTTCTCCAGCACGACCAGATCACCGTCCTTGGCCTTGGCCGACAGCGCATGCTTCAGAGCGAGCGCACGGACCTTCTTCGGCAGGTCGGTCGCATGCGAGCGAACGACCGGACCGAAGGCGCGGCCGCCGCCACGGAACTGCGGTACGCGGGCCGAGCCGTGACGAGCACCGCCGGTGCCCTTCTGCTTGTACATCTTCTTGCCGGTGCGCCAGATCTCGGCGCGGCCCTTGGCCTTGTGGGTGCCGGCCTGGCGCTTGTTGAGCTGCCACTGGACGCAGCGCTGGATGATGTCGGCGCGCGGCTCCAGGCCGAAGATGGCGTCGGACAGCTGGACGGAGCCGGCTTCCTTGCCCTCGAGCGTGGTGACTTTCAGTTCCATTTATGCGCCCTCCTGCATGGCCGGCGCTTCGGCAGCCTGCTCACCCGCGACCTTGAACTTGCCGGGCTTCGGCGCTTCCTTCGGCAGCGGCTTCTTCACGGCGTCGCGCACCGAGATCCAGCCACCCTTGGAGCCGGGCACCGCGCCTTCGACCAGGATCAGGCCGCGCTCGACGTCCGTCTGCACCACACGCAGGTTCAGCGTGGTGATGCGGTCGACACCCATGTGACCAGGCATCTTCTTGTTCTTCCAGGTCTTGCCGGGGTCCTGGCGACCACCGGTCGAACCGATCGAACGGTGCGAGATCGACACACCGTGCGTGGCGCGCAGACCGCCGAAGTTCCAGCGCTTCATGCCGCCGGCGAAACCCTTGCCGACCGAGGTGCCGGTGACGTCGACGAACTGGCCGACGACGAAATGGTCGGCCTGGATCTCGGCGCCGACCGGGATCAGCGAATCCTCGCTGACGCGGAATTCGGCGAGCTTGCGCTTCGGCTCGACCTTGGCGACCGCGAACTGGCCGCGCTCCGCCTTCGGCATGTAGACCGTCTTGCGGCTGCCGCTGCCGAGCTGCAGCGCGACGTAGCCGTTCTTCTCGGTGGTGCGGTGACCGACCACCTGGCAATTGCCGAGCTTCAGCACGGTCACGGGGATATGTTCGCCGGTCTCCGTGAAGACCCGCGTCATCCCGACCTTTTGTGCGATCACTCCGGAGCGCATCGGCGTGCTTCCTGTTCTTCTCTATGTCCGCGATGAGGCGGACGTGAATCCAAAAACTTAGAGCTTGATCTCGACGTCGACGCCGGCGGCCAGGTCGAGCTTCATGAGAGCATCGACGGTCTGCGGGGTCGGATCGACGATGTCGAGGAGACGCTTGTGGGTGCGCATCTCGAACTGCTCGCGGCTCTTCTTGTCGACGTGCGGCGAACGGTTGACGGTGAACTTCTCGATGCGGGTCGGCAGCGGAATGGGTCCGCGAACCTGCGCGCCGGTCCGTTTCGCCGTGTTGACGATCTCGCGCGTCGACGTATCGAGGATGCGATGGTCGAACGCCTTGAGACGGATGCGGATATTTTGGCCGTTCATTGCCGTATCTTTCTGTGAGTAGTGAGTGGCGAGTAGCGAACGGCGAATGGATCACCATTCGCCACCCGCCATTCCCTATTCGTGTTGTTACTCGATGATCGAGGCGACGACGCCGGCGCCGACGGTGCGGCCGCCTTCACGGATGGCGAAGCGCAGCTTCTCTTCCATCGCGATCGGCACGATCAGGTGCACTTCCATCGCGATGTTGTCGCCCGGCATCACCATCTCGGTCCCTTCCGGCAGGTGAACGACGCCGGTCACGTCGGTCGTGCGGAAGTAGAACTGCGGACGATAGTTGGTGAAGAACGGAGTGTGACGGCCGCCCTCTTCCTTGGTGAGGATGTACGCCTCGGCCTTGAACTTGGTGTGCGGCTTGACCGAACCCGGCTTGCAGAGAACCTGGCCGCGCTCGACGTCCTCACGCTTGGTGCCGCGGAGCAGCGCACCGATGTTGTCGCCAGCCTGGCCCTGATCGAGCAGCTTGCGGAACATTTCGACGCCGGTGACGGTGGTCTTCTGGGTCGGACGGATGCCGACGATCTCGATTTCCTCACCGACCTTGATCACGCCGCGCTCGACACGACCGGTCACCACGGTGCCGCGGCCCGAGATCGAGAACACGTCTTCGACCGGCATCAGGAAGGGCTGGTCGATCGGACGCTCCGGCTGCGGAATGTACTCGTCGACATTGCGCATCAGCTCGAGGATGGCGTCGTGGCCGAGCTTCTTGTCCGAATCTTCGAGAGCGGCGAGCGCCGAGCCCTTGATGATCGGGATCTTGTCGCCCGGGAATTCATACTTCGAGAGCAGCTCGCGAACCTCGAGCTCGACCAGCTCGAGCAGCTCCGGATCGTCGACCATGTCGCACTTGTTCAGGAACACGACCAGCGCGGGAACACCGACCTGGCGGGCGAGCAGGATGTGCTCGCGGGTCTGCGGCATCGGGCCGTCGGCAGCCGACACGACCAGGATCGCGCCGTCCATCTGGGCGGCGCCGGTGATCATGTTCTTCACGTAGTCGGCGTGGCCGGGGCAGTCGACGTGCGCGTAGTGGCGGTTCTGCGTCTCGTACTCGACGTGGGCGGTCGAGATGGTGATGCCGCGGGCCTTCTCTTCGGGCGCCTTGTCGATCTGGTCGTAGGCAGTGAACGTCGCACCGCCCGTCTCGGCCAGGATCTTGGTGATGGCAGCCGTCAGCGACGTCTTGCCATGGTCGACGTGACCGATGGTGCCGATGTTGCAGTGGGGCTTGTTACGTTCAAACTTAGCTTTGGCCATTTGACTCTCCGTTCAGTCGCTAACTTGAGCTAACGACAATCAGGCAAACTTCTTCTGGACTTCAGCCGACACGTTGGCCGGCGCTTCAGCGTAGTGCGAGAACTGCATCGTGAAGGTCGCGCGACCCTGGCTCATCGAGCGCAGATTGTTCACGTAACCGAACATGTTCATGAGCGGCACCATCGCGTTGATGACGTTGGCGTTGCCGCGCATGTCCTGGCCCTGGATCTGGCCACGACGCGAGTTCAGGTCGCCGATCACCGAACCGGTGTAGTCTTCCGGGGTCACGACCTCGACCTTCATGATCGGCTCGAGCAGAACCGACTTGCCCTTCTGCAGCGCTTCGCGGAAAGCCGCGCGGGAGGCGATTTCGAAGGCCAGTGCCGACGAGTCGACGTCGTGATACTTGCCGTCGACCAGCGCCACCTTGACGTCGACCACCGGGAAGCCCGCGACCACGCCCGCGCCGAGCACGCTCTCGATGCCCTTTTCGACGCCCGGGATGTATTCCTTCGGAACCGCACCGCCGACGATCTTGGACTCGAACACGTAGCCGCCACCCGGCTCGTTCGGCTCGACCACGAGGCTGACGGCCGCGAACTGGCCGGTGCCGCCGGTCTGCTTCTTGTGGGTGTAGTCAACATTGGCCGGCTTGGTGATGCGCTCACGGAACGCCACCTGCGGCGCGCCGATATTCGCATCGACCTTGTAGGTGCGCTTCAGGATGTCGACCTTGATGTCGAGATGGAGCTCGCCCATGCCCTTGAGGATGGTCTGGCCCGACTCGTGATCGGTCGACACGCGGAAGGACGGATCCTCCGCGGCGAGCTTCGCCAAAGCGATGCCCAGCTTCTCCTGGTCGGCCTTCGACTTCGGCTCGATCGCGATCTCGATGACCGGCTCCGGGAATTCCATCTTTTCCAGGATCACCTGGTTGTTGGGATCGCAGAGCGTGTCGCCGGTGCGGGCTTCCTTGAGGCCGGCAAGAGCGACGATGTCGCCCGCATAGGCTTCCTTGATGTCCTCGCGGTTGTTCGCGTGCATCAGCAGCATGCGGCCGATGCGCTCCTTCTTCTCGCGGGTCGAGTTCACGACGCCGGTGCCCGAGGTCAGGATGCCCGAATAGATGCGGCAGAAGGTGATGGTGCCGACGAACGGGTCGTCCATGATCTTGAACGCCAGCAGCGACAGCGGCTCCTTGTCGTCCGCCTTGCGCACGACCTCGTTGCCGCGGTCGTCGGTGCCCTTGATCGCGGGCACGTCGAGCGGCGACGGCAGATAGTCGACGACAGCGTCGAGCAAGGGCTGCACGCCCTTGTTCTTGAAGGCCGAGCCGCACAGGACGGGATAGAACGCGCCGGTCAGCACGGCCTTGCGGATCAGCTGCTTCAGCGTCGCCTCGTCCGGCTCCTTGCCGTCCAGGAACGCGGTCAGCGCGTCGTCGTCGAGCTCGACGGCGGCTTCCACCAGCTTCTCGCGATATTCCTTGGCCTGGTCGGCCAGCTCAGCCGGGATCTCGACATGATCGAACTTAGCGCCGAGCGACTCGTCGTTCCAGACGATCGCCTTCATGGTCACGAGATCGATGCAGCCCTTGAAGTTGTTCTCGGCGCCGATCGGCAGCTGGATGGCCACCGGCTTCGCGCCCAGGCGGTCGACGATGTCGGACAGGCACTTGAAGAAGTCGGCGCCGGTCTTGTCCATCTTGTTCGCGAAGACGATCCGCGGCACCTTGTACTTGTCGCCCTGGCGCCAGACGGTCTCGGTCTGCGGCTCAACGCCCTGGTTGGAATCGAGCACGCAAACGGCGCCGTCGAGCACGCGGAGCGAACGCTCGACCTCAATGGTGAAGTCGACGTGGCCGGGAGTGTCGATGATGTTCAGGCGCTTGCCGTTCCAGAACGCGGTGGTGGCAGCCGAAGTGATCGTGATGCCACGCTCCTGCTCCTGCTCCATCCAGTCCATCGTCGCGGCACCTTCGTGCACTTCGCCGATCTTGTGGCTCTTGCCGGTGTAATACAGGATGCGCTCGGTCGTCGTCGTCTTACCGGCGTCGATATGCGCCATGATACCGAAGTTACGATAGTCTTCGATGGCGTGTTGGCGGGGCATGGATCTGTTCCCTGATTTCCGTTCGGGCCGCTGTTACCAGCGGTAGTGCGAGAAGGCGCGGTTGGCTTCCGCCATCCGGTGCACGTCTTCACGCTTCTTCACGGCGTTACCCCGGTTGTTCGAGGCATCGAGCAGCTCCGCAGAAAGCCGCTCGGTCATGGTCTTCTCGTTGCGGTCGCGGGCCGCCGAGATCAGCCAGCGGATGCCCAGCGCCTGGCGGCGGGTCGAGCGGACCTCGACCGGCACCTGGTAGGTCGCACCACCGACGCGGCGCGAGCGCACTTCGATGGTCGGCATGACGTTCTCGAGCGCCTGCTCGAACACCGTCAGCGGGCTCTGCTTGGTCTTCGCTTCGATGATGCCGAACGCGCCGTAGACGATTCCTTCGGCGACCGACTTCTTGCCGGCGTACATCACCGAGTTCATGAACTTGGTGACGATGATGTTCCCGAACTTCGGATCCGGAAGCACTTCACGCTTTTCGGCTGAATGGCGACGCGACATATGATCTGTTCCCGCTTTATCTCGAACGTCTTACCTAAGCGACTTACTTGGGCCGCTTCGCGCCGTACTTCGAACGACGCTGCTTACGGTTCTTGACGCCCTGGGTATCCAGCACGCCGCGGAGGATGTGGTAGCGCACGCCCGGCAAGTCCTTGACGCGGCCGCCGCGGATCATGACCACCGAGTGCTCCTGCAGGTTATGGCCTTCACCCGGGATGTATCCGATCACCTCGAAGCCGTTGGTCAGGCGCACCTTGGCGACCTTACGAAGCGCCGAGTTCGGCTTCTTCGGGGTCGTGGTGTAGACGCGCGTGCAAACGCCCCGCTTCTGCGGCGACTGCTGCAGCGCCGGCACCTTCTTGCGCGACTTCTGCACTTCGCGCGGATTTGCGATCAGCTGGTTGATCGTCGGCATCTTGGCCTTCACCCTTCTCAACGTTCACACGAAAACCGTCACCGGCTTCCGCAAATTCTGTTCGAGGTTCCCCGCCTCACCGGGCCGCCCAGCGCGACGAAAATCCGCGCAAAACGAAATCGCGCCAACCGTTCATCGCTGAACGGAAAGCGCTTGACGCCACAGAGGACCGCGATCACCCTCCTCTCGCTTGCGCTCGAGGCGGCCTACCGAGGTCATGCATCCGAAATTGGTCTCAAGAGAACGAGCTCGAGAGATCTAAAATCGTTCTGGCATTGCCTAGCTATGATCGACAGCGTTTGAGCGGCATTCGTCGAGGTTGGTGCCCATCGTGCCCTGTTCGGGCGGTCCGGGTGATCCGTACCGACGCTGGCGAAGCTCACCGCCTGTCGTTGAGTGCCGGCCTTTTATAAGTGGTAAAACCCCAAGTCAAGCAAAACGACGCCGCAGGACGCGCAAACCAGCCGTTTCTATGTCGCTGCCGGCTCCGATAGACCGGCGCGAGGCCTCCAAGACCGGATGAGCTTACCTATTCATTCAAGTCGGCCGGTCAAGTCTCTGACGATGTTGGAGATTGCGAGGTCGTAGGGTGGACAAAGTGGCCGCCGGAGGCGGCAGCGCGCCCACCGTCTCACCACGGAGCTTCCCGCCCGACGGTGGGCACGGCGCCATCACCGTCACGGGCCGAGGATGCAGCGGGTCGGCGCCTTTGCCCACTCTACGAGGCTGTGAATCTTTCGATGCCTATTCTCGCTGACTATGATTCTCTGAGCGGAGCGGTTTGCTGGAGGTCATGATGGCTAAGGACGAGCTTTTCGATGGATTGCCGGAGCAGTCGGGTCCCAAAGCGCGGGAGCTTCCGAAGGGTGCGCCTCGTCTGCGGGTTCCGGAGCGCAACCAGGTCGAGCTGCGCGCGGTCGATATCGACAGCCTGATCGGGCAGGATCATCCGGCGCGGATGATCTGGACCTATGTCGAGACGCTCGACCTGAGCGAGTTGGAAGACCGAGTGAAGGCGCGGGAGAACAGGCCTGGTCATCCGGCACCGTCGCCACGCCTTTTGCTGGCGCTCTGGCTCTATGCCACCAGCGACGGCGTCGGCAGTGCTCGGGCGCTGGATCGCCTGTGCGAGAGCCATGATGCCTATCGCTGGCTGTGTGGCGGGGTATCGCTGAACTATCACACGCTATCGGACTTCCGCGTCGGCTGTGCCGATGTGCTCGACCGCCTGATGAGCGAACATCTGGCGGCGTTGAGCGAGGCCGGGCTGGTCGATCTCGATACGCTGGCACAGGACGGGGTGCGGATCCGCGCCAATGCGGGGGCCAGCTCGTTCCGGCGCGAAGCGAGGCTGCAGCAGAAGCTGGCGGAAGCAACGGAGGTGGTGGAAGAGCTCAAGCGGGAAGTCGATGCAGATCCAGAAGCCAGCAACCGGCGCATCCGCGCGGCGCGTGAGCGCGCCGCACGCGAGCATAAACAGAAGGTCGAAGCGGCGCAGGCGGCGCTGGAGGAGATCAAGCGCAAGCGCCAGAAGCTCGAGGAAAAAGGCGGTAACGGCAAGAAGCCGAAGGAGCCTCGGGCCTCCACCACCGATCCGCAGGCGCGGCGGATGAAGATGGCCGATGCCGGCTTCCGTCCCGCCTACAACGTGCAGGTCGTCAGCGCTGCAGCTGCGATGATCGTGGTCGCAATCGACATCGACAACAACGGATCAGACGGCGGCCTGATGCGACCGATGCTGGAGCGGCTGCGCGACAAGCTGCAACGCCTGCCCAGGCGCTACCTCGTCGATGGCGGATACTGCCGTGGCGACGACATCGAATGGGCGCATGGCCAGAACATCGAGATCTACTGTCCGCCGCGCTCGCAAAAAAGCGGTGTTGATCCTTATCTGCCCCGAGATACCGATGGCCCTGGTGTGGCGGCCTGGCGAGCGCGCATGGCGAGCGAAGCCGGCAAGGCTCAGTATCAGCTCCGCTCGCTGTGCGAATGCATCCACGCCCGCTGGCGCAACTGGGACCTCCGGCAAGTGACGGTACGCGGCATCGACAAGGTTCGCGCCGTCGTGAGCTGGTACGCGTTCACCAACAACCTTCTGCAAGGATTGCACCTCATCGCCTGTCAAAAAGCAGCATCATAGTCGCCGGGAGCGGCATCCGAGGGATCCTCCGGGACAATCCGCCGCACAGAGCCGCCCACAACGGCTATCCCGCGGCGACAGCCCCCTCGTCGCAAACTCAGCCCTGAACTCAAATTGGCTCACAAGCTCTACGGACCACGGCGCCTCCGATTTTCGGTTCACCCTCCGCAACAATCTGAAACATCGCGGCTAAGGCTTTGTTCGGCTTTCGGAGCCAAGGATGGCGCTTCGACGAGGCGTCACATGCCCCACTATACCGACATCGCGATCATCGGCGGCGGGCTGGCCGGCTCGATCACGGCGGCCATGCTCGGGCGCGCCGGCATCGCGGCGATTCTGGTCGATCCGCACGTGGTTTATCCGCCGGATTTCCGAATCGAGAAGATCTCGGGCGCGGAGCAGATCGCGCGCTTCCGCTGCACCGGGGTGGCCGACAAGGCGCTGCACCGGGCGACCTTGGCGGCCGAGAACTGGATCGCCCGATTCGGCTATGTGCTCGATCGGGCGCCGGTCCATCAATACGGCATTCTCTACGATGCGCTGGTCGCGGCCGTTCGCGAGGAGATCCCCTCTCCAGTCCTGAAAATCGCGGCCAAGGCCACCGCGATCACCCCCGGCGAGGACCGACAGTCCGTCGTTCTCTCCAACGGCGAGACGATCTCGGCCCGGCTGGTCGTGCTCTCCAATGGCCTGAACGTCGGCCTGCGGCATCAGCTGGGAATCACTCGCACCATCACCAGCCCTGCCCATTCAATCTCGGTCGGTTTCGACCTGGAGCCGGTCGGCAGCGCTGCGTTCCCGTTCCCTGCCATGACCTATTTCCAGGAGCGCGCCGGCGCCCGCGTGCCCTACATCACCCTGTTCCCGATCGGCGCCCGCATGCGGGCGAATCTGTTCGCCTACCGCGAGGTCGACGATCCCTGGCTGCGGGCGGTCCGGCACCATCCAGCTGAGACGCTCGCGGCTGCCCTGCCCGGCCTCAAGCGGATCACCGGCGAGACCGCCGTCAGCGGTGAGGTCAAGGTCCGGCCGGCCGACCTCATTGTAAACAGCGGCTACAGAATGCCCGGCGTGGTTCTGGTCGGCGATGCCTTCTGCACCACCTGCCCGGTCACCGGCACCGGCTCCGACAAGGTCTTCACCGACGTCGAGCGGCTGTGCAACGTCCACATCCCGCGTTGGCTGGCCACCCACGGCATGAGCGAAGCCAAGATCGCGACCTATTACGATGACCCGGTCAAGACCGCCTGCGATGCCTGGTCGCTGCAGAAGGCTTGGCAATTCCGCGAGGTGTCGGTCGGCACAGGCCCGTATTGGCTAGCGCAACGCTGGGCGCGCTTCGCGGTGTCGCTCGGCCGCGGCGTGCGGCATCGGATGGTCGGCGCCCCGGTCGCGGCTACCGCTCGTAGCCCGGATGAGCGCAGCGATATCCGGGGTCTCACACACAGCCCATGAGGCCCCGCATGTCGCTGCGCTCATGCGGGCTACGGACTATTCCTCTTCCTCGTCGTCGTCCTCGTCATCCTTGAGGTCGTCTTCGTCATCGTCATCATCGTCTTCGTCGTCGACCTGATCCTGCCGGCCCGGCTGGTGACCCTGGTCGTCCCATAGCTTGCGGTAGGTGCCGTTCTTGGCGAGCAACTCGGCGTGGCTGCCGCGCTCGATCGCGCGGCCGCCGGAGATGACGATGATCTCGTCCATCTCGACCACTGACGTGAGGCGGTGGGTCGACCAGATCATGGTGCGACCTTTGGCGACCTTCAGCAGCGTACGGTTGATCGCGGCTTCCGTGGTCTGGTCGAGCGCCGAGGTCGCCTCGTCGAGCAGCAGCACGGAAGGATTGCGGATGATGGCGCGGGCGATCGCGATGCGCTGGCGCTGGCCGCCGGACAGCGTGTCGCCGCGCTCGCCGACCAGGGTGTCGTATTTCTGCGGCAGGCTCATGATGTAGCGGTGGATCTCGGCCTTCTTGGCCGCCTCCTCCACTTCCTCGTCCGTTGCGCCTTCCTTGCCGAGCCGGATGTTCTCCCGCAGCGACATGTTGAACAGCATGTTCTCCTGGAACACGACCGCCATGCTGCCGCGGAGCGAATCGCGCGTCACCTTGCGGATGTCGACGCCGTCGATGGTAACGCGGCCCTCGTCCGGCACGTAGAGCCGCAGAATGAGATTGAGCAGCGTGCTCTTGCCGGAGCCGGACGGGCCGACGATGGCGATGCGCTTGCCGACATCGAGCTTGAGGCTGAGATTGTCGAGTACCGGCGTCTCGCTGCCCTCATATTGGAAGCTGACGCGCTCGAAGGTGATGTCGTGGCTGATGCGCGGCAGGTCCGGCGCGCCGGGCCGGTCGGCGCCGCGCGTCGGCTCGTCGAGCAGCTCCTGCATGTGGCGGATCGCGGCGGCCGACGAGATCGACACCGGGATGAAGTGCATGACGTGGGCGATGTTATAGGACACCTCCCAGAATGCGCTCTCGAAGGTGACGAAGGTGCCGACCGTGATCTGGCCCTTGGTCGCCAAATAGGCGCCGAGCGCGAGCACGACCAGATGCAGCAGCAGCACCGCGATGGTCACAGTGCGCTCGACCATGGTCGAGAGGAACATCGCATCCGCGATCTTGCGCCGTGCCTCGTCGTTACGGAAGGAGAACCAGCCGAACACCTTGCGGTGCAAGCTGAAGGCCTTGATCACCGCTTGGGCTGCGATGTTCTCCTGGATCACGCCGAGCAGCGTGGCCTCGTTGAGCTTCTGCTCGTAATTGGCCTGCACGGCCTTGGGCGTCAGGATGCGCGGGCCGATCAGGGTGATCGGGAACACCAGCAGCGCGATCGCGGCGAGCTGCCAGTTGAGGAACAGCATCAGGATGATGCCGGCGATGAGCTCGAGCAGCGGCAGCGCGGCGCTGTTGGCGAAGGACTTGATCACGCCCTCGAAGGCCGACATGTCGACCGAGAAGCGCGACAGGATCTCGCCGCGCTTGGTGCGCTGGAAATAGGCCGCCGGCAGGTTCTGCACATGGTCGAACAGCCGGGTGCGGACATCCGAGATGACGCAGGCCGCCAGCCGCGCGTCCCAGCGCTCGTAGAGCACCGCGACGATCGAGGTGAAGATGCCTGCGACCGCGAGCACGCCGAGGATCCGATACAGCGCCTCGAAATCCTCCTCGCCGAGCGCGTCGTCGATCAGGAACTTCAGGCTCAGCGGCATGATGACGTTGAACAGCGTCTCGATCAGCACGCCGATCGTGACGAAGGCCAGCATCTTCTTGTATTTGCCGAGCAGCGGCGAGACGAAGCCATAGATCGTCGCGAGCGCGCCGGCGGCCTCGCGGGCGCTATAGACGACGAGATCCTCGTCATCATCGTCGTCGTCGAGATCGTCCTCGTCGTCCTCCTCGTCGTCTTCGTCGGAGGGCGGCGGCACGGGCTTGCCTGCCTGGGGCGGCTTGCTTGCCTGCGGCGGCTTGGTTGCCTGCGGCGGCCTGACGGCCTGCACCGGCTTCGATGCTTGCTGCGGTTTGGCCGCCTCCGGCACTTTGGCGGCCTGTGGCTGCTCGGAGGCCTGCGGCGCTTCGGATGTCAGCGGCGGGTCGGCGACCAGCGGGGTCTCCGGCGCTTGAGAGGCCTGCGGCGCTTGAGAGGCCTGCGGCGCTTGAGAGGCCTGCGGCGCTTGGGGAGCCTCTGGCGCTGGCGGCGACGGGGCGGTTCCGGACAGGCGCTTCGCGATCTCGGCTGCGGCGCCCGCGGCCGCTGCGATTCGTTCGCCGGCGATCCGATCGTCCGCGCTCTCGCCGGGCGACCCCGAGGTCGAACTGGATTTCGAACCTCGCTTCTTGCCCGATTTGGAGGCCGGGCCCGACCCCGACTTGGACTCTGGTTTCTTGGGCGACATGCAACCAACCGCAGCAGCGCGGCCGACGAGAGCGCCAGCCTTGCGCGTCAGGCCTTTAACATCTGCACGGCGCCGCGGCCAGCGTCCTCAATCCTCGTCCTCGACCTTGTCGAAGAACGAGTAGCGCAGGCTGTCCGCGTCGGCATACCACTGGCCCGGGCCCTTGTTCGCGGCGAGCGTCGCTGCCCAGACCTCGTCGGTGCAGTCGCGGCGGTGCATCGCCAGATCGAAGCCGTTGCCGAAGAACAGCTCTGACCACTCCCACCAGGTGCCGAGCTTCTTCACCCCGCGCAACAGGTCGTAGCGGTCGACCAGCGCGGGCGCCATGTCGGAGGTGATCGAGCCGAACACCAGGCCCGTCTTGACCACGCGGTTGAGCTCGCGAATCGCGCGCGCGACCTGCTTGTCGCCGAGATGGCACAGGCTGGTCTCGAACACGAAGTCGAACTCGCCCTTCTTGAACGGCAGGTCGGTGATCGAGCCGAGCTTGTTGTACTTCTTCAGCGCCTTCGGCGTCTTGCCATGGATGTAGCGGTTGTTCTCGATGCCCCAGGCATCGATGCCGCGCTCGCGCAGCGCGCCGACCAGCTCGCCGCTCGCGGAGCCCGCGACCAAGAGCTTGTAGCCTTTGCCCTTGCTCTTGTTCCAGACGATCTTGATCAGACCGAGCAGATAGTCCGGGTCGGTGAACTGCGACCAGGCTTCGCTGTACGGCCCCTGCCCGCGATAATTATCGAAATAGTCGCGATCGATCTTGTCCGACAGCGGCGTCTCCGCCTGCGACTTGACGCGGCGCAACCGCATCATCTCGGTGAGGATGATGTCGGTCGCGGCATCCGAGGAATCGAGCAGGCCGTTGAGCGTCGAATCGAACAGATAGTCGCCGACCACCACGATCCCCGGATGCTCCTTCGGCTCGGGGCGATGGTTGGTCATGACATCGCGCACCGGCAGGCCGCCGGGCAAGGCGTTGACCGACGACAGCCAGCGGTGGATCTTGCCCTCCATGAAATGCGCCCTGCAATCGCCGAGCGCGGCCGGCAGGGACTTGAGCGCGGCGTCGATCAGCTCCTGGTCGGAGAGATTGGCGAAGGCGAGCGCGTCGGAACCGGCGATCAGCCAGTTCAGCACGCCGTGCTTGCCGACGTCGTGGCGCGAGCCCTCGTTGTAGATGCAGCAGCCGCCGAAGGCCTCCGACATGAACCAGGAGCCCGGGATCTTGTCGCCCCAGAACGGGGAATCGAACAGGATCGAGACGCGCAGATAGTGCGCCGGACGATCGAAATAGGCGATGTGCTTGACCATCGAGCGGCGCAGCTTCTCGCCCTCCCAGCCCACCGTCGACAGCCAGGAATGCGGCAAGCACACCAGCACGAGATCGAACTCGCGCGTCTCCGGGCCCTTGCCATTCATCATGTTGAGGCGGTAGCGGCCCTGCTCGGTCTTGCCGATGCGCAGCACACGGTGGTTGAGCTGGATGTCGGCGTCGACCTCCGAGCGCAGGCACTCGATCAGCTGCTCATTGCCGTTCTGGATGGAATAAAGCCCGATGTAGTCGTCGATATCCATCACGAAGTTCTTGAGCGCGTTGAGGCCGTTGGTATTGTGGGCCTCGGTCGCGAGATCGGAACGCGCCATCACCTTGAAGAAGCGCTTGGCGGTGGGGTCCTCAACCTCCTCGTCGAGTAGCTCCTCGCAGGTCTTGTAGGCCCAGGGGTGCTCGTTGTCGTGCGCGCCAACGCCCTCGTAATACTCGACGGGCGAAATCACCTCGGTGCAACGCTTGCGGAACGCCTCGACGGCCGCCGCCGTCTTCGGCCCGTATTTGCGGCGCAGGCCCGGCACGTCGTCGAGCAGTTCGCCGTCGAGCTGCACCTGCATCGCGTCCATCGGAATCGTCTGCAGGCCGAAATGCTGGATCAGCTCGCGCAGCGGATCGGGGCCGGTCATCGAGTAGTCGTAGATCTCGGCGACACCGGCTTCGTACATCGCGGGCGCCGTGTCGAACTTGCGCGTGACGATCTTGCCGCCGAGCCGGTCGGATGCTTCGAAGATCGTCACCTTGCAGAGATCACCGAGCTTCCGCCGCAGATACCAGGCGCTCATCAGGCCGCCCGGGCCGCCACCAACAATCGCAAGGTCAAGCATAGAAATTCCGCCATCTCCGGCTGTCTGCGATATCGCCGGTCGTCCGTATCACGGGTCCTGCCACCCTCGGGGCTCGATCGGCCATAGCCTATCCGGCCCGCACAGGGTTTGCGCCCGAGCAAATCGGCGCAGCGCCACGGCAGTGGACGGGAATCAGCTCAGCGGATCTGATGCTCCCAGAAGCGCCTTTGTGCCTGAAGGGAAGATGAACAACGGGGCAGCAGCGCGGCAACGGGAGAATATCTTGTCAAAAAAAGGCCGGCGAATGCCGGCCTTTTCTAAGGTCGATGAACGGACGGCAGCACCGGACACCGTCAGGCGCTGCCGCAGCGTTCTGTTCACTCCGCGGGCGGCAACGCCAGCGGCTGCGGCTCGGGCTGCGACGGCACGATCGCGGCCTGCTTCTCGCGCTCGTCGAGAATCAGCTTGTCGCGCTTGAGAGCGACCTCGCGGATGCGAGCCATGGAGGCGCCGGTGCCGGCCGGGATGAGACGGCCGACGATGACGTTCTCCTTGAGACCCTCGAGCGGATCGATCTTGCCGTTCACCGCCGCCTCGGTGAGAACGCGGGTGGTCTCCTGGAACGAGGCCGCCGAGAAGAACGACCGGGTCTGCAAGCTCGCCTTGGTGATGCCGAGCAGAACCGGATTGCCGGAGGCGGGCTTCTTGCCCTCCTCCTGCGCCTTCGCGTTCAGCGCGTCGAACTCGATCTTGTCGACCTGCTCGCCGGCGATCATGTCGGTGTCGCCCTGGTCGGTGACCTCGATCTTCTGCAGCATCTGACGGACAATCACCTCGATGTGCTTGTCGTTGATGAGCACGCCCTGCAGCCGGTAGACCTCCTGGATCTCGTTGACGAGATAGGCCGCGAGCTCCTCGATGCCCTTGATCGCCAGGATGTCGTGCGGCGCCGGGTTGCCTTCGACGATGAAGTCACCCTTCTCGACGATGTCGCCATCCTGAAGGTGGATGTGCTTGCCCTTCGGGATCAGGTACTCGCGTGCCTCCTCGGTCTTGTCCACCGGCTCGATCGAGATGCGACGCTTGTTCTTGTAGTCGCGGCCGAACCGGATGGTACCGGCGATCTCGGCGATGATCGCGGCATCCTTCGGCTTGCGCGCTTCGAACAGCTCCGCTACCCGCGGCAGACCGCCGGTGATGTCGCGCGTCTTGGCGCTCTCGGTCGAGATACGCGCCAGGATGTCGCCCGGCTTGACCGTCGCCCCGATGTCGACCGACAGAATGGCGTCGACCGACAGCATGTAGCGGGCATCGCCGCCACGGGCGAGCTTGAGCACCTTGCCGTCCTTGCCCTTGATCACGATCGCCGGACGCAGATCCGCGCCACCGCGCGTTCCACGCCAGTCGATGACCACGCGCTTGGCGATACCGGTGGACTCGTCGAGCGTCTCCGAGATCGACAGACCTTCGGTGAGATCCTCGAACCCGATCGTGCCCTCCGCCTCGGTGAGGATCGGGCGGGTGTAAGGATCCCACTCGGCGATGCGCTGGCCGCGCTTGATCATGTCGCCGTCGTCCACATGCATGCGCGAACCGTACTGGATACGGTGCGTCGCACGCTCGGTGCCGTCGGGGTCGACGATCGTCACGACCATGTTGCGGACCATCGCAATCAGGTGACCCTCGCTGTTGCGAGCGATCGCCTTGTTGCGGATGACCACCTTGCCTTCGAAGTTCGATTCCACGAAGGACTGCTCGTTCAGCTGCGCCGCGCCGCCGATGTGGAAGGTGCGCATCGTCAGCTGGGTGCCGGGCTCACCGATCGACTGCGCGGCGATGACGCCGACAGCCTCACCATGGTTGACCGGCGTACCGCGCGCGAGGTCGCGGCCGTAGCACATCTTGCAGATGCCGTTGACCAGCTCGCAGGTCAGCGCCGAACGGATCTTCACCTCCTGCACGCCGGCCTGCTGGATGGCGTCGATGTGGCTCTCCTCCATCAAGGTGCCGGCCTTGACCAGCACCGCATTGGTGGCGGGATCGCGCACGTCGTCGCAAGGCACGCGACCGAGGATACGCGAGCCGAGCGAGGCCACCAGCGTGCCGGCGTCGACGATCGCGCGCATCTTGATGCCGAGATGGGTGCCGCAATCGTCCTGCGTGATGATGCAGTCCTGCGCGACGTCGACCAGACGACGGGTCAGGTAGCCCGAGTTCGCGGTCTTCAACGCGGTGTCCGCGAGACCCTTGCGGGCGCCGTGAGTCGAGTTGAAGTACTCGAGAACCGAGAGGCCTTCCTTGAAGTTCGAGATGATCGGCGTCTCGATGATCTCACCCGACGGCTTGGCCATCAGGCCGCGCATGCCGGCGAGCTGACGCATCTGTGCCGGCGAACCACGCGCACCGGAGTGAGACATCATGTAGATCGAGTTGATGTCGGCATCGGCCCCCGTCGCCGTCTTCTTGGTGACGGAGATCTCCTTCATCATCTCCTTGGCGATCTCTTCCGAGGCCTTCGACCAGGCGTCGACGACCTTGTTATACTTCTCGCCATGGGTGATCAGGCCGTCATTGTACTGCTGCTCGAAGTCCTTCGCCAGCGTACGCGTCGTGTCCACGATCTTCCACTTGCCGGCCGGCACGACCATGTCGTCCTTGCCGAACGAGATGCCCGCCTTGAAGGCGTTGTAGAAGCCGAGCGCCATGATGCGGTCGCAGAAGATCACCGTCTCCTTCTGACCGCAGTGACGGTAGACCTGATCGATGACGCCCGAGATCTCGCGCTTGGTCATCAGCTTGTTGATGACCTCGAAGGTCACGCGCGGATGCTTCGGCAGGAGGTTGCCGAGCATGACGCGGCCCGCGGTGGTCTCGATCCAGCGCTTGGCGATCTTGCCTTCCTCGTTCATCCCTTCCCAGCGATACTTGATCTTGCTGTGGAGATGGATAGCCTTGGCGTGCAGCGCATGCTCGAGCTCGGCCATGTTGCCGAACGTCATGCCCTGACCGGGCATGCCTTCGCGCATGATCGAGACGTAGTAGAGGCCGAGAACGATGTCCTGCGACGGCACGATGATTGGCTGGCCGTTCGCCGGATGCAGGATGTTGTTGGTCGACATCATCAGGACGCGCGCTTCCAGCTGCGCTTCGAGCGACAGCGGGACGTGCACGGCCATCTGGTCGCCGTCGAAGTCGGCGTTGAAGGCCGAGCAGACCAGCGGATGCAGCTGGATCGCCTTGCCCTCGATCAGCACCGGCTCGAACGCCTGAATGCCGAGGCGATGCAGCGTCGGCGCGCGGTTCAGCAGCACCGGATGCTCGCGGATGACCTCGTCAAGGATGTCCCAGACCTCCGGACGCTCCTTCTCGACCAGCTTCTTGGCCTGCTTGACGGTGGTCGACAGGCCCTTGGCGTCGAGCCGTGAGTAGATGAACGGCTTGAACAGCTCGAGCGCCATCTTCTTCGGCAGGCCGCACTGATGCAGGCGCAGCTCGGGACCGACGACGATGACCGAGCGGCCGGAATAGTCGACGCGCTTGCCGAGCAGGTTCTGACGGAAGCGGCCCTGCTTGCCCTTGAGCATGTCGGCGAGCGACTTCAACGGACGCTTGTTGGCGCCGGTGATGACGCGGCCGCGGCGGCCGTTGTCGAACAGCGCATCCACCGCCTCCTGAAGCATGCGCTTCTCGTTGCGGATGATGATATCCGGCGCGCGCAGCTCCATCAGCCGCTTCAGGCGGTTGTTGCGGTTGATGACGCGGCGATAGAGGTCGTTGAGATCCGAGGTCGCGAAGCGGCCGCCATCGAGCGGCACCAGCGGCCGCAGATCCGGCGGGATCACCGGAACGACGGTCATGATCATCCATTCCGGCTTGTTGCCGGAGTGGCGGAAGGCCTCGACGATCTTCAGGCGCTTGGCGAGCTTCTTGTGCTTGATGTCGGAGTCGGTCTCCTGCATCTCGGCACGCAGCGTCTGCTCGAGCTTCTCCAGCTCGAGGCCGCGCAGCAGCTCACGGATGGCCTCGGCGCCGATCATGGCGGTGAAGCTGTCCTGGCCGTATTCGTCCTGCGCCTTGAGGTATTCGTCCTCGGACAGCAGCTGCCGGTCCTTGAGCGCGGTCAGACCCGGCTCGAGGACGACGTAGTATTCGAAGTACAGGATCCGCTCGAGATCCTTCAGCGTCATGTCCAGCAGGAGGCCGATGCGCGACGGCAGCGACTTCAGGAACCAGATGTGCGCGACGGGGGCGGCGAGCTCGATGTGGCCCATGCGCTCGCGCCGGACGCGCGACAGCGTCACCTCGACCGAGCACTTCTCGCAGATGATGCCCTTGTACTTCATCCGCTTGTACTTGCCGCACAAGCACTCGTAGTCCTTGATCGGCCCGAAGATGCGGGCGCAGAACAGACCGTCGCGCTCCGGCTTGAAGGTGCGGTAGTTGATCGTTTCCGGCTTCTTGATCTCGCCGTAGGACCAGGACAGAATCTTTTCCGGCGATGCGATCGAGATCCGGATCTGGTCGAAGACCTGAGCCGGAGTCGTCGGATTGAAGAGATTCATAATTTCTTGGTTCATCGTATTCTCCTCGCGGACCGATCGGGGGTCAGCCGCAAATTCGAAAATCTCTCAGCAGAGGGCGCCCTGCCCCGACCCGCGGGAGGAAGGCGCCTGCACCCGGCCGCTTGAGGCGGCCGGGCTTGATCGCTTGAACTACTCGGCGGCTTCCGACGTCGGCGCCGGTCCGAGCTTGGAGTTGTGCAGGTCGACGTTGAGGCCGAGCGAGCGCATTTCCTTGACCAGCACGTTGAACGATTCCGGAATACCGGCCTCGAACGTGTCGTCGCCGCGCACGATCGCCTCGTAGACCTTGGTGCGGCCGGCGACGTCGTCCGACTTCACCGTCAGCATCTCCTGCAGCGTGTAGGCCGCGCCATAGGCTTCGAGCGCCCACACCTCCATTTCGCCGAAGCGCTGGCCGCCGAACTGGGCCTTTCCGCCCAGCGGCTGCTGGGTGACCAGCGAGTACGGGCCGATCGAACGCGCATGGATCTTGTCGTCGACCAGATGGTGCAGCTTCAGCATGTAGATGTAGCCGACGGTGACCTTGCGATCGAACGGGTCGCCGGTGCGGCCGTCATAGACGGTCGACTGGCCGGACGCATCCATTCCGGCGAGCTTCAACATCTCCTCGATGTCGCTCTCCTTGGCACCGTCGAACACTGGGGTGGCGATCGGCACGCCGCGGCTCAGATTGTGACCGAGTTCAAGAAGCTCATTGTCGTTGAGCGTCTTGATGGTCTCGTCCTCACCATAGATCCGCTTCAAGGTCTCCTTCAGCGGCTTGACGTCCTGCTTCGACAGATAGGCATCGACCGTCTGGGCGATGCGCTTGCCGAGGCCGGCGCAGGCCCAGCCGAGATGGGTCTCGAGGATCTGGCCGACGTTCATGCGCGAGGGCACGCCCAGCGGGTTCAGCACGATGTCCGCATGGGTGCCGTCCTCCAGGAACGGCATGTCCTCGATCGGAACGATCTTGGAGACGACGCCCTTGTTGCCGTGACGGCCGGCCATCTTGTCGCCCGGCTGGATCTTGCGCTTCACAGCGACGAAGACCTTGACCATCTTCATGACGCCCGGCGGCAGCTCGTCGCCGCGCTGCAGCTTCTCGACCTTGTCGAGGAAGCGCTGCTCGAGGCCCTTCTTCGACTCGTCGTACTGCTTCCGCATGGCCTCGATCTCGGCCATCAGCTTGTCGTTCGACGCCGCGAACAGCCACCACTGCGACTTCGGATACTCGTCGAGCACCGCACGGGTGATCTTGGTGTCCTTCTTGAACCCCTTCGGGCCGGAGATGCCCTGGCGGCCATCCAGCATGTCGGCGAGACGGCTGTAGACGTTGCGGTCCAGGATCGCCTGCTCGTCGTCACGGTCCTTGGCGAGACGCTCGATCTCTTCCCGCTCGATCGCCAGCGCACGCTCATCTTTGTCGACGCCGTGGCGGTTGAACACGCGGACCTCGACGATCGTGCCCTGCACGCCCGGCGGCACCCGCAGCGAGGTGTCGCGGACATCCGAGGCCTTCTCACCGAAGATGGCGCGCAGCAGCTTCTCTTCCGGCGTCATCGGGCTCTCGCCCTTCGGCGTGATCTTGCCGACCAGGATGTCGCCGGCACGCACTTCCGCGCCGATATAGACGATGCCGGCTTCGTCGAGGTTCTTCAGCGCCTCTTCCGACACGTTCGGAATGTCGCGCGTGATTTCCTCCGGACCCAGCTTGGTGTCGCGGGCCATCACCTCGAACTCCTCGATGTGGATCGAGGTGAAGACGTCCTCCTTCACGATCCGCTCGGAGAGCAGGATCGAGTCTTCGAAGTTGTAGCCGTTCCACGGCATGAACGCGACCAGCACGTTGCGGCCGAGCGCGAGCTCGCCGAGATCGGTCGAGGGACCGTCGGCGATGATGTCGCCCTTCTTGACGATGTCGCCGACCTTCACCAGCGGACGCTGGTTGATGCAGGTCGACTGGTTGGAGCGCTGGAACTTCATCAGCCGGTAGATGTCGACGCCCGACTTGGTCGGATCGAGATCTTCGGTGGCGCGGATGACGACGCGGGTGGCGTCGATCTGGTCGATCACGCCCGAACGGCGCGCCGCGATCGCGGCACCCGAGTCACGAGCGACCACGCCTTCCATGCCGGTGCCGACGAACGGCGCCTCGGCGCGAACCAGCGGCACCGCCTGGCGCTGCATGTTCGAGCCCATCAGCGCGCGGTTGGCGTCGTCGTTCTCAAGGAACGGAATCAGCGCCGCGGCGACCGAAACCAGCTGCTTCGGAGACACGTCCATGTAGTCGACCTTGTCCGGCGTCATCGGCACGACTTCGCCGGCATGACGGCAGACCACGAGGTCCTCGGTGAAGCGGCCCTTGGCATCGAGCGGCACGTTGGCCTGCGCGACGCGGTAGCGCCCCTCCTCCATGGCGGACAGATACACCACCTCGTCGGTGACGCGGCCGTCCTTGACCTTGCGGTACGGCGTCTCGACGAAGCCATACTTGTTGACGCGGGCGAACGTCGCCAGCGAGTTGATCAGGCCGATGTTCGGACCTTCCGGCGTCTCGATCGGGCAGATGCGGCCGTAATGCGTCGGATGCACGTCGCGCACCTCGAAGCCGGCGCGCTCGCGGGTCAGACCGCCCGGTCCAAGCGCCGACAGGCGGCGCTTGTGGGTGATCTCCGACAGCGGGTTGGTCTGGTCCATGAACTGCGACAGCTGCGACGAGCCGAAGAACTCGCGCACCGCGGCCGCGGCCGGCTTGGCGTTGATCAGGTCCTGCGGCATCACGGTGTCGATGTCGACGCTCGACATGCGCTCCTTGATGGCGCGCTCCATGCGCAAGAGACCGATGCGGTATTGGTTCTCCATCAGCTCGCCGACCGAGCGGACGCGGCGGTTGCCGAGATGGTCGATGTCGTCGATCTCGCCCTTGCCGTCGCGCAGGTCCACAAGGGTCTTGATGACCGCGAGGATGTCCTCCTTGCGCAGCGTGCGCTGGGTGTCCGGCGCATCGAGCTCGAGGCGCATGTTCATCTTGACGCGGCCGACCGCGGAGAGGTCGTAGCGCTCGGCGTCGAAGAACAGCGACTGGAACATCGCCTGCGCGGAATCGAGTGTCGGCGGCTCGCCCGGACGCATCACGCGATAGATGTCGAACAGCGCGTCCTCACGCGTCATGTTCTTGTCGGCCGACAGCGTGTTGCGGATGTAGGGACCGACATTGACGTGGTCGATGTCGAGCAGCGGCAGGTCCTTGTAGCCCTGCTCGTTCAGCACCTTGAACAGCTTGTCGGTGATCTCCTCGCCGGCCTCGGCGTAGATCTCGCCGGTCTTCGGGTTCACGAGATCCTCGGCGATGTAGTTGCCGAGCAGCTCCTCGTCCGACATGCGCAGCGCCTTCAGCCCCTTCTCCTGGAGCTGGCGGGCGGCGCGGACGGTGAGCTTCTTGCCGGCCTCGAGCACGACCTTGCCGGTGTCGGCGTCGATCAGGTCGTTGACGGTCGAATAGCCGCGGAAACGGTTGGCGTCGAACGGAACGCGCCAGCCTTCCTTGATGCGCTTGTAGATCAGCTTCTTGTAGAAGGTCGCCAGGATCTGCTCGCCGTCGAGGCCGAGCGCGAACATCAGCGACGTCACCGGCAGCTTGCGGCGACGGTCGATGCGCGCGAACACGATGTCCTTGGCGTCGAACTCGATGTCGAGCCAGGAGCCGCGATACGGGATGACGCGGGCGGCGAACAAGAGCTTGCCGGACGAATGGGTCTTGCCCTTGTCATGGTCGAAGAACACGCCCGGCGAACGGTGCATCTGCGAGACGATGACGCGCTCGGTGCCGTTGACGATGAAGGTGCCGTTCATGGTCATGAGCGGGATGTCGCCCATGTACACGTCCTGCTCCTTGATGTCCTTGACCGACTTCGCGCCGGTCTCCTCGTCGATATCGAACACGATGAGGCGCAGCGTCACCTTGAGCGGCGCAGCGAAGGTCATGCCGCGCTGGCGGCACTCGTCGACGTCATATTTCGGCGGCTCGAACTCGTAGCGGACGAACTCCAGCATCGAGGTGCCGGAGAAGTCCGAGATCGGGAACACCGAGCGGAACACCGCCTGCAGGCCCTCATCCGGCCGCCCGCCCGTGGGCTCGTCCACCATCAGGAACTGGTCGTAGGACGCCTTCTGAACCTCAATGAGGTTCGGCATCTCCGCGACTTCCTTGATGTGTCCAAAGAACTTGCGAACACGTTTGCGACCGGTGAATGTCTGCTGCGCCATCGTGGCCTCTCATGTCGTCGCCCGAAGGGGCGATCCTTCCGAAACAGCGGCTGCCACCGCCGTCCCGGGTTGAATTTCGATCCATTTCGAAGGTCGGAGGAACGGAACGCGGAACGGAAACGTCCCAGATCTGTTCTTCAGACCACCAAAACGCAAAACGACGCGCGAGGCGCGAGGGCGCACCCGCTCGTCAGAACCAGTTCGTCACGGACTGCAAAAGCCCGAAATTGCCTATCTCCCAACGGCTTACGACGGAGACGCCACTCCATCGCCAAAACCGGCTTTTCGTGCTGCCGACCCAATATGGGTTGACATTAGTCGAGATTCGAGAGCGACGTCCCCAAATCTCCACACTTTTCCGTGTTCGGCTCGCAACGGACTGAACCGTTGCACGCCTTTTGCAATGATTCCGGCCGATCCGGATACCCCCGCAAACGTCTTTGTCATTACGATGACCGGGCGATCTTACCACCCGGTCACCGAAATCGCCGGGAAGCGCCCCGCCGAGCCATGAGGCCACGGTGCGCTCCGCCGGAAATCGCCGATTACTTGAGCTCGACCTTGGCGCCAGCCTTCTCGAGCTGACCCTTGATCTTCTCGGCCTCTTCCTTGTTGACGCCTTCCTTGACCGGCTTCGGAGCACCCTCGACGAGGTCCTTGGCTTCCTTCAGGCCCAGGCCGGTGATGGCGCGGACTTCCTTGATGACCTCGATCTTCTTGTCGCCGGCCGAAGCCAGGACAACGGTGAACTCGGTCTTCTCTTCCGCCGGAGCGGCAGCGGCGCCACCACCGCCCGGAGCGGCGACGGCCACGGCGGCCGCGGCGGACACGCCCCACTTCTCTTCCAGGAGCTTTGCGAGCTCAGCGGCCTCGAGAACGGTGAGGGACGAGAGGTCGTCGACGATCTTCTGCAGGTCAGCCATTAGAGTACTTCCTTGATTTGATTCGGTTCGAAACCAGGTTGTGAGTGTTTGCGAAGGGCGTCAGGCCGCTTCGCCCTTTGAGGCATGAGCCTGAATGACGCGCGCGACCTTGGCCGCGGGAGCGTTGGCGAGCTGGGCCAGCTTGGTCGCCGGAGCCTGGATCAGGCCGACGAGCTTGCCGCGCAGTTCGTCCAGCGACGGCAGCGAGGCGAGAGCCTTGACGCTGTCGACATTCAGGACGGTTGAGCCCATCGAGCCGCCGAGGATGACGAACTTTTCGTTCGCCTTGGCGAATTCGATGGCAACCTTGGGCGCCGCGACAGGATCGTTCGAAGTTGCGATCACGGTCGGTCCCTTTAACAGGGGGCCGATGCCGACGACGTCCGTGCCTTCAAGAGCAATTTTGGCGAGACGGTTCTTCGAGACCTTCACCGATGCGCCAGCCTGCTTCATCTGCTTGCGCAGGTTCTGCATCTGAGCCACGGTAAGGCCGGAATAGTGAGCGACGACGGCAACGCCCGTGGTCTTGAAGACCTCGTGCAGTTGCTCGACCGCCTCTTTTTTTGCCGCTCGTTCCACAGCAAGCTCTCTCCGGTTGGCGGCCTTCGCCCGAAAGCGGGACCGCCGGGTTGCACCCGCCGCCCGCCAAACCTGACCTCCGGACCGATGACCCCGAGGACACGCAAGGCAAAACGGCGACGAATAGCCTGCCCTTCCACGCGGCCTTTTGGGCCCGGGGAGTGTCGAGGTTCGAACCAAACCTGCATGCCACAACGACCAGCGCAGTGGACATGCCGAAATCCGGTCTTCACCCGTCTATGCAGGCTGGATGATTAAGCCATTGAGGAAATTGGATTTCCGCGCCGGCGCCTGCAGTCTCGGACAGGATTCGGGGGATCGGCTGACCGACCTCCCCTGCGGCATTTCGAGAGCAGAAAGATCCTTCTTCCTTCCGAGAAATCCTGAAGGATATCCTCAAAAGGAATGCTGGCTCTCCACGTCTTTCGGAATGCGCGCACAGGCGCGCCGGCAACAGCCGACCCGCCCGGAAGCCGGTTCTTTAACGGGTCGATGACGGATTGCCAAGACCCCCTAGGGCAAAAATCGCACCAATTAGCGGCACGACCCACCTGCTAAGAGCTCCTAAACTCGCTCATAGGCCCCCGAGGATGCGGATACCGCGTAAGGCAGCTTCTCGCCGACGAAGAAAGCCGTGAGATTGGCTACCACGCAGGCCTGCATCGCCACATGCGACTCACGGGTGTTGCCGCCGATATGGGGTGTCACCACGACATTCGGAAGCGCCGTCAGTTCATCCGGCGCATGAGGTTCCTTCTCGAACACGTCGAGCCCGGCCCCTGCAATGGTGCCGTCCTTCAGCGCCGCGACCAGTGCCTGCTGGTCGATGACCGAGCCGCGCGAGATGTTGATGACGTGGCCGTCCGGGCCGAGCTTCTTCAGCAGATGCGCATTGACCACGTGGGTCGTCTCGGCGCTGGCGCGCACCGCGACCATCAGCACGGTGCACCACTCGGCGAGCGCATCCAGGCTCGAGACATACTGGTACGGCAGGTCGTCATAGCGGGTGCGATTGAAATACCCGACTTCGGTCTCGAACGCGGCGACGCGAGCGGCGATCTTGCGGCCGATCGCGCCCATGCCGTAGACGCCGACCTTGCAGCCAGCGAGGCTCGGCGGCGGCCTCATCAGCGGCGACGGCTTCGCCCCGGCCCAGCCGCCGTCGCGGACATAGGCGTCGGCGACGACCAGCCGCCGCGTGCTCGCCAGCATCAGCATGACCGCGACGTCGGCCACCGCCGCGGCATTAGCGCCGGGGCTGTGACCGACCGCGATATTGCGCGCCGCCGCCGCCTTCAGGTCGACCCCGTCATAGCCGGTGCCGTAGCAGACGATCGCCCCGAGTGCCGGCAGCCGGTCCATTTGCTCGGCCGCGAGCGGCGTCGCACCCGCCGTGATCAGCGCCCGGACCTGTGCCACCTCCTCCGCTGAAAACACCTCACGCGCCGGCTTGCCGCCGGTGTCGAGAAGGTCGAAGCGATCGGAAAACCGCTGGGTCATCGACTTTGGTAGGCGGGAGTAGATCAGGACTTTGTCGAGCATGCCGGATGGTACCACGAAATGCGAAGGGCGGGATCGTTGAACGATCCCGCCCTTCCTAATCTAGCTCATGCTTGGCCGCTTAGGCGAGCACGGTGCCCGGCTCGACCTTGACGCCCGGGCCCATCGTCGACGAGACGGCGACGCGCTGGACGTAGGTGCCCTTGGCGCCTGCCGGCTTGGCCTTCACGACCGCGTCCGCCAGCGCCTTGATGTTCTCCACCAGCTTGTCCTCAGTGAACGAGGCCTTGCCGACGCCGGCCTGGATGATGCCGGCCTTCTCGACGCGGAACTCGACCGAGCCGCCCTTTGCACCCTTGACGGCGCCGGTAACGTCCATGGTCACCGTGCCGATCTTCGGGTTCGGCATCATGCCGCGCGGACCGAGCACCTTACCGAGACGGCCGACCAGCGGCATCATGTCGGGAGTGGCGATACAACGGTCGAAGTCGATGTTGCCGTTCTGCACCTTCTCGACCAGGTCCTCCGCACCGACCACGTCGGCACCGGCGGCCTTGGCTTCTTCCGCTTTCGCGCCGCGGGCGAACACGCCGACGCGCAGCGTGCGGCCGGTGCCGTTCGGCAGCATGACGACGCCGCGAACCATCTGGTCGGCATGACGCGGATCCACGCCGAGGTTGATCGCGACCTCGATGGTCTCGTCGAACTTCGAGGTGGCGCGCTCCTTGATCATCTTGATCGCATCAGCAAGCGGGTAGAGCTTGGTGCGGTCGACGCCCTCGCGGGCCTTCTTCAAACGCTTTCCGAGTGCCATGGCCGCTTACCCCGCAACTTCCAAACCCATCGAGCGGGCGGAGCCCTCGACCATCTTCATGGCCGACTCGATCGAGTCGCAATTCAGGTCCTTCATCTTCTTCTCGGCGATCTCGCGCACCTGCGCCTTGGTCACCTTGCCGGCCTTGTCACGACCCGGGGCCTTGGAGCCCGACTGGATCTTGGCGGCCTGCTTGAGGAAGAAGGACATCGGCGGGGTCTTCATCTCGAAGGTGAAGGACCGGTCCGCGTAAATGGTGATGACCACCGGGATCGGGGTGTTCTTCTCTTCCTTCTGGGTCTGCGCGTTGAAAGCCTTGCAGAACTCCATGATATTGAGACCGCGCTGACCGAGCGCGGGGCCGATGGGGGGCGACGGGTTCGCCGCGCCGGCCGGGACCTGAAGCTTCAGGTAACCGGTTACTTTCTTTGCCATTGGACTCTCCAACGCGTTCGCTTGTTTGCCTGATGCGAACGCACCACCCTCCGGGCGACAAAACCCCTCGGGCGAGGTTTGGGACCGTGGTCCGGCGCGCTTCGATCCGGCTGGCAAAGCCGGCCGCGCCTCCCACGAACGAAATCGCCCCCCATTTGGGGAGCGGAGCGCGCCCGATACACGAGATCGGACGAAAAGGAAAGGGCTGGCCCTTTCGTAGCCCCGGCGAGCGCAGCGACTCCCGGGATCATCGCCGAGACCTGTGGGAACCCGGATGTCGCTGCGCTCATCCGGGCTACGGCCTTAGCCGACCACCTTCTCGACCTGGTTGAACTCCAGCTCGACCGGGGTGGCGCGGCCGAAGATCGACACCGCGACCTTGAGGCGAGAGCGCGCCTCGTCGATTTCCTCGACCACGCCGGAGAACGAGGCGAACGGGCCGTCGGCGACGCGGACATTCTCGCCGATCTCGAACGACACCGACGACTTCGGCCGCTCCACGCCTTCCTGCATCTGGTTCAGGATGCGCATCGCCTCGCCTTCGGAGATCGGCATCGGCTTGTTCTCGGCGCCGAGGAAGCCCGTCACCTTGGGCGTGTTCTTGATCAGGTGAAACGCCTCGTCGGTCAGCTTCATCTTCACCAGCACGTAGCCGGGGAAGAACTTGCGCTCGGCGTTGATCTTGCGGCCGCGGCGCACCTCGGTGACATTTTCGATCGGCACCAGCACCTGCTCGAACAGATCCTCGAGATTGCGCTGCTTGGCCTGCTCGCGGATCGACTCAGCGACCTTCTTCTCGAAGTTCGAATAGGCGTGGACGATGTACCAGCGCTTGTCGGACGATTGGGTTGCGATTGCCATCAGTGGATGCCCAACACGAGGGTGATGAGATAACGGATGATCTGATCGGCGGCGAAGAAGAACACCGAGGCCAGCGCCACCATCACGAACACCATGATCGTGGTGATGGTGACCTCGCGACGGCTCGGCCACGAGACCTTGGCGGTCTCCGAGCGCACTTCCTGCAGGAACTTGAACGGGCTTGTAGCCATCGTCAGGGGTCCTCGTCCGTCATCGGACGATTGAAGAGTTGACTGGGAAAACCGAACAGCCGACCGCTGCCCACCCTCTTGTCGGAGAGATGAGCCGGAATCCACGGGCTCGCTTGTTCGGGGAGTGAAAAGCCGCGCCGGATATCCGCTATCCGCGGGCCGGCTGCAGGTCCCCGATATCTACTGTCGGAGCGGCCTGAGGTCAAGATATGGGCAGGCCGGGTGTCCCCGGTCCTATCAGCGGCAAGCCCCCGCCTGCCGGGACCCGCATCGGTTTTTCGTGCCGCGGCAGGCCATTTCCGCACCACGGCAGGTTGAGCAGGTGCCGAGACGAAATGCCCGTGACGAGGCGGTTCCGGCCCTTGCCGCGCCCGCGACAGCCGCTCATGCTCGCGGGCACAATAATAACCAGGAGGAAACCCATGACCTTTGCCACGGGCAAGGGACGGACGTGCCTTGCCGCCGTCGGTCTCTTTGCCGGCCTTGCCCTCACCCTCACCGCCGCGCCTGCCCGCGCCCAGGCGCCGCTCAAGATCGGCGTGCTCAGCGACTTCTCGTCGGTCTATTCGGACATCGGCGGCCAGGGCAATCTCGAGGCAACCAAGCTCGCGATCGAGGAGTTCGGCGGCACCATGTTCGGCAAGCCGATCGAAGTGATCAGCGCCGATCCGCAGAACAAGGCCGACATCGCCGCCTCGATCGTGCGCAAATGGTACGAGAACGAGGCCGTCGACATGGTCATCGACATGCCGACCTCGGCGACCGCACTCGCCGGCATGGAGATGTCGAAGCAGTTCGAGAAGCTGATGATCGTGACGGACGCCGCGAGCTCCGACATCACCGGCAAATCCTGCTCGCCCTACACCATCCACTGGACCTACGACACCTACGGCAACGCCCACACCGTGGGCCAGGCCATCGTCAAGACCGGCGGCGACAGCTGGTTCTTCATCACCGCCGACTATCTGTTCGGCCATTCGATCGAGCGCGACACCGGCGACGTCGTGCGCGCGGCCGGCGGCAAGGTGGTCGGCAGCGCCAGGCATCCGCTCAACAACCAGGACTTCTCGTCCTTCCTGCTGCAGGCGCAGGCCTCCAAGGCCAAGATCATCGGCATGGCCAATGGCGGCGGCGACACCATCAACACCATCAAGCAGGCGGCCGAGTTCGGCATCGTCGCCGGCGGCCAGAACCTCGCCGGCATCGTGATGTTCATCTCCGACATCCACAGCCTCGGCCTGAAGCTCGCGCAGGGCCTGATCATCACCGAGGCCTATTATTGGGATCTCAACGACCGCACCCGCGCCTTCGGCAAGAGGTTCTTCGACAAGATGAAGCGGATGCCGACGATGAACCAGGCCGCGACCTACAGCGCCACCCTGCACTATCTCAACGCGGTGAAGGCCGCTGGTACCCGCGACACCAAGCCGGTGCTCGCCAAGATGCGCGAGACCCCCGTGCGCGACGCCTTCACCGACAATGGCGTCGTCCGCGAGGACGGCCGCATGGTGCACTCGATGTTCCTGTTCGAGGTCAAGAAGCCGGAGGAGTCGAAGGGCCCGTGGGACTATTACAAGGTGCTCGCCGAGGTGCCCGGCGACCAGGCGTTCCGGCCGCTGAAGGACGGCAATTGTCCCTACGTGAAGCAATAGGGCCCCGCCAAAACGCATTCGGGGCTCGCGCATCGCGGGCCCCGGGCAAACCGTCTTCGTCGATTTTTGAGTTAAGTGCTTGATCTCGCTGGCAGGAGTGGAGAGGCTCGAACTCCCAACCCCCGGTTTTGGAGACCGGTGCTCTACCAATTGAGCTACACTCCTAGCGAGCCGGGACTGTGTCGCCGGTTCGGGCGCTTTCAAGCATAGACCTCCCCCCGAATGCAAGGGTGCAATGGGGCAAATCGACTGGTCAGACCACAACTTCCGCGCCAGACTTGATGCAAACCGACAACATTGCCCAAGAGAACACTGCCCAAGGGAGAGCCCATGACCCCGTCCCCCGCCGCCTCGACCGCGCCCTTGTCCGCGCTCCGCTCCCTGAGCCCGCCGCTGCCGGATGAGCGCCCCGAGGCGCTCGGCCTGTCCCCGGCGCGGCTGCAGCGGGCGTCCGATGCGTTCAAGCGCGAGGCGGACAAGGGCACCATTCCCGGCGCGACCCTGCTGGTCGGCCGCCGCGGCCGGATCGGCTGGTTCGACGCCATCGGCCGCCAGGGCCCAGACGCCGACACGCCGATGCGGCCTGATTCGATCTTCCGCATCTTTTCGATGACCAAGCCGATCGTCTCGCTGGGCATCATGATGCTGGTCGAGGACGGCGATCTCCTGCTGTCCGATCCCGTCGCCAAGTTCATCCCCGAGTTCGGCGATCAGAAGGTCGGCGTCGACAATGGTGGCAAGCTCGAGCTGGTGCCGGTCACCCAGCCGATGACGGTGCAGGATCTGCTGCGCCACACCTCCGGCCTGGCGTACGAGCACACCGGCACCGGGCCGGTACACCAGCTCTACCAGCAGTCGCGGGTGCGCAGCCGCAAGATCACCAATGCTGAGCACGCAGCGATCGTGGCCGGCCTGCCGCTGATCTGCCAGCCCGGCGCGGAGTTCAACTACAGCCGCTCGACCGATATCCTGGGGCGCATCCTCGAGGTGGTCTCGGGTCAGTCGCTCGGCACGTTCCTCTCCGAGCGCATCTTGAAACCCCTCGGTATGAACGAGACCGCTTTCTTCACCAGCGAGGCCAATGCAGGCCGGCTGGCCGAGCCCTTCGCCAAGGACCCGTGGACCGGCGAGGCGGTCAATCTTTTCAAGATGACCGAGCAGCCGGTGATGGAATCCGGCGGCGGCGGTCTGGTCGCGACCACGATGGACTACGCCCGGTTCTGCGCGATGCTGCTCAACAAGGGCAGCCTCGATGGTGTCAGGCTGGTCGGCCGCAAGACGCTCGAACTGATGGCCTCCGACCATCTCGGCCCCGAAGTGAAGACGCAGGGCACCCTGCTGTCCCCCGGTCACGGCTTCGGCCTCGGCTTCGCGGTGCGCCGCGTGTCCGGCATCGCCCCCTTCCCCGGCTCGCCCGGCACCTTCTTCTGGAGCGGCATCGCCGGAACGTTCTTCTGGATCGACCCAAAGGAGGAGCTGTTCTGCGTGTTCATGGCGCAGGCCCCGGGACAGCGCGACTATTTGCGCACGCTGGTGCGCGACGTGGTGTACGCGGCGGTGGAGTGATCGCCTTGTAGCCCGGATGAGCGACTTGTCCGCCGAAGCCCGAAGGGCGAAGGCGGAAGCGACATCCGGGTTCTCCCGTGCTCCTCGTGTGAACCCGCATGTCGCTACGCTCATGCGGGCTACAAGCTCGACCGCGTTTGCCGCGATGCGTCGACACCCACCACCATCCCGGCGAACGCCGGGATCCATACCGCGTGATCTGTCGAGGGATGTCACTGCCAGTTGCCTGCCTCACACCGGCCGGTGGTTATGGGTCCCGGCGTTCGCCGGGACGACAATTGTGGGTGTGGCTGCACCGCGGGTTACGAGGAAAGCGGTCGATCAACTAATCGTCGCGCCGCCGTCGATCACCATGGTCTGGCCGGTCATGAAGTTGCCGGCGGCAGATCCCAGGAACACCGCGGCCCCCGCGATTTCGTCGGGGATGCCGATGCGCAGCAGCGGCGAGCGGGCGGTCGAGGCCTTCAGGTTCTCCGGATTGTCCCACAGTGCCTTGGCGAAGTCGGTCTTGATCAGGCCGGGCGCGATACAGTTCACGCGCACATTGTGCGGGCCGTATTCGCAGGCGAGATTGCGCGCGAGCTGCATGTCGGCCGCCTTGGAGATCGCGTAGGCGCCGAGGATGGTCGAGCCCTTCAGGCCGCCGATCGAGGAGACGATGATCACAGAGCCGTCCTTGCGCGCGATCATTTGCGGCACGACCATGCTGATCAGCCAGTTGTTGGCGACGATGTTGTTGTCGAGGATTTTCCGGAACTGATCGTCGGAGATGCCGGCCAGCGGCCCGTAATAGGGATTGGAGGCGGCGTTGCAGACCAGGACGTCGATCTTGCCGTAGATGCGGTTGGCCTCGTCGACGAGGTTCTGCAGGTTCTCCTTGCTGGAGATGTTGGCGGCGACCGCGGCCGCCGTACCCGCGCCGTGACGGTCGTTGATCTTCTTCGCCACGGCATCGCAGACATCGGCCTTGCGCGAGGAGATCACCACCTTGGCGCCGTGCTCGGCCATGCGCTCGGCAATGGCGAGCCCGATGCCGCGGGTGGAGCCGGTGATGACGGCCACCTTGCCGGTCATGTCGAACAGGGTCATGGGGAGTTCCTCCTGGTTATAGGTTTTGTTAGTTCAACGCGCACCGCACGGTCGGCATTGCTCCTCTACGGTGCCAGTTGATGTGCCCTCTCCTCTTGTGGGGAGAGGGCATGTCGGACGGCGCAGCACACCCGGTATGATCGCGCGACCGCGATCATACCACCCTCTCCGGCAAGGGGAGAGGGTGCACTGCCGTGTGGCGAAAGGTGTGCTGATATCGACCAACTTTAGGATACGGTGTTGTTGTGAACTTCGAGATGGCGGCCGCTGGCCCGACCGCGTAGCCCGGATGAGCGCAGCGACATCCGGGGTCTCACGAGCTCTCTCGGTGAACCCGCATGTCGCTACGCTTATGCGGGCTACAAACGTCCTCACGCCAGCTTGCTCGTCGTGACCTCCGGCCCCGCCGGCTGATGCATCGCCTTGTGCGCGGCGTCGGCGATCCAGGGCTGCTGATTGACCATCGGCAGGCGCCAGGTGCTGACGTCGCCCGCGACGATGTGATCGAGCCGGGTCACCGAGCAATTGTCGATGTCGAAGGCGAGGCCCTTCTCGACGAGGCCGCCGAGAGCGAGCCCGACCGCGGCCTTGATGGTGCCGCCATGCCCCACCGCGATGACGTCGCGGCCGGCTTCCGCCACCGTGATGCGCGCGATCGCGGCGGTGACGCGGGTGTACAGATCCATGTAGCTCTCGCCGCCCGGGGCCGGCTCGTCGATGGCGGCGAACCAGTTGCTGCCGGCGGGGCGGCTCGCCAGGAACGCCGCGCGGTTCATGCCCTGCCACTGGCCGAGATGCTGCTCGGCGAAGGCGGCTTCCTTGATCATGTCAACGGGGCGCGGAAAACCGGCCTGCCAGATCGCCTCCGCCGTCTGATGCGTGCGCATCAGATTGCTCGCATACCACACCGCGCTGCGCGGCAGGATCTTGGCCACCGCTCCGAACACCTCGCGATCGGAGGTGTCGCAGGCAATATCGGACTGGCCGTAGATGTTGCCACCGTCGCTGCGCACCGGCGCGTGGCGCACCCACCACCAACGTGTGGTGATCACGGCAGGCTTGCTCCCGTCACCCGTCATCGCTCACCCTTCCCTCGGCTCGTCTCTCGCTGTACGTGAAGGCATCAGTCGTCTCAAGCCGCTTGGCGATCCCGGCATGTTTGAAACGGCGTTCGAATTCCGTTGCGCGGGACGCAACTGATCAACAACGACACAGGAGGAAATATGGGCCGCCTCGAAGGCAAATCCGTCATCATCACCGGCGCCGGCAGCGGCATCGGCCGCGCCGCGTCCCTGATGTTCACGAAGGAAGGCGCGCGGCTGATCGCGGTCGATCGTACCGAAGGCGTCAAGGAGACGGTCGAACTTGTGAAGCAGCAGGGCGGCATCGCGGAAGCGGTGATGGCCGACGCCGGATCCGAGGCCGACATCTCCGGCTTCATCGATCGCGCGGTGGCGACCTATGGGAAGCTCGACGTGATCTGGGCGAATGCCGGCATCTCCGGCGGGCTGAAGCCGATCGCCGAGCAGACCGTGGAGCACTGGCAGGAGATCCTGCGCGTCAACCTGATCGGCCCGTTCCTGGCGGTGAAATACGCGATGCCGCACATGGTCCGGCAGCAGCGCGGCGCGATCGTCTGCACCGCTTCGGTCGCCGGCCTGAAGTCCGGCGCCTCCGGCCATCCCTACGCCGCCAGCAAGGCCGGCGTCATCAGCCTGGTGCAGACCACCGCCTATTCGCTGTCCGGCACCGGCGTGCGCATCAACGCGGTCTGTCCCGGCCTGATCGAGACCGGAATGACCAAGCCGATCTTCGACGGCGCCAAGGAGCGCGGCACCGAGGGCAAGATCGGTCAGCTCAATCCGCTGAAGCGTGCAGGCCAGCCGCACGAGATCGCCGCCATGGCCCTGTTCCTCGCCAGCGACGAAGCTTCCTACGTCAACGGCCAGGCCTTCCCGGTCGACGGCGGCCTCACGGCGTCGATGCCGTATGCGGGCAAGCCGATCTAGCCGAGTTGCCGCCTCGCTCTCCGCCGCCGTCCCGGCGAAAGCGGGGACCCATAACCACCGGCGGGAGTGAGGTCGGCAACTGACAGCGACATCCCCCGAGATATCACGCGGTATGGGTCCCCGCGTTCGCGGGGACGACACCTGTTGTTGCCGCGCGACTTCGGCCTTTTGACCACGACTGCGCGCAACACCCTCCGCTGTCGTCCCCGCGAACGCGGGGACCCATACCCCCAGGGAGCGGTTTGAGGCAGGCTGGCGGTTGGCTTTTTGCCCCACAGATCTACTGCGGCGTATGGATCCCGGCTCTGCGCACCGCCAGCGCAGTCGCGCTGCCGGTATTTTTCCGGGATGACAGTGTGTTTTGGAGCGGTCATCGCGAGCGCGGCGACGGGATCCAGGGTCGTATCCTAAGCGCTGAATTGCGCCGCGGAGGCGATCATCGGGCCGCGCTTCGCGTGGACCCTTCGGCTCGCAATGACAGAGTGCAATCATGCGCGTTCATCCCCGCAGCGCCTGCGCGCCCGAGTGATCCGATCGTCACCGCCCCTCGCAAATCGAAGGGCGCAGGGAAGGCCAGGCGTCGGCTGACGCCTGCGGCCCGCCTGCGAGAAAAAAATGCAGGCGGCAGGTACCACAGGTGCAGCCGGACAACGCCCGGCCTTCCCTGCGCGGTGGTCTTCACGCTTATACGCAGTCTGCCTGGTGCGCCGGGCTTGTTGGCCACCATGGCCCGTGCGGCGCGCATGCGCCGTCACGAACGTAGCACCAGCATCGGGGTGCCAGCACGCTGCGACTTCACGTCCGCGCCCTGCCGTTCGTCCGCGTAGCCAGGCTACGCTGCGACAGGATCGCGGCCACCGCTCCCCGCCCCGCGTGTCGTGACGATCGCGCGCAACGCCCCTTCGGTGGGACGGGATGGCTGCATCAGATCATGAAATTCGGAAAATCGCAAGATGAAATCTTGACTGGCCCGAGGTGGGTCGGACGATCGCTTTGATCGCGTTTACGAAATTTTTTCCTGCCGACCACGATCCAGCCTTCTCCCGCAAAGAGGACAAAGCATCGCGCACACACCGATTTGCCTGACGAGCGCCATGGACATCGCGAAGCCGCCGCAGCAAAGGGCGATGCAGGCCACCGTCGCGCAATAACCCTGTACGACATAGTCATGTCGCCGGCGCCTACCTATAGCCACGCCTCGCGGTTGCTGGCGCCGGTGCCAGCGACTCCTTATCGTGACGAGACCTCCCGCCCCAGCGCATGATGACAATGGATCAGAACCTCATCTTCCGCCTGCCGCTCTGGCCGACCATCCGACGTAGCTATGGGAGCTACCTACTCGGCTTCGGCGCGATCCTGCGCATCGCTTGGCCCTGGCTCGTGGTATGCGCGCTGCTGCCGGTGCTGGCCATGGCGCTGCGCATGGCCGGGCTGTTCGGCCCGGCGGGCACGACCGCGATCACGGTCATGGCCCAGCTCGTAGTGGTTCTCGCTTGCGCCAGCATCGCTGTTGCCTGGCATCGCTATCTGATCCTTGGCCAGGCGGCGGCTCCGAGCATCGGCAATGTCCTCACCCGTTATCTTTGGCGCTTCACGGCGGCCGCCGCTCTCGTCGGACTCATCGCGTGGCTCCCCATGCTGCTGACTGGATTCCTCCCCGAGCCCAACTTCGCGGGGCCGACGACAACAGGCGAGTTGATCGCTCTCGCGCTGCCTGCGGTGTTGGTCAGGCTCGTCCTCGTCACGCTGGTCTGCCGTTTGTGTCTGGCGATGCCCGCCAGCGCCATCAACGCCGGCGGGCTCGGGTTGTCCGCGTCATGGCGCGCCACGCGCGGCAACCTCGTGCGCCTGATGCTCTGCGTCGCAGCCTGTGTGATCTTGCCGAACGCGCTTCTCAGCCATCTGGAGGTGATGATCAATCGCGCTCTCCTGATCTCTGACACCGGCCTGCCAATCCTGCCGATGAAGGCGCTGCTCGTGTTGCAGGGGGCGACGAACATCGTCCACCTGCTCATGGTCCCACTAGCGGCAGGCCTGTTGTCGATCGTGTATCTGCAGCTCCGTCCAGTACCGATGACTCCGGCTGATTGAAGGCCGCACTCGATCCGGCCGAAGGACACTCAAAAGCACCGTACCTGATCCCCGCCGATCGGCGGCCGCGGACGATGATAGCGTACCACGTCGCAGTGAGCTGCGATCCGGTTCAGGCGTGGACGTCCCTGCGTGATGGGATTTTTCAGCTGTCATCTTCGAACCGCCCGCTCGGACGTGCCGTCGAACCTCGCAAGCGGACCATTCCGGCTTCGCCGAAATTAAGGATGGACACCATGTCGAGATTATCGAAGCTAGCCCTGCTCACCTGTATCGGCGCATTGGCAGCCGGTACGGCCATCACGAGCGCGAGCGCGCGCGAGGTCGTGTGGCCGGGCTGCGAGCTGGTGTCATGGACGGCGTGCGGCACTGACGTGCAGGTGCAGCAGGCCCAGCGGCGTCAGAGCCGCGACACCTCGCCGATCTACATGAAGCAGACCGACCCGCGCTACAGCAGTGCGATGACCGCGGCCGGCGGTGGTGGAGGTGGCGGCGGCGGTGGTGGCGGCCGGCGCTAGCTTAAACGGCTGCGAGGGGCCGTAGGGTGGGCAAAGGCGCAGCCGTGCAATCTCCACGTCCGCGATCGTCGTGGCGCCGTGCCCACCATGCTTGCCAATGAGTTTGCTGATGAGTTCAGATGGTGGGCACGCCGCCGCCGTCGGCGGCCGCTTTGCCCACCCTACGAGCTACACCGCCCCCGCCTTTTGCGCGTATTCCCAGGCCTGCTTGGTCATCGGCACCATGCGCTTGACCGACTCGATCGCCTTGTCGTTGGCGGCGGTGCCGTCGCGGATGCGGCCGATGATGCCCTGCAGAATGCCGGCGAGGCGGAACAGGTTGTAGGCGAAATACCAGTTGAGGTCGGGCAGCGCCGTGCCGGTGACCCCGCCATAGATCGCCGCCGCCTCCTCCAGGGTCGGGATGTTCAGCGCCTTGAGATCGACGCCGGCGAGGCCGGGCATGATCCACTGCATCAGGAGATAAGTGAAGTCGGCCATGGGGTCGCCGAGCGTCGACAGCTCCCAGTCGAGCACCGCGATGACGCGCGGCTCCGATGCGTGGAAGATCATGTTGTCGAGTCGGTAGTCGCCATGCACGATCGAGACGCGCTGCTGCACCGGCAAGGTGCGCGGCAGCCATTCGATCAGCTTTTCCATCTCCGGCAGATGCTCGGTCTCGGAGGCGCGGTACTGCTTGGTCCAGCGATCGACCTGGCGGGCAAAATAGTTGCCGGGCTTGCCGAAATCGGCGAGGCCAATCGCTGAGGGATCGTAGGTGTGCAGCTTCGCCAAGGTCTCGATCTTGCTCTCGAAGATCGCGCGACGCTCGGGAGCGGCGACATGCGGCAGGGTCGGATCCCAGAACACCCGGCCCTCCTCCATCGACATGATGTAGAAGGCCGAGCCGATGACGCTGTCGTCGTTGCACAGCGCATAGGCGTGCGCGACCGGAAAGCCCTGCTTGCCGAGCGCCGCGATGACGCGGAATTCGCGATCGACCGCATGCGCCGACGGCAGCAGCTTGCCGAACGGCTTTCGCCTGAGCACGTAGGAGCGCGACGGCGTGTTCAGCCGATAGGTCGGATTCGACTGGCCGCCCTTGAACTGCAGCACGGTCAGTGGGCCCTGGTAGCCCTCGACATGCTCGGCCATCCAGGCCGCGAGCCTGGCCTCGTCGAACCGATGCCGCTCCTCGACCGGCTTGGTGCCGGAGAATTCTTCGTCCTTCTTGACGCCGTCGGCCACGACGAACTCCCTTGGTCGCTTGATTCTGTCTCTGATCCGGCGAGCGGCGGCCCCGTTGTCCGCCGATCGTCCTTTTCGTCATTGCGAGCGAAGCGAAGCAATCCAGGGCTCCGCCGGGACTCTGGATTGCTTCGCTTCGCTCGCAATGACGGAGTGTCGTGGTCGCGAGCGTGCCACGAATCGTAGGGTGGCAAGGCGAAGCGTGCCCACCGTCTTACTTCAAACGCGAATGGTGGGCACGCCTCCGCCTGCGCGCTTCGCGCACAGCCGGACGCTTTGCCCACCCTACGAGACTACACTCAGTGCCGCGGCTCGTTGGCGTATTTCTTCATCTCCAACCGGGCGATGGCGCGGTTGTGCACCTCGTCGGGGCCGTCGGCGAGACGCAGCGTGCGGATGTTGGCGTAGTCCTTGGCGAGACCCGCATCATCCGAGACACCGGCGCCGCCGAACGCCTGGATGGCGTCGTCGATGATCTTGAGCGCCATGTTGGGAGCGGCGACCTTGATCATGGCGATCTCGCCCTGCGCGGTCTTGTTGCCGACCTTGTCCATCATGTCGGCGGCCTTGAGGCACAAGAGCCGACACATCTCGATGTTGGTGCGGGCCTCGCCGATGCGCTGCTCCCACACCGAATGCTCGATGATCTTCTTGCCGAAGGCAGTGCGCGTCATCAGCCGGCGCACCATCTTCTCCAGCGACTCCTCGGCCTTGCCGATGGTGCGCATGCAGTGATGGATGCGGCCCGGACCGAGCCGCCCTTGAGCGATCTCGAAGCCGCGGCCCTCGCCGAGCAGGATGTTCTCCGCCGGCACGCGCACGTTCTCGAGCAGCACCTGGGCGTGGCCGTGCGGAGCGTCGTCGAAGCCGAACACCGGCAGCATCTTCTCGACCTTGATGCCGGGGGTGTCGAGCGGCACCAGGATCTGCGACTGCTGCTGATGCTTGGCGGCGGACGGATCGGTCTTGCCCATCAGGATCGCGATCTTGCAGCGGGGATCGCCGACGCCCGACGACCACCATTTGCGGCCGTTGATAACGTAGTGATCGCCGTCTCGCTGAATGCGCGTCTCGATGTTGGTGGCGTCCGACGAGGCCACCGCCGGCTCGGTCATCAGGAACGCCGAGCGGATCTCGCCGTCCATCAGCGGGCGCAACCATTTGCGCTTCTGCTCCTTGGTGCCGTAGCGGATGAACACCTCCATGTTGCCGGTGTCGGGCGCCGAGCAGTTGAACACCTCGGAGGCCCAGGAGATGCGGCCCATCTCCTCCGACAGCAGCGCATATTCGAGATTGGTCAGGCCGGCGCCGCGAAACTCGTCGTCCTCGTGCGGCGACGGCGGCATGAACATGTTCCACAGGCCTTCGGCCTTCGCCTTGGCCTTGAGGTCCTCGAGGATCGGGATCACCTTCCAGCGGTCGCCCTCAGCGTCCTGCTGCTTGTAGATCGGCACCGCCGGGCGGACATGCTTGGTCATGAAGCTGCGCACGCGCTCCAGCCATTCCTGCTGCTTCGCCGACATCGTGAAGTCCATGGGACTCTCCTTGAGCGTTTCCTCGAACGTGTTTTGGCCACAGTGTCGGTCCGCCGACCACATCCGCGCAAGAGCGTTCTTGCGCGGCTCGAATTCGCGGGCCGCCTCGCTGCAGCGCCGAAATGTCATGCCGCGGAAGCACCGCGATTGACATTCCGGCCGTCTCAAACAATAGTTTCATACAATTGTTTGAAACGCAACTCCCCCACCCCTCTTCGCCGTTCGGGAGGACGAGCATGGCAACCGACCAGACCCGGACTGCGATCCTCGTTGCCGCCGAGCGGCTCTATGCCGAACGCGGCTTCTCCGACGTGACCCTGCGCGATATCGTCGCGGCGGCGAACGTCAATCTCGCCGCGGTGAACTATCATTTCGGCTCCAAGGACGAGCTGATCGCCGAGCTGTTCGTGACGCGCTCGATCGCGCTCAACCGCGAGCGGCTGCGCGAATTGCGCGCCGCTGAGGATGCCGGCGGCGGCCGCGCCGACATCGGCGCCATTTTGCGCGCCCTGGTCGGCCCGATCCTGCGCGGCTGCCTCGGACCTGAGAACCAGCGCTCGCCCGTGGCGCAGTTCATGATCCGCGCCTCGATCGAATCGGTGCCGCCGATCCGCCGCATCAAGACCAAGGAAATCGACCATTTGCGGAAATTCGCCGCGGCGATGCAGCGCGCGCTGCCCGACAGCGCCGAGGTCGACCTGTTCTGGGGCCTGCATTTCGCGCTCGCCATGGCGCATCACACCATCCGCGAAAGCGAACGTCTCACCAAGCTGTCCGACGGACAATGCGACCTCGACGATGTCGAGGATGTGATCGACCGCGTGGTGCGCGGCGCTGTGCTCGGCTTGACCGCGCGCGAGAGCGCGGCAAAGTCGAAAGCCAAGATCGCCGCGCGAAACCCGTAGCCCGGATGAGCGCAGGCGATATCCGGGTTCAACGCAGGCGGTCGTGGCGAACCCGGATGTCGCGCACGCTCATCCGGGCTACGAGATCCCGACGTCATCATGGAGTCTCGCCGTGACGCACCGACCGCAAATCTTGCTCGCCCAAATCTTGCTCGCCCTCGTCGCATCATCCCTCGCGCTGCTGACGACGAGCGAGCCGGTGCTGGCGCGCGGCGGCGCCGCCAATCTGATGAATTCACCAGGCTATCAGCGCCGTCTGCAGGAATCGCGGCAGCAGCTCGGTGCGCCGGCGCCTGCTCCGTACGTGGCAGAGCCGCGCTATCATGCGCCAAGGCATAAGGCGAAGCGCTACCATCACCACCGCCACAACTGAGGCACACTCTCTCCACGGGTCGTCCCGGCGAACGCCGGGACCCATACCGCGTGATCCGTCTTGAGGCACGCGGGGAGAGATCGAGGATCAGCACCGCGGCCGGTGGTTATGGGTCCCGGCGTTCGCCGGGACGACACCGGAGAATGCCGCGATTGTCGCGCCCTACACCACGCCCTGCTGCTTCAGCGCCGCGATCTTGTCGTCGTCATACCCGATCCCCGCCAGCACGTCCCTTGTATGCTGGCCGAGCAGCGGCGGCGCGCGGTACTCGGTGATCGGCGTGCCCGAAAACGTCAGCGCGTTGCGGATCAGCGACAGCTGCGGCTCGAACGGGTGATCGACCTTCACCTCCATGCCGCGCGAGCGGACATGCGGGTCGGCGAAGACGTGGGCGAAATCGTTGACGGGGCCGCAAGGCACACCGGCCTTCTCCAGCTCGTCCAGCCAATGCGCGACCGAGTTCTTCAGGAACAGGCCGGCGAAGATCGCCATGATCTCCTTGCCGTTGACGACGCGGTCGTTGTTCTTGACGAATTTGGGATCGGTCGCGAGCTCCGGCGCCCCCAGCACCGCGCAGGTGCGCGCGAACTGCGCGTCGTTGCCGACCACCAGCATCAGCTCGCCGTCGGTGCAGCGGAACACGCCGGCCGGCATGCCGCCATTGCCCCAGGTGCCGCGGCGCGGCGGCGACTTGCCGTTGACCAGGAAGATCTGCGCGTAATGCGACAGCGAGGCGATCACGGTGTCGAACAGGCAGACGTCGATGTGCTGGCCGCCGCCGCCATTGACGTCGCGATGGTACAGCGCCGAGAGAATGCCGATCGAGGTGTTCATTCCGGTCATGTAGTCGACGATCGAGGGGCCGACCTTCATCGGCCCCGCCCCCGGCTCGCCGTCCATGTGGCCGGTGACGCTCATGAGGCCGCCCATCGCCTGGAAGATCGCGTCATAGCCGGCGCGCGGCGAATAAGGGCCGGTCTGGCCGAAGCCGGTCACGGAGCAGTAGATCACGTCGGGATTGATCGCCCTGATGGCCTCGTAGTCGAGGCCATAGCGCTTGAGATCGCCGACCTTGTAGTTCTCCATGAACACGTCGCAGTCCTTGGCGAGCGCGCGGATGATCTCCTGCCCTTCAGGCGAGGCGATGTTGACGGTCACCGACTTCTTGTTGCGGTTTGCGCAGAGATAGAACGAGTTGTTGTTGTTGGCCTTGCCTTCGGGATCCTTGAGGTAAGGCGGGCCGAAGGCGCGCGCGTCGTCGCCGGTGCCCGGGCGCTCGATCTTGATCACCTCGGCGCCGAGATCGGCCAGCATCTGAGCCGAGAGCGGACCGGCCAATACGCGCGTGAGGTCGAGAATCTTGATGCCAGACAGCGGCAGGGCCGACATGGAGTTCCTCCGGGAGCTTATTCCTTGTGGCGGACAGCCCTGGAGCCGCCGCCTGTCCCCCGCGGATACACCATTTCGCCGCGTCGAGCACTGCGCTCTCGGCATGCCGCAATGCCGGTGGCGGCTGTAGCCCGGATGAGCGCAAGCGACATCCGGGTTCGTGACGGACCATGGAGTTGAACCCGGATGTCGCTTCGCTCATCCGGGCTACGGGACTGTCCTTAGGCCGCCCTGAGCTGGCTCACGAACTGGTCGACGTCGTGGCGCAGGTCGGCCGAGAGCTTCGACAGCGTGCGGACGGAGTCGAGCACCCCTCCGGCGGCCTGGCCGGTGGCGGCAGTGGCTTCCGAGACGCTGGAGATGTTGTGCGACACCGCGTTGGTTCCCTCCGACGCCTGCTGCACGTTGCGGGCGATCTCGCGCGTCGCGGCGCCCTGCTGCTCGACCGCGGCCGCAATCGCCGCGGCAATCTGGTTGACGCGCTGGATGGTCGAGGAGATCGCCTGGATGGCATCGACCGAGGCCTTCGTCGCCGACTGGATGCCGGCGACCTGCGAGGTGATCTCCTCTGTCGCCTTGGCGGTCTGGTTGGCGAGCGTCTTCACCTCGGCCGCGACGACCGCAAAGCCCTTGCCGGCCTCGCCGGCCCGCGCCGCCTCGATGGTCGCGTTCAGGGCCAGGAGGTTGGTCTGCTCGGCGATGCCGCTGATCAGCGCGACGACGTCGCCGATGCGCTGCGCCGCATCCGACAGCGCCCGCACCTCGTCATTGGTCTTCTCTGCCTGCATCGCTGCCGCGCCGGCGATGGAGGTGGATTCGGTCACCTGGCGGCTGATCTCGCTGATCGAGGCCGACAGTTCCTCGGTCGCCGCTGCGACCATCTGCACGTTGCCGGAGGCGCGCTCGGAATCCGAGGCCACCGAAGACGCTTTCGTGCGGCCCTGGTCCGCCGTCGCCGACATCGATTGCGCCGTGCTGTTCAACTCGTTCGACGCGGAGGTCAGGGTCTGCAGCGACGAGGTGACGGTCGCCTCGAACTGCCGGATGAGATGGTCGACCGTGGCCTGGCGGCGCTCGCGCCGGCTCTGCTCGGCCTCCTTCTCGCTGGCGAGGCGGTCGCCGGTGATCATGTTGTCCTTGAACACCGCGAGCGCCCGCGACATCTCGCCGATCTCGTCGCCGCGATTGATGCCCGCGATATCGATAGTGTAATCGCGATCCGCCAGCCGGCGCATCGCCGCTGCCAGCGAGCGGATCGCAGCGGAGATGCGGCGCTGGACGATCAACAGTCCGGCGAAAGCCACGGCGAGCGCGATCACCATCATGACGGCATTGAGGATCAGGCTGTCACGCGCATCGCTGATGCGACGGCCGGCCACGGCCACCATCTCAGCAAGCACGGCATTGGCCGCATCGACGCTGTAGGAGAGCAGTGCGGTGTTGAGCTTGGACAGTTCGGCGAACTTGACCTCGACGGTCTGGTTGTTGCGAAGCGCCTTGATGAGCGCGGCCTGCTGCTCGGCCATTGCCGTCGCGTCCGCCTGCTTCGAGCGGTTGACCGCATCTACCAGCGCGGCCGGCGCGTCGGGACGCGCCGCCGCCGTGAGCACCTGGCTCCAGGCCTGGCTCTGGCGGCCGGCATCCTCGGCGCCGCCGACGATCTCCGCGACCGTCCACGGCTTGCCCGACGCCGCCGCGTTTTCGAGCCGGATCGCGAACTGGCCGCCGAAGTTGCGCGCAGCCCAGGCCGCCTGCTTGACGTTGATCATCTGGTCGACGACCGGATCGACCAGTTTCATGGTCTCTTCGAGATCGGCTGCGGTGACCAGCAGCGCATCGAGGTAATCCTGCGCGGCCTTGCGGAACGAGTCCGCCAGCTGCATGTCGCGCGAGGCCTTGGGCTGATGGATGGCCCGCTCCGCGTCGGCCCGCAGCGATGCCAGACGATCATGGGTCGAAACGAGACTGCCGAGGCGGCTTGCGATCCTGGCGTCGGCAAAGCCGGCGAGCGCGTCCTGAACCTGCTTGTAGGCTTTCTCCGACAGCTCGCGATTGGTCGCGATGCGCGTATCGGCCGCCTGGTCGGCGGTGCCGTCGGCCGCCAAAGTCGCCAGGAACGTGCCCCGCTCCAGCCGGAAACCGATCAGGGTATTGAACAGCTGCTGGTCGGCGCCGGCCAACCGCGCGATCCGTTGCGCGGACTGATAGCGGGTCAGCGCGTCGACCACGCCGGTCGCGAGGCTGCCGATCAGCAAAACCGCAAGCGCACCGATGATCAGGCCGAGAACCGTCCGTATCGTCAGGCCGTCGAGCAGGCGCATCCCGAGACTCCGTTGTCTTGTGACTACGCCGGCCAACTTGGCCGAGCGGTATTAACATTTTCTCTCAAAAGCTCCGTAATCGCCGCAGTATGCCGTGCCGCGATCTCGCGCCCCGTATTCCTACGGAGCGCCGAACATTTCTGCTTCGTTTTATGTGAAGTCGACCGGCAGACACATTCGGAAACAACGAACAAGGTGCTGTTAAGCGTTGGAGCCGCACCTGGACGCAGGTTTGATGTCGCAACCTTCGGAGCACGCCATGACGTCGATCTCTGCCTCCTCCATGAGCGGGTATTCGCCGCTCGACCTGCTCAAGCAGGAGCTTTCCAAGGAAGTCTCGTCCGGCACGGTCAGCTCGACCGACCAGACCGCACTGTCATCGGCGCTCGACGATATCGATTCCGCGTTGAAGAGCGGCGGCAGCAGTTCGTCGTCGACGACCTCAAGCACGCCGCCGTCGCCCAAGGAGATGCAGTCGAAGATCGACGATCTGATCCAGAGCGAGGTCGACAGCGGCAAGCTCACCTCGGACCAGGCGAGCGAGCTGAAGAACGTGTTCGCCAACGCCTTCTCCGGTGGCCCGGGCGGTGCCGGTGGCGCGGGTGGCCCTCCGCCCGGTCCGCCGCCGAGCGATAATTCGAGCAGCGACGACACCACGTCGAGCACCTCGTCTTCGTCGGACTCGTCGTCGCAGGTCGAGGAGCTGCTGAAGAAACTTCTCGAGGCGCTGCAGAGCTCGAATAGCAGCAAGACGTCGTCCTACAGCGCCAGCGGCAGCAGCTCGTCGAGCTCGACCAGCAAATCGCTGGTGGTGGATTTCTCGGCCTGAGCGATCACCTGTTGACGTAGCACGTAGCCCGGATGAGCGAAGCGACATCCGGGTTCATCGCAACAGCGCGTGAGACCCCGCATGTCGCTGCGCTCATGCGGGCTACGCCACGGCGACACCACGACACGACCTTCACTCTGGCGCGTTGAACGTGCGCGCGAAGTACACCGGCGCCGCAGCGGCTTTCAGCCGGTAGAGCTGCGCCGGCCGGTTCGGGCCCTTGCGCATCTTGGCGATCGGCTCGATCAGGTCGGCTGAGAGCATGCGGGTGCGGAAGGCACTCTTCTCCAGGGGACGATCGAGCACGATCTCGTAGGTGCGCTGCAGCTCCGGCAGGGTGAACTCCTCAGGCATCAGATAGGCCGGCAACGAGGTATACTCGACCTTGTTGCGCAGCCGCTGCACGGCCGCCTCGAGGATCTCGGCATGGTCGAAGGCGAGCTTCGGCTTCACGCCGGTGCCTTGGAGCGGAAACCATTGTGCATCGGCCGCCGGCGCCGCCTCGGCCGCTGAGGCCGGGACCAACGCGAAATAGGCATGGGTCGCCGACCAGCCGCGCGGATCGCGCCTGGCGCTGCCCCAGCTGCCGAGCTGCTCCAGATAGGGACTGACGACGCCGGTCTTCTCGGCGAGCTTGCGCCGCGCGCAAGCGGCGAGATCGGCATCCCTGGCCACGTCGACGAAGCCGCCCGGGAGCGCGAATGCGTCCGGACACGGCTCGCCCTCGGCATGGCCGCGGCGTACCAGCAGCACGTGCAGCGCGTCCTGGCGGATCGTGAAGATGACGACGTCGACCGTGGTCAGCGGGCGCGGGAAATCCAGCCCCGCCGCCGCCCCGCCGCCCTGCCCTTGCCGTCCTGCCATACCGCTCGCCCCCCAAAAATGCCCTTGACACTAGCACACTTAGTTGTACTGTCCAACTTACTTAGTTGGCATGACCCACTTATGTCACCAGCCAGTTGCCCGGGTGAGCGCAGCGACACCCGGGTTCACCTCAGCAAGTCGTGAGACCCCGGATATCGCTGCGCTCATCCGGGCTACGCGATCACCAGACGACAGGAGGCCGCCATGTTCGGCATTCGCTTCATCAAGGCCCAGCCCACCACCTACCTGCTCAAGTACCGCGCCGGCACGATCGTCGAGGAAGGCGCCGGGCTCTCCACCTTCTATTACGGCCCCGCCACCTCGCTGGTCGCGATCCCCATCGGCAGCCGCGACGCCGCCTTCATCTTCCAGCAGATCGCCCGCGACTTTCAGACGCTGACGATCCAGGGCCAGGTCACCTACCGCATCGGCGAGCCGAAGAAGGCGGCCGCGATGCTGAACTTCACCCTCAAGCGCGACGGCAAGACGTACGAGTCCGACGACCCGGAGGAGCTGCCGCAGCGCGTGCTCGGCGCGGTCGAGGTGCTGGCGCAGCAAACGGTCAAGGACATGACCCTCCGGGAAGCGTTGCGCGCCTCCGACCGCATCGCGGAGGCGATCGCCGTCGGCTTGAAGCAGCGCGCCGACATTGATGCGCTGGGCCTGGAGATCCTCGGCGTCGCGGTGCGCGCGGTGAAGCCGACGCCGGAAACGGCCAAGGCGCTGGAGGCCGAGGCGCGCGAGGCGATCCTGAAGACCGCGGATGAAGCCATCTTCGCCCGGCGCAACTTCGCGGTCGAACGCGAGCGCGCCATCCGCGAGAGCGAGCTCGATACCGAGATCGCGGTCGAGCAGAAGAAGCGGTCGATCCGCGAGACACAGATGGACGCGGAAGCCAGCGTGTCCGCGAAGAAGAACGAGCTGCGCGAGGCCGGCATGGTTGCGGACATCGGGCTGGAGGCCAAGCGCCGGGATTTCGTCGCGCTGAACGCGGCCAACACCCGTACGCTGGCGGACGCCGAGGCGTATCGCGTCGGCGCGCTGATGAAGATCTTCGAGGGCGTCGACACCCGCGTGATCCAGGCGCTCGCGGCGACCGGCATGCAGCCGGGCCAGCTGATCGCGCAGGCGTTCTCCGGCCTCGCTGAGAAGGCCGAGAAGATCGGGCAGCTGAACGTCTCGCCGGAGCTGCTGAACAGCCTGATGCAAAAGCCCGCGGAGGCGCCCCGTGTCCGGCAATGACCGCAAGGTGGTGCTGGTCACCAGGAGAACGCGTCTGGAGGAGCTGATCGCAAGATTCCTCACCGCGGACCAGGCCCGCTTTTATGTCGAGCATCTCGGCGCCGACTTCTCCGACTACGAGCGCGAGCACGCGGCCTACCAGACCGCGCGCGCCACGGCGACGCAGACCCTGGAGCGCTGGGGCCGCTACCAGATCGTCGACCGCGGCTTCCTGCCGAACTTCATCTTCGGCCCCGCCGATATCGTCGCCGTGCTCGGTCCCGACGGGCTGGTCGCCAACACCATGAAATATCTCGACGGCCAGCCGCTGCTCGGCCTCAACCCGGACTCGCTGCGCCACGACGGCGTGCTGCTGCCGTTCGCGCCGGCCGACCTCGCAGCGCTGCTGCCAGAGGTCGCCGCCGACAAGCGCGCGGCCAAGGCGGTGACCATGGCACGCGCCAGCCTCGCCGACGGCCAGGTTCTCTACGCTGTCAACGACCTCTTCATCGGCGCCCGCACGCATGTCTCGGCGCGCTACGAGATCACGACGCGCGAGCAGCAGGAGCGGCAATCGTCCAGCGGGCTCATCGTCGCCACCGGTCTCGGCTCGACCGCCTGGTTCAAAAGCATCGTCACCGGCGCGCTGGCGATCGCCGGCAGCTATAGCAGCCATGGCGACGGCGAGTACACCACCCTGCCCTGGGACGCGCGCTCGCTTCGCTTTGCGGTCCGCGAGCCGTTCCCGAGCAAGACGTCGCAGACGACGCTGGTGTGCGGCGGGCTCGATGGCATCGAGACCCTTCGCCTGCGCTCGCTGATGCCGGAGAACGGCGTGATCTTTTCGGACGGCATCGAAGCGGACCATCTCGATTTCAATGCGGGGACCGAGGCGGTGATCTCGATTGCGGAGCGGCAGGGGCGGCTGATCGTGTAGTCTGCCTCTCGAAATCGCTCCGCCAATGAGGTGCCCCGCTCTCACCACGTCATTGCGATCGCAGCGAAGCAATCCAGAGTCCCGCCCACCATCCTGGATTGCTTCGCTGTGCTCGCAATGACGGAGGAGAGACCGGAGGTCTCTCTCGCATATGGCCGCCCCGACCGCGGTGTCGTAGGGTGGGCAAAGCGGCCGCCGAAGGCGGCGGCGTGCCCACCGTGGATCCGCGAGCACGCCGGCAAGATGGTGGGCACGGCGCCTCTGCGATCGCGTTTGTCGAGAGAGCAGTGCAGCGCCTTTGCCCACCCTACACACCTCATGTCCTGGCAAACACCAGCACGCCGTTGGCAGGGATCGTCACCATGGCCGAGCTCGGCTGGCCGTGCAGCGCGGGGCCGTTCGCGGTCACCGCGCCGTTGTTGCCGACCACGCCCGGATTGACCCAATTGTCGTAGACGTCGCTGTTGAACACCTCGTGCCAAGTGCCGCCTGCCGGGAAGCCGATCGCGTAGTCGCGCCACGGCGTCTCGCTCAAACTGACGATCACCATGACGTCGTCGCCCTTTCCGTCCCAGCGGTGGAAGGCGAGCACGCGATTGCCGTCGTGGACGTGGACGATGGCGCAGCCCTCGGCGGTCAGCGCCGGATGGGTGCGGCGGACAGCGATCAGCTCCGACGTGAAGCGGATCGCATCCGCCGTGATCTTGTCCTCGCCGTCGAGCAGCGCCCATTGGATGGTGGTGTCCGGGCTCGGCGTGTCGCTCCAGGGACGGTCCTCGAACAGCTCCTGGCCCATGAACAGCATCGGGATGCCCGGCGCGGTCAGCAACAGGCCGGTGGCGACACGGCAGCGGCTGCGCGCGTACCAGCAGCGGCTGTCGACGGGATCGGCCAGACGCGAGATGCGCGGCTCGCGGCCGGCATAGACGATGTCGTGGTTCTCGATCGAGTTGACGGCGCGCCAGCGCTCGCCCAGGCCGAGATCGGCGAGCGCGGCGGCGATCGGCTGCATGGCGACTTGAGCCCCTGCTCCGCCTGCTGCGCTGGCAATCGCGCCCCGCACCGCGAGCCGCAGTCCATCGCTCCACGTCGCGTCGAATCCGGCGCCGCCGGCGGCGATGTCCTTCACGATCCACGGATTGACCGGCCAGTACTCCGCGATCTGGATCGCGTCCGGTTTCTCCGCGCGCAGCGCCTCGGTGAGCTGCTGGCAGGTCGCCCAGCCGCCGAAGCGGTCCATCACGCTGACCTCGTCGAAGCGCAACCCGTCGGCGTGATACTCGCGATAGAGCATGATAGCGTTGTCGACGAGGTACTGCCGCACGTCGGCATTCCAATAGGCAAACACCTGGCCGCCGGCCCAGCCCTGATCGGTGAAATACAGGCTGCGGTTGGGATCGCCATAGGCCTGACGGTCGAAGAACCAGATGCTGTTCTCATCGAACCCGCCGCCAGCGTGGTTGTAGACGACGTCGAACAGAACGGCGATGCCATGGACATGGCAGACGTCGATCAGCGCGCGCAGCTGGTCGTCGCAATGCCTGACGACGCCGATATCGGCGTAAGCTGCTGCGCCCGCGGCCGTGAGAATCTCGTTGGTCCGGGCGAAATAGGCGGCGAGATGCCCCGCTTCGTGCTCGCCATACTCGGTCTCCGGGCTGAACAGGTCGGTGCCGTTGTAGCCCATGCTGAACATGGTCGGGAATTCCTGCACAGGCAGCAACTCGATGGCATTGATACCGAGCCTCTTCAGATGCGGCACGCGCTCGATCACGTCGAAGAAGCAGCCATCGGGATTGCCGGCTTTCATGTCGAAGACGCCGACATGAAGCTGATAGATCACCAGCTCGTTGCTGGGCGGCGGCGTGAAATCCGTGTCGTGCCAGGGAAAGGCTTGCGGGTTGCGCAGCACCGAATGCGCCTGCGGGAACGGCGGCTCGACGGTGAGCAGCCGCGCATGCGGATCACGCTTGTAGCCCGCATTGCCCTCGCCCTCGACGAAATACATGTAGGCGTCGCCGTCCTTCAAGCCGGGCACGAAGATCGCCCAATGGCCGTTGCCGATCGGCGCGAGACGGCAGTTCGCGTCCTGCGCCCAATCGTTGAACGGGCCGGAGACGTAGATCGCCTTGGCATGCGGTGCGAACACGCGGAAGGTGGCGCCGCCGGTCACCAGGGTGCCGCCCATGGGAGCCTGGAGAAGATGCATCTGCCTCAAGGAAATTCGGATGCCTTCGGGGAATGGCGGCAGCGTAACAGGTTCCAGCAGCATATCCACGGTCTCGCCCCCCGCTCAGAACAGCCGCGCGCCGTTCGGCACGGCCTTGTCGGGCTTGAACAGCACGACGTTCCCGGCCTCGTCCGGAAAGCCGAGCGTCAGCACCTCGGACATGAACTTGCCGATCTGCCGCGGCGGGAAGTTGACGACGGCCGCGACCTGGCGGCCGACCAGGGTGGCCGGGTCATAGAGCGCGGCGATCTGCGCGCTCGAGCGCCTGGTGCCGATGGCAGGGCCAAAATCGATGGTGAGCTTCAGCGAGGGCTTGCGCGCCTCCGGATACGGTTCAGCCGCGACGATGGTGCCGACGCGGATGTCAACGGCGAGGAACTGGTCGAAGCTGATCTGGGCGGCCGCCGGTGCTGTGGGCTCGTGGGCAAAATGCATGGCGGCCTCTTCGAACGCGGGACAGGCCGGCCGAGGGGTGGTTCCCGGCGCGGCGCGAATTGGAGATTCCTCAACCGGATCAATTTCTAGTCGCCGGGTCGGGCGGTGACAATGCACCGGCCTGGGAATGGCGCATCCCCGCGGGCGATTGGGCAGGCCGGTGTGGCCGATGAGCAGCAGGCGAGCCGCCGCCACCCGCCCGGCTCGGGAAAAGCCTTGCTGCGCCGCCGTCGTCGTCCCGGCGAACGCCGGGACCCATAAATCACAGGAAGATGTCGTGACACGAGATGGCCAGGCTTGCGCAAGCCAACAACCGACACGGGTGATGGGTCCCGGGTCAGCACCCACCGCCGCTTCGCGTCGGCGGGCGTGTCCGGGACGACAGCGGAGGCTGGCGTGAGAGCGGAGGATCGGAGCCGAATGACGGTGCCTGCGATCACCTGTAGCCTTCAAGACGGTGGTCGAGTTGAACGCATCGTCTCTCCTCCGTCATTGCGAGCGCAGCGAAGCAATCCAGGGCGTCACGAGGACTCTGGATTGCTTCGCTGCGCTCGCAATGACGCGGTGAAGGCTCGTGTGACCGCGTAGCCCGGATGAGCGCAGCGATATCCGGGGTCAACCGCACTGGTCATGAGAACCCGGATGGCGCTGCGCTCATCCGGGCTACGGCTTCACACATTCTCCAGATGGCACGCGACCCACTGGTCCTCGCCCTTGAGCCTCAGCTCCGGCACTTCGCTGCGGCAGCGGTCGAAGGCGAGCGGGCAGCGCGTGTGGAAGCGGCAGCCCTTCGGCGGATTCACCGGGCTCGGCACGTCGCCTTTCAGGATGATCGGCGTGCGCTCGGCGCCGGGCTCGGGCACGGGGACGGCTGACAGCAGCGCCCTGGTGTAGGGATGGCCAGGTGACGCGAAGATCTGGCGGCGCGGGGCGATCTCGACGATGCGGCCGAGATACATCACGGCGACGCGGTGCGTCATGTGCTCGACGATGGCGAGGTCGTGGCTGATGAACAAGAGCGCGAGGCCGAACTCGCGCTGCAGATCCTGCAGCAGGTTCACGATCTGCGCCTTAACGGAGACGTCGAGCGCGGACACCGCCTCGTCGCAGACGATCAGCTCGGGCTTGGCGGCGAGCGCGCGCGCGATGCCGATGCGCTGGCGCTGGCCGCCGGAGAATTCGTGCGGGCGGCGGTTCACGGCGTCGCGCGGCAGGCGCACGATGTCCATCAGCTCCGCGATGCGCGCGTCGAGCTCGGCTCTGTCCTTGGCGAGCCCGAAATTGTTGATCGGCTCGGCGAGGATGTCGCGGATCCGCATGCGCGGATTGAGGCTGGAGAACGGATCCTGGAACACGACCTGGACGCGGCGGCGCATCTCGCGCAGCCGGTGCGGGCCGAGATCGTCGATGCGCTCGCCGTCGAGCACGATCTGCCCGCCAGTGATGTCGAACAGCCTGAGGATGGCGCGGCCGACGGTGGACTTGCCGCAGCCGGACTCGCCGACCAGCGACAGCGTCTCGCCGCGCGCGATCTCGAACGACACGCCGTCGACCGCATGCACCTTGCTTTTGGTACGGCCGAACAGCCCGCCCGAGATCGGGAAATGCTTCTTGAGGTCGTTGACCTGGAGCAGCGGCATGGTCATGCGGCGGCCTGCTCCTTGGCGGCGAAATGGCAGGCGGCGATGTGATGCGGCGCCTTCTGCTCCAGGCCCGGCGCGTATTGCCGGCACAGATCGGTCGCGAGCGCGCAGCGGCCGGCGAACACGCAGCCGTCGATGCGCTGCTTGAGGTCCGGCACCTGGCCGGGAATTTCCGCGAGGCGCTTGGTCTCGCCCGACAACGACGAGCCGAGCTTCGGCAGCGCGCCGAGCAGGCCCTGCGTGTAGGGATGGCGCGGCGAACGGAACAGCTCTTTCACCGGCGCTTCCTCGACCTTGCGTCCGGCATACATCACCATCACGCGCTCGGCGACCTCGGCAACGACGCCGAGATCATGCGTGATCAGGATGATCGCGGCGCCGACGCGCTGCTTCAGTTCGAGCATCAGCTTGAGGATCTGCGCCTGGATGGTGACGTCAAGCGCGGTGGTCGGCTCGTCCGCGATCAGGAGCTTTGGATTGCACGCCAGCGCCATCGCGATCATCACGCGCTGGCGCATGCCGCCGGAGAGCTGATGCGGATATTCGCGGACACGGCGGGCGGGCTCGGGGATGCCGACGAGGGTCAGCATCTCGACGGCACGCGCCTCGGCCTGGGCCTGGTCCAGCCCCTGATGCAGCCGCAGGGTCTCGCCGATCTGGCGGCCGACGGTCAGCACGGGATTGAGGCTGGTCATCGGCTCCTGGAAGATCATCGAGATATCGTTGCCGCGCAGCGCGCGCATCTCGCGGTCAGAGAGCGACAGGATGTCCCTGCCCTCGAGCTTGATCGAGCCCGCGATCTTGCCGGGCGGCTCCGGGATCAGCCGCATCATCGACATCGAGGTGACGGACTTCCCGCAGCCGGATTCGCCGACGATGGCGAGCGTCTCGCCGGGGTTGACGTGGAATGAGACGCCGTCGACGGCCCGGTTGATGCCGGTGGGCGTGCGGAAATGGACCTGGAGATTCTCGACCTCGAGCAAAGGCATCAGTTCAGCTCCTGGCGATGTCTCACGCTGCGGCTCATGGCGACTTCGCCATGCGCGGGTCGAGCGCGTCGCGGAGTCCGTCACCCACCAGATTCACGGCGAGCACCGTCACCGACAGGAACGCCGCCGGGAAGAACACGATGTAGGGCTTGACCTGCCAGAGCGCGCGGCCCTCGGCCATGATGTTGCCCCAGGACGGGATGGTCGGCGGCGTGCCGGCGCCGATGAAGGACAGGATCGCCTCGGTGATCATAGCGCTGGCGCAGATGTAGGTCGCCTGCACCAGCATCGGCGCCATGGTGTTGGGTAGGATGTGGCGCAGGATCACCATCGGCGTGCGCGTGCCCGAGGCGACCGCGCCGTCGACATAAGGCTGCTCGCGCAAGGACAGCACGACGCCGCGGATGAGGCGCGCGACGCGCGGGATCTCGGCGATGGTGATGGCGAGGATGACGTTGCCGACGCTGCCGCGCGTCAGCGCCATCAGCGCGACCGCGAGCAGGATCGGCGGGATCGACATCAGCCCGTCCATGCAGCGCATCAGCACGCCGTCGGCCCAGCGCACGAAGCCGGCGACGAGGCCGATCGAAAGCCCGATGAGCGAGGCTGCGAGCGCCACCGAGAGGCCGACCGTGAGCGAGACGCGGGTGCCGTAGAGCACGCGCGAATAGATGTCGCGGCCGAGCGCATCCGTGCCGAACCAGAAGTCGGCCGACGGCAGCCGCGTGCGCTTGGCCGGCGCGATCGCGGTGGGATCGACGGTGAACAGGAACGGCGCGAACACGCCGATGATGACGAGCACGAGCAAGAGCGCGCCGCCGATCGCGACCGTCGGATGGTTGCGCAGGAAGCCGATGATGCCTCGCCGGACCTTCGGCGCCGCCATCAGGTCCGGCAGACGGGGCGCGACGACGAGGCCGGGTGGCGGAGACGTTGTGGTCGTGACGGTCAATAGCGGATCCTCGGGTCGACCAGGGTGTAGGTGATGTCGATCAGGAGATTGACAAGCACGTAGACGAAGCTGAACAGCAGCACGATGCCCTGAATGACAGGATAGTCTCGGCGCAGGATCGCATCGATGGTGAGCCGTCCCAAGCCGGGAATCGCGAACACGCTCTCGGTGACCACGGCGCCGCCGATCAGGAGCGCGATGCCGATGCCGACCACGGTGACGATCGGCACCGCAGCGTTCTTCAGCGCATGGATGAACAGGATGCCGCCCTGCCCGAGGCCTTTGGCGCGCGCGGTGCGGATGAAGTCCTGCTGCAGCACCTCGAGCATCGCGGCGCGGGTGATGCGCGCGATCAGCGCGATGTAGACGCAGCCGAGCGCCACCGCCGGCAGAATGAGGTTCTGCAGCCACGGCCAGAACCCTTGCGCGAGCGGCGTATAGCCCTGCACCGGCAACAGGTCGAACTTCAGCGCGAACACGTAGGCGAGGATGTAGCCGACCACGAACACCGGCACCGAGAAGCCGAACACGGCGAAGGCCATGATCACGCGATCGATCCAGGTGCCCGCCTTCCACGCCGCGATGACGCCAAGCGGCACCGCGATGAGGATGGTGAGGACCAACGTCACCATCATCAGCGACAAGGTCGGCTCGATGCGCTGGGCGATCATCGCCGACACCGGAAGATTGGTGAAGATCGATGTGCCCAGGTCGAAGTGCAGCAGGCGCCACACCCAGCTGCCGAACTGGACCAGGAAGGGCTGGTCCAGTCCGAGATTGGCGCGGATGCGCTCGACGTCGGCCGGGCTCGCCTGGTCGCCCGCGATGACAACGGCCGGATCGCCCGGCGCGATGTACAGCAGGCTGAAGACGAACAGCGCGACGATCGCCATCACGGGCAAGGTCGACAGCACGCGTCGGAGCGCATAGCTGAGCATGAGTTGTCAGCGCCTCATGCCGTCTTCGACACGCCCCAGAACAGCGGGATCGGCCCCTTGGTCACGCCGGAGACGTTCTTGCGCCACGCCGTGTAGCCGAGGAAGAAGCCGGTCGGCGCGAACACCACGTCCTCCAGCGCCGCCTTGTTGATGCGGGCCGCAACCGTCTTCTCCTCGTCGAGCGACTTGGCGTTGAACCAGTTGGTGATCTCGGTCTCGACCTTCTCACTGGTCGGCCAGCCGAACCAGGCCTTGTCGCCATTGGCGCGCAGCGCGGTGTAGGCGGCCGGGTTGATGCAGTCGGCGCCGGCATGCCAAGTGTGGAACATGTGCCAGCCGCCTTGGCTCGGCGGCGTCTTCTGCGCGCGGCGGGCGCCGACGGTGCCCCAATCGGTGGCGACGAAATCGACGGTCATGCCGAGCTTTTTCAGGAGATCCGCGGTGACGTCGCCGAACGCCTTGGTGATCGGCTGGTCCTGCGCCACGACGCAGGTGATCGGCTCGCCCTTGTAGCCGGCCTCTTCCAGCAGCTTCTTCGCCGCGGCGAAGTCGCGCTTGCCCTTCAGGATCTCGCCACCGGCCTCGGTGTAGAGCGGCGTGTCCGGGGTGAAGAAGCCCGGCAGTGGCTTCCACAGCGCGTTCTCGTCGCCGACCAGCGCGCGCATGTAGTCTTCCTGGCTCAGCGCCATCAGGATGGCCTGGCGCGCCTTCACGTTGTTGAAAGGCGCATGCAGGTGGTTCATGCGGAACGAGCCGACATTGCCGAGCGGATCGCCGATGTCGACGCCGATGTTCTTGTTGCCCTTCAACACCGGCACCAGGTCGGTGATCGGGTTCTCCCACCAGTCGACCTCGCCGTTCTGCAGCGCGGCCGCGGCCGTCGCGGGATCCGGCATGATCACCCATTCGACGCGGTCGACCAGCACCTTCTTGCCGCCCGCGAGCCACACCGGCTTCTCGTCGCGCGGCACGTAGTCGGCGAACTTCTCGAACACCGCCTTGGCGCCCGGCACCCATTCGCCCTTGGCGAATTTGAACGGGCCGGAGCCGACATATTCCGACATCTGCTTGAACGGATCGGTCTGCGCGATGCGCTCGGGCATCACGAAGGCGCAGGGCGCGTTGCCCTTGCCGAGCGCGAACAGCATCTTCGGATAGGGCTGCTTCAGCACCCATTTGAAGGTCTTGTCGTCGACCGGGGTAAGTTCGTTCTGGATGGCTTTGAGCATCAGGCCCATCGGATCGCGCGCCGACCAGCGCGTCAGGCTGGCGACGACGTCCTTGGCGAGCACCGGCTCGCCGTCATGGAATTTAAGGCCCGGACGCAGCTTGAAGGTCCAGGTCAAACCGTCGGAGGAGACCTCTTCGGATTCCACCATCTGGCGCTGCGGCACGAACTTGTCGTCGATGCCGTACAGCGTGTCCCACACCATCGCCGCCGCGTTGCGCACGACATATTGCGTGCCCCAGATCGGATCGAAATTGGCGAGATTGGCCTGCGGCACGAAGCGCAGGGTGCGCGCGTTTGCGCCTTGCGCGATCGCGGGTGCAGCGAAGCCCGTCAGTGCCAGACCACCCGCGCCCGCCAATCCCTTCAATACCGTTCTGCGATCCATGGTTGCTCCTGATGCAAGATGCTTGAGTTCAATTGCCGAAATTGTAAGCAAGGCCCATGCCATGCACGCCGCGTGCATTCATTTGAACGCAAATGAGGCATGGGGCGCAAGGCTGTCGTAGCCCGGGCGAGCGCAACGACCCCGGGTTCTCCAAGACAGCGCGTGTAAACCCGCATGTCGCTGCGCTCATGCGGGCTACGGACTTGCCGCGCGCGGAGTGCTGTAGGGTGGGCAAAGCAGCCGCCGATAGGCGGCAGCGTGCCCACCATCGCGCCGCGCAGTCCGCAGCGAGACGATGGGCACGGCGCCATTGCGATCTTGGATCAGGAAACAGCACGGCAGCGCCTTTGCCCACCCTACGCGTCACGATTTCCGCACCGGCGAACCGTCCGCCATCAGCCGCTCGCCCTTGCGCTCGACGATCATGCCGTAAGCCCGGGGCTGGCGATGGATGTCGAAATTGAAGATCGTCTGCTTGTACGACTTGCACAGGTCGAGATCGCAGCGGGCCAGCGCGATCTCGTCGCCCTTGGTAGCGCAGGCCGCCACGATTTCGCCTGAGGGCGCGATGATGCAGCTGCCGGCGATATGATCGACGCCCTCCTCGATGCCGCCCTTCGCCACGCCGATCACCCAGGTGCCGTTCTGATAGGCACCGGACTGCATCACGAGGCGGTTGTGGAACAGCGAGAGATCATCGTGCTCCGGCGCAGGCGGATTGTGCACCGGCGTGTTGTAGCCGATCAGCACCATCTCCACACCTTGCAGGCCCATCACGCGATAGGTCTCGGGCCAGCGCCGGTCGTTGCAGATCGCCATGCCGATGACGCCGCCGAAGGCATCGGCCACGCCGAAACCCCTGCCCGGCTCGAAGTAACGCTTTTCCAGATGCTGGAACTTGCGCCACGGTTCGTGCTCGGCATGTCCCGGCAGATGCACCTTGCGGTATTTCGAGACGATGCGCGCGTCCTTGTCGACGAGGATGGCGGTGTTGTAGCGGTGCACGACGCCATCTTCGACCGTCAGCTCGGCGTAGCCCAGGCAGAAGCCGATCCGCAGCTCCTTCGTGAGCGCGAAGAGCGCCTGCGTCTCCGGCCCGGGCATCTCGCGCTCGAAGTACGTATCGATCTCGGCCTGATCGGCCATGTACCAGCGCGGGAAGAAGGTCGTCAGCGCGAGCTCGGGATAGACGATGAGGTCGCAGCCGTTGGCGTGCGCCTGACGCATCAGGGCGATCAGCCGCGCGACGACCACGCTGCGCGGCTCGCTCCTGGCGATGGGGCCGAGCTGGCCGATGGCGACGTTGACGAAGCGCGGCATGATTCTGTTCCTTTTTCCGGAACTGTTTTGTGGTTCGCGGGGTGCGCTGCTCCTGCAGTCATCATGCCACGCGGCTCTACTCGCGCAAGCCCGGCGCATAGCCGAACGCGATCGCCGGCTCGGCCGCGGTCTCGACCCACACGCTCTTGACCTGCGTGTACTCGTACAGCGCCTCGACGCCGGAGGAGCGGCCATGGCCGCTGTTGTTGAAGCCACCGAAGGGCGAGGCGACGTTGATCGTCTTGTAGGAGTTGATCCAGAACGTGCCGGCCTTGACCTGTGCGGCGACGCGATGCGCGCGCGCGACGTCCTTCGTCCACACCGCACCGGCAAGACCGAACTCGCTGTCATTGGCGATCGCGATCGCCTCCTCCTCGGTCTCGAAGCGGATCGCGGCGACGACGGGGCCGAACACCTCCTTGCGCGCGATGCCCATCGCGTTGGTCACGTTCTTGAGCACCGTGGGCTTGACATAGTAGCCGCCGCCCGCGCTTTCACCTGTGCTGCCGGTTACGATCTCAGCTCCCCCCTCCGCGCCCTCGCGGATCAGCGACAGCACGTGATCATACTGCTTGGCGTTGTTGATCGGGCCGATCTCGGTGTCCGCCGACAGCGGATCGCCGCATTTGATCTTGGCCGCGCCCTTCGCCACCAGATCGACGAAGCGGTCATACACCGCGCTCTGCACCAGGAGCCGCGAGCCGGCGACGCAGCTCTGCCCGGCGCCGCCGAAGATCGCGGCCTGGGCGCCGATCGCGGCGCGCTCGAGGTCGGCGTCGGCGAACACGATGTTGGCCGACTTGCCGCCAAGCTCGAGCACCGACGGCACCAGCCGCCGTGCCGCCGCCTCGCCGATCAGCCGCCCCGTCGGCACCGAGCCGACGAACACGACCTTCTTCACCGCGGGCTGTGCGAGCGCCGCCTGCCCCGTGGTGTGGCCGAAGCCGGCGAGCACGTTGACGACGCCCTTCGGCAGGCCCGCTCGTTCGGCGAGTACCGCGAGCGCCAGGGAGGTCAGCGGCGTCAGCTCCGAAGGCTTGAGAATGACGGCGTTGCCCATGCTGATCGCCGGCGCGATCTGCCAGCCCGCGGTGAAGATGGGCGCATTCCACGGCGTGATCTGCAGCACGACGCCCATGGGCTCGCGGCGCGTGTAGTTGAGATGGCTGGTCGGCACCGGGATGACGTCGCCGTGGAATTTGTCGGCCCAGCCGGCGTAGTACTCGAACATCTCCGCGACCTTGGCGACCTCGCCGCGGGTGTCGCGGATCGGCTTGCCGGCGGAGAGCGATTCCAGCTGCGCAAGCGGCTCGGCCAAAGCGAGGATCGCGCGTGCGACCGCCTGCATCACGCGGCCGCGGCCGGCGGCGGTGACGCGCGCCCACTCGGCCTGGCCGGCGACGGCCGCGGCTGCGGCCTTCGCCCCGACGTCGGCGCCGGCATCGGTATAGCTGAACAGCAATTTGCCGGTGGCGGGATCATTCACGGAGACCGCAGCGCCAATGCCGATGACGAGCTCGCCGCCGACATGCGAGCCGATCGTCTCGAACTCGGGCCAGAACGGCAGCGCCGCGTCGCGTAGGCGGGGATCGATGAAATGCGTCATGGCTTGCGCTCTCACGGCTGGCTGATCGGGCCGAGCTGCAGCTCGACGATGCGGTTGAAATCCTCGGAGTCGGTGATGCTGCCAGCACTGTCCGCCCAGATGCGCGCGGTGTCCGCGGCCATCGGCAGCGCGAGGCCGAGCTCACCGATGAACTGCGCCGCCAGTCGCACATCCTTGCGCATCAGCTGCATCGTGAAGCCGGAATCGAAGGCGCCGTTGAGGATCCAGTTAGGCACATTGACTTGCGTCACGCCGGAGCGGCCCGAGCCCGCATTGAGGCCGTCGAGCAGCCTGAAGGCATTGACGCCGGCCGCAGCCGCGATGCGCAGCGCTTCGGCGGCGGTGAGCAGATGTGCGGCGCAGAGAAGATTGTTGACGATCTTGGCGACGTTGCCGGCGCCGACGCCGCCGACATGCACGCGCCTGGCGCTCATCTTCTCCAGCACCGGCAGCACCCGCGCGAGATCCTCGTCGGCGGCACCAATCACCATCGTCATGGTGCCGGTCGCGGCCCCCTTCGGCCCGCCGCTGACCGGCGCATCGACGAAGCCCATGCTTTTCGCCTTCAGCAGGCCGGCCAGTCGCCGCGAGGTCTCGGGGTGAGAGGTCGAGGTGTCGACGATGACGACACCCGCTTCCGCATGCGCGAGGATGCCGCCCTCGCCCGCCACCACGCGCTCGACGATCTCGGCGGTCGGCAGCGACAGGATCACGATATCGGCTGAGGCGACGACTGCGCCGATGCCGTCCACGATCACTATGTCCTCTTTGGCGAGCGCGGCCCGCGTCGCTTCGGATGCGTCGTATCCGGTGACGGCGAAGCCCGCGCCCTTGAGCGTCGTGGCCATCCCCCGCCCCATGTTGCCAAGTCCGATGATGCCGATCGTGGTCACGAGGCCTCCTGCGCCATTGCCGAGGAAGCCTAGCCGCCGCGATTTGCGGCAGACATGAGCAGCCCGCGGCGTTAGTGTTGACTGCAAGTCAACGCTTTTCGGATCGCCCGTGATCTTCCTGCTCGACCATCACCGGCTGCATTATCTCCACGAGACCGTCCGCCTGGGCTCGGTGCGCGCCGCCGCCGAAGCACTCGACATCAACGCGTCAGTGATCAGCCGGCAGATCGCGCTGCTGGAGAAGGAGCTCGGCCTCACGCTGATCGAGCGGCTGAGCCGCGGCATCCGCGCCACCGAGGCCGGCGCTCTGCTCGTCGAGCGCTTCCGGCAGTGGCAGGCCGATCAGGCCGACACCGTCGCCAAACTGCGCGAGCTCACCGGCCTGACGCGCGGCCACGTCGACATCGTGCTCGGCGAAGGTTTTGTGAGCGATCTGATGTCCGGCCCGCTCGGCCGGTTCTGGCAGCGGCATCCGGACCTCACGATGGCCTTCGACCTCGCCGGCACCAACGAGGTCGTGAACGCCGTGGCCGAGGACCGCCATCACATCGGCCTGGTGTTCAATCCGTCGGCCGATCCGCGCATCCGCGTTGCCACGGCGAGCCGCCAGCCGCTCTGCGCGATCGTCCCGCCGGACCACGCGTTGACCCGGCTCGGCCGTCCCCTGCGTCTGCGCGAGCTGGGCGACCATCCGCTCGGGCTGATGCATCCGAGCTACGGCACGCGGCAGATCGTGGCCATGGCGGAGGCCGCCGAGCACATCGCGCTGCGGCCCAAGCTGACCACCAGCTCGATCAACGTGCTTCGACATTTCGTCAAGAGCGGCCTCGGCCTGACGCTGCTGCCGGCGTTCTCGATCGCCGCCGACCTCGCCGACGGCTCGCTCAAAGCCCTGCCGATCGACAACCGTCTGCTGGCGACGAGCGAAGCCTGCGTCATCACCCGCCGCGGCCGCGAGCTGCCGCACGCGGCCAGTCATCTGCTGCGCTTCCTCAGCGGCCAGATGCGGGCGTTCCGGGCGGCGGAGGCGAGACGAAGGACGAGGTCGTAGGCTGCGCGAAGCTGCGAGCGTGCTTCCGTCGATTCGCGAGATCGCGCATGCGCCGTGCCCACGCAGATCTCGTGCGTCGCGGCGTGATGGTGGGCAGCGTCGCCTTCGGCGCTGCCCACCCGGGGGTTGCTGCGGGTTGCGCGCTCGCCCGCATTGCGGTTCAATGTCGCAACACGAGGATTCAGGATGATGCGCATGAGGCTCGCGGTCGCACTCAGCCTGGCGGCGATGACGGCCGCCCGAGCGGAGACCTGCCAGCTGATCGGTCATCAGATTCATTGCGACAACGGCCTGTCCGGGCAGCGTCTCGGCAACAACACCTATTGGAGCGACGGCTCCTCCTCGCAGCGGATCGGGCGCTCCACCTACAACAGCGACGGCACCAGCTCGCAGCAGATCGGCAACCAGACCTATTTCAGCGACGGCACCTCGTCACAGACGATCGGCAACACGACGTATTTCAGCGATGGCCGGTCATGCCGGCGGATCGGACAACAACTCCACTGCGATTGAGGGCGCTACGGCCGATTGAAGAGGCTGAGGGCGCTGCTCGGCGCGTTGGAGCGGGTGAAGGGAATCGAACCCTCGTATTCAGCTTGGAAGGCTGCTGCTCTACCATTGAGCTACACCCGCGTCGCGGCGTTCCCTAACATGGTCCGCAGCCGGTCTCAACCTCCCTTGAGGCGCCTGTTGGAAGCAGCGCCGGAGAGTTTCCCGAACCATGGGGCCATCGTCCCACCCGTCCTGGCCGGCCTCGCCCCGGCCATCCACATCGTTCGGCAGCCTTGGAACGACGCGGATGCCCGGGATGAAGCCCGGGCACGACGATGTCGAGGCCGTTTCGCCAAAAACCTCGCATTTGCGCTGTGCGATGGGCCCTGCCGCCGAACGCGTGCGCCGCATCAGAGGCGCGGGTTCCGTAGTTGGCCCCCCTACCCACGCGGCCCGGGCCGTCGTATATTGCCTCCATCGTCAACAACGAAAGGAGGTGATCCAGTGTCTTTCACCAAGCGCTGTCACCTCGCTGGGATCGCCCGCTGAGCGGCTCTTCGTGAGCAAGGTTCGATGAGCGCGTGATTCGTCAGCGGATCGTGCCCATCGCGGCTCGGCAACGGGGCGGTCTCGGCCCTGGACCAGCGAGTTCAAGATCTGGAACGCGGCGGGTCGGATGGCCCGCCGCGTTTTTCATCCGCTCTCGCCCGCCGCTGTCTCCGGCTTGGTGGCAACGAAGCGACGCGCAAGAAACCCGCCGAAGCCGAGCATCCAGAAATACTGCACGTATTCGGGCGCGTACGCGGCCATCACAATCCCCGGAACGAACACGATGACCGGGAAGACCGCGCCGGCGATCTCGGCATGACGACCTGACGGAAGGCTGAGCCACCAGAGTGCGGCGTTCAGCGCGGCAATGATGGTGAGATGCACGCCGTACATCACTGCTACCGCGCTCGACAGCCGATAGCTGCTGTAGAGCCCGTTGGTGACCGGCAGCAGCACGATCGACAGCAGAAAAAACAGGTTGAGGATCACGACGAAGCGGCTGCCATAGGGCTGCCGGGCCAGCCGGCGGTGGTGGCTGATCCAGAACACGCCGGCGATGATGAAGCTCAGCACCAGTCCGGCGAGCCGGCCGGAATAGGTGTGCACGAGGTCACTCCAATCCGGCATCTGGGCGAAGTTCGGTTTCGGCAAGTCATAGGCGAGAAGCGTCATCGCCACACCGAAGATGGTGTTGGACAGCGACTCCAGGCGGCGCATCTCGAACAGGTCGGATTGGAGCTCGGGCATGAGTAATCAGGGAGGGCACGCAACCGTTTCAAGGATCGGGCGCTCTATAGCAGGTCTTTCGCGACGTCGCCTGCCCCTGTGCCATGACGACGCGGTCGCGCCGTCATACCGGTCCGCGCCAAGCCTCGTCGCAGCGTCAGCGGCAGGCGTAGATGTGCCCGTCGAAGCCGCGATAGCTGCGAGTCGCTGCATTGTAGCTGCGGAATTGCATGCAGCCCGGCATGTTCGCGGTGCGCAGCCGGGGCCGGTCGTCGGATTGCGGCCGGGCCGCCGGCGTGCCGGTATTGGCGGGCTTGGCCATCACGATCATCGATTTGATGGCCGCCATCGCCGTGGGCTTGCTGGCGGCCTTGGGCACCTCGCCCTGGCCTGACTTCGCCGAATCCTTGGGCGCTGAATCCTTGAGGGCCGGCTCCTTCGACGATGGCTCTTTGGCAGCGACCGCCACGGTCTTGGCTGCAGGCGTCTTGGCGGACGATGGCCTTGTCGCCGCGCTCGCGGCTGCGGTCTTGGCCGGGCCCGCGATGCCGGACGTCATGGCGGACTTTGCAACAGCGGACTTGTCAGAAGCAGATTTGGCCGACGGCGGATTGATCGTGCCTTGTTTGGTCATCCCACCCTTGGTCTTCGCAGACCGGCCAGCCGCCGAAGGATCGGTAACGGCGGCTTTGCGGGTCTCCGGCTTGTCCACGACCATTGCGGGCTTCGGCTCGGCTGCGGGCGAAGCCAGCCCGGCCGCCGCCTGATTCGCAGAACTGGTCTCCGGAACGGCAGCCGTGTCTGCGGCGGCCGGCGCGGCCGGCTTTGCGTCGGTCGAGGCCGTACGATCCTCGGCAGCCGCCCTGTCGTCGCCCGCAACCGGAGCGTCCGCCGGCTTCTTGATCAGCTTCTTGCATTCGAGCGGGAATACCAGCTCGCCGGATGCGGTGAGACCGATCGGCTCGCATCCGCCGAAGGGACCGCCTTCCTTGGCCATGCCGGGTGCTGCGGCAGCAGCACTCCCCGCTTCTGCTCCCCACGCCAGGGGCGCAGCCAACGCAACTTGAAATAGAACGACGCCGCATAACAAGCCAGCTTGGCCGGCCTTCCGCCCCGATGTACGCATGACACGCTCGCTCGACCCACAAACTGAGATTGAGGCCAACACGCCATTGAGGCAAGTCTGTGAAGCCGCACCGCAACGTGTGCCAAGCCATGTCGATTCAGTGGCATTGTGACTTGTCTGCACAATAGCGGGCACGGTCCCGGTTGTAGTCCAAACCTGGGACGGCGGCATTGACGCCGGCTAGTCGCCGCGCCCGCCTAATCGTCGGCAAGGAATGTCGCGAAGATCGGCGCGGCGCGCTCGCCCATGCGCTGCGCGCCGGCGACGGTGAAATGGCCCGCGTCCTGGAACAGCCAGACGCCATCCTGAACCACCGGACAATCCTGATCGCAATAGACCTCGGAGGGGCGCAGCAAGGTCACCTTGGCCAGCGGCCTGATCGCCTCGCCTAGCACGGCATCGATGGTCGCGTTGGCGGCGACGGCCTCGCGTCTCGGCACCGGATCGCAAGGCTTGGCGGGCGCGTGCCAGCGCGGTCCGGGCAGCATACGCAGCGGATCGAAGGCGCAGTTCACGGGCCGGACCTGGCCGCCGATGACGAGGAAATGCCGACCCGGCCGGTCGAGCAGGCGGACCGTCTCGACCAGATGCCGCGCCACCTCGGCATTGCGCGCCCCCGCCTGCGGACCCTCACTGAGATCAAGATAGTTCTGCCAGGCCTGCCCGATCACGATGAAGTCGGCCTGCGACTGCCGGATGCGCGGCAACTCGCTGTCGCGAAGCTCCGCGCAGACTTGCGCGCGCGGCCCTTTGGCCACCAGGCCGGCGAGCGTCGGACAGCCGCTCATGGTCGAGACGTGCCCGATCATGCCGCGCGCCTTGAGAGAGTCGTCGAGCGCGGCGACATATTGCTGGACGTAGGAATCGCCGAGCAGCTCGACGCCACGCGTGCCCTGGAGATCGCCGAACGTGCAGAGGCGGCCAACAGCCCGGCCGCATTTGTTGAGGCCGAAGCCTTGCAGATGAAACAGCGCGAGCTGGTCGTCGGGCAACCGCGAGGCCACGCCGTTGGCACGGAACGTCACGTGAGTCAGGCCGGCCCCGACGATGAGCATCGTTGCAAAGCTCGCGACCTGGGCAACCCGCGGCCATGGCAGCCGGCGCAGCGGTTGCTCGATCACGACGAACATGAGCGTGGCCAATATGCCGATCAGCGCAAGCTGAGCCAGCGTCCCTGCCATCGTTTGCGCCGCGTCGCCGACAATGAAGCGGGCGAAGAAGATCACCGGCCAATGGACGAGATAAAGCGAATACGAGATGAGACCGACCGCGCGCACCGGGCGCGCCATCAACAGCGATGTCGGCGCATTGGCGGCGATGATGATCGCAGCGGCGATGCACGGCAGCAGGGCCGCGACGCCCGCATAGGCCTGATAACGGCCGATCACGACCAGGCTGCCAAGCAGGAAGATGTCGCCGCATGCGGCTGTAATCGAGCGTACCCGCGGCAAGGCCGCGAGGCGGGCCTCGAGCGGGATGGCAAGCGCGCCGAGCGCGAACTCGAACACGCGGAACGGCGTGAGGAAGAATACGGCGTCGGAATCATGCGGCAGCCAGAGCGCCGCCGCGGCGAGCGACGCCAATCCGATCGCGGCGATGACGCGGAACACATGCCGGCCGGCGGCCGCCCGCATCAGCAGCAGCGGCGCCAGGGCATAGAACTGCACCTCGAGCGACAGCGACCAGAGGTGCAGCAGCGGCAGCTGCTCCGCCGTCGGCGCGAAATAGTCGCTGGCCTCGCGCCAATATTGGATGTTGGAGATCGAGAGCAGCCCGTGCGTCGCCTCCTTCGCGAGCTGCCGCAACGCTTCGGGCGACAGGAACAGCCACCCCACCGCAAAAGTCAGCGCGATCGTCACCACCAGCGCCGGCAGGATGCGCCGTGCCCGCCGCAAGTAGAACTCTCCGAGCGAGAAGTGCCCTGCAGCCACGCCGCGCAGGATCTGGCCGGTGATCAGATACCCGGAGATCACGAAGAAGATGTCGACCCCGGCGAAGCCCGCCTCGAAGCCCGCGATCTTCAGATGGAACAGAATGACGGTCGCGACGGCGATCGCCCGGAGGGCATCGATGTCGGCACGATGACTGCGTTCCACTCGCGTCCTCCCCGCTTCGTCTTGGAGGCGAACGAGATGCACAGACACCAGTGGCAACAGCGGGAAACAGTCATGGCGGCATCAGACCCATCCAATGACGCCGGTCAGGCGGCCGAATGGCCGCGCCGCGGAATGGCCAAGGTCGCGGCCGGCCGACGCTGCGCTACGGCATGGAGCTTTCGGAGAAGAACCGCGAGATCAGACCGGCCGCGCGCTCGCCCATGATCTCTCAGGAAAAGGAGGCCCAACGAAGCTCGTCGGAAGAAGATTCCAGGTCTCGCCAGGGATGGTGGGGGAGGCAGGACTCGAACCTGCGAAGCCATGAGGCGGCTGATTTACAGTCAGCTCCCTTTGCCACTCGGGACACTCCCCCGCATCGATGGCAGTTGAAGGCCGGCCGCGGAAACAGCGGTTGAGGGACCATCAGCGCCATTGAGACGGTAAGGCCGCGGGCCCGATGAGGGCTGCCGCGCGGCCGGGGCCCTTATGATCGAACCGGCACCGTAAAGTCAACCAAGCGGCGACGAATTTTCCCGCTTTGGCGGTGCCAAATTGCCAGAATCCGCCGGCCATGACAGAAGCTCGGGTCATGAGCGAACGCGACCGAAAGTCCCCATTCCGCCGCCAAGGTGGTAAATCCGCCGGCAAGTTCACCGGCAAACCGCGCGGTTTCGACCGGCCGCACGGCCGCTGGGAGCGCGACTCGGACGCGGACGGTCCCGTCATTCTCTATGGCTGGCACACGGTCAGCCTGGCGCTGGCCAACCCCAAGCGCCGCATCCGCAAACTGTACCTGACGGAAAACGCCGCGCGGAGGCTTGCCGACGAGCACATCGAGACGCGGGTGACGCCGGAAATCGTACGTCCGAGCCAGATCGACCAGCGACTCGGTCCCGACGCCGTGCATCAGGGCCTGCTCGCGGAGGCCGATCCCCTGCCCTCGCCCGACATCGACACGCTGGCCCCCGAGGGGATGATCCTGGTGCTCGACCAGATCACCGATCCGCACAATGTCGGCGCTATCCTGCGCTCGGCGGCGGCGTTCGACGTCAAGGCAATCGTGACCACCGCGCGGCACAGCCCGGAGGCGACCGGCGTGCTCGCCAAATCGGCGTCGGGGGCGCTCGAACTGGTGCCGATGATCACGGTGCAGAACCTCGCCCGCGCCCTCACCCGGCTCAACGAGCGCGGCTTCCAGACCGTGGGGCTCGACAGCGCCGGCGACACCGACATCGCCGCGGTGACGCTGCGGCAGCCGCTGGCGTTGGTGCTCGGCGCCGAGGGCAAGGGCCTGCGGCAGCTGACGCGCGAGACCTGCAGCGCGGTGGCGCGGCTCGACATGCCCGGCGCCATCAAGAGCCTGAACGTCTCCAATGCGGCCGTGCTCGCACTCTATGTCGGAGCCAGCCGGCTGGGATTGATGGGCGGCTGACGCGACGTTCGATCGAAGGCGAAGGGAGCGCAATAGCAAACGCCCGCGCGCGGCATGCGAGCGGGCGTGTGCGGATGGTGTCAGACCGGCTGATCAGTAATAGCGGCGCAGCACGCGCTGGCCGTGATAATAAGGCGAGGCGCCCCAGCGATAGGCGCGATGCGGCTGCGCATACACCACCTCGGGGGCGACACGTGTCGCCTCGTAGGCATGATGACGGTGGTGATAACGATAGACCGGGATCGCCTGCTCCTCATAGGCCGGATACGGCGCGAACGCGCCGGGACCGCTGTAGGTCGGACCCTGATTGACGTAGTAGTACTGCCGGGTCGGCTCCGGCAGCCGCTCATAAGTGGCGCCACAGCTGCCGCATCCCGTGTAGCCGTAGGTGTAACCGGGGTGATAGGTGTAGGCCGGCTGGTAGCTGTAGGTCGGCTGATAGGCAACGGTCGGCGCGCACGGGCTCGCATAGCCGCACGGCGCACAGGCGGTCGCTCCGCAGGCGGCAGCCGGCGCACTGCCTGCCGCAGCCAGGCCGATGACGGCAACAACTCCTGAAATCAGTCCACGCATAACTCTCTCCTGATGATGTGCTTTTTTGTTGGATCGCGTCGTCGTTGGATGGATGGCCGTTACCGGCGATCCTCCAGCGGATTGGCATAGTCGCGCGGCATTCCGCCCTCCCGTGGCGCGAGGATCACGTTCGGCGGATACATCGGCACCGCGGGCTGCGGCGGCTGCATCTGGGACTCGGCGCCCCAGGCGCGCGAATAGCTTTCGGCCGGCTTCGGCAGCTTGCGATTGGCCGGCGGCTCGATCTCCATGCGGCCGTAACCGGGCTTGGCGCCCAAGGTCGGATAATAGTGACCGACATAGGGCTCGGGCTCGACCGGACGGCCGCCGTAGATGGTGGGCTGCATGTAGTTGCCCTTGCCGAGACTGGTCTGGCCCTCGACGATCGCATAGGACGCGTCGATGCCGTTGATCACGACGGGGACACCCGGCCGCTGCGGGATGACGATCTCGAAGCCTTCACTGGCGAGCGCGGCGGATGCCGTCCCGATCAGTATCGCGAGAGCTGTTGCACAACGCATGAATTCACGCCCCGGTTGCCATCCTACCAATACCGCAACGTCCGCCCTCATGGGTTAAGCGCGCGGCTCAATCTGCCGGTAAGCCTAACGCGCAGCCCGTTCGCGCGAGTTAAGGCACCGCGCGCATTCGCGCGCGAGGGTTAACGGCTCATCATCGGACGGCGCGCGGCGAAAAACATCGCTGCGACCGCGGAACAGCAAAGGCCGGATGCACTTATGGTTCGGGGCGCAACGACGGAGTCAACCCATGATCAAATCTGCAATTCTCGGGGCTGCTGTTCTCGCGACCGCGCTCGCCGGCCCGGCGATGGCGCGCGACATGCACCATCGTCACAACATGGCCCGCCACGACGGCGCGATGATGCAACAGCGCGCTGACGCCGGCTGGAATAACAACGGCTGGAATAATAACGGCTGGAACAACGACTGGAATCGCCGCGGCACCGGCTTCTGGCCGGCCGACGTCGCGGCTGGCGCGGTTGGCGCCGCCGCAGGTGTCGCCGGCGCGGCGATCGGGACCGCCGGCGCAATCGCGACCGCGCCTTTCCGCACGGCCGATGCCTACGCCTACGACCCCGGCCCGTACCGCTACGGCCAGCCGACCTATGACCGCGGCCAGCTCGGATATTACGGCGACTGGAACAGCTACGCGACCCGCAACGGCCTCGTGTGCCGCCCCGGCACGATGTTCAAGGGCGGCGACGGGCTGATGCACATCTGCCAGTGACCCGGACTCGCTGATCCGGCTTGTACGAAGGGCGGCCTCACGGCCGCCCTTTTTGCGATCTGGACTCGTTCACTTAGACGGTCGTGAACAGTAGCCTCGGCCCATCAACTCTGGTAGGAACACCGCGCTCTGGAGGTCCTGACTTCAGACGCGATCTCCGCCACCATCCGAAGGCGCATTCGCCGGCTTAGCTCAGCGGTAGAGCAGCGGTTTTGTAAACCGAAGGTCGGGGGTTCAATCCCCTCAGCCGGCACCAGCCGCCATGCCGTTCGGCGCGCCTCTTCTGACCCCGGCATTGAAGATCTCAGCGGCGCATCAGCACAGGCGTCACGCGCGTTCGAGATGGAGGTCGCTTTGGGGAGCGGCGCCGGGACGCCGTCCTTCGGCGTCACTGTTCGGAGAGGAGATCCATGCAGGCTAAATCCGTTGCCGGTCGAGCTGGGCTCTTGTGCCGGCCCATTCACCGTTCCGCGCGATAGGAACGATCCGGGCAGTGGTGGTTTAAGAGCACCGACTTGGGTCGCGTGGGGGTAAACCAAGTCCAGAGTGTGGCAACATGATTGCCACAGCTCAACCAGGACTCTCGCTTATCCCCAGAAGTCACTGGCCCTGCAACTTGATTTCGCAGCGGGCATTTGTTGCAATTGTGACGCTTGGGGGGCGATCGTCATGACGTGGAAGGAAGAGCGTGATGCGCTGATCGCGCAGACCATGGCCTTCGTGCAATCGGTCACCGGCAAGCCGGCCGACTTCGCCAAATTCGAGCTGCCGGCCCTTCCCATCGAAACGCCCGCCCCGCCCCAGCACACCATCGCAATGGAGGGAGCTGCCGGCGTGAGGCACGCGCCCATGGCTCCATCCGACCAACCAGATCGGACAGCGCGGGAAAGCACGGAGGCCGTGGATGATCCTGACGCGGCCCCGAAGGCCGCTCCCCTCGCGCAGCCATTCGCGACGTCGGCGGTGCCCATCGCCCCGGCCAGCCCGGTCCTGCCAAAAGGCTTCACCAGCATCGCATCGCAGATCGATCTGCAGCGCGACATGCAGACCGAAATCCGCGCTCGGGTCGCGCGCTTCCGCGCGCATCAGGAACGTTTCAACCGTGAGCGTCAGGAATATCTCAGCGCGACACTGGCCCGGTTGAAAGCGACCGCCCGGGGTACGGTGCTTCCCGAAGATTGAGCGCGCCCTCCTCCAGGATGCTAGACGACAGCACGCCGGCTCACAGCCAGGCGCACAACAGCGCCACATTGGCTACCAAGGCGAGCAGCAATCCACAGGCGAGTGTGAGCTGGATCCGCCCGCAAAAAATGTGGAGATCGGTTCCCATGGCTTAACCATCTGGCGATTCTACCTCCGGAGTCCCACGGATTCTTTTTCCAAAAATTTAGGACTCGTTTACGACTCGCCCGAACCGAAAAGGCCACTTTCCGGCCGCGAACACGCCAGTGTCTCGCTGCAACCCCTGTTCATCCTCGGTTCATCCTTCGCCTCTCTGGAGCTGCTTGGAATGCCCTATGCCCTGTTTTGCAATGAGGCCAAGTTGAGCAAGGCCTATCCGACCGAGGCCGATGTCTGGCGGCTGGCGCGGCAAAGCGGGCTGGTGGTGGATGTGATGATGACCGCGCGCCGATCGGCGGGATATCTTCAGCTCGACAATGATTACGAGATTCGTCCCTGCGCCGCGGAGCCGGAGGAGGATCCGTGGCAGAACTGCGCCGAGGCCGAGCAGGAGTTCAATATCCCGTTCGCCTGTTAGCATTTCGCGGGCAAGCTGCCCCGATACAGGCGCGGCGGTCCCGAAGCGACGACCGATGTCGCGAAGCGATTAGACGGGACAATTCAAAGAGACGACACCGCGATCAGCGGGCAGCCGGAGCTGCCCGCTGCAGCGTTGCCATGACGTCCGGACTACGGCGTGGCCGTCGCCAGCGAGGCGGTTTCAGCCGGGAGGGCGATGCAGGCGCGCTTGCGGCTGACGCCGCGGATCGCGCCGGTCACCTTGAGCACCTTGCCCGAGGGGCACGATGCGGCTTGCACCAGCGCGACCTCGTAAGGAGCCAGCATCAACGGTTCGGACTTCAGGACGGTTTGGGCAGAGCACGGCAAAGCGGCCGCCGAGAGCAACAGCACGGACAACAAGGTACGCATGTGGGATGATCCATCAAACCGGCGGACTCATAATAACAACTGGTGGCTAAAGTTTCACGAAGGTTTGAAAATTTTTTTGCACTGCGTGAGCCGTGCCGAAACCATCGCCGTCCGCGGATCGGACACAGCAAAACGCCCGCACCGGGGCGCGGGCGTGTCACATGTGATCGGGACGACAGCCTCAGTCGTCTCGTGCCTCAATACTTGCTGGCGACCGGACCACCCCAGCCGAAGCGATAATTCACTCCGACCTTCACGGTGTGATCCTCGTTGTTGAAGCGGCTGCCGACCACTGGCGCCGGCCCACCCGTAAAAGTGGTGTTGCCGAAATTATAGTACTGATACTCCGCTTTCGCCGACCAGTTCGGGGCGAACATGTATTCAAGGCCGGCGCCGACGGTGTAGCCGTCCTTGGCGTTGCCGCTGGTCGTGAAGCCGGCCGGCACGCCGGCCACGTTCACGCCGAGGCCGTTGCCGTCACGCCAGGCATAGCCGCCCTTGGCATAGAGCAGCGCCGGGCCCCAGGTATAGCCGAGGCGGCCGGTGACCGAGCCGAGTTGGTTGGCGCCAGTCGACGTCACCACGGTCGCGCCGGGGAAGCCGAAATTCGTCGTGTTGCGGTCCATCCAGCTGTACTGGGCCTCGATGCCCAGCACCCAGTTCGGCGCAAACTGGTAGTCGAAGCCGCCCTGCACGCCGCCAAGGAAGCGAGCGTTGTTGCCCTCCAGGCCGTTGCCACCGGCAAACGCCCCGCCGAGATGTCCGCCGATGTAGAAGCCTGTCCAGTCATAGATGGCCTGGGGCGGCGTCATCGGGGGCGCCTTGGTGTAGGTGCGTGCGGGCATGTCGGCGGCAAACGCCGGGACAGCCAGAGCGGTCAAAGCCACTGCACTGAGGAAAACGCGTTTCATGGGACGTCCCTGTTCTTCGTTTGCGACATCTATCGAACATCGTGGCCGCAATTGGGTTGCCCGGTGGCGGTGACGCAGCTGTGATTGCCTGGACCGTGTCACCAGCGAGCAACAAAGACCTTTTGTTCCATAGACTTCCCGAAAATTCCGTGAAGCCGCGCGCCGCGCCCGACATTTGGTCGCAGTAGGGCGACAACGCGTTTGACCCCTCCCTGAGTTGTGATCGGCCCCGGCGTCCGCAACCGGCTGCGACGTCGTGGCAGGGCTGCGAAATGAGCACGGCGAGCGTTGTCGTGGATTGCCGCTCCGATGAGCGCAGCGACATCCGGATTCAACTCTATGGCCGGCGACCAACCCGGATATCGCTGCGCTCATCCGGGCGACACGGGGTCACCGCGTCAGGGCAGCAAGCTCCGGAAAAGGGGCATAGGTCGAGGCGGCGCAGAGCTCGGCGGCATCCTCGATCATCCGGTCGAACCGGCCATCGACATAGACCGCGGCACGTTCTCGGGCCGGACCGTAGCTGCCATCGGATTCGCGGGCCGCAAAACGCAGGCAGGCGACATAGCGCAACCGGCCGCCCACGGTCCGCTGCACCGGCTCGGCCATGACGCCGTCGTGGATCCCGACAGGGTTGTTCAGATAGGTCCTGAGATAAGCCAGGATCTCGCTGCGGTAGTTGGCGGGAAATGGCTGGTTCGCCACGCCGCGATCACCCGTGTAGGAGATCGCGCGATTGTCCTCGCTGACGAACGCGGCAGGTCCTCCGCTGGCGCAGCCGGCGAGCCACAGCGCCAGCGTCGCCGCTGGCCACCAACCCGATCTCCCCATCCCCACCGTCGAACCCCGAATACACGTCCGTCACAGCTTCTAGCCGAAAGCCGATCGCCTGGGAAATCAACCCGCTCACAAGCTGACAGGAGCCGCCGCCGGCATGCCCGAGGCGCGCCGGCGGCAGGACGGGCATGCGACGAAGGCAAAAGCCGGTCAGCCGCGGCGGGTTGCCGGGGTGGCGTGCTTGAAGCTCAGCCTCTTGTGGCCGCTCACCGACGCGTGCTGAACCTTCACCTTGTTGTGATGGCGCAGATGCGCGGTATGACGGTGCGCGTGGCGGAGGAGCGAAGCCTGCGGCTTGGTCTTGGCCTTGCCGACGGTCGGCTTCATCTCGTTGGTCTTGTCGCCGACCTGCGTGCCACCCGCCTTCGCGGCGTCGGTCTTGCTCGCGGTGGTCTTGTTCACGCCGGTCTTGGCAGTGCCGGTCGTGGCGCCGGTGATCTGGGTCGATTTCGCGTTCGTATCGGTTTTTGCAGGACCAGCGGCGAACGCGGGCGCAGCAAGAATCGAGGCGGCGAGCAGCGCAACGGACATGGACTTCAGCATGGTCGTCTCCGTGGTGTTGAAGATCTGGAGACACCATCCAGTGGCGGATGGGCTCGTGATCATGGAGTCGACCATAGGAAACCGGCACTGAACCCACCCTGAAGTAAAGCGAATGTTTCAGTTCATGCACATGAAGGGATAGTCATCGAGATGACTGGCCTGTCATCATCTGGCCAGTATAATGCACCGATCGCGGCGCAAAATCCGCGCAAACGACCGGGAATATTTCGCAGCTGCGGGAGTTCTATCCGCATGCAGTCACCACCTGTTGGATCGACAACTCGGGAGATACGAATGAAAAAGTCTGCGATCAGGATTGCCACGCTGGCACTGTGCGCGATGGCCGTGGCCTCCGGGCCGCTGCTTCTGTCGAAGGCTTATGCCGCGGGCAGCGAGACGCCCTCCTCGCCGCCGCCGGACAAGAAGAAGAAGGACAAGAGCTCGAGCATCGACGATCCGAAGTTCCTTGCGGCCTATCGCACGGCCTACACCTCGATCTATGATCGCGGCGACTACGCCACCGCGATCCAGCAGCTCAAGGCACTCAACCGTGAGGACGTCGCCGACGTCGCCAACCTGATCGGCTACTCCTACCGCAAGCTCGGCAACTACCAGGCCTCGAAGCAGTACTATGAGCAGGCCCTGGCGGATGATCCGAACCACGTGCGCACCTGGCAGTATTACGGCCTGTGGCAGCTCGAGCAGGGCAACCGCGAGCAGGCCAAGTACCACCTCGACAAGGTGGCGCAGCTCGCCGGCACCAACAGCCCCGAGTATCGCTCGCTGGCCGACGCGCTGGAGAAGCAGCCGGGCACCGGCCTCGTCTACTGAGCACGCGATCGGACCTGATCCGATCTCGACAGTGGCGCAACCCGAAAGGGTTGCGCCATTTTCGTTGTTATAGTCGTAGCCCGGGTGAGCGAAGCCACCCGGGTTCTCCGAAACTGCGCAGGTGAACCCGAATATCGCTGCGCTCATCCGGGCTACGACAGCTCAGCCCCCGCCTTGTCCCCTGCTGGTGCTCCGGTCATGATGGCGCATCGGCGCACGACTGGGTCGCGCCTTCAACGGGAGGCGTCGTCGTGGAGCCCCGGCTTGGCGCAGCGATTGGTTACATCAAGGATTGGCTGGCGTTCCAGGTCGAGCTCTCCGGGCAGCCCGGCTGCATCGTCGCCATCGCCCATCGCGGCGAGATCGTCCTGGAGGCGGCCTATGGCCACGCCAATCTCGACAGCGGCGAGAAGCTGACGCCTCGGCACCGTTTCCGCATCGCCTCGCACACCAAGGCGTTCACCGCCGCCGGCATCCTGCGCCTGCGCGAGCAGAAGCGGCTGAAGCTCGACGATGCGGTCGGCCACTACGTCGAAAACCTGCATCCCGACGTCGCCGCCGCCACGCTGAGTCAGCTGCTGTCGCATACGGCGGGCTTGACCCGCGACGGCAAGGATTCCAGCCAGTTCACCGACGGCCGCTCCTACCTGACCAAGGACGAACTGCTGGCCGAGCTCAAGCTGTCACCGGTGATCGACGCGAACAGCCGCTTCAAATATTCCAATCACGGCTACGGCCTGCTCGGCCTCGTTATCGAGGCGATCACGGGAGAGGCCTACCCGGCCTGGCTGCAACGCGAGATCATGGCCCCGGCCGGCTTGCGCGAGAGCGCGCCGGACATGACACTGCTCGCGAAAAACGCGCCCTTCGCACGCGGCCATTCGCGCCTCGTTCCGGTCGGCCGCCGCGTGGTGATTCCCGGCGACAATCCGACTTATGCCATCATGGCCGCCGCCGGCATCGTCGCGACCGCCGCGGACACGGCGCGCTTCTTTGCCCAGCTGGCGCCGAACGCGAAGAAGAGCCTGCTCTCGGTCGCGAGCCGCCGCGAGATGATCCGACGGCAATGGCGCGTGCCGCAGGACATCGAGGAGGCGTATTACGGCCTCGCGCTGATGAGCGGCACCACCGCCGGCTTCGACTGGTTCGGCCATGGCGGCGGCTTCCAGGGCTACATCTCGCGCACATCGGTGATCCCTGCACGGGAGATCGCGATCACCGTGCTCACCAATGCCATCGACGGCTGGGCACCGGCCTGGGTGAACGGGGTGAAGTTCATCCTGCAGGCCTTCGCCACCCATGGTGCGCCGTCGCGCAAGACACGCGATTGGACCGGGCGCTGGTGGACGCTGTGGGGCACCTTCGATCTTGTCCCGGTCAGTGCGCAGGTCATGGTGGCCAATCCCGGCTTCGTCAATCCGTTCATCGATGCGCCCCGCATCGAGGTGACCGGGCGCGACACCGGCCGGATCGCGCAGGCCGCCGGCTATGCCAGCCATGGCGAGCCCGTGCGGCGCATCCGCGCCAAATCCGGCGTCAGCGAGATCTGGCTCGCCGGCGCGCGGCTACGGCCGGAGCGCGTGGTCAGGGCCGAGATGGAGCGCAAGTATCCGAAGGGACGGCGGAGGAAGGACGCATGAACCCGTAGCCCGGGTGAGCGCAGCGATACCCGGGTTCTCCGAGACCGCGCGTGTGAACCCGGATGTCGCTGCGCTCATCCGGGCTACGAATTATTTCATCAGCGCCTCGGCCTCGCCGCGGAACGCCTTTCGCGCGTCGTCGCGCGAATAGAACATATGTCCGCCCGGATAGACCACGAGCTTGACGCGCGGCGGCTGGGCGAAGGCCGGCAGTTGGTCGAGCACGATCTTCGAGCCGTAATAAGGTGTGGCGAGATCGAACAGGCCGTGACCCACCAGCAGCTTGAGCTTAGGGTCGAGCGCGAGGATCTGCCGGATGTCGCTGCTCGATTCCGGCGGGCTGATGCCGCGGCCAAAATCCCAGGATTGATTCACCGCTCCGCTCAAGAGCTCATAGGAGCCGTCCGGGCGCCAGTTGAGCTTGCGCGTCGTCAGCTCGACCGCCGCGCCGGTCAGCGGCGCGGTGAGCACGTCGCCGGAGGGATCGGAGCTGCGCGATCGGCTGGAATCGGGAAACGGATCGATGCCGAGCACCGAGCCATCATAGCGGCCGGTGACTCGGCCGTTCTTGCGATCGAACTCGCGACGAAACTCCGAGTCGTCGAAGCGGCCGGCGAGCCTGCGGCTGACGGCCTGGTCGATTCCGGTCAGCGCCGCAACTTGGTCGGCGAGGCGGTTGGTCGCCTCGGTGTCGGCCTCGCCCTTCACGAGATCGAGCAGGAAGTCGCCGCTGGCGTAGCGTTCGACCTCGGCGAGATCGGCCCGTGTCACCGGTCCTTTCATCTGCCTGGCGACGGCGGCGTAGCTCGGCAGGCTTGCAACATACTGCAGCAGGCTCGAGCCGGAATAGTCGCGGAAGTCCAGCAGCGGCGACAGCAGGATCAGGCCATTGATGCCGACGCCCTGGTCCTGCTGCAGGTTACGCACGATCTTCGGCCCGCGGATGCCGCCATAGCTTTCCGCTGTGATGAACTTCGGCGAGGCCAGCCGGTCGTGCTTCTCCAGCCAGCGGCGCATCACCTGCGACAATGAGCGCACATCGCCATCGACCGAGAAGAAGCGCTTGCGGACTTCGTCGCCCGTCGCGACGAAGCGGCTGTAGCCGGTGCCGACGGGATCGATGAAGACGAGGTCGGTGAAGTCGAGCCAGGTGTCGGCATTGGGTGTCAGCTCCGGCTTCGACGACGGCGTGACGCTCGCCGCATCGATACCGATCCGCCACGGCCCGGCGTTACCGAGTTGCAGATAGGCCGATGACGCTCCGGGGCCGCCATTCAAGAAGAACGTCACCGGACGGCTACCTCGCTCGGTGCCGTTGAGCTGGTACGAGGTGTAGGCGATGTCGGCCTGCGGCTCGCCCTTGTCGTCGAACAGACGAATTGAGCCAGCCGTCGCTGTGAAGGTCAGCGTGCGCCCGGGCAAATCGACCGTCTGTGTGGTGGTCGAATCGGCCGGCAGCTTGTGCTGCTCCGCTGCCGACGGGGAAGCAGGGGCACTGGCGACGCGCGTGCCGGCCGAACCGCCGCGAGGACCGGAGGCAGCAGCGTTCTCCTGCGCGGCGGGCGGCGCGTCCTGGGCGCGCAGAGCCGGGCCGGCGCCCAGGAGGGTCAGCGCGATGGCCAGCAGGCTTGGCCGCACGATGGAGGACGTCAAACCTGGCATCAATTCACTCCCTGGCCACCGGGCGGCATCTTGCCACCTTCTGCAACGCATGAAGCGCGGCTTGGGACCAACCTCAACCAACTCTTCCGTGATCTTCATCACACCGGGGCAAGTGCCTGTTCCCGGCGAGTGTGCTATGCGCTCGAACCTCTCGCTGGCGTCCGACGTCACACTCACGGGGACAAGCGGCGCGCCGCCGGTTGCGATCACGGAGTTCAGCATGAAGTTGCCGACGTTCATCGTCGCAGCCCTGACCGGGCTCGCGGCTCCCGCTTGGGCCGGGCCGCCGGCGGCTCTGGTCGAGGACGTCCAGGGGGAGGTCGCCGGCGCCGAGTTGATGGACTATGTCGCGCCGGGCCAGATCATCAAGCTCGGCCCCGATGGCGCGGTCGTCATGAGCTATCTCAAATCCTGTCGCCGCGAGACGGTCAGCGGCGCCGGCAGCGTCACGGTCGGCCCGGCCGAGAGCACGGCCAACGGCGCCACACTGAAAAGTGACATTGTCAATTGCGACGCCAGTCACGCGCAGGCGACCTCCCGCGAGACCAGCGAGGTGGCGGCGACGATCGTGCGCGGACTCGGGCCGGACAGCGCGCCGGTGGCCGAAGCCGTCATCTACGGCGCCTCGCCGATCGTCGAAGCCAAGGGACGCGGCAAGCTGATCGTGGAAAGGCTCGACCAGCCCGGCGAGCGGCAGGAGATCGAGCTGACCGGACGGCAATACAAGGGCCGCTTCTACGACTTTGCTGGCACCAGCCATCCGCTGACGCCCGGCGGCATCTATGTCGCGAGCTTCGGCACCTCCCGCCTGGTGTTCAAGGTCGACGCGCAGGCCAAGGCGGGCCCCGGGCCGGCCATCGGGCGCTTGATCCGGCTCAACTGAGACTGAAAGCGGGTGTCGGTGGCGATCGGACGCCGGACGCGCGACGCGCTGGCCGTCATGGCCATCGCGCTGGCCTGCGCGGGACTGCTCGTCTCGCCCGCCTTCGAGCGCGGCCGCGGCCTGTCGCTGGATGCGCTGACCTGGCTGCGCTTCGAGGCCTTCGGCAACCCGCATGACGCGGCGACCAGTCCGGCGGTGGTGATCGCGATCGACGAGGAAAGCTATCAGGCGCCGCCGTTCAAGGGCGCGCCGCTGCTGACCTGGACCGGCGAGATCGGCCGGGTGCTGACGTCGGTGCTCGACGGCGGCGCCAGGGTGGTCGGCTTCGACATGATTTTCCAGACCTCGATCGAGCAATCGGAAATTCCGCTGGGCGAAGCGACGCTCGGCGACAGGACGCGCGGCTTCGACCGCGATTTCCTGCGCGCGCTCGCGGCCGGTGCGGCCGGCGGCAGGGTCGTCCTCGGCGAGATCTTCGGCGAGCCGCCGATCCTGCCCGCGCCCGGTCAGCGCATCGCGGTGCGCCAGCAGCAGAACCTGCGGCCGCTCAACACCTACACCGACAGCGACGATGTCGTCCGTCGTCATCCGCTGACCCTGAGCGCCGACGGCAAGGTGGTGCCGAGCATGGCGCTCGAGCTCGCGTCGCGCGCTGTCGGCAGCGCGCCGATCATCTCAGCCGATGGCGTCGCGCTCGGCGACTACAAAGTGCCGAGCAGCGTGCCCGGCACCATGACCCTGAACTTTGCCGGCGGCGCCCAGGACATCCCGACCTACTCCTTCGCCGACCTGCGCGCCTGCGCGGTCAAGGGCGACAAGGATTATTTCCGCCGCGAGTTTGCCGGCAAGGTCGTGCTGGTCGGAACGGTCGGCATCGAGGACCGGCGGCTCACCTCCAAGCGCTTCGCCACCCGCGCCGAGGGCGCGCGGCGGCCGCGGTGCGCGCTTGAAGCGCGCAAGGTGACGGAGAGCTTCGCCCGCAGCACCATCGCCGGCGTCTACATCCATGCGACCGCCGTCAACAATCTGCTGCGGCAGGACGCCGCGCGTGAGATGAGCCGGCCAGCCGCCTTCGTCATCGCGTTCGTGCTCGCTCTGCTCGCAGCGCTGCTGGCCCGGCTGCTGCGGCCCGCCTCGGCCGCCACGATCCTGGCGGCGCTCGCCCTGCTCTACGTTGCGATCGCCACCGCGGTCTTCAACCGGGCCGAGGCGCTGCCGCTGACAGAGCCGCTGGCCGCCGGCGTGCTCGCGCTGGCCGCGACCACCGGCTATCGCTTCATGGTGACCGACAAGGACCGTCGGCTGCTGCAGAAGAGCTTTGCCTTCTATCTCGCGCCGCGCGAGATCGACCGCATGCTGGCGTCGCGGCGGCTGCCGCAGCTCGGCGGCGAGACCCGCGAGGTCACCGTCTTCTTTTCGGACATCGAAGGCTTCTCGCGCATCGCCGAGCAGATGACGCCGGAGCAGCTGATGGCGCTGACGAACGAATACCTGTCCGCGATGACCGATGTCATCGAAAGCCACGACGGCTATGTCGACAAATATATCGGCGACTCCGTCGTCGCGGTGTTCGGCGCCCCGCTCGACGATCCCCACCACGCCAAGAGCGCGGCGCACGCGGCGCTCGACTGCAAGGCGAAGCTCGCCGAACTCAACCGCACGTCCACCGCATTCCAGGGCATCAAGGTGGCGCAGCGTATCGGCATCAACAGCGGCCCGGCGCTGGTCGGCAATTTCGGCTCGCAGCGTCGTTTCAACTACTCGGTGATGAGCGATGCGGTGAATGTGGCCTCGCGGCTCGAAGGCGCAAACAAGTTCTACGGCACCACGATCATTGCGTCCGAAAGCACGGTGGCGCTGGCGGGCTCCGACTTTGCCTGGCGCGAGCTCGACACCATCCGCGTCAAGGGCCGCGAGCAATCGCTGAAGATCTACGAGCTCTACGGCGAAGCCGCCGAGACCAAGGCCGACGATGACGCCTTGCTCGCCGCCTACGCGGCCGGCCTGGCACATTGGCGTGCCGGCGAGTTGTCGCTGGCTGCGGCCTGCTTTGCGTCAGTGGCTGCGAACGATGTACCGAGCGCCTTGTTCGGCGCGCGCGTCACCGCCGCCGTGCAGGGCGGCCCAGCCGCCTGGGATCCCGTCCGCAGCCTTCAGGAAAAATGACGCCACGATGACGCTCCCGTAGCCCGCATGAGCGATAGCGACATGCGGGGTCATCTCGGGCGTTCTTGAGAACCCGGATGTCGCTGCGCTCATCCGGGCTACGAGCGACACCATCCGACGTGAAACCTGCACGCTCGGCCCAGTTCCGGCCATATCGGCCCTCATCCGGGCCGCAATGCCCAGGCATACCCGGCGGCGATGGACAAGCATGGCCAAGGTCGGCTAGACGACACGGCGCCTTCAACCCGGTCGACCAGCGAGCCCTGCGAGTGATGACCACGCACAAGCGATATGAGCGGATCGCCTTCGTCGCGAGTCCGAGTGCGGAGGCGCAGGCCGCGTTGACGCAGCTCTCCTCGCTCTACGGCAATTCCGATCCGGATCTCGCCGACGTCGTCGTGGCGCTCGGCGGCGACGGCCTCATGCTGCAGACGCTGCACGACCACATGCGGTCGGGCAAGCCGATCTACGGCATGCATCGCGGCACGGTCGGCTTCCTGATGAACGAGTTCTCGACCATCGACCTGCGTGGCCGGCTCGAGGCGGCGCAGGAATCGGTGATCCATCCGCTGTTGATGCGCGCGACCGATGCCAGCGGCGTCGTCCACATCCATCATGCGATCAACGAGGTCTATCTGTTCCGGCAGACCGCGCAGACGGCGCGGCTGCGCATCCTGATCGATGAGCGCGAGCGCATGCCCGAGCTGATCGCCGACGGCGTGCTGGTGGCGACGCCGGCGGGATCGACCGCGTATAATCTCTCGGTACAGGGCCCGATCCTGCCGATCAACGCCGCGCTCTTGGCGCTGACGCCGATCAGCGCGTTCCGGCCCCGGCGCTGGCGCGGCGCCCTGCTCCCGAACACGGCCTATGTCATCATCGAGGTGCTCGAGGGCGACAAGCGGCCGGTGGCTGCCGTTGCCGATCACGACGAGGTGCGCAACGTCCAGCGCGTCGAGGTGCTGTCCGACAAGACCATTTCAATGCGCATGCTGTTCGACGCCGGCCATAGTCTCGAAGAGCGGATCCTGAGCGAGCAGTTCGGTTACTAGCGCGGCATCGGCCGCGGCGACCCACTCCCTCCACTCGTCATTGCGAGCGCAGCGAAGCAATCCAGGATCCCGCCCGCGACTCTGGATTGCTTCGCTTCGCTCGCAATGACGGAGAGAGAGCCGTACAGAACCGGAAAGAAAAGCAAGTCTCCCCCATCAGGCTGCGAACTGCCCTGGCCGCAACGCTTTGTTAACCCGGCGCTCCGTATGGTTAATGCGCGTTGACCACCTTCATCGGTGATCCCCTTCGGGCCGCCCAAAATGTATCGCATCGACTTCAACAAGCTGCGCTTTCTCGTCTGCGACGACAACCCGCATATGCGCCGCATCCTGCGGACGCTGCTGCATTCGTTCGGCGCGCGCGAGGTCAACGAGGCCGAGGACGGCGCAACCGCGCTCGAAATGTACACCCATTTTTCGCCCGACATCGTCATCACCGACTGGGCGATGCCGATCTTCGACGGGCTCGAGCTCGCGCAGATGATCCGCCAGCCGGAAGCCAAGGGTAATCCCTATGCGCCGATCATCATGCTGACGGGCCATTCCGAGAAGCGCCGCGTGACCGTGGCGCGCGATGCCGGCGTGACCGAGTTTCTCGCCAAGCCGATCTCGGCGAAAGGCCTCTACCAGCGCATTCTCAACGTCGTCGCCAATCCCCGGCCCTTCATCAAGACCAAGACCTATTTCGGTCCGGACCGGCGCCGCAACACCAACACCGCCTATATCGGGCCCGAGCGCCGGGTCGGCGGCGAAGCCGAGATCTTCCAGCAGCCGTCACTTCTGGATAAAGCGCGCTCGGCAGTTTGAGGGCGCGGCAGTGAGTCTCTGTTAACGCCGTCCGGGAATCGCTGCACAGCCCAGCCGGTTCGTCGGCTATCAATCGTCGGTCAGATCGCGTTGGTCGGCATCACCTTGAGGACATCGAGATGGCGAAAGACAAGGCTCCTGCGATCCAGATCAAGAGCTACGCCTCGCACCACGTGATCACCCAGCCCAATCCGCTGAAGAAGGTGCTGCGCCGCGCCGACGAGAAGGATCTCGACGATCCGGTCGCGCGCGCCGAGGCGGCGCTGGCGGGGTTGTCGGGCGAGTTCAAGTCGTGGATGGACACCGAGGCCGAGCGGCTGTCGAAGGGCTATGCCAACGTGCTCAAGACCCGCTTTGACGACGACGCCTGCGAGGAGATGTTCCGAGCCGCTCATGACATCAAGGGTGACGCCGCGACGTTCGGCTATCCGGCGGCGGCCGAGGTCGCCGACAGCCTGTGCCGGATCATCGAGCACGCGCCGGACCTGGACAAGGTCCCGACCGAGCTGTTCGAGCACCACGTCAATGCCATCCAGGCGATCGTGCACGACCACACCAAGTATCACAGCCCGACCGTCGCCGCCGAGCTGAGCCGTCGCCTGCGCCGCGTCGCGGACGACTATCTGATCCAGGTGAACCGCAATCGCCCCGAGCATCTCGAAGCGATCCTTGCCCCGAGCCTTGTTCCCAGCGATCAACCGTAGTCATGATGCTGTAGGGTGGGCAAAGCAGCCGCCGCGAAAGCGGCGGTCGCGTGCCCACCGTCCATCAACACGCTCGCGCCACGACGGTGGGCACGGCGCATCGACGAGCGCGCACGCGGAGAGACCGGCGTCCGCCTTTGCCCACCCTACGGCAGTGTCTTTTCGTTCGTAGCCCGGATGAGCGCAGCGACATCCGGGGTCACGCGAGCTGCCTCGGAGAACCCGGATATCGCTTCGCTCATCCGGGCTACGCAACCTCACGCCGCGATCAGCCCGAACTCCAGACCCGCCACGAAATCCTCGGCCATCACCTCGTCGCAGAACTCGCGGGCTGCGTCGCGAGCGGATTCGGTGGCGAACCTGCGTAGCAGGATCAGGAGCGGCTCGGCCGCGTCGCGATCGGTGGCGCAATGCGTCAGCACGCGCTCGACCATCTTGCGGCGCAGGATCGCCGCGCCGCTCAGGCTGTCGGCGAAACCGTTCTCGCGGCAGACCTCCAGCGCGATGATGAACGCGTCGAACGTCGTATCGGGGATGCCCGCCTTGCGCAGCAGGCCCTGCAGGCTGGCGCGGCCGCGGTCCTTGAGCAGCGCGGACACTCGCCCCCGTGGCAGACCTGAAAGCTCCGACAGCGCGATCTCGAACAACTCGACATTGCCCGAAAGCAGCGCGCGCAAGATCAGGCCTGCCGTGAGCTGCGACGTCGCACGCAGGTGCTGGACCAGCCCGCGCAGCTCCTCGCCCCGCGTCCGCGACGCGATGGTGATCGTCGAGCGGTCACGCGCCTCGTCGGTGATGCGCCCGGCGCGTTCGGCGCTGAGCCAGTTGCGGGCGACGACGAACTGGGCGAGCGTCTGCGAGAGCTTGTCGACCAGCGCCGCGCGCGTGGCGGCCGGCAGATCATCGAGCACCAGCATGGCTTCGCGGATGGCGGCGAGATGGCCGTGGCGCTCGACGATGCGATCCCAGGAGAACGGCGCGAGCTCGGCATAGGCGTTCTCGATCAGCTCGAGCGCAGCCGCCGCGCTGCCGACCTCGGCGATGGCGGCGCACACTGGCGCCGGCACGCCGATGCGCCGGGCGATCGCGCACTGCGTCTCCGAGTTGCCGAGCGCGACGATGTCGACGAGGTCGGCATCGAGCAGCAGCGGTGAATGTTCGAGGATGATGGCGGCCACGGAGGCCTGGTCGGTGGCGAGCGCCTGGACGATGGCGGCCGGGGCATCCTCGCTGCGCGCGAACACCTCCGCCATGGCCTGCCGCACCAGCGGCGACGGATCATCCAGCAGCATGAGGAGCGCGCCCTCTGCGGCGAAGCGATCCTCCTCGCCGAGATCCGACACCAGCCACGCCCGCGCGAGAGCCCTGGTGGCCTCTGCCCGCTCACCGGCGGGTGCGGTTCTGACCCAACTGAGAAACTGCCGAACGATCATGGTCTTTCCGGCTTACGCAACTTTGCAAACAAGGCACGAGGGCCTCAACAGCACCGAAAATAAACCACGACGCTTAACAAAGCGTTCACCATAAGTGACTGGTTTTCTTGATGTTTTATTAAGCCCCCAACGAATTGATTACTCAAATACCGAAAATGACAGATTTATCAGTAGTTCGACGGACCCCATGCGCACCCAGCCTGCCGCGTCAGGCGCGGCGGGATCACCGGAAAAATACCGTCGGATCAATCTTTGAGGTGCGCGACAGGTGCCGTGCCGTCAGCCCGAGAATGTCCCGTTGGGATCGCTGAAAAGGTCGAGCCGCCGCTGACCGCTACCGCCGCCATTGTTATTGCTGCTGGTGCCATCGCCGGCAGCGGCGCTCGCCACCGAGGACCGGCCCCACAATTCGCGGACGGTCGGCGATATGGTCTGGCCCGGCTGGCCGTCGACCTGGAACAGCGAGCGGAACATTGGATCGGCCGGCCGGCCGGCAGAGGCGTCAGCCGTGGTCGCCGACGCGGCCTGCGACGATCCACGGGCATCCGGGAACATCGACAGGAAGGTCGCGGTGTCGGTGGTCGGCAGCGCGCCGCCCCCGGCGGCATTGGCCGCGACATTGGTCGACCCGCCATACAGCGCCAGCGCGCCGCGCGTGGCCGAGGAATTGGCGGCGCCGGCGTAGCGCGAGCTCAGCACCGAATAGACCTGCGAGACGCTGCGGGCCTCACCGTCGCGATCGTAGAAGATGGAGCGATTGGCGGCGGCCGCGCCGGGAAAGATCCTTGCTGCCGAAGCATTCGGGGTGTCCTGCGCGCTGGTGATCAGCTTGGCTGCACCGCCGGCTCCCATGAAATGCGCCATGTAAAGCTCAGCGTCGGTCGGCCGCCGGCCGATCATGCCGGTGAGCTGAAAACTGTTCGACTGCGTCAGCGCCGCGGCCATGGCGGACGACGCCTTGGGGTCGTCGCGGAGCTTCATGATCGCCTGGCGCATGGCGGGATCGCTGACCGTGTAGTCGCCTGACGACGTCCGGGTGATCGCGTCGGCATATTGGCCGTAGCCGAGATCGGGGCCGGCCTGCTTCACCGTGCCGAGCCAGGTCTGGTCGATGAACTGATAAAGCCCGCGCGCCGACGATGTCGACGCGCCGGCGGTCGGGTTGAAGTCCGACTCCATCTTGGCCGTCGACAACAGATATTCGAAACTGGTGCCGACCGTATCGGCCGCCTGCTTGATGGCGCCGGCGACCTTGGCCCGGACGTTGTCGAGGAGACCGGTGGGCGAGGAATTGGATGCGTCGACCGACATGAGAAGACCCGCTGTTTGCAGAATCGCTGGCAGACAACGCGCCGGAAACGTCAGGCAAAATGCGGCTTCCATGGTTAATGGCCGGTTAATTTGACAGGCCTGACAAGGCCAATGAACCAGACCGGAAATCTCCGGATGCAGGCCTATGACCCACCGGCCCGCACGCGCGTGGCTCTCTGGGCCACCTATTTGCGATACACAGCAGCCGGATCGAACAGCCGGTCGGCATCGACGAAAACAAGCCGTGCCCCGCCCTCGCCCGCCATCTCGACCTTGCGATAGAAGCAGGAATGCCGGCCGGTGTGACAGGCTGCGCCGCGCTGCTCGACACGCAACCACACCGCATCCTGGTCGCAATCGGTGCGCATCTCGACCACGCGCTGGGTCTGGCCCGAGCTCTCGCCCTTGCGCCACAGCGCATTGCGCGAGCGGCTGAAATACCAGGCCTCGCCGGTCGCGATGGTCTTGCGCAGCGCCTCGTCGTTCATGTGCGCGACCATCAGCACGTCGCCGCTCACGGCGTCGGTGGTCACGCAGGTGACGAGACCTGCCGAATCGAATTTCGGGAGGAAGGCCAATCCCTCCTCGCGCTCAGCTGAGGATGAAGACACGGAGTTTCTCTGATCGAGGCCTGTAACAGCCGAAATATGCTGCGCTCAGCGTTGCGGCGAGCGCACCATGGAGAGGAAGCGGGACTGCTCCGCCGGATTGTCGCGGAACATGCCGGTGAAGCGACTGGTGAAGGTGACCGCGCCGTGCTTGGCGACGCCGCGCACCGACATGCAGGTGTGCTCCGCCTCGATCATCACCGCGACGCCGCGCGGCTTCAGCACCTCGTCGATCGCGGCCGCGATCTGCGCCGTCAGATGCTCCTGGGTCTGCAGGCGGCGGGCGAAAATGTCGGTCAGGCGCGCCAGCTTGGACAGCCCGACGACACGCTCGACCGGCGTATAGGCGATGTGCGCGCGGCCGTAGAAGGGCATCATGTGATGCTCGCATTGCGACGTGAACTCGATGTCGCGAATCAGCACGAAATCGTCGTACCCGGCGGTCTCACCGAAGGTGCGGTCGAGCACCTCGGCCGGGCACTGATGGTAGCCCTGGAACAGCTCGTCATAGGCCTCGACCACCCGGCGCGGCGTATCGATCAGGCCCTCGCGCGTCGGATCCTCACCGATGTAATTGAGCAGCGTATAAACCGCGGCTTCCGCCTCGGCGCGCGACGGCCGGGGGCGGTCGGCGCGCACGGCCGCAGCCAGGAACTCGGCCGGATCGAGCTCCGCCGGTCGTTCGCCGGCCAGCTTGGTCTCAGACGGCTTTCCCTCGGGCTTGTTGGCGCGCAGCGTCTTGATCAAAGTGTCCATCTCGTCTCCGTTCGACCGGTCGGCGGACCGACCGGAGTGTCACCGGCAGAGCGTCACCTTGGACGGCGTCACCTGCAGAGGTGTGATCCGCAGGCTCGGCGCTTCCGGCGCCGCTCGCCTGTGGATGTGGCTGGAATTCCTGCCAATCGTTTCCATATAGTCGCAATATAGGGCGATGAAACCCGGCCGCCAAGGCCGACCCGCCGGTAATTCCGGCGGGATCTCTTGGACGTCTGACACATGCTGAATGACATTTACAACAAGCGCATCATCGAGCTCGCCGGCAACATTCCGCGTCTCGGACGGCTGGAGCACCCCGATGCGACGGCAACGGCCCATTCCAAGTTGTGCGGTTCCACGGTGAAGGTCGACCTCAAGATGGACGGCGCGGTCGTGACCGATTTCGCCCACGACGTGAAGGCCTGCGCCCTCGGCCAGGCCTCGTCCTCGATCATGGCGCGCCACGTCGTCGGGTCCAGCGCCAGCGAGCTGCGTGAGCTCCGTGACACCGTCCGGCGGATGCTGAAGGAGAACGGCGCGCCGCCCGAGGGCAAATGGGCCGATATCGCCCTGCTCGAGCCGGTCCGGGACTACAAGGCCCGCCACGCCTCCACGATGCTGACCTTCGATGCGGTGGTCGACGCCATCGGTCAGATCGAGGCGAAGGCGTCAGGCGAACCAGCCGCCGCACAGGGCTGAGCTGGCCCGTCCAAGACTGCGCTCGGATTGCCCATTGCGACCGCCGGCGTCACGCCGGCCAGCGGGTAACGCCGTCGGCTATTGCTGCGGCGTGGCCGCGACCGTCGCCTGCGGAAGAGCTTCGGCCGTGCGCGAGAGCGGCTTGTCCGCCGCCACGGGGAAGCGGTCCTGCTGCTTGTCGCGCGTCTTCTCCTGACCGCGCGAAGCAAGCTCGGCCACTGGCGTCGTGCCCTTGGGGGGCATCACATCGGCGAGAAGCTCCGTGGTCATCACGTTGGTCGACCGCAACTCGGCGCGCGACAGCTCGTGCAAATCCTCCCACGGCGGGACATTGAGGGCGAGCAGCAGGAGATCCCCGGCGCCACCCATATCGAAGGTGTATTTGGCGAGACGCCCGATGTCGCGCTCGACGATCATCAGATCCTGCGCCGAATAGCTCGCCGCCTTGGCATCATCGGCGCGATCGCCCATCCAGATCTGGTGGACGCGGACATGGGCCGTATCGGGAACATAGCGCGTGGTGCCGGCAAGCAGCAGAAACACGCACATCGACTCGCAATACGCCTCCGGCACGATCCGGGGCCGCTCGTTCCCCCGGCTTGGGCGCTGCGTCATGCCGACGGTGGTGCGCATCTTGAGGGCGCGGAAGCGGCGGCCGAGCGTGATCGCATCATTGACCGAGCCGCCGCTGGAGTCGAGCACGATGGTCGCCCCTGTCAGATCGCGGTCCCGCGCGAACTCCTCGAAATCCCTGGGGCTATCCCCGGTGACGATGCCGACCGCGCTGACCCAGCTGCAATTCGGCTCGCATGCCACCCAGCCGAACCGCATCGGGAGCTTGCGCTCTTCCAACGCGCCGCCGGCGCGCGCGGAGTTCGACAAGAGGGACACCGTGCCACCGAGCACCGCACCCAGCGCTGCAACACCGAGAAGCATCCAGCGCAAACCACGCGACCGCAGCAATCTCACGCGCACTCCGTTCCCCCCGTTACGTTCGGTATGCAGTTCCCCGTCGTGCTCGCTGTCAAACCTGACAAATCAGCCTCAAATCCGTTATGAGTCTGTCACATCGTTGTCTGGAATCGTATCCGGGCAATTCCTGAGCGTCCAGGTGCGCCGCACCGCAGCGTTGCTGAAAACCGGCCATTGTTGCATCACATCATCACACGAGCACGCGAGCATGCGGTTCCTGCCAAGGAACTGATCATCCTGCGCACATCAGTCCGGCAGCGCGCCCATGAAGCATTCATGCACTGATCCAAGCTGCCGTTCTGCGCACATTCTGTCAGGACTGCTGTCACACATGCCGCGCCGCGGCGCGCGCGCTTTGATCTGGCTGTACCGCCACACATTGTCGCCGCTGGTGGGCTACAATTGCCGGCACGTGCCGACCTGCTCGGTGTATGCCGACGAAGCCATCTCGCGTTACGGCCTCTGGGCCGGTGGGTGGATGACCCTGGCGCGGCTGCTGCGCTGCCAGCCGTTCGGCACGTCGGGCATCGACAATGTCCCAGCCGCGATTCCCGACGACGCAAGCTGGTATCTGCCCTGGCGCTACGCGCGCTGGCGCGGCGTGAATGGGCCCAACTAATGCAGCGCAGCAGAGCTGTCTGCGCCCTTCGCTTGATTTGACGCAAATCGGACTAGCAAAGTTTCAAAGTAGGATTAGTGTTATACGACGAGATGCGGCGTTAAGAGGAACGGCGCCGCGCGCACCTGCATTGATGTTGAACTCCGTTTGGGAGGACCAACGATGCGCTGGACGATCCACCCGAGATCACGCCGATCGCGCACGGGCGTCGGCTCGGATCACACGCACGATCATCACGCCAGCCACGACGTCCGACAGATCGACCTGCTCTGCATCATCGCGCTGCTCATCGCCATTGTCGGCGCCTGGCGCTATCTCGCCGACAGCACAACCCTGCCCCCGACGACGACGTCCTACATCGTCCCGAGCCAGAGCGTGCATTGGTAAAAAGCCGAGGGCCGTCAAAGTCCGGTCGCGCGCTTCCGATAGCCGCGACTCAGTTACCGTGATGCTGATCGTTAGCTGAGACAGGTCGGCACCTTCGCGCGCAGCCAATCACCAGCGCGGAAAGAAGAAAAAATCGTCGCGGCGCGGGGCAGGATAGTTCGGGATCGATGCCGGCGGACGCGGGACGCGGCGCGCGCGCGGCACCGCGGCGGTCTCCGCCGGGCCCGTCGCCTCCGCCGAAATGGTTGAATCGACCGGCGGCGCGCGCACCGACAGCAACACGTTGGATTCGCGCGTACGCCAACGATAGCCGATGCCGAAGTCGAGCGGCTGCGCGCGCTCGAACAGCCTGGCGTAGCTGTGCTGATACATGTCGGGGAACTTGTCGATCGGGCCGGCATAGCGCCCGAATGGAAAGAAGCGCCACGCCCGCGCATCGTAGCTCGCCAGCGGAATGCCGGAATCATCCTGGATGATCGTGGCGCTGTTCCTCAAGAGCCAGCTTCGCACCTGGGAGAAGCTGCCCATGTGCAGCAGGTAGGATGCGCTCTTCAGCAGACTGTTGCCAGGCGCCAGCGGCTCGCAGAACTTGAGAAAGCCGCTGGTCTTCACGCCGGAGTCGGACAGGTCGGTCGAGAAGTAGTACAGCGTCTTCTCGCTTCCGTCGGCACCGGCGAAGACGATACGGGCCCCCTTGGTCGCGTTGCGGCTCGACGGCTCGGTAGCCTCATGCACAGCGCCGCTCTCATCCAACCAGATAAGGCTCGCTGCGCGGATCGTCTTGCCGGTGCGCGCCAGGAACACGTAGAGGATCGGCAGCGTCCCCTCGATCTCGCCCTCGCGCAGATCCGTCTTCATATTCTTGGTGATGAAGAACGAGAAGCTGAGGACTGACTGCAATGACTGCGCGACATAGGACAGCTCCGGCCCGATGCTGCCGCGTGGCAATCGCGTGAGATCCGGGATCGGCCCGGTCGGCTCCAGCGCCGCCATCACATAGGTCGAGGCCTTCGGGTAGAACGCGTCGGCATAGAGGAAGTCCGGCCCGGAGAAGAAATAGAACATCGTCGGCCGCGGCGCCGCGAGGTTGGCATCCGTCCAGGCCCTGATCTTCGACAGCTGGCGCTGGTCCAGCTGACCGAATGCGTTGTCGAAGAACGCGGCGTGCCGCCGCCACGCGGTATCCTGCGTCAGTGGCGTGAGCGGCGACCCCGCCTGCGGTGCCAGACCCGCTAGCACGCGCGCGGTATCATCGGGCGTGATGGTCTGAGCCTGGAGGTCGCCACTCATCGCAACGATGAAGCACGCAGCAGCAAAGCACAGTCTCGACAGCAGCAGCATCTTTCAATCCGGACCTGACATCGCTGCTGCGGCGGTGCGCGACCGCGCTTGAGCGAACCAATAGATCAGCAGTCCCGACAACATCGCCGCAGCACCGAACCCGGCCTGCCACGGCCGTGCTGTAACGAGGTAGTACATCATGAAACCGGTCACGCTGAGGAAGATCAAGGGCGTCACGGGATACCCCCATGCGCGATACGGCCGCGACAGATCGGGCGCGGTGATGCGCAGCCAGAGCAACCCCAGCACCGTCAGGAACGAGCAGGACAACAGCGAGAACTGGACGACGTCCAGCACCGCCTCGAAGCTCTCCGTGAACAGCATCAGGGTTGCCACTGCGAGCTGGAACAGGACCGCGTAGACCGGCGCGCCCTGGCGCGACCGGCGGGCGAACAGCGCGAGCGCCGGGATATCCTCGCCCATCGTCATCAGCACGCGCGGGCCGATCCACATCATCGCAGCGATCGACGGCACCAATCCGACGCAGATCATCGCCGCGACGAAGCGGCCTCCCGTCTCGCCGAAGATGTGCGCGCCAGCGATGCTGGCCACCTGCAGCTGCCCTGCAAGCTCGCTCGTCGGCGCCGCCCGGAGGAACACGGCGTTCAGCGACACGTAGAGCACGATCACGATCAGGGTGCCCACGAGCAGCGCGCGCGGCAGGCTGTGATCGGGCGCATGCAACTCGCCGATGATGTAGGTCGCCGCATTCCAGCCGGAGAACGCGTACATCACGAACACCAGGCCGGTCGCGAAGGCCGCGCTGGTGATATAGCCGACATCGGCAGCGGCAGGCGCGAACCTGACCGGTTGCGGATCCGAAATGATCGCGCCCGCGATCAGGAAGGCGAGGATCAGGCCGAGCTTCAACATTGTCGACAACAGCTGGAAACGGCTGGATTGCTGGATGCCGCCGAGTTGCACAACCGTCACCAGCCAAACGGCGCCGACAGCCAGCACCATCGGCGGCACGCTCGGCAGCACGGCGCGGCCATATTCGCCAAATGCCATCGCCGCCAGCGCCACCGGAGCGGCGAAGCCGACCGTGGACGACACCCAGCCGGCCATGAAGCCGACCGCAGGATGAAACGCCCGGGTCAGAAAATTGTATTCGCCGCTCGAGCGCGGAAACATTGTGCCGAGCTCGGCATAGGAGAGCGCCCCGCAGATCGAAACGAGACCGCCGACGGCCCACAACAGCAGGATGGCGAAACCCGAAGGAAGATCCTTGACCTGGAAGCCCAGGCTGGTGAAGACGCCGACCCCGATCATGTCGGCGATCACGATGGCAATGGCGACCGGCAGCGACACGGATGGGAGTGCGGTGTTGCCCGACCGGCTTGCCCGCTTGCTGTCGTGCGCCTCAGCTGCAGCCATGTCGTTCGACGGGCAAGTGACGCCCCTTCCCTCAAGCTTCAGGCCCATGCTCCGGCAACGCCATTCAATCATAGTTAACGCGCGATAAGTATGGCGATGTTTTGCGGTAACATGAAACCTATTTTCCGGGATTTGACTGCCGGTGCGTTGCATCGGAGGCCAACGGGTCCCACAATCACGACACGATCACGTGCTGTGTCCTTGCCCGCTGCGCCGGGCCTTCGGCCATCACCCTTAACGCGACCTCAACGTCGGCAGCGCAGATTGAATGAAACTGACAGTTGCGGCGGGCCCCTGTTTCGGCCCTGACCCGTGTTGGAGATGCATGATCGGGACGGGATCGAGATCGTCGCGGTGTCATCGCACGAGCCGAAGGGCTCGGTCGTGGGGCCGCCGGCACGCGGCCCGTTGCATCGCCATTGCGGTTCTCGCCCTTGCTTTGGCCGATTGCGACCAGGCGCCTGATCCGTCCGCGCTGGCGGCCAATGCCGCCTCGACCCAGCAGCTGACATTCGACGAGCGGTTTCCGGTGCCTGGGTTCAGCGATCGGTTCCCGTCCGCGCAAGACAGCTTCGAGCTGCACACGCAGAGCGATTTCGCGCCGAAGCCGCCCGCCTATCAGGTCGCGGCCCTGGAGCCGCAGGCGCCGGCGCGCCGGCTGCGCGAGGATCTGACGACGCTCGTCAGCATGAAAGCGTCTGCGTTCCCCTATTTCGGCAACAATCCAGCATCCGACGCGCCATTCCTGAACGTCACGAGCGGAGAGCGCCACGGCCATCGCAGCTTCTCGGGCCGCGTCTATTGGCAGGACCAGACCTACAATGACAGCCGCGTGCTGGTGCACGTGCCCGAGCAGTTCGACGTGCGCAAGCCCGGCGTGATCGTGGTCTTCTTCCACGGCAATGGCGCCACGCTCGAGCGCGACGTGCGCGACCGGCAGTTGGTGCCGCAACAGATCACCGGATCGGGCGTCAACGCCGTTCTGCTCGCGCCGCAGATGGCAGTGGATGCCGCCGATTCCAGCGCGGGCAAGTTCTGGCAGCCTGGCGGCTTCAAGCGCTTCATGGACGAGGCGGCGATCAACCTGGCCCGGCTGACCGGCGATCCCGCCAACGCGACGGCATTCGCCGGCATGCCGATCGTGATCATTGGCTACAGCGGCGGGTTCCTGCCGACGGCGTGGAGCCTGGAGGTCGGCGGCCTCAGCGAGCGCGTGCGCGGCGTGGTGCTGCTCGACGCGGTCTATGGCCAGCTCGACAAGTTCGCCAACTGGATCGAGCGCAACCGCTCCGGCTTTTTCATCAGCTCCTACACACGCTACACCGCGCGTCACGATCAGGAGCTGATGACGACGCTGCGCAACCGCGGCATCGAGGTGTCCGAGGACATGGACAGGCCGCTGCGTCCCGGCAGCGTGGTGTTCGTCGAGACCGACGAGGGCGTCACTCATCGGGATTATGTGACGCAGGCCTGGACCCGCCAACCGATCGCGGACGTGCTGACCAAGATGGCGGCCGCTCAGCCGCCGATCCGGATCGCGGCCGGGGCGTCCGGCTCATCCAGTCGCTGAGGCCGTCAGTTCGCCATCAGCGTGCAATCAGGTCTTGGGCAGCTTCGGCATGCTTTCGACGAAGCCGTTGAAGCAGGCCAGACGCTCGTCCTGCTCCTTGGTGAACTTGCAGTCGGCCACGGCTTTCGCCTTCATCGCCTTCGGCTTGGCGGCGGGCGGAATGACGGCGTCGTAGCAGTCCAGCCGCTCTTTGGTGCCGTCCTCAATCTCGAGGCAGGCCTGGAGCTTGGCGCCGGCCGACTGCGGCTTGGCAGGCGCGGCAGCCGCGGTCTTCGTGCCCTTGGCCCCCTTCGGCTTGACCTGCACCAACGGGCGGTCGCCGACCATCGGAGCGCCGCTCTGGGCCAGTGCCGAGGTGCAGAACAGCGCAGCGGCAAGGCTCAACATCGTCTTTTTCATGCCATGTCTCTCACATCTGGCCGCGGGCTTGGGCGATCGCCCTGCCGAGACCGGCGCCTGCAATTGGCGCGATCTCCGCCCTCCAGCCTCCCACCCCAGCGGCTTTAATCCGGTCCGACCGGTTTTGCCAAGCGCCTCGCCGCTGATTTGCAGTGGACCTCAGGCGAGTGCCGCGACCGGCGACCGCGGCCGGCTCGCCAGAATGGCGAGCAGCGCCAGCATCACAAACGCCATGGCGACATAGCCGGTGGCGCCGAGGGCGCCCCGCGCGAACAGGCTTCCACCCACCGCGGAACCGATCGCCTGCCCGATATAGAGCACCGAGGTGTTGAGCGACACTGAGGCGGATGCGAGCGGCGGCGCCGCCGCGACCAGGCGGACCTGCTGCATCGAGTTGGTCGACGCGAACCCAAGTCCCCAGATCGCGACCGCCAACGCCATCGCCGCATAGACGCCGGCGCTGGCGGTCCAGAGCGCAATCCCGGCGAACAACAGGCAGGTGAACAGCAGCGACGTCCGATACGGCCCCCAGCCGTCGACGATCCGGGTGGCGATCACGACGCCGACGAAGCCGCAGATGCCATAGATCGCGAACACAAGTCCGACCGCGTTAGGCTCCGCGCCGGTCAACGTCTTCAGCAGCGGGCCCATGAAGGTGAAGATGACGAACTGTCCCGACATCTGCAGGGTCGTGATCAGGAGCAGCAGCACGACCAAGCGGTTGCGGCCGAGCTCGCTCCAGGTCTTCAGCTCGACCGGCGCACCCTTCAAGCCGGATGGCAGCCGCCATGTCAGCAGCAACAGGCTGACCGCACCGGCGGCGCCGACCGTGAGATAGGCCGCGCGCCAGCCGGAATGACTGCCGATGAAAGTGATCAGCGGCAGTCCGACGGCGGCGGCCAGCGACCAGCCGAGAAACACATAGGCGATCGTGCTGCCGCGCTTCTCGACCGGACTGATCAGCGCCGCTGTCCCTGCCGCCTGCGGCGTATACAGGGCGCCAACCGCCAGCATCACCAGCCTGATCACGAGCAGGCTCGCGTAGCTCGGGGCGAATGCCGAGGCGAGGTTCCCCAGCGCGAGCACCAGCAACGTGAACGCCAGCAGGAGGCGGCGGTCGAAGCGGCCGGTCAGCCAAGCCGTCAGGGGCGAACAGATGCACAGCACGACGGCGCCGAAGGTGATCAGCAGGCCGGCGGTGTGAACCTCGACCGAAAGACCCTCGGCGAGCTCGGGCAGCAGGCCGGCGGGCGCCAGCACCGAGCAACCGGTAATGATGTTGCCGAGCATCAGCGCGGTCGGCGCGAAGCGCGGCGGGGTCTCGGCGTGCATGGTCGAAGCGGATGTCATGACCGTTCAATAGCAGGGATTTTCATGCACCTGCATGAAAATTCCTCATGCCGCACATGATATTCTTTCGTCCCGTCAGCGTACGGGCTGGGCCGACGCTTGTGGTGACGGCGCTTGCATCCACGGCACGGGCGTGCCCGAAGGAGAAGGATAAGTCACGGCCTTCGACGGCGGACAGCTGTCCGTCAGCTTCTTCACGACGTTCTGCAGTCCATCGCCCCCGACCGGAAAACCCGATCCGCCCAGACGCGCCCCGCTCAACGACGCATCGCTCAACTCGACAGCGGCGGATGATGCCAGCGTCTTCATCTGACTGCCGTTGAGAAACACCCCCCACGTCTCGCGCTCGCCCGACCGGCGCGGCGGCGACAGGAAGTTGAGCCTGAGGTCGCCGCTGGCGATCGACAGAATCCCGACACCACCGGCCGGTCCCGCGTTGCGCTCGACATCGAGCTCGAAGCGGTCCTGGTGGAAGCAGACGAGCTGGAAGCGCGTGGTGCGGAACGTGGATTCGCCGCCGTTGCGCGACAGGATGGTCTTGTAGGCGATGCCGCGGGCGGCCGCCTCGAACATCCAGGGACTCTCGACCCGCTCGCGCTTGTCGAGCGCGAAGCGCACGATCTCCTCCCGCGTCAGGATGCGCATGCTCTCGAACGGCACCGAGCGCGCCGCCGTCAAGAGGCCTGGATCGGCGCCGAGCTTGTTGATGTAGTCGAGCACCATCTTGTCGGCCCGCTCCATCGCCCGCTGCAGCGCCTGCACGCGCATCTCGTGCGTCGGCACGCCGCCGGTGAAGTTCAGGATCACGCGCGGCGAATGCACCGCGAGCGTCACGTCCGGAGCGAGCTCGCGGCTGGGCGCGCCGAGGATGATATAGGGGCAGGCCGAGTTGCACATCGACCCGCGGGTCCAGACCTCGCCATGCAGCTCGCGGCCGGACAGCTTCAGCTTGGTGCAGACCTCGCCCTCCTGCGGCTCGAAGCCGCATTCGCGCGCGGTGGTCCTTCCCACGCGAACGGAGGCCTTCTTCTCGCGGAGCCAGTTGCCCATCGCGAGCGCCTGCTCGACATTGCCGCCGGGCGAGTTGAAGTAGATCGGCAGCTTGCGCTCGCCGATCTGCTTCATGAACTTGCGCAGCCGCGCCAGCGCGCTGCCATCGATCTTGCCTTCCGCCGCGATCCAGGTGTCGCAGCCCGGACCGCAGGAATCAGGCCCGCCTTTGACGAGCGCGAATGAGATCGGCGCCGAATTGTCGGCAATCCGGGGCGAGGCCGCAGGCTTCTTCGCCGGCGCGGCATCTGCCGCCGGCTTCGCCGGCGCGGCTTGCCTCGGCAGCATCGCCGGTGCGGCCGGCCTGACCGGGATCGCCGGCTTGCCGATCAATGGCTTGCTCGCCAGCGGCTTGGTTGACGAGGGCTGGGTTGTCGGCGGCACGGCCGCGAACGCTCCAGATCCCATCAGCCCCGCGATGACGATCGCGGCAGCGGCCTGTCTGCTGCCGCGCCGGATCGAAAGCCAAAACGGCGTCCCCCCGAAAGACACCATCACCACGCGCTCCCACGCTTTGAATACTTGAAGTTGTATCATACCGGCCAGCGGCGACAATGTCCGCACCGCAACAGCCGCCCCCAATCGACCGGTTTTCCCGTCTTCCCCGAGGGTTGCAGCCTGGAAATCCCCTGCTATACCCCAGGCTCCCGCTTACCTGCGCTCGTTCGCAGGAGTGAGCTAACGGAGAGAGAAAATGCCCGACTCGAAATCCCCCGATTCGAAATCCGACCAGTCCAAGTCCGGCTTCCAGTACAGCCTCAGCAACCTCAAGCCCGCCGCTCCGGTCGAGAAGATCACCATCAGCTTCCCGGACGGCGCCAAGCGCGAATATCCCAGGGGCACCACCGGCTTGGACATCGCCAAGGGCATTTCGCCCTCGCTCGCCAAGCGCACGGTCGCAATGGCGCTGAACGGCGACGTCGCCGACCTCAACGATCCGATCAACGAGGATGCCAGGCTCGAGCTCGTCGACCGCGACGATCCACGCGCGCTGGAGCTGATCCGGCACGACTGCGCGCACGTGCTCGCGGAAGCGGTGCAGGCGCTGTGGCCGGGCACCCAGGTCACGATCGGCCCGGTCATCGAGAACGGCTTCTATTACGACTTCTTCCGCAACGAGCCGTTCACGCCCGAGGACTTTGCCGCGATCGAGAAGAAGATGCGCGAGATCATCGGCCGCGACAAGCCCTTCACCAAGGAGGTCTGGGACCGCGAGAAGACCAAGCAGGTGTTCCGCGACAAGGGCGAGGCGTTCAAGGTCGAGCTGGTCGATGCCATTCCCGGCAACGAGCCGATCAAGATCTACTATCAGGGCGACTGGTTCGATTTGTGCCGCGGCCCGCACATGACCTCGACGGGGAAGATCGGCAACGCGTTCAAGCTGATGAAGGTGGCGGGCGCCTATTGGCGCGGCGATTCCAACAACCCGATGCTGACCCGCATCTACGGCACCGCCTTCGCCAAGCAGGAGCAGCTCGACGCCTATCTGAAGCAGATCGAGGAAGCCGAGAAGCGTGACCACCGCAAGCTCGGTCGCGAGCTCGACCTGTTCCACTTCCAGGAGGAAGGCCCTGGCGTCGTGTTCTGGCACCCCAAGGGCTGGAGCATCTTCCAGGCGCTGATCGCCTATATGCGCAGGCGTCTTGCCGGCGACTATGACGAGGTGAATGCGCCGCAGATCCTCGACAAGTCGCTGTGGGAGACCTCCGGCCACTGGAACTGGTACCGCGAGAACATGTTCGCGGCGCAGTCCGCCGGCGACGAGGCCGAGGACAAGCGCTGGTTCGCGCTGAAGCCGATGAACTGCCCGGGTCACGTGCAGATCTTCAAGCATGGCCTGAAGAGCTACCGCGACCTGCCGATGCGGCTCGCCGAGTTCGGCGTCGTGCACCGCTACGAGGCCTCCGGCGCCATGCACGGGTTGATGCGCGTGCGCGGCTTCACCCAGGACGACGCGCATGTGTTCTGCACGGAAGACCAGCTCGCCGAGGAGTGCCTGAAGATCAACGATCTGATCCTCTCGACCTACTCCGACTTCGGGTTCGAGGGCGAGTTGACGGTCAAGCTGTCGACCCGGCCGGAGAAGCGCGTCGGCACCGACGAAATGTGGGATCATGCCGAGCGCGTGATGGCGACCGTGCTGAACGAGATCAAGGCGCAGAACAACCACATCCGCACCGAGATCAATCCGGGCGAAGGCGCGTTCTACGGGCCGAAGTTCGAATACGTGCTGCGCGACGCCATCGGCCGCGACTGGCAGTGCGGCACCACGCAGGTCGACTTCAACCTGCCGGAGCGGTTCGGCGCGTTCTACATCGACGCCGACGGCGCCAAGAAGGCGCCGGTGATGGTGCATCGGGCGATCTGCGGCTCGATGGAGCGCTTCATCGGCATCCTGATCGAGCACTATGCCGGCAGCTTCCCGCTGTGGCTGGCGCCGACCCAGGTCGTCGTCACCACCATCACCTCCGAAGGCGACGAATACGCCAAGCAGGTGCTGGCGGCGCTGCGCCGGGCGGGTCTTCGGGCCGAGATCGATCTTCGCAACGAGAAGATCAACTACAAGGTCCGCGAGCATTCGCTGCAGAAGATCCCGGCGCTGCTCGTGGTCGGCAAGAAGGAGGCCGAGACGCATTCGGTCTCCGTCCGCCGCCTCGGCCGCGACGGCCAGACGGTGATGCCGACCGCGGATGCCATCGCCGCGCTCGTCGACGAGGCGACGCCGCCGGACGTGCGACGCAGGCAGCGCGAGGCGGCCTGAGCGAAGGCCGCTTCGTAGCCCGCATGAGCGCAGCGAGATGCGGGTATCCGCAACAATGCGTGAGATCCCGGATCTCGCTCCCGCCGCAGCCCTGACGGGCTTCGGCGTGCGCTCATCCGGGCGACATGGCTAGGCCGACAGGCTGGCCACCGCATTCGTCGCCCTCCCTTCCCTGCCCGCAGCCTGCCGCGCCACCTCGGCGCATTCGGCGAGGTAAAGAAACATCGTCGCCAGCATCTGCTCGATCGCCTCGCGTCCGCGGGGCAGGATCGTGACCGCGTCGCCGGCGCCGCCGCGGGCCAGAAGGCCTTTGTCCTCGGCCGCGCGGATCAGCGACAGCACGTGCTTGCGCGACACCGAGAAGCGCGTCGACAGGCCGTTGATGGACAACGGCACGGGCCGCTCTGGCGGGAACGGCTCCGCCGCTCCGCCGCCCTGGGCGAGGCTGAACAGGATCACCATGCCGGCGGTGCGCTCGGCAAATGGTTCCAGCTCCGGTGCGCCGTCGAGCACGCGCAAACCGGCGATGAAGCGGCGGCCGAGCTCGAGCACGAAGGTCCTGACGAAGGCGGGATCATTCAGTGCTGCGCGGTAGGTGACCGCCGCCGGGACCACCGCGCTCATGGCATCGAACTGCACGCCCCAGCGCTCGCGATGCAGCGCGAACAGCTTGTCGGTCGGCACCAGCGGCCGCCGACGACGGTCCAGATGCGGCGCCGCGGCCACGAGCCCCGTCGCGCGCATGAGTGCCAGCATCGCCTCGCAGCGGCCTGCGCTGCACAGGTCGAGCCTGGCGCACATCTCCTTCATGGCGCCGACGGTGAGACCGAACTCGCCGTCGCGCTGCTGGGCGAGATGAAGATACAGCGCGACGTGCGGAAACAGCGCCCGCGCTCGGTCGCTGAGCAGCGCATTGAGGATGCGATCACCGCGGTACAGCCGGACGGCGGCATCGGTCGATGCCCGCATCGCCTGGGCAAAACCCGGCTTGCGCCGCAGCCGCATGACGGCTTCGGGTGCTGGCGTCATCGCGGTCGTCGGCATGGCAGATCGTGCAATTGAAGCAGCCCCTGGAAGACACTCAGCACTATGTTTTTACCGACCTTCGCAAGGTTCGACAATTTGCTGCGGAATATGGGACGTTCGGACAGAAAGCCGCACCTGCCGCGTATCGCGCATGATGGTGTGCCGGAACCAGCGTTGGGCTTGAACAGGCCTGCACCGGTAGAAGCGATCAAATCGAGGGGTCTTGGCCTCGTTGCGGCCAGTTCCGCATGCTATCTGTTCGCCGTCCAACGAACGAGATGCCCCGACGTGACCGACGCCCTTGAACTCTTGAAGACCCGCCGCTCCGTGAAGCCGCGCGAGATGAGCGGCCCCGGCCCCTCGCCCAGCGAGATCGACACCATCCTGACCATCGGCGCCCGCGTGCCCGATCACGGCAAGCTCGCCCCCTGGCGCTTCATCGTGTTCGAGGGCGACGGTCGCCGCCGCGCCGGCGAGGTGATCGCAGCCGTGGCCGCCAAGAAGAACCCGCAAGCGAGCGCCGCCGAGCTCGAGGTGGAGAAGAACCGCTTCATGGAGGCGCCGCTGGTGATCGGCCTCGTCAGCTTCACCAGGCCGCATCCGAAGGTGCCGGCCTACGAGCAGGAGCTCTCGGCCGGCGCCAGCGCCATGAACATCCTGACCGCGGCGACCGCGCTCGGCTATGGCGGCTGCTGGCTGTCCGGCTGGTTCATGTTCGACCGCGACGTGCTCGACGGCTTCGGGCTGAAGCCGGAGGAGAAGCTCGCCGGTCTCATCCATATCGGCAAGCCGACCAAGCCGAGCGAGGACCGCCCGCGCCCCGCGCTGACAGATATCGTGACGCGGTTCTGATCGCCGCAGCGTCGGCCGTCGTCCCGGCGAACGCCGGGACCCATAACCACCGGCGGGTGTGATCATGGACTCTGGGTCGGCACTGCCCCTCACCAACATCGCTCCGTGGCTATGGGTCCCGGATCGGCGCGTGCCCGCGGCACGCTTCTTCGGGACGACCAGAGAGGGTGTGGCGGCCGTCATATACTTACGCCGTTCTCGATGCTCTTCGGCCGAAGCGCGCCAGCTGCTGCAGCCCGGATGAGCGAAGCGATATCCGGGGTCACACACGCAGCCGATGAGAACCCGGATATCGCTCCAGCCTTCGCCCTGCGGGCGCAGGCTCGAGCTCATCCGGGCTACACATCGGTGCATCACGCCGCCCTCGATTCTCTCGCGCCGAACCGCGCCAGCAGCCCCGCGATCTCCGAGGCGGGGCGCGCCGCGCTGAACAGGAAGCCCTGGACCTGGTTGCAGCCCTCCGCGCGGAGCCAGTCGAGCTGATCCGAGGTCTCGACGCCCTCCGCCGTGGTCGTGATGTTGAGGCTCTTGCCGAGGCCCGAGATGGCGCGGACGATGGCGAGGCAGTCGGAGCGCTGGGCCAGATCCTTGACGAAGGAGCGGTCGATCTTGATCTTGTCGAACGGGAAGCTGCGGAGATAGCTGAGGCTGGAATAGCCGGTGCCGAAATCATCCATCGAGATGCGGATGCCGAGCGCGCGCAGCTGATGCAGGGTCGCGAGATTGGCCTCGGTCTCGGCGAGCAGGATTGACTCGGTGATCTCCAGCTCGAGCCGCGCCGGCTGCAGCCCCGACTGGGCCAGCGCCTGCATTACGACCTGCACCAGGTTGCGGCTGCGGAATTGCACCGGCGAAAGGTTCACCGCGACCTTGATATCATCCGGCCATGTCGCCGCTTCGCGGCAAGCCTCGCGCAGCACCCATTCGCCGAGCGGCACGATCAGCCCGATGTCCTCGGCCACCGGAATGAACTCCGCAGGCGAGATCATACCCTTCTCCGGATGGCGCCAGCGCAGCAGGCATTCGAAGCCGGAGATCGTGTTGGTCGCAAGCTCGACCAGCGGCTGGTAGTACAGCTCGAACTCGCCTTCCGCGAAGGCATGGCGCAGGTCGTGCTCCATGTCGCGTCGCTTCTGCGCCTGGAGGTCCATGTCTTTCTCGAAGAAGCGGTGCACGCCGCCACCCTCCTCCTTGGCGCGGTACAGCGCCATGTCGGCGTTCTTCATCAGCTGTTCGCTGGTCGAGCCGTCGGATGGCGCGAGCGCAATGCCGATCGAGGCGCCGATGACGAGTTCCTGGCCATCGATCTCGTAGGGCGCGCTCAACGCCTGGATCAGCCCGGCCGCGAAATCGCTGGCCTCGTTGAGTGACGGCGCGTTGGCCAGGATCACGGCGAACTCGTCGCCGCCGAGCCGCGCCGCCAGGTCGCCGCCATGCACGCGCTCCCGAAGCCGGTCGGCCACCGCCTGCAGCAGGCGGTCGCCCATGGGATGACCGAGCGAGTCGTTCACATTCTTGAAAAGATCGAGATCGACGCACAGCACCGCGATGGGCTTGGGGCCGCCAGGTCCGGGCTGCAGCGCCTGCCTGAGACGCTCCTGATACAATTCGCGGTTCGGCAGATTGGTCAGCCCGTCGTGATGCGCCATGTGCGCGATGCGGGCCTCGACCTTGCGGCGCTCGGTGATATCGACGATGGCGACCAGAAACCCGTCGCGGCCGTCGTAGGAGATCCTGCGGCCATAGGCCAGGACGTCGATCAGAGAGCCGTCCGCCGTATAGTGCCGCCATTCGCGATGGAAATCGTCGCGCGCCGTCAGCCGCGCCATGGCCTCGCCCAGGTCGGTCGTTTCGCTCTCCGGCCAGAGCTCCCAGATGGTCATGCCGAGCAGCCGGTCGCGGTCGTAGCCATAATGCGCGGCGGCGGCGGCGTTGACCTTCAGGATGCGCCCCGTCTCGGTATCGAAGATACCCATCGGCAGCGGATTGGCATCGAACAGCAGGCGGAACGACGCTTCGCGGCGCTTCAGCGCGGTGACATCGGAGACGGTGAGAGACACAATGTCGCCGAACGCGTGCACACCGAGGCGCAGATTGCGATCGTCGCAATCAAGCTCGAACTGGTCGCGGCCGCTGTGCGTCACGACGGAGAACAATCGCGCGAGCACGTCCGCCGTGCCGAGCATCGTGCCGCCCTGCCTCAGCCGGCGCCATTGCAGCTCGGCCGGCGAAAGCTTGAGGAGGATGGCCGCGGACTGATTGTGATGCACCACCTGGAAATCGCACGGCACACCGGCACTGTCGCGAATGGTGGCCAGCGAGACGACGCCGTCCTCGGTGGTCGAGAAGATCGAATCGAGCAGATTGTACTGCGCGGCGCGCTCATTGATGTAGGTGCCGACCAGCGTCCTGCCCCAGCGCGAGCTGGTCGGCAGCGCCAGCACGTCATAGGTGCGCACCATGCCATCGCGCACGCAATAGGCGGTCGATAGATGCGGCTTGCAGCTGGTCACGGCACAGATCGCAGCTTCCGTCAGCACGGTCGCGCAGTCCGGCGAGACGGATTCGACCGGAATATCCCAGCCATCGTTCTGCAGCCATTGCTGGACGTAGCGGCCGCTGCGGGTGATTTCGAGCCTGTCATCCTCCTCCCGCAGCAGCGCGACGTGGTCGGCGAGACGGCCGAGGCTTCCCAGCATCACGTCTTCGTAGCGCGGCAGGCTCTGGCCGGGCTTCAACGCCGCGTGCCATTTGCGCTTGAGCACCGGAATGTCGTCGAACAGATCATTACTGACCGTCGCGGACGTCTTCTTCTTCGCGGGACTCATCGGATCTTGCTCAATCGCCAGCTGCTCGTAGCGGTATTCCAAGCAGATTTGTTTTTAATGAGCTGTAAATCCAGAATGGCGGTGCAGCGGTCACGATCGAATATGACAGTTCGAAGTGGTTCCATGGTTAGCGCGCTTTAGAGACTATGACAGTGGCTCAGCATCGGCTGATCGCCTGCACTTGACGTCCTGCGCTCATTGCGACGATCTTCAACTAATAAGTGTGACGACGCTTCCCGCGGCGTGTCATCCGCCCGGGTGATGCGTCATGGCTGCCCTCGATCAGATGAGGGCGCAGGGAGGACCGGACCTCGACTGAGGCTCGTGGCCCGCCTGCGAAAAAAATTCAGGCGGCAGGTACCACAGGTTCAGCCGGACAGACCCGGCCCTCCCTGCGCGATGGCTTTAACGGCTGCTTCGCGTTCTCCCTGGTGCGCCGGGCTTTCGGGCCACCATCCCCGCACGACGCGCGAGCATCGATATGAGGTTGATATCAGCATCGGGATATCAGGACCGCGCGACTTGACCGTGCGTGAGAGACCGTTCGTCCGCGCGAGCAACCCGCGCTGCGATCCACCACGCCCACCGCCTCCCCGCCCCGCGTGCCGTGACGACCGCGATACGCCCCTCATCCCGGGATGGGATGCCCGGAAAGATCGTTCCGATTTGCCCGACGGCGCAAGGACTCATAACTGCGACAAATCAACCCGCCGGGCAGACACACAGAGCATAGCCTGTGTGTCGCCTCGTCAACGACGGCTGGCGTCCCGCCCTAGTGAACGCGCCGCGCGTGCACGACATGCGGTCCTGCCTCTCTCGCGCCTCCGCCGACGGACGCGCCGAGATAGCGGCCGACGATCTCGGCGAGGCCGAAATCATCGATCTCGTCGAAGCCGCATGCGCGCAGTTCGCCGTTGAGATCCAAAGGATCGAACCGGCTCAGCCAGGGCTCGCCGATCGCGGCAGTGCGTGCGGCGAGTGCTTCGACATGGGCGCGCCGCGCCGGAGCGTAATTGTCGAGCGGCTCGGTGTAGTCGAACACGACCTCCGCGGCGGGCACGCTGGCCATGAATCGCAGCACCGCCAGGATCGCCTCGCGCCGAAGATAGGGCACGACCCCGAGCCAGGGAAAGAAGGCGGGTTCGTCGGTTCGAAAGCCGGCACCGGCCAGCGCATCGGCGAGACTTTGCCGCTCGAAATCGACCGGCACGAAGATGAGCGAGGGCGGCAGAGCAAGGCCGGCTGCGGCGATGCGCTCCCGCTTCCAGGCCTGAGTGTCCGGATGGTCGACCTCGAAGACACGCAGCCCGCCGCCTTGGTGCGGGTTGCGCAGACTGAACGTATCGAGGCCTGCGCCGATCACCGCCGCCTGGCGAACGCCGCGGGCCACCGCCGCGGCCAGGGTATCCTCGGCGAAACGGCTGCGCGCGGCGATGAAGCGCCTGAGCTGCTGTCTCGTCTCGTCCACGGATGCGGCCGCCACCAGCGCGTCGGCCTCGTCGCCGAGAAGCACGCGGGCCAGCGGATCAGCAAAGATGCTCGCGCCATCGACGGTCTGATGCGCGGCGCGAAGGATCGCCGCTCCGAAGGCGGTCCGGCTGGGCTGTCCCTTCTGCATGACGATCGTTCCCTTCCATCCCGAGCCATCGGGTTGCGCGCCACGACGCGATAACGCATAATTCTAACACTGTAAAGATTTGACCGGAAACGAGGCATATGGCGAGGCCAGCGAAGAAGCCGCGCAAGACCTATCATCATGGCGACCTGCGCAACGCGCTTCTGACCGCGGCGCGCGAGGTGCTGGAGGAGCGCGGGCCGTCATTCCTCGGCCTGCGCGAGATCTCGCGCCGGGTCGGCGTCTCGGCGCCGTCCGCCTATCATCATTTTCCGAGCCGCGACGCCATCGCGCTCGGCCTCGCCGAGCAAGGCGCGGCCGAACTCGCCGCGTGCCTCGCCGCCGCGCCGGCGAACCCGAACGGCTCGCTGCTCAGCTATGGCGAAGCGTATATCGCCTTCGTGCGCGCCAATCCGGCGCTCTACCGGCTGATGTTCGGCGAAGGTTTTCCGGAAGTCTCACAGCACAGCAACGCGATCCGCGCGCTGCGGGCGCGCAGCTACGAGATCATGAAAGCGAGCCTCGAGGCGCGGCTGCCCGCCACGGACGTGCGCATCGCCGGTCTGTTTCTATGGGCGCTCGTGCACGGTCTCGGACTGCTTCTGATCGACCGCCAGGTCGTGCGCGACGACGATTTGAACGAGGTCATCCGCAGAGTTCTCACCCTGGCCGGAACGGGACTTTTGCAGGACCGAGCACCGGTCCCACGAGACGCTGGCGCGTCGATCGAAGCAAGGTGACAACGGCCCTACGCACTCGCGTCAGCACTCGCAATGACGGCTCCGTAGCGTGGGCAAAGCGGCCGCCGGAGGCGGCAGCGTGCCCACCGTCCATCAGCGCGTCCCGCTGCAACATGGTGGGCACGGCGCCACTCACGGGCTCGCCCGTCGAGGATCTCGCATTCGCCTTTGCCCACCCTACGAGGCTGTGAATCTTTCGATGCCTATTCTCGCTGACTATGATTCTCTGAGCGGAGCGGTTTGCTGGAGGTCATGATGGCTAAGGACGAGCTTTTCGATGGATTGCCGGAGCAGTCGGGTCCCAAAGCGCGGGAGCTTCCGAAGGGTGCGCCTCGTCTGCGGGTTCCGGAGCGCAACCAGGTCGAGCTGCGCGCGGTCGATATCGACAGCCTGATCGGGCAGGATCATCCGGCGCGGATGATCTGGACCTATGTCGAGACGCTCGACCTGAGCGAGTTGGAAGACCGAGTGAAGGCGCGGGAGAACAGGCCTGGTCATCCGGCACCGTCGCCACGCCTTTTGCTGGCGCTCTGGCTCTATGCCACCAGCGACGGCGTCGGCAGTGCTCGGGCGCTGGATCGCCTGTGCGAGAGCCATGATGCCTATCGCTGGCTGTGTGGCGGGGTATCGCTGAACTATCACACGCTATCGGACTTCCGCGTCGGCTGTGCCGATGTGCTCGACCGCCTGATGAGCGAACATCTGGCGGCGTTGAGCGAGGCCGGGCTGGTCGATCTCGATACGCTGGCACAGGACGGGGTGCGGATCCGCGCCAATGCGGGGGCCAGCTCGTTCCGGCGCGAAGCGAGGCTGCAGCAGAAGCTGGCGGAAGCAACGGAGGTGGTGGAAGAGCTCAAGCGGGAAGTCGATGCAGATCCAGAAGCCAGCAACCGGCGCATCCGCGCGGCGCGTGAGCGCGCCGCACGCGAGCATAAACAGAAGGTCGAAGCGGCGCAGGCGGCGCTGGAGGAGATCAAGCGCAAGCGCCAGAAGCTCGAGGAAAAAGGCGGTAACGGCAAGAAGCCGAAGGAGCCTCGGGCCTCCACCACCGATCCGCAGGCGCGGCGGATGAAGATGGCCGATGCCGGCTTCCGTCCCGCCTACAACGTGCAGGTCGTCAGCGCTGCAGCTGCGATGATCGTGGTCGCAATCGACATCGACAACAACGGATCAGACGGCGGCCTGATGCGACCGATGCTGGAGCGGCTGCGCGACAAGCTGCAACGCCTGCCCAGGCGCTACCTCGTCGATGGCGGATACTGCCGTGGCGACGACATCGAATGGGCGCATGGCCAGAACATCGAGATCTACTGTCCGCCGCGCTCGCAAAAAAGCGGTGTTGATCCTTATCTGCCCCGAGATACCGATGGCCCTGGTGTGGCGGCCTGGCGAGCGCGCATGGCGAGCGAAGCCGGCAAGGCTCAGTATCAGCTCCGCTCGCTGTGCGAATGCATCCACGCCCGCTGGCGCAACTGGGACCTCCGGCAAGTGACGGTACGCGGCATCGACAAGGTTCGCGCCGTCGTGAGCTGGTACGCGTTCACCAACAACCTTCTGCAAGGATTGCACCTCATCGCCTGTCAAAAAGCAGCATCATAGTCGCCGGGAGCGGCATCCGAGGGATCCTCCGGGACAATCCGCCGCACAGAGCCGCCCACAACGGCTATCCCGCGGCGACAGCCCCCTCGTCGCAAACTCAGCCCTGAACTCAAATTGGCTCACAAGCTCTACGGACAGTCGCTCTCGCGGCGCGAATCTTCCCGCCAAGAACCTCCTCGTCATTGCGCGCGCAGCGGCGCAGCGAAGCAATCCAGAGTCCCGCCCGCCACCCTGGATTGCTTCGCTACGCGTAACTGCCCAGGTCCCCGCTCGGTCAAGCGAGGCGGATTTTATGGGTGAGCTGTGTTGGGCATGCGGACAATGTTTCGAGCATGTTCCATCCGCGCTTTCGAGCGGTGCCGATCAAGGTACGTAGCGTTGCGAAGTTGTCCGCGCCTTGAGAGGTGCGAAAGCCGCCAGAGATCTTCTGCCGCAACTTCATCATGCGGGCATCGCGCTCGGCCTCGTTGTTGGTAAACGGCACCGCCGGGTTGCGCAGGAACAGTAGCACTGCCTCTTTGTGCAGCTTGAGGCGCAGCAGGAGATTATGGCCGGTGCGCCGCCTGATCCGTCCGCGTTTGACATCGCGCGGCAGTGCGGGAAGCGCCTCGTGCCAGGCGATGCCGGCGCGGATGATACGGTCATACTTCCGCTCGGCGGTGCGGATTTTGGCGGGAGGCAGCGCACCTGTCTGGCCGGCTGGACGCTCCGGCGCCAGATTGACCTCATGGCACAGGTCTCGGAGCAGCGTACGCATGCGTCGAGCCCAGGCCTCGCCGTCGATGTCCACCAGCGCCGTCAGCTCGCGCAGATGATGCGCATTGCACAGCGCATGCGTGACCCCCGGCATCTGAAAATAGGATGTCCAGTGGTCGTGCATCACGATATGCGCCGCTTGCGTCAGCACCTCGCCGCGCCTTTGGGACACGCGATAATGCACCAGCCCGTTGATCCCGGCGGTGCCCGCGACATGCAGCCATTGCGGCGTGGCACCCACCCAAAACCCGGTCTCATCCAGATGCTTGACCGGTGCTCCGCGGATCTCTTCGCAGACTGCCGCAGCGAAATCCCGCGTCCGACTGGCGGCACGGGCGATCATCTGCCCGATCGTGCCGGCCGAGACAGTCACGCCAAACAGATCGGTGAGGACCTGTCCCAAACGATCTTCAGGCAGGAACTGTCCAGCCGACAGATACGTCACCACGGCGGACAACCGTGCGCCATATTGCGCTGGCGCCTTGACCTCCGTGGGAAACGTTCCCGTCGTGACTGCGCCACAGCCGCTGCATGTGCAACGATAGCGCTGATGCTCCGTGACGATCAGCGGCCTCGGCGCCGGCAGATCGAACACCTGACGGCTGTCGACAAAGTCCAACGGCTCCTCGCCCAGCGCCGCTTGGCAGCCTCTGCACGTGGCGGGGCGATGGATGATTGTATGATCGACCTGGTCCGACCGCTTCAAGTGCTTGCCTGGATGACCTGGCTGGCCGCCGGGCTTCCTCACCCCTCGCTCGCGAAGGCTGCGTGTCCGGCGCGGACCCTGGCCCGGCCCATCGCTCGAAGGCGGTTTGCTGCTATTGGAGCTATCCAGACCAAGCCGGCGCTCCAGATCGGCCACACGGGCCAACAGCAACGCGTTCTGCTGTTCCAGCATCAGGTTGCGCGCCTGCAACTCCCCAATCAGGGCCAGCAGCGAATCAACCGACAATGAGTGCGGTGGCTTCATCCATACCTTGACTCACAAACGCATGGGGTCAGTCAAGGGATGAGGTCGGGTACCTGGGCAGTTACCGCTACGCTCGCAATGACGCGTGGAGAGAGATCGCGTTCAAATGGGCGCTGTCGTGCCCGCATGAGCGCAGCGACATGCGGGTTCAACGGACTGCGCGTGAGATCCCGGATATCGCTGCGCCCATCCGGGCAACGCAGCCGCAGCTACGACGTGGCAGCGACATGCTTGGCTGGGTTGCGCGCCTAGCGCGCCAGCACCTCGACCTCGCCGTCGACGCCGTTGACGACACTGAAGGATCGCTCGAAGACCTTGCCTTCGTTCTTGGCGATGGCGCGGTAGTCGCCTTCGGACAGCACGACCTTGGGGAAGGCGCCGACCGATTCCTTGATCACGTCGCCGCCGGGGTTGATGACCGACCATGCGGTGTTGGCGAGCGCCTCGCCGCCCTTGTCGGAGACGAGCTTCAGGGTGATGACAGCGGCGCGGTGGGTGACGGTGACGTCGGTCAGCTTGCTGGCCTGGACGCGGATATCCGAGCGGACCACCGCATTGGCGTCACCGTAGTTGGAGACGATGTAATAGGTCCCCTCCGGCAGCATCAGGATGTCGCCGGCCGCGACGTTGGGCACGATCGGCGCGCGCTCGCGGCCGTCGAACTGGCTGCCCTTGTAGATCGCGAACGAGATCTGGTTCTGCGGGATCTTGGTGCTGCCGACGCGGCCCTCGAGGCGCAGCCCGCCGGCCGGCAGCAGGAACGATTCGCGGTCGGTCTCGGCCTTCAGGTTCACCGTCCGGACCGCGCTGACGAGGCCGAGCGCGACGTGAACGACGTAATTGCCGGGCGGCAGCACGATGTTGGGCGTGGGGCCGCGATCCTCGCGCAGCATCTTGAACGTGCCGGTCTCATCGGGCCGGTCGGCGAACACGCGCCAGACCAGGCCGCCATTGATGTTCGGCAGATCCTTGCCGTAGCGCGCCGACAACGACAGCACGCCCTGATTCGGCACCGCGGCCGGCGGAGGCGTAGCCAGCGGTGGAGCCCCGGGGGGAACGGCGGCGGGCGGAATGGCGGCGACCGGCGGCCCTGGGAGGGCCTGCGGTGCGGGCGGCGGCACCGGACCGGCCGCCGGACCGGAGGGCGGCGCCAGGCTCACGGCGGCGCCGGGATCCGGCACCGAGGCCGGCGGGATCGGCGGGGGACGATCGCTGAACAACTGCGCCGTCGCCGGCGACGTGGCGAGGAGGCATGCGACGGCAAGGACAGGCCAGGACAGCCGCCCGCTACGCCGGAATCTGGGGAACCCAAGCCCTGTCGTCATCATCCTGCTTTTGACCGAAAACGGGGCAAATTCAAGCCTCTGCTGCTTTGATCCAGTAACCGTAACGCCGCAACCTGCGCTCGATCGCAACCGGCCGCACGGCCGCCGGCCGCGCTCCTGCGCTGCCCGGAAGATCAAATCGACGGCATCTGCGCCGCCCGTCAACCGGCATGAAGGATGCTTCTGCTAGCTTGATCGCAGACGGGGCGACGACGCGGCCGCGGCGGCGGACCGCACGTCGCCGATTGGCGTGAGCGTGGAGACGACGGTGCTGGATATGCTGATGGGACGCCGCCAGAGCGGAGATGGTACCAATGTCGGGCTCGGCACGATCCGCAAGCCGGTCATCGGGCTGGCGCTCGGCGGCGGCGCGGCGCGCGGCTTCGCCCATATCGGCGTGATCCGGACCCTGATGGCCCATGGGATCGTGCCAGACGTCGTCGTCGGAACCTCGATCGGCGCGGTGGTCGGCGGTGCCTACGCGGCCGGCCAGCTCGACACGCTGGAGGAATGGGCGCGCAGCCTGCAGATGCGCAGCGTGCTCGGCTATCTCGACATCCGCCTCAACGGCTCCGGCTTGATCGGCGGCGAGAAGCTCGCAGCGCAGCTCGAGGCCTCGCTCGGCCGCGTCGCCATCGAGGAGCTGCCGATGAAGGTCGCGACCGTGGCGACCGAGATCCGGACCGGGCATGAGATCTGGCTGACGCATGGCAGCCTGGTCGACGCGATGCGCGCCTCCTACGCTCTGCCCGGTATCTTCGCGCCGGTCCTGATCGGCGATCGCTGGCTGGTCGACGGCGCCATGGTCAATCCGGTGCCGGTGTCGGCGGCGCGCGCGCTGGGCGCCGAGATCGTCATTGCCGCCAATCTGTCCAGCGACGTGTTCACGCATTCGACGACGATCTATTCGCATGGCCAGCCGGTCGAGGTGCCGGAGACGGTGATCGAGAGCACCCCGCCGAAACGCCGCTTCGGCAAGCTGTTCTCGCCGGAGAAGGCGGTAAAGCGGCAGTTCTTCGGCGGCGGCGGCCGGCCCGGGATCTCCTCGGTGATGGTCGACGCCTTCAACATCATGCAGGACCGTATCACCCGCGCGCGGCTCGCCGGCGATCCGCCGGACCTGTTGATCTCGCCGCGCGTCGGCCAGATCGGCTGGTTCGATTTTCATCGCGCGGCCGATCTCATCGCGTTCGGCACCAAGGCGGCCGAACGAGCGCTGGATTCGATCCATGAGGCGATCGGCGCGACCGCGCCGGCCGGCGGGACTACGCCGTCTTGATGTACTGCCGCAGCGCTTCCTGCTCGTTCTCATATTCCTGGACGCGCCACTTCACGACGTCGCCGATCGAGATCAGGCCGACGACGAGGCCGCCCTCGATGACCGGCAGGTGGCGGAACTTGCCGTTGGTCATCATCTCCATGATCTCGGCCACCGTGTCCTGCGGCCGGCAGCTGACGACGCGCCGCGTCATCACGCTCGACACCGGCTCGGTGAGTGCGCCGGCGCCACGCTCGCCGAGCGAGCGGACGATGTCGCGCTCGGAGAGAATGCCCTCCATCCGCGTGCCCGACATGACCAGGACAGCGCCGATCTTGCGATCTGCGAGCAGCTTGGCGGCTTCGGCGAGTGTGGTCTGAGCTTCGACGCTCTCGACCTTGTGGCCCTTGGTGTCGAGGATCGCACGTACTGTCATTGCTCGTCTCCTTGAGAGGCCGGCGCGCCTTCTTCCGCGAGGCGTCTTGCGGCCGATGCTTGCAGCAGTCTTTAGTCAGGCGCGTGCTGAGTCACGAGTGTCAATCAACAGTCTGGCCATGCACCAGTCGCGCTTGATCGCAACGCGTTCTGGTTGCACTGCGCTCGGCAGGCTGCCCGCCGCAACGAGCGCCCTGCTCTATTAGCCCGGAATCGTGCTCCGGTTGCATCAGGCGCAAATGATGGATGAATTCACGCGCGCTCGCAAGCGCAGCCTTGAGGCAACTAACTGTCGGCCGACTCCGACGGCAACGCAGGTGCAGCATCTTCACGCACATGCGGGATCGGATCGAACAGCGCAAACAGCAGCAGTCCCGTCAGGAAGCCGCCGATATGCGCCTGCCAGGCAACGCTGGCGCCCTCGGCACCGGGCGTCAGGTCGCCGACGCCGAACACGATGTTGACCCCGAACCAGACCGCCAGAAAGCCGAGCACGCGCGGATTGCGCAGTGCACTCGCCAGCGACAGCGCCGGCACCCTGGCCGCCGCATCGGCATCGCCGCGGCCGAACGACAGGAAGCCGCCGCGCACGAACGCGAAGCGCATCGCGGCGGCCATCGCGCCGGAGACCGAGGCCGATGCCCCGATCATCGGCGCCAGCTCATGCTCATGCGTGATGAGATGCGCGAGCGCGCCGCCGGCCGCCGTGACGGCCATGAACAGATAGAATCGCACCGCCCCGAAGCGCCGCGCCAGCGCGCTGCCGAACGGCAGCAGCCACAGTATGTTGAAGCCGATATGCGTCAGATTGGCATGCAGCAGCGAGTAGCTGACGAAGGTCCACAGCTTGGCCGGCGTGCCCCCGGGAAACGCAGCGTCGAGTAGCGTGAGGTCGTATCGTTTCGGGACGAAGGCGAACAGGTCGATGACGTAGTTGTCCCACTCGTCCGGAAGCAGCACGCGCAGATGGATCGCCGCGATCAGAGCGATGTAGGCCGTCAACGCGCCCGGCAGGTTCAGGATCGGCTCTCGCGGCGTCTCCTGAAGCGGTTGCTCTTGCGTGGGATCTGACGGGGAATCCAAGGGAACGCACGCCTTCGACGGGAGGAACAGAACCGTCAGATAGGCGGCTTTGCCGGCGTTGTGCAAGCGCACACATGCAAAGTTGATGTGCGGCCTGATGGCCCGGGATGTGCGGAGATCTGAAAAAGAAAGAGGGAGAGCCCTGAGAAAGCCCTCCCTCGCGAGATCGCCGGTCTTTTTTCTGCGTCCGGGGAGCCCTGGGTTTGTTATCCCCACCCCTCCCCGTCGCGACGACCGGACGTGTTTGACGCCGCCTTCGTGTACCCTTCCGATCGCGGCGGACCTTCCACCTTCCGGCCGCGACCTGATGAACGCTTTCTTAACGATCCCATGGGCGCTGCCAAGGACATCGTTAATTTAACCTTAACGCGCGGAAGATCGGGAGAAAGCCGGCACGATCGCACCATCGGCATGGACGCTGCACCGCCCCTCCTGCGACAACAATCCAGGGAGGCGCCTGGACGAAAGCGGGACAGCGATGTCCTGACGACGTCGAGGGCGCGAGGGGTCTTCAGATGAAACATCCGTCCAATCGCGAGCTCTTCGCCTATTGGAACGACAGGCGCGGCCACGCCAAGGCGCCTGAGCGCAGCGAGTTCGAACCGTCAGCCGTGCGCGAGCTGCTCGGCGACATCTTCGTGCTGTCGTGCGACGCCGAGTTGGGCTTTCCATTCCGCATGGCCGGCACGCGGCTGTGCGCCCTGCTCGGCGGCGACGTCAAGGACAAGAGTTTTCCGGCGCAGTTCACGCCGGCGAGCCGCCGCGAGATCGAGGAGATCGTCACTGTCGTCTCCGAGGAGACGCTGCCCGCGATCGCCGGCGTCAAGGCGCAGGCGCCGGATCGCACGACGGCGTCGTTCGAACTGCTGCTTCTGCCGTTCGCGACGCGCGCCCATGAGCCGATCAGCCTGACCGGCCTGCTCGCGCCGTTCGAGACGCCGCAAGGCGCGCTCGGGCCGCTCGAGGTCGTGTCCTGGCGCTACATCCATCCGCCCGTCGAGCCGATCGTGCCGCGCGCCTTGCGCAAGCTCGCGCTGGCCCGCGGCCTGATGGTGTATGAGGGCTTGCGCTGAGGCGCTGACTCGTAGGGTGGGCAAAGGCGCGGCCGTGCTCTCACCACGCATTGCGCCGGGAGTGGCGCCGTGCCCACCATCTCTCACAGAGTAAACCGACAGACGGTGGGCACGGCGCCACTGCGATAGTTGCCCGGTGCGGCAGCACGGCCGCGCCTTTGCCCACCCTACCGGTTACGTCATCCGCGCCCCGATAACGCTGAATTAACCGTGCAGGATTTAGTTTCGTTGCTGGATCCCCCGGCGCTGCTAAGAGCCGGCTTTGAGTGGCGAAACATGGCGTTGCCGAATATCAAACAATCCCTTCCGGCCGCCGAGGAGCGCCGCCGTTTCCAGCGGGTCAAGGTCCACCTGCTCGGCCGCTACATGCTGCCGGACCGGCGGGAGTATCCCTGCCAGGTCATCAACATGTCGCCCGGAGGCCTGGCGCTGCTCGCGCCCGGCATCGGCAATGTCGGCGACCGCGTGATCGCCTATCTCGACCATATCGGCCGCGTCGAGGGCAAGATCACCCGCATCATCGACAACGGCTTCGCCATGACCATCGGCGCCACCGCCCGCAAGCGCGACAAGCTCGCCGCGCAGCTGACCTGGCTCGCCAACCGCGACATCCTCAATCTGCCCGAGGATCGCCGCCACGACCGTATCATCCCGCGCAACCCGATCGCGGTGCTCACCCTCGAGGACGGCACCAAGATGACCTGCCGCATCATCGATATGTCTCTGTCGGGCGCGGCCATCGCCGCCGAGACCAAGCCGGCGATGAAATCGCAGGTCATGCTCGGCCGCGTGCAGGCCCGCGTGATCCGCAATCTCGAAGGCGGCTTCGCCATCGAGTTCATGCATCCGCAGCTCGCCGAAACGCTCGAAGAGAGCGTTACCGCGCGGTAAAGCCGCGACTTCGGCAAATTCCGCAACTTCACGGATCCCACGGCGCCCGCTCCCACGGGCGCCGTGTCGCGTTCGGCGACCGCACAGCGTGTCCAGCGCAGTTAATTCAGCACGTGAAAAGCCCCGTTGAGGCTGCAAACGCAGCGGTTCGCGCCTTAATCCAGAGCATTTGAACTAATTGCGGTCGATTCAAATTTTAGGCTTATTCGATTCAACAAAGATCCTAATTAGCCCTTTGTTTGAATTGGGTTTTCGTCAAATCCATCGTGGCGGTTTAGCGGCAGCGAAAAATCTTTGTGAGACACATGGTCCCAACAAAACGGGGGCCAAAATGGTCAAGCGGACGGGACAGGCGAAGGGATTGGCGGTTGCAGCCATCCTGATGGCGATGGGGACGATGGCGCATGCCGGTGATGACCGCGTGCTCTATGCGAGCCTCGGCGACACCACGCGGGCCCCGATCGGCTGGATCGAGTTCTGCACCGAGACTCCCGAGGAATGCCGCGGCGGTGCGTCGCAGCCCCGCGACATCGTGCTGTCCCAGACCGCCTGGCGTGATCTGCTAAAGGTCAATCGCTGGGTCAACGAGAACGTCAAGCCCATCACCGACATGGACCATTGGGGCGTGGTCGAGAAATGGTCGCTGCCGACCGACGGCTATGGCGACTGCGAGGATTACGTGCTGCTGAAGCGCAAGCTGCTGATCGATGCCGGCTGGCCCCGCGAGGCGCTGCTCATCACTGTGGTGCGCGACAAGAAGGGTGAAGGACATGCGGTCCTCACCGTGAAGACCGACAAGGGCGAGTACATTCTCGACAATCAGAACGAGAACGTCGTTGCCTGGACCGAGACCGGCTACCGCTTCGTCAAGCGGCAGTCGCAGAGCGACCCCAACGTCTGGGTCTCGCTCGGCGACGGTCGCCCGGCAGTGGCCACCGCCAGCGCCAGAGAACGCTGAAGCGTTCGCGAGCGCAGAGACGAGGCACGACAACAGGAATCGAGTTACGCGACCCGGTCACATCCCCACCCCTCCCCGTCCCAGACCGGTTCGCGCGCGGCCAGCTCTCCCCCAAGGGCTGGCCGCAACTTTTTTTGGCCTTGCTTTGACGATATGTCGCAGACAGGGCGCGGCGGATGGCCGGCCAACCTTGTTTTCCCTCCGCGGTCGGGTTTAGGTTGTCGGCATGATGATGATCCTGCGAAGTGCGGCGCTCGTGGCCGCGGCCCTGACCTTGGCGAACTGCTGCATGTCGGGGACCGGCTGTTCCGGCCCCCTGGCCTCGGCCGATACGCCTGCCGCCGCTCCGGCGATGGCGTCTCCGGCGGCAGCGGCTGCGCCTAAAGTGGTCATGGCTGCGCCGCAGTCGGGCCCTGCTGCCGGATCGGATTGGGATGGCCGGGTCGCCTCCTCCGAGACCGACAACGACATGGCAATGGAGCCGGACATCGGCACCTCCGGCCGCAAGGGCAGCAAGCGCAAGGGCGACTCGCGGGTCGACGTGATGTCGTCGCAGTCGGGCTCCGGCTATCGCAACGGGCGCATGACCTATGAGGAAGAACAGGCGGCCGACATGGCTGACGAGGCCCGCCTGAAGCAGAAGCTTACGATCTGCCGGAACTGCAACGCAACTCAGTAAGCCCCTGGCCGCATGTGCTTTAGGCGCCGTCCGCCCCGGTTGGGATGACCCCGATACCGCTGTGGTCTGACCCGTCGCCCGCGATCTTGCGGGTCTCGCTTTTGTCCGATTTGCTAATAATGTCTTGCTGCGGGGATCGCTTTCCGCCGGGCACGCGTTTTGCTGCCGCGGCGAGGTCCTGGGACTCGCCTTTTCGCCGCTCCCATTCCGGGGCGGCTTCCGAAGCTTTTTTTGATTGTGGGTGGTTTCTAGATGAATCCGGTGACGCGCGACACCAGAAGCTATCTCGACAAGACCAACGTCAGTCCCGTCAAGAGCTCGCAGCCGATCGCGCTCGCCGCCGCCACCCTGCTGGTGCTGGTCGCCGGCATTGGCGGCATCGTGCTGTGGCGAGCCTATGCCGGATCCCCCGCCGAGGCTGAGCGCGGCGCGGTCACGCGACAGCTCCAGGCGAGGACGGTGCAGGCCTCCGAGCAGCTGGTCGAGAAGACCAAGGGTCTCGAGGCCACGCAGCAGGAATCCATCGACCAGCTGCAGATGATGCAGGAGCAGTTGCAAAGCATGCGCCGCCTGCTCACCGCGCAGCAGGCCGACACCAAACGCCTCTCGGACCAGGTCTCAACCCTGAAAGATTCCATCGACGGCCTGCGCCAGTCGTTCGCCAGCACGCAATCCGCGGAGCAGGCCGCGCCGTCGCCGCGCAATCGCAGCATCCGCGAGCGCGCGCATGCGAGCCGCAGCGGCCACCGGGCTCGCCGCAACCGGGGCTGACCCCGATCGACCCTCTCCCAGTAGAATTGCTGCCGAATTTTCCCGGAACCATGTGAAGTGCTTCACATAGCTCCGATGCGGAATCGGGCCATCTTGAGGTCACCGGATGGCGAGCCAATTTCAGGATGGCGCAGGGCCAATTTCAATATCCGGGGCTGGCAAGGTCGTTGGCGCCATACTGCGCCGACGGCCTTGTTCTTTGGAGTCGAGCTGCAATCGCAACGTCACAATGGAACCGGGAGCGATCTGCACCGCTCTCCGGCTGGTGACTTGCTTTTCAGCAGCAGTTCTCGGCTCAATGCGCGCCTCACCTTGGAGAAGCGCCCGCATGTCCGCCGAACCTGTCCTGACCCCTGATGTCATCACCTCGGATGTCATTGGGTTGACCAAAATCGCCCCGTTCTCGCGTCGCGGATTCATGACCGCATCTGCCGCCGTCACGGCTGGCTATACGCTGGCCGCGGGGCCGGTGCGCGCAGAGGCGATCACCACCGACACCAATGGACTCAATGCCGGCGACGCCAAGGTGAAGGTCGCCGACGGCGAGATGCCGGTGTATTTCGCGAGGCCCGCCAGCGCCAGCAACCCGCCCGTCATCCTGGTCGCGATGGAGATCTTCGGCCTGCACCAGTACATCAAGGACGTCACCCGCCGCCTCGCCAAACTCGGCGCGCTCGCGGTGGCGCCGGACTACTACTTCCGCAAGGGCACCGACCTCACGAAGATCACCGATATCAAGGACCTGCTGCCGATCGTGAATGCGAAGCCTGATGCGGAGCTGCTGTCGGATCTCGATGCGACTGTCGCCTGGGCCAAGGCCCAGGGCGGCGACACCTCGCGGCTCGGCATCGTCGGCTTCTGCCGCGGCGGCCGCAATGTCTGGGAATATGCCGCCCACAATGCCGGGCTGAAGGCCGCCGTCGCCTTCTACGGCCCGCTGACCGATCCGCCCAGCGCGGCTTTTCCAAAGAGCCCGATGCAGCTCGCACCCGAGATCAAGGCGCCCGTGCTCGGACTTTATGGCGAGGCGGACACCGGCATTCCCGTCGCCAGCGTCGAGGCGATGAAGGCCGCGCTCGCGGAGAACAAGAAGGCCGCGGAGTTCAAGCTCTATCCCGGCGCTCCGCATGGCTTCCACGCCGACTACCGCCCAAGCTACCGCAAGGAGGCGGCCGAGGACGCGTGGTCACAGATGCAGGCGTGGTTCAAGAAATATGGTGTGCTGAGCTGAAGCACGGTCACGTAGAGCTTGTGAGCCAATTTGAGTTCAGGGCTGAGTTTGCGACGAGGGGGCTGTCGCCGCGGGGATAGCCGTTGTGTGCGGCTCTGTGCGGCGGATTGTCCCGGAGGATCCCTCGGATGCCGCTATCGGCGGCTATGATGCTGCTTTTTGACAGGCGATGAGGTGCAATCCTTGCAGAAGGTTGTTGGTGAACGCGTACCAGCTCACGACGGCGCGAACCTTGTCGATGCCGCGTACCGTCACTTGCCGGAGGTCCCAGTTGCGCCAGCGGGCGTGGATGCATTCGCACAGCGAGCGGAGCTGATACTGAGCCTTGCCGGCTTCGCTCGCCATGCGCGCTCGCCAGGCCGCCACACCAGGGCCATCGGTATCTCGGGGCCGATAAGGATCAACACCGCTTTTTTGCGAGCGCGGCGGACAGTAGATCTCGATGTTCTGGCCATGCGCCCATTCGATGTCGTCGCCACGGCAGTATCCGCCATCGACGAGGTAGCGCCTGGGCAGGCGTTGCAGCTTGTCGCGCAGCCGCTCCAGCATCGGTCGCATCAGGCCGCCGTCTGATCCGTTGTTGTCGATGTCGATTGCGACCACGATCATCGCGGCAGCAGCACTGACGACCTGCACGTTGTAGGCGGGACGGAAGCCGGCATCGGCCATCTTCATCCGCCGCGCCTGCGGATCGGTGGTGGAGGCCCGAGGCTCCTTCGGCTTCTTGCCGTTGCCGCCTTTTTCCTCGAGCTTCTGGCGCTTGCGCTTGATCTCCTCCAGCGCCGCCTGCGCCGCTTCGACCTTCTGTTTATGCTCGCGTGCGGCGCGCTCACGCGCCGCGCGGATGCGCCGGTTGCTGGCTTCTGGATCTGCATCGACTTCCCGCTTGAGCTCTTCCACCACCTCCGTTGCTTCCGCCAGCTTCTGCTGCAGCCTCGCTTCGCGCCGGAACGAGCTGGCCCCCGCATTGGCGCGGATCCGCACCCCGTCCTGTGCCAGCGTATCGAGATCGACCAGCCCGGCCTCGCTCAACGCCGCCAGATGTTCGCTCATCAGGCGGTCGAGCACATCGGCACAGCCGACGCGGAAGTCCGACAGCGTGTGATAGTTCAGCGATACCCCGCCACACAGCCAGCGATAGGCATCATGGCTCTCGCACAGGCGATCCAGCGCCCGAGCACTGCCGACGCCGTCGCTGGTGGCATAGAGCCAGAGCGCCAGCAAAAGGCGTGGCGACGGTGCCGGATGACCAGGCCTGTTCTCCCGCGCCTTCACTCGGTCTTCCAACTCGCTCAGGTCGAGCGTCTCGACATAGGTCCAGATCATCCGCGCCGGATGATCCTGCCCGATCAGGCTGTCGATATCGACCGCGCGCAGCTCGACCTGGTTGCGCTCCGGAACCCGCAGACGAGGCGCACCCTTCGGAAGCTCCCGCGCTTTGGGACCCGACTGCTCCGGCAATCCATCGAAAAGCTCGTCCTTAGCCATCATGACCTCCAGCAAACCGCTCCGCTTAGAGAATCATAGTCAGCGAGAACAGGCATCGAAAGATTCACAGCCTCGTAGGATGGGAAAGCAGCCGCCGAAGGCGGCAGCGTGCCCATCGTTGGGCGGCATGCTCCGCTGCAACATGGTGGGCACGGCACCATTACTTTCTCGCACGTGGCGAGAGCGCGGCTGCGCCTTTGCCCACCCTACATTCAAAGCAGGATTTTCAGATCAGCGCCGCCGCCGCACCTTCGCGGGCTGGCGGGCGCCCCGCTCGAGCTCCCAGGCCATCCAGACCAGCGCAGCGCCGAGGCTGACGACGACGCCCATGAAGACGAAGGTGAGTTCGGGGGATGTGAGTGTGTTCATCATGCCTGGATCCATGCAAGCGTTGCGCCAGCTCTTTCTCCATTGCCGCCGTGATCATCAGCAGCGGCAATGAATCGTGACGAGATATCGTTAAAGCGAAGTGAGCGTCCAACGCATCAACCTGCTTATCGGTTCACGGTGCTACTCGCAGACTTCCACCGGACGCAGACGCCAGCCGTGCGCAGTGCGCACGCGCTTCTTGACGACGTAGCAGCCGCCGAGATCCTCGTAGGTGTAAGGGTAGTAGTCGTACGGGTAGCCGCCGTAATAATAGGGATAACCAAAGCCGAACCCGATCCCGAAGCCCGGGCCGAAGCCGTGGTGATAAAAGCCGTGATGGAATCCGCCATAGTGAAAGCCGCCGCGCGCCGACGCCATACCGGGCGTCATCATCAGCGCGATCGCGCCGGCCGCCATCCATCCCATCCATGTCTTGCGCATTCGATCGGTCTCCAAAGTCAGGCAGGTCACGACATCCTTACCGCGTGGATCCTTAAAGCCTGATTTGGAACAGCTCGCGGGCACGCCCGCTCACATCTGCGCGATCAGATGTCTTCACGTGACATGCCGGCCGCTGGCAACAATCAGCAACCCTTGCAGATGCTTTTCACCTTCTGATCGACCTTCTGGTTTTCCTTCTGGATCTCGGTGTCTCCCGTGGCATCGCCTGTCCGGTTCGGTCCGGTCGCCGCCGTCCCGCCCGCGGCACCACGGCCAGTGCCGGTGGTGATACCGGAATTGCGCGCACCTGCCCCGCTCGCCCCCGAGCCGGTCGATTGCGCAGTGCCGAGGCTATTGGTGCCGTTGACATCGGTCGACTGCGACAGCCCGGCGCCGCCATTGGTGCCGTTCGGCGAGTTCGGCGTGGTGCCGAGGCCAGCAGCATTTCCGGTCGATGAGCCGCTCACGCCATTGGTCCCCGTCCCGACCGTGCCACCGGCCGCTCCCGCAGATGTCCCCGCGCTGGGCGTTCCGGCGGCGCTGGGGCTGCCAGCAGCCGTCCCACCGCTCGTTGCTCCACCCGCTGCCCCACCACTGGCGCTCGCGCCGCCACCTGCTCCTCCACCACCTGCGCCGCCGCCACCGCCACCCCCGCCTCCTCCGCCCTGAGCGAAGACAGCCGTTGCCGCGGTAAGACCTGCGATCACGATCAACGTCCCGAATGAAAACCTGGCCATCGGATGCTCTCCCTTTAGGCTTCAACCCGACCGGGCAGAGCGTGTTCCGGAACCAATGCCGATAGGAGAGGATTGATGGCGCGAGGAGAGCCGGGACGGGTGCGCAAGCTGATCGCCTTCGACGAGGAGACATTCGACAAGCTGAAGCAGCTGAGCCGCGATCAGATGCTCAGCCTGCAGGACCTTGCCGACGAAGCCTTCATGGACCTGCTCGAGAAGCACGGTGTGCCGGCCGATCTGAAGGACGCTCTGCGCAGGAGCGCTGTCGCGGACGGCGACGCCGTCGCCGCGACGCCTGTGCGCAAGAGCAAGACGAAGCCGAGGATGAAGCCCAGGCAGAGAGGCAGGACCGCAGCATGAGCACCGACCCCGATCCGTTCGAACAAGGCCAGCGCGCCGCGCGTGAGAACATTCCAGCGGAGGCCAATCCCTATCAGGATGGCAGCGAGCAGCATGCGCTTTGGGCGAGCGGCCATGAGCGCATCGCCACCGCGCGCGAGGCCAGTGAGTCCGAGGGCACGTGAGCCGCGCGTGATTGGGCGCTCGCCCCCCCGGGCCTCAGCCGATCTTCTTCAATCCCTTGGTGTAGCGCGGCCCCTTGGCGACATAGGCCTTGGCTGCGATGCCCATGCGCTCGACCTGCGAAGGCTCCAGTGTGCGCACGACGCGCGCGGGAGCGCCGATGATCAGCGAATATTCCGGAAAGTCCTTGCCCTCGGTGATGATGGCGCCGGCGCCGACGACGCTGCCGCGGCGGATATGGGCGCCGTTCATGATGATCGAACCCATGCCGATCAGCGCGTCGTCCTCGACCGTGCAACCATGCAGGATGACGTTGTGCCCGACCGTGACGTTGCGGCCGACGCGCAGCGGAAAGCCGGGATCGACATGACAGGTCGCGTTGTCCTGGATATTCGAGCTCTCGCCGATCTCGATCCAGTCATTGTCGCCGCGAATGACCGCGCCGAACCAGACAGTGACCTCCTTCGCGAGCTTCACGCGACCGATCACGGTGGCATTCTCGGCGATGTAGTAGTTACCGTCCGTCGGCAGCTCGGGCGCCTGCCCGTCGAGTTCGTAGATGGCCATCAAGGTCTCCCATTCGCGAGAGACCTTGGCACAGCCGGAGCCGCGAGTTCAAGCAACCGCGCCGTTCGGCGGGCCGCGATGAGGAACTCAGGCCAGCACGCCCGCGGCGCGCAGCGTCATCACCACGAAGGTGCCGGACATCATGCTCCAGAACCCGGCGATCACCGTCGCCAGCATGACGAACTCGAAGCGGCGGCGCTCGATGCGGGCGCCGCGCAAAGTGTTGCGCATGATGATGAAGGGAGCGGCAAACACCAGGAACGGCACCGCGGCGAAGCGGCGGGGCGTGACGCCCTCCTGCAGCAGCTCGAAGCCGGGCGGACGCTCGGCATAGGCCTGGTATCCGCTCGCCAGCGCGCCGGCCAGCGCGAAACCGATCAGGAGAGAGAACAGGGAATTGAACGCCTCTGCAGACATCGTACGCACTCACTCAAACATGCAGAACTGCCCGAGGCTGGTTTGGCAAAATACCGCGGCGAGCGCCACATTATACTTAAGGAAGGGTTAACTCCGGCCGCGCGGGCCGCCGATCCCCATGGGGTAAGATCCTGCAGAAAGCCGCATCGCCGTGGCATAGTCGGACGTGATTCGCCCCGGAGATCCCCTGCCCGCCATGACGATGTTTTCGGTCCGCAGCGTCCGCCCTTCGAACGGACACGGCCACGCCGTGCCGATCGTGATCGGCTGCGCGCTGGCGGCATTGGCGGTGGCGTTGGTCGCCTATCTGTTGTGGCCGACCTGGCGGGCCGGCGCCTACAAGGGCCCCGATCGCCTGCCGGTCAGCATCGGCGGCACCATCTTCAACGTGCCCTCGGCGGCCATCCGGGTGAAGATCCAGCGCCACACCGGCCCGCAGGAACGCGTCGATCTCAGCTTCGACTATCCTTCGCTGACCCCGCCCGAGGCGCCGCATCACGTCTCCGCCGACCAGATCGACCAGGCGCCGCATCCGATCGATCGCATCTTCGTGTCGATCTCGGCGCATCATGATGCGCTGTCGCCGGAGGCGCGGCTGGCGACGATCTATCCGCGCTATCTGAACCCGGCGGCGGTCTCGGTGCAGGACGGCCTGACGATGCGCGGCTTCCGCGCCGGCACGCCCTACGATGTCGAGGATCTGTTCGTGGCCGAGCAGCCGGCCCTGGTCGCACGCTGCACGCGCGATGCAGCCACGCCCGGCATGTGCCTCAGCGAACGCCGCATCGAAGGCGCCGATCTCGTCTTTCGTTATCCACGCAGCTGGCTGTCGCAATGGCAGGACGTCGCCGCCGCCATGGAGCGGCTGACGGCGCAGATGCATGCGGTGAAGTAGTTCGTCGTAGCCCGGATGAGCGCAGCGATATCCGGGGTCTCCGACACAGCACGTGTGAACCCGCATGTCGCTGACGCTCATGCGGGCTACGCGATCGCCACGCGACTGACCGATACAGCGCCCTCTCCCCTTGTGGGAGAGGGCATGTACGGCCTATCGACGAGCGCGGTTGGGTGAGGGGTTCTTTCCACGTCTATCGCTCGCGGAGAGATACCCCTCACCCAAGCGAGTCTGCCGCGTTGTCCTACATGCCCTCTCCCACAAGGGGAGAGGGCGCAATAACTGGCACCTGTGCGCCCAACCTCGCGAGGATCGAGCGCAGCGACGCCTACTCCACCAGATCGTCTTCCAGGATCGCCATCTGAAACTGGAACGACCGGTCATCGTCCTCGTCATCGACGAACAGAACGCCGATGAACTCCTCGCCAATATAGACCTCGGCGGAGTCTTCCTTCTTCGGCCGCGGCACGACGCGGATCTTGGGATTGCCGAACACGCGCTTCAGATACGCGTCGAGCTTCCTGACTTCCTGAACGTCCACGGGTGATCTCCAATCGCAGCGGGGTTTGCTCGTCGTTCTCGGACGCGACACCGCGATTGCGTCCGTGTCCTCGAAGCTTGTTAGTTCAGCCCGTCGGTCCCGGCATTGACGCCAGCATCATGACACGGGCCTGAAAGGGACGCCGTGGATCTCACATTCACTCCGCCGCGGCAATGGCGGATCGTCAGATCCACGGATCAGCGATGTGTTCGCACGAAATTCCGTGGTTGAAAAGCTCTTGACTCGGAGATTGAGCGTCCGCGCTGCGCGGCTCAGATACCGATCGCGTTGATCATCTGGTCCATGGTGCGCGACGGCTCGGCGCAGCCGGCCTCGCCGACGATCTTGGCCGGCACGCCCGCCACCGTGACGTTGTTCGGCACCGGCTTCACGACCACCGATCCGGCCGCGATGCGCGCGCAATGACCGACCTCGATGTTGCCGAGCACCTTGGCGCCGGCACCGATCAGCACGCCGTGGCGAATCTTCGGATGACGGTCCTCATTCTCCTTGCCGGTGCCGCCGAGCGTCACGCCGTGCAGGATCGAGACGTTGTCCTCGATGACCGCGGTCTCGCCGCAGACGAAGCCGGTGGCGTGATCGAGGAAGATGCCGCGGCCGATGCGTGCGGCCGGATTGATGTCGGTCTGGAACACCGCCGAGGAGCGGCTCTGCAGATAGAACGAGAAATCCTTGCGGTTCTTGCGATAAAGCCAATGCGCGAGACGATGCGTCTGCAGCGCGTGAAAGCCCTTGAAGTAGAGCAAGGGATCGATGAAGCGCGACGTCGCGGGATCGCGGTCATAGACGGCGACGAGATCGGCGCGGAAGGCGTGGCCGAGATCCGGCTCGTCGCGCAGGGCATCGTCGAAGGTCTGGCGGATCAGATCGCCCGACAGCGCCGAATGATCGAGACGGTCGGCGACCCGATGAACGACCGAATCCTCCAGCCTGCTGTGATGCAGCACCGTCGAATAGATGAAGGTCGCGAGCTCCGGCTCCCGGCGGACGATCTCTTCGGCCTCGGTCCGGATCCGATCCCAGATCGGATCGAGCGTCGCCAGCTTTCCGCTCTGAGGATGGGTCTGATGCATAGCCATGGCTGCGTCTCGCGGGAGTTCAATGGGCAAGCAATATAGCACGGCGCGTGGAATGCTGTCCTCTGCGCACCGGGCAAGGTGGACGTTCCGTTCCCGTCAGCCTCGCGCGCAGAGAACACGGGATTGAGACATTTCCGTTACGGTCCCTTGCAGCGAGGTTACCGGCGACCCCGGCGTCGTTTTCAGGTGGTCAGCCGGAACCGGAAATCAAGCCATCCGCGATGGGATAAACGCGGTTCCCTTGACTGAAATCAAGGCTGGCAAGACCGCCCGATACCACCCTTGCGGCAAAAAGGAACCACAGGGGAACAGAACGCGCCCCTTCCCCCGCCCGATCACGGGGTTGGCTTGTCGCGCCACAGCGCTTGAGTCTATTGGTGAATACCTCCTTGACCCATGTTTTGGCCAAGGTGGTCCGGAACGGGAGAGGCAGGCATCAGCAACATTCAGATCCTGGACGAACGCGCGACCGAGGCCGGATTGGCCTGGTGGGTGCCAGTCATCGTCCTCCCGCTCTTCCTGGTCGCCCCGGCGCTGTGGAACGGATACCCGCTGTTGCAGTGGGACACCGGCGGCTATCTCGCGCGCTGGTACGAAGGCTATCTGGTGCCAAGCCGGTCGACCGTGTTCGGTCTGTATCTGCATTACGGCGAAGGCTCGAGCTTCTGGCTGAATCTCGGGCTGCAGGCGTTGGCCACTCTCTGGATCGTGCAGCTCACCTTACGCGTGCTCGGACTGGCGCAGCCGCTGCGGCTGCTGTGGGTCGGCCTGCTGCTGATCCTGACCACCGCCCTGCCCTGGCTCGCCAGCATGCTGCTGACCGACATCTTCGCCGGCCTGTCGGTGCTGGCGCTGTTCATCCTGGTGACCCAATCGGGCCGAACATCGGTCCTGGAGAAAGGCGCGCTGTTCGGCTTCGTGGCATTCGCCTCCGCCACCCACAGCGCGACGCTCGGCGTGTTGTTCGGTCTGTGCTGCGCCGGCTGGATTGCCCTTCCCTTTCTGCGCCGGCAGATCGCATTGTCCGGCCTGGTCCAGGCCAGCCTGACCATCGTCGTGGGCGCCGCGATGCTGCTCGCCGCGAATTTCGCGCTGTCCGGCCAGCTGGCGTGGACGCCGGGCGGCACCGGCGTCGCCTTCGGCCGCATGCTGCAGGATGGTATCGTCGCGCAATATCTCAACGACCATTGCGGGCATGAGAAGCTCAAGCTCTGCCCCTATCGCAACGAGCTGCCGCCCACCGCCGACGACTTCCTGTGGGGCAACTCCATGTTCAACAAGCTCGGCCGCTTCGAGGGCATGAACGAGGAGATGGGCTATATCGTCAAGCAGTCGCTCGCCGCCTATCCGCTGTGGCAGGCCAAGGCGGCGGCGATCGCGACCGGCGAGCAGCTGATGCATGTGGCGACCGGCGAAGGGACCAGCGGCTGGGTGCCGCACACTTATGGGATCATCGAGCGCTACATCCCGTCTCAGCTCCGGCAGATGCGCGCCGCGCACCAGCAGCATTGGGAGATCAATTTCGCAGTCGTGAACTGGTTACACGTGCCGGTCGCGCTGGCGTCGATGCTGGCGGCGGCAGCGATTGCGGCGCACGCGATCTGGCGCCGGCGGCGCGACGACATCGCGCTGCTCGCCGTCACCGTAACGCTCGCGCTGCTCGGAAACGCCGTGATCTGCGGCGTCATCTCCGGCCCGCACGACCGCTATGGCGCAAGGCTGGTGTGGATCGCGACATTCACGGTGCTGATCGCCGCAGCCAAATGGTTCAGCGGCGAGCGCACGACCGAAGCGGCAGACACTCTCCCGTAGCCCGCATGAGCGCCAGCTGGAGCCCGCAGGGCCAAGGCGAAAGCGACATGCGGGATCGCACGAGCTGCGTCGGAGAACCCGGGGTCGCCGCCCTCGCCCGGGCTATGCGCTTCGCCGCGCCAGGAAATCCACCACGCCGGCCTTGTAGACCTTGTCGCCGACGGCGCGCATGTGGTCGCGGTTGGGAATGTCGAGCACCTCGGCGTTCGGGATGAGCGCGCCGAGCGCGGGACCGGAGCCGGACACGTCGTCGGTGGTGCCGACCGCGACCAGCACGGGGACCGCGATGCGGCCGGCGTCCTCGCGCGAGATCAGGCCGCGCGAGCCGCGCATGCAGGCGGCGAGCGCGAGGCGATCGGAACGGGTCTGGTCGGCAAAGGCACGGAATGTCTTGCCGACGGGATCGCTGACGTCGTCGAGCGAGGGCGCCTCCAGCGCGGCCGCCACGTTCTCGCCGGGGCCACCGCCTTCGATCATCGCCATGCCGATGCCGCCGAAGATGGCCGAGCGCAGCCGCTGCGGCGTCGTCAGCGCGATGTGGGCGGCGATGCGGCCGCCGAGCGAGTAGCCCATGACATCGGCGCTGGCGAGGCCGAGATGATCCATCAGCGCCGTGACATCGCTCGCCATCTCGGCAATCGCGTACTGCGCGGGATCGTACAGCTTGGCCGAGTCGCCATGACCGCGATTGTCGAGCGCGATGACGCGGCGGCCGGCATTGCGCAGCTCGGTGACCCAGCCCGGATAGATCCAGTTGACGTTCTTGGTGGAGGCGAAGCCGTGGACGAGCACGATCGGATCGCCCTCCCCCTCATCGATGAAGGCGATTTCGACGGCGCCGTTGGAAAAGCTCGGCATCGGACGTGGTCCCGGGAACGCTGGAGTGATATGTCGGCGAACTCTAGCCGCAGGGCGCGGCCGCAGCCAGATCGGCGCGCACAGTCTCCGCCTGCAAGCGGCGCAGCCGCCGCCGCTTGCCGCGATCGATGAGGCTTTGCGTGGCACGCTCGGCCATCGCCTTCAGCGAAGCGACGGCGCTCAACAGCGTCATCAGCGCGCCGAACAGCCAGAGCGCGAGATTGAAGGCGCCCGCCGTGAGCAGCAGCGCGCCGCGGCCGAGCAGCTTCAGGAGCGCGCGGGTCTGGCCACCCTTGGCCTCGGCGAGGCGCGCGGCACGGGCGACGTCCTTCGGCCCCTCTGCGAGCTTGAGCGAATCGAGCGCGCCGCGGGTGCCGGCCTTCTCGGTGATGCGGCCGACATCCTTGCCGAGCCGCACCAGGGCGCCAGCCTTCTCCGCCCGGAACGCCGCGCGGATCGCGGTCGCGGTCTCACCGGGACGCAGCACCGAGCCGGCGGCGACCGCCTGCTGCAGCATCGGCGCATCGACCACCTCGCGCGCCGAGCGCCCCGCCCAGGCCGCCAGTCCCTCGCCGAGCCGGCCGACCTTGCGCGCGTCCTTCACCAGCGTCAGCCCGGCCCGCACCGGTGCAGCGCCGCCGGCCGAGACGTAGGTCGCCGCGGTGACGGCAAGCCCGGCCGCGGCAAGGCCGAGCACGAGGCGGTCGGTCTCCTCGCCCATCGCCAGATGCTTGCCTTCGCGCACGGCATCGCGGATGTCGCCGAACACGAACAGATCGCCTGCCACCGTGCCGGAAAGGCTCGCGACATCGTCGGCCTGGCCCGTGACGAGCCCGGTCGCAAAGCGCTTCGCAACGCTCGACGGCGCCTTCTCAGCGGCAGCGGCATCGCTGACGCGCTCGACCAGCGCCGGGTCGAGCGTGATCCGATGCTCGCTGGCCAGTGCGACGAAGCTCTCGGCAAGATCCGGATCGCCGGCCGCGAGCGCCTCGTCGATATTGCGTGCGATCAGCGCCGGATCGGTCCGCAGCAACGCGGACACCTGGAGCTCGGACAGCCGCGCGGGATCATCGGCCGCCGCGATCACGGTCCCGGCTCGAAAGGCATGCGGCCACCACGCCGCGCCGACTGCGGCGCTGGCGGCGAGACCGACGACGGCCAGGCTGAGCCTCCAATTGATTCGCATCTTCGAACCGCATCCAGATCACGCCGCCTTCACGTTTTCGCGCGGGCGTCCGTCACAAGACATAGGGTATTCAGTCCGTGACACAACGGCCCCGACGAAAGAAGGGCTTCTCGGCGAGGGCCAGCTTGTGTCGAATCCACACGCCGCAAAAATAACCGCGTGCGTCGCATCCAACGCAGGTTCCCAACGCGAGAAATTGGCCTTATGGCTCAGCATGGTGCGTCGCCGTCCTCGTGACGGCCGGGCTCTTCCGTTCTGTCCCGTTCTGGCGGCTTCCCGCGCTGATCCGCTCTTTTCTTTTGCCACTCGAGGTTAAACCGATGGCCGATAACATCGTCCCGCATTTCCACAACGACGCCGGTGTTCCGGTCATCGAGATCGGCTCGCATGAGTTCATGTGCGTGGGCGCCAATCCGCCGTTCGACCATCCGCACGTGTTCCTCGATCTCGGCAACGACAAAGAGATCATCTGCCCGTACTGCTCCACGCTGTACCGCTACGCGCCAGATCTCTCCGCCGGCGAGGCGCGGCCGCCGGAATGTGTGCTGAAGGACGTCGCCTGACCGGCCTGTCGTGGCACTGCGTACCGTTACTGTCGCCGGCGCCGGCATCGGCGGCCTGACCGCCGCGCTGGCGCTCGCGACCAAGGGCTTCCGCGTCGTCGTGCTGGAGAAGGCCGAGCGGCTGGAGGAAGTCGGCGCCGGCCTGCAGCTCTCGCCCAATGCCAGCCGGATCCTGATCGACCTGGGGCTGGGACCACGTCTCACAACGCGCGCGGTCGTGCCGGAGGCGGTCAGCATCATGAGCGCGCGCGCCGGCGGCGAGATCGCGCGGCTGCCGCTCGGCACTACGGCCAGCGAATCGGCTGGTGCACCCTACTGGGTGATCCATCGCGCCGATCTGCAGGCCGCGCTCGCTGCCGAGGCTATGGCGCATCCGGATATCGAGCTCAAGCTCGGATGCCAGTTCGAGGACGTCGCCGCTCACGCCAAGGGCCTGACGGTGGTGCACCGCCGCGGCGATGAGCGCCGGCAGGACGTGGCGCTGGCGCTGATCGGAGCCGACGGCGTCTGGTCGGCGGTGCGGCATCATCTGTTTCCGCAGGTCCGCGCCGCATTCTCCGGCCTGATCGCCTGGCGCGGTACGCTCGAGGCACGGCAACTGCCGCGCGACTACACCAGCGCGCGGGTGCAGCTGTGGATGGGGCCGAGCGCCCATCTCGTCGCCTACCCGATTTCCGCCGGCCGCCAGGTCAACGTCGTCGCCGTGGTGCCCGGCACCTGGAACCGGCCGGGCTGGAGCACCGACGGCGATCCGGCCGAGCTGAAAGCCGCCTTCGCCCCGCCGGGCTGGCCGGCGACGGCGCGGCTGCTGCTCAATGCCGTCGACGGCTGGCGCAAATGGGCGTTGTTCGCGGTGCCGGAGGGCATCGAATGGAGCAAGGGCAACGTTGCGCTACTCGGCGATGCCGCGCATGCGATGCTGCCATTTGCCGCGCAGGGCGCGGGCATGGCGATCGAGGACGCGGCAGTGCTCGCCAAAGCGCTGAGCGAGGCGCGCCCCGATGGACTCGCGGGGATCGAAGGCGCGCTCAAGCGCTACGCGAAACTGCGCCGCCCCCGGGTCGGACAGGTGCAAACCACCGCGCGCAAACAGGGGCGGATCTACCACATGAGCGGACCGCTGGCGCTCGCCCGCGACATCAGCATCAAGGCGCTCGGGCCGGAGCGGCTGTCGGCGCGGCAGCGCTGGATCTACGATTGGCGACTCTGAAGCGCCGGCCTCAATAAACCGAGCCGTCGCGCGGCAAGGTCGAGGGACCGCTGGAGCCCGTCGAGGCCATCGGCCGCATCGCGCGCGCCGGCTTGGCCGGCTTGCCCTTGGCGGCCACCGGCGTCGGCGGCGTCTCGACGCATTTGTTGCGCCGCCAGGCCTCCTCGGCGAACTGCGACTGTCCACGGACGGCGACATAGTCGTTGCGATACGCGACCTCGGCGACCACGGCCCCGCCGGCCCCGGTCTCCGCCTTGGCCATCAACCCCTGCAGCTCGGCGGTCCGCGCCGCCAGCGCCTTGCGCTCGGCTTCGAGCTGCTTGCAGTCGTAGAGATCATATTTGGCCGGATCCGCGAAAGCCGTCGACACGCTGTCGCTCATGCCCGCGCAGCCGGACAGCAGCGCTCCCGCCGCGAACAGTGCCGCGGAGAGCGCAAAACAGTGATGGTGCGGGCGGTGGCGGTCGGTCGTCATGCAGCCTCGATTATTGCAGTCGTCTTAAAACATCGTCTCGATCGGGCACGCCGGCAGATCGGCCAGCCTGCCATCAGCGTCAGCGCCGGCCGGCGGCAATCGTCTCAACCCGCTCCAGCCCTTGCCCATCGACCGCGGCACGTTCCGCGCGCTCGGTGATTCCCGTTCCGCGTCCGTGCCTTACAACGGCCGCCTCGCCCATGTCTTCAGAGATGTCACGATGAGCCGGCAAATTCCTTCCGTGCGAACATCAACTCAAACAGGTCGTGACGGCCGGATTGAGGCTTTACCAAGGCAGCCCGGCTGGCTTAAGCAAAGCATCAGCTGAAGGAGCCGCGCGCAGCCTCATTCCAGATCATGAGATCTTGCGCTAGGTCTCTGATCCCTAACGCGGACGTGGCGGAATCGGTAGACGCAAGGGACTTAAAATCCCTCGACGGCAACGTCATGTGGGTTCGAGTCCCACCGTCCGCACCAGGGCTCGCGCTGCCGTCCGGAGCGAGCCAATACTTGCCGACAGGCCGATCCGCCCAAGTCGGCACAGCGTTTCCGGATCAACGTCATCCCATGCATTGAGACCAGCGAGACGATCCATGGACGCATCTGTTTCCCTCGCCCTCATCACCGGCGCCGGACGCGCCACCGGTATCGGCTTCGAGGTGGCACGGCAGCTCGGCCAGCGCGGCTTTCACATCATCCTGACCGCTCGCAAGGCGGCGGACGCACGGGCAAGAGCGGATGAACTCAGCGCCATGGCCGTGAGGGCGGAGGGGCACGGCATGGACATCACCGATCCCGACGCCACCGCGAAGCTTGCCGCGCTGCTCGATGAGCGGTTCGGCCGGCTCGACGTGCTGGTCAACAACGCGGCGACGCTCGGCCGTTACGACGAGACCGCCTCGAACGCCGATCTCGGCGAGGTCCGCGCCAATTTCGAGAGCACGCTGTTCGGCGCCTGGGCGGTCGCGCAGACGTTTCTGCCGCTGTTGCGCAACAGCGCGCATGGCCGGCTGGTCAATGTGTCCAGCGGCGCCGGCTCGCACAGCGACCCGGAATTCGGTCTCGCCACCGCGGCGCCGATGCCGGCCTCCTACGGAGTTGCCAAGGCTGCGCTGAATGCCCTGACGGTGAAACTCGCCAGAGAAAACCCCGGCCTGCGCGTCAACGCCGTCTGCCCCGGCTTCACCGCGACCTTCGATGGCGGCGCCGCAATGGGCGCGCGCCCCGTGGCCGACGGGGCCGCCAGCGTGATGTGGGCCGCGCTGCTCGACGATGACGGCCCGACCGGCGGCTTCTTCCGCGACGGCAAGCCGCTCGGCTGGTAGCATCGGATCAACGGCGGGCGACTGACCTCTGCTAGTCAAGCTAGAAGGGCTTGCTGCGACATATCGCACGCGCAATATCGATAGCAGGGTATCAGGCGCCCCGGCACTGTTCTGTTATCAGTAGGCCCCCGCGACGCTGGTGCAACCGCCGTTGCCGTGCTGGGCGGGGCCGTTGGCCGGATCGTTCAGCAGCTTGTAGATCTCCTCCTTCCAGGCCGGGGACATGCCGACGAACCCGTTCTCGCGGAGGATGGCCTCGGCCTGATCGCTGCCGTAGAGATAATCGATCCAGCTGCGCAACCAGAGGAACGGATTGTTGCCGTTCGCATGGCTGGCATAGCACTGGTACATCTCGATCCAGGTGAAGCCGGAGATCGGATAGGCGCCTGGCAGAACCGGATCCGGCACCTGTCCAGCCAGGCTCCAGGCCAGCGGGTTGAGACGGGTAGTGTCATCGAATTGCGGCACCGCCTGCGCCATCGCGATCTGCGCGCCCTGCCAGGTCGGAGGCTGAAACCGGCCGCTGCCAGTCGCAAGAACCCATTCCGATTCGATGTTGATGGCTCGCAACGTGACGCCAACCACTGAAGTCGTGATGTATCGCATCGGCACCGCCGCGATAGATCCGGGAATGCCCTGATAATTGTCTCCAGGCGACCACTCCGGATAGGCGAGGTAGGTGACTTCCGATCCGGTTTGGCGGGTCCTGACGAACTTTGCGTTCGCCGGCACCGCAATCGCCCGTCCGCACTGGTCGGGGCCGCTTGCCGCGTATCGGTTGATGTTCGGCCAGTTGGTTTTGAGGCTGCCGCGTGCCGGCGGATTCGGGCAGGCTGCGCTGCGGTCGGTCCAGGGGAATGCGTAGGATACAAGCGTTGCGTCGTTCTCGTTGTTGGGTCCGATCTCGAACTGGCATTGCGCGGCCAAGGCGCTCGTCAACAGGTAGTTCATGCCGCCATCCGCCACCACGACAGCAATGGGACCACCACCGAGAACGCCGCCATTGATTGCAGTCAGGATCGGATTGTCCCATCGCGTGATATGCCCGGAAAAGATCCCGCAGAGCGCATTACGCGACAGGTTGAGCCCGCTGCTGCCGCCAGGCGGCACAGGCTGCAGAATGTTGAGAGGTCTGTTGTTGCCGTCGGTGCCGCCAAACAACAGTGCGATCGGCGCCGCGCCAATCGGCAGTTGCACCAGACTCCCGTACGCGGACCCATTGCCGGCGACCGTCCAGGCCGTCAGTTCTGCCGGATCGACGGGCGCCTCGGTCGCGATGAACTGGAAGCCGTCAAATCCGGAATAGCCGCTGGCGCCGATTCCGAGGCGAACATCGCTGAAAGTGACGGCGCTGTTCCCAAACGCGACCGCACACTGCAGATCGCAACTATAGTAAGACAATGTCGGGTCATCGATATTGAAGCTGTTGGTTCTGAGCATCTGTTTGTAGTTCGACTCAACATGGCTCACGTAAAGAATCTCGCCACCGGCTCCGCTGCTGTTGAAGGCCGGACAGTTGCTGGCCTTTGCCCAAGGTCCAGGCTTGCTGGGAAATCCATTGCGGTTCTGATTACCGCCGCCCTGCGCCTGATTATAGAAGCAGTCAAACAGCTGCCGCAGCGCATAGGCCGGCCGCCACGAGCCACCACCAAAGGCGACCGTCTCGGCCTGCGCCGGCGCCAGATTTGCGGCGAGCAAAAGGATAACCAGAGCAAATTTCATATGATGACGCATTTTCCCCTCCAAACAATCATGCGCGATGTGCGTTTTCGACCGCGGCGGCACGCTGAGGGCCGCCGCCGACAAAATCGGACGTTTCATGACCACGCGGACTCGTGGCGATGACGCGTAGTATCAGTAGGCTCCAGCAACGCTGGTGCAGCCGCTATTGCCGTGCTGGGCTGGGCCGTTGGCCGGATCGTTCAGCAGCTTGTAGATCTCCTCCTTCCAGGCCGGGGACATGCCGACGAACCCGTTCTCGCGGAGGATGGCCTCGGCCTGGTCGCTGCCGTAGAGATAATCCAGCCAGCTGCGCAGCCAGAGGAAGGGATTGGTGCCGTTGGCGTGATTGGCGTAGCACTGGTACATCTCGATCCAGGTGAAGCCGGAGATCGGATAGGCGCCTGGCAGCACTGGATTGGGGACCTGCCCAGCAAGGCTCCAGGCGAGCGGATTGAGGCGGGTCGCGTCGTCGAGTTGCGGCACCGCCTGCGCCATCGCGATCTCCGCGCCCTGCCAGGTCGGCGGCTGGAACTGGCCGCTGCCCGTCGCGAGGTCCCATTCCGATTCGATGTTGATGGCCTTCAAGGTCGAAGAGACGATCGTGGTGTTGATATATCGCAGCGGCACGGCAGCGATCGATCCGGGAGTGCCATAGAGAGTCGCGCCTGGTGCATAGGGCGGATAGGTGAGCGCCGCGATCTCGCTGCCCGGCAGAGAAGCCTGATAGATGGCCATGCCCGCGGGCAAGGCGTTTGTCTTTCCGCATTGATCCTGCGGAGTGAGCGGGGTCGGCCAATTGGTGCTGAGAGCCCCGCGCGCGGGCGGGTTCGGACACGGGGCGTCACGATCGGTCCATGGAAAGGCATAGGACACGAGCGTCGGGTCGGTCTCGTTGTTGGGTCCGATCTCGAATTGACACTGCGACGCCAGCGCGCTGGTCAGCAGATAATTCATGCCGCCCGTGCTCGCATAGATTGTGATCTGCCCGCCGCCGAGCACGCCGCCATTGAGCGCGGTCAGGATCGGATTGTCCCATTTGGTGATATGGCCGGAGTAGATTCCGCACAGTGCATTTCGCGAGAGGTTGAGGCCACTGCTGCCCCCGGACGGCACCGGCTGCAGCATGTTGAGTGGGTTGTTGTTGCCATCCTTGCCGCCGAACATCAGCGCAACGCCCGCGGCACCCATCGGGATCTGGATCAGCCTGCCATACTTCGACAGGTTGCCGGCCGCGGCCCAGGCCGTCATCTCAGCGGCGCTGACCGGCGCCTCCCCCGCAATGAAGTGGAAACCGTCATAGTTCGCGTAGCTGGTAATGCTCCGCGTTGCATCGGTGTAGGGAACGGCGCTGCTCCCATAGGCGTAAGCGCAAGGCAGGAGGCAATACTTGGTGTTGGCGGGGTCTGAAGGAGATCCGATCGAGTTGACCCGCAGCATCTGCTTGGTGTCCGCGGAGAGATGGCTCACATAGAGGATCTCGCCGCCCGCACCGCTGCCGTTGAACATGGGGCAATTGGCGGCTTTGGCCCAAGGGCCGGGCTTGCTCACCCCGGCGGAGCTGCCTCCGCCTTTCGCCTGATCGTAGAAGCAGTCGAACAATTGGCGTAACGCGTAGGCCGGCCGCCATGAGCCGACACCGATCGCCACTGAGCCCGTCTGCGCCTCGGCGGCCGTCATCAGGCCATTTGTCAAGGCCATGACGATCAGCGCAAGTCCAAAGAGCCTTCGCATCGTACCCTCCCGTCGAAAGCGGAAATGTTCCGACGATCAACCTAAAGAGGTCATGCGACATTGTGTTATATATAACGTGAAATACGTTACTCACGGTGCCCTGGCGGCCGCGTCGTGACGCGGCCCACCTGCCACCCATCTGAACAAGCTACTGAACAAGCTACGCCGCCTGCGCGCGCGCCATCAGCTGCGCCATCGTCGTCGCCTGGAAGCTCGGCTGCGCTTCCAGCCGCTCGACCCACGCGACGAGATTGGGATGCGCCGCCGTCAGCTCGGTCCATTCCGGCGTCAGCGACAGGAAGCTCGCTTGCGGGCCGGCCTGCAGGTCGGCGAGTGAGAGCCGGTCGCCGACCATGAAGGGCTGATCGCCGAGCAGGCGCGACAGCTCGGCGGTGACCGCCCTCGCCTGCGGCATCGCGCGCGCGATGGCGGCTTCGTCGCAGGCGGTGCCGAAGAATTGTGGGCCGATGATGCGCTGGAAGATGATGACGTTGCAGACACCCTGGAACAGGTACCAGTCGCTGATGTTCATCACCTGATCCATGCGCGCGGCCTGTCTCGCGTCGTTGGGCGTCAGGGCCGGCTCGGGCCGCACGCGGTCGAGATAACGCAGGATCGCCTGGGTCTCGTACAGCATGAAGCCGTCATGCGCGAGCGCCGGCACGCGGCCGAATGGATGCCGCTGAAAATGGGCGGCGGATTTCGACTCCCCGGGAGCCATGGCCGCCAGGCGATAGGGCGCCCCCTTCTCTTCCAGGGTCGCCAGGACGCTGCGCCCGAACGGGCTCCCCGGCACGGAATGGACGACGAACTCGGACATCACGTTTCTCCCGCTCACGATGAACCGTTAGGACGACGATGACGGACGCTCGGCCTCGGCGGCAAAGCGCTGCAGCAGACCGGGCCAGCCGCCATCGACATCCCGGCGCATCGACGCGCCGGCCGCCTCGCCCATGGTCTCGAACTTGTGGTGCACGAGCTCGATGCGGGTCGTCTCGGCCTCTTCCGCGAAGAAGCGGACATCGACCTCCGAGCGCATCGCTGCATCCGGCTTCCATTGCGCGTTGATCTGCCAGAGCATCACGAAACGCTGCGGCGGCTCCCATAGCGTGATGGTCGCGACCACCGTCTCAGTCCCGTCGTCGGATATTTCCACCCAGCGCCCGCCGAGCTTCGGCTCGATCAGCACCTTGTCGATCGGCTTGCCGCCGACGCCGTGCGTGTGCGGCCACCAGCGGGTCAAACCGCTGGTGAACACGGCAAAGGCATGATCGATCGGCGCTCGCACGCGGACCTGTTTCCGCACCGCCGCAATCACGACACCCTCACTCATGCCCGTCCCTTGTCCGATTCCTGTGCCGATGCGATCGCTCGGCCTCGATCTTGAACGCCAGCAGCGCATCGTCCCAGAAGCTGTCGAGCCAGTCGCGCAGTTCGGCCAGTCCTTCTCGCCGCAGCGAATAGATGCGCCGGACGCCCTCGCTGCGCTCCTCGACCAGGCCGGCGTCCTTCAGCACCTTGAGATGCTGCGACACCGCGGGCCGCGACACCGGCAGCCCGGCGGCAATGGCGTTGACCGCAGCCGGCCCGCTGCGCAAGCGCTCGAACACCTGCCGCCTGGTCTGGTCCGCCAACACCGTCAACGCGGTTTCGTAAGCCATAACTTACCGTAAGTCGTTACTTACGTATGGTCAAGTGACCGTCAGGGAGGATTCGCGCCACCGCCGGTTGCACCCCGGAAACCAGCCGTTAACCAAACCCCGAGCAAGTTGGTCCGCAACCGCCGTCATGAACAGCGGTGACACCGGGCGCGAGGCCGCCCGCGCGCGCCACGCATGCGCATTTGCCGGGATTGAGAGACACGATGCTGGGATTCCGCAGCCGCAAGACCGATCATCAGGAGGTCTCGCCCACGTTCGACAACGCGGCCCTGGAGGCATTCCAGGACGCCCTCGCGCAATGTCTCGACGACTGGGCGGAAGGCAGGCTCAACCGCGACCTGGCCGATATCGACGCGGCCGCGTTGCGCGCGAAGCTGAAGCCGCAGCTGGTCGAGGCCATGCACCGCCTGAGCAACGCGCTGGCCTCGCGCGCCTCGCAGGACCTCGACTCCATTGTCGATCTCTGCATCAACAGCAACGAAGCCTCGATCAGCGCGGCGCGCCTGATCGGGGCCTCGAACAACCAGTCGGAGCGCTGCCAGAGCCTGGCCTCGGCGTCGGTGCAGATGCAGGCGTCGGTCCAGACCATCAGCGCGACATCGACCGCGGCGGCCGACGAGGCGGCCGCCACGCGCAGGGCCGTCGAGGAGAGCGTGACCGCCGTCCGCGGCACGCTGCAGACCATGAACGGCATCGCGAGTTCGGTGCGCGATACCTCATCCAAGATCGCTGATCTCAGCGCAGCTTCGGCGGAGATCGGCTCGATCGTCGGCACCATCGACGCGATCGCAAACCAGACCAATCTGCTGGCGCTGAACGCAACCATCGAGGCCGCGCGCGCCGGCGAATTCGGCAAGGGCTTCGCCGTCGTCGCCGCGGAAGTGAAGAATCTGTCGCAGCAGACGACCAAGGCGACCGAGGACATCAAGGGCCGGATCGAGCGGCTCCAGGCCGAGATGAGCGGCATCGTCGAGGCCATGGCCGGCGGCGCCAAAGCCGTCGAGGTCGGCATGACCGAAATGACCAATCTGGCGCAGACCATCGATCAGGCCGGCGCGCGCACCGCCACCGTGAGCGCCAAGATGGATGAGATCTCAGGCATCCTTGCCGAGCAGACAGCCGCGACCGACGAGGTGGCGCAGGGCATCACCCTGATTGCGGACCTTGCGACCGCCAATGCCAATGAGGTGATGTCGCTCGCCGACACGATGGGCCGGACGGACAGCAAGGTCGGCAAGATGCTCGGCGACATCTCCAAGCTCGCGCTGGACAATCAGGTGGTGCGGCTTGCCAAGGCCGACCACGTGATCTGGAAGAAGCGCTTGATCGACATGTCCGTGGGACGGCTGCAGTTGCGCGCCGACGAACTGTCAGACCATCACAACTGCCGGCTCGGCAAATGGTACTACGGCGAAGATGGCCGGCGATTTGCCGGCGACGCCGCGTTCCGCCGGCTCGAACGGCCCCACGAAGCCGTGCACCGCCACGGTAAGGAGGCCGCCCGCCTGTTCAGCTCCGGCCGCATCGACGAGGCGCTCAACGAGATCGGCAAGGTCGAGATCGCCTCCAGCGAGGTGCTGGCGGCGCTCGACGACATCAAGACATAGGCCCGCGATTGCGTAGCCCGGATGAGCGCAGCGACATCCGGGTTCTCATGACCGCGCGTGGGAACCCGCATCTCGCTGCGCTCATGCGGGCTACGCTCGCTCATCAGCAAGACACAAGGCGATCCTCTATCCCCGCGTCATTCCGGCGTGGCGCGTAGGCGCCCCTACTCGCTCTTGTCGACGTTCCAGAACACCGGCACGGCCTGCCCCTCCAGCACGCCGCTGATCGATTTGCGCCAGGCGCTCGGCATGAACCATTGCCCGAGCGGCACGTAGATCACCTGCTCGTAGACCTCCTTCTGGATGTCGGCGGCGATGCGCTTTTGATCCGCAGGGGTGCCGGCCTTGGCGAAGGCGTCGCGCAACTCCTCCATCTTCGGGTCGTCGGGCCAGCCGAACGGGCTCTTCTGGCCGCGCGCGCTGACGAAGGTGCTGCCGATCGGATTGCCGGAGTCGGCGATCACCGAATTGGTGAAGAACATGTTCCAGCCGCCTTCCTTCGGCGGCTTCTGGCTGGCGCGGCGCGTCACCACGGTCTGCCAGTCGGTGGTCTGCAGATCGACCTTGAAGCCGGCCGCGCGCAAGAGCTGCGCCGCGATGACCGGCTGCGCCTTCAGCGTGATCGCGTCGCCCGGCGCCAGGATCACCACCGGCGTGCCGTCATAGCCAGCCTCGGTGAGCAGCTTCCTGGCCTGCTCCATGCCGTTGCCCTTGACCAGTGTTTCCGAGCCGATATCGGTCTCGAGCGGCGTGCCGCAGCCGAACACGGCGCCGCAGATCGTGTAGTATTTGGAGTTGCCGACCAGCGCGTCGAGCACGTCCTTCTGGTTCAGCGCCAGGAACGCCGCGCGGCGGACCTTAACATTGTCGAACGGCGGAAACAGGAAGTTCATCCGGCCCAGCGTCTGGTAGCCGAACTTGTTCAGCACATTCATGGTGAGATCGGGATTGGCTGACAGCACCGGCTCGAGATCGAGCGGCGGAAATTCCATGAAGTCGATGTCGCCGGATTGCAGCGCGTTGACCGCGGTCTGTGCGTCGGGCATCGCGATCCACTCGACGCGATCGACCTTCACGACCTTGCCGCCGGCGGTCCAGCTCGGCGGCTCCTTGCGCGGCACGTAATCGGTGTTCTTTTCATAGACCGCCTTCACGCCGGGCTGAAATTCGCTCTTCACGAACTTGAACGGACCCGACCCGATCTGCTCGGAGATCTGCTGGTTGGCGGGCGTCTCGGCGAGCCGCTTGGGCATCATGAACGGCACGTAGGACGACGGCTTGCCGATCGATTCGAGCACGAGACCATAGGGCTCCTTGAGCTTGAGCGTGATGGTCTTGGCATCGGCGGCCTCGAGCGAGGCCGTGGCGTCCATCAGCTTCTGGCCCATGCTGTCGTTGCGGCTCCAGCGCTTCAGCGAGGCGACGCAGTCCTCTGCCGTCACCGGTGTGCCGTCATGCCATTCCAAGCCGTCGCGCAGAGTGAAGGTGTAGGTCAGCTTGTCGTCGGAGACCTTCCACTCGGCCATCTGCGGCTGCACTTGGAACTTGGCGTCGGTGCCGAGCAAGGTGTCATAGACCATGTAGCCGTGGTCCCGGGTGATGTAGGCGGGCGTGAACACGGGATCGATCACACGCAGATCGGAATGCATCACCGCCGTGACGGTCTTCTTGCCGGCCGCGAACGCGCCGGACATCGTGCCCGCGGCGACAGCCATGACTGCGGCAACCAGAATTGAAGTCAGCGCAGAGGAGGCCCGGCGCGAAGGATATGACATGCGATCTCTCTTGACGTGAGCGTCCATTCGACGGCCTGACCAGATCAAAACCTCACGATCCGTCGCGAGGCGTTGGACAGACGCCGAGCAAACAGGATCGCGCGCGGAAGACTTGCAGCAGTTCCCGCCAAGGTCAATCGCCGCGGCTGCATAGGTTGGCGCGCCGGGCCGCACGGCCTCAGGCAGTCCCGTCTCGCGATCTGGAACTCCGTATGAGCTCGGCCGTTCTCAACGGCAAATGAGGAGCATGATCATGACGCGCGACGCCGGGAAGCCCCATGACGACCGACGCCCGCCTGCCCCGATCCGCGGCGGCAAGACGCCGCCACCGGATCAGCTCATTCCGCCCCTGATCGTCGACGGCCCGGAAGCCGTCCGCGATCCCTATTGCTGAATGATATCGTAGGGTCGGCAAAGGCGCGGCACCACTCTCTCCTCATACGATGCGGAGATGGCGCCGTGCCAACCGTACCGAGGAGCACGCTGCCTGACGATGGGCACGCCGCCGCGTCGCGACCGCTTTGCCCACCCTGCGGCAGCGATGATTAGTCCTTCTTCTCGATGTTCCAGAACACCGGCGTGGCCGGGCCGTCGAGGACGCCGCTCAGCGACTTGCGCCACACGCTCGGCCCCAGATACTGACCGAGCGGAATGTAGATCACCCGCTCGTAGTTCAGCTTCTGGATCTCGGTCGCGATCTTTTTCTGCTCCTCGGGCGATGAGGCGCGCGCAAAGGCGTCGCGCAGCTTCTCGATGTCGGCATCCTCGGCCCAGCCGAACCAGCCGCCCTTGGTGCCGCGGCCGCCGACCGACACGTTCGCCACGGGATTGGCCACGTCGGCGCCGACCCAGTTGGTGAAGAACATGTTCCAGCCGCCCTCCTTCACGGGCTTCTGGCTGGCGCGCCGTGTCACCACGGTCTGCCAGTCCGTCGCCTGCAGGTCGACCTTGAAGCCGGCCTCGCGCAGCAGCTGCGCCGCGACGATCGGCTGCGCCTTGAGCGTGACCACATCGCCGGGCGCCATGATTGCGATCGGCGTGCCGTCATAGCCGGACTCGGCGAGCAGCTTCTTGGCTTCCGCCATGCCGTTGCCCTTGATCAGCGTCTCGGCGCCGACATCGGTCTCCAGCGGCGTGCCGCACACGAACACCGCGCCGCAGATCTTCTGATACTTGGCATTGCCGACCAGCGCGTCGAGCACGTCCTTCTGGTTCAGCGCCAGGAACGCCGCGCGGCGAACCTTCACGTTGTCGAAGGGCGGGTTCAGGAAGTTCATCCGGCCGAGCGTCTGAAAGCCGAACTTGTTCAGCACGTCGAGCGTGAGCTCGGAGTTCGCCTCCAAGACCGGCAGCAGCTCATAGGGCGGCGCCTCCATGAAGTCGATGTCGCCGGACTGCACCGCGTTCACCGCGGTCTGCGCGTCGGGCATCGTGATCCACTCGACGCGATCTACCTTCACCACCTTGCCGCCCGCCGTCCAGCTCGCCGGCTCCTTGCGCGGCACGTAGTCGGTGTTCTTCTCGTAGACCGCTTTCACGCCCGGCTGGAATTCCGCCTTGACGAATTTGAACGGGCCGGAGCCGATCTGCTCGGGAATCTGCTGGCCTTGCGGCGTCTCGGCGAGGCGCTTCGGCATCATGAACGGCACGTAGGACGACGGCTTGCCGATGGACTCGAGAACCAGGCCGTAAGGTTCCTTCAGCTTGAGCACGATGGTCTTGGCGTCCGGCGACTCCAGGCTCGCCGTGAAGTCCATCAGCTTCTGGCCCATGCCGTCGTTCCGGCCCCAGCGCTTCAGCGAGGCAACGCAATCCTCGGCGGTGACGGGCGTGCCATCGTGCCACTTCAGGCCGTCGCGCAGCGTGAACGTGTAGGTCAGCTTGTCGTCCGACACCTTCCAGTCCGCCATCTGCGGCTGGACCTTGAAGCTCGAATCGGTGGCGACCAGCGTGTCATAAACCATGTAGCCGTGATCACGGGTGATGTAGGCGGTGGTGAAACCGGGGTCGATGACACGCAGGTCGGAGTGCATCACTGCGGTGATCGTCTTCTTGCCGGCAGCAAATACGTCTGGCGCGAGACCTGGCGACAACAGGACAGCGGACGCAACGAGCCATGACGCGAGCGCGGAGCGAGCCCGGCGCAATTGAGGTGACATGCGATCTCTCTTGACGTGACGGGGTGAACGACGGCCTCGGGACTGACCGAGACACGGGGCGACCGCTGGACGTCGCTCTTTCGCTCTTGAGGGTGTCGGCCCAGCGCTCATTCCGCAGTCCAAAGACTTGCAACAGTTGGCGCGCGCGTCAATCGGCTTTGCTGTCGCCGTTCGTCGCTGCCGTGCATCCTATTACCAGCCGCGCTCCCGTAGGGTGGGCAAAGGCGCGGCGGTGCTATTTGTAGGAGCAGAACGGGAGAGGCGCCGTGCCCACCATCTCGTCACCGCCAGCATCTCATCACTGAATGTTCTGCCCGGCGGTGGGCACGCCGCCGCCTAGCGGCGGCCGCTTTGCCCACCCTACGGTGCACCGCATGAAAAAGCGGCGGAGTTGCCTCCGCCGCTCGTATCGCTCGCAATCGCCCGCGAGCTACTCGCTCTTGTCGATATTCCAGAACACCGGCGTCGCCGGGCCGTCGAGCACGCCGGTCAGCGACTTGCGCCAGCCGCTCGGCAGCAAATACTGGCCGAGCGGGATGTAGAGCACCTTCTCGTAGTTCAGCTTCTGGATCTCGGTCGCGATCTTCTTCTGCTCGTCAGGCGAGGATGAGCGCGCATAGGCGTCGCGCAGCTTCTCGACCTCGGCATCCTCGGCCCAGCCGAACCAGCCGCCCTTGGTGCCGCGGCCGCCGACCGAGACGTTCGCGACCGGATTGGCCACGTCCGCACCGACCCAGTTGGTGAAGAACATGTTCCAGCCGCCTTCCTTGATCGGCTTCTGGCTGGCGCGCCGCGTCACCACGGTCTGCCAGTCCGTTGCCTGAAGATCGACCTTGAAACCGGCTTCGCGCAGCAGCTGCGCCGCAACCACCGGCTGTGCCTTCAGCGTGGTGACGTCGCCGGGCGCCATGATTGCGATGGGCGTGCCGTCATAGCCGGACTCGGCGAGCACCTTCTTGGCTTCCGCCATGCCGTTGCCCTTGATCAGCGTCTCGGCGCCAACATCGGTCTCGAGCGGCGTGCCGCACACGAACACCGCGCCGCAGACCTTCTGATACTTGGCATTGCCGACCAGCGCGTCGAGCACGTCCTTCTGGTTCAACGCCAGGAACGCGGCGCGGCGAACTTTCACATTGTCGAACGGCGGATGCAGGAAGTTCATGCGGCCGAGGGTCTGATAGCCGAACTTGTTGAGCACGTCGATCTTCAGATCCGGGCTCGCCTCCAGCACCGGCAGCATGTCGTAGGGAAGGTTTTCCATGAAGTCGATGTCGCCCGACTGCAACGCGTTCACCGCGGTCTGCGCGTCCGGCATCGTGATCCATTCGACGCGATCGACCTTCACGACCTTGCCGCCCGACGTCCAGCTCGCGGGCTCCTTGCGCGGCACGTAGTCGGCGTTCTTTTCGTACACCGCCTTCACGCCCGGCTGGAATTCAGCCTTGACGAACTTGAACGGACCCGAGCCGATCTGCTCCGGAATCTGCTGGCCCTGCGGCGTCTCGGCGAGACGCTTCGGCATCATGAACGGCACCAGCGACGATGGCTTGGCGATCGACTCCAGCACGAGGCCGTAGGGCTCCTTCAACTTCAGCACGATGGTCTTGGCATCCGGCGCTTCGAGGCTCGCCGTAAAGTCCATCAGCTTCTGGCCCATGCCGTCATTGCGGCCCCAGCGCTTCAGCGAAGCGACGCAGTCCTCCGCCGTCACGGGAGCACCGTCGTGCCACTTCAGACCATCACGCAGGGTGAAGGTGTAGGTCAGCTTGTCGTCCGAGACCTTCCAGTCCGCCATCTGCGGCTGGACCTTGAAATTCGAATCGGTCGCCAGCAGCGTGTCGTAGACCATGTAGCCGTGGTCACGGGTGATGTAGGCCGTGGTGAATCCAGGATCGATCACGCGCAGGTCCGAATGCATCACGGCAGTGATCGTCGTCTTGCCGGCCGCCAGGGCCCGTGTGCTCACCGCCGTCGAGAGCGAGAGCATGGCAACGGCGGTGGCGAGCGCCAGACCTTTCCGGCGCGAAATATGGAACATGACGAGAGTCTCCTAGAGGCGAATGATTTGACCTGAAACTGATCAGACTCAGGTCATTCGTTGGGCGTGCAGATCAATCCTTGGGCGAACTAACACGCTGTCAATCGAGCGCTTTCGACACTTGCAGAGCGTGCCTTGGGCGTCAATCCGCATTCACTGCATGCCCCTCTCGCCGCAACATGGCGTTAACGCCCGCATAGCTTTCGCTTTACAAGGCGCACGCAACTGTCGTCTCGTAGCGCCGATCACGACAAGACTTTCAAGAGAGCACAGATGAATCCAGCCGATCTTCCGTTCGATACCGAGGCCATGCTGCAGGGCTTGCGCGGGTGGGTGGAGTGCGAAAGTCCGACCTGGGACGCCGCCGCCGTGGAACGCATGCTGGACCTCGCCGCGCGCGACATGGCGATCATGGGTGCGACGATCGAGCGCATCGCAGGACGGCAGGGATTCGCCGGCTGCGTGCGCGCCCGCTTCCCGCATCCGCGACAAGGCGAGCCGGGCATTCTGATCGCCGGCCACATGGACACGGTTCATCCCGTCGGAACACTCGCCCAGCTGTCGTGGCGCCGCGACGGCGGCAAATGCTACGGCCCCGGTATCTGCGATATGAAGGGCGGCAACTATCTTTCGCTGGAGGCGATCCGGCAACTGATCAAGGCGTCCGTCGCGACGCCGCTGCCGATCACTGTCTTGTTCACGCCCGACGAGGAGGTCGGCACGCCGTCGACGCGCGACATCATCGAGGCCGAGGCGAAGCGCAACAAATACGTGCTGGTGCCCGAGCCCGGCCGTCCCGACAACGGCGTCGTCACCGGCCGCTATGCAATCGCGCGCTTCAATCTCGAAGCGACCGGGCGTCCGAGCCACGCCGGCGCGAGGCTGGCCGCTGGCCGTTCCGCGATCCGGGAAATGGCGCGGCAGATTCTCGCCATCGACGCGATGACGACGGAGGATTGCACGTTCTCGGTCGGCATCGTACATGGCGGCCAATGGGTCAATTGCGTCGCGACCACCTGCACCGGCGAGGCGCTCAGCATGGCCAAGCGGCAGGCCGATCTCGATCGCGGCGTCGAGCGCATGCTGGCGCTCTCCGGCACCACCGACGACGTCGCCTTCAAGGTCACGCGCGGCGTGACGCGGCCGGTCTGGGAGCCGGATTCCGGAACAATGGCGCTGTACGAGAAGGCACGCAGTCTTGCCGAGCAGCTCGGCATGTCCCTGCCCCACGGCTCGGCAGGTGGCGGCTCGGACGGCAACTTTACCGGCGCGCTCGGCATCCCGACGCTCGACGGCCTCGGCGTGCGCGGCGCCGACATGCACACCCTCAACGAGTACATCGAGGTCGACAGCCTCGCCGAGCGCGGCCGCCTGATGGCGGGTCTGCTCGCGACGCTGGCCTGAGGCTTTAGCAACTTAGCTCTAGGGTGGGCAAAGCAGCCGCCGCAGGCGGCAGCGTGCCACCATCGTGCAGCGCAGCTCACAGGAATATGGTGGGCACGGCGTTACCGCGGTCTCGTTCTTGTGAGACAGTAAGGCCGGGCGGGATCCCGTAGCCCGCATGAGCGCAGCGACATGCGGGGTCATCGCCGCCGCTTGCGAGACCCCGGGGTCGCTTCGCTCTCCCGGGCTACCCACCTGCTGCTGCGCAGCAGCACGGTTTCATTTTCCGGGACCGCAGCGCGCTTGTCGACATTCACCTTGCCCCGCGCGCATGATGGCATGCGGCTTGCAAAGTTTGGTGCGAAAGTTCGCCGCAAAGTGCCGCGACATTGTTCGCAATTGCGATCACGCCGATCACCAATCTCCATCCGCGTGCACGCGCAGGGCCGCGAACACCGGAGATCTTGAAAGCCATGAACCTTGCAAGCCATGACCATCGGTGACATGCAGACTCACTCTCGACGTCACGCGCGTCGGCCCCGCACCATGACAACGGTTCTCTCGAGATGATCGGTTATCTGCTTCGCCGCATCCTCGCATCCATCCCGGTGATGGGCGTGGTCGCGCTGTTCGTTTTTCTGCTGTTGCGATTGACGCCCGGCGATCCCGCCGCGATCCTCGCCGGCGACAACGCGACACCCGAGCAGTTGGAGCGCATCCGCACCACACTCGGATTGAACGAGCCGCTCTACATCCAGTTCGTCACCTGGATCAATCAGCTGCTGCATGGCGATCTCGGCGTGTCGCTGATCTCCAAGGTGCCGGTGCTGCAGATGATCGGCCAGCGCATCGAGCCGTCGATCTCGGTGGCGATCTCGACCATCATCCTGTCGATCCTCGTCGCCGTCCCGCTCGGCGTCATCGCGGCGTGGAAGCACGGCACCTGGATCGATCGCTTCGTGATGGCGCTCTCGGTGCTCGGCTTCTCGGTGCCGGTGTTCGTGATCGGCTACATCCTGATCCAGGTGTTCGCGATCAATCTGCGCTGGGTCCCGGTGCAGGGCTTCAAGAGTCTCAGCGTCGGCTTCGGCCCGTTCTTCGAGCGCATCATCCTGCCGACCTGCGCGCTGTCCTTCATCTATGTCGCGTTGATCGCGCGCATGACGCGCGCGGCCATGCTCGACGTGCTCGGTGAGGATTTCGTGCGCACCGCGCGCGCCAAGGGCGTCAGCGAGATAGCGGTGCTGCTGCGTCACGCGCTGCGCAATGCCGCCGTGCCGGTCATCACCGTGATCGGCTCGGGCTTCGCGCTGCTGATCTCTGGTGTCGTCGTCACCGAGAGCGTGTTCAACCTGCCGGGCATCGGCCGCCTCACGGTCGATGCGGTGCTGGCGCGCGACTATCCGGTCATCCAGGGCATGATCCTGTTGACCTCGTTCATCTACCTCGCGGTCAATCTCCTGATCGACCTCGCCTACACCATACTCGATCCACGCATCCGCTACTGAGGCCGCATCCGATGGCGATCGTTACCACTCCAGAGCCGTCGATCCCGGTCACCACGCGACTGGGGCCCCGCTTCGGCTTTCTCACCTCGACCCCGATCATCGCGGTGGCCACCGTGTGCCTGACGCTGATCGTGATCGTGTCGATCCTGGCGCCGCTGCTGGCGCCGCATGATCCGGTGCTGCTGGCGCCGGCGCAGCGGCTTAAGCCGGCGAGCGCGCAGTACCTGCTCGGCACCGACGCTTATGGCCGCGACCTGTTGTCGCGCACCATCTATGGCGGCCGCATCTCGCTCCTGGTGGGCGTTGGCGCCGCCGTCATCTCGATCGCGATCGGGCTGGTGATCGGCCTCGTCTCCGGCTTCTTCCGCTGGGTCGACGCCATCATGATGCGCGTGATGGACGGCCTGATGGCGATCCCGAGCATCCTGCTCGCCATCGCCGTGGTGTCGCTGTCCGGCGCCAGCGTCGGCACCGTCATGATCGCGATCACCATCGTCGAGATCCCGCGCGTTGCGCGTCTCGTCCGCTCGGTCGTGCTCACCGCGCGCGAGGAGCCCTATGTCGAGGCCGCGATTTCATTGGGCACATCGATGCCCAAGATCATGTGGCGGCACCTGATGCCGAACACGATCGCGCCGCTGATCGTGCAAGGCACCTACATCTGCGCCGCCGCGATTCTCACCGAGGCGATCCTGTCGTTCCTCGGCGCCGGCATTAGCCCGGAGACGCCGACCTGGGGCAACATCATGGCCGAGGGCCGCTCCTACTTCCAGATCAAGCCGTCACTGATCTTCTGGCCGGGCCTGCTGCTGTCGATCGCCATCCTCTCGATCAACCTGATCGGCGACGCCGCCCGCGATGCGCTCGACCCGCGCATGAAGCAGCGCGAGGCCGGCAAGTGAAACTGATTTTTCGTCATCGCGAGCGAAGCGACGCGATCCAGGGGCCGCGCCCGGAGCCCCTGGATTGCTTCGTCGCTTCGCTCCTCGCAATGACGGTGGAGAAATGAGCACATGACCGACACCATCCTCGACATCGACAATCTCGTCGTCACCGTCGGCAAGACCAGGAACCCCAACGGCCCGCGCATCATCGACGGCGTCTCGATCAAGGTCGAGAAAGGCGAGACGCTGTGCGTCGTCGGCGAGAGCGGCTCCGGCAAATCGGTGACCTCGCTGACCACGATGGGGCTGCTGCCGAAGAACGCGCTGCACCCGGTCAGCGGCAGTGTCAAGCTGGTTGGCGAGGAACTGCTCACCGCGACGGATCGCCGGCTGCGCGAGCTGCGCGCCACCAAGATGGCGATGATCTTCCAGGAGCCGATGACCGCGCTCAATCCGGTCGTGCCGGTCGGCCGCCAGATCGACGAAGTCTTGCGCGCGCATACGTCGCTCGACGGGCGCGCGCGCCGCAAGCGCATCCTCGACATGATGGAGCAGGTCCACCTGCCCGACGTCGAGCGCATCTTCGGCTCCTACCCGCACCGCCTGTCCGGCGGCCAGCGCCAGCGCATCATGATCGCGATGGCGCTGGTGCTGGAGCCGAAGCTCCTGATCGCCGACGAGCCGACCACCGCGCTCGACGTGACCACGCAGAAGCAGATCCTGTCGCTGATCCGCGAGCTGCAGCACGACCACGGCACCGCGGTGCTGTTCATCACCCACGATATGGGCGTCGTCGCCGAGATCGCCGACCGCGTCGCGGTGATGCGCCAGGGCCGCCTGGTCGAGACCGGTGCGCTCGACAAGATCCTGCGCGCGCCCGAGATGGACTACACGCGCAATTTGCTTTCCTCGGTGCCGAGCCTGATCCCACGCCCGCCGCGTCCCGACAGTGCCGAGCCGGTGGTGCTGGAGACCAACGACCTCGGCAAGGTCTATCGCGAGCGCTCGTTCCTCGGCAAAGCACGCGAGGTCGTGGCCGCGCAGAACGTCTCGCTCACCTTGCGCAAGGGCCGCACGCTCGGCATCGTCGGCGAAAGCGGTTCGGGCAAATCCACCGTGGCGCGCTGCATCGTCCGCCTGATCGATCCGACCTCCGGCGGCGTCCGCCTCGCCGGCCACGAGATCTCGATCCTGACGCGGCGACTCTTGCAGCCGCACCGCAAGCGCATCCAGATCGTGTTCCAGGATCCCTACCGCTCGCTCAATCCGCGTCTGACGGTCGGCGAGAGCATCGCCGAGGGACCGGTCAATTACGGCACGCCGCACGACAAGGCGATGGCGCGGGCGCGCGAGCTGCTCGAGCTGGTCGGCCTGCCCGCGGACGCGATCTCGCGCTATCCGCACCAGTTCTCCGGCGGCCAGCGCCAGCGCATCGCAATCGCCCGCGCGCTCGCGCTCGATCCCGACGTGCTGGTGGCCGACGAGGCGGTGTCCGCGCTTGACGTCTCCGTGCAGGCGCAGGTGCTGGAGCTGCTCGACGAGATCCAGCGCCGGCTCGGCATCGCCATCCTGTTCATCACCCACGACCTGCGCGTCGCCGCGCAGATCTGCGACGAGGTCGTGGTGATGCAGAAGGGCCGCATCGTCGAGCAGGGTCCGGCCGGCGAGATCCTGACTCATCCGAAGGAAGCCTACACCAAGTCCCTGCTCGAAGCCGCCCCCGGCCGGAACTGGGATTTTGCAAACTTCCGCCCGGTCTCGGAGGCGGTGGCCTAAGGCCGTAGCCCGCATGAGCGACAGCCGGCGCGCGATCGCGCGGCGGCGAAAGCGACATGCGGGGTCTCACGAGCTGCAGCGACGAACCCGGATGTCGCTGCGCTGATCCGGGCTACGCGTGGGCGCTGCCGCCGCATGCAAAACGGCATCGCTCCATCGCTTGCGCCGGCCGCGAGCCGCAGTCTAACGTCGTGCGGCAAATCAACGGCCTGAGGCGGAGTGATGACGCGCGTCGCGATCGGTGGCTTCCTGCACGAGACCAATACGTTCGCACCGACGAAAGCCGACTACGACGACTTCATGCATGGCGGCGGCCGCGCGTCGATCGCCGATGCGGCCTCCGTGCTGACGACCATGCGCGGCATCAATGCCGGTCAGGCCGGCTTCATCGCGGTGGCGGAAGCCCATGGCTGGGACATCGTGCCCAGCATCGCCTGCGCAGCGAGCCCCTCTGCACATGTGACCAGGGACGCCTTCGAGCGCATCACGACCGTGTTGGTCGACCGCATCAAGGCGGCGCTGCCGCTCGACGGCGTCTATCTCGACCTGCATGGCGCGATGGTGACCGAGCATCTCGACGATGGCGAAGGCGAGATCCTCGCGCGCGTCCGTCAGGCGATCGGCCCCGACGTGCCGATGGTCGCGAGTCTCGACCTGCACGCCAACGTCACGCCGGAGATGATGGCGCATGCGGATGCGCTGATCGCCTATCGCAAATATCCGCACACCGACATGGCCGACACCGGCCGCGCCTGCGCGGAACACCTCGCGCTGCTGCTGCGCACCAAGAAGCCGCTGGCAAAAGCGTTCCGGCAGCTGCCGTTCCTGATCCCGATCAGCTGGCAGTGCACCAACGACCAGCCCACCAAGGGCATCTATGAGAAGCTCGCCGCCATGCAGAGCGAGGCCGTGCCGACGCTGTCCTTCGCGCCCGGCTTCCCGGCCGCCGACTTCGCCCACTGCGGGCCGAGCGTGTTCGCTTATGGCCGCACCCAGGCCGACGCCGACGCCGCGGCCGACGCGGTCGCGGCGATCGTCGCGGGACACGAGAATGATTTCGACGGCCGCATCTACACGCCGGATGAGGGCGTGCGGCATGCGATGACGCTGGCGAAGACCGCGACGCGGCCGATCGTGATCGCCGACACGCAGGACAATCCAGGCGCCGGCGGCGATTCCGATACCACCGGCATGCTGCGCGCGCTGGTGCGCAACCGTGCGAGCCGCGCGGCGATCGGCATGATCTACGATCCGCAATCGGCGCTTGCAGCTCACGCGGCCGGCGAAGGCGCGACCGTCACGCTCTCGCTCGGCGGCAAGAGCGGCATTCCCGGCGATGCGCCGTTCGAGGAAAGCTTCATCGTCGAAAAGATCTCCGACGGCCGCTTCATCGCGCCCGGCCCGTTCTACGGCGGCCGCAGGATGGAGATGGGACCGTCCGCGGCCCTGCGCATCGGCGACGTCCGGGTGGTCGTCGCCTCGCACAAGTCACAGCTCGCGGACCAGGAGATGTACCGCTTCGTCGGCATCGAGCCGACAGAGCAGGCGATCCTGGTCAACAAGAGCTCGGTGCATTTCCGCGCCGATTTCGAGCCGATCGCCGAACAGCTCCTGATCTGCGCCGCCCCCGGCGCAATGCCCGCCGATCCCTCCACCCTGCCCTGGACTCGTTTGCGCCCGGGCATACGCCTCAAGCCGAACGGCCCGGCCTTCGGAGTCAAAGGATGAGGACTTTGTTGTTCCAGCAGCGGCCTCATGGTTCGAGACGCGCCGAAGACGGCGCTCCTCACCATAAGGGGCTGAAGTTTCGCCTTATGAACACGTCTCGCCACACCCACATCCTCATCCTGAGGAGCCCGCCCCTTGGCGGGCGTCTCGAAGGATGGGCCGCAAGCTCGGTCGCAGACCAGTCTCTTTGCACCGCCTCCTGACTGCTCCCTTTTCACTCAACGGACACGCAACCCATGCCCACGATCGACCGTATCCAAGGCTACGCCGACGAGCTCACCGCCATCCGCCGCGACCTGCACGCGCATCCCGAGATCGGCTTCGAGGAGACGCGCACCTCCGGCATCGTCGCCGAAAAGCTCGCTCAATGGGGCATCGAGGTGCATCGCGGCCTCGGCGGCACCGGCGTGATCGGCGTGCTCAAGGGCAAGGGCGACAGCGGCAAGACAATCGGCCTGCGCGCCGACATGGACGCGCTGCCGATGGAGGAGAACACCAATCTGCCCTGGCGCTCGACCATTCCCGGCCGCTTCCACGGCTGCGGCCATGACGGCCACACCACGATGCTGCTTGGCACCGCGCGCTATCTCGCCGAGACGCGCAATTTCGACGGCACCGTGCATTTCATCTTCCAGCCGGCCGAGGAAGGCCTCGGCGGCGCGCGCGCGATGATCAAGGACGGGCTGTTCCAGAAATTCCCCTGCGACGAACTCTACGGCCTGCACAACGCGCCGGATCTCGAACACGGCGAGATCGCGATCCTGCCCGGCCCGGCAATGGCCGGCGCCGACTTCTTCGATATCAGAATCTCCGGCTATGGCGCCCATGGCGCGATGCCCGAGCGCTCCAAGGACGCAGTTGTGATCGCGACCAGCGTCGCGCAGGCGATCCAGACCATCGTCAGCCGCAACGTCGAGCCGCTGCAGGCCGCCGTGGTCTCGATCACGCAGATCCATGCCGGCTCCGCCTACAACGTCATTCCGGGCGACGCCTGGCTCTGCGGCACCGTGCGCGCGTTCTCCGACAATGTCCGCGCGCTGGTGCGCGAGCGCATGCGCGCGATCTGCGCCGGCGTGGCAGCCGCCTTCAACTGCGAGATCGACGTCGACATCCGCGACACGTTCAGCGTCCTGGTCAACCAGGAGGAGCAGTCCAAGGTCGTCGAGGAGGTCGCGCGCACCGTCGTCGAGCCGTCCAAGGTCATCACGCGCTCGACGCCGAAGATGGGCAGCGAGGATTTCGCCGACATGCTGCAGACCATCCCGGGCGCCTATTTCTGGGTCGGCCATGATGGCTCGGTGCCGGTGCACAACCCCGGCTACGTGCTCGACGACAAGATCCTGCCGATCGGCGCGAGCATGTTCGCAAGGATCATCGAGACCCGTCTGGCGGCGGCCTAACGCCGCCTGACGTATGTCAATGAGCGGGCCTGGAATTGAGACGAACTTCGGCGACGGAGGACCAGCATGCACAAGCCCGTTTCAGACGACGTCACCTCGTTGCACGATCTCTCCGCCGTAGACCTGATCGCCGGCTACCGCGCGCGCCAGTTCTCGCCATCCGAAGTGATGGACGACGTGCTGGCGCATGTCGCGGTATGGGAGCCCGACATCAAGGCGCTGTATCTGCTCGATGTCGATGCCGCGCGGGCCGCGGCCAAGGCATCCACCGAGCGCTGGGTCAATGACGAACCGGCCGGCGTGCTCGACGGCGTGCCGGCGACGGTGAAGGACAACATTGCCACCAAGGGCCAGCCTATGCCGCTCGGCGCAGCCAGCGTCACGCGCGCGCCGCTCGCAGCCGACGCGCCGCCCGTGGCGCGTCTGCGCGAGGCCGGCGCGATCATCTTCGCCAAGACCACGATGCCCGACTACGGCATGCTGTCGTCGGGCCTGTCGAGCTTTCATCCGCTGACGCGCAATCCCTGGGATCTCCGCATGAACCCCGGCGGCTCCAGCGCCGGTGCGGGTGCCGCGGCTGCAGCAGGCTATGGCCCGCTGCATGTCGGCACCGACATCGGCGGCTCGATCCGGCTGCCGGCGTCCTGGTGCGGCCTCGTCGGCCTCAAGCCGAGCTTCGGCCGCGTGCCGATCGACCCGCCCTATGTCGGCCGCGTCGCAGGTCCGATGACGCGCATCGTCGACGACGCCGCGCTGATGATGAGCGTGCTGTCGAAGCCCGACCGCCGCGACGGCACCAGCCTGCCGCCGTCGGATCTGCACTGGAAGGTCGCCGAGAAGCCGGTGCGCAAGCTCCGCATCGGGCTGATGCTCGATCTCGGCGGCGTCGGCCAGGCGCTCGAGCAGCCGGTGCGCGCGACGACGCTGGCCGCCGCGAAAGCGTTCGAGGAGGCCGGCGCCGTGATCACCGAGGTCAAGGGTTTTCTCACCCGCGACATGCTCGACGGCCTCGACAATTTCTGGCGCGCGCGGCTGTGGGACGATCTCGCCCGGCTCGCGCCGGAGGTGCGCGCGAAGACCCTGCCCTACATTCTGCAATGGGCCGAGCGCGGCACCGCGCTGTCGGGTGTGGAGGTCGTCAGGGGCTTCAATGTCACCATGGCGCTGCGCGCAGCCGCCGCAAAGCTGTTCTGCGACTACGACTACATCATCTCGCCGGTTTCGCCGGGCGTGAAGTTTCCCGCCGAATTCGCCTCGCCGGTCAACGATCCCGAGAAACCGTTCGAGCACATCACCTACACCGTGCCGTGGAACATGTCGGAGAATCCGGCGATTTCAGTCAATGCCGGCTACGATCCCGACGGCTTCCCGATCGGCCTGCAGATCGTCGGCCGCCGCTTCGACGATGTCGGCGTGCTCGGCATGGCCAAGACGTTCGAGAGCCTGCGCGGCGAGCAGCGGCCATGGCCGAAGGCGCCGGCCAAGTGAAGTCTTGTAGCCCGGATGAGCGCAGCGACATCCGGGTTCATCGACACAGCGCGTGATACCCCGCATGTCGCTGCGCTCATGCGGGCTACGGACTGCGAATCCTGCTCGTAGGGTGGGCAAAGGCGCGCTCACCGGACGATCCACGCGCGCCGCTGCTGATGGGCGCCGTGCCCACCGCTGCACCATCCGCGGAAACGGTGGGCACGCCGCCGCGCGCTTTGCGCCCGCCGTCTTTGCCCACCCTACGGAATGTCGCACGCCCATTGCCGCGTCGTATGGGTCTAAGCTTGCGCATCGACGTGGAATGACGTTTTTAACAACGAGAACAACAATACATTGGGAAACGCTCATGACCTACCAGACCATCCTCTACGACGTCGCCGACAAGATCCTCACCATCACGCTGAATCGCCCCGAGAAGCTCAACGCCTTCACCGGCACGATGATGGAAGAGCTCATCGACGCCTTCGACCGCGCCGACAAGGATGACGGCGTCAGGGCGATCATCGTCACCGGGGCCGGCCGCGCCTTCTGCGCCGGCGCCGATCTCTCCTCCGGTGCCGACACGTTCGACCGCGATGCCAAGCGCGGGCCGGTGAAGCGGTACGCCGACGGCCGCGTCGACTATTCCGATCCGCAGGTGCGCGACGGCGGCGGCCAGGTGACGCTGCGCATCTTCAAGTCTCTGAAGCCTGTGATCGCGGCCGTGAACGGCCCGGCCGTCGGCATCGGCGTCACCATGCAGCTCGCGATGGACATCCGCATTGCGTCCGAGGCGGCGCGGTTCGGCTTCGTGTTCTCCCAGCGCGGCATCGTGCCCGAGGCGGCGTCGAGCTGGTTCCTGCCGCGCATCGTCGGCATCTCGCAGGCGCTGGAATGGTGCTACACCGGCCGCGTCTTCCCGGCGCAGGAGGCGCTCGCCGGCCGCCTCGTCAGCAAGGTCGTGCCGCCGGACGAACTGCTGCCGACCGCCCGCGCGCTGGCGCGCGAGATCGCCGACAAGACCGCACCGGTCTCGATCGCGCTGATCCGCCAGATGATGTGGCGCATGATGGGATCAGACGATCCGATGGAGGCCCACAAGGTCGACAGCCGCGGCATCTATGCGCGGGGCCGCTCGGATGACGTCAAGGAAGGCGTGGTGTCGTTCCTGGAGAAGCGTCCGGCACAGTTCAAGAACACGGTAACGAAGGATATGCCGGACTACTTCCCGTGGTGGGACGAGCGCGAGTACAAGTAGTGTCCGAGTGCGCACGCACGACATCCTCGGCTGTCGTCCCGGCCTTGAGCCGGGACCCATAGCCACCGGCTCGGGTTTGGCGAAGAACGACGTTCAGGGTGCCACGAGATGGATCACGCGGTATGGGTCCCGGCTCAAGGCCGGGACGACACCGGTTGTGTAGCGGCGCGGTGCCTCAATGTGCCGTAGCCCGGATGAGCGATCGCCGGGGCCCGCAGGGCGCCGGAGATCGCGACATCCGGGGTCTCACGCGGTGTGTCGGTGAACCCGCATGTCGCTCCGCTCATGCGGGCTACGAATCCATCACCATCGCCACCCTCCCGATTGCCTTGCGGTCGATGAGCAGGCGCATCGCGGCGGCGTAATCCTTGAACGGCACGCGATGTGACACGTTGGGGCGCAGCTTGCCGTCCTCCGCCCAGGCCAGCAGCACCGCCATCCTCCGCTCGCCCAATTCGGGATCCTGGCGCACGGCCTCGCCTGCGCGCACGCCGAGCACGCTGGCGCCCTTCATCAAAATCAGGTTCGTCCGTGCGAGCCCGATGCCGCCGGTGAAGCCGATGACCAAGAGCCGCGCGCCCCAGGCGATGCAGCGGACGCTGTTCTCGAACACCTCGCCGCCGACCGGATCGAACACGACGTCGACGCCGCGGCCGCCGGTGATGCGCTTGACGGCGTCGCGGAACGGCTCGCGCGCATAGAGCACGAGGTGATCAGCGCCGCGCGCGCGGGCCGCCGCGAGCTTCTCCTCGGATGAGGCGGCTGCGATCACCGTCGCGCCGATGAGCTTGCCGAGCTCCACCGCGGCAAGCCCGACTCCGCCGCCCGCGCCATGCACCAGCAGGGTTTCGCCGGGCTTGAGCTGGCCGCGATCGACCAGTGCGTGATGCGCAGTGCCGTGGCCGGCGAGATAGGTCGCCCCTTCCGCATAGTCGAAGGGCGACGGCAGCGGCGTGAGCTGGCTCGCCGCGACCACCGCCTCCTCGGCATAGGCGCCGAAACGCATGCGAACGATCACCTTGTCGCCGACCGCATGATCCGTCACCGCGGCACCTGCCTCGATCACGTCACCCGCCGCTTCGACCCCCGGCGTGAACGGCAGCTCCGGCTTGAGCTGATACTCGCCCGCGGCCATCAGAATGTCCGGGAAGTTGATGCCTGCGGCGCGGATCTTCACCCGCACCTCCGCATCGCCGAGCGAACGAGCCGGCAGCTCCTCCAGCCGCAACTTCTCCGGCGGCCCGAGCTCGCGGCAGACGATCGCGCGCGGCATCAGGTCGCCCGCCGCTTCGCCAGCGCCTCGCGGATCAGCGGCAGGCGGTCGTTGCCGAAATACATGTCGTTGACATCGACGAAGATCGTCGGCGAGCCGAAGCCGCCGCGCTTGACGACCTCCTCGGTGTTGATGCGGAGCTGATCCTTGATACCCTGCTGCGCGATCCCGTCGAACAGCGCCTTGGCATCGATGCCGACCCGCCGGCACACTTCGGCGAGCACCGCATCCTGCGAAATGTCCTGGTCCTCGCCCCAGTAGATCTCGAACACGGCGCGGGCGAACGGCACCATCTCCTGCCCGAGCCAGATGCAGCCGCGCATCGCCTTGACGCTGTTCACCGGAAACACCGAGGGCGGCATCTTGATCTTCAGCCCCGCCGAGCGCGACCAGTCGCCGAGGTCCTTGAGCATATAGGCCGCCTTGGCCGGCACCGGCTTCTCGCGCTGCGCATAGACGCTGGGATTGACGGTGTTGAAGATGCCGCCGACGAGAATGGGCCGCCAGACGATGTCGCCGCCGAACTCGCGCGCGAGCGGCTGGATGTTGTGGAAGGCGAGGTAGGTCCAGGGGCTGGAGCAGTCGAAGAAGAATTCGATCATGTGTTTCCTCAAGGTCTTTTATGAGTTCGTCATCGAGAGCGTCGAGTCATTCAGACTATTCGTGCTGCCCCTGGATTGCTTCGCTGCGCTCGCAATGACGGCGGAGGGAGTTGGCGCTCATCACTCTCGCCGCCATCATTGCGAGGAGCCAACGGGTCCGCGCACAGCGCGGCCCGATGACAGGCTCCGCGACGAAGCAATCCAGGGGCGACACGGCCGGTCTGGATGGGTTTATCGTAACGCCCATGATGCGTCCGTGGCGCTGGCTCACGATCGCCCCGTCATCTCCTTCGCCCGCGCGCCGAACATCACGTGGCGCGTCTCGTCGTTGAACGGCTCCTTCACGAACTTGCCGATCGCAAGACCCGCCTGCAGCTTCGGCCGCGCGCGCAAGGTTGCGTACCAGCGCTTGATGTTCGGATAGTCGTCGAGCGTGAAGCCCTGCGCCTTGTGCGTCATCATCCACGGGAAGCAGGCGATGTCGGCAATCGAGTAGTCCTCACCCGCGACGTAGGCGCCGGTCTTGCCGAGCTGCACGTCGAGCACGTGGAACAGGCGCGCGACCTCGTCGCGGTAGCGCTGGATCGCGTAGGGCACTTTCTCCGCAGCGTACAGCGCGAAATGACCGTGCTGGCCCATCATCGGCCCGAGCCCCGCCATCTGCCACATCACCCATTGCACCACGCGCGAGCGCGCGCGCATTTCCGTTGGCAGAAAACGCCCGGTCTTGTCGGCGAGGTAGATCAGGATCGCGCCGGTCTCGAACACCGACAACGGCTCGCCCCCGTCTGCCGGAGCGTGGTCGATGATCGCCGGAATCCGGTTGTTCGGGCTGATCGCCAGGAAATCCGGCTTGAACTGGTCTCCGGCACGGATGTCGACGGGAATGACGGTATAAGGCAGCCCGAGTTCCTCGAGCATGATCGAGATCTTCCAGCCGTTCGGCGTCGGCGCGTAATGGAGGTCGATCATGCCTCTCCCTTCATCCTTCCCCAATCGTGTCCGGTCCCTTATGCCGCGCTGCGGAACGCGTGTCCGGCCTCCGTTCTTTCTGTACCTGACAGTTAAGCCATGGCAGACAGGCGCTCAAGCCTGACTGCCCCTATGCCGACGGAGTCCGACCATGCTGTTTCCATCCACCATCGCAGGATCGCTGCCCAAGCCGGAATGGCTTGCCGAGCCGAACGTGCTGTGGGCGCCGTGGAAGTCGAAGGGTGACGAGCTCGCCCGCGCCAAGCGCGACGCCACCATCCTGGCGCTGAAGCTGCAAGAGGATTCCGGCATCGACATCCTCACCGAGGGCGAGCAGTCGCGGCAGCATTTCGTGCACGGCTTCCTCGAGCGTGTCGAAGGCATCGACTTCGCGCGCAAGGTCGAGATGGGCATCCGCAAGGACCGCTACAAGGCGATGGTGCCGCAGGTGGTGGCGCCGCTGTCGCTCAAGGGCCGCGTCCATGGCGACGAGGCCCGCATCGCCCGCACGCACGCGACGCGCGCCGTGAAGTTCACCCTGCCGGGGCCGATGACCATCATCGACACCATCGCCGACAACTACTACGGCGACCGCGTCAAGATGGCCTTCGCCTTCGCCGAGCTGTTGAACCAGGAAGCCAAGGCGCTGCACGACGACGGCATCGACATGATCCAGTTCGACGAGCCCGCCTTCAACGTCTACATGGACGAGGTGCGCGACTGGGGCATCAAGGCGCTGGAGCGCGCCGCCGAAGGCCTCACCTGCCCGACCGCCGTCCACATCTGCTACGGCTACGGCATCAAGGCCAACACCGACTGGAAGGAGACGCTCGGCAGCGAATGGCGGCAATACGAAGAGACCTTCCCGGTGATCGACGCCAGCACGATCCAGCAGGTCGCCGTCGAATGCCGCAATTCGAAGGTGCCGATCGAGCTGCTCGGGTTGTTGAAGAACAAGATCGTGCAGGCCGGCGTCATCGACGTCGCCAGCGACGAGATCGAGACCGCCGAGGACGTCTGCAAGACGCTCGAGGAGGTCATGAAGGTGGTGCCGAAACAGAACATCATCGCGACGACCAATTGCGGCATGGCCCCGATGCGCCGCGAGATCGCCGAGGCCAAGCTGATGGCCTTGGGCACCGGCGCGAAGCTCGCGCGGCAAAGGTTTGCGTGACGGTAGCCCGCATGAGCGAAAGCGACATGCGGGTTCACCACAGCCACGCGTGAGACCCCGGATATCGCTGCGCTCATCCGGGCTACGGAGCCCGCGCGCTCGGATGCAGCACGGGGCGATAGCCGGCCTGCAGCGCGCGCAATGTGGATGGCGGCGTCAGCAGCAGCGGCGCGGCGATGTCGTCACGTCGAGGGCCATAGCCGGCGAACGACCACGGCGACGCCCTGCCTTTCAGGATCAGCAAGCTCTCGTCTCCCGATCGCACCATCGCTCCGTCGGGCAACGCGGTCCACGGCATCAGCAAGGGATACAGCCGCTTGCGGCCGCGCTCCAGCCGCTCGTGGTGCAGCACCTTGTCGATCTCGGACGCTCGCGCCTCGCTGACGCCGTTGCCCTGCTCCCAGGCCCTGCAAAACCGGTTGGCATCCTCGCGGCGGCAATAGAAGCACGGCCGATGGCCGGCGGCGAGCGCGGTGGCTTCGTCGAGGAAGAACAGCTCGGTCCAGCTCCGCGTCGCCATCACCTCGCGGCGCTTGCCGCGGAACTCGCACAGGCAGACCAGCCAGGCCGGGCTCGACCAGCGCTTGTTCAGCAGCGTCCTGGTCGCAGGGTCATGGATGATGCCGCGATTGCCCGTGAACGTCCCGCGATGCGGCGTTGCGACGATGTCGCCCATCGGGGTGACGCGGTTCTGCAGCGGCATGGCGGGGCTCCGCGTCAGCCGTCATTGCGAGGAGCGAAGCGACGAACAATCCAGAGTCCCGTCCACAGCCTTGGATTGCTTCCGCCGTCGGCCTTCGAGCTATGGCGGACACGTCGGTTCGCTCGCAATGACGACGTCGGCCTAGGCCGCTCCGTCGCGCAGCGGCGGCGCGAACGACAGGGCGGTGTCCCAGGGAAAGAAGATCCAGGTGTCCTGCGACACCTCGGTGATGAAGGTATCGACCAGCGGACGGCCCTTCGGCTTGGCGTAAACGGTGGCGAAATGCGCGTCGGGCAGCATCTCCCGGACCAGCTGCGCGGTCTTGCCGGTGTCGACGAGGTCGTCGACGATCAAGAGCCCCTTGCCCGTGCCGCTGCCGAGCTTCAGCGTGTCTTCCGAGATCGCCTTCAGCACGTTCAGTTCGCCCTGCCGGGTGTGGTCATAGCTGGCGATGCCGACCGTATCGATCACGCGGATGCCGAGCTCGCGCGCGACGATCGCGGCGGGCACCAGCCCGCCGCGGGTGATCGCGATGATCGCGCCGAACGGGCCGGCATCGTTCAGCCGCCAGGTCAGCGCCCGGCAATCCCTGTGAAACTGATCCCAGGACACCGGGAAGGCCCGCCCCGCCCGCTCCTCTGCCGTCAACGTCTTGTCCGTCATCTCGCCCCGTCCGTTCTCGAAATCCAGACCTGCTTTACCGCGTCACGTTCAGCCCCGCGAGCATCTCCTTCACCGCGCTCATCGCCGCCGACAGCTTCTGCTGGTCGCGCGAGCGCACCACGAGGTGCGTGTTCGGCTTCTGGTCCTCGTCGATGAACGGATAGCTGCCGATGATGGTGTCCGGGTGCGCCTTGGCGATCTCGCGCAACGGGCCGCCAATGTCGCCCTCGCGGGCGTTGGCGCGCACGGTCTCCGAGAGCATGCGCACGCCCGATTTCAGCTTCGGCGCGACGATGTCCATCATCGCCTGCATGATCGAGGGCACGCCGGCCATGACGATGACATTGCCGAGCTTGAAGCCCGGCGCCAGGATCGTCGCGCTCTGGATCAGCTCGGCGCCGTCGGGGATCCGCGCCATGCGCAGCCGGGCCTCGTTGAGCTCCTGCTCGCTCCAGCGCTCGCGGAAGCGCGCCACCACCTCCGGATGATGGTCGATGCCGACGCCGAACGCCTTGGCAATCGAATCGGCGGTGATGTCGTCATGGGTCGGCCCGATGCCGCCTGTCGTGAACACATAGGTGTAGCGGTGCCGCAGCGCATCCAGCGCGGCGATGATGTCGCCCTCGTCGTCCGAGACCACCCGCACCTCCTTGAGGTCGATGCCGAGATTGGTCAGGTATTCGGCGATGAAGCCGATGTTCTTGTCCTTGGTCCGGCCGGACAGGATCTCGTCGCCGATGACCAGCAACCCCGCGGTGACGATCTCGCTCATGGTTTCTCCTCGCATATCCCGTCTCTTTTGGCCCGGCTCGGCGCCAATGTCATCCGGAACGTCGCAGTCTATGCCGCGGATTTGAGCATCGCGCAGCCGGTTTTTCGGGCACGATTTCCGCACCCCCCACGAAATGCCGCGGGAGAATGCATATCGCGCTGGCCCGGCCCTTGCTACCATCCTCGGGAGTCATGCAGTGTATGACGAGGCTGGGACACACGGGCATCTATGGCAGTTGCGTTCGACGAAATGAACGAGCCGGGCGGCGACGTCCGTCAGGCTTATCAGGAGCTGTCGCGGTGGCTGAAAGAAACGCCACCGGAGGCGCTGGAATATCGCCGCCACGAGGCGGAGCTGTTGTTCCGGCGAATCGGCATCACCTTCGCGGTCTATGGCGAGGCGGAGGCACAGGAGCGGCTGATCCCGTTCGATGTCATCCCGCGCATCCTCTCGGGCAAGGAATGGACCCTGCTGGAGAAGGGCCTGAAGCAGCGCGTCAAGGCGCTGAACATGTTCCTACGCGACATCTATCACGGCCGCGACATCCTGCGCGCCAACGTGGTGCCCGATGACCTGATCTTCCAGAACCCGGTGTTCCGGCCGGAGATGAACGGCCAGGACGTGCCGCACGACGTCTATGTGCACATCGCCGGCATCGACATCGTCCGCGTCGATGCCAACGACTTCATCGTGCTGGAGGACAATGCGCGCACGCCATCCGGCGTGTCCTACATGCTGGAAAACCGCGAGATCATGATGCGGCTGTTTCCGGACCTGTTCGCGCGCCACCGCGTCGCGCCGGTCGAGCGCTATCCGGACGAGCTGCTGTCGTGCCTGCGCTCGGTCGCGCCGCTCAGCGCCTCGGCCGAGCCGACGGTGGCGCTGATGACGCCGGGCATCTACAACTCCGCCTATTACGAGCACTCGTTCCTGGCCGACAAGCTCGGCATCGAGCTGGTCGAGGGCCGCGACCTCATCGTCAAGAACGACGAGGTGTTCATGCGGACGACGGAGGGCCTGAAACGAGTCGACGTCATCTACCGCCGTGTCGACGATGATTTCCTCGATCCCCTCACCTTCCGCCCGGATTCGGCGCTCGGCGTGCCCGGGCTGATGTCGGCCTATGTCGCCGGCAATATCACGCTCGCCAACGCGGTCGGCACCGGCATCGCCGACGACAAGGCGATCTACTCCTACATGCCGGATATCGTGAAGTTCTATCTGGCCGAGGAGCCGATCCTGAAGAACGTGCAGACCTGGCGCTGCCGCGAGCCGCAGGATCTCTCTTACGTTCTCGACCATCTCGGCGAGCTCGTCGTCAAGGAGGTCCACGGCTCCGGTGGCTACGGCATGCTGATCGGCCCGGCCGCGACGAAAGCGACGATCGAGGCTTTCCGCGACAAGCTCAAGCGCGAGCCGGAAGGTTTCATCGCCCAGCCGACCCTGGCGCTCTCGACCTGTCCGACCTGCGTCCCTTCTGGACTGGCTCCGCGCCACGTCGATCTCCGGCCGTTCGTGCTGACCGGCCGCGACCGCACCACCATCGTGCCCGGCGGCCTCACCCGCGTGGCGCTGAAGGAGGGATCGCTGGTGGTGAATTCCAGCCAGGGCGGTGGCACGAAGGATACATGGGTGCTGGATGAGTAGCAGTCGTTCCAGCGAGAGTGCGCATCTTTCCACGGCGACGCTGCAGCCTCTCCCCATGTGGGAGAGGGTCGCGACGAGCGCCAGCTCGGCGCGGGGTGAGGGGTTCTCTCGGCATATTCAAGCGCGGAGAGAGACCCCTCACCCGGCTTCGCTTCGCGAAGCCACCCTCTCCCACAAGGGGAGAGGGTACACCGAGCAAGTGGTGAAGACATCTCTTCGTGATTCCACACCCATCTTGCCGCTCAGCGCATCTCCGCGTTGCCCGAGCAAGCACATGCCAAACAGCCGATAGAAACCGCCCATGCTGTCGCGCACCGCCGAAAACCTGTACTGGCTCGCCCGCTATGTGGAGCGCGCCGAGTATCTCGCCCGCACCATCGACGCCACGTTGCGCGTCACCGCCCTGCCCGCAGCCTATATCGGCAAGACCAACGAGTGGGAATCGGCGCTGCTGACCGCCGGTGTCTCGGCGAGCTTCTTCGAGGCCTATCCCGAGGCCAACGAGCACAATGTCGTCGAATATCTGTCGTTCAACCAGTCGAACCCGTCGTCGATCAAGAACTGCATCGAGGCCGCGCGCCTCAACGCCCGCTCGGTGCGCACCGCGCTGACCTCGGAGATGTGGGACACCATCAACGGCGCCTGGATCGAGCTGCAGGAGGTCTGGAGCAAGGGCACCAAGACCCGCGAGGAGCTGGCGCGGTTCCTCCGCTTCGTGCAGGAGACCTCGCTGCGCTTCGACGGCTCGGCCTACCGGACGATGCTGCGCAACGACGCCTACTGGTTCTCACGGCTCGGGCTGCATCTCGAACGTGCCGACAACACCGCGCGCATTCTCGACGTGAAATATCACGTGCTGCTGCCCGAGGAGGAGCATGTCGGCGGCCCGCTCGACTACTACCAGTGGACCTCGATCCTGCGCTCGGTGTCGGCGCTGACCGCCTATCATTGGGTGTATCGCGAGACGCTGAAACCCTGGCTGATCGCGGACCTCTTGATCCTCAACGACACGCTGCCGCGCTCGCTCGCCAGCTGCTACGGCAATCTCGTCCGCAATCTCGACCAGATCGGCGTCGCCTATGGCCGCCAGGGCCCGTCGCAGCGCCACGCCCGCGGCGTCCGCAACCGGCTCGAGCACTCCAACATGGACGACATCTTCCAGCGCGGCGTGCATGAGTTCATTCAGGAGTTCATCGCCGACAATTCCCGGCTCGGCGAGATCATCACCAAGCAATATCTGATCTGATCGAGTAAGGTGAAAAGTTCTCGGCCGTCGTCATGGCCGGGCTTGACGGTGGAAAGACCGGCATCCTATCGGACACGACCATGCGCCTGCGTATCTCCCATTCCACCACCTACCGCTACGAGCCGGCGGCGACCGGCGTCATCCAGATCATCCGCATGACGCCCGGCAGCCATGACGGCCAGTATGTGGCGGAATGGCAGATCGACGTGTCGACCGATTCGCGCCTGGACATGCATGAGGACGCGTTCGGCAACGTCACCCACGTCATCACCCATGGTGCGCTGCAGGACCTCACGATCACCGCGGAAGGCCTGGTGGAGACCCACGACACCGGCGGCGTGCTCAAGGGCACCGACGAGCGGTTTCCGCCCGGCTTCTTCCTGCGCCAGACCCCGCTGACGACGGCGAACGCCGCCATGAGCACGATCGTCCGCGAGTTGCGCGCGGAATCCGAGAGCGACGTGCTCGGCTTCCTGCACACGCTGATGAGCCAAGTCTACGAGCACATGACCTTCGACGAGGACCCGACCCATAGCGGCACCTCGGCGGCGGAAGCGTTCGTGCTGAAGCGCGGCGTCTGCCAGGACTACGCCCACATCTTCATCGCCTCGGCGCGCGCCGCGGGCATCCCGGCCCGCTTCGTGTCCGGCCACTTCCTGCGCTCTGATGGTGCGGTGCACCAGGACGCGGGCCACGCCTGGGCCGAGGCCTATGTGCCGGATCTCGGCTGGGTCGGTTTCGATGCCGCCAACTGCATCTGCTCCACCGACGCCCATGTCCGGGTGGCGATCGGCCTCGATTATCTCGGCGCCGCCCCGGTGCGCGGCACCCGCTACGGCGGCGGCACCGAGACGCTTGCCGTCAAGGTGAAGGTCGAGCAGGTCGGCCGCGGCGGCCAGTCGCAATCGCAGTCGCAGCGCCAGTCCTGAATTTCCTCCCGTAGCCCGCATGAGCGTTGCGACATGCGGGTTCACCGAGAGCCCGCGTGAGACCCCGGATATCGCTCCCGCCCGCGCCCTCCGGGCGCCGGCTTTCGCTCATCCGGGCTACGGCATTGCAGGGTTGGACGGACCGCCGATTTTCGCTAACTATTCGCGCTCTGGCTCGAGGGGACTGACGATGACCTATTGCTGCGGAATTCTGGTGCGTGACGGGCTCGTCATGATCGCGGACACAAGAACCAATGCCGGTCTCGACAACGTCTCGACCTTCCGCAAGCTGCACATCTTCTCCAATCCCGGCGAGCGTATCGTGGCGGTCGCCAGTGCCGGCAATCTCGCCATCAGCCAGTCCGTGCTGTCGACCCTGACCGAGGGCATGGAAGATCCCGAGACCGGCGAGGTCGAGACCTTGATGAACGCACCGACCATGTTCCAGGCAGCGCAGCGCATCGGCAAGGCGATTCGCATGGTGCATGCGACCGAAGGTCCGGCTCTGAAGGCCGAGGACATCTCGTTCGACGTCTCCTTCCTGTTCGGCGGCCAGATCCGGGGCTCGCGGATGCGGCTGTTCATGGTCTACACCGCCGGCAACTTCATCGAGTGCACGACGGACACGCCGTATTTGCAGATCGGCGAGCACAAATACGGCAAGCCGGTGCTCGACCGCGCCATGCACTACGACGTCGAGCTCTATGAGGCGCTCAAGACGGGCCTGATCTCGATGGATTCGACGATGCGCTCGAACCTCGGCGTCGGCCTGCCGATCGACGTGCTGGTGGTGCGCTCCGATGCCTGCGAGGCGGATCTCAACCACCGCATCGAGGCCGGCGAGCCCTATTTCCACGACCTCCGCTCGCGCTGGTCGGCGGCCCTGCGCGCGGCGCATAACAACATCCCGCGGCCGCCCTATAAGACTCAGAGCGAAGTGAAGCACTGACGCTGTCGAACGCTCAAAACTGCAAAACGTGAAAAGGTGAGGACACATGGCTGAGGCAAAGAAGATAGCGCTGGTGACGGGCGCAGGCACCGGTGTCGGCCGCGCCGCATCGCTGGCGCTGATGAACGCCGGCTTCACCGTGGTGCTGGCCGGCCGCCGCGAGGAGATGCTGGAGGAGACCGCCAAGCTCGGCCCGGCCGGCATGAGCCTTCCCGTCTCCGCCGACATGATGAACCCCGCCTCGATCGCGGCGCTGTTCGAGACCGTGAAGTCGACCTATGGCCGGCTCGACGTGCTGTTCAACAATGCCGGCATGGGCGCGCCGCCGGTGCCGTTCGAAGACCTGACGATGGAGCAGTGGCAATCGGTGGTCGCCACCAACCTCACCGCGCCGTTCCTGTGCACGCAGCACGCCTTCCGCATCATGAAGGACCAGAGCCCGCGCGGCGGCCGCATCATCAACAACGGCTCGATCTCGGCGCATGCGCCGCGCCCGTTCTCCTCGCCCTACACCTCGACCAAGCACGCCATCACCGGCTTGACGAAAGCCTCGAACCTCGATGGCCGCGCCTACGACATCGCCGTCGGCCAGATCGACATCGGCAACGCCGAGACTCCGATGACCGAGCGCATGGTCGGCGGCGTGCTGCAGCCCGACGGCCGCATGATGCCCGAGCCGCGCATGGACGTGAAAGCCGTCGGCGACGCGGTCGCCTACATGGCGGGCCTGCCGCTCAGCGCCAACGTCCTGTTCATCACGGTGATGGCGACCAAGATGCCGTTCGTGGGACGGGGGTGAGGGCTTCGTAGCCCGGATGAGCAATGCGACATCCGGGTTCTCACGCGCTGTGTCGGTGAACCCGGATGTCGCTTCGCTCATCCGGGCCTACAAGATTGGCTCACCATAATCGGCCTCGTCCGCGCCGAGATCACCTGCCCAATCCTCGGGCAGAGCGCCATCCTGCACATAACGGTGAAATGACGAATGTGGCCAGTCGCAAACTCGCCTGGTCAGGCCGTGCTTGACCGGATTGAAATGCACGTAGTCGACATGCCGCTCGAAATCGTCGTCATCGCGGATTGTATGCTCCCAGAATCGCCGCTGCCATAACGCGAGTTCGCCATTGCGTCGTCGTGGCACGGCGATACCCGAATGCAGCAAGGCAGAGCTGAATTGCCCCTTGATCCTTCGCCAGCGTCCAGAAAAATCGGCGTCGTCGTGAGGTAGCGTCAGGACCACATGCAGATGGTCGGGCAGCACGACGATGGCATCGATCTCGAATGGCCGTTCGTCACGCGTCGCGCGGAATGCACGCCGGAGCAGGTCGACGTGTTCGACCAGCGCGCGGGATCGGCGATCTGCGAGGGCCAGCGTGAAAAAGTATGCGCCGCCAGCCAGGCGATGACGTCGATAGCGAACCATCGCGAATGTCCGAGGCGTGAAGCGGATGGCACCCATTCAATGTCGGACGATGATAGCCGTCAAGGATGCAACCGCGTAGCCCGGATGAGCGTAGCGACATCCGGGTTCTCACGCGCTGTGTCGGTGAACCCGGATGTCGCTTCGCTCATCCGGGCTACGAAGCCCTACTCCAGCCGCTCCACCTTCCGCAGCTCAGGAAAAATCTTCATCCACAACAGCGCCACCGCGATCGTGCCGAGGCCGCCGATAATGGCCGCGGGCATCGCGCCGAACAGCGCGGCGGTGACGCCGCTCTCGAACTGGCCGAGCTGGTTGGAGGCGTTGATGAACAGGAAATTGACCGCGCCGACGCGGCCGCGCATCTCGTTGGGGGTCGCGAGCTGCACCAGCGAGAAGCGGATCACGACGCTGATCGTGTCGGCGGCGCCGAGAATGGCGAGCGCCAGGACGGAAATCCACATGATGTGCGAGACCGCGAACACGACGGTCGCCGCGCCGAACACGATGACGGCCTGGAACATGCGCAGGCCGACGCGGCGTTTGATGGTCGTGCGAGCGAGCACCGCCGTCATCGCCAGCGCGCCGACCGCGGGTGCCGCGCGCAGCACGCCGAGGCCGAACGGCCCGGTGTCGAGCACGTCGCGCGCGTAGATCGGCAGCAGCGCCGTGACGCCGCCGAGCAACACCGCGAACAGGTCGAGCGAGATGGTGCCGAGGATCGCGGGATTGGCGCGGATGAAGCGGACGCCGGCGAACAGATCGTCCTTGCTGCCGTCGAGGCGCCCGGCCGGCACGTCGTCGGGCACCTGCATCAGGCCGGTCAACGCCATGCCGGCGAGCCAGAACAGCATCATGATGCCATAGGGCAGCCTGGGCGCGACCGCATAGGCGAAGCCGCCGATGGCGGGGCCCGCGATGGTCGCGAGCTGCGCCGCGCCGCTCGACAGCGCGCTCGCCCGCTGCAACGTGCCCTCCGGCGCGATCAGCGGCAGCAGCGCCGCGGTGGCCGGGCTCTCGAAGGCGCCGGCAATGCCGAGCACGAAGGTTGCCGCGAACAGCTGCAGCTCGCCGAGCTGGCCGGCATAGGCGCCCCAGCACAAATAGAGCGCCGTCAGCGCTTCGGCGAGCTGACAGAGCTGCACCACGCGCTTGCGCGGAAAGCGGTCCGCGGCGCTGCCGGCGACGAACACGAGCAGCCCGGTCGGCAAAAACTGGATCAGCCCGACCATGCCGAGATCGAAGGCGCGCCCGGTGAGATCGTAGATCTGCCAGCCGATCGCCACCGCCGCGATCTGGCTCGCGAAGCGCGACAGGCTGCGGGACGACAGAAACAGCAGGAACGCGCTTTGCTTGAGGAGATCGCGCGCGCCGAGCGGGACGGTGGTCGACATGATGGCGCCTGCGTGACGCAGGCCCGGATGCTTGTCAATCGCAGCCGCCGCATGGGCCGCATGGCATTGCGCGGGGCTGTTCCGTCAGCTCATAATCGCGTGGGAATTGGGGGCATTGATGCTGCAGCTGCAATCGGCGTTCGGGATCGTCGCGCTGCTCGCGATCGCATGGGCGCTCGGCGAGAACCGGCGCGCGGTGTCGCTCAAGCAGGCCGCGCTGGGCCTGATGGTGACGCTGCTCACGGCGGTCGTCCTACTCAAGGTCCCCACGGTGGCCCGCGCCTTCGGCACCATCAACGACGCCGTCGGCGCCATCTCCGCAGCGTCCCGGGCCGGCACGTCCTTCGTGTTCGGCTATGTCGGCGGCGGCACCCTGCCCTTCGACCTGAAGGCGCCCGGCGCCGATTTCGTGCTCGCCTTCCAGGCGCTGCCGATCGTGCTGGTGATGAGCGTGCTGACCACGCTGTTGTTCTACTGGCGCGTGCTGCCGCCGCTGGTGCGCGGCATGGCCTGGCTGCTGGAGCGGACGCTCGGCGTCGGCGGCGCCGTCGGCCTGTCCACCGCGGCCAACGTCTTCCTCGGCATGGTCGAGGCGCCGCTTTTCATCCGGCCCTACCTCGCGCAGATGACGCGCAGCGAATTGTTTCTCGTCATGACCGGCGGCATGGCCGGGATCGCAGGCACCGTGCTGGTGCTGTATGCGGCGCTTCTGGCTCCGCTGATTCCAGACGCCGCCGCGCATTTCGTCATCGCCTCGGTGCTCGGCGCGCCGGCGGCGATCCTGATCAGCCTGATCATGGTGCCGGAGACCTCGAAGCAGCTCACCGGTGGCGCGCTGGGCGATCCCGACATGCAGGCCTCCTCGACGATGGACGCCATCGTCAAGGGCACCAGCGCCGGGCTGGAGCTCCTGATGAACATCGTCGCGCTGCTCCTGGTGCTGGTGGCGCTGGTGCATCTCGCCAACGCCATCCTGTCGCTGCTGCCCGCCATCGGCGGCGCGCCCGTGTCCCTGCAGCGCCTGCTCGGCCTGCTGATGGCGCCGGTGTGCTGGCTGATGGGCCTGCCCTGGTCGCAGGCCGTCACCGCCGGCAGCCTGATGGGGACCAAGACGGTGCTCAACGAGCTGATCGCCTATGTCGAGCTGGCCAAGCTCGACCCCGCCGCGCTCGACCCGCGGGCGCGGCTGATCATGCTGTATGCGATGTGCGGCTTCGCCAACTTCGCCAGCCTCGGCATCATGATCGGCGGCCTCGGCACCATGGCGCCGACGCGGCGCGACGAGATCAACGCGCTCGGGCTGAAATCAATCGTCTCGGGCACCCTCACGACCTGCCTGATGGGCGCGATCGTCGGCCTCTTGAATTGAGCCTGACAGCATCGCGCGTGGCAGGATCAGCGGCGCGACCTTGCCCATCACATGCACGGAGCCCTCGGCGGTCAGATGCGCATGGTCGAACGACAGCGGCACGTCGCCGACCGTGAGCGGACAGCCGCGCTCTGCGCACACGGCTGACAGGATCGAGACATAGAACAGCCCTTCGCCGCTCGGCAGCGCCGCCTGCATCGCCTGATCCAACGCAAAGATGTCCGAGCGGACGAACATGGCGGGATCCGGCGTGACGCCGCGCAGCGTGGCGCGGGCCAGCATCGAGGGCAACCGCGCCCGGAATTGCACCGCGGGACCGAGGATCACCACCGGAATGCCGGCCTCGCTTAGGCGCGCCAAGGTCAACCTGAGGTCCCGCAGCATCCCGGCGTAGCGCGGCGGCCGCGCATCCTCGAGCCAGTCCGCCGCCATCACCACGAGATCGGGCCGGTGTGAGGCGAGATGATCGCGCATTTGCGCGGCGAGCGCGCGGCAGGCCGGAACGCTCTGCGTCTCCGCGCTGAAGGTCGGCATGCAGGTCGGTTGGGTCGCCTGCATGATGTTCACGCGATCAGGATCGAGCTGCAGCTTGAGGCCGTGATAGGCATGTGCGGCGAAGCTGTCGCCCCACAGCAGGATGTTGGTCTTGCCTGTGTCCGCGCGCAGGCAGTCCTCGGCGACGCGCCCGTCGGGCGTCGTGAAGCAGGCGCCGTAGCGATAGACCGGCTTCATGTCATAGGTGTTGTAGGCGTCGAGGCGCTGCGCCGCGCGATCGGCATCGGAGGCGGCGTCGCTGCGCAGCAGGCCGATGGCGCTCCCGACGAGCAGGATCACGCTCGCCAGCGCGGCGAGGCCGAAGGCGGCGCGCGGCGTCGGCACGAGGCGGCGCTCGCGAAAGGGCTGCTCGACATAGCGCCAGGACAAGGTGGCCACCGCGACCGTCAGCGCGAACAGGACTGCCCGCTCGCCGCCGTCGAGCGCGAGGCCCGGCTTGGCAAAGCGCGCAAAGGCAAACAGCGGCCAATGCCAGAGATACAGCGAATAGGAGATGCGGCCGACGAACGCCACTGCACTGAGCGGCGACAACGGGCTTCGCGCCGAGTTGGGGACACCTTCTCCGCTCCACAGGAACAGCGCCGCGCCGAGGCACGGCGCCAGCGCGTTGGCGCCGGGGAAGCCTGATCCGGGACGCAGCGACAGGATCGGGATGGCCAACAGCAACAGCGCCAGCGTACGCGCCGCGCCCCGCGTCAGACCCGGGCGCGGCGCCGGCAGGCCCGAGACGGCCACCAGCCCGCCCAGCAGAAACTCCCAGGCCCGCGGCGGACTGAGGAAGAACGCGGTCACGGACGCGTGGCCGCTGATCAACAACAGGCTCAGCACGAACGAGGCCGCAGCGAGCAGCGCCAGTGTGAGCGGCAGCACGAATCGGCGGCCACGCGCCAGCCGCAGCACCGCCCAGACCAGCACCGGCAGCACCAGGTAGACCTGCTCCTCGACCGCGAGCGACCAGGTATGCAGCAGCGGCTTCTCCACGGCAGCATGATCGAAATAGCCGGCCCGCAGCCAGAAGAAGACGTTCGAGGTGAAGGTGACGACGGCGGCCGCGGAGCGGAAGAATTCGGTGCGCTCCGAGCTCAGCAGGTCGCTGGCCGCCGGGATCGCCGCGAACGCCACCATGACGTAAAGGGCCGGCAACAGCCGCCGCACGCGGCGCTCGTAGAAGCCCGCGAACGAGAATCGCCCTCGGGCCATCTCGGCCGCGATGAGGCCGGTGATCAGATAGCCCGAAATGACGAAGAAGATATCGACGCCGACGAAGCCGCCGAAGATCGCCGGCGCCTCGAAATGGAAGCCGACGACCGCGAGCACCGCGATGGCGCGGAGCCAGTCGATGTCCTCGCGATGCGCCTGGGCCTGATCCTGGGCTCGATCGAAGCATTCGCCGGCGGAGCCGGACTGCCCTGGCGCGCGGATCCGCGGTGCGAGCCTGCTCGCGGGAGCGTATTGGACGACGAAGGACGGCAACGGGACGGATACGCCTTACACAAGCCCGCGCCGAACGCGACCTTCCGCATTCGTCGCCAGCCCGTCCGTCTCCGTGACGCGAGACCGGACGTCAACACACACGCGCGACGGCCGCCGCCATCACGCGACGATGTTTCCATCCGTTTCTGTCGGCTTTACGTCGAGAGTTCGACCGTTTTGAAATCGGCCGGCAGGATCACTTCGAGCAGCTCGACGTCGTCGGAATAGTCGAGGATCATGTGCCGGATCTTCGGCGGCTGCGTCCAGCAGCTGCCCTCCGTCATCAGCGTCTCGCCAACGCCTTCGAGATAGCTCTTCACCCAGCCCTTGAGCACATAGACCATCTGGAAATCCACGGCATGGATGTGCAGCTTGGAGACCTCCTGCGGATTGCACGGCGGCAGCATGCGGATGACATGCGCACGGGCGAGCCCGTGCGTGGCGGCGGCAATGCCGAGGTCGCGATAATGCGCGTAGGCGCGCAGACCGTCGGCCTTGAAGTCAGCCTCGCGGTGATGGCTGATCGCGATCTTCTGCTTCGGCCGTCGCGGCGCCGAAATGGTGCGACCCTTGCTGACAAGCGCCTTGCGCGCGGACGGCGCGGCCGCCTTGCCCGGCTTGGCGGGCGTTTTGACCACAGTCTTGGCGAGGGTCTTCGCCGCTTGCCTGGTCTTTGCGGTCTTACTTGGCGCGGCCTTGGCGGCGGCGCGAGATGCTGAATTGGTGCTGCGGCTCTTCCTGGCCATGGCGCTCTCCCTGGTGGTCCTCGCGCCCAAGGCTATCACAGATTGGAAGAACTCCGCAGACGCTCCACAAATGCTCGTCATTCCAGGGCGTGCGCAGCACGAGCCCGGAATGACACCGGTGTCATAGCTGTCAGCGAACGCGTAGCCCGGATGAGCGCAGCGACATCCGGGTTCTCACGCGCGGCATCGTTGAACCCGGATGTCGCTGCGCTCATCCGGGCTACGGCAACTCAATGCAGCCTGAACACGCCATCCACGGCGCGCAGCTCGGCCGGCTTGATCAGCTTCGAATGCGCCACCGTCACCGAGTGCAGCGGGCCTTCGATCTTCTCCTGCCAGAACGCCAGGAAATCCTGCAGCGCCGGAAATTTCGGAAACAGGTCGTAGTTCTGCCAGACATAGGTCTGCAGCAGCGAGCGATGGTCCGGCATCCGATACAGGATCTGCGCGGTCGTCAGCCCGTAACCCAGCACCTGTTTCCGAAAGTCCTCGGAAACCTCAACCCTCGACACCATGCCAACCCTCCGTTTCTGGAGCGCATGTCCGCGTGGCCAACCGGGATGGAGCCACCCGGCAAAGATGCGCTCACTGCAAAAGAAATGTGACGCATGTCCTGAACGCATCTCAAGCTTAAATGTTTAACGGCATGTTGAAAAATGCTGCATTAGCAGCCACTTAGCCCAGGTGCTAATACGGGGTTTCGCGGTTCGTTCTGCGCTCGTTAACGCTATCGGAACGCTTTGGCAGAGCGCGAAGTTGACTGCTAATTTTTCTGCTACAAGGCCTTGCCCGGCTGAAAACTCTCCCCTAAATCCAGCCCGCGTGCTGGCACTCGCCGGCACCGACTGCCAAATTTCCAGAAACTGACAATCGCCTCAATAGCTTAGGAGGACTGTATGGCTTTCCGTCCGCTTCACGACCGCGTCGTGGTCAAGCGCATCGACGCCGAAGAGAAGACCGCTGGCGGCATCATCATCCCCGACTCGGCCAAGGAAAAGCCCTCGCAGGGCGAAGTGATCGCGGTGGGCCCCGGCGCCCGCGACGAGAGCGGCAAGCTGGTCCCGCTCGACGTCCAGGTCGGTGACCGCGTGCTGTTCGGCAAGTGGTCGGGCACCGAGGTCAAGATCGACGGCCAAGAGCTCTTGATCATGAAGGAAAGCGACATCATGGGCGTCCTGACCGACGCCGGCGCCAAGAAGAAGGCCGCTTAAGCGCTGTCGATCCTCATCCTGAGGAGCCGGCGCAGCCGGCGTCTCGAAGGATGAGGCCTCAACCACCTCCTCATCTCGTCCTTCGAGACGCCCGCGACGTGCGCGGGCTCCTCGGGACGAGGACCTCGATCAAAACTCAGGGAAACCCAATATGTCAGCGAAAGACGTAAAGTTCGGCGTCGAAGCCCGCGACCGCATGCTGCGCGGCGTGGACATTCTCGCCAATGCCGTGAAGGTCACGCTCGGTCCGAAGGGCCGCAACGTCGTCCTCGACAAGTCGTTCGGTGCGCCGCGCATCACCAAGGACGGCGTCACCGTCGCCAAGGAGATCGAGCTCGACGACAAGTTCGAAAACATGGGCGCACAGATGGTGCGCGAGGTCGCTTCGAAGTCCGCTGACGCGGCTGGCGACGGCACCACCACCGCGACCGTGCTGGCCCAGGCCATCGTGCGCGAAGGCGCCAAGGCGGTTGCCGCCGGCATGAACCCGATGGATCTGAAGCGCGGCATCGACCTCGCGGTCGAGGCGGTCGTGGCCGATCTCGTCAAGAACTCCAAGAAGGTCACGTCGAACGACGAGATCGCCCAGGTCGGCACCATCTCCGCCAACGGCGACTCCGAGATCGGCAAGTTCCTCGCCGACGCCATGAAGAAGGTCGGCAACGAGGGTGTCATCACCGTCGAGGAAGCCAAGTCGCTCGAGACCGAGCTCGACGTCGTCGAGGGCATGCAGTTCGATCGCGGCTACATCTCTCCCTACTTCGTCACCAACGCCGACAAGATGCGCGTTGAGATGGACGACGCCTACATCCTCATCAACGAGAAGAAGCTGTCGTCGCTGAACGAGCTGCTGCCGCTGCTCGAGGCCGTGGTGCAGACCGGCAAGCCGCTGGTGATCGTCGCCGAGGACGTCGAGGGCGAGGCTCTGGCTACGCTCGTCGTGAACCGTCTGCGTGGCGGCCTGAAGGTTGCCGCCGTCAAGGCGCCGGGCTTCGGCGACCGCCGCAAGGCCATGCTGCAGGACATCGCGATCCTGACCGGCGGCCAGGCGATCTCGGAAGACCTCGGCATCAAGCTCGAGAACGTCAACCTCTCCATGCTCGGCCGCGCCAAGAAGGTGATGATCGACAAGGAGAACACCACGATCGTCAACGGCGCCGGCAAGAAGGCCGACATCGAGGCGCGCGTGGCGCAGATCAAGGCGCAGATCGAGGAGACCACCTCGGACTACGACCGTGAGAAGCTGCAGGAGCGTCTGGCCAAGCTCGCCGGCGGCGTCGCGGTGATCCGCGTCGGCGGCGCGACCGAGGTCGAGGTGAAGGAGCGCAAGGATCGCGTTGACGACGCGATGCATGCGACCCGCGCGGCTGTCGAGGAAGGCATCCTGCCGGGCGGCGGCGTCGCCCTGCTCCGTGCCTCCGAGCAGCTCAAGGGTGTCCGCACCAAGAACGAGGACCAGAAGACCGGTGTCGAGATCGTCCGCAAGGCGCTCTCCGCTCCGGCCCGCCAGATCGCCATCAACGCGGGCGAGGACGGTTCGGTCATCGTCGGCAAGATCCTCGAGAAGGAGCAGTATGCCTACGGCTTCGACTCGCAGTCGGGCGACTACGTGAACATGGTGTCCAAGGGCATCATCGACCCGACCAAGGTCGTGCGCACCGCGATCCAGAACGCCGCCTCCGTGGCGAGCCTCTTGATCACGACCGAGGCGATGGTCGCCGAGCTGCCGAAGAAGGCCGCCGCCGGCCCCGCGATGCCTCCGGGCGGCGGCATGGGCGGCATGGACTTCTAAGTCCGGCTTCCATCTGATCGTTGCAAAACCCCGGCAGCAATGCCGGGGTTTTCGTTTGTGCGGGAATTCGCCCGCTTGCGCTGGGCACAGCGCGTAGCCCGGATGAGCGCAGCGACATCCGGGGCCTCACGAGCCGTGTCGGTGACCCCGCAAATCGCTTCGCTCATGCGGGCTACACGTCTGGCGTGTGTAGGGTGGGCAAAGGCGCCTGGCACGCCGTGCGTTTGTGGTGCGCAGTTGCGCGCCGTGCCCACCGTCTTGCCGTTGTGTTCGCCGCACGATGGTGGGCACGCCGCCGCCTGGCGGCGGCCGCTTTGCCCACCCTACCGATCCCCAAGCCACGCTGCGTCTGATCGTCTGTAGCCCGGATGAGCGGAGCGACATCCGGGGCCTCACGAGCCGTGTCGATGACCCCGCAAATCGCTTCGCTCATGCGGGCTACGAGCTGGTCACTCCCGCGCCTGGTAGTCCACAAAACAACTTCGGAGCCAATCGATCACGACGCGTGCCGCCGGATCGCGTTTCAAATGCGTCTGCACCAGCAGCCAGACGTCGCGGCGCCTGGGTAGTTGCGTCACTCGAAGCGATGCATCGCCGAACAGATCGCGGCAGGCATGTTCGGGCAACACGGCGACAGCCCGTCCGCTGCGCAACACCTCCGACATCACCCGCACATTGTCGGTGACGCAGCGCGCGGCATCGATCAGTTTGCGCTGCTTCAAGGCCTGCTGCTCGGGAATCGCATCGAGCTCGTCCGGATAGGCGCAGACCAGGCTCGGTGCCGCGCTTGCCGGCTCGATGAGATAAAGCCCGATGCTGCCGAGCCGGGTGATGGTGAAATCGCCCTTCTCGGGCTTGCGCAGCCGGATCGCGAAATCGGCCTGCCAGTGCGAAAAGCTGACATTGCCGCTCGCCGTCAAGAGCTGCAGTCGCAGGCCCGGATGCGCGGTCAGAACCGCCGCAAGGCGCGGCGCCAGAATCGTCTCAGCGACCCCTGGCGTGGCAGCAATACGGAAACGGCCGCTCACTCCGGCCTGCGCGGCCCCGATGCGCGTGATGTCGGCAGCGTGCTGCGCCATCGCCTCGACATGCGCCAGCACCGTCTCGCAAGCTGGCGTCGGCCTGCGCATGCCGTCGACCGCCTCGAACAGCCGCACGCCGAGCGCAGCCTCGATGCGCGCCAGCCGCCGGCCGACGGTTGTCTCGTCGATGCGCAGCCGCTTGCCGGCTCCGGCATAGCTGCCGCCGTCGCGCACCGCCGCGATGATCCGCAGATCGTCCCAGTTCATCCCCCTAGCGTATCACGGCAGCGGACGTGCCTGCAATTCCGCAGCCAGCGGCTGCAAGCTCCTGCGTTGCCGCAGGCGCCGCGCCAGCTAAGGTGATGCCACCTGATCACGGAGCATCCCATCATGACCACCCCCAAAACTCTGCTCGAATTATCAGGCGCCGATCTGACGCTGCCCAAGCTCGCCGAATCCTGCCTCGTGCTGATCGACATCCAGAACGAATATCGCGAGGGCCCGCTGGCGCTGCCGCAGGTCGAGGCTGCGATCGCGCAGGCCGCCCGGCTGTTGGCGCGAGCGCGCGCCGCCGGCAGCGTCATCATCCACGTCGCCCATCGCGGCAATGCGGGCAGCCTGTTCGACCGCAGCGCGCCGCGGGGTGCGATCGTTGAGGCCGTCGAGCCGCAGGGTGGCGAGGCGGTCGTCGAGAAGACGCTGCCGAACGCCTTCGCCGGCACGGAGCTCCAGACCCTGCTGACCGCCGCCGGCCGCAAGAACCTCGTGCTCGCCGGCTTCATGACTCATATGTGCGTGTCGTCGACGGCGCGGGCGGCGCTCGATCTCGGCTGGCGCTTGACCATCGATGCCGAGAGCTGTGCGACACGCGACCTCCCGGACGGCCATGGCGGCACACTGCCGGCGGCGTCGGTGCATCAGGTCGCGCTCGCCGAATTGTCCGATCGCTTCGCGATCATCGTCGGCGACGGCGCCGCGCTGATCTAGCCTAGCGCACCGTCGTCCCGATCCGATCGGTGCGCAACCTGCTGGGCTGGCCTTGTTTGGCCTCCGCAGCGGAGAAAAAGATCATCGCGGCACGGCCGATCACGTCCTCCACCGGAATGAAGCCCATTGCAGCTCGGCTGTCGGTGGAGTTGTCCCGGTTGTCGCCGAGCATGAACAGATGCCCCGGCGGAACGACATATGCGCTGGTGTTGTCGAAATAGCCATGGTCGACGCAATCCAGCGTTTCGTAGCTCGCGCCGTTCGGCAGGATCTCGCGCCAGCGCTTGACGCGTTCGGTCGCTCCGCCGCCACAAGCGTCGGTGCCGACGACGTCCTGGAGACGTTCGCGCGGCACCGCCTTGTCATTGATGAAGAGAATGCCCTCCTTCATCTGGACGCGGTCGCCGCCGACGCCGACGACACGCTTGATGAAATCCGTCTTGCCGTCCTTGGCGCGGAACACCACGACGTCGCCTGGCGCCGGCTCGCGGCCCCAGACGCGCCCCGCGGCCGGCGGCGTCAACGGCCAGGTATAGCGGCCCCAGCCATAGGCGTATTTCGAAACGAAGACGTAGTCGCCGGTCAGCAACGTCGGCATCATCGAACGCGCGGGAATGTTGAACGGCTGATAGAGGAAGGTCCTGATCAGCACCGGCGAGGCCAGCAGCAGACAGAGCAGGACGAAGCCCGCGGTGAAAATTCCAGCGATCGCCCACCACGGCTCGCGCCGCGGCCCGATCGCTCGCGCCTCCAGGATCGCCATCGCACTCCTCATTCCCTCGCCCGAGCATGATCGAAGTCCCGCCGCGGCGCAAGCGATGGATCACCCTCGACGGACGGGTTCAGGAATGACGGCGCGGGATGCGGGGACGAGCCGGCATAGGGACTCCGCGAATGCTCGGCATCGCCGAAAGCGATCGCCTCGCCCCAGCGAATATAGTCATCGCACTCGCCGGCCGACAGAAAGCTCGCGATGGTCTCGATATTGTCGGCGTGCGATTTTAGCTCGGTCATGACGTCCTTCTCTTCGAAAACAATCACGATCGCGTAGCCCGGAGGAGCATCCGATCGCGCCCGCCAGGGCGCGAGCGGCTGCGACATCCGGAAACTGACGTGCCGCAAAGATGAACCCGCATGTCGCTTGCGCTCATGCGGGGCACACAGGCGAGCTCAATCCTTGAACGGATCGAACTCGCCCTCGCCCGCCATCGCCACGGCGAACGGCCGAAGCGTATGCATGACCTTCACCGAGCCTGCATGCTCGGCCAGCACCTCGGGCAGGCGTCGATAAGCCATCGGGCTCTCGTCGAGGTCGGCACCCACCAGGGTAACGCCGCGGCTCTGCAGCCACGCGTCCATCTCGGCGCGGGTGAAGCGTCGCTTCGCCTCACGCCGGCCGAACAAGCGACCAGCTCCGTGCACGGTGGAGTACAACGAAGCCTTGGCCTCCTCCGACTCCACGCCCTCGATGATGACGGCGTCGTCGCCCATCGAGCCGCCGACGAAGCCGCGCTGGCCCGGAAATGCCGGCGTGGCGCCCTTGCGCACCACCCACAGGTCACGTCCGTCGTGGGTCTCACGCCATGCGTAGTTATGGTGGTTGTGCACGCTGTCGGTGACCGCACCGCCGATGATCTGGCGAACGCGCTCCACTACCCACTCGCGACCCGCATAGGCGTAGCGCCCGGCGAGCTGCATCGCGGCGATGTAGCGCTGCCCGACCTCGGAGTCCTCGTCGACGACAGCGGGCGGCACGTTCATGCCGTCCTTGCCGCCGGCCGCCTTGAGGTAGCGCGTCGCCGAGGTGTGGCCGAGACCACGGCTACCGAAATGCACGCCGATCCAGACGGAGCCGTCCTCGTCGCGCATCAGGTCGACATAATGGTTGCCCGAGCCGACCGTGCCGAGCTGCCCGACCGCCTTCTGCCGGTACGCATCCATGTCGGACGCACGCCAAGCATCGGCATCATCGAACAGCTCATGCTCGACGCGCTCGGCGTTCTTGCGGCCGACGCCGAACGATATCACCTTCGACACATCCTTGATGATCGTGCCGACCTGGTCCTCGATCGCGCTGAACTGGGTGTCGAGCCGCACCGCCATGTTGCCGCAACCGATGTCGAAGCCGACGCCGGAGATGCTGATCTGCTTCTCATAGGCGATCACACCCCCGACAGGCTGCGCATAGCCGAGATGACCGTCGGCACAGATCACGCCGGCGACAGCGTTGCCAACGCTCATGCAGTTGCGCATCTGGGCGATCGTCGCATCCTCGTGGCTCCCGAACACCTTCAGCGGGCTGTTCTGATACCGCGCCGCCTGCGGCCGGCTCGCGACCGTATCGGCCAGCGCCTCGGCCTCGCGCGCGAGCTGCTCCTTGCGCGCCGCATCGCGGAACGTGCACCACAGCGGCATCGAGCGCTGCCCGGGCCGCTCGATCCGCGCATCCGGATCGAGGCCGGCTTCGATCGCCAGCTGCCGCGCACGCTCCTGATAGGGATCCGCTCTCATCTGATTCTCCTCTCTCACTCGAATGCCGGCACGGCAACGCCGACGCGGCACATTTGCCCGAGATCTACGTGACGCAACGCCGCGCAGCTTCGTTGACACGAACCGAGAGATGGATCTGATGGGATGTCCCCGCCGGGGACCGGAGCCGTTCGGATCGTCTCTCTGGCCGTCTCGGCAGAGGGACGATCCCGCCGCCGTGTTACGCTGCTAGTTGATGGTCACGGCGCAGCGCGCCGACCGCGGCCACGCACAGGACGAGACCACGCCGCCGCAGTTGCGGCAGCGCGATGTCCCTGGTCTGGCGTGCGTTCGATATCGGCATGGGTCTTTCGGTGGCGACATGTCGCCGGATGAGTTGGCGCGTGCACTTACAGGGAGTTTCCGGACTTGTAAAGATATGATCGACGGCACGCGCAGCAGCTGTAGGGTGGGCAAAGGCATGACCGCGCTTTCCCCACCTTCGAGACGGCAAAGGCTTCGTGCCCACCGTCTCGCCGCAGGCACTACGGCCCGATTGTGGGCACGCGCCACCTTCGGCGTCGCTTTGCCCACCCTACGCACTGCGGCCATACTGTGGCCGAAGCGAAGGACGGTGGACGTATATGAATATCCTAGAGTTCGCAAGTGTTAGTTTGTAGAACGAATTGATTTTATTAGTTCTACATGGCATGGCAGATAGCGCGGCCCTGTAGCCCGGATGAGCGCAGCGACATCCGGGTTCACGCACGCGGCGCGTGAGAACCCGGATGTCGCCCACGCCGCCGCCTGACGGCGGCGACGTGGGCTCATCCGGGCTACGCGATCATCGTCACCGCTCCAGCTCCACATCCCAATACAAGTAGTCCTGCCACGTCTCATGCAGGAAACGCGGCGGGAACAGGCGCTGCGCGGCCATCAACTCCTGTCGCGTCGGCTCGAACGGAGGCCGCCGCGGCTCGAGATAGCGCCGGTCCTTGCGCGCGTTGCAGGGGCTGCAGGCGGCGACAATGTTGGTCCACGACGTCTCGCCGCCGTCGGCGCGCGGCACCACGTGGTCGAACGTCAGCTCGCCGTGGAGATAGCGGCCGCCGCAATACTGACATTCGAAGCGATCGCGCAGGAAGACGTTGAAGCGCGTGAACGGAACGCGCATCGTCGGCCTGACATAGTCGCGCAACGCGATCACCGACGGCAGCCGCATCGTGACGCTCGGGCTGCGCACGATCCGGTCGTATTCGGCGACGACCACGTGAGACTCGCTGACCACGGCCCGGATCGCATCCTCCCAGCAAACCACCGACAGCGGGAAGTAGCTGAGCGGCTGGAAGTCGGCGTTGAGAACGAGCGCGGGGTTTGTGGCTGACATCGTCGACCTCCTTTCCGGCCGCCGGCTCGCTCATTGATGAGAACGTGCGACCGGACAACCGACGTCGTCTGACGCGCGGTCCATCGCGGCGCCATGAATGTAGTCGAGATAGATCTGCTGTGCGGCGGCCTCGCTGACGCCACGGCAGCTCATGACGATGCGCACGAAGGCCAGCGCCACTGGCGAGGACAAGGCTCGCGCGTGATCGCAAATCTCGGGGTCTTCGCTCGTCATGCGGGTCATCGGACCCTCCGCTCGATGTGCGGAGGGTGAGATCCCGCCGCCGATTACGCTTCTGCTGGAATTCGGAGTCCCGGTTTGGCCAGGGACAGCGCGAGATTGTCACGACCGCAATAAGCGGCGCCCATGCCAAACCAGCCGCGCGACCAGGCAAATGGCCGTTCGTTGGTGGCGGCGTTCGCGAGATGTGAGCGCAGGCTCGACACGGCCGTGGTCCTCAAAGCGCGCCGGAGAGCGGCGGGCAATTTCGATGGGGCAGAGCTATGCACAGAATTTGACGCTCTCGTCAAGACTGGACGCTCGGCAAATCGGCCTTGCTGCGCCCGCACCCATGCGAGGAGCTGGCATATGCGCGGGCACAAGCGCCGAATGATGTCTACAATCGGCATGTAGCACCGCACGACCGATCGCTCGCCCCGCGGTCGGTCACGCCGTTTCAGGCAGGCTTCCGATCAGCTTGTCGAGCGTGATCGGATAGTTGCGGACACGCACGCCGGTCGCGTTGTAGACCGCATTTGCGACGGCGGCACCGACGCCGCAGATGCCGAGTTCGGCGACGCCTTTTGCTTTCATCGGCGACGACATCGGATCGCTCTCATCCAAAAAGATGACCTCCTGATGCGGGATGTCCGCATGTACGGGCACCTCGTAGCTGGCGAGGTCATGATTGACGAACAAGCCGTAGCGCTTGTCGACCGCAAGCTCCTCCATCAATGCCGCGCCGACGCCCATGGTCATGGCGCCGATCACCTGGCTGCGCGCCGATTTCGGATTCAGAATCCGGCCGGCTGCGCACACCGCCAGCATCCGCCGCACCCGAATCTCGGCCGTCGCCGCATCGACCGCGACTTCGACGAAATGGGCCGCGAAGGTCGATTGCTGATGCGTCTTGGCGAGATCGCCGTATTCGATCGCATCTTCCGCCACGAGCTCACCATCGGCGGCCGCCCGCGCCAGCGGCGCGCTGCGGTTGCCGGCCCGGACCTCACCATCGGCGAACACGAGCTCAGACGAATTGAAGCCGAGCCTTGCGGCGACTGCGTCGCGCAGCTTGATGCAGGCCGCATACACGCCCGCTGTGGAGTTGTTGCCGCCCCATTGGCCGCCCGAGCCCGCCGATGCGGGGAAATCGGAATCGCCAAGCTTCACCACGACACGCTCGATCGGCACACCCATCATCTCCGCGGCGGTCTGCGCGATGATCGTGTAGCTGCCGGTGCCGATATCCGTCATATCGGTCTCGACCGTCACGATGCCGTCGCCGCCGAGCCGCACGCGCGCGGCGGATGTCTGCAGCAGATTGTTGCGGAAGCCGGCGGCCATTCCCAGGCCCACAAGCCAGCGCCCGTCGCGACTCTGGGCCGGCCGGGCCATGCGCTGGTCCCACCCGAAGCGTTCCGCGCCGAGCTTCAGGCAGCCGATGAGATTGCGGTGTGAGAACGGGCGTTCCGGATTCTGCGGATCGACCTGGGTATCGTTGCGAACGCGGAATTCGACCGGATCGAGGCCGAGCTTCTCGGCCATCTCGTCCATCGCGATCTCCAGCGCCATCATGCCAGGCGCCTCGCCTGGCGCGCGCATCGCGTTACCCTCGGGCAGATCGAGCTCGGCCAGTTTCATCGCCGTCAGCCGGTTGGCGCCGGCATAGAGCAGCTTGGTCTGGTCGACCGCGGTCTCGGGCCGGCCACCCGGCAGATTGCCCGACGTGCTCTCATGCGCAATCGCCGTGATCTTCCCGTCGGGCGTCGCGCCGATGCGAACGCGCTGAATGGTGGCGGGGCGGTGCGTCGTGTTGTTGATCACGAGCGGCCGCGGCAGCGTCACCTTGACAGGACGCTGCGCTGCCCGCGCGCCGAGTGCGGCCAGCACCGCATCGGCGCGGATGAACAGCTTGCCGCCGAAGCCGCCACCGATATAGGGGGAGTCGAGACGCACGTTCTCAGGCCGGATGCCGAGGATTTTCGCGATGCTGCCCTTCCCCCAATTGATCATCTGGTTCGAAGTCCAGAGCGTCAGCCTGTCGCCGTTCCACGCCGCGATGCTGGCGTGCGGCTCCATCATCGCGTGGCTCTCGTCGGGCGTGGTGTAGATCGCGTCGAGCTTGACGGGGGCAGCGGCGAACGCGCCGTTGAAATCGCCGATGCCGTTGACCGGCTTCGCGCCGCTGCCTTCGCCACTGTCGCCGCCCACGGGCGGCGCGCTTCCGGCGGCCGCACCGAGATCGAACCGGCCTTCCTGTCGCTGATAGTCGACGTCGATGAGCGAGGCCGCGGCCCGCGCCTGCTCGAAAGTTTCGGCGACGACCAGCGCGATGGCCTGGTGATAGTGCTGAATATCCGGGCCGCCGAACAGCGAGGCCGTGTTCATCCGGCCGAGGTCGAGCCTGTCCATGTCGAGCGTGCTGACGATGGCGATCACACCGGGCGCGGCCTTGGCTCTGCTCAGATCCATCGACCTGATGCGGCCCTTCGCGATGCCGGCCCCGAGCACGTAGCCATAGGCCTGGTTGGGCGCCACGTCGTGGCGTTCATAGGCATAGGGCGCCGTGCCCGTCACCTTGAAGCGGCCGTCGATGCGGTCGGTCGGCTTGCCGACCACCTTCTGCTGATCGATCGGGTTGGTCGTCGCGGGCGTCTCGAACTTCATGGTCAGCCTCGTGCTTGGGCCAGAACCGCGCCGAGGGTGCGCTCGGCAAGGCGGATCTTGAAGCTGTTGTCGTGCGTCGGCTTGGCGTCGGCCAGCAGCCGCGCGGTCACGGCCTTCGCGCCACGCCTCATCTCGGCATCGGCATCCGCGCTTCGCCATGGCTTGTGCGCGACGCCGCCCAGCGCCACCCGTCCCGTTCCATCGGGCTGAATCACCGCGGCCACCGCGACCAGCGCAAACGCGTAGGACGCGCGGTCGCGCACCTTCTGATAGATCTGCGCTCCGCCGATCGGCTTCGGCAAGGTCACGGCGGTGATCAGCTCATCTGATGAGAGCGCGGTTTCGAGGTGCGGCGTGGTGCCTGGCTCGCGATAGAACGCCGCGATGGGAATGTTCCGTGCCGTGCCGTCCGGCCTGATCGTTTCGATGCTTGCATCGAGCGCGCGCATGGCAACCGCCATGTCGCTCGGATGCGTCGCGATACAGGCCTCGCTCGCACCGATCACTGCAAGCTGGCGGCTGTAGCCGCCGATCGCGGCACAGCCGCTGCCGGGCCGGCGCTTGTTGCAGGGCATGTTGGTGTCATAGAAATACGGGCAGCGCGTCCGTTGCAGCAGATTGCCGGCGGTGGTCGCCTTGTTGCGCAACTGTCCCGTGGCTCCGGCAACGAGCGCCCGCGACAACAGGCCGTAGTCGCGACGGATGCGTGCATCGGCGGCGAGATCGGTGTTGCGCACCAGCGCGCCGATCCGCACCCCGCCGTCTTCGGTGCTCTCGATTCTGTCCAGCGCCAGTCCGTTGACGTCGATCAGATGCGTCGGCGCCTCGATCTGAAGCTTCATGAGATCCAGCAGATTGGTCCCGCCGGCGATGAACTTGGCGCCCGGCTTGGCTGCGATGGCGGCGGCCGCCTGCGCTGGCGAGGCTGCGCGCTCATAGGTGAACGGCGTCATGCCTTGTTCTCCGCGACTTCGAGGATCGCCTCGGCGATGTTGGAATAGGCGCCGCAACGGCAGATGTTGCCGCTCATCCGCTCGCGCAGCTCGTCCCTGGTCAGTTGCGGCGTTTCGGTCAGGCTGCCCGTGACATGGCTTGGAATGCCGGCCTTGATCTCATCGAGCACGGCGACCGCCGAGCAGATCTGCCCGGGCGTGCAGTAGCCGCATTGAAAGCCGTCGTGCTTGATGAAGGCGGCCTGCATCGGCGCGAGATGATCCGGCGTACCGATGCCTTCGATCGTGGTGACGGGATCGCCCTCGTGCATGACCGCGAGGCTCAGGCAGGAATTGACGCGTCGTCCGTCGACATGGACCGTGCATGCGCCGCACTGGCCGTGATCGCAGCCCTTCTTGGTTCCGGTCAGTTGCAGATGCTCGCGCAGAGCGTCGAGCAACGTCGTGCGCGTGTCGAGCACGAGTTCCTGCGGGCGGCCGTTGACCGTGAACGACACCTTGGCGGTCGCCGGCGGCACCGAAGCAAGCGGCTCGGCGGCCAATGCACCGGGCACACCAGCCCGCAACAGGGCCATCCCGGCGACGGAGGCGGCGCCGCCGACCATCAGGTCGCGCCGATTGAATCTGAAGGGCGGGTTTTCCATGACGTGGTCCGGGCTCGCGAAGTTCGAGGGGCAACGCGTCCCCCACCCGCGAGTTTCCCGATCGCGATCACAACTCGAGGTGCGTCGTCTCGCCGCCGGAACGGCGATACATGGCCCCTCGCCCCAAGCCGGCGCGCCATGACCTCGTTCGCCAACAGATGCGCGGAGAAACCGAATTTTTCAGGGGTTCCAAGCGCATCACCCCTGTCCAGTCCTCATGCGAAAAATAAATCAGTTTCATTTTTTCAGAAATGATGCATCCTAGGCCCGTCCCGTTCTCGTGAGAGGGGCGCTTCGCGATCGTCACGAACGTGGAGGGCGGGATGCGGTGGGCGCGGCGGTCGCAGCGTGAGCTGATCATGCGGACGAACGAACCGGCACGCACGGCGAAGTCGTGATGTCCTGACACCCCGAAGCTGGTGTCAAGGTCGAGAGCCCGGCGTGCTCCGACCGATGGTGGCCAGACAGCCGGAGCACCAGGGAGACCACGTATAAGCCGTAACGCCATCGCGCGGGGAATGCCGGTGTGTCCGGCTGAACCTGTGGTGACTGCCGCCTGCTTTTCTTGTTGCAGGCGGGCCATGGGTGAGGCCCTCACCCGGCATTCCCCGCGCCCTCTCATCAGTTTCGAGGGCGATGTCGTCAGCAAGACTCGGGCGTCATGCGCCGCGGGACTGCGATGTCGTGGCTGCGAGATCCAGGACTCGTAAGATGGGCAAAGCGGCCGCCAAAGGCGGCAGCTTGCCCACCGTCGAGCAGCGAGCTCCATGGAGGGATGGTGGGCACGGCGCCAATTAAGAGTGTTCGCGAGGGGCGACAGGTACCGCGCCTTTTCCCGCCCTACGGCCCATCAACGAGAACGCGTCCCCTGCCCGGCTCAGTCGATGCGGGCGAGTACGGCCAGCTTGCGGATGCCCTTGTTCTTGTAGGCATCGAGGAACGCGTAGTAATCGCGGAACGAGACGCAGCCGTTGGAGTCCCCGTTCGGTCCGAGCATGAAGGTGTGCGCCAACAGCCCGTTGCGGCCGTGAATGGCTTCCTCGCCGCCGATCGGGTTCAGCCGGAGCGCCGGCACGCCGTGGAACAGCGCCTCGCGCGGTTTCAACTCATAGATGTGTGGCGGCGTCACGCCGCGCATCTTGACCTTCTCGGAGCGGGGATCGTCGAGATTGTCGCCGAGGCCCGAATGCGCTTCGAGCTTCGTGCCGTCAGGCAGATAGACCGCCTTGGCGGAGATGTCGTAGACCGCGGTGCTCAGGTCATAAGGCGGCCGGCCGCCACGGGTCGGATCCTTGGTGATCGAAGCGGTGATGTTGGAGTCCGCCGAGGCATAGGCCAGCAAGCCGCCATCCTGGTTCTCCGGCTTGCCCCACAGCTTCTCCTGGATCGAATGCCGCTCGCCGGCGATCGACAGCACCGCCGCCTTGGCGCGCTCGGTCATGGCCCGCAACGAGAAGCCGCCACTCTTCGGCACATTGGCCTCGGCCGCCTGCGCCGGCGCGTCAGCCTGCGGCTTCGGGGGCTGCTTCGGATTGGTGTTGGCCAGCGCCAGCTGCATTGGCGGGCGGACGTCCTTCTTGGGCGCCTCGGCGACCTTCGCGGTTTCGGCCGGCTTGGTTTCCACCGGCTTGGTTTCCACCGGCTTGGCCTCGAGCAGCTTGGGCGGAGCCGCCTCCGCGAACCTGGGCAGCGGCGGCGCGCCAGCGGCGGCATTGGAGGCGATGCCCTGCGGCACGGCCGCGCCGAAGCGGTCGTTGAACATCTGCGGCGTGATGGCGGCAACCGTGGTGGTGGCCGCGGCCGGTGTTTCGGGGAATGCGGAGAAGGCATCGCCCACCGCGTCGGCCGCGCTGCGCGTTGCGATCCGCGGCGCCGGGCGCACGACGGGCTCGTCCTGCTCGATGCTTCCCAGAGTCGGATAGGCGTCGGCAGCGATGATCTTGGTGTAGACCGTCAACGCGCAGCCGCCGATCAGGCAGGCCACTGCCGCGCCACCGATCAATTTGTGAGAGAAAGCGACCAGGGAGGACTTCCTGCGATTTCGTGCGGCCAACGCAGCTCGACTGTTACTCATTCACTCACGCCCGAACGAATACTCGAAAACTTTCGCGCGATGCGCCACGGACACCCGCTTTGCATCTCGCAGAAGCACTGAGCTTCATTAAGGCGACTTTTAGTTAAATGCTGATTAAGTTTTGGCAGATTAGGGGCGGATTAACCATGGAGGTCTGTTTTACCTTCAAAGAGGGCGGAAACAGGGCAAAATTGCAGGCCGATCCAATATTGCCGCCCCGGATGATTCCGGAGCGGCAGCATTCAACCCTTCCCCGAATCCGTAAAACATCGCAGGTCGCGTTAACGATTGAGCTCAGCTGCAAGCGCGCTGTCGATGATCTCTCGTTGCGAAGCATTAGCAAGGTAAAACGGGGGGTTTTTGCTGGTAAAGGGAGCCTGCTTGCGCTTGGCGAAGATGATCTTCGGGGCGCCGACGCAAGTATTGGTCACGTAAAGTCGCGAACGGGCTCGCACGGCGGATCAGCTCGGCAGCCAGCGGCGGCCAGGCCGCATCGGCGCCCGCGCTCGAACCCCTCCCGTAGCCTTCCGGATTTTGCGGCGCGGGTCCGCGAGCGGCAGTATCGTAGCGAACGATTCTCTGCATCACCCCGTCGGCACATCGTCCCGCGTCCGCTCCTGCCGAAACGACACGAGAAGGACCCCCATGCAGATCCCCGACCGGAAGCTGGCCTTCGTTCTGGCCTCCAGCAATCACGGCACGATGATCGTCAACCGGCTCGACTATCGCATGGTCGATGCCACCAGAGGCTATGGCGTCGGCTACCAGATCCTGGAGAGCGGTGCCTTCGATCCGAGCGAGGTGCAGCTCGCGGTGCGTCTGCTCGCCGTGCGCCGGCGGCATCATGGCGATGGCGCTGTCGCGATCGACTGCGGCGCCAATATCGGCGTCCATACGATCGAATGGGCGAAGACCATGACCGGCTGGGGCTCGGTGCTCTCGATCGAGGCGCAGGAACGGATCTACTATGCACTCGCCGGCAACATCGCGATCAACAACTGCTTCAACGCGATCGCCATCCACGCCGCGGTGTCGTCGGAGCGTGGCGTGCTCAACATCCCCTCCCCGAACTATCTGACGCCCTCGAGCTTCGGCAGCCTGGAGCTGCGCCAGCGGCCCAACACCGAGTTCATCGGCCAGGCCATCGACTACGCCAACGACACCGTCGAGGTGCGCAAGCTGCCGCTGGACGATTTCAACCTGCCGCGCTGCGACCTGATCAAGCTCGACGTCGAGGGCATGGAGATCGAGGCGCTCGAAGGGGCCGCGGCGACGATCGAACGCTGCACGCCGATCATGCTGATCGAGAAGATCAAGACCGATGCCGACCTGCTGCGGCAATGGCTGGAGCGCCGCGGCTACAGGACCGTCGATGCCGGCATCAACATGGTCGCGATTCACGCGCGGGACAAGTCGCTGGGGGACATCATTCCGCAGCAGGCCTGACGCGCGCGTCAGCGCTGCAGCTCGGGCGGCGGGGTGCGATCGAGGATCTCGCCTCTCGGCTGACTGAGCGCATAGAACGCGTAAGTCTCGATCGTCAGCGGCCCGCGCTTGCGATCGGCCTCGCCGACCTTCTCGACGCGGGCGAACGTGCTCTCGACGTAGAACCGCGTCGCGATCTGGGCCTCGTCCACGAGCAGCTGCGTGCCCGCGAGCTTCGCCGGATCAGGCTCCGGGAAATTGACCCAGCGGATGCGCTGGATCGGCTGCAACACGCAGGTTCCGCGCGGCAGATAGAACGACAGCCAGGCGGTGGTCCCATAATCCATCGCGAGCACGCAATTGGCCCCGGAACGGACGCGCGCCGCCTCGATCTCGGCAGCGAGCGGCTTCCAGCCGACGCCCACGCTGCGCACGGTGGCGTCCCGCTTGTAGCCCGACAGCAGCCCCGTATTGGCCTGCAGGATCAGTGCAACGAACATCACGACGCCGGCGGGCACCGCCCAGCGCAGGCAGAAGGCCACCATTCGCTGCTCGCGCGGCCTCCAGGCGACGGGGTGCGCGGCGGCCGCGGCGGCAACGACGAAGGCCGGATAGATCGGCGCGAACCAGTTCGCCTCGACGCGGGCATGCAGCGAGTGCCAGACGAAATAGGCGGTGACGACCCAGACCATCGCCTCGACCAGCACGCGTCCTGCCGCATCCCCGGCCCGGCGCCGCGCCAGCGCATAGAGACCCATTACCCCGAGGATGAAGATCAGCGGTGTGGCGAAGGCGAACTGCGTCGGGATGATCTCGGCGATGTAGACGGGCTTGACCTCCTCGATCCTGGCGCGGCCGAGCTGCTTGATGAACGAGACCCACTGGTGCTCGGCATTCCACAGGATGACCGGCGAGAAGATCGCAAACGCGACGAGGCCACCGAGATAGGGCCAAGGCGAGGCCAGCCAGGGCCGCAGCTTCGGCACGGCAAGGAGCCAGATCAGGATCGCGGCGCCGAAGAACAGCGACGTGTATTTCGACAGCAGCGCGGCACCGACCGCGGCACCGACCGCCAGCCACCACACGCCCCTGCCCGTCTCCAGCACCTTGGCGCAGAAGAACAGCACGAAGCTCGAAGCGACCAAGAGCGGCGCATCGGGCGTCACGATCAGCGTGCCGACGGCCGCCATCAGCGTCACGTTGAGCAGCAGCGCCGCGGTCACCGCGACGCGCACGCTGCCGAACAGGATCTGCGCGGTGCGATACACCGCATAGCTCATCGGCAGCCCGAGCAGGATCGAGACCAGGCGCACGCCGAGCTCGCTGTCACCGGCGATCAGCGTCCCCAGGCGGATCACGACGGCAACCATCGGCGGATGGTCGTAGTAGCCGCCGGCGAGGTGCTTCGACCACATCCAGTAATAGGCTTCGTCGAAGGTGATCGGCGTGACCGCAGCCGCGACCAGTCGAAGCAGGACGAGGCCAGCAATGGTCAGCCAGGCATTACGGACCAGCCTGGAATCGCTGGCCTCTGCCGCAGAGGTCATCGCTTGCGCCAGACGAACAATCCGGAGATCGCGTAATTCCAGACCACGCCCATCAGCGCGCCGGCCGCGCCGGCCAGCCACCAGATCGGCTCCTGGTCGTAGACCGAGAAGGCGACGCCGACATTGGCGAGCAGGCCGACCGAGCAGACCAGATAGAACGCGAGCAGGCCGCGCAGGATGCCAAAACCCTTCAGGCGCTGGTCGCGATAGGTGAGGAAGTTGTTGAGGATGAAGTTGGAGGTCATCGCCACGAAGGCGCCCAGCGCCTGCGCCTCGGCGAACGGCATGTCGAAGAGGTTGAGACCGAGAAACAGCGTGGCCAGATGCACGAACAGGCCGGTACCGCCGACCATGGCGAACAACAGGAAACGCAGCGACACGATGTCGTTGGTCATCTTGGCCAGCACGAGGCCGAGGAAGTCGAGCGCGACCATCGAATCGAGCTTGCTCTCGCCATGCACGCGCGAGCCGAACGTATAGGGCACCTCGACGGTCTTCAGACCGCCCTCGGCGCTGGCAATGATGTCGAGCAGGATCTTGAAGCCCTGGGTCGAGAGCTTCGGCGCGATCGCCTCGAAGCGGTCGCGGCGGATCATGAAGAAGCCGCTCATGGGGTCGTTGACTTCGACCTTCAGCGCGCGGCGGGCGATCTCGGTGGCGAAGGCGCTGGCCCCGGCCCGCTTGCTGTCGAAGCTCGCGGCGCTGCCGCCCGCGATATAGCGGCTGCCGACCACGAGCTCGGCCGCGCCGCTCTGCAGCAGCGAGAGCATCTTTGGCAGCTGGGTCTCGTCGTGCTGCAGATCGGCGTCGATGACAGCCGCAAAGGGCGCGCTGGCGGCGAGAATCCCCTCGATGCAGGCGCCGGACAGGCCGCGGCGGCCGATGCGGCGAATGCCGCGCACGCGATTGTCGTTGCGCGACAATTCGCGCACCACCTGCCAGGTACCGTCAGGCGAATTGTCGTCGACGAACACCACCTCCCACGGCACGTCCTTGAACGCCGTCTCCAGCCGCCGGTACAGCGTGGTGACATTGTCGCGCTCGTTGAAGGTCGGAACGACGACCGAAACGATCGGAACATCAGCGGTCTGCGGCGACACCGGCGGGGCCGTTCGGATGGCTTCGGTCATGGTGCGGATGCGTATATCCGCCGCATCCGGCACTGCCAAGCGCGTCAGCCGGCTGGGGCAGCAAAAAGGCCGCCAGGTGGTGCCGCCTTGCACCGCCTGAAAATGTCAACGACCACAAACAAAGGGAGCGCGTACATCCGGCGCAGCCGCTCTGCCGTGGTCGTCTCGGTGCCGGAGCCGCTACAGCTCGACGCCACCGTCCCTACCCAGATGGGGCGTCCCGGCCGGAATGCAAGGGGAGCCCGACTCCGTAGCCCGGATGACCGCGGCGACATCCGGGTTCACACAAGCTGCCGAGGAGAACCCGGGTGTCGCTGCGCTCACCCGGACTACAGGTCCTCAGTTCGGAACCTCACGCACGACCGGGCCGCGCACGGCCGGCGCCACCGGGACCGTCTGGACCTGCGTCGGCTGGACCTCGACACGGGCGGGCTGCGCCGAGCGGGCCATGGGGCCAACCGGAACATAGTAGAACGCCGCCGCAAGTACGGCAGCTGCGACAATTGCGCCGAGCACGCCGCCAACCGATTCCGCTCTCATTGCCACATCTCCCCTTCCCGGCCCGCACACTGGATACACGACGGTCCCGAGCGCTGGAAGGGCGTCCGCGCAACAGCATCAAACTGGCCAGAGCCCGCCCGGTTGACTACTGTCCACCCGCCACCGTCGATCATCAGCATCGGAACCGCCTCGTGAGCAAAGCTCCTGCACGCGCCTCGACACCCAAGAGCCAGATCTATATCGGCATCGGCGGCTGGACCTTCGCGCCCTGGCGCGGGGTGTTCTATCCGGACAAGCTGCCGCAAGCGAAGGAGCTGGAATACGCCGCCTCCAAGCTGACCTCGATCGAGATCAACGGCACCTATTATGGCTCGCAGAAGCCGGAGAGCTTCCGCAAATGGGCGCGGGAGGTGCCCGACGGCTTCATCTTCTCGCTGAAGGGGCCGCGCTTCGCGACCAACCGCAAGGTGCTGGCCGAGGCCGGCGATTCGGTGAAGCGCTTCTACGACACCGGCGTGCTGGAGCTCCGCGATCGCCTCGGCCCCGTGTTGTGGCAGTTCGCGCCGACCAAGAAGTTCGACGAGGCCGATTTCGGCAAGTTCCTCGAGCTGTTGCCGCGCGACATCGACGGCCGCAAGCTGCGCCACGTCGTTGAGGTCAGGCATGACAGCTTCTGCGTGCCCGGCTTCGTCAAGCTGCTGCGCGAATTCGCAACGCCGGTGGTGTACGCGGAGCACGGCAAATATCCGGCGATCGCCGACGTCGCCGGCGATTTCGTCTATGCACGACTTCAGAAGGGCAATGACGAGCTGAAGACGTGCTATCCGCCGAAGCAGCTCGATGCCTGGGCCAAGCGGCTGCAGCTGTGGGCGAGCGGCGGCGAACCCGAGGATCTGCCGCGGGTTGACGACAAGCCGGCAAAGAAGACGCCGCGCGACGTGTTCGCCTACGTCATCCACGAAGGCAAGGTGCGCGCGCCGGCGGGCGCGATGGAATTGATCGAGCGGGTGACCTAAGGGCAGCATCATGGCCAAGAGCAAGACCCTGTTCACCATCGGCTACGAGCACACGCCCGCCAAGGCCGTACTCGACGAGTTGCAGTCGGCCGGCGTCAAGCTCCTGGTCGATGTCCGCGCGGTGGCGGCCTCGCGGCGGCCGGGCTTCTCGAAGAGCCAGCTCGCTGCCGGGCTCGACGAGCGCGGCATCGCCTATGTCCATCTGCGCGGGCTCGGCACGCCGAAGGAAGGCCGCGAGGCCGCCCGCAGCGGCCATTACGACACGCTGCACAAGATCTACAGCGCGCATCTCAAGACAACGCAGGCCAAGGAGCAGATGGACGAGTTGGCCTCGCTGGTGAAGAGCGCCGGTCCCGTGTGCCTGCTCTGCTACGAGCGCGACCACGCCCATTGCCACCGGCAATGGATCGCCGAGATCATCGAGGAGCGCGACAAGGTCCGGATCGAGAACCTCGTCTCGCCGCAAGTGTAGGCCGCTACTCCGCGGTGCAGGTGAAGGAGGATGCCTGCTCGACGTCGCCGCTGACATATTTGGCAAACTTCGGCCACGGGCACAGCGGCCGCGTCCGCTGCGCGCTCCAGCCCGACGGTACCTCCTTGTTGGCCGCATTGACGGAGGCCGTGATCGCCTCCGGCGCCTTGCCCTTCTCGACCCAGTCCATCAGCGCACCCAGCGCATCGAACTTCTCCAAGGTGACGCCGCCGCCGCAATGGGTCTCGCCGGGCAAGGCGAACAGCCGCGCAAACGTATCGACCTTGCCCTGCACGTTGGCGTTGAGCTTCTCGTACCAGCGGATGGAGTCGTTGATGGAGAACACCGGATCGGCCTGGCCGTGATAGATCAGCATCTTGCGGGCGCCGTTCTGGAATGCCGGCAAGGTCGGGTTGTCGACCGCAGGCGGCGTCATGAAGTCCATCGCGGACTCCGTGAACGGGCCCTCTTTGGCGTAGATCTTCGGCGCGTCCTTGTCGAAGTCGTACGTCTGCAGCTTCTCGACCAGCTTGTCGGGCGAGCCTTCGATCTCCACCGGTGGGGTCGAGAAGATGTAGTTCAGCGACGCGCCGCCCATGGTGGCGATGATCGGGAGGTTGTTCCAGGGCGCCACCGGGCTTTCGACCTTCCAGGCCCGCCAGTTGCCGGTGCCGACGCCGCCGTCGACCGGCCAGTCCGAATAGAGCTGCTCGCCCTTGGAATTCTGCGGTCCGGCGAACACCTTCTTCAGGGCATCGACCTTGGCGGCCGGCAGACAGGCCTCGGTGCTGCCGGCGGCGCAGCGCAGGCTGTCGAAGCTGAACGCCTTCTGGCAGGCCTTGAGGTTTGCCGTCAGCCCGTCCTTGGCGCCGTCGAGCCCGTCGCAGACCTCGGTGATCTTGGCGGAGATCAGCTTGGCATCCTCGCGCGTGATCGACTTGCGGATGTCGGCATCCGCCTTGGTTAGCGCCTGCACGTCCCAGGCATGCTGCACGGCGGCGCGCGGCAGATTGAAGCCGGGATTGCCGACCAGGAAGCCGTCATACTGCTCGGGCATGCGCTCGGCCGCGACCATGGTGTGGCGACCGCCATTGGAGCAGCCGGCGATGTAGGAATAATCGGGCTTCTTGCCGTAATGTTCGGAAATGATCGCCTTGGCGATCGGCGCCAACGTGATGTCGGCCGAATAGCCGTAATCGCGCCGCGCCTGCGGATCGAGGCCGAATGCCGAGCCGGAAGCCAGCCCGCGCGGCTTGTTGGCGGGGTCGTTGCCCGAATGACCGCTGTCCGACGACAACACCGCGAAGCCGCGGGCGAGCGGGGTCGTGCCGCCGCTGACCAGGCCATCCGCCTTGTCGCCGAGCGCGGGCACCACCACGCCGTCATTGCCGCCGTTCACCTGGTGCAGGAAGCGGCCGTTCCAGGTCTCCGGCAGGCGGATCTCGAACTGGATCGCATAGGTGTGGCCGTCGAGACCGGTCCGCTCATTGACCTTGCCGGAAAGAATGCAGTGACGCGGCAAGCCGTCGGCCGCCTCCTGCAGCTTCGATCCGGTCAGGGTCAGCGCCGGGACCTTCAGCGCTTCGGCCGTCACCTTGCTGCAGCCCACGTCCTCGGCCCGCGCAGATCCGATCGCCGCCACGCAAGCGAGGCTCACGCCGGCCAAAAGCAACGTCCCGGTTCGGGTCATGCATTTCCTCCTGATACCCTGTTGATTGGCGCGCAGTTAAGCGTGGAGATCCGGCAATGTAAATCGCCGACGCCGCACAGCCGGCAGCAACGTGAACGATCGGCTTTAATGCAGCTGCCAGACTTCGAACGACCGGTCGTAACCGCGCACTGATACCTCGCCGTGGAAGACGGCATCCCCTGCCTCCTCACCGGCGGCCTGCCGCACCTCGGTCGAGATCAGGAGCTGCGAATCGAACTCCTTGTTCAAGGCCTCCAGCCGCGAGGCGAAGTTCACGGTATCGCCGATGACCGTGTACTCCTTGCGTCGCGGCGAGCCGATGCTGCCGGCCACGACCTCGCCGAGATGAATGCCGATGCCGATACGCAGCGGCCAGGACGAGGCAGAATTGACGTCGCGCATGGCCGCTACCATCTCGCGCGCCGCCGCGACCGCCTGCGCTGCGGCGTCGCGCGTTTCGAACGGCGCCCCGAACAGCGCGAGGAAGCCGTCCCCGAGAAACTTGTTCACGATCCCGCCATGACGCTCGAGGATCTCGACCAGCACGGCAAACGCACCGTCGAGCCGGTCAACGACCTCCTGAGGCGGTTTGGAACGCGAAGCCGCGGTGAAGCCTCTGAAGTCGACGAACATCACGGCAACCTTCTGGATGTCCCGCGCCTCCGCCGTGCCCTCCTTCATCAACCGCTCGACAACCTGGGGCGAGACATGCTGGCCGAACAGGTCAGTGACCCGATCCCGCGCGGAGGCTGCCTCGATGCTCGCCGCGAACTGCCGGCGCAATTGCACGCTGACGGCGCCGGCGAGCAGACCGCACAGCAGGATGATGAAGCTGCGCTCGCCTTGATAGTAGATCTCCGGATGCTGGCTCATGTCGATCGAGGGTCTGTCGATCAGTGCGACGGTCAGCAACTCCGCTGCTGCCACCAGTCCGGTAAAGCTCGACAGCCAGAAGTCCAAACGGAGGGTCGAGAGGATGATGAAGATGAAATAGACCAGCGGCGCGCCAAAGCCGAGTGCCCTGTCGCGGCCGATGCCTTCGATCTGCAACACCAGCACGAGCGTGGGCATCGACGTCTCGATCAGCACGCTGAGATACCGCAACACGATCGGGACGTCGTGACCGAGGCGGATGTTGGCTTTGATCCTGAACAGGATGAGCAGCTCGAAGGCGATGAAGGAGACGATGATCGCGTAGACGTAGAGGACCCCGACCCGGCTCGGCCAGATCCACTCCGAGATCCGCGGCTCGAAGATCTCGACGAACACCGAGATGACCAGAAACAGTCCGGCCGTGGCGATCAGCGCCTTCACCCGCAAGAGCTCGGTGTTCAACGTCTGGCGCATCAGCGCCTGGTTGAACTCCGCCGCCGCGGGTGGCGCACCGCTCCCCTTGCCTGCCCTCGCGATCCGCATCCTGCCTCAGCCGGTTGTCCGCCCGACCGGCATTGTGCCTCAATCGAGCGTGCGGCGGAAGCGGAAGACGGCAACCGTCATGGCGAACAGCATGAGACCGAACAACGCGATCGTATCATGCTGCAGGTTTGGGAGCGTCGAGCCCTTGAGCATGATGGCCCGGACGATGCGCAGGTAATGCGTCAGCGGCAGGCACTCGCCGACGATCTGCGCCCATTGCGGCATGCCGAGAAACGGAAACATGAATCCGGAGAGCAGTATGCTCGGCAGGAAGAACATCATCGACAGCTGCATGGCCTGCAGCTGGTTCTGCGCCAGGGTGGAAAACGTGTAGCCGATCGAGAGGTTGGTTGCGATGAACAGCGTCGAGAGCAAAGCCAGCAGCAGCAGGCTGCCCATCACAGGCACGCCGAACAGCAGCACGCCGATGCCGATGATGATGGTAGCCTGCAGGAAGCCGACCAGCACGTAAGGGATGATCTTGCCGAGCATCACCTCGACCGGCTTGATCGGCATCGACAGCAGGCTCTCCATTGTGCCGCGCTCGATCTCGCGTGTCACGGACAGCGCGGTGAAGATCAGCATGGTCATGGTCAGGATGGTCCCGACCAGGCCCGGAACGATGTTGAGCCGCGACGAGGCCGCTGGATTGTAGCGCGCATGCGCCCTGATCTCGAACGCCGCGGTGACGGGATCGCCGGTGTACAGATCATGCGCGAGCGCGGTCTGCACGATGGTGCCGAGCGAGGACAGCGCGGAGGACGCCGCGACCGGATCGGTGGCATCGGCGGCCACCAGTAGCGCCGGGCGGTCGCCGCGGCGGACCGCCCGCTCGAAGCCGCGCGGGATCTCGACGCCGAACAGGACCTTGCCGGACAGCAGCAGATCGTCGAGCTCCGCGACGCTGCCGACCTCTCGGGTGAAGCTGAAATAGGCGGTGTTCTCCATCGCTTTCAGGATCGAGCGGCCGAGATCGCTGTCCTCCTGCAGCAGCACCGCTGCGGGAAGATGGTGCGGCGTGGTGTTGATCGCGTAGCCGAAAAGCATCAGCTGCATCACCGGCAGCATCACGATCATCGCGAACGATACCCGGTCCCGGCGCAGCTGGATGAACTCCTTCACCACCATCGCATAGGTGCGGCGCCAGAAGGCGAAGCGCGGCTCCGGAGAGACGTGAGAAAGCGTTGTGTCGCTCATTGGAAGTTGTCCCGCGAGCGGTTCATCAGGTCGATGAAGACATCCTCGAGCGACGGTGCGGCGGGCTGCCAGTGCAGACCGGGCTTGTCGCGCCAGGGCGCGATGGCGGCATCGAGCGCGTCGTGGTCGTGTCCCGAGACGTGCAGGCTGGTGCCGAAGGGGGCGACCATGTCGACGCCGGGCTTGCCGGAGAGATCGGCGGAAACCGCGCGCACATCGTCGCCGCTCACCGTGTATGTGGTGAGTTTGGATTGCGCGATCACCTCGGACACGGTGCCGTGGGCCAGCAGATGTCCATAGGCAATATAGGCGATCTCGTGACAGCGCTCGGCCTCGTCCATGTAGTGGGTCGACACCAGAACCGTGAGTCCTTCCCCTGCGAGCGCATGGATCTCGTTCCAGAAATCGCGCCGCGCCTTCGGATCGACGCCTGCGGTTGGCTCGTCGAGCAGCAGCAGTTGCGGGTTCGGCAAGGTGCAGGCGCCGAGCGCGAGCCGTTGCTTCCAGCCGCCCGACAATTCGCCGGCGAGCTGCCGCTCGCGCCCGGAAAGGCCGAGCCGCTGCACCATGTCCCGCGCGGCTTGCGGCGGATCGGACATCCCATAGAGGCGCGCGACGAATTCGAGGTTCTCGCGCACGGAAAGATCCTGATACAGGCTGAAGCGCTGGGTCATGTAGCCGACGCGGCGCTTGATCTTGTCGGCGTCGCGGCGGATGTCGAAGCCGAGACAAGTGCCCTCGCCCTCGTCAGGCGTCAGCAGGCCGCACAGCATGCGGATCGTCGTGGTCTTGCCGGAGCCGTTCGGACCAAGGAAGCCGTAGATCGAGCCGCGCCGCACCTGCATCGACAGATCGTGCACGACCTCTCGGCCGCCGAAGGACTTGGTCAGGCCCCTGACGTCGATGGCGATCTCGGCTGGTCCGGCGCCGTTCATTGCTTGTCCGCGACGGGGGTCTTGGGTTGCGGATAGATGCTGACGGGCTGTCCGACGCGCAATGCATCCGGCCGTGCGGGACGCGCCTGGATGAGGTAGACGAGCTTGTTGCGCTCATCGAGGCTGTAGATGACTGGCGGCGTATATTCCGCCGTCGACGCCAGGAAGTAGATGCGCGCGGTCAGGTCGGCAGCGCAATTGTCGCAGGTGACGCGCACCTCCTCACCAATGGCGAACTTGGGAAGATCCGTCTCCGACACGTAGAACCGCAGCTTCATGTTGCCGGGCGGCATGATCGACAACACCGGCCGCTGCGCGGCGACCATCTCGCCTTCGCGAAAGTAGATCTGCTGGATGGTGCCGGCGACCGGCGCGACACCCTTGCGCCGCGCCAGCCGGGTCTGCGATGTCACGACATGGGCTTCGGCAACCCGCAGCGCCGAGACCGCCGCATCGAGCGTCGCCTGCGTCCCCGCCCCGGTCTTGCTCAGGGCCGCGGCGCGATCGTACGTCTGCTGCGCGTTGGCCAGCGTCGCCTTGGTCTGGTTCAGATCGGCCTGCTGCAGGTCGTCGTCGACCGAATACAGGGGATCGCCGACCTTGATCTCGTCGCCTTCGCGGACGTTCAGCCGGGTGACGCGTCCCGCTTCGTCGGGACTGACGAAGATCATGTCGGCCTCGACCCAGCCCTGATAGCCGGGATCGCGCGTGTCCTTGCAACCGTTGAGACTGAACGCCGTGACCAGCACGGCAAGGCAGTGCAGCAGGCTCATGTCGGCCTCCTCGGCCCGAAGATCAGATCGAGATGCGTCTGCAGCATCGCCTCCGCATCGAGCGGCGCATGCGTTTCGAACAGACTCTTCCAGATCACCGCGACCATCATCGGCGCGATCATCAGTTGCGGATGCTGCACGAGCTTGGGCTCGCGGATCTCGCCGCGCGTGACGGCCAGCTGGATCAGCGCCCGCATGGCCGCGAGACCGCGGGAGACGACCTCGCGATAATAGAAATCGGCAATCTCCGGAAAGCGCGGCCCTTCGGCGATGATGAGGCGAACGAGATCGGCCCGCCGCGTGCCCGCGATCTCCTGCAGGAACATGCGCGCCAGGCCCTCGACCATATCGCGCACCGAGCCGCCCACCGGCGGCGGCGCAGCGAGCCGGCCGACGAAGGGCACGATCGCAGTCCGGATCAATTCCTCGAACATCGATTCCTTGTCCTTGAAGTGCAGATAGATCGTGCCCTTGGCGACGCCTGCGCGCTTGGCGATGTCATCGAGCCGGGTCGCGGCAAAGCCGCGCGCGATGAACTCGTCCATCGCCGCCTGCACGATGGCGGCACGGCGCTCGGCGGCTCGGTCGGCGCGGCGGGAGACCGCTCCCATTCCCGGGTCATCCGCGACAGCGCTCGCAGCATCTCCGCCCCGGCGGGCGGTCTTGAAAGACTTCGACATCCTAGGATTATGACTGACCAGTCAGTCATTGTAAAGGGCTTTCGCCGTCTGATAGGAACCGCCGGCGCTTCGGAGCGGTGCGTGCGGATTACCGCGCCTTGCGCTCACCCAATCAGGCGCATGGCCGAATGTAGGGCCGGTTCACCTCCCAGAGTTCGTCGAGGATCTGGCGAGCCGCCGTGGCCGAGTTCACGACCGGGTCGACCAGCAGCGCCTGCAGCGCGACGTCCCTGGAGGCGGTCATCGCCGCCTGCACGGAGAGCTGCTGCACCTGAACCTGGATCGCCATCAGCTTGGCGACGGCGTTCGGCAGCGGACCCAAGGAGATCGGATGAATGCCGCAGCGATCCGCAACGACAGGCACTTCGACGGCCGCCTCGGCCGGGAGATTGGGGATGACGCCGCGGTTGAGCACGACGCCGGACTCGATGGACTGCTTGCGATCGTGCAGCACCGCACCGATCACGGTCACCGCGCGTTCGCCCGACGGGGACCGCCACCAAGCCGGCATCTCGGCCGTTCCCGACAGCACGTCGTCGATCTGGCGGATCAGCCTGGCGCGTTCCGCCTCATCCCAGGCAAAATCATAGCCGCGCTCGCCCGCCTCCCAGCCATAAGCGAGATACTCGCCGACATGGCCATCGCCGCAGCCGAGCCAGACGCCGAAATCATGCAGCAGCGTGCGGGTCAGCGGCGCGACCTTGGGGTCGTGACTGCGCTCCCGTTCGCGCAGCAGCGGATAGAGGTCGGCTCCGGTTTCACGGTCACGGATCTGCAGCAGGCACTGGAAATGATTGAGGCCGGCGCCCCATACCTCGACGCGCTCCTCCGCCAGCCCGAGGATCGACGCCACTTGGCTCCGCGCGATGAAGATGCCGTGGCACAGGCCGACATGGGCGAGCCGGCTGTGAAGACCGAGTGCCAGGATGATGCGGCTCTCGGGATTGGAGAAGTTGATGAACAGCGCGTTCGGGCAGCGCTGCTCCATTTCCCGAACGAAGTCGAACACAACAGGCAAGGTGCGGAGCGTAAAGAACAACGCGCCCGGCCCGCCATTCTCACCGAGCGTATGGCGGATACCGTATTTGCGCGGCACTTCGAAGTCGAGCTTCCACAGCCGATTGCGGTCGATCGCGGTGGAATGAATCACGAAACCGGCGCCGTCGAGCGCGGCGCGCCAATCCGTCGTCGCCTCGATCCTGAGGCCCGCACCGGAGCGGTCGTTCAGCAGCCGGGCCAGCCGTTCCGACCGCGCGAGCCGCGTGGTATCCCGACCGACCAGAACCAGCGTCGATCCCGCGAGATCCTGGGTCGAGAACAAGTCCCGAAACACGCTGAGCCCAAACGATGCGCTGCTCGCACCGAGGAAGACGATCTTGGTGACGGCGGTCATCCGACATCTGTGCCATGACGCTGCGCCGTCATCCTGATCCAGATCAAGACGGCCGCCACGCCGATGCGAGGCGGCCGCCTTGAACACGTGCCTTCGATGATCAGGTGAAATCCAGCACCACGCGGCCGTCGATCTTGCCGGCCTTCATGCGGTCGAAGATGGTGTTGATCTCCGACAGCGGCGCCGTGGTGACCTCCGCCTTCACCTTGCCCTCGGCGGCAAAGGCGATGGCCTCGTCGAGGTCACGCCGCGTGCCAACGATCGAGCCGCGCACGGTGATGCGCTTGAGCACGACGTCGAAGATCGGCGTCGGGAATTCGCCGGGAGGCAGGCCGACCAGGCTGACGGTGCCCTTGCGTCTGACCATCTTCAAGGCCTGCGCGAACGCCGGGGTCGAGACCGCCGTCACGAGCACGCCCTGCGCCCCTCCCCCCGTGATCTGGAGAACGCGGTCCACGGCGTCGTTGTCGAGCGCGTTGACGGCGTGCGCGGCACCCGCCTCCAGCGCCAGCTTGAGCTTGTCCTCGGCGATGTCGAGACCGATCGCCTTCAGCCCCATCGCCTTGGCGTATTGGATCGCGACGTGACCGAGGCCGCCCACGCCAGAGATCACCACCCACTCGCCCGGACGGGTGTCCGTCTCCTTCAAGCCCTTGTAGGTCGTGACGCCGGCGCACAGGATCGGCGCGACTCTGGCGAAGTCGACGTTGGCCGGCAGGCGCGCCGCGAATGCGGCCGCGGCGATGACGTACTCGGCGAAGCCGCCATTCACGCTGTAGCCCGTATTGTGCTGGTGCTCGCACAGCGTTTCCCAGCCGGTCTCGCAATATTCGCAACGCAAGCACGCGTCGTGCAGCCAAGCCACACCGACGGCATCGCCGACCTTGAAGTCGGTCACGCCAGCACCGAGCGCGGCGACCACGCCGGCCGCTTCGTGGCCTGGGATGAAGGGCGGCGTCGGCTTGACCGGCCAATCGCCCGAAGCCGCGTGGAGATCAGTATGACAGACGCCGCAGGCCTTCAGCTTGACGAGAAGCTCGCCCGGACCAGGCACCGGAACAGGCACGTCCTCGATGACGAGCGGCTTGCCAAAGGCTTTGACGACGGCGGCTTTCATGGTCTGCATCGGTTTGCTCCTTAGTTAAGGAGCAAACTAATGACGCGAAACCAGGACAGTCTTGATCGGTGTCAAAATACGCTGCCGCTTTGCTGCGCAACGCGTAACAGTTTCATGACAGGCGAGAGATGGCTCACTCGGTCTCAGGCGTGAAATTTCAAGCCGTCGACGATCTTGTCCACGACCTTGCGCTCGGCACGCAGCGCCAGCCCCACCAGATTGAGATCTATGCGCGCCACCGCCTTCACCGCCGCGCGATTGGCCTCGTCATGCGTGGTCTTGAACATGTCCTCGGTGTAGAGCGCCGGCTTGACGCTGCGCGTCAATGCGCGGTCCAGCGCGCGTGCCAAAGCGGCATTGTCCGGCGCACCGTAGATCAGGATCGGCTGGCCGATCAGCGCGTGATAGCTCGTCGCCGAGCCGTCCTCATAGGGCGCACCGATACATTCAGGACATGCCGCAGCGATGCCGCTAGCGAGGAAAGCCGCGACGTTCAGCTTCTGCCAGGCTTCGAGATCATTGCGGATGATGAGCGCGATCTTGGTGTCGAATTGCATGTCACTTCCAATTCCATCGATGCGAATGCCCAGAATAGCCGAGCCAGTCGGGGCGTGAAGCAGCGAATTGAAAGTGTGTGCACTTGGAACTCGGTCCATCAAGCCGAGATCAGCGCTTGGTCAGCCCTTGGTCAGCCCTTGGCGTCGCAGACCCAGGCGCGAATGACGCATTCCTTGCCGCCATATTTATAGCATTCGCGCGTCGCCTCGTTGAGCGAGGCCGAGATCTTCGGGCGTACGGCATAGCCATGCGGGCCGCAGGGATTGGTGAGGTCGACGGCAAACGCGGCGCAGGCCTTCTTCATCGTCACCGCCGTACACTCGCCTTTGCATTGCTTGAGCGCCGCAGCCTTGGCGAGATGCTCTGCCGGATAGTCGAAGGCCTGGCCATAGGCCGCGCATTGCCCGATGGCGAAGGCGCCGGCGGCATGCGCCGGGCTGATGACGGTGGTGGCGACGCGGGCGGCGCCGACGATCACGGTCAATCCAAATGCAAACAGCGCGACACGTCGCGCGGCGGTTGAGACAATCAAAGTTTCCTCCCCCGAGGCCCAATGCGGTAAATCTAGCCGGGGGTCGTTGAAACTTGGTGAATGAGAGGTTGAGATGGAGACCGTAGCCCGCATGAGCGCAAGGGACATGCGGGTCACCGACACAGCACGTGAGAACCCGCATCTCGCTTGCGCTCATGCGGGCTACAGGGCTTTACCCGCGCCGCGCCGCCTCGAGCGCCTGGGGCGTATCGATATCCAGGAAAGCGCTGTCGCCATCGACCGGCACCTCGGCGACGGCCTCGCTGTGCTTGGCGATCAGGTGCCGCGCCCCGACGTCGCCGTCGAGCGTCATCAGCTCGGCGAAGAACCGGCGCGACCACAGCACGGGATTGCCACGGCGTCCCTCCGAGACAGGTACGACGATCAAATTGCCGCGATCGGGCGCAAAGGCGCCGATCAGACGATCGAGCAGGTCGGATGACACCATCGGCATGTCGCCGAGGCAAACCACGGCGCCGTCGACTCCATCCGGCACCGCGGCAATGCCTGACTTCACTGAGCTGGCGAGCCCGCCCGCGAAATCGGGATTGCGGACGAAGCGGACGTGAAGGTCGGACAGCGCCTGCTCGACCAGCTCGGCCTGATGGCCGGTGACGACGATGACTTCGCTCGCCTTCGAGGCCAGCGCCTGCTCGGTGACCGTCCGCACCAGCTTCTTGCCATCGAGCTCGGCGAGCAGCTTGTTAGGACCGCCCATCCGAGTCGAGCGGCCCGCGGCGAGAACGATCGCCGCAACCTTGCGCTCGCCTCCGCTCTCCTCCGGCTTGGCGCGCGGCTGCGGCCGCGTCACGATCTCCATCAGCAGGCCTCCGACGCCCATCGCGGTCAGCTCGGCGCGGCTGACCTTGATGCCGGCGAGCAGCCGCATCAGCACCCAGTCAAAACCGTTCTCGGCCGGCGAGCGGGCGCAGCCGGGCGCGCCGAGCACCGGAACGCCTCCGGCGCTGCCGATCAGGAGCAGGTTGCCGGGATCGACGGGCATGCCGAAATGGGTGATGGCGCCGCCGATGCCGGTGATCGCCGCCGGGATCACGTCGCGGCGATCGGCGATGGCGGAAGCTCCGAACACGATGACAAGCTCGGCGCCGAGGCCAAGCAGCTCCTTGATCGCGGCAGCCAGCGCGGCTTGCTCATGCGGCACGCGGCGCTCGGCGACGATCGTAGCGCCCGCTGGCGCCAGGCGCTCGGCGGTGACGCGCAGCGTCTTATCGATGACCTTGGGCGCAAGGCCAGGGAGTATCGTCGAGACAACGCCGACGCGCTTGATGATGTAGGGCGCGATGCTCAACGCGCCGCCGCCTGCAGCCGCGACGGCGGCATCGCGCAGGTGGCCCTGGACGCCGAACGGGATCAGCTTGACGGTGCCGACCATTTCGCCTTCCACCACCGGCTTGAACGCCGGCAGGGTCGCGAAGGTGATGGCCTCATCCACCTCGTTGATGCGATCCACTGCCGCACGGTCGATCACCAGCACACCGGGCCGGGCCGCGAACAGATTGGCGCGGCCGGTGAAGGCACGGTCGACGTAAATGCCCTTGCCTGCCACGACCTTGGCGACGTCGGCAGCCGCCTCGTCCTCAGACACGTCGCCGGGCTCAAGCCTGACGACGACAATCTCCTTCACGCCTTCCCTGACCAGCGCGTCGACCTCAGCGGGACCGATCAAGGTGCCCTTCTTGAGCACCAATGATCCTTTGCGCAGGGTGTGGACCGTCACGCCCCCGATCGCCTCAGCCGGGCTGGCAGGACCGAACTTCATGCCGCCTGCTCTTTTTCCTTGGCCGGCAAACGTAGCGTCGCGGTGATCTCGGCCATGATCGAGACCGCGATCTCGGACGGGGAGACCGCGCCGATGGCGAGGCCAATCGGCGCGTGGATGCGCGCGATGTCGGCGTCGCTGGCCCCCTGCGCGCGCAGCCGGTCGTAACGCTTGGCGTGGGTCTTCCGCGAGCCGAGCGCGCCGATGTAGAAGCAGTCGCGCGAGAACGCGTGCAGCAGCGCCGGGTCGTCGATCTTCGGATCGTGCGTCAGCGCCACGAAGGCCGTGTAGTGATCGACATTGAGCGGCGGCAGCGCCACGTCGGGCCATTCGGCGATCAGCGGCACGTCCGGGAAACGCTCCCGGCTGGCGAATGCCGTCCGCGGATCGACGACGGTGACGTCATAGCCGAGCGACTTGGCGATTGGCGCCAGCGCCTGGCTGATATGGACGGCGCCGACGATCACGAGCTTGGCCGTGGGGGCATAGACGTTCAGGAACAGCCGCTTGCCACCCGCTTCGACCATGCCGCTCTTGCCCATGCGCAGATGCTTGGCAAGTTCGTCACGCAGCGGATCGGCCGCGATGGCGGCAGCCTTCACCAGGCGCTGCTCGCCGGAGGCGACGTCGGTGACCAAAATGGCCGGGCGGCGTGCGGCGCGCTCGGCGTTGAGCTCGGCCAGTGTCGACAGCTGCATCGATCAACCCACCTTCTCGACGAACACGCGGATGGTGCCGCCGCACGACAGCCCGACATTCCAGGCGGTCTCGTCTGCGACGCCGAACTCGAGCATCTTCGGCTGGCCGCTGGAGATCACGTCCAGCGCCTCGGTGACCACGGCGCCTTCAACGCAGCCGCCCGACACCGAGCCTAGGAATGTGCCCTCGTCGTTGATCACGAGGTTGGAGCCGACCGGTCGCGGCGCCGAGCCCCAGGTTTCGACCACCGTGGCCAGCGCCACGCCGTGTCCGCCCTTGTGCCAGTCCTCGGCGGCCTTGAGGATGTCTTCGTCGCGGTTGAGCATGGCTCTCTCCTTGTCGGATTGATCAGGCGGCGGGCCGGATCGCGCTGCGGCTATGCGGCGGCAGCGGCGCCGACAGCGCCGAGATCAGCGCCTCGATCGACGTCAAGTTATGTACCGGGCGGAATTCGTCAACGTGGGGCAGCATGGTTTTGATGCCCTGCGCCTTGGCCTCGAAGCCGGAATAGCGCAAGAGCGGGTTCAGCCAGATCAGCCGGCGGCAGGAGCGGTGCAGCCGGTCCATCTCGAAGGCGAGCTTGCTGTCGGCCTCGCGCTCCAGCCCGTCGGAGATCAGGAGCACGATGGCGCCCTGCCCGAGCACGCGCCGCGCCCATTGCTTGTTGAAGGTCTCCAGCGAGGTGGCGATCCTGGTGCCGCCGGCCCAGTCCTCGACATTGGCCGAGCAGCTCGCCAGCGCCTCGTCGGGATCGCGCTGCCGCAGCGCGCGCGTCACGTTGGTCAGGCGGGTGCCGAACAGGAACACCGACACGCGCTTGCGGGCGTCAGTGATGGCGTGGAGGAAATGCAGGAATAGCCGCGTGTACTCGCTCATCGAGCCGGAGATGTCGAGCAGCGCCACGATCGGTGCCGGCTTCTCGATTCTTCCCAGGCGATGGAAGTTGATGATCTCGCCCTCGGTGCGCAGCGCCTGGCGCAGGGTCTTGCGCATGTCGATGCGGTGGCCGCGCGGATCGGCGGTGTAGCGGCGGGTCTTCAGCTCCGCCTGCGGAAGCCGCATCTTGGCGATGGCGCGCGCGACCTCGGCGATCTCTGCCGCGCTCATCTGCGCAAAATCCTTCTTCTGCAGCACCTCGCGGTCGGACACCGACAGCCGCAGGTCCTGCTCCTGCGCCTTCGGCTCCTCATGCATCTGCGGCTGCGACATCGCCTCCTGGACGCGGCGCGAGGCCGGCGGCGGCTTCTTCTTGGCGTGGTCCGGCAGCGGCACCGAATCGAGCATCGACTTCCATTCCTCGGCGGGGCGGAAGAACAGGTCGAAGGCCTGGGCGAAGATCAGCGCGTGCTCGTGGCGCTTGACGAAGATCGATTCCAGCGTGGTGAAGACGTCGGGCCGCTTGCCGATGTCGATGGCTTCGAGCGCGGTCATGGCGTCGATCACGGCGCCGGGACCGACCGGAAGGCCCGCGGCACGGAGCGCGCGCGCAAAACCCGCAATGTTATCGGCGATGCCGCCAGTCGGCGGCGCCAGGTGATTGATGCTGGTGGGCATGTGTTGACCCTCGTCGTTCCCGGCATGCCCACAACTATGTTCGTCATTCCGGGTCGCGCGAAGCGCGAGCCCGGAAGCCATACGCACGATCGTGGTAATGGTTTCCGGTCCTGCGTGCTGCGCACGCATCCCGGAATGACGACCGTCATTGTCGGCACCAGCGTGAACTACGTCTCGCTGGTCGCGTCCTTGATCACCTTGTTCAGCGCATCACCCTGCATGCGGGCGATGTCATCCTGATATTTCAACAACGCCCCTAGCGTGTCGCCGACCACCTCGGCATTCAACGAGCGCGCGTCGAGCTCGGTCAGCGCGGTGGCCCAGTCGAGCGTCTCGGCGACGCCGGGCGACTTGTAGAAGTCCTGGTCGCGCAGTGTCTGCACGAAGCGCACGATCTGCTGCGAGAGCCGCTGCGAGATGCCTGGCAGCCGCGTCTTGACGATGGCGAGCTCGCGCTCGGCGGAGGGATAGTCGACCCAATGATACAGGCAGCGCCGCTTCAGCGCGTCGTGAATCTCGCGGGTGCGGTTGGAGGTGATGATGACGATCGGCGGATGCGGCGCCTTAACGGTGCCGAACTCGGGGATCGTGACCTGGAAGTCGGAGAGGATTTCGAGCAGATAAGCCTCGAAGGCCTCGTCGGCACGGTCTAGCTCGTCGATCAGAAGCACCGGGGCGCCCGCCACATCAGGCTCCAGCGCCTGCAGCAGCGGGCGCTTGATCAGATAGCGGTCGGCGAAAATGTCCGACGACAACTGATCGCGGTCGACGTCGCCACCGGCCTCCGCCAGCCGGATCGCGATCATCTGCGCGGCCGAATTCCACTCGTAGACGGCGGAGGCAACATCGAGACCCTCGTAGCATTGCAGGCGGATCAGCTTCCGGCCGAGTGCCGCGGACAGCACCTTCGCGATCTCGGTCTTGCCGACGCCGGCCTCGCCTTCGAGGAACAGCGGCCGGCCCATGCGCAGCGACAGATAGGTCACCGTCGCCAGCGATCGCTCGGCCAGATAGCCGCGCGACGACAACAATTCGAGCATTGCATCGACGGATGCTGGCAGAGCCGGATCACTCATGGCGAGACCGCTTCCTTCGACGTCACGACGCCGGCGCGTCGGGCTCGGCGGCTCCGTCCGACGCCGTCGAGGCCTTGGCCCCGGCATTGGCGGCATCGACCGCGCGGCGCGCGAGCACGCCGATCAGATGGGCGCGATATTCGGCGCTGCCGTGGATATCGGTGTTGAGGCCCTCGGCCGAGACCGGGATGCCTTCCAGCACCTTGGGCGAGAAGCGCTTCTGCAACGCCTCCTCGAACGCGGTCACGCGGAACACGCCGTTGGCGCCAGCACCGGTGACGGCGACGCGCACGTCCGACGGACGGCGCGCGACGAACACGCCGACCAGCGCGTAGCGCGAGGCCTGGTTGCGGAATTTCACATAGGCCGCCTTCTTCGCCAGAGGGAAGCTCACTTTGGTGATGATCTCGTCCGGCTCGAGCGCCGTCGTGAACAGACCCTGGAAGAACTCCTCGGCCTTGAGCTTGCGCTTGTTGGTGACGATCGTCGCGCCGAGCGCGAGGCACGCCGCGGGATAATCCGCTGTCGGATCGTTGTTGGCGATCGAGCCGCCGATGGTGCCGCGATGCCGCACGGCGGGATCGCCGATCAGGCCGGCGAGATGCGCCAGCGCGGGGATCGCCTCGCCAACGGTGGCGGAGTTCGCCACTTCAGCGTGGCGCGCCATGGCGCCGATCACGAGGTTGCGGCCCTTGACCTCGATCGTGTCGAGGCCTTCGACGTGCGAGAGGTCGACGAGAGCCGGCGGGCTGGCAAGCCGCTGCTTCATGACCGGCACCAGCGTGTGGCCGCCGGCGACCAGCTTGGCGTCCTCGTTCTTGGTGAGGAGATTGGCGGCCTGGCGCACGGTGGCCGGCCGGTGATATTTGAATTCGTACATGGGAGAATATCCTGCGTGCGGCGGGAGCGACTGAGGCGATGTCCGACGTTTAGGCGAGGTCTGACTTCGCCATCGCCTTGGCGCCGGCGGCAATGGACTGCACGATGTTCTGATAACCGGTGCAGCGGCAGAGGTTGCCCTCTAGCTCCTCGCGAATCGTCTCCTCGCTGAGCTCATGGCCCTTGCGGTGGACGAGATCGACCGCGGTCATGATCATGCCGGGCGTGCAGAAGCCGCACTGCAGGCCATGATGCTCGCGAAAAGCCTCCTGCATCGGATGCAGCGGCGCGCCGTCGGCGGCGAGCCCCTCGATCGTGCGGACCTCATGGCCGTCGGCCATTACCGCCAGCGTCGTGCAGGACTTCACCGCCTTGCCGTCAAGATGGACCACGCAGGCGCCGCATTGCGAGGTGTCGCAGCCGACATGGGTGCCGGTGAGGCGCAGATTTTCGCGCAGGAACTGCACGAGCAGCGTCCGCGGGTCGACATTCGCCGTGACGGGATTACCGTTCACAATCATGGAAATCTTGGCCATTCAGGACTCTCTATATTCCGCGCACAGCGTTGCACTGCAGCGCAGCCCAGCAAAAATCGGTCGAAAACCATCATATTGACGCTCCCGGCGGCGGGCAACCTCGCCACCGGCGGCGCATGGGTCCGTTGCAATCAGCCTTGATCCATCATCCTTGGACGGCCTTTGCGAAGTTCGCGAAGAATTCGTCGGCGAGCTTTTTCGCGGCGCCGTTGATCAGGCGCTGGCCGAGCTGCGCCAGCTTGCCGCCGATCTGCGCGTCGACATTGTAGCTCAGCAGCGTGCCGCCATCCTTCTCCGCCAGACCGACGACCGCGCCGCCCTTGGCGAATCCGGCCACGCCGCCCTCGCCCTCGCCGGAGATCTTGTAGCCGTTCGGCGGATCGAGATCGCTCAAGGTGACCTTGCCCTTGAAGCGCGCGGAGACCGGTCCGACCTTCATTTTCGCGACGGCGCGGAAGCCGCCATCCTCGGTCTTCTCAAGCTCCTCGCAGCCGGGAATGCAGGCCTTGAGCACCTCAGGATCGTTCAGCTTGGCCCAGACGGCCTCTCGCGGAGCCGCCAGCTGGACCTCGCCCGTCATCGTCATTGCCATATGCATCTCCCCCCGATTGGCGCGGTTAGAGGCATTCAAGTAAAGCACCAAACGCCCAAAAGGAAGGGCGAGCAGCGCCGTCAAGCGTTGCAGAATCGCTGGAGCACCGCAGCATTCCGGGTCTCGTGACCCACCGGTTTTGGTTGGCAGACGGCGGCCGCAATGGTTAGTTCGCCATCAAATCTGCACGATTCCTGCGGCGGTGGCCGCCTCCTGCGACAAGGATTGCGCCCATGCCGATGATCGATGCCGACGGTTGCCTGCTGAACGTCACCGTCGAGGGCCGCGACGGCGGGCCGACCCTGATGCTGTCGAATTCGCTCGGCTCGACCTTGCAGATGTGGGAGCCGCAGATGCGTGCTTTCACGCAGGTGTTCCGCGTCATCCGCTATGACCGGCGCGGCCATGGCAAATCGCAGGTCCCGCCGGGGCCCTATTCGATCGAGCGATGCGGCCGCGACGCGCTGGCGATCCTCGATGACCTCAACATCGAGAAGGTGCATTGGTGCGGCGTGTCGATGGGCGGCATGGTCGGCCAGTGGCTCGCGGCGCACGCGCCCGAGCGGATCGGCAAGGTCGTCCTCGCCAACACCACTTGCTATTACCCTGATCCGGCGATCTGGGACGCGCGGATCAAGGCGGTCCGGGACAGCGGCCTCGCGGGCATCGCCGATACCATCATTGCCGGCTGGCTGACACAGGAGTTCCGCGATCGTCATCCGGATGTCGCCGAGCGGATGAAGGCGATGCTGGTGGCCACTCCGGTCGAAGGCTATCTCGCCTGCTGCGAGGCGCTGCGCGCCCTGGACCTGCGCGACGATCTGTCGAACGTCAAGAGCCCGACGCTGGTCGTTGCCGGCCGCTACGACAAGTCCACGCCGATCTCGATGGCGGAAGCGATTCGCAGCAGGATCGCAGGCGCGAGCCTGACGATCGTGGATGCGGCGCACATCTCCAATGTCGAGGCGGCCGGTCCCTTCAACGACGCCGTGCTCGGCTTTCTCACGCAGCGTTGACGCTGGTCAGCGCGACATCATAACGCAGGAATGGTGATCAGGCGTTGGCGCCTGCGGCCGTCGCGGGCGTGACTTCGGGCTCCGCCGGCTCGACCGGAGCCGCCACGGACGACGGCGAGACCGGCTTCTCGACGAGCATGACGATGGCTGTTCCGAGCAGCATCAACAATTCGGTGGCGTGCAGGCGCAACGCCTGCGTCTCACCGACCTTCGCCGCCATGATCATGCTGAAGAAGGTGAGCACGCTGCCGAGGCCGAGCCCGATCGACAGAGCCTCGACGTAGCCCGCCACCTTCCGCACCCGCGGGACGAGGATCAAGACCACGAACATCGCGAAGAACCCTGCCACCGTCAGCCGCGCCAGCGCCAGCAGCCAGGCCGCGCGGACCGTCTCGATGCCGGAGAGGTGCAGGTGGTCGCTGATGAACAGGGCCACCGCGATGTTCGGCCGCGCGAACAGCGCCTGGATCGGCGAGACCATGATCTGCAAGGCGATCAGAGTCCAGGCGGGCACGAAATAGAGCGCCAGCAGGACGCCATTGACGCAGCTGAGCCGCCAGTTCCTGATGACGCAGTTCTTGATCATCTCTCGCCCGCCTTTGCATCCCACGCCCGCCCGTCCGGCGAGTTCCAGACGAGCTAACGCGCGACAAATGCAGCGGGCAATTTAAACCCTTTGTTTACCTTAACGGGCGCTCCAAGGACGGCAGGCGGGGTGGCTCCTGATGGCTCCTAAAGACCGTTCAGCCTCCTCGCTCCTGGCCCTGGGGATCAGGCCGCTGCGGTTCAACTCCCTGCCCCTGGTCCTGGCGGATCGGCTTGCCGCCGGTCTGCCCCTGCTGATTCTGTCCAGGGTTCTGGTGACCCTGGTTCTTGTCGGTCAGTCCGGTCATGCGTCTCTCCCTCGCGAGTGGCCAGACAACCAATGCGGGAACCCTCTGATGCGTTGCCTCTAACGATGTCTTTCAGACCCTCAGGCAGGGACGGATCGTCCGGCGAAACCTAGGCAATGGAACCCGCCATCAAAGCAGGCGGGATAAGCTCTCAAATGCGGCACTGCACGCTGTTGCGGCAGACGGTTCCTAGCTGTTAGTACTGCCCGACGCGCCGTCTGCGGCCGCGGGTGCCGGAAGATACCGCCCCCGTCCGCCAGGCCCCCGCCGCGTTGCGAACGAGTATCGACAGTCTCGAAACGGCAGTTCATGGATTATTTCGCGCAGCAGCTCATCAACGGCCTCGTGCTCGGCTCGATCTACGGCCTGATCGCCATCGGCTACACCATGGTCTACGGCATCGTCGGCATGATCAATTTTGCCCATGGCGACGTCTTCATGATCGGCGGCTTCATCGCGCTGATCTCGTTCCTGGTGCTGGTGTCCATCGGACTGACCGCGGTTCCGGTAATCCTGCTGATCGTGCTGCTGGTGTCGATGGCGATCACCGCGCTGTATGGCTGGACCATCGAGCGGATCGCCTATCGTCCGCTGCGCCATTCCTTCCGCCTGGCGCCGATGCTGTCGGCGATCGGCATGTCATTCGTGCTGACCAACTTCTCGCAGGTGTCGCAGGGCGCGCGCGTCAAGCCGGTCCCGCCGATCATCACCGGCGGCTATACGCTGCATGAGGGCGACAGTGGCTTCGTCGTGCAGCTCTCCAACATCCAGATCGTCGTCGTGGTCACCACGATCGTGCTCCTCGGCCTGTTCACCTGGCTGGTGTCACGCACCCGGCTTGGGCGCGATATGCGCGCCTGCGAGCAGGACCAGACGATGGCGGCGCTGCTCGGCGTCGACGTCGATCGTACGATCTCGATGACCTTTGTGATCGGCGCGGCGCTCGCCGCCGTCGCCGGGATGATGTACCTGCTCTATTACGGCCTGGTCGATTTCTTCATGGGCTTCGTTGCCGGCATCAAGGCGTTCACCGCGGCCGTGCTCGGCGGCATCGGCTCGCTGCCTGGCGCGATGCTTGGCGGCCTCGCGATCGGCTTGATCGAGACATTCTGGTCGGCCTACTTCTCGGTCGAGTACAAGGACGTCGCGGCGTTCTCGATCCTGATCGTGGTGCTGATCTTCCTGCCGACCGGCCTCCTGGGCCGTCCCGAAGTCGAAAAAGTCTGACGACGGAGCCCGTGTGAGCGCGTCCCTTCCACCCTCTTCGCCTGTCCCATCGAATGGCTCCGAGCCCGTCGGAGCCGCCTTCATCCTCAGGAAGGCTGTCCTCAGCGCGCTGGTCGCGCTCGGCCTGTTCTCGCTGATGGTCGGCGTCCGCACCGAGGCCGGCCAGAGCGGCCAGCTCGAATACTGGACCCGCTTCGGCGAGCTCGCCAGCCTCGTCGGCGCGGTGTTCGTTGGCTCGATCGTGGTCGAGCTGTTGCGGCTCTGGCTCGGCCCGCGCGGCGGCCTCGGCAGCTTCGTTCCCGCGTCGGTGCAGAGCGGCCTGTCCGTTGCGGGGCGCTATCTCGCACCGGCGCTACTGATCTTCACCTTTCTCGTGCCGGTGATCTTCTACAATCAGCGCTACATTCTCGACCTCGGCATCCTCGTCCTCACCTATGTGATGCTGGGCTGGGGCCTCAACGTCGTGGTCGGCCTCGCCGGCCTGCTCGATCTCGGCTACGTCGCGTTCTACGCGGTCGGCGCCTATTCCTACGGTTTGCTGTCGACAACCTTCGGCCTGTCGTTCTGGATCTGCCTGCCGCTCGCCGGCATCCTTGCCGCGTTCTGGGGCGTGCTGCTCGGCTTCCCCGTGCTGCGGCTGCGCGGCGATTACCTCGCCATCGTCACGCTCGCCTTCGGCGAAATCATCCGTCTGGTGCTGATCAACTGGCAGGAGGTGACGGGCGGCCCCAATGGCGTCTCCGGCATTCCGCGCCCGACCCTGTTCGGCATCCCGTTGACTCCCGGCGAAGGCGGCCTTGCGTCGATGCTCGGCATTCCGTTCTCGCCGACGCATCGCATCGTGTTCCTGTTCTACTTGATCCTGGCGCTGGCGCTGCTGACCAACTGGGTGACGATCAGGCTGCGCCGGCTGCCGATCGGCCGCGCCTGGGAAGCGCTGCGCGAGGATGAGGTCGCCTGCCGCGCGCTCGGCATCAACATCACCACGACCAAGCTGACGGCGTTCGCCACCGGCGCGATGTTTGGCGGCTTCGCCGGCGCCTTCTTCGCCACGCGGCAGGGCTTCATCAGCCCCGAGTCCTTCACGTTCCAAGAGTCAGCGCTGGTGCTGGCGATCGTCGTGCTCGGCGGCATGGGCTCGCAGCTCGGTGTGGCGCTGGCCGCGCTCGCCATGATCGGTGGCTTCGAGCTGTTCCGAAGCCTCGAGGTCTACCGCATGCTGGTGTTCGGTCTCGCCATGGTGCTGGTGATGATCTGGCGCCCGCGCGGCATCGTCGGCCATCGCGCGCCGACCGTGTTCCTGGAAAAATCCAAGAGCATCTCCTCGGACCTCGTCAAGGAAGGCCACGGATGAGCTCCGCTCCCATCCTCGCGCTCGAGAATCTCACCATGCGTTTCGGCGGCATCGTCGCCGTCAACGCGCTGTCGTTCACCGCCCAGCGCAAGCAGATCACGGCGCTGATCGGCCCCAACGGCGCCGGCAAGACCACTGTCTTCAACTGCATCACGGGCTTCTACAAGCCGACCTCCGGCGTGATCCGCCTGACGCATGACGACGGCACGCAATTCGAGATGCAGAAGCTGAAGGACTTCAACATCTCCAAGCAGGCCAAGGTCGCGCGCACCTTCCAGAACATCCGGCTGTTTCCCGGCATGACGGCGCTCGAGAACCTGATGGTGGCGCAGCACAACGCCCTGATGCGCGCCTCCGGTCTGACATTGATCGGGCTGCTCGGCCTGCCATCCTGGCGCGCGGCCGAGCAGAGCGCGATCGACAATGCGGTGTTCTGGCTGAAGCGCGTCGGCCTGATCGACCGCGCCGACGACGCCGCCGGCAATCTCGCTTATGGCGATCAGCGCCGTCTCGAGATCGCGCGCGCGATGTGCACCGGGCCTGCCCTGCTCTGCCTCGACGAGCCGGCCGCCGGCCTCAACGCCCGCGAAAGCGCGGCGTTGAGCGAGCTGCTTCTCTCGATCCGCAGCGACCACGCCACATCGATCCTGCTGATCGAGCACGACATGAGCGTGGTGATGGAGATCTCCGACCGCGTCGTGGTGATGGACTATGGCGTCAAGATCGCCGAGGGAACGCCGCGCGAGATCCGCGACGATCCGAAGGTGATCGCCGCCTATCTCGGCACCGACGAGGAAGAAGCCGCAGCCGTGATGGAGGCCGAGGCGTGAGTGCATCCCTGCTCGCGATCCGTAGCCTGCGCGCCTCCTACGGCAAGATCGAAGCGCTGAAGGGCGTCGACCTCGACATCAAGGCCGGCGAAATCGTCGCGCTGATCGGCGCCAACGGCGCCGGCAAGTCGACGCTGATGATGTCGATCTTCGGCCGCCCGCGCGCGAGCTCAGGCCATATCGTCTATGACGGTCATGACATCACCCAGGTGCCGACGCATCTGATCGCACGGCTCAAGATCGCCCAGTCGCCCGAAGGCCGCCGCATCTTCCCGCGGATGAGCGTTGCGGAAAATCTGCAGATGGGCGCCGATGCCGGCGACACCACGGAGGCGCAGCGGGCCGACACGCTGGAGCGCGTGTTCGCGCTGTTCCCGCGGCTGAAGGAGCGCATCGATCAGCGCGGCGGCACGCTGTCCGGCGGCGAGCAGCAGATGCTGGCGATTGGACGCGCGTTGATGAGCCGCCCCCGTCTGCTGCTGCTCGACGAGCCCTCGCTCGGCCTGGCGCCGCTGATCGCGCGACAGATTTTTGACGCCATCCGGACGCTGAATCGCCAGGATGGATTGACCGTCCTGATCGTCGAGCAGAACGCCAATCATGCGTTGAAGCTCGCCCATCGCGGCTACGTGCTGGTGAACGGCATGATCACCCTGTCGGGCACCGGGACCGAGTTGCTGCAGCGCCCCGAGATCCGCGCGGCCTATCTGGAGGGCGGCCGCCACTGAGGCGGGCCCTCGAATTCCAGACCGGTTTTGCCTTAGCCCTTCGTCGGTCTGCCCGAAAAATGCCGGTGACTTCGGCGGAAAATCAGCCACAATGCGCGCGGTCTGCGGCCCGCCATTCGGGCCATTTCCATGTCGACCTACCCGCGAGGATTTCTCATGAAACCACTCAAACTCATTGGTCTGGCCCTGGGCGCCACGCTTGCGCTCTCGACCGCGGCCTACGCCGAAGACATCACCATCGCCGTGGCCGGCCCGATGACCGGCGGCGAGTCGGCCTTCGGCCGCCAGATGCAGAACGGCGCCGAGATGGCGATCGCCGATCTCAATGCCGCCGGCGGCGTGCTCGGCAAGAAGCTCGCGCTGCAGGTGGGTGACGATGCCTGCGATCCGAAGCAGGCCCGCTCGGTCGCCGAGAAGCTCGCCGGCTCCGGCATTCCGTTCGTCGCCGGCCATTTCTGCTCGTCGTCATCGATCCCGGCCTCGGAGGCCTATGCCGACAGCAACGTGCTGCAGATCACCCCGGCTTCGACCAACCCGCTGTTCACCGAGCGCAAGCTGTGGAACGTCGCCCGCGTCTGCGGCCGTGACGATCAGCAGGGCCTCGTCGCCGCCAACTACATCGCGAAGAACTTCAAGGGCAAGAACATCGCGATCCTCAACGACAAGACCACCTACGGCAAGGGTCTCGCCGACGAAACCAAGAAGGCGCTCAACAAGGCCGGCGTCACCGAGAAGATGTTCGAGTCGTACAACAAGGGCGACAAGGACTTCAACGCGATCGTGTCGCGCCTGAAGCGTGAGAACATCGACCTCGTCTATGTCGGCGGCTATCATCAGGAAGCCGGTCTGATCCTGCGCCAGATGCGCGACCAGGGCCTGAAGACGATCCTGATGGCGGGCGACGCCATGAACGACAAGGAGTTCGCCTCCATCACCGGTCCGGCCGCTGAGGGCACCCTCTTCACCTTCGGCCCCGAGCCGCGCAACAAGCCGACCGCGAAGGCGATCGTCGAGAAGTTCAAGGCCAAGAACATCGACCCCGAAGGCTACACCCTCTACACCTACGCCGCGATCCAGGTCTGGTCGCAGGCGGTGAAGAAGGCCAACACCACCGACGCCAAGAAGGTGATGGACACCATCAAGGCGGGCGAGTGGGACACCGTGCTCGGCAAGCTCGGCTTCGACGCCAAGGGCGACATCAAGCAGATCGACTACGTCGTCTACAAGTGGGACGCCAAGGGCGGCTACGCCGAGCTCGGCGGCGGCAAGTCCTGATCAGGTCCGCTGATTGCGGTTACGTCAAATGCAAACGCCCCGGTCATGGACCGGGGCGTTCTGTTTTGACTTTGGCGATGCGGACACCGACGTCCGCGTCGCGATCTCAGCGCGTGCAGTGCAGCGGCCACTCAGCCGGTTAACCGGCGCAGGCCGACAGCGCCGCCGCTGCTCTGCCCTCGACGGCCGTACGGGCCATTTCGACCGCGTTCATCAATTCGCCCGGCCGGAACGGCTTCTGCAAATAGACCACCCGCGTGAGTTCGTCCGACATCGCCGCCCCGTCAAACGCGCTCATGCCGGAGACGGCCACGACCGGCACGTCGGGAACCAGTCGCCGCATCTCGCTGACCAGATCAAGACCGTTGGATTCCTCCAGATAGATGTCGACAATCACGACGTCGAACGTCTGAGCGCGGAACAATTTGAGACCGTCCGGAGCGGTTCCCGCTTCGACGACCTCGAACTGATTGACGCGCAGCACCATGCTGATCATGGCGCGCACGTCCTTCTGATCGTCCACCACCAGCACCCGTGGCATACAATTCTCCAGAAATTTTTCGTTGGACAGCCTACAACATAAAAGGAAATCAGCTACAACTAATGGTATATTACGCGCGTTTCGGTAAAGGTGCAGTTACTGCAAATCACGACTCATTCTACAAAACGTTTCAGATTGGCACCATGCAACCTTTGTTTGAATAAGTGATTTATTCGCGCATCAGTCGCGTCAGTGCAGAGTTGAGCACGTCGATGCCAAGTGCGCAGGACTTTGGAGATGCGAAGCATCGAAGATACTCGCGAAGTTCTTCTATCAACTTCATCTGCAACCCGGCGAGACCAGCTCGCAGCGCTTGCTGCGTTGGCGGCCTCGGCTTTGCTGTTTGCCATCATCGCTCCCTCCGCCAAAATTCAGCTGCCGGCGAGGCCCGCATTCATCGCGAGCTATCAGTCGGCGCTGGCGCTGAATGATCTGATCACGGCGTTCCTGCTGTTCTCCCAGTTCGTGTTGCTGCGCTCCCGCGCCCTGGCGTGGCTCGCGTCCGGCTACTTGTTCACCGGTCCAGCCGCGCTGTTGCACACGCTCGTGTTCCCTGGCGTGTACGCGCCGGACGGGCTGTTCGGGGCCGGACCGCAGGGCGCTGTCTGGATCTACATGATCTGGCATGGCGGCTTTCCGCTGTTCGTCCTCGCCTACGTACTCGGCAGAAACGGCCGCCCTGTGAGTTCAGTTGGTGCGGCGCTGGCGTTCGCCATCATCGGCGTTGCGGTCTCGCTGGCTGCGCTGGCCTGGATCGTGATCACTCAGGAGGCGGCGCTACCGGCTCTTCTCGACGGCAATGCCGCAACGCCGGCGTTGAAGGTGGTGGTCGGCGCGATCTGGTGCGCGACATTCGCCGCGCTCGTCGCGATGGCGTGGCGGCGGCCGCACAGCGTCCTCGACCTCTGGATCATGGTGGTGCTGTGCGCGTGGCTGTTCGATCTGTCGCTGTCATCGCTGCTCAATGCCGCAAGGTTCGATCTTGGCTACTACGCCGGTCGCATCTACGGCCTGTTCGCGGCGAGCTTCGTGCTCGGGGTGCTGCTCGCCGACAATGTCGGACTGCAGCAACGCCTGACGCGCCTGCTGCAACAGCAGCGGCGGCAGAGCGAAACCGAGCGGGCCCGCTTCATCGCGCGCGAGCGGTTGTTCAGCGCCGTCGTGGAATCCTCCAATGACGCCATCATCACGCTGACCTTGCACGGCAAGATCACATCCTGGAACCGGGCCGCGGAGCAACTGTTCGGATATGGCGCCGAGGACGCGCTGGGCAGCGACATCGCCCTGATCGTTCCGCCCGACCGGCGCGGCGAGGTCGACGGCATTCTCGCCAGGATTGGACAGGGCGAGAAGATCGAGCATCACGAGACGGTACGTCGGCACAGGGATGGTCGCGAGGTCGAAGTCTCCCTCAGCGTCTCACCGATCCTTGATGCAAGGGGAACCGTGATCGGCGCATCCAAGGTCGCGCGCGACATCACGGAGAGCAAGCGCACGCGCAACGCGCTGACCCGGGAAACCGAAGAGCGGCGACGCATCTTCGAGACCTCGCAGGATCTGATCCTGATCGCGGATTCGCGCGGCAATCTGATCCAGGTCAGCCCGAGCACGCGAGCCATCCTGGGCTACCGCCCGGAGGAGATGGTCGGCCGCAACGCCAGCGACTTCGTCTATCCGCCTGAGCTGGAGGCCGTCCGCAGCCAAATGCGCGACTGCCGCCGCGGCCGCGATATCCACAATTTCGAGGCCCAGCTGCTGCACAAGGAAGGCCGCGGCGTGGTGCTGAACTGGATGGCCAGCTGGTCGGATCCGATGCGGCGCCATTTCTTTGTCGGACGCGATCTCACCGAGAAGCGCGCCGCCGAGGCTCAGTTCCGCCAGGCGCAGAAGATGGAGGCCGTCGGCCAGCTCACCGGCGGCATCGCCCACGACTTCAACAATATCCTCACGGTGATCACGGGAAGCATCGCCATCCTGGCAGACGCCGTCGCGGACCGGCCGGAGCTCGCGGCGATCGCCAAGCTGATCGACGACTCGGCTGACCGCGGCGCGCATCTGACGCGACAGCTGCTGGCCTTCGCCCGCAAGCAGCCGCTACAGCCGGTCGATCTCGACGTCAATGCGCTCATCATCGAGACCGCGGCCCTGCTGCGGCCCACGCTGGGTGAGCATATCGAGATCGAGCGTATCCTGTGCGTCGATCCATGTACGGCCCTGGCCGATCCGAACCAGCTCGCGACCTCCGTGGTCAATCTCGCGCTCAATGCGCGAGACGCGATGCCGCAAGGCGGCAAGCTGACTTTGGAAACCGCGAATGTCACGCTCGACCAGGATTATGCCAACGCCAACGCCGAGGTCGCGGTCGGCGACTACGTCATGATCGCCGTCAGCGACACCGGCAGCGGCATTCCGCCGGCCTATCTCGACAAGGTGTTCGACCCGTTCTTCTCGACCAAGGGCCTCGGCAAGGGGACGGGGCTCGGGCTGAGCATGGTGTTCGGCTTCGTGAAACAGTCCGGCGGCCACATCAAGGTCTATAGCGAGGTCGGCCACGGCACCTCGATCAAGCTCTATCTGCCACGCTCGACCTCGGCGCCGACGGCCGGCGCCGACCGGCGTTTGCCCGACGCAACGGGCGGCGACGAGACCATCCTGATCGTCGAGGACGATCCGCTGGTGCGCCAGCACGCGGTCACCCAGGTCAAGAGCCTCGGCTACACGACGCTTGCCGCCGCCAATGCTGCGGAGGCACTGGCCGTGCTGGAGCAACATCCGGAGATCGACCTGCTGTTCACCGACGTCATCATGCCCGGCGGCATGAACGGTCGGCAGCTCGCCGACGCCGCGCGGGCGCAGCGTCCGGCGCTGAAGACGCTGTTCACCTCCGGCTACACCGAGAACGCGATCGTGCATCACGGCCGCCTCGATGCGGGCGTGCTGCTGCTGCCCAAGCCCTACCGCAAGCCCGAGCTCGCCCGCATGATCCGCATCGCCCTGGAGGGATGACGTAGCCCGGATGAGCGCAGCGATATCCGGGTTCACCGCAAAGCTCGTGAGAACCCGGATGTCGCTGCGCTCATCCGGGCTACGGTGACGCGCCGTGCTGCATTGAGCCGGGGCATCGGCCGGGCTATTCATCGACCATCACCACCAGCACCGAGACCGACGTGCAGAATCTCCTGACCGACATTCCCGGCGTCCGCGTCGGCCATGCCCATGATGCGGCGCTCGCCTCCGGCGTGACGGCGATCCTGTTCGATCAGCCGGCGGTGGCCGCGATCGACATTCGCGGCGGCGGGCCCGGGGTGCGCGAGGATGCGCTGCTTGATCCCGTCAACACAGTCGAGCGGGTCGACGGCATCGCGCTGTCGGGCGGTTCGGCGTTCGGCTTGGAGGCCGCCAGCGGCATCCAGGCGTGGCTCGCCGAACAGGGCCGCGGTTTCGCCGTACGCGACGCGTTAATTCCCATTGTGCCGGGCGCGATCGTGTTCGACCTGCTCAACGGCGGCAACAAGCAATGGGGCCGCTACGCGCCGTACCGCGAGCTCGGCTATGCGGCGGCGGCCGCCGCCACGACGAGCTTTGCGCTCGGCAGCGTTGGCGCGGGCCTCGGCGCAACAACGGCCAATCTGCAGGGCGGGCTCGGCTCGGCGTCGGCTGTCACGACAGGCGGCATCAAGGTCGCGGCGATCGCGGTGGTGAATGCGGTCGGCAGCGTGACGGTCGGCGATGGTCCCTGGTTCTGGGCGGCGCCCTACGAAGCCGACGGCGAATTCGGCGGCCGCGGCCTGCCCGCGCGCTTCACGCCGGACATGCTGGCGATGCGCATCAAAGGCGGCCCTGCCCCCTCGGACTCCGAGAACACGACGATTGCGCTGGTGGTGACCGATGCCATCCTCACCAAGGCGCAGGCCAAGCGGCTCGCGATGATGGCGCAGACCGGCATGGCACGCGCGATCTATCCGGTGCACCTGCCGCTCGACGGCGACATCGTGTTTGCGGCCGCGACCTGCGCGAGGCCCATCGAGCCTCTGGTCGAGCTCAGCGAGCTTGGCATGCTCGCCGCGAACGTGCTGGCGCGGGCGATTGCGCGCGGCGTGTATCACGCGAGGCCACTGCCGTTTGCCGGCGCTCTGCCGTCCTGGCAGGACCGCTTCGGCGGCTGAGCGGCTTACACGCTCACCGCGGTCGTCGACGACGTGGCGCTCGACAGCTGCTGCGACTGCCGCTGGATCAGCTTCTCGATCAGATTGTACGACGACGTCGCCGCGTTCGACGCGGTGGTGGCCGCCGGCGTCGTCAACGTGACCTTGGAGCCGTCCGCATAGGTGATCGTGGTCGTCGTCGAGCCGTCGCTGTTGGTGGACGACGAGCTCGACGCGCCCGACAGCGCCTGCATCAGCGCATCGGCGCCCGCGCCGGATGAGGTGCCCAAGCCGCTGCTCCCGCCGGCCTCCTGGTGATGATGATGGCCATGCCGCCCCTTGGCGCCCTGCAGCGCCGAGGACAGCTCGTCGAGGCTGACACTGCCGTCGTTGTTCGCATCGAGCTTGCCGAACACCTTGTCCGCATTGGCGAGGTTGGTGCCGCCGGCGCCGAGCGCGTTCTCGAACTCGGACTTGCTGATCTGCCCATCGCCGTTGCCGTCGATCTGCGAGAACAGATCCTGCAGCGGGTTGGTCGAGGCGCTTGTGCCGGAGGATGCCCCCGATTGGCTCTGCGCCGCCAGCAGCGCGCTCATCGTCTCCGGCGCGATCTGCCCCGAGCCGCTGCTGCCCGAGCTCGACCACGGGCTGAAATTGCCGGAGCTGCCCGTTCCCTTGGCGTCCAGGCTGAACAGGCCGCCGCCCGATTTGCCGGAGCCCGACTTGGTCGAGCCGAGCGACTGCAGGCTGTCCAGGACCGACGACGCGGCCCCCAGTGCAAACCACATGGCGAAACTCCCGCAAGGCCGCCCACGCGGCGGCAGAACATCTCCCCGTCTTCGTCGCAATCCCCATGCCAGCGCCAAACCGCTGATATGTCCGGATATTTCACGATGTTACGACGGCCTGACCCCGGCACTTCCTGCCGCACCCGGCAGATTTTTCCCGCTCGCGTTGCCGCAGCCGGCCCTGCATGATACGGCGACATCCCCGATCGTCCTGGAACAGCCGCCCATGACCCAGTCCTTCACGCCGCGTCCGCTCGTCATCGCGCCATCGATCCTGGCCTCCGATTTCGCCAAGCTCGGCGAGGAGGTGCGCGCCGTCGACGCCGCGGGCGCCGACTGGATTCATCTCGATGTGATGGACGGCCATTTCGTCCCGAACATTTCCTACGGCCCGGATGTCATCAAGGCGCTGCGCCCGCACACGACCAAGATCTTCGACGCGCATCTGATGATCACGCCGTGCGACCCGTATCTCGAGGCCTTCGCCAAGGCCGGCTGCGACCACATCACGGTGCATGCCGAGGCAGGTCCCCATCTGCATCGCTCGCTGCAGGCGATCCGCGCGCTGGGCAAGAAGGCCGGCGTCTCGCTCAATCCGTCGACACCGCTGAATGTGATCGAGTACGTGCTCGACCTCGTCGACCTCGTGCTGATCATGTCGGTCAACCCCGGCTTCGGCGGCCAGGCCTTCATCGCCTCGGCGATCGGCAAGGTCCAGGACCTGCGCGCGATGACCGCGGGCCGGCCGATCGACATCGAGGTCGACGGCGGCGTCGGCCGCGACAATGCCGGCGCGCTCGCGGCCGCCGGCGCCAACGCCTTCGTCGCCGGCTCCGCCGTGTTCAAGGGCGGCACGATGGAAGCCTATCGCAGCAACATCGCCGCGATCCGTGATGCCGCCGCGACGGCGCGCGGCGAAGCGATCTGAGGCGATCGACGGCTCATGCATATGCTCACACCGCGGCCGCTGACGAAGGCGGCCTTCGCTGCCTTCGGCGACGTCGTCGAGACCGACGGCGCCCCGCCGATCGAGATCAACCAGGGCTTTGCCCGCCGCTGCAACGAGCTCGCCGCCATCGACGTGACCTCGGGCGGCATCGATGTCAATATCAGCCTGTTCGAGGCCAAGCCGCGGCCGCGGCCGATCGAAATCAAGCTGATGGAACGGCATCCGCTCGGCACGCAGCTGTTCATGCCGCTGCAGGACCGCCCTTGGCTGGTGCTCGTCTGCACCGATCCGCATGATGCCGCGAGCTACCAAGCCTTCACCGCCACTGGACGCCAGGGCGTGAACTACGCCCGCAACGTCTGGCATCATCCCCTCTTGGTCTTCGACGAGGCCTCACGTTTCATGGTGGTCGACCGCATGAGCCCCGACAATCTCGAGGAACGGTGGCTCGACCAGCCGCTGTTTTTGAGCATCCCCTGAACGATGGCGCGCGCACTCGACGAGCCGCGCGCAGGAGAGACGACGATGGACAAGCCGAACTACTTCGTGCCGCAGGGCGGCCATCCGCCGCAGACCGACCTGCTGACGGGGCGCGCCGTGTTCACCGAGGCCTATGCGGTCATCCCCAAGGGCGTGATGCGCGACATCGTCACCTCGCCGCTGCCGTTCTGGGACAAGACGCGGACCTGGGTGATCGCGCGTCCCCTGTCCGGCTTCTCGGAGACATTCTCGCAATACATCGTCGAGGTCTCGCCCGGCGGCGGCAGCAGTCAGCCGGAGCCTGATCCGGAGGCCGAGGGCGTGCTGTTCGTCGTGTCAGGCGAGATCGCGCTGACCATCGCCGGCACCACGCATCGCCTGGCCAAGGGCGGCTACGCCTTCCTGCCGCCGTCCTGCAAATGGACGCTGACCAACGACAGCGCGGCACCCGCGACCTTTCACTGGATCCGCAAGGCCTATGAGGCCGTCCCCGGCATCGCCGCGCCCGAGCCCTTCGTCACCAACGAGGCGACGATCGCGCCGGTCGGGATGCCCGGCACCGAGGGCCGCTGGGCCACCACGCGCTTCGTCGATCCGCTCGACGTCCGCCACGACATGCACGTCAACATCGTCACCTTCGAGCCCGGCGCCGTCATCCCGTTCCTGGAGACCCATGTCATGGAGCACGGCCTCTACGTGCTCGAAGGCAAGGCGGTCTACAAGCTCAACCGCGACTGGGTCGAGGTCGAGGCCGGCGACTTCATGTGGCTGCGCGCCTTCTGCCCGCAAGCCTGCTACGCCGGCGGCCCCGGCCGCTTCCGCTATCTGCTGTACAAGGACTCCAACCGGCACATGAAGCTGCGGCCGTTCCGGTGAGGTCGCCTGCTCCGCACGATGCCGTCCAGTAGCCCGCATGAGCGCAGCGACATGCGGGATCGACGCAACAGCGCGTGAGACCCTACGAGATCGCGACCACCACGTCTGTCGGCAATCACGCCGCCTGATACTCTACCTCCTCCGCCGTTCCGCGATCGAGCACGGCTTTCGCCCTGGCATGATCGAGATCATTTTCCCAGGCGGCGACGACCACGGTGGCGACGCAGTTGCCGATCAGGTTGCCGACGGCGCGGGCGATGCCGACGAACCAGTCGACCGACAGCACCAGCACGAGGCCGATCGCGGGGATCGCCGGCACGGCACCGAGCGTTGCGGCGAGGATGACGATCGCCGAGCCCGGCACGCCATGCGCGCCCTTCGACGTCACCAGCGACACGCCGAGCACCAGCAAGAGGTCGCTGACCGACAGCGGCGTGTTGGTGGCCTGGGCGATGAACACGACGGCGAGCGTCAGATAGATCGAGAACGCATCGAGGTTGAACGAATAGCCGGTCGGGATGACCAGGCCGACGACCTCCTGCTTCACCCCCATCGCCTCGAGTTTGCGCATGATCTGCGGCAGCACGGAATCGGACGACGCCGTCGCCAGCACGATCAGGAGCTCCTCCTTCAGGTAGCTCAGGAACTTGAACAGGCTGAGGCCGGCGATGCGCATCACGAGGCCGAGCGCGATGACGACGAACAGCGCCACCGAGACGTAGAACAGCACGACCAGCGCCAGCAGCTGCTTCAACGAGCCGATGCCGTATTTGCCGACGGTGAAGCCGATGGCGCCGAGCACGCCGAGCGGCGCGACGCGCACGATCAGCCCCATCGCCTTGAACAGCACCTTGGCGACGGCATCGATCAGGTTGACGACGGGCTTGCCCGGCTCGCCGACCAGCGCAAGGCTGACGCCGAAGATCACCGCGAAGAACAGCACCTGCAGCACGTCGTTACGGGCGAAGGCGTCGAAAGCGGTCGGCGGGATGATGTTGAGGATGAAGCCGCCAAAGCCGCCACCTTGCAGCTTGTGGGCGTTGTCGGCGAAGGTCGCGAGCTGCTTGGCATCGAGCTTCGAGACGTCGATGTTCATGCCATGGCCGGGGCCGAACAGCAGCGCCAGAACGAGGCCGAAGGCCAGCGCGATCGTCGTCATGCCCTCGAAATAGACCAGCGACTTGACGCCGACGCGGCCGACCTTTCTGAGGTCGCCGGCACTGGCGATGCCATGGACGACGACGCAGAACACGATCGGCGCCACGACCATCGCGATCAGGCGCAGGAAGGCGTCGCTGAAGAATTTCAGGCCCTGGGCGGTCTCGGGCGCGACGACGCCGATCAGGATGCCGATCGCGAGCGCCGCCACGACCTGAAAGAACAGCGAGCCGAACAGGCTGCCCTTCGGGGACGCCGTCCCCGCCATGCTCACATCCGTCGCCGCCATCGAATCCCCCTCGTCAAACCAGACGTGCGCGCCCCACACGCGTCACAATGTCACTCTGGCGGGAGAGACTATGAAAGGCAATCGCAGCTGCGCCCGAATAACAGGCGGCAGATGACGCTTCGGCGGTCATGGTTGAAAGGTGAAGGAATGCTGCAGGCTGGGCCTCATCATTCGAGACGCGCCTGTGCCGCTCCTCACCATGAGGGTGGACGTCGAGCCGGCGCTTCATGTTGACGATGAGCTGCGGGCCCCAATGGCAATAGCTCGATCACTGCTTCGCATCGGTCGCGACGGTCGAGCCCTCACCCGGCGGAGCGCGGCGGCAGGCGGGCGTCTCGAAGGGCGAGGCTCTTTCGCGCTCTAACTACGCGACACGGCCTTCGTCGCCACCTCATCCTCCTCATCATCGACCTCCCGCGCCGCCGCGCGCGTGCGGACGACCGTCACCGTGCAGCCGGCCTCCGCGGCCACCTTGGCCGAGACGCTGCCGAGCAGACTGCGCAGCACGGAGTCGCGGCGGGCGCCGATGATGATGTGGTCGACCTGGTTGACCTCGGCGAATTCGATCAGCGCCGCAGCCGGGTCGATGGCTTCGAGCACGTGCACCGTCAGGCGGCTGGTGTCGAGCTTGAGCGGCGTCGCCCAGTGCTTCAGCGCCACCATGCGGTCGATGTGCTTGTTGTTGCCCTCCTCGTCCAGGGTGCGGTCGATGGTGAGACGACCGAGTTTGAGCACGTTGACACAGGCGAGCCGCGCCGACGGCAAGGTCGCGAGGATGCGCTCGGCGGTGACGCGCAGCGCGCCGTTGAGCTCCTCACCGCCTTCGGACGTGTCGATCGCAACCGCCACGATCGGGCTTGTGGCGATCTGCAGCGCGACGTCGGAGGGCTTCGTCTCCGGCTGCACCAGGCCGCGATTGAAGCGGCGTCGCCACACGGTGGTGATCGGATCGCGCTTGAGCTTCTCGGCACGCGCCGTGAGCTTGACCTGATCGGGATTGCCGAGATCGAAGGCGAGCTGCGCCGCGGTCGGATAGCGCCACACCGGCTCGATCTCCAGGCAGCGCAGCACGATCTCCTGCAGCCACGGCGGATAGTCCGGCTTGAGCTGCCGCGGCGGATAAGGATCGCGCCACAGCCGCCGGCGCATGCCACGCAACGTCTCGGTTTCGCCGAACGGCCGCACCCCGGTCGTGAAGAAGTACAAGAGCACGCCCAGCGAAAAGATGTCGCTGCGCGGATCGCTGCGCTTGCCCATCATGCGTTCCGGCGCCATGTAGGGCGCGGTGCCGTAAGGCAGGCGGAATTCCTCCTGCAGCAGATCCGGCAGATGCTTGTGGCAGGACAGGCCGTAGTCGATCAGCACCGCCTCCCCCGTCCCGCGGAACATGATGCTGGACGGCTTGATGTCGTGGTGGATCACATTCTGCCGGTGCAGATCCGCGAGCGCGGTCGCGATCTTCGCGACCAGCACCCGCGCCTCCTCGTAAGGCAGCGGCAGTTCCGGCAGCCGCTTGTACAGCGTCTCGCCCGGGATCAGCTCGATCACCACATAGGCCTGCGTGGCGAAATCGCCGGTGCCAAAGCATGCCGGCACGTGCGGCCCGGACAGTTTCGGCAGGATCATCTGCTCCATTTCGAAGCTGACGATTGCCGCGGGGTCCTCGCCCTCGGAGACGCGCGGCACCTTCATCAGGATCGGCCGGTCGATGTCGGAGCGTGTCACGCTCCACAACGTCGCCATGCCGCCGGAATGCACGCAGTCGCCGACCGTGAAGCCGTCGATCACGAAGCCCGGCTGGAGCTTTGATCTCGGCATGATCTAACGCCCCATCGAGAGCCGCTGCGCCAGCCAGGGCGGCAGGCCGTTGTCACGGATGCGCTGCGCAGCCGCCTCGACATCATAGGGCACGCGGCAATAGGTCAGCTCGCGCGTCTTCGTGTCGAAGGTCGCGAAGCATGCGGCCGGATCGCCGTCGCGTGGCTGGCCGACCGAACCGACCACGGCGAGCCATTGCCGGCCGCGCAGGAGCTGAACAGGCATGTTGGCGGTGGGTGTGAAGCTCGTCATCTTGGCCGTGGCGGACATCGAATACAGCGCGGGACGGTGGATGTGGCCGCAGAACGTCACCGCGGCCTCGGTCGCGATCATGCTGCGCGCGGCGTCGGCAGAGCTCTGCACGTAGCGCCAGCGCGCCGGGCTCGAGGCTTCCGAATGCACGAACAGCCGGTCCTCGTCACCGACGCTCATCGGCAGCTCGGCCAGGAAGCGCCGCTGCTCGGCGCTGAGCCGGCCCCGCGTCCATTCCATCGCCGCCTGCGCCTCGGCATTCATGCTCTCGCTCGACGTGGAGACCGCGTTGTCGTGATTGCCGCGTACCGCGAGCCCACCCTCGGCGACGATCTCCATCACCGTCTCGACCGACCATTCCGGATCAGCGCCATAGCCGACGATGTCGCCCAGGCAGATCAGGCGCTCGACGCCACGGGCGCGCGCCACCTCCAGGCACGCCGCGAAGGCCTGCCGATTGGCATGGATGTCGGTGAAAATCGCCAGCAGCACCCGTATCCTCCCGGTTCGACCGTACAGGTAGGGGTCGCGTGGAATTTGAGCAACATCAAACCGGACGAACCGGAGCAAGGAGTTTCTTGGACGGGGTCGATCCAGCGACACGGCCTCCCGATCTCGCGGCTCGTCACAAGGGGGGACGCGGCTATCGCGGCGCGCGTAGCCCGGATGAGCGCAGCGACATCCGGGGTCTCACGAGCTGTAGCGGTGAACCCGGATGTCGCTGCGCTCATCCGGGCTACGTCGCTACGTCGCGCGGTCCTACCGCAACAACACCTCGAGCAGATTGGCGAGGCGCGCGGCAGCGAGCGCGGCCTGCTTGCGGGCGGTGTCGCGGGCATTGGTCTCGTACTCCCGGGTCAATTCGACCGGCTGCTTGTCGGTGCGAATGGGCGCGGCGTAGGCGACAGACTTGGCCAGGTCGAAGCTCTCCTGCGCCCAGGTCGCGGGATCGACGATCTGCGCCTTGCCGGGATCTGCGGTCACGGTCGACAGGCCGCCGCGCTGATCGGCGTCGAACATGGCACCAAATACGGTGGAATAGCCGCCGAAGATGCCGTCCCAATAGGCGTGCAGGTTCTGCGTCTCGCCGTTGGCGGCGATCACCTGCTCCTCGTTGCCGCCGCGGTCGCCGCCTTTGTCGGGCAACGCGGCCGAATAGCGGGCGATGGCGTGCAACGGCTGGTGCAGATCGCCGACGAGGTGGATGGTCCAGCTGAGGCTGTACGAGCGCAGCGGCTCCGTGGCGTCGCTGTTCGCCGGCAGCTTGGCGATCATCAGCTTGAGCTGGGACACCGCGTCCACCGCGTCGGGACGCGGCAGCGGCGTGTCATCAACCGAGAACAGCGCGTCCTTGTAGTGCCAATAAGTGTGCTTGAGGTGGCCGTACGGCACGAGCTGCTTCGCGGTGGAGTCGCCCACCTGGTCGTCGTAATAGTCCGGCTTCATCTTGATGTCGTCCGGCCAGGTCGCTGCGTGCACGAACGCGTAGAGCTTCTCCTGTCCCTGCGGCGCCCCGGCGATCCAGCTGGCGTAGTCGGGATTGAGCTTGAGCAGCGCGTCCGCCCTGTCCCGCACGGTCGGAGACAGCTTCTTGTAGGCCAAATATGCGATCTGCATGTGGCCTTCGTCCCACCACGCCAGCGCCTGTCCAGCCGGCCACAACATCGCCACGGCCAATGCCATCGTCAGCGTGCGCATCGCAAAGCCCCCCTCGGTTCGTATGAAAAAACACGGGATCAGGAAATCATCGCGAGCCTAACGTGATCAGGAAAAATTGGCAATTTCACCATCGCTGCACCGGGCGGGGCGAGCCAAGCCTCGTCATGCCGGCGTCACACAGCGGCGTGTTCATGGTCCAGTTTGCAGCGCCGCCGGCTTTCGTCCCTCATGAGCGGGGCTCCTTACGGCTCGTCCTTCGGCGGCATGCGTGGCGGCAGCAGCGGCGTGAACGAGACGCCGTCGCCGGCAGTCTTGGCCGCCTTGAACTCGCCCGTGGAGGGATCGCCGCCGGCCGTCTCGACGATCGTCTTCGGCAGGATGTATTCACGCGCGGCATCGATGACGCCGCCGTCGCCGGTGCCGAAATCGGCAGCGCGGCCGCCTTGGGGATGGCCGGCGGCGATCTGGTCGGCGGCGTGCTGCGCCTTCTCGGCGAGCATATCGCTGTAGGGAATACGATAGGCGCGCGGCACGCCGCTCGGGCGGTTGTCGTCATCGAGCTTTTCGACCCACAGATAGACCGCGCCGGGATCGCCCTCGACGCTGTGCGGATCGACGATCCTGACCTGCAGAACCTTGAAGGCCTTCGGCAGCCGGTCGACGCTGGCCCAGCCGAGCAGGCCGCGGGCGCCGACGAAGCTGCCGACATAGAAGGCGCTGGTGACGACGATCGCGACCGCCTTCGCCGGCCACGGCAGCCGCGCATAGACCAGCACGAGCAGCAGCAGCGCGCCGATCAGCGCGTAGCAGACGGACAGCGTGACGATGACGGTCTGCAGGTTGCTCATCATCGGCTGATCATCCTGACGCCGGTCTTGGGATCGAGGTCGGCGCCGTTGGCGCGGACGTTGCGGAAGGTTTCGAGCAGCGATTTCGGCCGGCGCTGCACGTCGACCACTTTTCCCGCCGCGTCGAGCTTGAAACGCAACGCGGTCTTTTCATCGCCGGAATGATCGACCACGACCTTGTCGTCGAAGATCACCTGCGCGGTCGGGTTCAGCTTCTGTACCTTCACGGTGGCCTCGACCGGCGCGCCGCTGACGTTCTGGAAATGCGAGATGTTGACGGTGTATTCGCCGGCGACGATGCCGCGGATGGTGACGATCTCCTCGCGGATCGGCGAAGGAATCTTCAGCCCATTGACCAGGATGAAATCGTTGGCGCCGCCGCGGTCGTCGCGGTCGAGCGTGAGGAAGCCGGCCTCGCGATGCCGGTACCAGGCGATGTTGCCGACCGGATCCTGCACGAACAGGTCGAGATCATCGGGATGGTTGTCCGGCCAGTCCATCGTGATCAGGAACTCGGCCTTCGAGTCGACCTTGCCGTCCTTGGCGTCCGGCGAGATCGCGAGCACCGCGATGAAGAAGAAGAACGCGACGATCTGCAGCGCCTTGAACAGCATCACGCTGAACGGATCGAACTGCTCCTCGCGCGGATAGAGCCCGAAATCGTCCATCATGCGCCCTGCTCCGCCGCGCGCTCCATCGCCCGCTCGAGTCGCGGCGTCACCCGCGTCTCCGTCAGCATGACGGCATCGGAGAACACACGGCCGGTGGCGGCGTCCAGCATGTAGTACTGGATGCGCACCAGGATCGAACCGACGAGGCCGGCGAGCGTGGTGTACATGGCAACCGCCATGCCGTCGCTCATCAGCCCCATCGAGGATTTCATCGCGAGCTTGTCATTCACGTCGAGGCCGGCGATCGGCGCCAGCATGATGATGAAGCCGATGATGGTGCCGAGCAGGCCGAGCTTCATCAGCGTGTCGGATGCGAAGCCGCCGAAGCCGTTGGAGCCGCGCAGGCGGTCGGCGAGCGTGCGCAACAGGAGCGTCTGATCGAGCCGCCCTGCCGCTTGCGTCCTCGCCTTGGTGACGAGGCTCTTGATATGGTTGGTCACGAGCCCCTTGGGAAGCAACTGCGCGTCCGGCTCCAGCGCGCGCTCCGCGTCCGGCCCGACCAGGACTGCGCGACAGCCGCGCGCCGCGTCGGCCTCGCGCGCGATCGCCCTGGTGCGCCAGAAACAGTGGCAGCAGGTCACGATGTAGAGCACGGCGATGACGCTGGAAATGTAGGTGCGGTCCGAGGCGACCATCAGACGGAAGTAGCCGTAGCGCGCCAGCACCACGGCTGCGAATACGGTCAGCCCGGTGAAGATCATCCAGAGCAGCAGCGGCCCGCGCTCGGCGGGGTCACGCGCAGGTTCCACTCTGTCGGCACTGCTGACCACGCTCATGCATCGATCTCCCCGGCTGCTGCGCCCGTTGCGTCCGGCGCATTTGCGGGGGAGTTAAGCAGAGCCGGTAAACGTCGTCCAAAGACATCTGCGAGGACGGCGGGATGAGAGGTTCACATCCCCGCGCTTGCTGCGCTGCGGCCGTTTTCCTGTAGCCCGGATGAGCGCAGCGATATTCGGGATCTCGCGAGCTTCTAGTGTGAACCCGCATGTCGCTACGCTCATAAGGGCTACGAGCGACATGCGCTAGCGCGCCGCCAGCCCGCGCAACAGCAATTTCAGCACCGCATCGACCCGCGTCGAGCACGTGCAATCGGCCCATTCGTCGGCGTGAGCCGGATGATGAAAGCTGCGGGTCGCATCGAAGATCGCGGCGGCGGCGGTCTTGGGATCGTCGACCTCGAACGCGCCCTGGGCGACGCCCTCGGTGATCATCCCCTCGACCTGGGCAATCAGGTCCTGTTTATGGGCCTTGACCACCGAACAGGCCTCGCGCGCGAGCGTCAGATAGGTGGCGAACATCTCGGGATCTTCGCATACGCGCTTATGCTTGGCGTCGAACAACTCGCGCAACCAGCGCTCCAGCTTGGCCGGCGCAGGCCCGGGCTCCGCCGCGATCTGCGCCAAGGGCCTGCTGACGCGCTCGAGCCAGCGCTTGGCCACCGCCTCGCGCAGCGAGGCCTTGCTCGGAAAGTGGCGGTAGACGGAGCCGTGGCTGACATCGAGCGCTCTCGCGACGTCGACGACCGTCGCTTTGGCGAGCCCATAACGGCGCAACACGTCCTCGGTGACTTCGAGGATGCGCTCGGATGTCAGAACCACGGCCTCATTCATGCGTGCACCATATCGGCATCGCCAGGATGCGCTTTGATCTGGATCGGCTCAGCCCGGTCGGCGACCGAGACGGCGCCGAACTTGGCGGCCTGGGCCTCCAGATGACGGGCGATCTGGAGATTGAGCCAGTCTTGGAATTGTGTGTGGAGCAATCGCTTTTCAATCTTCATCGAAGCGGTCCTTCGCAGGTGAAGCCGCTGAACCCCATGGTCAGACAGTGCTAGTTGATCATGGGTTGCATATACACCATCGCGCTGACAGATTTCAATATCTGTCAGCTAGATTTTTAATTTTAGTATTATGATACTCCTTCCCACGTGATCCGGGATGCAAAGCCCGCTGTTTGTGTCGCCTCGGCGGCTCTGGTAGAGCACGGCGTAAAATGCTGCTGGCGCGGACGCGTTTCGTCCCGCCTACCTTCCCTCCCGCCTGGAGAGCCGTCGATGATCCCCCGCTACACCCGTCCCGAAATGGCCTCGATCTGGGAACCGCAGACCCGGTTCAAGATCTGGTTCGAGATCGAGGCGCATGCGGCGGACGCGCTGGCCGAGCTCGGCACCATACCCAAGGATGCCGCCAGGACGATCTGGGCCAAGGCCAAGGACGCTACTTTCGACGTCGCCCGCATCGACGAGATCGAGCGCGAGACCAAGCACGACGTCATCGCCTTCCTGACCCATCTCGCCGAGATCGTCGGTCCCGAGGCGCGCTTCGTGCACCAGGGCATGACCTCGTCCGACGTGCTCGACACCTGCCTCAACGTGCAGCTGACCCGCGCCGCCGACCTGCTGCTCGCCGATCTCGACAAGGTTCTCGCGGCGCTCAAGAAGCGCGCCTTCGAGCACAAGATGACGCCGACCATCGGCCGGTCGCACGGCATCCATGCCGAGCCGGTCACCTTCGGCCTGAAGCTCGCTTATGCCTATGCCGAGTTCTCCCGCGCCCGTGACCGCCTGGTCGCCGCGCGCAAGGAGGTCGCGACCTGCGCCATCTCGGGCGCGGTCGGCACATTCGCGCAGATCGATCCGCGCGTGGAGGAGCACGTTGCCAAGGCGATGGGTCTGACGCCCGAGCCGGTGTCGACCCAGGTCATCCCGCGCGATCGCCACGCGATGTTCTTCGCCACGCTCGGCGTGATCGCCTCCTCCGTCGAGCGCTTCGCGACGGAAGTTCGCCACCTGCAGCGCACCGAGGTGCTGGAGGCCGAGGAGTTCTTCTCGGAGGGCCAGAAGGGCTCCTCGGCGATGCCGCACAAGCGCAACCCGGTGCTGTCGGAGAACCTGACCGGCCTCGCCCGCATGGTCCGCGCCTATGTGACGCCGGCGATGGAGAACGTCGTGCTCTGGCACGAGCGCGACATCTCGCACTCCTCGGTCGAGCGCATGATCGGGCCCGACGCCACCGTCACGCTGGACTTCGCGCTGGTGCGCCTCGCCGGCCTGACCGAGAAGCTCCTGGTCTACCCGGCCAACATGGAGAAGAACCTCGACCGGCTCGGCGGCCTCGTGCATTCGCAGCGCCTCTTGATCGCGCTCACCCAGAAGGGCGCGAGTCGCGAGGACTCCTACAAGCTGGTCCAGCGCAACGCGATGCCGGTGTGGCGCGGCGAAGGCGACTTCCGCACCCTGCTGAAGGCCGACGCCGACGTGAAGAAGTATCTGACCGATGCCGAGATCGACGAGCAGTTCGACCTCGGCTACCACCTCAAGCACGTCGACACGATCTTCAAGCGGGTGTTCGGCGAGAGCTGAGCGCGCCTCGATCAGGCGGACGCCTCAGTCCGCCTCCTCGCACTTGTCCTGCTTGACCTTGAACATCTTCCGGAACTGGGTCTCGAGCGCGCTCCGCATCGCCTCCGTCTTGGTGGCGCCGGTGTTGCGGAGATTGTAGGTCACGGCGCAATTGGTCCAGCCGAAATTGACGAGGTAGATGCGCATGCGCTCCGGCCCGTCCGGCTTCTGCGCTTCGGCGATGTAGCGGGCGACGCAGGCCTTCGGACTGGCGTTGTCGGCGCAGCCCTTGTCGACGGTCTGACGAAACATCTGCTGCAGGTCGGTCTTGCCCTCGATCGCGTCGACGAAGCGCGCGCAGGCGGCGGCGGGCTGATAGTCGCGCAGAGCCGAGGGCGTCTTGAAGCCGCGGGTCTGCGCCAGCTCGAAATCGCAGCTGTCCTTCAGCTCCGCGACCCTGGCGCGGCGGTAGTCGTCGATGCCGGGCAGCGCGATGAACTCCAGCCGCGCGGCGGTGTCGAGCGCGGCCTTGCAGGCGCGATCGATCTTGTCGGGGTCGAGCGCGGCGACCGCCTTCGGCTCGAACGCCGGCGAGGTGCCGGGCGAGTCGAAATCGGACGGGCCGAACAGCAGATGCACGGTGTTGCGCAGCCGCGTCTCGTCCTGCTTGGCGGGATCGAACCGGATCGTGAAACGGCAACCGCTCTCCCACGACATCGTCTTCTCGGCCGCGCTGGCGCCAGCGCCGCCGAGCGCGACGGCGGCGAGCGCCAGGCGTGCGATCCATCCGGTCCAGCTTCGTCGGGTCATGGCAGTTCTCGCAGGCGACCTGAGCCTGCATCCTACCGCGTCCCCGCGCCGGCGCTAGCCCGTACCCCGTACCATCCGCAGCGCAACGTCGTCGCGTTTGACGCGGTGATGCCAGACGGCGGCCGCGATGTGCAGCACGCTCAACGCCAGCAGCACATAGGCGAAGAAGATGTGGCGGTCCTCCCAGGCGCGCGCCGCCTCCTTGTCGGGATTCGTGAACTGCGGCACATGGAAGACTCCGAACCAGCTGGAATAGTCCGGCGTGTGCGCGCCGGAATGCGCCCATCCCAGCATGATCACCGCCAGGGTCACGAGATCGAGTCCCCATTGGTTGGCGCGTGCGACCGCCGCGAGCCAGCGCGGCGTATCGGCCGGCAACGCCGGCGTCGGATTGAACAGGCGCCACGCCATACGCGCGAGCAGCAGCACCAGCAGCACATAGCCGATGTCGGCATGAATCGAGCGATAGAAGAAGCGATCCGGACGCGCCGGGATGTGATTCATCCACCAGCCGAAGGCGATCATCACCAGGATGGTCGGGCCGATCACCCAATGCAGGGCGCGCGCGACTCCGCCCCAGCTCGATGCCGTGTTTCTGATCATGACAGATTCCTAGTTGCGATCTCTTCTGCTTCGAAGCTGCATGGAACCTTTTTATGGCGCTTCGGTGCGATGCAGAAATAGAATCATTCGAAACTAATTAGGACACTTTGGCGCCTTGGGGATGTCGCGGGAAGGTCACCCGGGCGGTCATCGACTTGTGAGCCGACAAGAGCGACGATGTGCATTATGGAGCGGCGATCGCCTGCCACATGGAGAGCTGCACGTGCCCCCGATCGAGACTGCCTATGATCCCCTGCTGCGACGGATTCATTGGGCGACCGCTGTGCTGTTCATTGCGGCCATGCTGATCGGACTCTATTGCGGGCTGCAGCCGGCGGGCACCTCGCCGCGGCGCGAGCTCCTGGAGATTCACAAATCGCTCGGCATCACGCTGTTTGTGCTGGCGATCGTCCGGCTGATCGTCCGTGCGCGGAGCACCGCCCCGGATGCGCCCGCGACATTCGGCCGGATGGTCCGCGCGCTGTCGCAGCTCAATCATTGGGCGCTCTATGCCCTTCTGCTGGTCATGCCGGTGACCGGCTACATGTTCTCCTCGGCAGGCGGCTACTCGCTGCGCTACTTCTGGACCTTCAGCTGGCCTCGCCTGTTCGCCGGCGACAAGGCGATCGCCCATGCCGGCGAGATCGCGCACGATACCTAGGCCTATGTCGTCTATGTGGTCGTGGGACTGCACATCGCAGCCACACTCTGGCACGAGTTCGTCAAGAAGGACGAGACCCTGGCCCGGATGTGGCCGCGGGGATGATTTTGTAGCCCGGATGAGCGCAGCGACATCCGGGTTCAACACAAGCGCCGGCGATGAACCCGGATATCGCTCCGCTCATCCGTGCTACGCGCCATCAACAAGCTCAAGTGCCGTAGGGTGGGCAAAGCGGCCGTCGCAGGCGGCAGCGTGCCCACCGTCGCGCGGCAAAGCGAGCGGCCAAATGGTGGGCACGGCGCCACGGCGATCTCGATCTTGGAAAGACCACATCTGCGCCTTTGCCCACCCTACGCAGCGTCGGGCTAGACCGGCTGCGCCGCCGCCACGAGATCACCGGCGCGCTGATCCTGCTTGAGCAGTGCGGCGAGCTCGGTCTCGTCCAGCGTCTCCTTGACCAGAAGCCGGCGCGCCGCGCGCTCCAGCACGTCGCGCTTGTCCTGCAGCATCTTGCGGGTGCGCTCCAGCGCCGACGTCACGATCGCCCGCACCTCGGCGTCGATGGCGTCGCCGGCGGCCTCGCCATACTCGGCGCTGCGCGAGGTGCCGGGCGCCAGGAAAGAATGGTTGTCGCGCTCATAGGCGACCGAGCCCAACTGCTCCGACATGCCGTAGCGCGTCACCATCGAGCGCGCGATGTCGGTGACCCGGCGCAGGTCGTCCGCCGCGCCGGTCGACAGATGGCCGTACACGACGAGCTCCGCGGCGCGGCCGCCGAGCAGCACCGCCATCTTGTTCTCGAGCTCCTCGCGCGTCATCAGGAAGCGGTCCTCGGTCGGGCGCTGGATGGTGTAGCCGAGCGCGCCGACGCCGCGCGGGATGATCGAGACCTTGTGCACGGGGTCGGTGCCGGGCAGGCTCATCGCGACGATCGCATGGCCCATCTCGTGATAGGCGACGATCTCGCGCTCCCTGGGATTGAGCAGCCGGTTGCGCTTCTCGAGCCCCGCGACGATGCGCTCGATCGCATTGTTGAAATCGTCGAGCGTCACCTCATTGGCGCCGCGCCGCGTCGCCAGCAAGGTCGCCTCGTTGACGAGATTTGCGAGGTCGGCGCCGGTGAAGCCCGGCGTCAGCGCCGCGACCTTCTCCGGATCCACATCGGCGGCGAGCTTGGCCTTCTTCAGATGCACGTTCAGGATCTGGATGCGGCCCGGTTTGTCCGGACGGTCGACCAGCACCTGGCGGTCGAAGCGGCCGGCGCGCAGCAGCGCCGGGTCGAGGATCTCCGGCCGGTTGGTCGCCGCCAGCAGCACGAGGCCGGTCGAGGAATCGAAGCCGTCGAGCTCGACCAAGAGCTGGTTGAGCGTCTGCTCCTTCTCGTCATGGCCGCCGGCGAACGGGCCCATGCCGCGGGCGCGGCCCAGCGCATCGAGCTCGTCGATGAAGATGATCGCCGGCGCCTTCGCGCGCGCCTGCTCGAACAAGTCGCGCACGCGCGCGGCGCCGACGCCGACGAACATCTCGACGAACTCCGAGCCCGAGATCGAGAAGAACGGCACGCCCGCCTCGCCCGCGACCGCCTTGGCGAGCAGCGTCTTGCCGGTGCCGGGCGGGCCGACCAGCAGCACGCCCTTCGGCATGCGGCCGCCGAGCCGGCCATAGGATTTCCGATCCTTGAGGAAGGAGACGATCTCGCGCAGCTCGTCCTTGGCCTCGTCGACGCCGGCGACGTCATCGAAGCGCACCCCGGTATTGGCCTCGACATAGACCTTGGCCTTGCTCTTGCCGATCTGCATCAGGCCGCCGCCGAGCCCGCCGGCCCCGCCCATCATCCGCCGCGACAGGAAGTACCAGACGCCGAAGAACAGCGCGATCGGCATCACCAAAGACAGAATGTCACCGAGGATGTTGCTCTCGACGCGGCCGGTGAAGGTCACGTTCGCCTTGGCCAATTCCTTGGCGAATTCCTGATCGACGCGCGTCGTGGCAAAGCGCGTCTGGCCGCCGGGCAGCGGCTCCTTCAAGGTGCCTTCGAGATAGTTCTCGGAGACGCCGACCTCCTTCACCTTGCCGGCCGACAGCAGGTCCTGGAATTGGCTGTAGGGAATGACGGCGACCTGGCGATAGCTCGTCCACGCATTATGGATCATCATCGCGACGAAGATCGCGACAACAGCGTACCAGAGATTGAAGCGGGTCTGCTTGGTCATGGGTTTCTCGACATGTGATCGGTGGAAAACGAGCGGCTGCAATGTGCGGATCAAGCCGCGTCAGGTGCCCGCCTGCCTGTCAGTGTTGGGCACGAACACGGTGACGGCGCGCGGCAGCACGGAAAAGCGCGCGGGTGTGAAGGTGACGAGCTCGCCATCGGCATTGATCGGCCGCGGCCGGCGGGTGCGGATCTCGAACGAGGTGTCGCGCGAGGCCCGCACCTCCTGCCACAGCCCGTGCCGGCCCTTGCGGAAGTCGTAGGCCATCGCCAGCAGCTTCCAGACCCGGCCGATCTCCAGCGAATAGAGGTCGAGATGGGCGTCGTCGATCTCAGCATTGTGCCGGACCGCCATGCCGCCACCGTAATAGCGGCCGTTACCGACCGCGATCTGCAGCGTCTTCACGCGCACAGCGCCGTCGGACGACACGATCATCGCGCGAAACGGCCGCGCATTGGTGAGCACCTTCAGCGCGGTGATCGCGTAGCCCAACCGCCCAAAGCGGCGCTTGGTTTCCTTCGTCAGCTGCCGCGCCAGTTCGGCGCTGAGGCCGAGGCTGGCGACGTTGAAGAACGGATGCCCATTGACCTCGCCAAGATCGATCTGCCGTCGATGGCCGGCCGCGATCACGTCGGCCGCAGCCTCCATCGTATCGGGGAGCCCAAGGGTGCGCGCGAGATCGTTGGCGGTGCCGGCCGGGATGATGCCGAGCGGCAAGCCGGTCTTCACCAGCGCCGGCGCAGCTGCATTGAGGCTGCCATCACCTCCGGCAACGACCACCGCTTCCGCATCATCAGCGTGCGCTTCGATCCATGGCGCGACCTCGCGCGGACTGTGCGGCGCCGAGATCACGAGGTCGTAGCCCGCAGCGCTCAGCCGCGAGACGGCAACGCCCGCGGCCTCGCCGCCCGAACGGCTGCCGCGATTGATGATCACCAGAAGCCGGCGAACCGTGGCGCTCGGCCGCGAAAGCCGTGCTTTCGCAACCATCGTATGGTCACCCCCCGCCGTCACGCCATGCTCCTGTCCACCAGATGCCAGCACGCGCTCGTGCGCTGGTTCCATACAGAATGACGGGCGCGGCTCTGGGTTCCATCGCGTTCGGGACCAGGGCGGTGATGATCGCCGGCGGAGCCGGCGCGGCGCGGACGATCATTTCGGGCAATCGAGCCGCAAAGTTTAACAGCTGCAAGCGACGCGTGTGGCCGCATGTCATCAAACTCCCAGAGCGCTCGAGAGAGCGCGATACCGCCAACGGTATCTGTCAGGTGAGAGAGTCCGACATCATAGTCATCGAGACTATCAGAGGGGCCCGGATCTCCGGCCTCCTGGAATTAGTTCGCGGGTGTCCCGCCGCAAGGCTGCGAGCAGGCAGACACTCTGTCGCACCTCGTCGTTCATGTTGCTGAACGAGAACGTCCCCTGCCCGCACTTGAAACCCGATCAGCGCAAACCTATGTCCTTAGCGTACCCCTGGTCCGGGCCCCTCTGGTGAAGCTGCCGGTGCGCTCACGATGTCGGACCTGACGACATCAACCTCACCGGCATGATCAAGAGGACCCGTCGTGGAATTCCTGCTCATCGCGTTTGCTGGCAAGCCTGTCTGGATGTGGCTTGCCTTTCTCGCAATCGTGCTCGCCCTCCTCGTTTTCGATCTCGGCATCGTCCATCGCAAGACGCGCGAAATCACCGTGCGTGAAAGCCTCGTGATGAGCGCCGTCTACATCATGCTCGCGCTCGTCTTTGGCGCCTGGGTGTGGTGGCAGCTCGGCGCCGAGGCCGGCACCGCCTATCTCACCGCCTTTACGATCGAGAAGGCGCTGGCGATGGACAACGTCTTCGTCATCGCGATGATCTTCAGCTATTTCGCGATCCCGCGCGCCTATCAGCACCGCGTGCTGTTCTGGGGCATCGTCGGCGTCATCGTGCTGCGCGCCGTCATGATCGGCCTCGGCGCCGCCATCGTTGCGCAGGCAAGCTGGATCCTCTACGTGTTCGCGCTGTTCCTGATCGCGACCGGCGTCAAGATGCTGGTGTTCAAGGACAAGCCGCATGACCTCGGCTCCAACCCCGCGCTGGTCTGGGTGCGCCGCCGCTTCGACGTCACCGAGCAGCTGCACGAGGAGCGTTTCTTCGTGCGCCAGAAGGACGCGAGCGGCAAGCCGACCCTGTTCATGACGCCCCTCTTCCTGGCGCTGATCCTGATCGAGTTCGCCGACATCATCTTCGCCGTCGACTCTGTGCCCGCGATCTTCGCGATCTCGACTGATCCGTTCGTGGTGTACACCTCGAACATCTTCGCGATCCTGGGTCTGCGCGCGCTGTACTTCGCGCTGGCTGCGATGGTCGACCGCTTCCAATATTTGAAGCTGGCGCTCGCCGCCGTGCTGATCTTCATCGGCTCGAAGATCTTCCTCGCCGACCTGCTGGGGCTGGAGAAGTTTCCGCCGGCACTCTCGCTCGGCATCACCTTCGGTCTGCTCGGCGCAGGCATCGCCTATTCGCTGTGGAAGACGCGGCCTGCGGCCGAGCCGGTGAAGTGAGAAACGGGAGATGACGGCGTGGCGATGAACGATGCCGCTTCCAGCGATGAGGTCGCATCATCCGGGCCGCGCCGTCACAACGGTCCGATCAGCCGGCGCCTGCTCGCGATCGCGCGCACGGTGCGATCGGAGGAGCCCTCGGTCGGCGAGTTGTTCGACCGGCTGGAGTCGGAGGGCCTCGGCCTCACCTTGCTGCTGCTGACGATCCCGGCGCTCATTCCGCTGCCCGGCCCATTCGGCATGGTGTTCGGCACCTGCGTCGCGCTGGTCGCGCTGCAGATCCTGTTCGGTGCCGAGCGGCTTTGGTTGCCCGAGGCCGTGCGCCGCCGGCCGGTGCCGCAGCGGCTGCTCCGCAAGATCATCCGCGCAGGCCTCGACTGGGCCGGCTATGCCGAGCGCGGCCTGCGCGAGGACCGGCTGGTCTGGCTGACCGGCCGTACCGCGCGGATGCTGCTGGCGCTGCCGCTGCTGCTGATGGCCATCACGATCATTCTTCCGATTCCGATGGGCAATGTCATGCCGGCATTGGCGCTGATCGCCGCGGCGATCGGCTTCATGGCCGGCGATGGTCTTGCCGTGCTGCTGTCGATGCTGATTGCCGCCGCAGCCGTGGTCTGGACGGCGGTGCTGCTCTACACCGGCGCGGCCGCCGCGGACTATGCCGCTACGCTCCTGGCGCATCTCGCCGTCGAGTTGCGCGTGATGCTGCAGAGCGTCGGCGTCGATCTCGGCTTTGCTGCGGGTGTGTCGACCGCGTTCGCGATCCTAACCGCCCTCATCGCCCTCACCTTCTGGATTCAGACGATACGCCACCGGCGCAGCAGGCGCCAGTCGCTCGATAAGCCGACGGATCCGCAGGAACGCTCACGGGCGATGGCCCGCCGCAGCCGCGGCCTCGTCACTGCGGCGAGCTTGGCGACGGCCGCCGCCGCGATCTTCATCGCAACGCGGCTGATGCTCACCGGCTGGATTTGAAGTTCCGGGAAGCGGACATTTTTTGGTGAGCGTCGGTCGGTCGCAGTGTCCGGCACTTGTCATTGAACTCGCAACAAAAAATGCGAGGGATGCGACTATCCTGCGCCCGACGGGGCGAGGGCCTGCAAGAATTGGCACTGTTCCTCGTGGCGGGCTGCGGTTATACGAGAGATGACTGTCATCAAACGGTTACAGAATCGACCAATGCCCGATTCGAACGCGACCGCGTCGATCCACGGTACCGATCGTGCGATCGAAGCGCCGGACGCAGGTCACGCTGCGCAAAGCGATCAAAGCCAGACTGCCGAGACTGAGCAGCTCGACGGCCAATTGAACCCTTCCGAAGGCGCTGCGGACACCGAGGCCATCGCGCCGACGCTTCCGGATCCTGAGGCTGGCGGCGGCCATGAGATCGAGCTCAAGCTCGTCGTCGATCCCGCACAGCTCTCCGGCTTCAACGCTTCCCCGATCGTCACCGCGCACGCGCGCAACAAGGGCGCGCGCAAGCATCTCAAATCCGTCTACTACGACACGCCGAAACAGGCGCTGTGGAAGAACGGCTTCACCTTGCGGGTCCGCCAGACCGGCGCGCGCTTCGTCCAGACCGTGAAGGTCCAACACAGCGACGACCCGCTCAAGCGCGGCGAATGGGAGGCCAGCGTCGCCTCACTGGAGCCGGATCTGTCGCTCGCAGCGGCGCTGTTGCCCGAGGAGCTGCGCGACATTCTCACGGACAACAAGCTGCAACCAGTGTTCACAGCCGACGTGCATCGCCACGCGCGCCTGCTCGATGTGCCCAATGCGGTGATCGAGATCGCGTTCGACAACGGCGTCATCAAGGCCGGCGAACGCAGCGAGGCGGTGAGCGAGATCGAGCTCGAGCTGAAGAGCGGCAGTCCGGCGGCGATCTACGAGATCGCGCTGCGGCTGGCCGAGCACGGCGACGTCAGGCCGTCGATCCGCAGCAAATCGGCGCGCGGCTTCGATCTCGCCGCCGGGCGTCCGCCGGGCGCCGAGAAGCCGCGGCGACAGGACCTCGATCCGGCGGTCTCGCTCGACGAGGCCTTCGCCATCGTTCTGCGCGGCAGTCTTCATCATTTGTTGCAGGCGCTGCCGGCCACCGAGGACGGCCGCGATCCGGAAGGCGTGCACCAGTTGCGCGTGGCGCTGCGCCGCCTGCGCGCCGCACTGCACATCATGCGTCCGCTGGGCACATCGGCTGCGCTCGAAGGCCTCGAAGCCGATGCGCGCTGGCTCGCGCAGAATCTCTCGGCGGCGCGCGACCTCGATGTGTTCCTGACCCAGACGCTGCCCGAGATCGCCGACGCCTGCGCCGTCGTCGCCGGCTTCGACACGTTGCGCTCGCTCGCGGAACGGCAGCGCGAGCTCGCCTATCGCAAGCTGCGCATCGCGCTGGCCGACCGTCGCTGCACCTCCTTCGTGCTCGGGCTCGGCGCGTGGATCGCGTCGCGCGGCTGGCGCAACGACGTGGCGCCGGATGAGCTCGGCCGCCTCGCCGGGCCGGCCATCGACTTCGCCGGTCACGTGCTGTCGGAGCGGCATCAGAAGGTGCTCAAGCGCGGCCGCCATTTCAAGAGGCTGCCGGCCGAGCGCCGGCACCGGCTGCGGCTCGCGCTGAAGAAGCTGCGCTACAGCATCGACTTCTTGCTGCCGCTCTATGGCGCGAGCAAGCCCGTGAAAAAATACGCCAGATCGCTCGCCGACCTGCAGGAGCAGCTCGGCTATTACAACGACATGGCGGTGACCGCCGGCGTGATCGCGACGCTCGGCACGACCTCGACCGACGCGGCCATCGCCGCCGCCGCGATCACCGGCTGGCATGCGCATGCGATGGCCGGCGTCGAAGATCCGCTGCGCGACGCATGGCGTGGCTTCACGAAGACGCCGACGCCGTGGCAACCCGAAGAGGCCTGACGCGTTGTCCAGTCCGGTCGTCGCGGCGTCGCATTGATCTGGTTCAAAGCTCGCCTCCGCGATGTGTGTCAGAGTGAACCTATGAAAATATCCAGCCTGACGTGCCCCCATTGTCATGCCGCCTATGAGATCGCGGAATCGACCTCCGCGGTGGGCACTCCCGGCCGGGCCGATTGCGGCATCTGCGGCACGCCGCTGGCCGCCTGGAACGAGCCGAAGCTGCGGGCCTTCCGTCTGGTGGTGCCGCCCGAGCACAAATACCCCCGCGTACCGGCGCCCGCTCCGCTCGCCTGACGCACGTTCCCAAATCCGGAACGGTCGGCATGGGTCCGCCGATATGGCTGCGCCACCGGCGCATGGCGCCATGGCCTGCCGCAACTTGCCTCGCTTTTTGGGCCGGGTCATAGTCGGTCATCGCAGCGGTGCTGCCGGCCGATATGGCCGCACGCTGCAGCGTCCCACCCCACCTCAGCGAGTCGTCCGGTCCTCATGCCCATCATCAACAGCATCGCCGCCCTGTCAGACGAAATGGCGGCCTGGCGCCACGATTTCCACGAACATCCCGAGCTTCTCTATGAGGTGCACCGCACGGCAGGCATCGTCGCCGACCGCTTGCGCGAATTCGGCTGTGACGAGGTCGTGACCGGCATTGGCCGCACGGGCGTGGTCGGCGTGATCCGCGGGCGCAAATCCGGCTCCGGCAAGACCATCGGGCTGCGCGCCGACATGGACGCGCTGCCGATCGAGGAGACCTCGGGCGTGCCCTACGCGTCGAAGACGCCGGGCCTGATGCATGCCTGCGGCCATGACGGCCACACCGCGATGCTGCTGGGTGCCGCGAAGTACCTCGCCGAGACGCGCAATTTCGACGGCACCGCGATCGTCATCTTCCAGCCGGCCGAGGAAGGCGGCGCCGGCGGCAAGGCGATGGTCGACGACGGGCTGATGACGCGCTGGGGCATCCAGGAGGTCTATGGCATGCACAACATGCCGGGCGTTCCCGAGGGCCATTTCCAGATCTCGCCGGGCGCGATGCTCGCATCCGCCGATGCGATCCACATCAAGGTCACCGGCAAGGGCGGCCATGGCGGCGCCGGCCCGCACAAGGCGGTCGACAGCATCCTGATCGCCGCGCAGATCGTCAACGCGCTGCAGTCGATCGTCGCCCGCAACGTCGATCCCTTGAAGTCGGCCGTCATCTCGATCTGCTCGATCCATGGCGGCACCACCTTCAACGTGATCCCCGAGACGGTAGAGATGCTCGGCACCGTCCGCACACTCGATCCCGAGGTCCGCGATCTCGTCGAGAAGCGCATCGTCGAAGTCGCCGAAGCCACCGCCCGCGCCTATGGCGGCTCGGCGGAAGCGATCTACGAGCGGAAATATCCAGTGACGATGAACCACGCGGCGCAGGCCGCCTTCGCCGCCGACGTTGCTCGCGATGTCGCCGGTGACGAGCGCGTCAACGACCGTGCCATTCCCCTGATGGGCGGCGAAGACTTCGCCTTCATGCTCGAAGCCCGCCCCGGCGCCTTCGTCTTCCTCGGCATGGGCCCCGGCAACGAGTGCCACCACCCGGCCTACCGCTTCAACGACAACATCCTCAGCGCCGGCGCCTCCTACTGGGTCAAGCTGGTCGAGAAGAGCATGCCGGCGAGCTGATCCGTTGATGAAAGCGTAGGGTGGGCGAGACAGCACGGCAGCGCCTTTGCCCACCCTACGGACTCGCGATCGTGGCTGGCAGCGAACGTGCACCAAGCTCCGTCATCGCGAGCGCAGCGAAGCGATCCAGGGGCGCAGAGCGCGAACCGCAATGGCACGCGCTTTCACCAATGATACTTCGTCCCGCATCGAAACCTCAGGCGCAGCAGCGCGGCTAGGAGAAGCCATCCTTCTCCCATCCGCGAGGCCCGCATGCAGCGCCGCTCCGACCTCACGACAGACCTCGCCCTCCTGCTGCTGCTCTCCACGTTGTGGGGGGCCTCCTACACCTTCATCAAGATCGGCGTGGAGACGATCCCGCCGCTCACCCTGATCGCCGCGCGCACGCTGATCGCCGGCCTGCTGCTCACAACCGTGCTCCGCGCCCGTGGGCTGGCCTGGCCGCGCGATCACGCGACCTGGCGCCGCTTCCTGGTCCAGGCCGGGCTGAACAGCGTCGTCCCGTTCACGCTGATCGCCTGGGCCGAGCGCACCGTCGAGGCCGGCCTCGCCACGATGCTGAATGCGACCTCGCCGATCTTCGCATTTCTGCTGACCGCGCTGATCACCCGCCACGAGCCCGTCACACTGCGCAAGCTCGTCGGCGTCGCGGCCGGCCTCGCCGGCACCTGCCTGATCGTCGGCGTCGAGGCGCTGCACGGGCTCGGCGAGCAATCAGGGGCTCAGCTCGCGATCGTCGCCGCCACCATCTGCTATGCGGGCGCGGCGATCGCCGGAAAGAGCTTCAAGGGCCTCGACCCGATGCTGCCCGCGGCGGGATCACTGCTGTCGGGCGCCGCGATCCTGATCCCGCTCGCGCTGGTCGTCGACCACCCCTGGACCCTGACGCCATCGCTCCGCTCGCTGCTTGCGCTCGTCGCGCTGGCAACCGCCTCCACCGCGGCTGCGATGGTGATCTATTTTCGCCTCGTGCAGACCCTCGGCTCGATCGGCGCGACAGCGCAATCCTATCTGCGGGTCCCGGTCGGCGTGGCGATCGCAGTCACCGCCCTCGGCGAGCACCTCGCGCCGACGGCCTGGATCGGCCTCGCCTGCATCGTCCTCGGCGTCGTCGCGATGACGCTGCCGGCGCTCAAGACGAAGATGAATGATCCAGCCAAAGGTTGACCGCACACGCCAGTGCTGCTTTTCACCGGGGACGGCAACGCTGGATCGTTCAAATGCAATATATCTTCGTCACGGTTCTCATCGCGCTGGCGACCGCGATCACTCCTGCTGCAGCATGGGCCGACATCCCCTATGCGATGTCGCAGCATCCGTCGCAGGACGGCCGCTGCAAGGGCGACACCGGCAAGGCGGATCTCGATCGCGACGAGCAGGCCTGCCTCGCTCAGCTCAAGGACGTCGCCCGGCGCAACGGCAAGGCGCTGGAGATCACATTCAGGGATGGTTTCACCAGAAGCTACGTGACCCGGCTTCCGGATGATCTGCTCGGACACGAGGACGACTCGGTCGAGTACAAGCTGGTGGGCTACTTTCCAGAGCACGAACTGCTGCTGATCGAGATCGGCTATTGGGAGGGCGTGGAATGGATGCTGCTGCGGCTCAATCGCGGCATAGAGACCAAGATCCATTCGCCGCCGCACTGTTCGCCGAACCACCGCTGGCTGTTTTCGGTCTGCTCCAGCGAAGGTCCCTCCGGCTGCGGCAACGGCATGGACATCGTCGCCACGCCGTTGAACCTCAAGCTGGGGGGCTGGTCCTATCTCGTCCCCGACGACGACTACACGTTCTACGAATTCGCCGGCTGGGATGGCGACGACCGCGTGAAGCTCATCGCGACCTTCAAGGTCGGGCAGGAGATGAAGCCGTTCCCAGCCGCGGTCGAACGCGTCAATGGCCGCTGGCAGCTCAAACTACCCAAGCAGCATCCCCCATCGCCGCGACGCTAGCAGCCCGTCTCTCTCCGCCCGTCATTCCGGGGTGGCGCGAAGCGACGAGCCCGGATTCCATACCCCCGAACGATCTTGTACCGACGACTGGCTCGACGATCATTGGCGCCATACACGCTCCCGTGGGTATGGATTCCGGGCTCGCGCTGGCGCGCGCCCGGAATGACGGCGGCAAGAGCGGACTGCGGCAACGCGTGTGTGGTGTGCGGTAGAGACGGCTGCAACCGTCAGCCAAACGCGATCGCGACCTTGCCGACATGCGCGCCGCTCGACATGTAATGGAACGCCTCGCGGGCCTCGGCGAAGGCGAACACGCGGTCGACCACCGGCTTGACCTGGTGCAGCGCCAGCGCATTGGCGAGCGCCTGCAGGTCGTCGACGGAGCCGACCGTGACGCCCTGCAGCCGCTGCTGCTGCATCACCATCAGCGGCAGGCGCAGCTCGGATGCCGGCGCGCCGGCGAGGACGCCGATGAAGGCGATGATGCCGCCGATTCTGGTGGCGCGGATCGACTCGTTGAGCGTGCCGACGCCGCCGACCTCGACCACGAGATCGACGCCGTGCCGGGTGATCTCGCGTGCGTGCTTGCCCCAGTCCGGCGTGGTCTTGTAGTTCAGTGTCACCTCGGCGCCGAGCTCCGTCAGCCGCGCGATCTTCGCCTCGCTCGACGACGTCGCGATCACCCGCGCGCCGGCCAGTTTCGCGATCTGCAGTGCGAAGATCGACACGCCGCCGGTGCCCTGGGTCAGCACGGTCTGGCCCGGCCGGATGCCGCCGAGCTTGACCACCGCGCTCCAGGCGGTGACGCCGGCGCACGGCAAGGTCGCCGCCTCGATGTCGGTGAGATGCGCCGGCGTTCTCACCAGCGCCTGCGCGGGAAAGATGCGATATTCGCTCAACGTGCCGTCGACCGCGCCGCCGAGCGCGCCGCGCATCTTGGTCTCGCTCGGCTCGCCGCCTGTCCAGCTCTCGAAGAAGCTGCCGATCACCCGGTCACCGGGCGCAAATGTGGATACGCCCTCGCCGACCGCCTCGACGACCCCGGCGCCGTCCGACAGCGGCACCAGCGGAAATTTCTGCCTGGAGCCGTAGCCGCCCTTTACCGTGAGCAGATCGCGATAATTGAGGCTGACGGCGGCGATCCGCACCAGCACCTCGCCGCGCGCGGGCGTCGGCACGGGTTTGTCGACCAGCGCCAGCGCATCGATTCCGCCCGGTCCTTGCAGCTCATAGCATTTCATCGGATGTCTCCCGCCCCTGCACGCGCGTCACTCCCGCGCGGCGTTTGCGCGATGGTGAGACGTTTCGCGCCGGCGATCAAGCAGCCGCTCGTTCCGCGACACGGACAACTGGTGTCCGCCACCGTCAGGTCGTCTCATCAGGGTGTAGGCAGATCGGGGCGATCGATGCGGCCGTCGTCGATCAGCGGGATGACGACATGGTTGAGAACATAGTCGGTGCCGAGCCAGGTGATCACGATCGAGATCAGCAGCACTCCCAGCACCAGCATCATGTCACGTCGGTCCATCTAGAACATACGCGGCAGCGATGCGCCCGTTTCAGACCGGCAATCATGGAACCGACCTCGTCCCACGAGGAACCTCATCACCTCGTCGATGCGGATCCGGGCGATGGATCGGCACGCCGGCAAACGGACTACACGTCCGCATCGAACCTGATGCGGCACACGAGACCAATCTCGCGATAATCCTGCTCGATGCTGCCGCCGATGGCCGCGAGGCTGGCGCGGATCATGCGCGTGCCGAACCCCTCGCCCGCCGGCGGCGTGACGGGATGGCCCGACAGCTCGCGCCAGGTGACGGAGCTGCGTCCGCCATCCTGCGCGAGCAGCACCTCGAGCCGGCCGCGATCGCCGCGCAGCGCTCCGTACTTCACCGCGTTGGTCGCGAGCTCGTGAAACACCAGCGCAAGATTGCGGATCGCCTCGGGGCCGAGCGGCAGGTCCGGTCCCTCCACCGCCACCAGGCCGGAGGCGCGATAGGGCTGCAGCTCGGCATCGAGCAGCATGCGCAGCGTCATGACGCGCTGGCTCGACCACGCGATCGTGTTGGCGCGCGCGACCGCATCGAGCCGGAGCGCGATCGCCTCCCCCTTGTCGTGATCCTCATTCGACAGGCTGGAGCGGACGATCGATTGGAACACCGCCAGCTGATTATTGACGCGATGCCTGAGCTCGGCGAGCAGCAGCTCGCGCGCAAGCTCGCTGCGCTTCAGCTCCAACAGCGCGTCGCGACAGAGATTGGCGAGCCAGATGACCAGCGCCGACGCCGCGAGAAACGCGACGAGATTGACCGCCTCCTCATGACCCGGACGATCGGTGAAGCCGATCAGCACGACCGCGGCCGACAGCCACGCGGCAAAAATGGCCGCCGGCAGTCCGCCGACCAGCGTCGCGAACAGAATGGCCGGAAAGAACGGCGCATAGGACAGTGTCGCACCGGCCTCGTCGAGCCCGGCGCGACTCGCAGTGGACAGAGCGACGGCAACAGCCGTGAGCAGAAACGTGGTTGGCGACCACGGCCTGCGTCGAACGATCCAATTCGAAAAAATCTGACCCGCGCGCACGATTGACCCCGAGCGCAAGGTCTATCGCCGGGTGTGCTGCGGAACAAGCTCAAAGGAACTGCCGAAGCCACTCAAAATTTTTGGAACTTTTTTCGTGTAGTTGCGTTGAGCTGCATTGTTTTCGCCGGGCGGAACTGAATGTGCGCGACGTGAAATCCCGTCCGCCATTGCGGCTCCGACCTAAGCATCGGAGCGGCTGCGCCAGAAAGCGCGCTGAGACGATGAACTGCCGCCCGCGAGTGTCCACTCGCTGATCGCGAAGATGGCTCGTCCCAAAAAGTCATACTAGCAATTTGTCTCTGCGACCCCGGCGGTATCGTAGCGCCACCCGCGAAAGGCCTTGTATCTGTTCGCATCGGGCCCGCTAACCCTAGCGGCTTGCCGATGCGCCCCGCAGCGCCGATCATGCCGGCATGACGACGAAATCGCGCGAGAGACTTTATGGTGCCGGCATCCGCATCGCGCAGGAGCAGGCCGCGCGCGCCCGCAAGGAAGCCGACCGTCTCGCGTGCGACGCCTGGAACAAGCGCATGCTCGGCTACAAGGGCCCCGCGCAACCTTCGCCGCTGCTCGGCGACGCGCTCAACGCCGGCTACTACTATCTCGAAGTGCGCTGCCTCGGCTGCGACACCAATCAGACCGTCGCGCTCGACATCATCAGACGCGCCAAGACCACGCCGATCCACGAGCTGGAGCGCTACATGCGCTGCCAGGATTGCTCGCGGCGCACTGGACGCCCTTATAAGCGCAGCGCGCTGGTGGCCTTGCGCGAGACCAAGATCTCGGCCGCATATCCGGCGTCGACATGGTGGCCTGGCGAGCGTTAGCGCGCGCTTGTTCGGTCAGCGCATCACAAGCGCCTTTCAAAGGTACCCTGATCGGGCCACGAACGAGCCGATCGAAAAATCTTCGGACGCAGCGGAACAATGTTGATCAACCGTGGTTTCGAAACTTGCCGGCGCGCAGGGAAGCGGAACATGTCACAGTTGATGACGCAGCCAGAAAAGCTGCGGGCCGACGCAGCGGAATGCGCGCTGATCCGCGATCTCGCCACCGACCGCGACAAGCGCGAGCTGTTCGCCCGCCTGGCGGAGCATCTGAGCTCGCTCGCCGCCGAGGTCGAGCGCGCCGCACGCGACAGACACCCATCCCGCTGACCTTCGAGCGTTGATCGCACGCAGCAGTCGAATAGCGGCCTGCTGATCTCGCAGCGGTCGCCACATCGCGCGCCACGCCTTGGGTATAAGACCGCATGATCGGCGGTCGATTCGCGATCCGACGATCGAACCCTCAGCGCCAGGTGCCGATGTTGCGACGATCCCTCCTCTCCCTCGCCTGTGTCGGTCTCTTCATTCTCGCCATCAAGCCTCTCGCCGCCGCCGATCTGATCGGCCGCGCCAGCATCGTCGACGGCGACACGCTGGACATTCATGGCGCGCGCATCCGCCTCTGGGGCATCGATGCGCCCGAGAGCGCGCAGCTCTGCCGCGGCCGCGACCGCAAGCCGTATCGCTGTGGCGCGCTGGCCGCCAACATGCTGGATGGCTTGACGCGCGGCAGGCTCGTGCGGTGCACGCCCGTCGACGGCGACCGCTACGGTCGCATCGTCGCGCGCTGCGCTGCCAGCGGCGGCGATCTCGGACGGTTCATGGTGTCGCGCGGCCTGGCGATCGAGGAGCCGCAATATTCGCACGGCGCCTACATGACGGACCAGTTCGCCGCCCGCCGCGCCGCCCGCGGCATCTGGTCGGGCCGCTTCGTCGAGCCGCCGCGCTATCGCAACTGCATGCATTCGGGCGGCAGCATTGCCGTGTGCTCCGATGGCGACCGCTAGCGAGCGACCGAGGCGCGGCCGGACCTCTCCTCATCCGCGCCGCGCATGGGGCGCGGCGACGGCGACGCGAGGTGTCGGATATCTGCCGGCAAGGCACGTCAATTGCCACGCGCCGGCCTCTCGCGCTACGGTCGTCACGTCGTGGCTCAGCCTGGTGACGGACGATGACTTCAGAACGAATCCGTGTGGCGATCCTGTTCGGCGGGCGCTCGGCGGAGCATGACGTCTCACGCGCGTCGGCTGCCAACATCTTTCGCTCGCTCGATGCCGGCCGCTACGCGCTGACGCTGATCGGCATCACCCATGACGGCCGCTGGGTGCTCGCCGACGCCGTCAATGATGCGACCAGTGCGGCGCTGATCGTGCCTGCCGATGGCCCGCAAATCGTGCTGCTGCCTGCGGGCCGGGGCCGCGCGCTCGCCATCGACGGCAGCGCTGCCGCCCCGCGCGAACTCGCCTTCGACGTGATCTTTCCGGTGCTGCATGGTCCGAACGGCGAGGACGGCACCGTGCAGGGCGCGCTCGAGCTCGCCGATGTCGCCTATGTCGGCGGGCGCGTGCTCGGCTCGGCGGCGGCGATGGACAAGGACGTCGCCAAGCGGCTCTTGCGCGATGCCGGCCTGCCGATCGTTCCGTTCGTCACCATGACGGCTGCATCCCCGGTGAGCTACGACGACGCCGCCCGCGCGGTGGGCTCGTCCGAGCTGTTCGTCAAGCCCGCCAATCTCGGCTCCTCCGTCGGCATCTCCAAGACGCGCGACGCAGCCGAGTTCGAGGCCGCCTGCCAGCTTGCGTTGCGCTTCGATCGCAAGATCCTGATCGAGCGCTGCATCGCGCCGGTGCGCGAGATCGAATGCGCCGTGCTGGAGCATGCCGACGGCCAGATCAAAGCCTCGGAGCTTGGCGAGATCGTGCCGGCGAACAGCCACGGCTTCTACTCTTACGAAGCCAAATACACCGACGCCAACGGCGCCGCGCTGCACGTCCCGGCGCAGGTCGAGCCGGCCGTCGCGCAGCGCATCCGCAAGATGGCAACCGAGGTGTTCGGCGCGCTCTGCTGCGAGAGCCTCGCACGCGTGGACTTCTTCGTCAGGGGCGACGAGATCTACGTCAACGAGGTGAACACCCTTCCCGGCTTCACCAATATCAGCATGTATCCGAAGATGTGGGAGGCCGCCGGCCTGCCCCAGCCCGCGCTGATGGACGAGCTGGTCGCGCACGCGCTGGCGCGGCATGCAAGGCTGCGGGAGCTGGCGTCGCAGCGGTGAGTCCTTTGACCGGCATGAGGATCATGCGTCGCTTTCCCGTCGCGCAAGTTATGATCACCGCACTCTGTCTGATTACCGCGGCCGCGCCCGCGCGCGGCGACGACGAGGCCTCGCATATAATAAAGCTCGAGAACCGCGATTTCGACGGCATCAACTTCAAGGGGCAAACCGGATTCGAGATTCACGATCCGGACCTCTTGCCGAGGCAGCTCGTACGAGCCATCGAACAGACCGGCTGCCGGTACAAGGAGGATCTCAAATCGCGACCGGTCCGCTTCCTTGTCATCGAGCGGCGAAAGTTCGCGATTGTCCCATGCTTCGCCATGGTCGGGCGCGAACAGATGTTCGATCTCGCGGATATAAGGCGGCCGCAACTTCAACGGTTCGCGATGGCTGCCCCGGATCGCGGCTTTATTGTCGCCCCGGAGCCGGGCGTGATCGCTTGGAACAGTGAGAAGAGCGTGTTCGAAGTCGAGATCCGGTCGGACTTGTGCGGCGATCCGGCCACCCGCTACACTTATCGTCTAGGCCAATATGATTCAGGGCCGGCGCTCGTTCGCATCGACGTCCAGAAGGAAAGCTGCCGGCACGACGATGACTGGGCGACGGTCTGGGACGCCCCGGCTTGGCCGAAGCGGCAGGATCTGCGTTAGCCCTCAGGGCGGGCAGAGGCGCAGCCGTGCCGTCGCCTCGCATCAGGCTCGTCATGGCGTCATACCCCCTCTCGCAACGCAGGCCGCCTGTCCCCATGGTTCGCGACACGACAGCGATCAGCCGACACACGCCCGGGCCGACACATGCCCGCCATACGCCGCCGCTACCAATCGTACGGGATCGCCTTGACGAGGAGCACCATGGCCGACAACGACCTCGACGTCTACCTGACCGCGCGCAACGTGCTGGTCGAATTGCGCCTGAATTTGGCCAAGGCCGTCGCGGCCGGCTACAAGAAGGGCGAAACGGAAACTGCGGTGAAGAGCCTCGTCGAGGTCCAGCAGGCGATCGACGTGATTGATCACGCGAGCGAGGAGCTGGAAGAGCTCGAGGAAGCCGAGGACGACGAGGACTGAGGTGGGGCCCGGAAACGCCGTGGCCCGCTACGTTGACGGTCCTCGGGGTGGGCACCCACCTCTCACGAGCGATGTCATGGCCAACGACGCCGCCGGATAAAGCGCCCTCTCCCCTTGTGGGAGAGGGCTGGTACGACCGATCCGCATGCGCGGTCGGGTATCTCTCCGCATTTAATATTTGTGGAGAGATATCCCTCACCCAAGTGAATATGCCGCGCCACCTACATGCCCTCTCCCACAAGGGGAGCGGGCACGGTTACTGGCACCGCGCTCCTGTTCGGCAATGCCGGCATCAGCGCTACCAAGTGGCGCAACGACGCCAGACCACCGCGTAGCTCGCAAATTGCTGAAGACTTCCCTCGATATCAGGATGGCTTGGGACGGTGGACTGCCGCTCACATCCCCGGCGCAGATCGATCAGAGCAAGGTCGTGACTTCATAGATGAGCACGGCGGCCCCGAGGCAGCGCCGCCAGGGATTGGCGCCGCGCGCGATTTCGTCGACGGCCCAGACGACGAGACTGGCTTTCACCAGGCAATCCAGCTTGTCGCCGGTCGGGCCCTGCGGATGCCAGATCCAGCCGACGGCGCTGCCCAGCAGCGCGATCCACAGCGCCGGGTTCGGCATCTGCGCGATCGTGATCTCGCCGGTCGCAGGGTTGCGGAAGAACCAGTCGATGAAGCGCGACATCGCGCCGCCAGCCTGCCCGGTCACGCTCCGCGTCCCTCCTGCTCCCGACGCTGGAGGATGCGCCCAAGGCCGCGGGAGATCAGCGGCCGCACCGGAAGGAACAATCGGTAGCCCAGCTCCAGGACCGCCAGCGCTCCAGGCAGCGACGCCACACGCGCTGCCCAGCGCCACCGCGGCAAACGCCGCCAGACCTCGACAAATGCCGCGGCGCCCGAAAGCAGGCGCCCATCACCGGCGCGCACATGAAACCGCGCCATCGCCTGCTGCTGGGTCATGCCGTCCGGAGTCTCGGCGCCGGCTTGCGAGATGTCGACGAAGCACAGCGCGCCCGCCTCGTCCGTGCGGCTGTAGTAACCAATCTCCGCCTGGCACAGCGGACATGAGCCGTCGAAGTAGACGGTCGATGGTGCAGGCTCTGGACCCACGGGAATCTCCTATACACCGACTCCGGTGCCGGAGCATAAACGCGCCAGCGAGCGGTTTGGGTCTGTGGTTCGGAGATTTCGGTGAAGCGTATCCTATCAGACGATGGTGACCAGCCGGCACTGTCACCGCAGAGCCCCATTCACCGCGGCGGCATCTTCTCGAATGTCGGCACCGCCGGGTCGAGATGATCCCAGGCCTGCCCGGCCGCGGTCCAGGACACCAGTTGCGGCTTGTAGCGGCTGGGATCGTCGAGGCTCGCAGGCGTCACGATGAACACGTCCGGCATCGCCGGGAACGTCATGTGCATCGACGAGCCGCAGGTCGGACAGAAGGCGCGCCGCTTCACGGTGCCGCCGTCACCCGTCGTCGCCCAGTGAGACACCTCGCCGTCGACCTTCACCTCCGCCGCGACGAAGGTGAGGTGCGACTGATGCCCGGTGCCGCTGTCGCGCTGGCATTGCCGGCATTGGCAATCCAGCATCACCGCGGGCTCACCCTTGATCTCGTAGCGCACTGCGCCGCAGGCGCAGCCGCCGGCATAGACGTTCGTCATGATGGTTCTCCGTTGGCGTCAATGCGGCCGCTGCGGCGATGTCTCGTCGCCGACGAGCTGATCGAGCTTCTTGACCACCGTCTTCCAGCCCTCGCCCATCTTGCGATACGCGGTCTCGTTGGCCGGCAGCACGAAGCCGGAATGGACGAGGCGAAGCCGCGTGCCGTTGTCCGCTCTGGCAAGGCTGAAGGTGACCACCGTCGCCAATGGCGCGCCGTAGCCGACATTGCTGGCGTGGCCGCCTGTCCAGGCGTAGGACAGCCGCTCGTTCGGCACGACCTCCAGCACCTCGCAGTGAATGGTGCCGTCCCATTCGCCGGCCGGCGTGGTCTGGAAGGTGAAGCGCGTCCCCACCACAGCCGCAAACCCCTTTGGCGCCATCAGCCAGCGGCCGATCAGTTCGCCATTCGTCAGCACCCTCCAGATGACATCAGGCGCATGCGGGAAGATCTCCTCCACCACGATGGCCTGCGTGTCTGGCTTCACGTTCTGATTCATGGATCGATGTCCTTCAGCAGTTTCCTCAGGTCGGCGAAGCGCTCGCGCCAGAAGGCGCCGTAATGACTCATCCAGTCGGCCAGCGGCTCCAGCCCGCGTGGCTCGGCGCGGTAGTAGACCTTGCGACCCTCGGGGCGCTCGCAGACCAGACCGGCCTGCTTCAGCGCTTTCAGATGCTGCGAGATCGCGCCCTGCGTGACCGTGCTGCCGCGGGTCAGCTCCACCACGGTGATCTCGTCGGCGTCGACGATGCGCTCGAACACCGCGCGCCGGGTGGGATCAGCCAGGGCCCGCATGACGGTTGTGATGGTTTCGGGATGGATCATGCCAAAACAATAGCGACCACTAATTCATTAGTCAATGCTAATTATTCTGACTTTGCAACCGTCCGCCGCTCTGACCCAATCAGCCGAAAATCCGAATTTAAAGACTTCCGTTTTTCGGAAGACAATGCTATGTTGCTGCGTCCCGTCCCACTTGAGGGGCGCATCGCGATCGTCACGAGCGTTGGGTGCGGGATGCGGTGGGCGTATCGGGTTGCAGCGTGAGCGATCATGCCGACGAACCATCCGATGCGCACGGCGAAGTCGTGTGGTCCTGGTCTCCCGGTGCCGAGATCAAGCCTGCGCTGCCAAGTCTGGACGAGCGCGCAAGGCGACGGGGTCAAAAGCCGGTCCCCGGGGAGAGCACGTATAAGCCGTTCCAACCAACGCGCGGGGAAGGCCGGATGATCCGGCCCGTACCTGTGGTGACTGCCGCCTGCTTTTTTTGCTGCAGGCGGGCCATGGGTGCGACCGGCACCCGGCCTTCCCCGCGCCCTCATTCTGGAGAGGGCGAAGAGATCAGCAACACTCGGACGCGACAGCGGGTGCGAGGATGAGACCGCATGTTTCACCGCCGTCATTGCGAGGAGCAGAGCGACGAAGCAATCCGGAGTCGTGGGCGGGACTCTGGATTGCTTCGCTTCGCTCGCAATGACGCCCGTATTGACCATCGTCGTCCCGAAGAAGCAGCGGCGGCGCGGCGCCGGCGCAGGACCCATCAAACCGCGGCGGTCGCGGGAGGCACGACGGAGCAGCCAGCCTTTGCGCCAATATCCGCCCGTGGTTATGGATCCCGGGTGCGCCGGGATGACACTGAAGGTTTGGTCGCATCGGGGGCTCACCGATGCATGTTTGAACCTTCGCGACCACCATTGGAACACATCGGGACGCCCTGCTCCCGGCAAATGCCGCGGAAAAACCCCCTGAACCCAGCGCCACCATCCGGTACACTCGCGCCGTGACCCACCGCCCGACGATTCTTGTGTTCGACTCCGGCCTCGGCGGCCTCAGCGTGTTGCGCGAGGTGGTGCGCGCGCGGCCCGATGCACACTACGTCTATGTGGCCGACGACGCGTTCTTTCCCTACGGCCACCACAGCGAGCCGGCGCTGGTTGCGCGCGTGGTGCCGCTGATGGGCGAGCTGATCTCAGCCCACCGGCCTGACCTGATCGTGATCGCCTGCAACACCGCCTCGGTGCAGACGCTGGCGCCGCTGCGCGCCGCCTATGCGACGCCGTTCGTCGGCACTGTGCCGGCGATCAAGCCGGCCTGCGCGCAATCCAGGACCAAGCGCGTCTCCGTGCTCGGCACAAAGGCCACGGTGCAGCGGGAATACACCCATGCGCTGATCCGCGACTTCGCGCAGGGCTGCGCCGTGACCTTGGTCGGCTCGCCGGAACTGGCCTCGCTCGCCGAGGCGGCGCTCAGCGGAACCGGCGTCAGCGACGATGCGATCGCCATGGAGATCGCGCCCTGCTTCACCGGCGATGCCGGCGATCCCACCGCCCGCACTGACGCGGTGGTGCTGGCCTGCACGCATTATCCGTTGCTGCTCGACCGGCTGCAGCGGCTGGCGCCCTGGCCAGTCGCCTGGATCGATCCGGCTCCCGCGATCGCGCGCCGCGTCGTCGACCTGCTCGGCCCGCAGTCGGGCCGCGTCGATCACGGCGGTGCCACCATGATCTTCACCTCGAACAAGCCGCATCAGCTCAGCCGCGTGCTGACGCCCTATTTCGGCGGCCGCGTGCCCGCCTGACGGAGACATGCCGATGTCCGCAACGCCCAAGCCGCTCAACCGCCTCAAACAGGCCTGGCGCGACAAGCGGCCGACCTTCGGCGCCATCGCCACCATTCCGAGCATCCAGACGGTGCGCATCATGGCGCAACAGCTCGACTGGATCATTGTCGACCTCGAGCACGGTCCGATCGATCTCTCAACCGCGCATGCGATGATCACCGCGACATCAGGCACGCCCTGCGTGCCATTGGTGCGCATCGCCGCCAACGCGCCGCATCTGGCGAAGGCGCCGATGGACTTGGGGGCGCTCGGCATCAACTTCCCGATGATCTCCAGCCGCGCCGAAGCCGAGACCGCGGTGCGCAGCGTGCGCTATCCGCCCCGCGGCGACCGGCTCTGGGGCCCGTTCCACGCGCCGTTCCATTGGAACGTCTCGATGGCCGAGTACATGGCGACCGCCGACGACGACATGATCTGCATGGTCACGATCGAGCATGTCGAGGCGGTCGAGCGCATCGACGAGATCATGGCGACGCCCGGCATCGACATTGCCGTGATCGGCCCCGGCGACTTGGCGACCTCCATCAACAAGCGCGGGCTGATCGACGATCCCGAGGTGCAGGCGCTGATGGCCCGCGCCGAGGCCGGCATTCTCAAGTCTGGCGTGCCGATCGGCGGCGTGGCGCGCACCGCCGAGCAGGCCAATGCGATGATCGCGCGCGGCTACCTGGCGCTGGCGCTCGGCTTCGACTGGTCCTTGTTCCAGCGCGGCATTGCCGCAAGCTTCGAGGGGATCAAGCGCTGATTCGGCAAGTTGATACCGTCACTTCAGGTTTCGAACGAAAACCAAGATTGGGGGAGAAGCTCATGATGAAAAAGACGATTTTCGGCCTGTCGCTGGCCGTGCTCGGGCTCGGCGCGGCGCTGGCGCAGCAGCCCGCGATCAAGCGGACGATGCTGAACAAGACCGATTTTCCGGACGGCCATACCATCGTCCAGGCGATCGCGGAGGTCCCGGCCGGCGGCGCCGCGGGCCGGCATACCCACCCGGGTGTGGAGACCGCCTACATCCTGGAAGGCGAGGCCGATCTGATCGTCGAGGGCCAGCCCGACCGGCACCTCAAGCCCGGCGATTCGTTCCAGATCCCCGCAGGGGTCGTCCACGACGCCAAGGTCCATGGCGACAAGGGGCTGAAGGTGCTCGGCGTCTACGTGGTCGACAAGACCAAGCCGCTCGCCTCGCCCGCGCCCTAGAGCCGCGCTTCCCTGACCCGGCTGGCGGTGTTAACAGCAGCCGCCGCCGGCAACGGATCAGGCCAAGCAGAACGGGCGGGAGTGACGGGTTTCAAGGATGCGCGGAAAGACCAGGCCGATCTCGCTGCACCGCCGTCTGATCATCGATCTGATGCGTGCCTCGTGTGACGTGCCCTTCGTGTCGCTGTCCCGCACGCTCCAGATCGGCCCGCTGCTGGACGCCCGCGCCACTTCTGCCCGGCCGCCCGGCTTCGCCGCGGTCTTCGTGAAGGCCTTCGCCCTGGTCGCCCGCGACGAGCCGGTGCTGCGCACGCTCTACGTCAAATGGCCGTGGCCCTGCTTCTACGAGCTGCCGCGCAGCGTCGCCACCGTGACCATCGCCCGGGTCGAGAACGGCGAGGATTGCGTGCTGCCGCAGCGCGTGTCCGGCCCGGAGACCATGACCCTGGCCGAGATCGACGCCATGATCCGCCAGGGCAAGGAGGCGCCGATCGAGGACGTCGCCATGTTCCGCAAGATCATGCGGGCGACCCGGCTGCCGCTGCCGCTGCGCCGCTTCGCCTGGTGGGTGGGCCTGAGCTTCGGCCGCCAGCGCGCCAACTGGTTCGGCAATTTCTCGGTGACCAGCATCGCAGCCTGCGGCGGCGGCCAGCTGCTGGCGCTGAGCCCCGGGCCGTTCATCGTCAATTACGATGTCGTCCGGCCCGACCAGACGATTCCCATCCTGATCCGCTGGGATCACCGGGTAACCGACGGCGCCATGATCGCCCGGACCGCCATCCGGCTCGAACAGGTGCTGAACGGCGAGATCGCCGCCGAGCTGCGGGCCTGTCCGGCGGCCGGCAGCCCGCTGGCGGAGATCGAACGGAGATCCGAGGCGTCACGGCCGAAAATTACCGTCGTCGGGGGGCCAAACGGGTGATTTACCTGCAAAGACAGCCATTCCGGTTTGACAAGTCAGCGGTTTCTCCCTTAAGAACCGCCCTGCTCGCGGGCCGCTTTCGGCCCGCGTTGCGTTTCGCGACCCGTGGCCTTGTCCCTTCATGCTTTGGGGATCGGCCTGTCGGTGGACCCGGTTCCCGGGACACACAGGAGGGCGCGTTTCCTCAAACCCGAACGAGAGACTGAAGAGGACGCGATGACTAAGCGCAGTGAGGCGAAGTACAAGATCGATCGCCGCATGGGCCAGAACATCTGGGGCCGCCCGAAGAGCCCCGTCAACCGCCGCGAATACGGCCCGGGCCAACACGGCCAGCGCCGCAAAGGCAAGCTCTCCGACTTCGGCGTGCAGCTCCGCGCCAAGCAGAAGCTGAAGGGCTATTACGCCAACATCTCCGAGCGCCAGTTCCACGGCATCTATGTCGAGGCCGGCCGTCTCAAGGGCGACACCGGCGAGAACCTGATCGGCATTCTCGAGCGCCGTCTCGACACTGTGGTGTTCCGGGCCAAGTTTGTCTCGACCATGTTCGCCGCGCGCCAGTTCATCAACCACGGCCACATCAAGGTGAACGGCCGCAAGGTCAACATCGCGAGCTACCAGGTCAAGCCGGGCGACGTGATCGAGGTCAAGGAAGCCTCGAAGCAGCTCGCCGTGGTGCTGGAGGCCACCCAGCTGGCCGAGCGTGACGTCCCCGACTACATCGAGGCCGATCACTCCAAGATGACCGCGAAGTTCATCCGCATCCCGGCGCTGTCGGACGTGCCGTTCGCGGTGCAGATGGAGCCGCACCTGATCGTCGAGTTCTACTCGCGCTGATCTTGACGGAGCCCAGCTCCGCTCACATCTGATAATCCGAAGGCCCTGGCATACGCCGGGGCCTTTGTTTTTTGGAGTTTTCGGATGCAGCGAACCGATTCCCGAATGCCACACTTGCCACGAATTCGCCCCACCTGGGCTGACAGCGTGTCCAACCCGTGATTTACTGTCCGGAGTTGTAAAGGTGCGGGGCGTTCGCCATGGAGTTCAACAGGCGCAATATCACCTTCGGCGCGTTGCCGGCCGAGACGGTCGGCGCGCCGCCTCTGCCACCGTTGCGCGCGTCACCCCTCCGCGCGCGGCCCTCGGGGATCCGCTACCGGTTCAACGACGGCATCTTTCCTTCGACGGTCTTCGATCTTCTCGAGCGCTCCTGCTGGCACGTCCAGTCCGACGCGACAGCCCATGTGATCCGCCATCTCGGAACCGGGCTCACCTTTGCCGATGCGCAGCTTCGCCACGACCCCTTCGCGCTCGAGCTTCTGCATTGTTTCGACGATACCCCCGAGCCCGCCGACGACTGGCAGACCATGCTGATCGGCTGGGCCGCGGTGAACATGGGCTGGAACGTCAAGCGGCAGCGCCCGGGCGCCGCGCTGCTGCTGTCGCCGTCACGGCGCACCCCGCTGGAATCCTGGGTGTTCGACTGCACGCAAGCTCCGCTGCTGGTCACCGAGCGGATCGACATCTCCACGCCGCTGCGGCCGGACATCTGGCTCGCGGCGTGATCGCAGGGAGGCGCGTTTTGCGGGAGGGTCGCGAGTTGGGTAAGGTCCTGGCGTGAAAGCCAACGAGGACTGCCGATGTATTACACCCCGCCGCAACGCGATCCCAAGGCGCCGCCCGTGCGCGTCAACCTGCTCTCGGATACGCAGACGCGCCCGACCGCCGCGATGCGCGAGGCGATGGCGCGGGCCGAGGTCGGCGACGAGCAGATCGGCGACGATCCGACCGTGCACGAGCTCACCGCCCGCGTCGCCGCCCTGCTCGGCAAGGAAGCCGCGGTGCTGATGCCCTCGGGCACGATGTGCAACGTCGCCGCGACCCTGGTGCATTGCCGTCCCGGTGACGAGATCCTGGCGCACGAGACCGCGCACATCATCTCGCGCGAGGGCGGCGCGCATGCCGCGCTCGGCGGTTTCCAGGTGACGCAACTGAAGGGGCCCGACGGCCAGTTCACGTCGGAGACGTTCCGGGCTGCGCTGCATCCGCGCTCGCGCTACCAGCCGCCGCAGACCGTCGTCAGCGTCGAGCAGACCGCCAATATCGGCGGCGGCACGATCTGGAAGAAGGCCGCCCTCGACGAGATCGTGGAGATCGCCAAGGCGAGCGGCATGGCGACGCACATGGACGGCGCGCGGCTGCTGAATGCGACCGTGGCAACCGGCATCCCCGCCGCCGAGATGACCGCTGGCTGGGATTCCGCCTGGATCGATTTCTCCAAGGGGCTGGGCGCGCCGATCGGCGGCGTGCTCGCCGGCAGCGCGGCATTCATTGATGAAGTGTGGCGCTGGAAGCAGCGGCTCGGCGGCGCCATGCGCCAGGCCGGCGTGGTCGCGGCGGCCTGCATCTACGCGCTCGATCACCACGTCGACCGGCTCGCCGAGGATCACGCCAATGCGCGGGCGCTGGCGCGCGGGCTGTCGCAGATTCACGGCATCGAGGTGCAGGAGCCGGAGACCAATCTCGTGTTCTTCAAGCCCGACGGCGCCGGCGTGCCCGGCGACAGGATGGTGAGCGAACTCCGCAAGCGCGGCGTGCTGCTCGCGATGATGGACGGCCGCATCCGCGCCTGCACCCATCTCGATGTAACCGCAGCGATGATCGAGGAGATGGTCGGCCATGTGAGGGAGATCGTGCGGGGAGCATGAACTCTTAGCCCGCATGAGCGCAACGACATGCGGCTTCACCGATAAGGCTCGTGAAACCCCGGATGTCGCTTTCGCTCATCCGGGCTACGCAAGCGCCTCATACACCAGCCGCCGCACGTCGCTCGCGATGCGCCCGCGCTGCGAGGGCGCCTGCATCATGACGATGACGAACAGATCGTCGGCGGGGTCGATGAAGAAGAACGTCCCGCCGACGCCGTCCCAGCCATATTCGCCTCGCGGCAGCGGCGGCTTGTCGACGAGGCGCACGGAGAAACCCAGGCCGAAGCCGTGCTCGGCGCCCGGAAAATAGAGGTCATCACGCGCAATCCCCGCTTCCACGACATGATCCCGCGTCATCAGCGCCACGGTCTCGGCGTTGAGATAACGGCGGCCGTCCAGCGCGCCGCCATTCAGCAGCATCTGCGCGAACCGCGCGTAGTCAGAGATGGTGCTGATCATCCCCGCGCCGCCGGACTCCCAGCGCCGCGGACGGATGGGATCGTCGAGCCCGGCGATCGGACGATCGAACCAGTCGCGCGGCGACGGCTCCGCGACACGGCCGCGCTGGCTCTGGTCGGCGAGGAAGAACGCCGTCTCGCGCATCCCGAGCGGACCGAGCAACCGCTCGCGCTCGAACTGAAAGAGCGATCGGCCGGACGCGACCTCGATCACCCGTCCAAGCACGTCAGTCGAATGGCCGTAGTCCCACAGCATGCCGGGCTGCTCGGCCAGCGGCAGCCGGGCGAGCCGATCGACGAAGGTGGCGTTGTCGATGTCGCCGTCGAACAGCGGTGCGGCCGCATAGAGCCGACGGACCGCCGTCTCGCCGTAGAAGCCGTAGGTGAGGCCAGAGGTGTGGCGCAGCAGATCCAGGATGGTGATCGGACGTGCCAGCGGCGCACCGTCGACCGTGACATCCGCAAAAGCCGGGATATAGGCCGACAGCGGATCGTCGGTCCTCAGCCTGCCCTCATCGACCAGCATCATCGCCGCGACCGACGTGATCGGCTTCGACATCGAGTAGATGCGAAAGATCGAATCCTCGGTCATCACAGCGCGGCTCGCGGGATCGCGACAGCCGAAGCTCTGCAGCAGCACCGGACTGCCATGCTGCTGGACCAGGACGACAGCGCCGGGAATGTTGCCGGCCGCGATCTCGTTCTCGAAATAGGCGGAGACCTCGCGGAGACTTTGCCGATCGAGAGCGCGATGCGATGCTGCGTCTGCGCCAGCCAGAACGGGCAGAACCGGCGCCGCGAGCAACGCGCTGAGCAGCGTCCGCCGCGAGATCAGCCGATCCATGCTAGCTGCTCCGATGCCGAGAGATCGCGATCACCGCGGCGGACCGGCACGGAAGCGGCTGGCGATCGCCTCGCTCAGCGCCGCGTCGTGCAGCTCGGCGCTCTGCTCGGAGAAGCAGCAGAACACGATCTGAGAGAGCGAGGTCTCCTCGCTGATGGCCTCGATCGAAGTGGCGACCGCGATCGCGGCCGCACGATCGGCGGGAAAGCGGAAGATCCCGGTCGAGATCGCGGGGAACGCAACCGAGTCCAGAAGATGCTTGTGGCACAGCTCGATCGAGCGACGATAGCACGAGGCGAGCAGCTCCGGCTCGCCGCGATCGCCGCCCTGCCAGACCGGGCCGACGGTGTGGATCACATGGCGCGCCGGCAGCCGGTAGCCCTTGGTGATCTTGGCCTCGCCGGTCTTGCAGCCATGGAGCATGCGGCACTCCATGGCGAGATCCGGCCCAGCCGCGCGATGGATCGCGCCGTCGACGCCGCCACCGCCGAGCAGAGACGAGTTCGCGGCGTTGACGATCGCGTCAACGCCGAGCTTGGTGATGTCGGCGGTGACGACCTCGAAGCGGGTCGCGCCGATGGTGCGGACGCGATAGCTCAGGCTGAGGCCGCCGTGCCGACCGGAATGCCCTTGTCGGTGAACAGCTGCTGCAGTTCGCCGCTCTGGAACATTTCGCGGACGATGTCGCAGCCGCCGATGAACTCGCCCTTCACATATAGCTGCGGGATCGTCGGCCAGTTGGAGAACGTCTTGATGCCGTTGCGGAGCTCGGCCGATTCCAGCACGTTCAGGCCTTTATAGCCGACGCCGACATGGTCGAGGATCTGCACGACCTGGCCGGAAAATCCGCACTGCGGAAACTGCGGCGTCCCCTTCATGAACAGCACGACGTCGTTGGACTTCACTTCGTTGTCAATGAATTGCTCGATGCTCATCTTCGCTTCCTCTAGGGCGCCTCAAGGAACGCCTGGGGCTCGGTGCGCGCTGGCCGCGCCGGGACGGAGCCCGTCCCCAGCCGACCATCACTCCCCCTATATGTAGCGCAAACCGTTGGTCAGCCAAAGTAAAATGCCGAGGATCGGCCTCCCGGCCCGGCGGAGCCGCCGCCATAGCCTGATGACAGCAATATTATAGCCGGAGCGAGGGTTTCATCCCGTAACCAAGCCCCTATCTAGGACGAACTGCCCAAAGGAACATGTTCCGTCGAACATCGTTCTCTCCATTCACACGGAGACCCTCGTGACCAGTTCAGCCTCCGCCGCGGCCCCGCTCCCCATCACAGATGCGCCACAGACCCCCGGCCCAGGCTCCTTGGCCGGCAGGCTGATCGATGCGTTTCTCGCGGTCCGAGGCGAAACGGAGCGCCGCGCGGCGCCGCTCAGCCCCGAGGACCAGGTCATCCAGTCCATGCCGGATGCCAGCCCGATCAAATGGCACCGCGCCCACACAACGTGGTTCTTCGAACAGTTCGTGCTCGGCGCACACTGCCCAGGCTACGCCCCTTATCATCCGGATTACGCTTTTCTGTTCAATTCCTATTACGTCAGTGCGGGCCCCCGCCACACGCGCGGCGAGCGTGGCCTGATCACCAGGCCGGGGGTCGCCGACGTGACGGCCTATCGGCGGCACGTCGATGCCGCGGTGGTCGAATTCCTCGGCCAAGCCGACCCTGCGACCTTGGCGGCAGTCGAATCCTTGATCGAGGTCGGCCTCAACCATGAGCAGCAGCATCAGGAGCTGATGCTGACCGACATCCTTCATGCCTTCGCGCAGAATCCGACCGCCCCGGCCTACGATCCCTCCTGGAGCTTTCCTGCACCTGCGGGCAGCGGTCAGGACTGCATCAGCCTCGCCGAAGGCATCCACACCGTCGGGCATGCCGGTGACGGCTATCATTTCGACAATGAGGGACCCGCCCACCGTGCCCTCGTCGGTCCGGTCAAGATCGCTCGCAACCTCGTCACCAATGCCGAATGGCTCGCTTTCATGGCGGACGGCGGTTATGCCACCGCCACCCTCTGGCTGATGGACGGTTTTGCCGCCGCGAGCCGCGAAGGCTGGCAGGCGCCCGGGCACTGGTACATGGTCGAAGACGAATGGAAGATCATGACACTCGGCGGATTGAAGTCCGTCGACCCCAACGCACCCGTCTGCCACGTCAGCTACTACGAGGCCGATGCCTTCGCGCGCTGGTCGGGCAAGCATCTGCCGACCGAGATGGAGTGGGAGGTCGCCGCGCGCGGCAACCAGCTCAACGACGCCTTCGGCATCGTCTGGCAGTGGACGCGCAGCGCCTACAGCCCCTATCCCGGATACCGTCCGATCGAGGGCGCGCTCGGCGAGTACAATGGCAAGTTCATGGTCAATCAGCTCGTGCTGCGCGGCTCGTCGCTGGCGACGCCGGAGGACCACAGCCGCGTCACCTACCGCAACTTCTTCTATCCTCATCACCGCTGGCAGTTCACGGGGCTTCGGCTTGCTGATTACAGCTGACAAAGCCTCGAATATTTGTTGCCGATCGTCGCGCTTGTGCGCGTCCAGGAGAGTATCATGAACGTGCACGTCAACGCTCTGGTCGATGCCCATCTTCCCGACGATAAGACCTCGGCCTTCGCGCAGGACGCGGTCGCGGGCCTGACCCGTCAGCCGAAGCAACTCTCGCCGAAATACTTCTACGATGCGGCCGGATCCGACCTTTTCGAGCAGATCACGCGGCTGCCGGAGTACTATCCGACACGAACCGAGCTTGGCATTCTCCGGGATCGCGGCGCCGAGATCGCGGCAATCATTCCTTCAGATGCGGCGCTGATCGAGTTCGGCGCGGGCGCGACCACGAAGGTGCGGCTGCTGTTGAAGAGCTGCCGCTTTGCGGCCTACGTGCCGGTCGATATTTCCGGTGATTTTTTGACGGCTCAATCCGACGACCTGCGCCGGGACTTCCCCAATCTCGCCGTGCATCCGGTGATTGCCGATTTCACCACCGCGTTCAAGTTGCCCGAAGCCACTGCCGGCAAGCCGAAAGTGGGCTTCTTCCCGGGCTCGACGATCGGCAATTTCGAGCCGCATGAAGCCTGCCGTTTCCTGCGGTCGGCGCGGGAGATCCTCGGCACCGGCGCATTGATGATCGTCGGCGTCGATCTCGAGAAGGACGAGCGCGTCCTGCATGCGGCCTACAACGATGCGGCCGGTGTGACCGCACGCTTCAACCTCAACCTGCTGCTGCGCATCAACCGCGAGCTCGGCGGCAATTTCGACCTGTCCGCCTTTGTGCACCGGGCGATTTACAACCGCGAGCAGCACCGTATCGAGATGCATCTGGTTGCCCGCAAGCCGCAGACGGCCCGGCTGCTCGGCACCACCGTGTCGTTCCGGGCCGGCGAGAGCATCCACACCGAAAACAGCTACAAATACAGCATCGAGCGCTTTGGCGCGCTGGCCCGCGGCTCCGGCTGGAAGGTCCGGACGGTCTGGACCGATGCGGACAGAATGTTCTCGGTTCAGGCGCTCGTCGCCGAGGAGGCATGAGGCTCCGGTTTCGACCGCAGCGACAGCACCTCCCACAGCGCCACAATCGCCAAGAGCGCGCTCGTCAGCGCTGAAAGAACCAGCGGCGACAGTGCGGTCGCGAACCAGACAAGGCCGATCAGACCAAGCAGACCGGCGCCGTGCGAGAGTTGGAGAAATCCGCGGACCTCGCGCTTGAAGAGGATGGTTCCGGCCAGAAAGACGAAGGGTCCTCCGATCAGCACCGCCGCGGCGGTGAAGTCCGTGTGGCCGAGCGGGTGTTTGAGGACGATCTCGTCCCCGACCGCCGAAACGATGATGCCGGCCACGATCGGCATGTGCAGGTACGTATAGGCGGAGCGCGCGACGAGCCCGGATTGGCGCGACTGCGAGATCATCTCCGCGCCGGCCTCGGCGCCACGGTTGAAATACACCGCCCACATCGCGACGGTGCCGACGAAAGCGCAAGCAAAAGCCGCCGCGTTGGCACCCGTCCATTCGAGATCGGCAAAGGTTGCGCCGGTCACGACGATCGACTCGCCGAGCGCAATGATGATGAAGCCGGCGCAGCGCTCCGCCATGTGGCCGCCCTCGACCATCCAGTCTTCCACCGTCGAGGCGCCGAGCCGCGGGACCCAGAAACGAACCGCCGGGGAGACGTATTCGAGCGCCAGCGCCGCGCTCCATAGCGCCATGCGCGTCGAGCCATCGGCGAAGCCGCCGAGCAGCCAGAGCATGGCGGACGTACTCAGCCAGGACAGGATGCGGGCCGCGTTGCGGCGGACGGCCGCCCGCTGCGGCGGCGTCGCCGTCCACCAGAACGCCGTGCGCCCGACCTGCATGACCGCATAGGCCAGCGCGAACCACAGCCCCCGGTCTTCGAACGCCCTCGGGATAGACATCGACAGCATGAGCCCTGCGAGCATCAGGGCAAACAAGAGGGCGCGGACGAGCGCCTTCTCGGGATCGAGCCAGTTGGTGACCCAGGCGGTGTAGACCCACACCCACCAGACCGCGAGGAACAGCATCCCCGTCTGGAAGGCACCGAGGAGCGTGAAATGGCCGAGGAGGTAATGCGAGATCTGCGTCACCGCGTAGACGAAGACGAGATCGAAGAACAATTCGACGAAGGTGACCCGGCCGTGCTGATTCGGCTCGATGACGCGGAACAGCGCGCCGCGCGGATTGTTCACCGCCATCTTCCCCCGATGCGTGCTGCCGCGTGGCAGCCCCTGTCAGCGTTGGTCCGGCACCCCGGTCTGAAGCGCCAGCGCGTGCAGGACGTCTCCCATCTGGCCGCGCAGCGATTGATAGACAAGCTGATGCTGCTGTACGCGGGATTTGCCGCGGAACGCTTCGGAGATCACGGTGGCAGCGTAATGATCGCCGTCCCCGGCGAGATCACGAATGGTCACCTGGGCGTCGGGAATGGCGGCCTTGATCATCTCCTCGATCACGTGGGCATCCATGGGCATCCCGGTACATCTCCTTTTCAGCGGCGAAGGTCGACAGCGCCGCGGCTTTCAGCCGCCTGTTTGGCCCGCTGAACAGCACGAATCAAGGCGTTCTCGCGCGACCGTGATGGCGGAATTTAGCGCGGACCGGTTTCGAGGTCACGCCCGGAACCACTATATAGTGCGCAGAGACACAAGATGCATGACCGGGTGACGCACCCGGGCGCTCGTGAGGGATGAGGGAGAGGACATGAAGCTTCCAGGGCCGGATCACCCGATCACCATCACACCCAATCCGAAACGTGTGCGCGTCGTGGCTGATGGCGTCGTCATCGCCGAAACCACCCGCGCGCTGACGCTGAAGGAAGCGAGCTATCCGGCCGTTCAGTATGTGCCGCGAGCCGATGCCAACATGGCCGCGCTAAAGAAGACGGATCGGGTCACGCATTGCCCCTACAAGGGCGACGCCAGCTATTTCAGCGTCGTGACGCCCGGCAAGACGTTGGACAATGCCATCTGGAGCTACGAGACGCCTTTCCCCGCGATGACCGAGATTACGGGCCATCTGGCGTTTTATCCGGACAAGGTTCGGATCGAAGAAGTGGCGGATTGATCGCGGGCTGATCCCCGGCCACCAGGTCGGCTCGGGGCCGAACCTGGGCGTGGCGATCGCCGCGATCGTTTAGCGGCTCACCCGCTATACCCTGAAGATCGTCAGCCCGAGGATCAGGAGCACGAGGAAGATCACCAGGAAGATGTAGAACAGGATCCGCGCAATGTCGGCGGAGGCTGCCGAGACCCCGGTGAAGCCGAGAATGCCGGCAACGACGGAGATCACGAAAAACAGCAGCGCCCATTTGAGAAGAGTCACGGTATGGTCCTCCGGTTCGCGCCGCGTCGGCGCGTCGCCTCACTAACGGCGGCGTCGGGAACCGGTTCCTGCGGCCGTTACGCGTTCTGCCCGGGATTGCGCAACTCCGGGCCTCATGGCCCGTAACGTCAGCGGCCGGTGAGACGTAACGATCGTGAGTGCTGAATTTCCGCGAGTGTGTGCGAAACCGTCTTGTGGGCCGCTGCGCTTGCTGGTTTGCACCAGCGAACAGAAAATCTGATACTTGGACGACGTCACTCGCGGATCTGTTGCGAAGGCGGACGCCGCCAGGTCATACGAGCTCATTCATTTCAGCTCGCGCAGTCCTGGATCGAGGTTTGCATGCCCGCGTCGCGGGGCCCGACCTCACGGCGGCGGCACGGGCACGGCAACAGCGGCGCGGCTCTCGGGGGGCACATGGTCATATCGGTTACGCAATCGGCGGCGGCCGCCAAGGTCGAGATGCAGGTCCGGCCAAAGGCGCGGGCGCGCAATGCTGCACTCGACCATGCGCGCACCTTCCTCACGCTGGTGGTGCTGCTGCATCACGCGGTGATCCCCTACACTTACTTCGGGCACACCGACTCGACCTCCTTCCTCGGCTTCGACGGCATCGTGCTGGCCACCGACAGCTTCTTCATGGCCATGTTCTTCTTCTTGTCGGGCCTGTTCGTGTGGTCGGGCCTTGCCCACAAGACGACACTGCAATTTCTGCGGGACCGGCTGCTGCGGCTCGGCCTGCCGTTCGTGATCGCCGCGCTGACGCTGATTCCGCTCGCTTATTATGCGATCGAGCTGCGCGCCAACCCTGACACCAGCTTCTCCGCCTTCTGGTGGAAGACTGTGACGGTTGGTCCGTGGCCGAGCGGCCCTGTCTGGTTCATCTGGGTGCTGCTCGCCTTCGACACGTCGGCCGCCCTGCTCTACCGGGTCTCGCCGCGCCTGCTCGAGCCGATCAACCGGCTGTCGCTGCGCGGCTTCGCGCAGCCACGCGATTTCTTTCTCGTGTTCCTCCTGATCACGGGCCTGCTCTACATTCCGTCGCGGCTGTATTTCGGGCCGACTTTCTGGTTCGAGGCCGGACCTTTCTCGGTGCAGGCCAGCCGCGTGCTGCTCTACGCCGCCTATTTCTACGCCGGCGCCGGCATCGGCTCAGCCAATTTCGAGCGCGGCCTGCTGGCCTCCGAAGGACAGATGTCGCAACGCGGTCTCGGCGCCTGGATCGTCGTGACACTGGTGCCCTACGCGCTGCTCTGGGTGCTGATCACGATCAAGCGCGAAGTGCTCGGCAATCCGCCGGTGCTGCCGCATTGGTACGAGGGAGCCTACGGCTTCTTCTTCGTCATCTTCAGCGCGGCGATGATGTTCGCGATCCTGTCCTACTTCCTCAATCATCGTCGCTCGGAGTTCTCCGTGCTCGATCGCATGCAGGCCGACGCCTACGGCATGTTCCTCGTGCACTATCCGATCGTGCTATGGATCCAGTACTGGCTGTTCGACCTCAACCTGCCGGCGATCGCGAAGGCGACGATCGCCTTCATCGGCAGCGTGCTCTTGAGCTGGGGCGCGACCTGGGTGCTGCGGCAGATTCCGGGGTCGAAGAACGTGCTGTAGGCCTCTCTATCGCGATTGCGAGGAGCGAAGCGACGCCTCGTCCGCCATAGCCCGAAGCTCCGCGGAAGCAATCCAGGAGTCCCGCTGGACCCCTGGATTGCTTCGCTTCGCTCGCAATGACGCACGTGGAACGGCGACTGCGCCCACCACAAACGCCGTCGCCCCTGCGAACGCAGGCGAACGCAGGGACCCATACCCACAGCACCTTGTTGTGGTGCGGGTCGGCGACCAGCGTGCGCGACCATAGACTAGCGGCTGCGGTGTATGGGTCCCCGGCGCCACGTCGGCGCGGTGCGCCGTCGTGGCTTGTCCGGGACGACAGTGGAGGTTTAAGCGGCGGCGCCGCCCATGTATCCCGGCAACCAGCTCTCGAACCGGGTCCTGAGCGTCGCGACCTCGACCGAGGCCTCGCCAGCGATCGCCAGGGCCGTGCCGCCCGTGGTGCCGATGCGCGTGCACGGCACGTTGGCGCCGCGCATCTTGGCGAGGACGCGGCCCGCCTCGGTCTCCGGCACCGTCACCAGATAGCGCGCCTGGTCCTCGCCGAACCAATAGGCATGCGGAACGATCGAGGCAGGCGCGGCCAAGAGGCGCGCGCCGATGCCGGAAGCCATGGCCATCTCGGCGAGCGCGACCAGCAGGCCGCCATCGGATAGATCATGCGCGGCAGTCGCCGTTCCCGCGTGGATCATGCCGCGGACGACATCGCCGATGCGCTTCTCGGCGGCGAGATCGACCGGCGGCGGAGCCCCCTCCTCGCGGCCGCAGACGTCGCGCAGATAGACCGACTGGCCGAGCCAGCCGTGGGTCTCGCCGATCAGCAGGATCGCCTCGCCCTCAGTCTTGAAGGCGATGCTGGCGGACTTGGTAAAGTCGTCAAGCAAGCCGACGCCGCCGATCGAGGGCGTCGGCAGGATCGCCCGCCCATTGGTCTCGTTGTAGAGCGAGACGTTGCCGGACACGACCGGGAAGTCGAGCGCCCGGCAGGCCTCCGAGATGCCCTTCAGGCAGCCGACGAACTGGCCCATGATCTCGGGCCGCTCCGGATTGCCGAAATTGAGATTGTCGGTGATGGCGAGCGGCCGGCCGCCGACCGCGGTGATGTTGCGCCAGGCTTCCGCCACCGCCTGCTTGCCGCCCTCGAACGGGTCGGCTTCGCAATAGCGCGGCGTGACATCGACGGTGAGCGCCAGCCCCTTCGGGCCATCCTGCACGCGCACGACCGCGGCATCGCCGCCGGGGCGCTGTACGGTGTTGCCGAGAATGACGTGGTCGTACTGCTCCCAGATCCAGCGCTTGGAGCACAGGTCCGGCGTCGCGATCAGCTTCTCCAGCGCCGGGATGATGGCCATCGGCGCCTTGACCTCGCGGGCATGGATCACCGGCAGCGCGGGCGACGCCACATGCGGACGATCGTAGAGCGGCGCCTCGTCGCCGAGCTCCTTGATCGGCAGGTCGGCCATGACGTCACCGCCATGCTTCACGACGAAGCGCTTGCTCGGCGTGGTGTAGCCGACCACGGCGAAATCGAGCCCCCATTTGCGGAAGATCGCTTCGGCCTCCTTCTCCTTCTCCGGCTTCAGCACCATGAGCATGCGTTCCTGGCTCTCGGAGAGCATCATCTCATAGGCGCTCATGCCGGTCTCGCGGGTCGGCACGGAGTCCAGATCGAGGTCGACGCCGAGGTCACCCTTGGCGCCCATCTCGACCGCCGAGCAGGTCAGGCCGGCCGCGCCCATGTCCTGGATCGCGATCACGCAATCGGCGGCCATGATCTCCAGGCACGCCTCGAGCAACAGCTTCTCGGCGAAGGGGTCGCCAACCTGCACCGTCGGGCGCTTCTCCTCGGAGGAATCGTCGAACTCGGCCGAGGCCATCGAGGCGCCGTGGATGCCGTCGCGGCCGGTCTTGGAGCCGAGATAGACGATCGGCATGTTCACGCCGGAAGCGGCCGCATAGAAAATCTTGTCGGCGTCGGCAAGGCCGACGGCCATGGCGTTGACCAGGATGTTGCCGTCATAGCGGGTGTGGAAGCGGGTCTGGCCGCCCACGGTGGGCACGCCGAAGGAGTTGCCATAGCCGCCGATGCCGGCGACGACGCCGGATACGAGGTGCCTGGTCTTGGGGTGCTCCGGGGCGCCGAACGACAGCGCGTTCAGGCAGGCGATCGGGCGCGCGCCCATCGTGAAGACGTCGCGCAGGATGCCACCGACGCCCGTAGTGGCACCCTGGTAAGGCTCGATGTAGCTCGGATGGTTATGGCTCTCCATCTTGAACACGACGGCCTGGCCGTCGCCGATATCGATCACGCCGGCATTCTCGCCCGGCCCCTGGATCACCCAGGGCGCCTTGGTCGGCAGGCCCTTGAGATGGATGCGCGACGACTTGTACGAGCAATGCTCGTTCCACATCGCCGAGAAGATGCCGAGCTCGGTGAAAGTCGGCTCCCGCCCGATCAGCTTCAGGATGCGCTCATATTCGTCGGGCTTCAGGCCGTGGGCGGCGACGAGCTCGGGGGTGATCTGCGGTTCATTGCGCATGGAGAAATGCCTTTGCCCCGAGGGCCGCTGGTCCCTTAAACCCTGCTTCATAGAAAGCCGGGCCTGATGCGAAAAGGCCTTTTACGGCCCTCATCCGCCCTGTCCAGAGCTTTGGTCCGGACCGTCTGGCGGGATATTTGCAGATTATCGGTTGATCGGATTTAAGACGGTCAATCAACAGTTAAAGGCTCCTTCACGTGCACGATCTGTCCCGGTCCGCCTTCGAGAACCGCCCTGGCATCCACATCGCGACCGACGGCGAGTTCGCCGGCTGGCGCACCTGGATGCGCGACAGCTACGAATCCCACACCGGCCCGTTCTGGCACCGGATGGAGGAGGACGGCGCGATCCGCTGCGCTTTCCGGGTCGAGAAGAAGCACCTCAACGGCGCCGGCAACGTCCATGGCGGCTGCCTGATGACCTTCGCGGACTACTGCCTGTTCGCCTTCGCCGCCCCGATTCTGCAAGGCCCGGGCGTGACGGTATCGTTCTCGTCCGAGTTCCTCGATGCCGCGCGCGAGGGCGAGCTGATCGAGGCCACCGGCGAGGTCACCCGCGCCGGCGCCTCGCTGATCTTCCTGCGCGGCATGCTGCATTCCGGGACCAAGCCGCTGTTCTCGTTTTCCGGGACGATCAAGCGGGTGAAGCGGCGGACGCCGGAGACGGCGAGTTCGCCGTAGGGCGAAAATCGTAGCCCGGGTGAGCGCAGCAATACCCGGGTTCTCGCACACAGCTCATGTGAACCCGGATGTCGCTGCGCTCATCCGGGCTACGGCCCTACCCCGCGATCTGCTTCTCGGCGAGCGCGATCCACTCGGCCTGGGCCTTGCGGACGTGGCGGGGTGAGCGCTTCATCTGGATCAAGAGCTCGGTGAAGACCACCTTGGCCTCGTCGACGCGCCCAACCAGCTTGAGGAGCGTGCCATAGCGCGCCTTTGCCTCGCTGCTGGGTGCGTAGTCCAGAAGCGCCTGATACTCCTCCAGCGCCTCGTCGGTACGACCGGCGTCCTGCAAGGACCGCGCATACAACAGATGCGCCTCGGCCGAATTGTAATCGGGCCAGGTCTTCTGCAGGTCGTCCAGCGTTGCCAGCGCCCCCGCCGGACGGCGGCGTGCGAATTGCGCCTTGGCCTTGCCAAGGGCGAAGATCGCCTCATGCCCCATCGGCAGACTCAGGATGTGGTCGTAATGCCGCTCAGCCTCGTCATAGCGGCCAATCGCGACGCATTCCTCCGCGAGCGCGGCCCGGTTGGCGATCGTATCCGTGATGGCGACACGATCGGACAACTCGCGGTAGTACTTCTCGGGATCGAGCTTGTTGGCGACGCGCTTGCGCGCCTTCTGGACGTCGTGGCTGCCGAGCCATTCCGGCACCAGCTCGACCACGATGTAGGCCAGAGCGCCGATCATCGGGACCATCAGGATGATGAAGGCCCAGGGCTGCAGGCGGCCGGTGCGGGAGGCATGATAGATCAGCGAGATGTCGAGCAACAGAACGACAAGTGCAATCGGCACGGCAGACCCCCACCCCACAACCAACAACGCTACACGCCGACGTTGATAGCGTGGCGATGTGCGATGGACAATCCTGTAGCCAGCGCTGGCTCATCAGGTCCTGCCGGTTTGACGCATCACTGCAACGGCGGGTTCAAGCCGTCTTGAGATCACGTCCGCTGGGCGTACGGCGATTGCCCTTCATCGAGGCGGGACAAGACAAAGAGCGGAAGCGCGTTGCGCTTCCGCTCCCCGTTCGCCACGTATATGGCTGCGGCTTTACTACTGCTGCTGGTCGATGACCTGCACCACCTTCTGGTCGCGCGGATCGACCAGGATCACCTGCTCGCCGATCGCCAGATACTGGTAGTTGGCGAGCTCCGGATTGGCGCGAGCGAGCTCATCGGGCACGCGGCGCAGACTCAGGCAGCTCGAGCCTGACGAGGTCGAGGACGAAGACGTCGTCGAACCGACCGTGCCCGTGTCGGTCACAGCGCGGCGGAGGATCTGGCGCTGATCGTCAGACAGCACGATCCGCGTCGAGTTCACGCCATAGCCGCCGCGGTCATAGCCACGATCGGCACGCCGGCCGTCTGGCGAGATGACGTCGATGATCTCGCGGCTGCGCGGATCGACGATCGCGATTTCGTCATGCACGACGGTGTACTCGTAGCCGCGATATTCCGGCACGATGGTGACGATATCCGACGGCAGCGGACGCGGCCGCACGCGCTCCGGCAGGCGCTCGCCGATATTGACGTTGATGTTGATATCGGTGCGCGCGCGGTCGAAGTCGTGATCGCGGCGGAGCTGATCGACCACGCGGGTCTTCTGCTGCTCGTTGACCTGGACCTGGGCGTTGGTGCGGTTGCCGTTCGGCTGAGTCTGGTTGTTGGCCTGTCCCGTCTGCGGACCAGCGCCAGCCGGACCGGTCTGCGGGTTCTGCTGCGCGGTCGAGCTCTTGGTCTCGGTGCCACCCGGCTGATTGGCCTGCTTGTTGCGGTCGTTGTCCTGCTTGTCGCCAGCCTTGTCCGCGGCCTTGTCGGACGTGCCAGTCTTGCGCTCGTCCTGGCTCTGCCGGGTCTTGTCCTTGTCTGGGGTGTTGCGATCGGCCTCGCGGTCGGACTTCCGGTCCGTCGCGCCAGACTTGGACTCGGCGGCGCGGTCCTGCTCCTGCTTGGACTCGGCCTTAGTCGACTCCGCCTTGGACTTGCTGTCCGACTGCTTACCGTCGGTGACCGACTTCGTCTCAGCGCTCTCCTTTGCGCTTTCCTTGGCATCACGGCCGCGCTCGGCGGCAGCACCGCCCTTGCTTTCGGCGCTCTGCTTGGCGTCATGCGCCGGCCGCTCAGAGGAGCGTTCCTGTGCCTGCTCGCGCCCACTTGCTGCCGGTTCGCTGCGGCGCTCCTGCGCGCTCTGTCGCGTCTCGGACGCGCCGCGCTCTGCGGCCGCCGCGCCGCCCTTCACCTCGCTCTTGGCCTCGCCCGCGGGCTTGGTCGCCTCACGGGCGGTCGGGGCAGCCGCCCCGCCTTCACGCTTCATGTCGCCTTGCGCCGATGCAGCACCTGATGCCGTGCCGATCGCCAGGATGATCGCGGCCGTTCCCAGCCAATGTTTCGTTGTCATATGAGAACCTCCTTGGTTCCCTGCCCCATTCGCGGGCGGACAACGCAAACAACCGCCCGGCGTTGCCGGACGGCGCGAGAAAAAACTGCGGAACGAATTCGATGAACGACCTCTTCACCGCCGCCGGACGCGTCGAAGCGGGCAGCGTCGTCCGGGAAGGGGCGCGGCTTAGATCATCGACGCAGCGGCGAGCCAAGCAGGATCATGACGGGAGCCGCGAATTGAGCGAAGTTGCTGGTGCTGCCCTTTTCGCTGTCCGCCGAGCTGATGAGGCTTGCACTGCCCTTCACCCCGAACAGCACGCCGCTGACCTGATACTCCTTGGTCCCATCAGGTGCCACCTTCAGGCGCCGCACGCGAAACACGCGCGGCACGCCGGTGCCCTTGTCGCCATCGACGCCGAGAATCGTGGTGGTCTGGCCGGGCACGCGCTGATCCAGCAGCTTGATGGTCTGCTCCTGCGAGGCGCGGAATTGCTCGATCGTCATGGTCGTGTTCGGCGGATAGAGCCGATAGCTGACTTTCGCGCCAGGGCCGCATTTGGCGTCCTCGCACAGGAAGAAGGTCACGTCGGTGCCGTTCGGCCGCTGCGGCTTCCAACCGCTCACCGCGAACGGTGCAGCGGCGGCCGAGGGCGCTACCGCTGGCGTCTCGGCCCGCGCCGCACCGACGCCGGCGACGACCGAAAGCAACGCGGACAACAGCAGCCAGCGCGGGGCGCGCCGAGTGAAAGGCATCATCGACATCAAGGCACCGTCGGGATCGAGGCAGGGATCGAGGCAAGAGCGGACGTCAGGGACGATCCAGGAGATGGAGGAACGTCCCGCAACCTCGATCACCAATCGCCCTTTGATAGGCCCGGCCTATGAGCGGCCGAATGACACGTGACGAAGCACGGCGAGCCGATCAGGCCGCGCGGTCGAGATGGGCGACGAGGCCGGCGAACAGGCCGCGGCCGTCGGTGCAGCCCATGATGTCCTCGACGTGATTCTCGGGATGCGGCATCATGCCGAGCACATTCCCGTTCTCGTTGACGATCCCGGCGATCGAATGCGCCGCGCCATTGATGTTGCTGAGGTCGCCGACCTCGCCCTCGGCCGAGCAGTAGCGATAGAGCACGCGCCCGTCGCCATTGAGCCGCTTCAACGTCTCCTCGTCGGCCGCGTAGTTGCCCTCGCCATGGGCGACGGGCACGCGGATGACTTGGCCCGCATTGTAGCCGCGAGTGAACGGCGAATCCGAACGCTCGACGCGCAGATGCACGTCCTTGCAGATGAACTTCAGCCGGTCGTTGCGCATCAGCACGCCCGGCAGCAGGCCGGATTCGCACAGGATCTGGAAGCCGTTGCAGACGCCGAGCACCAGTCCGCCCTTCGCGGCGTGATCGCGCACCGCGTCCATCACCGGCGCCCGCGCCGCGATCGCGCCACAGCGCAGGTAGTCGCCGTAGGAGAAGCCGCCGGGGACGACGACGAGGTCGGTGCCCTTTGGCAGCGACGTCTCGGCGTGCCAGACCATCGCGGGCTCATGGCCGGAGATCATGCGCAGCGCGCGGGCCATGTCGCGTTCGCGGTTGATGCCGGGGAAGACGAGGACAGCGGATTTCATAGCGTGGGCACATCGTTGAGTTCGAGGCGCCGCTCGATGCGATCGAGACGGCCCTCGGAGCGAACCAAAGTGGCGTGAATCCTGGAGAGCTCCTGGTGAATGCCAGTGATCTCCTGACGAAGAGCAATCTGGGCTGTGCGCGACGCCTGTTCGGCCAACTTCAGCTCGTCGATCTTTCCGTCGACCTGCGCGAGCCGCGCCTGGATCGACTTCGAAACATCGTACATCAGCTCGTTGGTGACCGCAGTCATTGCCTACCCCGAGAACTCCTCTACCCCAGCAGCTCCACCCGGTAATTCTCGATCACCGTGTTGGCGAGCAGCTTGTCGGCGGCGGCCTTCAGGGCCGCCTCCGCGCTCGCCTTGTCGGCGCCGGCGAGCTCGATGTCGAACACCTTGCCCTGGCGCACGCTGGCGACGCCATCGACGCCGAGCGATTTGAGGGCGCCCTCGATCGCCTTGCCCTGGGGATCGAGGATGCCGGTTTTCAGTGTCACCGTGACACGCGCTTTCACGTCTTGATTCCCTTTAGCTCTTGACCAGGACCGGGCCGGAGCCCGCCGGACGCTCGTTCTCCATCAGGATGCCGAGCCGCTTGGCGACCTCGGTATAGGCCTCCAGGAGGCCGCCAAGATCACGACGGAAGCGGTCCTTGTCGAGCTTCTCGTTCGACTTGATGTCCCACAGCCGGCACGAATCGGGGGAAATCTCGTCGGCGACGATGATCCGCATCATCTCGTTCTCGAACAGCCGGCCGCATTCCATCTTGAAGTCGACCAGGCGGATGCCGATGCCGAGGAAGAGCCCGGTCAGGAAGTCGTTGACGCGAATGGCGAGCGCCATGATGTCGTCGATCTCCTGGGGCGTGGCCCAGCCGAACGCGGTGATGTGCTCCTCCGACACCATGGGGTCGTTGAGCTGGTCGTTCTTGTAATAGAATTCGATGATCGAACGCGGCAGCTGGGTGCCCTCCTCGATGCCCAGGCGCTGCGACAGCGAACCCGCCGCAACGTTGCGCACCACGACCTCGAGCGGGACGATCTCGACCTCGCGAATCAGCTGCTCGCGCATGTTGAGGCGGCGGATGAAGTGGGTCGGCACCCCGATGTCGTTGAGGTGCTGAAACAGGTACTCCGAGATGCGGTTGTTGAGGACGCCCTTGCCTTCGATCACCTGGTGCTTCTTGGCATTGAAGGCGGTGGCGTCGTCCTTGAAGTGCTGGATCAGGGTGCCCGGCTCGGGACCTTCGTACAGGACCTTGGCCTTGCCTTCATAAATGCGACGCCGACGGCTCATTGGGATGTACCGTGTTTTGTTGAAATCCATGAAATGGTGGGCTCCGGATGACTTTGGACAGGACCACGACGGAGCTGCCGCGAGGGCCCGGATCGTGACGGAAACAGAACAAGAACCGGGCCAATTCGAACCTATCCCATTGGGGTCCCGAGCACAATCGATCCGGTCCCCCGGACCTTAGTTTTACCGGCCTTCCCTGCGGCCTCGTGCCCGTTGTATTGGCGTTGTGTTCCAATTATTTAGGCATGCGGAAACCGCCCCGCAACCGCCAGCGCGGTTAACCCTTTTCGGCAACACTGGAAGTTCCGGCCATGACCACGTTCGACAAGCGCGAGGACGCGTTCGAGAAGCAGTTCGCCCATGACGAGGAATTGAAATTCAAGGCGGAGGCCCGCCGCAACAAGCTCCTCGGCCTGTGGGCGGCCGAAAAGCTCGGCAAGGCCGGCGCTGATGCCGACGCCTACGCAAAGGAGGTCGTCGCGGCCGATTTCGAGGAAGCTGGCGACGCCGACGTCGTGCGCAAGGTGCTGGGTGACCTCTCCGCGAAGGGCGTCACCGAGGCCGAGATCCGCGCCAAGATGAGCGAACTGCTGGCGACGGCGGTCGCGCAGATCAAAGCGGGACAGTAATAATTTGCGAAGAGCGAATTGGGAGTAGCGAATAGGGATGTCGTTTTCCCCTATTCGCTCCTCGCGGCTCGCTACTCGCTACTCTTCCTTGAAACCATATTCCGGCACGTTGCCGCTCGCGCCGTAGTATTTGTACGGCAGGAACTTGCCCGACATCGTGATCTTGACGCGGTCGCCCTTGGCGTTCGGCAGGCGCTCCATCACCATGTCGAAATCGATCGCCGACATGATGCCGTCGCCAAACTCCTCCTGGATCAGCTCCTTCCAGGCCGGGCCGTTGATCATCACCAGCTCATAGAAGCGATAGATCAGCGGGTCGGTCGGCGGCATCTGCACGCCCTCGCCGCGCATCGGCGTCTCGTTCAGCATCGAGACCTCGCTCTTGGAGAGACCGAACAACTCGCCGGCATTCGCCGCCTGCGGCTTGGTCAGCTTCATCTGGCCGAGAATGGCGCCGACGATCAGAACCTCGGAATAGCCACCGATCTTCTCGCAGATGTATTTCCAGCTCCAGCCCTTCTCGCGCTTGATGTCGAGCAGCTTTTCGGTGAGGTCGGATCGCTTCATGCTTGGTCTCCCTTGATGGGCCTTCGTTGAGGGTTTCTTCTGAGCGTCAGCGCGCGACGGCCTGAGGCGCGTCGCTGTCAGCCGGCTTGGACGCGACGATCGTCGGCTCGGTGCGGCCGATCTTCACCACCGGCACCTTGCGGGGATCATGGTCCGGCGTCTCAGCGGTGAAGCTCTTGCTGCGGCTGACCAGGAAATCGATGATGTGGTTGCGCAGCGCGTAGTACAGCGGATGGCGATGCAAATCGCCGCGCAGCCGGTCCTTCGGCAGCGGGTTCTCGACGATCTCGGCCAGCACCGCGCCCGGCCCGTTGGTCATCAGCACGATCTTGTCGGCGAGATAGATCGCCTCGTCCACGTCGTGGGTGATCATGAACACGGTCTGCCCGGTCTCGACGCAGATGCGCCGGACCTCGTCCTGCAACGTGCCGCGGGTCAGCGCGTCCAGCGCCGAGAACGGCTCGTCCATCAGCATGATCTTCGGCGTGATCGACAGCGCCCGCGCAATGCCGACGCGCTGCTTCATGCCGCCGGACAACTCGGAAGGACGCTTGTGCTCGGAGCCGGCCAGACCCACCAGCTCGATATATCTCAGCGCATGCGCCTTCACCCTGGCGCGATCCCATTTGCGCCATTTCGACGAGACGGCGTATGCGACGTTGCCGAGCACTGTCCGCCACGGCAGCAGCGCATGGCTCTGAAAGATCACGGCCCGGTCGAGACTCGGACCTTCGATGGCCTGCCCGTCGACGACGACCACGCCCTCGCTCGGCGCATCGAGCCCGGCCAGGATGTTGAGCACCGTCGTCTTGCCGCAGCCGGAATGCCCGATCACGCAGACGAACTCGCCGCGCGCCATGCCGAGCCAGAGATTCTCGAAGATCGTCGTGCTCCGCGCGCCCTCGTAACGCTTGGCAATGCCCTCGATGGAGATGAATTTATCGGTCATGCCGCGCCCTACTCCGGAAACGTCACGAGCCGCGAGACGCGGGCGAGGAGCTGGTCCAGCACCATGCCGACGACGCCGATCAGCAGGATTGCGATGATCACGTTGGTGATCGACAGGTTGTTCCACTCGTTCCAGACGAAGTAGCCGATTCCGGTGCCGCCGACGAGCATCTCGGCGGCGACGATCACGAGCCAGGCGATGCCGATCGAGATCCGCATCCCCGTCAGGATCGTCGGCGCCGCTGCAGGCAAAATCACCGTGAAGGCGCGCCGAAAATTGCCCACTTCCAAGGTACGCGCGACGTTGATCCACTCCTTGCGCACGCTCGCAACGCCAAAGGCGGTATTGATCAGCATCGGCCAGACCGAGCAGATGAAGATCACGAAGATCGCGGACAGGCTGGAATCCTTGATGGTGTAGAGCGCCAGCGGCATCCAGGCGAGCGGCGAGATCGGCTTGAGGATCTGGATGAACGGGTCGAGCGCCTTACTCATCAAGGGCGACATGCCGATCAGGAAACCCAGCGGGATCGCGATCGCCACCGCGATGAGATAACCGAGCATCACGCGGCCAATCGAGAACGCGAGCTGGATGCCGAGGCCCTTGTCGTTCGGACCGTTGTCGTAGAACGGCCGCTTCAGATGCTCCCACAGCTTGGCGCCGACATCGAGCGGCCCGGGCATGGCGGACTTGCCTTGCGTCGCCGTCATGCCCATCAGCTTGGCGTATTCGGGGCTCATGTTCGCAGCAGCGCCCGTGCTGCGCGTGGCGAGGTGCCAGGCGCCGAGGAAGACGGCGAGCAGCACGATCGAGACCACGGCGGCACGAAGACGAAGTGAGGCGGTCATGCCGTCGCTCCACTATCGGTGTCGTCCCTGCGAACGCAGGGACCCATAGCCACAGGCGGGCGTTGGTAGAAAAGATCGTCGCTACCAGCCCTGCCCCAAGCGAGGTCACAGCGTATGGGTCCCCGCGTTCGCGGGGACGACACCGTTGGTGTGGTCGGTGGCGTCCTTTTCATCACCGATGGTGGGGTTAGCAGCGCCGCACCCATCCGCCGCATCACGACGCCTTCTTGATCTTGAAGCTCGCCACGTAATCGTCCGGCTTGGTCGGATCGAAGCTCTTGCCCATCACCGAGAACGACTTGTACGACTCGGCCGGCGGCGTCAGCCCCATCTCGGTCATGACCTTGCGGGTGTCGGTGGCGAGATAGATCTGCTCGGCGACCGCCTTGTAGTCGACCTCGCCCTTGATCTGGCCCCAGCGCTTCATCTGGGTCAGCATCCACACCGCGAAGGACTGCCAGGGGAACGGATCGAAATCGACGCGCTTCGGATCGGTCTTCACGCCGCCAAGACCATCCGCATAGGTGCCGGTCAGCACCTGCTCCAGCACGGTCACCGGTGCGTTGATGTAATTGGCCGGCGCGATCGCCTCCGCGATCTGCTTGCGGTTCTCGGCCTTGGCCGCATAGGCGGTGGCGTCGACGATGGCGCGGGTCAGCGCGGCAAAGCTGTTCGGCGCCGTGGTGATGAAATCGCGGCTGGCGGCGAAGCTGCAGCAGGGGTGGCCGTCCCAAATCTCCTTGGAGAGAATATGCAGGAAGCCGACGCCGTCGTAGATCGCGCGCTGGCAGATGTTGTCGGGCGCGAGGAAGCCGTCGATGTTGTCGGCGCGCAGGTTCGCGACCATCTCCGGCGGCGGCACCGAGCGCAGTTGTACGTCGGTGTCGGGATCGATGCCGTGCTCGGCGAGATAATAGCGCAGCAGGTAGTTGTGCATCGAATAGTCGAACGGAATGGCGAACTTGAGGCCCTTCCAGTCCTTCGGGTCGCGCTTGTCCTTGTGCTTCATCGACAGCACGATGCCCTGCCCGTTGATGTTCTCGATCGCAGGCACGGTGAACGGAATCGGCTGCGCGCCGAGACCCAGCGAGATCGCGATCGGCATCGGCGCCAGCATGTGCGAGGCGTCGTATTCCTTGTTGATCGTCTTGTCGCGGATGACGGCCCAGCCGGCGGTCTTGACGACCTCGACGTTCAGGCCGGCCTTCGAATAGAAGCCGAGCGGCGCCGCCATGATGATCGGCGTCGCGCAGGTGATCGGAATGAAGCCGACCTTGAGATCCTTCTTCTCCGGCGCGCCGGTTTCGGCGAAGGCTTCAGTCGCGGTCTTCAACGGGAAGAACTGCGAAACGGCGGCGAGCGCCGTGGCGGCGCCGACCGTCTTCAGAAAAGCGCGGCGCGTGGCTGCTTCCGGAAACACCGCGCGCAACACGGCGGAGGCGACGACGTTCTCGTAGCGCTTCTGCTGGGATTCGACGACGGGATCGCAGCGCAGCGCCATCGCGTGATCGTGTTCGGCCGGACTGCGATGTTCACCGCAGATACAACCGGTATTCACGCGAGACTCGGCATCGAACGGATCATCGAAAATCGACATGTGCTGCGCCCCTTTGTCACACCTACTGCCAGACTTGCGCTCTCAGCGCCTTCAAACTGCTCATCCGGCCGCGTTTTTCAGCGGCCGGATGTGCATCTCATGCAGCTTCTATGCCGCTTTGCTGGTCAGCGCCGGCATCGGGAGACCTTCCTCGATCGGCAGCGACGGGTCGCGCGACCACTCGTTCCACGAGCCGAAATACATGCGCACATCCTTCACGCCGGCGTTCTTCAGCGCGAGGAAGGTATTCGACGCGCGCGCCCCCTTGAAGCAGTACAGATAGACCGGCGTATCCTGGGTGATGCCGACGGTGGCGCATTCGGCGAGGATCTCGTCCTTCGACTTGAAGCGCGGACCTTCGGCCGTCGGCTTCATCATGCGGTACCATTCGAGCCACACCGCGCCGGGGATGCGGCCCTTGCGCGGGCAGAAATCCTTGCCGTAGGGCGAGGAGGAATCGCCGATCCACTCGTCGACATCACGCACGTCGAGGATCGCGATGGCCGGATTGCCGACGGCCGCCAGCATGGCCTTCGCATCGATCAGGATGCTGCCCGCCTCCGGCACGATCGCGAACGACGCCTTCGTCGGCGACGGGACATCGGTCGTCACCGGCAGGCCAGCCGCGGCCCAGGCGTCGTAGCCGCCATGCAGCACCTTCACCTTGGGATAGCCGAGCATGGTGAGCAGGAAGTAGCCGCGGCACGACTGGCCGAAGCCGGAGTTCATCGACTGCTCGTAGACCACGGCGGTCTCGGCACCCGACAGGCCGGCGGCGCCGAACGCCTCGGCGAATTTCGTCTTCAGTTCGGCGATGCCCTCCGGCGTCGAGGTCGCGAGATAGGTGAAGATCTCGTGGACGTTGACGGCGCCGGGAAGATGTCCCGCAGCGTAGGCGTCGGGATTGCGGGTGTCGATGACGACACACGGTTCGGTCTTGATGAACTCGGCGAGTTCGCCGGCAGTAATCAGAACGTCCGTCATGGCAGGCCTCTCCTGGATGGGATTTGTTGGTTTGCCGTCCTCGCCGGCGTCAGCCGTCGGCGAGCATCTTGCGGAGCTGTTTGGTCGCGGGAGTCACGATCGCGACGAAATAGGCCTCGCGCAGGCGACGTTCGGCGCGATTGCCCTTGATGTAGCCGCGCGCTCCGCAATGGAGCATCGCGGCGTGAGCGGCAGCGACGCTGGCCTCGCCGGCCCGCAGCCGCAGCGCGACCACCTTGCGCCAGTAGGTCTCGTCCGTGTTGTAGGGATCGCCGGCGAGCTCAGCCGTCTCCTTGGCGAGCTCGTCGGCGAGCGCGCTGAAATCGACCGGCTGTTGCGGCAGATAGCGGTTGATGTGGCCGAGCGGCGCCTCGACCTCGTGCATGATCTTGATGCAGTCCTTGATCAGGCCGAGCGCCATGCCGGCCTGCAGCAGGATGAAGCCGGCGCGGATCTTCTTGACGAACGGTCCCGCAGGATCGGCGAGGATCAGTTCGTCCGGCACGAACAGGTCGCGGAACTGGATGCCGTAGGTGCCAGTGCCGTCCATCGCGAGGAACGGCTGACACGGCTGCAAGGTCACCGCCGGATCGGCGCAGTCGGCGACGAACATCACGATCTCGCCGGGCGCATCCTCGCGCTCGAAGATCGTGCCGAACATGTGGTCCGGCCCGAGATTGGAGACCCAGGGCAGCGCGCCACGCACGACGTAGCCGCCGTCGACCTTTCTCCCCTTCAATTTGAGCTTCTCGATTCCGAAGAAGCTCTTCATCGGGTTCGAAAGCCCGGTGCCGCCGAGCAATCGGCCGCTGGCAGCATCGTCGAGCAGACGATCAACCAGCGCCTTGTTGCCGGAATTGGCGATGTACCAGACCAGCGTGTTCTGGCACCACGCCATGAAGGCGGAAGCGCCGCAGACCTCGCCGATCGCCGCGATCGACGCGATCGCGCTGTTGAGATCCGCTCTTCCGCCGTCAGGCACGTGGCTGCTCCACGCGCCGACCTCTCCGAAGCGGCGGAGTACGTCGGCAGGATACACCGTGCCGGCGTCGATGCCAGAGGCGAGCGGCGCGAGCTCCGTGCGCGCGATCGCCGCCACCTGCTCCGCGATCGACGGCACGGGCGTCACGCCCGCACGATTGACCGCCAGATGCTGTCCGAGTGAACCCATCACATCCTCCGCTGCCTCAGTCGGCAAGCCCAGCTCAGATGCCGACTTCGAGATTGACCGGGCGCGTGAAGGTGTTGGCGACGGGCGACCACTTCTTGACGTGATCGATCAACGCCTGGATTTCCGCCTGCGGAATGCCCTCGCATTCCATGTCGACCTTGACGCGCACATCGGTGAAGCCGACCGGCTTCTCGCTGACGTCGCCGGTGCCCCAGACGGCGGTGATGTTGAGATCACCCTCGAGCTCCAGCTCGAGCTTGTTGACGGTCCAGCCGCGATGCACGGCGTTGGCGTGCAGGCCGACCGCGAGGCACGAGCCAAGCGCGGCGAGCGAAGCTTCCGACGGATTCGGCGCGGTGTCGTCGCCGAGCAGGCCCGGCGGCTCATCGACGATGTAGGGCGCGAGATTGCGGATGTAGTTGGCGTGACGGAACTTGCCTTCCGCGACGGTCTTGCACTTCAGTGTCTTGATGACCTTGGGGTTGGCCTTGCCGTTGGCGATGAGCTGCTCGAGGCCGCCCTTGTCGATGGGGGCGAGGCAACCCGTCAACGCCGTCTTCTGAACCACAGCGGTCATCTCTTTTCTCTCCCTGGGATCGAGGATACCGAACGGTCTGTTTCCTGCACGAAGCGTGCCAGGGAGCCTGAAAATCAAAAGGCGGAATGATCCTCGCGGCTTAGGGAATGATGACGGACATCGGCCTGCCCTCGCCTGCCCAAGCGCGATGCACAATGCTGCTATCAGCGATGAAATTGAGCGCAGCGCCGCCGCATCAGCATCAGCGGCCTTGCTGACTCACGCGCACAGCGATTAAGCTTGCGCCCATGGGCAGATCGATGGGCAAGTCAGCTGCGGGCAAACAGACGGGGAAGACGCAGGCGATCGCGCGGCCGATCGCCGCGGGAGATGATGAATCCGCGCGCGGCCGCCTGCTCGGCGCGGCGACGCACCTCTTCTGCAAGAACGGCATCAACGCGACCGGCATCGACGCCATCATCAGCGAGGCCGGCACGGCGAAAACCACGCTCTACAAGCTGTTCGGATCGAAGACCGCGCTCGTCACCGCCGTGCTCGAGAGCGAAGGCAGGCAGTGGCGGGAATGGTTCATCGGCGCGATGGAGAGCGGCGGCGGCGATGCCGAGACCAAGCTCGCGCGCATCTTTCCGGCGCTGAAGAGCTGGTTCAGCGAGGAGCGGTTCTACGGTTGCCCTTTCATCAATGCGGTCGGCGAGCACGACAAGGATCAGAAGCAGTTCCGCAGCATCGCGATGCGCCACAAGAAGGTGGTGCTGGCGCATATCGAGAAGCTGGCGCGCGAGATGGGTGCGGTCGAGCCGGAGAGTTTTGCGCATCAGCTGGCGCTGCTGATCGACGGCGCCATCGTCGCCGCGATGGTGTCGCGCAATCCGGAGGTCGCGGACACGGCCGGCATCGCGGCGAGCGCGCTGTTCGAGCCGGCGAAGCAGAAGGTCAGGCGCGCTGGAAAAGCCGATCCGCAGCTGGCGGCGGTGTGAGCCAATCCGATCGTCGTCGTTACCTTACGCTTGTATCTGGTCTGCGAGCTCTTCGTTTGAGGAGAGCTATTTCCGCGCGTCATTGCGAGCGCAGCGAAGCAATCCAGAGTTCCGCTCACCACCCTGGATTGCTTCGCTGCGCTCGAAATGACGAGGAGAGATCGTGCCTTGCTTGCGTGAATCGTGGCGACGCGCGAATCGCGATCCCTAGGACTCGTCCTGCCGCTAAGCGCTCAGTTGGACCACGCTGCGAGACCTACCGAAAATAATCCGCCACGCGTTGCATATCCGCCATATCCGCGCTTGCACCATTGAGGCTCGCATCGATGATGCGGCGGCAGGCGGCGACGGTGGCATCGTCACCGAGCTCATTGGCGGCTTCGAGGACGTGCCACGCGGCATCGATGGCGGCTCGATCCACCGCGGCATTTCGGCCGTCCAGGCGCTGGGCGCCGTGGAGATGAAGTCCCAAGCCATTCATCCGCGATCACCTCTTCTCGCAGCAATCCTCAATGCGCCGCGGCACGGGGCGCATGCGCGGACACGGCCGCCTTCCCCGCGTTCTTTCGTGACTGGTAGAATTCGAGCACGCTACGGGAGGTCTGGGTCTGCAGCCTCGCATAATCCCGCTCCAGTTCGTCCAGCTCGCCGGCGGTGATCTTGTGCTCGCGGGCGCCGAGGAAGGCCAGCGCCATCATGGTGTCCCAGGAGAAGCCGAGCGCCTTCGCGAGCATCAGCAGCATTTCGCGGTTGCGGTCGAACAGCGCGCGGTCGACGACATCGACCGGCAGGCCGGACAGCAGCGACAGGCCGATCGTGACCTCGTCGACCTTGTGTGCCGTTGCATAGCCAGCAATCGTGCTCTCGTGCAGATTACCAAGGCGGTGCTGGATCGTCACGGTGCGCTTGGCGACGAAGTAGTTGCGCGAGCCGGGCCCGAACTTCGACTGCAGATCGCCGGCGATGTTGGCCACCGAGCTCTCGATTTCCCCGAGCAGCTCCGGGCGCTCGCTGGCCAGCCGCTTGCCCACGTCGTCGGAGGCTTTGGCGATCAGCTGCTGGAACAGGTGCCGCGGAATGTCCAGACGCCTGCCGAGATGCTCGGCGAGGATGGAATCGTTCTCGGCGCGCTTCACCATGTGGAGGAAGCCGGCCCCGGAGAATCGCGCACCATGATTGCGCGCGACGGCGGTGGCGACGGCGCGATCGCCGTGCGTCGCCAGGACGTCCGTCACCGCCGGGCTCAAGGTCTTGCGCTCGGCGATCGCGAGCAGATGGGCCTGGCTCTTGGTGCTGGCAGTCTCGACCAGCGCCGCATCGTCGAGCCGCTCGGACTCACGCAGCACCGGTCCGGCGACCCAGATCTCGTCGTCGAAGGCGAGCTTGCGGATGACGCTGGCCGGTGAATATTCGATTCTCGCAAGGCGGTCTGCGAGCTTGGCGCGGGCCTCGACCTCGATCTCGTCGGCGAGCCGGCTGATCACCTCGCCGAACGTCGCGATCTCCTCCTCGCAATAGCGGCCGGCGAGCAGGAGATCGGTCGCGTGCCACAGCGCCCGCTCGCGGCTGTCGGCCGTGCCCCGCGCAATCGCGTCTTCCAGGTCGCGCAATACTGATTTCGTCTCGTTCATGATGAAAAGCCACGACACCGCAATGGGGAAAGCAATGCCGGGAACTTACCTTCCGAACGCCAGCGTTCCGTAAGCGTGCGCGCGCGGATTTGACGGTGCGTTTTTGCTCAAATGCGCAAAAGCCTGTTAACGATGCCGCGCGTGCCTCAGCGCTCGCGCATGGCGTCGTGGACGTGCTCGCTGAGCGGCGCTAGCAGGAAGTCGATGATGCGGCGCTTGCCGGTCAGGATCTCGGCCTTCACCGACATGCCCGGCACCAGCGCCGCGGCACGGCCGTCGACGTCCAGCGTCGCGCGGTCGAGCGCGATGTGCACCATGTAGCGCAGCCGCTCGCTGGCCTCGACGCGGTCGGTCTGGTCCGCCTGCCGCTCGGCGCCCTGCACGCCCTGGGGATTGACCGGCGCGGCCTCCGCGTCGCGGTCAACCGAGGTCACCTTGCCGCCCAGCAGGCCGTAGCGCGTGAACGGGAAGGCATCGACCTTGAGCTCGACGCGCTGGCCGGCCTCGACGAAGCCGACGTCGCGGTTCTCGACCACGGCCTCGACCTCGATCCTGTCGTCATCGGGCACGACGGACAGCAGCTGCTGCGCCGGCGTTACCACGGCGCCGGCGGCCGCGATGTGCATCTGCTGCACCGTGCCGTCGATCGGCGCGCGCAAGGTCTGCAGCTCGGCGCGCCGCGCCGCCTTGGTCAGCGCTTCGCCGGCGGCGCGGGCGCGCTCGCGCGCGGTGGCGAGATCGCGCATCGCCTTGTCGCGGATCTCGGCCTCCGTCGCCGCGATCTTCTGATCGAGCCCGGCGATGGTGGCATCGAGCGCAACGATTTTCGCCTTGTTGATCTCGAGCTCCGAGCGGGTCTCGACCAGCAGCTGCTGGCTCTCAAGCAGCGCGATGATCGAGGCGTTGCCGATCTCGCTCGCCTTGGTGCGGATATCGGCGCGCTGCGTCACCATCGGCAGGGTCTGCTCGTATTTCGCGACCGTCTGTTGCAGCGCCTCGCGCTCGGCAACATGTTGGGCGCGCTCCTGCGCCAGCGCCGCCAGCTGGCTGGCGCGCATCGCCAGCTGCGCCGTGAGCTGCGCCTGGGCACGGGCGCGATCGAGCGGCTCGGCGCCGGCCACCAGATCGAACGGTCCGTTCTTCACGCCATCCAGGAAGGCCGCCAGCCGGACTTCGTCGAGCAGGCTCGCGATCAGATCGCTGCGGGCCCGGTCGGCCTCCGCCGTCACGGCGGTCCTGTCGAGCTCGATCAGCGCGTCGCCGGCGCGCACGCGCTGACCGGGCTGTACCAGCACGGCCTTGACGCTCGCCGTCTCGAACGGCTGCACCACCTGGGTGCGGGTATGCGAAATCACCTTGCCGCTGGCGACCGCGACGATGTCGACCTTGCCGAACACCGCCCAGCCGAGCGCCGCAAATGTCACCGTGCATAGTGCCAGCGCGGTGATGCGTCCGAGCGGGTTGGGCGGCGTCTCCGTGATCTCCAACGCCGCCGGCAGGAACTCGCGCTCCGACGTGTTGCCGCCGAACGAGAAGCCACGCAAGTGATTTGCAGATGTGCTCATCGCCCTCTCCTCAGCGGCCCGCGGACTGGATCCGGTGCAGGGTCGCATAACGGCCGCCCCCGGCGACCAGCTGCTCGTGGGTCCCGTCCTCGACTATGACGCCGCTCTCGATCGTCAGGATGCGATCGGCTTTGCGCACGGTCGATAGCCGGTGCGCGATGATCAGCACGGTGCGGCCACGGACGATATCGCGCATGTTGGCCTGGATGATGCTCTCGGACTCGTAGTCGAGCGCCGAGGTCGCCTCGTCGAAAATGAGGATGCGGGGATCGCCGACCAGTGCGCGCGCGATCGCGATGCGCTGGCGCTGGCCGCCGGACAGCGACACGCCCCGCTCGCCGATCACCGTGTCATAGCCTTGTGGCATCCGGCAGATGAACTCGTGCGCGCCGGCAAGCTTGGCCGCCTCGACGATCCGCTCCATCGGCAGCGCGGGATCTGCGAGCGCGATGTTGTCGCGCACCGAGCGGTTGAACAGGACGTTCTCCTGCAGCACCACGCCGATCTGCCGCCGCAGCCATGAGGGATCGAGCACCGCGGTGTCGACGCCGTCGACCAGCACGCGGCCCGCTTCCGGCTGGTACAGCCGCTGCGCCAGCTTGGCGATGGTGCTCTTGCCCGAGCCGGACGGCCCGACGATGCCGACCACCTGCCCTGCCCCGATCCTGAGCGAGACCTCGCGCAGCACCGGCTGGGTTTTGAGGGCGTAGCGGAAGGTCACACGCTCGAACTCGATGGCGCCCTCGAGCGGCGGCAGGTTCTGCTCGGCGCCACCACTCTGCGCTTCGACTGGCGTGTTGAGGATGTCGCCGAGCCGCTCGACCGACAGCCGCACCTGATGGAAGTCCTGCCAGACCTGGACCAGGCGCAGCACCGGACCCGACACCTGATTGGCCAGCATGTTGAAGGCGACGAGCTCGCCGACCGTCATCCTGTTGGCGATCACGAGCCCTGCGCCCACGAAGAGCGTCAGCGCGCCGACGCCTTTGTTGAGCAGGCTCGCCGCCTGGCTCGCCCAGTTGCCGATCTGCGAAGCCTGGAACGAGGCGCCGACATAGCTCGCGAGCTGCTCCTCCCATCGCCGCTGCATCAGCGGCTCGACCGCCATCGCCTTGATGGTCTCGACGCCGGTAACGCTCTCGACCAGGAAGGCTTGGTTCTCGGCGCCGCGCCGGAATTTCTCGTCGAGCCGTGCGCGGAACGCCGGCGTCGTCGCGAGCGACAGCAGCGCATAGACCGGTAGGGTCGCACACACGATCCACGCAAGCGTGGAGCTGTACAGGAACATCACGCCGATGAAGACCGCGGCAAAAGCGAGATCGAGCACCAGCGTGATCGAGGACGAGGTGATGAATTGCCGGATCGTCTCGAGCTCGCGCACCCGCGCGACGCTGTCGCCGACGCGGCGGCTCTCGAAATAGGCCAGCGGCAGCCGCATCAGGTGCCGGAACAGCCGCGCACCGAGCTCGACGTCGATGCGGTTCGAGGTGTGGGTGAACAGATAGGTGCGAAGGCCCGACAGCACCGCCTCGAACAGCGCGATCAGCGCGAGCCCCGCGACCATCACCTCCAAAGTCGACAGGCCGCGATGCACCAGCACCTTGTCGATCACGACCTGGAAGATCATCGGGGTCGCGAGGCCGAACAGCTGGATCACGAACGAGGCCAGCAGCACCTCGATCAGGATGCGGCGATACTTGCCGATTGCTCCGACGAACCAGCTGAAATTGAAACGGCGTGCGGTGTCGGAGAGCTCCGCGCGCTTGGCGATCAGGATGAGTTGTCCGGACCAGATCGCCTCGAACTCGGGAAAGCTCAGCAGGCGCGGTCCGGCATCGTTCAGCCCCTGGATCAGCACGCCCGTCTCGGTCACCTTGCCGATCACGGCGAAGCCGTCCTTCAGCACGGCCATGGTCGGCAGCGGCGTGGACTTCAGCCGCGCGACCTTCGAGCTGATGAGCCTGGCCTTGACGGGAAAGCGCGCGGTGGCGCGCAGGAGATCGTCGACCGAGAGCGCATCGCTGCGGCCGGCCTCGTGCTGGATGCGGCCGGGATCGGCGACGATGCCGAGCAGGTGCAATGACAGCGCCAGCGCCCATGCGCCCTGATCCGTACACGCCTGCATCGACTGATCCCGCCTCTTGGTCCGAAGTCCCCGCCGACACCCTCCGGAACCCGCGTTCGCATGGCGTTAACTCGGATGCTTAACGGAGGATGCACGCGGACCCGCGCTGCGCCGGGGCGCGCGGGCAGAATCGTAGCCCGGATGAGCGGAAGCCAAAGCCCGCGAGGGCGGAGCCGGACGCGACATCCGGGTTCTCACGCGCTGTCGCCGGTGAACACCGGATGTCGCTATCGCCGACGCCAAAGAGGCGTCGGGTTACGCTCATCCGGGCTACGGGGGCGGGCTCCGAGGCGGCGCAGCAAACGAGCTGTCGCCCTGTGCAGACTGCAGACCCTCACCCTGAGGAGCCCGCCGGAGGCGGGCGTCTCGAAGGGCGAGGCCACCGGCCGGGGCCTCATGGTTCGAGATGCGTCGCAAGGGCGACGCGCCTCACTATCAGGGTTTGGCGCCGATCGCCGCACGCGGCACCATGAGCAACCTGCTCTCAGAGAGAGGGTGGACCGATCGCCCCTCCGGATGTCGTCACGCCGCCATCGGCATCGCCAGCGTGTGCTGCTGCGAGGCGAGGCCCTGCGTGAACGCCACGTTCGACGAACCGCCGTCGGTGAGCGAGGCGATCGCCTGGACGAAGCCCGAGGCAGCGCCGGCGAGATCGTTGACGTCGGAGGTGAGCTTCAGGCCCGACGACGTCGTGGTGGTCGCCGCCGCCACCTTTTTCGCATCGCCGACATTGTCGATCGTGATCGTGTCGCCGGCCGCGAGCAACGTGGCGAGGCTGACCTCGAACGTCGTCTGCCAGTACTGGCCGGCCGCCGAGCCCCAGGGATTGCGGACCTGCAGCATGCCGTTGGCGCTGTTGTAGCCGTAGATCGACATCGCGTGGCTGGCGACCAGCGTGGTCTTGCCGGTCGCATCCTTGGCGTTGGTGTAGGACGACAGGATGACGTCGTCGCCGGCGGCGAGGCTCGCCGCGATCGTCGCCAGCACGCCCGAGGTCGCGTTGCCGGTGGTGTAGCTGGTCACGCCGAAGGAGGAATTGTAGACCACCTTGCCCCATGAGCCGCCCATGGCGCGGAAGTCGGTGATCTGGCTGGCGCCGGTGATCGCCTCGAGCGCGATCTCGGGCGCGCCGCCATTGCCGATCGTGGTGTAGGAATTACCGTAATTAATGGAATTGCCGGTGTAGACGCCGCTCGCCTGCAGCTCCGCATAGGCCTTCTCGGCCAGGCTCGCCCAGATCGCGTTGCCGCCATTGTTGAAGATGGTGCCGCCATTGGCGAGCGAGGTGTTGACGGTGACGTAGCGCGCCGTGCCGTTGACGTAGAAGCGCACGCCATAGGTGTTGTTGCCGTTGGCCGTGAACATCGAGGAGATGACCGACTGCTCCTTGTAGGCGACCTCGGCGAGGCCCGCGAGCAAATAGCAGTCGCCCAGGTAGCCCTGGTTGATATCGCTCATGCTGGCGCCGCTCGCACCGAACAGCGCCTTGGTCGAGTTCGAATAGGACACCGAGAACTGCGTGCTGCCGAGGATGACCTTCGACGACGGCAGGTCGGTGCCGAGGAACCACTTGCCGATCAGCTCGGCAAATTGCAGCTCGGTCGAGCCCGACGCGAGATTGCCGAGCGCGACGGAGCTGGCGGCGCCGCCGGTCCAGGTGGCGTTGGCGGCGTTGCCGTTGACGAAGGCCTGGGTGATGTAGGTCAGGTAGCTCGAGGTCGAGACGCCGTTGTTGAGGTTGGCGGCGATCGTCTTCAGATCGGCGAACTGGCTGGCGCTCAGCTTGGTCTTGGTCGCGGCCAGCGATGCGTCGATGTCGGTGAAGACTTTCAGCAGGCCTGCATAGGTCACCGTGCCATTGGTGATGGCCGCCGTCATGTCGGCCTTGATCGCGGCGTTGGTCAATGTGTTGACCCAGGACGGCACCGGCGTCTTGGTCGTGGATGTGGCGGTGACCGTCGAGGTGGAGGTCACCGTGCTCCCGCTCGACGTCGAGCTCGGCGCGGTGGTCACCGTCGCGGCGACGCTGCAGAAATTGCCATAGATCGCGATCGCCTCAGACGGATCCGAGGCGGGTGCCGCGGCCGGCGCGGCGACCGGGGCCTGGGTGGCCAGCCAGAGCTGGGTCAGGTCGGGCGTGAGCCAGCTGTCGGTCTCGAACACGCCGGTCTGGTCGCTGGTCTGGTCGGTCTGCGGCTTGCGTAGGCCCTGCGGCTGGATCGGCATTGGTCGAGGCTCTCCGTGAACGATGGCTCGTGAGTGATCGTCGTCGCGATCGGGCTCCCATCGTTCGCATCAGCCGTTGCGGCAAAGCTGAGCGATCCGTTCGAATTTTAAAAATTTGTCCCGATCAGCTGTATCCCACGGCCGTCTGATCGGTATTAATCTACTGATCGGCGGACGATGATACTGAGGCCGTATTAGTACGGATCCCGGTTCGCAATGACCGGCGCGCGTGACCACCCGCGCACCGGGGCTGTTCGATGAAGATCAGGGCACGACGCTGAGAACGCGGGCGTCCGCACTGGCAACGGATCGCATGTCGGACCCGAGTGGGCATTCTGCGAGGGCCTGGTCGATCAACCGGATGGCCGCCGCCTCACGGTTCTGCTGCAGCATCAATTCGCCGGCGAAGAAGCTTGCCTCGCAACGCCGCAGCCTGCGCGTCGCGCCCCCGCCGCGGTCGGCCGCCGCAAGCACGGCATCGATCGTTTCCTGCCCAAGAAACAGACGCAACAGCGGCGCCGGCCATTGGCGCATGTCGAGCCGCCTCGCCTGGCTTGCGAGTTCGCTCGCGAGCCCTGCACGCCGGCGCGCCAGATCAAGCCACAGGGCCGCTTCGGCATCACCGGGATCGACCGCACCGAGCCGCCTGAAGCTGTCCTGCGATTGCTCCAGCAGGCCGGCCTGATAGCTCGCGACCGCCAGTCCGCGATAGGCAAGTGCACGATCGTTGTCACGCCGTGATGCCCGGTCCGAGCCGGAGAGCACCAATGGCTCGTTGCTACGCCGATCAGGCGTCAGGCGGTTATAGGCAGCGAGAGGATCGGTCGAGGCCGCGGCGATCACCCGCTTGTAGTCCTCGATGGCGTGGTCGAGGTCGCCCTTGTGAAAATACGCGCCGGCGCGCGTCATATGAGCTTTGGCCAGTTGCGCGGCCGCCGACCTGCCTTGCTCGATCGCCACCGTGCAGCCGGCGATGCGCGCATCGACGTCCGCGCTGCTTGTGCACCGCGCCGCGTGTTTCGGCGCAGCGTTCGCTGACGAATTGAAGACGAGACCGATGATCAGCGCCTGACCCGTGAGCAAGACCCATCGTCGCAATGCCATGTGTGTCCCCCTGGTATTATTTTGATGCGGCGATGTTACCAATGCCGGTCAGAGGAACCACAATCTGCAATTGCATTCACGGATCATCGTTGCGCCGGTGTTAACGGCCTCGCGAATTTGGCAGCAGCACGCGCTCATCCTGCCCGCTTTGTCAGTGGCGGCCGCCGTCTTCGACGGCCTCGATCCCAGGGTTTGGCTCACGATCGCCTGCGATCAACGACACAGCGCGGGTCGGTCATGGCGTCGTGTTGAGCGCACGGAGATCCGCACGCGCCGGCGCCAGTCCAACGAAGCTGTCCGGACAGATTCTGGCGGCATTCGCAAGCAATCGAGCGGCGCGCTCCGAATCGTTGTCGCTCAGCGCGAGCTCTCCCGCGAAGTAGTTCGCCGCGCAAGCTTTGCCACAGTCTGCCCTTCCTGACCTCCGATCAAGGATATCAAGCATGATCCGGCCCGACAACGTCACGCGGCATGCGCGGTGATCAGCTACTTGGTCTCGGCAATCATCCCGTGCAGCCGGGCCAGCTCGGCCTCCAGATTGGCCTCGACATCCGCCGCCTTCACCTCGGTCACGCGATAGTCGCGGCTCTCCAGCCACGCCTTGCGCTGGGCGCGATCGGCGACCACGCCTTTGCTCTCATCAGTGCCGACCAGCTCGATGGCCAGGCGGTGGATGAAGGAGACGAAGTCCGGGATATGGCGGCCGACCGGGGTCTGGCGCTTGAACTGGCCGGCGAAGCGGCGGTCGCGCGACAGCGCGTGCCACAGCGCGCGCTCGGCGTCGGTCGGGTTGCGGCGGAGCAGCCGCGCCAGGCCGCGCAGCGAGCCGCGCGAGTCCGGCAGGTTGGCGACGGTGCCCTGCTCGGCGATCAGCGCGCGCAGCCGCGTCGCCTGGGTGCTGTCGAGCACGCCGCCCTTGGCCGGGCCCTTGCGCCCCTCGGCGATCGCCATGACCACGCCGTGCAGCGTGTGCATGTCCTGCTTCGTCGGCTCCATGCGGAAGAAGATGTTGCGCAGGTTCACCAGCATGGTCTCGCGCTTCTCGGCCGGGCGCAGGAATTCCACACGGTCGAGCTCGCGGACGAGGTTCTCGAAGAACGCCTCCATCTGCTCCTGGGTCGCGCGCTCCGAGCGCTCGGGCATCGCGAACGGCAACGCGCCCGAGGTCACCAGCTTGAACCATTCATAGCCCATCAGCAGCACGGCCTGGGCGAGGTTCAGCGAGGCGAAGCCCGGATTGACCGGATAGGTGATGATCCGGTTGGCGCGGGCGACCTCCTCATTGGTCAGGCCCGACCGCTCACGGCCGAACAGGATGCCGGCGCGGCCGCCACTGGCGATCTGGCCCTGCATCTCCCGCGCCGCCGCCTCCGGCCCCATCACCGGCTTGGCCTGATCGTGGGAGCGGGCTGTCGTCGCGAACACCAGGTCGAGGTCGGCGATCGCCTCCGGCAGGGTCTCGAACAACCGGACGTGGTCGATGATGTGGTCGGCGCCGGCCGCCGCCCGTTGGGCCGCGATGTTCGGCCAGCCGTCGCGGGGATTGACCAGGCGCAGCTCGGTCAGCGCGAAATTGCCCATGGCGCGCGCGGCCATGCCGATGTTCTCGCCGAGCTGCGGCTCGACCAGGATCACCACCGGTCCTGCGATCTCCACGCCTGCCTTGGTCTTGTCGGTGCCCGACACGGGACTGTCCTCACCTTCTATGTCGCGTGAGGCGCGAACATGCGCGCGCCCCGCCCGCTCCGTTGGCCCGGCTGGCGAGAATTCTCAAGCAAAATAATCGGCTTAAGCCCAAATTTTGCAGTTCGTGCGCAATGGCCGGGAGCCGTCCCCCGGGGTCATCGCCTGCTGCATGAGCGGGGCGCGAAAATCAGCACCGTGCGCATACCGGGTGCGCTTCCGCCCGCGGTGCAGCAGTGCTATGACGCGCTTGATTTCACAAGCGCTTTCCATTCCTGGCGCGCTGTTCCCAAGAAGGCCCCATCGATCATGGCAAAAATCAAGGTGACCAATCCGGTCGTCGAGCTCGACGGCGACGAGATGACCCGGATCATCTGGCAGTACATCAAGGACAAGCTGATCAACCCGTTCCTTGAGATCGATCTGCAGTATTACGACCTGGGGATGGAGAGCCGCGACAAGACCAACGACCAAATCACGATCGATGCCGCCAACGCGATCAAGAAGGTCGGCGTCGGCGTGAAGTGCGCCACCATCACCCCCGACGAAGCCCGCGTGAAGGAGTTCGGCCTCAAGGAGATGTGGAAGTCGCCGAATGGCACCATCCGCAACATCCTTGGCGGCGTCGTGTTCCGCGAGCCGATCATCTGCAAGAACGTGCCGCGCCTCGTCCCCGGCTGGACCAAGCCGATCATCATCGGCCGCCACGCCTATGGCGACCAGTACCGCGCCACCGACTTCAAATTCCCCGGCAAGGGCACCCTGTCGATGAAGTTCGTCGGCGAGGACGGCACCGTGATCGAGCGCGAGGTATTCAAGGCGCCGGGTCCGGGCATCGCGATGGAGATGTACAATCTCGATGACTCGATCGTCGATTTCGCCCGCGCCTCGTTCAACATGGGCCTGGCCAAGAACTACTCGGTGTACCTGTCGACCAAGAACACCATCCTCAAGGTGTATGACGGCCGCTTCAAGGACCTGTTCCAGGAGGTCTACGACAAGGAGTTCAAGGACAAGTTCGAGGCCAAGAAGATCACCTATGAGCACCGCCTGATCGACGACATGGTCGCCGCGGCGCTGAAGTGGTCGGGCGGCTATGTCTGGGCCTGTAAGAACTATGACGGCGACGTGCAGTCCGACACGGTGGCGCAGGGCTACGGCTCGCTCGGCTTGATGACCTCGGTGCTGCTGACCCCGGACGGCAACACGGTGGAGGCCGAGGCCGCCCACGGCACGGTGACCCGCCACTTCCGCGAGCACCAGAAGGGCAAGGAGACCTCGACCAACTCGATCGCCTCGATCTTCGCCTGGACCCGCGGCCTGTCGCACCGCGCCAAGCTCGACAACAATGCCGAGCTCGCCAAGTTCGCCTCCACCCTGGAGAAGGTCTGCGTCGACACCGTCGAGGCCGGCTACATGACCAAGGACCTCGCGCTCCTGGTCGGCGCTGACCAGCGCTGGCTGTCGACCACCGGCTTCCTCGACAAGATCGCCGAGAACCTCACCAAGGCGATGGCGGCGTAAGCCTCCCCACTTTCGCCTTCTGGTTTTGCCAATTTACTACGGGCTGCGCCACAAGCGCGGCCCGTTTTCGTTTTCTGCTGTCATTTGAGGAATTGAACATGCGCGAGATCCCGACGCTGTCGCTGTTGCTGCTGGGTGTCCTGACGGTTCAGGCCCGGGCGGCCGAGACCGCGATTCCCGACGCCCTGATCGCTGCCGGCGAGAAGCCGGCGCTGACGCTGCACGCCGAGGGCGCCCAGGTCTACGAATGCAAGACGGACAAGGATGGCAAGCTCGCCTGGGGCTTCCGCGAGCCGATCGCCACGCTGTTCGCGGACGGCAAGACCGTCGGCCGCCACTTTGCCGGCCCGAGCTGGGAGCACCAGGACGGCTCGATCGTCGGCGGCCGGGTGGTCGGCACCGCGGTCGGCGCCACGGACAGCGACATTCCCTGGCTGAAGCTCGCCGTCGTCTCCCACCGCGGCGGCCAAGGCGTGCTGTCCGAGGTCACCACGGTGCAGCGGATCAACACCGCGGGCGGCAAGCTCGAGGGCGCCTGCGACACCGCGGGGCAGCTGCGCAGCGTCGCCTATGCCGCGGACTACGTCTTCCTGCGCAAGGAGTGAGCCGATGGGACAGCGCCTCGCCCGGAAATTTCAAAGCAGAGGCCGGGGCGCGTCCGCGACGCACGCCTCGCCTGATGCCACGGAGGATGGTGGATGACGTCGCCGCTCGTCGACTGGCCGCGCCCGCATTACGTCAAGGGCGGCAAGAACCCCTTCGTCTTCTATGTGGTCTATGGCTGGGTGGACATCGACCGCCCGTTCTCCCGCAGTGCCTATCGGTCGCGCGGCCTTCCCGATGGCATCGATCTCACCGGCTATGGCCCCACCGTCCAGCCCATGGTGGTGTCACAATTTCGCACCGGCTATGGCTGGGGCAGGCTTGTCGCACAGGATCCTGATCTGGCTGCGGTGGTCGCCGCCCAGGATTTCTGCCTCGTCATCCGGGGCGACGTCGCCGATCCGCCATCGCTGAGCTATTTTCGTGACCTGATCGGGCTCCTGACCTTCTGCCTCGATGCCGGCGGCGTCGCGATCTACGATCCGCAAATCCTCAAATGGTGGAGCCCGGCGGACTGGCGCACCCACGCCTTCGGCGTCGGACATTGCACACCACGGCACCACGTCGTCACCTTCGTCTCGCCGGAAAAGGATGGCACCGCGTGGTTCCACACCCGCGGGATGCGCAAGTTCGGCCGTCCGGACGTCAGCATTCACAACGTGCGCCCCGAGCACCGCCCCGCCATCATCGACCTCGTCAACCGCTTCATCGACCTGCTCGCGTTCGGCGGCCGGGTGCCCGATGGCCAGCCGATCCGGATGAGCACGCTGCCACAGGGCATGACCTGCTGGCAGAGGGGCAGCGAGGACGATCCCGACTTCAACAACGAGCACATCGAGATCCTGTGGCCCGACGCCGGCGAGGCTCGTGGAAGCTGAGCGCGCGTCAGGCCTCGCGATAATCGAGCAGGATCAGCCCGACCAACACGAACGCCACCGGCCACACCCAGGCCGCGGCGCGGCTGATCCTGCCGTCCATGCGCAGCTCCAGCCAGCGCGCCCAGCCGGCGGTGATGCCGCAGAGCGCCAGCGGCGTGTGGCTCATCTCGATCAGCAGCTGGTCCTTGACGTTGGCGATGGCGTGCGAATGCGTCAGCAGCAGCGCGCCGCCGGCGGCGACCGTCAGCGGAAACACCAGTGCGGCGCGGCCCGCCTCCTGCCCGCGCAGCCGCACCCGCCATTCGAACAGGCCGAACAGGATGATCAGCACCACGAACAGCCGGTGCTGCGCCACTTCGGGATCGCGCCACGACGCCCAGAAGCCGATCGGTCCGAGCGGCCAGGCCATCTCGTCGGCGCGCAGGAACAGGAACGCCGCCATCACCAGGAACAGCAGCGGCCAGTGCCGCGCCCACCTGCCCCACGAAAAGCGTTCGATCAGCGCGAGCACGCCGATCAGCAAGACGAAGATCCCTGCCCAATGATGGTTGTATTCCGACCAGGCGATATCGGCGGCGCTGCGCGGCAGGATCACGCCCTCGCCCGGCACATAGGCCGGCGGCGCGGTCACGCGCTGGGCGTCTGCGGCATCGATTTTCGCCTGCAGCTGCGAGATCGTCAGCTGATCGACCGAGGGGCTCGTCAGCCGCGGCCATTGCGGCGCGGCGCGCTCGACGATCTCCGACCAGCTCAACCGGTCCTGGCTGAGGTCGCTGCCGGGCGGCAGCGAGGTCAGCGAGCCCGCGGTCAGCAGCACCGTCAGTCCGATGCCGAGCTCGACCTCGACGAAGCGCTTCATCCGCAACAATGGCGTTGACGGATCGCGCCGCCGCAGGCGCTCGACGGCGAAGAAGTTGCCTGCGCCGAGCGCGAGCAGCATCAGCAGCATCGCGACCTTGGCCGCGGTCATCACGCCATAGGCCGTGCCGTAGATCGCCTCGAACGAGCCGAGATAGGCGATCGCCATGAGGGCGCCGCCGGTCACGATCGCCGCGACCGAGGCCATCGACATCAGCGAATAGCGCCTTCCGATCAGCCGCTGGTCGGCCTCCGCCGTGCAGCCGTTGAGCGCCATCAGGAAATACGGCAGGCCGCCGATCCACACGCCGGCTCCGAGCATGTGCAGGAAGTCCGCCACCAGCAGCGGCCAGCGCACGTCGAGCCGGCTCGCGGCGTGGGTGAGATTGAGCTGCATCGCCAGCGCCAGCCCTGCAAGCGCCACCAGCGCTGCCGCGCGGCCGCCGACCCAGGTGCCGGTCCGCGCCAGCGCGGCGATGCCCAGCGCGCAGGCGGCAACGGCGAAGCCCGAGCGGGCGAAGTCGGCGCCGGCCGCCTCGCGCCAGGACAGGTCGAGCGTCCCGGTCAGCGCGGCCATGTTGACGGCGAGCGAAGCTGCGACGACCGCGCACCAGCCGAGCGCGCTCCACCGCAGAAATCGCTGGGCGCGCTTCCCCACCACCAGCGCCACCGCCGACAGCTTCGTCTGCAGCGGCCGCATCAGCAGCAGTTGGAACGCCAGTCCGCCGAGCGTGAACGACTGTGCCAGCAGCGTCAGCCCGCGCAGCACCACCGAGAGATAGCCGAAGATGTCGAGGAACAGCGCCATGACGAGAGAACGACGGCTAGCGCACGTTGAACGGGATGTCGCCACGGGTGATGTGGCCGTCGACGCTGAGCACCTGCCATTGCAGGTGCCAGGCACCCGGGCTGAGCGCGGCGGCTTGCGCATCGATCTCGTCGGCCGGCGCATCCGCGACCGGCGTCAGCGCCAGCTCGGCGCCATCGGGCGCTTTCAGTTTCAGCCGCGAGCGGGCGTGATCGATGCGACTGTTGAAGCGCAGCCGGATCGCGAGCGCGTCCTTGTCGATGGTCGCGCCGGCGGCGGGCTGCGAGGACACGATGATGGCGTGGGCCGAGGCGGCGCCGGGCAAGGCGAGGATGGCCAGGGGCGCCAGGAGGCGAAGTCGCAGGGCGAGCATGGGATGATTGCCGACATCTGAGGATGCACAGCATCCCGTAAGCAAGAGCTGCGCCCGGAAAAGAACGATTCCGTTCTAATCTAGGGCAGCCGCCCGTTCCACACCTCACCACAATGCCGTGAGCGCCGCTGTGGACAGCCACTTTGGCGTGTAGCCCTCAGGCACCTGCCCTGCCCGTCCCGCATTCCCGCTGCGGCGAAATTTAGGATCGAATCGTCAAGGACTTCGCTGTATGCCTCCGAAATCTTTGCCGCCGGTCCGGCCGGCGCGGCCCGCCGCCCCGTCCGCCGGACCCAACATTGCCGCTCCCGAGGAACGTCTCAAGGAACCCGTCATGCCCGCCTATCGCTCCCGCACCTCCACCCATGGCCGCAACATGGCCGGCGCCCGCGGCCTGTGGCGCGCCACCGGCATGACCAACGAGGATTTCGGCAAGCCGATCATCGCCGTCGTCAACTCCTTCACCCAGTTCGTCCCCGGCCATGTCCATCTCAAGGATCTCGGCCAGCTGGTCGCGCGCGAGATCGAGAAGGCCGGCGGCGTCGCGAAGGAGTTCAACACCATCGCGGTCGACGACGGCATCGCGATGGGCCATGACGGCATGCTCTACAGCCTGCCGTCGCGCGAGCTGATCGCCGACAGCACGGAATACATGGTCAACGCGCATTGCGCCGACGCCATGGTCTGCATCTCCAACTGCGACAAGATCACCCCGGGCATGCTGATGGCCGCGATGCGGCTGAATATTCCCGCGGTGTTCGTCTCGGGCGGCCCGATGGAGGCCGGCAAGGTCAACATCGAGGGCAAGCTGCGCAAGGTCGACCTGATCGACGCGATGATCGTGGCCGCCGACGACAAGGTGTCGGATGCCGACGTCGAGGTGATGGAGCGCTCGGCCTGCCCGACCTGCGGCTCCTGCTCCGGCATGTTCACCGCCAACTCGATGAACTGCCTGACCGAGGCACTCGGCCTGTCGCTGCCCGGCAATGGCTCGGTGCTGGCGACGCATGCCGACCGCAAGGGCCTGTTCGTCGAGGCCGGTCACCTGATCGTCGATCTCGCCCGCCGCTACTACGAGCAGGACGATGCGAGCGTGCTGCCGCGTTCGATCGCCAACTTCAAGGCGTTCGAGAACGCGATGAGCATGGACATCGCGATGGGCGGCTCGACCAACACCGTGCTGCATCTGCTCGCCGCCGCGCATGAGGGCGAGATCCCGTTCACGATGACCGATATTGACCGGCTGTCGCGCAAGGTGCCCTGCCTGTGCAAGGTCGCGCCCGCGGTAGCCGACGTGCACATGGAGGACGTGCATCGCGCCGGCGGCGTGATGGGCATCCTCGGCGAGCTCGCCCGCGCCGGCCTGCTGCACACGGAGTTGCCGAGCGTGCATTCGGCCTCGCTCGCGGCAGCGCTGGAGCGCTGGGACATCCGCCAGACCTCCAGCGAGAGCGTGAAGAACTTCTACATGGCCGCCCCCGGCGGCGTGCCGACCCAGGTCGCCTTCAGCCAGGACCGCCGCTACCAGGAGCTCGATCTCGACCGGCAGACAGGCTGCATCCGCGACCTCGACCACGCCTATTCCAAGGATGGCGGCTTGGCCGTGCTGACCGGCAACATCGCGCTCGACGGCTGCATCGTGAAGACCGCCGGCGTTGATGCCTCGATCCTGAAATTCGCAGGCCCCGCGCGGGTGATGGAGAGCCAGGACGCGGCGGTCGAAGCGATCCTCACCAACAAGATCAAGGCCGGCGACATCGTCGTCATCATCTATGAAGGCCCGCGCGGCGGCCCAGGCATGCAGGAGATGCTGTATCCGACCAGCTATCTGAAGTCGAAGGGCCTCGGCAAGGCCTGCGCGCTGATCACCGACGGCCGCTTCTCCGGCGGCACCTCGGGCCTGTCGATCGGCCACGTCTCGCCAGAAGCCGCCGAAGGCGGTCTCATCGGCCTGGTGCAGGACGGCGATCGTATCGAGATCGACATCCCCAACCGCACCATCCATCTCGCCGTGTCAGACGAGGAACTCGCCAAGCGCCGCGCCGCGATGGAGGCGAAGGGCGATCAGGCCTGGAAGCCGAAGACCCGCGCCCGCAAGGTCTCGACCGCGCTCAAGGCCTATGCTGCATTTGCGTCAAGTGCCGCCAAGGGCGCGGTGCGGGTGGTGAAGTAGGTAACCAACCAACCCTCTTAATGGTTCATAGACCCGGCCGCCAACGGCCGGGTCTCACCTCAGCGAAGTCTTAGATCCTGATCTATGGCGGAGCCCGTCAATACGTACGGATCGGGGCATTGTGAAACAGCAGGCCGGCGATCACGCCGGTTCACCCGGATGATCTGGAACATTATTGATCGTAGGCACCGTCCCTACCGCTGGAAACATATCGACGCAATCGTCGAGGCCATCGAACATGACAACAGCTGTCGCGACTCCGATCAGGCCGAGGACGCCCATCCAAATTTGGTCGTCGACTACGACATCAGATGTGGCATCTCGCTTCGAGAGGCGATTGACTGGGCCAACCAGCAACGTTGTCCCGTAACGCTGTACATCTATGACGCCGACGCGACCACCCAAGCGAACCACATGAGGGCGACCGCTTGCCGCTTTCCAGATCCATGATCGAAGCCCGATAGACCAGACGGCGTCAGGCGATCCCTTAACGCCGTCCTTGGTTTTGCGCACTCAATACGCCTTCGGATCGCCGCTGTCGTTCGGCTGCGCGAACGCCTTCTGCAGCACCGCCGTCATCGGGAAGTTGAAGTTCACGCCCTTGGGCGGCACCGGGGTCATGAACCATTTCGCGTACAGCGTCGCGATCTCGGGGCTGGTGTAGAGCTTCGCCGTGGCGCGGTCGACGACCGTCTTGAAGGCCGGATCATCCTTGCGCAGCATGATGCCGTAGGGCTCGGGCATCGAGAACTGGTCGGTCGAGATCGCGTAGTCCGACGGCGCCTTGGCGCTGGCGACGAGGCCCGCGAGCAGGATGTCGTCCATGACATAGGCGTCGGCGCGGCCGTTCTCGACCATCAGGAAGCCCTCGGCATTGTCCTTGGCGGCAACGATGTTCAGGCCGAGCTGGCGGGCCGTGTTGGCCTCGTAGAGCTGCTTGATGTTGCTGGTGCCCGACGTCGAGGCCACCGTCTTGCCCTTGAGATCGTCGATCGTCTTCAGCCCGCTCGCCGCCTTGGCGACATAGCGGCTGGCAGTGAGGAAATAGGTGTGGGAGAACGACACCAGCCGCTGCCGCTCGAGATTGTTGGTGGTCGAGGCGCATTCGAGATCGATGGTGCCGTTAGCCATCAGCGGAATGCGCGTCGCAGACGACACCGGCGTCAGCTTGACCTCGAGCTTGTCGAGCTTCAGCGTCGCCTTGATCTCGTCGACGATCTTGCCGCAGATGTCGAGCGCGAAGCCGAGTGGTTTCTGGTTGTCGTCGATATAGGAGAACGGCAGCGAGGTTTCGCGGTAGCCGATCGTGATCGTGCCGGTCTCCTTGACCTTCTGCAAGGTGCCGGTGAGGTCCTCCGCAAGCGCGGGCGCCGCCAGCATCGTGGCGAACAGGGCATACGCGAGGAGACGTGAGGTCTTCATACGGTTCTCTTCCGCTAGATGTGAGTTCCATCACGGAAGCAAGGACCGCGCCAGGGGACACTGATCGCTGCCGAGACGGCAGAGGCCGGCGCCGCGAGCCTGTCCGCGCACCTTGCGTGGCCGACATGGCTGGATAGTGTGTCACAGCCTCGACCGTGGGTATTGTCCGGGAAACCAATGTCGGCATTGCGCTACCTCTTAGTTCTCATGCTGCTGCTGCTGGGCAGCAGCACGGCCGCGCTGGCCGAGAAGCGGGTCGCGCTGGTGATCGGCAATTCAACCTACAAGACCGTCGCCCGGCTATCGAACCCCGCCAATGATGCGAAGCTCGTCGGCGACATGTTCCGCAACGCCGGCTTCGAGCGCGTCGATGTCAGGCTGGATCTCGGCGTGCAGGAGATGCGCCGTGCCTTGCGCGAATTCGGCGCGCGGGCGCGCGAGGCGGAGGTGGCCGTGATCTACTACGCCGGCCACGGCATCGAGCTCGACGGCGTCAACTACCTGATCCCGACCGACGCCTCGCTCGAGGCCGACAGCGACGTGCTCGACGAGGCGATCGCGCTGGACCGCGTGCTGTTCGCGATCGAGCCCGCCAGGCAGCTGCGCCTCGTCGTGCTCGACGCCTGCCGCGACAACCCGTTCGCCAAGACGATGAAGCGCAGCATCGCCTCGCGCAGCGTCGGACGTGGACTCGCCAAGGTCGAGCCGTCGAGCCCGAACACGATGATCGCGTTCTCCGCCAAGGCCGGCTCGACCGCCGCCGACGGCGATGCCAGCAACAGCCCCTACGCGATGGCGCTGGTCACACATCTGCCGAAGCCCGGCCTCGATCTGCGCCGGGCCTTCGGCTTCGTCCGCGATGACGTGCTGAAGGCGACCGGCTATCGGCAGGAGCCCTATGTCTACGGCTCGCTCGGCGGCAACGACGTCGCGCTGGTGCCGGCAGCACCATCCCCGAGCGCGGCCACCGATCCCGACGCGGGGATGCGGCGCGACTACGAGCTGGCGGAACGCGCCGGCAGCCCGGCGGCGTTCGACGCGTTTCTCGAAAAATACCCCACCGGCTTCTACGCCACCCTCGCCAAGGCGCAGCGCGCCAAGCTGTCGCCGACCGCCGCCGCAAAGCCCGCCGAGTTGGCGCGCGCCCCCGAGGCTGCGGCCCCCGAGGTTACGCGCAGCCCGCCCGATCCGGCCCAGCAGCCCGAGAAGCCGGCCCCCTCCTCCGCACCGACTGCGGTCGCGGCGGTACAGCCTCCCCCCGCGACGCCGACGGCCGCGCCGCCGCCTGATCTGCCGCGCCTGCTCGCCGCGGAACTGCGCCGCGTCGGCTGCAGCACCGCCGACAACGACGGCACTTGGGATCTCCATGCGCGCCGGGCGCTGGAGCGCTTCAACAAGCAGGCCGGAACCAGGTTCGACGTCCAGGTCGCGAGTATCGATGCGCTGGGGGCCGTGAAGGCGAAGACATCACGCATCTGTCCCCTGCTCTGCGGCAAGGGCCAGCGCGCCGAGGACGAGGCCTGCGTCAAGATCACCTGTCCCGCGGGTCAGGCGCTGGATGAGGATGGCGACTGCGTCAGGCGCAAGGGCGAGCCCGTCACCAAGAAGCCCGAGGAGCCGGCGCGAAAGAAGGAGCCCGCGATGGCGATGCGCTCCGAGTCGGAGACCCGGCGCGCCAGCAGCGGCGGCCGCTGTACCAGCATCAATCAGCGCTGCGCGATTCAGATCGGCGGCCGCTGCAATGCCGCCACGGGCGCATGGGAGTACGGCCGCAATGGTGCCGGCGGCGACACGATGTCGTTCAACAACTGCGTCAGCCGGATGATGGCCGGGGGCCGGTGAGCCGCGACGCTGCCCGGAGCGCTCAGCTTCATTGTGAGCGAGACAACTGGAACGATCTGGAAACGGATTGAAAACCCGCTCACAATGCGCGTCCCAGCATCCCGGAGGCGCGCCCATGCTGTTCATGGTGATCGAACGTTTCAAGGACTGCGATCCGATTCCCGTCTATCGCCGCGTCCGCGACCCCGGCATCACATTTCCCGACGGCCTGAAATATCTCGGCAGCTGGATCGAGCCGAATTTCGACCGCTGCTTCCAACTGATGGAGTGCGACGACGCGCGCCTGCTGCAGCAATGGATCCTCGCCAATGCCCGCGACACCGGCATGACCTTCGAGATCGTGCCCGTCGTGACCAGCGCTGAGACGCGCGAGGTGGTGGCGCCGTTCCTGGATCAGGCCTGAGAGGGGACGGATGTTCGAAGACCCGATGCAGATGCTGATGCACATGCTCGCCGTCTGCCTCATCTCTTATACAATCGGTGTCTTGATGCCGTCCTGGCGAGCGCTGCTGATCGCGATCGTCATCGCGGTGGTGCTCACGCAGGTTCGCCCTCATGCGCGGAATCTCACCCCGGTCCACGGCTGCGGTCCACGTCGCAGGAGCCCTCGTCGCGCCGGCACTGCTGGTCTTCGCGCCCAACGTGCTCTCGTGGCCTCCTTGGTCGATGCTTTGATCGGAAAGCAAGCGCCGACACCGGCGCTGGTGGCCGGCATCACCGTCTCATCCGCTTCGAAGAAGTTGACGAGTTCCTTGCACGAGGCGGCCGGCGCGCCGAGTTGCGTGCTTCGGTCCCGCATTGCCGCGTCCGCCGAGCGCGCCCTCGAAAGACCGCTTGCAGACCATCGCTCGTTCTTTCGCCTTCACCGCTGATGATCCGATACCGCCCTGTCGTCCCCGGGCGCAGTTGCTGGTCACATCGGGCCTGCCGCTCGTCCCATGGCCCTGGTCCGAACCGGCCCATCATGGCTCGGTGCGGCGGTCGGCCGCGACAGGGCGCATCCCGCCGGACACCGCGGTCGGTCCGTGTCAGGAGGTTCACATGCCGTCTCATATCCGCTCTCTGGGCAGTCTCGCGCTCGCGCTGATTGCCACGATGTCCGTCACGATGTCTTCGCCATCGGCACAAGCCGGCGATGCAGCTCCCGTCGGAGGCAGGTTCAGCTGCAAGAACGACGAAGAGCACAAGAACCGGGTGGACGGTGATCCCGCCCACGAGCTCATTCTGCTGAGATCGAAATGCGATGGTCGGGCCTCCGGCGCGTCGGCCCGCTTCGACGGCGGTCAGGTCGTGATGGTCGAGCTCGATGATCTCGTGCGCGGCAACGGCACGCTACGCGGCTACGATCACATCAAATATCCTGATGGGAGCGTGCAGATGGACAGCTATATCGGCCAGCAGACCACGACCGTGGTGAACGGCAAGCAGGAGTGGACCGCCGTCGGCACCTGGGAGCAGACCGCGGGAACGCGCGGCTTGGCTGGCGCGCATCTGCGCGGCACGTGGACCGCCAAATCCACATCCGAGACCGAATACGTCATCGATTGGGAAGGCGCGCCCGCCGAGATCACTCCGTAACAGGCCGACCTTGTTTCGCCCTGATGACAATCTGCGTAGCCCGGATGAGCGCAGCGACATCCGGGTTCATCGCAACAGCTCGTGCGATCCCGGATGTCGCTGCGCTCATCCGGGCTACGAAAGGAAAACTCCTACCCCTCGAACGCGAACAGCTCGATCGGGTCGCTGAAGCCGCGGACCGGAAACTCACCGACACGCTCGAGCGCGAACGGTCCCTCGACGAGCTCGGCGAAGGCGCGCGACATCAGCACGGGACGGCCGACCTGCTTGGTCAGCGCCTCCATGCGCGAGGCCATGTTGACCGCCGGCCCGATCACCGTGAAATCGAGCCGCGTGCGCGAACCGATGTTGCCGTACATCACGTCGCCGACATGGATGCCGATGCCATAGCGCAGCGGCGCGCGACCGCTCTCGGCATGCCGCGCATTCAGCTCCGCCATCGCCTGCCTGGCGCCCGCCACGGCGTACAGCAGATTGGCGCAGGCGTCGGGATGGCTGAGTGGAAAGATCGCCAGCAGGCCGTCGCCGATGAATTTCAGAATCTCGCCGCCATGCTGGGTAATCGGCTCGACCATCGCATCGAAATAGCCGTTGAGCAGATCGATGACGTCGTCGCGCGGCCAGTTGTCCGAGATTTTCGTGAAGTCGCGGAGGTCGCAGATCATGATCGCGGCGCGCACGGTCTCGCCGCTGCCGCGCCGCGTCGCGCCGGCCAGCACCATCTCGCCGGCATGCGGCCCGACATAGGTTTCGAGCAGCGTCCGCGCCAGCCTGTTCTTGATGCGAATCTCGCTCACCAGCGCCAGGACCGGGATCAGCCGGCGCAGCGCATCGATATGGACATGATCGAAGCCGCCGTGGCGGTCGGTCGCGAACGTGACGATGTGGCGCTTGCCGAGCGTGTGATAGATCGGCCAGGCGACATAGTCGGTCAGGCCCATCGCGCGCATGTCGTCATAGACCGCATGCTGGCGGCCGAGCTTCGGGTCGCGTGCGAGATTTTCCCGGATCTCCTCGGCGCCGTCGACGATCTCGCTGGCGGGGCTGCCGATATATTCCGACCGCTCGCGCACGTCGTAATCGACCCGCGCGATTTCCGCTCCCTCCATGCCGTCGCTCCACAGGATGCGGGCGCCGAGCCATTGCGGATGGTTGATCTGGACATGCAGCGACGCCCGCATCACCGGAATGCCGGCGCGCTGCAGCCGGACGCACATCTGGCCGAAGATGTTGTCGATGAAGCGCTCGTCGCGGGTGCCATTGGTCAGCCAGTCCACGACCTCGTCACCCAGGCGCTGGCCGGCGGCGGGATGCGTGTGTGTTGCGGTCATGGCGGTCTCCTGGGCATTTGGTCGCAATCCCCGGAGATGTCGTGTCGCGGTGCGGAAGAGTCAATCGACATGATCGCCGCACGCCCCTGCCCGGCTAGGCAGGACCGACCGCTCGCGCGGCAGCCAATTTGGCGCTGGCGATTGGTCGTGACGGGCGGATGACAGCCATCCGCCCGTCCGGAAGCACCGCCTCAGAAGTGCACCACCGCGCGCAGGCCAAGGACGACCGCATTGCCCGTCTTCACGCCGGCGGTGCGCCGATCCAGATTTCCTGCGCCGAAACTCCGATTTCATCATCGATGCCAGACACATCGTCCATTTCAAGGACCTTCTGCAGAAATAAATCGCTTCCGAAAATCAGCAAATCATGTCACTTCTCTCTCCGTTCCGGCCCGGATGAGGGGCGTACGCGTCGTCACGAGACGTTGGGCCGGCAATGCGGTGGACGTGAGCGCATCAGCGCGCCCTTGGGGGTGCGGACGAATGAGGCGTTCGCGGAACGTGAAGTCGCGTGGTCCTGGCACCCCGAAGCTGGTGTCCTGCGATGGCGTGGGTGACGCGCGTCGTCGCCACGGTGGCCAACAAGCCGGCGCACCGGGGAGATCGCGTATAAGCGTTAAAACCATCGCGCAGGGAATGCCGGGTCGAATCGGCTGCATCTGTGGTGACTGCCGCCTGCTTTTCTTGCTGCAGGCGGGCCATGGGTGAGGCCTTCACCCGGCATTCCCTGCGCCCTCATCATCGTTTTGAGGGCGATGCCTGCCGCATCCTCCGGGCGCGCTCGCGCCGCGGATGCGTCGTCACATGCCCAGCTGTTTGAGCGGTTGAATATGAAACGCGGAGCACAGGGACGCCGGCACGCGCGCCGCAGGGTGAGCGCTTGCAAGCGGATGATCAACGTTCGAGCAGCGCCGTGAACACCCGCCGCACCTCGCTCTGGGTCTCGCGCACGCGCGCTTCCAGCGCCGAGAAGTCCGGCGCGTCGCCGGCGCGGGTCATCACGCGCAGCAGGTCGTCGCCGGCCTGGTCGGGCTTGAACTTGTCGCTGACGCACAGACGCAGGATCTGCGTGAGGTCGTGATACATCCGCGCGGCGTGACGCAGGATCACCGCATCGGCGCGTGGCAGCACGCCGAGCCGCTCGGCATGGTCGAGCACCTGCAGCGAGCTGATGTCGAGGATCTCCGGCTTGCTCGCGGCATGCACGAGCTGCAGATATTGCGCGACGAAATCGATGTCGACCATGCCGCCGGCGGCGTGCTTGAGGTCCCACAGATCGGTTTCGCCCTTCTCGGCAGCGATAGCGCGGCGCATGTCGGCGACGTCGCGCGCGATCGCCTGGGCATCGCGGCTTCGCCGCAGCGCAGTCTGGATGATCGCCTCGATGCGCGCGCGGAACGCGGGCGAGGCCGAGATCACCCGCGCGCGGGTCAGCGCCATATGCTCCCAGGTCCACGCCTCATGCTCCTGATAATGCGCAAAGGAGTCGATGTGCGAGGCGAGCGGCCCGGCGCGGCCCGAGGGGCGCAGCCGCATGTCGATGTCGTAGAGCACACCGTAGTTGGTGCGCGACGTGAACGCGGAGATCAGGCGCTGTGTGAAGCGGGCGAAGTAGTGGGCGCCCTGCAGCGGGCGCTCGCCATCGGAGTCGGGCGCGTCGGCATCGAAATCGTACAACAGGATGAGGTCGAGATCGGACGACGCCGTCATCTCGCGCGCGCCGAGCCTGCCCATCGCGATGATCGCGGTCTCCTGGCCGCGGATGCGGCCGTGCTGGGCGGCGAACCGCTCGATCACGAGATTGTGGACGGTGTGGACGATTCCTTCGGCGACGTCGGCGAATGCGGTGCCGGCCTGCTGCGCCGAGACGGTGCCCGACAGGATGCGGGTGCCGATCAGGAACAGGCTCTCCTGGCCGAACAGCCGAAGGCGATCGAGGAACTCCTCGTAGCTGCCGGCATCCTGCAGCGTCGCGGCGAGACGCGTCGACAGCTCGCGCTTGTCGGGGATCGCGCCGAAGAAGCGCGGATCGATCAGGCCGTCCATCAGCCGCGGCTGCCGCGCCAGCATGTCGCCGAGCCGAGGTGCTGCGCCGAGCACCAGCGCCACGAGCGCGACGAGGTCGCGGTTCTGTCCAAGCAGGGTGATCAGCCGGCCGCCGAGCTGCAGCGCCTGCAGGAAACGGTCGAACGCCACGACGGCGCGATCGGGCTCGTCGGCGTGGGCGAGACCGTCGATCAGCGCCGGAAGAAATTCGTTGAAGGTCGTGCGCGTCGCCTCGGCCCGGAACACGCGGTAGTCGCCCGCGAGCCATTGCTGCAGGGTCAGCGCGACCATCATCGGATCGCGGAAGCCGAGCGCGACGAGATGCTCGAGCAGCCGCGGCTCGTCGGGCCCTGCGCCGTAGTTCACCGGCGGCAGGCTGACCGTGCCGGTCGGGTCGCCTTCGAACAGTCGTGCGTAGTGTCCCTGGACGATGTCGAGGTGGAACAGCAGGTCGGTCGCAAAGCGCTCGCGGCTCTCATAGCCGAAGAAGCACGCGAAGCGCGCGACGCCGTCGACGTCGTCCGGCAGGCTATGGATCTGCTCGTCGGCCATCATCTGCAGGCGATGCTCGACGCGGCGCAGGAACTCATAGGCCGAGGTGAGCTCGTCCCGGGCCTGCGCGGTGATCCAGTTGCTGGCGGTGAGCACATCGAGTGCCTGCAATGTCGGGCGCACGCGCAGCTCGGGATGGCGGCCGCCGGCGATCAGCTGCTGGGTCTGGGCGAAGAACTCGATCTCGCGGATGCCGCCGCGGCCGACCTTGACGTTGTGGCCCTCGACGGCGATTTCGCTGTGACCGCGGTAGACCTGCATCTGCCGCTTCATGTCGTGGACGTCGGTCAGCGCCTGGAAATCGAGATGCTTGCGCCAGACGAACGGCGACAGCTCGGCCAGCATCGCTTCACCCGCGGCGACGTCGCCGGCGCAGATGCGGGCCTTGATCATCGCGGCGCGCTCCCAGGTGCGGCCCTCGCGCTCGTAGTAATGCAGCGCCGCCTCGGTCGACATCGCGACCTGCGTCGAGGCGGGATCGGGGCGCAGCCGGAGATCGACGCGGAAGACGTAGCCGTCGGCGGTGCGGCTCTGCAGCAGCCGCGCCAGCGCCTGGGTGACGCGGACAAAGAAAGGCTGCGGCTCGATGTCGTGTGCGAGAGTCGTGGCGTCGGGATCGAAGAAGACGATGAGGTCGATGTCGCTGGAGTAGTTCAGCTCGCCGGCGCCCATCTTGCCCATCGCCAGCACGAACAGCCCGCAGCCCAGCTCCGGCTGTGCGGGATCGATGGGCGCGAGTCGGCCGCGCGCGGCCTCCTGGCGCAGCAGATGGCGCAACGCCATCTGCACCGCGGCCACGGCGACGTCGGTCAGCGCCGCCGTCACCTGCATGACGGGCCAGACTCCGCCGATGTCGCACAGCGCGATCAACAGCGCCGCCTCGGATTTGAGCCGTCTCAGCAGGCTCATCACATCGGCTTCGCCGCTGCAGGCGAACACCTCGCGGCCGGTGCGCGCGATCAGCTCCGCGAGATGCGTCTGCGGATCGCAGCGCAACAGGCGGTCCAAACGCTGGGCGTCGGCGCGGATCAGATCGAACAGATAGGGGGAGGATTCGACGATCCCCAACAGGATGCTGCGCGCCCAGCCGCTGGCGAACTGATCGCGGAGGGAGGCGGCCAGAGAGGGCTCGAGCTCGGCGAGCCAGTCCTGCAGGCGGTGTTCGGCTGTGTCGGGCGCACGGACATGCGGGCCGGCAACGAAACGCGCGGCCAGACGGCTCTGCCCGTCCGCGTTTCCCGGCGCGGAGGAGGTCATGCGGCCTTCTGTGGCACATCCTGTGTCGGCGCCGCAAGCTTCGCGGGCTGGCCTGCGCCGGCGGGCAGCACGAGCGTGGCGATCAGCCCCGGCCTGGCGTCGCCGAGCCTGAGCTCGCCGCCATGCAAGGTCGCCACGGCGGAGGCGAGACTGAGGCCGAGGCCGGAACCCGGCAAGGTGCGGCTCGCCTCCAATCGCACGAACCGTTCCACGGCGTGCTTGCGTTCCGCTTCGGGAATGCCCTCGCCATGATCGGTGACGCTGAGCAGCACCTGGCCGCCCTCGCGCCGCGCCTCGATCAGGATCTCGCGGCTCCCCGCTGCGGCGGCCGGATCGAGCGGCAGTGCGGCCGGCTTGCCGTATTTGATCGCGTTTTCGACGAGATTGGCGAGCGCCTGGCTGATCAGCTCGCGATTGCCATGCACCGGCGCCGCCGACGCCTTCACCCGCAAGGTCATCTCATTGTCCTCGGCGAGCGGCTCATACAGCTCGTGAATGCCGCCGGCGACGTCGGCCGCATCGAACTCGACCATGTCGCCGCGCGCCTGTCCCGATTCCGCCCGCGCGATCATCAAGAGCGCATTGAAGGTGCGGATCAGGCCATCGGATTCCTCGATCGTCCGCTCCAGCGCCGCGCGATACTCGTCCTCGGAGCGCGATTTCGCCAGCGCCTCCTCGGCGCGGTTGCGCAGCCGCGTCAGCGGCGTCTTGAGGTCGTGCGCGATGTTGTCGGAGACCTCCTTGAGCCCGGTCATCAGTGCCTCGATGCGCTCCAGCATCGCATTGAGGTTTTCCGCGAGCCGATCGAGCTCGTCGCCGCTGCGTCCGACCGGCAGTCGTCCCGAGAGATCACCCGCCATGATCCGCTGCGTCGTGCCGGTCATCGCATCGATCCGGTACAGCACGCGCCGCGCGACGAAGATGCCGCCGCCGATGCCGAGCACGATGACGACCAGCACCGACCATTGCGCGGCCTTGGCGACGATGCCGAACAGCCGCCGCCGCTCCTCGAGGTCGCGGCCGATCAGGAGCCGAAAGCCGCTCGACAGCTGCGTGACATAGACCAGCGCGCGGTGGTTCTGCTCGCTGGAATCGTCGAGCCGGCGGTAGAACGTCTCCGACCAGCCGGAGCTGCCCATCACGCCGGGCGCCAGCGCATCGACATTGCCGGCGACCTGTTGGCCGGTCGGAGTCGTGAGCAGATAGAGGTTGGCGCCGGGGCGCAGCGCGCGGCTCTGGATCGTGCCGACGATCCACCGCAGGCCGCCGCGGGTGTAGATGTCGGTCATCTCGCCGATCTCCGAGCTGACCGTGGTCGAGATCTGCTCGGTGATCAGGCGACGGGTGTTCCAGGCGAAGTAGCCGAGCAGCGAAGCGGCAAACAGCGCAAACAACAGCAGATAGACCAGCGTCAGCCGGAACGCCGTGGTGCGGATCAGCTTACCGAAGGCCGTCACGGATCATGTACCCCGCGCCGCGGATGGTGTGGAGCAGCGGGCGGTCAAACCCCTTGTCGATCTTGGAGCGCAGCCGCGAGATGTGGACGTCGATTACGTTGGTCTGCGGATCGAAGTGATAGTCCCAGACATTCTCCAAGAGCATCGTGCGCGTGACCACCTGCCCGGCATGCTTCATCAGATATTCGAGCAGCCGGAACTCGCGCGGCTGCAGGGTCAATTCATCCTTGCCGCGCGCGACGCGATGCGACAGCCGGTCGAGCTCGAGATCGCCGACCTTGTAGGTCGTCTCCTCCGCCGGTCCGCCATGACGCCGCGACAGCACCTCGACGCGGGCGAGCAGCTCGGCGAAGGCGTAGGGCTTCGGCAGATAGTCGTCGCCGCCGGCGCGCAGGCCCTTGATGCGGTCGTCGACCTGGCCGAGCGCGGACAGGATCAGGACCGGCGTGCGGTTGCCCTTGTCGCGCAGCGCGCCGATCAGCGACAGGCCGTCGCGCTTGGGCAGCATGCGGTCGACCACTAGCACGTCGTAATCGCCGCTCTCGGCCATCGCGAGCCCCTCCTCGCCATCGCCGGCGAGATCGGCGACATGGCCGACTTCGCGGAACGCCTTGACCAGATAGTCGGCGGACTCGCGGTCGTCTTCGATGATCAGGAGGCGCATTGCGGAAACAGGGGCGACGGTCACGGTTGGATGTCCATCTACATGGCCCGGCCGCGGTTTCCGTGCAAGGCGGCGAGAGCCCGGGGGTGATCAACAGGAAAGTGGGCGGTGAAGCTGGGGGACTTCACCGCCCGAGTTCCTTCCGACGGAGGGGGGCATGTTCCTGACGGAAGGTGTTGCGGGGGCGGAATTTGAAACCCGCCCCCTGGGAGAGCCGCCGGCGCGGGGGCAACAGGCCGGCAACCCTCCATCTCGTGAGCGCCTTGAGCGCTTGTCAGCCCTTGTCAGCCCTTGGCCAGCGGCACCGCGACGAAGCGCGACTGGCCGCCGCTCTTTACCCGCATCAGCACGCTGTTCTTGTTGTCGGCCTTGGCGGCGTTGATCGCCTCGCGCACATCACCGGCCGAGGTCACCGACTTGCCCGCGACTTCGAGGATCACGTCGCCTTCCTTGAAGCCGCGATCGGCTGCGGCGCTCTTCGGATCGACCTCGGTGACCACGACGCCGTCCTTGCCGGCTCCGGCCACGCTCGACGCCGGCGCCACCGTCATGCCGAGCTTCGGCACGTCGGCGCCGCGGGTCGGGCTGGAATTGTCGCCATTGTCGTTATCAGCCTTGGCCTCGACCGTGTTCGGCAGCTTGCCGAGCGTCAGGTTGACGGTCTTCTCCTGGCCCTTCGACAGCACGTTGAGCTTGACCGCCGCGCCCGGCGCGATGCCGCCGATGGTGCGGGCGAGCTCGCGCGCGTCCTTCACCGGCTGGCCGTTCACGGCCGTGATGACGTCACCGGACACGATGCCCGCCTTCGCCGCCGGACCGTTGGCCTGGGGCTCGGCGACCAGCGCGCCTTCCGCCTTCTTCATGCCGAGGCTGTCGGCGATGTCCTGCGTCACCGGCTGGATCTGCACGCCGATCCAGCCGCGGCTGACTGAGCCGTTGTCCTTCAGCTGCGCGATCACGCTCTTCACCGTCGAAGCGGGAATCGAGAACGCGATGCCGACGCTGCCGCCGGACGGTGAGTAGATCGCCGTGTTCACACCGACGACATTGCCGTCGACGTCAAACGCCGGGCCACCCGAGTTGCCCTTGTTCACCGGCGCGTCGATCTGGATGAAATCGTCATACGGACCGTTGCCGATGTCGCGGCCGACCGCCGACACGATGCCCGCGGTCACGGTGCCGCCGAGGCCGAAGGGATTGCCGACCGCCAGCACCCAGTCGCCGATGCGCGGCTTGCCGTCGGCGAGCTTGGCAAACGGGAAGTTCGAGCCGCCCTCGACCTTGATCAGCGCCAGGTCGGTGCGCTGGTCGGTACCGATCACCTTGGCGCTGTAGGTCTTGCCGTCGTCGGTCGTCACCTCGACCTTGTCGGCGCCGTCGACCACGTGGTTGTTGGTCACGGCATAGCCGTCGGCCGAAATGAAGAAGCCAGAGCCCTGCCCGGTCACCGCGCGACCGCCACCGCGGCCGCCGCGGCCCGGCATGCCGGGAATGCCGTTCTCTCCGCCGAAGCGGCGGAAGAAGCGCTCCATCGGCGAGCCCGGCTGGAACGGCGTGTCGTCGTCATTGTCGTTCTTGGCGACCTTCTCGGCGATGTTGACCTTGACCGAAATCACCGACGGCTTCACCCGCTCCACGATGTCGGCAAAGCCGACGGGACGCGCGACCTTGCTGACCTCGTTGGCGACCTGCGCATGCGCCGAGGTCGAGAACAAATCGAGCGGCGCGCCCTGCGGCGACAGGCCATAGGCGGCAACGCCCAGGCCCGCGACGACGGAGGCCATCAGCGCGAATTTGCGCGCCGAGAACAGCCCGCGGCGGGGCTTCTGATAGGATGGAAGCGAGGACAGGTCGGTCGGACGGTCAGTCATACGGTTTTCTCCGCAAGCGATTTTGGTCAAGGTCTAAACGTGTGTCCCGGGCTGTTCGCCCCGTTCGCCAGTGAACATGGGACTTGCCGCCTTACGGCGTGCTGGCTGCGGCGTTAAACTTCTGTAATGGACGGACATGGAGACTGCGGCAGAATGGCGCAGATGTGGGAGTTGTTGCGAAAAATCCTTTGAGGACAGGGGCTTGCCAAAGCTCTCGCAGTCCGCTGGCTGCCATCATTCCGCCCGCCTCGACCAAAGTCCAACCCCCGTAGGGCGGGTGACCCGCAAGGCGTGCCCTGCCGCGTCGCCGACGGCGCTTCCCTTCCCCTGCCGCCCGGCCGTCATTCCGGGGCAATCGTCGATGCGTCGGCGCGCAAGCCGCGACGCGTTGGCGATTGAACCCGGAATGACGGCGGAGCGTGACGTAAGCTGCCTGCCCGCGTAGCCCGCATGAGCAAAGCGACATGCGGGTTCACCGCCCCTGCGCCTGTAGCTGTAGCTGTCGCCCTAGCTGCCAGCCCACCCCCACCTGTCATTCCCGCGAAGGCGGGAATCCAGTACGCCGCGGCCACTCGGCTCAACCACGACGGCCGCGGCGTACTGGATCCCCCGCTTTCGCGGAGGATGACAGCGGAGTGTGTGGCACCCCGCCTGCCCCAAGCTCGCAATGACGCGCGGAGACATCACGATCCACATTGTTAAACAGCCCGCCGAGAAACCTATTAGCAACCCGAGCACCAACCTCCCCGCGACGCATCCCGCGCCCGAGTCATGTCCGACATCTCGCCCTCAGCTAACAGAGGGCGCAGGGAAGACCGGGAGCTCGCCGCCCCCATGGCCCCCGTGCGAATGAAAAGCACGGGGTAGGAACCACAGGTTCGGCTGAGACATCCCGGCCTTCCCTGCGCGATGGTTTTAACTGTTATGCGTGCTCTCCCCGGGGACCGGCTGTCTTGCCCCCGTCACCGGCGGATCATCACCACCGGCTTGGCCGCAGCATCGGGCGACCAGGACCACACGATTTCCAGTCCGCGCGCCGCCGTTCGTCGGCGAGGCAAAGCCCCGCTGCGGCAGCCCGCGTCCATCGCATTCCGCTTCCGACGTCCGTGACGATCGCGATACGCCCCCTCGGTGGAACGGAACGAGGCGGAAGATACGGGTGATTTGGGGTTGGAGGCAAGAGGATTTTTGATTTTCGGAATTCGCCGCGGCGGCGAAAAGTGAAAAGTAATGAAGACTTCTGACTCCGGCGAGCGATAGCTTGGGACTGATAGGTCACACCGAGGTTCGAACAGCACCCCCTTGGAACTCCCCGATTTCATTTTGCATGGCAGGTAGCAGGTGATCTACTGACCCGCATTGATTGAGTCGAAAGCCATTTCCTTCCTATTGGGATGCCCGCGCCATGCACCTTCGCAAACTCCGAATCAAGAATTTTCGTGCACTTGAGGATATCGAAGTCGAGTTTGACTGCCTTGTAAGTGTTATAATTGGACCCAATGCGATAGGTAAGACAACAATCTTAGAAGCAATTCGCCTTGCCAAAAGCGTCCTGGCGCCAAGGACGCAGTCCGAGGCTGTTCAAACACTGAACCAATTGGGCGTAACCTCTCCTCACATGCCGCAGCGCTTGCTCCCAGCTGCCTTGACGACTAATCCGAGCATCCCAACCTCAGTAAAGTGCGGATTCAGGATAGAAGATTCAGAGATACTTCTGATTGAAGAACTAATACCCCAATTGGCCGCCAATCTCGCACTACAATCAGCCGGCTTAAGTTTCGCAAATCCAACACAAGCCATAAGCTTCTTAGGCTCACCTCAGGGACAATCCATAACTCAACAATCGTCTCAGACGATCGCAGATGAATTCGCGCGGGTAAAAGCGGATCGCCACCTGCATTTGAACTTCCGAGTAGACTACACCTCCGGACAGATTGGCGGCGAATTTCCCGTTCAACAGCTCTTTTTCACTGCCCTCGAACAGAGACTCGACCCTACGCAAGCACTGTTCTCCTACTTCCCCGCAGATCGAGCCATGCCGGTCGGCGAACAACCCGTTCAACTCGGAATAGCCGATACAGGACAGCAACTAGAATCGTACAACTCTCAACCTCAACTAAAATACAATCGACTCAAAAACATGATCTTCAACTCGATCATCGGAGGAGCAGATGGACGACAAAAGCTCAATGCACAGTTTGATCTGATTTTTGACAGAATACTAAAAGGTCGCTCGTTGGGCGAAATCGGCGTCAATGAAATCGGGATGCTTTCAATTCCGATAATTGACAAAGAAACAGGAAGAAAATTTGACATAGACGGACTAAGTAGCGGAGAAAAAGGACTGATCCTTACATTTTTGCTGATAGCGCGGAGCATTGCCGACAACGGCCTCATACTACTCGATGAACCTGAACTACATCTAAACCCAGCCGTCTGCCGCGATTTGCTTCAATTTTTCGTAGACGAATACGCAACCAAGAAGAACATGCAAGCGATAATCTGCTCTCATTCAGCCGAAATTCTGGCTGGCGCATTTGATAGGCCAACTTGCGTTCTATTCCATCTACGCAACAGCAAATCATTGGCCAGGGTTCGACACAATGACCAAGGCGAAATACGCGATGCACTTAGACGACTAGGAAGTTCTGAAAGCGAAGCATTGCTATATAAGGGCACCGTCTCTGTCGAGGGAATACATGATGTAGAGATACTCCAAACTGGTTTTGATCATATATTTAGACGATTCAAGCTGAAGCAGCTTGGCGGAAGAGGACAGATCGAATCGGACATCAAAGAATTACAGCGCGCGGAATCGCGTGGAGATGATGTTGGATATTATTATTTCCTATTCGACCATGACGGCAAACCAACGACGTTATCAGATTCCAACCATGTGCGACTGCGCCAGCTACAACGGCACTGCTTGGAAAACTATCTTCTGGACCCTGAAATAATCACCGACCTTACCAGGGATCCGGAATTCGGCAGTTCTCCCCTAAAAAATATCACGGATACAACGAGCATAATGAAGAACTTGGCACTAGCTCAACTCGATACCGTATCGGCGCGATCGGTATTCAAGAAGTTTGGGTTAGAACGGATTGGTTTTGACATGAAGGTTCTAAACGGCTCGGATCCAGCAACTATGGCTGGCCAGCTATGGTCGCAGATCGAGGCAATGAGGAGCAGCTTTTCTGAACTACAAGCAGCAGGCTTTGACGAAGAGTTCAAAAAGCAGTTCAATTCTAAAAAGTCGGAGCTGACGGCGGTCTGGGACGATAAGTGGCGCGACCTTTGCGATGGGAAGTTGCTGTTTTACAGCCTTAGAGCCGAGGGATACGTTCGAGGTGACTTGCTAAAATTGAAGCGAAGAATTTCGGGAGAAATGAGAGCGCGGACTACAGAGACATGGAGCTCACTAGACAGTCTTCTCAAAGAGCTTGTTGGGAACAGCGCACCATAGCATTCGGCTACCGCGTAGCGCGCAGCCCGGATGAGCGCAGCGATATCCGGGGTCGTCTCTCCAGCTCGTGTGAACCCGGATGTCGCTGCGCTCATCCGGGCTACGGGGCAGGCTCGCCCGATCGGCAGTGCGTAGGGCGGCTTAGCCGAAGGCGTAAGCCGCCGCTGTTGTTGGGTGGGGATGGCGGATTACGCTGCGCTAATCCGCCCTCCTCGTCCGTCGTTGGAGCGACGCCTCACGCCGCCTGCAGCGACCCCAGGAACCGGCTCACCTCGCGCTTCAGCCGGCCGCTCTCCGCCGACAATGACCGAGCCGCCGTTAACACCTGGGCCGACGCCGAGCCCGTCTCCGAGGCGCCCCGCTGGACGTCGTCGATGTTGTGCGAGACGCGCTGGGTACCGTTGGCGGCGTGCTGGACGTTGCGGGAGATTTCCTGGGTGGCGGCGCCCTGCTCTTCGACGGCGGCGGAGACGGCGGCGGAGATTTCGGAGAGGCGGCCGATGGTTGAGCCGATCTCCTTGATCGAGCCGACCGACTCCTCGGTGGCGGCCTGGATGCCGGAGACCTGCTGGGCGATCTCGCCGGTGGCCTTGGCGGTCTGCTCGGCGAGCGCCTTGACCTCGGAGGCGACCACGGCGAAGCCGCGGCCGGCCTCGCCCGCGCGCGCCGCCTCGATGGTGGCGTTGAGCGCCAGCAGATTGGTCTGGCCGGCGATGGTCGAGATCAGCTCGAGCACGTCGCCGATGCGGGTGGCGGCCTTCGACAAGGTGCCGACCCGCTCATTGGTGCGGTTGGCCTGCGCCACCGCTTCGCTCGCGATGCGCGCGGATTCCTGCACCTGGCGGGAGATCTCGCTCACTGAAGACGACAGCTCCTCCGCGGCGGAGGCGACCGTCTGCACATTGGACGACGCCTCCTGCGACGCGGCGGCCACTTCCGTCGACAGGCCTTGCGCGCGCGACGCCGTGCTGGTGAGCGTGCCGGCGGAGGCTTCGAGCTCGCTGGAGGCGTGCGACACCGCATCGATGATCTCGCCGACGGCCTGCTCGAACTCGCGCGCGAGCCGGGCCATGTCGGCCTTGCGGTCGTGCTCGCGGCGCGCTTCGGCGGCCGCATGCTCGCCGCGCAGACGCTCGGTCTCGCTCATGTTGTCCTTGAACACCTGGATGGCCGTGGCCATGGCGCCGATCTCGTCACGGGCGCCGCGCCCGGGGATCTCGACGGCGACGTCACCGCTGGCCAGCCGGCCCATCGCCCGCGTCATCGAACCCAGCGGCCGCACGATGCTGCGCGCGATCAGGAACGCGACGAGGCAGCCGAACAGCACGGCGGCGGCACCGACCTGCATCTGCAGCGAGATGGTGTGGCCGATCGCGTCCTCGGCGGTCGCGCGCGAGGCGCGGTAGTCGGCATTGACGTTGGTCTCGGCGGTCTTCAGCGTCTCGACGCTCCTGGCGATCAGCGGCTCGATCGCATTGGCGTAGATGTCCTCGGACTTCAGCGTCGCGGCGGCGGTGGCCTCGAACGCCTGCTTGTTGACGTCGAGCGAAACCTTCACCGGCGCGATCGCGGCGAGCACGCCCGCCGGCGGCGCATTGCCCTCCAAGGTGGCCAGCCGCTGCTCGACATTGTCGACGCCGGCGCGGAAGGCGGAGGCGGATTTGGTGTCGCGCAGCGCCAGGAACCGCCAGGTCGCGATGCGCACGAGCTGCAGGCGGTTCTCGATGTCGGTGACCGCGGTCATCACCTCCGGCTCCTTCGAAATGCGCGCCGCGATCGAGAGCTTCGCGGTCTTCGCGGCGAGATCCTCGCCGCCCGGCAGCAGCGCGGCGCGGCCGGTCTTCATCTGCTTGATGGCCTCCTGCAGCTGATCGCGCAGCGTGCGCATCTGGGCGATGTCGGCGAGGAGATCGCCGTAGAGCTTGCGCCGCTCGGCGGAGCGCGAACCGGCCACGGCGGCCTGCAGCAGCTCGGTCGCGGCCGTCTCGCGGTCGGCGGCCTCCTTGAGGGCCGGCTCGTTGGCGTCATGGATGTAGCGCAGATTGGCGCGCTGGATCGCCTGGAGGTGGTTGGAGATCTGCAGGATGCGCGCGGTCCCGTCCGACAGCGCCGACATGCTCGCGACCTGGTCGCGCACGGCCCACAGGTTCCACACCGCGACCGCGGCCATCACGGCACCCGCGACGATGAGCGCCGCAAAGCCGGCGTAGAGACGTCCGCTGATCTTCAAACCAAAGCTCGTCATGAGTCCTCGTCCGCTCCTCCAAGAGCGCAGGCGGACGACATCGCGCCCCGCGCCTGCCCCGCGGCCCGGCCGCCTGTCCGGCGACTCACAGCAGCGCTTTTGCACGATGGACGGTATTTGCTAATAGCGGGTTAGAGAGTACCGCGGGACGCATCGTGAGCGCAGCGTCCGCGATAGGTTGGGCAGGCCGCCGCCACACTCACCGCCGTCGTCCCGGCGAACGCCGGGACCCATACTACGCGGCGGGCGTTGCGAGACGAGGCTGGTCCGACGTCCTGCCCCAAACATCTGCTGGGGGTTATGGGTCCCGGCGTTCGCCCGGACGACAGCGGTGGGTTGTGAGGCGGCTGCGCGTCATCGCGCGCGACGATAGTGAGCGTAGCCCGGATGAGCGCAGCGATATCCGGGGTCCCACGCGCTGTATCGGTGAACCCGGATATCGCTGCGCTCATCCGGGCTACAGGCGACAGGGGCTAGCTCGCCTTCACGCTGATGATGAAGGCGTCGACCTCGCGCTTCAGCGTCTCGGCCTGCTGGGAGAGATCGCCGGCGGCATCGCGGGCGTCGGTGGCGAGGCGGCCGGTTTCGGCCGAGGTGGACGTGATCTGGGCGATGTGGTTGGAGACGTCGAGGGTGCCGCGGGCGGCTTCCTGGACGCTCTTGGAGATGTCCTGGGTGGCGTTGCGCTGCTGCGATGTGTCGACCTCGATGCCGGACATGATGGCGCTGATCTCGCTCAATGTGGTCGAGATGCCGTCGATGGCGCCGCGGGTCTCGGCGGTGATGCCCTGGATGCTGGCGACATGCGCCGAGATCTCGTCGGTCGCCTTGCTGGTCTGGTCGGCGAGGTTCTTCACCTCCGACGCCACGACCGAAAAACCCTTGCCGGCCTCGCCGGCCCGCGCGGCCTCGATGGTGGCGTTGAGCGCCAGAAGATTGGTCTGCGCCGCAATCGCCTGCACCAGCTGCACGACCGTGCCGATCTTCTCGGCGGCGTCCGACAGCGAATGGATGGTGTTCTTGCTCTTCTCCGCCTGCGAGGCCGCGCCCTCGGCGCGCTGGGTGGCGTCGGAGACCCGGCGGCTGATGGTGCCGATCGAGCTCGACATCTCCTCGGCCGAGCCGGCCACCGTCTGCACGCTGCGATTGGCGTGGGCGGCGGCGGCCTCCACGGCATTCGCCTTGGCCGAGGTGTCGTTGGCGGCGCGCGACAAGGTCTCGGCGTTGCTCTTCAGGCGGACGGCCGACGACGCCACGCTGCCGACGACGCTGGCGACGAGCTCGTTGAAGGCGTGGATGCGGCCGTCGAGGAAGCGCGAGCGCTCGCCCTGGCGTTGCGCCTCCTGCAGCTCGCGCTCGGTGAGACGCTGGCGGTCGATGCCGTTGGTCTTGAACACTTCGAGCGCGCCGGCGAGCTGTCCGATCTCGTTGGACAGGCCAAGGCCTGGGATGCGGGTGTCATACTTCTGGCCGGCGACGTCGCGCATCGCCGCGACCATCGCGGCGAGCGGGCGCAAAATGCCGTTCTGCACGGCGGCGTAGGTCATCAGGCAGACGGTGCTGGCGAACACGGCGATCGCGACGCAGGCGGTGATGAAATAGGAGAACGCCGACTGCGCCTGCTGATAGGTCAGCATCGCATGGTCGCGCGCCGGACCGCTGAGGGTGGCGAAGTCCTGCGAGAGACTGGTGATCTGGTTGTTGAGATAGAGCACCGCGACAAAGCCGGTGCCACCGCCGATCGCCAGCAGCAGGAGCAGAGACGCCACGACGCCTCCCACGAGGAAGCGGATCGTCAGATTGCTGTTGGAGAACATTGGCTTTGCCCGGACGCGTCAGACGGAATGTCAATGCACACTTCCAGACAATGGTAAAATAAGATGAAAGCGCGTGGGCGGACGGAGCACGGGAGAGTGCGGGGGTTGGCGGATCGAAGGCCGTTGCAAGTTCGAAGCAGTTGCTCGAACGCAGCATGGTCCTCACCGCTCCCGCTCCTCACCCTGAGGAGCCCGCCGCAGGCGGGCGTCTCGAAGGGCGAGGCCCGCGCTGTGGCCTCATGGTTCGAGACGGCGCTACGCGCCTCCTCACCATGAGGCTAAGGCTCCGCGCCTGGCGCGGCGCGGCAACCCGAAGCAGCGCGCAATCACGTCGCCGGCGGCTGCTGTTCCGCCAGCAGCGCGGCGATGCGCGCTTCCTCTTCGGCCGTCAGCTTCGGCATCGCATCGCCACCGCGCTGGCCGCGGCGGCGGACCTGGAGCCACAGCGCAAGGCCGCCGCCGAGCAGCAGCACCGGGGGCAGCAGCCAGAGCAGCAGGGTCTGGCGCTCGAAGCGCGGCTTGAGCAGCACGAACTGGCCATAGCGCGCGACCAGGAAATCCAGCACCTGATTGTCGCTGTCGCCGGCCGCGAGACGCTCGCGCACCAGCAGGCGCAGGTCGCGGGCCAGCGGCGCGTCGGAATCGTCGATCGACTGGTTCTGGCAGACCATGCAGCGCAGCTCGCGCGACAGCGCTCGGGCGCGCTGCTCCTTGGCGGTGTCCGACATCACCTCATCGGGCTGCACCGCATGCGCTACGGGCGAGCTGATGAGCAACAGCGCGAGCGCGATCGAGCCGAGAATACGTCGCATCCGCCCTACTCCGCCGGCTGCAGCGCGCGCGCCGCACGCGCCGGACGCGGCGCGCCGACACGCAGGCGGCGATCGGACAGCGACAGCAATCCGCCGAACGCCATCAGCACCGGGCCGAACCAGATCAGGAGCACCAGCGGCTTGTGATAGATGCGCACCGCGAGGCCGCCATCGGCGGTGGTGTCGCCGAGCGAGACGTAGAGCTGGCTGACACCGCGGGTCAGCAGCGCGGCTTCCGTGGTCGACATGCCGCGGGTGGCGAAGCTGCGCTTGCTCGGCGTCATCACCGCGAGCTGCCTGCCGTCCTCGCTGACGACGAAGGTGCTGATGACTTCCGTGAAGTTCGGGCCCTGGCGCTGGGTCATGCCGTCGAACTTGATCTGGTAGCCGGCGAGATTGCGCATGTCGCCCGGACGCAAGGTCGAGATCAGCTCGCTGTTCCAGGTGGTCTCGCAGACGATGCCGAGCAGCGCCACGCCGAGGCCGGCATGGGCGAAGGCCGTGCCCCACACCGAGCGCGGCAGGCCGCGGGTCCGGTGCAGCGCCGTCTTGAACGGCACGCGGGTGATGCCGCTGCGCTCGACCAGATCGACGATGGCGCCTGTGATGACGAATACGCCCAAACCGATGCCGAGCGGCGCCAGCGCGCTGCCGCCGCGCGCCCACGCCCAGGCAATCGCGATCGCGACCAGCGAGACCACGCCGGCGGCGAGCAGCCGCTGCGTCGCCGCGACGAGATCACCGCGCTTCCACGCCAGCATCGGGCCGAACGGCACGATCAGGAGCAGCAGTGCGAACAAGGGACCGAAGGTGAGGTTGTAGAACGGCGCGCCGACCGAGAGCTTGAAGTCGAGCGTTTCCATGATGACGGGATAGAGCGTGCCGAACAGCACGGTGGCGCAGCTCACGGTCAGCAGCAGATTGTTCAGCACCAGCGCGCCCTCGCGCGAGATCGGCGCGAACAGCCCGCCCTGCTTCAGCGCGGTGGCGCGGCCGGCGAACAAGGTCAGGCTGCCGCCGATGAACAGCACAAGGATGCCGAGGATGAAGACGCCGCGCGTGGGATCGCTGGCGAAGGCGTGCACCGAGGTGATGACGCCGGAGCGAACCAGGAAGGTGCCGAGCAAGGACAGCGAGAAGGTCAGGATCGACAGCAGGATGGTCCAGACCTTGAGCGCGTTGCGCTTCTCCATCACGAGCGCGGAGTGCAGCAGCGCGGTGCCGGCGAGCCAGGGCATCAGCGAGGCGTTCTCGACCGGGTCCCAGAACCACCAGCCGCCCCAGCCGAGCTCGTAATAGGCCCAGTACGAGCCCATGGCGATGCCGAGCGTGAGGAAGATCCAGGCCATCAGCGTCCACGGCCGCACCCAGCGTGCCCAGGCCGCATCGATGCGGCCCTCGATCAGCGCCGCGATCGCGAAGGAGAACGAGATCGAGAAGCCGACATAGCCGAGATAGAGCATCGGCGGATGCACGGCGAGGCCGATGTCCTGCAGCACGGGATTGAGGTCGCGGCCCTCGATCGGCGGATTGGCCAGACGGGCAAAGGGATTCGAGGTGGTCAGGATGAACAGATAGAACGCGCTCGCGACCCAGGCCTGCACGGAGAGAACACGGGCGCGCAGCGACAGCGGCAGATTGTTGCCGAAGGCCGCGACCATGGCGCCGAACAGCGCCAGGATCGACACCCACAGCAGCATCGAGCCTTCATGGTTCCCCCACACGCCGGTGATCTTGTAGAGCAGCGGCTTCATCGAGTGCGAGTTCTCGAACACGTTGGCGACGGAGAAATCCGAGGTCACGTGCAAGGTGATCAGCGCGATGAAGGACAGGCCGGCGAACAGCAATTGCGCCAGCGCCGCCGAGCGGCCGACATTCATCAGCGCGACGTCGCGTTGATGGGCGCCGAGCATCGGCACCGTCGACTGGATCAGCGCCAGCGCGAGCGCCAGCACCAGGGCATAATGTCCACTCTCTGCAATCACTGCGTCGCTCCTGCAGCCGTCTTCTCGCCCTCACGCATCGATACCGCGCCCGGCTTGGCCGCGCCTTGCGGCTTGCCGTAATCGTCCTTCCAATGGCCCTGCTTCTTCAGGGTGTCGGCGACCTCCTTCGGCATGTAGGTCTCGTCATGCTTGGCGAGCACGGTGTCGGCCTTGAACACGCCAGAGGCATCGAGGGCGCCCTCGGCGACCACGCCCTGCCCCTCGCGGAACAGGTCCGGCAGGATGCCCTTGTAGGCGACCGGCAGCTTGGCGCCGCCGTCGGCGACTTCGAACGTCACCGCGAGATCATCGCCACGCTTCAACGAGCCCGGCTGCACGAGGCCGCCAAGCCGGAAGCGCTTGCCCGGCGCGACATGCTTCTCCGCGACCATGGTCGGCGTCGAAAAGAACACGATGGAGTCGCGCAGCGCGTTCAGCACCAGCCCGGCCGCGACCGCGAGCACGAACAGCGCCCCGCCGATGATCGTCAAACGCCTCTGCTTGCGTGTCATCCCAACATCCCGTTCGCGGCCGATGCGCCGCTCCTCATCCATCCAGCCCGAACGTCTTCACGCCCTCGTTGAGCTGGCGCAACCGCTCGGCATCCTTCACAGCCTGCCTTGCGTCAGATAACGCTGACTTGGCCTTGTCGAGATCACCGAGCACGACATAAGCGCGCACCAGCCGCAGCCAGCCCTCGGCATCGTCGCCATTCTGCTTCAGCCGCGTCGCGAGCCGGTCGACCATGCCGCGGATCATCGCGTCGCGGTCATCGGCATTCATGTCCTTGGCGGCGGCCATCGCCTCGTTCGGCAGCGCCGGAGCCTCGCCGCCGCCCACCCGGGCGAGCGCGGCCGCCACCAGCGGCCGCCATGGCGCATCCGCCGGGCCCTTGCTGAGCATGGCCCGCCAGATGTTGGCGGCATCGTCCTTGCGGCCGTCCTGCTCGGCGGCCAGGCCGAGATAATAGTTGGATTTGGGCTCGTCGGCGTCGAGCGCATGGCCGCGCTCGAACTCCGCCTTGGCCTCGGCGGTGACAACGCCACCGGCGGCGGCGGCGATCACCTCGCCGAGATCGGCGCGCTTGGCGGCGCCGTCGCCGGCATAGGTGATCATGTTGCGATAGGCGCGGATCGCGTCCTCGGTGCGGCCAAGACGCGCCAGCACCGGGGCGAGCACCGTCCAGCCGCGGCCGTCGGTCGGGTTCTTCTGCAGATGCTGCTCGACCTGCGAGACCAAGTTTTCCAGCGGCTGCGAGCCATCGGGCGTCGTGGCGCGGGCGGTGAGCGGAAAGTCCGGCAATTGCGGCGAGCCGAGCGGGAGATAAACTGCGAGCGCCACGATCGGCACGCCGATCAGCGCCAGCACGGCGGCGACGCGGCGCAGACCCATGCTCGGCTTCGCCGCGACCTCGCTCTCCTGGTCGGCCGCGGCCAGCAGGCGACGGCCGATCTCGACCCGCGCGGCCTCCGCCTCGACCTTGCCGATCAGCCCGTTTTCGACATCGCGCTCGATTTCGGCCAGCTGGTCCTTGTAGACCGCGGCCTCGCGTCCATCCGCGAGGTTGCGCGCGCCGAGCCCGAGCGGAAGCAGCACGGCGAAGATCGCCGCGGCCGTCATCACGGCGAACACGAACCACAACGTCATCGGAGCCAACGCATCATCGGACAGAGCGTCATCGGGCAGAGTTCCGTTCAGCGCCCACCGGCAGGCGCCCAGGCGCGCTTTTACCCAGCACCGTTCCCGGCGGCAATTCACAATTGCCGCCCTGGTAGCCCAGTCGTCGGCCCCGAAAAACTCAGGAGAATTACGTAATTTAGGAGACCTCGAACTCGGCGCTCTTGGCGAGGTAGCTGCCGTGCCCGTTGAGCGCCACCAGGAAATAGGTCCCCGGCCTGACATGATCCGTCAGCCGGATGCGCAACGAGCCCACCGGCACGGGCGAGGCGATGGTGGTGACGGGATCAGGCAGATGGGTCCCGCTCGTCTTGTCGACGAGCACGACCTTGGCCTTGATCATGAGGTTGCGATAGGTCGCGCGGACAACGCGATTCTCGACCTCGACGAAGTTGATGGTGGAAATCATGGTCTTGATGAAAACAGCTGGAACTGGCGGGAACCTATGCGCGGCCACAGGTCGCGGTCAACCTAAAATTGCGTCTACGAAACCGTCGGAAGATAGCAAAAAGAACTAGCCGGCGCGCGAGGATTTTCGCTCGCCATTCATCGCGTTTTCAGCGGCGCGACTCATCAACTGAGCATAGTCGTTGCCGAACAGAACATGGCAGAATCGAATCGCCGCCGACACCTGCGACTGCCGATAGGCGCGCGCGCGCGCATCGCCGGAGCGCAGCGACTGCACCAGCGCTTCGGTGGCCTTCTCTACATATTGCTGCAGGTCAGTATAGGTGCGCAGCGTGACCTCGTTGATCGCGAGCTCGCTGGCATAGTTGCGGCACACGGCGACGAACTCGATCAAGGCCGCCACCTCCTCGACCTCGGCGGTGTCGACACCGGCACCGGCAGGAATGTCCTTGTCGGCGCGCTGGCGCAGGATGCGGCGGGCACGGCCGGGCACGCTATCAATCTCAGATTGTAGCGAGTTCGAGATGTCGGCGCGGATCGCGGTGAGCTGCTTGCCCCAGTTCGACTCCGAGCGCAGGTCGAGCTCGGTGCGCAGGCCGCGGACGCCGTCATGCAAGGTCTTGAGCGTGTCGCCGAGATTGGAGAAATGCCCGCGGCGGATATCGGCGCGCAGCAGCGACGCGAGGTTGGCGAGGTCGTTGAGCGCGATGGTCACGGCGACGCCGAACGGGGTCGCCGCGACCCTGATTTCGTCGTCGGACGCGGCGATCTTGGTCGCGAGGCGGATGATCTGCCAGGGCGCGGCCAGCCGCTGCATCACCATCGACAGCGCGAAGGGGAGCATCAGCGGCGTCTGCAGCGACGGCACGTTGATGGCGTCGGTGACGGAGGCGATCTGCGAATCGCCGAGCACGCGGATGATGCCGGGCAAGCGTCCGTTGAGACCGTCAAGCGCCTCGCGGTTCTGCAGCACGAGCGCGATCGGCAGCAGGTCTTCGATCACGCTGGGCGCGCCGATCCGCGCCAGCGCCCGCTGGCGGTCGCCGGTGGCGTTGGGGCCGACCAGCTTCATCAGCGCGTCGGCGGCGGCAAGCTGCAGCTTGCGCGCGGCCATCTCGACCTCGCGGGAGCTGTCGCTTCCGGCCGCCATCGCGGCCTCGAACTCGGTGTAGCGCTCCGGCGCGCCTTCGCGGCCGAGCCACTGCCAGACGGCGAGCAGCGAGGCGCGGCGGATCTGACCAGGGCGCAGCGGACCGGTGGAATCGGTGAGGAACGGCTCGAGCGGCCGAAACAGGCGGCGCGGTCCGTCGCCGCCCTGGCGACGCTCCTCGCGGGCCGGCGATCGTGCGACCTCGATGGCCGGCGCAGCGCGGGCCGGTTCGGCTGCAGGAACTTGAGGGGCGGTGGGAGCAGCCGCAGCGGCCGGCGCGGCGGGGCGCGCCACCTTGCGGAGCTGCTCCAGCACCATGGTGGCCACGGCAACGTCCTGGCCGCGCTCGATGGCACGCTCGAACTCGCGCATCAGAAGCGACTGCGCACTCGGCGGCAGCTGCCCGAGATATTCCCTCAATCGCTCGTGAGCTGTCTGACCCATGCGCCGGCGTGCAAATTTCCACGGCGAGAGCGCACATCGCGCACCCCTGCACCGACCTTACCGTCCGCGATGTTAAGAACACCTTTAGGATGGCGAATTTCGCCGCCCGTCAAACGCCGGGCAGTCGCAGCTCGGCCCGCAGGCCCCCGATCGGCGCGTCCCCGAGCGTCAGGCGGCCGCCATAGAGCGCGGCGAGATCCGTGACGATCGAGAGTCCGAGGCCCGATCCAGGCTTGGATTCGTCCAGCCGCTGGCCGCGGCGCAGCACCTGGGCGCGCTCGGCCGCCGACAGGCCCCTACCGTCGTCATCGACGACGATCCGCAGCATCGGCGTGGCGCCGGACTGGGTCGGCGGCTCCACGGCGACTTCGACCGACACCCGCGAGGCCGCCCATTTGCACGCGTTGTCGACGAGATTGCCGACCATCTCCTCCAGATCCTGGCGCTCGCCGCGAAACCGCGCGGCGGCATCCGCCGTCGCCTCGACCGCGATGCCCCGATTGCGATAGATCTTCTCCATGGTGCGGCGCAGCGCCTCGATCGCCGGCGCCACCTCGGTGACCGTGGACACGATCGTCACGCGCGCCGCGATCCGCGCGCGCTCGAGATGATGGGCGACCTGGTCGCGCATCACGTCGGCTTGCTCCATCACCTTCGCGGCGAACGGATCGGCCGCGTGGGTCGTGGCTTCGTTGACGATCACCGACAGCGGCGTCTTGATGGCATGAGCGAGATTGCCGACATGGGTGCGCGCGCGCTCGACGATCTCGCGATTGGCGTCGATCAGCGCATTGGTCTCGCGGGCCAGCGGCGCGATCTCGACGGGAAATTCGCCCTCCAGCCGCTCGGCCCGGCCGGAGCGGATGTCGGCGATCGATTCGGAGATGCGCTTCAACGGCGCGAGGCCATAGCGGACCTGGAAAATAGTGGTCAGCAGCAGCACGATTCCGAGCGCGGTGAAGGTGCCGCCGAGATAGTAGTCGAAGCTGCGGGTCTCGTCGAAGATCTCCGAGGCATCGCCGGCGACGCTGACCAGGAATTTGCCGTCGGAGCCGAGATCGACCGGACGCTCGACCATGCGCAGGTCCTGATTCTCCGGCCCCTCGACATAGCCGATCCGGATACCGGCGGCGGTCAGCTCGATCCCCTGCTCTTCGAGCTTGGGCAGCTTCTTGTCCCACAGCGAGCGCGAGGCCCGCACCTCGGGCTTCTCGGTGTCGGTGCGGGTGATCTGCCAGTACCAGCCGGAGAGCGGCAGCTCGAACAAGGGCTCGCCGAGCGACTGGAATTGGCGGTCAGGCGGGTCGTCGGGGGTCGCGACCTCGGCGATCAAGGTGCGGAGGTACAGGTTGAGCCGGCGGTCGAAGGCGCGCTCGGTCGCGTTGCGGTAGACCGAGGACAGCACGATGCCGGTGATGGCGAGAATGACCACGAGCCACGCGGTCGCGGACAGGAACAACCGGGTGGCAAGTGAACTCTGGCGCATGACCGCAAATTAGCGAAACGGCCGGCGCCCGGCCACCGTGAATGGCGGGCGCCGGGACGGATCAGGCGCTGGCGGTCGGTGGCGGGGTCAGCAGATAGCCGAGGCCGCGCACGGTCTGGATGACGTCGCAGTCGAGCTTCTTGCGGATGCGGCCGACGAACACCTCGATGGTGTTCGAGTCGCGGTCGAAGTCCTGGTCATAGAGATGCTCGACCAGTTCGCTGCGCGACACGACCCGGCCGGAATGATGCATCAGATAGGACAGCAGGCGGTATTCATGTGAAGTCATCTTGACGGGGTTGCCCGACACGCTGACCTTACCCGTGCGGGTGTCGAGCGTCACCGGTCCACAGGTCAGTTCGCTCTGAGCGTGGCCGGCCGAGCGGCGCAGCAGCGCGCGGATGCGAGCCAGCACCTCCTCCAGGTGGAACGGCTTGGCGACGTAATCGTCGGCGCCCGCATCGAAGCCCTGCACCTTGTCGCTCCAGCGGTCCCGCGCGGTCAGGATCAGGACCGGCATCGCCCGGCCATTGCGGCGCCACGCCTCCAACACTGAGATGCCGTCCATCTTGGGCAGGCCGATATCGAGCACGACCGCGTCGTACGGCTCGCTATCGCCCAGATAGTGCCCCTCCTCCCCGTCGAACGCACGGTCCACGACGTAGCCGGCGTCGCTCAGCGCCGTGGTGAGCTGACGGTTGAGATCCGGATCGTCCTCGACAACGAGCAGACGCACGCTTGCCTCCAAAGCTGAACTGCACGATTTCCGCCCTCAAGATGAACCGGAAGGCCGTGAACCGTGCATGAACGGAACCCGACCGACCGGGTTACTTTTTGGTCATCTCGGTCGGGACAGCCGGCAAGGGCCGACAGAATTGGGGCGGATATAAGCTCTGGGTGGTCATCATGAAAAGCCCGGCCGTGGGGCCGGGCTGGATCGGTCATGGGGCATCGGTCGCCGGTCGGTACAGGCCGTGCAGCGGCCTCGACAGCGGGCGCTCCCGTGCTCTGATCAGGTGTGGAAGAACACGAACCACACGAGGCCCAGGACAAGCAGCGCCAGCCCGGTGGAAATGGCCAGCATAGCCAGGACGGACGGGCCGGGTTCACCCTGCCGCGCTTCGGTTGGAGTTTCGACGATCTGCGACCCTCGTCTTGTTGCCATGGTGCCCTCAGCTCGCTGGTATTCGACATCGAACGCGGTATCGCGTTCTCTCGTCTGCATCCCTGGCAACGTCGGGCCCCAGATGATGTTCCGGCGCGAAGCACGACCGCGACCAGTTAACGCCGCTCTCAGAATCTGCAGCTAGGCTTGTTGAATCCGGGGCCTGCGATGTTATCCTCGCGGCCGCCGCGACAACTACGTCCGCAGCAGCCGGTCCCGGGGAGCACTCCGGTCAGTCTTGCCGTCGATCAGTTTGCAGTTGAGTGGAGTTGAAGAATGGCCCCGCGCGCCAATTGGAAGGGATTTCTGCGGCTGTCGCTCGTGACCTGCCCGGTCGCGCTGTACCCGGCGACCTCGGAGTCGGAGAAGGTTTCCTTCAACCAGATCAACCGCAAGACCGGCCACCGCATCAAATACAGCCGGGTCGACGCCGAGACCGGCGAGGAAGTCGCCAACGAGGACATCGTCAAGGGCTACAAGGTCGACACCGACACCTACATCGAGGTCACCAAGGACGAGCTCGAGGACATCGCCTTGGAGTCGACCCATACGATCGAGATCGATGAGTTCGTGCCGCGCACGGATATCGACAGCCGCTATCTGATCCGTCCCTATTACCTCGTTCCCGACGGCAAGGTCGGCCACGACGCCTTCGCCGTGATCCGCGAGACCATCCGCAGCATGGACAAGGTCGCGATCGGCCGCGTCGTGCTGACCAACCGCGAGCACATCATCGCGCTCGAGCCGCTCGACAAGGGCCTGATGGGGACGCTGCTGCGCTACCCCTACGAGGTGCGGAACGAGCAGGAATATTTCGACGACATCCAGGACGTGAAGATCACCAGCGACATGCTGGATCTCGCCAAGCACATCGTCGAGAAGAAATCCGCCGACTTCCAGCCGGAGAATTTCGAGGATCACTACGAGGCCGCGCTGGTCGAGCTGATCAACAAAAAGCGTAATGGCGTGACCATCACCGCCAGGGCGGCGCCGAAGTCGACCGGCAACGTCATCAATCTGATGGATGCGCTGAAGCGCAGCCTCGCCAGCGAAAGCGACAAGGTGCCCGCGGCCTCGGCGCCGGCTTCGAAGGCAAAGCCCAAGAAGGCGAAGAAGCGCGTCGAAGGCCAGCGCGAGATGCTGCTGCCGATCAGCGGCAAGAAAGCCAAGGAACCACTCAGCAAGGACGAGCCGAAGAAGGCGGACGAGCCGAAAAAGGCCGAGAAGCCGGCCCGGACCGCGGCACGCTCGCGCAAGGCGGGCTGAGAGACGACAGGAGCGCTCAGCTCGGCGCAGGATCGCGTGGCCTGTTCGCGCATGAAGCGCCCCCTGTTGAACGTCGGCGCTGGCCGGACTGAGCGCCGTCGCAAACGACGTCCAAGCAGGCGAGATTGTCGCGGGGCACAGCGCCGCTTCACCTTCACGCTCGGTTCAGGTGACCAATCCCCATGATGCCCATCGGACGGCGCGGCGCGGAACTGTGAGCGCAGCGGTGCGGCTTCCGGCGATGCACCGGGGGAAGCATGTGCATCAGGCGCCAGACGGATCATCACCGCGGGCAAACGAGACGGTTTGCGCGGCGTCGAGGTCGATTACTTGATCGAGCTGTTGATGGAGGTGAACTTGCTGCTGAGGCCGGATCCGAGGCCGTTGACGGCCGCCAGGATCACGATGCTCAGCCCACCGGCGATGATCGCGTATTCGATCGAGGTCGCGCCAGCCTGATGTCTGAGAAAGCTCGCAATCAACTGCCGCATCTTCCACTCCGGTCGGGCTCGATCATCTGATGCGCCGAAAGGGCGCGCCAAGCCGGGACGGACGCCCCGGATAAACCCTGCGTCATCGGCTTGAACAATGGGTTAATCCGATCAGGGAGCTACGACGCCGGGATTTTCATGCGGGAGATGAACGACCGCGCGCGACGACGCTGCCAAGCCATGTTCAAGCCAGATCACAAGCGACTGACTTTGTTACGGTTTGTTTCAGGCGCGCCTTGCCTCGCAAGAGCCGTCGCTCCGGCACTGCTTGCGAATTCCCTCGCACCAGATTCAGAAAAAATTGGGCTTGTGCGGCAGATGCCATGGCATGATCTGGGTCAACCGCCGCGGAGTCGGCCGGCTTAAGCTTGGTGCGATCATCATGAGCCCAGCAGATACCGCCCGCCCCCAGCTGAAGATCCGCAGCGTCGCGCTCGATACCGGGCGGGAGAATGTGGTCGTGATCTCGCGACGCTCGCGGGCCTTGCGGCCCGAGGTCTTCAGCGGCTTTTCCCGGGTCGAGCTGCGCTGCAATTCGCGCACCCTGCTCGCCACCCTGCTGATCACCGACGACGACGCCCTGGTGGGGCCTGACGAGATCGGGTTGTCCGAGCCCGCGTTGCGGCGCTTCGCCGAGCCGGCCGGCATGCTGGCGACGGTATCGCCGGCCACCCCGCCCGAGAGCCTGGAGGCGGTGCGCGCCAAGATCCGAGGCGAAACTCTCAGCGACGAGGCCATCGCGGCTGTGATCGAGGACCTCGCTCACTACCGCTACTCGGACATGGAAATCGCCGCATTCCTGATCGGCTCGGCCAGCTTCATGACGTCCGGCGAGTTGCTGGCGCTGACCCACGCGATGGCCAATGCGGGCACCCAACTGACATGGCCCGAGCCCGTCGTCGTCGACAAGCATTGCATCGGCGGCATCCCCGGCAACCGTACCTCCATGGTGGTTGTGCCGATCGTCGCCGCCCATGGCCTGACCATCCCGAAGACGTCCTCGCGCGCGATCACCTCGCCGGCCGGCACCGCCGACACGATGGAGGTGCTGGCCCGCGTCAACGTCGGCGCCGAGGAGATGAAGTCGATCGTCGCGGCCTGCAACGGCTGCGTGATCTGGGGCGGCCACGTCAATCTGTCGCCGGCCGATGACATCCTGATCTCCGTCGAGCGCCCGCTCAGCCTGGACACCCGAGAGCAGATGGTCGCCTCCATCCTGTCGAAGAAGCTCGCCGCCGGCTCGACGCATCTGCTGCTCGACCTGCCGGTCGGCCCGACGGCGAAGCTCACCAGCGGTGCGGAGGCCATGCGGCTGCGCAAGCTGTTCGAATTCGTCGGCGACCGCTTCGGCCTGAAGGTCGAGGTGATCACGACCGACGGCCGGCAGCCGATCGGCCACGGCATCGGGCCGGTGCTCGAGGCGCGCGACGTGATGGCGGTGCTCGGCAACGAGCCGCAGGCACCGGCCGACCTGCGCGAGAAATCGCTGCGCCTCGCGGCGCATCTGCTCGAATATGATCCGAAACTGCGCGGGGGCGCCGGCTATTCACGCGCGCGCGAGTTGCTCGACAGCGGCGCGGCGCTGAAGCAGATGCAGAAGATCATCGACGCACAGGGGCCGTCCGCGGGCCGCAGCGAGCTCGGCGATCTCGCTTTCGACGTCGGGGCTGCCAGCGACGGCGTCGTCTCGGCGATCGACTGCCTGCGGCTCAACCGCCTGGCACGCACCGCCGGCGCGCCGGTCAATAAGGGCGCGGGCATCCGGCTGTACAAGAAGATCGGCGACCGTGTCGACCAGGGCGAGCCGCTGTACCGCGTGTTCACCTGCGATCCGTCCGAGCATGATCTGGCGGCAGCGGCCGCGAGCGCCAACAATGGCTATGTCCTCGATGGCCCGAACGGCCCTCACTAACGAGGCAGCGTCGCGCCTCACGTCATCTCGGGAGACTGCCGCATGAGTGTGACTCTTCGCTTCTGCGGCGCCGCGCACACCGTGACCGGCTCCTGTTATCTGCTGCGGACCGACCAGGGTCAGGTCCTGATCGATTGCGGTCTGTTCCAGGGGCAGAAGACGCTCAAGGAGCTCAACTACGGGGACTTCCCGTTCCGCCCCGCAGAGATCGACGCCGTGCTGCTGACGCATGCGCATATCGACCACAGCGGGCTCTTGCCGAAGCTGGTGCGGCTGGGCTTCGACGGCAGGATCTTCGCCACGCGCGGCACCATCGATCTGTGCTCGTGGATGCTGCCCGACGCCGGCAACATCCAGGAGCAGGAGGTGCTGGCGCTGAACCGCCGCAACATCGCGCGTGGCCGCGGCGAGGTCAGTCCGATCTACACGCAGGCCGACGCGATCGCCGCGTTGCAATACTTCCAGCCGATCGCCTATGAGACCTGGACCGACGTCATTGCCGGCGTCCGTGCGCGCTACTGGAACGCCGGACATCTTCTGGGCTCCGCCTCGATCGAGATCGAGCTCGCCGGAAAAGGCACGGGCGGCGCGCCGCTGCGGCTGCTCGCCTCGGGCGATGTGGGCCCCGATGCCAAGCTGCTGCAGCCCGATCCCAAAGCGCCGGCCGGCTTCGACTACGTGATCTCGGAGGCGACCTACGGCGACCGCATCCGCGAGCCGACCACGCCGGAGCTGCGCCGCGAACGTCTCGCCGTCGAGGTGCGCGACGCCGCGGCCGCCCGCGGCGCGCTCCTGATCCCGGCGTTTGCGGTGGAGCGGACGCAGGAGCTGATCGTCGATCTCGTCGGGCTGATGGAGCGCGGCGGCATTCCGGCCGCACCGATCTTCCTGGACTCGCCGCTCGCGATCCATGCCACCGAGGTGTTTCGTGCGCATGCGGGCAGTCTCGATGGCGGCAGCGACGTCGGCCGTCTGCTGTCGTCGCCGCATCTGCGCTTCACCGAGACCGTGGACGAGAGCAAGGCGATCGCCAAGCTGACCGGCTTCCACATCGTCATCGCCGCCAGCGGCATGTGTGATGCCGGGCGCATCCGTCATCACCTCAAGCGCTGGCTATGGAATCACCGCGCCACCGTGCTGCTGGTCGGCTATCAGGCCAACGGCACGCTCGGCCGCTTCCTGCAGGACGGCGTCAAGGCGGTGCGCATCCAGGGCGAGGAGATCAAGGTCGGCGCGCGCATCCGCATGATCGACGACTACTCCGGCCACGCCGACGGCACCGAGATCGCGCGCTGGATCGCGGCCCGCCGGCCGATCGCGCGCGGGCTGTTTCTGTCGCATGGCGAGGAGGCGGCGATTGCCGCGCCGTCGGCGCGCGTCGCCGGGCGGATCGTGCCTGCGGCCAACGTCTTCTCCCCGCTGCTCGACGACATCTACGAACTCACAAGCGCGATGCCGACGCCGCTCGATGTCGCGCGCCGGCGGCGGCTGGCGCCCGAGGCGGTCACCCGGCTCGACTGGCACAACGACATGTCGGGCCTGCTGCTCGACATTCACGCGCGTATCGAGCAGGCGGCCGACGACCGCGCGCGCGGTGTCATCATCCGCCGCCTGCGGCGGGCACTCGAGGAATGACGCGATCGCCGTCTCGGCCACGAGGGGATGTCGGTCCGTTGTCGTCGAACGGTCACACTTTGATCGCAACCTCGCTCGATCGACCGTCGACGGATTGCAACGTGAGGCGCGGGCTGCCGACAAAGACGCCATTTCCGCTTGTGCATAGCCAACGGCACAACGCGCAGACGGCTGGTCTCCGGAAGCGATTCTGATACGCTCGACGCGTGGTTCACGACAACGGTACGATCCGGCTGAACCGGGCGCAGGTGGGGAAACGGGGGCTCTCACATGCATCAACCATCAAAATGGTGGACGGGACTGATCGCCGTGGCCGTGCTCTGGCTGGCGGCCATCATCTTCAAGACGGCGGGTGTCGAGGAGGAGATCGCCCCGCGTGCGCAGGCGGCGGTCGCGGCGACCGCACCTGATACCGCCGGAGCGCTCAAGGTCTCGGTCGCCGGCCGCGACGTCCGCATCGAAGGTCCGGAGTTCAGCGCCGATCAATCGGATCGGCTGGATGATGCGGCGACGGTGGACGGCGTCCGGCTCGTCGACGGCACCTACGACAAGCTGCCGACACCCTCGCCCTATACTTTCCGCGCCGCACGCAACGGCAGCCAGCTCGTGCTCGAGGGCGGCGTGCCGACACCCGCGGTTCGTCAGGCGGTCGTCAGCGCCGCCCGCGGCGCCGTAGCCGGCGGCGAGGTCGTCGATCGGCTCGGCTATGCCCTGGGCGCGCCTGCGAATTTCGCCGCCATCGCCGGCCACGGCGTGGCGCAGGCGGCGAAGCTCAATGGCGGCACCTTCGCGCTCGCGGACAAGGCCTATTCGCTTGCCGGCGCCGCGACATCGTCGGACATCTACGAGGCAGCGGTGGCTGCGACGCGGCAGTTGCCCGGCGGCGCCGTGCCCGACAAGGTGGCGATCCTGCCGCCGGAAGCCAAGCCGTTCATCTGGACCGCGGTCCGCGACGCCAAGTCGGTGGTGATCTCCGGCGTCATTCCCAATGACGACATCAGGCGCGCGCTGCAGGCGGCCGCGAGCCAGGCATGGTCCGGATCGCCGGTGACGCAGCAGATGCAGATCGCGCGTGGCGCGCCGGCGGGCGATTTCAACGCCTATACGACGTATGCGTTGGCGGAGCTGGCGCGGCTGACCACGGGCCGCGTCGTCATCTCCGACGCCAGCTACACGATCACCGGCGAGGCGCCCTCCAGCGCCGCTTATGACGACGCCATCGCCGGCCTGGGCAAGCTGCCTTCCGGCCTGACCTTGGCCAAGGCGGAGATCCTGCCGCCCGAGATCAAGCCCTACCGCTGGTCGGCGGAGTTCAACGGCACCGCGCTCAGCCTCTCCGGCCTCGCGCCCGCCACGCCCGTCCGCGAGGCGATGCTGGGCTCCGCCAGCGGGCCGTTCGACGGCAAGCCGATCAAGAGCGAGATCGGCATCGCGCGCGGCGCCCCGGAGGGTGATCTGACCAAGGTGAGCGCGAGCCTTCTGACGGAGCTGTCCAGGCTCGCCCAGGGCCGCGCCGAGATCAACGACACCAAGGTGTCGATCACCGGCGTCGGCCTTGCCAATGTCACCGGCGCCGCCGTGCGCGAGGCGCTGGCCTCTGCCCTGCCCGCGCCGTTCACGCTCGCCGCCGTCGACGTCCGTGACGGTCCGATCTCGCCCTATGCGTTCGGTCTGCAGAAGCAGGACGGCCGCGTCAGGCTGAGCGGTTACGTGCCGGATGACGCCGCGCGCCGCGATCTCGTCGACGCCGCCACGGCGACCTTCGTCACCGAAACGGTGGAGGACGGCCTGAAGACCGGCGCCGGCGCGCCGAAGGATTTCGTCACATCGCTCAAGGCGACATTCCCGGCGCTGGCGCGGCTGTGGTCGGGAACGTTGTCGGCCAAGGATGCCGCGATTACCATCGAGGGTCAGGCGATCTACGAGAAGTCCGCCGAACAGGTCCGCAAGGAGCTCGCCGACGCAGGCGGTGGCGACATCAAGCTCGCCGGCGTCACGATCGGGCTCAAGCCTGAAAGCCCGCCGCTTGCCGTCGCCGAATGCCAGCCGGCATTCGAGGGCCTGCTCGCCAAGGGCCGCATCCGCTTCGCGACCGGCAGCGCCGAGCTCAGCCGCGAGTCGCTGGCACTGCTCGACCACATCGTCGATGTGGCGCAGCGCTGCAAGGAGGCCGAGATCACGATCGAAGGCCACACCGACAATGTCGGCAACGAAGCCGACAACATCGATCTCTCGAAGCGGCGGGCGGCCGCGGTCGTCAGCTACATCAGCGAGGCCGGCATCGATACGTCGCGGATGTCCTCGGAAGGGTACGGCCAGAACCGGCCGGTCGCTTCCAACGACAGCGCGGAAGGCCGCGCGCAGAACCGCCGCATCGAATTCGTCGTGAAGTGAGGCGCTGACATCATGATGTACGACCTGACGACGTTCTTCTTCTGGATCCTGCTCGCCGTGGTCATCGGCGGCTTCGTCGGCTGGCGCACCTGGTCGGATGAAAAGCAGCCGGACTGGATGCGGAGCTGGCTGCTGCCGGCGATTCTCGCCTTCCTCATCGGCTCGCTGATGGCGATGCTGAGCGTGCTGCCGGGCCGCGCCGGGCTGTGGCTGGAGGTCGCGCTGCTGATGGTCGGCGGTTATGTAGTCGGCTGCCTGGTCGGCGGACAGCTGAAGGACTATGTCGGGATCGGCGACTCCAGCGCCATGTCCCCGGGCGGCCCCGGCGGCACGGTGGCGTTCACCGCGCCCGCCCGCCCCTGGGCGGACAGCCCGTCGCCCGCCGCGCAGGCCGCGGCCCAAGTCGAGGCCGACAGACTGGCCGCGGAGGCTGCCGCGCAGGCGGAGGCGGATCGTGTTGCAGCCGAAGCTGCCGCGAAGGCCGAGGCCGATCGTCTCGCTAACGAGGCGGCTGCGAAGGCGGAGGCGGATCATCTCGCTGCCGAGGCCGCCGCGAAGGCGGAGGCTGATCGTCTCGCTGCCGAGGCCGCTGCGAAGGCGGAGGCTGATCATCTCGCTGCCGAGGCCGCCGCGAAGGCGGAGGCTGATCGTCTCGCTGCCGAGGCCGCTGCGAAGGCGGAGGCCGAGCGCCTCGCTGCCGAGGCTGCTGCGAAAGCGGAGGCCGAGCGCCTTGCCGCCGAAGCGGCCGCAAAGGCGGAAGCCGAACGTGTTGCGGCCGAGGCTGTCGCGAAAGCCGAAGCGGAGGCCGCGCAGCTTGCCGCCGAGGCCGCGGCCAGGGCCGAAGCCGAGCGCGTCGCCGCTGACGCGGCGGCCAAGGCGGAGGCCGAACGTCTGGCGGCGGACGCCGCGGCGAGCGCGGAGGCCGATCGCCTCGCCGCCGAGGTCGCGGCCTCGGCCGCCGAGCCTGCGCCGATCAGCAGCAACGGTGCCGACGATGGCCGTCCGCCGGCCCTGCCCGCGCCCGACGGCACCGCAGACGATCTCAAGCTGATCAAGGGCGTCGGGCCGAAGAACGAGCGCGTCCTCAACGACATCGGCGTGCATCATTTCAGCCAGATCGCCGACTGGTCGCCGGCGCATGCCGAATGGGTCGGTCATCACATGGCCTTTCCCGGCCGCATCGAGCGCGAGCACTGGATCGCGCAGGCCAAGCTGCTCGCTGCCGGCCTCGACACCGCGCATTCGACCGCGGTGAAGTCCGGCGCGATCACCATCGACGACCAGGCCGACGCGCCGCTGACCGAGGAGGAGGCCAGCTACCTCCTCTCCCACCTGCCGGCTCTGATGCCGCCCGTCGAGAACGAGGGCGCCCATGCCGGCAACCGGCCGCTCGGACTCGCCGCGCCTCGCGGCGGACAGGCCGACGATCTCAAGCTGATCAAGGGCATCGGAAAGCAGAACGAGGCGCGGCTGCATGGCCTCGGCATCTGGCACTTCGATCAGATCGCGGCCTGGACGGCCGAGCACGCCAAATGGGTCGGCTCCTATCTCGCCTTCGCCGGCCGCATCGAGCGCGAGCAATGGATCAGCCAGGCCAGGGAGCTCGCGAGCGGCGGCACGACGGAGTTCGCCAAACGCGTCGAGGCCGGTCTGGTGAAGTCATCGCTCGACGACGGCTCGCGCGGCCAGGACAACGTCGAGATCGTCCAGCCGCGGGATTAGCAGGTCGGCTCGGCAAAGCCCTGGTCTGGCGCTGCCAGATGCAGTTCGTAGAGTGGGCAAAGGCGCTGACGGGCGCTCTCATCACGCGCGATCGCAGCGGCGCCGTGCCCACCATCTTGCCGCGGAACGTGCCGGAAGCCGGTGGGCACGGCGCGTGACAGTTTGCCTCGAACGACGGTCCTGCCTCGCGCCTCTGCCCACCCGACTTTGCTACTCCGCGAGCTCCACTGTCTCGTTCCGCGATGGGCCGGCCAGCGGGCGTTCCTCCATCAGGATCATGCAGACGGAGGCGCAGGCGAGCATCGCGGTCGCGGCGGCATAGACGAAGCGGAAGGCGTGGATCATGTCGGCTTCCGCGATGCCGCTGACGGCACCATGGGCGCCCTCGGCCAGCGAGATGTCGGCGCCGAGCGCCATCAGGAGGATGGCACTGAAGGCTGCGACGGTGAACGAGGACATCATCGAGCGGAAGAAGTTCATCGCGCCGGTGATGGTGCCGATCTGCGAGCGGTCGACCGCGTTCTGCAGCGACACCACCGAAATCGGGAACGCGGTGCCGAGCCCGATGCCGAACACCGAGAGCAGCGCCATCAGCACCCAGAGCGACGGCGTCGTCACTGTCATGACCGCGGCGGCGATCGTGCCGATCAGCGTGCCGATGATCGCGACGCGCTTGTAGTGCTTGACGCGAGCCATGGTGCGACCGGCGATCCCGGCGCCGAAGGTGGAAATCGCCGCGATCGGAATCAGGCCGAGGCCGGCCTCGCTCGGCGTCAGATGATAGACCAGCTCGTAGTACAGCGGCAGATGGACGGTCAGCCCGATCAGGGCGCCGAGCGCGCAGCCGCTCGCCAGCATGCCATAGGGCACCACCGTGCCGCCCATCAGTGACAGCGGCAGGAACGGCTCGTCGGCGCGCCGGGCGTGCCAGACAAAAGCCAGACCCAGCGCCACGGCGCTGCCGATCATCGCCAGGATGGTCGGCGACAGCCAGGCCAGCTTGTGGCCGCCCCAGGTCAGTACCAGCATGAACACGACGGCCGAGGCCATCAGCAGCAGGCCGCCGGCCCAGTCGACCTTGCGCAAGCGGTGATAGACCGGCAGCCGGCCCATCTTCGGCAGCAGCAGCGCCAGCGCCGCGACCGCGAGCGGGATGTTGATCCAGAAGATCATCGACCAGTGCAGATGGTCGGCGAAGAAGCCGCCGATGACCGGACCGAGCAGGCCGGCCAGCAGCCAGACGCCGCTGAACCAGGCCTGGTACTGGCCGCGCTCGCGCGGGCTGACGACGTCGGAGATCACGGTCTGAACCACCGGCATGATGCCGCCACCGCCGAGCCCCTGCAGGCCACGGGCGAGGATCAAAACCGGCATGTTCGGCGCCAACGCGCAGACCACGGAGCCGACGACGAACAGGCTGAGCGCGGTGATGATCATCGAGCGCCGGCCATAGATGTCGCACAGCGTGCCGAACACCGGCGCCACCGCAGTCGAGGCCAGCAGATAGGCGGTGATGACCCAGGAGAGATTGGTCACGTCCTGGAACTCGCGGCCGATGGTCGGCAGCGCGGTGGCGACGATGGTCTGGTCGAGCGCGGCCAGGAACATCGTCAGCAACAGGCTCATCAGGATGGTGCGCACCTCGGCCGGAGTCAGCGGCACCGGAGGCGCGAGGGACGGCCCATCCTCGATCGCCTGAACCTGCGGCGGTATCGCCGGCAGCTCAGCGGCCAGTTCCTCGGGCAAGGATGGGGACGCGGCAGGGTAATGGCTCTGCCGATCAAACTTGTTCATGGGGATAAATTGCTATGCCGCGCGCGGCGAGCGCCGCGCAGATTCGCCAGATACCGAACTACTTAAGGGATAATTTTCCCTTGCGGCAGCGGGGCATTCGCATGGGTGCATCCCGGCAGCACGAGACCGGTCGCACCATCGTGACTTGCTGCGTGTGCGAAGTGATCAGGCCTATTTGGGCCGGCGCTTCAGCTTGGCGCGCTTCGGCAGCAGCACCGGCCACTGCACGATGTGGTCCTCGAGCTGGTCGTCGGGAACATCGTCCTCGGTGCCCTCGACCCGGCCGCGCACGGAGACGCCGGCTTCATGCACCGTCTGAGGATCACCCGAAATCAGCGGATGCCACCAGTAGAGATCCCGTCCCTCCGCCGCCAGCCGGTAGCCGCAGCTCGGCGGCAGCCAGGTGATGGTGCGGACGTTCTCGGGCGTCAGGCGGACGCAGTCCGGCACCTGTTCGGAGCGGTTCGGGTAATCCTTGCAGGCACATAGGCCGGCATCCAGAAGCTTGCAGGAAATGTGGGTGAAGTAGATGTCGCCGGTATCCTCGTCCTCGAGCTTTTCCAGGCAGCAGCGCCCGCAGCCGTCGCACAGGCTCTCCCATTCCGCCTCGGACATCTCTTCCAAGGTCTTGGTTTTCCAGAACATTCCCTCCTGGCCCGAGGGACGTTTGAGCGGTGCGGTCATCCAAGCGATTCCAAAGCGGGCGCGGCGTCGCCGCCATCTAGGTGCCCTGCCCCCGGAGGCGCAAGAGGCGCCGGGCTGTTCAAGCGGGACGTTAGCTTTGTGCATCAAAATGTGAGCGGAACCATTGGTTTGTGATACCCGCTCGGCTAGATTGTGGGCTTGAGTCACTCAGGCGGCGGCGCAGTGCCTGTCATCGAGTGCCTCCACCCCATGCCTTGGGTTTGCCGCAACAAGCGCGCATGACCCGTCGATGGCCCCCAGCCTCGCGTGCTGAGTGCTTTCGAAGCCCGCTGACACGCTTTCGAAACGACCAGGGTTCCCGTGCGGCAGATCATTCCAGACGATTGGAAGAAGCGGATCAACAATTTCCGCCTGGATCTCGACGCGCGTTTCGATTCGGCGCTGTTCTCCTCTCTGCGCGGCACCCGCGAGCTGTATGAGCGCTTCTCGGCATTCATGGACCGCTTCTACGTCGGCGGCTGGAAGCGCTGGGTGTTCGTCGAGCCGCTGTCGGAAGCCGCCACGATCGGCCTCGGCGGCCTGGTGCTGATGCTGGCGCTCGCCATCCCGGCGTTCCGCGAAACCGCCGACGAGGACTGGCTGAAGAAATCCGACCTCGCCGTCACCTTCCTCGACCGCTACGGCAACCCGATCGGCAGCCGCGGCATCAAGCACAATGACTCGATCCCGCTGGAAGACTTCCCGGACAATCTGATCAAGGCGACGCTCGCGACCGAGGACCGCCGCTTCTACGACCATTTCGGCATCGACTTCCCCGGCCTTGCGCGCGCGCTCGTCACCAATGCCCAGGCCGGCGGCGTCCGCCAGGGTGGCTCCTCGATCAGCCAGCAGCTCGCCAAAAACCTGTTCCTGTCGAACGAGCGCACCATCGAGCGCAAGGTCAACGAGGCGTTCCTGGCGATCTGGCTGGAAACCCGGCTGACCAAGAACGAGATCCTGAAGCTCTATCTCGACCGCGCCTATATGGGCGGCGGCACTTTCGGCGTCGACGGCGCGGCGCATTTCTACTTCAACAAGTCGGTGCGCGACATCAACCTGGCGGAAGCCGCGATGCTGGCCGGCCTGTTCAAGGCGCCGACCAAGTTCGCGCCCCACATCAACCTGCCCGCGGCGCGCGCCCGCGCCAACGTCGTGCTCGACAACCTCGTCGATGCCGGCTTCATGACCGAGGGCCAGGTGTTCGGCGCCCGCCGCAACCCCGCCTTCGCAGTCGACCGCCGCGACGAGAGCTCGCCGAACTATTTCCTCGACTATGCCTTCGACGAGATGCGCAAGCTGGTCGACACGTTCCCGAAATCCTACACCGAGCGCGTGTTCGTGGTGCGGACGTCGATCGACATGAACGTGCAGCACGCCGCCGACGAGGCGATCGAGAACCAGCTGCGCCAGTTCGGCCGCGACTATCACGCGACCCAGGCCGCGACCGTGGTCTCTGACCTGGACGGCGGCATCCGCGCCATGGTCGGCGGCCGCGACTACGGCGCCAGCCAGTTCAACCGCGCCACCGACGCGTACCGGCAGCCCGGCTCGTCGTTCAAGCCGTACGTGTACACGACCGCGCTCCTCAACGGCTTCAAGCCAACCTCGATCGTGGTCGACGGTCCGGTCTGCATCGGCAATTGGTGCCCGCAGAACTATGGCCACTCCTATTCCGGCTCGGTGACGCTGACCCAGGCGATCACGCGCTCGATCAATGTCGTGCCGGTCAAGCTGTCGATCGCGCTCGGCGGCAAGGACGGCCCGAAGGCGGGCCGCGCCAAGATCGTTGAGGTCGCCCGCCGCTTCGGCATCAAGGCGCCGCTGCCCGACACGCCGTCGATGCCGATCGGCTCAGACGAGGTCACCGTGATCGAGCATGCGGTGGCGTATGCGACGTTCCCGAACAAGGGCAAGGCGGTGACGCCGCACTCCGTGCTCGAGGTGCGCACCGGCGCCGGCGATCTGGTGTGGCGCTGGGACCGCGACGGGCCGAAGCCGAAACAGGCGATCCCCGCCTCCGTCGCCGCCGACATGGCGGGCATGATGAGCCACGTCGTCAGCGAAGGCACCGCGCGCCGCGCCGCGCTCGACGGCATTCCGACCGCCGGCAAAACCGGCACCACCAACGCCTATCGCGACGCCTGGTTCGTCGGCTACACCGGCAACTTCACCTGCGCGGTGTGGTACGGCAACGACGACTACTCGCCGACCAACCGCATGACCGGCGGCTCGCTGCCGGCGCAGACCTGGCACGACATCATGGTCGCCGCGCATCAGGGCGTCGAGGTCAAGGAGTTGCCCGGCGTCGGCATGGGCGAGAAGCTGCCGCAGCCGGTGTCCGCCGCGATGGCCCAGGCCGGCCAGCCGAAGACACTCGAGATCAAGCCGGGCCCGCCGCCGATTCTGACGCGCCGTGGCGCCGAGATCCTGGTGCAGGTCGAGAAGATGCTGGACGACGCCGCCCGCGTCGCCGAGAAGGCCGCGCCGGCCGATCCGAAGAAGCCCGGCAAGCCGGTGTCGTCGAGCGCGCTCGCCTTCCCCGAGAACTACGCCACGGCGACCGCCGACAGCGTAACCACCCCTGCCTTGCGCAAGAACTGACGACAGCGAAGTCCCGTGCGGCTGCTCTTCATCACCTTGCTCGCGCTGCTGATCGCCACCGGCGTCGGCATCGGCGCGACCTGGATCACCACCACCCGCGGCACCGAGTTCGGCACCTTGACGATCGGCGCCTGGACCGCGCGTCCCAAGACCGGCACCGCCGATGTCGACCCCTATGCGCGCGCCACCATCACCCGCAATGGCGAGCTGCCGATCGGCACCGGCGACGGCGTCGCGTTCACCGCGACCACCGACGATCAGAAGAAGCCGCTCGACGGCCGCTGCGACATCCTGGTCAGCGGCGTGACGCCGCCGGCCCGCTTCTGGACGCTCACGCTGTATGACCGCAAGGGCCACCTCGTCGCCAACACGCTGGAGCGTTACGGCTTCACCAGCCAGGAGCTGGTGCGCGGCGCCGACGGCTCGTTCGAGATTCGCGTCGCCGCGCGCTCGCGCGCCGGCAACTGGCTGCCGACCGGCGGCATCGAGCGCTACGCGCTGATGCTGCGCCTCTACGACACGCCGGTGGGCGTGGCCACGCGCACCCAGCGCGACGCGCCGATGCCCGCGATCACCACCGTGGGCTGCCCGTCATGATCCGGCTGCTGTTCACCATCGTGGTCGGCGTGCTGCTCGGCGGCGTGGTCCATCTCGTCAGCGTGCTGGCGCTGCCGCGGATCTCGACGCAGGACGCCTATTCGCGGCTGACGCCGATGACCAAGCTGAACGCCGTCACGCAGCTGCCGCTCGCCGATCCCAACAATTCGCCGATGCCGTTCATGGACCCGGCCTTCGCGATGGCGATCTGCCGTTACGATCTGTCCGACGGTCCGCTCAAGCTGACGGTGCCTGTGAGCCAAGCCTATACATCGGTGTCGTTCTACACGCGCAACGAGCTTGCCTATTACGCGATCAACGATCGTTCTGCAGGCAAGCGCGTCATCGAGCTGGATCTGATGACCGAAGCTCAGCACGAGGATCTGCCGGAGGACGAGGAGGTCACGGCCGCCGACCGTCTGATCATCGATTCGCCGACGACGACCGGCCTGATCGTGCTGAAAGCGCTCGCGGCCGAACCCGGCCTCATGCCGCAGGCGCAGGCTTCCCTTGCTGCAGCGACCTGTGGCCCGCAGGCCGAAGCGCCGGCGAAGACCGAAAAGCCGCGCGGCAAGCGCTAGGCGGTAAGAGGTTAAGCAGACCTTCGATCAATTCGACAACGCGCTCTTCATCCTTCGTGGCATAGTGATTGTCTCGCCCCGCTGCTATGACATATCAGGACGGCGGTGCTTCGCTCATCAACAGGTCATGCCCCTCGAAATCGAACGTAAGTTTCTCGTCAGGACCGACTCCTGGCGAGCTCTGGCCACCCACAGTGAGGACCTTCGCGACGGTCTCGTCGCGCGCCAGGATGGTCTCAAGGTCCGCGTCCGCTGCTATGGCGATCGGACAACGCTCTGCGTGAAGAGCGGCCGCCGCGGACTGTCGCGCGAGGAATTCGAATACGAGATTCCGCGCGATCATGCGGACGCCATCTTCGCGCATTGCGAGGGACGCATCCTGGAGAAGACGCGCCACTATGTGCCCGGCGAAAGCGGCATCTGGGAGGTCGACGTCTATCGCGGCGCGCTCGAGGGGATCATCATCGCCGAGATCGAGCTGCCGAGCGAGACGACCGTCGTGACGCGTCCCGACTGGGTCGGCGACGAGGTCACAGGCGACCCACGCTACAGCAAGGCCAACCTGCTGAGCGAGCGTCTGCACGCCAGCAAGGTGCGGGAACTGCGTCGCGCGTGCGGTGCAGGGCTGTGATGCGCGCCCCGCACCGATTGATCCCAGGACAATCGCCGACGGCAAGCGCAGTTTTGCGCTCATCTCTCTCCGCGTCATGGCCGGGCTTGACGCGGACAAGCCAGGGCATGACGGAGAGAATCATCGGCGGGATCGCTCGCCAAGACAGCTCCGCATGCCATATGCGATAGCCCTGCGATTGACCCGTATCAAGACAGCACCGAAAGGCTCATCCTAAACAGCGCGCACTTGGGCGGACCCGACAGTCCGCGTTGGAGCTGGCACGATGAGTTCTTCGCAGGTGATGTCGCAGGCGCTGCGCGCCAAGATCATGTCGGCGGATGAGGCCGCCGCACTGGTCACGCCGGGCAGCCATGTCGGCATGAGCGGCTTCACCGGCTCGGGCTATCCCAAGGCGGTGCCGATGGCGCTGGCGCGGCGCATCGAGCAGGCGCATGCGCGCGGCGAGCCCTTCCGCATCGGCGTCTGGACCGGCGCCTCGACCGCGCCCGAACTCGACGGCGCGCTCGCCAAGGCCAACGGCATCGACCTGCGCCTGCCCTATCAGTCCGATCCGACAACGCGCCAGCGCATCAACGCCGGCAGCATCGAATATATCGACCTGCATCTCAGCCACGTCGCGCAATTCGTATGGTTCGGCTTCCTCGGCCATCTCGACGTCGCGGTGATCGAATGCGCCGGCATCCTGCCGGACGGCCGGCTGATCCCGTCGACCTCGATCGGCAACAACAAGACCTGGCTCGATCAGGCCGATCGCGTGATCATCGAGGTCAATTCGTGGATGAACCCCGCGCTGCTCGGCATGCACGATGTCTACTACGGCACCCGGCTGCCGCCGCATCGCAAGCCGATCCCCATCATCGCGCCCGGCGACCGCATCGGCGAGACCACCTATCGCTGCAATCCGAACAAGGTCATCGCCGTCGTCGAGACCCACGCGCCGGACCGCAACACTACCTTCGCGCCGCCAGACGATGTCTCGCGCGCGATCGCGGGCCACATCCTGGAGTTCTTCGCGCACGAGGTGAAGCAGGGCCGGCTGCCGCGCAGCCTGCTGCCGCTGCAATCCGGTGTCGGCAATGTCGCCAATGCCGTGATGGCCGGGCTTGATGACGGGCCCTTCCCGCATCTGACCGCCTACACCGAGGTGCTGCAGGACGGCATGCTCAACCTGCTCCGCTCGGGCCGGATGGATCTCGCGTCGGCGACCGCACTGTCGCTGAGCTCGGAGGCCGCGATCGAGTTCAATCGCGAGATCGAGTTTCTGCGCGATCGCATCGTACTGCGGCCGCAGGAGATCTCCAACCATCCCGAGGTGATCCGCAGGCTCGGCGTGATCGCGATGAACGGCCTGATCGAGGCCGACATCTACGGCAACGTCAACTCGACGCATGTCCGCGGCAGCAGCATCATGAACGGCATCGGCGGCTCCGGCGACTTTGCCCGCAACGCCTATCTGTCGATCTTCATGACGCCGTCGACGGCGAAGGCCGGCACCATCTCCTGCATCGTGCCGATGGTGACGCATGTCGACCACACCGAGCACGACGTGCAGATCCTGGTCACCGAGCGCGGCCTCGCCGATCTGCGCGGCCTGTCGCCGAAGCAGCGCGCCCGCACGGTGATCGAGCAGGCAGCACATCCCAAATTCCGCCCTGCCCTGTCGGACTATTTCGAGCGCGCCTGCCGCGACTCCACCGGCAAGCACACGCCGCATCTGCTGGAAGAGGCGTTCCGCCTGCTCAGGCCGGAGTGACTGACCAAGAGCATAGCCGAACCAGTCAAGCGTGAGGTCCGAGTTGAGCTTGCGCAGTCCATTCCGCGCCGTGATGCTCGGCGAAGGCGGAGCATCCAGTACTCCGTGGGAGAAGTGATTGAACCAAGAGGTCACGGCGTACTGGATCGTCCGCCTTCGCGGACGATGACAGCGGGGGTCTACACATCCGGATCAAAGTGATCAGGAATGGTCGTTGAATCAGCCGCGCGTCGTCAGCGGCCGCTCGATCAGGGGCCGCGCCGCCACCGGCGGATTGGCGGTCTGCGCCGCCAGCTCGTTGATCAGGCGGTCGGCCTCGGCAGCCATGCCGTCGGGGGCCTGGAGCACCAGGCGCTCCAGCGCCCAGCGATAGGACGAGACGCGCTGCTCCAGGCTGATCTGCACCCATTGCACGATCAGCGAGTTCTCCTGCATGCGCGCGACCGCGTCCGCCTTCTCGCGCGGCGACAGTTCGGTCATGTACTTCATGCTGGCGTCGCGCTTGCGATCGAGATCGATGACGCGGATCGCGGAGGCGAAGAACGGCTCGAAGCGGGTGATGTCGTCGCGGACGTCGTCGATCAGCTGCGCGTAGCGCGACGAATGCGAGCGATGCGGCTCGTCGATCAGCGCCCGGCCATAGGCGGTGCGATCGAACGCCACCTTCTGCCGCCACGGCGACGCAGACGGTGCGTAGTCGCCGAACACCGCTTTCCATGCAGGACGTGAATGCGGTGGCTCGATCAGCGGATAAGCGAGATCGCGCAGTTGGCGCTCATTGTCGGTCAGCTGGAACTGTGACGGCTTGACGCCCACGCTGGCGGTGGCTTCCGCCCCGATCCATTTGTGCATGTCGTCGTTGCGCATGTCGGCGCGGGTGCGGCCGAAATCACCGCCGCTGCAGGCGCCGAGCAGTCCGCTCGAAAGGATGAGTGCGACGGCCGGAGCGGCGCGCCGGACCCGAACCATCACGTCCGGCATTCCCAGTCCCCTGATCTCAGCGGCGACGGCGGCGGCGGCTCGGCGCGGCGCCCTCGCGGGGCCCGCGATCATCGGTCGTGGTTTCGCGCTCGATCCGAACGACGGGAAGAATCAGGATCGTTCCCATGCCCTCCTCCGGCGCGCCGGTCACGGCAGGCCGCGCGCGACGCGCAACATCCGCCGGGAATTCAATGATGGTCGCCATGTCAACTCTCTTTCGTGCCCGAAGTTCTGACCCCCAAACTCCCCGCCGCCCGAACTTCGCAGGCACTGGGGCACGCAAACTGACGATCACGAATGCCGGGTGAACGACGCGGCATTCCAGGTGGCGAAGATCAGGCTGGCGCAGTGACGAGGCCAAGGCGAGATCATCGAACGGATCGATTAAGATCAGGACGTGGTTAAGAGGATCTTAATGCAGCGCGATCGAAACACGGATCGCGTGCATCGGCATGAGAGATGGCAAGCCAGCGTTGCGCCTTTGTCTCACCGGGCATATTCGGCCGATCTTCACCGATTGTTTTCCTTAACGCGCCATTAAAACAAGTGCGATCTAATGGGCGCAACGATTGCCGAAGTTGCGTACCCGACATGACAAGATCATCGCTGTTCCCCGGCTTCGACGGGCTGCTCACGCTCTCGCGTCGCGAGGGCGTCGACATCAAGCCCACACTGCTGCGCGTGCTGACCGATCTCTACGTGCAGGCAAGCGCACATTCAGCGGATGAGGAGCGGCAATTCGTCGAGCTGGCGTCACGCCTCGTCGACGATGTCGATGATGCGACACGCGCGGCGGTGCGCGCCCGGCTTGCGATCTACCCGGGAACGCCGGTCGAGATCCTGAAGAAGCTCGGTTTGCGCCCGGCGCAGGACGAGCCGGCGCCGCCGCTCGCCGGACTCATTCCAGCAGCGCTGCGCGCACCTCAGCCGAAACCGGCGGCGCGCGATGACGCGGGATTGTCGATGCAGCCGAAGGAGGCTGCCGAGCTGAGCGAGATGTTCATGCGCGCAGCGTCCCACGAGCGCATCGCGATCCTGCAGAATCTCGCGACCACGCCGCTGAAGCCGGCGGCTCCGACGCCCCTGCACCGCGCGGTGCATGCGATCGAGGCGCTGGAGATGGCCGCCTTCAACGCCGACGTCGACACATTCACGATGGAGCTCGGCGAAAGCCTGATCCTGCCCTCGCGTGTCAGCCGTGAGATCGTCAATGATTCCGCCGGCGAGCCGCTCGCCTGCGCGGCCAAGGCGCTCGGCATGCCGCCACCGGCGTTCGAACGCGTGCTGCTGTTTCTCAAGCCCGAGATGGGCCAGTCGGTCCAGACCGTGTTCCGGCTGTCGCGCTTTTACGAGCGGCTCAGCGAGCGCGCCGCGCTGATCATGCTGGCGGCGTGGCGCGGCTCCGCGATGGCCGCGATCCGGGCGAAGCACCGGACGGCGCTGTACGACGACGAGCGGCAGCATGTCCGTGGCAGCGCGCGCGCCGGCACGCATGCGCCGGCCAAGCCGATCGTGCGCACCGGCACCGACGGCTTCAAGCGCTAGGGTATGATCCGAAGACGTGGAAACCGGTTTCCGAAGAGATCATGCTCGAGACAAAGAGATAAGATCATGATGAGTTTCCGTAGAAACGCATCGTGACCTAGGGCTGCTCGGGCGCGAGGTCGAGGAAGTGGCGACCCTGCTTGTCCTCGGTCTCGACGATCCAGGCATCGGGATCGAAGCGCAGCTCCTTGCGCAATCTTTCGTCGATCTCGAATTCCGGCAAGGGCTGCGGCGACACGGCAACGAAGAGACGTTCGAGCGGCCGGCTGTCGTCATAGACCGTCTGCGGCGCCGGAGCGTAGAGCTGCGCGGTGCGGTCCATCAGCGCGACCTTGACGAAGACGGCCCCCGCCTCCTCCGCACCGCGATGGCTGATCGCGCCGAACACACCGGCCGACTGACAGCGGCGCAGATAGGCGCTGACCCAGATGCTCGTCTTCAGTCGCATGATGTCTTAGGCCGCTTGAGAGCGTGCTGCCGATCGCAGCTCGTGGCCTGCTCTATTCGATCGGGTGCCCGATGACAATTGCCAGCTCGCGGACCAGGCGGTCCGACACCTGTCCGGTCACCGGCAGCTTGCGCTCGCGCTCGAATTTCTGGATCGCTGTCTGGGTGTCGGATCCGATCATCCCGGTCGGCTTCAGCTGGCCATAGCCATATTCGGTCAGCGCACGCTGAACGGCCGCGACCCGGCGTGCATTGCCGCCCTGCTGCGTCGGCTGCGGACGCGGCGTAGCGGCCTGGCCGCCACTGACCGAACGGACGAGATCAGCGAGAGGATCGGCGTATTTCTGATCGGAGCGCGTGTCGGCCACCCGCGGCTCCGCCACCTTCGGCTCCGCCGCGCGGGTCTCCGGCGGCCGGGTTTCGATCACCTTCGGATCGAACGGAGACATCGCCTCCGCCGGGCGCGGTCGCGGCATTGGATTGGAATTCGCAAGGACCGGCGGAATGGTCACGATGGAACCGAACATCGGCGCGGGATGCGGACCCGATTGCAGGAACACGGCATTGACGATGATCGCGCTCGCCGCGGCGCAGGCCAACAGCCCGGCAAACATGTCCTTCGGGCTGTAGAGCACGGCACGCATCAGCCAGCCGCGTTCGTCCGCCACTTCGACCACGGCAGCAGTTGCAGCCGTGCGCTTGCGACGGCGCGGCGGCGCCTCATCATCCTCTGCAGCTCGTCTAGGCACTCTTCTTCACCTGCATCACCTGCCCCGCCTGGGCGGACCGCGCGGGCGACAGCGGCGTGACGGTGGCACCAGCGGCCATCTCCGCGACGCAGTTGATCGGCAGCGCGATCGTGACCGTCGTTCCCTCGTCGAGCTTGCTTTCTATCGACATTTCGCCGCCGTGCAAGGTCACGAGACTCTTGACGATCGACAGGCCAAGTCCGGTTCCCTCGTGACGGCGCTGATAGGTCTTGCCGGCCTGGAAGAACGGATCGCCGATGCGCTTGAGATCGTCGGCCGCGATGCCGACACCCGTGTCGGTGATTCGCAACAACAGGCGCGCGCCGTCGACGCCGGCGGACACCGTGACACGACCGCCACGCTCGGTGAACTTGATGGCATTGGAGACGAGGTTGATCACGATCTGCTTGAATGCGCGCGGATCGCCGGTGATGACAGGCAGGTCATGCGGCGCATCCGCCGCCAGATCGACACCGTTCTCGCGCGCACGCAGCGCCAGCAGATTGCAGCAATTGAACAGCGCGGTGCGCGGCGCAAACGGCTCCGGCGTCAGCTCGAAATGGCCGGACTCCATCTTCGACATGTCGAGGATGCCGTTCACGACCGACAGCAGATGCTGGCCGGAATCGTTGATCAGCTGCGCATATTCGCGGCGTCGCGCGGCGTTGAGCACGAGCACCTGCTCCTGCATCAGCATCTCGGAGAAGCCGATGATGGCATTCAGCGGCGTACGCAGCTCGTGGCTCATGGTCGCGAGGAATCGCGTCTTGGCGGCGTCGGCGCGTTCCGCGGCGCTGCGCGCAAGCTCCAGCGCCTGCTCCTGCAGCTTGCGGTCGGTGACGTCGCGCATGACCGCGACCACCTCCTGATCGGTGCCCGCGCAGGTGACTCCGGCGCGATCGAGCGGCCGGCAGCGCATCTCGACCCAGATGAAATCGACGGACTGCTGCCCAGCGCGGCCCTCGCCCGGCGCATCGCGGCGCAGGCGGAACTCGACGCTCGAGGCTTCGCTGCCGCCGGCCGCTTCGGACAGCGCGGTCAGATAGGCCGGGCGATCCGCGACATGCACGCGCTCGAACAGGCCGTGGCCGTGGAGCTGCGCAACCGGCGCGCCGAGCAGCGTTTCCACAGCGGGCGAAATGAACATGACAGCGCCGTTGCGGCGATGGCGGGAAATCACGTCGCTCATGTTGCGCGCGAGCAGACGATAGCGCTCCTCCTCCATCGACAGCAGCGTCACGCTGGTGCGCGCGAGGGTGTCGGCGGCAAAGGCGAGCACGGCCGCGTACAGCGTCGCCGAGGCAACGCCGAAGGCGAGCAGGCTCGTGCGCAGCGCCGGATTGGTCTCGGGCTTCGGCAGCCAGCCACAATGGCCGATCACAATCAGCAGCAGCGCGCAGGACAGCGCGAGCGCTGCGGAGAACACCACGACGCGGCGCGAGGCCGAAAATGATGCCTCGAGGGGGACGACGATCAGCCAGACAGCCGCGAAGGATTCGATGCCTCCGGTCTCGATCGACACCGCCATGATCAATGCGGACAGCGCCAGCGACGACAGCGCGCAGGCGCTCTCATAACGGCCGGTGCGCGACAGATACCAGGACAACAAAATTGGCGCGATCAGCCAGGCCAGCGCGCCGACCTCGAGCGCACTCGGTGCGCCGCGCATTGCGAGGTAGGCCGGGAACACGGCAAAAGCGGCGAGGCTGCCGAGCAGGCGCGGCGCGATGAAAGCGCGATGGCGCGCGCGTGTCATCGCATCAGTTCGAGCCGACGGATGCAGCAAAGCATCAAGACAATCGCGGATGATACTCAACACACTCACGGCTCTCGCGCCTCGGCCTGTCGGTTCGTTCTCACAAAGAACGCGCCGGGACGCCCCCTGTCGTCGGAAGCACCGTGTCAGACTCGCATTAAGCGAACGCTAAGGGCCAGACTGCGGTCACCTTGCCAATCGGACATGATGGTGAACGCATCGTTTCCGGCGGCTTCACCGGTTGCGAAAGCATCGCAAGCTACAGCCGGTTGCATGCCGCTTTCAGCTTGCGCCAACCAAAAATTTACGCCGAAAAAAGTTCGGCCGTCCGCTTTCCTAATTCTCAACCAATTAAGCCCAAAGCAAGCAGTCGCGACATAGAACAAGAGAGCTGAGATCTCGGTTGCGCCATTGAGGACGGACGCGGGATCAGCAGCACGGCCGGGGTTGCGTGATGTTCTTTCTGCTTCGGATGGCATTCTGGCTCGGGCTCGTGCTGGTGCTGCTGCCGCGCGAGAAGACGCCGGAGTCCGACAAGCTGCCGCAGATCAATGCGCAAGAGGCCGTGCAGGCGGCGACCGCGGCGATCTCCGACATGAGCCAGTTCTGCAAGCGCCAGCCGCAAGCTTGCGAGGTCGGCGGTCAGGCCGCCACGGTGGTCGGTCACCGCGCGCAGGAAGGCGCGCGCAAGATCTATCAGATCATCACCGACAAGCCCGAGACCGCCGAGAAGCCGACCGCAGCGGACAAGTTCATCGGCCCGGTGAAGCCGGCCAGCCTCGAGCGGCGCGGCAACGACCATACCGGCTCGATCGATGCGCCTGTGACCGAGGAAGTTCCCGCGGGCGAGGCGCCGGCCGACACGCTCTCGGCCGACGATCTCAGCGCCGAATGGCAGCTGCCGCCGACGCCCTGATCGTCGGCGGAACCGGCTGTCGCTTTCGTCCCGCCGAACCCCTATATGAGGTTCAGGACGGGACTGAAGAGCACCATGACCATCGACGAGATCCGCGACAATTTCGCCCTGCTGGACGATTGGGACGACCGCTACCGATACGTGATCGAGCTCGGCCGCACCTTGGCGCCGATGCCGGAGGACGAGCACTCCGCTGCCAACAAGGTGCAGGGCTGTGCGAGCCAGGTCTGGCTGTCCAAGCACATGGATGACAGCCGCGCCGTGCCGGTGCTGAACTATCTCGGCGACAGCGATGCCCACATCGTGCGCGGCCTGATCGCGATCCTGCTGACTTTGTATTCGGGGCGCACACCGCAGGAGATCCTGACCATCGACGCGCCCGCCGTGTTCGACGAGCTCGGGTTCCGCGAGCACCTGACGCCGCAGCGCTCCAACGGCCTGCGCTCGATGGTCGAGCGCATCCGCAGCGACGCACGCGAGGCGCTTGCCGCGGCCTCGTGATGTCGGCTACTTCTCGCGCTCGGGTCGCTGCTGTCCCAAGCCCATCTTCTTGGCGAGTTGCGAGCGCGTGACGGCGTAGTTCGGCGCCACCATCGGATAATCCGGCGGCAGGTTCCATTTGTCGCGGTACTGCTCCGGCGTCATGTTGTACTGCGTGCGCAGATGCCGGCGCAGCGACTTGAAGCGCTTGCCGTCCTCGAGACAGACCAGATAATCGGGGTGGATGGATTTCTTCACCGGCACGGCCGGCCGGGTCGGCTCGGGCGCCGGCTCGCTACGCCCCGCCGCCACGCGCGTCAGCGCCGCGTGCACCTGGCTGATCAGCGACGGGATTTCCGCCGCCGGGGTCGGGTTGTTGCTGAGATAGGCCGAGACGATGTCGGCCGTCAGATCGATAAAGCTCTTGCCGGCCCCTTCGGTCATCAAAGCTCCGTCCCCATCCACTGACTTTCATTCGCAAGTATCACCCGACGCGGGTGAGAGCGTCATCTGTCATTTCTCCAAGCAATATGGGCAAATGACTGGCAAAATGACAAGAAGGTGAGGACTTCTTCTTGAGACATCTGTGCCGTTTTCAGTACTGTGTGCCAAATGCCAGTCTTGCGGCGCGCAAGGCGATCAGCTGCGGCCTTCCAGATGGGTGCGCAGCTCGTCGATCGACGCAAAACGCATCATCCCCTCCGGCATCTGCGCCTCGATCGAGCCGTCGGAGTAGAGCGAATAGGCCATCCCGTCCACGACGCCCGACTTGATGATGCTCGCCGCCGGCGCATCCATGTCCTGCGGCTCGGGCACGGGAGCGGGCTCCGACTCGACGAAGGCGGGTGCGGCACGTGCCAGGCGCCGCGGAAACGGCGGCCGCAGCGCCTCCTGAGGACGCGCCCGTTCGGGGCGCGACCAGCCCTGATCCAGACCCGGAGGAGCAGCCTCGGGGGCCGGCTCATCGAGCGGCATCGCCGGGGGTTCGCTGCGCGGCGGCGAGCGGAAATCCGTCGGCATCGACTCGGCGCCGCGCTTTTCGGCCCGCTCCCGCTCGCGGCGGGAGGTCGAGGCGAACAGCAGATTGCGTCGGGGCCGCTCGGCGGGCTCCGCGGCCGGCTCATCCTCCTCCAGCGGGGAGGCGGCGGCGCGAAGCGTTGCGGACAACGGCGGTGACGGCGGAAGCGGCGCCGACGACAAGGGCGACGACAGGTCGGGCATCCGCGGCCGCGCGCGCGGCGAGCCACCCTCGCGCCAAGCGTCGTCTGCCGGAGGAAGCGGGGGCGAGTCGAGATCGGCCTTGCTGCCGATGCCCGGCAGCTGCAAGGGCCTTGCCTCGCTCTCCGAGGGCGACCGTGCGCGCAGGCGGTGCGAGATCACCTTCAGCTCGTTGAGAAGCGCAGACAGGCCGAACAGGATGAGCCCGCTGCAGACGCCAAGGGTCCCGGACAGGATCAGCGTGCTTCCCAAGCTGAAGTCCTTGATCGGAATACCCCAAGCGATCGCTCCAAGCCCGACCAGCACGGCCAGGGCCCCAGCGGCCAACATCCCACTCATCATTCGAACCTATCCCCTAATGCGTCGGTCGGGCCGCGTCCCGACCCTATCACACTAGTTGCCCGCGGCTGCCCGCGTCCGGTGAACCCGGGTTCTAGTCGAAATCCGCGACAATTTGCAGCAGAAGTTCGATCAGAGCAGTCAGCGTCCCCCGGCCCAGCCGCCAGCGACGCCATGATCGTGCCACATTCACTCCCGCCAACCCACGGAACCGTCAGGGGTTCCTCCGGGTTTGTCCCGAGCCACACGGTTCAGGACGCGTTCATGTCGCTGTGCCAATATGGCGCCAAGCAGCCGAAATTCGGGCCCCTGCTGCACTGCGACGGACGCGTGACGCTCATATTTCCATCACCTCGGAAACGGGGACGCGCTATACGCAAACGGGGAAGAAAGCCTTCGAAGCTCGGAAGCGGGGTCGCTAGGGGACGCCGGGTCACTTATCAGCCATGACATCGATAACCACTTCGGTCCTCGAGACGCCGACGCGGCGGACCCTCGAGCGGACTTGTGACGATCTCGCCATGTTCGCGCTCGCCGCTGTCGCGGTGGTGGCCGGACTGACATTCCGCGACTATGGCCTCGGCTGGGACGACTACACCCATGCCGAATATGCCGATCTGTTGTTGCGCATGTACGGTTCCGGTTTCAGGGATCAGGCGGCGCTGTCGTTCGCCAACCTCTATATGTACGGAGGTGGGTTCGACATGGTTGCAGCGTTGCTGCACAAGATCCTGCCGCTGGAGCTGTTCGAGACCCGCCGGCTGGTCGGCGCGATCGTCGGCCTGATCGGGCTCGGCGTGACATGGCGCCTCGCGCGCCGCATCGGCGGTGCGGTCGCCGGGCTGGCGGCGCTGCTGCTGCTGGCGCTGTGCCCGATCTTCTACGGCCACATGTTCATGAACCCGAAGGATGCCCCCTTCGCGGTCGCCATGGTCGTGCTGCTGATGGGGCTGGTGCGTCTCGCCGACGAGTACCCCTACCCCTCGCCGCGCACCATCCTGATCCTCGGCCTGGGCGCCGGCTTCTCGATCGGCTCGCGCATCCTCGGCGGCATGGCGGTGGTGTACGCCATGATCGGTTTCATGCCGCTGTTCCTGGAGGAATACCGCACGCAAGGCGCCCGCGAGGCGGTGCGCCGTTTCGCCAGCGTGCTCTATATGCTGATCCCCGGCCTGATCCTCGGCTATCTGGTCATGGGCCTGATCTGGCCTTGGTCGATCATCGAGCCGGCGAATCCGTTCCGCGCGCTCACCTATTTCTCGCACTTCTTCGAGAAGCCGTGGAAGGAGATGTTCGACGGGGCGCTCGTCTCGGTACCGGACATGCCGTGGTCCTATCTGCCCACGCTGTTTGCGCTGCAATTGCCCGAGCTGATGATCGCGCTGTTCGTGGCGGGCGTGGTGGCCTCGCTGATGTCGCTGTCGCGGCCGAATATGCCGGCGCGACAGAAGAGCATCCTGTTGATGCTGACCTTGGCGGCAACGCTGCCGATCCTGATCGCGATCGTCAAACGCCCGGCGCTCTACAACGGCATCCGCCATTTCGTATTCGTGATCCCGCCGATGGCGCTGCTCGGCGGCATCGCGTTCTCGTGGCTGTTGTCCTGGCTCAACAATGACGAGCGCCGCAGCTGGCAGCCCGTGGCGATCGCCGCCTTCTGCTTCGGACTGCTCCTGCCGCTGGCCGAGATGATCCGGCTGCACCCCTATCAATATACGCATTTCAACTACATCGCCGGCACCGTCCGCGAGGCGGATGCGCGCTTCATGCTGGATTATTGGGGCCTCGCGCTGAAGCAGGCCTCCGACGGTCTCAAGGAGCAGCTCGACGAGCGCCAGGAAGTGCCGCCGATCGGGCACAAATGGAAGGTCGCGGTGTGCGGTCCGCAACGGCCGGCGCAGGTCGCACTCGGCCCCGACTTCACCATCGGCTGGGACAGTCATGCCGCCGACTTTGCGATGACGCTCGGCGAGTTCTACTGCAAGGGACTGACCGCCCCCGTGATGGTCGAGATCAAGCGCGACGACGTCGTGTTCGCCCGGGTCTACGACATCCGCGGCCGGAGCATCTCCAGCCTGCTCTCCATTCCGGCGCCTTGAGCGATCTGCTCCGCCAATCGACATGACTGCCCTCCCGGCTCCGCGCCTTGCCGAGCCGGGAGAGGCAGCTTACGCTCGGGTCAACCTCTCGAGACCGGAGCATGCCATGTCGCCAGCCGAAGCGCGTCTGAAGGAAGTGCCGTCGAACATGACGGAAGCGGAGTGGTCGCAGCGGGTCAATCTCGCCGCAGCCTACCGTCTGGTGGCGATGTTCGGCTGGGACGATCTGGTCGACACACACATCTCGGCCCGCGTCCCCGGCCCCGAGCATCACTTCCTCATCAACCCCTACGGCCTGTTGTTCGAGGAGATCACCGCGTCGAGCCTGATCAAGGTCGACCTCTACGGCAACCAGCTGTCCGAGAGCGAGTACAGCATCAATCCCGCCGGCTTCACCATCCACTCGGCGATTCACGAGGTGCGCGAGGATGCCGGCTGCGTCATCCACCTGCATACGCTCGACGGCGTCGCGGTGTCGAGCTGCGCCGACGGCCTGCTGCCGCTGAACCAGATCGCGCAATACGTGACCCACGACCTCGCCTATCACGACTACGAAGGCGTGGCACTGGACCATGATGAGCGGCCCCGGCTGCAGCGCGACCTCGGCACCAAGAACCACATGCTACTGCGCAATCACGGTACGCTGACCGTCGGACGTTCGGTCGCCTCGGCGTTCGAGCGCATGTATCACCTGGAGCGCGCCTGCTCGATCCAGGTGCGTACCCGCACGCTCGGACCCACGGCCTATCCGGTACGCGAGGAGGTCGTCGACAAGAACGCCAAGCTGTTCGACAACGCGGAACGCATCGAGCTCCGTTCGACCCAGCTGGTCTGGCCGCCGCTGCTGCGCCGGCTCGACCGGATCAATCCAGGCTATCGCAATTGATCTTGCTGGGCTGATCGGCTATCAACAGTTCATCACCCTCTACGCTATTTGGAATGAAACGCCGCCCAATTCCGGGCGGCGTTTTTTACTTGCTCCTCAGCTGCACGCGGCGCGAGCCGGCCGGTGCCGGTCCGGCGCACCCTGCAACTGCTGCAACTCCTCCGCCAGCCGTCGCTCGACGAAGCGCCGCTCGTGCTCGGCAAGCCGAGTGGCCAGCAGCTTGCGGTAGCGCCGCACATTGGCTTCGCGCGAAAAACGCAGCCGGGGCGCCGGCCGCATCCGGCTTCCGCTCGCGAGAGCATCGCCCCCCGTACCACCGTCGGCGTCGACGTCGACGCGTGGCACGATGCGCATCGCAGCGCCGCCGCGCGGGCGTGGCGGCTGGTCTTCGCGGTCCAGCTGGCGCAGCGCGCCGAGAATGTCGGACACGCGGAGCGGCCTGGAAATGCCTGGAATCTTGCGCAGGCCGGGCTGCGACTCGACGGCATACATGTCCGACGCCCAGGACGACAGGATCAGCCGCTTCTCGGTCCGGCACAGCTTGCCGTCATTCAGCAGGTCGGCCGGCGATTCGTAATGCGAGACCGGATGGAAGCCGGCAGTGCCCGCGGTGATCGAAACACGATGCTCGCTCATGGCGTCTCTCCTCCTACGCTCCTTTCACAAGAGACAGATGATGAAGGCGGCGCGGGCCGCGGCCGGCCCGCGTCGCTCGTCGAACATGTCAGGCGGCCTGCTGCGGCGCGATCTGCTCGACCGGCGACGTGCCGATGGCGATGCGGCGCGGCTTCATGGCCTCGGGGATTTCGCGCACCATTTCGATCCGCAGCAGGCCGTTGTCGAAGAAGGCGTTCGTCACCTGCACGTAGTCGGCGAGGTTGAACTGCCGTTTGAAGGGCCGCGACGAGATGCCCTGATAGAGGTACTCGCGGCTCTCCCTCTCGACCTTCCGGCCTTCCACCGTCAGGACATTGTGCTCGGCCGTGATGGAGAGCTCATCCGGCGCGAAGCCGGCCAGGGCCAGCGAGATCTGATAGCGGTCGTCGCCGATCCGCTCGATGTTGCAAGGGGGATAGTTGTCCTCGACGGCGCGCTGGGTCTCGTCGAGCAGGCTGAACAGGCGATCGAAACCGATGGTCGAACGCCACAGCGGGCTGAAATCATACGTCCTCATAGCCAAGTCCTCCTAGGAGCAAGATGGATACGAAGGAGCGCCGGGCCGATGCAGGCTTCGTTCTGAGGACCCAACAACCGGTCAGCGCCCAAAGCACAGCCGGGCCCTGAAGGCACCCGGCACCGCGAGACGCGGCGACCAACGACTTAGATCAACCGACGCCGGGTTCAAGGGCCCACCGACAAATTTTTTGCCGCAGCCCCGGCGTTTTCTCGAGGGCTACGCGGCCACCGCGGACAGCCGTTGCAGCCGCATCGTCGCCTCGCGCAAGACACTGACCAGCCGCTCGCGCTCGCGCGGATCGATGTCGCCACGCGACAGCACGGCCTGGCAATGCGCGACCACGCGCTGCTCGCTCTCGATGAGAAACCGCGTCAGCCGCCGAGGATCGGCGATCGGCATGACGGCTGTCGGATTGGGCGGCGGATGATTGTACTGCCAGGCAGACATGTTTGCCCTTGCAAACGCGCGTTGCGCTGCACTGAGACCGGGCGGCGCGACAGCGCCCAACCACACCTCCCGTCGACCGTCGGTCAGTCAGCAGGCCGGCCGCTCTCCGGGGATTGTGGCCGGCTCTGGACAAATCGCAGTCGTGGCTCTGACTCATAGTCGCGCGTTGTGGCCGATCCGCGGCCGGCGATGCGAACAACAGACTTTCTTTTGAAACCGCTCTTTTGAAGCCGTGACGGCTGCGCTGGCGCAGTCCGTCACGGCTGATCGCGATCAGTAGTCCATCGCCGGCGCGGCGGCGGTCTCCGCCTTCTTCGGCTTATCGGCCACCAGCGCCTCGGTGGTGATCAGCAGCGAGGCGACCGAGGCCGCGTCCTGCAGCGCGGTGCGGACCACCTTGGCCGGATCGATCACGCCGGCCTGCACCAGGTCCTGGTACTCGCCGGTCGCGGCGTTGAAGCCCCAGCTGTAGCTGTCCTTCTCCAGGAGCTTGCCGACCACCAGCGAGCCGTCGTCGCCGGCATTCTGCACGATCTGGCGCACCGGCACCTGGATCGCGCGCCGGATGATGTCGACGCCGGCTTTCTGGTCGGCGTTGGCGGTCTTGACGCCGTCGAGCACCTTGGTGGCGCGCAGCAGCGCGACGCCACCACCGGGCAGGATACCCTCCTCCACCGCCGCGCGCGTGGCGTGCAGCGCATCGTCGACGCGGTCCTTGCGCTCCTTGACCTCGACCTCGGTGGCGCCGCCGACCCGGATCACCGCGACGCCGCCGGCGAGCTTGGCCAGCCGCTCCTGCAGCTTCTCGCGGTCGTAGTCGGAGGTGGTCTCCTCGATCTGCAGCCGGATCTGCTGCGTGCGCGCCTCGATGTCCTTCTTCGCGCCGGCACCGTCGACGATCGTCGTGTTCTCCTTGTCGATCACGACCTTCTTGGCGCGGCCGAGCATCGACAGGGTGACGTTCTCCAGCTTGATGCCGAGATCCTCGGAGATCGTGGTGCCGCCGGTGAGGATCGCGATGTCCTCCAGCATGGCCTTGCGGCGGTCGCCGAAGCCCGGCGCCTTGACGGCCGCGATCTTCAGTCCGCCGCGCAGCTTGTTGACCACCAGGGTCGCCAGCGCCTCGCCCTCGACATCCTCGGCGACGATCAGCAGCGGCTTGCCGGACTGCACGACGGCTTCGAGCAGCGGCAGCATCGTCTGCAGGCCCGACAGCTTCTTCTCGTGGATCAGGATGTAGGGATCCTCGAGCTCGACCCGCATCTTCTCGGAGTTGGTGACGAAGTATGGCGAGACATAGCCGCGGTCGAACTGCATGCCCTCGACCACCTCGAGCTCGGTGTCGAGGCTCTTCGCCTCCTCCACCGTGATCACGCCCTCATTGCCGACCTTCTGCATGGCTTCCGCAAGGAAACGGCCGATCTCGCTGTCGCCATTGGCCGAGATGGTGCCGACCTGGGCGATCTCGTCGTTGCTGGTGATCTTCTTGGCGTGCGCCTTGAGGTCTTTCACAATCGCCTCGACCGCGAGATCGATGCCGCGCTTGAGGTCCATCGGGTTCATGCCGGCGGCGACAGACTTCGCGCCTTCCTTCACGATCGCCTGGGCGAGCACGGTGGCGGTGGTGGTGCCGTCGCCGGCGAGATCGGCGGTCTTCGAGGCCACTTCGCGCACCATCTGCGCGCCCATGTTCTCGAACTTGTCCTCCAGCTCGATCTCCTTGGCGACCGTCACCCCATCCTTGGTGATGCGCGGCGCACCGAACGATTTCTCGATCACGACGTTGCGGCCCTTGGGACCGAGCGTGACCTTGACGGCATTGGCGAGGATGTCGACGCCGCGCAGCATACGGTCGCGCGCGTCGGTGGAAAACTTCACGTCCTTGGCAGCCATGTTCATCGTCTCCTTGTCTACCGATGACTGTCAGTTTGAGGGATCACGCGGCTTTCTTCGCCGCGACGGGGGCGTCGACGATGCCGAGCAGGTCGCTCTCCTTCATGATCAGGAGATCCTTGCCGTCGATCTTCACCTCGGTCCCCGACCACTTGCCGAACAGCACGCGGTCGCCGGGCTTGACGTCGAGCGGCACGAGTTGTCCCTGCTCATTCCGCGCGCCGGGACCGGCGGCGACGATCTCGCCCTCCTGCGGCTTCTCCTTGGCGGTGTCGGGAATGATGATGCCGCCCTTGGTCTTCTCCTCGGCATCGATACGGCGCACGAGCACGCGGTCGTGCAATGGACGGAAATGCATGCACATCCTCCTTTACAGATCAGCGATGTCATAAGCCTCGGGTCCCATGAGGCCCCCGGGCGAGCAACGACCTAGGAAAGCCGAGATTTTCGTTCAAGAGGGTCACGCAAAATTTTTGGCACTCGGCAGGAACGATTGCCAGGTCGGCTCTTGACCGCGGCAGCCGTCCTGACCAGTTCTACGGGTGCCAAAATCCGCCCCCTTCCGTCGAGGAAAACACGATGCAGCTTCTGCGTTGTACCCGGCCTTTGGTCCTGCTGCCGGCGATCCTGCTCTCCCTTCTGTATGCCCCTGCCCTCGCCCAGATCCCGGATCTCAAGCTCGGCCGCGTCCCGACGCTGGCGCCGCTGGTCAAGGAGGTGACGCCCGCCGTCGTCAACATCTCGGTCGAGGGCAAGGTCCGGCAGGACAATCCGCTGTATCAGGACCCGCTGTTCCGCGACTTCTTCGACGTGCCGAAGCAGGTCGAGAAGCAGATCAGCGCGACCGGCTCCGGCGTCATCGTGGATGCGCAGCGCGGCTACGTGATGACGGCCAACCATGTCGTCGAGCATGTCACCAGTGCCCAGATCCGAACCAAGGATGGCCGCAAGTTCTCCGCTCGCCTGGTCGGACGCGATCCCGCCACCGACATCGCACTGCTGCAGATCAAGGACCCGACCGAACTGAAGGCGATCGCGCTCGGCGACAGCGATGCGCTGGAGGTCGGCGACTTCGTGATCGCGGTCGGCAATCCCTTCGGCCTGGGACAGACCGTCACCTCCGGCCTCGTCAGCGCGCTCGGACGTACCGGGCTCGGCAAGCAGGGCTATGAAGACTTCATCCAGACCGATGCCGCGATCAATCCCGGCAATTCCGGCGGCGCGCTGATCAATCTGCGCGGCGAACTGGTCGGCATCAACACGGCGATCATCTCGCCCGGCGGCGGCAATGTCGGCATCGGCTTCGCTGTGCCGATCAACATGGCCCGTCGCGTGATGGAGCAACTGGTCGCGAACGGCCGCGTCGATCGCGGCCGCATCGGCGTCACCCTGCTCGATCTGGATTCGGCGGCGGACGGCCTTGTCGTCGGTGCCCGCGTCGCCGACGTGGCAGCCGGCTCGCCGGCGGAGCGCGCCGGCCTGCGCAAGGGCGATGTCATCGTGAAGGCGAATGACATGCCGGTGCGCAGCGCGACCCAGGTTCGCAATCTCATCGGACTCACGCCGGTCGGCCAGCGTGTCCGCCTTGTGTTCGAGCGCGACCGTGCGCTCGGCAACGCGACGGTCGAGGTCGCGCCGATCGCAGAGGAGCGCGCCCGCGTGCGGACGTCGGGTTGAGGACGGCTCGGTGTTCAGCCTGGACGGCGTAGATTCGAGTTAAATTTTACCGTCCATCAAGCATGCAGCGAGACGCTGATACCTCCCTAAAGACCTGTTAAGTGCCTTCGCGCTTATTGCAACCCCGCGGAGGTATTGAAATGCGGGGTGATGGTCTGGCTTTCAGTCTGCCACGCTGGCGCGTGACGCGCTGGCTGGCAGACCCGGGATATCCGGTGTCACCGGACATCCGCCTTGCATTGATCGGCGAGCTATTCGGCTGCTGGTCGGTGTTCGCCGGTGGCGCGATCAACACCGTCGCCGTGGCGGCCGCACTGGCGCTGCGCACGCCGACCATGCTTTTCATCAGCTGGCTCGTGATGGAAGTCGCAATCTGCCTGTCGCGGCTGATCGTGATGATCATCGCCTATCGCCGCGCGGGCGCGGGGATCTCGACACCGACCGACATCCACATCCTGCTCGCGGTGGGCTGGAGCGCCAGCGTCGGCTTTGGCGTCGGCATCAGCCTGGGATCCGGCGACTGGATCGCGGCGTCACTGACCTGCATCTCCTCGGCCGCGATGGTCGGCGGCATCTGCTTCCGCAATTTCAGCGCGCCACGTCTCGTCGGCACGATGATCCTGTGCAGCATCGGCCCGGTCATCCCCGGCGTCGCGCTGTCACGCGAGCCGCTGCTATTTGCGATGTACCTGCAGATGCCGGTGTACTTCCTCGCGATGACCGGCGCCGCCTTCCGCCTCAACAAGATGCTCGTCGCCGTCATGCATGCCAAGCGCGAGAGCGACGAGCAGGCCCGGCGCGATCCGCTCACGGGCTTGAAGAACCGCGCTGGCCTGATCGACGCGCTGCAGAGCCGTCTCGATGGCAAGGTCTCCGGACAGCGCGGCTTCGCCGTGCTCTATCTCGATCTCGACGGCTTCAAGCCGGTCAACGACACCTTCGGCCATGCCGCCGGCGACGAGCTGTTGAAAATCGTCGGCCGGACGCTCAAGGACATCGTCGGGCCGTCCGACGTCATCGCCCGGATTGGCGGCGATGAGTTCGTTGTGCTCTCCACCTCCACCGATCCAGCGCTTGATCACGCGCTCGCGCTCAGCGAGCGCCTCATCGAGGCGATGACCGCGCCCATCCTCTTACCGGGCGGCGCGCGCGTAGACATCGGCATGAGCATCGGCATTGCCGCTGCGCCCGATCACGGCATCGAGCCGGAGTCGCTGCTGTTTGCGGCGGACGCCGCGCTGTATGAAGCCAAGGCGAGCGGCAAGTCGTGCTGGAGACTGGCCTCCGCGGAGGCCAATCTCGCGGCGCTGCGCAAGGTCGCAGGCCGCCAGCTCACGACGAGGCCGGTCGAGACGGCGGCCTGATGTCGGCCTAGGCAGCCGAGGTGAGCCAACTGTCGAAATCGATCGCACCCAGCCGTGCCGTCCCGAGCGGTGTCAGCGACTGGTCGTCGATGGCGGCGCCGAAATAGCCTGCCTTCGGATCGGCAACCACCTCCCGGCCATCGCCCGCAGCCCGCAAATGCCGCGAGACGAAGCTGGCGAAAGGCTGCTTGTCAGGACCGGCAACATCGATCGTCGCATTGAGTGGCACCTGCACGGCGACGTCGGCAAGCGCCGCGGCGACATCATCGGCTGCGATCGGCTGGAACAACGCCGAGGGCACGACGACCTTTCCATCGACCGCGCCTGCATCGGCGATGCCGCGGACAAACTCGAAGAACTGCGTCGCCCGCACGATGGTGTAAGAGAGGCCGGACGTCTTGATCACCTGCTCTTGCGCGACCTTGGCGCGGAAATAGGCCAGATCGGCCATCCTGTCGGTGCCGACGATCGACAGCGCGACGTAGTGCTTGATGCCGGCGGCCTTGCCCGCGGTGACCAGGTTGCGGCTCGAACGCTCGAAGAAGTCGAGCACCGCCGCCGGGCTGAAATCCGGCGCATTCGACACGTCGACGACGACTTCGGCGCCTTCGAGCGCACGGCCAAGGCCCTCGCCCGTCACGCTGTTCACCCCGGACTTCGGTGACGCCGGCACGGCGTCATAACCTTGCGCGACAAGCCGCGCCACCAGCTTCGATCCGATCAGCCCCGTGCCGCCAATAACGACGATCTTCATTGTTTTGTCTCCTGATGAGTTCGAGTCTCACGCCTGCACGAAGGCAAGCAGGTCCGGATTGATCACCTCGTGGTGGGTGGTGCACATGCCGTGGGGAAACGTCTCGTAGACCTTGAGCCTGCCACGCTTCAGAAGCTTGACCGACAGCCGCGCGGACGCGTCGATCGGAACGCTCTGGTCGTCGTCGCCGTGCATCACCAGCGTGGGCACGTCGATCTTCGACAGATCGTCGCTGAAGTCAGTTTCCGAGAACGCCTTGATCCCATCGTAATGAGCCTTGGCGCCGCCCATCATGCCCTGACGCCACCAGTTATGGATGACGCTGTCCAACGGCGTCGCGCCCGGGCGGTTGAAGCTGTAGAACGGGCCAGAGGGAAACTCGGTGTAGAACTGCGTCCGGTTGTCGGCGAGCGCCTTGCGCAATCCGTCGAACACCTCGATCGGCAGTCCCAAGGGATTGCCAGGAGTCTTGACCATGATCGGCGGCACCGCCCCGATCAAGACGAGCTTGGCCACGCGCCCCTGCGGCTGACCATGACGCGCGACATAGCGCGTCGCCTCACCACCGCCCGTCGAGTGACCGATGTGGACAGCGTGGCGCAGATCCAGGCGCTCGACGACAGCGGCTGCGTCGGCCGCGTAATGGTCCATGTCGTGATCATCGCTGACCTGCGCCGAGCGCCCATGGCCGCGGCGGTCGATCCCGATGACGCGATAGCCGTTCGCGAGAAAGAACAGCATCTGATTGTCCCAATCGTCGGAGCACAGCGGCCAGCCATGATGGAACACGATCGGCTGCGCCGTCTTCGGACCCCAGTCCTTGAAAAAGATGTCGACGCCGTCTCGGGTCGTCACAAATGCCATCGTCGCTCTCCTGCCATGATCAGCGGGGCGCCCGACATTGGGCGCGACGACAGTAGTGTTGCCTGGACGGCGCTGCCGCTCTTGCCTCGGACCGGCTCGAATTGTCCAAAACCGGCGTAGGTGTCAGTGAGCGTCCTGCGCGGCAGCGCGTCTGATCGCCGCACGCCCCTTCGACCGGCGCCAGCGGTCCGGACTGGTCCCGACCAGCCGCGTGAAGGTCCGGGTGAAGTGGCTCTGATCGGCGAAGCCGACTTCCAGGGCGATCATCCCCAGACTGAGCTCGCCCTGCACAAGCAGATCACGCGCCCGCGCGACCCGGCGCTGCAGCAGCCATTGATGCGGAGCCACGCCGACCGACTTCTTGAAAGCTCGTGCGAAGTAGCTCGGCGACAGATCGAACTCCGACGCGATGTCCTGGAGCAGGATGCTGCCGGAGAGCCTGGCCTCGATCAGATCGCAGGCACGGCGCACCTGCCAGGCGGCGAGCCCGCCCGGCAACAGCGGTGCCGGTTCGCCGGAGCCGCCGTATGTCCGCACGACATGGGCGACGATCGTCATCGACAGATGATCGACGAACAGCCGGTTGGCCTCATCAGGTCGTCCCAATGCCTCGCTCATGGCATGGCTGAGATGCCGCATGACCGGATCGTCGACGCCCACCGCCGGCTCGTAGGACAATTCACCGACGGACGCGCTGAACATCTCGCGCGCCGTGCCCTCGATGACCTCGCGCGACAGACGGTAGAAGATCGAATGAAACGGCTTGTCGATGACGTAGCAGGGCGCGCGCTTCATGTCGTAGAGATAGGTGCCGCCGGCGAAGATGTCCTTCTTTGCAACGGTTCGCCCATTCTCCCAGCATTCGCAATCGGGATAGTCGCGAAACTTCACGCTGACCATGTAGGCATCGTCAAGCGGCAGCGGATGGGACAAGCCTTTTTGCGGATCGTCGGACCGGCATTCTGCGGCTTCAAGCACACTGTCGGCGAACGCACGGGTGACGAGCGTCGGGGCCTGTTCGAGCCGCAGGCCCGCCTTCAATCGCTTGCCAAAGATCTCGGTTTCGACCATCAGCCCTTTCCTGCCGATCAAGGTTGTATGGTACCCTGACCGGGCGAGAAAGGGCTTCTCTGTCGCACCCCCTCACAACATCGTCAGCGACCGACTGGCAGTCTTCAAGACGCGGCCGCGAGAGTTCCTTGGCTAACGCGGCATCTCCGCCAGCGCTGCGAGGATGCGGGCCCAGGAGCGGATGCCCTTGTGGTAGCTCTTGAGGTCGTACTTCTCGTTCGGCGAATGGATGTTGTCGTCGTCGAGACCGAAACCGACCAGGAGCGAGTCGAGGCCGAGCGTCTTCTTGAAGTCGGTGACGATCGGGATCGAGGCACCTGAGCCCATCAGGATGGTCTCCTTGCCCCACTCCTCGGTCAGCGCCTGCTTGGCGGCGGCGAGCGGCTTCATGCTCCAGTCGAGCGCGATCGCGGCACCCGCCGAGTGATCGCCGAACTCGACCGAGCAGTCGCCGGGGATGCGCGCCGATACGTAGTCGCGGAACGCCTTGCGGATCTTCAACGGGTCCTGGCCTTCGACGAGGCGGAATGAAACCTTCGCATGGGCCAGCGACGGAATGACAGTCTTCGAGCCCTCGCCGATATAGCCGCCCCAGATGCCGTTGATGTCGCAGGTCGGGCGCGACGAGATCTGCTCGATCAGCAGGCGATCCTTCTCGCCGGCGGGGATCGACAACCCGATCGGCTTGAGGAAGCTCTCCGGCGTCAGGTTCAGCTTCTTCCACTGCTCGAGGACTTCCGGCGGCACGTCCTTCACGCCGTCGTAGAAGCCGGGAATGGTGATGCGGCCGTCGGCGTCGAACAGACCGCCGAGCACCTCGGTCAGCACCCGGATCGGATTGCGCGCGCCGCCACCGAACACGCCCGAATGCAAGTCGCGATTGGCGGCCTTGATCTTGAGCTCTTCATAGAGAAGACCGCGCAGCGATGTCGTGATCGCCGGCGTGTTCGGGTCCCACATGCCGGTGTCGCAGACGAGCGCGAAGTCGGCTTTGAACTCATCCTTGTTGGCCTCGAGGAACGGCACGAAGTTCTTCGAGCCGACCTCCTCCTCGCCCTCGATCAGCATGGTGATGCCGAGCGGCAGCGATCCCGTCACCTTCTTCCAGGCGCGGCAGGCCTCGACGAAGGTCATCAGCTGGCCCTTGTCGTCCTCGGCGCCGCGCGCGACGATGATCTTGCGGCCGTCGGCATGATCGGTGACGACGGGCTCGAACGGCGGACGGTGCCAGAGATCGAGCGGATCGACCGGCTGTACGTCATAATGGCCATAGAACAGCACGTGCGGTTTGGCCGCGCCATGACCGTTGCTCTTTCCCACCACGGCCGGGTGTCCTGCCGTCGGACGCACCTCGGTGGCGAAGCCGAGCGTTGCGAGATCCTTGGCGAGATGATCGGCCGCCGCCTTGCAATCGTCGGTAAAGGCCGGATCGGCCGAGATGGACTTGATGCGGATCAGCTGGAACAGACGGTCCAGGCTGTTGTCGAAATCGGCATCGATGTGGTCGAGAACGGATTGAAGCTGCGCATTGGCCATGGCCACGGGATCCCTTCGCAAGTGACGAGCGTTGGCTTGCTTGTAGCCCCGTTGCGCGGTCCGGACCAGCGTGATGCCGCGAGCATCACGCTGGCGAAGACGGCATGGCTCAGCGCCGCAGCAATCCGCCGAGCGCGCCGCGCACGAGGCTGCGGCCGATCGAGCCGCCGAGCGAGCCGCCGACCTGCTTGCCGAGATCGGCCGCGATGCCGCCGACGACCTTGTCGGTGACCTGGCGAGCGACGTTGCGCGCGATCACCTGCGTGGTCGACAGTTGGCCGCGCTTGACGTTGGTGCCGAAGATCGTCGCTGCGATGTCGCCGATCTTGCCCAGCACGCTGCCGGAGCCTGGCTCAGCCGTCGCCGTCCCGGCGATCCGCTTCTGCAGGATCTCGTAGGCGGACTCCGCATCGATCTCGGTGTCGTACTTGCCCTTGACCGGGCTGGCGGCGATGATCGCCTTGCGCTCCTCAGGCGTGACCGGCCCGATCCGTGCGGATGGCGGCCGGATCAGCACGCGCTCGACCATCGCCGGCGTACCGTTGCCTTCCAGGAACGACACCAAGGCCTCGCCCTTGCCGAGTTCCGTGATCACCTTGGCCGTATCGAGCTTGGGATTGGGACGGAACGTATCGGCGGCCGCCGCCACCGCCTTCTGATCGCGCGGCGTGAAGGCGCGCAGCGCGTGCTGCACGCGGTTGCCCAGCTGCCCGAGCACGCGATCGGGAACGTCGAGCGGGTTCTGCGTGACGAAATACACGCCGACGCCCTTGGAGCGGATCAGGCGAACGACCTGCTCGATCTTGTCCATCAGCGCCTTCGGCGCATCGTTGAACAACAGATGCGCCTCGTCGAAGAAGAAGACGAGCTTGGGCTTGGCGACGTCGCCGACCTCCGGGAGCTCCTCGAACAGCTCCGACAGCATCCACAGCAGGAACGTCGCGTAGAGCCGCGGGTTCTGCAGCAGCTTGTCGGCGACGAGGATGTTGATCATGCCGCGGCCGTCGCGGTCGGTCTTCATGAAGTCCTGCAGCGACAGCGCGGGCTCGCCGAAGAACTTCGTACCACCCTGGTTCTCGAGCACCAGCAGCTGACGCTGAATCGTGCCGACGGTCGCGCGCGTGACGTTGCCGAACGACTGTGCGGCCTTGCGGATCGGCGCGAGCGGATCCGCCTCGGCATCGGCACCCTTCTTGGTGTCCGGAATGATCGCATCGAGCAGCGCGCGCAGATCCTTCATGTCGATCAGCGCGAGACCGTTCTCGTCGGCGACGCGGAACGCGACGTTGAGCACACCCTCTTGAACGTCGTTGAGATCGAGCATCCTTGCCAGCAGCAGCGGTCCCATCTCGGTGACGGTCGCGCGTACCGGATGGCCCTGCTCGCCGAACACATCCCAAAATACCGTCGAGAACTGATCGGGCTGATAGGTGAGGCCGAGCTCGCTCGCGCGCTTGACGATGAAATCCTTCGCTTCGCCGATCTGCGAGATGCCCGAGAGATCACCCTTGATGTCGGAGGCGAAGACCGGAACACCGGCGCGCGCAAAACCTTCGGCCATCACCTGCAGCGATACGGTCTTGCCGGTACCGGTCGCGCCCGTCACGAGCCCATGGCGATTGGCAAGCGCCAGCGTCAACCACGCCGGCTGCTCACCGGCACCTACGAGAATCTTGTCGTCGGTATCAGCCAAGGATTTTCCGGATGGTGCCATGTTGATCCGTCTTTCGAGAATGTTTGTTTCGCATCGCACGTGGCGCGGAGCGCGTTCGACACCGGTAACATACTTTAGTTTCGCACATCGGAACCAGCGTCAGGGTGCCTCACCTCTTTGCGAGCGGATGCGCTCTTCTTACCATCGGTGTGGGAGAGACGCAGGTTTCATCCGGTGATTCAACAATTGGTCTTGCATCGCTGCAACAGTTGACCATCGATCGCGAATCGATTCGCGCGCCAGCCATGCTCGTCGCTTGTAATTCATAAATCGTCCGATCAAGATGAATACAGCGAGGACGTCTGGTCTTGGGGGACTGGACGACGACGGGGTTCACATGAACGAGCTGATTGAGCCGCTGGCCAGAAAGGCCAGCATCGATAGAGCCGTGGCTGACGAGGCTGAAAAGCCTGGATGTCTCCATCCCGAGATCCTCTGCAACCAAAACTCTCACCATCTGTTTGCTGGCCTGTCCAGTGCGGCCGATGATTGGCCGGCCTTGAACTTTCCGAGTTCGGCCGCGACCAAATCGGAACGGACCAGCTGGGCACGATACGGTTAGGCACGCGGGGCCTGAACGATTTCGACTGAAGCACCTTCGCGCGCCGAGTATCATGACATATCCGATCACCGAACTCGAAGGCATGACGGCCTTCTACGCCGCCAAGCTGAAAGCCCTGGGCATTCGCACCACCGATGCGTTTCTCGAAGCCGCCCGCACCGTGAAAGGGCGTAAGGCACTCGCTGCCAAGACCGGGATCAGCGAGCAGCAGCTGCTCGATTGGGCGAACGTGGCCGATTACATGCGCATTCCCGGCATGGGCAAGGCCAAGGTCTGCCTGGTGCGCGCCGCCGGCGTCACCACGGTGCGCGAGCTGGCGCATCGCAATCCGGCCAAGCTGGCGCAGAACATCAAGGAAGTGAACACGCGGCGGCGGCTGGTCCGCATCCTGCCGTCCGAGAAGTCGGTTGGCCAGCTGATCGAAAAGGCGCGCCGGCTGGACCCGAAAATCAGCTATTGATCGCACGTCGGGCCGCTGCGCGCCGCTTGTGCAGCGCGACGTCTTGACTCGCCGCTGGCAACCGCGCAAAGCGGCGGCCATGAGCGCCATCTTGCCGCACGCCGCCTCGGATCTCACCGCGAGCCACCCGCTGCTGCGGCCGTGGCTGGCGCGTCCGTATCCGGCCGTCATGGGCATCCTGAACGTCACGCCGGATTCGTTCTCCGACGGCGGCCGTTTCAACGCGCCGGACCGCGCGCTCGACCAGGCCCAGGCGATGATCGCGGCCGGCGCGGACATCATCGACATCGGAGCCGAGTCGACCCGTCCCTACAAGGGCGCGGAGCCTGTCACGGCAGATGAAGAGTTGGCGCGGCTCGAACCCGTCCTGCCCGCGATCGTTGCGCTCGGTGTGCCTGTGTCGATCGACAGTATGAAATCTGAGGTTGTCGATCATGCGCTCAACCATGGCGCTGTGATCGCCAACGATGTCTGGGGCCTACAGCGCGATCCGGCAATGGCCGATGTGGTCGCCACGCATCGCGCTCCGGTCGTGGTGATGCACAACCGCGCCGCGGTCGATGCGCAGATCGACATCATTGACGACATGCTCCGCTTCTTCACGCGCTCGCTCGACATCGCCGCCAAGGCCGGCATTCCCGATGGCAACATCGTGCTCGATCCCGGCATCGGTTTCGGCAAGACCGCCGAGCAGAGCATGCGGGCGCTGGCGCGGCTCGATGCGTTCGCGCGCTTCGGCCTGCCGCTTTTGGTCGGCGCCTCGCGCAAGCGTTTCATCAGCTCGGTCGTGACGTCGGAGCCGCGAGAGCGGCTCGGCGGCTCGATCGCGGCGCATCTGATCGCGGCGCAGCGCGGGGCTGCGATCATCCGGGCGCATGACGTCGCCGAGACGGTCCAGGCCGTGCGCGTGGCCGCAAGCATCGAGGCACTGGGATGACCGATACGATCTTCATCAAGGGCGTCCTCATTCATGCCCGTCACGGCGTGATGGAGCATGAGAGCGAGGTCGGCCAGCGCTTCGTGATCGATCTCGAGCTCTACACGGACCTGTCGGACTCCTCGCGCAGCGACCGGCTCGCCGACACCGTCTCCTATTCAGACGTGGTGGAGACGGCGACCGCCGCGTTCAAGGACACCAACTACCGCCTGCTCGAACGCGCCGCCGGCGCGGTCGCCGATGCCATCCTGTCCACCTTCGTCCGCATCCGCGCCGTGAAGGTGACCGTGCACAAGCCGCATGCGCCGATCGCCGCGATCTTCGAGGATGTCGGCGTCGTGCTGACGCGCTCGCGGCATCCGTGATCAGATGGCGAGCGCGCTGATCGCCCTCGGCGGCAATGTCGGCGACGTCAGGGCGACCTTCGTGCAGGCGATCGCGGAGATCTGCCGGCGCGCCGATGCCACGCTTGTGGCGCGCTCCTCCGACTACATGACGCCGCCCTGGGGCGAGGTGCAGCAGCCACCGTTCGTCAACGCCTGCATCGCGGTCGAGACGGCGGTCGCCCCGCATCCGCTGCTCGCCATCCTGCATGACGTCGAGCGCCTGTTCGGCCGCGACCGCGCCCGGGAGACCCGCTGGGGCCCGCGCACGCTCGATCTCGACCTGATCGCCTATGACGATGTGACGCTCGACACGCCCGATCTCACACTGCCGCATCCCCGCCTGTTCGAGCGAGGTTTCGTGCTGGTCCCGCTCGCCGAGATCGTCCCCGAGCGCCGGATTGCCGGCCGCCGGGTGGAAGAGGCGCTGGGCGCTGTTTCACGTGACGGAATCCAGCCGCTGCCTTCAGCCGAATAGCTGACATCTCCGGCGAAACAACCGTTTGGCTTGGCGGTCGCGACGTGGCATTTTGCGCCACAATAATCGCCATAACAGACGCTTCCGGGAGATACGGGCCGCATGACCACCGACACCGAACAGCTGCGATTGGCCGCCGATTTCGCGCCGGCTAGCGAGGCGGACTGGCGCAAGCTGGTCGACGGCGTGTTGAAGGGCGCGGCGTTCGAGAAGCTGGTCGGCAAGACCTATGACGGCCTGAAGATCCAGCCGATCTATTCGCGCGCCCAGGGCGCCGCGCCGGTCGCCGGCCGCGCGCCGGCGGCGGCGTGGCAGATCATGCAGCGCGTCGACCATCGCGATGCCGGCAAGGCCAATGCGCAGGCGCTGCTCGACCTCGAAAACGGCGCGACCGGGCTGACGCTGGTATTCGCCGGCGCCAACGCCGCGCATGGCTTCGGCCTCGCCGCCACCGCGGACGCGCTGGCCCGCGCGCTGGATGGCGTGCATCTCGACGCTGCGATTGCCATCGAATTGCAGGCAACTGACGCATCTGCCGCCGCACTGCTCGCGGACTACGTCAAGCAGCGCGGGTTCAAGCCGGGCGCTTGCGACATCCGCTTCGGCCTCGATCCGATCGGCGATGCAGCCAGTAGCGGCGCGAGCGCCCATGATGCGGGCGCGCTTGCCGGCAGCGCCGTCGACTTGGTGAAGCAATTGCACGGCGCCGGCTTCCAGGGTCCCTTCCTGGCCGCGGATGGCCGCGTGGTGCACGACGCCGGTGGTTCGGAGGCGCAGGAGCTCGCCTTCGTGCTGGCCTCCGGCGTCGCCTATCTGCGGGCGCTCGAAGCGGGCGGCATCGCGTTGGAGACCGCGCGTGGCCTGATCTTCGCGCGGCTCGCGGCCGATACTGATCAGTTCCTGACGCTGGCGAAATTCCGTAGCCTGCGCCGGCTTTGGGCGCGCATCGAAGAGGCCTGCGGCCTGCAACCGAAGCCGCTCGTCGTCTCCGGCGAGACGGCGTGGCGCATGCTCACCCGGCGCGATCCCTATGTGAACATGCTGCGCGCCACCATCGCGACGCTCGCCGCGGGCCTCGGCGGCGCCAATGCGATCACCGTGCTGCCGCACACCGCAGCGCTCGGACTGCCCGATGCGTTTGCTCGCCGCGTCGCGCGCAACACGCAGCTGGTGCTGCTTGAGGAGAGCAATCTCGCCCGCGTCGCCGATCCCGCGGCCGGCGCCGGCGGCATCGAGGCGCTGACGAGCGAGTTGAGCACCACCGCCTGGGCGCTGTTCCAGGAGATCGAGAAGGCCGGCGGGATCGTCGCCGCGCTGCAGGCCGGCCTGATCCAGAGCAAGGTCGCCGCCGTGAAGCAGGCGCGCGACGTCAACATCGCCAGACGCCGCGACGTGCTGACCGGCGCCAGCGAGTTTCCGAACTTGAACGAGGCTGATGTGAGCGTTGAGGCGGTCGCGCCGCTGCCCTCGCCGCCTCCGGTCAAAGCTGCGCTCAGCTTCGCGCCGCTCGCCCCGATCCGTCTTGCAGACGCGTTCGAGAAGTTGCGCGACCGCTCGGACGCCCTGCTGAAGAGCAAGGGCGGACGGCCGCACGTGTTCCTCGCCAATCTCGGCTCCGCCGCCGACTACACCGCGCGCGCGACCTTTGCCCGCAGCTTCTTCGAGGCCGGCGGCATCGCCGCGGTCGATGGCGAGGGCGGCTCCGACCCAGCCGCGCTCGCGGCGGCGTACCGCGCCTCGGGAGCGGCGATCGCCTGCCTCTGCTCATCCGACAAGGTCTACGCCGATGCCGCGGTTCCCGCAGCCAAGGCCCTGCAAGCGGCCGGCGCGCGACATATCTATCTGGCAGGCCGCGGCGGCGAGCAGGAAGAAGCCTTGCGCGAGGCCGGGATCGGCAGCTTCGTATTCGCAGGCGGTGACGCGCTGGCAACGCTCGAAGACGCCTATACGCATCTGGAGTGAGCATGACCGAGGCCAGCAAACCCGTCCTCACCGGCGGCTGCCAATGCGGCACGATCCGCTATGCGCTGATGGCGGCGCCGACGCGCGTGAGCATCTGCCATTGCCGGATGTGCCAGAAGGCGACGGGCTCACCGTTCGCGTCGCTCGCCGACATCAATCATGACAGCTTTGCCTGGACCCGCGGTACGCCGGGAACGTTCCGCTCCTCCTCGATCGCAAACCGCTATTTCTGCGCCGCTTGCGGCACGCCGCTCGGCTTCGGCGCCATCGACGGGCCGCGGATCGAGATCATGACCGGGACCTTCGACCGGCCCGATCGCGTCGTGCCGACGCGGCAGTTCGGCTCGGAATCCCGGCTCGGCTGGGTGGTCGCGATCGCCAACCTGCCGAGCCAGACGACGCAGCAGAATTACGGACCGGAGAAGATGGCGCGCATCGTCAGCCATCAGCATCCGGACCATGATTGAGGCGGGAGCAAGAGGGAGCGTGACAGTCGTGCTCAAGATCCTTGAAGCACTGATCGAGTTGCTCGACGGCAGGCTATTCGCTCGCCTGTTGTTGCTGGGGACAGACGTCGCGGCAGAGGATCGCATGAACGACCCGACCTATCAGAGCAACGTGCGGCACCTGATCGAGCGCAGCCGCCAGTTTGAGGAAGCCCGGAAATGACCCGCATTCCGAATTTCGCTGACATCGCGTTCGAACCCACCGCCGCCCCCGCGCCCGCCGGCGCCGCAGAGCCGTGGCTGACGCCGGAGGGCATCCCGGTGAAGCCGGCTTATGGCGAGGCCGATCTCGCCGGCATCGATTTCCTGGAGACATGGCCGGGCACAGCGCCGTATCTGCGCGGCCCCTACCCGACCATGTATGTCAACCAGCCCTGGACGGTCCGGCAATATGCCGGCTTCTCCACGGCCGAGGATTCCAACGCGTTCTACCGGCGCAACCTCGCCGCGGGCCAGAAGGGTCTCTCGGTCGCGTTCGATCTCGCCACCCACCGCGGCTATGATTCCGATCATCCGCGCGTCGGCGGCGACGTCGGCATGGCCGGCGTCGCGATCGACTCGATCTACGACATGCGCACCTTGTTCGCCGGCATCCCGCTCGACCAGATGAGCGTGTCGATGACCATGAACGGCGCGGTGCTGCCGATCCTCGCTTTGTTCGTCGTCGCGGCGGAAGAGCAAGGCGTGCCGCCGGAGAAGCTGTCGGGCACCATTCAGAACGACATTCTGAAGGAGTTCATGGTGCGCAATACCTACATCTATCCGCCTGCGCCCTCGATGCGGATCATCTCGGACATCTTCGCCTTCACCTCGCAGCGGATGCCGAAGTTCAATTCCATCTCGATCTCCGGCTATCACATGCAGGAGGCCGGCGCGACGCAGGACCTCGAGCTCGCCTATACGCTCGCCGACGGCGTCGAGTACTTGCGCGCCGGCATCGCGGCGGGTCTCGACGTCGACCGCTTCGCGCCGAGGCTGTCGTTCTTCTGGGCGATCGGCATGAACTTCTTCATGGAGGTCGCCAAGCTGCGCGCCGCGCGGCTGCTGTGGGCCAAGCTCCTGAAGCCGTTCAATCCGAAAGATCCGCGCTCGCTGTCCCTGCGCACGCACAGCCAGACCTCGGGCTGGTCGCTGACGGCACAGGACGTCTACAACAACGTGGTGCGTACTGCGGTCGAGGCCATGGCGGCGACCCAAGGCCACACGCAGTCGCTGCACACCAATGCGCTCGACGAGGCGCTGGCGCTGCCGACCGACTTCTCCGCGCGCATCGCCCGCAACACGCAATTGTTCCTGCAGCAGGAAAGCGGCACCACCCGCATCATCGATCCCTGGGGCGGCTCGTATTACGTCGAGCGCCTCACCCGCGATCTCGCCGCCAAGGCCTGGGGCCACATCCAGGAGATCGAGGAACTCGGCGGAATGGCCAAGGCGATCGAGGCCGGCGTGCCGAAGCTGCGCATCGAGGAGGCCTCGGCCAAGACGCAGGCGCGCATCGACACCGGCCGCCAGTCGGTGATCGGCGTCAACAAGTACAAGCCGACCGACGAGCCGCCGCTCGACGTGCTGAAGGTCGACAATTCCACCGTGCGCCGGCTGCAGATCGACAAGCTCTCCAGGTTGAAATCCGAGCGCAAGCAGGCCGAGGTCGATGCGGCGCTCGCGGCGCTGACGCGCTCGGCCGGCGACGGCAACGGCAACCTGCTGGCGCTGGCGATCGAGGCCGCGCGCGCGAAGGCGACCGTCGGCGAGATCTCCGATGCGCTGGAGAAGGTGTTCGGCCGCCATCGCGCCGAGATCAAGTCCATCACCGGCGTCTACAAGCGGGAGATCGCCGCCATGTCCGGCAAAGCCGAGAAGCTGCAGACCTTGATCGAGTCGTTCGAGGAAGCGGAAGGCCGAAGGCCGCGCATCCTCGTCGCCAAGATCGGCCAGGACGGTCACGACCGCGGCCAGAAGGTGATCGCGTCAGCCTTCGCCGACATCGGCTTCGACGTCGACATCGGGCCGCTGTTCGCCACCGCCGACGAGGCCGCGCGCCAAGCGGTCGAGAACGACGTGCACATTCTCGGCGTCTCGTCGCTCGCAGCCGCGCATCTCACCGCCGTGCCGGAGCTCAAGGCCGCGCTCAAGAAGCAGGGCCGCGAGGACATCATGATCATTGTCGGCGGCGTGGTGCCGCCGCAGGATTACGATGCGCTGTACAAATCCGGCGCCGAGGCGATCTTCCCGCCGGGCACCGTCATCGCGGATGCCGCCGAGGAGCTGATCCACAAGCTCAATGCGCGGCTGGGCCACAGCGAGGCGGCGGAGTAGCGCGCCAGCCATTTACGCATCATTTGACGGCGCTCGGTCACGAGATCGCGGGCCGGTTGGTTTGAACCCGCGCCATCTCGGGCGATGCGCATCCTCAGCCACCGGATATTCATTGCCATGACCCGTTTCTCGATTTGCATTGCTGCCGTTCTGGGCCTGTTTGGCGTGTCTCCCACCTCCGAGCCGGACATCGTGAGAATGGGCCAGTTGTTCTCGGCCTCGGTCACCCTCGATGCGCAGATCAAGGCCGATCCGCCGCTCGCCGGCTATTGCCTCGCGGACGGCCAAAAGGGGATGGATAAGATTGACGCCGATGCCTTCAATGAGTTCAAGAAAGACCCGAAGCTGTTCCGCGATGGCAACTGGCGGTTCGAGCGCAAATACTCCGTCCGCTCCGTCGTCGCCGATCGCTACATCAGCATCCTTAGGGACGACTACATGGACACGCGCGGCGCGCATCCTAACAGCGACGTCAACACCATCCTCTGGGACAAGTCCGCCGCCAAACCGATCAGCATCCGTCCGTTCTTCACCGAGACCGCCGACAACGGCCCGGCGATGAAAGCCATGCTCGCGGCGGTGATCACCTCGCTGAAGGCCCAGAAGAAGAAGCGCGACGCGACGGAGACCGCGACAGCCGAATGGTTCAAGGGATTGGAGCCGAAGCTCTTGAAGATCGGCGCCGTGACGCTCGCTCCCTCGACAGAGGCCGGCAAGAGCTCCGGTCTCACCTTCCACTACCCGCCCTACGCCGTCGGTCCCTATGCCGAGGGCCAGTACGTCGCCTTCGTGCCCTGGGAGACGCTGAAGCCGTATCTCAGCGCAGAAGGCCAGGCGATCTTTGGCGGCGCTCGGCCGAAAGGTGACGCCGAGGACAACTAGCCGACCGTTTTCAAATCCTGGCATGTTGATTGTATAGGCAACAGCTGTCATCGTCCGCGAAGGCGGACGATCCAGTACGCCGTGACACGTCGGCTCGATCTACTGCTGCCGCGGAGTACTGGATGCTCCGCCTTCGCGGAGCATGACAGCAGTGGAGATGACGAACGCTCTTCGGCTATAAGGGAGGCATGTCCTCCCCCGCACCTTCGGTGAACGTCACCTCATTGACCGACGACATCCGCGCCGGCAGCCGCGCCGCGCTGGCGCGCGCGATCACCCTGGTCGAGAGCCGCCGCGCAGATCACCAGGCGGCCGCGCGCGAGCTGGTGCAGGCGCTGCTGCCGCGGACCGGCAACGCGATCCGCGTCGGCATCACCGGCTCGCCCGGCGTCGGCAAGTCGACCACGATCGACGCGCTCGGCATGTATCTGATCGAGCAGGGCCAGAAGGTCGCCGTGCTCGCGGTCGATCCGTCCTCGGCGCGCACAGGCGGTTCCATCCTCGGCGACAAGACGCGGATGGCGCGGCTGTCGCATCACGAGCACGCCTTCATCCGCCCCTCGCCGTCCTCCGGCACGCTCGGCGGCGTCGCCGCCAAGACCCGCGAGGCGATGCTGTTGTGCGAGGCCGCGGGCTTCGACGTCGTGCTGGTCGAGACCGTCGGCATCGGCCAGTCCGAGACCGCGGTCTGCGACATGACCGACTTCTTCCTCGCCTTGATGCTGCCGGGCGGGGGCGACGAGCTGCAGGGCATCAAGAAGGGCCTGGTCGAGCTCGCCGACATGATCGCGATCAACAAGGCCGACGGCGACAACGTCAAGCGCGCCAACATCACCGCTGCCGACTATCGCGGCGCGCTGCATCTGCTCTCGCCACGCTCCGAGCACTGGCATCCGCCGGTCGTGACCTATTCGGCGATGGCGGGGACGGGCATTGCCGAGCTGTGGCAGAAGGTGCTCGACCATCGCAAGGCGATGATCGCCTCCGGCGAATTCGCGGCGCGCCGCCGCCACCAGCAGGTAAAGTGGATGTGGACGATGCTGGAGCAACGCCTGATGGCGCGGCTGCGTACCGATCCCTCCATTCGCAGCAAGGTGAAGAAGCTCGAAACCGACGTCGCCGAAGGGCGCGTCGCGCCGGCGCTGGCCGCCGAGCAGCTTGCGGAGATGCTGAATTGAGCGGGCGCGTCCGCATTCTGATCACCGGCTTCGGCCCGTTCCCCGGCGCACCAATCAACCCGACCATGCCGCTGGTAAAGCGTCTGGCCGAGCTGCGGCGGCCCGCGCTCGACGATGCCGACGTCAGCAGCCACATCTTCCATGTCACCTACGCGACCGTCGATCGCGAGCTGCCTGCGCTGATCGCCGAGCGCCGCCCGCATGCGCTGCTGATGTTCGGACTCGCCGGACGAACCTCCTATCTCCGCATCGAGACCCGCGCCCGCAACGCTATTACCACCACCTTCCCCGATGCCGACCGTCGCGTCGCCAGCAAGGGTGTCATCGTGCCGGGCGCTCATCCCCTGGTCTTCGGCCCGCACATGGCGCGGCTGCTGCGCGCAGCGCGCGCCACCGGCATCGACGCGAGGCCGTCCCGCGACGCAGGCAGCTATCTCTGCAACTATCTAAGCTGGCGAGCCATCGAGGCGACGCGGGACGCGAACGGCCCGCGGCTCGCCGCCTTCATCCACATCCCTCCACTCCCCCGGGCGGGGACCGTGCTGCCGCACGGCAGTTCGCGCATGACACTGGACGCGCTGGTGGACGCCGGCGAGGCGATGCTGATCGAGCTGATAAGGCTGGCGCGACAGGAAACCAGTCGCACCAGCCGAGATCGATCGAGCTGATGGCGGCCCAAATGGTCAGGCTCGCCATCAGCGGCTGACGTCAAGCGCTCCAGCGGCGTCGGCGGCCAAATCCGCCGCCGATCAGGCGCAGGATCAGCAACAGGACCACCGCGCCGATGAAGGCGTTGATGATCGCGGCGACCAGCCCGACACCCAGGTGAATGCCGAGCCGTGGCAGCAGCCAGTTGCCGACGAACGCGCCGAGCAGGCCGACGATCAGATCGCCGATGAGCCCGAAGCCGCCACCTTCCATGACGCGGCCCGCCAGCCAGCCGGCGACAATGCCCACGAACAGAATCACCAGCAGGCTCTCATTGGATAAATGCATCAGTCACTCCTCCTCGATCCGTCGCCGGAACAAGCTCGGCGCGCCCGATTGGTTCCGGTCAGGAGGGCGTCCAATGCCGGCTCGCTGGCGCAGCCCCGCAAACGAGGGTCACGTCACGGGCGCGGCCATCGATGTGAAGCTTTAACCCTTCCGGCAACAATCTCCCGCGGCAGCGCTCATCCTCAGCATCAGGATTGAGGCTTTCGGCTTAAGTCGTGTCAGCACGTCATCTTTTGCCAGAGACGCTGACCATGGACGTCAATCGCCGCCGCATTCTCGCTGGATCGGCTGCCGGGGCCGCCGGAGCCCTTGCTTTGCCGACTGTTGCCGCAGAGGGCGCTCCCTTGATCTCCACGCTCGGCCGCGACGCCACGCAGTACGGCGTCAAGCCGAACAGCCCCGACGATCAGACCCGCGCCCTGCAGCGGGCGATCGATGAGGCAACGCGGGCGCAGGCGCCGCTGGCGCTGCCGCCCGGCGTTTACCGGAGCTCCATGCTGCGGCTGTCCAAAGGCAGCAAGCTGATCGGCGTCCGCGGCGCCACCAGGCTCGTGTTCACCGGCGGCGCGCCCTCGCTGCTCTCGGCCGAAGGCGCCGACGGTGCTGATGTCACCGCCGTCTCGCTCGATGGCGGCGGCATCGCCCTGCCCCAGCGCCGCGGACTGCTGCACGTGGCCGCCGGCAACGATGTCAGGATCATCGATTGCGAGATCACCCGCTCCGGCGGCAGCGGCATCTGGCTCGAGCAGGTGTCCGGCGACGTCAGCGGCAACGTCATCATCGACATCGCGGTCACTGCCATCGTGTCGTTCGACGCGCTCGGCCTGATCGTGTCGCGCAACACCATCAAGGGCACGCGCGACAACGGCATCGAGATCCTGCGGACCGCGATCGGCGACGACGGCACCATGGTGCTCGACAATCACATCGAGGACATCAAGGCCGGCCCCGGCGGCTCCGGCCAGTACGGCAATGCCATCAACGCCTTCCGCGCCGGCAATGTCATCGTGAGAGGCAATCGCATCAGGAACTGCGACTACTCGGCCGTTCGCGGCAACTCGGCCTCAAACATCCAGATCGTCGGCAACAGCGTCACCGATGTGCGCGAGGTCGCGCTGTATTCGGAGTTTGCGTTCGAAGGCGCCGTCATCAGCGGCAACACGGTCGACGGCGCCGCGTTCGGCGTCTCCGTCTGCAACTTCAACGAAGGCGGTCGCATTGCCGTGGTCCAGGGCAACATCATCCGCAACCTGATCCCCAAGCGGCCGATCGGTACCGCGCCGGACGACGATGCCGGCATCGGCATCTATGTCGAGGCGGATTCCTCCGTGACGGGCAACGTGGTGGAGAACGCCCCGTCCTATGGCATCGTCGCCGGCTGGGGCCGCTACCTCCGCGACGTCGTCATCTCCGGCAACGTGGTACGCAACGCGCTCGCCGGCATCGGCGTGTCCGTGGTTCAGGGTGCGGGCACTGCGCTCGTCAGCAACAACTTGATCTCCGGCACCCCGCGCGGCGCGGTGATCGGGCTCGATCACATCAAGCCGGTGACGTCAGACCTCACGCAGGACGGTGCGCAACGCTTTGCGCAGCTGACCATGGCCGGCAACGCCGTCAGGCGATGACTGACGCGCCCTGCTGCGGCCCCCCGCCTGAGCGAGGTTCGCGCGGTCATTCGGGGGCAATCGTCGATCCGAAGCCGCGAAGCGGCTGCGCGTTGGCGATTGAGCCCGAATGTCGGTGGTCGTGAGACAGCTGGACTAATAAGCGACAGCCAGCGCCGGATAGCGGCGCTCGATGGCGTCGAGGTCGACCACCGGCTCGTCATACTCCACGTCGCCTTCGATGCCGATGCTCAAGGCCTGCTCGAGCGCCGACATGTCGATGTGCAAGGGAGCGTCTGTCAGCTCCGGCGCGACGTCGTGCTCAGCGACCTCGTCGTACTCGAAGGCGTAGTCGGTCTCGACGACATCGTTGGGCTCGATGACGACGTCGGGCTCCATGTCCGGCTCGGCCAGCGCGATCTCGGGCTCGACGATGATTTCGGATCTCGCAAGGATGGTATCGAGCGAGCGCGGCAGCTCGATCGGCCGGTGCTCGAAGCTGCGCTCATCGAGGGCGTAGAGCCTGATCGGCTCGGGAAGTCTCTCCGGCTCCACTGGCGGAGCCGCGACCATTATCGGAGCCGCGACCGCTGTCTTGGCCGACACAACGCTGGCCGGCACGATCTTGATGGGCTCGAGCTTGACAGGGTCGACCATGACCGGGTCGACCTTGATAGGATCGACCTTGGCGAGCTCAACCTTGGCGGCAGCCAGCGATGTCCAGGTCTCAACCGCGGCCTTGGCGTGACGAAGGTCGTCGAGGAAGGATTGCTCGGTGTAATAACGCCGCCAGCGGCCGCTATCGAACAGCTCGGTGAGGTGATCGAGGCGCCGTTCGGCGAGCGCGCGCCAACGCGCAGCCAGTTCGCGGCTGCAAGCCACGTCCAGTCGATGTGTCATAGGGGAGCCCGCAAGAAAGGGGACGGACGCACTCGGCACGAATCAACGCAACGTGACGTGAATATTTTGTGGAAAAGGTTAACAAAGTCTAGCTATCGCCATCTTCGCCGACGGCAAAACCGTAGTCCACCGGAAGATTTATCCGTGCTTCTACGAGCCCTGCCGGCGCGGCGACAACGCCCGCGCGACCACTCATCTCATCGGGCAACCAGAAGATGTGACGCCGGTTGACGGCTAGCGGGGCTTCGCTTCATCGCTTCGCCCGAAATGAAAGAGCCGTCCGGGGGGACAACCGGACGGCTCGAGCCATATGGGCGCTTGGGGTGGATGGGCGCTCGCGCCTGATATAGCTATGGGGAGGGGATCACCGCTCCCACATACCTTCTGTCGTAACCGCCAGGGCACACGTTCAACGTGACGGACGGATTTTTGGAACGTTCACGAAAACGTTGACAGGCTGGTGCTGCGCCGGCGCGACCGACACGAAGGATCAGCTGCTGCCGGAGTCGAACCGCGGGACCTACATCGCCGTCGCCGCGCCTGCCGGCCGGCGGCGATCGCGCGCTCCATCACCGCACGACGCCTCGAGTGACGTCCTGGACGACGCGGATTACTGAGCGGCCACCGCGATGCTGACGATCTTCTCGCGCGACAGGCGGCCGATCAGGCCATCGGCGTCGGCCTTCGACAGCGGCTGACTGCCAAGCTGCAGCTTGAAGACCCCGCCCTTGGCGCCGTCGACGATCAAGGCCTGATAGCTGTCCAGCAGCGCGGTGATATCCGCCATCCGCGCGTCCGGCACGAACCGCACCAGCGCGTAGACGGGCGCAACCGCGGCCGGCTGCGGCCCGAGGCCGCGGATCAGCGGCGCCGCCGGAGCCGGCGCCTCGGCCACGCGCGACCGCCTCATGCTGTCCGTTGCGCGCGGCTCGGCCGGCGCAGGCGCCACGGCGGCGACCGGTGGCGCGGGGCTTGGGGGTGGCGGGGCCAACCTCGGGCCGGCGGCTTTCGGGTCCGCCGCCGGAGCGGGCGGCGCGGCCTTGTATTCGGCGACCCTGTCTTGAGCAGCCTTGTCTTGCACGGCCTTGTCTTGGGCGGCCTTGTCTTGGGCGGCCTTGTCCTCGGCCATCGACGCGGTCTGGTACGTCGCCTGCGAGCGCAGCAGTACGCTGCCGATCACACCCGCCTGCGCCACCACCAGCAGCGCGCCGAGGCTCACGGTCCAGGCCAGCGTGCGTGGCGACAGGCTCTCGAAGAACGCCATGATGCGCGCGCCGGCACCGGGCAGCGCCTTCGGCGCCTGCTCCGGCTCGGCCTCGATCGCGGCGAACAGCTTCTGCATCGCGCGCATCGACGGCGCGCCGAGACTCTCGTTCAGCGCGATGGTCTCGGCATATTCCTTCTGGATCTCGGCATATTGCCGGGCGAGATCGGCATCCTGGCCCAGCGCCTCCTCGACACGGCGCATGTCGCGCGCGCTCAGCGTGCCGGCAGCGTACCACGGCAGCAGCAGTTCGATGTCACCGGGCTCTTGCTCCAGCATTTTCCTGCTCAAAGCCATCATGGCCAGCCTCTTTCAATGCCGGCCGCCTTCAGGAGTTCGGCCAATTTCTTGCGCGCATAGAACAGGCGCGTCTTGACGGTGTTTTCCGGAATTCCGACGATCTCGGCCACCTCCTCCACGGACTTCTCATGGTAGTAGACGAGATCGACGATCTCCCGGTGATCAGGCGAAAGCGCAGTCAGGCACTTGCGCAAGGCTTCTCCGGTATTCTTCTTCTGCGCCGCCACTTCCGGATCGTCGGACGTGTCCTCGATCGCGTTCGCGGCGTCGTCCTCCAGTTCAACGTCCTTGCGGCGCCGAAGTGCCGAAAGGGCCTTGAACCGCGTAATGGCCAGGAGCCAGGTTGAGACGGCAGAGCGGCCCTCAAACTTGCCGGCCTGACGCCACACGTCGAGAAAGACCTCGCTGATGAGATCTTCCGCGACCTGTTCGTCCCGTACGAGCCGCAGCCCGAAACGGTACACCCTGACATGGTGCCGTCCATACAGCACCTGCATGGCGAGCCGGTCGCCTTGAGCGATCCGGGCAATCAGGGTTTCATCTGACGCCGCTGCTGTCACGCTCAATGGCCGTCTCGCGAGATTGGTCTGGAGGAATGAGATTGCGGTTCGAATTCAACCGCAAAATTCCTCAAAATACCGGAAAGATACGTCCCCGGATGTGAGCTGGCGCACAGACGTACGAATTTCGACGCCCGCACCGAGGCGATCGCGCCCGGCGGGTTCCCGCCTACCATGTTACGTCCCCGCCCCACGCATTGCCCGATCGAGCCGTCAAAGAAGCCGTGGAATGCCTTGTCACGACGCGCGGCCTCGCGCGCATTCCAGTTCCCTAGATACCAAAGTTAAAGGCTTTCCCGCGTAGATTTTCGGTTGAACTCCGAAGAAATGCGAGCAAATGGACACTACGGCGCCGCCCTATCGAAATGCCGATGTTGCCGAGGTGGACGGCTCGCGCGCGCTGCCGCCGCCCGATCTGCATGTCCGCCGCGCCGGACGGCGCCGGCAGATGCTGGCGATGATCGCCGGCTGCTACCTGATCGACGCGGTGATCCTGTTCATCTATGCCCAGGCCGGTACCGTACCGCCCACGATCGCGCCCTCTTATGCCGCGATTGGCGTGCTGACCGTCGCTCTGTGGACGATGCTGTCGGAGAGCGGGTTCAACGACCGCTTCCGCGACCACTATCTGGTCGTGCCGCAGTCGATCGCCAGCATGATGATGACGGTCGGTTTCTGCTACATTGCGCCGGAAGTCAGCATCGTCTTCCTGTGCACGCTGTATCTGGTCGTCGCCTTCGGCTCGCTCCGCGCCACGCCACGCCAGAGCGCGATCTGCTGGACCTTCCTGGCGCTCGGCCTCGCCGGCCTATTCCTCCTGACGGACAAGCCACTGGGCATGCCAACCGGCAACGCCCTGGAGCGGCTCGCGACCCTCCTGGTGTTCCTGCTCACCATCGCCGGCTGCATGTTCCTCGGCATCTTCTCCTCGGGCCTGCGCGAGACGCTGTATCTACGCGGTCAGAAGCTGAAGGAGGCCTATCGCCGCATCGAGGAGCTCGCCGAGCTCGACGAGCTGACCGGCGCGCTGAACCGCCGTTCGATCATGCAGGTGCTCGATGAGGAAATGGCGCGCTGCCGCCAGGCCGGCCGGCCCTGCTCGATCGTGCTGATCGACCTCGACTGGTTCAAGCGCATCAACGACACCCATGGCCATCCAACCGGCGACGACGTGCTGCGCACCTTCGCGATCACGATGTACGCCAACATTCGCGGCAGTGACCGTTTTGGACGCTATGGCGGAGAGGAATTCCTGCTGGTGCTCCCGGGCGCGCCGGCGGAGCCCGCCGCACGGCTCGCCGAACGGCTGCGCCGGATTATTGCCGAGCTCGACTGGAGCGCGTTCTCCGCCGGCCTGCAGGTCACGTTCTCGGCGGGCGTCGCGACGCGGCGCGGCGACGAGACCGCCGAGTCCCTGCTCGCCCGCGCGGATCATGCGCTCTACGACTCCAAGGCCAATGGGCGCAATCGCGTCACCGGCACCTGAGCATCCCAGCATGCCCGCGAAGTCCGCGCCGAACGAGAGCCTGCTGGACGAGCTGGAGGACACGCTCGCGCACGGCACCGTGGCGCGACGGGTCGAGACGCTGCGCAAGGTGACGGACCTGTTCGTCGACGGCGCGACGGATTTTGCCGACGATCAGGTGGCGCTGTTCGATGACGTCTTCGCATGCCTGATCGATCACATCGAGATCTCCGCGCGGGCTCTGCTGGCGAACCGCCTGGCGACAATCGATGCGGCGCCGCCGCGTACGCTGCACCGGCTGGCCGATGACGACGCCATCGAGGTCGCCGGTCCCGTGTTGTCGAAGTCCGAGCGGCTCGATGACGCCGCACTGATCCGGACCGCCGAGACCAAGAGCCAGGCGCATCTGCTCGCGATCTCGATCCGCCGCGTGCTGAGCCGTGCGGTCACCGACATTCTGCTCCGGCGCGGCAACGACGCGGTGGTGCAAAGCACCGTCAGCAATCCCGGCGCCGAACTGTCGGAGCGCAACTTCGAGAGCTTGGTCGATCGCGCCGCGCTCGACGAGAACCTCGCCGCGTGCCTCGCGATGCGGCCCAACCTGCCGCGCCACTTTTATCTGAAGCTCGTCGCCAAGGCGTCCGTCACCGTGCGCGCGCGGCTTGAGGCGGACAATCCGAAGCTGGCGCCGGAGGTCTCCTCGGCGGTGCGGACGGCGAGCCGGTGCGCGCGGTCGAGCGCCGTGGCGCTGACCAGCCAGACCGAGATCGCGCACGCGCTGGTGCGCTCGTTGCATGCCGACGGCCGGCTCGACCCGCAGCTCGTGGCGCAGTTCATGGAGCAGAAGAAGTTCGACGAGGCCAACGCCGCCGTCGCGGCCATGGCCAACGTGCCGATCGCCGTCGCCGAGAGCATCATGATCGAGAGCCGCGCCGAGGGCGTGATGATCCTCGCCAAGGTCGCCGGCCTGTCATGGCCGGTGGTCAAGTCGATGATCACGATGCGTGATGAGCTGACGGGCGCGACGCCGACCGACCTCGTCTCGGCCAAGGTCACCTATGAGCGGCTCCGCCGCTCAACGGCGCAGCAGGTGCTGCGCTTCCACCGCGTGCAGGACGCCGCCGCGCCGGCCGAGGTGTGAGCGCCCCTTCGCGGCCTCAATAGCGCAGAACACGCGCGCCGATGGCGGCGCCGAGGCCGGCCACGATCAGCGCCGCGGCGGTGTACCAGGTGGCGACGAACAGCGGCGAATCGTCATTGCAATGCGCCGCGTAGAGCGTCGCCGCGATGCCGGCCGACACCAGTCCGGCGACGGCGCCTGCGACCGCCGGGCGCGACGGCGCGCCGTGCCGCAGCCCGAACAGGGCGGCGGCCAAAACCGGCAGCGACAGCACCGGGATCGCGCTCATGCACAGCATCGAATTGTGCCCGACCATGCGCGCCATCATCGGCGCCCGCTGCGGCAGCATCATCTCCGCGGCGATGCCGCCGACAAGGACGAGGACCGGCGCGATCAGGAGCCAGCTCCAGCCGTGCAGCGACGCCTCGGGACGCGACAGATGCAGGCTGATGATCAGCGCCGGGATCGCCAGCGCCGCGGTGACCACGAACTTCAGGTCGAAGAACGGATTGCGCACGGCGAGCCAGATGTCGGGGCGGATGCCGAGGCCGACCAGCAGCATCGCCGTCGAGACCGGCGTGGCCGCCATCAAGGCCAGCGCCAGGACGATGCCGACAGGCTGGGCGCGTTGCGCATTGTCAGCAGCAAGCGAGCGGATGAGCTGATCGGTGTCCATGGTCACGTATCCCGTAGCTTGGCCGTGAGGCTCGCGAGCGCCCGGTGCAGCGCGACCCGCACCGCGCCCTCGCTCATCGAAAACTTCTGCGCCGTCTGCTTGATCGAGGAGGCCTCGACCGCGATCGCCTGCAGCACATCGCGCTGGCGCTGCGGCAGCGTCTTCAGCTGAGTCTCGACCTCGCCGGCGGAGACGCTCGGCGCCGGCGGCTCGTCGGCCAGCGTCTCGGCGAAATCGTCGATGTCGACGAACACCCGCCGGCCGCGTCGGCGCAGCATGTCGATCAGCTTGTTGCGGGCGATCGCAAACAGCCAGGGCGCGAACGGCGCGTTGACGTCCCAGGTGTGCCGCTTGAGATGAATCGCCAACAGAATTTCCTGCACGATGTCCTCGGCCTGATCCGGCGGCTGTCCGGCGCGCGTGAGCCCTCGCCGCGATGCTGCGCGCAGCACCGGCGTGATCGCCTTCAGCAGACGATGGTAGGCCTGGTCATCTCCGGCGACGGCCTGGCGCATCCAGCCCGTCCACTCGTCGTCACGCTCGCGCACCTACGCTCCACCCCCACAGGTTCGACCGGATCGTCTGATTGTTACCCCGCCACAGACCTAATCACAAACTCGTGATATCCAGCTTGGCCTCCGAACCAGCCGAGTTGCGCCACACCGCCATCACGCACGCGCGCAAAGCTCAAAACCGCTCTTAGCACCGAATCGATCACAGGAGGATCTGGGTTCTGAGGTGAGAAGCCAAGGCCGCCGGCGTCCGGCGTCGCCTCGCTTTTGCCGTGAGCAGCAGGAAGATACCCATTTTCTGCCCCGATCTCGACATCTGTCGGGGTCTCACTCTGTCATGGGGCTGGCAGGGTGGGGAGAAGACCTGAGATGACGATCCAAGCCAGTGGACGTACAGCATTCATGATAGCGGCCGCGCTCGTCCTCTGCCTCGCAGGCACTGGATCCGTGCGCGCGGCTGACTCGCAGAGCTACAGCCCGTTCCTGCCGGTCGGTTCGGACGGCACGGCCGCCGCAAAACAAGACGTGTTTCCGGCTCCGATGACGGCCGAGGCGCAGGCGGCGCCCGCTGCTCAAGCCGCCGAGAGCGAGCCCGCCGCGGCCGAGCCGACCACCGTCAATATGGTGATGGTCAGCACGGACGACAGCTCGGGCTGGGACAAGGCCTCGATCATCGGCAAGATCTTCATCGCCTGCGGCACCCTGCTCACCCTGGGCTCCGCCGCGCGGATGTTCATGATCTGACGATCGGCGCCGCCACCCCTACTTGATGCGCAGCCATCCAGCGGGCAGATTGCCCGCTGTTTGATTTTGCAGGGTGGAAACATGAGCGTTTACGAGCACATCATCGTCGAGGGCAAAGGCGCGGTCGGCGTCATCACCTTGAATCGGCCGAAGATGCTCAACGCATTGTCGTTCGGCGTCTTCCGCGAGATCGCCGCGGCCGTCGACGATCTCGAGGCCGACGACGCCATCGGCTGCATCGTCATCACCGGCAGCGAGAAGGCGTTTGCCGCCGGCGCCGACATCAAGGAGATGCAGCCGAAGACTTTCATCGACATGTTCTCGAGCGACTTCACTGCGATCGGCGGCGACCGCGTCGCGCGCTGTCGCAAGCCGACCATCGCCGCCGTCTCGGGCTATGCGCTCGGCGGCGGCTGCGAGCTCGCGATGATGTGCGACTTCATCATCTGCTCCGACACCGCCAAGTTCGGCCAGCCCGAGATCACGCTCGGCACTATCCCCGGCATCGGCGGCACGCAACGCCTGACGCGCGCGATCGGCAAGGCCAAGGCGATGGACCTCTGCCTCACCGGCCGCATGATGGACGCGGCCGAAGCCGAGCGCGCCGGCCTGGTCAGCCGCATCGTGCCCGCCGACAAGTTGATGGAAGAGACGATGGCCGCGGCCGAGAAGATCGCCGCGATGTCGCGGCCCGCCGCCGCCATGGCCAAGGAGGCCGTCAACCGCGCCTTCGAGACGCAGCTGTCCGAGGGCATGAACGTCGAGCGCAACCTCTTCCACGCCACCTTCGCGCTGGAGGACCGCGCAGAGGGGATGGCCGCCTTCATCGAGAAGCGCAAGCCGGTGAATAAGAACCGCTGACCGGGACCTGGCGGGGTTCGCCCTGAAGTCGTTCGAACCCCGCCACACGAAGGGTGCGCTCCTCTCCCCGTTCCACGGGAGGGGCAACCACCATCACCGACCCTGCAAAGAGCCCCCTCACCCGGATTTGCATCTGACGAGGCCATCCGACCTCTCCCCAAGCGGGCGAGGTGCAGCGAGCGTGTCGCAATAGCTCACAACTGTCGAAGTGATTCGTCGCGCACGGTCACGCCGTCTCGTCGCGTCACTCACCCGCCTACCGCGGGACCAGGCGACCCCACTCTCGGCGTCGTCGTCTGTGGCGGGACCGCCACAACAAACCATGGAAAAGCCTGCCGAATTCCGCACCAACGGTTTGTGTGTGGCAGTTCCCCGCCGTAAACAGGTAAACAATTGGTTAAGATAGTGGGACGCGGCGGAGTCGGATGGTGGGTCGAGCCAAAGAATTTGGCATCGGCAGGGTGCGCGCATGGCGGATCGGCTCCGGCCTGATCCTCGCCGCCAGCCTTGTTGTCAGCCTTGCCGTCTGCGCGCCCGCGCGCGCCGAGGATCTCGCGGCCGCGCTCGCCAAGGCCTATCAGACCAACCCGGCGCTCAACGCCGAACGCGCGCGGCAGCGCGCCACGGACGAGAACGTGCCGCAGGCGCTGGCCGGATATCGCCCGCAGCTGGTCGCGAGCCTGAGCAGCGGCCTGCAGGCCGTGCGCAATCTCCTGCCGGGCAACACCATCCAGACCGCGACCTTGAAGCCTTGGACCATCGGCCTGACGGTGACGCAGACCTTGTTCAACGGCTTCCGCACCGCCAACAGCGTGCGCATGGCCGAGCTGCAGGTGCAGTCCGGCCGCGAGGCGCTGCGCAATGTCGGCCAAGGCATCCTGCTCGACGCCGTCACCGCCTACACCAACGTGCTCGCCAACCAGTCGCTGGTCGAGGCGCAGAAGTCGAACGTCGCCTTCCTGCGCGAGACGCTGGCGGTGACGCAGCGCCGCCTCAATGCCGGCGACGTCACGCCGACAGACGCCTCGCAAGCGGAAGCCCGGCTGTCGCGCGGCCTCTCCGATCTGAACGCGGCCGAGGTGAACCTCGCCATCAGCCAGGCCACCTATGCGCAGGTGATCGGCATGACGCCGGGCCAGCTGCGCGCCGCCGATCCGATCGACCGGTTGCTGCCGCGCTCGCGGGAGGATGCCGTCGCGCTCGCCAACAAAGAGAATCCGGCGGTTGCCGCCGCGAGCTTCGACGTCGACGCCGCCTCGACCTCGATCCACATCGCCGAGGGCGCGCTGCTGCCGAGCGTGACCTTGCAAGGCAGCGTCAGCCGCAGCCGCGATTCGGACCAGACGCTCGGCACCTTCGGCACCGACCAGGCCTCGATCGTCGGCGCCGTGACCGCGCCGATCTATGACGGCGGTACCGCGGCCTCGCAGACCCGGCAGGCCAAGGAGCTCGCCGCGCAAAGCCGGCTGGTGCTCGATCAGGTTCGCAACCAGACGCGCACCGCCGTGGTCAGCGCCTGGGTCGCCAATGAGGGTGCCAAGGTCGCCGTCAGCGCCTCCGAGGCCGAGGTGAAGGCCGCCACCGTCGCGCTGCAGGGCGTCTCGCGCGAGGCGCAGGGCGGCCAGCGCACCACCGTCGACGTACTCAACTCGCAGGCCGATTTGATCCAGGCCAAGGCCCGCCTGATCGGCGCTCAGCGCGACCGCGTCATCGCCTCCTACACGCTGCTCAGCGCGGTGGGCCGCCTCGACGTCAAGAACCTCAATTTGAACACGCCGGACTATCTGCCCGAGGTCCACTATCACCAGGTCCGCGACGCCTGGCACGGCCTGCGCACGCCGTCGGGGCAGTAGGGCGGCTTACGGGGCCGCGAGTCATCGGACCGACATGAGATGGGGCCGAGTCCCCTCGCTCTCCGCTGTCGTCCCGGGCAAGCCTCCACGGCGCGTAAGCGCCGTTGAGGCGCCGACCCGGGACCCATAACCACAGGGCGATGTGTTGACACGAGATCGGAGCCAACCGTGCCCGCCACACGACGCCCTGTGGCTATGGATCCCCGCTTCCGCGGGGATGACGACCAATAGCTGGCTTCGCTCTTGCCCCCTGCCCCGCGCCGGTTCACGCTCCTCCCGCAACACCAAGCGCGTCACCCGCAACGCACGCGCGACATCCGGGGAGACCCACCATGCTCAACCGCCGAAGCCTGCTGCTGGCCTCGCTCGCCGCCGGAGTGACGATGACGACAGCCCGCGCAAACCCCTCACAACCGGCTACGCCGGTCGATTTCGACGTGCCGGCCGACGCCTGCGACTGCCACACCCATATCCATGGCGACCCGGAGAAGTTTCCTTTCGCCGCCACTCGCGTCTATACGCCCGAGCCAGCCTCGCCGGAAGAAATGGCCGCCCTGCACAAAGCGCTGCACATCAAGCGCGTGGTGATCGTGACGCCGAGCGTCTACGGCACCGACAATTCAGCGACCTTGTTCGGGATGAAGGCACGCGGCAACGACGCCCGCGGCGTCGCTGTGATCGATGACAAGACCTCCGAGGCGCAGCTCGATGCGATGAACGCCGACGGCTTTCGCGGCATCCGCCTCAATCTCGCAACCGGCGGCATCAACGATCCCAATGTCGGCCGCGCCCGCTTCCAGGCCGCCGTCGACCGCATGAAGGCGCGCGGCTGGCACGTTCAGCTCTACACCAACACGCCGATGATCGCGGCGATCAAGGACCTGGTGATGCAGTCGCAGGTCGCGGCCGTGTTCGATCATTTCGGCGGCGCGCAGGCCGAACTCGGCCTCGAGCAGCCCGGCTTCTCCGACCTCATCGACCTCGTCCGCAGCGGCAAGGCCTATGTGAAAATCTCCGGCGCCTACCGCGCCTCGACCAAGAGCCCCGACTACACCGACGTCATCCCGTTCGCGAAGGCTCTCATCGCCGCCAACCCCGACCGCATCGTCTGGGGCACCGACTGGCCGCACCCGGATTCGTCACCGCATCCTGAGCTGAAGGTGACGGATGTGAGGCCGTTCTATCAAATCGACGACGGCCGCCTGATGAACCAGCTCCCGGTGTGGGCGCCGGATGCCGCGATCCGCAAGAAGATCCTGGTCGACAACCCCGCGCGGCTGTACGGCTTCTGAGCCGAGACTGCAGCCTCAATCGCCGTCATTGCGAGGGGCGAAGCGACGAAGCAATCCAGTGTGGTGGGCGGGACTCTGGAACGCTACCGCCACCGTCCTTCGAGCCATGGCGGACAAGTCGCTTTGCTCGCAACGACGAAATGGGGCGCGAGCAGGTTACCACAAGCTCCGCTGTCATCGTCCGCGAAGGCGGACGATCCAGTACGCCGAGACAGTCGTGATCGACCCGCGGCGCCGCGGCGTACTGGATGCCCGCCTGCGCGGGCATGACACCTAATTTGTTTCGCGCATGCTTTGCCGTAGCCCGCATGAGCGCAGCGACATGCGGGTTCTCACGCGCTGTGCCGGAGATCCCAGGGTCGCTTCGCTCGCCCGGGCTACGCATCGCTACGTGTCGGGTCAGCCACCGCGCGATTCTCGCTGCGCACCACCGTGAACATGTCCCACACCGCGATGAACATCGCCGCGATCACCGGGCCGATGATGAAGCCGTTCAAGCCGAACACTTCGATCCCACCCAGGGTCGACAGCAGCACCACATAGTCCGGCATCTTGGTGTCCTGCCCGACCAGGATCGGACGCAAGAGATTGTCGACGAGACCGATCACCAGCGCGCCGTAGGCGATCAGGATCACGCCGTGCCAGATCGAGCCGGTGGCCAGCAGATACAGCGCAACCGGAAACCACACGATCCCCGCGCCGACCGCGGGCAGCAGCGACATGAACGCCATCACCACGGCCCACAGCAGCGGCGCGGTGATGCCGAGGAACCAGAAGATCAGGCCGCCCAGCGCGCCCTGCGCCAGAGCGACCGCCAGATTGCCCTTCATCGTCGCGCGGATCACGATGATGAATTTTGCAAGCAGCGCGTCGCGTTGCTCGTCGCGCAGCGGGATGGCGTCCGCGATCCGCCGCGACAACGTCTCCTCATCGCGCAGCAGGAAGAACAGCAGATAGAGCATCAGGAACAGGCTGACGAAGAACTCGAACGTGCCCTGCCCGATGTTCAGCGCCTGACCTGCGATCACCTGGCTGCCGCGCAACAGCAGCGCCGACAGCCGGTCCTTCAGTCCCGCCAGACTGCCGAGCCCGAACCGGTTCAGCAGATCGACGATCCAACTGGGCAGCGCATCCAGCATCTTCTGGAAGTACTGCGTGACATCCAACTGGCCGCCCTGCACCTGCCCGTACACACCGGCCGCCTGCTGCGCCAGCGCCGCCGCGATCAGCGAGAATGGAATGATGATGATCAGAACCACCAGCAGCACGACAAGGGCCGCCGCCAACCCGTCACGACCGCGCATCGACTGTGACACCCGGCGATGCAGCGGCGCGAACACGATCGCGCCGACCACGCCCCACAGCAGCGCGCCATAGAACGGCAGCAGGATCCAGCCGAGCGCGAGCGTGATCACGGCGAGCAGGAATAGCAGGACTCGGTCTTCGAAACTGCGCATCTCAACTTTCCAGTCTGGCCGCGTGTTGAACGGCGCCCGTTACAACGGGGCCACAAAGCGCGGCCGACTTAACCCGACACGGTCAACGCGGGAGGAGGACTTTCGACCCTGCGCATAAATGCTATTTTCGGCTGCGATCGCAATGACAAAGCCCGTTTCAAGAGCCCCCTTGAAAAATAAATAACTTCCGAAAATCAGCAAATCAGACCTATAACATCCCCGTTCCGGTCCGGATGAGGGACGTACGCGTCGTCACGACACGTTGGGCCGGCAATGCGGTGGACGTCGGGGCATCGGCGCGCGTGACGTGCGGACGAGCGATGCACTTGCGTACGTGAAGTCGCGTGGTCCTGGCCTCCCGGTGCTGAGGCCAAGGTGTGCGGAGGTCTGACGAGCTCCGCGGCCGACGGGGTCAACCAGCCGGTCCCCGAGGAGAGCGCGTATAAGCGTGAAGCCCGCCGCGCAGGGAATGCCGGAATGTCTCGGCTGACCTGTGGTGACTGCCGCCTGCTTTTCTTTCTGCAGGCGGGCCATGGGTGCGGCCAGCGCCCGGCATTCCCTGCGCCCTCATCATCGACGAGGGCCCGAACATCGCATGATCCGGACGCGCTCTGCGTCGCGGCGATGCTGCGGCTCGTCTGACACCTGGAACCGGACCTGCCTATGTCGCCCCCGTTGCCAACCGCGCGCCGAGTGGCAATAGTCCGCGCTTCCCGAGCCGGCCGCGCCGGCCCGTCGACCTGGAGGCATGATGATGACGACGAGACCGGCCGCAAAATCATCCGACAAGGATGTCTGGCGCGTCGGCGTGCTGTTCTCGCGCAGCGGCCTGATGCAGGTCACGGAGTCCGAGCACTTCTTCGGCACGGCGCTCGCGATCCAGGAGATCAACAAGGCGGGCGGCGTGCTCGGCCGCGAGATCGAGGTCATCGCCTATGATCCGGGCTCGCAGCCTGAAACCTTCCGCAAGCTCGCCGACCGCCTGCTCACCGAGGACGGCGCCTCCATCATTTTCGGCTGCTCGACGTCGGCGGAGCGCAAGGCGGTGCTGCCGGCGATCGAGCGCCGCAACGGCCTGCTGTGGTATCCCTCGCTCTACGAAGGTTTCGAATACTCCCCGAACGTGATCTACACCGGCCCGGCGCCGAACCAGAATGCGTTCCAGCTCGCCGAATACATCGTGCGCAAGCATGGACCGCGCGTCTATCTGATCGGCTCGGACTACATCTATCCGCGCGAATCCAACCGCATCATGCGCGACCTCGTCGAGTCCTATGCCGGCCGCGTCGTCGGCGAGCAATATGTGACGATGGAGGCGACCGACGCCGAGCTGACGCGCGGGCTTGCGGCCATCAAGGACGCCGTGCCAGACGTCGTGTTCTCGACCATCGTCGGCCGTACCGCGCAGCGGTTCTATCGGATGTACGCGGAGGCAGGCTTCGATCCGAAGCGGCTGCCGATCGCGAGCCTCACGATGGCCGAGGGCGAGGTGCGCGCCATCGGCGCCGAATATTGCGCGGGCCATCTCACGGCCGCGAGCTATTTCGGCACGCTTGCGCGGGACAGCAACGACCGCTTCAAGGCGGCGTTCGCGGCCACCTTCGGGGCCGACACGCCGGTCAGCATGTGGAGCGCCTCGGCCTATGCGCAGATCAAGCTGTTCGCGCGCGCGCTCGAACAGGCCGGCAGCCTCGATACGCAGAGACTGGTGGAAGCCGCGCTTGGCCTGAGCCTCGAAGCACCGGAGGGACCGATCCGAATCGATCCCGACAACAACCATGTCTGGACGACGCCGCGGATCGGCCGCGTCCGCGCCGACGGCCAGTTTGACATCGTCTGGGAGAGTAAGAGCCCGATCAAGCCGGATCCGTATCTGTCGGTGTCGCCGATCGGCGGCCGCTGGCTGAGCGAAGAGGCGCTGTCAGCATGAGGCCGGATGACCGCATGAAGCCCGGCGTGCGCCGCCTCATCGAGGAGCTGCGAGGCGCCCGCGTGCTGGTCATCCATCCGCGCGATGCCGAAGGCGACGCACTGATCGATCAGCTCAAGCGCATCGGCTGCAACGTGCGCGGCGTGTGGCCGCCGCCGGCCGCGATCCCGCACGACATCGACACGGTGTTCCAGCTGATCGAGACCTCGGAGGAGATGATCTTCCCGGAAGGCACCACCGAGCATCCGCTCACCTTCATCGCCATCGTCGACTACGAGAATCCGACCATCCTCAAGCGCCTGCTCGACAGCAACGCGCATGGCGTCGTCAACAAGCCGATCCGCTCGTTCGGCATCCTCTCTTCGCTCGTGCTGGCCCGCTCGCTGCGCGGCTACACGCGACGGCTCGAAGGCAAGGTGCAGAAGCTGGAGGAGACGTTGAAAGCGCGGCGCGACGTCGACAAGGCGGTGAAGATCCTGATGGGGTTGAAGCAGGTGGGCGAGGTCGAGGCCTATGAGCTGATCCGCGCCCAGGCGACGCAGAAGCGCGTGGCGATGGCCGACATCGCGATCTCGATCATCAACGCACAGGAGACATTGGGCGGATTGGGGGTGCTGGATGCGCCGGTTTCCCGCTGAGGGCCAATTGTTGCGCCCACGCGTTGGGCAGCGGCGGCCTCAAATTTTTGCAGGCGACGGCGTTGACTTCGTATCGCGCATTTGAGTTACTTGTGGTCGTTGCGGACATCGCATGTCCGCCAATGGCCGGTCGGCCATTTCACATCAGGCTATGCAGCCCTCGTATTGCGCCGCAAGGCGCAGTCGGGGGCTTTTTGTTTGGCGCGCGCGATCCTCGCGAACGCAACGGAGACTCGTGCCTTGACGACGGATGACGACAGCAAACTGCGGATCGCCTGCATCCAGATGCAGCCGATGGTCGGCGAGTTGGCCACCAACCTCGCCCACAGCCTCGATTTGATCCAACAGGCGGTGGCGCAAGGCGCCAAGCTCGTGGTGCTCCCCGAACTCGCCTCCTCCGGCTACGTGTTCAAATCCCGCGAGGAGGCCTTCGCCGCCTCGGAGACAATTCCCAACGGCCCCGCGATGACCGCATGGAGCGAGATCGCGGCCAAGCACGGCCTGCATCTCGTCGCCGGCATATGCGAGCGCGACGGGACCAAGCTCTACAACAGCGCGGTGCTGATCGGGCCGAAGGGCTACATCGGCACGTTCCGCAAGGTGCACCTGTGGAACGAGGAGAACCTGTATTTCGAGCCCGGCAATCTGGGCTTCCCCGTCTACCACACCGAGATCGGCCGCATCGGCATGGCGATCTGCTATGACGGGTGGTTCCCGGAGACCTATCGCCTCAACGCGCTGCAGGGCGCCGACATCGTCTGCGTGCCGACGAACTGGGTGCCGATCCCTGGCCAGGCGCCGGGACGCGAGGCCATGGCCAACATCCTGGCGATGGCGGCGGCGCATTCCAACTCCATCTTCATCGCCTGCGCCGACCGCGTCGGCGTCGAGCGCGGTCAGCCGTTCGAAGGCCAGAGCCTGATCGTCAGCTACACCGGCTGGCCGGTCGCCGGTCCTGCGAGCCGCGACAAGGAGGAGATCGTGATCGCCGATGTGGCGCTCGGCGAGGCCCGCCGCGCCCGCAACTGGAACGCCTTCAACCAGGTCCTGCGCGACCGTCGCTCCGACGTCTACGACGAGATGCTCGGCAGCGAGGTCAAGCGCGGTTGGTACTGACAACTTCGCCTTTCTGTTTTGACCATTCATGGAGGACCAACGATGACATCACGTTTGCTCACCACTTCACTCGCGCTCGCCTTCGCGGCGACCGCGCTCTCGTCCGCTTTCGCCGCCGATCCGATCAAGATCGGCGTTCCCGTCGGCCTGTCCGGCGCCAACTCCGTCGTCGCGCCGTCGGTGGTGCAATCCGCCGAGCTGGCGGTCGAGGAGATCAACGCCAAGGGCGGCGTGCTCGGCCGCAAGCTGGAGCTGGAAGTCGCTGACGACGCTTCTGGCGCTGCCGGCGCGCAGAAGGCGTTCGACGCGCTGATCTTCCAGAAGAAGGTCAACGTGCTGATCTCGATGGAGACCAGCGCGGCCCGCAATGCCGGCCTGCCGATCGTCGCGCGCGGCAAGACGCCCTACATCTACACCTCGTTCTACGAGGGTAAGTCGTGCAGCCCCTATCTCTACGTCAACGCCTGGGTGCCGGACCAGCAGGTGCCGCCGATCGTCGACTACTTCAACAAGGAGAAGAAGGCGAAGAACTACTTCCTGATCGGCTCCGATTATGCCTTCGGCCGCGGCATGCTCGCGTTTACGAAGATGTATATCGAGAAGACCGGCGGCAAAGTCGTCGGCGAGGAATATCTGCCGATGGACGGCTCCGACTGGACCTCGATCATCTCCAAGCTGAAGGCCTCTGGCGCCGATGCGCTGATCACCTCGACCGCGGGCGGCGCGCCGAACGTCACCCTCACCAAGCAGCTGCGCGCCGCCGGCGTGAACCTGCCCTACGGCAATCTCGCCGTGGACGAAGGCACAGCCAAGGGCATGGGCGCCGATGCTGCCGGCATCTATCTGTCTGCCTCCTACGTGACCGGCATCGACACGCCGGCCAACAAGACCTTCCTGGCCTCGATGGCGAAGAAGTTCGGCGCCGAGCTCAAGACCCCGAATGATCTCTCGGTTCCGCAGTACGAGGCCGTCTACGCCTACAAGGCCGCGGTCGAGAAGGCCGGCAGCACCGATCAGGACAAAGTACTGAAGGCGCTCGCCGAGGTCTCGGTCGATGGTCCCCGCGGCACCATCAAGATGGACAAGCAGCGCCACGCGCCGCTGACCATGTATCTCGGCCAGGTTCAGGCCGACGGCAGCGTCAAGGTGATCCAGAGCTTCAAGGACGTCGATCCCGGCGCGCAGTGCCCCGGCAAGTCGTGAAACAGCACGCCTGATCGCGTATGATCCCGCGGGGCGGACTACAGCCCGCCCCGCTTCTCTCAAGTGGAAGTGACCATGCTGACCGTCGCCCTCGATGCCGTCACGACGGCCGCCATGCTCTTCATCATCGCCGCCGGTCTCCTGATCGTGTTCGGCGTGATGAAGATTATCAACTTCGCCCATGCCGCCTTCCTCACCGTCGGCGCTTACTCGGCCCTCGTCGGCGCGCAGCTGGGCCTGCCCTGGTTCCTGGTTCTGCCGCTGGCCTTCATCGCCGGCGCGATCTGTGGCGGGGCTACTGAAATTGTTATTGTCCGCCGTCTCTATCAGCGCCCGCTCGATGCGATCCTCGCTACCTGGGGCCTCGGCATCGTGCTGGGACAGCTCATCACCTTGATGTTCGGCCGCGAGGTGCAGTTCGTGCAGGCGCCGATCTCGGGCACGGTGCATCTGTTCGGCGCCGATTACTCGGCCTACCGGCTGGTGATGATCGTAGCCGCCGCTATCGTCGGCCTGCTCTTCACCGGCCTGCTCAATGGCACGCGACTGGGTCTCTCGACAAAGGCCGTGATCATGAACGAGATGCTGGCGCAGGGACTCGGGGTCGATTCATCGCGCGTCCGGTTGATCACCTTCGCGCTCGGCAGCGGACTCGCCGCGCTGTCCGGCGCGCTGATCACGCCGCTATCGAGCGTCGATCCGAACATGGGCGTGCCCTGGCTGATCGGCGCCTTCATGCTGGTGATGGTCTCGGGCGGCTCGCTGCTGGCGCTGGCCGGCTCCTGCGCCGTGCTGGGAACGCTGCAGGTGCTGGTCTCGACCTTCGTCAATCCGATCCTGGGTGGCCTGACCATTGCGATCTGCGCCGCGATCGTGTTGCGGATCCGGCCGGAGGGCTTTGCCCGTGCCTGATGCGCGCCCCCTCGCCTCTCCTGCAACATCATCCACGAGCCGGGCGCTGCCGCGCGTGATCGTTCCCGCGTTGCTGGTGGCGCTCGCCGCCGCTGTGATCCTCGTCGCGCCGCTGCTGCTCGACACCTATCTCGTGAACATCCTGGTGCGCGCCTGCTTCGTGGCGATCGCGGCGATCACCGTCGACATCATGTGGGGCTATTGCGGCACGCTGACGTTCGGGCAATCCGCGTTCTTCGGCATCGGCGCCTATGCGCTCGCGATCATGTTCACCGAATACGGCTTCGGCACGTGGCAGATTTTTGCTGCGATCGGCGCCGCGGTCGCGGTTGCAGCGGCCGTTGCCGCCTTCACCGGCTGGCTGTCGTTCTATCCCGGCTCGACGCCGCTGTACGCGTCGGTGATCTCGCTGGTCGTGCCGATCGTGCTGGTGCAGATCCTCTACTCCGGCGGCACGTTCACAGGATCGTCGAGTGGCCTCGTCGGCTTCGAGAGTTTCGACCTGGAGATCGAGACCTGGCTGCGCCTTGCCGGTCTCGGACTGCTCGCAACCGCGGTGCTTGCGCTCGTCGTGATGCGCAGCGACACCGGCCGGCTGCTGTCAGCGCTGCGCGACAATGACGCGCGCTGCACCTATCTCGGCATCGACACCTCCCGCCTGCGGATCGTCGTCCTGGTGCTCTGCGCGATCGTCTCCGCCTTGGCCGGCTTCTTCTATGCCGGCTTCGGCGCGGTCGCGGCTCCCGAGAATGCCAGCTTCACCTTCGGCACCAACCTCGTGATCATGGTCGCGCTCGGCGGCCGCGGCACCGTGATCGGCCCAGTGATTGGCGCGCTGTGCATCGAGGTCGCCAGCGCCTATCTCGCCAACAGCCTTCCCTACGTCTGGGAGCTGATCGTCGGCGTGGCGCTGATCGCTGTGATCCTCGTTTTTCCGGATGGCCTGCTCGGCGCAGTGATGCGCCTGGTCAAGCGCGGGCGTTCGGCAGGCGCTCAGACGCGTCTGCAGCCGGCTGTCACCGCCACCGCCGTCAGCAATCCTGATGCCGTCGCGATCGAAGTACGCGCACTCGGCAAGCGCTACGGCAGTCTCGCCGTCTTGGACGGCGTGCAGTTCACGGCCTACCGCGGCGAATTGCTGAGCTTGGTCGGTCCCAACGGTGCCGGTAAAACCACCCTGATCCGTTGCCTGTCCGACGGACGCGAGCGCTCGACCGGCGACGTCTCGATCGCCGGCCATGACATCGCCCGGCTGCCGCCGGATCGCGTCGTGCGTTTCGGTCTGGGCCGCAAGTTCCAGACGGCGTCTGTCTTTGAGACGCTGACCGTCGCGGAATGCCTGCGCGTCGCGCGGACGCATGCCGATCCGCCCGCGCTCACATCACGTTCGGACACCTTGGCTCTTCCGCCAGCGGCGATGTCCGTCGTTGAACGCTCCGGCCTCGGCGAACGGCTCGACGAGGAGGCGCGCAATCTCAGCCATGGGCTGAAGCAGGCGCTTGAGCTGGCGATGGTGCTGTCGCTCGAGCCGGACGTGCTGCTGCTCGACGAGCCCACCGCCGGCCTGACGCGCGCCGAGCGGCAGGGATTTGCCGACATCCTGACCACCCTCGCCCGGCGCGACCGCCTCTGCATTCTGCTCGTCGAGCACGATCTCGATTTCGTTCGCGAGATCTCCTCGCGCATCATCGTGCTGCATCAGGGCCGGCTCGCGCTCGACGGCTCGGTCGACGAGGTCGTCAACAGCGAGCTGGTGCGCGAGATCTATACCGGACAGCACGTGACGCATGCGGAGGTGCCGGCATGAGCACCATGCTGGAAGTCAACGAGCTCGCCAGCGGCTATGGTTCCTCTGAGGTCATCAGCAATGTCGGCTTTGCGCTGGCGAAGGCCGAGACGCTGGCCATCGTCGGCAAGAACGGCATGGGCAAGACCTCGCTGCTCAAGGCCATTCTCGGCTTCCTGCCGGCCTGGCGCGGCAGCGTCAGGCTCGCGGGCAAGGACGTGACGCGGGTGGCGCCGCATCTGAAGCGCAAGATGGGTCTGGTCTATGTGCCGCAGGAGCATGCCCTGTTCCAGGACCTGTCCGTCCGCGACAATCTCCGGCTCGGGCTGCTGTCGGACAAGGACATCGATGCGCTGTTCGAGCAGGTCGGCGGCTGGTTTCCAGTGCTGACCAAACGGCTCAGCCAGCGCGCGGGCACACTGTCGGGCGGCGAGCAGAAGATGCTGATCGTCGCCCGCGCGCTGATGGCCAAGCCCGACGTGCTGCTGCTCGACGAGGTCACCGAAGGTCTGCAGCCGTCCGTCGTCGATCGTCTGTCCGAGGTGCTGGTGCGGGTCCGCCACGAGATCGGCACCTCCATGATCGTGGTCGAGCAGCATCTGCCGTTCGCGTTGTCGATCAGCGATCGCTACCTCGTGTTCAAGCGTGGCGAGATCGTGGATGCTGCCGCCATCGATGCGGATTCAGCGGCGCGGATCGACGAGCACATGCGCATCTAGCGGACCCTTCGGCGGGAGAACAGCGAGATCAGGACCGGCAGCGTGATCAGGATGACAGCAGGCGCCAGCATCATGCCGGTGACCACGACGATCGCGAGCGGCTTCTGCACCTGCGAGCCGATGCCGGTCGACACCGCGGCCGGCATCAGGCCGATGCCGGCGACGACGCAGGTCATCAGCACCGGACGCAACTGTAATTCGCCGGTGCGAATGACGGCCTCGATGCGGTCGACACCCTCGTCGATCAGCTGGTTGAACTGCGACAGGATGATGATGCCGTCCATCACGGCGATGCCGAACAAGGCGATGAAGCCGATCGCCGCCGACACGCTGAAGGGAATGCCGGTCAGCACGAGGCCAACGACGCCGCCGAAGATCGCCATCGGGATCACGCTCATCGCGAGCAAGGTGTCGGCCATCGAGCCGAAATTGAACCACAAGAGCACGCCGATCAAAGCGAGGCTGATCGGCACCACGATCGACAGCCGCTTGATCGCGTCCTGCAGATTGCCAAACTCACCGACCCACTCCAGATGCGATCCGGGCGGCAGCTGCACCTGATCGGCGACCTTCTGCTGCGCCTCCTGAATGGCGCTGCCGAGGTCGCGCTCGCGCACCGAGAACTTGATCGGGAGATAGCGCTCCTGTTGCTCGCGATAGATATAGGCCGCGCCCGACACCAGCTTGATGGTCGCGACCTCGCTCAGCGGAATCTGCGTGATGCCGTTCGGCCCCTGCGCGCCGATGCGCAGATTTTCGATCGCCTCGGCGCTCTTGCGATACTCCGGCGCGAGGCGGACGATGATCGGAAAATGCCGGTCGCTTCCGGGCTCATAGAGGTCTCCGGCGGTATCGCCGCCGATCGCGACCTTGATGGTCGCGTTGATGTCGCCGGGCGCCAGCCCATAGCGCGCGGCCTTGGCGCGGTCGATGTCGATTTGCACCGTCGGCTGGCCGAGCGAGGTGAACACCGCGAGGTCGGTGACTCCCTGAACCGTCGACAGCACCTGCTTGATCTTGTTGGCCGTGTCGGTGAGCGCCTGCAGGTCGTTGCCATAGAGCTTGATCGAGTTCTCGCCCTTCACGCCGGACACGGCTTCGGAGACGTTGTCCTGCAGATATTGCGAGAAGTTGAACTCGACGCCCGGGAAGCGGTCGTCGAGCTGCTTCAACAGCTCGGCCGTGAGCTGATCCTTGTCCTTGGTGCCCGGCCAGTCCTTGACCGGCTTCAGCGGCGCGAAGAACTCGGCATTGAAGAATCCCGCCGCGTCGGTGCCGTCGTCGGGACGGCCATGCTGCGAGACCACCGCCTCGACCTCGGGACGCGCCCGGATCATCTTGCGCATCTCGTTGACGTAGGAATTGCCCTCCTGCAGCGAGATCGTCGGCGGCAGGGTGGCGCGGATCCAGAGATTTCCCTCTTCCAGCTTGGGCAGGAACTCGAGGCCGAGCAGCCGGCCGACCACCACGGTGAGCAGCACCAGGCCGACCGCGCCGGCCATCACCAGGTTGCGGTTGCCCACCGCCCAGCGCAGCACCGGGGCGTAGATCGCGTGCAGGATCCGCATCAGCCGCGTCTCGGTCTCCTCGACATGCGCCGGCAGGATGATCGCGCTGAGCGCCGGCGTCACCGTGAAGGTCGCAAGCAGGCCGCCGGCGAGCGCATAGGCATAGGTGCGCGCCATCGGCCCGAAGATGTTGCCCTCGACGCCGCTCAAGGTGAACAGCGGCAGGAAGGCGGCGATGATGATGGCGGCGGCGAAGAAGATCGAGCGCGACACGTCGGCGGCGGCCGACAGGATCGCGTGGCTCTTCATCCCCATCATCGTCTCGGGCGAGATGTGGCTCGACTCGGCCGCGGACAACGGCGTGGTCTGGGTCAGGCGGCGGAAGATCGCCTCCACCATGATGACGGTGGCGTCGACGATCAGGCCGAAATCGATCGCACCGACCGACAGCAGGTTGGCGGACTCGCCGCGCAGCACCAGGATGATGACGGCGAAGAACAGCGCGAACGGAATGGTGGCGCCGACGATCAGCGCGCTTCTGAGATCGCCGAGGAAGATCCACTGCAGCAGCACGATGAGGCCGATGCCGACGACCATGTTTTCGAGCACGGTATGCGTGGTGGTCTCGATCAGGTCCTTGCGGTCGTAGATGCGCTCGATGCGCACGCCGGGCGGCAGGATCGTCGAATTGTTGATCTGGTCGACAAGCTGCTCGACGCGCGCGATCGTCGGCGAGCTCTGCTCGCCGCGCCGCATCAGCACGATCCCCTGGACGATGTCGTCGTTGTTGTTGAGGCCGGCGATGCCGAGCCGCGGCTTCTCCGCGATCGTGACATTGGCGACGTCCTTCACCAGCACCGGATTGCCGCCGCTCTGCGACACCATGGTGTTGGCGAGATCCTCCATCGACCGGATCAGGCCGACGCCGCGCACGACAGCCGACTGCGTGCCGATCTCGACCGTATTGCCGCCGACATTGATGTTGGAGTTGCCGACCGCCTGCAACAGCTGCGGCAGGGTCAGGCCGTTGGCGACCAGCTTGTTGAAATCGACCTGGATCTCATAGGTCTTGGTCTTGCCACCCCAGCCGGTGACGTCGATCACGCCCGGCACGGAGCGGAAGCGCCGCTGCAGCACCCAGTCCTGCAAGGTCTTGAGGTCGAGCACGCTGTAACCGGGCGGACCGCGCAGCCGGTAGCGATAGATCTCGCCGACCGCGCTCAAGGGTGAGATCTGCGGCGTGACGTTGCCCGGCAGCGGCGACAGCTGCGACAGCCGGTTCAGCACCTGCTGCAGGGCTTCATCATAGGTGTAGTCGAAGGAGAACTGCAGCTTGACGTCGGACAGGCCGTACAGCGAGATCGTCCGGATCGTGCGCAGGTTCTTGATGCCGGCGACCTGGGTCTCGATCGGGATGGTGATGTAGCGTTCGATCTCCTCGGCCGAGAGACCATTGCTCTGCGTCACGATGTCGACCATCGGCGGGGTCGGATCGGGATAGGCTTCGATGTTGAGCTGGCGGAACGCGATCAGGCCGCCGATCAGGACGGCGACGAACATTCCAACCATCAGGAAGCGCCGCTGGACGGCGATGGCGACGAGACGATCCATTCAGGTCGGAGCTTTCAGCACGGCAGGCAGGAGGACCACGTTCAGCTACCGGAGGCAGCCCGATCGATGAACAGGCTGCCCTTGGTCACGATCTGCTCGCCCGCGCTCAGATTGCCCTCGACCGCGACCTGGTCGCCATTGATGAGACCCGTCTTGATCTTGCGCAGCTCGATCGACTTGTCGGGACGTGCGACCCAGACGCGGACCTCGTTACCTTCGTAGATCAAAGCCTGCCGCGGCACGGCGACGGCGGGCTGCTCGCCCGGCGAATAGATCGTGACATTGGCGAACATCTCGGGCTTCAGCACGCCGTCCTTGTTGTCGATGGTGGCGCGGACCAGGAGGCGCCGGGTGGCCGGATCGATCGAGGCCGCCACGTAGTTGATGCTGGCCTTCAGCGGACGGCCCGGCAGCGCCAGCACATTGACGAGGATCTCCTCGCCGATATTGACCAGGGCGGCGTCGCTCTCGCGGACGAAGGCCGTCAGCCACACGGTGGAGAGATCGCCGATCACGAACACCGGGTCGCTTGCGCCGGAGTTCACGTACTGCCCCGGTCCGACCTTGCGCTGCACGACCGTGCCGCCGATGGGCGCGTAGATCGTGATCTCGCGGTCGATCACGCCCTTGTTCTGGAAATCGGCGATGGCGGCATCGGTGAAGCCGAGAATGCGCAGCTTGTTGCGCGCGGCTTCCAGCGCAGTCTGTGACGACCGCATGTCATTCTGAGCCTGAACGGAGGTCGCCTCCGCCTGCTGGAAATCCTTCAGCGGGATGGCGCGGCCTTCGAACAGATCCTTGGCCCGCTTGTATTGGATGTCGGCGAGGTCGAGCGCGGACTTCGCCTTGTTCATGGAGGTGATGGCCGCGATGAAATCGTTCTGCGCCTGCACGGTGTCGGCCGCCTCGATCACGAACAGCGGCTGGCCCTGGCGGACGGTCTCGCCCGGGCGCGCCAGCAGCTTGGTGACCCGGCCGGCATAGGGCGAGAACACGGGGGTCGAGCGGTCCTCGTCGACGGCAACCTTGCCCTCGGTAATGTGCTCGGCGCGGAATATCTTTTCACACACCGGCTCGATCGTCAGTGTCGCCCATTCCGCGGCCGATGGCGTAAAGGTGGTGCCGTTGCGCTTGGACTGGCTGGACAACTCGATGTTGTCCTTGGCCGGCGCCGATCCGAATTGCCGATAGCCGTAAGCCCCCGCTCCGGCGAGCGCCAGGACGGCAAAGCCGATCAGCAGCCGCTTGGTGCTGATCAACTGCGGGACAGGTTTCGTGTCAGACGCCATGGCTCGTGTGATCCGTCGACGATTCCGGCATTGGCAGGCTCATCGTTGCGCTAATAGTGCGGAACTGGAGCTTTAAACAACCTAAAAATCGCCCAACTCCCTGCTGTCTTGCTTTAAAAATTTGAAAGTTCAACGACAGCCGTTCAGGCTGCATTCAGTTCGTTTTTGGCAATCGCGATTTTTCTTCGCGATGCACCACGATGTCAGTTTCGTGTAAGGATCGCGGACACGATGTTGCGCGGACACGATGTTGCGGTCTCCCAAGCCAACCTTTGCGGGTATCGGCCTACTCCGCGGCCTCGCCGTACTCCCCGTCTGGCCCGCCGGTCTGGAGCATTCCCGGTCGTTGCAAGATAGGTTTGACGATCGTCTTGATCGCAGGGATTGCGACATGACGTCAGCGAGCCGCCTCGCGACGCCGACGCGTCCGAGTTTTGCTGACTGCTTCGCCCTCGCATGAGGAGGGCGCAGGGAAGGCCAGGCGCCGACTGGCGCCTGCGGCCCGCCTGCGAAAAAGAATGCAGGCGGCAGGTACCACAGGTGCAGCCGAGATCACCCGGCCTTCCCTGCGCGACGGTTTTCACGCTTATCGCGCGCTCTCCCCGGTGTCCGGCTTGATAGCCACCGTCGTCGGCGGGATCATCATCACCCGCGAACTTGACGCCAGCATCGGGGCGCCAGGACCACACGCCTTCGCGTCCGCGTCACGCCGTTCGTCCACGCAGCCAAAGCTACGTTGCGACATGACCGCGGCCATCGCCCCGCCCCGCGTGTCGTGACGATCGCGCGCTACGCCCCTTCTCGATGGAGCGGGATGCAGGGAATAGAGCACGATTTCGGAAAAAATGAAAGTGGAATTTTGGGAGTGACGGGGAGATCTCTTGATTTGTGGCTAAGCTTTCGGCCCGAGGCGAGAGCCGAGAGCATCGCGCCGCGGCCGGTGGGCACGTCACGACGCGCGATGCGCGCCGTGCCTTTGCCCACCCTACGAATTCTCATGATGAACCGTAGGGTGGGCAAAGGCGTCTCGGGCGATGCGAAGCATCGTCCGAGACGACGTGCCCACCGCCTTCATTCGCCGAACGAGCCGGACATCTTCTTCACATCTCCTCCCCAATCCGCAGCGAGCCACCCGCGTTCGACGTAGCGGTGGAAGCTGCTGTGCGGCCAGTCCGAGACGCGCGAGACGAGCCCGTGCTTGACGGGATTGAAATGGATATAGTCGATATGACGTTCGAGATCCGCCTGATTACGGATGGCATGCTCCCAATAGCGGCGTTGCCAGATACCCTTCTCGCGTTTTGCGGACACACTGGACGATTGCGTGTGAGGCTTCAGGCCACGCGAGAAGCCGCTCTTGATCATGCTCCAGCGGATTGGGTAGTTGCCGTCGTTCTCCGGCAACGCCCAGATGACGTGGAGGTGATCCGGCAAGATGCAGATCGCGATCGTTTCGAACGGGTGGCGCTCGCGCGTATCGCGATAGCAGGAGCGGAAACGGTCGATCTGATCGACGAGCAGACGGCTCGAACGGTTTTCGAGGACGACCGTAAAGAAGAACAAGCCGCCTTTGATGGATGCTCGGCGATAGTTCGGCATGATCAACTCCATCGCGCGCGCGGCCGGTGGGCACGTCACGGCGCTTGGCGCGCCGTGCCTTTGCCCACCCTACGCTGCTCATGATGAGCCGTAGGGTGTGGATGCGCAGCATCGTCCGAAGTGCCGTGACCACCGTTTCACCACAAGAACAGACCTCAATGAAAATCCCGCGATCGCGGCAGGATGCGAACGTTGCGGGGGTGGCTGACGCGCTGGGAGGGGTTGTCGGTGTGGTCTCTTCGATCGTCGTTGAGCGGCTCCGCGGGTGTGGCGCCATGCGGGATGGCGTCGAGGCGGTCGTCTGAGAGCAGAGTGAGATCGGCGGTGCGGTCGACCAGGCGCTCGGCGACGAGATGCACGACCTTCTCCGGGCTGCTCTGGATGCGGCCTTCGACCAGCACGAGACGCGCGCCCATCACCTCCTTGCGGAAGGTCTCCATCACCTTCGGCCACACCACGATGTTGGCAATGCCGGTCTCGTCCTCCAGGGTCATGAACACGACGCCCTTGGCGCTGCCGGGACGCTGCCGTACCAGCACGACGCCGGCGCAGCGAATGCGGCGGCGGTCATTGGTGTCGTTGACGTCGCGGCAGGCCAGCACGCCCTCGGCGGCGAAGCGCCGGCGCAGGAACTCCATGGGATGGCCCTTCAGCGACAAACGGATGGTCTGATAGTCCGCGACGACGTGCTCCGGCAGCGGCATCTCCGGCAGCGGCTGCGCGCCCTCGTCCGGCTGCTCGCGGGCGATCGCGGCCTCGAACAGCGGCAGCGGCACGTCGTCGGGCAGCCGTCGCACGGCCCAGAGTGCCGCGCGACGGTCGAGCCCGAGCGAGCGGAACGCATCGGCATCGGCCAGCAGCAGCAGCGCGCGCTTCGGGAGAGCAGTGTCGCGTGCGAAGTCTTCCAGCGAGGTGAACGGACGGCGTTGGCGGGCTCGGATAATGCGGTCGGCCCAGTCGTCCTCGCGGTCGTCGTTGTGGAGTGGAATTTGTCTGTCGTTGTCATTCCGGGGCGCCCGAAGGGCGAACCCGGAATCTCGAGATTCCGGGTTCGCGCTGCGCGCGCCCCGGAATGACACCGGGGAGATGGCTGGCAAGGAACGTGTCGAAACAGACAATGCTTCTTTGCGCACCGCCTCCGACAATTTCCTGATCCGCTCCTCGTCGCGGTCGATCCAGCGGAAGCCGTCGATCTGGCGGAAGCCGAGGCGGACGGCGCAATATTCGCCATCCGTTTTCTCCAGCGTGTTGTCGGCGAAACTGTGGGAGACATCGATGTCGCGGATCTCGACGCCGTTCTTGCGGGCGTCGCCGACGATCTGCGCCGGCGCGTAGAAGCCCATCGGCTGCGAGTTCAACAGCGCGCAACAGAACGCATCGGGATGAAAGTATTTCAGCCAGGACGAGACGTAGACCAGTTGCGCGAAGCTCGCCGCGTGGCTCTCCGGGAAGCCGTAGGAGCCAAAACCCTTGATCTGGTCGAAGCAGCTCTTGGCGAAGGCCGGATCGTAGCCGCGCGCGATCATGTTCGAGACCATCTTCTCCTCATAGGAGCCGATGGTGCCGACATTGCGGAACGTCGCCATCGCACGTCGCAGGCCGTTGGCCTCCTCGGGCGAGAATTTTGCGGCCTCGATCGCGATCCGCATTGCCTGCTCCTGGAACAGCGGCACGCCGAGCGTCTTGTGCAGCACCTTGTAGAGCTCGTCGGACGGGCCGTGATCCGGCGACGGTGAGGGATAGGTCACCTTCTCCAGCTTGTTGCGACGGCGCAAGTAGGGATGCACCATGTCGCCCTGGATCGGCCCGGGCCGGACGATCGCGACCTCGATGACGAGATCGTAGAAGGTGCGCGGCTTGAGCCGCGGCAGCATGTTCATCTGCGCGCGACTCTCGACCTGGAACACGCCGAGCGACTCGCCCCTCTGCAGCATCTGGTAGACTTCGTTGTCGTCCTCCGACTTGATGTCGGAGAGCACATAGCGCCGGCCCTTGTGATCGGCGATCAGGTCGAAACTCTTGCGGATGCAGGTCAGCATGCCCAGCGCGAGCACGTCGACCTTCATCATGCTGAGCGCATCGACATCGTCCTTGTCCCATTCGATGAAGGTGCGGTCGTCCATCGCGGCATTGCCGATCGGCACGTAGCTGTCGAGCCGGTCCTGCGTCAGCACGTAGCCGCCGACATGCTGCGACAGGTGGCGCGGAAAGGTGATCAGCTCCGAGGCGAGTTCGACGGCGCGGCGGATCATCGGATTATGGGGATCGAGCCCGGCTTGGCGCACCTGCATGTCGGAGAGGCCGTCGCCCCAGCTGCCCCACACGGTATCGGCCAGCACGGACGTGACGTCCTCGGTCAGACCGAGCGCCTTGCCGACGTCGCGAATGGCGCTGCGCGGGCGATAATGAATGACGGTGGCGATGATGGCGGCGCGGTGGCGGCCGTAGCGGTGGTAGACATATTGCATCACCTCCTCGCGCCGCGAATGCTCGAAATCGACGTCGATATCCGGCGGCTCCAGCCGCTCCTTGGAAATGAAGCGCTCGAACAGCAGGTCGATCTTGGTCGGATCGACCGAGGTGATGCCGAGCACGTAGCACACGGCCGAATTCGCCGCGGAGCCGCGGCCCTGGCACAGGATGCCCTCACTGCGCGCGTAACGCACGATGTCGTGGACGGTGAGGAAGTAATGCGCGTAGTTGAGCTCGGCGATCAGCGCCAGCTCCTTGTTGAGGACCGCGCGCAGCCTGTCATCGAGCTTGTCGCCGAAATAGGTTTTCGCGCCGGCCCAGGTCAGGTCCTCCAGATGGCCCTGCGCGGTCTTGCCAGGAGGCACCGGCTCGTCCGGATATTGGTATTTGAGCTGGTCGAGCGAGAACACGATGCGGTCGGTGAAGCGCAGGGTTTCGGCGATCGCCTCGGGATGATCGCGGAACAGCCGCGCCATCTCGTGTCCCGGCTTGAGATGGCGCTCGGCATTGGCCTGGAGACGGCGGCCGATGCTCTCGATCGAGGCCTTCTCGCGGATGCAGGTCAGCACGTCCTGCAGCATGCGCTGCTGCGGATGGTGATACAGCACGTCGTTGGTGGCGATCAGCGGCACCTTGGCTGACGCCGCAAGACGCGCCAGCCGGGCCAGACGGCGGCGGTCGTCGCCGCGGTACAGCAGGCTGCCGGCGAGCCACACGCCTTCGGCCGGGCTGTCCTTCAGCCGCGCCAGGATGGCGCCGAGCGCGTCCTCGTCGAAGCGATGCGGCGGCATCAGGACCAGGAGCTGGCCTGCGATGAAGTCGAACAGGTCCTCGAATGCCAGGCGACAGTCGCCCTTCGCGACCTTGTCGAGATCGCTGCCGCGCTTGCCGCGGGTGAGCAGCTGGCACAGCCGGCCATAGGCCGCACGGTCGCGCGGATAGACCAGGATGTCCGGCGTGCCGCAGGTGAACACCAGCCGCGCGCCGTAGAGCAGCTTCGGTCTGTAGCCCAACTGGTCGTTACTCAGCTCGCTATAGGCGCGCACGATGCCGGCCAGCGTGTTGTGGTCGGCGATGCCGATGGCGGTGAGGCCATATTCGGCGGCCTGATGCACATAAGCTTGCGGATGCGAGCCTCCGTGCAGGAAGGAGAAATTGGTGGTGACGCCGATCTCGGCATAGGGGATGGGAGTCATGGCGGGGCTGCGGAGATTGGGGCGGCGCGATACCTACTCCAATTGTGAGCACATCTCTCGCGGCTGGCGCCGCTCTTACCTCGCCCCGCTTGCGGGGAGAGGTCGGATTGCATCGAAAGATGCAATCCGGGTGAGGGGGGCTCTCCGCACGGTCGGTGCCTGTGGCTGCCCCTCACCCCAGCCCTCTCCCCGTGAAGAACGGGGAGAGGGAGCGCACCGTCGGCGCTGCATGTATCTCGGTCCCCTGCCCTCATGCGAATAGTCCATGCATGTACCAGGCGGGCTGCACCGGCGGGCCGTTCTCCGGCTGCTCGAACTCACGGTCATACAAACCGTCGCGGTAGAGCCAGAAGCGGAGGCCGTGCTCGTCCTCGACACGGAAATAGTCGCGGGTGAGGCCCTGCCCGTCCGGCCGCCACCATTCCATCGCGATGCGCTCCGGGCCTTCGGCGCGCACGACAGCATGGGCGGCGCGGCGCCAGACGAAGCGCGCGGGCGGGCCGTCGGGGACGCCGGCGATGACCTGGATGGCCTCGGGGCGCGCGAACAGCCGCAACGGGCGCAACGGCGGCTCGCCGTCGATGCGCTCGGGCCAGGCGGCGGTGCTGGTGGCTGCGAGATTGTGCTGGGCGGGCAGCGGCAGTGCCGCGCGTTCGGGGACGTGCGTGTCGACCGGCAGATGCACGAGGACGCGCTTGCCGCCGATGCGCGCGGCGATGCGGTCGATCAGGGCCGACAGTTCGTCATTGTCGTGGACGTGGGCGTCGAGATCGCGCTGCTGCTGCACCACGATCTCGCTGCGACCGGCGGCGAGCCGGATCATGTCGAAGCCGAAGCCGGGATCGAGCGGATCGCTCAAGGCGTCCAGCCGCTCGCGGAACAGCCGGTCGATCATTGCGGCGTCCGTCACCGGCTGGCCGGTGTCGACGGCGATGATGCGCACCAGTCCGTCGGTGCGGAAGAAGCAGGCCTCCAGCCGCCGCGCGCCCTTGCCCTGCTGCGCCATCGCCGCCACCAGCATCGCCGCAAGGCTCGACAGGCTCGCCGCGATCACGGTGTCGGTCGCGACCGGCTCGGCAAAACGCTTCTCGACGATGTAGTCCGGCGGAGTTTTTCGCGGGCTGATCGGCGCGTCCGCCTCGCCCAGCGCCTGCGCCAGCACGCGGGTGAAGGCGGCCCCGAACCGCGCGGTGATCTCGTTGCGACCGCGCGAGGCGACGTCGCCGATGGTCTTGAGGCCGGCGCGGCGCAGGCCGAGCGTGATCGCCTCGTTGCCGCCGAGCGCGGCCACCGGCAGCGGCGCAACAGCGGCTGCCTCCTCGCCATCCGACACGATGCGGCCATGCACCTGCCGGTTCAAGGTGCGCGCGCAGACCGCGTTGGAGGCGATCGCCGCCGACACGGTGAGGCCATGCGCAGTCAGCGCATCGCAGACCGACTGCATCAGCTTCGCTTCGCCGCCGAACAGATGCACGCAGCCGGCGATGTCGAGCGACAGGCCATGCGGCGGATCGAGCGCCACCAAGGGCGTGAAGCGGTCGCACCAGTCGGCGATGCTCTCCAGCATGTGAGCGTCGGCGGCCAGATCGGCCTCGTGCGCGACGAGGTCGGGACAGACCGCGCGGGCATTTGCCAGGGGCTGGCCGAGCGACACGCCATGACGTGCCGCGGCCTCGTCGAGCGAATGGATCAAGAGCGCATTGGCGTCCTTGATGACGACGACCTGCGGCTTCGTCTCAGGCGGAGCGCCGGTCAAAGCCTGCTGTCTTTTGATGCGCTCGATGGACAGGCGCGGCAGCCACAGGCTGAGGATCCGCCGCCGGTTCGCTGAAACGGCACGCATCGGGACTCCACTCCATGATCCATCGTCCGGTCTGGCCGTGACGGTTGCGAATGAGTTCGGCATCGAGGCGCGGCGCCCCCCACGCCATCCATGGCGCAGCGGGCGGCGACGGCGCGGTCCGCACCATCCAGCGCGTCTCCGCGGTCGACGGCTCTGGATCGGCGGCGACGCGCAACAGCAGCGCGGTCACGCCGGAGTCTTGCGCCGCCAAGGTCAGCTTGCGGCTGGCGACGAGATCGAGCTTTTGCGTCTCGCCCCACACCTCCAGCATTACGCCGCCCAGCGCATCGCAGGCGAGGGCGTCGGCGGTGGTGCGCAGGGCATGATCGAGATCGGGCGCGCGGACGACCACGAGACGGCGCGGATCGAGGCCGAGTTCGGCGAGCCCGCTCATCGACAGCGCGCCGGCCTCGCGCTCGGCAAAGTCCTGCCGGATCCAGATCAGCGGCTTCCGCGCGGCGACACGCGCGGCGAGCCCGCACACGAAGCCAGTCGCGGCCGCCGCCTGGCGGCCGGCCTCGGCGAACACCTCGTGCAGCGCGCCGGTGGCGAGCCCGCCCTGCAGCACCGCGTCAGCCTCGTCATGGCCGAGCGAGACCCGGCGCAGATCATGCGCGCCCTCGGCCGCCTCGAGGCGGTGAATGCTGCCGCGCAGACGCGCGAGCGTATCCATGCGTGCGCCGGTCATCCGTCGCCGCTCCTTTCAATCCATCGTCCGGGTGCTGCCGTTCTCTTTGTGAACGCAGGCAATGAACCCGCGACGATCTCCTTTGTTCATGATACGTTCTAATATAAAGCTAACGCGTCCGAGAGAGTCAATCGGGATTGACCCGGTGCGGATTCAACGAGTGGAATCAAAGGGATTCAAAAGCATGGAGCTGCTGCGCAAACTGGAGATCCTGGCCGATGCCGCCAAGTACGACGCGTCCTGCGCCTCCAGCGGTACGGAGATGCGGGATTCCCGTGACGGCAAGGGGCTCGGCTCGACGGCGCCCGGCATGGGCATCTGCCATTCCTATGCGCCGGACGGACGCTGCATCTCGCTGCTCAAGATTTTGCTGACCAACGCCTGCAACTTCGACTGCCTGTATTGCGTCAACCGCGCCTCCTCCAACGTGCCGCGCGCGCGCTTCACGGTCGACGAAGTGGTGCAGCTGACGATCGACTTCTATCGCCGCAACTACATCGAGGGGCTGTTCCTGTCGTCGGGCATCATCCGCAGCCCGGACTACACGATGGAGCAGGTCGTCTCCGTCGCACGCAAGCTGCGCGAGGAGCATCGCTTCCGCGGCTACATTCATCTGAAGACAATTCCGGAGGCCGACGAGGCGCTGATCGCGGAGGCCGGCAAATATGCCGACCGGCTCAGCATCAATATCGAAACGCCGCTGGAGGACAGCCTCACAAAGCTCGCGCCGGAAAAGGACCAGCGCGCGATCCGCCGCACCATGGGCCGCCTCCGGCTCAAGCTCGACGAGACGGCGGAGGCGAAGAAGACGGTGCGCCGCGCCCGGCCGCCGCGCTTCGCGCCGGCCGGCCAGAGCACGCAGATGATCGTCGGTGCCGACACGGCGAACGACCGCACCATCCTGTCGACCTCGGCCAATCTCTACGGCGCCTACAAGCTCAAGCGCGTCTATTACTCGGCCTTCAGCCCGATCCCCGACGCGAGCCGCGCGCTGCCGCTGCAGGCCCCGCCGCTTGTGCGCGAGCACCGGCTGTACCAGGCCGACTGGCTGATGCGGTTCTACGGCTTCGATGCCGAGGAGATCGTCGAGGAGAACGAAGGCATGTTGCCGCTCGACATTGATCCCAAGCTCGCCTGGGCGCTGCGCCACCGCGACCGCTTCCCGCTCGACATCAACAAAGCCAGCCGCGAGGAGCTGCTGCGCGTGCCCGGCTTCGGCACCCGCACCGTGCAGCGCATCCTGGCCACGCGCCGCACCACGACGATCCGCTTTGCGGATCTGGCCCAGCTCAACGTGATCCGGAACAAGGCGCTGCCGTTCATCGTTTTGTCAGATCACCGGCCGTCGCCGTCTTTGCTGGACGGCGCCAGCCTCAGGGCCCGGCTGCAGCCCAAGCCGCAGCAGCTGGGGTTTGGATTCTAGCCAAGTCGTCATTGCGAGGGGCGAAGCCCCGAAGCAATCCAGGGGCGACACGACGACTCTGGATTGCTTCGTCGCTGCGCTCCTCGCAATGACGTGAGGAGACAAATGCACGTCGTAACCCTCGATAGCGACACCGATTTCGACGGCTGGCGCAAGGCGGCGCGGGCGCTGGCGATGAACGACGTCAGGGCCGCTGATGTGTCCTGGCGCGTGAAGGGCGCGGCGGCCGACCTGTTCGACGATCAGTCGGAGATACGGCTGCCCGAGGTCCCCAGGGGCGCGTTCTCCGTGCCCGCGAGCTTCATGGAACTGGCCGAGAGCGCGATCCTGCACAGCGATCCCAACCGCTTCGCCCTGCTCTACCGGCTGCTGTGGCGCCTGCGCACCAACCACGACCTCATGGACATCGCGACCGATCCCGATGTCGCCCAGGCCAACGCGCTCGCCCGCGCCGTGCGCCGCGACGTCCACAAGATGCACGCCTTCGTCCGCTTCCGCGAGGTCGGCCGCGAGCGCGAGGCGCGCTACGTCGCCTGGTTCGAGCCCGAGCATCACATCGTCGAACGCGCCGCGCCGTTCTTCGCCCGCCGCTTCGCCGACATGCCCTGGTCGATCCTGACGCCGGAGATCTGCGCCCATTGGGACGGCAGCCGGGTCTCCTTCACCTCCGGTGTGAGCAAGGCTGAAGCGCCGACAGAAGACCGGCTCGAAGAGGTGTGGCTTCGCTATTACGCCAGCATTTTCAATCCGGCACGGCTGAAAGTGAAGGCGATGGAAAAGGAGATGCCGAAGAAATATTGGCAGAACCTCCCCGAGGCCAGGCTGATCCGGCCGCTGATCGCGGAAGCCAGCCGGCGCACATCGGTGATGATCGCCGATGAAGGCACCGAGCCGCACAAGCCGCAGAAACGCGTCGAGGAGACCGCGATGACCCGCAAGCCGAAAGCGCACGCGCCTGCTGCTGAGACCTCACGTGATGTCGAGGCTGTCGATCTTCAGACCTTGCGTGAAGAGGCTGCGGCCTGCCGCGCCTGCCCGCTGTGGAAGGACGCGACCCAGACCGTGTTCGGCGAGGGCCCTGAACATGCGCCCTTGATGCTGGTCGGCGAGCAGCCCGGCGACAAGGAGGACCTTGCCGGCCATCCCTTCGTCGGCCCGGCCGGCCAGATGCTCGACCGCGCGCTGGCAGAGGCCGGCATAGACCGCTCCAAGGTCTACGTCACCAATGCGGTGAAGCACTTCAAGTTCGTGCCGCGCGGCAAGATCCGGCTGCACCAGAAGCCGGCGACCCCGGAGATCAAGGCCTGCCGTCCCTGGTACGAGCGCGAGCTCGCCGCAGTCCAGCCGGCTCTGGTCGTGGCAATGGGCGCGAGCGCAGCCCAGGCGGTGTTCGGCAAGATCACCCAGGTCACCAAGAACCGCGGCCACATCGTCGACCTGCCCGAAGGGGCCCAGGCAATGATCACGGTGCATCCGTCCTATCTGCTGCGGCTGCCCGATGCGGAGGCCAAGGCGCGGGAGTACGAGCTCTTCGTCAAGGACCTGAAGATCGCCGCGGCCGCCCTCAAGCGCGCCCAGGCGGCCTGACGCTGCCCGAACCGCAAATGGCCGGGCCTTCGCCGCCCGAAAGGGCTTCGGCCCCGCAGGCGGGACAGAGCCCGGCCATCGCTTGAAGACAGCGGAGCGATCGACCTCACGCCGCCAGCGTGTTCTCCACCACCTTGATGAAGAACGAGGTGCCGTAGACGATCGCCTCGTCGTTGAAATTGTACGCGGGGTGATGCAGGCCGGCCGAGTCGCCATTGCCGACGAAGATGAAGGCGCCGGGGCGGGCCTCGAGCATGTAGGCGAAGTCCTCGCCGCCCATCATCGGCGGCATCTCATGGACGTTGGCGTCGCCCGCGACCTCCTTGGCGGCGCGGATGGCGATCTCGGTCTGCTCGGCGTGATTGACCACCACGGGATAACCGCGGGTGTAGGCCAGGTCGATCTTGGCGCCGGTCATCTGCGCCACGCCGGTCACGACCTCACGCACCCGCTTCTCCATCAGCTCGCGCACCTTCGGCGTCAAGGTGCGGACGGTTCCGCGCAGCACCGCGCTCTGCGGAATCACATTACGGGCATTGCCGGCGTGGAACTCGCAGATCGACAACACCGCCGCCTCCAGCGGATCGACATTACGGGCCACGACCTGCTGCAGCGCGGTCACCAGCTGGGCGCCAACCATCAGCGAGTCGATGCAATTGTGCGGCTTGGCGGCATGGCCGCCATGGCCCTCGATCGTGATGTCGACCGAATCGGTCGAGGCCATCAGCGGCCCCTGGCGGATCGCGAAGGCGCCGACCGGCAGGCCCGGTCCGTTGTGCATGCCGTAGACCTGGTCGATCTTGAAGCGGTCGATCAGACCGTCCTTGATCATCGCGTCGGCGCCGCCACCGCCTTCTTCGGCCGGCTGAAAGATCACGGCGACTTCGCCGGCGAAGTTGCGGGTCTCGGCGAGATAGCGGGCAGCGCCCAGCAGCATCGCGGTGTGGCCGTCATGGCCGCAGGCATGCATGATGCCCGGAGTCTTGGAGGCATAAGGCAGCCCGGTGATCTCCTCGATCGGCAGCGCGTCCATGTCGGCCCGCAGGCCGAGCACCTTGACGTCGCCCTGGCCGGGCTTACGCCCCTTGATCACGCCGACTACGCCGGTCTTGCCGAGGCCGGTCACCACCTCGTCGCAGCCGAACTCGCGCAGGCGATCGGCAACGAAGGCCGCGGTCCGATGCACCTCGTAGAGCAGCTCCGGATGCGAATGGATGTCCCGGCGCCAGGCCTGGATGTCGGGCTGCAGATCGGCGACGCGGTTGACGATGGGCATGGGGAATCTCGTAACTCCAGAAGGGATTTGCGCCGTTTTAGCATGCAAAAGTCGCACCGCCCAAGATGAGGGCTGCGCCTGTTTCATGGCTCGGTCAACCAGCCATGAACGAGGCGCTTGTCCGGCCCCGCTCCGCCTGACTAAAAGCCTCGCAACGATTGGGAAGGGAATGCCGATGCCGCGTCAGCTCGAGGGAGAATACGACTACATCGTGGTGGGCGCCGGCACTGCCGGCTGCATCCTGGCGAACCGGCTGTCGGCCGATCCGAAGACCCGGGTGCTGATCCTCGAGGCCGGCGGCTACGACAATTGGATCTGGTTCCATATTCCGGTCGGCTACCTCTTCGCGATCGGCAATCCGCGCTCCGACTGGATGTTTCGCACCGAATCCGAGCCCGGCCTCAACGGCCGCTCCCTGGCCTATCCGCGCGGCAAGGTGATCGGCGGCTGCTCGGCGATCAATGCGATGATCTCGATGCGCGGCCAGGCCGCCGACTACGACCATTGGCGCCAGCTGGGCCTGCCCGGCTGGTCCTACTCTGACGTGCTGGCGGTGTTCCGGCGGCTGGAGGACCACTTTCTGGGCGAGAGCGAGCACCACGGCGTGGGCGGCGGCTGGCGGATCGAGGCGCCGCGGTTGTCCTGGGCGGTGCTGGATGCCGTCGGCGATGCCGCCGAACAGATGGGCATCCGCCGCATCCCGGATTTCAATACCGGCGACAATGAAGGCATCAGCTATTTCCACGTCAACCAGCGGCGCGGCCGGCGCTGGTCCTCGGCACGGGGTTTTCTCAAGCCGGCACTGAAGCGGCAGAACCTACGCCTCGAAACCAACGTCCTGGTCGATCGCCTGATCGTCGAGAACGGCCGCGTGACCGGCGTCCGCTTCCAGCAGGACGGGCAGGCCATCGAGGCGCGAGCCAAGGGCGAGGTGATCCTGAGCGCCGGCTCGATCGGCTCGGTTCAGGTGCTGCAGCGCTCGGGTATCGGGCCGGCCGAGTGGCTCGGCGAGCTCGGCATCGATGTCGTATTGGACAAGCCCGGCGTCGGGCGCAATCTGCAGGACCATCTGCAGCAGCGCGCGATCTACAAGGTTTCAGGCGTGAAGACGCTGAATGAGACCTACTACTCGCTGGTCAAGCGCGGCCTGATGGGGCTCGACTACGCCTTCCGCCGCCGCGGGCCGCTGACCATGGCGCCATCCCAGCTCGGCATCTTCACGCGCTCCGATCCCCGGCGTGACCGCGCCAACATCCAGTTCCACGTGCAGCCGCTGTCGCTCGACAAGTTCGGCGATCCGCTGCACCGTTTCCCGGCAATCACGGTGAGCGCCTGCAACCTGCGCCCGACCTCGCGCGGCACGGTGCGCATCCGCTCCGCAAAGATCGATGAGGCGCCGTCGATCGCGCCGAACTATCTCGCGACCGAGGACGACCGCGAGGTCGCCGCCGACGCCATCCGCATCACCCGGCGGCTGATGAAGCAGAGCGCGCTGGCGGCCTACCGGCCGGAAGAATATTTGCCGGGCCCGTCCGTCGGCGATGACGATGCGGCGCTGGCGAAGGCCGCCGGCGACATCGGCACCACGATCTTCCATCCCGTCGGCACGGCGAAGATGGGCACTGCTGACGATCCGATGGCGGTGGTCGACGAACGGCTGCGCTTCCGCGGCCTTGACGGCCTGCGCATCGCCGACGCCTCGATCATGCCGACGATCACGTCGGGAAATACCAACACGCCGACGGCGATGATCGCGGAGAAGGCGGCGGGGATGATCCTGGAGGACGGACGCTGACGACCTCTATGCCGCTCGCCTGTAGCGAGCGGCATGACGCGAGATCGCACTCCTGACGCTGCACGCTATGGGCTGTACGCTTGACGCCGCGCGAACGGGCAGAGGTTTACCGCCTCAAGCTGACACTTCTCTGACAGCGCGCGACCATCGGACGCGATGCGGGACAGCGGGAATAACCCTCAGCCTGTCATTCACCTGTCGTGACTCTGTGCAGCGCAACCGCAGGGTGGACAAAGCGAAACCGAAAGGCGGCGCGCGCCTACCGTCGTGCGGGCAGGCATGATGGCCTCGGCGGCGAGACGCCGGACGCATTCAAGAGTCTCGCCCGTGGCCCCTGGATCGCGTCGCTACGCTCGCGATGACGGAGTTCGTGGCGCCGCTCGGTGTCCCCACCATCGTCATTGCGAGCGAAGCGACGCAATCCAGGGGCTCCGACCCAGCTCTGTGCTTTCAGATGATCCGCTTAACCAGCGGCACGCGTCGCAACAGCGCGGCCGCCCCCCAGCTCACCGCAAGCGTCCCTACCAGCACGATGGCGAATTTCACCGGGGCCGGCCACGCCGGATCGAACACCAGATATTGCAGCCACAGCAGCGGCAGGAAGTGCAGCAAATAGATTCCGTAGGCGGACGGCTGCATGCGGTCCATCAGCGCCAGCGGCGCCCTGGCCCAGCGCAGGAAGAACGTCGGCACGCCGAACGCCATCGACGCGCAGAAGCTGGCCACGGCGCTGCCGTAGGCCGCGCGCCACCACAGTGGCGGCGAATCGAAATCGGCGATCCAGTTGTGGTGGGCGTAGGCGAGAAACAGGATCATGGCATAGCAGCCATAGGAGAGCGCGAACCAGATCGACCAGCGCTGCACCAACGGGCCATCGGCCGCGAACGGTCCGGTGCGCAAGTTCGCCGCGCCGATCGCCACGCCGGCGACGAAGAACGTCGGATAGAGCAGCGCGCGGCTCGCCTGCAGCGGCAGCGGAAAATGTCCGGGCATGAACCACAGCCCGTCGCCGAAGCCGAGATGCGGCGGCAGATAGGCGGCGTTGGCAATCGCGAGGAAGGTCAAGAAGCCGGCCATCGGTGCTCGCTGTAGAATGCCGGCGAGGCGTCCGAGCACGCCGATCGCCTGTGGCAAGGCTGCCCAGGCGAGCGCGGTCAGGAGATCGAAGATCAGCAGCACGCCGAGAAACCACGCCGAGCCCGATGGCCACGGCCCTGCGCTGATCATCCGCCACCACACCGTGGTGAAGTGATCCTCCGCGACGTAGTAGCGGTAATAGGCGATCGGCATGATCACGAAGATCGACACGATGTAGGGCACGCCGAGCCGCAGCGCACGGCGGACGAGGTAGTCGGACGATCCCCGCCTCCCCAGGCTCGCCGGAACGAAAAGCCCGGAGATGAAGAACATGCAGGACATGAAGTAGCTGTCGTTGAACAGCGCCACCAGATCGAAGCCGAGCCAGTGCATGCGGTCGCCGCCCTGGCCGAAATAGGTGTAGTTGATCGCGGCGTGATAGAGCACGACCGAGAGTGTGATGAAGGTCCTGGCGCGGTCGAGCGCGACGATGCGGCCGCCGGCCGCCTCGGTCCGCGACAGGGTCGGAGTCACGCGCTCATTCATCGAGGTCGGGTCCGGTGGCCAGCTGTGCGAACTACCTTCTTATACCTCGCAAGGCCGCGCGATGAATGACATCCTGCTTGAACAATCCCGTCAGCCCCCCTTCCCGTGCGATCACGAAAGCGTCAACGCCGGTCGGGACGCGCAAGGCCGGGAATAAAACGGCCCCGCCGCCGCTCTCCTCCCTGCAAGCCGTTTGGCGAGACAAGGGAGATGACGATGAGCATTGATGATCATGACGACAGTGGCCTGAGCCGCCGCAAGGTCCTGGAATGCATGACATGGGCCGGCACCGGCGTGCTCTGGACCTTGTCGGGCGGCGTGCCGCGCTCGCTCGGCCTGGTCGACGCCGCGCGCGCGGCCGAGCAGCAGGCCACCGGCCTCACCTTCCTGCAGATCAGCGACAGCCATGTCGGCTTCGACAAGCCGGCCAATCCCAATGCGATCGGCACGCTGGAGGAAGCCGTCAACCGGATCAAGGCGATGCCGAAGAAGCCCGCCTTCATGATCCACACCGGCGACATCTCGCATCTGTCGAAGGCGGCGGAGTTCGATGATGCCGACCGCATCATTTCGCAGACCCGGCTCGACGTGCACTACGTGCCGGGCGAGCACGATTTCCTCGACGAGGACGTCAAGCTCTACAAGGAGCGCTACGGCAAGGGCACGCGCGGCGCCGGCTGGTACTCGTTCGACGCAGGCGGTGTGCATTTCATCGGGCTGGTCAACGTCGTCGATCTCAAGGCCGGCGGTCTCGGCAATCTCGGCGCCGAGCAGCTCGCCTGGCTGGAGCAGGATCTCAAGGGCCGCTCGACATCACAGCCGGTCGTCGTGTTCGCGCACATCCCGTTGTGGACGGTCTATCCGCAATGGGGCTGGGGCACCGAGGATGGCGGCCGCGCGCTGGACTTCCTGAAGGGTTTTGGCTCGGTGACGGTGCTGAACGGCCACATCCACCAGGTGATGCAGAAGGTCGAGGGCAACGTCACCTTCCACACCGCGCGCTCGACCGCCTTCCCGCAGCCCGCGCCGGGCACGGCGCCCTCGCCCGGTCCGATGAAGGTCGAGGACACGAGGCTGCGCAGCCTGCTCGGCATCGCCAGCATCGACTTCAAGCTCGGCGACGAGCGGCTCGCCATCATCGACACGCCGCTGGCCGGCTGAGGACCGCGACATGATTCCTCGCATATCGCTCGGGCGAAGCCTGCGCCTCGCCCTCACGGCGGCTCTGCTCGGCGCCGCGCCGGTGCACGCCGAGACCATCAAGGTCACGATCGACAACTTCACCTTCACGCCGGCGGAGGTGACGGTGAAGGTCGGCGATACCGTGACCTGGACCAACCATGACGACATCCCGCACACCGTGGTCTCGGCCGGCAAATACAGGTCGAAGACGCTGGATACCGACGACAGCTTTTCGTTCACCTTCGCGGCGGCCGGCGACTACAAATATTTCTGTTCGCTGCATCCGCACATGACGGGGATGGTGAAGGTTGAGTAGCGTCGCGAACCAGGGCATGAGAACGGCGTCATGGCCGGGCCGGCAGCAAGCTGCCGCCCCGGCGGTGACGCCGCGAACCGAACCGGAAAGGACGCCGGTGGCCACATCGCCTGACGATCCCGAACGGGCGCGGCGCTTCCGCGAGGCGGCGCTGCCCTATCTCGACGACGTCTATACGCTGGCGCGCTATCTCCTGCGCAATCCGGCGGACGCCGAGGATGCGGTGCAGGAATGCTACTTGCGCGCGCTCAAGCATTTCGACAGCTATCGCGGCCCGGCCATGAAGCCGTGGCTGTTCGCGATCCTGCGCAATGTCTGCCACGCCGAGTTTGCCCGCCGCGCCGGCGCGCCAGCCAAGACGCTCGACGATGCGCCCGAGAGCGGCGAGCAGGCACCGCTCTGGCAGGAAAGCGCCGAGACACCGGAGAGCGCCGTGCTGCGCGAGCATGATGCCTCCGCCATCCAGCAGATGATCGCGACCCTGGCCGAGCCGTTTCGCGAAACCTTCGTGCTGCGCGAGATCAACAATCTGTCCTATCGCGAGATCGCGGAGGCCGCGGGCGTGCCGGTCGGCACTGTGATGTCTCGCCTGGCCCGCGCCCGCGCGATGCTGCGCGCCGCCTGGCTCGCGCAGGAGGAGCCACAATGATGACCTGCGACGAAGCGGAGATCCTGATCCACGCGCTGGCTGACGGCGAGCTCGATGCCGGCCATGCCCGTGAGGTCGAGGCCCATGTGGCGACCTGCGCCCGCTGTGCCGGCGAGCTCGCTGCGATCCGGCAGATGAAGCAGGCGCTGTCCGGCGCCGACCTGACCTACAAAGCGCCCACCGCGTTGCGCGAGCGCATCGAGGCCGCACTCCCGGATGTGCAGTCGACCAAGGTGACGCCGCTCGTCCCGCCGAGCCGCCGTTCGCTGCTGAGAGGCTTCGCCGCGGGCTCCGCGTTGTCGGCGCTCGCCGCCACCGGCCTCGTCGCGATCGTGCTGCGCAAGGACGACAAGCAGCGCATCGAGGCCGAGATCGTCTCGGCGCATCTGCGCTCGCTGCAGGCCGGCCATCTGACCGACGTGATCTCGACCGACCAGCACACGGTGAAGCCCTGGTTCAACGGCAAGCTCGACGTCGCGCCGCCGGTGATCGATCTGACAGCGGAAGGCTTCACCTTGATCGGCGGCCGGCTCGACTACGTCGATGCGCGCGCGATCGGCGCGGTGGTCTATCGGCGGCGCCAGCATATCATCAATCTGTTCGTGGCACAGACATCGTCGGCCGAACGCCGTGCGGCAAAGCTGGACACCATCCAGGGCTTCAACATCCGCTCCTGGCGCGACCGCGGCCTGAGCTACTGGGCGGTGAGCGACATCAACGCGGATGAGCTCAACGAGTTCGGCGAGCGGTTCGAGCGCGCGATGGGTACGAGCAGCTGAAGCAGCTGCTTCGTCATTGCGAGCGAAGCGAAGCACTCCAGAGCCGTTGCGTAGCCCTGGATTGCTTCGCTTCGCCGCTTCGCTTGCAATGACGGCGATTGATAAGAGCCGCATCCCGGCTGTCATGCCCGCGCAGGCGGGCATCCAGTACGCCGCGGCCCATCGGGTTGACCACAACCGTCTCAGCATACTGGATCGCCCGGTCGAGCCAGGCGATGACAGTGAGTATGCCGAGAGAGGTGCCTCCCTATCCTTCCGAGGCGAGGAACCTTAGGCCGACTTCCTGATCGCGTTGTCGACCAGGGTCTTGCCGAGCGACCAGATCGCGCCGGGGACCTTGTGGCTCTGGGCGATGACGTCGTCGAAGGCCCGCTCGATCCAGTTGCAGTCGTCTTCGGTGATCGTCAGCGGTGGGAGCAGCTTGATGGTGTGCAGGCCGTGGCCGGCGACCTGGGTCAGGATCTTGTGATCCTTGAACAGCGGCACCGTGATCAGCTGGCAGAACAGGCCCTTATTGGCGCTCTCCAGCATGGTCCAGGACGCCTTGAGACGGAGCGATTTCGGCGGACCGAACTCGACGCCGATCATCAGGCCCTTGCCGCGCACCTCCTTGAGCAGCTCGTAGCCGGGCACCATGCGCGTCAGTGCCAGGCGCAGCTCGGCGCCGCGCTTGGCGGCGGCCTCGATCAGCTTCTCGGCCTTGAGCACCTCGAGCGTGGCGATGCCCGCCGCCATCGCGAGGTCGTTCTTGGCGAAAGTCGAGCCGTGCACGACAGCACGATCCATGCGGTTGAAGATCTTGTCGAAGATGGCCTTGCGCGTCAGCAGCGCGCCGACCGGCACGTGACCGCCGGACAGCGCCTTCGACAGTAGCACCATGTCGGGCTCGACGTTCCAGTGTTCCACGGCGAGGAACCGCCCGGTGCGCCCCATGCCGGTCTGGATCTCGTCGGCGATGAACAGCGAGCCGTATTTCTTGCAGAGCGCGGCGGCGCCCGGCAGGAATTCGTCGGTGGGCATGTTCACGCCCTTGCCCTGAATCGGCTCGACGATGAAGGCCGCAATTTCGCGTGATGCCAGCGCCTGCTCGAGCGCCGCGAGATCGTTGAACGGAACGGCCGTGCAACCCGGCAGCAGCGGCTCGAAGCCGGTGCGGAAATTGGAGTCCTCGGTCAGCGACAGCGCACCGTAGGTGAGGCCGTGGTAGGAATGCCCGCAATAGACGATGCCCGGACGCCCCGTCGCACCCCGCGCGAATTTGATCGCCGCCTCGACCGTCTCGGCGCCGGAATTGGCGAAGAACACCTTGTCGAGATAAGGGACATATTCCAGCAGGCGCTCGGCAAGAACTCCCGCCAGGGTCGAGACGTCGAGCTGCACAAGATTTGGCAGGTCGCTGTCGAGAACGCTCTTCAGCGCGTCACGAAGGGTCGGATGGTTGCGTCCGATAGCAAAGACGCCGAAGCCACTCAGCAGATCGAGGTAACGGGCGCCGTCACGATCGTAGAGATATTGCCCTTGGCCCTTTTGGAACCCGACATCATATCCAATCGTCTTGAGAACGCGGACCAACTGCTCGTTCAGATGCCGAGAATGCATGGTGCTGCGCTGCGCCTGGCGCTCCACAAACATCTCGGAAACGTCTAGATTGGACTTTAGCATCGGCTACATACTTCGGTTGATGGACGTGACGTCAACTGAAAACGCGCAATGCGGCGTTTTGCCCTCATTCGCACCATCAAAGCAAGCACGGGTTTCTGCCAATGTTGCATCGCCTTAGATCTCTCATGTCGACAACGATAGCATACTCTGCAGTGGTGTTCGCCGCAGGAATTTCTTCTGCGCTCGCGGCTGACCCCACAGGGGATTGGCGGGTTGCCGATGGTGTCGCCAACATCCGAGTCGCACAATGTAATGGCAGCATGTGGGGCGTGGTGGCTTGGGAAAAGACGCCGGGCGGCCGGGACAGTAATAATCCCGATCCAGCCAGGCAGAGCCGGCCGACCCTCGGCATGCCGATCCTCATCGACATGAAGAAGAAGGCCGGCGCGGACGCCTGGGAAGGTCAGGTCTATAACGCCAAGGACGGTCAGCTCTACAGCTCAACGATCACCCCGACCGATCCGGATCACCTGGAAATCAAAGGTTGCGTGCTCGGCTTTTTGTGCGGGGGCGAGACCTGGACCCGGGTCGGACCACCGATCCCGTCGAGCCCCGTGAACAGCATGGCCAAAGGTACACAGAAACCAATCGCGCCAGCCCCTGCCCCCAAGACGACGACGGGTGCGGCTCACAGCGGCGCCGTGGCCACGGCCAAGCCGGCCGCGAAGCCCGCCGATCAGATCGGCGACATCTGCCTGCTGCCCGAGGTCGCGCGCGCGCAGTGACGCGGCGCTCAGGACCGAATAAAAAAGCGGCCGAGAACATCGGCCGCTTTTTCTTTTTTCCTTTGCCACATTCGTCTTGCGAATGGTTCGCTGCTATTCGTGAACCTCGCGCGGCTTGCCCATCAAGGCCGGCTGGAACAGCAGCACGGCGGCGAGCGTCGTGACCAGCGACAGCGCCAGCAGCTTGCCCATGCTGGACGTGCCGGGATGGCTCGACAGCCATAGGCTGCCGAACGCGGTCGCCGTGGTCAGGGCGCTGAAGAAGATCGCCCGTGTCAGGCTGGTCTGCAGCAGGTTGGTGCGGCCGCCGCGCCATGCCACGACGTAGTAGATCTTGAATGCGACACCGATGCCGAGCAACAGCGGCAGGGCGACGATATTGGCGAAGTTCAGCGGCAGCTTGATCAGCACGCAGATTTCGAGCGTCACAGCGCCGGCGACCAGCAGCGGAACGAGCGTCATCAATACGTCGGAAAAACGCTTCAGCGTAACCCACAGCAGCAGGCTGATCACCACCAGCGAATAGATGCCGGCGTGGATGAACGCCTTCACGATCGTGTCACCGGATTTGAGGATCGAGACCGGGCCGCCGATCGCGTTCGGCTCCGCGGTCAGCACGGCATTGGCGAACCGCCGGAGATTGTCGTTGTCGTTCGGATCGCCCTTCGGCTGCGCCTCGACGCGAATCAGGCCGTCCTTGCTCTTCCACTGCGACACCAGATCGGGCGGCAGGTTGGCGAGCGTCACCGGCTGGGCCTGCAGCGCGGCGCCGAGCTGCGTCAGCGTGATCTTCCACGGCTCGACGAACACATCCTGCGCCTTGTTGCGCACAGCCTCGGTGGCGCCCGCGAGCTTGGCGAGCGCGTCGGCCAGACGCCGCGACGCCACCGCGCCGGGGCCCTTGCCATCGCCGGCGGTGCGCCGGAGGTTGTCGACGGTCGAGTTCAGCGCATCGACATTCTCCTTGTCGGTCGGCGCTGTGTCGATCTGGTCGGGATTGATCGCTGGCCCCAGCACCTTCGCGCCCTGCGCGATCAGCTTCAGCTTGGTCGGCTGATCCTCGGGCACGAAGCTGTCGAGCGACATCACGCGCGCAACCTCCGGCACCTTCTCGAGCTTGGCCTCGATCACCTTGGCGTCGCTCTCCGAACGGGTCAGCACGTCGATGGCGTTGGCGCCGGTGTTCGGATCCTTTCGCAGGTCGAGATAGGTCGCGATCGACTCCGCGTGCGGATTGCGCAGGTTCATCGGGTTGAAGTCGAACTTCATGTAATAGAGCAGCGGCAGGCCGGCGATGACCAGGCCGAGCGTGCCGACGATGATCGGCACCCGGTGCTTCTCGAGGAATTCATCGACCGGCGCCAGGAAGGCGTAGCCGACCGGCTCCTTCTCGCCGGGCGGGTTGAGGATCTTGAGCAGCGCCGGCAGCACCGTGATCGACGACAGGAAGGCGATGATCATGCCGGCGCCGGCAATGGCGCCGAGCTCGGAGATGCCCTTGTAGTCGGTCGGCAGGAAGCACAGAAAACCGGCAGCGGTTGCCATCGCCGCGAGCGACAGCGGCACGGCGGAGCGGCTCGCGGCCTCCGCGAGCGCCTGCTCGAGATTGTCGTTCTTGAAGCGCTCGGAGCGGTAGCGGACGCTGAACTGGATGCCGAAATCGACGCCGAGGCCGATGAACAGCACCGCGAAAGCGACCGACAGCAAATTCAGCGAGCCGACCATCATCAGGCCGACCGCCGTGGTGATGGCAAGGCCGATGAACAGGTTGACGAACACGGCCGAGATGATTTTGGCCGAATGCAGCGCCAGCCAGAGAATGATCAGCACGACGACCACGGTGCCGATGCCGTTGACCACGGCGCCTTCCTGCACGGTGGCATATTCCTCGTTGGCGATCGGCACCGGGCCGGTCAGCCGGACACGGGCGTGGAAGCGGTTCGGGAAATCGAGCTCGGCCGCGGCCTGGCGGATCGCGTCGGTGGCCGCCTTGCCCGGCTCCAGCGCCTGATAGTCGAGGATCGGCTTGAACTGGATGAAGGCGCGCTTGTCGCTGTCGCTGAGCGGCTTGTCGGAGATCAGCTGGCGCCAGGAGAAAGTCGCGTCGCCCTTGGCCAGCACGGTCTCGACGGTCTGCGAGATGTAGTCGAACGGCCGCGCCGTGTTGTCGAGCTGCACTTGGCCACGCTTGACGCCGGCAAGGCCGGTCTCCAGCGCGCCGGTCAGACCGCGGATCGAGGGATCACCGGCCATGATCTCGACCAGCGGCGCCGCCGCGGCGAACTGCTCGGTCAGTTGCTTGACCTCATTGGTCGGCAGGAACAGCAGTCCATTCTTGGCAAAGAACTCGCCGCCGCCGAGCAGCTCAACCGAGGAGAAGTTGGTGGTATCGCCCTTCAGCTTCTTGGCCAGCGCGTCCGCCGCGACGCCCGTCAGTTCCGGCGTTTGCGCCTCGACGACGCCGAGGATCATGCGGTCGCGATCGAACGCCTGCTCATATTGCTGGTCGCGCTTGCGCCAGTCCAGATCCGGCGAAATCAGCTTGTTGATGTCGGTGTTGATCGAGAAGTGGCGTGCCGTGTAGAGGCCCGCGCCCACGGATAAGAGCAGGCCTGCAATCAATGTCGGCCACGCAAACCGGGTGCAGGCCTTAACAATCGAGACGACAAAGGTGGTCAGCACGTCGTGACTTTCTCAAGGTTTAGAGAGCTGGGCGGAAACGTCCGCTCCGTGGCGGAGTTCCCAAGCCAGCGCCAGGCTTGGAACAAGCCCTGGCCCGGTCTTTGGCAAGGTCTTGGCCCAGCCCTTGGCGGACGAGGATGGTCCATGGACGGCGGATCAGAACGAACGATGCACGGAACCGTCGGAGCGGCTGATATAGAAGCTGTTCTCGGCGGTAAAGTGACGAACGAGTGAGAGTTTAAGCCATTCATTTATATTGATAAATTAACAATTACCAAAATACCTGCCGCATCCCGGGTGCTGTGTGCCGCGGGTCACATGCGAGCCACTTGCAATCCGGCTTTCTTCTACGCTCGATTTTTGACACAAAGCCTGCGCTTCCATGCGCATCCGCGGGCAAATTGGGGCATCCGCTTGGTGTGGATATTGCACTCATTCGCACGCACGGAGGTGGCAGGTCGAAAGTGAGGCAACGTGGCTGACGGGCGTCCCTTGCAGAGTCTCTTGCAAAGTCCCTTGCAGGTCTATCTCGCGCAGCCGCGCGGGTTTTGTGCTGGCGTCGTGCGTGCGATCGAGATCGTTGAGCGCGCGCTGGAGAAGCACGGCCCGCCGGTCTATGTGCGTCACGAGATCGTTCACAACAAGCACGTCGTGGAGAGCCTGAAGGCCAAAGGCGCCATCTTCGTCGAGGACCTGTCCGAGGTGCCGCCGCGCGCCGTCACCGTGTTCAGCGCCCACGGCGTTGCCCGCTCGGTCGAGGAAGAGGCTGCGGCTCGAGGCCTGCCGGTGCTCAATGCAACCTGCCCGCTGGTCACGAAGGTCCACAACCAGGGCAAGCGCTACATGGCCAAGGGGCGCACCCTGGTGCTGATCGGCCATGCCGGGCATCCGGAGGTCGAGGGAACCATGGGTCAGGTTCCCGGCCCGGTCCATCTCGTGCAGAACGTGGCCGATGTGGCCGCCCTGCCCCTGCCATTGGACACGCCGATGGCCTATATCACCCAGACGACGCTCAGCGTGGACGATACCAGGGACATCATTTCGGCGCTCCAAGCCCGCTTTACAGACCTTCAAGGTCCCGATATCCGGGATATCTGCTATGCGACACAGAACCGGCAATCTGCGGTAAGGGACCTGGGAAAGCTGGTGGACGTCATCCTGGTGGTGGGCGCCGCCAACAGCTCCAACTCGAACAGACTGCGCGAGATCGGCACCGAAGCCGGTATCCCGAGCTATCTGATCGCAGACGGGCGCGAGCTGAATCCGGTTTGGCTGAAAGGGGCCAAGGCCGTCGGCATCACCGCCGGCGCCTCGGCTCCCGAAGTGCTCGTTGACGACGTGATACAGGCCTTGCGGCGCATCGGACCGGTTGCGGTCTCGGTCGTCCCGGGGCGGGAAGAAAACATCGAATTCCGCTTGCCGGCCGAACTGGTCGCGGGCTGATCGGTCCTCGTTTGGTCCAGAAAGAAGAGACGTAATGGCAATCCCCTTCCATAAGGAACTGCGTATCGGGGCCTATCTGATGAAGCAGAAGCTTCTCGGCCGGAAACGCTACCCGCTCGTGCTGATGCTCGAACCGCTGTTCCGCTGCAATCTGGCCTGCGCCGGTTGCGGCAAGATCGACTATCCCGACGCGATCCTCAACCGCCGCATGAGCGCGCAGGAGTGCTGGGACGCCGCCGACGAGTGCGGCGCGCCGATGGTGGCGATCCCCGGTGGCGAGCCGCTGATCCACAAGGAGATCGGCGAGATCGTGCGCGGCCTCGTCGCGCGCAAGAAGTTCGTCTCGCTCTGCACTAACGCGCTGCTCTTGGAGAAGAAGCTCGATCTGTTCGAGCCATCGCCGTATCTGTTCTTCTCGGTGCATCTCGACGGCCTGCGCGAGCATCACGACAAGGCCGTGTCGCAGAAGGGCGTGTTCGACCGCGCGGTGTCCGCGATCAAGGCCGCCAAGGCGCGCGGCTTCACCGTCAACGTCAACGCCACGGTCTTCGATGGCCATCCGGCCGAGGAGATCGCGAAGTTCCTGGACTTCACCACCGAGCTTGGCGTGGGCGTCACCATGTCGCCCGGCTATGCCTATGAGCGCGCGCCGGACCAGGAGCACTTCCTGAACCGCACCAAGACCAAGCAGCTGTTCCGCGACGTCTTCAAGCTCGGCAAGGGCAAGAAGTGGAACTTCATGCATTCCGGCCTGTTCCTCGACTTCCTCGCCGGCAATCAGGAATTCGAGTGCACGCCCTGGGGCATGCCCGCGCGCAACATCTTCGGCTGGCAGAAGCCCTGCTATCTGCTCGGCGAAGGCTACACCAAGACCTTCAAGGAGCTGATGGAGACCACTGACTGGGACTCCTACGGCACCGGCAAGTACGAGAAGTGCGCCGACTGCATGGCGCATTGCGGCTACGAGGCCACCGCGGCCAACGCGGCGCTGAGCAACCCAATCAAGGCGATGGCGGTGTCGCTGCGCGGCATCCGCACCGAGGGCCCGATGGCGCCGGAGATCGACCTCTCCAAGCAGCGCCCGGCGCAGTACGTGTTCTCCTCCGAGGTGCAGAAGCGCCTCTCCGAGATCCGCAAGGACGAGGCCATCGAAGCGCAGCAGAAAGCCTCGACCGCGGCCTGATCCGCGAAGAACATCAGCTCAAACCGAAACGGCCGCCGGACAACGGGCGGCCGTTTTCGTTGCGTCGATAGGGAACGGGAATGCGTGGGCTTCAGCCGGCAGCGCAGACATTGCATCTTGGGCGAAGCTCAGTCCGCGCGTATTGCGAGCGCAGCGAAGCAATCCAGAGTCCCGCACACCACCCTGGATTGCTTCGCTGTGCCGCTGTGACGGATCAAGCTGAATAAGCGGAGGACCTCCGCTCCAACTAACCAGGCGATCGCCCGCGAGTCGCGGCCTCACGCCTCGGCGGCGGCCAGCGTCTCGGTCTCGAGGAAGTGCTCGGCCGCGAGCAGGCCGCTCAGCAGAAGGTCGCGGGCGCCGCGCAGCGAGCGAAGGGCGCGGTTGAACTCGATTCCGGTGGACACCAGGCCGCTCAGCACGGTCGGATTGCGAGCGATGCCGCGCAGGATCATCGGCAGGTCGATATCGCCGTTCGGCTTGATCGCGTCCTTGGCGAGCGACGGCAAAGTGCGATGCGCGGGATCGGAGATGACGCGCAGCGCGGCAAACGGCAGGTTGTATTCAGCGGCATAGGCGGCGGCGATGTGGCTCTCCATGTCGACGGCGGCCGCGCCGGTCTTCATGCGCAACGCCGCCTTGCGGGCCTGCGCCACCACCACCTCCTCGGCACCGGCGAGCACGCCGCGGACGACGCGGCGCTTCTTCAGCGCCGCGCGGGCGATGTGTTCTTCGCGGAGAGAAAGGCCGGACAGCCAGCGCGCGTCGCCGGCAGTGACCTCGGTGGCGACGACGATGTCGCCGGCCTTCAGGCTGGGATCGAGGCCACCGGCGACGCCGAAGCTGACGACGCCACGAATCGAGGTCGGATCGAACACGGTGAGCAGCGAGCGCAATTGCCTGGGATCGCTCGAGCTGCAGATGACCATCATGCCCGGGCCAGCGGCGATGCGAGCCTCCTGCACAAGTCCCGTCACGACCAAGATTGGCCGCGGATCAATCGGGCGATCCGTGGACGTATCGTCCCCCATCCCCAACTTCACAATCCGACCCCTGACACCTTCTCGGACGCCGCGAAATCCGACGTCTCCGTCTCTCGTTTCAAAGTCTCAACCGCGGCGGCGCCAGAGCGGAAAGACCTTAACAAACCGAGGATTACGCAGAAAAAATCCGCGAGGAAACCCCGTTTGCGCCGCACTGCACCCGCAGCCGAAGCGTTTTTTGCCCGGTGTTGCCATTTGGTCCCGCTGGCGATTGTTCCAATCGGGAACAGGTCGCCAAAGCTTCACCGGCTAGGGAACTCTAAGCAAGAACCGAGCCACGAAGATGTGAGACACGCGTCGGGACCCGCAGTGTCTACGAGGCGAGATTCGACCGAGGCCAAAATCTCTCGCGAGAATACTCGGTGTCGTCCCGGCCTCCGAGCCGGGACCCATACGCCGCGGCGGTTGGTAAGAAGACGGTGCGGGTCGAGCGGGTTCGACAAAAGGCGTCACGGGGTATGGGTCCCGGCTCGGAGGCCGGGACGACACCTTTGATGGGGCGCCCTGGTCGGCATACGCGAAGCTTGAAGAGGGATCGACGACGCGCAAACGAGAAGCCTGCGCCGTCAGCCCTGCCCGAGCAGCAGATCGGCCGCCCGATCGCCGGAGCGCACCGATCCCTCGATCGTCGCCGGCAGGCCGGTATCGGTCCAGTCCCCGGCGAGCGCCAAATTGCCGAACGCGGTCCTCACGCCCGGACGCAGCGCGTTCTGCTCCGGCGTCGCCTCGAAGGTGGCGCGGCGCTCGCGCACGATCTGCCAGGGTGGCAGCTCGGCCGAGATGCCAGCGGCCTTGCAGACGTCGGCCCAGATCGCGCTCGCGAGTTCCTCACGCGGCATGTCGACCAGCCTGTCGCCATTGCTGATCGTGACCGACAGACGTTGCGGGAAGGCGAACAGCCACTCGATCAGGCCACCGACGACGCCGAGCAAAGCCGGCGCATCCTTCGGCGGCGTGATGCGGAAATGAGCATTGACGATGGCGCGATACTTCGTCGGCCCGGTCAGTCCCGGCAATAGCGCCATCGCCGGCCGCGGCGGCACCGCGAGCACGACGACATCGGAGGCGCCGAGCGCGACCGTCTCGTCGCCGAACTTCAGGCCGGTGACGCGACCGGCGGCGCTTTCCAGCCCGCGCAGCTCGCGGCCGATCCGCACGCTGCCGCCATTGCCTTCCAGAAATTTCACGGCCGGATCGATCAGAACGCCGGAGAGGCCGTCGCGGGCAATCAGCGGACGGCAGGCCTGGCCGCCGGCCAGCAGAGTCTCGCGAACGATGGCGCCGGCGAGCCCCGCCGAGCCTTCCGGCGGGTCGCAATTCAGCGCCGCCAGCAGTAGCGGCTGAACCAGCCGGTCATACAGCGTCCCCTTGCAGGGAATGGTGTCGCCGATCGTCTTCGACGTGCCGGCCCAGATCAGCGGCGACAGCGCGAGGTAATCGCCCAGCGACGTGTCTGGCACGCGGCGCCCCTCGTCGAACACCCAGAGCGGCAGCCGGCCGCTGCCGAGATCGAGCAGCCAGCGCTGCCCGGTCTTGATGTCGACGAAGGCGAACTGCGCCTCCTTCGGCCCGACCAGTCCTGCCTCCGAGCCGATCGCACGGGCATAATCGAGCACATGGTGGTTGGCCGACAGCAGGAGATGGTTGCCGTTGTCGATCACGAGATCGGTCGCGGCGTCATAATAGGAGCGGCAGCGGCCGCCGAGCTGCTGCGTGGCCTCGTGGACGTGCACGGTGTAGCCCGCCTTGGCGAGGCGCACGCCGGCGGAGAAGCCGGAGATCCCGGCGCCGATGATGTGAGCGGTCTTGGTCATCAGATCAGAGCGTAACGGAGGATGATGCTGATCTTCGTGAGCTTGCTCACGCGCACGGGCTCGCGCGGCAGCGCGAAGCCACGGGCCATCAGCAGATCGAACACGGCGCGGTAGTATTTCGACATGATCCGCGGCGCGCGCACGGCGCGGCGGCGGTTGCGCCGCATGATCTCGTCGGCCTTCTCGAAATGCGTCTTGGCGCGGACGGCGACCGAGTTGCAGACCTTGGGCAGCGCGCGCTCTTGCGTCACCTTGGCGGGATCGTCGCCGGTGATGCCGGCGAACAGCAGCGCCTCGCGCGGCAGATAGAGCCGGCCGATTGCCGCGTCCTCGTCGATGTCGCGCAGGATGTTGGTGAGCTGCAGCGCGCGGCCGAGATGATGCGCGAGCAGGATGCCGTCCTCCTCGGGCATGCCGAAGATGCGCACCGAGAGCCGGCCGACGGCGCTGGCGACGCGATCGCAATAGAGGTCGAGCGTGGCGAGATCCGGCGCGCGGATCTCTTGCGGCACGTCCATCTCCATACCGTCGATGATGGCGAGGAAGTCCTCGCGCTTCAGGCCGAAGGTCTTCACCGAGGCGACGTAGTCGCGCAGCCGCGGCGGCGGATTGCCCTGGTACAGCGCGTCGATGTCGTCGCGCCATTTCTGCAGGGCCGCCAGCCGCTCGGGCCGCGGGCCATCGGAATCGGCGATGTCGTCGACCTCGCGGCAGAAGCTGTAGACCTGGAACATCGCGTCGCGCTGGGCGCGCGGCAGAATGCGCATGGCGGCATAGAACGAGCTGCCGGAGGCCGCCGTGCCGTGATCGATATTGTCTGCGGTGGCTTCGAGGGTCATGCGCCCGCCGATTTGGTCTGGGGATGGCGGCCGGCAACGCGGCGGGCGATCTCGCCCATCACAGACGTGAAGGTCAGGCCGAGCATGCCGGCCGGTGTCAGATGCACGCGCTCGCTCAGCGGATCGCGCACCTGAAGCAGCGCCACGATGCGGTCGGCGAAAGCCTGGATCACGGCGATCTCCAATCCGAAGCGGAAATCCTTGACGCCACTGTTGAGGTCCCTGCCCTCCTCCAGCAGCGCCGCGTTGCGCACGGCGAGCTTCTGCAGACAGCTCAGGAGCTGCGGCGACGACTTGGCCTCGCCAAGCATCTCGACGGCGGCGCCGGCCTCGGCCAGCGCATCGCGCGGCAGATAGACCCGATTGAGCGCCTTGTAGTCCTTGCCGCAGTCCTGCAGGTGGTTGTTGATCTGCAGGCCGGCGCAGATCGCGTCCGAGGCCGGCCAGGTCGCTGTGGACTCGCCATGCACGTCGAGCATAAAGCGGCCGACCGGCATTGCCGAATAGCGACAATAATGGATGACCTCGTCCCAATTCTCGTAGCGCAGCTTGGTCACGTCCATGCGGAACGCGACCAGCAGATCGAGCGCGTGGCGCGGCGGCATGCCCCGCTCCGCCAGCGCCCGGCGCAAGCTGACCGCGACGTCCTGGGTCTCGCCCGTTCCGGTCAGCTCGGCCTCGAGCAGATCGAGCAGCCGCAGCTTCTCCTCGCCCGGCAGGCTCGGGTGGTCTGCGATGTCGTCGGCGGTCCGCACAAAATTGTAGAAAGCGAGAATCAGTGCCCGGTGCTCGGGACGGATGATCCACGACGCGACCGGAAAGTTCTCGTCCCGGTGTGTCTTGCCGGATCGCAAATCGCTCGCGGTGGTCATGGACGAAACAGCTGTCAGGTTGAAAGGGCGCTACCAGAAACAATGCCCGCCGCTTCGCTCATGCGAACGGATTGTTGGCCCTCATATAGGCGAAGATCTGGTCAAAACCAATGCAATCAATGCTGGGCAACCCATGCGGACGAGCCGCCGGATACCCCGCAAAAGGCGCCCGACGGCCGTTAACCATGAGTGTCCGGCAGCTGCGTCCGGAAACAACCGTTCCGAACGGCAACCGCTTACTGGTTGTGCGTCTTCAGCACCTTGTCGCAGTCCGGGCTGATCTTCGGGCGGTTCTCCTTGAGGCACGCCAGGATGGTGAAGTCGCCCTGATCGATCACCGAGCGGCAGAACTTCTGAACATCGCGGGTGCAGGCCGCCTGCTCCTCGGCGGTGCCACGGCCGCCCTGCGCGAAGACGGCTGTAGAGACGGTGAGCGACAGCAGAGAAAGTGCCAGACAAATCTTACGCATCGTGTTCCTTCATTTTGACAGCAGAGGCCACCTCCCGGGATCGCCGATGCGGACCGGGAAACACCTGTTTGGTTTGGCAAGGACCGCAAGCCCCCCAGCGCCGGAGCTACGCTGCCAAATGCGGCCAAATTCGCGCCCTATGATGCCGAGCGATCATGCTCGAACCTCCACAGCTTTGGCACAAACAAGACTTTGATACTAGGGCGTTATTCTCAAAGGTCGTTTTTCGCATTTGGCTGTTGCAAGCATGCCGCGCGGACCGTTAGATGCGGCACCGTCGGGGCTGCAGCGTTGCCGGCAGTCTTGCGAAAGAAGGCCGTTCGGCGCCGCTCCGTCGCACGGTGCCGATGAGAATGCCGACACGAATCATGACATCCGGTCGCAGCGCCCGACTGGACCGTCATTTGAACCTAACCTTCGGCGAGAACACCAAAGTGTTCGAAGCGGCGACACACGCCGGCACAACGGTGTCATTTTTGGATGGGAAACTCGATATGAAACTGTTCGGCTCATCTCTCTCCGGGCGCGTCGTCAAGGCCGCCGGCCTCGGTGCAGCACTGATCCTGACCGCGTCGGCAGTCCATGCGCAGTCGGGCCCGTTCGCCGGTTTCGACGGCTCCTGGTCCGGCAACGGCACGGTCGCGCTGTCCGATGGCACCACCGAGCGCATCCGCTGCAAGGCCAGCTATCGGGTCGCCGGCGCCAACCTCAAGCAGACCCTGCAATGCGCCAGCGACAGCTACAAATTCGACCTCTCGAGCGACGTCACCAGCCAGGGTGATCGTATCACCGGCAATTGGAGCGAAGCCAGCCGGAACGTGAACGGCGATCTGCAAGGCACCGCCGGCAACGGCCAGATCGACGTGTTCGTCCAGGCCGCCGGCTTCGCCGCGAGCATCTCCCTGCGGACCAGCGGCAACAAGCAGGTCGTGCAGATCTCCTCCAAGGGCGAGATCCGCGGCGTCAACATCACGATGTCGAAGACCTGAGCTGATTGCTCAGCCTGAACATGCAAACGGCCCTGACGATGTCAGGGCCGTTTTGTTTTGAGACCGAAGCATCGAATCCGGCGCGGAGTTTAAGCCCCACTGTCATCGCCCGGCTCGACCGGGCGATCCAGTACGCCGCAGCCTATCGCTTCAATCACGACCGCCTCTGGAATACTGGATCGCCCGGTCAAGCCGGGCGATGACAGCTTCGTGTGGCATGGATACCTCGCGCCTTCGCAGAAGATGACGGTGGCGCGCGCTTTGGCTTCGACCGCGTGCGCTCATACCTGCTTGCGCTTCAACTTCTGCGACAGGTTGATCAGGAACATCGCGGTCGGCCGCAGGATGAAGAGGTCGGCGAACAGCGCAGCCACCATCGAGAAGGCGCTGAGCCAGCCGAACAGCCGCAGCGACGGCAGGTCGGAGAACACGGTGACGACGAGGCCGCAGGCCAGCACCACCGTGGTGAGGATCAGCGCCGGGCCGACCAGCACGGTGGCGCGTTCGACCGCAATGGCAGCACTCACGCCGGGTGCACTCTCCATGCGCAAGCGGTTGAGGAAGTGGATAGTGGCGGACAGGCCCAGCCCGAACGAGACCGTCAGCGCGACGACGCTGGCGAATTGCAGCCCCTCCCCCATCGCCCACAGCACGGTGCCGGACATCACGACCGGGAAGATGCCGGGCAGGATGCAGGCCAGCATCACCACCCAGGAGCGGAAAGCCAACCCGATGAACATCGCCACCAGCGCGAACTCGATCGTCAGCCCGTGATTGAGCTTTTCGATCATGCTGGCGGAATTGCGCGCGGCGATGGCCGCGAGGCCGGTCACGGCAACCTCGTAGCCGGGATGCTTCTTCCTGACGGCGTCAAGCTCGTGGTCGAGCTTGTCGACCACCGGCAGCAGCTGGCTGGAGTCGAGGTCGGGCACGCGGCCGGCGACGACCACGGCGTCCTGCTCCTTGTCGATAAAGCGGCGTACCAGATGCTCGGGGATCAGGTTGACGTATTCCTGCAAGGTCGCGGTATCCGACGATTGCGCCTTCTCGGCCAGCCACCGCCTGAGCGTCTCGACCGACCAGACGTTGCCGACGCCCGCGGTCTTCTCGACCGTGGCGTGGACGTCGGCGATCGTCTGCAGCGTCTCCGGCGCATACAGCGATGCGCCCTTCGGAAACTGGATGAGCACGTTGACCGGGTTGGCGCCGGTCAGCTTGGCGTCGAGACGGTTGCTCGCAGCGACCGCCTGGCGCTTGTCGGGCACCTGGTCGGCCAGGCGGTAGCGCGGCTCCAGGCTCGCATAGACCACCGCCAGCGAGCCGACGAACACGACCGCGATCAGGCTGAAAAGGCCGGGGCGGCCGACCATCCGCACCGCGATCCAGTAGCAGAAATTGCGCAGCGCCTGCACGCCGGCATCGGCGCCCTGGAACTTGACCGCGAACGTCTTCTCGTTGCGCACCAGCAGCACGCCGAACACCGGCACGAGCGACAACACCGCGAGCAGCGCGATGACGGTGGCGGCGAGCCCCGCCTCGCCGAACTTGCGGATCAGGTCGCTGTCGGAGAATTGCAGGGCAATGAAGGAAATGCCGGCGGTGGCGTGCGTCAGCACGCAGGCGGGACCGACAACCAGCACCGCATTCTTGAACGCCGTCACCTTGTCCTGGCCCGCGATCAGGCGATCGCGCGCGGCGAAGGTCAGCTGCATCGAGTCGGAGAAGCTGATGACCATGATGAGCGGCGTCATCACATTCAGGAACATGTTGAGGTTGAAATTCGCCCAGCCGAGCGCGCCGAGCGCGAGCATGATGGCGATCAGCGGCGGGAACGCCGCCACGATCATGAAGGAGATCTTGCGGAAGAAGATGATGGCGATGATGCAGCCGGCGAGAATGCCGAGCACATTGTAGGTCAGGCCGTCGCGCTCGACCGCGTTGCGGATCTCAAGCTGCATCACCGGGACGCCGGACAGCTGCACGTTCAGGCCGGTATCGGCGAGGTCGTCCGTCATCAGCTTGCGGATATCGCCGACGACCTTGCCCAGATCGTTGGAGGCGACCACCTTCGGCTCGAGCGACAGCACGACCAGCGCCAGCGTGCCGTCCTCCGACAGCAGCTTGCCGCGGATGATCTCGTTGGACTTCACAGTGTCGATGAACTTGTCATAGGCCTCGCCCTCCGGAAGGTCGGAGGGAAACAGCGCCGCCGGCAGCTTGCCGGGCGCCGGCGCCTGGCGGGCCGAGAACAGCGACACCAGGCCGCGCGTGCCCTCGACCAGTTGCAGATCGGTGACGAAGTCGCGCAGCTTCTCCAGGTTCTGGCGGGCAAGCAGCGTCTTGCCCTCGACGACGACGAGAACGTCGAATTCCTCGGCCGGGAACTTCTTGGTGACCTCCTCGTACTGATGAAATTCCTTGCTGTCGGAGCGGAACAGCTGGCTCAGCGAATCGTCGATCTGGATGCGCTTGATGCCGAACACGGCCGCGACAATCAGAAGCAGCAGGACGATGCAGGACAGCACCGGCACCTTGACGGCGAGCAGCCCGAGGCGCTCCAGCCCGAAGGCAATGCTGTCGGCCGGTCGCTGCTCGACTTTCTCGACATGGACTTCGTTGTCGTGCCTGACATCCAGCATAGGGGGGTCCAGTGGTTACGGCGCGGCCCCATTCGGGGAGGCCTGAGCGCATAGGGCAGAAATAAGGCCACTCAGCGAAGCTGACATGACCGCATTGTGGCCCACAGCCGAAGCTAATCCTTGAAAATACGCAGAAATTCGTCGCACGCGGGTCTAGCAGGGTTCATACCCCGCCCGCAACCATGCGCGCCACACAAGACGGCGAGAGGGTCGTGTAGCTCATGACGCCACGATTCTGCCGTGGTTGAAAAGACCTCGCGGCTCACCGCCTGCCGGCTCTGCCGAAACCCGATTCGTCCGGCAGGGCAGCTCATGCGCCAACCACCCGCTCAAGCGCGAAACCGGTGAGCATCACGCCGCCGGAACAGCCGCCTCGCGCAGCCGGATCGAGTAGTTCGACGCATTCTGGTGGCCGCGCGAGGCGGCGCGCGCGAACATGATCAGGTGATGGGCGATCATCGCGACCGCGATGAAGTTCTCGATCTCGCCGCGCCTCAGCTGGGTCCAGGCGAACCGCCAGAACGGCCGCTTGTAGTCGCCGAGCACGCCGACCTTCCAGAAAATCTTGCCCATCATGACGAGGCCGCGGCGGATGTTCGGCCAGGTCTTCATCTCGTCGCTGACCGGCACCTTGATGCGATTGGAATAGGTGTGATCGCATTGATGCTGGTAGCGGGCGTAGAGTCGCTCCGGCTCGTAGGCCTCGTCCATGCAGCGTCGCCAGCCCGAGACCACCTCGTCATAGGGCATCAGGAACTTGATATTGGAGTCGCGGCTGTCGTCCTGCAACAGCCTGCCCTCGCGCTCGAGCCGGTCCCACAGCGGCGTCTTGGGCAGCGCCTGCAGCAGATTGATCGTGAGCAGCGGGATCCGGCTCTCCTCGACGAACTGCAACAGCGCGTCCGCGGTCTGCGGCGTGTCGGTGTCGAGCCCCATGATGATGCCGGAGACGACCTCCATGCCATAACTGTTGATGGTCCTGATCCCCTCCAGGATCGGCACCATCATGTTGTGGTCCTTCTGCATCGCCGTAAGCGCGTCCGGGTCCGGCGTCTCGATGCCGCAGAAGATGGTGATGAAATACGCCTCGCGCATCTTCTCCAGGATCTCGGGGCGTTTGGCGATGTTGAGCGTCGCCTCGCAGGCGAGCCGCATCACATAGCCCGTCCGCTTCTGCCATTCGATCAGATGCGGCAGCAGGTCCATCGCGGCCTTGCGGTTGCCGATGAAATTGTCGTCGACGAAATATACCGAGCCGGTGACACCGCATTCCCGGAGCTTGTCGAGCTCGGCGATGATCTGCTGCGGCGTCTTGATGCGCGGGTTGCGGCCGTACAGACCGGGAATGTCGCAGAACTCACACTGATACGGGCAGCCGCTGGAATATTGGATGCTGCCAAGGAAATACTTGCTGACCTCCGCCAGCTCGTAGGCGGGCACCGGGAACTCGGTCATCGCCACGCGCTCGCCTGTCCGGAGCACGACCTGGCTTGCGGGGCGCGAAACATCGTGCGCGAGGCGCTCGATCAGCGCGTCGGTGGCATCGCCGAGCTCGCCGACATGGAGATAGTCGAAGTCCGGATAATAGTCCGGGCACGCGCTCACAGAGGGGCCGCCGAGCGCGACCGGCAGGTCGAACGCATGCGCGCGCCGGCAGATGTCGTTCATCTGCTGGCGCTGGATGTGCATGCCGCTGACGAACACCGCCTCCGCCCAGGCGAAATCCTCATCGCGCGCGGGACGGATGTTCTCGTCGATGAAGCGCACCTGCCAGGAGCTCGGCAGATAGGCCGCGATCAGCAGCAGGCCCTGCGGCGGCATGAACGCCTGGATGCCGTCCGTGAGCGGATAGGCGTACTCGAAGGTTCCGAACGAGGACGTGTAGCGTGGGAACACACAGAGAATGCGGCGTACCGTTTCGATGCCTTCGAATCTCATCGATCGTCCTCGCAACAACCTGCTATCCGGGTACCTTACGGCGAGACCCTGCCGTTCGCCACCACTTCCGGAAAAGTTGAGACGCTGCGGCGGCTTCGAAGGGTTCCAGGCAACCCGTTCTGCATCGACCTTCCGGCTCGACGCGCAAGAGTGCGGCGCTCTCTACGGACACATCCGACGAAGCGGGTCGGCAACTCGTCGCCCTGCATTGTGCTCGGCGGCGGTAGCCGCCGGCCGCTCTCGGCCTCCGTAGTCAAGCGGATGCGGCGCAGCTCCGACGCCCGCAGGCCTCGGGCTAATTGATTGAAAAGAAACGCGAAGTACGCAAGGGTTGCATCGGACTGACAATGTCCACTTAACGCTTTCTCCATGAAGCTTTTGCATAACTATTAATGAACAACCTTCCCTGCGTCGCAGTCTCACATCCGCTGGTATTCCACCGCATGACCTCACGTTCGACGTCAACGACGACGGCCACACGCCACTCCATCGCAATCAAGCTGTACGCCATCTTCGCGCTGTTTGCGTTGCTGACCGCCGCGATCACCTGGCTGTCCGATTACAATTCGCGGCGCGCGGCCGAGCTCACCAAGGCGATCGAGACGGCGAATCTCGCGGCGCTCAACGTGCAGTCGGTCAATGGGCTGGTCTACGCGGTCGTCATGGAGTCGCGCGGCGTCTACATGTCCACAGATCCCGCGGTCGTGAAGCGCTATGGCGACGGGCTGCTCAAGTTCAATGCCGAGATCCTGAAGATCGTCGACAAATGGCAGGCCATCGTTCAGGCCGACGATGCGCAGCAGTTCGCGACCTTCAAGAAGCGGATCGAGCAGTTCGTCGACTTCCGCAAGGAGCTGGTGCGTCGCGCCAATGAGATCAGCCCGGCGGCGGGCCGCGAATGGGGCGACAACGACGCCAATCGCTCGGTCCGCTCCGCTTTGAATAAGGATCTCGACGAGCTCTCCAAGGTCTATCTGGAGCGCGGTCGCAGGATCGGCGAGGACACCGAGATCAACCGCAAGCTCTCGCTGGTGCTCACCGCGCTCGGCGGCGTGATGCTGCTGCTGGTCGTCGCCGGCGTCGTGATCATCGCCCGCTCGATCGCCCGCCCGCTGTCGCAGATCACCGAAACCATCCGCCAGGTCGCGACCGGCGCAGAGAATGTCGAGGTGCCGCATGCCGGCCGGGCCGACGAGGTCGGCGAGCTCGCCCGGGCCATTGGCGTGTTCCAGCAGGCCATGGCGCACAACCGCGATCTCAACGTCCAGGTCTCGCAGGACTCGGAGATCCGCGAAGCGCGCGCGCGCCACATCGAGGCCGCAGTCGAGGAATTCCGCACCGCCATCGGCGGGGTGATGCGCACCGTCACCGAGAACGCGGCCGCCATGCGCAACACCGCCGAGACCATCACGCGGCTGACGGCGGATGCCAACGAGCGCGCGGTCACCGCAGCCGGCGCCACGTCGCAGGCCTCGACCAACGTCTCCGCCGTCGCCAGCGCCGCCGAGGAGCTGTCCGCTTCGGTCGAGGAGATCGGCCGCCAGATCCGTCAGTCCGCCGGCGCGGTCGAGCAGACCGGCCAGCGCACCGTGAAGTCGATCACCGAGATCGAGGGCCTCGCCGCCGCCACCCAGCGCATCGACGGCGTCCTGACCCTGATCCAGACCATTGCGGAGCAGACCAACCTGCTCGCTCTCAACGCCACCATCGAGGCCGCGCGCGCCGGCGAGGCCGGCCGCGGCTTCGCCGTCGTCGCCCATGAGGTCAAGGCGCTCGCCGGCCAGACGGCGAAGGCGACCGAGGAGATCAGCGAGAATGTCGGCCTGATCCAGGCGTCGACCAAGACCGCGGTCGACGCGGTTCGTGAGATCGGCCAGGCGGTGCGCGGCATCAACGAGATCACGACGAATATTTCCAATGCCATCCAGCAGCAGGATCAGGCCACCCGCGAGATCTCCGCCAACGCGCAGTCGACGGCGCATGGCAATCAGACGCTGGTCCAGAACATCGGCTCGCTGCGCGACGCCATCGGCGAGACCTCGACCGCTGCGGCCTCCGTCCTGTCGGCCTCCGGCGACCTCAACTCGACGGCGCAGACGCTGGCGCATGAGGTGGAGAAATTCTTCCGGAATCTGCGCTCTGGCCCGGCCGCCGAAGCCAGGCTGCGCAAGGCGAGCTGATCCCAATTGCAGGCCGGCCGCCGGCCTCAGGCGGGCGCCGGCTCGCGATCGGAAAACGCCACGATCGGTGCCGCCGCAAGCAGCGCCTTGGTGTAGTCGTGCTGCGGCCGGTCGAATACGTCGTCCCGGCTACCCTGCTCCACGATCTGCCCGGCCTGCATCACGACGACGCGGTCGGCGACCTGTTCGACCGCGGCGAGATCGTGGCTGATGAACAGGCAGGCAAAGCCGTATTGCGCCTGCAGCCTCTCGAACAGCTTCAAGACCTGCGCCTGGATCGTCATGTCCAGGGCCGATACCGGCTCGTCGGCCACGACGAAGGCGGGGCGGCGGATGATTGCCCGCGCGATCGCCACCCGCTGGCGCTGCCCGCCGGACAATTCGTGCGGCCAGCGCTGCGCAAGGCCGGAGAGCCCCACCTCCTCCAGCATCGTCGTCACCCGGCCCGCACGTTCCGCTGTCGTGAGCGACGTATGACGGAGCGGCTCGGCCACGATGTCGCCGATGCGCATGCGCGGGTCGAGCGAGGAGTACGGATCCTGGAACACTAGCTGCGCGGCGAGGCGGAAATCAGCATCGATCGCCGAAGTCACGTCGCGGCCGAGAAAGTGAACCTCGCCGCCCGCGAGCGGCAACAGCCGCAGCATCGCGCGGCCCAGCGTGGTCTTGCCCGAGCCGCTGCCGCCGACCACCGCGACGGTTTCGCCGGCGCGTATCGAGAGATCAACGCCGTTGACGGCCATCAATCCGGCATCGCGCCGGAACAGCCGCTGACGGCCGGGGAACGTCACCTTCAAGCCGCGGACCGCCATTATTAGGTCGTCTGCCGCCGCGGCGCGGCGCGCCGCCGCACGGCGCGGCAACGCCTCGACCAGCTCGCGCGTATAGCTTGCGCGCGGCGCCGTCAGGATCTGCTGCGCCGTACCTGTTTCGACCATCCGGCCGCGGCACATCACGACGGCGCGCTGCGCATAACGCGCCACCAGACCGAGATTATGGGTGATCAGCATCACCGCTGTGCCATGATCGCGCGCCAGCGCCACCATCAGGTCCAGCACCTCGCGCTGGGTCAGCGTATCGAGCGCGGTCGTCGGCTCGTCCGCGATCAACAATTTCGGCCGCAGCAGCATGACCGAGGCCAGCATGATGCGCTGGCGCATGCCGCCGGAGAATTCGTGCGGATAGGCGCTGAAGGTCCGGAGGGGATCGCGGATCTGCACCCGCGCCAGCATGTCCAGGCAGCGCCGGCGCGCCTCCTTCCGTGCGAGGCGCTCGTGCAGCAGCAACCCCTCCATCATCTGGGCGCCGATCGTGAGCGCCGGATTGAGCGACACCATCGGCTCCTGGAACACCATACCAATCGCGGGGCCACGCAGCGCGCGCAGCTGCCGCTGCGACAGCCTCGTCAAATCCTCGCCATCCAGCAGGATGCGTCCTTGGCTGCGCACCAGCCCCGCGGGCAGCAGTCCCAGCACGGCGCGCGCCGCCGCTGTCTTGCCGCTGCCGGACTCGCCGACCACGGCCAAGAACTCGCCGCGTCCGATCTCCAACGAGATGCCATCGACGATCGGCGTGCCGGCTGCGCTCGCGATGCCCAGCCCCTCGATCTGCAACAACGGCGCCGTCATCGCTGCGCCATCCGCGGGTCGAGGCGGTCACGCAAGGAATCGCCGAGCAGGTTGATGCCGAGTAGGGTCAGCGCGATGCACAGGCCCGGCGAGATGCTCAGCCAGGCGGCGTTCTCCATATAGGGCCGGCTCGCCGCCAGCATGTTGCCCCAGGTCGGTGCCGGCGGCGGCACCCCGAGACCGAGAAAGCTCAACGCGCTCTCCGCCAGAAGCACCCAGCCGAACATGCTGGTGGCGAGCACGGCCACGGGCGCGACGGCGTTGGGCAGCACGTGCCGCAACAGCGAGTAGAGCTCGGAATTGCCGAGCACGCGCGAGGCCTCGATATACTCCTTCTCGCGCAGCGACAGCACGGTGCCGCGCACGACGCGCACCACCGAAGGCATGTAGGCGAGCGCCAGCGCGAGCACGAGGCCGAAACTGTTCGCACCGATCACCATCATCACACCGAGCGCCAGGAGGATGCCGGGGAACGCCAGCAGCGCATCATTGACCGCCATGATCAGCCGATCGGTCCAGCCCCGCCAATACCCGCTGACGCTCCCGACCAGCACGCCCACCGTGACCGCGATCAACACCGTGGCGACGGCCACGAGCACGCTGGTCGAAGCCCCGGCCATGATGCGGCTCAGCACGTCTCGGCCGAACTCATCGGTGCCGAGCCAGTGCTGCGCCGACGGCGGCCGCAGCCGGGCGCGCAGATTGACGCGCAGCGGATCGAAGGGCGTCCAGACGACAGCGGCCAGCGCCGAGCCGCCCAGCAGTGCGACGAGCACGCCGCCGATCGCCGTGTTGGCTTTGATCCTCATGCGACGGCCACCCGGGGATCGAACAATGGGTAGCAGAGATCGACGATCAGATTGACGACGACATAGATCAGGGCCGTGAACAGCAGACAGCCCTGCACCACCGGATAGTCGCGCGCGAAGATCGAATCCACCAGCAGCCGCCCGAGTCCGGGCAAGGTGAACACGGTCTCGATGACCGCGATGCCGCCCAGCAGATGCCCGAGCACGAGGCCGATCAGCGTCCAGGTCGGCGCGAACGCATTCGGCAGCACATGCCGCGCCAGCACCCGCCATTCCGGCACGCCCTTGGCGCGGGCATGGGTGACGTATTCGAGCCGCAACACGTCGATCGCAGCGGCGCGCGCCATGCGCGTGAGCACGCCGACCTCGATCATCGCCAGCGTCACGACCGGCAGCACCATGAACAGGGCCGCGCCGACAAAGCTCTCCGAGAACGGGACATAGCCGACCACCGGAAGCCATTTCAGCTTGAGGCCGAACAGCAGCAGCAGGAGCAGGCCGAGCCAGAAGCTCGGGATCGAGAGCAGCAGCGTCGCGCTGCCGACGATCACGAGATCGACCGCGCTGTTCTGCCGCCACGCGGCAACGAGGCCGGCCGGCACCGCAATGCAGGCAGCAATGGCGACCGCGATCAGCACGATCACAGCGCTCACCTGAAAGCGCTCCAGGATCAGCGGCAGCACCGGCAGGCCGTTGGCGATGGAATGGCCGAGATCGCCGACCGCGAGCCGCTCGAGCCAATAGAGGAACTGGATGGGGATCGGTCGGTCGAGGCCGAGCTGCTGCTTCAGCGCCGCGGCCTGCGCAGGATCGGCGGCATCGCCGAGCATCACCTGAACGGGGTCGCCGGGGATCAGGCGGACCAGCAGGAATACCGCGCCGGCGACGATCAGCAGCGTCGGGATCGTCGAGACCAGGCGGCGCAGCAGGTAACCGGTCATGATGACGCTCCGGCCTTAAGGCTGCAGGCTCACGCCCCAGAACCGCGCCTGGGGATAGAGCCAGCCAGAGTAGCCCTTCACCGCCTTGCGCAGCGCCGTGAGCTCGGACCCGTTGAACAGCACGATCATCGGCACGTCGGCGATGAAGCGCCGGTGCATCTCGTCGAACAGCGCCTGGCGCTTGGCGGCATCGGTCGTCAGCATCGACTGGCGCAGCATCTCCTGCGCCTCCGGATTGTCCCAGACCTTGCGCGGCTGGGTCGCCTTCGGCCCCATCAGCATCTCGAAGCTCAGGGACGGATCGAGCCGGGCGGAATAGATGAAGGCCATCGCCTGATAGTCGCCGCGATTGTAGCGGTCGAGCTGCGCCGCCCAGTCCAGCACCTCGAGCTCGATGCTGATCCCGGCGGCGCGCGCCATTTCCTGCGCCAGCACGGCCGCGTCGAACACGAAGCTGTAGCGCTTGTTGGTGATCAGCTTGATCGGCTGACCGCGATAATTGGCAGCCTTGAGCAGCTTCTTGGCCTCGGCGAGATCCTGCTGATAGCCCTGCCCCTGCACGCTGCCGTGGAAGGGGCTCCCGATCGGCAGCGCCGAATTGTTGGCGCGAGCAGTCCCCTCCATCACGACGTCGACGATCTGTGGCGCGTCCAGCGAGAGGGCGATCGCGCGGCGGATGCGCGCGTCCTGGAGGACGGGATCGCGGGTCTGAAACAGGAGCCCGGTCATGCTCAGCGACGGCGTGATGCTGAGCTGCACCTCGGGGCGAGTCTTGAGGTCATCCAGGTCCGGGATGGACAGGCTCATGATGACGTCAAGCGCGCCGCTGAGCAGACCGGCCTTGGCCGCCGCGCTGTCCGGAATGACGTTGAAGCGCACACGGTCGACCGCGGCCGTCTTGGCGCCGGTCAGGCCGGTGCGCGGATCGCTACGCGACACGTAGCCGTCGAACCTGATGACATCGACATACTGGCCGCGCTTCCATTCGCCGAGCTTGAACGGACCGGTGCCGATCGGCGCGATCCATCTGCCGTCCGCACCGACAGAGTCACGGTGAAGGATCGCCGTCTGGCCGCAGTCGGGCCGCGCGAGCGTCGGCAGGAACAGCGCGGTCGGCTGATCGAGCGTCACCGTGACCGTCTGCTCATCCACCGCCAGGATCTTCTCGATCCGGGCGATGCCGTTGGGGCCGAACTCCGACAGGCAGCGCCATTGTGTCGCGGGATCGAGCCAGCGCTCCAGCGACCAGACAACGTCGCTCGCCGACATCACCGCGCCGTTGTGGAATTTCACGCCCTGACGCAGCTTGAACGTATAGGTCTTTCCATCGTCCGAGACTGTCCAACTGTCGGCCAGCATCGGCCCGACCGACGTATCGTCACGGAAGGCGACGAGGCCTTCGACGACGTGGGCGATCACGCCGTCGGTGTTGGCATCGCGATTGGTGCCGGGGTCGGTCGAGCGGATGTCGGCGTTGAGCCTGGTCCGCAGCAGCGTCTCAGCGCCGGCGTTCACGGCGCCTGTCAGCAGCGTCGCGAGCACGAGGCCCGCGAGTCGCCAGCGCGATCGCCCGCCGCTCATCACGACACCATCGTCGCTGCCGGCCGGCTCGACGCCGAGGTTGCGGCGGCCGACATGTCGAGCCGATAGGCCGTGAACTCCCTGTTCAGGGCCGGCAACGGCGCCACCTCCATCAGGCCCTCGGCCGGCTCCATGACGATCATCGCAACGGTGGCGCTGAGATTGTTGCCGAGATTGCGCCGCGGCGGCCGGCACACCGACCAGGGATCGGCGAAATTATCGAACAGCGCCATCTTCACCGTATCCTTGGTGATCGCGCCGATCTGCGGCTGCAGCAGGCTGCGGACGCGAATGTCGCGATAGAGGCTGCACGGCGTGTTGGCGATGCCGGTGTCCTTGAGCTTGCCAAGCGCGACCGGGCTGACGAAGTGGTTGGCGTGAACCAGCAGCCCCCGCTCCGGATGCACCTGGAAGGTCTCGTCCGGCGCACATTCGAAATCGATCGCGACGCCCTCGCAATGGCTGACGATCATGTTGTTGGCCGCCGATTTCCGGGTGCAATAAACCGCGCGCATCGCCAGCGCGACGTGCTCGCTTTCCAGCACCTTGCGGCGGATCAAGGCGAGCGGCACGCCGACCTCGCGATAATCGCGATCGGATTCCAGGTAGTTGGCCGTGATAGCGACGCCGATCGCATTGAAGCCGGAGCGGCCAAGCGCGCCAGCCTCGGTAAAGGTCAGAAGATCGGGCCCGTCGTCACGGCGCACCCGCAGCACCACGGCGGTCTCGACGCATTCACGCTTCCAGTCCCAGTTCTGCGCGTGAATCAGACGGCCCGTCGCGGTGGCCGGCGGCAACACGACGACGCCGGTGCAGCCATCCGGCTCGTCTGGCGTCTTCAGCCTGGCGCGTATCTCAGGCCGCGCGAGCTTCAGAATCTCGGTGCGCGCATTGAGCAGCACGACATCTTCGAAGGGCACGTCGGCGCCGGTCGCAATTCCCCGCATCTCCTCGACATAGGCCGGCTCGAACTGCTCGATGACCGGAAGATACGCGGCCACCAGCACGGCCACGCCGGCTGGATCGAGCGAGAGATCCTTCAGCTGCGACAGATAGTGCGTCGTGCCCTTGCGGATGCGTGCGGCCGCCTGCTGGCCATATTGAACACCGCGCGCATGCGGCGCACCGGAGATTTCGATCAGGGGGAACGGCTCGATCATCACTGTCGCAGAACTTCCTTGGCTGAACTTCCCTTTGCCTTCTCGCAAAGCGTAATGTATTTTGTGATTACATGAAACAAAAATCTTCCAAGGTTTCCCGCATCGCGCCGAGCCGCCTGCAGCAGCAGTTGTCGGCCGCCATTCTCGAGCTGATCCGCAGCGAGGGCATGGCGCCGGGCAAGCGTCTCGCCGAGGTCGCGCTCGCCGAACGCCTGCAAGTGTCGCGCACCCCGGTGCGCGCGGCGCTCCAGTTGCTCGCCTCCAAGCGCCTGATCCGGCGCGGCGCGTTGCGCGGCTATTTCGTCGGCGACGCAACGGCCCCTGCCGCGAAGGCGCCCGCCAAGCCGGTTTTGGAACAGACCGAACAATTGTTTCTGGCCATCGCTCGCGACAGGCGCACCGGGCGACTGGCGCTCGACGTGTCCGAGGCCGACCTCATGCAGCGCTACAAGGCGACCCGCCCGCAGGTGCAGCGCGTGCTCACCAGGCTCGCCGAGGTCGCCGCCGTTCAGCGCAAGCCCGGCCATGGCTGGCGCTTCGAGCCCAGCCTCGCCGATGCCGACGCCCGTGCCGAAAGCTATCGCTTCCGGCTCGTGGTCGAGCCGGCCGGCCTGCTCGAGCCCGGCTTCCGCCTCGATCCGGCCTGGACGGCCGAGATGCGCCGCGAGCATCAGGCGATGCTGGAAGCGCCTTGGTGCGACACCGTGAGCATCGCGTTGTTCGAGATGAATGCCGCCTTCCACGAAGGTCTCGCGGCGGCGTCCGGCAACCGCTTCCTGCTGGTTTCGGTGCAGCAGCAGAACCGGCTGCGCCGCTTCGCCAACTACGACTGGGCGTTCGGTCATGAGCGCGTCATCGTGAACTGCCGTGAGCATCTCGCGATCCTCGACCAGATCGAGGGCGGCGACCGGCAACGTGCCGCCGAGCTGTTGCGGCGCCATCTCGAAAGCGCCGCAGCGCTCAGGCGGCCGCCGGGCAATGGCCGCAAATCCACGTGATGATCACGACAAGACCCGCTCGTTCCGGAGTGTCCCCATGACGACCACCTCTTCCGCCCCCCACGATCCCGTGCTCACCGATGCGCAGCTGAATTCGTTCTGGATGCCGTTCACGCCGAACCGGCAATTCAAGACCAATCCGCGCCTGTTCGTCGCCGCGGAAGGCATGCACTACATCAAGCCTGACGGCGGTCGCGTGCTCGACGCGATGGCCGGGCTGTGGTGCGTCAACGCCGGCCATGGCCAGCGGCGCATCGTCGAGGCGATCCAGGCGCAAGCCGCCAAGCTCGATTTCGTCTCGTCGTTCCAGATGAGCCACCCGGCCGCGTTCGAGCTCGCTGCCCGCATTGTCGCGATCGCGCCGGACGGATTGGACCACGTCTTCTTCACCAACTCCGGATCGGAGTCCGTCGACACCGCGCTGAAGATCGCCCGCGCCTACCACCGCGCCCGCGGACAAGGCGAACGCATCCGCTTCATCAGCCGCGCCCGCGCCTATCACGGCATGGGCTGGGGCGGCCTCTCGGTGAGCGGCCTGTCGCGCCACCGTCGCGACTTCGGACCGTTGCTGCCCGAGATCGATCATCTGCCGCACACCCACGATCCCGAACGCGCGGCATTCTCGCGCGGCCAGCCACATTGGGGCGTGCACTTCGCCGACGAGTTGGAGAAGCTGCTGGCGCTGCATGATCCCGCGACGGTCGCCGCTGTCATCGTCGAGCCGGTCACCGGCTCGGGCGGCGTGCTGCCGCCGCCGGTCGGCTATCTCGAGCGGCTGCGCGAGATCTGCGACCGCAACGGCATTCTGTTGATCTTCGACGAGGTCATCACCGGCTTCGGCCGGGTCGGTGCGGCGTTTGCCGCCAATGCCTTCGGCGTGACGCCTGACATCATCACCTGTGCCAAGGGCATGACCAACGGCGCGGTGCCGATGGGCGGCGTCATCGTCCACCGCAACATCCACGATACGATGATGAGCGGTCCGGCGGGGATCGAGCTGTTTCACGGCTATACTTATTCCGCCCATCCGCTCGCCTGCGCCGCGGCGCTCGCGACGCTCGACGTCTACCAGGAGCAGGATCTGTTCGGCCGCGCCGAGCGGGTCGCTCCGTTGTGGGAAAACGCCGTTCACGCGCTGCGCCAGGCCCCGCACGTGATCGACATCCGCAACATCGGCCTGCTCGCCGCGATCGATCTCAAGCCGCGCGACGGCGCGCCGGGCGCCCGCGGCAGCGAATGCGCGGCGCGCTGCTTCGAAGACGGCGTGCTGATCCGCGGCTCCAGCGACACGCTGGTGCTGTCGCCGCCCCTGATCGTGTCCGAGGAGCAGATCGGCGCGGTCTTCCGCACCATTCGCCAGGCGCTGGACGCGCTCGACTGAGCGCGGCCGCGCCCGGCCATTTTGCGAGACCGGTGATCCACGGGCACGGGGGTTCCGTTTCCCTACTTTCGGAGAGCCCCCACGTGCGCAACACAGCCAAGAAACTCCCCTTCGTTTGCGATCCCGTCACGGTCACCCAGGACGACGTCGAGGACGCCATCCGCACCATCCTGACCTGGATCGGCGAGGATCCCTCGCGCGAGGGCCTCTCGGAGACGCCGGCCCGCGTCGCCCGCGCCTACAAGAGCTACTTCGCCGGCTACGACCAGAACCCGGAGGACTATCTCCGCAAGACCTTCGAGGAGACCGCCGGCTACGACGAGATGGTGCTGCTGCGGAACATCCCCTTCCAGAGCCACTGCGAGCACCACATGGCGCCGATCATCGGCCGCGCTTGGGTCGGCTACGTGCCGCGCAACCGTGTCGTTGGCATTTCCAAGCTCGCCCGGGTCGTCGAGGCCTACGCGGCCCGGCTGCAGATCCAGGAGCGCATGACAGCCGAGATCGCCAACATCATCGACGAGGTGCTCCAGCCGGAAGGCGTTGCCGTCGTCATCAAGGCCGCCCACCACTGCATCAGCTCACGCGGGGTCAAGAAGCATGGCGTCGACCTGACCACCAGCCGCATGCTCGGCTGCTTCCGCTCTGACCCGATGAGCCGGCAGGAGTTTCTCGCGATGGTTAACTCCGACCTGAAGGATTGACGACCGCGAAAATTCTCGACCCGCTGTGATCCAGCCCGACATCCAGTGCGTTCCCCGGTATCGAAGAGGCGTGCCGGGGATCATGACCACGCGACTGAGAGCGGCTAGATTAGCGCCATGGAACGTGGCATCGTCCCGCCACAGAATTTCGCGGGGCGCCGGTACCCGTGTGGTGGCGAGTGCGAGCAGAGGGCCGAAGGCAACTGTGGACTGGGCGGAGTTGATCGGACGTGTCGCCGCGCGCGGCGACCGCGAGGCTTTCAAGGCCCTGTTCGAGCATTTCGCGCCTCGCATCAAAGGGTTCCTGATCAAGACCGGGTGCAATCCCGACGAGGCGGAGGAGATCGCCCAGTCGACGATGGTGGCCGTTTGGACCAAGGCGGCCCAGTTCGACCCGTCCACGGCGGGGGCTGCGGCCTGGATCTTCACGATCGCCCGCAACCAGCGCATCGACGCGGCCCGCAAGGCGACCCGTGAAGGCCGGCTGAGCAAGGAGATCGTCCTCGATGAGGAAGCCGATCCGACCTTGGCCGCAGATCAGATCGTGTCCCGTGTCGAAGATGCCACGCGTGTCGCGGCTGCGATCGAAAGATTGTCGGTGGAGCAATCCACCGTGATCCGCTTGTCGTTCATCGAGGAACGACCCCATTCGGAAATCGCGGCGGTGCTCGGACTGCCGCTCGGTACGGTAAAGTCACGAATCAGACTGGCGATGAATCGCCTGAGGGACCTGTTGGACGACGCGACATGACGATTAGCCACCACCCGCCGGAAGACCTGCTGGCCGACTTCGCCACTGGTACGCTCGACGAGGCCGAGCGGCTCGTCGTCGGTGTCCACGTTGCCGGCTGCCCCCGCTGCCGGCGCTTCGTTCGCGCCATCGAGCAGCTCGCGGGCGCCGCATTCGAGGCGGCCGAGCCTGTTGCGATGGAGACTAACGCGTTCGATGCCTTGATGACGAGGATCAACCGCCGCCCCCAGCCCGCACCGCAGGTCCGTGAAGTTGCCGAGATCGACCCGGAGTTCGCCGACCTGCCTGAGATGGTGAAGCGGTTCAAGATCGGCAAGCGCCGCCGCGTCGCACCGGGTATCAGCATGCGTCCGATCATGCTGTCCGGCACCGGCAAGTCGCGAGCGTTCCTGTTGCGCTCCGAACCCGGCGCGAGGATGCTCGAGCATACCCATTCCGGCAACGAGCTGACCTGTGTGCTGAAGGGCAGCTTCAGCCATCTCGGCGGCTATTACGGCCCCGGTGACTTCGACTACGGCGACGACGAGGTCGATCACCGTCCCGTGGTCGGCGACGAAGGCCCGTGCCTGTGCCTTGTGGCGATGACGGGCGACCTGAAGATGCACGGCCTGCTCGGCCGCATGATCAGTCCTTTCGTCCGGCTCTGAACCTCCCCACGCGGATGGCGCGAGGCCCGCGAGATCTTCCAGGTGCTGCGCGCCTGGACGATCAGCCAGTTGCGTCCCTCGTGTGACGGCCGCAGTCTGGCGGTGATCCGCGTCATCCCCTGTCCCGTTTCGAGTGAGGAAGCGGATGGAGGAAGAGGATGCGATCAGGACGCGCGGATCAGAAGAGCTACATCGCGCATCTCAGCGGCCTTCTGGCGCGCGCCGGACGCAATGACCAGCACGCATTTGCAGAGCTCTACGCCGCAACCATCGTGAAGATGCGCAAGACGATCCGCGTCCTGCTGCCCTCCTCGGCCGACCTCGACGATATCCTGCAAGACGGCTACGTGAAGATCTGGCGTCATGCCGCGAGCTTCGATCCGACGCGCGCCTCGCCCATCACATGGATGTGCACCATCATGCGCAACACCGCGATCGACAGCCTGCGCGCCACCGGCGTACCGACCTCGGAGCTCGACGAGGCGCTCTCGATCGCCGATCCCGCCGCCACGGCGACGGAGGACGAGTTCGACTACGCGCAGGCGGAACCGATCGCGCGCGAGGCGCTTGAACGCCTGCCGGAAGAACGCCGGCGTCTGCTCGCGCTCGCCTATCTCGAGGGCGAAAGCCGGACGCGGCTGTCGGAGCGGTTCGGCGTACCCGTCGGCACCATCAAGACCTGGCTGCATCGCAGCCTCGTCGCGGTACGCAAGGAATGCCTCGGCCGCGTCGGAGCCATGACCGCGGCGGCGGCCTGATTTGCAGCGGGACATGATGACGAAAGCAAAGGCCGTCAGACATCTCGTCGTCGTGCTGGGCGACCAGCTCGATGCCGATTCGGCTGCGTTCGACGGTTTCGATCGCGAGCAGGACGTCGTGCTGCAGATGGAGGTCGACGACGAGGCGACCTACGTTCCGCAGCACAAGATGCGGATCGCCTTTTTCTTCGCGGCGATGCGGCACTTCCACGCCGATCTCGAATCCCGCGGCCGAACCGTGCGTTACGTGCGGCTCGACGATCCTGCCAACACCGGCGCGCTCGACAGCGAGATCGCGCGCCACCAGGCCGCGCTGCAGCCGCAGGCTACGATCGTGCTGGAGCCCGGCGACTTCCGCGTCCGCGAGAGCCTGCGCAAGCTGCCGCAGCGGCCGGAGATCCGGCTCGACCGCCACTTTCTATGCACGGCTGACGAGTTCGACGCCTTCACCGACCGCCATCCGCGACCGATCATGGAGACGTTCTATCGCGCGATGCGGCGCAAGACCGGGCTGCTGCTCGACGAGAGCGGGCGCCCGATCGGCGGCAGCTGGAATTTCGATGCCGAGAACCGCAAGGGGTTCGGCAAGTCTCGCCCTCCGATTCCCGTGCCGCGCTCCTATGCGCCCGACGCGATCACGCAAGATGTGCTCAAGCTGGTCGCGGCGCGCTTTTCCAACAGTCCGGGCAAGCTCGAGCGCTTCGACCTGCCGGTGTCGCGCGTCGATGCGCTGACCGAGCTGTCCGATTTCGTCAGCTGGCGTCTGTCGCTGTTCGGCACCTATCAGGACGCAATGCTGACCGGCGAGCCGTTCCTGTATCACTCGCGGCTGTCCGGCGCGCTCAATCTGCACATGCTCAATCCGCGCGAGGTGGTCGCTGCGGCGCTGGAGAGCCGCAACGCTCCGCTGAACGCGCTCGAGGGCTTCGTGCGCCAGATCATCGGTTGGCGCGAATTCGTGCGCGGCATCTACTGGCAGCGCATGCCGCACTATGCCGACGAGAACGCGCTCGACGCCAATCTGCCGATGCCACGCTTCTACTGGACGGGCGAGACCGATATGCGCTGCCTGTCGCAGGCGATCGGCCACACCATCGATCATGCCTATGCCCATCACATCGAGCGGCTGATGGTTCTCGGCCTGTTCGCGATGCTGCTCGGCGTGAAGCCGCACGACGTGCATCTATGGCACATGTCGATGTTCCACGACGCGATCGACTGGGTGTCGCTGCCGAACACGCTCGGCATGAGCCAGCACGGGGATGGCGGCGTGGTCGGCACCAAGCCCTATGCGGCCTCGGGCCACTATATCGATCGCATGAGCGATCATTGCCGCCACTGCCGCTACGATCCGAAGCAGGCGACCGGCGACAAGGCCTGTCCGTTTACGACGCTCTATTGGAGCTTCCTCGCCAAGCACCGCCGCCGCTTCGCCAACAACGGCCGGATGCGCAACCAGTATGTAAACCTTGAGCGGCGCAGCGCCGCCGAGATCCGCGCCATCCGCAGCCACGCGGACACGATCACTGCGTCCATGGTCTAGCCCGCCCGCTTGATGGCCGGGCGCCGATCGGTCATACCTTCGGGCAGCCGTTTGCCCCGCCGAGATCCATGACCGGATACCTCCCGCAATGACCACGGCCATCGTCGCCGTCTTCGCCCTCGCCTATGCCGTGGTGGCGCTGGAGCACCCGTTCCGGATCAACAAGGCGGCCACCGCCCTGGTCGGCGCCGGCCTGATGTGGACGATCTATGCGCTCGCTGGCGGCGCAGCGGCTCAGGTCGCAGGCGAGCTCAACGACTCCGTGGCGTCCACGGCGCAGATCATCTTCTTCCTGATCGGCGCGATGACCATCGTCGAGGTCATCGACGCGCATAACGGTTTCGAGGTCGTGACCTCGCTGATCGGCACCCGCAGCCAGGTCGCGCTGGTCTGGCTGGTCGGCTTCGTCACCTTCTTCCTCAGCGCCATGCTCGACAACCTCACGACGGCCATCGTGATGGTGTCGCTGATGAAGAAGCTGTCCGGCCGCGACGAGGACCGGCTGGTGTTCGCCGCGATCGTCGTGATCGCCGCCAATGCCGGCGGTGCCTGGTCGGCGATCGGCGACGTCACCACGGCGATGCTGTGGATCGGCGGCCAGATCACACCGGTCGCAATCATGACATCGGTGTTCATCGCCTCGCTGTTGAACCTCGTGGTGCCGCTCACCGTGGTCAGCTTCGGCTTGCGCGGCAAGCAGCTGGAGCCGCCGGTCAGCGCCGGCCGCGCCACGATCAGTCCGATCCTGCCGTTCGAGCGCAACCTGATGTTCGCGCTCGGCCTCGGCGCGCTGGTGCTGGTGCCGGCGTTCAAGGCCGCGACTGGCCTGCCGCCGTTCATGGGGATCCTGTTTGGCCTTGGCATTCTATGGATGGTCGGCGAGATCATTCATCGCGAGAAAGCCTCCGATCAGAAGCAACGCCTGACGCTGGTGCATGCGCTGACCCGAATCGACATGCCCTCGATCGTATTCTTCATCGGCATTCTGCTCGCGGTCGCGGCATTGGAGCACACCCACATCCTGCAGGCGCTGGCGCTATGGCTCGACCGCACGGTCGGCCGGCTCGACCTGATCGTGATCGTGCTCGGCCTCGCCAGCGCCGTCATCGACAACGTGCCGCTGGTCGCGGCCTCGATGGGCATGTACGGCCTTGGCCAATATCCGCCGGATAGTTTCCTCTGGGAATTCGTGGCCTATTGCGCCGGCACCGGCGGCTCGATCCTGATCATCGGCTCGGCCGCAGGCGTCGCCGCGATGGGGCTCGAGAACATCCACTTTTTCTGGTACGTGCGCCGTATCAGCTTCATCGCCCTGCTCGGCTATTTCGCCGGCGCTCTCGCCTACATCGTGCAATACCAACTGACTCATTGAGCATGTCAGATGACGCCATGGCGCCTTGTTGCTGCCGTCGTGACCTCATTGCTGATCGGCGCATCCGACGGCCGGGCCGACGACCTGACTTTGAAGAGCGGCTATGCGCTGACCGCAGCAAGCTGCGGCGAGGCCCCTTTTGCCTTTCCACGGCTGAGGATCGACATGAAGGCCGGTCTCTGCGCGGGTCTCGCCGCCAGCCGCGACGACGGCCTGAGATTTCCACGCGGCATCGTGCAGATTCCGGGCAAGCCGCTGTTCGTGATCGCCGACATGGGCGGCTGGGGCCATGACGACGGCCGGCTGCTGATCCTCGATCCCTCGGCGCCCGCGGGACAGCGCCTGCGCGAAGCGATCACGCGGCTCTCCTATCCGTTCGGGCTCGCCGCCGGCCGCGATGGAAAAATCTACGCCTCCACCGACACCGCGATCTTCCGCTTCGATCCGCTCGCCTCAAATCCGAGGGCGACGATCGAAACCGTCGTCCGCGACCTGCCGGGACGCCGGCTTAAGCTGCCGGACGGCACGAGCGTGGCCGAGAGCGCGCATCCGCTGAAGGCGTTTGCAATCGACCGCACGGGTCGGCTGTTCGTCAATATCGGCTCGCACAGCGATAATTGCCTCTTGCCCACGGCGATCACAAAGCCCTGCACCGCTGGTGAAGGCGCCTCTCCGCTGGCCGCCATCTGGCTGTTCACGCCGCCCGCAGGCGGCGTCTTTCCGGCGCTGAAATCCGGCGAACCTGATCCGCCGCATGAGGTGTTCGCGCGCGGTCTGCGCAACTCGATGGCGCTCGCGCTGCATCCGCGCTTTCCCGATCCCGGCACGGCCTTCCTGCAAGCGGAGAACGCCCGCGACCTGCAGGACGTGTTCGCGCCGAACGAGGAGATCAATGCCATCGAGCCAGGCCGCCATTACGGCTGGCCGTATTGCTACGACCTGAAGACGCCGAGCCCCGAGTTCAAGCGTGTGCTGCAGGCCGGTCCCTACAAGGACTTCTGCAACGCCACCGCACGCTATCAGCAGCCCTGGTCGCTGCTGCCGCCGCATGGCGCACCGCTCGGCATGCTCTACTACACGAGCGACCGCCTCGATCAGCTCAAGGGCAAGCTGCTCGTCGGCCTGCACGGCTATCGTCCGACCGGCAGCCGGCTCCTGGCCTATGAGATCGACGAGCACGGCTTCCCCGTCGTCAGCCCGGCGCCGGTGCGCTATCACGTCAGCTGCGCGGCGGAGCCGACCCGCGCCTTCCAGACGGCGGCCGGTCCTGCACCCGCTGCTGCTTTCGACGAGATCATCACCGGCTGGCATCGCGTCAACGGCGTCCGGCCGCAGGGCGCCCCGGTCGGCATGACAGTTGCCGACGACGGCGCGCTCTGGCTGGTCGAGGACAAGAACCAGACCGTGATCCGCATCGACCGCTCCAGCGAGCCCGCGCCCGATCCGCTGCCATGCGACGGCAGGAGCGAGCAGCTGATCGATCAGCTGGCTGCGTTCGTGACCAACGATGCCGCGAGCCGTGCGCGCCTGACGATGTTGCGCAAGGAGCTGGTCGAGAGGCATTGCAGCGGCTGCCATTCGGATTTCGGCATCAAGGCCGGACAATCCGAGCCGGAGAAGGACAGGGCCGTGCTGCGTTTCCTGCTGGCGCAGGACGGCTGGATCTATCCCGGCGATCCCGACGCCGGCCGGCTGCGGCAGCGCCTGCGCGGTCTCGGCGAGGAGCGGCAGATGCCGCCGGGCGCGAGCCTGATCAAGACGGAACCCGGCTATGCCAGGCTGCTTGACATCGCCGACGACCTGGTCGCCCGCATGGTTCCGGGCAGCCGCATGCGGGTCAAGCCGGGCGGCCCGCCGCAACGGAAATTCTTCGCTGCCGACGGCCGCGACTGCGGCGAGATTCCGTTCGGCAAGGTCGTCGTGGTGACGGAGCGGTCTGCCGTCAATAAGCCCGGCTTCAGCCGTTTCTTCCGGCCGGCCGACATTCATCTCAACGGCGCCTGCACGGACGACAATGGCTATTACATGCAACAACAGTTCCTGGCGCCGCTCTGACGAGACGCGCGTGTATCGTAGGGTGGGCAAAGCGACCGCGGCAGGCGGCGCGTGCCCACCGACCGCGGTCGCCGGCGCGCGCGATGCTGGGCACGGCGCGCAGGAGACCATGCCTGGACGTTGGCTGCGCCGGCTCGCGCCTTTGCCCACCCTACGCTTCGCGTGTTTTGTCGCGCTCGTCGCCACGCCGGCCCTCGCCGCACCAAAGCTGTTCGAGAGCACGCAGCTCACACCTTTCGGCGAATACACTTTCGGCATCGAGGGTCCGGCCGTCGATCGCGACGGCAATCTCTACGTCGTCAATCTCGGCAAGCCCGGCACCATCGGCCGGCTCGCTCCTGAAGCGACCGCCTCGGAAAAATTCACCGAGCTGCCCGACGGCAGCATCGGCAATGCGATCCGGATCGACGCCGCCGGCACGATGTTCATCGCGGACTACAAGAAGCACACCATCTTCGCGATCGCGCCCGGCACCACCGAGCCCCGCGCCGTGTTCCACGCCGACGAGATGAGCCAGCCCAACGACATCACCTTGGCGCGCGACGGCGCGATCTACGCGAGCGATCCGGCCTGGAAGGCGCGCAGCGGCCGCATCTGGCGGATCGCGCAGGGCGCCGACGGGACAATGCAGGGCGTCGCGATGACCGCGCCGCGGGCGATGGGCACCACCAACGGCATCGACCTCAGCCCCGACGGCCGCACGCTCTATGTCGGCGAATCCAACAGCGGCGAGATCTGGTCCTACACGATCGAAGGCGAGGCGCTAACGCAGGCGAAGCTGATCACGAGGTTCGAGCCGAACACGATCGACGGTCTGCGCACCGATATCAGCGGTCGCCTGCTGGTCGCCCGCATCCTGAAAGGCAGCATCGCCCTGCTCACGCCCGATGGCCGCATCGTCAGGGAGATCGCGCTGAAGGCCAAGGAGCCGACCAACCTCGCCTTCGGCGGCAGCGACGGCAAGACGGTGTACGTGACCCAGCGCCAGGGCGGCTTCATCGAGTCGTTCCGGACGGATGTCGAGGGCCGCGAGCATTGTTTGCAGCGGCGCGCCTGCTGACGCTCGCGAGCGACCGATAGGCATGTGTCGCGAGACCGCGACCCCATCTTCCCGTCATGCCCATGCAGGCGGGCATCCAGTACGCCGCGGCATCTCGATTCATCACAGCTGCTTGCGAATACTGGATCGCCCGTCTTCGTGGACGATGACAGCGGGGGCTTACGGCACAGCGCAATCGGGGAGAGAATTCGCAGCTGACCCCGCAAGAGTCGCACAACAAACACCGCTGTCGTCCCGGACAAGCTGCGCCAACGCGACAGCGTTGGCGCAGCGCCGATCCGGGACCCATACCCGACAGGCCGTGGTGCAAGGCACATTCGGAGTTGCCAGCACGCCGCACAACAGACGGCGGTGGTTATGGGTCCCGGCTTTCGCCGGGACGACACCGGTTAAGCCGCAAACTGCTCGCCCCTTACCTTCACGACGTCACCTGCATATGCGTGCAGACGAGGACGACGGGCTGAGCGTCATTGCGAGAGCTTACCGCCCGTACACCACAGGCCCGCGTTGGACGATCAGCGGCGGCGGCAGGTCGCGCTGCCAGACCCGGCCGTCGTCGAACTGGATGCGCATGCCGTCGGGCGAATACACCGCGCTCTCGTCGCGCGCGTCGATCCAAAGCCTGCTGTTGGGCGCATTCCAATCCGGCCAGGCCTGCAGCGACTCGCCGGTCTCGGTGGTCAGGTTCACGGCATCGCCGTTCTGCGTCACGAAGGCCGGCGCGCCGATCATGCCGTCGCGGCACATCTGGATGCAGCGGTAGGTGCCGGTGAGGTTGACGCTGGGCTGGGCCAAGGCCGAGCCGGCCACACAGGCGCCGACGAGGCCCATGATGATTGCAACGCGCTTCATGTCGATCACTCCATCGCTCGAAAGGGTCAGCCAGCCCCCGGTTCAAGCCCCTCGGGCGGGTCAAGTGAGATGCAGTGGAAATGTTCCGCTCGTTCCCGCTCCGGGAACCGCCCTACTCGACCATCACGACGTCGACGGCGACGCCGAGCTTTTGCTTGGGCGAGCCGACGATGATGCCGTCAACCGGCGAGACGTCGGAGAAGTCGCGGCCCATGCCGAGGATGATATGATCATTGCCGACGACGAGATCGTTGGTGGGATCGAAGCCGATCCAGCCGAGCGCCTCGCCGCACCACAGCGACACCCACGCGTGCGTCGCGTCGGCACCCTGCAGCCGCGGCTGGCCCTCGGGCGGAATCGTGCGCAGATAGCCGCTGACATAGGCCGCGGGCAGACCGAGGCCGCGCAGGCCGGCGATCATGACATGCGCGAAATCCTGGCAGACGCCATGGCGATTATCGAACACCTCGCGCAGCGGCGTCGAGATCACCGTGGCCTTCGGATCGTATCTGAACTCCTTGCGGATGCGCCGCATCAGGTCGGCGCCCCCTGCAAGGATGCCGGTGCCGGCCGGAAAGCTCGCCGCCGCGTAGTCCGTGACGGGCTTGAGCACCGGCACCAGCGCACTTTCGAAAACGTAGCCGATCGGCGACGACGGGCCGAGACTCGTCGCCTCGAACGCGGCGTCGCGCACCTGCTCCCAGGTCGCGCTCGACGCATCGCGCTCCGGCGGCTTGCGCGACAGCTTCACCCGCGAGCGCGAATCGATCCGCAGATGGCGGTGCTGGGTGTCGATCACGATGCTCTCGGTCAGCGTCCCGAAGAAGTCGCGGCGCGCCGTGCGCTCCGAGGGGCGCGGCCGGATGTCGACGCTGTGCGAGATCAGCTCCTGACCGTCGCCGCTGAGCGGCTCCAGCCGCAGCGAGCAGCGCGCGAAGCTCACCGCGCTCTCATACTCATAGGTGGTGACATGTCGGATGTCGTAGATCACGCGAGGCCCGTGAGCTTTTCCGGCCGCGTCGCATTGGGGCCGTGCGGGAAGTAGTGCTGGCCGATCGCTTCCGACAGATTGAGCAGGTCCTGCTCCAGCGCGAACAGCGTACGGCCGTCGAGATGCGCGGCCTCCGCCGCCGTCAGCCGTGCGCCCAGCGAGACCGCGAGCCGCTGCGGCCGCTCGATCAAGCCGTTCTCCTTCAGCACCGGCAGCCCTGCGATATGCTCGCTCAGGGCCTGGATCTGGAAAGCGACCGAGCGCGGATTGTAGGTATCGAGCACGACGAGATCGCGGATCGGCGCCAGCGACGGCCCGATCAGATAGCGCGAGCGATAGGTGATCTGGCAATCGACCAGCGTGAGCAGGACATCGAGATCTTCCGGCGTCGCCTCGTCATAGCCGAACTGCCGCGCGAAGCGCGCGGTGTTGATGGCGCGCTCGGCGCGGCGGCCCATGTCGAGGAAGCGCCAGCCGGCGGCACGGTTCATGTTCTCCTGGGCAAGACCGGCGAAACTCGCGAGCTTCTCGAGCAGCAGCTCGGCCGTGCTCACGGCGGCCTCGTCGTCGTCGACGTCCTGCGCGAGCCTGTTCGACATCTCGGTGATGACCTGCCAGGCATCCGGCGACAGCCGCTCGCGCAGCGAGATCGCGGTGCGCTGTGCCGACTTCAACAGCGACAGCGCCGAGCCGAACTGATCCTCCGCCTGCAGCGCCTCGTCGGCGACGCGCGCCCCTTGGGTGCGCGAGGTCTGCGCGATGGCGCCCCAGGCGAGCAGCAGCCGCTGGATGCGCTCGGCGGTGTTGAGCTGCGCCGGCGAGCCCTTGCCGGGATCGCGGTGCTGGGCGGCAAGCGCGCGGATCAATCGCAACGTCGCCTCGGCGCGCTCGAGATAGCGGCCGAGCCAGAACAGATTGTCGGCGGCCCGGCTCGGCAGCACGCCGGCGATGCGGCGGATGCGGACATTGTCGGAGCCCGGCAGCAGGCTGCGCGCCGCCACCGCCTTGTCACCGACGACCCAGACGTCGGCGGCGCTCGCGCCGTCACCCATCGACACCGCGCGCGCATCGAGCTTGTCGGCGATGCGGCAGAAGCCGCCGGGCATCACCGTCCAGCCATCGGGCGTCGCGGCCGCGAACACGCGCAGCACGAACGGACGCGGCGCGATCTTGCCGTCCTCCCACACCGGCGTGGTCGACAGCCGCACCACCTCCTGGCCGACATAGTCGATGCCGCGCTGGATGATCGCCGCGCGCAGCCGCTCGCGCTCCGCCGCCGACAGTTCGCCCGCGAGCAGCGGGCCGCTGCTCGCAAAGCCCGGCACGGCGCGGCCATAGGCGCCCTCGATGGCGAGCTCGTCGAGCCGCGACAGCACCTCGTCGCGCGCCGATTTCTGGCCGCACCACCAGGTCGCGATGTGCGGGATCTTGAGATCCTCGCCGAGCACGCGCCGCGACAGGCTCGGCAGGAAGCCGAGCAGCGCGCGCGCCTCCAGCACGCCGGAGCCCGGCATGTTGGCGATCACCACGCCGCCCTTGCGCACCACGTCCATCAGGCCGGCGACGCCGAGCCGCGAGGCGGCGTCGAGCTCGAGCGGATCGAGCGAGTTGGAATCCAGCCGGCGCAGCAGCACGTCGACGCGCTTCAGCCCGGCGACGGTGCGGATGTGCACGCGGTCACCGCTGACGGCGAGATCGTCGCCTTCCACCAGCAGAAAGCCGAGATAGCGCGCAAGCGTCGCGTGCTCGAAATAGGTCTCGCTGAAGCTGCCCGGCGTCAGCACGCCGATCCGCGGCTCGTCGCGATCGGCGCTGGCACGCAGCGAGTCGCGGAACGCCTCGAAGAACGGCGCCAGCCGTTCGGCATTCATCGATTTGTAGATCGAGGAGAAGGCGCGCGACTGCACCAGGCGGTTCTCCAGCGCGTAGCCCATGCCCGACGGCGCCTGCGTGCGGTCGCTGAGCACCCACCAGCGCCCATCGGGACCCCGACCGATGTCGGCGGCATAGACGCTGAGGAAGCGGCCGCCCGGCGGCTTGATGCCACAGACGGGACGCAGATACTCGCTCGAGCCGGCGACGGCCGCTGCGGGCAGCGCGCCGCTCGCAATCAGCCGGCCTTCGCCGTAGATGTCCTGCAGCACGCGCTCCAGCAACTCGGCCCGCTGGACGATGCCCTGCGACAGCTGCGCCCATTCCGTCTCGTCGATCAGCAGCGGCAGATGGCTGAGCGCCCAGGACCTCTCGGCGTTGTCGCCCGGCGCGCGATAGGTGACGCCGGCTTCGCGAAGATGCCGATCGGCCGAGGCAAAGCGGCGGTCGATGTCGGTCGGCGCGAGCGCCGCAAACGTGTCGGCAAACCGCGTCCACACCGGCCGAGGCTGGCCGTCGGCGCCGATGAACTCATCGGGAATTCCCGGCAGCCGGGCATAGTCGCGGGCCCATTGGGCAGCGCGGCGCAAGGGAGGGCGTACCGCCGGCCGACCGGCGGCGGGGCTCGCTCCCTGGTCCTGGCCGCTCCGGCCGTCCATACCCTGATCCTCCGCGCACGCTCCTTTCCATCAATGCAGGTTCGGCCTGCGCAAGTCGAGGGTCATCGGGAATTCATTTGTGCGTTCTTCCGGCGGCATCGCAATTCGTCCGGGAGTGTGGCCGTGATCCTGGAATCGCGCGAGCCGCCGCGCCTCCGCCTCGTAGGAGTTGATCGGCTTGGTGTCGTAGTTGCGCCCGCCGGGATGGGCGACGTGATAGACGCAGCCGCCGAGCGAGCGGCCATTCCAGGTGTCGATCAGGTCGAACGTCAGCGGCGAATGCACGGGAATGGTCGGGTGCAGACCGGAGGCCGGCTGCCAGGCCTTGAAGCGAACCGCCGCGACGGCCTCGGCCGAGCGGCCTGTCAGGGTCATCGGCATCCTCCTACCATTGCAGGTGATGAGATGGCGGCCTTCGACGAAGCCTTCGGCCTTCACCTGGAGCCGCTCCACCGAGGAATCGACATAGCGGACCGTACCGCCGGCCGCGCCCTCCTCCCCGAGCACATGCCACGGCTCGAGCGCCTGGCGCAGCTCCAACGTCACGCCGCCATGCTGCACGCGGCCGAAGGTCGGAAAACGGAACTCGAGCTGGGCCTGATACCAGTCCGGCGAGAAATCGTAGCCCGACGAGCGCAGCTCATCCAGCACGTCGAGAAAGTCCTCCCAGATGAAGTGCGGCAGCATGAATCGGTCATGCAGCGCCGTGCCCCAGCGCACGAACTTGCCGCCTTGCGGCTCGCGCCAGAGCTTGGCGATCAGCGCGCGGATCAGAAGCTGCTGCGCCAGCGACATGCGCGGATCGGGCGGCATTTCGAGCGCGCGGAATTCGACCAGGCCGAGACGGCCCGTCGGTCCTTCCGGCGAATACAGCTTGTCGATGCAGATCTCCGAGCGGTGCGTGTTGCCGGTGATGTCGACCAGCAGATGGCGGAACAGGCGGTCGACGAGCCACAACGGCACGCTCTGCCCGGCGGCGGGCACATTGGCGAGCGCGATCTCCAGCTCATAAAGACTGTCGTGCCGCGCCTCGTCGATGCGCGGCGCCTGGCTGGTCGGCCCGATGAACATGCCGGAGAACAAATAAGACAGCGCCGGATGCCGCTGCCAATACAGCACCAGGCTCTTCAAGAGATCCGGCCGGCGCAGGAACGGCGAGTCCGGCGGCGACGAGCCGCCGACGACGACATGATTGCCGCCGCCGGTCCCGGTGTGACGGCCATCGATCAGGAAGCGGTTGGCGCCGAGCCGCACCTTGGCCGCGTCCTCATAGAGGCCGAAGGTGATGTCCACCGCCTGCCGCCAGGTCTGCGCGGGCTGGATGTTGACCTCGATCACCCCCGGATCGGGCGTCACCTTGATGACGTCGATGCGCGGATCGAACGGCGGCGCATAACCTTCGACATGAACCTTGATCTGCATCGCCTCGGCCGTCGCTTCAACCGTGGCGATCAATTCCAGATAATCCTCAATGGTTTCGACCGGCGGCATGAACACGCAGAGAATGCCGTCGCGGATCTCGACCGACATCGCGGTGCGCACGCCGAGGCCGCCCCAGTACTGATACTGCACGTCCTGCTGCGGCTGCGGCGGACGATCGAGCGCCTTGAGCGGCGGCACCTGCGGCACGATCACGGGGCGTCCCTGCGCGTAGACCGGCAGCGGGCCGCGCTGCTCCATCGGATCCTGCTCGTGGATATACGGGAAATCCTCCGGCGGGATGTAGACCAGCGAATTGATCGGCAGCCGCAAACCGAGCGGCGAGTCGCCGGGGATCAGGAACAGCCGCTTGCGCCGGAGGCCCCAGCGCTCGCTGCGCCAGCGCGTGGGCCTCGCATTCCAGCGCTGGATCGGCAGCACGAAGCCGCGCGGAATATGCAGCCCCTCGTCGAACACGCGCGCCATGCGCGCGCGCTCTTCCGGATCGGCGAGCTTGGAATCGAGCGCATCGACGTTCTCAGGAAGCGCGGCCTCCTTCTGCAGCCAATGCGCGGGGTCCTCGTAGGCTGGCAGGACGTAGTCCGGCTCCAGGCCGAGTGTTTCGGCCGTCGTCTCCAGAAAGCGCTCGGCGTCGACGACGGTCGCCATGCGCGGACCGTCTACGCTCGCGATCAGGTCCGCATTGCGCCAGATCGGCTCGCCGTCCTTGCGCCAGTACAGTCCGAATGCCCAGCGCGGCAGGCTTTCGCCTGGATACCATTTGCCCTGGCCATAATGCAGCAGACCACCGGGCGCGAAGCGCGTGCGCAACCGCCTGATCAGGCTGTCGGCGAGCCCGCGCTTGGTCGGACCGACCGCGGCCGTATTCCATTCCGCCGACTCCATGTCATCGATCGACACGAAGGTCGGCTCGCCGCCCATCGTCAGGCGCACGTCATGGGCGGCGAGATCAGCATCGACCGCTTCGCCAAGACGGTCGAGCTTGTCCCAGGAGTCATCGGAGAAAGGCCGTGTGATCCGCGGCGCTTCGCGAATACGCTTCACGTTCATCTCGAACGCGAAGTCGACCTCGGCAATTCCGGCACTGCCGCTGATCGGGGCCGCCGAGTGATAATGCGGCGTGGCCGCCACCGGAATGTGGCCCTCGCCGGCGAGCATGCCCGAGGTGACGTCGAAACCGATCCACCCAGCACCGGGCAGATAGACCTCGGCCCAGGCATGCAGATCGGTAAAATCGCTCTCCACCTCCACCGGCCCCTCGACCGGATCGATATCGGGACGAAGCTGGATCAGGTAGCCCGACACGAAGCGGGCGGCGAGGCCGAGATGACGCAGCGTCTGAATCAGCAGCCAGGCGGAGTCGCGGCAGGAGCCGGCGGCGGAGGACAGCGTCTCTTCCGGCGTCTGAACGCCAGGCTCCATACGGATGATATAGCGAATCTTTTTCTGCAACTGGGCATTGAGGTCGACGAGGTAGTTGACAGTGTTGTCAGCCTCGCGCGGGATCGACTTCAAGTACTCCGCGAACAACGGCCCGGGCTCGGTCGTCTCCAGATAGGGAGCGAGTTCCGTCCTCAGTCCCTCGGGATAGGCGAACGGGAAACTATCGGCATAGGGTTCGACAAAGAAATCGAACGGATTGATCACGGTCATCTGCGCCGTGAAATCCACCTCTATTTTCAGTTCGTTCACCTTCTCTGGAAAAACGTAGCGGGCGAGCCAGTTGCCCTGCGGATCCTGCTGCCAGTTCACGAAATGGTTGGCCGGCGTGACCTTGAGCGAATAGCTCAAAACCGGCGTCCTGGTATGTGGTGCAGGACGCAGTCGGATGGTTTGCGGGCCAAGCCCTACCGGACGATCATACTTATAATGGGTGACGTGATGTAAGGCGACGTAGATTGACACGTGGGTTCAGCGCTCCAGCAACTTTTTTGAGCAGAACATTGCCGTGCTCAGGGATCAAGCACTAACAACGGGCACAGCTGCCTATTGAACTGCCGTAAGCTCGAAACCCGGCATTCACGACCGCCCGCGGCCTCATCCGAACCCGATCATGTGTGTTCTCTGCACGTACCGGTCGTTTTTTCGGCGGTCGCGCGACCCAATCCCGCCTCATCGCATAGAACGAGAGAAGAACAAACAAGTACGACCTCCGTGTTCCAGCGGAGTTGTCCACAGGCGCGCGTACAAATACTCACGGAAGATTGACCACTTTGCCATATCTGGGGTTAACCGCGAAAAATGAACTAACAAGAACTAATAGCGTTGCACCCGCCGCAATCGCTTGATAGCTCGACTACACGTGCTATTTAGGACGGCCATTGCCAAGAGGAGAATCAAGTGGCGAAGACAGCTAAGAAGGCAGCTACCAAGAAGTTGGCGCGCAAGCCCTACACGCCGGCCGACATCAAGCTGCTGAAGCAGCACTCGAAATCCAAGACCCCGGTTGCCAAGATCGCCAAGGCGATGAAGCGGACTGAAGGCTCGCTCCGCCAGAAGGCTCTGGCGCTCGGCATCGGTCTGGGCCACCAGCGGTAAAATCGTTCAGCGCCGCTGTCGCACGCGCGTGAGCGCGAGAAGCATGCGGCGCTCTCGACCGGTTATCTGATCGCAGTTGCGATCCAGTCTCAGCTAAATGACGATCTCAGCTGTGATCAGATGCCGGCACGTGATACGACCGGCATCATTCCGGTTCCGCAACTGACCGGCTTGATCGAGCTACATGGTCGCGCCGAGCACCCAGGGCGCGAACTCGGCGCCGCCGAAATCGAAACTCTCGCTCTTGGTCGGCTCGCCCGACGCGGTCTTCAGCATCAGTTCAAAGATGCGCTGGCCGCATTCCTGCACACTTTCCTCGCCGTCCAGGATCGTGCCGCAATTGACGTCCATATCGTCTTCCATCCGCTTGTACATCGGCGTGTTGGTTGCAAGCTTGATGGACGGCGCCGGCTTGCAGCCGAACACGCTGCCACGTCCAGTGGTGAAGCAGACGAGATTGGCTCCGCCCGCCACCTGCCCCGTTGCTGCGACGGGGTCGTAGCCGGGCGTATCCATGAAGACGAAACCCTTCTTGGTGACGGCTTCGGCGTAATGCAGCACGTCGACCAGATTGGTGCTGCCCGCCTTGGCCATCGCGCCCAGCGACTTTTCGAGAATCGTCGTGAGACCCCCGGCCTTGTTGCCCGGACTGGGATTGGCATTCATCTCGGCGCCTTCACGCGCGGTATAGTCTTCCCACCAGCGCATCAGAGAGACGAGTTTCTCGCCGACCTCGCGGCTCACGGCGCGGCGAGTGAGCAGGTGCTCGGCGCCATATGTCTCAGGTGTCTCGGATAAAATCACCGTGCCACCGTGCCGCACCAGCAGATCGCTCGCGGCACCGAGCGCCGGATTGGCCGAGATGCCCGAGTAGCCGTCGGAGCCGCCACATTGCAGGGCCACGGTCAGCTCACTCGCCGGAACCGTCTCACGCTTCACCTTGTTGGCATCCGCCAGAGCCTCCTTGACGAAGGCAATGCCGGCCTCGACGGTCTTGCGTGTGCCGCCGACCTCCTGGATGTCCATGGCGCGCAGCCGGCCGGCGAGCTTCTGCTCCTCCATCAGACCGCCGATCTGATTGGCCTCGCAGCCGAGACCGAGCACGATCACCGCCGAAAAATTCACGTGCCGCGCGTAGCCGCCGAGCGTCCGCCGCAACAGCTTGAGCGGTTCGTCCATTGTCATGCCGCAGCCGGTCTTGTGCGTCAGCGCCACCACGCCGTCGACGTTGGGATAGTCGGCGAGCGGATCGTCGCCGGAAAACGGATTCCGCTTGAAGACATCGGCCACAAGACCAGCGACATGGGCGCTGCAATTCACCGAGGTCAGGATGCCGATATAGTTGCGGGTCGCGACCCGGCCGTCGGGGCGACGAATGCCCTCGAAGGTTGCAGGAAGATCGAAATTCGGCGTCGGCTTGACGTCGACGCTGTAGGCGTAGTCCTTGGCGAAATCACCCATGCCGCAGTTCTGTGTATGAACATGCTGTCCGGGCGCGATCGGCGCCGTGGCGAAGCCGATGATCTGACCGTAGCGCCGAATCGGCTCGCCCTGCGCGATCGGGCGCACTGCGACCTTATGCCCCGCCGGTATGCGGTCGACCGTCACGACTCCCTCCGTCACCGCAAGCCCCGGAGGAAGGCTGGCGCGCGCGATCAGCACGCTGTCCTCGGGATGAAGCCGGATGACGGGAGCGGGAGCCATGGCAGTCTCTCTCGTTGAGTTCATCAGTTACAAACAGACATGCGATGGGCGAGGTGCGAATAGCGGATGATCTACACCCCTATTCGCTCTCCCCCTTCGGTATTCGTCCTCAGGCCTTGCCGCCGGATTCCTTGCGCGTCTGCGCCACCTGCTGGCGGGCATAGACCTGCATCAGGCCGACCTCGTTCGACAGTGTCACGAGCTTGAAGCCCATGTTGATGGCACGCACCGCGCCCTCGGCGCCGCTGCAATGGATGCCCGGATTGAGGCCGCGCTTGCCGCATTCCTTCACGATCTTCTCATAGATCTTGAGAATCTCGGGCTCGTCGCGATCGAGCTTCGGCACGAGGCCGTAGGAGAAGCCGAGGTCGGACGGGCCGATATAGACGCCGTCAATGCCCTCGACATCGAGAATGGCCTCCATATTCTCGACCGCCGTCCGCGTCTCCATCATCGGCAGCAGCACGATCTCGTCATTGGCGGTCTTCTGATACTCACCCGCGCTGCCATACATGCCGGAGCGGATCGGGCCGTTCGAACGCACGCCCTTCGGCGGATATTTCGAGTAGGACACGAGATTGCGTGCTTCCTGCGGCGTGTTGACCATTGGACAGATCACGCCATAGGCGCCGCCGTCGAGCACCTTGCCGATGATGCCGGGCTCGTTCCACGGCACGCGGACCATCGGGGTCACCGGATGGCCGTGCATCGCCTGGAAGCATTGTACCATCGAGAGATAGTCCTGCACGCCGTGCTGCATGTCCACAGTGACGCTGTCGAAGCCGCACTGCGCCACGACCTCGGCGGAGAACCCCGAGGGAATCGCGAGCCAGGCATTCACCACCGTCTTGCCTTCGGCCCAGAGCTGCTTGACCTTGTTGTTCGCCACGACTTCGTTTCCTTCCCTGGTTGTTCAGTCTACGTTGTTCAAACTCGTTCTTCGATGCGTGAGCGCGATGCAATCCCGCTCACATGCCGCGCCGCGCCACCGGCAATCTCTGGAGATCATGACGTCGCCCGCTGAATGCTCACCTCGCTCACGCCGACCTCGCGGGCCGTCCCAACGATCGCTGCCCAAGTGTCGTCAGGCAGCGGCACACCATTGGCCGTGCGATCGGCCCGCGTCTTGCGCTCGACGTCGCCGGGCACCAGCACGTGATCGACGCCGGCCACCGGCTTCGTCGCCCGGATGAAATCCGTGTAGCGGGTGATCTCGCCATCGAAGAAGTTGGCAGGATCGACCACCTTGGGGTCGATGTAGATCGCGAGCATGCCGTTGGCAAAGCGCCGGCCGGACGAGGTCGCGCCCGTGCCCGTCAAGGCACCGCCAAGCAGTTCGCAGATGAAGGCGAGACCCGAGCCCTTGTGCTCGCCGAAGGCGCGGATCGCGCCCGTGCCCTTGGTGTGGTCGCGCGGGCCTTCGGCCTCATATGGACCATAGAGCACCGCAGGATTCTCGCTCAGGGTGCCGTCGGCATCGATCAGCGCTCCCTTCGGTAACTTCTTGCCACCACGGCTCGCCACCAGGACCTTGCCTTCGGCGACGATCGAGGTCGCAAAATCGAGCACGATCGGATCCTGGCCCATACGCGGAATGCCGACGCAATACGGCGCCGTCGAGAACCGCTTCTCCACTCCGCCATAGGGCGCAACCAACAAAGAACCCGCGGCAGTCACGAAGTGAATCGAGACGAGACCTTCAGCGGCGGCCATTTCGGCCCAGTCGCCGACGCGGCCGAGATGGCCGGAATTGCGCAACGCGAGCGCCGCCAGGCCACTCGTCTTGCAGCGCTCGATGCCGATCTTGACCGCCTGCGGCGTGACCGTCTGGCCGTATCCGAACTTGCCGTCGACCACTACCAGCGATGGCGTATCGACCACGATCTCCGCCGTCTGGTTGGGGACGATCGAACCCATCTTCTGCCAGCGGATGTAGACGGGGACCCGGATCACGCCATGGCTGTCGTGCCCTGTGAGGTTGGCGGTCGTGAGATAGGTTGCGATCCGGCGCGCCTCCTCCGGAGAAGACTGGGCATGTTCGAAGACGTCGGCAACGAAGTCGATGAGGCGCTCAACCTGGATTGTAACCATGACAACTCGCGGGTTCGATCAGCATGCGAAAACAGAGTTAGCATGGATTGCCATGCCTGCGACGCAACGCCATCTCCGCTCGACTGCATCGCTTCTTATCAAACTGTTGAAGTCACTGCCAAGCGCAAGGACTGATCAGGCCTGAATTTGCGCGGGTTCTGCACGACGTCATTCATCGGCATCCGACACCATCTCACCATCGCCGCCGATGCTCTGCTCGAGCTCATCCAGCATTTTGTGCAGCGCGGCAAGTTTTCGCGCGCCGTAGCGGCGGGCAATCGAGGCGTAGATCGCCTCTGAGTTCGGCGCAACCTGCGCAATCAGCTTCAACCCCTTCGTGGAAATCGACAGCACGCCCCTGCGCATATCGCGCGCATCCACCTCGCGCTGAATCAGGCCACGCGCCTCCAGGTCACGCAGAATGCGGGACAGGCTGGGACCGAGCAGGAAGGCGACACGCGCCAGCTCCGTGACCTCGATCGCATCGACGGCGGCCAGCGCGCGCAGAATGCGCCATTGCTGCTCCGTCAGACCATGCGCGCGCAGATTGGGCCGAAACTGCCGCATGACAGCTTCGCGGGCCCGCAGCAGCGCCATGGGCAGCGATTGCGAGAAGTCGCGCATCGGGACCTTGCGCGCATCCTTGAACCCCTTCTTGCTGTCGCTCATCGCCACCCTCTGGCCGCCTTCCGATATTTGCACTGCAGCAATCGCCGTTTGGATTTGCGGCAATAAACTTAACATGTTAATCAACTGCCGCCACCTGTTTCCTCGAGGATCCTCTCATGCCGCTGTCGAGCGACCAGATTCACAGCTGCGCCTTGCGCCTGGATCAGGCCGAAAAATCTCGCCGTCAGATCCGGCAATTCTCGCAGGATTTTCCCGAGATCACGATCGCCGACGCCTACGCGATCCAGAAAGCCTGGATCGACATCAAGGTCGGCGAAGGGCGGGTCATCAAGGGCCACAAGATCGGCCTGACGTCGAAGGCGATGCAGAACGCGCTGAACATCGACGAGCCGGATTCGGGCGTGCTGCTCGACGACATGTTCTTCGCCGATGGCGGCCTCGTGCCATCCGGCCGCTTCATTGCAACGCGGATCGAGGCTGAGCTGGCCTTTGTCATGAAGCACCGGCTCGCCGGACCGGACTGCACATTGTTCGATGTGCTCAACGCGACCGACTTCGTCGTGCCGGCGCTCGAGATCCTGGATACACGGATCGAGCGCGTCGATCCGGAGACCAAGGCGACGCGCAAGATCTTCGACACGATCGCGGACAACGCGGCGAACGCCGGCATTGTCCTCGGCGGACGGCCGCTGCGGCCCGCCGACACCGACCTGCGCTGGGTGGGCGCCCTCTGTTATAAGAACGGTCAGTTGGAGGAGACCGGCCTGGCTGCCGGAGTGCTTAACAACCCGGCAACCGCCGTCGCCTGGCTCGCCAACAAGATCGCAGCGCACGGGCTTGCACTTGAACCAGGCCAGGTGGTTCTCGCCGGGTCGTTCATCCGGCCGATCGAGGCCCGCAAGGGCGACACGATCCAGGCCGACTACGGTCCGTATGGAACGGTGAGCTGCTATTTCGCCTGACGCCCTTGCCGGAGCTGAACCACCATGCCGCATTTCAGCATCGAGTACTCCGCCAATCTCGACGCCCGCGTCGACATGGCCGGGATTTGCGAGATCGTTCGTAAGGCCGCCAGCGAAACCGGCATCTTCCCGATCGGCGGCATCCGCGTCCGTGCCATCCGCTGCGAGCATTATGCCGTCGCAGACGGCAAGCCGGACTATGGTTTTCTCGCCATGCTGCTGCGGCTCGGCGAAGGCCGCGACCTTGCCGCGCGGCAAAAGGCCGGTGAGCACGTGTTCAAGGCGCTCTCGGCGCATCTCGATCCCGTCTTCGCCGGCAGCAAATTCGCGCTGTCCTTCGACATGCAGATCAACGACGCCGCGACCAGTTGGAAGCGCAACAACATCCACGACGCCCTGAAAGCGGAGGCATCCCATGGATAAGGCCACTCCCAAAGCCGACATCTACCAGGCCAACCTCGACCGCGCCGCCCCCCTGCTCGCGAAGCTTAAGGACGAAGGCATCGGTCATTTCATTGACGGCGAGGTTGTGCCGGCCATCTCGGGCGCGACGTTCGAAACAAGGTCGCCGATCGACAATGCCGTGCTGGCCACCGTCGCGCGTGGCAATGCCGAGGACATCGATCGCGCTGCGACCTCCGCGGCGCTGGCCTTCAGGTCCTGGCGGGAGATGGCCCCGGCGATGCGCCGCAAGCTGCTGCACCGCATGGCCGATGCGATCGAGGATCATGCCGACGACATCGCGGTGCTCGAATGCATCGACACCGGCCAGGCCTATCGCTTCATGGCCAAGGCGGCGATCCGCGCGGCGGAGAACTTTCGCTTCTTCGCCGACAAATGCACCGAGGCGCGCGACGGCCTGAGCACGCCGAGCGAGGAGCATTGGAACATCTCCACCCGCGTGCCGATCGGTCCGGTCGGCGTGATCACGCCGTGGAACACGCCATTCATGCTGTCGACCTGGAAGATCGCGCCCGCCCTCGCCGCGGGCTGCACGGTCGTGCACAAACCGGCCGAGTGGTCCCCGATCACGGCGCAATGGCTGGCGAAGCTCGCCAAGGACGCCGGCATTCCCGACGGCGTGCTCAACACGGTGCATGGCTTCGGCGAGGAAGCCGGCAAGGCGCTGACCGAGCATCCCGCGATCAAGGCAATCGGCTTCGTCGGCGAAAGCTCGACGGGCTCGGCCATCATGGCGCAGGGCGCGCCCACCCTGAAGCGGGTGCATTTCGAGCTCGGCGGCAAGAACCCGGTGATCGTGTTCGATGACGCCGATCTCGACCGCGCGCTCGATGCGGTCGTGTTCATGATCTACTCGCTCAATGGTGAGCGCTGCACGTCGTCGAGCAGGCTATTGGTGCAGCAGAGCATCGCGGAAACCTTCACGGCCAAGCTTGCCGCCCGCGTGCGCGCGCTGAAGGTCGGCCATCCGCTCGATCCGGCGACGGAGATCGGGCCGCTGATCCATGAGCGGCATCTCGCCAAGGTCTGCTCCTATGCCGACGTCGCGCGGCAGGACGGCGCGATCATTGCCGTCGGCGGCAAGCCGTTCGCCGGCCCCGGCGGCGGCCATTATGTCGAGCCGACCTTGGTGACCGGCGCAAGCCAGACCATGCGCGTCGCGCAGGAGGAGGTGTTCGGGCCGTTCCTCACCGTGATTCCGTTCCGCGACGAGGCCGACGCGGTCGCGATCGCCAACGACGTGCAATATGGCCTCACCGGCTACGTCTGGACCGGCGACATGGGCCGCGCGCTGCGCGTCGCTGACGCGCTGGAGGCCGGCATGATCTGGCTGAACTCGGAGAACGTCCGCCATCTGCCGACGCCGTTCGGCGGCATGAAGGCGTCCGGCATCGGCCGCGACGGCGGCGACTATTCGTTCGACTTCTACATGGAGACCAAGCACGTCTCGCTCGCGCGCGGCACCCACAAGATCCAGCGGCTCGGCGTATAAGGAGACCAGCCCATGACCTCCCCGCGCCTCGCGACCTACGCGATCAACGGCTCCGTCCGCTACGGCCTCGTCAACGACAACGGCCTCGTCGATCTCTCCGCACGCTTTGCGAAGGACTATCCGACCTTGCGGGAGGTGATCGCCGCGGGCGCCCTGTCCCGGCTGATCGAGGCCGCCGCCGGCCTGTCGCCGGATCACGGCGTCGATGCCATCACCTGGCAACCGCCGATCCCTTCGCCCGAGAAGATCATCTGCATCGGCGTCAACTATCCCGACCGCAATGCCGAGTACAAGGACGGCCAGGACGCGCCGAAATATCCGTCGATGTTCATGCGCACGCCGCGCTCCTTCGTCGGCCACGAGGCGCCACTGGTGCGCCCGCGCGCTTCGCCGCAACTCGACTACGAGGGCGAGCTGGTGCTGGTCATCGGCAAGGCCGGCCGGCACATTCCCGAGGCCCAGGCGCTGGATCACATCGCGGCGCTGACCTTGTGCAACGAAGGCACCATCCGCGACTGGGTGCGGCACGCCAAGTTCAACGTCACACAAGGCAAGAATTTCGATTCCACCGGCAGCCTCGGGCCCTGGATCGTGCCCTACACCAGTGAGAGCCAGATCGCCGACATCCGCCTGACCACGCACGTCAATGGCGAACTGCGCCAGGACGACCGGACGTCGCGGCTGATCTTCGGCTTTCGCTATCTCATCAATTACATCTCAACCTTCACGACGCTCGTTCCCGGTGACGTGATCGTGACGGGCACGCCGACCGGCGCCGGTGCCCGGTTCGATCCGCCGCGCTATCTCAAGCCCGGCGATGTCATCGAGATCGCCGCCGAGGGCATCGGCACCTTGCGCAACGGCGTCGTCGACGAAGCAGAATAGAAACGGACATATCAGCATGACCACCATGACCGGCGGCGAAGCCATCGTCAGCGGGCTCGTCGCCCACGGCGTCGACACCGTGTTCGGCCTGCCCGGCGCGCAGGTCTACGGCCTGTTCGACGCCTTCCACCAGGCGCAACTGAAGGTCGTCGGCGCGCGCCATGAGCAGGCCTGCGGCTACATGGCGTTCGGCTACGCCCGCGCCAGCGGCAGGCCCGGCGTGTTCAGCGTCGTCCCAGGCCCCGGCGTGCTCAATGCCGGCGCGGCGCTGCTCACCGCTTTCGGCTGCAACGAGCCGGTGCTGTGCCTGACCGGCCAGGTGCCGACGGACTATCTCGGCCGCGGCCGCGGCCATCTGCACGAGATGCCCGACCAGCTCGCCACTTTACGCACCTTCGTCAAATGGGCCGAGCGCATCGAATATCCCGACAGCGCGCCGACACTGGTCGCGCGCGCGTTCCAGGAGATGCTGTCCGGACGGCGCGGGCCCGCCGCGCTGGAGATGCCGTGGGACGTGTTCACGCAGAAGGCCGCGACATCGGCCGCAAATCCGCTGGCTCAGGTCACGCCACCGCAGCCCGATCCCGACCGCATCGCCAAGGCCACCGCCCTCATCGCGAGCGCCAAGGCACCGATGATCTTCGTCGGCTCCGGCGCGATCGAGGCGCGCGAGGAGATCCTCGAACTGGCCGAGATGATCGACGCGCCGGTCGTCGCCTTCCGCTCGGGGCGCGGCATCGTCTCCAACGCGCATGAGCTCGGGCTCACCATGGCCGCGGCCTACAAGCTCTGGCCAACCACCGATCTGATGATCGGCATCGGCACCCGCATGGAACTGCCGACGACGTTCCGCTGGCCGTTCAAGCCTGACGGCTTGAAGTCGATCCGCATCGACATCGACCCAGCCGAGATGCGTCGCCTGATCGTCGACGCCGGCCTCGTCGCCGATGCCAAGGCGGGCACGGCTGCGCTGGCCGCGGCTGTGAGCAAGGCGGGCACTCGCAAGACCTCCGGCCGTCGCGCAGCAATCCGCAAGGCCAGCGCTGCGACCTTGCAGGAGATCCAGAAGGTGCAGCCGCAGATGGCCTACCTCAACGTGCTGCGCGAGGTTTTGCCGCATGACGCCATCGTCACCGACGAATTGTCCCAGGTCGGATTCGCCTCCTGGTACGGCTTCCCGGTCTACCAGCCGCGCACCTTCATCACGTCAGGCTATCAGGGCACGCTGGGCGCCGGCTTTCCGACCGCCCTCGGCGCCAAGGTCGCGCATCCCGACAAGCCGGTGGTCGCGATCACCGGCGATGGCGGATTCATGTTCGCGGTGCAGGAGCTGGCGACCGCCGTGCAATACAACATCGGCGTCGTGACCCTGGTGTTCAACAACAACTCCTACGGCAATGTCCGGCGCGACCAGCGCGAACGCTTCGACGGCCGCGTCGTCGCCTCCGACCTGGTCAATCCGGATTTCGTCAAGCTCGCGGAGTCGTTCGGTGTTGCGGCAAGCCGCGTCACCGCCCCTGACCAGTTCAAGGCGGCGCTCGAGACCGCACTCGCGCATGGCGGGCCGTATCTGATCGACATCGAGGTGCCGCGCGACAGCGAAGTCTCGCCCTGGGCCTTCATTCATCCGGCCAAGCCGGCCTGATCAACCCGCGCGGCGAAAGGTCAGGTTGATACGCCGGCGGCCAAGCCGCGCATGCTCGCCGTCGGCGAGCGGCGCGACGCCGTGAAACGCGAGCCGCGCCGGCCCGCCCCAGACGACGACGTCGCCATGAACCAACCGATAACGCTGCGTCTTGTCGGTGCGCCTCAGGCCGCCGAACAGGAACGTCGCGGGCAGCCCCAGCGACACCGAGACGATCGGCGCGCCGACGTCGCGCTCGTCGCGGTCCTGATGCAGCGACATTTTTGCGCCGGGCTCGTAGCGGTTGATCAGGCAGGCGTCGGGCGCGAAACCTGGAAAGCCAGCCTCGCGCGCGGCATTCTCGGCGATCTGACGGAACAGCGGCGGCATCGCCGGCCAGGGCTGTCCGCTCTCCGGATCGACGGCATCGTAACGATAGCCGCTGCGATCCGTCACCCAGCCGAGCGCGCCGCAATTGGTCATCGCCACCGACATCTGGTGGCCGCCCGGCGTGACCATGCGGCGGAACGGCGCCTGCGCCGTGATCATCTCGATCGCCGCGAGCAGCTCGGTCTCAAGTGGCCGCGCGAAGCCGCGCAGCAGCAGCGCGCCCGGCGCAAGCAGCTCGCGCGCAGGCCCGGCATCAAGACCATCAAACAAATCCGCCGTCATCCGCCTCACTTCGCATCGTGAAAGATCACGCCGACCGTATGCCGCCGGCCGGCGCGCAGCCGGCTGACGCCGTGGCGCATGGTGACGCGGTAGCTGCCGCGCGTGCCCTGGACGGGGCGATGGTGAACCGCGAACACCACGGCGTCACCCTGCCGCAGCGGCACCACCTCCGCACGCGACTGCATGCGCGGCCGCTGCTCCGTGAGCACGAACTCGCCGCCTTCGAAGTCGCGCCCGGGCTCGGACAAGAGGATCGCGACCTGCAGCGGAAACACATGCTCGCCATAGAGATCCTGATGCAGGCAATTGTAGTCGCCCTCGTCATATTGCAGCAGCAGCGGCGTCGGCCGGGTCTGGCCGGCGTCGTGGCAGCGGGCGAGAAATCGCGCATGGTCTGCGGGATATTGGACATCGATGCCCATCGCCGCGTTCCAACGATTGGCGACCGGAACAAGCTGCGCATAGAGAAGCGGCCGCAACTGCGCGATCGGCTCCGGCAAGGGATAGCTGAAATATTTGTACTCGCCGCGCCCGAACCCGTGCCGCGCCATCACCACGCGGCTGCGGAAGTGGCCGTCCTCCGGATACAGTGCCGCGAGCGCGCGGCACGCGTCCGACGACAGCAACTGCGGCAACACCGCGCAGCCGCCGGCGTCGAGGTCGCGTTCGACCGAGGTCCAGTCGATTGCATCGATCCCGCTCGCTGCGGGAGAAACGAGGTCGGGCAATGCGTGCTTGGGTCTGGCCATTCAATCAATCCCAGCTGTCATTCCTGGGCGGCGCGAAGCGACGAGCCCGGAATGACGAGGATGCGACAGAATGAGCGCCGACCGCCACCCGTTTCCAGGATGCTTGGCATCGCGCCGGAACTCCCCCGTTGAACCGGAACGCTTCGGGCGGAACCAAATCCTCTGACGATGCACCATCCACGCACCCGGCGCTTTCTCATTCTGTTCGGCAAGTCGATTCTGGCCGTGCTCTCGCTCGCCGTCATGCTGCTGCTTTACGCCGCCGGCTATGCGATCTGGTACGCCGAATATCACCTCGGCGTCCCTACCGAAGCCGAGATCGCGGCGCTGCCCGGCACGGGCCATCTATGTCCGCTCGAAGCAGGATCGCCCTACATGCCGCTGGCCGACATGCCCCCGCTGCTGCGCCAAGCCGTCGTCGCGTCGACGGGCTCCGACTTTCAGACGCGACCCAATCTCGTTCTGCCGGCGCTATTGGCGGCCGTTGTCAAGAGTGACGGACGGCCCGATACGAGGATCACGTTTGCGGTCACCCGCCATTGCCTGCATGTCCTGGCTTCAGACTGTTGCCGCGGCCTGGATTGGCACATCGGAAGCACGGTCTTCATGGGCCGTCTGGAACGAACCTTGTCGCGCGATCGAATTCTGGAATCCTACCTGAACGACAGCTATCTCGGCCGCAACGCCTACGGCGTCGCAGCGGCGGCAACCGCGCATTTCGGCAAGCCCCTGACAGACCTCGACATCGGCGAGATCGCCCTGCTCATCGCGCGTTTCCAGGTGCCGACGCCCTCTGAACGCGACAGCGAGCGACGCAGTTACATCCTCGACAAAATGCTGTCAGCCGGCCTCATCGACGAGGCACAGGCGAGCGCCGCCAAGGCGACACCACTGTCCTTGATCGCTGCCCCGCCCCACAATCCCTGATCGCTTGCTGCCGCCTCACCCCCGCACGACGCCCTCGATCCCCGCCGCGATCTCCAGCAGCTTGCGGTCGTTGCCGCCGGACTGCGCCAGCATCAGGCCGACCGGGACCTCGCCGTGGCGATGGGCCGGCAGCGAGATGGCGCAGCCGTCGATCATGTTGATGAATGTGCAGTTGCGCAGCGCACGGATGTTTTCCCGCGCGAAGGCGGCGTCGTCGGCGAGGTCGGCGATTTTCGGCGGCGCGTTGGCCGTGGTCGGCATCACCAGCGCGTCGTAGGGCGCGATGCGCGCGGCGGCGCGCGTCACCAGGGAGCGGCGGGCGTTGAGCATCTCGATGTAGTCGGGCACTGTGATCGCCTCGCCGCGCAGGATGCGCACGGAGACGCGGGGGTCGTAGACGTCGCCCTTGGCGGTCAACAGGAAGCGATGCCACGCGTAGCTCTCGGCGGCGGCAAAGCCGCCCTTCATGCCGATGACGCCGACATCGAGAAACTCGGGAAATTCGATGCGCTCGATCAGCGCGCCCTGTCTCGCGAGAGTGTCCAGCGCCCGCTCGAACGTTTCGGCCACCTCGGCATCGAGCTCGTCGAGCACGATGGTCGTCGGCACCGCGAGCCGCAGCCCCTTCACGGGACGTGACGCCAGCGGCCGGATCGGCTCGTCAGCCAGCACGGAGTCCAGCACCGCGCAGCAGGCCACGGTGTTGGCGAGCGGGCCGAAGCTGTCGAGCGTCGACGACAGCGGCACGCCGCCGTCGAGCGGCACGCGCGCCTGGGTCGGCTTGTAGCCGGTGATGCCGTTGAACGCCGCAGGGATGCGGCAGGAGCCGCCGGTATCGGTGCCGAGCGCGCCATAGGCCATGCGGTCGGCGACCGAGACCGCGGCGCCCGAGGACGAGCCGCCGGGCACATAGCCGACCTCGCGCTTCCACGCGCTCTTCGGCGTGCCGTAATGCGGATTGATGCCGATGCCGGAATAGGCGAACTCGGTCATGTTGGTGCGGCCGATCACGACGAAGCCGGCCTTGCGCAGCCGCGCCACCGCGGGCGCATCCGCTTCGGCCGGCGCCGAATCCTCCAGCGCGCGCGAGCCGGCGCGGGTCACCTGACCCTTGATGTCGAACAGGTCCTTGATCGACACGGGAATGCCCGCGAACGCCGACGGCGCGGCATTGGCCTTGCGCAGCGCGTCCATGCCGTCGGCGGCCGAAAGCGCCGCGTCCTTGTCGACGTGGATGAAGGCGCGCTGGCCTTCGCCGGCCGGATCGGCGATGCGGACGAGACAGTCCTCGACCAGCTTGCGCGAGGTCGTGCGTCCCGCGGCGAGATCGTCGGCGAGCGCGGCGAGGGTCGGATTGGCAGCGGTCATGGCATCCTAACTTGGGTCTAGACTTGGGTCAGCGGCATCAGCCGAAATATCGAGATCGAGCAGCGCGGAACTCAGCGACTTGCCGTGCGCATCCAGCGCCAGCGAGCGCGTCACCCCGCCGCCGAGCGCACGGCTCATCACGAAGTTCAGCGCCGCGATGTTGGGCAGCTCATAGCGGACCACCTCCCCCAAGACAATGCCGGCAAAGTGCGCCCTGACCCGCTCCGCCGTCACCTCTGCGAGCAGCAGCGGATAGTGCCTGGGATCATAGGCGATGACCGAGATGTTCGAGGTGTCCCCTTTGTCGCCGGTCCTGGAATGGGCGATATCGCGCAGCTTCATCTGAACTCCGATCATGTGATCGCATCAAAGACCAATTTTCATCGGGCGGCAATTGCCACCACGACACCTCTGCACCACCAGGAGAGCCGCATGCGCAGCACGATGGACCGTTGACGCCCCTCCACCAAATGGCGCATCAAAACAGCAAAGGAACGGGCGACGGAGCCCGCCGCAGGGAGAACAATCCGGATGGCCGAGCCGATGCGCGCACGCCCGAAGCCCACACCGGAGACGCAGCATTTCTGGGACGGCACCAAAGCCGGCGAGCTGCGGCTGCAGCGCTGCGACGCCTGCGCGCACGTCTATTTTCCGCCGCGACCGTTCTGTCCATCATGCGCCTCCCGGAAGGTGAGCATCTTCAAGGCGTCTGGCAAAGGCACGCTCTACAGCTACGTGATCAACCATCGCCCGGCCGCGCCCGGCTTCACGCCGCCTTACGCGATCGCCGTCGTTGCGCTGGAGGAAGGGCCGCGCATGATGAGCAACATCACCGGCTGCCCGCAGACACCGGAGTCGCTGGAGCTCGACATGCCGCTCGAAGTCACCTTCGAGCCGCTGGACGAGCAGATCACCCTGCCCCTGTTCCGACCGGCGAAGGGCTGAGCCGATGCGCAGAAACCAGGTTGCCGTCGTCGGCGCGGCCGAGACCACCGAGCTCGGCGTCATCCCGAACATGTCGCAGATCCAGTTGCATGCGGACGCCGCGCTCAACGCCATCGCCGACGCCGGGCTGAAACTCAGCGACATCGACGGCTTCGCCACCGCGGTCGAGACGCCGCAGCAGATGTGTCATTACCTCGGCATCACGCCGACCTGGGTGGACGGCACCTCGGTCGGCGGCTGCTCCTTCATGCTGCATGTCCGCCACGCGGCGGCGGCGATCGAGGCCGGGCTGTGCAAGACCGTGCTGATCACCCATGCCGAAAGCGGCAAGTCGATGATCGGCAAGCTGCCGCGCTCGATTCCGGCCGACAGCCTGCAGGGCCAGTTCGAGGCGCCGTTCGGCGTCTACGGCCCGCCCAGCATGTTTCCGATTCCCGTGCTGCGCTACATGAAGACCTACGGCATCACCCATGAGCAGCTCGCGATGGTGGCGGTGGTGCAGCGCGAATGGGCGGCGAAGAATCCGCGCGCGATGATGAAGGACACGATCACGGTCGAGGACGTGCTGAACTCGCGCATGATCGCCTATCCGTTCCGGCTGCTGCAATGCTGCCTGGTCACCGACGGCGGCGGCGCGCTGATCCTGACCTCGGCCGATCGCGCCAAGGATTTCCCGCAGAAGCCGGTGTACATTCTCGGCACCGGCGAGAGCGTGGAGACGCCGATGGTCAGCCAGATGGAGACCTTCACCTCCTCGCGCGCCTTCAAGATCGCAGGTCCCCTCGCCTTCAAGGAAGCCGGCATCACGCACGCCGACGTCGATCATCTGATGATCTACGACGCCTTCGCGCATCTGCCGCTGTTCGGCCTCGGCGATCTCGGCTTCATGCCGCATGAGGAGACCGGCCCGTTCATCGCCGCCGGCCACACGCGCCCCGGCGGCAAGCTGCCGCTGAACACCAATGGCGGCGGCCTGTCCTACATGCATTCCGGCATGTACGGCATGTATGCGCTGCAGGAGAGCGTCCGCCAGATGCGCGGCATCGCGCCGGCGCAGGTGCCGAATGCGAAAATCTCGGTGTGTCACGGCGTCGGCGGCATGTTCGCCGCGTCGGGCACGATCATCTTCACCAACGAGAGATAGTGACATCCATCATCCTGGAGCCCTCTCCCTCGCTCCGTCCCTACTCCATGGCGATCGCATGTGATGGTGCAGATTTGAGTCGGGCTTTCTCGCGAACCACTCAGATCCTCAGATGCGGTTGCCAGCGGCCCATGGCCGGAGCAGATTCTCACATCAAGCCAAGGAAACCACCATGACCAAATCGCTTCAGGACAAAGTCGTCATCGTCACCGGCGCCGGCCGCGGCATCGGGCGCGAGATCGCGCTGCTGTGTGCCGCCGAAGGCGCCAAGGTCGTCGTCAACGATCCCGGCGTCGCTTCCGACGGCTCGGGCACCAGCGCCGCGCCCGCGGAGGAAGTGGTCGAGGAGATCCGGAAGGCCGGCGGCACCGCGGTTGCGAATTTCGAAAGCGTGTCCGAGGCCATCCCCGCCAGCAGAATCGTGAAGGCCGCGACCGATCATTTCGGCAAGCTCGACGGCGTGGTGAACAATGCCGGCATCCTGCGCGACATGATCTTCCACAAGATGAGCATCGAGGCGTTCGAGGCCGTCATCAAGGTGCACCTGATGGGCTCGTTCTATGTGTCGCACTCCGCGGCGCGGCTGTTCCGCGAGCAGGAGAGCGGCTCGTTCGTGCACTTCACCTCGACCTCGGGCCTGATCGGCAATTATGGCCAGGCGAACTACGCCGCCGCCAAGCTCGGCATCGTCGGCCTGTCGAAGTCGATCGCGCTCGACATGGGCCGCTTCAACGTGCGCTCGAACTGCGTCTCGCCGTTCGCCTGGAGCCGCATGATCGGGACCATCCCGGCGGAGACCGAGGCCGAGAAGGAGCGCGTCGAGCGCATGAAGCGGATGGGGCCGGAGAAGATCGCACCGGTCGTCGCCTATCTGCTGGGCGATGCCTCGAAGGACGTCACCGGCCAGATCTTTGCCGTGCGCATGAACGAGATCTTCCTGATGGGTCAGTCGCGTCCGCTGCGCTCGGTGCATCGCGGCGAAGGCTGGACGCCGCAGACCATCGCCGAACACGGCATGCCCGCGCTGAAGCCGTCGTTCTACAAGCTCGATCGCTCCGCGGATATTTTCGGCTGGGATCCGATCTGAGCGCTGCATCGCGCAAAATCATCTTCGCAGCGCAAACTATCTCAAGTTGTTTTTTATCCGAACAACCCGCTGAAAGCCACGATTTCGTCGTATGGTCGCCTCCCAACAAAAAATGTTTGGAGGAGACCATGACGAATTCACGACACGCTATCGCGCAGGACTTGCCGGCCGAAGCTGATCGCTTCGACCGGCGCACGCTCCTCAAGGGCGTGGCAGGTTTTGCCGCTGCGGCTGCGGCGGTTTCGCCGGCCCTCGCCCGCGACTACGGGCCGAGTGCCGAGCCGCAGCGCTATCCCGATCCCGACATCGTCGTGATCGATGAGAAGCGCTTCAAGGCCAAGGTCGGCAACACCACGATCAAGCGCCTGTTCACCGGTTGCCTGTGGGCGGAAGGACCGGCCTGGAACACGCAGGGCCAGTATCTCGTCTGGAGCGACATCCCGAACAACAGGCAGTTGCGCTATCTCGACGACGACGGCCACATCTCGCAGCAGTTCCGCAAACCCTCCAACGAGTCGAACGGCAACAGCTTCGACTATGAGGGACGGCAGATCTCGGCGGAGCGCACCCGCCTCGTGCGCTTTGAACACAACGGGACCGTGACGGTTCTCGCCGAGCAGGCCAACGGCAAGCCGCTCAACGGCCCGAACGACATGGTCGTCAATCCCGCCGACAAGTCGATCTGGTTCACCGATCCCGGCTACGGCTCGATCAACCTCTATGAAGGCCAGAACGTGCGCAACGGCTCCAACCAGCCGTTCCAGAAGGAAGCGGTGTACCGCGTCGACGCGCAGTCCGGCGTCGTCACCAAGGTGGCCGACGAGCCGTTCAAGCCGAACGGCATCGCCTTCAGCCAAGACTACAAGAAGCTCTATGTCTGCGACACCGGCATCACGCACTATCCCAACGCCAAGAACGTGATCTGGCAATACGACATCAACGGCGACAAGCTGTCCAACCCCAAGGCCTTCATCGACATGGCGCTGGACGGCAGGTCGGGCTTCGCCGACGGCCTGCGCGTCGACATCGACGGCAACATCTGGGTCGGCGCCGGTTGGGTCGGCGAAGGCTATGACGGCGTCCACATCTTCGCCCCCGACGGCCAGCGCATCGGCCAGATCAAGCTGCCCGAGATCTGCGCCAACGTCTGCTTCGGCGGCAAGAAGCGCAACCGCCTGTTCATGACCGCAAGCCAGTCGCTGTACGCGGTGTATGTGGAGACGCAGGGCGCGCATATTTGTTAGGCTGGGCTGATGCACCGGCGCGCGCTGCTCGTCCGCCTCACGTCAGCGCGCGCAAGGCATCGTCATTTGCCCCATCGACATGAGCACGCTGCTCACGGTCGATGCTGCACTCGCGTTTAAACACACCCGTAACCTTCGCACCGCTGTGCAATGCAGAGCCCTCGCCCCTTGTGGGAGAGGGCAGCATCGGCCGACCCGCAGGCTCGGTCCGGTGAGGGGTTCTCTCCGCGAGCGAAACTCGTTGCGACAGACCCCTCACCCGGCCGAGTTCGTTGCACCGCCGTCCATGCCCTCTCCCACAAGGGGCGAGGGCGCAGTCATGACCATCGTGCCCGCGGCGACGCGGCTCATGGTTCATGTGCAGCTCTGACTTCGGAGCTGGCCCCTCATGGTGAGGAGCGCCGCGCACCGGTCATGCCACGATGGACGGTCTGCATGTCGGCGCGTCTCGAACCATGAGGCCTTGGCCGGGCCTCGCCCTTCGAGACGCGCGCCAAGTGGCGCGCTCCTCAGGGTGAGGCGTGAAAGTGTGCTGTAACGTGCGACGCGCTTCATTGGCGACAGACCTGCGGTCCTAGCGACAGTGTCATTGGCCTCGCACAAACTTCCACAAAAAATAATTTTCTTGCTATTTTTCAGAATTCATGGTCTCCTCCCCCCATCCCGCCTCAAGCAAGGGGCGTAGCGCGCGATCGTCACGACACGCGAGGCGGGGATGCGATGGCCGCGGTGAGCCGCAGCGTGTCCGACAGGATGCGCGGACGAACGGCTTGGCTGCGGACGTGAAATCGCGTGGTCCTGGCGCCCCGACGCAGGCGTCAAGTTCGTGTGGTGCTCCGCATCGCACGGGCGACGGTGTCTACGAGCCGGCACACCGGGGAGATCGCGTATAAGCGTGAAGACATCGCGCGGGGAATGCCGGATGGTCGGCTGAACCTGTGGTGACTGCCGCCTGCTTATCTTTCTGCAGGCGGGCCATGGGTGAGGCCTTCACCCGGCATTCCCCGCGCCCTTGCGTGATTGTGAGGGACGCAAGTTTCATCACCTTGGGCGCGATGCGCCGCGGGAACGAGACGCTATGTCCCGCGCTGTTTGAGACTGTGAAACGGAAGATGTTCGAACGGCGCTTCGAGTGCACCGCTCATGATTGCGCCCTCTCCCCTTGTGGGAGAGGGCATGTAGGATGGTGCAGCAGGTTCGGTTGGGTGAGGGGTTTCTCTCCACGAGTTTTGCACGCGGCGATAGACCCCTCACCCAACCGAGTGCACCGAGAGGCCGGCGATGCCCTCTCCCACAAGGGGAGAGGGCGCCGTATTTGACCGTGCGCCTGCAATGGACAAGCCGGGCCACGACGGCGTCGATGCAGAGCTCTCGCCTACCCCGTATTCCTCAAGCCCGCCGAGATGCCGTTGATGGTCAGCTGAATCCCGCGCAGCACCTGCTCGTCCGGGTTCTGCGCGCGGTGCTCTTTCAACAGCTCGACCTGCACGTGATTGAGCGGGTCGAGATATGGGAAGCGGTTGCGCACCGAGCGCTCGAGCAGCGGATTGCCCTGCAGGAGCCGTTCCTGGCCGGTGATGTCGAGCAAGGTCTCGATCACCAGGTTCCATTCGCGGCGGATGCGGCCGAAGATCTGTTCGCGCAAGGCTTCGTCCGGCACCAGCTCAGCATAGCGCGAGGCGATGGCGATCGAGCTCTTGGCGAGCACCATGTCCATGTTCGACAGCAGCATGCGGAAGAACGGCCACTCCTGATAGAGCTCGCGTAGGAACGGCATGCCCTGCTCCGGATTCTCTGCGATCCAGGCCTCGACCGCGCTGCCGAAGCCGTACCAGCCCGGCAGCATCAGCCGGCACTGCGCCCAGGAGAACACCCAGGGGATCGCGCGCAGATCCTCGATCGCGCGGGTCTTCTTGCGCGACGCCGGACGGCTGCCGATGTTCAGGGTCGCGATCTCGTTGATGACGGTCGAGGACCAGAAATAATCGACGAAGCCATCGGTCTCGTAGACAAGGCCACGATAGGCCTTGAATGCAAGCTCCGACAGACGATCCATCGCGGTGAGATATTCGCGTTTCGGCGCCGGCTGGCGTGGATGCAGCAGGCTGGCTTCGAGCGTCGCCGCTGCCAGGATCTCCAGATTATAGCGCCCGACTTCCGCGTTGGAATATTTGCTGGAGATGATCTCGCCCTGCTCGGTGATGCGGATCTGGCCGTTCACGGCGCCGCCGGGCTGCGCGATGATGGCGTCGTAGCTCGGTCCGCCGCCGCGGCCGACCGAGCCGCCACGGCCGTGGAACAGCCGCAGCCTGACGTGATGGCGCTCGAAGATTTCGACGAGATGGATCTCGGCCTTGTACAGCTCCCAGCCGGAGGTGACGAAGCCGCCATCCTTGTTGCTGTCGGAATAGCCGAGCATGACCTCCTGCACGGCGCCGCGGCTGTCGACCAGGCGGCGATAGTCGTGCAGCGCCAGCATCCGGTCCATGATGCCGCTGGACGCCTGCAGATCCTCGATGGTTTCGAACAGCGGCACGATGTTGACAGCGCAGCGCCCCGACGGGTCGATCAGCCCGACCTCCTTCAAGAGCAGCGCGACCTCCAGCATGTCGGACATGCCCTTGCACATCGAGATGATGCACTGGGAGATCACGTCGGCGCCAAACGTGGCATGCGCCTCGGCGGCGGCACGGAACAGCTCGAGCTCGCCGATGGTCTCGTCGCTGTACTTGACGAAATGCGACACCAGCGGGCGCGTATTGCGCAGCTCGTTGACAAGCAAGCCGACCCGTGCATCCTCGCTTAGCGCCAAGTAGGACATGCCGGGCATGGCGGTATCGATCAGCTCCGCCACCGTGCGCTCGTGCACAGCCGAGTTCTGGCGGATGTCGAGCCGCGCCAGATGGAAGCCGAAGCAGTCCACCGCGCGCCGCAGCAGCCGCAACCGTCCGCGCGCGATCACCTCGGCATTGTTCGCGATCAGCGAATGGTGCAGCACGTCGAGATCGTCTTGCAGCTCCTTGACGCTGTCATAGGGCGCGACATCAGCCACCGGCAGACGGCTGATCTCGATGCCGAGCTTCTTGGCGGTCGCGGCCAGCCGGGCATAGATGCCGGACACCGCCAGCCGGTAAGGCTCGCCGCGCCGGTGCGGCGAGGTGTCGGGAGACTTCTCCGCGAGCGCGCGCAGCTCCTCCGAAACATCGGCGAGATGCGCGGCAATCGACAGCTCGCTGCCGAGCAGGTGCAGCTCTTCGAGGTAGTAGTGCATCGCCAGGCTGGATTGCAGCTTCAGCGTGCCGCGCATGACCTCGGCGGTGACGAACGGATTGCCGTCGCGGTCGCCGCCGATCCAGCTGCCCATGCGCAGGAACGACGCGAGGTCGCCCGCCACCTCAGCGCCGTCGTTGAGCCGGTCCTCGAGCGAGCACAACAGCCGCGGCACCTCGCGCAGGAAGGTGTAGTCGTAGAACGACAGCCCATTGGTGACCTCGTCGAGAACCGTCAGCTTGGTCCGGCGCAAGAGGTTGGTCTGCCACAGGGTCAGCACCGCGCGGCGCAGCGCCTCGTCATTGGCCTCGCGCTCCTCCGGCGTCAGCTGCATCCGCTCGCGGCGGTCGAGCAGCATCGCGACCTCCATCTCGCGGTCCATCGTACTCTTGCGCCGCACCTCGGTCGGGTGCGCGGTAAGGACGGGGCTGACCAATGCGGTCGAGAAGAACTTGCGCAACTCGGCCGCGTCGAATCCCGCCGATTTGGCATGGGCGAGCGTGGCCGCCAGCATGCCGGCGCCGCCATTGGCATCGCTCTTGGCGCGCATGCGGCGGATGTTGTTCTGGTCCTCGGCGATGTTGGCGAGGTGGGAGAAATAGCTGAAGGCGCGGACGATGCGGACAGTCTCCGCAATGGTCATGCCGTCGAGGATCTGCTCGAGCTCGCGCCGCGCCTGACGGTCCTCATCGCGGTGGAAGCGCACCGAGGTCTGGCGGATGCGCTCGACCAGATCGAACACGTCGGCGCCCTCCTGGTCGCGAACGGTGTCGCCGAGGATGCGGCCGAGCAGCCGGATATCCTCGCGGAGCTGCGCGTCCGCTTCCATGGCCTGCACGTCGGCGGCGCGGTTGGGACGGATTTCCTCTGTGATGGCTTGCGGCGACATGGATACGCTCTCCAGCATCTGCCCATTTACGGGTCAGTCTGCCGTATCTGCATTGCAGCGCAAGATCAAGAAAGAGGCGTCGCCTGCCTTATTCGATGCGCTCGACCAGCACGCACACGGTCAGATCTTCCGCCCCGCCTGCTCCCAATAGGGATCGCGCAGCCGCCGCTTGAATATCTTGCCGGAATCCTCGCGTGGCAATTTCGCCTGGATTTCAATTTGCCTGGGCACCTTGTAGTCGGCCAAAGAGGCCTTCAGCCGCAGCTTGATCTCGCCAGTATCGAGCACCACGCCCGGTTGCGGCTCGACCACCGCCATCAGCGCCTCGCCGAACTCGGCGTCGGGAACGCCGAAAACGGCGCAATCATGCACGCCGGGCACCGCGTGCAGCACGGCCTCGATCTCGGCCGGATAGATGTTGACGCCGCCGGAGATCACCATGTCGCGCTTGCGGTCGCACAGGAAGACATATCCCTCGGCGTCCATGTAGCCGACATCACCCGACGTGATGAAGCCGTCGCGATCGATCTCGGCGCGCTTCTCAGGCTTGTTGTGATAGGTGAAGTCCGGATTGCCCGCGATACGCGAATAGATCTCGCCGATCTCACCCTGCGGCAGGATGCGGCCGTCGTCGCCGAGGAAGCGCAGCTCGGCGCCGGGCGAGACCTTCCCGACGGTGCCGGGCTTTCGCAGCGCGTCCTCGGAGGTCGCGAAGGTCACCGCGCCCGATTCGGTCGAGCCGTAGAATTCGTAGATCACGGGGCCCCACCACTCGATCATCGCGCGCTTGACGTCGGCCGGGCACGGAGCGGCGGCGTGAATCACGTGACGCAGCGAGGAGACGACAAAGCGGCGGCGCACCTCCTCCGGCAGCTTCATCAGCCGGATGAACATGGTCGGCACCATGAAGATGGTGTCGATCCGCTCGGACTGGATGACGGAGAGAAACTCTTCCGGCTCGAAGCGCGGCATCAGCACCAGCGCGCCGCCGAGCCGGCCGGCACGCAGGCCGAAGGCGTTCGGCGCCGAATGATACAGCGGGCCTGGCAGCAGCGCGCGCGAGCCCGGCTTCAGCCCGTAGATCAGCGCCCGCATCCGCTCGGCCGACGCCGCCTGCTCCACCGTCGGCGCGCTGCGGCGGACGCCCTTGGGATGGCCGGTCGTGCCGGAGGTGTAGATCATGTTCTGCGGCTGCGGCACCTGCGGCCCTTCGTAGGGGCTGTGCTGAACGAGCCAGCTCTCCAGCTCGATGGCAAATTCAGGCGGCTGAAGCAAATCTGCAGAGATCTTGTAGTTGGACAGGATCTCCGGCGGTGTCGGCACGCTGAGGACGGTGACGCCAGGTGGAATAAGACCGCGAAGCTGGTGCAAGAGATCGGCATGACCGATCAGCACCCGCGTCGCCGAATCCTTCAGGATGTAGTCGATCTCCTCCGGCTTGAAGTGCCAGTTCACCGGCACGCCATAGGCGCCGAGCCGCATCGCGCCATAGGCGGCCTCGATGAAGGCGATGTCGTTGCGCATCAGCATGCAGACGCAATCGCCTTGGCGCACGCCGAGTTGCGCGAGACCACTGGCGATCCGCGCGGCGCGGTCGGCGATCTCAGGATGGCTGCGCCGGCGGTCGCCGGAGATGATGCCGGAAAAAAGGGCGGACGTTTCCATTCTTGTTGCCTTATCCGATCTGACGTCGGTTTGAGTGTCGTCGTCATTCCGGGGCGATGCGCAGCATCGAACCCGGAATCTCGAGATTCCGGGTCTGCTCCTTCGGAGCATCCCGGAACCACTGTGCTAATCCGCGAACTTCGGTGCGCGCTTCTCGATGTTCGCCCGCACCGACTCCAGCTGGTTCGGACTACCGATCAGCTTCTGCTGCTCTACCGACTCCGCCAGCAGCGCCGGGCCGGGATCAACGGAAAGATTGTTCAGCATCCGCTTGGCCGCGCGGATCGCGTCGGGGTTCTTGTCCGCGATCTCCCGCGCCGTCTCCAGCGCGGCGGCGCGCGGATCGGGGCAGATTCGGGTGACGAGACCGTAGGCCTGCCCCTCCTCCGGCGAGAACACCCGGCCGGTGTAGGTCAGCTCCCGCAGGATATCGTCGCGCATCAAGGTCGCCAGGATCGGCGTGCCGGCCATGTCGGGCACGAGACCCCATTTGATCTCCATGATCGACATTTTGGTCTCCGGTGCGACGTAGCGCATATCGGCGCCGAGCGCGAGCTGGAAGCCGCCGCCATAGGCCACGCCATGCACCGCAGCAATCACCGGCACCGGTAGCTGCCGCCAGCCCCATACCGCCTGCTGCGCGAAGTTGGCCTTGCCGTGGGTGCGAACGGTGAGGTCGCGCTTCTCGCCGCCAGCGATACCATTGCCGCCAGACTCCTTCATCGCGGCGAAGCGGCCCATGTCGAGCCCGGCGCAGAACGCGCGGCCCTCGCCCGACAGCACCACGGCGCGCAGCCCCTTCTCGTTCGACAGCCGTTCGGTCGCGGCCACCAGCGCTGCGAACATCTCCTGATCGAGCGCATTCATCTTGTCGGCGCGGACCAGGCGGACATCGGCGACGCCGTCCTTGATCTCGATCGCGATGCGGTTGTCCATCGGGCGGTCTCCTCACGATTGTCTTTGTGACTTTACATGGGGCTGTCGGAGCGATTTAGTCAATCGACCAATTAACTCACAACATGTCAGGCGGAAACTTCCATGTTCAAGGACAATCTCCTCGAGGGTCGACGCATTTTGGTGACCGGCGGCGGCACCGGCCTCGGCAAGGCGATGGCCGCCCGCTTCCTGCAGCTCGGCGCCGAAGTGCATATTTGCGGACGGCGGAAAATCGTCTGCGACGAGACCGCCACCGAGCTGATGGATCTCTATGGCGGGCGCGTCACCAGCCATGGGGTCGACATCCGCAACGCGATGGCGGTGGAGGAGATGATCGAGGCGATCTTCCAGGAGGGCGGTCTGACCGATCTCATCAACAACGCCGCCGGCAATTTCATTTCCCGCACCGAGGAATTGAGCCCGCGCGGCTTCGATGCGGTCGCCAACATCGTGATGCACGGCACGTTCTACGTGACGCATGCCGTTGGCAAGCGCTGGATCGCGGCGAAGCAACCGGGCAACGTCGTCTCGATCACGGTGACCTGGGTGCGCAACGGCTCGCCCTATGTGGTGCCGTCGGCGATGAGCAAGTCGGCGATCCACGCCATGACGATGTCGCTGGCCACCGAATGGGGCCGCTACGGCATCCGCCTCAACACCATCGCGCCCGGCGAGATCCCGACCGAGGGCATGAGCAAGCGCATCAAGCCCGGCGACGAGGCCGGCGCGCGCACCAAGGCGATGAACCCCATGGGCCGCGTCGGCACCATGGAGGAGTTGCAGAACCTCGCCGTCTTCCTGATCTCCGGCGGCTGCAACTGGATCAACGGCGAGACCATCGCGATGGACGGCGCGCAGGCGCTGGCGATGGGCGGCAATTTCTATCAGCTGCGCGACTGGAGCGACGACGACTGGACCAAGGCCAAGGAGTCGATCAAGGCGCAGAACGAGAAGGACCGCGCGACACGGACGAGCTGATGCGGTGTTGATCGGCGACGCACGCTCGGTAGACTGATCGAATGATGCTCGCTCCGGCACGATCCGGGGCGAGAAAAAAATAAGACTAAGAACACGTCACAATTGGAGGGGAAACATGTCCGTCACGACGGCAGCTTCGACGCTCGTCGACGTCGTGCGCAGCCAGGCGCAAGCACTCGGCTCCGCCACCGCCTATGAATTCGAGGGCCGCATCACCAGCTTCGCCGAATTCGACCGCAAGACCAACCAGGTCGCCAACGCGCTGAAGGCGCTCGGCCTTAAGCCGGGCGAGCGGATCGCTTATTTCGGCAAGAACAGCGACATCTATTTCGAGCTGCTGGTCGGGGCGATGAAGGCGAACGTCGTGATGGCACCGGTGAACTGGCGTCTCGCCGGTCCCGAGGTCGCCTTCATCGTCGAGGACTGCAAGGCCCCTGTCCTGTTCGTGGGACCTGAGTTCATCACGATGATCCGGCAGATCCGCGACCAGCTGCCGAGCGTGCGCCAGATCATCACCACCGAAGGCGGCGCGCCGGAATGGCAGGACTATACGGCCTGGCGTGATGCACAGCGCGCCGATGATCCGGGCGTTGCGATTACCCCGAAGGATATCGCGCTGCAGCTCTACACTTCCGGCACGACCGGCAAGCCGAAGGGCGCGATGCTGTCGCACGCCAACTTCCTCAACCTCGTCAACACCAGCAATCCCGAGGAGAAGCCGGACTGGAACAAATGGTCGACCGACGACGTCTCGCTGATCGCGATGCCGATCTTCCATATCGGCGGCTCCGGCTGGGGCCTGATGAGCCTTTATCATGGCGCCCGCGGCGTCATCGCGCGCGAGTTCGACCCGACGAAGATCCTGGATTTCTTCGAGCAGTCGGGGATCACCAAGCTGTTCATGGTGCCGGCCGCGATGCAGTTCGTCGTGCGACAGCCGCGCGCGCGGCAGGTCGACTTCTCCCGGCTCAAATACATGCTGTACGGCGCCTCGCCGATTCCGGCTGCGCTGTTGAAGGAGTGCATCGACGTCTTCAAATGCGGCTTCGTGCAGATGTACGGGATGACCGAGACCACCGGTACCATCGTCGCGCTGCCGCCTGAAGATCACGTCGAGGGGCTGGAGCGGATGCGCTCGGCCGGCAAGCCATTGCCCGGCGTCGAGGTCGCCATCATCGATCCGCTCGGCAATCCCTTGCCGCCGCGCGAGGTCGGCGAGATCGCGACGCGCTCCGGCTCCAACATGGCCGGCTACTGGAATCTGCCTGAGGCCACCGCGCGCACGCTCGGCAAAGACGGCTGGCTGCGCACCGGCGATGCCGGCTACATGGATGAGGACGGCTACGTCTACATCCACGACCGCATCAAGGACATGATCATCTCCGGCGGCGAGAACATCTATCCGGCCGAGGTCGAGAGCGCGATCTGCGATCACCCCGACGTCGCCGAGGCTGCCGTGATCGGCATTCCCGACGACAAATGGGGCGAGGCAGTCAAGGCGATCGTGGTGATGAAGCCGGGCAAGCAGGCCACCGCGACCGACATCATCAACTTCACCCGCACCCGCATCGCCGGCTTCAAGACGCCGAAGACCGTGGATTTCCTCGATGCGCTGCCGCGCAATCCCTCGGGCAAGATCCTGCGGCGCAATCTGCGCGACCCGTATTGGGCTGGAAAGGACAGGCAAGTGAATTGACCAAGCGCTTGCACGACGACTCCTGGATCGCTTCGCTTGCGCTCGCGATGACGTGGGAGAGAGTGTGCGCTCTCTCAATACCGTCATTGCGAGGCGCCCTTGCGCCGAAGCAATCCAGGGGCCAAGTGACTGGTCTGAATTCCTGCGCCGGCCCTCGCAATGACGAACTTCCTACGACGACAACCTCACCTCTTGTTCGCTCCCATATATCCAAACAGGAACCCCGCCACCTTGCGCATCTGGATCTCCTCGCTCCCCTCCGTGATGCGGTAGCGGCGGTGGTGGCGGTAGATGTGCTCGAACGGCTTATGGCGCGAATAGCCCATGCCGCCATGCACCTGAATGGCACGGTCGGCGGCCTCACAGCACAGGCGGTTAGCCCAGTAGTTGCACATCGAGACCTTGTCCGACAGCGTGTGCTCGACCTGCGCCTGCGTCAGCTGATCCATCTCCCACGCGGTCTTGCGGATCAGGAGCCGCAGCATCTCGGCCTGGGTCGCCAGCTCCACCAGCGGCCACTGGATCGCCTGGTTCTCGGCCAGCGCCTTGCCGAACGGCTTGCGCTCCCGCGCGTAGTTCACGCTCTCATTGATGCAGAACACCGCGGCGCCGAGCGAGCTCGCGGCCTGCCGGATGCGGTTCTCGTGAACGAAGCACTGCGCCAGCGACAGCCCGCGGCCGACCTCGCCGAACAGCGCATCCTCCGGGACGAACACGTCGGTGAAGCTGACACGGGGATGGTCGGTCGGCATGTTGAAGGTCCAGAGATACTCCTCGACCTTCACGCCTTCGCTCTTCGCCGGCACCAGAAAGCAGGTGATTCCGCGGGCATCGCCGTCATTGCCCGAGGTGCGCGCGAACAGCGCGCAGTGGGTGGCGACGTGCATGCCCGTCGTCCACATCTTCTCGCCGTTGATCAGCCATCCCTTGACGTTGTCGCGCGTCGCCGGGACGGCCTTGGTCTCCATGTGGGTCGCGTCAGAGCCGTGATGCGGCTCCGTCAACCCAAACGTGATGCGGTACTTGCCGGTGATCGAACCGTCGATCATCGCCTTCTGATCGTCGCGGCCGTAGCGGTCGAGCATGGTGACGATCGGCAAATTGCCGACGATCGAATGCTCGTTCTGCAAATCGTTGTGCAGGCCGAGTCCCTTGGAGGCGAAATGCTCGCGGATCACGGCCATCCAGAGATTCGAGCCGTCCTTGCCGCCATAGCGTTTCGGGATCGCGAAGCGCAAATGGCCGGCGGCATCGGCGCGATCCTTGGCTTTACGCAGCAATTGCTCCCACTCATGCCGCGGCAGGCCGCCATTCTCGAAATCGGTGCGCGCCCATTCCCGGCGATGGTCGAAGAACCGGATGTTGTCATCGGCCTCCTCGAGCGGCTTGATCTCGGCATCGATGAAGCGGTCGAGCTCGTCAAGATAGGCTGTGAGCTCCTTAGGCAAGGAAAAATCCATGGCGTGTCTCCCTGTGCGTGTCGTTGTTGTTCTTGATCTTGGTCGGGCCGGCTCTCCGCCGCGTGCTTGTGGCGCGCAGCGCGGTTGCGTATTTGGATGGCCGCGCACGCGGCACAGGCGCTAAGCTCCCGCAACGTTGCCAATCAGAAAGCAGGAGGAACGACCGATGGAGCTGAAATTCTCGAAGATCACGCGCAAGGGACCGGTCACGATCGTGACCCTGGCGCGCCCCGAGGTCTACAACGCGCTGCATACCGACGCCCATTACGAGCTCGAAGCGGTGTTCGACGGCTTCGCCGCCGATCCCGAGCAATGGGTCGCGATCGTCACCGGCGAGGGCGACAAGGCGTTCTGCGCCGGCAACGACCTGAAATGGCAGGCGGCCGGCGGCAAGCGCGGCTGGGGCCGAAGCGGCTTCGGCGGCCTGACCTCGCGCTTCGACTGCGACAAGCCGCTGATCGCCGCCGTCAACGGCGTCGCGATGGGCGGCGGCTTCGAGATCGCGCTGGCCTGCGACCTGATCATCGCCTCTGAGAATGCCACCTTCGCGCTGCCCGAACCGCGTGTCGGCCTCGCCGCGCTCGCCGGCGGCCTGCAGCGGCTGCCGCGTCAGATCGGCATGAAGCGCGCGATGGGCATGATCCTGACCGGCCGCCATGTCGGCGCCCGCGAGGGCCATGAGCTCGGCTTCGTCAACGAAGTGGTGCCGCAAGGCGAAGCACTGTCGGCCGCGGAACGCTGGGCCGAGACCATCGCCAAGAACTCGCCGATGTCGATCCGCGCCTCCAAGCAAGCGATCGAGAAGGGCCTCGCGGTCTCGCTGGAGCAGGCCATCACCGAGCAGCGCGATTATCCCGCCGTGCAGGCGATGATCCATTCGCAGGACTACATCGAGGGTCCCAAGGCGTTCTCGGAGAAGCGGGCGCCGAACTGGCTGGGGCGGTAACTCCTCGCTGAGCTCGTCATTCCAGTGCGCGACGCAGTCGCGAGCCCGGAATCCATAACCACGATCGGGAGTATGGATTCCTCGCCTGCGCCTTGCGGCGCATCCCCGAATGACAGCTAAGGTGGTGGACGGACCTGTTCCGCTCTCACCACCGTCATTGCGAGCGAAGCGAAGCAATCCAGACTGCCTTTGCAGAAACAGTCTGGATTGCTTCGTCGCTGACGCTCCTCGCAATGACGGCGGAAAGTTAGGCGCCATCTCGGTCCCTCCCCGCCTCTCGTTTGTAGGCGGCATAGTTGGGCTGGTCGACAGCGAGCTTGTCGAGCGTGGTCTGCCAGAGGTGCTCCTTCAGCCCCGGCGTCGTGAGATCGAGGGTACCGCTAGCGATCTGCTCGGCCAGTGCGCGATTGAGATCGAGCAAGGTACCATCCTGTCCGAGCAACTCTTTCAAGCGCACATGCTCGGCAGTGTCCGCCGGCGCGGCCTGTATCAGTTGGCGAACCACGAGATCGAGCGCGTTGATGCCGACGCGCAGCTTGAAGGCCTGATGGCCCGAGATCAGCGGCGCGATGTCGTTGCGCAGGAAGTCGGCCACTGCTTGAACCAGCTCCGTCGGTGTCGGTTCGTCCTGCATCAGCCCTCTCCTCGCGGTGCCAGCAGCCGCAGCAGATCGATCTCGGTCTCGGAGGCGCGGCGGCCGATCATGGCGCGTTCCATCGAGTGGTCGGGGCCGATCCGAAACCGCTGCATCATGCCGCAGCACATCACGCCCCAACGCAACGTGCCCATGACCTCCCAGAACTTCACCCTGCCGGCATCGACCTTGCGGCCCGCGGCTTCGTACCCGGCGAACAGCTCCTCGCGCGCGCCGAAGCCGCCGACCGGTTTGTCGATCTCGCCAAATCGCCAGGAGTTGACGCAGATCCAGCCGAGATCCTCCATCGGGTCGCCGAGATGGGCGAGCTCCCAGTCGAGCACGGCGCGCACGCCGTCGGGACCGATGATGAGATTGCCGTTGCGGAAGTCGCCGTGCACCAGCGTCACCTCGGCAGAAGGGCCAGGATCGTTCTGCGACAGCCAACGCAACGCCAGATCGAACACCGGACGTGGCCAATCGAAGCTATGATACTCGCGCGCGAGCTCGGCGATCTCCTTGGTTGCGTTCATCTCACGCAGAGCGGGCAGCGCCTCGCGTGAAATGCCATGGATGCCGGCGGCGATGCTTCCGAGCTGGCGGGCGAGCCGCGGCCGGGCGTCGGCGAATTCAGCGTCGCGCAAAATCTTGCGCGCAATGGTCTCGCCCTCGACCCGGCGCATGATGAAGCCGGTGCCGAGATCGTCGGAGGGCCGCAGCACATGCAGCACCTCGGGCGACGGCACGCCGGCGGCATGCGCCAGCTGCATCAGGGCCGCCTCGTTGTCGAGCCCGGCGGCGCGGCCGGGCGCGGCGCCGTAGCCTTTTGGCGAGCGGCGCAGGATGGCGGCGACATCGCCGCCGGGATGGACGACGTCGAAGCGCCACGTCTCCTGGCTGGCACCGCCGGAGAGCTTCGCGGCGCCACGCACACCGGTCGCACCCGGCATGAACGCGGCGACGCAAGCTGACAGCTCGGTCTCGATCATTGGCCCTTGAACTTGGCGGGACGCTTCTCGAGGAAGGCGGTGACGCCCTCCTTGAAGTCGGCGGTGCTGCCGGCGATGCGCTGCGACTGGAATTCCTCGTTGAGCTGCTCCTCGAACGAGTTCTCCGGGCTCTCCCAATAGAGACGACGGATCTGCGCCAGCGCGACCGTCGGGCCGTTGGCGAGCTCGTGCGCGAGCTTCATCGTCTCCTCTTTCAGCGCCGCATCGTCATAGATGCGGTTGACGAGGCCCCATTGCAGTGCCGTCTCGGCCGGCAGCTTCTCACCGAGCAGCGACAGCTCGATCGCGCGGGCCTTGCCGACAAGGCGCGGCAGCAGCCAAGTCGAGCCGCAATCCGGCACCAGGCCGATGCGGCGGAAGGCCTGCAGGAAGTACGCGGACTTGGCGCACAGGATCATGTCGCCCATCAGCGCGAAGCTCATGCCGGCGCCCGCCGCCGGGCCGTTCACCGAGGTGACGATCGGACAATGCAGATTGCGCAGGCGGCGAAGGAAGGGATGAAAGGCGGTCTCGAGCGCCGCGCCCGCATTGCTGCGACCGGGCTTAGCCTGCGCGTTGCGGCCCTGCAGATTGGCGCCGGTGCAGAACGCGCGCCCGGCGCCGGTCACGACGAGACAGCGTACGTCGGCTTTCCTCTCCTCGATTTCGTCGAGCGCCTCGGCAAGGCCGCCGAGCATGTCGATCGAAACCGCGTTCATCACCTCCTGATGATCCAGCGTGAGGATGGCGACGGGCCCGTCGAAATCGAGCGTGACGTGCTTGAATTGCATGGTTTCCTCTCAAGAGCTGTTCGGGCGCTGCATTCTTCGCGGCGGAAATTCGCAAGTTTGCCGGTGCGTGCAGCATATTTGATTTTTGCGCTTCGCTTGTCCATGGTTGCGTCATCCCAATAACGGAAGCGACGCACAGCGTCCTCACATCATCACGGAAACGCTCATGACCCCGTTCGATCTCACCGGCCGCGTGGCGGTCGTCACCGGCGGCAATGGAGGGATAGGCCTCGGCATCGCCCAGGCACTTGCGTCCAGTGGCTGCAACGTCTCGATCTGGGGACGCAACACGGAGAAGAACAAGGCGGCTGCCGCGTCGATGGCCGCAGGCCCTGGCAAGGTCGACACGCGCATCTGCGACGTGACGAGCCCCGCCTCCGTCGCTGACGCCATGAAGGCCACGCTCGACACGTTCGGCCGCGTCGACGGCTGCTTCGCGAATGCCGGCATCGGCGGCGGCGGCCGCAAGCCCTTCATCGAGCGCAGCGAGGAAGAGTGGCGCACGATGTTCGCGACCAATCTCGACGGCGTCTTCCACGCCTTCCAGGCCGCCGCCAGGCACATGACTGCGCGCGCCGAAGCCGGCGATGCGTTCGGCCGGCTGGTTGCGACATCAAGCCTCGCCTCGCTTTTCGGCACCGCGCGCAACGAGCACTATGCGGCGACCAAGGCCGCCATCAACGCGCTGTGCCGTGCGCTGGCGGTCGAGCTCGCCCGCTACGGCGTGACGGCCAATGCGATCCTGCCAGGCTGGATCAAGAGCGACATGACGGCGGGCATCATGGGCAACGAGAAGTTCGTCGCCAACGTGATGCCGCGCATTCCGGTGCGCCGCTTCGGCGAGCCGTCGGATTTCGGCGGCATCGCCGTCTACCTGATGAGCAAGGCGTCGTCCTACCACACAGCCGACTGGTTTGTGATCGACGGCGGCTATACCGCGTTCTGATCTGCAGCGACGGACAGTGGACCGGCGCGCCGGTCCACGAAACCCGGCTTTGTTCCACTCCTCTATTCCAAGATTTCCGAAATTTAATCAGCCACGTGCTGCCACGCCCCCGTGACCTCGGCGTTGTCCCTCATCACATGACGAGGAGAATTCCAAGGGAAGGACGCCATGAAGCGCGGTGTGACGGTTTTGGCCTGTGTGTCTGCCCTGGCTGTGGCCGGCTACTTTGCGATGGCCAAATGGGGCATCCAGCACGAGAGCCGCGAGTTCTACGATGCCGCGCGGCAGCGGCCGATCAACGTCGACATCGCGGTCCGCACCGACTATGAGATGAAGGCCAATGCCGGGCTGTGGCGGCTGCCCGTGGCGGTCATCTCCAACGGCAATACGGTCAAGAACACCGAGTACTCGTTCCTGGCGAACGTGTTCGCCGCGCGCGGCTATCTCGTCGCCAGCGTGCAGCAGGATCTGCCGACCGATCCGCCGCTCGTCACCAAGGTTGGCCTGCCCTATGTCGGCCGGCTGGATGTCTACAAGAAGGGCGAGGCTAACATTCTCTGCGTGCTGAACGAGATGAAGAAGCGGCATCCCAATGCCGACTACGATCATCTGACGCTGGTCGGCCATTCCAACGGCGGCGACACCGCGATGTATTTCGCCAAGGAGCATCCGAACATCGTCTCGCAGGTCGTGACGCTGGACAATCTGCGCGTGCCTTTCGTGGTCAGGGACAAGCTGAAGATCCTGTCGTTCCGCTCGGACGATCCGCAGTTCAAGACCGATCCGGATGTGCTGCCCAAGCAGCTCGGCAAGAAGAGCGGCATCGACATCATCAAGACCGAATTCCAGCACACCTGGATGAGCGACCGCGGGCCCTATACGGCGCGGGAGCGGATCCAGGCGACACTTGACAAATATCTCGGCGGCGATGCGACCAGCGAGCTTGCGCCGGCGGATACCGACAATCTCATCGTCACGAACGGTGCCGCGGCCCTGCCGTGAGCCGGCCGGGACGCTCCTTTCCGCGAAACTCCTTCTTGAGGGCGGCAGGACGGCTGAGGCGGCTGCGCAACCGCAGCCGCCTCGCCGCGTGCGCGGTCAGTCCTGAGGTTTCTTGGCCGGTGGTCCGTTCTTGTTGCCGGGCATGCCCTTGATGTTCGAGGGATCCTGGGCGCTGACGCTCGGATTTTGCTGGTTGATGATCGAGGAGGAGCCGACGGTGCCGGAGTCCGTCGCCGTCGGTCCGTTCTTGTTGCCGGGCGCCCCCTGAATGCCCGCGCCGGAGTTGTGCGCGCTGGGCGGCGTGGTCGGCTGCTGGCCCCCCTGCGCCAGGGCCGAGGTGGCCGAGACGACGAGCGCACAGGCGATCAGACTGATCGTCGGTTTCATGGCGTAACCTCCATTTGTAGCTGCTGTGCTGTTCGAACGTGGCGCCGTCGGAGCCGTTCCAGGAACCGGCAATTTCCGCGAGGCGACCGGCGCGGATGCATGCATCCCCTGCCCGCTATATTGTCTTCCGCGACGCACCCTGGCCGACTACGGTCGGCTCACCGACATCTCCGAGGCCGCCTGACATGGAATACCTCTCCACCGATCTCAGCCCGCGCGAGCGCTACAAGATCCTGACCTCCTTCGTGCTGCCGCGGCCGATCGCCTGGGTCACGACCATGGGCGAGACCGGCGTCGTCAACGCCGCGCCGTTCTCGTTCTTCAACGTGATGGGCGAGGATCCGCCGCTGTGCGTGTTCGCGATCAATCTGCGCCCGGACGGCCGGGTGAAGGATACGCTGGTCAATATCCGCCGCGCCGGCGAGTTCGTCGTCCACATCACCGACGAGCCGCTGGCGCAAGCAATGCACGAGACCGGTGGCGACTTTCCGCCCGAGGTCAGCGAACCGGATCATCTCGGGCTGAAGCTCTCGCCCTCGCGCATGATCTCGGTGCCGCGGCTCGCGGCCGCGCCGTTCGCCATGGAGTGCAAGACCTGGCAGCTGATCGACGTCAACGGGGATCGCGTGCTGGTGCTCGGCGAAGGGCTCGCCTTTCACATCCGCGATGAGCTGTGGGACACCGAGAGGATGCGCGTCGAGATGGAGCTGTTCCATCCCGTGGGCCGCATGTTCGCCGACCGTTATTGCCGGACCAACGACCGGATGGATTTCCCGCCGGCGAGAGGGATAGCGGCAACTAAATAGCTGGTGTCGTCTCCGCGAACGCGCGGGACCCATACGGCGGTATCGATCGAGGAACGTCGCTGGCAGTTGCCCATCTCACGACGGCCAGTGGCTATGGGTCCCGGCTCGAGGCCGGGACGAAGGCGGCAATATTGTTTGCAGAGCGTCTCATCGTGGGTTCGTAGGGTAGGCAAAGCGCCGCCGAGAGGCGGCGCGTGCCCACCGGCGGTGGGTGTGAGGAACAGCGGTGAGCACCGCGCGCGAGTTATCGTGCATCGTAGCAACGACCTCGGCGCGACTTTGCCCGCCCCACAGGAGCCGCGCGCGACTACTTCCCCTGCTCGATCTTGTCCTGCGTCTTCGTCTCGAAATCGCTGGCGTCGTGGCGTTCGTGGAGCTGGCTGGCGGGATCACCGGAGACGCGGTTGACCATGCGGCCGCGCTTGACCGGGGGACGCTGCGCGATCTGGTCGGTCCAGCGTTGCACGTTCTTGTACTCCTGCACGGACAGGAACTCGCCGCCTTCATAGAGCAGGCCTTTGGCGAGCGCGCCGTACCACGGCCACACCGCGATGTCGGCGATGGTGTAGTCCGGCCCGGCGAGATACTCGCTCTCGGCCAGACGCCGGTCGAGCACGTCGAGCTGGCGCTTCACCTCCATCGCGAAGCGGTCGATGGCGTATTCGATCTTCATCGGGGCATAGGCGTAGAAGTGGCCGAAGCCGCCGCCGAGATAGGGCGCGGCGCTCATCTGCCAAAACAGCCAGGATAGGCATTCGGCCCGCTTGGCCGGCTCGGTGGGGAGAAAGGCGCCGAACTTCTCGGCGAGATAGACGAGGATCGCGCCGGACTCGAACACGCGGACCGGCTCGGCAGCGCTGCGGTCCAAGAGCGCCGGGATCTTGGAGTTCGGATTGATCGCGACGAAGCCGGAGCCGAACTGGTCGCCCTCGCCGATGCGGATCAACCAGGCGTCATACTCCGCGCCGGCATGCCCCAGCGCCAGCAGTTCCTCCAGCATGACTGTGACCTTCACACCGTTCGGCGTGCCCAGCGAATAGAGTTGCAAGGGATGACGGCCGACAGGCAATTCCTTGTCATGGGTCGGCCCGGCGATCGGGCGGTTGATGTTGGCGAAGCGGCCGCCGCTGGCCTTGTTCCAGGTCCAGACCTTGGGCGGCACATAGCTGTTCTGTTCAGACACGGGAGACTCCGGCGTAGGCGGCAAAACGAACCGTCGTTGTAGGCGCATATGCCGCGAAGCGGAAGCCGCACCGCACGCGGGCGCCATCCACATTTTCTGCATTGCACCGTCGAACCGCCGATGACAGAACCGAGACAAGACAACAATGACGGCCCGCCACCGGGCCGCTGCCGCTTGGAAACGCCGATGACCACCACTGCCCTGCCCCCGGACCGCATTCCCGTGATCGTCGGCGTCGGCGAGATCGTCGACCGGCCGAAGGACATCGCGGACGGACTGGAGCCGATGGCGCTGCTCGAGCAGGCGATCCGCCGCGCGGAAAATGACGCCGGGGCCAAGCTCGTGCAGAACACCGGCTCGCTCGACGTCGTCAACTTCCTGAGCTGGCGCTATCGCGATCCCCAGCAGTTGCTCGCGCAGCGGCTCGGCGTAACGCCGGCGCACTGCACTTACGGTCCGGTGGGCGGCGAGAGCCCGATCCGCTATCTGCACGAGGCCGCGTTGCGGATCGCGCGCGGTGAATGCGAGGTCGCGATCGTCTGTGGCGCCGAGGCGCAGTCGACCGCGACCAAGGCCGAGCGCGCCGGCGTGACCTTGCCTTGGACACCGTTCGCGCATGACGTGGAGGAGCCGAAGCGCGGCGCGGCCTTCCAGAAGCCACTGGCCGTGAAGCTCGGCGTGTTCCGTCCGGTCTCTGTCTATCCCTTCTATGAAGTCGCAACCGCCGCCAAATGGGGCCAGACGCCACGGCAGGCGCTCGCCGAATCCGGCGAACTGTGGTCGCGCTTCTCGGCGGTGGCCGCCTACAATCCGAATGCCTGGCTGAAGCGGCACTTCGCGCCGGAGGAGATCACGATGCCCTCGGCCGACAACCGCCCGATCGCCTGGCCCTACACCAAGCTGATGGTCGCCAATCCCATGGTCAACATGGGCGCGGCGCTGATCCTGACCAGCCTAGCAAAGGCGCGCGCCGTCGGAGTTGCCGAGAGCCGCATGATCTACCCGCTGGGGGGCGCTTCGGCGGAAGACCCGCGCGATTATCTCACGCGCGATCAGTTCGCGGAGAGCCACCCGCAGAACGCGGTGCTGAAGGCGGCGATGAACCTCGTCGGCGGCAAGGGCACGGCGTTCGACGTGATCGAGCTCTACAGCTGCTTCCCTTGCGTGCCGAAGATGGCGCGGCGGACGCTCGGGCTCGGCGCCGACGTCGAGCCGACCGTCACCGGCGGGCTCACCTTCTTTGGCGCGCCACTCAACACCTACATGACGCATGCGGCCTGCGCGATGGTGCGGCGGCTGCGCGGCGGCGGCGCCAGGCGCGGCCTGCTCTACGGCCAGGGCGGGTTCGTCACCAAGCATCACGCGCTGGTGATCTCCCGCGAGCCGCCGGCCTCGCTGTCACAAGACGTCAGCGTGCAGGCGGAGGCTGATCGTCATCGCGGCGTCGCGCCGGAGTTCGTCAGTGAAGCGAGCGGCCACGGCAAGGTCGAGAGCGTCACCGCGCTGTATGATCGGAATGGCGAGGTCGAGCATGGCGTGGTGATGCTGCGCACCGAGCAGCACACGCGCACGCTGGCGCGCGTGCCGCCACAAGATACAACAACGCTGGCGCGGCTGATGGATCTGGACCGGACCCCTGTCGGGGCGCTCGGCGAAATCAGCATGGCCGCTGATGGCGTGCCGGAGTGGCGGCTGAGCTAGGACGGAGCTGTCAACAAGGCACCGTCATTCCGGGGCAAGGCCGCAGGCCTTGAACCCGGAATCTCGATATTGTCTGGCGCCCGTTTTCAACAAGATCGGGATTCCGGGTTCAATCGCCATGCACCTTCGGCGCACATGACGATTGCCCCGGAATGACGGTGGGGATGTTGGCGCGTCAAGGGTCACTACGCCTCCTTCGCCTCGCGCTGCCAGCGCGCGTAGGCGGCATCCCAGCCGGGGTCTGCATCGGACTCGAAGCCGAGTGTGCTGCCGCCGCCGAGGTCGCGGAAGCCGATCATGGCGCGGCGGTGGGCGCCGCTTCTGACATAGGCGCGCATGCTGGCCTCGTCGGTCCAGACCGTCAGCGTGTGGTACACGCCGTCGACGGAACCCATGACGACACGCAGATTGCCGGGCGCCGCGCGCGCCTGGCGGGCAGCCAGCATCGTACGCCACCAGAACCGTGCGAGGCGCAACGGTCCGCGATGCGGACGGAAGCCGGTGACAGACACGTAGACGCTCATCGCGTACTCCCTGCGATCGCAGCCTGCGATGGTCATCTGGTCGGCAGCGCAGCGCGACCTGTCCATAACGTTGCCAAGCGTCGCCTGGATGTCAGGGCGCGCCTCACGCGTTTGCTTGAGCTCAGCGCCCGTCGCGCTTGGCAGCGCCGGGCGCTGGAAGCGCGCCGGTCGTTTCGGAGGCCTCGGAGCGTACGCGATTGTCGTCGGCGATCTGCTGCTCGCGCTTGCGCGCAAGCGCCTCGTCGCGGCGGGCGGCCGCGACCGCAAGATCGGGGTTCAGCTTGAGCGCCTGATTGAAGTCAGCGAGCGCACGGTCGTAACGCCCTTTCGCCAGCCAGACGGCGCCGCGATCGCTGTAGAGCTCGGGATCGTTGAAGCCCATGCGCACCGCGCGATCGAGATCGACCAGCGCTTCGTCGAAATCGCCCTGCTGCTGAAGCGCGAGGCCGCGCTCGTGATACAGCGTCGGATTGTTCGGATCGAGCCGGATCGCCCGCTCATAGTCGGCGACGGCGCGGTCCCACCGCTCCCTTCGGCCGAGGTCGCGGGCGCGATAGCGGTACAGGTCGGCATTGCGCGGCGCGAGCCGGACCGCCTCGTCAAAATCGGTGATCGCGCCGTCGACATCACCCTTCTGGCTGCGCTCCAGTCCTCGCTTGACGAAGCCGGCTGCCGACGTCGGCGCTTCCGCGACCACCTCTCCGGCGGTCGGCTCAGGGGTCGGCACTTGTGCCGGCGCAGCCGGCGGCGGAGAGGTCTGTGGCGGCGTGATCGCCGTCTCCCGAACCGCTAGTGCCGGGTCGCGCGGTATCTCCGATCGCTGCGGCTCGGATCGTTGCGGGGCTGCTGCTTGCTGCGCGACCGAGCGCGTTGGCTCCGGCGGCCTGCTCGCCCAATCGCCGAACGAGGGCAGCAGCAGGATCTCGAGCCCGATCAGGATGGCACTCAGCACGGCCGTGATGGTCGTGAATTGCAGAATCGCGTCCCAACGCTCGCGGCGGACGCGCGTGCGCTCGAAGGCGAGGCCAGCATCGTACTCGGCGCGCAGATCGGGATCGCGCAGCACCTTGTAGGCGAGGATGATCATCTTGAGCTGATGCTCCGCCGCCGCATCGCCGCCGCCCCGGAGGTCGGGATGATGCGCCTTCGCGGCGTGGCGGAACGCCCGCTTGATCGTCTCGAGATCAGCGCGCGGCGAAACTCCGAGCACCTCGTAATGCGTCTTCATAATACGGCCCCAAGCCCTTCTCTGCAGCGCCGTTCGAGATCATGCGGGGAGCATGTCGAGCGCATAATGCGCGCCATCGCGAACGAGCCGGCCAAATCCGGGCCATGGAAAATGCGAACCGCAGATCAGCATCTGGTCTGCGACAATCCGATCGAGCAATTTGCGCCGGCTGACCTCGGCAGCCGGTCCGTCCTGATCATAGGCGCCGTGCCATTCGGGATGGCGCAGGCAAAACGCCGGCACATAGGCGGTGTCGCCGGAAATCATCAGCTGCTCCTGGCCGGAGCTGAGATGGAAGGCGGTATGCCCGGGCGTGTGGCCGGGAACGCTGACGAAACGGATGCCGGGCACAACCTCGTCTTCGCCCTCCATCGGGAGCACGTTCTTCCAGCTCGGGATCACGCTCTGGATGCGGCGGGCGAGCCCCTGTCGCGAGAGCGGCAGGCGGCCGGTGAGCGAGGGATCAGTCCAGAACTTGTACTCGGCCGCCGCGACGATGACCTCGGCATTGGGAAACACCGGCGTATCGGTGTCGCTACGCAACAGCCCGAAGATGTGATCGGGATGGAAATGCGAGATCAGGATGGTGTCGATGTCCTGCGGACGCAGCCCCGCGGCCTTCAGGTTGTCCAGCATGCGGCCGGAAACGAAGATCGAGTCGGAGTTGAAGCCCTGCACCTGGCCACCGCCGCCGGCATCGCAGAGCACGGTCTTGCCCTTCAGCCGCACCACATAGGTCGAGATCGGCACCGGGACAAAAGCGGGATTGAGCCCGGCCGCGCGCAGCGCCTGCTTGACGTCGTCGATGCTGGCATTGCTGAAGAAGCCGGCTTCGTGCGGCTTCTCCCAGATGCCGTCATACAACGCGGTCACCTCGGCCTCGCCGATCGTGATCCGGCGATAGCCGCGCTCGGGATCCTCGGTGCGGCGGCGCGGCCTGGCGGCGACGACGGCCAGACTGGCATCGAGGCCAAAGGCTGCGGCAGCGGTGGCTGCCGACAGCACCAAGCTCCTGCGCGAGGGTCCGCTCGCCGTCACATTGCCCACCACGAATCTTTACCGCTGGTTGCACAAGTATGAGATGCAAGGAACCTTTGCACCTTAGCGGGATTATGGCGTCGGAGCGGCTTTCTGGCCGGGTCAGTCGCTTCCTTGTCGATGGATGCAAGGACCACACAGTTCGGGCGGTTCGCGGACGACAGGGCGTCTCATGACAGGACTAGCGTACCCGGCCGCGGCATGCCGCGCCAGCTTCGTTCACTCATCGCACCTGATGAGATCGCCGGTGGGTCCACCTCGCCGCGATCAGGCCGCGCGCACCGATTGCAGGAAGCGGCTGACCTCCTGCTTGAGACGCTGGCTGTCGCCGGAGAGCTGACGCGCCGCCGTAAGCACCTGGCCCGACGTTTCGCCGGTCTCGCTGGCGCCGCGCTGCACGTCGACGATGTTGGACGAGACCTCCTGCGTGCCGGCGGCGGCGTGCTGGATGTTGCGGGCGATCTCGGACGTGGCTGCGCCCTGCTCCTCGACGGCGGCGGCAACCGTCGCGGCAATCTCGGACAGCCGCTCGATCGTGGTCGAGATTTCCCGGATGGCGCCGACGGATTCCTGCGTGGCCGCCTGGATGCCGGAGATCTGCTGGCCGATCTCGCCGGTGGCCTTCGCGGTCTGCTCGGCCAGCGCCTTGACCTCGGAGGCGACGACCGCAAAGCCGCGGCCGGCCTCGCCGGCACGCGCGGCCTCGATGGTGGCGTTGAGCGCGAGCAGATTGGTCTGGCCGGCGATCGTATTGATCAGTTCGACGACGTCGCCGATGCGGGTCGCGGCCTTCGACAGTTCGCCGACGCGATCATTGGTGCGGCGCGCCTGGTCGACGGCATCGGAGGCGATCCGCGCGGACTCCTGCACCTGGCGGCTGATCTCCTTGACCGACGACGTCAGCTCCTCGGTCGCCGAAGCCACGGCCTGAACATTGGCCGAAGCTTCCTCCGAAGCCGCGGCCACGGTGGTCGACAGTTCCTGTCCGCGCAAGGCGGTGCCTGACAGAGAGTTCGCCGAGCTCTCGAGCTCGCTCGAAGCCGAGGAGACGGTATCGACGATGTTGCCGATGGCGCCCTCGAAGCTTTCCGCGAGCTTCGACATCTCCTGCTTGCGCGACACTTCGGCGCGCTGCTCCTGCTCCTTCAGCTCCCGGGCGTTGAAGCGCACCATGGTCTGCACAGTCTGCAGGTTGCGCAAGGCGCGGCCGATCTCGTCGTCGCGCTCGATGCGCATGCGTGTGTCGAGCTTGCCCTGGGTGATGCTCTCCATGGTCTCGTTGACGTGCGTGAGCGGCCCGACGATGACGTTCATCGTTCTCAGTCCGACCAAGCCGCAGAGCACGATGCCCGCCGCCGCTATCCCGGCGGCGGCCATGCTTCCGGCCCCGCCCGCGCTCAACGACATGCCGCCGAGCACGATCAGAAACAGCGTCTGCAGCCCGATCAGTGTTCGCAGCCTGGATGCGATGGTGCCGGTGAAGACAGCAAGATGGTCGAACAGCGAGCGGCGGCGCACGATGCCGTCCTCGATCTTGTAGCCGTGCGGCTTCTTCTCGCGGATCGCGGCATAGACCTGCTCGGCCTCCGCGCGCTGATCCGACGGCAGCTTGGTGCGCACCGAGGTGTAGCCCGTGACCTGGCCGTTCTGCACGATCGGCGACGCCGTCGCGAGCACCCAGTAGTAGTCGCCGTTCTTGCGCCGGTTCTTGACCGCGCCGACCCAGGGGCGCCCGTGCTTCAGCGTCGTCCAGAGATTATCGAACGCTTCAGGCGGCATGTCGGGATGACGCACGATGTTGTGCGGCTGCCCCATCAACTCGGCTTCGGTGAAGCCGGCGGCCTTGACAAAGTCCTCGTTGAAGAAGGTCAACTTGCCCTTCGCATCGGTCTTCGACACGATCAGCGTGTCATCCGTGATCGGATATTCGACAGTGGTGACGGGCAGGTTCTTACGCATGGCGCAGCTTCCAATCTTCCGGGGATGCGGGGGGAAAACGTCACGCCGTCGTTGGCATGATTAATTTTTCAGCTCTTTGCCCATCATTGATCGCCGGGTTCGCTTAACTTGAGTTAAACAACTGCGCCCGGAAAACCACGGAGATTGTACGGGTTCCGCCTCTCATTCTCAGGTGGAACAATGAGTTGTGGCGATGCCGCCGCACCGGGTCAGGAGTCGGACAGGCTTCAACAAAACGAAACGGCGGCAATGCAATTGCCGCCGTTCGTCGCTGATGAGTGGAGGAGGGATCGCCGACAGCTACGCGGCGCGCACCGTGTCCAGGAAGCGGCTGACCTCGGCCTTCAGGCGGTTGCTGTCGGACGACAGCGCCTGGGCCGCGGTCAACACCTCCGAGGAGGCCGAGCCGGTCTCATTGGCGCCGCGCTGCACTTCGACGATGTTCGTCGACACGTCCTTGGTGCCCTGCGAGGCATGCTGGACGTTGCGCGAAATCTCCGACGTCGCGGCGCCCTGTTCCTCGACGGCGGCGGCGATGGTCGAGGCGATCTCCGAGAGCCGCTCGATGGTACCGGAAATTTCCTTGATCGCGCCGACGGATTCCTGGGTCGCGCTCTGGATGCCCGAGATCTGCTGGCCGATCTCACCGGTCGCCTTCGAGGTCTGCTCGGCCAGTGCCTTGACCTCGGTGGCGACGACCGCGAAGCCGCGCCCGGCCTCGCCGGCACGCGCCGCCTCGATGGTCGCGTTCAGCGCCAGCAGATTGGTCTGGCCGGCGATCGTGTTGATGAGCTCGACGACGTCGCCGATCCGCGCGGCCGCCTTGGACAGCTCGCTGACCTGCTCGTTGGTCCGGCGGGCCTGGTTGACCGCCTCGCCAGCCATACGCGCCGACTCCTGCACCTGCCGGCTGATCTCGGTCACCGATGATGACAGCTCTTCCGTCGCGGACGCGACCGACTGCACGTTGCTCGAGGCGAGCTCCGAGGCCGAGCTCACCGTCGTGGTCAGCTGCTGCGCACGCTCGGCCGAGCGACGCAGCGTGTTGGCGGAGGTTTCCAACCGGCCCGAAGCGCTGGAGACGGCATTGACGATGTCGCCCACCGTCTGCTCGAAGCGGCCGGCGAGGTCCATCATGTCGCGGCGGCGGCTCTCGGCCTGACGGCGCTCCGTTTCCTTCTGCTCGGCTTCGAGCGCCTGGACGCGGATGGCGTTGTCCTTGAAGATCTGCACGGCCTTTGCCATCTCGCCGACCTCGTCGAGACGATCGGCATAGGGGATCGCGACACTCAGGTCGTTGGCGGCAAGCCGCCCCATCGCGGCGGTCATGCTGGTGATGCCCCGGGTGATCGCGGTGTTGAGGACCAGCCAGGCGAGCATCGCGATCACGGCCATGGTGACGCCGCCAGTCACGATCGCGGTACGCGACGACGCCAGCGCGGCGTCGGCAGCATCAGCGCGCGTCTGCAGCAACGACGCTTCGGCGTCGATCACCTCCTTCACCAGGCCGCGAAGTCCGTCCATGTATTTCTTGCCGGCGGCGGAGGCTTCGAGATTGCGGGCCTCGGCGACGGTTTGCGGATTGCGCATCAGCGCGATCTCCTTTTCCGCGACATCCTGGCGCCAGCCGGCCGCGGCCTTTTCGATCTGCTCGAAGCGGCGCTGCTGCGCCGGATTGTCGGAGGTCAGCTGCTTCACCTCGGTGAGCGCCTTCTTGAACGCCGCATCCGAATTCCGGTAGGGCTCGAGGAAATTGTCGGTCCCGCCGACCAGGAAGCCGCGCACCCCGGTCTCGGCGTCCACCATCGCGGACACCAGCGCTTTGGCCTGCTCCATCACCTGGTAGGTATGAACCGTCCACTGGTTATTCTGCGCGAGCGTCCCAAGGTTCTGCCAAGTCACAAGGCTGGCGGCGATCGACACCACCATCGTCAGGAGGAAGGCCGCGCTGAGCTTGCGCGACGTCTTCAGGTTCATCAGCAACGAGAGCATGCGGAGTCCTCTGAGGAGTGGTCAGCCCCTGCAGCAGGCAGGCGGCGCGTTAACCAGACACTGCGAACAATTGATGCCGACAGATTCAAACTTAGGTTAAGTCTTGAGGTCGTAGGTTCCCTGGGTCGCGGTTCGCCTGCTCCGGAACGCCGAAAAAGGGCGGCCTGACGGCCACGCCCCGAAAAATCCTGGCGATTTGGATCGGAGATCAGGCCGCGCGCACCGTTTCCAGGAAGCGACCGACCTCGAGCTTGAGGCGATTGCTGTCGCCGGACAGCATCTGGGCCGCGGAGAGCACCTGCGAGGAGGCGGAGCCGGTTTCGCTGGCGCCGCGCTGGACCTCGGCGATGTTGGACGATACCTGCTGGGTGCCGATCGCCGCCTGCTGGATGTTGCGCGAGATCTCCTGAGTTGCTGCACCCTGCTCCTCGACCGCGGCGGCGATGGCGGAGGAGATTTCCGACAGCTTCTCGATGGTGCCGGAGATCTCGCGGATAGCGCCGACGGATTCCTGCGTCGCCGTCTGGATGCTGCCAATCTGCTGGCCGATCTCGCCAGTGGCCTTGGCCGTCTGCTCAGCGAGCGCCTTGACCTCGGAGGCGACCACCGCGAAGCCGCGGCCGGCCTCGCCGGCGCGCGCCGCTTCGATCGTGGCGTTCAGCGCCAGCAGGTTGGTCTGTCCGGCGATGGTGTTGATCAGCTCGACGACGTCGCCGATGCGGGTCGCGGCCTTCGACAGCTCGCCGACGCGCTCGTTGGTGCGGCGCGCCTGATCGACCGCCTCGCTCGCCATGCGCGCAGACTCCTGCACCTGCCGGCTGATCTCGGACACGGATGAGGACATCTCCTCGGTCGCGGAGGCGACGGACTGTACGTTGGTGGAGGCCTCCTCGGAAGCGGCGGCGACGGTGGTCGCCAGCGACTGCGAGCGGGTCGCGGTGGAGGTCAGAGTCGTTGCCGACGCCTCGAGCTCGGTGGACGCCGACGACACGGTATGAACGATCTCGCCGACGGCGGATTCGAAACCGTCGGCCATCTTGTGCATCTCGGCGCGGCGCTTCTCGGCGAGCAGCTTGTCCATCGCGATCTTGGCCTCGGCCTCCTGACGCGCCTTCTCGGCCAGCATCAGCTTGATCTCGTTGACCGCCTGCGCGGTGTCGCCGATCTCGTCGCCGCGGCCTTCGCCGGAGATCGCGACCTCCTCACCCTTCGCCATGCGCTGCAGCACCGCCACCAGCGCTCGCATCGGCTTGGCGATGCCGTACTGGCCGATGACGAAGCCAAGCGACAGTCCGAGCACAATGCCGACGGCGGCCACCGCGATCAGCATCCGCGAGGTCTGCTGATACTGCTCGTCGGCCTGCTTGGCGAGGTTCTCGACACGCGCGTTGAGACGGTCGGCCACCTCTCTGATCTTGCCCTGCAGCTTCTCGGAATTGGCGCGGCTCTTCAAGGCGGCATCCCGCATCTTGTCGGTCTGCTCGTTGAGCTGCATGTCCTTGGCGGCGGCGACGACGCGCATCGTCTCCTCCATGCCCTTGATGTAGTCGTCGTAGAGCACGCGAACGTCCGGAATCATCGCACGCGCCTGGTCGTCCTTGGTCTTGGCAACCTCCTCCAGACGCTCGGCGAACTGCTGGCGCTGCTCCTCGATCACCTTCAGCGCGGCTTCGCGATTGTCGTTGCGCGGGTCGAGCGCGGCGCGGAATTCGGCCCGGTTCAAGGCGATCACGTTCTGATTGGCGCGGGCGGCAAGCAGCGCACGATTCGCGGCGGCCTTCATGAGCACGGCGCCTTCGGCCACTGTTTCGAGCGCGCTGATCGCGAACCAGCTGATCGTGCCTGCGACAGCAGCCATGAGCAGTACGATGGCGAGTATCTTGGTGAGCACGCGGAAGCGGGAGAGAAGCGACATCGTTGACCTCGTCTCATGCCAGGGGAATGACGGACGAGGCCATGCGGCCCGCTTCAAGAGGTAATTTCCGGCATCACTGGCGGCGTTGAACGCGGAGAGCGTGTTCCCGCGGACGCCTAGAATTTATTAAAATTGGAACCCGTGAGTTTACGAGCGTAGATGCCCTGGAGTGCGCGGCTCCGCATCGCGAGGCCGCGCCGCCGGTCACTCCAGGTCGACCGGTTGATAGGTCCCGCTCGGGTCGAGGGCCGTTCCCCAGATCTTGTGCGAAGCCTGGTGCTCGGCGGCACCGAAGCCGAGGGTGGCGCCAAGGCCGAGATCGATGTTGCGCATCGACTCCAACGTATCGATCAAGCGCTCCGTGTCGAGTTGCGCGCCGGTCTTCTTCAGCGCTGCAATAAGGATGCTCGCCTCGATATAGCCCTCGAGCGAGGTGTAGTCCGGCGGCTCGCCGGGGGCATATTTCGCAAGCGACGCCTTGTAGTCGAGCACCAGGCTCGAATAGCCGGAGACGGCCGGCACGACCTGGGTCACGACGACGCCCGCAGCGAAGCGCGGGCCGAGCAGCATCAGCTCGTTGGCCAGCGCGGAGGCGCCGACAGCGGACACATTGGCGAACACCACGCCGGGCAGCGCCTCGTGAGCCTTCTCGATGAATTTGGCCGCCGCCCGCGAGGTCGCGACCATGATGACCGCGCGGACCGGCAGCTTCTGAGCCTTGAGCTGATTGATCGCCGGCTCCACGTCCACCGTGTTGCGGGCGTAGTTGACGCGCAGGATCGCCGCGTCGTTGAGGCCGAGGGCGCGATACGCCTTCGCCACACCGGCAAATCCGGCATCGCCGAACGAATCGTCCTGCGCGAACAGCGCGATCTGGCGCGGCGGCACGCGGCGGAGCTTCACCAGATAGCGCACCAGCGCGTCCGCCTCCTCGGAATAGCTCGGCCGATAGTTGAAGACGTAGCGGTCCGGAGGATCGTGGCGGCTGACATTCGCGCCGGTGTAGGGGCTGAAGAACAGCAGCCGCCGCTCCAGCGAATAAGGAATCGCGACCGCCGCCGTGGCCGTGCCGAAACTGCCGACGAAGCCGAACACCTGCTGCGTCTCGTAGAGCTGCTTCATCGCATCGAGCGTGCGGGCTGGATCATAGCCGTCGTCGGCGACCACGAGCTTGAGCATTCGCCCATGGACGCCGCCGGCTTCGTTGGCGCGGTTGAAAGCAGCCTCGATGCCGATCTTGAGCAGCCGGCCGGACTCCTTGTTCGCGCCCGAGAGCGGCACCACGCTGCCGAAGGTGACCTCGCGGTCGGTGACGCCGCGCACGGCGGAAGCAGGCGCGATGCCCGCACGGTCGCGCGCCACCAGGGTGTTGTCGACGGACATCGCATCGGTCGCGGCCGCGATCATCAGCGCAAGCGCGATCGCAGAGCGCGATGCGAGCAATTTCGCACCGCCGACCAGCCGATGACGAGGCTGATTATCAGGGAAGATCATCATGACAGATTCGAACTCGTTGCGACGGGTTGGCGGGACTTTTCGGCGGGCCGTGTCGGCGCCGCCGGTCAGGCGGCGCGAACCGATTGCAGGAAACGGCTCACTTCGCGCTTGAGCCGGCTGCTGTCCGTCGACAGCCCCTGCGCGGCCTCCAGCACTTGAGTGGACGCGGATCCGGTCTCGTTGGCCCCGCGCTGAACGTCGGTGATGTTGGCAGACACCTGCTGGGTGCCCTGGGCCGCCTGCTGAACGTTGCGCGAGATTTCCCTCGTGGCGGCGTTCTGCTCCTCCACCGCCGCGGCAATCGTCGAAGAGACTTCCGACAGTCGCTCGATGCTGCCGGAGATCAGCTTGATCGCATTCACCGACTCCTGCGTCGCCGTCTGGATGCCGGCCACCTGCTGGCCGATCTCGTCGGTCGCTTTCGCCGTCTGCTCGGCCAGCGCCTTCACTTCCGCGGCGACCACCGCGAAGCCGCGCCCGGCTTCGCCTGCCCGCGCGGCCTCGATGGTGGCGTTCAGCGCCAGCAGATTGGTCTGGCCGGCGATGCTGTTGATCAGTTCGACGACGTCGCCGATGCGGCTCGCCGCGCGCGTGAGCTCGCTGACACGCTCATTGGTCCGCTTCGCCTGCTCCACCGCCTCGTTGGCCATGCGCGCCGACGCGTGCACCTGACGGCCGATCTCGGTGACAGACGACGTCATCTCCTCGGTGGCGGAGGCGACCGACTGCACATTGGTGGAGGCTTCCTCGGAGGCGGCTGCCACTGCGGTCGCGAGCTCGCCGGCCCGCACCGCCGTCTTGCTCAGCATGTCCGCCGACACCTCCAATCGTGACGACGCCGATGACACGGTCTCGACGATCTCCCCGATCGCGCCTTCGAAATCATCAGCCATCTTGTGCATGTCCGCCTTGCGGCGCGCCGTCGCCCGCTGCTCGGCTTCTTTCTGCTCCTCCTCGAGCGCGTGACGCGCGACCGCGTTGCTCTTGAACACCTCGACGGCGCCCGCCATCTCGCCGATCTCGTCACGGCGGCCGATCCCGGGCACATCGACGTCGAGACGGCCGCCGGCGAGACTCTTCATCGCCGCGGTCATCCGATGCAGCGGGCCGGTGACGCCGCGTCCGACGATGGTCGACACGACGAGCAGGACAAAAAGCACGAGCCCGGCGGCCATCAGAGACTGCCGCGTCGAGGCCCAGGCCTGCGCCGAGAGATCATCAATATACACGCCGGTGCCAACGAGCCAGTTCCAGGGCGCAAAGCCCGCGACATGGGTCAGCTTGGGCTGCGGCGTTTCGGAGCCCGGCTTCGGCCAGTCGTAGTCGACGAAGCCGCGCCCGTTCTGCCGGACCATTTCGATCATCTCGACGAACAGCCTCTTGCCGTTGGGATCCTTCATGTCGGAGACATCCTGGCCGACCAGCTTGGTCGAGATCGGATGCATCAGCATGCGCGCCGCCATGTCGGTAACGAAGAAATAGTCCGAGCCGCCGTAGCGCAGCGCGCCGGCCCGTTCCAGGGCGCGCCTCTGGGCCTCGGCGACCGAAATCGTCCCCTTCTGCGCGGCCGCATGCTCCTCGGCGAAGATGGCGAGCGCGAGCTCGGTGAGATGCCGGAGCTCGACCTGCTTCTGCAGCTTGAGACCCTGAGCGAGCTCACGGGAGTTGAATGTTGTCAGGCCGATCAGGCCAAGGAAGCTCAGTGCGATCAAGGCGTAGATCTTGACGCCGATCGTGAGCTTGAAACGAGAGAGAGGTGCAAAGGACATGTCAGTCTCCACGGGCGCGACTGTCAGGCGCTCGGGGACAGCGACGTGCCGAGGGGCTGGGCTCGCCCCTCCTTTGCACGCCAACGGGCCCCACCGCCCTCAGGTGCGAAGGTAGGGACGACGCTGTTAAGTCCAGTTAATGGAGCCTACGTGCAAATACGGAGCGACGATCGAATTCGATCGCCACCCTGCCAAGATCGGTAACGCGCTCCGGCTCGGCCGTGCGACGCGTTGTCTCATGCCATGTCGATCTGACGAAAGGAGCGCCGTCTGCCCGTGGAGCTGCGTCTTTATCGATCGACCCGCACCGTCACTATGCGCGCGAGATGTTAACGCAAGTTAAAAACCTGGATTGACCAAGCAGGTTAATTGCAAAGATCGTGGCTCGACGAGAGCGAAAAAGAAAGCCGCAAGCCCGGAGGCTTGCGGCTGATCGATGATCTTTGATTGGTGTGGTTGAGCGGCAGCTACGCCGCGCGGACCGTCTCCAGGAAGCGGCTGACCTCCTGCTTCAGGCGATTGCTGTCGCCCGACAAGGATCGCGCCGCATTGAGAACCTGCGACGAGGCCGATCCGGTCTCGCTCGCCCCGCGCTGCACGTCGGCGATGTTGGAGGAGACCTGCTGAGTACCCTGCGCGGCCTGCTGCACGTTGCGGGAGATTTCCTGGGTTGCCGCGCCCTGCTCTTCCACGGCGGCGGCGATCGCCGACGCAATCTCCGACAGCCGCTCGATCGTACCGGAGATGGTGCGGATCGCATTCACCGATTCCTGCGTCGCGGCCTGGATGCCCGCGATCTGCTGGCCGATTTCGCCGGTCGCCTTCGAGGTCTGCTCGGCCAGCGCCTTGACCTCGGTGGCGACGACGGCAAACCCCTTGCCCGCTTCGCCGGCGCGCGCCGCCTCGATGGTGGCGTTGAGCGCCAGCAGATTGGTCTGGCCGGCGATGGTGTTGATCAGTTCGACAACGTCGCCGATCCGGGCGGCGGCCTTCGACAGCTCGCCGACCTGGTCGTTGGTCGTCCGCGCCTGGCTCACCGCCTCGCTCGCCATCCGCGCGGAGTCCTGCACCTGGCGGCTGATCTCGGAGATCGACGACGACAGCTCCTCCGTCGCGGACGCGACCGACTGCACGTTGGTCGAGGCTTCCTCTGAGGCCGAGGCCACCGTCGTGGCCAGGCGCTGCGAGCGGTCCGCCGTGGAGGTCAAGGTGCCCGCCGAGGCCTCCAGCTGGCTCGACGCCGAGAAGACCGTGTTGACGATCTCGCCGATGACGGTCTCGAACTGGCGCGTCACGGCATCGACCCGGCGGCCGCGCTCGATCTTCGCTTCGGCATCCTTGGTCGCGGCCTCGTCGGCCGCCTTCTTTGCGATCAGGGCGTCCTTGAAAATCTGCAGCGCATTGGCCATTGCACCCATCTCGGTGTTCTCGCCACGATGCGGAATCTCGGCCGACAGATCGCCCTCGCCGAGGGCCTGCATGGGCTGCACGATCGAGGCGATGCCCTGCGAGACGCTGCGCACCATCAGGGTGCCGATGACCGCGCCCAGCGCGAGCATGACGACATTGATCACGCCGAGCATGGCGAAGGACTTTGAATAAGTCGCCGCGGCATCGTCCGATGCCTTGTCGGCGCCGGTGTTGTTGAGGTCGATGTCCTTGCGCAGCACCTCATCCGCCTCGAGGCCGATCTTGTTGACCGTGTTCTGGTTAAGCTCGTGGGCCTCGTGGGGAATCTGGCCGGCGGCCTTGCGCGACAGCTCCATGACCTTCTGCGCACCCGCCAGATACCGGTCCCAGGTCCCCTTCCAATTCTGATAGATGGCCCGCTCCTCGGCCGAGGTCATCATCGGCTCATAGGTCTTGAGCGCCTTGCCGACGGCATCGAGCGTGAGCGCCCCGGTCTTCTCCTGGGCCAGCTTGTCCTCGAGCGACTCCGCCAGCATGTGCTCGCGCACCACGTTGCGATAGGTGATGGTCGCGGCGCGAAGCTCGCCGAGGACGCGGACGCTCGGCAACCAGTTGGTGGTGATGTCGACAGTGTTGGCGTTCATCGTCCGCATGCTTGTGACCGCGAGCAGTCCCATGGCGGTCATGGCGATCAGAAGCAGGGCAACGACCGAAATGATCTTTGCGCGAATGGACATGCTCGCGAACATGAAATGTCTCCTCTCGGATCGCCATTGATCCGTGATGACGCCGGCCAGGACGGACGCGTGGCGCAGGCGATGTTTAAGAATCGTCTTGAATCTTAAGGTTTCAGACCTTGAACTGCGTTAAGAACGCACACCGTAATATTACGTAGTCGCTGTCGCTCGTAGACGCCCGGCAGCCGCCGACACGGAAAATGGCCGCAAGCTTCCGCTTGCGGCCATTCGGGATGGATGAGGTCGACTGTGCGAGATGGTCTTACCAGCTACGCGGCGCGCACCGTCTGCAGGAAGCGGCTGACCTCGAGCTTCAGGCGGTTGCTGTCGGTCGACAGGGTCTGAGCCGCGGACAGGACCTGCGAGGAGGCCGAACCGGTCTCGCTCGCGCCGCGTTGAACTTCGCTGATGTTGGACGAGACCTGCTCGGTGCCGCGCGCCGCTTGCTGGACATTCCGGGAAATCTCCTGCGTCGCCGCGCCCTGCTCCTCGACCGCGGCCGATGGTCGACGAGATTTCCGACAGCCGCTCGATCGTGCCCGAGATGGTCCGGATGGCGTTCACGGACTCCTGGGTCGCCGCCTGGATGCTGCCGATCTGCTGGCCGATTTCGCCGGTCGCCTTCGCCGTCTGCTCGGCCAGCGCCTTGACCTCCGTGGCGACGACGGCAAAACCCTTGCCGGCCTCGCCGGCACGCGCCGCCTCGATGGTGGCGTTGAGGGCGAGCAGGTTGGTCTGCCCGGCGATGGTGTTGATCAGCTCGACGACGTCGCCGATCCGCGCGGCCGCCTTCGACAGCTCGCTGACCTGGTCGTTGGTCTGCCGCGCCTGGCTTACGGCCTCGGTCGCCATCCGGGCGGATTCCTGCACCTGTCGGCTGATCTCGTTCACCGAGGATGACAGCTCCTCCGTCGCGGAGGCCACGGACTGAACGTTGGTCGATGCCTGCTCGGAAGCAGCCGCCACCGTGACGGCCATCTGCTGCGAGCGTTCCGCAGTCGAGGTCAGCGAGCCCGCCGAGGCCTCGAGCTCGGTCGAAGCCGAGGAAACAGTCTCGATGATCTGGCCGACCGAGCGTTCGAACGAATCCGCCAGCTGCTGCATGTCCCGCTTGCGCTGCTCGGCGGCGAGCGCGTCGGCCTGCGCCTTCTCTTCGGCCTCGGCGCGCGCCTTGGTCTCGGCATTGGCGCGAATGACGACCACGTTCTTGGCCATGTCGCCGACCTCGTCGCCGCGCTCCGAGCCGGGGATCCTGATGTCGAGATCGCCCGCAGCCATCCGGCCGAGCGCGCCATCGAGCGCGACGATCGGACGCGAGATGCCCAGGAAGCCGAAGGCTACCGTGCCGGCGAGCACGAGAACGAGGATGACCGAAAGCGTGAAGTTCACGCGCGCCGCCCTCCCTTCCACCACGTTCGCCTGCTCCTTGGCTTCCCTAGAGAAGTTGTCGGCAGCCTGAACGGCTTCCGCCATCAGCTTGCTGGCCTCGGCGGCGGCCGGGAGCATGGTATCGTTGAGCAGCTTGGTCTTCGCTTCCTCCAGGCCTGCCGCCTTGGTCGAGGATTCGACGTAGGCCTTGAGCTGGCCGCGCAGCTTCTCGACCTCCGACTTCGCCGCTTGCGGCACCCGCTCCATGATCTGGACGAAGCTCTGGTCGAGCTCCTTGGCACGGACGATCATGTTCTCCTTGGATTTGACGTCGCCGGTCACGAGATAGCGCCACGCGATGGTGCGGATCGCGGTGCCGGCGGCGTTGAGCTCATGCAGGTCGCGCTCGACCGCAGTCGAGTCCGCCGCCGCCTTCAGCTCCGGCGACTTCAACAGAATGTCGAACTGCTTGGTCCAGTCGGCGGCCTGGGCATCGCGCAGCGTGTTGGTCGCCAGCAGCTCCTTCTGCATCCGGACGATGTCCTCGGCGCCCTTCTTGTAATCGGTCGTCAGCACGAGAATCCTGCCGAAGCGTTCCTTGCTCGCGGGGCGAACCGCCATGTTCTGCGCTGTCTCGAGGTTCTGCCTGACACGTCCTTCGATCTGATGCTCGTCTGCAAGCAGCTTGTCGACCTCGGCCGCGCTGCGGGCCAGGCGGACGCCGCGGTTGGCGAGTTGCAGGCCACGCAAGTCTGCGTCCGCAGTCAGAGCAAGCTTGCGGATTGCAAGCTGGCGATCCGAATTTTGGGTGGCTTCATCGACCGCGCTCTGCGACGTCTGCTGATTGACGAGCGCGCCGACAGCCAGCAGCATGCCGACGAGCCCGGCGAGACCGAGCTTGTAACCGATACGATTCAACTTCATCTCTTCGCTTCCCGGTGAAGCGCAGCCAGGTCCTGTCGCTCAGGACGCGCGCGCCAATGTGCACAAGTCGAGAATTGCAAATTGGAACCCGCGCGTCGGCGAAACCTTAACGCCGGGGACAGAAGATCTACGGGACTTCAGGGCTTTCTCCGCGGCAGATTGACGCAAAACACGTAGAACTACGCGGATTCGAACGGCGCGCGCCCAGTGAAAGGTAAAGGCCGAAGCGTTGCCGCTTCGGCCTTCGATCGTCCTGATCAGCGGCGAATTCTCGTCGCCTTACGCTGGCATCACGCCGCGCGCACCGAGCCGAGGAAGCTCGCGACCTCCCGCTTGAGCCGGCTGCTGTCACTGGATAGCGCCTGCGCTGCCGCCAGCACCTGAGCCGAGGCGGAGCCAGTGTCGGCCGCACCGCGCTCGACGTCGATGATGTTGGCCGAGACCTGCTGGGTGCCGTGCGCCGCCTGCTGGACATTGCGGGAAATCTCCTGCGTCGCCGCGCCCTGCTGCTCGACCGCGGCTGCGATCGTCGACGAGATTTCCGAGAGCTTCTCGATCGTGGAGGAAATCTCCTTGATCGCGGCGACCGACTCCTGCGTCGCGGCCTGGATGCTCGAGATCTGCTGGCCGATCTCGCCGGTCGCTTTCGCCGTCTGCTCCGCAAGCGCCTTGACCTCCGAGGCGACGACGGCGAACCCGCGGCCAGCCTCGCCGGCGCGCGCCGCCTCGATGGTCGCGTTCAGCGCCAGGAGATTGGTCTGCCCCGCGATCGTGTTGATCAGCTCGACGACGTCGCCGATCCGCGTCGCCGCCTTCGACAGCTCGCTGACACGGCCGGTCGTGGTGCGCGCCTGGCCGACGGCGTCGATCGCGATGCGCGCGGAGTCCTGCACCTGGCGGCTGATCTCCGTCACCGAAGAGGCCATCTGCTCGGTCGCGGACGCCACCGACTGCACGTTGGTGGTGGCCTCCTCGGACGCCGAGGCGACCGCCGTCGTCAAACCCTGCGACCGCCGCGCAGCCTCGGTCAACGTCGTCGCCGACTGCTCCAGCTGGCTGGACGCCGCGGACACGGTGTCGACGATCTCGCCGACGGCTGCCTCGAACTGCTCCGCCAGGCGCTGCATGTCCGCCTTGCGCTGGCGTGCGACAATCGCGTCCTGCGCGCTCTTCTCCTCGGCCTCGGCGCGCGCCTTCGCTTCGGCATTGCTCTGGATCACCGTGACGGTTTTGGCGAGATCACCAATCTCGTCGCCGCGCAATGCGCCGGGAATGACGATGTCGAGACGGCCGCGGGCCATTTCGCCGAGCGCGGCGTTGAGTCGTGTCAGCGGCCGGGCGATGCCGAGGAAGGAAAACACCACCGAACCGATCACCGACAGCAGGACGGCCAGTCCGACGAACAGCGTGATGTAGCTCGTCCGCACGGCCACCTGGTCGGCATCGAAACGAGCGCTGGCATTGCGCGCACGGGCGTCCTGGATCGCGGCCGCCATCAGCTCGCCGGCCTCGCCGAGATAGATCTGCGTGCGGTCACGCAGCACCGCCTCCTTGATACCCTCGATCTTCACCACCTCGTCGTTGGCCGCGACGAAGTCTGAGGCGATCCCATTCAGCTTGGTGATCGTGGCCTGGACCTCGCGATCGTCGGCCAGCATGCGTGCATCGGTCAGCGAGCTCTTCAGACCCGGGATCGTCTGCTTGACGGTCTCGATGGTCGCGGCATCGCCCGTCATCCCGAAACGCCACGCCTGGGCGCGCATATAGTTGAGCTTGGCATCGGCCGTCTGAAGCTGCCGCTCGACCCGTTCGCGGAACGCGAGGTTCGGCAGCTCCGGTGAGGCCAGCAGCGTCTTCAGACCGTTGGTCCATTCGTTGGAGACCGTGCTGCGCTTGTCGATCTGGATCAACAGTGCTTTTTGCGCCTCGGCGAGATCGACTGCTCCCGCCGCATAGCTCGTCATCAGCTCCTTCAGCCGGGTCAGCCGGGTTCGGTTGTCGGCTGTCGACACATTGGAGAGCGCCGCGTCGATGTCGGTCATCATCGCGGTCGAGAACTGCCGGATGTCGGCGGCGGCCTTCTCCGCCTCGGCCGGGGCCCGCGCCAGCCGCGCCGAGCGGCCTCCGAGCTGGGTCTGCTGCATGTTGATGCTGGCCGACAACACGCTCTCCACGACGCGCCGCGCGCGCTCGGCCTGCTGGTTGGCCTGGCTGACCGTCCGCTCCGCGATCATCTGATTGGCGATCATGCCGACCGCAAGAGAGGCGCCGATAGCGCCGGCGAGTCCGAGTTTGTAGCCGATCCGATTCAGTTTCATTGCCCTATCCACAGAAGGACCCATCACGCCGCGGTCCACCGATGAAAGGTATAGTGGTGAGGTCACTCCACTCCGTTAATTTACGGGTGTCGTGACGCACGACACACAAAAAACTGCTGCATTTTGTGTGTGCGCTCCGATGCTTATCGCGGCACGACGCGACCGGTGCGCCGTGCAAGGGCTTACAAACTAAGCAGACGAGATCGAGACCGCGCGAGGCGTTCCGAAATCCGGAACGCGCGCCGCCGGATGCAGGGGCTATCGCATTTGAAGATCGCGGTGATGTGCTCGTCGCTCTCCTCGTCGTCATGGCCGGGCTTGTCACGGCCATGACGGAGTAACAAGGGAGCAGGATCATTCGCCGGTACAGCTGCGCATCGCCATATGCGATAGCCCCGCCGCCGGATGGGTGGCCCTAGCGCATCAGCCCGAGCGCGTCGGCAAAGAAATGTGGTCCGCCGAAATTGCCGGACTTGAGCGCCAGCAGCATCTCACCGGCCTCGGCGCCGATCGCGCGCAGCACGGGAACGCCGGCCGCGATCTCAGTCCCGACGAGGAATCCGGGAATCCTGAGCCGATCAACGACCGCTCCGGACGTCTCGCCGCCGGCGACAACCAGTCGCCTCACACCGGCATTGATCAGTGCCTCCGCCAGATCGGCCATCGCCTGCTCGATGGCATGTCCCGCCGTTTCACGGCCATGCCTGGCCTGCAGCGCGCTGACCTGATCAGGTGTCGCGCTGGAGGCGATCAGCACCGGTCCCTTGGAAATCCGCTCGCGGGCCCAGGCAAGCGCACGCTGCGTCTCGCCGGAGCCTGCAACGAGTCCCGCCGCATCGAGATGCAGCACGGGCATGATGGCCTCGGCTTGCGCGATCTGCTGCAACGTCGCTTGCGAGCAGCTGCCGGCGAGACACGCCGCCATGCCGCCGACCGGCGCGTCATGGTGATGGATCAAGCCGTGAGAATGCACATGCCCCGCCGAGACGAGCGCCCGCGCGAGGCCAAGTCCGATGCCGGAGGCGCCCACCGACACCTTGCTCTTGAGAGCGGCCGCACCGATCGCGGTGAGGTCTGCGTCGAACACGGCATCGACGATGGCCGCGCCGATGTCCTGCCCTGACAACTCTTGCAGCCGGTGGCCGATCGCCTCCGGCCCGTGCACGACGGTCGCGAGATCGACCAGGCCGACCTTGCGGCGGCTCTGTCGGCCAAGCACACGAACCAGATTGGCGTCGTGCATCGGATTGAGCGGGTGGTCCTTCAGCGGACTCTCGTTGAGCGGCACGGGGCCGACGAACAGGTTGCCCTGATAGACGGTCCGCTTGGTTTCCGGAAAGGCCGGCGTCACGAGCACGATGCCGTCACCGGCATCGCCGGCGAGCGCGTCCATGACGGGACCGATGTTTCCGGCGTCGGTGGAATCGAAGGTCGAGCAGATCTTGAAGAGCACGTGACGGGCGCCCCGCGCGCGCAGCCATGTGTCGGCTTCCCGCGACCTGGCCACTGCGAGCGAGGCCTCGATCGAGCGGCTCTTCAGCGACACCACCACCGCGTCGACTTCGGGCAGCGCGAGATCGTCGGCAGGCACGCCGATGGTCTGCACCGTGCGCAACCCGGCGCGGGTCAGCGTGTTGGCGAGGTCGGAGGCGCCGGTGTAGTCGTCGGCGATGCAGCCGAGCTTCAGGGTCACGGCTTCACTCCCTTGTAGGGCTCAAACCAGCCGAGCCCGTCCTCGGTCCGGCCGCGCGGATTGTATTCGCAGCCGACGAAGCCGGCATAGCCGAGCCGGTCGAGCTCGGCGAACAGGAACGGATAGTTCAGCTCCTCTCCATCGGGCTCGTTGCGCGATGGGATGCTGGCGATCTGGATGTGGCCGGTGATGTCCATCATCTCGCGCAGCCGCATCGTGACGTCGCCATGGATGATCTGGCAGTGATAGATGTCGAACTGTAGCTTGAGATTGGGAATCTTGAGCTCGCGGATCAGGTCGCGGGCGAAGCCGAAATCGTTGAGGAAGTAGCCGGGCACGTTGCGCGGATTGATCGGCTCGAGCACGACGTCGAGGCCGTGCGGCGCGAAGAACTCCGCCGCCCAGGCGACCGACTTGTAGTAGGCCTCAACGGCTTTCGCGTCGTGGCGATCGGCGATGCCAGCCATCAGGTGCAGTCGCTTCACGCCGGTTGCTTTCGCGTAAGGCAGCGCCGTCTCGAGGCTCGCCTTGAGATCGTCGAAGCGCTCGAGCAGCGCCGCAAAGCCCTTCTCGCCGGCGTCCCAATTGCCGGGCGGCAGGTTGAACAGCGCCTGCGTCAGGCCATTGCCGTGGAGGCGCTTGCCGACCTCCTCGACGGGATGATCGTAGGGAAACAGGAATTCGACCGCCGTGAAGCCGGCCTTGGCGGCGGCCGCGAAGCGATCGAGGAAGGGATGCTCGGTGAACATCATCGAGAGATTGGCGGCGAAACGAGGCATGATGCGAGGACTCGTGCTGTTACTTGGATGAGCCGGGCAGCGTGGTGCCGGTGACCTGGGCATACATGCGCGCCACCGAGGCGTCGTCGTCGCGGCCCATGCCGGCGGCTGCCGTCATCAGGAACATCTGCAGCGCGGCGGCCGAGACCGGCACGGGGAAGCGATGACTGCGCGCCATGTCCTGGATGATGCCGAGGTCCTTGACGAAGATCTCGACCGCGCTGCGCGGCGTGTAGTCGCCGTCGAGCACATGCGGCATGCGGTTTTCGAACATCCAGGAATTGCCGGCCGAGGCGGTGATGACCTCGTAGACCTTCCTGATATCGAGGCCCTGCTTGGCTGCGAACGCGATCGCTTCGCTGGCGGCGGCGATGTGCACGCCGGCAAGCAGCTGGTTGATCATCTTGAACGCGGCCCCCTGGCCCGCGGCATCGCCGAGCTCGTAGAGCTTCGCCGCCATCGCATCGAGCGCAGGCCGCGCCTTGGCAAACGCGGCCGCGCTGCCCGAGGCCAGGATCGTCAGTTCGCCCTGCGCCGCGCGCTGCGCGCCACCCGAGATCGGCGCGTCGAGATAATGCCGGCCGGTCGCCTCCAACTGCTTGGCGAGACGCCGGGCCACGTCCGGGTCCATGGTCGCGGACGAGACGAACACCGAGTCCTTCGGCATGGTCTCCGCGGCGCCGCCAGGGCCGAACAGAATGGCTTCGGTCTGCGCCGCATTGACCACGACGCTCACGACGATGTCGGCGCCCGCGGCGGCCTCGGCCGGGCTGTCAGCCTCCTTGCCGCCATCGGCGACGAAGCGCTTCACCGCATCCGCCGAGACGTCGCATCCGGTCACCACGAAGCCGGCGCGCTTGAGCGAGGTCGCCATGCCATAGCCCATCGAGCCGAGCCCGATCACGGCGACGTTCAATTGCGATGACGACATGCAGCAAATCCTCGATGCGTTTCCCGACCTGTCCGGTTAACCCGGCTCGTCCCTGGGTAACACGGCTTGGCCGCGCTGCCAAAGCGTGAGACAAAGCTCGTCACGCGCGACCCCTCGAGGATGAACACCGTGGCGGACACTGCAATTCGCGAGGCCATCTGCCGGTTCGGGCGCTCGCTGTTCGAGCGCGGGCTGACGCCGGGCTCGTCCGGCAACATCAGCGTGCGGCTGGACGACGGCGGCTGGCTGGTCACGCCGACCAATGCCTCGCTCGGCTTCCTCGATCCGGCCCGGCTGTCGCGGCTCGATGCGACCGGCAGGCTGGTCTCAGGCGACGCGCCGACCAAGGAGGTGCCGCTGCATACGGCGCTCTACCAGACGCGCGACGCCGCGCGCGCCGTGGTGCATCTGCACTCGACGCATTCGGTCGCGATCTCGATGCTTCCGGAGATCGATCCGCGTGCCGCGCTGCCGCCGCTGACGCCTTATTATTTGATGCGTTGCGGTCAGACCGCTCTGGTGCCCTATCACCGTCCTGGCGATCCCGCAGTTGCCGACGCCATCAAGGGTCTCGCCGGCCAATACGCCTCGGTCCTGCTCGCCAATCACGGTCCGGTCGTGTCCGGCGACACGCTGGAGGCCGCGGTGTTCGCGATGGAGGAACTGGAGGAGACGGCCAAACTCTATCTGCTGCTGCGCGGGCTCAATCCCCGCCATCTGTCGCCGCAGCAGGTTGACGATCTCGTCAAGGTGTTCGGGCTCATTTTGCCCGATCACGCCGATCATCATTGATCGAATCGACGGTCGACGCGCATGCAGTACCCTGCACCCTCGCCGGCCGAGATCGAAGCCGCCGCTCGCGTGCTGTTCGAGGAGGCGCGCTTTTATCGCTGGTTTCCGATCGCGACCGACTCCTATGAGATCTTCGCCGAGTCCGATCGGATCGGGATCGCCGAGTTGCGCGGCATCGCCGAGCGCATGTTGATGGCGGCCGCCCATGCCAAGCTGGGGACGCGGTTGCGCTAGCAAAGCATCTCACAAACAGCTCGCACGCGTTCGCACTTCCACAATGCGCAGCCGGGAGAGCGGCCCCGCTGTCACCCTCCCCTGGAGGGGGAGGGTCGGCTCACATGGAGCGCAGCGCAATGTGAGCCGGGGTCGGGTGCTCTCTCCACTCACTCCGTTTCCGCGGCTTCACCCTATCCCGCTCGCCCGCTTCGCGCACAAGCGGCCTCCAGGGGAGGGTGACAGCGAGATCGCGGCGGCCGCCGTCATCATCACGGTCTGCCTTGCTTCCGGAAAGCTTTGATGCCTAATATTGATGCAGAACTTGGCTGCGCGAGCCATCAGCGGCCGCTTGATCGATAGGCAGACACCGGTGAATCGGGCGCCGCCGCCCGGCCGGCTTCTCCATCATCGATTGCAGCGGCGCGCGCTCCACACGCCTGGTGCACAGACAGGGACGGGCAAAGTGCCTCCACAGCGCCGTGGTTGCCGCTGTTTTCGAGGGGGATCGCGCGGCACCAGCCCGGCGAGCGCCGGAGGAGACGGCGCGCGCCGGCCTTTTGCATACGCAGGGCCTGCAGCGCGCGTTCCTTATGCAGCTGGAAATCCGGCTGCCGATCATTGGCATATCCGTTGCAGACATGACGCAGGTCGGGAGCCGGGCGCCCGACCAAGCGAGCGACGACTCACGCCCGGTTCTTGCTGACGACAGTCGAAACGGAGGGCGGATGGCGGCGGGCGCGAGCTTGGAACTGGTGAAGGTGACGAAGATGTACGGTCACGTCACCGCCGTCGATGCGATCGACCTGCGGATTCCCGCGGGCTCCTATTGCTGCCTGCTCGGCCCGTCCGGCTGCGGCAAGACCTCGACCCTGCGCATGATCGCCGGCCATGAATCGGCGACATCGGGCGACATCATCGTCGGCGCCAAGAACGTCACCGAGCTGCCGCCCGCGGGCCGCGGCACTGCGATGATGTTCCAGTCCTACGCTCTGTTTCCGCATCTCTCGGTGATCGACAACGTCGCCTTCGCGCTGAAGATGAAGGGCGTCGCCAAGCCCGAGCGCCACGCCCGCGCGCGCGAGCTGCTCGAGCTCGTGGACATGCAGAGCTATGCCGGCCGCCTGCCGGCGCAGCTCTCCGGCGGCCAGCAGCAGCGCGTGGCGCTGGCGCGCGCGCTGATCACATCGCCGCAGATCCTGCTGCTCGACGAGCCCCTGTCGGCGCTCGATCCGTTCCTGCGGCTACGCATGCGCGCCGAGCTGAAGCGGCTGCAGCGCGAGCTCGGCCTCACCTTCATCCACGTCACCCACGGCCAGGACGAGGCGATGGCGCTGTCCGATCTCGTGGTGCTGATGAATGGCGGCAAGATCGAGCAGCAGGGCAGCCCGCGCGAGATCTTCAATCATCCGCGCACGGAATTCGCCGCGCGCTTCATCGGCGGCCACAACGTGATCCCGCTCAAGGGCGAGACCTTCGCCGTGCGTGTCGACCGCATCCAGCTGAAGGCGCCGAATGCCGCGATCGACGGTCCCGCGGTGCCCGGCACGATCAGCAAGATAGAATATCAGGGCACCTACGTCCTGATCGCGGTAGCGACCGACGGCGGTCCTGAGATCTCGGCCCAGCTCAGCGACGATCAGTTCGACGCGGAGACCCACACCATCGGCGAGCGCGTCGTCCTGACCTGGAATCCAGCGCTGGCCGATGCGCTGACGCCCCGCCCCGCCACTTCAGCCGCTCCGGCTGCAGAGCTCGTGGCCTGATTTCGCCTACTCGTTCTTATCCCAAGGAGATGATCATGAGCGATCGATCGAAAAAGACATCCATCAACCGCCGTTCGCTGCTCAAGGGCGCGGCCGGCGTTGCCGGCCTCGCCGGCACGGGCACGCTGCTCAGCGCGCCCTACGTCCATGCCGCCGATCCGAAGGTGCTGCGCTATCTCGGCACCGCCGTGAACGAGGGCGACGAGATCTCGAAGAAGTGCCTCGCCGACACCGGCATCAAGATCGAATACATCACGGCGACCACCGACGACGTCACCAAGCGCGTGATCACGCAGCCGAACTCGTTCGACGTGCTCGACACCGAATATTTCTCGCTGAAGAAGCTGGTGCCGTCGGGCAACATCTTCCCGCTCGATGCGCGCAAGATCAAGGAATTCGACAACATCACGCCCGTCTTCACCAAAGGCGAGCTGCCGAACGGCAAGAAGATCGGCGGCCAGGGCACTGCGCCTTGGAAGGTGCTGTATCTCGACGGCCCGAACTCCAAGACGTTCTCGGCGACGCCGACCGAATACGTCACGCTGATCCCGACGGTCTACAACGCCGACACGCTCGGCATCCGTCCCGACCTGATCAAGCGCCCAATCAACTCCTGGGCCGAGCTGCTGAACCCCGAATTCAAGGGCAAGGCCTCGATCCTCAACATCCCCTCGATCGGCATCATGGACGCCGCCCTCGTCGTCGAGGCCACCGGCCAGTACAAATATGCCGACAAGGGCAACATGACCAAGGCCGAGATCGACCTGACCATGAAGGTGCTGACCGAGGCCAAGAAGGCCGGTCAGTTCCGCGCGTTCTGGAAGGACTTCAACGAGTCGGTCAACCTGATGGCCTCGGGCGAGACGGTGATCCAGTCGATGTGGTCGCCGGCCGTCACCAAGGTGCGCTCGATGGGCATCGCCTGCACCTTCCAGCCGCTGAAGGAGGGCTATCGCTCCTGGGCGTCGGGCTTCTGCGTCTCCAAGGCGGTTGCCGGCGGACCGAAGCTCGACTGGGCCTATGAGTTCGTCAACTGGTATCTGTCCGGCTGGGCCGGCGCCTATCTGAACCGTCAGGGCTACTACTCGGCCGTGCTCTCCACCGCCAAGGCCAACATGACCGAGGACGAGTGGGGCTACTGGATGGAAGGCAAGCCCGCCAAGAGCGACATCAAGGCGCCGGACGGCACCCTGATGGAGAAGGCCGGCGCGGTACGCGACGGCGGCTCCTACGACGACCGCATGGGCGGCGTCGTGTGCTGGAACGCCGTGATGGACGAGAACGACTACATGGTCCGCAAGTGGAACGAGTTCATCGCCGCCTGATGTGACCACCATAGCTGCCGCGCCCGCGATGGTCGTGGGCGCGGCAGATCTTCTCAGTCATCTGCGACTTGACGACAGGTATTGCCGTGGCCGTGACGATCGACAATTCGCCCGACACCATCGCGCCCGCGGAGAGCACGTTGCGCAAGCTCACGATGCGGTCGATCGCCTGGCTGCAGGCCGGGCCGATGATGCTGGTGTTCGCGCTGTTCTTCCTGCTGCCGCTGGTGCTCGTCGTCGTCGTCAGCGCCTGGGACTACAACGAATACGAGATGATCCCGGCGTTCAGCTTCCGCGGCTACACGGACACGTTCGAGGGCTGTGTCGCCAACCTGCCCGAGCTGTGCACCATCCTGAAGACCTATCTGAAGACGCTGAAGCTCTGCCTGCTCACCTGGAGCCTCACGCTGCTGATCGGGTTCTGGGTCGCCTATTTCCTCGCCTTCCACGTCCGCAGCAAGACCTGGCAGATCGTGCTGTCGCTGTTGTGCACGATCCCGTTCTGGACCTCCAACGTGATCCGGATGATCGCCTGGATCCCCCTGCTCGGCCGCAACGGCCTGGTCAACCAGGGCCTCGTCGGCGCTGGCGTCATCAACAAGCCGGTCGAGTGGCTGCTGTTCTCGGAATTCTCGGTGGTGCTGGCGCTGGTGCACCTGTTCACCTTCTTCATGGTGGTGCCGATCTTCAATTCGATGATCCGCATCGACAAGCGGCTGATCGAGGCCGCCTATGACGCCGGTGCGTCGGGCTGGCAGACGCTGGTCAACATCGTGATTCCCTTGTCGAAGCCGGGCATCGTGATCGGCTCGATCTTCGTCATCACCATCGTGATGGGCGATTTCGTCACCATCGGCGTGATGGGCGGCCAGCAGATCGCCTCGGCCGGCAAGATCATCGAGGCGCGCCTCTCGGCGCTGCAATTCCCGGCCGCCGCGGCGAATGCCGTGATCCTGCTCGGCATCACCATCATCATCATCTCCGCGCTGACGCGGATCGTCGACGTGCGCAAGGAGCTCTGAGAGATGGGAGACAAGCGCCCCCGCTCCTTCTACATCCTCGCGGCGTTCTTCTCGGCCTATGTGCTGTTCCTGTACGGGCCGATGATCGCGATCTACATCCTGTCGTTCCAGGGCCCGGACGGCGGCCTCACCTTCCCGATGAACGGCGTGTCGCTGACCTGGTTCGGAAAGGTGTTTTCCGGCGGCGGCATCGTCGACATCGGCGCCGCCTTCAAGCGCTCGCTGGCACTCGGGCTCGTGGTGATGGTCATCACGGTCGTGCTGTCGGTCGCGGCAGGCATGGCGTTCCGCAAGCCGTTCCGCGGCGCCTCGATGCTGTTCTACACCGCGATCGCCAGCCTGATCATGCCCTCGATCATCACCTCGCTCGGCATCGCGCTCGAGTTCCGGCTGGTCGACGACTTCATCAACAAGCACGCCGCCGATTATGGCCTGGGCTGGCTGGCCGAGGGGCACACCACCGCGATGGGCCTGTTCACCTCCGGCCTCGGCGCGCACCTGACCTGGACCTTGCCGTTCGGCCTCCTGATCATGTTCGCGATCTTCAACCGCTTCGACGGCCGCCTCGAGGAAGCCGCCCGCGACCTCGGCGCCACCCCCTGGCAGACCTTCCGCCACGTCGTGCTGCCGATCATTCTGCCGTCCGTCGTCGGCATCGGCCTGTTCGGCTTCACGCTGTCCTGGGACGAACTCGCCCGTTCGAGCCAGGCTATCGGCTCGGTGAACACGCTGCCGCTGGAACTGCAGGGCCTGACGACGACGGTGACCAAGCCCGACATCTACGCGCTGGGCACGCTGACCTCGGCGGTGTCGTTCATGGTGATCTTCGCCGCGCTGTCGGTGATTTTGGTGCTACAGGCCCGCCAGAGACGGCAGGGGTCGGATGCCGGCAAAGGGATGGTGTAAGAGTTCACGCCGAAGCGGTCACGACCGAACTCATTGCCGCGATGTCTAGCGACAAGCCGCGAGCGCGGTGCTCGTATATGCGCCCTCGCCCCTTGTGGGAGAGGGCATGTAGGACAGCGCAGCAAACTCGGTTGGGTGAGGGGTATGCATCCACGAGCTCGCTTGCGGAGAGATACCCCTCACCCAACCGAATGCGCGGAGAGGCCATACATGCCCTCTCCCACAAGGGGCGAGGGCGCTGTATCGCACAGCGCCGTCGTCTCGCGACTTTGCTCGGTGCGTAGGGTGGGCAAAGGCGCGCCAAAGACTCCGATGATTTACGACGCCATCTCCCGCGCCGTGCCCACCGTCTTTCCTCATCGGCACCGCTGGTGGGCACGCGACGCCTGACGGCGCCGCTGTGCCCACCCTACGAGGTCATCGCCTCAAAGCCCCAGATACGCCTTCCGCACGTCCTTGTTGCCGCTGATCTCGGCGGCCGTGCCCTGCATCAGCACGCGCCCCGTCTGCAGGATGTACGCACGGTCCGCGATCTCCAGGCACTCGGCCATGCGCTGCTCGACGATCAGCACGGTCATCCCCGCATCACGGATTTTCTTCACGGCCTGGAAGATCTCGTCCACCAGCTTCGGCATGATGCCCTGCGACGGTTCGTCGAGCATCAGCAGCCGCGGCCTCGTCATCAGCGCGCGGCCGATGGCCAGCATCTGCTGCTCGCCGCCGGACAAGGTCTCTGCGCGCTGCTCCAGCCGTTCCGACAAACGCGGGAAAAGCTTGAATGCGAACTCCAGCGGCTCCTCGCGATTGGCTTCGCTGCGGTAGAGATAGCTGCCGAGCCGGAGATTGTCGCGCACCGAGAGCCGCGGGAACAGCCGGCGGTTCTCCGGCACGTAGGCGATGCCCTTCGCCGTGATCAGATGCTGCGCCATGCCGTCGATGCGGTGGCCATCGAAGGTGACGCTGCCGGCACGCGGACGCTCGGCCCCGGCGATCGACTTCAACAAGGTCGACTTGCCCGCGCCATTGGCGCCCGCGACACAGACGATCTCCCCCTTCTCGACGTCGATCGAGACGTTCGAGATCGCAACCAGGCCCTGATAGGCGGTGGTGACGTCACGCACCGACAGCATGGCGGTCTCCCAGATAGGCCGAAATGACTTTGGGGTCGCGGACGACGTCCTTGGGGCTGCCCTCGATCAGCACCTTGCCGAGGTCCAGCACGATGGCGCGGTCGACCAGCGGCATCACGATCTCCATGACGTGCTCGACCATCAGCACCGTGATGCCGGTGTCGCGCACGCGGCGCACGAGCTCGACGCCCTTCTGCGACTCGACCGGCGTGAGACCGGTCAGCACCTCGTCGAGCAGCAGCAGCTTCGGCTCGGTCGCCAGCGCGCGCGCCACTTCCAGCCGACGCTTCTCCGACGGCACGAGGTCGCTCGCCAGCACATCCGCGCGCGCATCGAGCCCGCAGAAGGCCAGCACCTCATGCGCCTTGCGGCGGGCGTCGCGCATGTTGGTGGTACGCACCAGTGAGCCGACGATGACGTTCTCGATGACCGTCATGCTCTCGAAGCTCTTGACCACCTGGAAGGTGCGGCCGATGCCGCGCTGGCAGCGTTCCGCCGCCGGCAGCGCCGTGACGTCCTCGCCGTCGAACAGGATCTGGCCTTCGGTCGGCTTGAACGCGCCGGCAATCAGGTTGAACAGGGTGGACTTGCCGGCGCCGTTCGGACCGATCAGGCCGACGATCTCGCCGCGGCCGACCGAGATCGAGACGTCGGAGTTCGCGGTCAGGCCCGAGAAGCGCTGGGTGATGTTGCGGGTTTCCAACAATGCGGTCATGACGCCACCGCCTCTCGCGCCGGCTGCGCCGCCGTCTTCGGCTTGCGGGAGAACAGGCTGACCAGGCCCTGCGGCCGCGCCAGCGAGATCGCGATGATCAGGCCGCCATAGACGATCAGGTCGACGCCGCGGCCGGAGCCACCGATGTAAGAACGGGTCAGCTCGGTGAGCGGGATCAGGATGACCGCGCCGAGCATCGGGCCCCAGAGGGTGCCGATGCCGCCGAGCACGGCCGGCAACGCCATCAGCAGCGAGAACTGGAAGCCCATCACGCTCTCGGGATCGATGTAGCTGACGAACTGCGCATAGAAGCTGCCGCCGATCGCGACCAGGAAGGCGGACACGGCAGCCGCGCCCATCTTGGAATTGAACACGTCGACACCGAGGCTCTCGGCCGCGAGCGGATTGTCCTTCACCGCGCGCCACCAATAGCCCCATTTGGAATCCTCCAGCCACCAGGTGACGAACCAGGCGACGCAGGCCAGCACGAGCGCGAAGTAGAAGTATGGCAGCTTCGAGCGGGTGAACTGGAACGTCAGCCAGGAGTCGCGCCGCACCGGAATGTCGATGCCGAGCGCGGCCCCTGCGAAGTCCCAGTTCTGGAACAGGAGCAGCGTGATCTCGGCGATGACGATGGTGGCGATCACGAAGTAATGGCCGCCGAGCCGGAAGCAGGGATAGCCGAGCGCCATCGCGATCACAGCGGAGATCAGGCCGCCAGCGAGCATGCCGAACCATGGCAGCACGCCGAACTTGGTGAACAGGATCGCGGTCGTATAGGCGCCGAGGCCAAAATACAGCGCGTGCCCGAGCGAGATCTGGCCGCAATAGCCGGACAGGATGTTCCAGCTCTGCGACAGCGCCGCATACATCAGGGTCAGCACCATGATGTTCTGGACGTAGACGTCCTTGACGAAGAACGGCACGGCCGCGGCCATCGCGGCGAGGAATGCGGCGAGGATGAGATCACGCCGGCGGCGTTGAACGAATGCCTTGTCCATCAGATCGATCCGAACAGGCCACGCGGGCGGATGAAGACGACGAGGAGATAGACCGCGTAGATGCCGACCGTCTTGAGCGATGCCGGCAGGATCAGCGTCGTGATGGCCTCGACGAGGCCGACCACGATGCCGCCGGCGAAGGCGCCGAACACGCTGCCGAAGCCGCCGAGCGCCACCGTCACATAGGCGATGGTCGCGAACGACGCGCCGACATCGGGGAAGACGTAGAAGAAGATCGCCATGACCGCGCCGGCAAGGCCGACCAGCGCCGCGCCCAGGCCCCAGCCGAGCGCGAACACCTTGTTCTTGTCGATGCCGACCAGCGCCACCGCCCCAGCGTCCTCGCGCGTCGCCTCCAGCGCGCGGCCGAAATCGGTGCGGTGGATGAAGAAGTACAGGCCGGCAAAAGCGGCGATCGCGATCAGCGCGCCGACCAGCTGCGGCTGCGGCAGATAGATGCCGGCGATCGAGATCGTCTTGCCGCCGAGCCAGGAGTGCGGAATGCTGCGATAGTCGGGGGTGAAGAAGTACTGCGCGACGCCGCGCATCAGCACGGCGAGGCCGAAGGTGGAGAAGATCTGCACCATGCCGGTATTGGCCTTGGCGCGGACGGCAAATCTGACAATCAGCAAATAGACCACCGCGCCGAAGACGAACAATCCGGCCGCGACGATCGGCGCCGACAGCAGCGGATCGAGCGCAAAATAGGCGAATAGGAAGAAGGTCGCATACATCGCGATCATCAGGAACTCGCCATGGGCGAAGTTCACGACGTCCATCAGGCCGAAGATGAGCGCCAGCCCTACGGCAATCAGGCCGTAGAGCAGGCCCATCAACAGGCCGCTGGCGAGACTTTGGATGATTGTTTCTGCTGTCACAGATCTTGCCCCACTCTCGATGTGACTCGGGGTGTCGTCCTGGCGAACGCCAGGACCCATAACCACGACTGTTTGTGTGGGGCACGACGACGGCCAGTCATCGTCCAACCACGGCCTCGGCGTATGGGTCCCGGGTCGGCGCCGCCACGCGCTGACGCGCGTCGCGGCTTGCCCGGGACGACATCCGAGTTAGTTACTTCATCGGCCAGCTGGCTTCGGCCACCGCAGCCTGGGCCGGGAAAATGGTCACGAACTTGCCGCCGACATATTGCAGCAGCACCGGATCGGCGTCGTTGTTCTGGCCGTTCTCATCGAACTTGACCCGCTTCCACGGCATGATGGTCTGCTCGCCCGGCAGGTCGGTCGCGGCCAGCGCGTCGCGGATCTTCTCGCCGTCGGTGGACTTGGCGCGGTTGATGGCGTCAGCCATCACGATCAGGCCCATGAACTGGCGCGACGAGTAGTCGTTGAAGTCCTTGCCCGACTTCGCCTTGAACATGTCGTTGATCTTGCCGACCATCGGCCGCTTGGCGGCGAGGTCGAGCGAGAACGAGCCGCGCGAGATCACGCCTTCGAGCTTGTCGCCGACCGCGTCATACAGCGCCTTCTCGGAGAAGCCGGCGTCCTGGGCCACGATCGCATTCGGCTTGTAGCCGAGTTCCGCCATGGTCTTGACCAGCAGGATGCCGTCGGTGGTGTAGCTCGACGGCATCAGCACGTCGGCATTGGCCGCCTTGAGCTGCTGCACTTCGGCCGACAGCGACGGCGAGTTGGCGCGGTACTTGATGTCGGCGACGACCTTGTAGCCGCGTTCCTGCGCGAGCTTGAGCTGGGCGTTGCTGGAATCGGTGCCGAAGATCGTGTCCTCGTGGAACAACGCGAGCGTGTCGATCTTGGTGCCCTTCTTCTTCATCGCGTCGAAGAAGTCGAACATCGCCTGCGAGAACATCTCGTCATGCGGCGCGGCGCGGAAATAATACTTGAGGCCGCGGCGATGCAGGCTGGGCGAGGAGTTGTCAGCGGAGAGATACGGGATCTGGTAGCGCTCGCAGATCTGGCTCGCGGTCACCGCGACGGCGCTCTGATAGGAACCGATGACGGCGGCCACCTTCTCCTGGGTGATCAGGCGCTCGGCCTCGGCGCGGCCCTTCTGCGGATCGGCCTGGTGGTCGGCAAACACCAGCTTGATCTTGGCGCCGCCGAGACCCGGCAGGCCCTCGGTGCGGGCAAGCGGGAGATCGTAATCATATTTGCCGTTGATGATCTCGGCCGCGGTCTCGAACGCGCGCTGCGCGTCGACGCCGATCTGCGCGCTGGCGCCCGAGAACGGATAGATGACGCCGATCTTCACCTCGGAGGTCTGCGCGCGGGCGGCGATCGGCCCGAGGGCGGCGGCAGCGGTGGCTCCAAGCAGGACGTTACGGCGCGTGATGGTCATGGCAAGATCCTCTGGTGAAACGAAAGACGTCGAAGACAAAGGCGTGAGCGCCGCGGCTGGCTTCTACAGAACGGCGAGATCCTTGTTCCGGAGATCGGTGATCAGCATCAGGCCTGGCGCATGGGTGATGGCGAACGGCAGCTTCGCCGCCGCGATCACCGCCTGCGGGGTCACGCCGCACGCCCAGAATACAGGAATCTCGTCCGTACCCACCGGCACCGGGTCACCGTAGTCGGGCGTGTTGATATCGGCGATGCCGATCTGCTCGGGCAGGCCGAGATGCACCGGCGCGCCGTGCACGGCGGGAAAGCGCGTCGTGATCTGCACCGCGCGAATCGCCTGCGCTGGCTTGAACGGGCGCATCGAGACCACCATGGGCCCCGCAAACTGGCCCGATGGCGTGCAGGCGATGTTGGTGCGGTACATCGGCACGCGGCAGCCCTGCTCGATGTGGCGGATCGGCAGGCCGTCGGCCATCAGCGCCTCTTCGAACGAGAACGAGCAGCCGAGCACGAAGGTGACGAGATCGTCGCGCCAATGCGCGAGCAGATCGGTCGGCTCCTCGACCATCTCGCCATCGCGCCAGACGCGGTAGCGCGGCACGTCGGTGCGAATGTCCAGATCGGCGCCGAGTGCCGGAATATGAGGATTGCCCGGATCGGACATGCCGATGATCGGGCACGGTTTTGGATTGAGCTGGCAGAAGCGGTGAAAGGCGCCGGCGTACCGCTCCGGGATGATGGCCAGATTGCCTTGGACAAAGCCGTTGGCCACGCCCGCGGTGCTCCATCCCTTGCCGGTGCGATAGTCCAGCCGAGCCTGATGGCTGGGGAGAAGCCCCGCTTCGTCGGCCGATTGCTGCAATGCCGCAGAAACAGTCATTTGTGCCATTTGCCTAAGATCTCGACAAACTCACTCAACATCAGGCATGCTATAAAGTCTAATCTTCGTTTTTAATCAGGATCGATAAAACAAATTGATCCGAGGCGGGGCCAATGTTGGATTTCCGTTCCATCGAGACGTTTCTCTGGGTCGCGAAGCTCGGCAGCTTCCGCGGTGCGGCGCAGCGCCTCAATACTACCCAGCCGGCGATCTCCCAGCGCATCGCCCAGCTCGAGCGCGAGCTCGGCGTCAAGCTGCTGAACCGCGACCATCGCGTGGCCTCGCCGACCGCGGTCGGACGGCAGATGCTGGTCTATGCCGAGAAGCTGATCGGCCTGCGCGCGGAGATGCTGGCCGAGGTCGGCGACCGCTCGGCGATGCGCGGCGTGCTCCGGCTCGGCGTCGCCGAGACCATCGTGCACGATTGGCTGCCGCGGCTGATCAAGAGCGTCAACAAGAGCTATCCAAACCTGTCGCTGGAGATCGAGGTCGACGTCACGCCGAACCTGCACGCGCGCCTGCTGGCGCAGGAGATCGAGCTTGCCTTCGCGCTCGGCGCGCCCTCGGAATCGGGCATCCGCAGCCGCGTGCTGTGCGACTATCCGATCAGCTTCCTCGCCAGCCCCGCGCTCGGCTTCGGCGAGGGCATCGTCACGGCCGAGCAGATGGCGCGTTTCCCGATCATCACCTTCCCGCGCAACACCCAACCCTATGACAATGTCCGATCGCTGTTCAACCGCCCGCATCTGCCGCCGATGCGGCTGCACGCCAGCGCCTCGCTTGCGACGGTGATTCACATGGCCGTCGAAGGCCTCGGCGTCGCCGTCATTCCCGCCGCCATCGTCGCCAACGAGATCGAGAACGGCCGCCTGCAGGAGCTCGAGACCGACCTGCGCATCCCGCCGCTGACTTTCACCGCGAGCTGGCTGTCATCGCCCGAGATGGTCGCGATCGAGCGCGTCGCCGAGCTCGCCGCCCGGACGGCGCAGACGGCCAGCCATCCCGCCACATCGGTTGACGCCGCCGTCGCGGCGCGCGATGGACAGGATGCCGGAGTACAAGGACTAACAGCATGAGCCGCGCCGCCACCAATCTGCAGATCGATTCCGCCCGCCTCTGGGACAGCATCCACGAGACCGCCAAATTCGGCGCCACGCCGAAGGGCGGCGTGCGCCGGCTGACCTTGAGCCAGGAGGACAAGCAGGTCCGCGACTGGTTCCGGAAAGCCTGCGAGGACGCAGGCCTGGAGGTTCACGTCGACACGCTCGGCTCGATGTTCGCCTTGCGCAAGGGCCGGGACATGTCGAAGCCGCCGGTCGGGCTCGGCTCGCATCTCGACACCCAGCCGACCGGCGGCAAGTTCGACGGCATCCTCGGCACGCTCGGCGCGCTCGAAGTGATCCGCACACTCAACGACGCCGGCATCGAGACCGACGCGCCGCTGTGCATCGTCAACTGGACCAATGAGGAAGGTTCGCGCTTCGCGCCGGCGATGATGGCGTCGGCCGCCTATGTCGGCGACTTCACCGTCGAGGACATCTTGTCGCGCAAGGACGCGGAAGGCGTGACGGTCGGCGAGGCGCTGGACGGCATCGGCTATCGCGGCGCAACGGCCGTCGGCACGCAGAAGTTCTCGGGCTTCGTCGAACTGCACATCGAGCAGGGCCCGATCCTGGAGGCCGAGAACAAGACCATCGGCGTGGTCGATCACGGCCAGGGCGTGTTCTGGTACGACGGCAAGGTGACGGGCTTCGAGAGCCATGCCGGCTCGACACCGATGCCGCTGCGCCGCGACGCGCTGCTGGCGCTGTCGGAGTTCGCGCTGACCCTGGAGCAGATCGCGATCAGGCTCGGGCCCAACGCGGTCGCCACCATCGGCGAGGCCGTCATCGCCAATCCCTCGCGCAACGTCATCCCTGGCGAGATCGCCTTCACCATCGACTGCCGCAGCGCCAATGCCGACACCCTGGAGGCGCTCGACGCCAGTCTGCGCGCGGCCGCGAGCGAGATTTCCAAGAAGCGCCGCGTCGAGATCGCGATCGACCAGGTATGGCGCAAGCCGCCGACGCATTTCGATCCCAGGCTGGTCGACGCCGTGGAGCGCGCCGCAGGCTCCCTCGGCTATTCCCACCGCCGCATCACCTCCGGCGCCGGCCACGACGCCTGCAACCTCAACACCATCATGCCCGCGGCGATGGTGTTCGTCCCCTGCAAGGACGGCATCAGCCACAACGAGCTGGAGGACGCGACCCAGTCCGACTGCGCGGCGGGCGCCAATGTGCTGCTGCACACCGTGCTGTCGCTGGCGGGCGTGGCGTCGTGACGGGCTGATGCTTGCGGACGCATCGGGACCTCATCCTTCGAGACGCCGCTGCGCGGCTCCTCAGGATGAGGGGAGAGGCTGCGGCGAGCTTGTTTTTCATCTCCATGGGTAAGCAGCAAGTGATCCGCCCGCAGCTCCGGTTTCGGAGCTGCCCCTCATGGTGAGGAGCGCCGCGCCCGGGGCGGTGCGGCAACACCGGTCGATACATACGGCGCGTCTCGAACCATGAGGCCCGAGACGCTTCGAGCCAGAACAACAGTCAGTCGCCCTGCCCCATCTGCTCATGGGATCTAATCAGGAGGTATCAGTGCGCGGAGTTTTCATCGACGCTAACTTGTCGCTGGCCGAGATCTTCGAGCGGCAGCGCCAATCTGGCGATCCCGAGATGCGCGTGCATCTCGATCCCGACATCAAGCCGGAGGACTGGCCGGTCATTCTCGACGGCGCGGAGATCGGCGTGGTCGACCACACCGCGCTGCCGACAGACGTCGCGAAGCAGTGCAAGGGGCTCAAGCATGTCGTGTTCCTCGGCACCGGCGCGCGCAGCTACATGGATCCCGAAGAGCTGGCCGAGCTCGGCATCACCGTTCACCTGATCAAGGGCTATGGCGACACGGCGGTGGCGGAAGCTGCCGTCGCCCTGATGTGGGCTTCGGCGCGCGGCCTCGCGCAGATGGACCGCGAGATGCGCGCCGGCAACTGGCTGCGCGACGACGGCATGCAGCTCACCGGCAAGACACTCGGCCTGATCGGCTTCGGCGGCATCGCCGCCGAGGTCGCGCGCATCGCGTCGGGCAGCGGCATGAAGGTGATCGCCTGGAACCGGTCGCCGAAGAGCCATCCGGGCGTGGAGTTCGTGTCGCTCGATCAGCTGCTGGCGACCAGCCACGTGGTCTCGCTGCATCTCCTGCTCAACGACGACACCCGCGGCTTCCTCTCGCGCGAGCGCATCGCGCAGATGCGCAACGGCGTGCTCTTCGTCAACACCGCCCGCGCCGCCATCGTCGACGAAGCCGCGATGATCGACGCGCTCCGCTCCGGCCACATCCGCCACGCCGGCCTCGACGTCTTCAATACGGAGCCGCTGCCGGCCGGTCACGTGCTGACGACGATCCCCAACGTGACGCTGTCGGCGCACTCGGCGTTCCGCACCCCCGAGGCGAGCGAGAACCTGATCCACGCCGCCTGGGAGCACTGCCGAAGGGTGGCGAAGACGTAGTTATTTGACGCGTAGGGTGGGCAAAGCGGCCGCCGCAGGCGGCAGCGTGCCCACCATCGATCAGCGCGCACGCGGCAAGATGGTGGGCACGGCGCCACTACAATTTCGCTTGGGGATGCAGCGCGGCCGCGCCTTTGCCCACCCTACGTCCTTTCCGTCATTGCGAGCGAAGCGACGCAATCCAGGGCTGAGCAAGGACTCTGGATTGCTTCGTCGCTGCGCTCCTCGCAATGACGATGTGGGCTGAGCTGCGGCCCAAAACCACCATTGTCGTCCCGGCGAACGCCGGGACCCATACCGCGTGATTGATCAGTAGCGAACGGTGGCAGAGACCGGTAGCCACAACGACGGCCGGTGGTTATGGGCCCCGGCGTTCGCCGGGGCGACGATAAACAGCTGAGCTAATCCACCATCTCCGCGACCGCCTTGCCACACGCCACCGTATCCGCATTGCCGCCGAGATCCCGCGTCCGCAACGTCCGCTCCGCGAGCGTGCGCTCGATCGCGCCGACGATGGACTGCGCCGCGGTCTTCTCCCCCAGATGCTCCAGCATCATCGCGCCCGACCAGATCATGCCGATCGGATTGGCGATTCCCTGCCCGGCGATATCAGGCGCCGAGCCGTGCACCGGCTCGAACACCGACGGGAAATTGCGTTCCGGATTGATGTTGCCGGACGGCGCGATGCCGATGGTGCCGGTGCAGGCCGGGCCGAGATCCGACAGGATGTCGCCGAACAAATTGGAGCCGACGACGACGTCGAACCAGTCCGGATGCAGCACGAAATTCGCGGTGAGGATGTCGATGTGGTATTTGTCCCACTTCACGCCCGGATAGTTCTTCGCCATCGCTTCGACCCGCTCGTCCCAATACGGCATCGTGATCGAAATGCCGTTGGACTTGGTCGCCGACGTCAGATGCTTCTTCGGCCGGGACTGCGCGAGCTCGAACGCGAACTTCAGGATGCGGTCGACGCCGGTGCGGGTCATCACCGTCTGCTGCGTGACGAACTCGCGGTCGGTGTCAGGGAACATGCGGCCGCCGACGGACGAGTACTCGCCTTCCGTGTTCTCGCGCACCACCCAGAAATCGATGTCGCCCGGCTTGCGGTTGGCCAGCGGGCACGGCACGCCCGGCATCAGCCGCACCGGACGCAGGTTCACATACTGATCGAACTCGCGGCGGAACTTGATCAGCGAGCCCCACAGCGAGACGTGGTCGGCGATCTTGGCCGGCCAGCCGACGGCGCCGAAGTAGATCGCGTCATGGCCGCCGATCTGGCTCTTCCAGTCGTCAGGCATCATCTGGCCGTGCTTCTCGTAATAGTCGTAGCTCGAGAAGTCGAAATGATCGAACTGCACCGCGACGCCATGCTTCTTGGCGGCCGCCTCGATCACGCGCAATCCCTCGGGCATGACCTCCTTGCCGATGCCGTCGCCGGGAATGACTGCGATGCGATAGGGCTTCTTGCTCATCGAGCGGATCCTCACATGGTCGCCGGTTAGCCCGGCCGAAATCGTCGATCGCCTGAATGGACCAAACCGGAGGCAAGCGCAACGCTGCGGTGCAAGATTGACCGCATGGCTGGCGCGCAAGACAATCCGGTTTCCCTCCCCTCAACGAGAGCCCTCCATGGATCTTCATCTGCGCGGCAAGCGCGTTCTCATCACCGGCGCCTCCAAGGGCATCGGCGCCGCAGCGGCCGAGGTGTTCGCCGAGGAAGGCTGTCATGTCAGCCTTGCGGCGCGCAGCGGCGACCGGCTCGCGGCGCTGGTCGAGCAACTGCGCTCGACGCACCAGATCGACGCAAGGGCGCACGTCGTCGACCTGCGCAAATCCGAAGATGTGGCGCGGCTCGCGCAGGAGGCCGCCGACATCGACATCCTCGTCAACAATGCCGGCGACATTCCCGGCGGCCCGATCGACAAGATCGACGAGGCGACCTGGCGGCACGCCTGGGACCTCAAGGTATTCGGCTTCATCAACCTCGCCCGGCTGGTCTACGCCCGGATGAAGGCGCGCGGCGCCGGCGTGATCATCAACGACATCGGCGCGGCCGGAGAGAAGTTCGATTTCAACTACATCTGCGGCAGCGCCGGCAACGCGGCGCTGATGGCCTTCACCCGCGCGCTCGGCTCCCAGAGCCTCGCCGACAACATCCGCGTCGTCGGCATCAATCCCGGCCCGGTCGGCACCGACCGCCACGTCACCCTGCTGAAGACCCGTGCCAAACAGCAGTTCGGCGACGAAAGCCGCTACACGGAATTCCAGAAAGGCCTGCCGCTCGGCCGCCCCGCGCACGCCAGAGAGATCGCCGACCTGATGGCGTTCCTGGCATCCGACCGCGCTGGCTACACCTCGGGCGTGATCTATACCGTCGATGGCGGCATCAGCGCGGGGTGGGGTTGAGCGCAGCGATCTTTCCACACCGGACGAAACGTGGTCTACAGCACGGCGCCGGAACGCTTCCAATCAGGAGAACCACGCCTTGGCCGACCAGGAATTGATCCGCGAGACCGCCTGCGCCGTCGTCGACAGGCTGAAGGCCGGCGACATCACGCCGCTCGATTGCCTCGACGCGCTGGAAGCGCGCATCAAGGTCGTCGACGACAAGGTCAACGCGCTGCCAACGCTGTGCTTCGACCGCGCCCGCGATCACGCCAAGGCGCTGATGAGCAAGCCGGCCCATGAGCGCGGCCTGCTCGCCGGCCTGCCCATCCCGATCAAGGATCTCACCGACGTCCAGGGCGTGCTGACCACCCAGGGCTCGCCGATCTTCAAGGACCGCATTCCGGAACGCTCCGATCTCCTGGTCGAGCATCTCGAAGCCAATGGCGGCGTGATCTACGCCAAGTCGAACACGCCGGAGTTCGGCGCCGGCGCCAACACCTTCAACGAGGTGTTTGGCGCGACGCGCAATCCCTGGGACACGTCCCGCTCGGCCGCCGGTTCCTCCGGCGGCGCCGCGGTGGCACTCGCGACCGGCATGGCCTGGCTGGCGCATGGCTCGGACATGGGCGGCTCGCTGCGAAATCCTGCGAGCTTCTGCGGCATCATCGGCCTGCGCCCGAGCTTCGGCCGCGTCGCGCATACGCCGGCCACATCCGTCGACCGCAACCTCGGCGTCCAGGGCCCGATGGCCCGGAATGTCGAGGACCTCGCGCTGCTCTTGGATGCGATGAGCGGCGAGCATGCCGCCGATCCGATCTCGCTGCCCTCGCCCGCGACCTCGTTCCTGTCCGCCGCCCGCTCCGGCAAGAAGCCAGTGCGCATCGCCTACTCGCCCGATCTCGGCATCACGCCGGTCGACCCCGAAGTGATCGCCGTGACCCGCAAGGCCGCGCAGCGCTTCTCTGAGTTGGGCGTGATCGTCGAGGAAGCGCATCCTGATTTCAGCGAGGCGCATGAATGCTTCCACGTGCTGCGCGCGCTCGACTTCGCGATGAGCAAGCAGGAGCTGCTGCGCACCAAGCGCGACCTGCTGAAGCCCGAAGTGATCTGGAACATCGAGGAAGGCCTGAAGCTTTCGGTCGCGCAGATCGCGCGCGCCGAGGCACAGCGCGTGGCGATCACCGCGCGCGCGGTGAAGTTCTTCGAGACCTATGATCTGCTGCTGGCGCCGGCGACGATCGTGCCGCCCTTCCCGGTCGAGAACCGCTATGTCGCCGAATGCGCCGGGCACACATTCGACAATTACGTGCAATGGCTCGGCATCGTCTACGCGATCACGCTCGCCTGCTGCCCGGCGCTGTCGCTGCCCTGCGGCTTCACGGCCTCCGGCCTGCCTGTCGGCCTGCAGATGATCGCGCGCCCGCGCAACGACGCCGGCCTGCTCGCGGGTGCCAAGGTGCTGGAAGACATCCTCGGCGTCGGCAGCTCCACCCCGATCGACCCACGCGCGCCGAAGGGCTGAGCGGACCAAAATCGTAGCCCGGATGAGCGGGAGCCATCGCCCGAAGGGCGAAGGCGGACGCGACATCCGGGTTCTCACGCGCTATCGCCGGTGAACCCGGATGTCGCTTTCGCCGACGCCGAAGCGCGTCGGCTGACGCTTATCCGGGCTACGGATCCGCTCCAGAGCCGGCGAGTTCCTCCCGAAGGAACATACGACCCCCGCCCTTATTCCATATTGGCAATCCCGGCGGCTCCCGTAGAAGGGCCGCAAAATCACGCGTGCCCCGGAGACCGGACATGACAGACCAGGCGATCGAGCCTGCCGTAGAGCCCGCCACGTCGATCGCGGACGTCGAGCGCCGCATCAAGGCGATCCTGATCGGCTCCGCCGGCAACCTCGTCGAATGGTACGATTTCTATGCCTACACCGCGTTCGCGCTGTATTTCGCGCCGGCGTTCTTCCCCTCGAAGGATCCGGTCGTCGAGCAGCTCAACGCCGCGGTGGTGTTCGCCGCCACCTTCCTGATGCGCCCGCTCGGCGGCTGGCTGTTCGGCTATCTCGCCGACCAGTATGGCCGGCGGCTGTCGCTCACGATCTCCGTACTCTGCATGTGCTTCGGCTCGCTGATCATCGCGGTGACGCCGACCTATGCCACGATCGGCATCGCGGCGCCGATCATCCTGGCGCTCGCCCGCGTGATCGAGGGGCTGAGCCTCGGCGGCGAATATGGCGCCAGCGCCACCTATCTGTCGGAAGTCGCCGACGCCAAGCACCGCGGCTTCTATTCCAGCTTCCAATACGTCACTTTGATCGGCGGCCAGCTCACCGCGATCATCGTGCTCCTGCTGCTGCAGAAGGTGTTTCTGACCACGGACGAGCTGAAGGCCTGGGGCTGGCGCATCCCGTTCTTCATCGGCGCCTGTCTTGCGATCTTCGTCGCGGTGATGCGGCGCAATCTGCACGAGACCGAGGCCTTCGTGGAGGCCAAGAAGAAGGCGGGCTCGTCCAGCTCGATGGCCGCGCTGTTCCGATATCCGCGCGAGCTGCTGCTCGTCGTCGGCCTCACCGCCGGCGGCACCGCGGCATTCTATACATTCACGACCTACATGCAGACCTTCGTGAAACTCTCGGTCGGCCTGACCGAGGACCAGACCACGATGGTGATCTTCGGCTCGCTGCTGTTCGCCTGCGTGCTGCAGCCGCTGTACGGCGCGATCTCCGACCGCATCGGCCGCAAGCCGCTCTTGATCTTCTTCGGCATCGCCGGCACGCTGTCGACGATCCCGATCCTGACCGCGCTCAAGGCCACCAAGGAGCCGTTCACGGCCTTCCTGCTGATCTGCGGCGCCTGGATCTTCACCGCCGGCTACACCTCGATCAATGCCGTGGTCAAAGCCGAGCTGTTCCCGACCAACATCCGCGCGCTGGGCGTCGGCCTGCCCTACGCGATCACCGTGTCGCTGTTCGGCGGCACCGCGCCGGCGATCGCGCTCTATTTCAAGAGCATCGGGCACGAAACCTGGTTCTATTATTACCTGTCCGGCGTGATCTTCCTCTCGCTGCTCATCTATGCGACCATGCGCGACACCAAGCATGCGTCCGCCATGCACAGGCATGAGTGAGCCGCTCAAATCGACGGGGTGCCGAGATGGCAGACGAGTCCGGGCTGCCGCCCGAGAGCAAGCTGACCCGCAGCAAGGAACGCTGGGCGCGCGAGGGCAAATTCCTCACCGGCCGCATCGTTCGGCCGGAGGACGAGCGGCTGCCGCCGGGCCAACACCTGACCCGCGACTGGCCGGTGCTCGACCTCGGCCTGACGCCGTCGGTCACATCAGAGCGCTGGCGGCTCGACGTCTATGGCGCGGTCGAAAATCCGCTGTTCTGGGACATGTCGGCCTTTCTCGCCCAGGAGCAGCGCCAGTTCGTCTCCGACATCCATTGCGTCACGACCTGGTCGCGCTACGACAATCAATGGGAGGGGCTCGCGACACGCGACCTGCTCGCCGCCTGCCGCCCGCGCGAAACAGCCAATTTCGTCGTGCTGCATTCCTATGACGGCTACACCACCAATCTCGCGCTGGAGGATTTCGCCGCCGAGGATGCGCTGCTCGCGCACAGCTGGTCCGGCGCACCGCTCTCCCTCGAGCATGGCGGCCCGGTGCGCGTCGTGGTGCCGCATCTGTATTTCTGGAAGAGCGCGAAATGGCTCAAGGCCATCGAGTTTCTCGATGCCGACAAGCCCGGCTATTGGGAAGTCCGCGGCTATCACAACCGCGGCGATCCCTGGGCCGAACAGCGCTATTCGGAGTGACGGGTTAACCGACTTGTAGGGTGGGCAAAGACGCGCAGCGTCGTGCCCACCGTCTTTCCCCGAAAAGAAAAGAACGGTGGGCACGCTTCGCTTTGCCCACCCTACGGACTGCATGCTATCGCTCCGCCCCAAGCGCGGTCACCGCGATATCCGAACGTGCCAGAGACGCAGCATGGAGTTCACCTCAGAAACCGGCAAGATCCCCAAGGGCTATGGGTATCTGCTGAAGCCTTCCGTCATCCTCGCCGCATTGACCGCGCAGGATCTCGGCGGCATCCGCATCCATCTCGTGCGCAGCCACGGCCGCCGTCTGTTCGATGCGCGATACCGGCCGCCCGACGGCGACATTCCCTATGAGCGTCTCAACATCAAGGTCGGCACCGCGCACGAGCGCGACCTGCCGCCGCTTCGCCGGCGTGCCAAGGAGGAAAGCCTTCCCACGCTGGTCCAGTGGATTTCCGATCTCGTCGCCCAGGACCTGCCGACGGCGATCCGGAACGGCGAACAGGTGATCGAGCTGATCCCTGAGCGGGAGTGATCGCGGCTGCGTCATGTCCCGCGATTGCAGACCTCTCCGGCGTGGTTGTCGCATGGATGGTCGTCGTTGTGCGCCCGCCTCTCTCCACGTCGTCACGGCGGGGCCTGTCCCGGCCATCCACGTCGGTCGGCATGCTCGCTCGTGAGAGGCGCGACGATTTGCACAACTCGGGCCGTACCGGCCGCGAGACGGCACCATCATATCTGCAGTTGATGCAGATGCAGCACGGGGTGTCGTTGCTGATGTCATCGCGTGATTGCTGAGCCCCTGGATCGCTTCGCTTGCGCTCGCGATGACGGAGTTCCTGGAGCGTTCGCTGCCCGCCACAGCGTCATTGCGAGCGCACGCGAAGCAATCCAGGGGCCGCACGACAGGTGCCGATCACTTCAACGCACCGACACATGCAGACCCGATCTGATATATGACAATATGAGATCATGCGGCGTCAACGCCGCGCGCGGACGCAACGATGGGGGATCACATCATGCCGACCGAACGTTTCCAATTCGATGGCGCAAGCGGCGACCGACTGTCCGCGGCGCTCGACCTGCCCGACGGCGCGCCGCGGGCGTATGCGCTGTTCGCGCATTGCTTCTCCTGCGGCAAGGACACCCATGCGGCACGCCGCATCGCGATGGCGCTGACGGCACACGGCATCGCCGTTCTCCGGTTCGATTTCACCGGCCTCGGCTCCAGCGAGGGGGACTTCGCCAATACGACGTTCTCCTCCAACGTCGCCGATCTCGTCCGCGCCGCCGATCATCTGCGTGAGACCCGGCAGGCGCCGGCCATCCTGATCGGCCACAGCCTCGGCGGCGCCGCCGTGCTGGCCGCGGCCGGCGACATCGCGGATGCGAAGGCGGTGGTGACCATCGCCGCCCCGTCCGATCCGGCGCATGTCACCGACATGTTCAAGGACAGTCTCGAGGCGATCCGCCGCGACGGCTCGGCCGAGGTATCGCTGGCGGGCCGTCCGTTCCGGATCAGCAGCTCGTTCCTTGACGACGTCGCCGAGCAGCGCCTGCTCGACAAGGTCAAGCATCTGCACAAGGCGGTCTTGGTGATGCATTCGCCGGTCGACGACACCGTGGGCATCGACAACGCGACCCACATCTTCGTCGCCGCCAAGCATCCGAAGAGCTTCATATCGCTCGACCATGCCGATCATCTGATCAGCAGCAAGGTCGACGCGGCCTACATCGCCGAGGTGATCGCGAGCTGGGCGAGCCGCTACGTCGCGCCGGCGGTGCCTGAGCCCGCCGCCACGGATGGTCCGCGCGGCGTGGTCGTGCGCGAGACCCGATCCAGCAAGCTGCAGCAGAGCATCGCGCTCGGCCCGCATCGCCTCACTGCCGACGAGCCGCTCTCTGTCGGCGGACAGGATACCGGCCCCGGCCCCTACGACCTGCTGCTCGCCGCGCTGGGCGCCTGCACCTCGATGACGATGCGGCTCTATGCCGACCGCAAATTCCTGCCGCTCGAGCGGATCACGGTGACGCTCCGCCACAGCAAGATCCACGCGGAGGATTGCGCGGAGTGCGAGACCAAGGTCGGACTGATCGATCAGCTCGAGCGCGAGATCCACATGGACGGCACGCTCGATGCGGAGCAGCGCAAGAAGCTGATGGAGATCGCCGACAAATGCCCGGTGCACCGCACGCTGACCTCCGAAATCCGCATCGTCACGCGCGCTGTGGAGTGAGCATTCGACCTAGTCCCACCCACCATGATTCCGGGGCAAGGCCGACAGGCCTTGAACCCGGAATCCCGAGATTATCTCGCGATCGTATCCGACCAGCTCGAGATTCCGGGTTCAATCGCCGATGCGCGAGCGCGCATCGACGATTGCCCCGGAATGACGGTGGGGGTGACGGAGTTGAACTAATGCGCCGTCTGCGGTTCGATCTTCAACGGCCTCACCCGCAGCGCCCCACGCAAGCCCACCGCCGTGCCGATGAAGATCCCGCCCACCGCCACGAACGACGGCAGCGCCAGGGTCGACAATCCCGTGAGCCCCTGCCCGACCGAGCAGCCCAGCGCCATGACGCCGCCGACCCCCATCAACGCGGCGCCGCCGGCCGAGCGCAGCATGTGCTGCGGCGAATGAAAACCTTCGAGCTTGAAGCGGCGCGTGACGATCGCGGTGACGAGACTGCCGGCGAGCACACCGGCGACGGTGGCGATGCCGAAATTCACCGTCGAGCCGGTCGACAGCATCACATATTGCAAGGCATCGGCGATCGGCGCGACGAAGGTCAGCGACGCCACCGGCACAGGGTTGAAATCGTCAGCGCCAAGAGTCCCGGTTGCGAACCAGCCGGCGGCGATCAGCAAACCGACGATGAGGCCCGCGAGCATCTGCCCCGGCGCACGCCGGAACGGCGCATGCGCAAAGGCAAAGACCAGCAGCGCGCCGCCGATCGCCAGCGCCGGCAGCAGCCGCGCCGGTACGCCGTGCAGGCCACCGAACGAGAGCAGCGCCGGCAGCGACGTCGCCGTCGCAGTGGTCTGAGACCCCTGCGTCAGCACGATCCGCAGCGGCGCGATCAGACCCTTCAGCGTCATCTCCGCCGCGATCGCCAGCACGATCACCACGACGAAGGAGCGGAGATTGCCGCGGCCCAGCAGCACCAGCGCGCGTGAGCCGCAACCGTTGGCCAGCACCATGCCGTAGCCGAACAGTACGCCGCCGGCGAACATCAGCGGCACAGAGAAGGCCGGCTGCAGATAGATCGACTTGCCGAGATCGACAAAACCATTGGCCGCGAGCAGCTGCGTGGCGATGACCGCGATGCCCATCGCGAGCGCGTAGGTGCGCACCAGACGGCCGTCGCCATCGGCCCACCAGCCGCGCAGGCTGCTCATCATGCAAAAGCCGCTGAGCAGTCCGGCGACGCCATAGACGAGGCCAATCCCGAGGCCGGCCATGATGGCCACATCAGCAGCTTCCGGCACGCGAAGGAGTCCTTCCGGTTGCGGAAAAGAGGCGGCGGCACGCGGGCTGCGCAAGCAGCTCTTTCGCTTGACGCGCGCGGAATATTCGCCACGATAACGCGCTTAACTAGTTCAGAATGCTTGTTCCAACAAGCATCACCGGGAGAGAACGCCGTGGTTTCACCAGCGCATCCTCATGCGCCGATCCTGGCTCGCGCGCGGCCGGAGGCCGGACGATGAGCAAAGCGGCGCCCCTTTCTCCCGACGCCCTCGCCCGCGCCTGCGCGGATGCGATGTGGCAGGACGACCGCGCCAGCCAGGGGCTGGGCATGCAGATCGTCGAGATCGGTCCGGGCCGCGCGACCCTGCAGATGACGGTCCAGCCGCACATGGTCAACGGACATGGCATCGCCCATGGCGGCTTCATCTTCACGCTGGCGGATTCCGCCTTCGCTTTCGCTTGCAACTCGCACAACGACCGCACGGTGGCCGCGCAAGGCAGCATCAGCTTCATCCGCCCGGGCAAGCTCGGCGACGTCCTGACCGCCCGCGCGCAAGAAGTGTCGCGCAGCGGCCGCTCCGGCATCTATGACGTCCGCGTCACCGCCGGGGAGACTGTGATCGCGGAGTTTCGCGGCCATTCCCGCAGCATCGGCGGCACGCTGGTTTCGACCGGCATGCCGGAAGCTGCAAGCTGATCCGCCGGAGGACATCACCCATGACCAAGCATCAATCGGCGGGCAGCTACGTGCCCGAGATGGACGCCACCGAACGCGCCTCGCGCGACGAGATCATGGCACTGCAGACCAGGCGCCTCGCCTGGTCGCTGAAACATGCCTATGACAACGTCGCCCATTACCGACGGGCGTTCGACAAGGCAGGCGTGCATCCGTCGGATTTCCATGAGCTCGCCGACCTTGCCAAATTCCCGTTCACGGTGAAGACCGACCTTCGCGACAACTACCCGTTCAACATGTTCGCCGTCCCGCGCGAGCAGCTGGTGCGCGTGCACGCCTCCTCCGGCACGACCGGCAAGCCGATCGTGGTCGGCTATACCAAGAACGACATCGCGACCTGGTCGGCGGTGATGGCGCGCTCGATCCGCGCCGCCGGCGGCCGCGGCGGCATGATCATCCACAATGCCTATGGCTATGGCCTGTTCACCGGCGGTCTCGGCGTGCATTACGGCGCCGAGGAGCTCGGCTGCACCGTCGTGCCGATCTCCGGCGGCATGACCGAGCGGCAGGTGCAGTTGATCAACGATTTCCGCCCCGAGATCATCACGGTGACGCCGAGCTACATGCTGGCCATCCTCGACGAGTTCAAGCGCCAGGGCCTCGATCCCCGCCAGAGCTCGCTCAAGATCGGCATCTTCGGCGCCGAGCCCTGGACCAACGCGATGCGCGCCGAGATCGAGGACGCATTCGCGATGGACGCCACCGACATCTACGGCCTGTCGGAAGTGATCGGTCCCGGCGTGGCGCAGGAGTGCCTGGAGACCAAGGACGGGCTGCACGTCTGGGAGGATCATTTCTATCCGGAGATCGTCGATCCCGACACCGGCCGTGTGCTGCCCGACGGCGAGATGGGCGAATTGGTGTTCACCTCGCTGACCAAGGAGGCCTTTCCCGTCATCCGCTACCGCACCCGCGATTTGACACGGTTGCTGCCGGGCACGGCGCGCCCGGGCATGCGCCGTATGGAGAAGGTGACGGGACGCTCCGACGACATGATCATCCTGCGCGGCGTCAATTTGTTCCCGTCGCAGATCGAGGAGATCCTGCTGACCACCGAATGGTGCGGCGGCCATTTCATGCTGGAGCTGACCCGCGAAGGCCGCATGGACGAGCTGACCATCTACGCGGAATCGCGCCCAGAGCATTGGGACGAGAACGCGCTCGGCGAGCACGCCGAGCGCATCTCGATCCATATCAAGAACACCATTGGCGTGACGGCCAAGGTGAAGGCGGTGCCGCCGGACACGCTGGAGCGCTCGGCGGGCAAGGCGAAGCGGATCAAGGATAAGAGACCGATGGGGTGATGGATCGCGCCAAAATGGAATCGAGATATCGCGCCAGCGGCGCTGCGCTCCCTCTCCCCGTTCTTACGGGGAGAGGGCTGGGGTGAGGGGCAGCCGCACGGGAGGTGTCGATAGGGGCAAACGCGCCGGGAGTGTCCGTGGAAAGACCTGTACCCCTCACCCGGATTGCATCTCACGATGCAATCCGACCTCTCTCCGCAAGCGGGGCGAGGTTGCACCGAGCCCGCCGTGAGAGCGTGCTCACATCGATATTTTATCAGCAGCGAGATTGCGGACACGCCCTCTCACATATGATCGTAGTCCACCACCACCCGCTCCGTCACCGGCTTCGCCTGGCAGGTCAGCACGAAGCCGGCCTGCAATTCCCACGGCTCGAGCGAGTAGTTCAGCTCCATCTCGGCCTTGCCCTCGGAGAGCTTGGCGCGGCAGGTGGAGCACATGCCGCCCTTGCAGGCGAACGGCAAATCGACACCGGCGCGCAGCGCGGCGTCGAGAATGGCCTCGCCCTCGGCGACCGGCACCTCGCGGCGTTTGCCGTCGATGATCAGGGCGGCGATCGCTTTCGGCGGTGCGGAGTCGGGCACCACGATCTTCGGCCGCGGCTTGCCGCCAGCGCCGGAGACGAAGCGCTCGACATGGACGCGGTCGTCGGCGATGCCGAGCGCACGGCAGGCGGCCTCGATCTCCTCGCTCATCCCGGTGGGGCCGCAGATGAAGACGTGATCAACAGCCTCGGCCGGCACCAGCGAGCGCAACAGCAGGCGCACCTTCTCGCCGTCGAGACGGCCGTGCAGAATCGGCAGATCCTGCTCCTCGCCGGAGATGACGTGGAACACCGAGAGGCGATCGAGGAAGCGGTCCTTCAGCTCCTCGAGCTGCTCGCGGAACAGCATGCCCGCGGTGGTGCGGTTGCCATAGAACAGGAAGAAGCGGCTGTCCGGCTCGCGCGCCAGCACGGCTTTGACGATCGACAGGATCGGCGTGATGCCCGATCCCGCCGCAAAGCCGACATGGGTGCGCGCGGCCTCCGGCTGCAGCGCCACGCCGAAGCGGCCGGTCGGCGTCATCACGTCGATCTCGTCGCCGCGCTTCAATTCGTCGGTGACGAAGCTGGAGAACGCGCCGCCATCGACGCGCTTCACCGCGATGCGGATCTCGTTGTCATCGGGACCGGAGCAGATCGAATAGGACCGCCGGACCTCTTCGCCGCCGAGCGTGGTCTTCAACGTGAGATATTGCCCGGGCGCGAAGCGATAATCGTCGACCAGCTCGCCTGGAATGGCAAACGTCAGCGACACCGCATCCGGCGCCTCGCGGCGCAAGTCACGGACGGCAAGACGATGGAAGCGTGGCGTTGTCGACATCGATTCTATCCCCGCGTCATTGCGAGCGAAGCGAAGCAATCCAGGGCTCCGGGCGTGGCCCTGGATTGCTTCGCTTCGCTCGCAATGACGGCTGTCATATCAGTGGCACTTGAAATAATCGAACGGCTCGCGGCACGCCTTGCAGCGCCACAGCGCCTTGCAGGAGGTCGAGCCGAACTCAGCGAGCTGCTCGGTGTCATCAGAACCGCATTGCGGACAGGCCACCGCGGCGACGCCGAACAGTGCGCGGCGGCCGCTCGACGGCTGCGGCGGCGCGATGCCGTAGTCACGCAGCTTGCGCCGGCCCTGCTTGCTCATCCAGTCCGTGGTCCAGGCCGGCGACAGCACGGTGCGAATGTGAGCCTCGTGGAAGCCGGCGCGCTCCAGCGCGATCTCGATCTCCAGCGCGATCATGTTCATCGCGGGGCAACCCGAATAGGTCGGCGTGATCGCGACCTCGACGCGGTCGCCGACCACCTCGACCTCGCGCAGCACGCCGAGATCGTCGATCGTCAGCACCGGAATTTCCGGATCGGCGACCGACGCCGCCGCATCCCAGGCGCGCTGGCGCAGCTCGGCCGGGCTGAGGTCCGCGACTACCATGTCGCACCGGGAAAGCTGCGCTGCATATATTGCAGATCGCTGAGCAGATGGCCAAGATGCTCGCTGTGACGCCCGTCGCGGCCGCCCTGCTGCATCCAGTCGTTCTCCGGCAGCACGAGCGTCGCCTCGCGCGCGACGCGCGAGACGATCGACAGCCATTCCGGCATCAGCATCGTCGGATCGATCGCGATGCCGGCGTCGATCAAACCGCGTTCGGCCTCGTCGACGCTGAACATCTCGCCGGTATAGGCCCAGAGATCATCAACAGCGGCCTGCGCGCGCGCGTGGCTCTCGTCGGTGCCGTCACCGAGCCGGATCACCCATTCGCTGGCATGGCGTAGATGATAGGCGCACTCCTTCTCCGACTTGGCGGCGATCGCCGCCAGGGTCGCATCGGTCGAGCCCATCATGCCGCGCCAATACGCATCGGCGAACGCGGCGTAGAACAGCTGCCGCACCATCGTCTGCGCGAAGTCGCCATTGGGCCGCTCCACCAGCAGCAGATTGCGGTACTGCCTGACGTCGCGGAGATAAGCGAGCTTGTCCTCGTCATTGTCGCGGGCCTCGACCTTGGCCGCGTAGCCGTAGAGTTCACGGGCCTGGCCGATCAGGTCGAGCGCCATGTTCGACAGCGCCATGTCCTCCTCGAGCATCGGCGCGTGACCGCACCATTCGGACAGACGATGGCCAAGGATCAGCGCATCATCGGCGCGACGCAAGGTGTACAGCACCAGCGGCGTTTCGGAGACGGTGATCGAGGGTGCGGTCATGGTGTGTCTGCCTTAGAGCCACGCGTTCGACCTCATCCTGAGGAGCCCGCCGCAGGCGGGCGTCTCGAAGGATGGGCTACGAGCCATATCGGGCCTCATGGTTCGAGACGGCGCTGCGCGCCTCCTCACCATGAGGATTTACTACATATGCCCGACTTCCTCGGGCACCTCGTAGAACGTCGGGTGGCGATAGATCTTCGTCTCCGCCGGCTCGAACATCATGCCCTTGTCGGCGGGATCGGATGCGGTGATCGCGCTCGACGGCACGACCCAGATCGACAGGCCCTCGCCGCGGCGGGTGTAGAGGTCGCGCGCGGCCTGCAGCGCCATGGTCGCGTCGGGCGCATGCAGCGAGCCGCAATGCTTGTGCGCGAGCCCGTTGCGGCTGCGGATGAAGACCTCCCACAACGGCGTGTTCGGCGTCGTCATTCCAGATCTCCCTTGTTATTCGGCGGCCTGCGCCATCTGGCGCCGCGCGCGCTTCTCGGCGTAGGCAGCTGCCGCCTCGCGCACCCAGGCGCCGTCGGCATGCGCCTTGCGCCGCGCCGCCAGCCGATCGCGGTTGCACGGGCCGTTGCCGGCCAGCACCTGCTTGAACTCGTTCCAGTCGATCGGCCCGTGGCGCCAATGGCCCTGCTCGTCCTGCGTCATCGCGGGATCAGGAATGGTGAGCCCGAGATACTGCGCCTGCGGCACGGTGGCATCGATGAACTTCTGGCGCAGCTCGTCATTCGAGAAGCGCTTGATCTTCCACTTGGTCGAGGTGTCGCTGTGCTGGCTCGCCTGATCCGGCGGGCCGAACATCATCAGCACCGGCCACCACCACCTGTTCAGCGCGTCCTGCGCCATCGCCTTCTGCTCGGCCGTGCCCCGGCAGAGCGTCAGCATGATCTCGTAGCCCTGGCGCTGGTGGAACGATTCCTCCTTGCAGACGCGGATCATCGCGCGCGCATAGGGGCCGTAGGAGCAGCGGCACAGCGGGATCTGGTTCATGATCGCGGCGCCGTCGACCAGCCAGCCGATCACGCCGATATCCGCCCAGGTCAGGGTCGGGTAGTTGAAGATCGAGGAGTACTTGGCCTTGCCGGCCAGCATCGCGTCGACCAGCTCCTCGCGCGAGGCGCCGAGCGTCTCGGCGGCGGCATACAAATAGAGGCCGTGGCCGCATTCGTCCTGGACCTTGGCAAGCAGCGCCGCCTTGCGGCGCAGGCTGGGCGCGCGGGTGATCCAGTTGCCCTCGGGCAGCATGCCGACGATTTCGGAATGAGCGTGCTGGGAAATCTGCCGGACCAGCGTCTTGCGATAGGCGGCCGGCATCCAGTCGTTCGGCTCGATGCGCTCCTCGGCATCGATGCGCGCCTGGAAGCGCGAGGCGCGCCCGGCGTCCTCGGCGTGGCTGCCCTCCTCGGGCGAATTAAGCGCCTGCGTGTACATGCGGCGGCGTCCTCCCAGGACTTGGTTGCCGCCAACATATTACAAAATTCGAGAGATGCAATCGAATTCCGTAATATATCAGCGTTCCTCATGCGCGTCCGCAAACCGCCGTTCCAGCGCCGCGCCGGCGGCCGGCAATGCGCCCTCCTCATTGGTCGCGTGCGCGTCGAGCCAGCGCTCCGCGCCCGGCAGCAGCAGCCGGTAGATCTCGGCGCACAGCGCCCTTGCCTGCCGGCCCGGCCAGTTCTCCGGCAGCAGTTCGGCCGGCAGCAGCGGATCGCGGAGCACGATGCGACGGTAGTGGTGGATCAGCAGGATGCGGGCGGTGAACGCCTGGCCATCGGTGAGCGCCTCGCCGCGGGCGATGCTGGCCTTGAGCGGCGCGAAGGACGCGCTGAACTTGCGGTAGGCATCCGCCGTCCGTTCCAGCGCCCAGCTTTCGGCGACCAGCCGGCGCGCGATGTCGAAGCCGGCCGACGCCTGCAGCCGGATCGCGCCCTCCACCACGTCCGGCACGGCGACGCCGGAGGGCGCCACGAACACACCCGGCAGCGGGCTGCCGAAGCCGGCATCGCGCAACGCGGTCCGCGCCTGCTCGCGGTCGTCGGCGCTGCCGATCATGACCAGCTCGAAGCTGCCGTTCCATTCCCCCGGCGGCGAATCGTAGATGTGGCGGGTGGCGCCGGCAAAGGTCTGCTCGCCGCGCCGGGTCAGGCGATAGAAGCTGTTGCGGCCGCTCTTGGTACGCTCGAACCAGCCCTCCGCCGTCAGTCGCGACATCGCGGTGCGCACCACGCTGCCATCGATGGCGAGCCCCTCGAAGAAGGCCAGCAGGGTGCCGAGCCAGACGCTGCCGCCGCGCGGCACGATGGCGTCGCCGAACACGGTGATGATCAGCGAGCCCGTGCGCGACGGCTCGCTCTTCAGCTGGTCGACGATGCGGGACAGCGGCTGCGGCATGGCGCAGGCTTAGCCGGTTTCGCCCGATCACAAAAGGAAAGGCCCGCCGAAAGCGGGCCTCGCAGGAGCGATCGACTGAACCGGGAAGCCCGATCAGGCGGTCTTGTTGTAAGCCTTGGCCATGTTCTCCTGGGCAAGCTTGGCACCCTCGGTGACGAGCTTGCCGACATACTCGCTGGTCGACTTGGCGCGGGCGACGAGCGCTTCGCCGCGGGCCCGGGCCAGCTCACCCTGGATCGCAACGGCTTCGCTGATCGACTTGGCCGACGCCAGCTTGTCCAGGCCGTCGAAGAACGCCTCGGTGTCCTGGTACAGCGCCTGCTGGATGTTGCGCGTGATCTTGCCGGCTTCTGTGACGCCGTCGAACACGGCGGTCTCGATTGCCGAAGTCACCTTCTCGGAGCCGGCGAGGGCCTCCGCAGCGCGCTCCTTGGCGGTCGACGCGGTCTTCTTGACGAACTCCCGCGCGGATTCCGGCACTTCCATGGTCTGCAGGTTCTTGAACGCGTCGGTCACCGGCGCAAAGGCATCTTTCACGGTGTCGAACACGGTATTGGTTTCGGTGGTCATGGTCGTCTCCATCCTCGTTTGAGCTATGGGCTCTCGCTCCGTCCCTATGAAACCGGAGTAGTTCGACCATATCACTCCACATGGTGCATCGCAACAATTATGTTGCATTGCACCATTGCGGGGTGCGTAATCGTAATAATGAAGGCGTCTGCAGAGAGCCGATCACCCTCAGCTGCCGGACGGAACGTCCTGGCGCGGACCCGGGTTCCGATCAGGCATGCCGCCGTGCTTCTTGTTGCGCTTGCCGTGCCGGACAGGCTCGGCCGCGCGCGGTGCAGCTTCGATCGAGGGGGCCTCGCCCTCGGCCGGCGGGGAGGATTTCGTCAACGCGTCGATCGCGTTCCGGATCTCGCGCAGATCGGTCTCAAGGGCCGCCGCCGGGGTCGGCGCCTGCACAGACTTCAGGATCTGGTCGAGCAACGCTTTGATCTCGCTCAACTGAGGCGTGACATCAACGGCGGGCGTCGCCGCGGGTTGCGGAGTGTTCGAGGCGGCGACAAGAGCGTCGAGCAATGTCTTGATCTCGCTGAGCTTTGGCGTGACGTCCGCCGGTGTTGGAACCACCGGCGGCGGCAGCTTGGACGCGGCGACAAGCGTATCGATCAGCCCCTTGATCTCGTTGAGCTTCGGGGTGGGATCGGCAGCCGGTGCCGGCGGCGCGACCCTGCTGGCCAAGAGCTCCTTCAGGAGCGCCCGCGTCTCGGCCAGTTCGCTTTCGATCGAGGTCAGCCGCTCGTTCAATACGGTCAGCTGACCGCGGCTCGGCACGTTCATGCCGGCGAAGTAGTTTTCCATCAGATCGGCCATGGGCTTCTGTCCGTTTCCAGAAGTTGCGGGATCATCGGAGGTGCGGATCGCCCCACCGATCGGGCGCAGCCGCGTGAAGGCCGTGAAGCTCCTCTGCATGTCACCGACCATCTGCTGCCAGAATGCAATCGGGTCGCCGGATTTGTTCGTCATCGGGACGCTCCTTCAGGCCAACACAAGACTCAAACACAACCTATCATAGCACGCCCTTGCTGCGATGCGGGAGGATCATCCGAGCCCGCTTCTCTGCAGCGGCGGGACCATGCCATAGAGGGCAGGTTGGCCTTGAACGAGGGATCACCATGACTGCCATTGCCCACCAGCCGCCGCAGACCGTTCGCGCCAACGGGATCGACATCTGCTACGAGATCTTCGGTGATCCCTCGGCGCCCCCGCTGCTGCTGATCATGGGCCTGGGCGGGCAGATGATCATCTGGGACGACGCGTTCTGCGAGCAGCTCGCCGCCTGCGGCTTTCGCGTCATCCGCTTCGACAACCGCGACATCGGCCAGTCGAGCCATCTGCATGGCGGGCGGCGGATCACACCGTTCGAGCTGCTCAAGCTGCGCTTCTTCAACATCCCGGTCTCGGCGCCCTACAAGATCCTCGACATGGCCAAGGACACGGTCGGCCTGATGGACGCCCTCGACATCAAGTCGGCGCATCTGGTCGGTGCCTCGATGGGCGGCATGATCGCCCAGGAGGTCGCGATCTCGTTCCCGCATCGCGTGCGCTCGCTGACCTCGATCATGTCGACAACAGGCAATCCGCGGATTCCGCCGCCGACCCGCGAGGTTGCGATGCTGCTGATGGCGCCGCCGCCCCGGACCAGGGACGAGTACATCAAGCGCTTCCAGAAGACCTGGAAGGCGCTGCGCGCCGGCTCCTTCCCCGAGGACGAGGCGCGCGACGTGGCGCTGGCCGAGCGCTGTTTCGCCCGTGGCCTCAACCCGGCGGGTGTCGGCCGTCAGTTGCGGGCAATCCTGGCCTCCGGCAGCCGCAAGCCGCGGCTGCACCAGGTGACGGCACCGACGCTCGTCATCCACGGCAAGCTCGACCCGCTGGTGCATCACTCGGCCGGCACCGACACGGCGGAGTCGATCCCCAACGCCAAGCTCTTGATGATCGAGCGCATGGGCCACGCCATCCCGATTCCGACCTGGCCGCAGATCATCTCCGCCATCGCCGACCACGCTCATGGCGCGAATGCGCAGGCGGCGTAGCGATCCGTCTGACGTAGGCCCAGCCGCTCGCCATACCCTCAGCTGGTCGTCCCGGCGAACGCCGGGACCCATACCCACCGACCTTCGTGGTTGCGACGCGCGTTGGCTCCAGCCCGCTTTCACCGCGGGGGTCAGTGGCTATGGATCCCGGATCGGCGCCCGCCGACGCGTTGCGTCGGCAGGCTTGTCCGGCACGACCCCGAATGTTGGGCTCGGCCTTTGGCTTTCACCAAGCGATCTCATGTCCTCGCCCGTCAACCAGCTGGCCCGTCCCTACCCGAACCTCCGTCGCCGCCATTCGATCAGCTTGGCGCTGACCTCCTCGGGCTGCTCCTGCTGGGTCCAATGGCCGCTGTCGCGGACGAGATACTTCTCCAGGTCCGGCACCAGCTTCTCCATGCCGTCGGCGGCCGACGGCGGCAACACGGCGTCGTTCTCGGCCATGATCATCAGCGACGGCACCCGCACCGTGTGGTCGAGCCCCTCGGAGCGCTGCCAGTTGCGGGTCATGTTGCGATACCAGTTGATGCCGCCGGTGAAGCCGGTGCGCGAGAACGTCTCGACGAACACGCGCTTCTCCGCCGCCGACAAGATCGGCTGCCGCGTGTCCTTCGATGCGTCATAGGCCGCGATCGTCTGCGGAAAGGCCAGGTTCAGGGTTGGCGACGCCGCGATCCCGCCCGCCTGCGGCTCGGTCGACGGCGCGTCGCCGCGCGGCAGCGGCTTGCGCATGAAGGCGTCGAAGGTCTGCTCGACGCGGCTGCCGAAAATCCGATCCGGCTCGCGGGCCGGGTCCTGGAACTGGACGATGTACATCATCTCACCGAAGCGCTTGCGCATGATCGCAATGGGATCGGCGGGCGCGCGCGGCAGATGCGGCGTGTTGATGCCGACCACGCCGGCGACGCGGTCCGGATGGCGCAGCGGCATCTGCCAGACGACGAATCCGCCCCAGTCGTGGCCGACGAAGATCGCCTTGTCGATCTCGAGATGATCGAGCAGCCCGACCAGGTCAGCTGTGAGATGCTCGAGGTCGTAGGACTCGACCGGCTCCGGCCGGTCGGTGGCGCCATAGCCGCGCTGGTCCGGCGCGATGACGCGGATGCCCGCCTCCGCCAGCGCCTTGATCTGGTGCCGCCAGGAAAAGGCCAGCTCCGGCCAGCCGTGGCAGAGGATCATGGGCGGATGGTCGGTTGCAGGACCGGCCTCGTAATAGCCCATCCGAATGCCATTGGTGGTCGCGTATTGCAGCGGCGGCATCGATGTCGGATCGGTCATGCGTCCTCCCGTGAAGCTGCTCTGCCGGGCTTGGCTGCCCGGTTCTGGCAGGCGGCATGGTGCACGCTCGATGACGCGGCGTGAAGACGCCTCGGTCGCTTTCGCCGCTTTCGATGCGGGATCAGTTCCGCGCAGCGAAATCCGCGATCACTGCCCCGTCAGGCGGACTTCTTGTCGCTGGAGCTCGAGCGGCTGCCGCCGAGGCCGGCCATCGTCAGCATCAGGTCCTGGAACCGCTCGGCCAGGCGGGGATCGAAGTTGAACCAGCTCTGCATGATCGCTTCGGGGGTCAGCTTGTCGATGTTGCTCGTCATCTGATGCTGCAGCCGGTCCATGACCGCGGCCTGCATCGGACCGAGGTCGGGAAGTCCGATAAACTGCCGCGCCTCGAGCGGTGTGCAATCGATCTCGATGTTGACTTTCATGTCCGCTCCGCCCTGTTCAAGCCACCCCAACGCCACTCCAGCCGGGTCCCGTTACCACGGGACACTCATCCCGGAGCCCGGGTGGAGAGAGCCCAGTATCACCGCCCCGCCCCCCCTCTAGCAAGCGGCGCGTTGCTGCAGGTGCGCAATTCCCGGGACATGGTCAACCCTGATCCGGCGGACCGGTCGTGTCGTTCGAAGGCGGCGCGTGCACTGCAAATCGAGATCCCCGGGGATAACCATATCGTTTAGGCTTAAACAAAGTGCCCTTGTGTGCCGCTGCTGAATTCTGGCAACATCATCGCGATCGGCGTGCCGCGGTCCTACAGAAGCTTGGGATCAGTTCGTTCCAGCACGGCATCAGACTTGCAAGCACATCGCCCGGCGTCTTGTTGCTTCTTGAAGTTCGTGCAAGAGGCGCTGCAGACATCACGAACTTCGAAGCAAGGCAGGCGGGACCCAGACGCCTGCCAAAAAACCAAGCGTCAAACGCGGAGAATTTGGACATATGTCGGGACGCAAATCCCTGCTCATCGCCGCAGCGGTCGCCTTCGGCCTCTCCCTCATGCCGGCTTCGGCCCAGACCCTGCGCTATGCCAACCAGGGCACCCTGAAGTCGCTCGATCCCTACACCTTCAAGGAATCAACCACGATTGCGCATCACGCGCACGTCTATGAAGGGCTCACGGCGCGCGACAAGGATCTCAAGATCATTCCGGCCCTTGCCGAGAGCTGGGAAACGCCCGAGCCGACCCGCTGGCGCTTTCATCTGCGCAAGGGTGTCAAGTTCCACAATGGTGAACCCTTCACCGCCGACGACGTGATCTTCTCCGCCGACCGCGTCCGCGCCACCGGCTCCAACTTTCTGTCCAACGTTCCGCCGGACGCCAAGTTCATCAAGGTGGACGACTACACGGTGGACGTGAAGCTCGACGCGCCCAATCCCATTCTGATCTCGCAATGGGATACGTGGTTCATCATGAGCAAGAAGTGGTGCGAGGACAACAACGCGGTCGCGCCGACCCCGGTCTCCGCGACCACGCCGAGCTACGCCTCGCTGCACGAGAACGGCACCGGTCCCTTTATCATCGAGAGCCATCAGCCGGGCGTGAAGACCGTCTTCAAGGTCAACCCGAACTGGTGGGGCAAGCCGGAGCATAATCTCAAGGAGATCGTGTTCACGACCATTTCCTCGGACGCGACGCGCGTCGCGGCGCTGCTCTCCGGCGAGGTCGACATCATCGAGCCGGTTCCGGTGCAGGACATCGGCCGTGTCGATTCCAGCCCGAATGCGCAGGTCCTGAAGGGACCCGAGCTGCGCACGATCTTCCTCGGCATGGACGAGACGCGCGATGAGCTGCTCTACTCCAACGTCAAGGGCAAGAACCCGTTCAAGGACATCCGTGTCCGCGAGGCGTTCTACAAGTCCATCGACGTCGAGCTGATCAAGACCCGAGTCATGCGCGGCCTGTCGACGCCGTCGGCGCTGATGATCGCGCCGCAGCTGTATTCGCTGTCGAAGGACTTCACCCGTCCGAAATACGATCCGGACGCGGCCAAGAAGCTCCTGACCGAGGCCGGCTATCCCGACGGCTTCGAGGTCGGCATGGACTGCCCGAACGACCGCTACGTCAACGACGCCGCGATCTGCCAGGCCGTCGTCGGCATGCTGGCGCGCATCGGCGTGAAGGTGAACCTGAACGCGCAGCCCAAGGCGCAGTATTTCGCGAAGGTGCTGAAGCCCGGCGGCTACAACACCTCCTTCTTCCTGCTCGGCTGGACGCCCTCGTCGATGGACGCGCACAACGTGATGCACGACATCATGGGCTGCCGTGACGACGCCAAGGATCCGACCCGCGGCGAGGCCAATCTCGGCAACTACTGCAACAAGGAGTTCGACGCGCTCACCGACAAGGTCCTGGTCGAAGCCGACCCGGCGAAGCGCGATCAGCTGATCAAGCAGGCCTTCGAGATCGGCATCAAGGACTACGGCTACATCCCGCTGCATCAGCAGGCCGTGGCCTGGGGCGTGTCGAAGAAGGTCAAGATCCCGCTGCGCGCCGACAACGCCGTGCTGATGTTCTGGGCCAACAAGACCGAGTAGTTCGCCCGACGACCCAAAGTCCCGGAAAGCAGAACTGCTTTTCGGGACTTTTCATTTTCCACGGCAGGTGCTACCCGCCGCGCGATCGAGAGGACTGAAAGGACCAGATGCTCGCCTTCACGCTTCGCCGAGCAATTCAGGCCATCGGCGTCATGATCGCCGTCGGGATAATCGCGTTCGCGATGTTCCGCTTCGCCGGCGATCCCGTCAGCCAGCTCGTGCCGATCGACGCTTCGGCGGCGGAACGCGCCCAGATCCGCCAGTCCCTCGGCCTCGACGATCCTTTCATCGTGCAGTTCGGCCGATACCTGTTCGATGCCGCGCAGTTCAAGTTCGGCGTGTCCTACCAATTCCGCCAGCCGGTCTCCGATCTCCTCAAGGAGCGCATGCCCGCGACGCTGGAGCTCGCCGTCTGCGCGACCATCCTGGCCTTGGTCTTCGGGATCATCATGGGCGTGTTCTCCGCGCTGCGCCGCGACTCGCTGCTGGCAAAGCTGTTCCAGATGGTGTCGCTGATCGGCATCTCGCTGCCGACCTTCCTGATCGGCATTCTGCTGATCTACCTGTTCTCGGTCACGCTCGGCTGGCTGCCATCGTTCGGCCGCGGCGACGTCGTGAAGCTCGGCTGGTGGTCGACCGGCCTGCTGACGCTCTCCGGCTGGAAGGCGCTGATCATGCCGTCGATCACGCTCGGCCTGTTCCAGATGACCTTGATCATGCGTCTCGTCCGCGCCGAGATGCTGGAAGTGCTGCGCACCGACTACATCCGCTTCGCGCGCGCGCGAGGCCTGACAACACGCGCGATCCATTTCGGCCATGCGCTGCGCAACACGCTGGTTCCGGTCATCACCGTGGTCGGCCTGCAGTTCGGATCGGTGATCGCGTTCTCGATCATTACCGAGCAGGTGTTCCAATGGCCGGGCATGGGCCTGTTATTCGTGCAGGCGGTGCAGAACGTCGACATCCCGATCATGGCGGCGTACCTGATGATGGTGTCGCTGATCTTCGTCACCATCAATCTCGTGGTTGATATCCTCTACACCGTGGTCGATCCGCGCCTGCGCGCGACCATCAGCCGTCCGGCCTGATCATGAGCGACGCAGCCCTCCCCCATCCCACTCCCGTTCAAGCGCCGCGCGCCACCAGCGACGGCTGGCTGAAGCGCGCGCTCGCGAGCGACCTGTTCTACTCGTTCCGCCGGTCCAAGCTGACGGTGGCCGCCGCGATCATCACGCTGCTGTTCTTCCTTCTCGCGATCTTCGCGCCGCTGCTGTCGCCGCAGAACCCGTTCGATCCGGCGCAGCTGCAGCTTCTGAACTCGCGCATCTCCCCGCTGTGGACCGCCGACGGCCAGAGCCCGTTCCTGCTCGGCACCGACGAGCAGGGCCGCGACGTGCTCTCCGCCATCCTCTACGGCCTGCGGATCTCACTCCTCGTCGGCATTCTGGGCGTCGTGTTCTCCGGCGCGCTCGGCATCGGGCTCGGCTTGGTCGCGGGCTATTTCGGCGGTCGTGTCGACACCGTGATCATGCGCATCGCCGACGTGCAGCTGACCTTCCCGCCGATCCTGATCGCGCTGCTGGTCAACGGCATCGCCAAGTCCGTCTCCGGCAATCATTTGGACTGGCTGAGCATGCTGGGCGTGCTGGTGCTCGCGATCGGCCTGTCGTTCTGGGTGCAATATGCGCGGACGGTGCGCAGTTCGGTGCTGGTCGAGAAGAACAAGGACTATGTCGCCGCCGCGCAGCTGATCGGCCTGCCGGCGCCTGTCATCATGCTGCGCCACGTGCTGCCCAACACCACCGGTCCGGTGCTGGTCATCGCGACGATCAACCTGGCCCTCGCCATCATCACCGAGGCGACCTTGTCGTTCCTCGGCTCCGGCATGCCGGAGACGATGCCCTCGCTCGGAACCCTGATCCGCATCGGCAACAACTATCTGTTCGCGGGCGAATGGTGGATCGTCGCTTTCCCCGGACTCGCGCTGGCCGGATTGATCCTGGCGATCAACCTGCTCGGCGACTGGCTGCGCGACGCGCTCAACCCGAAACTGCGATGATCCCGTTCATTCGTATGAAGGCTTTGACCCCGAAGGCTTGGACCTCATGACCGCCCCCGTTCTGTCCGTGAGCAATCTGCAGGTCGAGTTCGAGACACGGCGCGGCACCTTGCGCGCGATCGACGGCGTCTCCTACGACATCGCCAAGGGCGAGGTGCTCGGCGTGGTCGGCGAATCCGGCGCCGGCAAGTCCGTCACCGGCCTCGCCGTGATCGGCCTGATCGACCGCCCCGGCCGCATTTCCGGGGGCGAGATCCTGCTGTCCGGCCTGCGTATCGACAACCTGCCGCCGGAGGAGATGCGCAAGGTGCGCGGCAAACGCATCGGCATGATCTTCCAGGATCCGCTGACCTCGCTCAATCCGCTGTACCGCGTCGGCGACCAGATCGTCGAAACGATCAAAACCCACACCAGCCTCACCGACCAGCAGGCGCGCAAGCGCGCGATCGACCTGCTCGCCGAGGTCGGCATTCCCGCCCCTGAGAAGCGCATCGACGGCTATCCGCACGAATTCTCCGGCGGCATGCGCCAGCGCGTCGTCATCGCGCTCGCGCTGTGCGCCGAGCCGGAACTGATCATCGCGGACGAGCCGACCACCGCGCTCGACGTGTCGGTGCAGGCGCAGATCATCTCGCTGATCAAGCGGCTCGGCCGCGACCACGGCACCGCCGTGATGCTGGTGACCCACGACATGGGCGTGATCGCCGAAACCTGCGACCGCGTGGCCGTGATGTATGCCGGCCGCGTCGCCGAGATCGGCCCGGTGCAGGAGGTCATCAAGAACCCGCTGCACCCCTACGCCAAAGGCTTGATGGGCGCGATCCCGACGCTCGCGGGCGACGACAAGCGGCTGGTGCAGATCCCAGGCGCGATGCCGCGGCTCTCGGCCATCCCGCCGGGCTGCTCGTTCAATCCGCGCTGCAGCTTCGCCTTCGACCGCTGCCGCATCGACCGGCCGGAGCCGCTGCGCCACGGCACGCAAGCCGTTGCCTGTCATCTCTATGATCGCGCGACGGAGACCGCGGCATGAGCGATTTCGTCGAGGTCAAGAATCTGCGCCGGGTGTTCGACGTCTCGAAGCCCTGGCTCAACCGCGTGATCGAGCGCCAGCCGCAGGAGTTCTTAAAGGCGGTCGACGGCGTCAGCTTCGGCATCCGCAAGGGCGAGACCTTTGCCCTGGTCGGCGAGTCCGGCTCCGGCAAGACCACGGTCGCGCGCATGGTGGTCGGGCTGCTCGCACCGACCTCGGGCGAGGTGATCATCGACGGCGTGTCGATGACCGATGCGCGCCAGGGCGCCGCGCGGCGCAAGCTGCGCCGGCGGATCCAGATGGTGTTCCAGGACCCCTACGCCAGCCTCAACCCGCGCTTTCGCGTCGACAGCATCATCGCCGAGCCGATCCGCGCCTTCAACGTCATCGACGGCGAGCGGCAGATCAAGGACCGCGTCGGCGAGCTCCTGACCCTGGTCGGCCTGCATCCCGATGACGGCCAGAAGTTTCCCCACGAGTTCTCCGGCGGCCAGCGCCAGCGCATCGCCATCGCCCGCGCGCTCGCCTCCGAGGCCGACTTCATCGTCTGCGACGAGCCGACCTCGGCGCTCGACGTCTCCGTGCAGGCGCAGATCCTCAATTTGATGCGCGACCTGCAGGACAAGTTCGGCCTGACCTATCTGTTCATCAGCCACAATCTCGCGGTCGTCCGCCACATGGCGAGCCGCATCGGCGTGATGTATCTCGGCCGCATCGTCGAGATCGCGGAAGGCCGCGCCCTCTTCAACGATCCGCGCATGCCCTACACCAAGATGCTGCTCGGCGCGGTGCCGGATTTGTCGATGTCCGGCCGCCAGCGTATCCCGGTCAAGGGCGAGATCCCCAATCCGATCAATCCGCCGTCGGGATGCACGTTCAACCCGCGTTGTCCGCTCGCGTTCGACCTGTGCCGGCAAGAGGCGCCTGCGCTGATCGGTGGCGTCGCGTGCCACGCGGTGAACCAGCCGGCAGCGACGTCCGTTCCAACAGCGTCGGTTGCGTGAAGCGGCGAGACGGAAATTCAAATGCGTCGTCATTGCGAGGAGCGAAGCGACGAAGCAATCCAGGGGCGGCATCCTGGGCCCCGGGATTGCTTCGCTATCGCTCGCAATGACGACGACTAGCTACACAGATCAAAGGGCGCCATGAGCTTCATCAATCCCGATCCCTTCACCACCCGCCCCGAGATCGACGGCACCTTCGGCGTCGTCACCTCGACGCACTGGCTCGCGACCGCCGTCGGCATGGCCATGCTGGAACGCGGCGGCAATGCGTTCGATGCCGGCGTCGCGGCCGCCTTCACCCTGCAGGTGGTCGAGCCGCATCTCAACGGCCCCGGCGGCGACGTGCCGATCATCCTGCACGACGTCAAGCGCGGACGCACCGAGGTGATCTGCGGCCAGGGCCCCGCTCCAGCCGGCGCCACCATCGCGCACTACAAGCGCGAGGGCCTGGACATGGTGCCCGGCACCGGCCTTCTGGCCGCCTGCGTCCCCGGCACCTTCGAGTCGTGGATGCTGCTGTTGCGCGACTACGGCACGATGCGGCTGCGCGATGTGCTGGAGCCGGCGATCTCCTACGCCCGCGACGGCTATCCGCTGGTCGAGCGTGTCTCGGCGACCATCCAGACCGTCGAGCAGCTGTTCAAGACGCATTGGCCGACCTCGGCCGCGCTCTATCTGACGAACGGCGCCGTGCCGAAACCTGGCGCGCTGTTCACCAATCCCAAGCTCGCCGAGACCTACGCGCGGATCCTAAGCGAGGCCGAGAGCGCCGGGGGGAATCGCGACGCGCAGATCGAGCGCGCCCGCAAGGCGTGGTCGCAGGGCTTCGTTGCCGAGGCGATCGACCGTTTCTGCCGGACGCAGGAGGTGATGGACGTCTCGGGTTCGCGCCACAAGGGCGTGCTCACGGCCGACGACATGGCGCGCTGGCAGCCGACCATCGAGGCGCCGCTGACCTATCAGTATGGCCGCTACACCGTGTGCAAGGCCGGCGTCTGGAGCCAGGGCCCGGTGCTGCTGCAACAGCTCGCGCTGCTCAAGGGCTTTGCGCTCGACGGCCTTGATCCGACCGGCCCCGATTTTATCCATTGGCAGATCGAAGCCGCCAAGCTGGCGTTCGCCGATCGCGAGGCGTTCTACGGCGATCCGAACTTTGCTGACATCCCGATCGAGACCCTGCTGTCTGACGCCTATAACGACCAGCGGCGCAAGCTGATCACCGAGAAGGCCTCGCTGGAGCTGCGGCCCGGCAGGCTCGACGGCTACGGCGCCGAGGTGAAGCTGCGCGAGGCGGCAGGTCACCGCGAGGCCGTCGGCGCGATGGGCTCGGGCGAGCCGACCGTCGGCCGCTTCGGCGAGGTGCGCGGCGACACCGTGCATTTCGACATCATCGATTCCCAAGGCAACATGATCTCGGCGACGCCCTCCGGCGGCTGGCTGCAGTCCTCGCCCGTCATTCCCGAGCTCGGCTTCTGCCTCGGCACCCGCGCGCAGATGTTCTGGCTCGAAGAGAATCATCCGGCAGCACTCGTGCCGGGCAAGCGGCCGCGCACGACCTTGTCGCCGACCATGGCGCTGCGCGACGGCGAGCCCTACGTCGCCTGGGGCTCGCCCGGCGGCGACCAGCAGGACCAGTGGAACACGCAGTTCTTCCTGCGCCACGTCCATGCCGGCATGAACCTGCAGGAATCGATCGACGCGCCCGCTTGGCACTCCGAGCACTTTCCGATCTCGTTCTGGCCGCGCACCGCGCGTCCCGGCGTGCTCGTCGTCGAGGGCCGTGTGCCGAAGACGACCGTCGAGGAGCTGCGCCGCCGCGGCCATGTCGTCGAGATCGGCCCCGACTGGTCGGAGGGGCGCCTCACGGCCGCCTCGCGCGTCGGCCGCCGCCGCCGCGCCGCCGCCAATCCGCGGGGCATGCAGGGCTACGCCGCGGGCCGATAAGAGAGCCACACGCCGATGACCTGGTCGATCATAGCGAAGGACGATACAACCGGCCGGATCGGCATCGCCGTTGCCACGCGCTTCTTCGCCGTCGGCGCGCGGGTGCCCTACGTCGTCGCCGGTCGCGGCGGCATCGCCACGCAGGCGCTGGTCAACCCGTACTACGGCATCGACGGCGCGGCGCTGCTGGGCGACGGCCGGCACCCGCACGAGATCGTGCAGCTCCTCACAGCAGCCGATCCCGGCCGCGAAAGCCGGCAACTCCATATCCTCGATCTCAACGGCCAGATCGCGGCGCATACCGGCCGCGACTGCATCGACTGGTGCGGCCATCTCGAAGGCCAGGGCTTTTCGATCGCCGGCAACATGCTAGCCGGCCCGCAGGTATTGAACGAAACTGCGAACGCGTTTCTCGCCAACAGCGCCCTGCCCTTCGCGCAGCGCCTGATCGCGGCCATGAAGGCGGGCGAGGCCACCGGCGGCGACAAGCGCGGCAAGCAGTCGGCGGCGCTGCTCATCCACGGCAAGGACGAATGGTCCGAGCTCGATCTGCGCGTCGACGATCATGCCGATCCGCTGACCGAACTCGCACGGCTGGAGGGCGTCAGCCGCAAGCATTGGGCCGTGTTCCGGCAGTTCATGCCGACGCGGGACAATCCGGCCGGCGTGACGGATCGCGCCACGATCGATGCCGGCATCGCGGCTGCGCTCGAGAACCCGACATGAGCGCCGGAAGGACGACGCGTGACCGGGGTTGGTACTGATAGTGCAACAATGCAGGCTGCATGTTCGTAGGGGATTTCGTATGCTGAGGAAGAACTGGTGCTTGGCCGCAATCGCGGCCGTCGTCATGGCCTCTTGCGGGACAGCCGCCCAGGCGCAAACTACGCTGCGCATTGGGCTCGCCGAGGACGCCGACATTCTCGATCCGACGATGGCGCGGACCTATGTCGGCCGCATCGTGTTCGCCGCCGTCTGCGACAAGCTGTTCGACATCGACGAGAAGCTGAACATCGTGCCGCAGCTCGCGCTGTCGCACGAGACCTCCGCCGACGGCAAGGAAGTCACGATCAGGCTGCGGCCCGGCGTCAAATTTCATGACGGCGAGCCGTTCGATGCCGAGGCGGCCAAGTTCTCGCTCGATCGTCACCTCTCGATGCCCGGCTCGTTCCGCAAGCCGGAGATCGCCTCGCTCGACCATGTCGATGTCGTCGATCCCCTGACGATCAAGCTGGTCTTGAAGACGCCGTTCTCGCCGCTGCTCGCCCAGCTCACCGACCGCGCCGGCATGATGGTGTCGCCGAAGGCCGCCAAAGAGGCCGGCGACAAGTTCGGCCTGCGCCCGGTCTGCGCCGGCCCCTACAAATTCGTCGAGCGCGTCCAGCAGGACCGCATCGTGTTCGAGAAGTTCGCCGACTACTGGAACAAGGACAACGTCTTCATCGACAAGATCGTCTATCAGCCGATCGTCGACGCCACGGTGCGGCTGGCGAACCTCAAGTCCGGCAGCCTCGACATGATCGAGCGGCTGCTCGCCACCGACATCAAGGACGTCACCAGCGACAAGCGCCTGAAGCTCTCGACCGCGACCAGCCTCGGCTATCGCGGTCTGACGCTCAATATCGGCAAGGACAAGACCAAGGGCCCGCTCAGCCAGTCGGCGAAGGTCCGCCAGGCCTTGGATCTGTCGATCGATCGCGAGGCGCTCAACCAGGTGGTCTTCAACGGCGAGTTCAAGCCTGGCAATCAATTCGTCAACCCCGAGAACCCCTACTACCAGTCCGCCTTCCCGGTGCGCGGCCGTGACGTCGAGAAGGCCAAGGCGCTCTTGAAGGAAGCCGGCGTGGCGCCGCCCGTCACCGTCGACTTCATGGTGCCGAAGGAGAGCGAGAGCGAAGCCGCCGCGCAGGTGCTGCAGGCCATGGCGGCGGAGGCCGGCTTCGACCTGAAGATCCGCATCACCGAGTTCGCGACCTCGCTCAAACAGGCCGAGGCCGGCGAGTACCAGGCCTACATGCTGGAATGGAGTGGCCGCAGCGATCCCGACGGCAACACCTACAACCACCTGCATTCCGGCGCGGCGCTCAACTACAGCGCCTGGAGCAACGCCGCCGCCGACAAGGCGCTGGAGGACGCGCGGCTCGTGAGCGACATCGCCAAGCGCAAGGCGATCTACGAGAGGCTGGTCAAGGAGCAGCAGGCCGACGAGCCGATCCTGTATCTCTATCACCGCAAGTTCCTGTTCGCGCAGACCACGAAGCTGGAAGGCTTCAAGCCCATGCCGGACGGCCTGCTGCGCGTGGTCGGGCTGAAGCTGAAGTGAGGGCTGAGTTGTCAAGAGAAGCTATCACTCGGTTGTTCGTCATGCCCGGGCTTGACCACGCCTTCGTTTCCAAAGGCCGCAAAGACGTGGATGGCCGGGTCAAGCCCGGCCATGACGATCGGGAAACAAGCTCGGCCACGAGCCTCCGAAGATGCTGACCTTCCTCGGCCGCCGCTTCGCGCAGATCATCCCGACGCTCGTCTTCGTCTCGATCTTGATCTTCTCGTTGCAGCAGTTGCTCCCGGGTGACCCTGCCCTGGTCATGGCCGGCGAGGAGCGCGATCCCGCCGTCATCGAGCAGATCCGAAAACAATATCGGCTCGACCAACCGCTGCCCGTGCAATACGGCTACTGGATCAAGGGCGTGCTGTCGGGCGATTTCGGCGAGTCCCTGCGCATCAAGATGCCGGTGCGCGATCTCATCCTGCAGAAGCTGCCGGTGACCCTGCAGCTCGCGTCGATGGCGATCGTGATCGCGTTCCTAATCGGCATCCCCGCCGGCATCGTCTCCGCCGTGAAACGCGGCACGGGATGGGACTACGCCGCCAATCTGTTCGCGCTGTGGGGCATCTCGACGCCGAACTTCTGGCTCGGCATCATGCTGATCTTCGTGTTCTCGATCCAGCTCGGCTGGCTGCCCGCCTCCGGCTACGTCTCGCTGGCCGAGGACTGGCGCGCCAGCCTCGCGGCCACCGTCATGCCGGCCTTCGTGCTCGGCAACGCCATCGCCGCGATCCTGATGCGCCACACCCGCAGCGCGATGCTGCAGGTGCTGAGCAGCGACTACATCCGCACCGCGCGCGCCAAGGGCATCTCCGAGCGCCAGGTCATCCTGCGCCACGCGCTGCGCAATGCCTTGACGCCCGTCATCACGCTAGGCGCGCTTGAGCTCGGCACGCTCTTGTCCGGCGCCGTGCTGACCGAGCAGATCTTCTCCATCCCCGGCTTCGGCAAGCTGATCGTCGACGCCGTGTTCAACCGCGACTACGCGGTCGTGCAGGGCGTCGTGCTGGTCACCGCCACCGTCTACATCCTGCTCAACCTGATCGCCGATCTCGCTTATGTGCTCGTCAACCCGCGCTTGAGGAGCTGACATGGCCGAGACGACGCTGTCAGCATCAGGCATCCGCACCCTCGCCCCGCTCGAACGGCCGATGCAGCGCACCTGGCGCCGCCTGGTCAGGCGTAGGGGCGCGATGGTCGGGCTGGGCCTGATCACAATCTTCATCCTGCTCGCCGTGTCAGCGCCGCTGGTGGCGCCGTACGATCCGATCAAGACGAGCTGGACGCTGGTGCGCAAGGCGCCTTCGGCGGTGCATTGGTTCGGCACCGACGATCTCGGCCGCGACGTGCTGGCCCGCGTCATCTATGGCGCGCGCGCCTCGCTGCTGGCCGGCGCGATCTCGGTCGTGATCGCGCTGTCGATCGGCGTTCCCATCGGCATGCTCGCGGGCTATCGCGGCGGCTTCATCGATGCCCTGATCAGCCGCATCACGGATGCGATGCTGGCCTGCCCGTTCCTGATCCTGGCGATTGCGCTGGCCGCGTTCCTGGGGCCGAGCCTCGGCAACGCGATGATCGCGATTGGCATCTCGGCGACGCCCATCTTCGTCCGGCTCACGCGCGGCGAGGTGCTGAGCGTCAAGGTCGAGGAGTATGTCGAGGCCGCGCGCAGCGTCGGCGACACCGACCTGCAGATCGCGGTCCGGCACATCCTGCCCAACATCATGCCGGCGCTGCTGGTGCAGGCGACCCTGTCGGTCGCCGCCGCCATCATCGCCGAGGCCGCGCTGTCGTTCCTGGGGTTGGGCCAGCAGCCGCCGGCGCCGTCCTGGGGCAGCATGCTCAACGCCGCCCAGCGCTTCCTCACCAACGCGCCGTGGATGGCGATCTGGCCGGGGCTGGCGATCTTCCTGGTCGTGCTGTCGCTCAATCTGCTGGGCGACGGCCTGCGCGACGCGCTGGACCCGCAGCAGGAGGAGTGAGGCGTCCCGCGGACGACTTCCGCCGCCGCCCCACCCTCCGCCGTCGTCCCGGCCTCCGAGCCGGGACCCATAACCACAGGAAGCAGTTCGAGGCAGGCGCGGAGTGACCATCTTGCGCGCCAACCTCTGCCGGTGGTTATGGGTCCCGGGTCGGCGCTGCGCCGCGCTCCGCACGGCTACGCTTGCCCGGGACGACAGCGATGGGTGTTCAGAGACCACCCAAAACAGAACGGCGGCTGCCGGAGGCAACCGCCGTTGATGCCGTCAGGCTGGCAACGTCGTCACGTCGCCTTCAGCGCGTGCTCCGGCTCGGCGTCGAACTCCGCGATCTGCTGGGCGCGCCGTGACTTGGCGGCGGCCTGGTGGTCGGTGGCGATCACGGTGTAGACGGCCGGCAGCACGAACAGCGTGAACAGCGTGCCGATCGACATGCCGGCGACGACGACGAGGCCGATCGAGAAACGGCTGGCGGCGCCGGCGCCCGACGCCGTCAGCAGCGGGACCAGGCCGGTGACCATCGCGGCCGTGGTCATCAGGATCGGCCGTAGTCGGATGCGCGCCGACTTCTCGATTGCCCGGCGGCGGTCGAGTCCCTCGCTGAGCTGCAGTTCGTTGGCGAACTCCACCATCAGGATGCCGTGCTTGGTGATCAGGCCGACCAGCGTCAGCAGGCCGACCTGGGTGTAGATGTTCATCGTCGCGAGGCCGAAGAACAGCGGGATCAGCGCACCGACGATCGCCATGGGCACGCTGATCATGATCACCAGCGGATCGCGCAAGCTCTCGAACTGCGCCGCCAGCACCAGGAAGATGATGATCAGCGCGAAACCGAAGGTGATGGCGAGCTGATTGCCCTCCTGGACGTATTGCCGGGCGTCGGCGAGATAATCGTGGCTGAAGCCCGACGGCAGGTTCTTGGCCTGCTTCTCCAGGAAGTCGACGGCCTGGCCGACCGTGACGCCCGGCATCGGCACGGCGGAGAAGGTCGCCGAGTTGAGCTGGTTGAAATGCGTCAGCGAGTTCGGGTCGGTCGCGGTCTCGATGCTCACCACCGTCGACAGCGGCACCTGCTGGCCGGCCGCGGTCGCGACATAGTAGCCCGCCAGCGACTCCGGCGACAGCCGCTTGTCGCGCGGCACCTGCGGAATGACCTGATAGGAGCGGCCTTCGAGGTTGAATCGGTTGATGTAGTTGCCGCCGAGCAGCACGGCCAGCGTATTGCCGATCGACTGCATGTTGATGCCGAGATCGCTCGCCTTGCTGCGGTTGATCCAGACCTTCACCACCGGCTGGTTGAACTCGAGATCGCTGTCGGAGACGATGAACATGCCGCTCTTGCGCGCGGCATCCTTCAGCTTGGCCATCTGCTCATAGACCGCCTGGAAGCCGTTGGTCGAGCTGATCACCATCTGCACCGGCAGGCCGCCCGGACCGCCCGGCAGCGCCGGCAGGTTGAAGGCGAAGGCGTTGATGCCCTCGATCTTCGACAGCTCCGCCTGCACCAGCGGCTTCAGCTTGATCGAGGAGCGCGTGCGCTCGTCCCAGGGCTTCAGCAGCATGCCGGCGAAGCCGCCCTGCGGGCCGTTGATGCCGTTCAGCACGAAGCGCAGGTCGGTCTCGGGGAACTTCTGGAACGCCTTGTCGAGCTTGTCGGTGTAGAAGTTGATGTAGTCGATATTGGCGTATTTCGGCGCCTTGGTGATCGAGAATACGATGCCCTGATCCTCCTCCGGCGCCAGTTCCTTGGAGGTATGCATATAGAGGAAGCCGACCAGGCCGAGGATCGTCAGCGCGAACAGTGCCGTCACCGGGCGGTAGTCGAGCGAGCGGTCGAGCTTGCGGCCGTACCAGTTGGTCATCGCGCCGAACACGCGGTTCACGAGGCGCGCGAAGCGGCCCTCCTCCGCGCTGCGCAGCAGCACCGAGCACATCATCGGCGACAGCGTCAGCGCGATGACGCCGGAGACGATGACCGAGCCGGCGAGCGTGAAGGCGAACTCGCGGAACAGCGAGCCCGTGAGACCACCGAGGAAGCCGATCGGCGCGTACACCGCGGCGAGGGTGATCGTCATCGAGATGACCGGACCGACGATTTCGCGCGCGCCCTGCAATGCCGCCTGGACCGGCGCCTTGCCCTCCTCCAGATGGCGATGAATGTTCTCGACCACCACGATGGCGTCGTCGACCACGAGGCCGATCGCCAGCACCATCGCCAGCAGGGTCAGCAGGTTGATGGAAAATCCGAGCGCCAGCATCAGGGTGCAGACGCCGACGAGCGACAGCGGGATCGTCACCACGGGGATGATCACCGAGCGCAAGGACGCCAGGAACAGGAAGATCACGACGATGACGATGAGCACGGCCTCGCCGAGCGTGTGCTCGACCTCGTCGATCGACGACTGGATGAACTTGGTGGAGTCATAAGCCACCTTCATCTTCATCGACGGCGGCAGGTTGCGCTGGAGATCCGGGAACAGCGCGCGCACCCCCTTGACGATGTTGAGCGGATTGCCCTGCGGCGTGGCGTCGACGCCGATGAAGATCGCGCGCTCGCCGTTGAAGGCGACGCTGGCATCGGTGCTCTGCGCCGCAAGCTCGACGGTGGCGATGTCCTCCATGCGGACGAAGCCGCCGTCCTTGGCCTTCACGATCATCCGCTTGAACTGGTTGACGTCGGTCAGGCCGGTATTGGTCGTGATGTTGGAGACGATGAAATAGCCCTTGGCCTGGCCGGCCGCGGACTGGAAGTTGTTGGCTGCGATCGCGGCGGCGACATCGGTCGGCGAGACGTTGCGGCCGGCCATCTTCTCGGGGTTGAGCCAAATGCGCATCGCAAAGGTCTGGCCGCCGAGGATGTTGGCGGCGGCGACGCCGTCCACCGTCGACAGCACCGGCTGAACGACGCGCGTCAGATAGTCCGAGATCGCCGAGCCCGACAGCTCCTCGCTGGAGAAGCCGAGATACATCACCGAGGTCGTCTGTCCCGTCGTCTTGGTGACGATCGGGTCGTTGGATTCCTTCGGGATCAGGTAACGGACCGAGTTGACCTTGGCGAGCACCTCGGTGAGCGCCTGGCTCGGATCGAAGTTGAGCTTGATGAACACCTGGATCGTGCTGGTGCCCTGCACCGAGGACGAGGTGATGTAGTCGACGCCCTCGGCCGAGGCGACCGCCTGCTCCAGCGGCGTCGTGATGAAGCCCTGGATCAGATCGGCGGACGCGCCCGGATAAACCGTCGTGACGTTCACGACGGTGTTCGACAGTTTCGGATATTGCCGGATCGGCAGCACGAACGCCGCGCGCAGGCCGAGCAGCAGGATCAGCAGGCTGACCACGACCGACAGCACCGGGCGCTTGATGAAGATATCGGTGAAACGCATCGCGGCAATCCCGTCAGCAGAATTCGGATGAGGTCCGGCCGGGCTGCCTCGTGGCGGCCCGGCATTGGCTCGGATGTGCGATCAGTAGCGCGGCGGCTTCGCCGGCACCGGCGGCAGCGGATCGGTCGAGATCGCGACCGCGGCGCCCGACTGGATCTTGAGCTGTCCGACGGCGACGACGCGGTCGCCGTCCTTCAGGCCCTTGAGGATCTCGGCGCGGCCGTTGACGCGGTCGCCGGTCTGGACATAGGTGCGGTCCGCCACCAGCGTCGTCTTGCCGTCATCGGTCTTCTTCTCGTTGATGACGAACACCGAGTCGCCATACAGCGTGTAGTCGACCGCCGTCTCCGGCACGGTCAGCACCGGCGGCTTGTCCGGCAGCACCACGGTGGTGGTGGCGAACATGCCCGGCTTGAGGATATGCTCGGGATTGGCGATCGTGCCCTGCACGCGAATGTTGCGCGTGTCGGTCGCGATCTGCGGCTCGATCGTGGTGATCTTGCCCTCGAAGGTCTTGCCCGGATAGGCATCGACGGTGACCCGCACGACCTGCCCGACCTTGAGCTGGCCCGAATCCTTCTCCGTCACAGTGAAGTTGACCCACAGCTGCGAGAGATCGGTCAGCGACACGATCTGCGTGCCGGCCGAGAGATACTGGCCGAGATCGACCTTGCGGACGCCGAGCTCGCCGTCGAAGGGCGCGCGCACCAGCTTCTGCGCGATCAGCGCCTCGGTCTTGGCGACGCCGGCCTGAGCCTGGTCGTAGGCGGCCTGGGCCTGGTCGACGGTCGCCTGCGGACCGAACTGGCGCGAGGCGAGTTGCTTGGCACGGTCGAGCGACAGCTGCGCCACGGTGACCTGGGCCTTGAAGTTGGCGAGGTCGCCCTGCTCCGGCGCGTCATAGAGCTGCACCAGCGGCGTGCCCTGCTTCACCGTCGTGCCCGGCGTGAACATGATGTCGGTGATGCGGCCCGAGGCGTCCGCGGTCACGTTGACCTGATGCACGGCGGCGAGATCGCCGACCGCGGTCAGCAGGTTCGGCACGGTCTCCGCGGTCGCGGTCGCGATGCTAACGTTGAGCGGCGGCGGCTTCATGTTCGCGAAGAACTGCGCGATCATCTTGTCGCGGAACATGTTGAACCAGACGAGGCCGCCGACCAGTCCCGCGAGCAGCAGGCCGATGACGATGAACCACAGCACCGGGCGGGTGCGCTTGCGCGGCTTGTCGTCGATCGGCTTTCCGGAGAGCTTGGGTTCCGTCGCAATGTTCATGTCATGCACTTTCTGCCGTCGCCGGCCGGGCCGGAGGTTGCGACAATTCGTGGTCGAGATAGCACGCGATGGCGGCGTCAGTCAGTCCGATGCCGCGCAGGATGAACTCGCTGAGCTGGCGCTCCAGGCTCGCAGCGGTTCCATAAGGCACGCAGGGCGTCGAGGGAAGCCGGGTCACGGCCGCCATCAAGACGGTGTGATGCGCGAACCAGAACAGATCGCGCGGCGCCGCCGCCAGTCGCGCCGCGTCACCTGCGGCAACGGCGCTTGCTAGACAGGTAACGAATTTCGTGCCGATCAGATCATCGATCTTGGTGTACAGCAGCCGCGCGAACTCGCCGTCGTCGAGATGGCTCGAGGCCATCAGCCGCAGCCGCTGCTCTTCTTCCTCATTAGGACCGTCGGCGATCCCGAGGAAATGCCGGACCATTCCGGCCATCATCTTGACCAGCGTCGCGGTCGAAGGTTCCTGTCCGAGCAGCAGCTCGAAATCCGGATCGGCCTCGCATTCCTCGGTCAGGATCTCGGCATAGAGCGCCGCCTTCGACGGGAAATGCTTGAACAGCAGCGCTTCCGAGATCGCGGCCGCCGCGGCCACGCTCTTGGTCGTCGTGCCGGCATAGCCGTGACGCGCGAAGCAGCGCTTGGCCGCCCCGAGGATCAGCTGCCTCCGGAGATCGCTTGTCATGCGCAAACTGGACATCGCCCGTGAGTAAATACTCACTTGATTGATGTCAAGAAATATGCCGCGGCGCAACAGTGTCCGGCAGGCAAGTGCCTGAAATCGCTACGGAGTCAGGATCGCGCCAGCGGCAATTTCGTACCGCGGCAACAAGGCGGATCTGCGGCACGCTCTGGTGGCAGGTGGGCAGCTGGACACCACCCGGCGCATTTTCTTCCGCCGCTGGCCGTGCGACGGTCGCGACAACAACGAAGACTCGACCGGGAGGACCAGAGATGACCGATGCCGCAGCGCTCGCCGACGATTTCGATCTCGAGCGCCTGACGCCCGGCTTCTACGCCGACCCCTACCGAACCTATCGCGCGCTGCGCCAGTATGCGCCGGTCAAGCGGATGCGCAACGGCTCGTATTTCCTGACGCGCTACGACGATCTCGTCACCGCCTACAAGACGACGAAGGCCTTTTCGTCCGACAAGAAGCGCGAGTTCGCGCCGAAATACGGCGATTCATTGCTGTATGAGCATCACACCACGAGCCTCGTGTTCAACGATCCGCCGTCGCATACGCGCGTCCGCCGCCTGATCATGGGCGCGCTGTCGCCGCGCGCCATCGCCGAGATGGAGCCGGCGCTGATCGCACTGGTGGACGGCCTGCTGGATCGCATCGCGGCGAAGCCGCGCTTCGAGCTGATCGAGGATTTCGCCGCGGCGATTCCGATCGAGGTGATCGGCAATCTGCTCGGGGTGCCGCATGAGGAGCGCGGCCCGCTGCGCGACTGGTCGCTCGCCATTCTCGGCGCGCTCGAGCCGGTGCTGACGCCGGAGCAGTTGGCGCGCGGCAACCAGGCCGTTGCAGATTTCCTGGACTATCTCAAAACTCTGGTCGCGCGCCGCCGCGCCAGGCCCGGCCATCCCGAGCGCGACGTGCTGACGCGGCTGATCCAGGGCGAATCCGATGACGAAAACGGCGGCGAGCGGCTCAGCGAGAAGGAGCTGCTGCACAATTGCATCTTCCTGCTCAACGCCGGCCACGAGACCACCACCAACCTGATCGGCAACGGCCTCGTGCTGCTGTGCCAGCATCCGGCCGAGCGCAAGAAGCTGATCGAGGCCCCCGCCTTGATCCGCACCGCCGTCGAGGAGATCCTGCGCTACGAAAGCTCCAACCAGCTCGGCAACCGCATGACCACGGAAGCCGTCGAGCTCGGCGGCATCACGCTGGCGCCCGGCACCTCCGTCACCCTGTGCATCGGCGCCGCCAACCGCGACCCCGCCCAGTTCGATGACCCCGAACGCTTCGACATCACCCGGATTGCCAACCGCCACCTCGCCTTCGGAACGGGCGCGCATCAATGCGCGGGCATGGCGCTGGCGCGGCTGGAAGGCGCAGTGGCGATCGCGCGGTTTGTGAGCCGGTTTCCCAACTATCAGCTCGCGGGCGAGCCGGTGCGCGGCGGACGGGTGCGGTTTCGGGGGTTCGCGAGCGTGCCATGCGTGGTTAGCTAAGGAGAGGATCACGTCGCGCGTCACGACTTGAGCAATTCAGTCAGCCAATCGTAGGGCGCATTAGGGGCGTCTCGAAGGGCGAGGCCCGGCTGGTGGCCTCATGTTTCGAGACGCGCCTGCGGCGCTCCTCACCATGAGGGAACAAACTTTAGATCCGGGTCGCAGAAATATCTTTCTTTTTTTCAGAATTCATGTATTTGTTATCGCCGTCCCGTCTCACCTGAGGGACGCTTCGCGGTCGTCACGAACGTCGAGGCGGGATGCGGTGGGCGTGTTGCTGCTGCGCGTGGGTGATCTCGCGCGGACGAACGGCAGCGATGCGCACGGTCAAGTCGCGTGGTCCTGGCACCCCGAAGCTGGTGTCACGTTCGCGTCGGCGCTCACGCGCCGCGCGGGCAACGGTGGCCAGAAAGCCCGGAGCACCGGGGAGAACGCGAAGCAGCCGTGAAAACCATCGCGCGGGGAATGCCGGGTGTTCCCGGCTGAACCTGTGGTGACTGCCGCCTGCTTATCTTTCTGCAGGCGGGCCATGGGTGCGGCCAGCGCCCGGCATTCCCCGTGCCCTCTTCTCGGAGAGGGCAGGACGAAGAGCAAGGCTCGGACGCGAGACGCGCCGCGAGAAGATGACCGCATGTCTCGCCACCGTCAGCTTGAGTATGATCGCTCCAAAACGAGTCTCCCCGTCATTGCGAGCGTAGCGGTAACTGCCCAGGTACCCGACCTCATCCCTTGACTGACCCCATGCGTTTGTGAGTCAAGGTATGGATGAAGCCACCGCACTCATTGTCGGTTGATTCGCTGCTGGCCCTGATTGGGGAGTTGCAGGCGCGCAACCTGATGCTGGAACAGCAGAACGCGTTGCTGTTGGCCCGTGTGGCCGATCTGGAGCGCCGGCTTGGTCTGGATAGCTCCAATAGCAGCAAACCGCCTTCGAGCGATGGGCCGGGCCAGGGTCCGCGCCGGACACGCAGCCTTCGCGAGCGAGGGGTGAGGAAGCCCGGCGGCCAGCCAGGTCATCCAGGCAAGCACTTGAAGCGGTCGGACCAGGTCGATCATACAATCATCCATCGCCCCGCCACGTGCAGAGGCTGCCAAGCGGCGCTGGGCGAGGAGCCGTTGGACTTTGTCGACAGCCGTCAGGTGTTCGATCTGCCGGCGCCGAGGCCGCTGATCGTCACGGAGCATCAGCGCTATCGTTGCACATGCAGCGGCTGTGGCGCAGTCACGACGGGAACGTTTCCCACGGAGGTCAAGGCGCCAGCGCAATATGGCGCACGGTTGTCCGCCGTGGTGACGTATCTGTCGGCTGGACAGTTCCTGCCTGAAGATCGTTTGGGACAGGTCCTCACCGATCTGTTTGGCGTGACTGTCTCGGCCGGCACGATCGGGCAGATGATCGCCCGTGCCGCCAGTCGGACGCGGGATTTCGCTGCGGCAGTCTGCGAAGAGATCCGCGGAGCACCGGTCAAGCATCTGGATGAGACCGGGTTTTGGGTGGGTGCCACGCCGCAATGGCTGCATGTCGCGGGCACCGCCGGGATCAACGGGCTGGTGCATTATCGCGTGTCCCAAAGGCGCGGCGAGGTGCTGACGCAAGCGGCGCATATCGTGATGCACGACCACTGGACATCCTATTTTCAGATGCCGGGGGTCACGCATGCGCTGTGCAATGCGCATCATCTGCGCGAGCTGACGGCGCTGGTGGACATCGACGGCGAGGCCTGGGCTCGACGCATGCGTACGCTGCTCCGAGACCTGTGCCATGAGGTCAATCTGGCGCCGGAGCGTCCAGCCGGCCAGACAGGTGCGCTGCCTCCCGCCAAAATCCGCACCGCCGAGCGGAAGTATGACCGTATCATCCGCGCCGGCATCGCCTGGCACGAGGCGCTTCCCGCACTGCCGCGCGATGTCAAACGCGGACGGATCAGGCGGCGCACCGGCCATAATCTCCTGCTGCGCCTCAAGCTGCACAAAGAGGCAGTGCTACTGTTCCTGCGCAACCCGGCGGTGCCGTTTACCAACAACGAGGCCGAGCGCGATGCCCGCATGATGAAGTTGCGGCAGAAGATCTCTGGCGGCTTTCGCACCTCTCAAGGCGCGGACAACTTCGCAACGCTACGTACCTTGATCGGCACCGCTCGAAAGCGCGGATGGAACATGCTCGAAACATTGTCCGCATGCCCAACACAGCTCACCCATAAAATCCGCCTCGCTTGACCGAGCGGGGACCTGGGCAGTTACGCGTAGCGAAGCAATCCAGGGCCACGCGTGCGGCCCTGGATTGCTTCGTCGCTTCGCTCCTCGCAATGACGCGGAAAGAGATGGGCTTAGAACACCGCGTGATCGCCGCGTTCGGCCTCGGCTTCGCCGCGGATCAGCCGGGCGTAGTAGTCGAACAACGTGTCCGATCCCGTGGACGGCGTCGCGTCGGCATCGTAGCGGCCGGTGGCGGGGTTCATCACCAGCATGGATTCGGTGGCGTAGTAGCGGCCGATGCGGGCGAGTTCGGCCTTGTCGGCGAGCGACGGCACGATCCGCCTGGCGACGTCGAGCCCGCCGATGATGGCATCGAGCAGGCCCACCGGGACGCGACGGATGTTCGGCTTGCGGCCGAGCAGCGCGAACAGATGCTCGGCCTGATCGAGCGGGGTGATGGCGGGCCCGGGGCCGCCGATCGGCAGCACGCGGTTCCAGAGCGCCTCATCATCGAGACAGCCGGCGAGATAGGCGCCGAGATCGGCATCGCTGATCGGCTTGCACGCGGTGAGGCGGCCATCGCCGAACACCAGGTAGGGCCGGCCCTGCTGCACCCGCGCGACCTGTCCCGACAGCGACTTGAAGAACGCGGTGGGACGGACGATCGAGTAGGTCAGGCCCGCCGCGACCAGCTGCGCCTCGAACGCGAGCTTGGCCTGCTGAAACGCCAGCAGCGGCTTCTGCACGCAGATGGCGGACAACAGCACGAATTGCGTGACGCCTGCCGCGCGGGCCGCTTCCAGCACGTTGACATGCGCCTGATAGTCGATTGCCTGGGCATCCCGGGGCACGCCGGTCCGCGACGCCATGCAGGACACGACGGCATCGAAGCGCTCGCCGCGAAAGCCGTCGCGCACGAGCGAGGCGGGATCGGTGACGTCGCCGGTCCTGACGGTGGCGCCAGGAATCGTGATGGCCTCGCTGCGTGGGCGGACGAAGCAGACCACCTCGTGCCCGCGCGCGACGAGCGCACGCACGGTGGCACGGCCGATCGTCCCGGTGGCGCCGAGCATGAACACGCGGCGGGGATAGAGCGAGTGGGATGCGGAAGGAACGGCCGGCGAGCTCATAGGCAGAAATGCGTCTCTGAGAACCAGTTCGACCTATACCACAGCTGTCTCGTCGCCGATGCAATGCCGCTTATCTCGGCCGCGAGATCGCCGAGCATGATGTTGCACGGCCTGGGGCCTCATGGTTCGAGACGCGCCTGCGGCGCTCCTCACCATGAGGGTGTCGTACCGAACTCTGCGCTGCACATCGACCCTGAGCAGCCTGCTCGTGCACACCGCTCAGTTCGGTGGATGTCGTGGTCGTGCGTCCAGTGACCTTAGCCCCTCACCCTGAGGAGACCGCCGAAGGCGGGCGTCTCGAAGGGCGAGGCCCCGCCTCTATCCTTCGCAAGCCAACCGCGAAACGCGTGAACGACGCTGCGGGCCGCTCATTGCGAGAGATGCGCATCTCGATGCGTCGTATCAAGCAGCCTCACTCCGCCGCCTGTGGCGTCTTCTCCAGGATCAGCGTGTGGATGCCGCACGTGCCGCTGTAGAGGCTCATCACCCGCGTGCCGGGCTTGCGCCCTGCCCGGGGCTCGGAGACCTGCAGGCCAGCGGCGACGAGGCGCGCGCGCGTCGCTTCAATATCCGCCACGCGCCAGGTCAGGCCCCACAGCTTGTCGTTGGCCTTGTCGTTGCCGGCGACCGGCCGCTTCACCACCTCGACGATCAGATCGCCGCAGCGGAAGAACATCAGCTGGCCCCATTCCTGGTGGCTGCGGTCGAGCGCCATGTCGAGGCCGAGCCGCGCGCCGTAGAGAGCGGCGGCGCGCTCGGGATCCTCGGTGGAGACCACGATGTGGTCGAGGCCGAGCACGGCGGAGTCGGCCGTCGTCTCCGAAACAGGCCGCTTCTGGCCGAGTTCGAGGAAGAACATGCGCACGCCGCGCGTGAGATCCGTCATCGCGCGCGTTCGCTTCCAGTGCAGCGTCTGGCCGGAAACGCGGTCGGTGCTGTCGACCTCGGCGATCGGATCCGGCTTCAGCGCCACCCGCTCCAGCCGGCGATGCGTCTTGCCGATGTCGGCCGTGGCGAAGCAGATGCTGGCGAGCCCCTCGCCCCAGATCTTGATGACGTTGCGAATCCGGTCGGCGGCGGGGCTCTGCCCGATCGGCGCCATCAGTTCGACGCTCACATTGTCGAGCGTGAACAGCACGCGCTCGGCACCGTCGCCCGAGTTCTGCCACGACGGCTTGCGGCCGAGCAGCGTCTCGAACGTGGCGCTGCCGGCCTTGATGTCCTCGAGCAGGACGACGATGTGGTCGAGGCCGGTGATCACGGGAACAGCCCTCGCGTGTTCTTGGCGTTGCGCACCTTCTCGACGCCGATCGCCATCGCCGCCGTCCGGTGCGCGATGTCGTCGGCCTTGGCGCGCGCGACCATCTTCTCGAAGGCACGATCGAGGATCTGGTACTCGCGCCGCATCACCTCCTCCTCCTCCCAGAACAGCTGCTGCAGATCCTGCACCCATTCGAAATAGCTGACGATGACGCCGCCGGAGTTGCAGAGAATGTCGGGAATGAGGAAGATCTCCTTGCGGCGCTGGTCGAGCACCAGGTCGGCATCCGGCGTGGTCGGGCCGTTGGCGGCTTCCGCGATGACGCGGCATTTCAGGTTCGCCGCCACCTTGGCGTCGATGACGCGCTCGATCGCCGCCGGCACCAGGATGTCGCAGGCGAGCGTCAGGATGTCCTTGGGATCGAAGGCGAGCTCGGTGGAGAAGCCAGCGATGCTGCCGTGCTTGCTTGCATGCGCCATCAGTGCGGGAATGTCGAGGCCTCTGGCATCGTGGAGCGCGCCGGTATGATCGCTGACCGCAATCACCTTCATGCCCATCTGGTGAAAGCCGAGCGCAGCGTAGGAGCCGACATTGCCGAAGCCCTGAACAACGACGGTGGACTTGGCGGGATCGATGCCCAGCAGATCCATCACCCGCCGCGACACGTGAGCGACGCCGCGGCCGGTCGCCTCGCGGCGGCCGAGCGTGCCGCCCGAGAACACCGGCTTGCCGGTGACGATCTCGGTCACGGTCTGGCCCTGATACATGGAGTACGTATCCATGAACCACGCCATCACCTGCTCGTTGGTGCCCATGTCCGGCGCCATCACGTCGGTATGCGGGCCGACGAAGGGGATCATTTCCTGCATGTAGCGGCGGGAGAGCGACTCCAGCTCACGGCGGGACAGCTTGGAGAGGTCCACATTGACGCCGCCCTTGGCGCCGCCATAGGGCAAGCCCACCAGCGCGCATTTCCAGCTCATCCAGATCGCAAGCGCCGCGACCTCGCCGATGTCGACGGTCGGCGCAAAACGGGTGCCGCCCTTGGTCGGCCCCATGGTCAGGAGATGCTGAACACGATACCCCTCGAACACGGCAATGGTGCCGTCGTCCTTGTGGATCGGACACGAGACGGTGATCGCCCGCTTCGGGAGCAGCAGCCGGTCGCGCTCGTCGCCTGGGATGCCAAGGTGATCGGCGATCACGTTGAACTGATTGGCGGCCATCTCGAAGACCGGACCCGCATAGACAGTCATCTTCCACTCCCGAATCTGCTCCTGCAGGCCGGCAACCATAGCGCGACCCTTGCGCCGGCGGCAGGGGGCCGCCGGTTGCAAGGGGGCGATCTCAACCACCATGGTGACGATTTGACGAAGAATTTCAGCGTTGATCCGCTTTAACCGCTTGCTAATCTGCGGCGCCGGGGCCGCGATCACCCCTTTCATGAGACAGAAATGCCAATGCAGGCCCTCTTTATCGGACAGACCTACATCGACGTCACGTTCATCACCGACCACATGCCGACCGGAGACGAGAAGCACGTCGCCTCCGATTACGCCGTGTCGTTCGGCGGCAACGCCGTCACTGCGGCATTTTGCTGCGCCAAGCTGGGCATCGTGCCCGACCTCATCGCAACCATCGCGAACGATTGGCTCGGGCGGATGTTCCAGGACATGACCGCGAAGTACGGCATCTCCGTACATCCACGGAAGGTCAATGCCTCCTCGCTGTCCTTCATCATGCCGAAGGACGGCAAGCGCGCCATCGTGCGCTGCCGCGACGACGCCCACATCCATCCGTTTCCACTGCTCAATCTGGGCAATTGCCGCGCTCTCCACGTCGACGGCCACCAGCCGGATGCGGCGCTGCATTATGCCAAGCTATGCCGCGAGGCCGGCATCCTGACCTCGCTCGACGGCGGCGGACTGCGCACCAACACGCATGAGCTGCTGGAATACATCGATGTTGCGATTGTCGCCGAGCGGCTGTGCGAGCAGATGGACCTCACGCCGGAGAAGATGCTCGACTATCTCAAGAGCCGCGGCTGCCGCATCGGCGGCGTGACTCAGGGCGAGAAGGGCCTGCTCTGGTACGACGAGGTCGGCGCGGTGCATACGTTGCCCGCCTACCCGATCCCGCGGGAGCGCGTCATCGACACCAACGGCGCCGGCGACGTCTTCCACGGCGCCTACGTTTACTCCTATCTGGCCAATCCGGCGAAGAGCTGGAAGGAGCATTTCGAGTTCGCCCGCGCGGCCTCGACCTACAAGATCCAGAAGCTTGGCAACGAGGCCGGCCTGCCGACGCTCGCCGACATCGAGCTGGTGAGACAAGAGTTCGAAGCCCGCGTCTAGCGGCTGTTTGGGAGAAGGCGGATGGGGCGCGTCGTCGTTGCCGGCAGCATCAACATGGATGTCGTGGCGACGGCCGAGCGCCATCCTCGCGTCGGCGAGACCGTCGCGGGACAGTCGGTGATGTATTTTCCCGGCGGCAAGGGCGCCAATCAGGCGGTGGCGGCCGCCAAGCTCGGCGCGCCGACGTCGCTGATCGGCCGGCTCGGCCGCGACGCGTTCGGCGAGCAGTTGCGGGCGTTTCTTGCCGCACAGGGCATCGATCTCGCGGCAGTGAAGGACAGCGCAGGCGTGTCGACGGGCACGGCGATCATCACGCTGGCGAAGGCCGACAACACCATCGTGGTCATCCCTGGCGCCAATGCCGAGGTCCGCGCCGACGATGTGGGGCAGACCGCGCTGATTGCGGGTGACGTGGCGGTGAGCCAGTTCGAGATCCCGCAAGCGACCATCGTGACGTTCTTCCAGCGGGCAAAAGCCGCCGGGGCCACGACGATCCTCAATCCCGCCCCGGCCAGCGCCTTCGCTCAGGGATTGTTCGCGGTGGTCGATGTCCTCGTGCTCAACGAGACCGAGCTCGGCTTCCTGTCCGGCATCGACCTCGGCAACGCTCCCACGTCGCAGCAGGTCGTCGATGCTGTGTGGAAGCTCGATGCACGCACTGACCAGACGGTCTGCGTCACTCTGGGCGCGCGTGGCGCCGTAGCGGTGGCTGCCGGCGAGGCCAGACGGGTGGACGGCCGCGCGGTGAAGGCCGTCGACACCACCGGCGCGGGCGATTGCTTCGTCGGTGCGCTGGCGGCACGGCTGTCGCAGGGCGCGGCGATGACGGATGCGATCGCCTACGCCAATGTCGCCGCGTCGATCTCCGTGCAGCGGATGGGCGCCGGCCCATCGATGCCCACAGCAGAGGAGGTGCGCGCGCTGCTCTAGCCGAGCGCGCTCTTCAGGTCGAAGCTCGGATCGGCGGCCTCGGCCGGATCGATCGTGCCGCCCGCGGCGAGCAGCTTGCGGCCGAACATGTGATCACCGGCGCGGTTGACGGATTCGATGCCGACCAGCCGGCCCTCTTTGTAGCAGAATGCGGAGAATGCCTTTTGCGCCGGATCCCCGCGCAGCACGACCTGGTCATAGCCCGTGGTGAGCCCGGCGATCTGGAGCTTGTCATTGGCCTGGTCGCTCCAGAACCAGGGCTGGCCATCGTACGGCTTGACGTCTCCCGTGAGCCGCGCGGCGACGCAGCGGGCATGGTCGGTCGCGTTCTGTACCGACTCCAGCCGCAGGGTCCCGCCGAAGCGCGGGCTGGCGAACAGCGCGCAGTCGCCGATCGCCGAGATGTGCGGATCGCTGGTCAGGAGATATTCGTCGACGACGATGCCGGAGGCGACCTGCAATCCGGCCTCCGCCGCGAGCTCGACATTCGGCAGCACGCCGACGCCGACCACGACGAGATCGGCGGGAATATGCCGACCGTCGCTGAGGCTGACGCCGATGACCTTGTTGCCGTCGGCCTCGATGCTGGTGGACTGCACGCCGAGATGGATGCGTACGCCGGCATCGGCATGCTGCTTCTGGAAGTACTCGGAGATTTCCGCCGTCACCGCCCGCGCCATCACCCGCGCGCCGAGTTCGAGCACGTCGACCTCGAGTCCCTTGATGCGCGCGGTGGCAGCGAATTCAAGACCGATGAAGCCGGCGCCGATCACGACGACGCGCTTGGCGTCGCCAAGCAGGCTGCGCAACGCTTCGCTGTCATCGAGGATGCGGAGGTAACGAACCGCCGGAAGATTGGCGTTGGGAATATCGAGCAGTCGGTTGCGCGCGCCGGTCGCGAACACGAGGTGGCCATAGTCCAGGGTCTTGCCGGAGGCCAGCAGCACCTTGCGCGGCTCACGCTGCACCGCCACGGCGCGGTCATAGACCAGATCGACGGCCTGGTCGGCGTAAAACTTCTGCGGCCGAAACATCAGCGTCTCGGGGCCGCCGGTACCCTTGAGATAGGCCTTCGACAAAGGCGGGCGCTGATACGGCAGATGCGGCTCGTCGTTGATCAGATGAATGGGATCGACAAAGCCTGCCTGACGCAACGAGGTCGCGAGCTGAAAGCCCGCATGCCCCGCACCCACGATCACCACCGGTCTCTTAGTCACAGCACCCTGCCCCATTCTGTCCGTATCCCGTGTTCGCGCGCTTCGTCTGCTCCGGGTTTACCTCCCGTCATGCCAGCGGAACCGGGTTGTCGCAGACTTCCCCGGCATTGTCACCGGGCCGCTGTGCGCCTTAAATGCGGCAACAACGATACAAGGGAGGACTGAATGTCGGACGCAGCCGCGGAACCCGCTCGCCTGTCCATCGACGGACCGATTGCGACCATCACGCTGGATCGCCCGGCCGCGTTCAACGCCATCAACCTCGCCATCGCCAAGCGGCTGGAACAGCTCGCGGCGCAGGTCGAAGCCGATCCGACCATCCGGGTGCTCGTCCTGAAGGGCGAGGGCCGCGCCTTCTGCGCCGGCGGCGACCTGCAGACGATCGGCGCCGCGGCCGAGGCCGACACCATTACGACCGTGGTCAGCGAGCTCTTGCATCACTACCACGCCTTCATCGCGAGCCTGCGGCGGATGCCAAAGATCGTGCTCGCGAGCGTGCATGGCTCCGCGGCCGGTGCCGGGATGTCGCTCGCCTTCGCTGCCGACCTCTGCATCGCCGCCGAGGAAGCGCGCTTCACACCGGCCTACGCCAAGCTCGGCGTTTCGCCTGACGGCGGCGGCACGGTGGGTGTCGTCGCCACCGCGGGTGTCCGGCGCGCGCTGCAGATCTTCCTCGCGGAAGACAGCTTCACGGCCGCACAGGCCAGCGAATGGGGCCTGGTCGCCAAGGTCGTTGCCGCATCCGAGCTGGCTGCGGCGACCGAGGCGTTGGCGCAGCGGCTGGCCCAGAACATGCCGGCGGGGATCGCTGCGACCAAGGCGCTGATCCATCGCGCTCCCACCAGTTCGGTCGAGGACCAGCTCGGCGCCGAGCGCGATGCGATCATCAATTGCATGCACACCGACGGATTCCGTGCCGCTGTGAAGCGGTTCACCAGCAAAGGAAAGTAGGACTGAGCTCACCCTTTTCCTTGTCCCTTCCCTTTCCGGCGCATGAAATCGAAATCGCAGCCGTCGTCGGCCTGCAGGATCGTTTCATGAAACAGATGCGCATAACCGCGCTCGGCCCAGTCCGGAGTCGTCGCAGGCTTCAGCGCGGCTCGCCGGCGATCGAGCTCGGCATCGTCGACGAGCAGGTCGATGCGGCGCTTGGCGACATCGAGCCGGATCATGTCCCCGGTCCTGACCAGCGCCAGCGGTCCGCCGACCGCGGATTCCGGCGTGATGTGCAGCACGATCGTGCCGAACGCCGTGCCGCTCATGCGCGCATCGGAGATCCGCACCATGTCCTTGGTGCCGCCGCGCGCGAGCTTTTTCGGAATTGGCAAATAGCCCGCCTCCGGCATCCCCGGCGCACCCTTCGGTCCTGCGTTCCGCAGCACCAGCACATCGTCAGCCGAAACGTCGAGGCCGGGATCGTCGACCCGCAAGGTCATGTCCTCGACCGATTCGAACACGACGGCGCGGCCGGTGTGCTGCAGCAGCTTCGGGCTCGCCGCGGAATGCTTGATGACCGCGCCGCGCGGCGCGAGATTGCCGCGCAACACAGCGAGGCCACCTTCAGGTTTGATTGCGTCGGCACGCGAGCGGATGACGTCCTGGCCCGGCACCTCCTCGGCTGCAGCAACGATGTCGCGGAGCGACTGGCCGGTGATCGAGCGGCAGTCGAGATCGATGAGATCGCCGAGCTGCTTCATCAGCTTCGGCACGCCGCCGGCATGGTGGAAATGCTCCATGTAGTGATCGCCGGATGGCTTGAGGTCGACCAGCACCGGCACCTCGCGCCCGATGTGGTCGAACGCGTCGAGATCGATGGTGTGCGGCGTACGGCCGGCGATCGCGGTGAGATGCACGAGGCCGTTGGTCGAGCCGCCGATGGCCTGCAGCACCACCTGGGCATTCTTGAAAGCGGCCGGCGTCAGCAGTTCGCTCGGCTTCGGCCCCTTCGCCTTAGCCATTTCCGCGGCGACCCGGCCGCTGGCCTCGGCCGAGCGGAAGCGTTCGGCATGCGGTGCGGGAATCGTCGCACTCATCGGCAGCGAAAGGCCGAGCGCCTCGGTGATGCAGGCCATGGTCGAGGCCGTCCCCATCACCATGCAGGTGCCGACCGACGGCGCGAGCCGGCCGTTGACCGCTTCGATCTCGCTGTCGTCCATTTCACCAGCGCGATATTTGGCCCACAGGCGTCGACAGTCGGTGCAGGCGCCGAGCACCTCGCCCTTATGATGCCCGACCACCATCGGCCCGACTGGAATAACAACTGTCGGCAGATCGGCGGACACTGCGGCCATGATCTGCGCGGGCAGGGTCTTGTCACAGCCGCCGATGACGACCACCGCGTCCATCGGCTGGGCCCGGATCATCTCCTCGGTTTCCATCGCCATCAGGTTGCGCAGATACATCGAGGTCGGATGCGCAAAGCTTTCGGCGATCGAGATCGTCGGAAACACGAACGGCATCGCGCCCGACAGCATGACGCCGCGCTTCACGGCCTCCAGGATCTGCGGCACGTTGCCGTGGCAGGGATTGTAGTCGCTATAGGTGTTGGTGATGCCGACGATCGGACGGTCGAGCGCGTCGTCGGAATAGCCCGCCGCCTTGATGAACGCCTTGCGCAGGAACAGCGAGAATCCGGCATCGCCGTAAGCGGTCAGTCCCTTGCGCAGGCCATCGGTCATGTCAGTCCCGTCTCTTCTTCTATTCTTGTTCTTGTCTGTCGCAAGCGCCGTCCCGGGGCACGCCGGCCCCGGAACGGCGAGATCGTATCAACCCCAGTCGATGATCCGGCTGGTGTCACCGTCGAACTCCGTGGTGCAGAACGCGCCGCCCTGGAAATAGTCCCCGATCGGATCGGCGGGCAGCTTGGCCTGCTCGGCCAGGGCGTGCTCGCGGAAATCCTCGGCACGGCCGGTCGGACGGTAGCCGAGATCATAGGCGCGCTGGTTGTCCCACCAGGCGCGCTCGTTGAGCGAGGCGCCGTACAGCACTTCGAAATGGATGTCCGGATGCTCGAGGCCGATGCGGCAGAGCTGGACGAGATCCTCGGGCTTCAGCCAGATCGACAGCCGGCGCCGGTCGAGCGGCCTCTCGCCGAAATTGCCGATGCGCAGGCACGTGACCTTCAGCCCGTGCTTGTCGGCATAGAGCGAGCCCACCGCCTCGCCGAACACCTTGCTGACGCCATAGCGGCCGTCGGGGCGCGGCTGCACGTCATTGTCGATCTTGCGATGGCGCGGATAGAAGCCCACCGCATGGTTCGACGACGCGAACACAACACGCTTCACACCCTTGCGGCGCGCGGCCTCGAACAAATTGTAGCCGCCGATGATGTTGGCCTGCAGGATGTCGTTCCAGGGACCTTCGACCGAATAGCCGCCGAAATGGATGATGCCGTCGACGCCTTCGCACAGCGCCTCGACCTGGGCGAGGTCGGCCAGATCGGCCGCCTTGAAGGTCTCCTGGCTGGAGAGATCGGCCGGCGGTTTGAGGTCGCTGAGCAAAAGGTCCGGATAAATCGGCGGCAGCAGCTTCCGCAAGGAAGAGCCGATTCCACCGCTCGCACCGGTCATCAAGATACGTGGCATTTCATCCCTCGTGTTGGGTCCGCAGGTTTGCGGTCGTTACCTGTCAATGATAGCAGAGATCGCAACCGCGCAATAACAGGACGGGCCGAATGTCCGACGGAAACGCTCATGCGCAAGGCTTTCGCCCTGCCACCTTCTATCCCGATCCGGCGATCCAGGCGCTGGACCCGCGCTTCGAGAAGTACTGGCTCAAGCTGTCGGCTGTGGAGCGGCTGGCGACGGGCCTGCGCTGGGCGGAGGGGCCGGTGTGGTTCGGCGATGGGCGCTATCTCCTGTGCAGCGACATTCCCAACCAGCGCATCCTCAAATGGGAGGAGGAGACCGGCGCGGTGTCGGTGTTCCGCAAGCCGTCCAACTTCGCCAATGGCAACACCAGGGACCGGCAGGGCCGGCTCGTCACCTGCGAGCATGGCGGCCGCCGCGTGACGCGGACCGAATATGACGGGTCCATTACCGTGCTGATGGACGCCTTCGACGGCAAGCGGCTGAACTCGCCGAACGACGTCGTCGTCAAGTCCGACGGATCGATCTGGTTCACCGATCCGACCTTCGGACTGCTCGGCAATTACGAGGGCTACAAGGCCGAGTCCGAGATCGACGCCAACGTGTACCGGATCGACGGCGCTACTGGCCAAGCGAGCATCGTTGCCGAGGGCGTGCTGGGACCGAACGGGCTGTGCTTCTCGCCTGATGAATCCATCCTCTATGTCGTCGAATCCCGCGGCGTGCCGAACCGCAAGATCCTCGCTTATGACGTCTCCGCTGACGGGACGATGCTTGCCAACAAGCGGGTCCACATCGATGCCGGGCCGGGCACGCCGGACGGCATGCGCTGCGACGTCGACGGCAATCTCTGGTGCGGCTGGGGCATGGGCTCGCCCGAGCTCGACGGCGTCATGGTGTTCGCGCCCGATGGCGCCCCGATCGGACGCATCGCATTGCCCGAGCGCTGCGCCAATGTCTGTTTCGGCGGCCTCAAGCGCAACCGCCTGTTCATGGCCGCCAGCCAGTCGATCTACGCGCTCTACGTGAATACGCAGGGCGCGCTCGGCGGTTAAGTCTTCGCTTCGCAGGGTGGGCAAAGGCGCGGAGCGCCGTGCCCACCGTTCTTGTTGATGGCGTAGATGGTGGGCACGCTTCGCTTTGCCCACCCTACGCACCTTCACCGATCAAGCCGCGTTGTAGCCTGCGACGGCCTTGACCTCGAGATACTCCTCGAGACCGAACCGGCCCCATTCGCGGCCGTTGCCGGACTGCTTGTAGCCGCCGAACGGCGCGGTGCGGTCGTTCGGGACGCCCTGCAGGTTGACGTTGCCGGCGCGGATCTTGCGGCCGACCTCGCGCGCCTTCTCGATGGTCGGCGCGGTGACGTAGCCGGCAAGACCATAGGGCGTGTCGTTAGCGATCTTGACCGCCTCGTTCTCATCCTGAGCGCCGATGATCACCAGCACCGGTCCGAAAATTTCCTCGCGCGAGATGGTCATCTCGGGCTTGACGTCGGCGAAGATCGTCGGACGGACATAGAAGCCCTTGTTGACGCCCTCGGGCAGGCCCGGGCCGCCGGCGACGAGGGTCGCGCCCTCCTCGATGCCCTTGTTGATCAGTGCCTGGATCTTGTCCCACTGACCGCGATTGACCACCGGGCCGATCGTGGTGCCCTCGCCGCGCGGATCGCCGGCCTTGGTCTTGTCGGCGACGCCCTTGGCGATCGCAGCCACTTCCTTCATCCGCGCAGCCGGCACGATCATGCGCGACGGCGCGTTGCAGGACTGGCCGGAATTGTTGAACATGTGCATGACGCCGCCGGTCACCGCCTTCACGAGGTCGGAGCCCTCCAGGATCACGTTCGGCGACTTGCCGCCGAGCTCCTGGCTGACGCGCTTCACGGTCGGCGCGGCGCGCCTGGCGACGTCGATGCCGGCGCGGGTCGAGCCGGTGAACGAGATCATGTCGATGTCCGGATGCTCGCTCATGGCGGCGCCGACCTCCGGCCCCAGGCCGTTGATCAGGTTGAACACGCCCTTCGGCACGCCGGCCTCATGCAGGATCTCGGCGAAGATCAGCGCCGAGGTCGGGGTGAACTCCGACGGCTTCAGGATCATGGTGCAGCCCGCGGCAAGCGCCGGCGCGACCTTGCAGGCGATCTGGTTGAGCGGCCAATTCCAGGGCGTGATCATGCCGACGACGCCGACCGGCTCGCGCACCACCACTGACGACGGCAGCGTCTCCTCGAACTCGTACTTCTTCAGCACATCGAGCGTCGACATCAGATGGCCGAGGCCGGCGCCGGCCTGCAGCTTCTCCGCCATCGGCAGCGGCGCGCCCATCTCGTCGGACACGGCGGCGCCGATCTCCTTCATGCGGCCCTTGTAGATGGCGATGATCTTCTCGAGCAGCGCGACGCGCTCCTCGCGGCTCGTCTGCGAAAAGGTTTCGAAGGCACGCTTGGCGGCGGCGACAGCCTTGTCGACATCGGCCTTGGAGCCCAGCGCAACCTCATACATCGCCTCTTCGGTCGCGGGATTGACGACCGGGGTGGACTTCTTGACGACCGGATCGACCCAGGCGCCGTCGATGTAGAATTGCAGGCGATTGACCATCGGAAAACCTCTTCAGGTGGAAGCATATGGGGGAGCGGCTGCGCGCGGACCTGCATCCTGGCACGCGCGATCCGCGGGATGAACCCGCCACATGCGGGGACCGGGGTTGCGTCGGTCGGATATAGGAGCAAGGCCTCGACCGGCGCAAGCCGACGGACACGCGTTTCGTCGCCGCGCCATTTTGCATTGCAGCAAGCCCCTGATCCGACGTCCAGGCCGGCCGAGGACCTCATTCCGGACCACAGAATTCCAGTCCTGAAGATTCATTGCGAGATGTGAACTGGTTCACATTCTGCAGCGATGACCTCGGGTACGCTACCCCCGTAGATCGCCGGCCCCGGAAGACGCAGTTTCATCACGAATGGCTGGGTCTGTTCGTACTGACTGATTTTTTAGCACGCAGTCCTTTGTCCCCAAGTTGCAGCGCCGTCTCCTTTGTCCAGGCGAAGGAGGCGGCGTATCTACGTTCAGACTCGTGAGATCCCCTCAGCTTTCACACCGCCATCTTGCGGTGCCGCACCGGCGCGCCGGTCAGGCTCTCGGCCGCGTCGATGATGGCATTCGCGTCCATGCCGTTATGACGGTAGAGATCGTCGATCGTGCCGGTCTGACCGAACTTCTCGACCCCCAGCGCCTCGACGCGATGGCCGCGCACCGAGCCTAGCCAGCCGAGCGCCGCCGGATGGCCGTCGATGACGGTGACGATTCCGCAGTCGCGCGGCAGCGGCGCCAGCAATTGCTCGATATGGCTGAGATGCTGCACGCCGCGGCGATGCCTGCGCAGGCTGCGCGCCGCCGTCCATCCGGCATGCAGCCGGTCCGCCGAGGTGACGGCGAGCAGGCCGACGTCGCGGCGGGATTCGCCGATTAATCCGGTCGCCTCGATCGCCTCAGGCGCGAGCGCGCCGGTATAGGCAATGATCACTTCTGCATTCGGCCCCGGCTTGCGCAGCCAATAGGCGCCGGCGGCGATGTCGGCCTCCAGCTCCGGCGTCATGATCCGCTGCGGCTGGTCGACGGTGCGCGTCGATAGCCGCAAATAGACCGAGCCGCCCTCGCCCGGCGCGGCCTGCATGTGGCCAAAGCCCCATTTCATGATCGCCGCGAGCTCGTCGACGAAGGCCGGCTCGAACGAGGACAAGCCGTCCTGCGCCATGCCGATCAGTGGCGTCGCGATCGACTGGTGCGCGCCGCCCTCCGGCGCCAGCGTGACGCCCGACGGGGTCGCGACGACCATGAAGCGCGCGTCCTGATAGCAGGCGTAGTTCAGCGCATCGAGGCCGCGCTCGATGAACGGATCGTACAGCGTGACGATCGGCAGCAGCCGCGCGCCGTTGATGGAGTGCGACAGGCCGAGCGCCGAGGCCATGATGAACAGATTCATCTCGGCGATGCCGAGCTCGATGTGCTGCCCCTTGGGCGAGGCCGCCCAGTTGAAGGTCGAGGGGATCTTCTCGCTGCGGAACAGGTCGGCCTTCTCGGCATGCGCGAACAGGCCGCGCCGGTTGACCCACGCGCCCAGATTGGTCGAGACGGTGACGTCGGGCGACGAGGTCACGATCCGCGACGCCATCGCGATGTCGCTGCGGGCGAGATCGTTAAGGATCAAGCCGAAGCCCTGCTGCGTCGACATCTGCGCGGCCGCGGTGAAGGTCAGCCGCTCCGGTACGTCGAGCACGGCGTCGTCGAGCCGGCGGCCGTCGCGGTTGAACGGCACGGAGGCCAGAAACGCTTCAAGCGTCGCCGGGTCCTGCGTCAGGCCTTCGAACTTGTCCCACTCATGGCCCGGACGGATGTTCTGCTCGGCGCGCCATTTCTCCATCTGCGCGACCGTCATCAGCCCGGCGTGGTTGTCCTTGTGGCCCTGGAACGGCAGGCCGACGCCCTTGATCGTGTAGGCGATGAAGCAGACGGGGCGATCGTGGTCGATCTGTTCGAACGCCTCCAGCATGCTCGCCATGTCGTGGCCGCCGAGATTGCTCATCAGCGCCAGCAGCTCGTCGTCGCTGCGATTATCGAGGAGCCGGGTCACGTCGCCCTGGTCGCCGATCTCGTCCTGGATGTGCTTGCGGAACGCCGCCCCGCCCTGAAAGCACAGCGCCGCGTACAGCGCGTTCGGGCAGTTGTCGATCCAGCGCCTGAGCGACTCGCCGCCGGGCTCGGCAAAGGCCTCGCGCATCAGCCGGCCGTATTTCACGATCACCACGTCCCAGCCGAAGTTGCGGAACATGGTCTCGAACTTCTCCCACAGCCCCTCGCGCACCACGGCATCCAGGCTCTGGCGGTTGTAGTCGACGATCCACCAGGTGTTGCGCAGGCCGTGCTTCCAGCCCTCGGCCAGCGCCTCGAAGATGTTGCCTTCGTCCATCTCGGCGTCGCCGACCAGCGCGATCATGCGACCCTCGCGGCGATCCTTCATCCAGCCATGCGTCTTGACGTAGTCCTGCACCAGCGAGGAGAACAGCGTCTGCGCGACGCCGAGGCCGACCGAGCCGGTCGAGAAGTCGACATCGTCGACGTCCTTGGTGCGCGACGGATAGGACTGCGCGCCCTTGAAGCCGCGGAAATTCTCCAGCTTCTCCTTGGTCTGCCGTCCGAACAGATATTGGATGGCATGGAAGACCGGGCTCGCATGCGGCTTCACCGCGACGCGATCCTCTGGGCGCAGCACCGAGAAGTAAAGCGCCGACATGATGGTCGCGAGCGACGCGGAGGACGCCTGGTGGCCGCCGACCTTGAGGCCGTCGATGTTCGGCCGGATGTGGTTGGCGTGATGAATCGTCCAAGACGACAGCCACAGGGCCTTGCGGGTCAGCGCGTTCAGGATAGCGAGACGGTCTGACGATGCGGATGGCGTTGATGCGGGTGGCCTGGCCATGGCGCGCTGCTCCCAGGGGCGGTTCGGTGGATTCGTTGACTCTAGTCCCGTCGAGCTGGCCATAATTCTCAATTTTTCGCGCATGGGCGAACATTATTGGGATATTTTCCCGTCAGAGCTATCAATCCCGGCACAGCATCCCAATGCCCGAACTCGACGTCATCGACCGCAAGATCCTCGGCCACCTCCAGGCCGACGGCCGCATCACCATGCAGGAGCTCGCCGACAAGGTCGGCCTCTCCGTCTCGCCCTGCCACCGCCGGGTGAAGCTCCTGGAGGAGCGCGGCGTCATCACCCGCTACATCGCCACCGTCAACCAGAAGGCGCTCGGGCTGCACGTCTCGGTGTTCATCTCCATCAAGCTGGCCCGGCAGAAGGAGGAGGACCTGAAGCGCTTCGAGAAGGCGATCTCGGCCTGGCCCGAGGTGCTGGAGTGCTATCTGATGACGGGCAATCGCGACTACATGCTGCGCGTGGTCGCGGCGGACCTGTCGTCGTATGAGGCATTCCTGAAGACCAAGCTGACGCGGCTCGACGGCATCGCCTCGATCGAGTCGAGTTTTGCCCTGAGCCAGGTCAAGTACTCGATCGCACTTCCGGTGTGAGCCACGCCGCCTCGCCACGCCCCACCGTCGTCCCGGCGAACGCCGGGACCCATACTCCGCAGCAGGTGTGGTGAGACAAGACTGGGCCGACATCGTGCGCAACAACATCTCCCTGGGATTATGGGTCCCGGCGTTCGCCGGGACGACACCGTGCTTGTTGAAACGAGACGCCCACCAGGATCTCCGTCGTTGCGAGGCGCGCAGCGACGAAGCAATCCAGAGTGCATCCGCGGGAAGATCCTGGATTGCGTCGCTGCGCTCGCAATGACGACTGTGGTCTCTGCCGTGCTCACGTTCGTCCAACAGTATTTTCTGATGCATGAGAATACAGCTTCGCGATCTCGCGACGCGTCTTGCGCCCGAGCTTTGATCCAGCATCGCCCTCAACAAACAGAGGGCGCAGGGAAGGCCGGGCGCTGGCCGCGCCCGTGGCCCGCCTGCGGAAAAGAATGCAGGCGGCAGGTACCACAGGTCTGGCCGAACACGTCCGGCCTTCCCTGCGCGATGGTTTTGACGGCTGCTTCGCGTTCTCCCCGGTGCGCCGGCTTTTGGCCACCGTGGCCTGCGCGGCGCGTGAGCGCCGGCACAGGCGTGACACCAGCTTCGGGGTGCCAGGACCGCGCGACTTGACCGTGCGTGCATCGCTGTTCGTCGGCGCGAAAGATCACGCTGCAACGACCCACGCCCACCGCATTCCGCTGCCGACGTCCATGACGACCGCGATACGCCCCCTCCGACGCAACGGAATGGGCGGAAGAGTAATGCTGATTTTGCGAAGTCGCCAAGCAATTTATTTTTCAGCAGAGGGCTGGACAGGAATTTCGCGCGCGACCTGATTTGCCCGACGTGCAGCCCTGGGGTCTCCGCGTCGAGTAACGGAAACGCCGTAGGCGCGTCTCGAACCATGAGGCCGCTGATAGGAGCACATATTCGCCGCCTCGATCACGCCTGCGATGCGTCACAGCCAGGGCCGTCATTGATCCAGATCAAACGGCTTTGACAATCAACAATGGATCCTGATCAACTCCTTGATGTTCCTGGATTTGATCCAGATCAATCGGCCGCAGGCCGACCGCAGCATGGCCCAGGGACGTCCATATTGGCCGTCAAAAAGCGCCACATCTCGCCGTCAGATTCTGCAGCACAGCATGCGCTGCGACACGCGCCGACGGGATCGCCGAACTAACAAGTCGGCAGCTCGGGACCGTGACGTCGGCGCGATCGTGAAGATCAAAACGCGTCCTGGGAAGCAATGCAAAACATCAGCGCTCAACGTTCGTCCCGACACGACCATGCTCCGCAATACAGGAACGCCCGGCCGCTCGCCCATGTGGCGGTCAACGTCGCTCCTGCCCGCTATCAGCCGGCGGCGCAGCCGGGCAGCCGCAGCACCGGTCGGGCCGAACGGCGGTTCTGGCTGACGATGCAGACCGTCATGCTGGTCGTCGGCGTTCTACTGGTGAACCTCCTGCTGTTCTTTCCGCCGCTCGGCATAGCCTTGATGTGGAATCTGCTGATCCCGATCGCGCCGGCGCTGGTGACGATCTCGCCTGGCCTGTGGCGTAACATCTGCCCGATGGCGACCTTTCATCTCTTGCCGAACAAGATGGGAATCTCGCAGAACATCCGCATGCCCGAATGGGGCGCGGCGACCTTGGCGGTGATCAGCGTGACCCTGCTGTTCGTCGTGGTGCCGATGCGGCGCATCGGACTGAATGTCGACGGCCCGCTGACGGCGCTGATGCTGCTGTCGGCCGCGTTCATGGCGTTCGCGATGGGCTCGATCTTCGAGATGCGCTCGGGCTGGTGCACCTCGCTTTGCCCGATCCACCCCGTGGAGCGGCTCTACGGCACCAACCCAGCCCTGACCTTCAAGAACGCCCGCTGCAACATTTGCGAAGCCTGCAGCAACCCCTGCCCCGACTCGACGCCGGAGCTGACGCCGACCCAGGGCGTGCCCACGAAGGTCCAGCAGTTCCTCGGCAACTTCCTGATTGGCAGCTTCCCGGGCTTTGTCTGGGGCTGGTTTCAGGTGCCGGACTATCCGCCGCAACAGGTCGATCAAGCCGCCGTCATCACCGCCTATGCCTGGCCGTTCATCGCCGCCATCGTCAGCTACGCCATCTTCAAGATCGGCGAACATGTGCTGCGCTACAAGCCGGCCAGCCGCACCCAGATGCATCGCATCTTCGCAGCGGCCGCGATCAGCACCTACTACTGGTACCGCCTGCCCGGCCCGGCCTCGCTGCTGCCGGACTGGTTTCCGCTGGTCTCGCACTGCGTCACGACGCCGTTCTTCTTCTGGTTCCTGGTGCTGCGCAATCCGAAGGTGAGCTGGCTGAAGCGGCCGGTGATGGCCTCGAACTACTGGTCGAGCCGGTTCGAGAGCACGGCCAACAAGAACCTGATCCGCGTCTCGCCCGGCAAGGCGTGATCGGCACAAATCTTCCAACAGTCAAAGCGTATTCCATCGAGGAGTTGATCATGTCGAACTTCAGGACCGTCACCGTCAAGGGCCGCCAGTTCCGCGTCCGCGCAGGCGACGTGCTGCTCGATGGCGCGCTGGCCAACGGCGTCGAGATTCCGTTCGACTGCCGCGCCGGCACCTGCGGCACCTGCATGGTTCACGTGTCCAAGGGCCAGACGGTGTGCGGCGAGACGCATACGCAGGGTATGATCTACGCCTGCCAGGCGCGCGTGGTGTCAGACCTCGATGTCGACGTGGAGGATGTGCCGGAGATCGATACCTGCAAGGCGCGGCTCGTCGGCCTGCGCGAGGTCGCGCCCGACATCATGGAGCTGATGATCGCGCCGGAGAAGAGCATCAGCTACCTGCCGGGCCAGTACTTCAAGTTCACCTTCGCCGGCTATCCGGCGCGCGCCTACAGCCCGACCGCGTCGTTCGATGGCCGCATCGGCGGCCGCGTCATCCATCTCAACATCAAGAAGGTGCGCGGCGGCCGCGTCACGCAGGCGCTCGGCAGCGGCATCCGGCCCGGGCACCGGCTGCGCATCCAGGGGCCGTATGGCCATGCGTTCCTGCGGCCGGGCGGCGCCGGCCGCCTCGTGCTCGCCGGCAGCGGCACCGGCTTCGCACCGATCTGGGCGATCGCGGCGATGGCGCTGCGCGAGAACCGCAGCCGCCCGATGGTGATCATCGCCGGCGCAAAGAAGCTGCCGCAGCTCTACATGACGCCGATCCTGGCGCAGCTGGCGCGGCTGCCGAACGTCACGGTGATCCCGACCGTGGAGGAAGGCCCGGTCAATCATCCCTCGATCCGCACCGGACGGATCGAGCCGGCGATGCCGACGCTGACATCCACCGACGTCGTCTATGCCTGCGGCTCGCCGCGCATGGTCACCGCGCTCGCCGGCATGGTGGAGAAGGCCGGCGCGACGTTCTATGCCGATCCGTTCGACTCGGCACCGCCCGAGGCGCCGTCGGGCCTGATCGGCCGCATCAAGACCCTGGTGGCGCGGCGGCCGGCCGAGCCGGAGCCGAGCCGTGAGAGCGGCAAGGGCCACGACGCATCGCTTGATCCGTTCGCGCGGGCGCTGTCACTGGTGCCGAAGGATCCGATCGGGGACGATCTGGCGCCGCGCCGCCCCGAGCCGCGCCGCAGCTCGGCCGCCGAGCGCGACCATGCGCTCTCGCTGGTCCGCGAGCTCGGCGATGCCGCCCAATTGCAGGACCGCCCCCGCCGCGCCGCCGGGCAGATGGCGTCGGGGCATGTGTGAGGGGGGCGCCGTCGCGTCCGGCAGTTCGGACTTCATTCCTGTCCCAGGGCCGCCCCGAACACAGCCGTCATCCCCGCGAAAGCGGGGATCCAGTACGCCGCGGCGCCTTCGATGGACCCACTCAGGCTGCGGCGTACGGATCGCCCGGTCAAGCCGGGCGATGACAGCTGTGGCGTAGGCATCCCTCACGCCACTCCCACGATCGTCGATCGCGTCGCAACTGTCACAACAGTGTATTACGGTGAGACCCCTGCCGGCCGCCGCCGCGCCGGCCCACGAGGCCCGATCTCACCGATGCCGCCGACCGTCGTTTCGCCAGACAGTCCCCTGCCGCGCCGACGGCGGCGTTTTCCCAAGCTGCTCGCGCTGGCGAGCGTGCTGTCGTGTCTGACCGTGCTGCTCGCCGTCGGCACTTGGCTGTGGCAGCCGCAGACCCTGCGGATCGCGGTCGGGCCTGCGGGCAGCGACGACGATGTTCTGGTGCGGGCGCTGGCGGACGCCTTCGACACCAGGGACAGCGCCCTCCGCCTGGTGCCGGTCGCAACCGACGGACCGCTGCAGAGCATCACGATGCTCGCGAACGGACAGGCGGAGCTCGCCGTCGCGCGCGGCGACCTGCAGCTGCCGCCGACGGCCCGCTCGATGGCCATCCTCAGGCGCAATCTGCTGGTGCTGTGGGCGGCGCCGCGCGGGCCGAAACCGAAGTCCGAGGCGCGCATCAAGGGCATGGCCGATCTCGCCGGACGCCGGCTGGGCGTTGTCGGCGTCAGCCAGGTCAACGTTGCCCTGCTCCGGGTCGTGCTCGGCGAATCCGGAGTCAATCCGGACAAGGTGACGGTCGTGCAGTTCGGCGCCAACCAGGTCTCCGAGATGACGGCAGATGCCACGCTCGACGCCTTCGCCATGGTCGGCGCGGTCAACGACAAGACCATCGCGGATGCGATCGCCGCCACCGCGCGTCGCCGCGGCGAGCCGCGCTTCCTCGCCGTCGACGTCTCCGAGGCGATCGCCGAGCGCCATCCGCTCTATGAGTCCGAGGAAATTCCAACCGGCGCCTTCGCCACCACGCCGCAGCGGCCGGACGACAAGATCGAGACGGTTGGCATCAATCAGTTGATCATCGCCACCGCCGCGATGTCGGAGGAGACGGCCGGCGCCTTCGCGCGGCTGTTGTTCACCGCCAAGGCACAGCTCGCCAAGACCGTGCCGGGCGCGGCCAGGATCCAGAAGCCCGACACCGACAAGGACGCCGCGCTGCCCGCCCATCCCGGCGCCGCCGCCTATATCGACAACAACGAGCGCAGCTTCCTCGACAAATACAGCGACTATCTGTGGGGCGCGGTGCTGATCCTGTCCGGCCTCGGCTCGGCCGCAGCCTGGCTGCGGCATTTCCTCAAGCGCGGCGAACGGCAGGACAACACCGATCATCGCGACCGCCTGCTCGCCGCGATCGCGTCAGCGCGCCAGGCCCAGACCTTGACGGAGCTCGACCAGATGCAGACCGAGGCTGATGCCATCCTGCGCGAGACGCTCGCCTGCCACGACGACGGCGCGATCGAGGACGGCGATCTCACCGCCTTCAACCTCGTGCTGATCCAGTTTCACGAAGCCGTCGCCAACCGCCGCGCCGCGCTGGCCGCGGAGGGACAACGCGGGCTGGCGCCGGTGCGGAGCGCGTGAGGTGCGGCAGGATTGAGACGGCAACGGACATTGGTGACGGACCGACGCCGGTAACATCAACGGCGCCGTCACTCCGGGGCGCTCGCGACAGCGCGAGCCCGGAGTCCATAACTACGAACCTGCGTGGTGGAGCGCGATCGTAACTCAGACCATCCGCCTCACGCCCGCTGCGGCGTATGGATTCCGGGCTCGTGCTGTCGCGCGCCCCGGAATGACGCAGTGTGTGAAGATGCTGCGCGGCTCAACTCAGCTTGCGCCGCGCCAGGCTCCGCATCAGCGCGCCGACGCCGAAGGTCCAGGGCTCGCATTCGTCGCTGTTGCGCATGCGGTTGACGAGGCGGCCGAGTTGCGGGGCGGAGATGGTGACGATGTCGTCGCGCTTGTGGGTGAAGCCCTGCCCCGGCGCGTCGCGGTCCTTGACGGGGGCGAACATGGTGCCGAGGAACAACGCGAAGCCGTCGGGATATTGATGCACGGCGCCGATGGTCTGGGCGACGAGATCGGTCGGGTCGCGGCTGATCTTTGATATCGACGAATGCCCGTCGAGCACGAAGCCATCGCTGCCGGCGACGTTGAGCGCCACGTCCATTTTGCGGACATCGTCGAGCGTGAAGGTCTTGTCGAACAGGCGGAGCAAGGGGCCGATGGCGCAGGAGGCGTTGTTGTCCTTGGCCTTGGAGAGCAGGAGCGCCGAGCGGCCCTCGAAGTCGCGCAGATTGACGTCGTTGCCGAGCGTCGCGCCGACGATCGTACCGCGGCTCGACACCACCAGCACGACCTCCGGCTCCGGATTGTTCCAGGTCGATTTCGGATGCAGGCCGGCATCCATGCCGGTGCCGACCGAGGACAAGGTCGGCGCCTTGGTGAAGACCTCGGCGTCGGGGCCGATGCCGACCTCGAGATACTGGCTCCAGGCGTTCTGCTCGATCAGCACCTGCTTCAAGTGCATCGCCTGGTCCGAGCCGGGCTTGAGCTTGGAGAAATCGTCGCCGACCAGGCGCACCACCTCTTTGCGGATCGCCTCGGCGGACGCCGGATTGCCGCGCGCGCGCTCCTCGATGACGCGCTCGAGCATCGAGATCGCAAAGGTGACGCCAGCGGCCTTTAAGACCTGCAGATCGACCGGGGCCAGCAGCCATGGCTGGGCGGGATTGCGGCGGTCTGGCGGCGTGTTGGCGAGAATGGCGGCGAGGTCGCCGATGCGTTCACCCTTCATCGCGTTCAGCGCCGCAGCGGGATCGTCGTGCTCGCACAACGCTGTGACGGTCGGGAAGGCCGAGGTGACGTCGAACACGCCGTCGTCACGCACCGCGACCACCGCAGGTCCGTCCAGATCGGGCCGCCAGACTCGGCCGACCAGTGTGCCGCTGGCACCATCATCGGGCAGAACCGTCTCGGGCGTGAGATTGATCATCGCGGCGTGCTCCCCATTGTTCTTGTTGCTGGGGAGCACAGGTAGCATCGGCGGGAGCCAACTCCAAGCCATACGCTCCGTCATTCCGGGGGGAGGCCGCGAGGCTCGAACCCGGAATCCCGAGATGAGACGCGGGAGCAAACCAAGCTCGAGATTCCGGGTTCGTGGCCTGACGGCCTCGCCCCCGAATGACGGCCGTGTGGAGAGGCGTCTACGGATTCGGCGAGCTCTCGCCGGCGACCTGCAGCAATTGCGAGCGGCGGACGCGCTCGCGGTGGGCGGTGTAGAGGCCGCTGGAGACGATGAAGGCGGCGCCGACGATGGTCCAGACGTCGGGCAACTCGCCGAACACCAGGAAGCCGAGGATGCTGACCCACAGCAGCTGAGTGTAGGAGAACGGCGCCAGCACCGAGGCGTCGGCATAGCGGAAGGCGAGCACGACGATCCACTGCCCCATGGTCGAGGCGACGCCGACCAGCACGCCGAAGCCGATGTCCTGCCAGGACGGCGTGGTCCAGACGAACGGCACCATCGCCGACAGCAGGCAGACGCCGGCGATCGACGAATAGGTCATGATGGTGATGGCGTGCTCGCGGCCGCTCATCATGCGCGTCATGATCAGGGTGCAGGCCCAGGCAAACGCCGAGGCGATCGGAAACAGCGCGGCGAGATGGAACGCGCCGGTGCCCGGGCGCAGGATGATCAGCACGCCGAACAGGCCGACGGCGGTCGCGATCCAGCGGCGCAGGCCGACCTTCTCGTGAAGGAAGATGATCGACAGCGCGGTCACGAACAGCGGCGCGACGAAGCCGGTGGCGGAGGCCTCTGCAATCGGCAGATAGCGTAAACCGGAGATGAACATGATCGAGGAGCCCAGCAGCGCGATGCCGCGCAGCAGATGCAGCGGTACGCGCTCGGTGCGCATCGCAAACAGCGGCGAGCCCGGGATCATCGCGGGCACCATGATCAGCGCGAACACCACGAAGCGGATCCAGGTGATCTCGATGGAGGGCAAGGTCTTGGAGAGATATTTCGCCGTGACGTCCGAGGTTCCGAGGAACACGGTCGACAGCAGGATCAGCGCGATGCCGCGGAACGGGCGGTCGGCCCGCGCCGGCGCACGCTTGCGCGCCGCACTCGGCTTGTCCTGAAGTGTCGTCGGCACGTCGTCAAGCCGCGCGGCGGCAGCCGCGCTCGGGGGCGGGGTCACGGTCGAACTCGGAAATTGGAAGGCGAAACGAATCGGTGAGAGGCGACAAAACGCCAATCACGGCGCCGCGACAACCCGTCGAAAGCGGGCAGCATCTATGCGCTGGCTACGCGCCGGAGTAGCAAACATCCGTAATACTCCGTGATGCTGCACTACAGCATCGGCAGACCGCGCGGCTTCGGACCGCGCGGGAAAGCACGATCGATCGCTGCAATGTCGGCGGCGGTCAGCTCGATCTCGCCGGCCGCGGCATTCTCCTCGGCATGTTCGGGCCGCGACGCCTTGGGGATCGCGAGCAGCGACGAGGCGCGGGTCAGGAAGGCGAGCGCGATCTGGTGCGGCGTCGCGTGATGCTGCTCGGCGATGCGCTGCAGCACCTCGCCGCCCGTGCTGCGGCGCTCCGGGAAGTCGTCATGGCCGAATGGCGAATAGGCGACCACGGCGACGCCATGCTGGCCGCACCATGGAATGACCGCGTGCTCGATGGCACGCTCCTGCAGATGATAGAGCACCTGATTGCAGGCGATCTTGCCCCGGCCTGCGACGTCGAGCAGCTCGTCGAGATCGTCGAGATCGTCGACGTCGAAATTGCTGACGCCCCAGGACGCGATCTTGCCGGCGGCTTTGAGTTCCTCGAATGCAGCCACCGTCTCTTCGAGCGGATGCGAGCCAGGCCAATGCAGCAGATAGCAGTCGAGGCGATCCGTCCTCAGCCGCTTCAGCGAGCGCTCGCAGGCGGTGATGGTCCCCTTTCGCGAGGCGTTGCTGGGCAGCACTTTCGAGACCAGGAACACTTCGTCGCGGCGGCCGGTGATGGCGTCGGCGATGACGAGCTCGGCGTCGCCATACATCTCCGCCGTGTCGATATGCGTCATGCCGCGGTCGAGGCCGCGCTGCAACGTCGTGATGGCGCGCTTGCGGTCGGCGTGGTCGAGATACCAGGTGCCCTGCCCGATGACGGACACGCCGGCGCCGCCGGTTCCGAATGTCTTGTGCTTCATAGGACAATCATAGAGGATATGGCGCGGCGCGTCGATCGGCCACTGCCGTCATTGCGAGAAGCGAAGCGACAAAGCAATCCAGAGCCGTCGCGGGACTCTGGATTCCTTCGCTCGCAACGACGGTGCCGAGCTAGCTCGCCACTCTGACGGATGCCTCCGCCTGCGCCGGCACCTGCGCGATCAGGCGCTTCATCTCGGGGATGCACGAGCCGCAATTGGTGCCGGCCTTAAGCTTCGCGCCGATCTCTGCGGGCGTGCGGGCGCCCGCGGCGATCGCATCGCAGATCGTGTCGCGGCCGACGCCGAAGCAGGCGCAGACGATCGGGCCACCGCCGGTGCCATCCGGCGCGCGGCCGGACAGCAGCATGCGGCGCTGCTCGTCGTCGAGATGGTCGGCGGCGAACATCGTCTTCACGACGTTCCAGTCGCCCGCGTCATGGCCGGGGCCGACGAACACGGACGTTGCGATGCGATCGCCGTCGAACGACGCGGCACGATAGACGCCGCCGCCGACGTCCATGTAGTCGGCGATGTCGTCCGTGGCGCGGGCCTTGAACCAGCCGGGCCAGCGCATGAGGTCACCATTGTCGGCGAACAGATAACCGAAGCCGCCCGGGATGGTCGCACGCACCCACCACAGGTTCGACGGCAGCGTCAGTTCGGTGCGCGACAGGATGAAGCCGCGGAACACGTACTCGTAAGGACTGATCGAGGCCGGCGTGGCCTTGGCCTCCGGCTGGCCGGAGAACGGATCGGTGTGGGAGGAGACCATCGCGCCGACGCGGCCATGCGATGAGTTGGTCGCGTTCCAATGGATCGGCGCGAACAGCATGCCGCGCTGCTGGCGCTCGCTGACGACCACCTTCAGGATGCACTGGCCGTGATCGGTGGTCACCTTGGCGAAGCCGTCCGGCATCAGGCCGTAGCGCAGCGCGTCGTCCGGGTGCACCTCGACGAACGGCTCCGGCAGATGCGCGCCGAGACGCGGGCTCAGGCCCGTGCGCGTCATCGTGTGCCACTGGTCGCGGATGCGGCCGGTGTTCAGCCGCAGCGGTCGCGCGGCCGTGGTCTCGCTGCGTAGCGCCGGCACCTCCGGCGCGACGAAGCGCGCCTTGCGGTCGTTGGTGTAGAAGGCGCCGTCGGCGAAGAAGCGCGGCGACGGCGGCTTGCCGGCGCGCACCGGCCACTGCACCGGCGCCATCGTGTCGTACTCGTCGTCCGACAGAGTCGCGAGGCCGCCGATGTCGAAGTCGCGGCTGCCGTCGTTCTCGAAGGCCGACAGCGCGGCGTGTTCGCGGAACACGTCGGCGGCGGAGGTATAGTTGAATGCCGCCGCGTGGCCGAGCCGCTTGCCGACCTCGCTCAGGATCCACCAGTCCGGCTTCGCCTCCCCCACCGGCGGCATGAAGGCGCGCTGGCGCGAGATGCGGCGCTCGGAATTGGTGACGGTGCCCGACTTCTCGCCCCAGGCCTGCGCCGGCAGCAGCACATGGGCGCCGACATCCACGGTGTCGTTGGAGCGGACGTTCTCGGAGATGACGAACAGCTCGAGCTTCTTCAGCGCCGACCGCACCAGATCGGCATCCGGCAGCGACACCGCCGGATTGGTGCCGATCACCCACAGCGCCTTGATCTGGCCGCGCGCGATCGCCTCGAACATCTGCACCGCCTTCAGCCCCTCATGGGTGGCGATGTCGGATGCCTTCCAGAAGCGACGGACGCGATCGATGTCCGGCGGCGTGAAGCTCATATGCGCGGCGAGCTGATTGGCGAGACCGCCGACCTCGCGGCCGCCCATCGCGTTGGGCTGTCCGGTCAGGGAGAACGGTCCCATGCCGGGCTTGCCGATGCGCGCGGTGGCGAGATGGCAGTTGACGATCGCATTGACCTTGTCGGTGCCCTGCGCCGACTGGTTGACACCCTGCGAGTACAGCGTGACGACCTTCGGCGTGTCGCGGAACAGCTTGAAGAAGGCGGCGACGTCGGCTTCCGGCAGGCCGGTGGCAAGCGCGGTGGCGCCGGCGCTGCCGGCGAGGTGGCGGGCGCGCGCGAGCGTGTCGTCGAAGCCGGACGTGTGACGCGCGATGTAGTCGCGATCGAGCGCACCGCTGTCGGCGAGATGCACCAGCAGGCCCGAGAACAGCGCGGCATCCGTGCCGGGCTTGAGCCCGAGGAACAGATCAGCTTCGCTCGCCGTATCGGTGCGGCGCGGATCGATGACGACGATTTTCGCGCCGCGGCTCTGCTTGTTCGCCAGCATGCGCTGATACAGCACCGGATGACACCAGGCCGCGTTGCTGCCGACGAACACCAGCAGGTCGGCCTGGTCGAGATCCTCATAGGTGCCGGGCACCGTGTCGGCGCCGAACGCGCGGCGATGGCCGGCGACCGAGGACGCCATGCACAGCCGCGAATTGGTGTCGACATTGGCCGAGCCGAGAAAGCCCTTCATCAGCTTGTTGGCGACGTAATAGTCCTCGGTCAGCATCTGGCCGGAGAGATAGAACGCGACCGCGTCCTCGCCGTCGCGGGCGACGATGTGCCTCAGCCGCGTGGCGACGTGGTCCAGCGCGTCGCTCCAGGCCACCCGCTCCATGCCGTGCTTGCAGCGGACCATCGGATACAGCAGCCGGTTCTCCAGCCCCAGCGTCTCGCCAAGGGCCGAGCCCTTGGAGCACAGGCGGCCGAGATTGGCCGGATGCACGGGATCACCCGAGATCGCCGCGCCGCCGCTGCCATCGGGCGTCGCCAGCACGCCGCAGCCGACGCCACAATACGGACAGGCGGTACGCACTGTGCGCAACTTCGGATCAACGCTCGTCATCGTGCGAGCTCCCTCTCTCACGCCGCATTGGGCCGCGCCGCCGCGCGGCCGAACATCATCTCGTGCCGGATCGCCGCGACCGGCGTCCGGCTGCGGATCAGATCGCGATACCAGAGCGCATCCTGGGTCTCACCGATCAGCACGGCACCGGTGAGCCGTCCGTCGGCGATGACCAGCTTCTTGTAGATGCCACGCCTGGCATCGTTGAGCACGATCGCCTCGCTGCCGCCGGCGCCCATGAAGTCGCCGGCCGAAAACACCGCAACACCCGAGACTTTCAAATTCGTTGACACGACACTGCCGCCATAGGCGGCCTTGCGGCCTGCAAGATGCCGCGCCAGAACGCGTGCCTGCTCGTAGGCGGGCTCGACCAGGCCGTAGCAGGTGCCGCGATGCTCGGCGCATTCGCCGAGCGCGAAGATTCCCGGAGCCGAGGTCTGCATGACATCGTCGATGACGATGCCGCGATTGACGGCAAGCCCGGCCTCCTTGGCGAGCGCCACATTGGGCTTGATGCCGGCAGCGAAGATCACGGCGTCCGCGGCGATGCGCCGCCCATCGGCGAGCTCGACACCCTCGACTCCGGCGCTGCCATGGATCGCGGCCGTGCTCGCCTGCAGCAGAACCTCGATGCCCTTGCGCTCGACCAGCACTTTCAGCAGCGCGGCGGCGGGCGCATCGAGCTGGCGCTCCATCAGCCGGTCCATCAGGTGCAGCAGCGTCACCTTGGCGCCGGCGCGGGCCAGACCGTAGGCCGCCTCCAGCCCCAGCAATCCGCCGCCGACGACCACGACGCGCGCTTTCTTCGCAGCGAGGCTGAGCAGCACGTCGGTATCACGGCTGTCACGGAAGGTGTGCACGCCCGGCAGATCGCTGCCGGGCACCGGCAGCCGCAGCGGCAGCGAGCCGGTGGCCAGCACCAGACGCGAGAACATCACGTTCTCGTCGTTCTCGATCTGGAGCTCGCGGCGGCCGACATCGATGCCGGTGACGCGCGCGCCATATTTCAACGTGACGCCGCGCTCGCGCCACCACGCGGCCGGCTTGAGCTCGATCTCGTGCGAGGCCGCCTCGCCCGCCAGCACCGAGGACAGCAGCACGCGGTTATAGGCGAGCCGCGGCTCCTCGCCGATCACGGCGATGGCGTAGCGGCCGAGCGCAGTCTGCGACAGTTCCTCGACCAGCTTCGCGGCGGCCATGCCGTTGCCGACGATGACGAGCGGCTCACTCAACGCAACTACTCCGCCGCCTGGGCCTTGCCATAGGCTTCCGCGATCATGAAGCCGGACAGCGTGCCATAGGCGGCGGTCCAGGCTTCGGCGACCTCCGGCGTCCAGGCTTCGGCGAGCCCTTTGTCGAGCGTCCACAACAGCGCGGCGCCGACCACCGGGTAGTGCTCCGGCTTGGCGCCGTAGCCCACATGACGCTTGGCCAGCGCGCTGGCGGCCGGCAGGATCGCAGGCAGGTCCGTCAGTCCGTTCACCACGACCGCCAGGGTCGCCATCAGCTTCTTGCGCTGCTCGGTGAGATCGGCGGGAAACATTGCGCGGACCTGCGGCGCAACCTCGAACAGGCGATCGTAGAAGATCGTCGCGGCCTGATCGGAGATCGGCGCAACCTTGGCAAAACTGTCCTGAACCAAGGCGATCTGAGACGGCGTCATGGGAAAATCCTTTGATGATCGAAAAGAGAAACGATTGGTCGCCCAGGGCGGAGAGCGGTCAAGCCGCTCTCCGCCTCGGTCATGCAACCATCAGGCCGCTTCCACGAAGCGGTGCCGCTCATAGAGGAATTCGAGCACGCGCTGGCGGCACTTGACATAGGTCGGGTTGGTCGCGAGCTCGAGCCGCTTGCGCGGCCGCGGCAGCGCCACCTCCAGCACCTCGCCGATATGCGCGCTCGGGCCGTTGGTCATCATCACGATGCGGTCCGACAGCAGCACAGCCTCGTCGACGTCGTGCGTGATCATCAGGATGGTGTTGCCGAGCTTCTGATGCAGCGCCATCACCGAGTCCTGCAGATGCGCCCGCGTCAGCGCGTCGAGCGCGCCGAACGGCTCGTCGAGCAGCAGCACCTTCGGCTCCATGGCGAGCGCGCGCGCAATGCCGACGCGCTGCTTCATGCCGCCGGAGATCTCGTTCGGACGCTTGTCCTTGGCATGCGCCATCTGCACGAGGTTGAGGTTGTGCAGGGTCCAGGCGTCGCGCTCCGCCTTCGTCTTGGTCCTGGCGAAAACCTTGTCGACACCGAGCCGCACGTTCTCATAGACCGTGAGCCAGGGCAGCAGGCTGTGGTTCTGGAACACGACGGCGCGATCCGGACCGGGCGAATTGACCTCGCGCTCCTCGAGCAGCACGCCGCCGGTGGTGGCGGTGGTGAGGCCGGCGACGATGTTGAGCATCGTCGACTTGCCGCAGCCGGAATGGCCGATGATCGAAACGTACTCGCCCTTCTCGATCGTCAGGTTGATGTCCTTGAGCACTTCGGTGGTCGCAGTGCCGCGGGTGAAAGTCTTGTCGACGTGGTCGAGCTTCAGATAGGCCATGATGCCGTCCCTCTCAGTTCGTCGCGGTGCCGCGGGTGACGATCTTGCCGACCACCGCGATCAGGCGGTCGAGCACGAAGCCGATGATGCCGACATAGAACAGCGCCAGGATGATCTCGCTGATGTGCGAGGAATTCCACGCGTCCCAGATGAAGAAGCCGATTCCGACGCCGCCGATCAGCATTTCCGCGGCGACGATGGCGAGCCAGGACAGGCCGATGCCGATGCGCAGGCCCGTGAAAATGTAGGGCGCGGCCGCCGGGATCATGATCTTGACGAAAAATTCCAGCGGATTGAGCTGCACCACCGCGGCGACGTTGCGGTAGTCCTGCGGAATGTTGCGGATGCCGACCGCGGTGTTGATGATGATCGGCCACACCGAGGTGATGAAAATGACGAAGATCGCCGACGGCTGGCCGTCGCGGAACGCGGCCAGCGATAGCGGCAGCCAGGCGAGCGGCGGGATCGTGCGAAGCACCTGGAAGATCGGATCGAGCCCGCGCATCGCCCAGACCGACTGGCCGATCAAGGTGCCCAGCGCGACGCCGACGACCGCGGCGATCGCATAGCCGATGGCGACGCGGCGGAGGCTCGCCTCGAGATGCCAGAACAGACCCTTGTCGATGCCGCCATGATCGAAGAACGGATCGAAGATCAGCTCGCGGGTATCGGCGAACACGCGCGATGGCGGCGGCAGCGCCGAGCCGGCGCGGCGGCATAAAAGCTCCCAGACGATCAGGAACAGCGCCAGCACGATCAGCGGCGGCACGATGCGCACCGCGGCTTCGCGGGCCATCTTCACATAGCGCTGGGCCTTCGGCGGCTGCTTCGGCGTCATCGTCACGACGGACGCCGTGGTGGATGCTGACGCAGTGGGGACCACCTTGGGCATACTGTCATTGGTCAATGCTGGCATGGACATCGGAAACCTTTCTCCGTGCAATGAGAGGAGCCGCGCGCTCGATGAGCGCGCGGCGTGAGGTCCTGATCAGGCGTCGATGCGCTTGATCGACAGCGACTTCAGATAGGCGGCGGGATCTTCGGGATCGAACACCTTGCCGTCGAAGAACGTCTCCTTGCCGCGCGACGTGGAGGTCGGGATTTCCGCGGCGGGAACGTTCAGCTCCTTGGCCGCCTCGCGCCAGATGTCCTCGCGGTTGACCTTGGCGATCAGCGATTTGGCGTCGAAGCCGGCCTCGTATTTGCCCCAGCGGATGTCCTCGGTGATGAACCAGAGGTCGTGGCTCTGGAACGGATAGGAGGCGAAGTCGCGCCAGTACTTCATGATATGCGGCGAGTTCTCGATCACCTTGCCGGTGCCGTAGTCGAACTTGCCGGCAGTGCGTCCGGCGACGTCGTCGACCGGGCAGTTCATCCACTGCCGCTTCGCCATGATGGTCGCAAGCTCCTGCTTGTTCTCCATCTTGTCGCACCACTGCTGCGCCTCCATGACCGCCATGGTCAGCGCCTTCGCAGCTTTCGGATATTTGTCGACGAAGGCTGAGCGCATCGCGAAGGATTTTTCAGGATGCTTGTTCCAGATCTCGCCGGTGGTCACCGCGGTGTAGCCGATGCCCTGGTTGACGAGCTGCGCATTCCAGGGCTCGCCGACGCAGAAGCAGTCCATGGTGCCGACCTTCATGTTGGCCACCATCTGCGGCGGCGGCACCACGATGGTCTCGATGTCCTTGTCGGGATCGATGCCGCCGGCGGCGAGCCAGTAGCGGATCCACAGATCATGCGTGCCGCCGGGGAAGGTCATCGCCGCCTTCACCGACTTGCCTGAGGCCTTCTTCTTCTCCAGCGCCGCCTTGAACGGCGCGGTGTCGAGGCCGAGCTTGAGGTCGGCATATTCCTTGGCGACCGAGATGCACTGCGCATCGAGGTTGAGCCGCGCCAGGATGTACATCGGCGTCGGCTGATTGTTCTGCGTCACCTTGCCCGCGGAGATCAGGTAGGGCATCGGCGTGAGGATGTGCGCGCCGTCGATGCCGTTTCCTTCGGAGCCGAGCACGAGATTGTCGCGCGTCGTGCCCCACGACGCCTGCTTCTGCACGTCGACATCCGGCATGCCGTATTTGGCGAAGATGCCCTTGTCCTTGGCAACAAACAGCGGGCCGGCATCGCTCAGCGCGATGAAGCCCAGCTTGGCCGCGGTGACTTCCGGGCCCGCGCCTTGCGCGAAGGCACCGCCCGGCAGGTTCAGCTTGGCGGCCGCGAGCAGCGCTGCGGTGCCGGCTCCGGCCTTCAGGAGCTGACGGCGGCTGAGGCCGTTGCGGCGGGCAGGATGGGCGGTCTTCGTCATGAGTGCAGTCGTCCTTGTCTGAAAAGCGCTCGGTGGATTGAGGCCCGTCCAGGCACCGCGCGGTCGCGCACAGGGGCGCGTTCCGAGGAGGTGCCTCGGAGGGGCAGCGTCAGATGACGGATGGGGGCTTGCGCAGACGGCATCGATGGCGTCGAAGCTCGTTATTCAAGCTTCGTGCCAAGCCTTGGAACGAGAGGAAGTATTGAATAATCAAACGACTAGGAAATTCGACCGTGAGCTTCGCAGGCCCACGGCCGCACGCAAAATTTGCGATTCGCCCACTTCCTGTGCGTTGCACAAGAAGTGGGCGCGTTAAACGGGCCTACTCCGCTGCCCCGGCCGGCTTGGCGAGCATCGGCTTGGGTGCGACGCCCGCGCCCGGCTTCATGCGGAATTCATAGGTCATCAGGTGCCAGGGCCCTGCTGCGAGCTTGCCGTCCGGCATTACCGGATCGGTGCGCTGCGCGACCTCGGCGATCAACTCATCCTTCACGCCGAACACCACGTCGCTGTCGAGATGGGCGTCGCCGCCGATGAACACATGCGTGATCAGCGGCTCGTGGCCTTCGGCGTCGACCAGGAAATGCACATGCGCCGGGCGCATCGGATGCCGCTTGGTGCTCAGAATCATCTGCCCCACCGGGCCGTCAGTCGGAATCGGATAGCTGCAAGGCAGGATGGTGCGGAAGAAGAAGCGTCCGTCGGCATCGGCGATGAAGCGCGCCCGCGACGAGGGACCGTCCGAGGCATAATCGGATTTCTGTGAATCATAGAGGCCCTCGTCATCCGCATGCCAGACGTCGACTGCGGCACCCGCCAGCGGCGCGCCCGCGAGGTCCGTCACCCGCGCCTGCACGAACATCTTTTCCCCCTTGAGGTCCGCCGAGATATCGGTGCCGTGGGCGGTCACCTTGTGCTCGCCGACATAGAACGGGCCGAGCACCGTGGTCTCGGTCGCCCCTGCCCTGTCGCGGTGGTTGATGGCGTCCACCAGCATGGAGACGCCGAGCACGTCCGACAACAGGATGAACTCCTGCCGGCTCGCGGTGCAGGTCTGGCCGGTGCGGGTCAGGAAATCGATCGCAGCCGTCCATTCGTCGAATGTCAGATTCGTCCGGCGCACATAGTCGTGCAGCGATTTGACGAGTTCCTGCAGCAGGACCTTTGCGCGCGCGTCCGGCGTGGCGTCGAAGCTGGCGACGACGGTGTCCGTCAGTTCGGCTTCGTTGAATTGTGTCATGGCCGATCCTCCCGGGCTGAAGGCTACACGACGCATTCCTGGCCTGCCATTGGAAGTGGGGCGTTTTTCGGCTATCACCCGCACAAATGGCCGTGCGCATGATCCAGGCGCGCGCCCTCGAAAAACCAGACCACAGCGGAGACGTCCGGATGCTCGCCCCGACCCCTGCCTCGCCCGACACCGTCGGCATGTCGAAAGCCGCGCTCGATCGGATCGATGCGCATTTGCAGCAACGCTACGTCGATGCCGGCCGTTTTCCCGGCACCCAGCTGATGGTCTATCGCCGCGGCAAGATCGTGCATCAGAGCTCGCTCGGCTATGCCGATGTCGAGCGCAAGGTCCCGGTCACCGACCAGACGATCTACCGCATCTACTCGATGACCAAGCCGATCACCTCTGTCGCGTTCATGATGCTGGTGGAGGAAGGCAAGGTTGCGCTCGACGAGCCGGTCGCAAAGTACATCCCGGAGTGGAAGAACCTCGGCGTGTTCGTCGCGGGCACCGCGCCGGCCTTCATCAGCCGGCCGCCGGCGCGGCCGATGCTGATCGTCGACCTGCTGCGCCACACCTCGGGTCTGACCTACGGCTTTCAGCAGCGCTCGAACGTCGATGCCGCCTATCGCGACGCCAAGATCGGCGCGGTCGAGAAGGCCGGCACGCTGCAGTCGATGATCGACGACCTCGCGAAGATTCCGCTGGAGTTCTCGCCGGGCGAGGCCTGGAACTACTCGGTCTCGACCGACGTGGTCGGCTATCTCGTCGGCAAGATCGCCGACAAGCCGTTCGAGCAGTTTCTGAAAGAACGCATCTTTGATCCGCTGGGCATGGCCGACACGGACTTCCACGTCCCCGCATCCAAGGCGCACCGGCTGGCGGCGTGCTATTCGGCCGATCCGGCCGGCATGATGTCGTTCCACGCGGCGGATCGCAAGGGCGGCCTGACGCTGCAGGATGATCCGGCCACCAGCACCTTCCTCAGTCCGCCCGACTTCATCTCCGGCGGCGGCGGCCTGTGCGCGACCACGGCGGACTATCTCACCTTATGCCGCGCGCTGATCAATGGCGGCGAGCTCGGCGGCGTCCGGCTGCTCGGGCCGAAGACCCTGAAGCTGATGACCTCGAACCATCTGCCGGGCGGCGTCGACCTGCCGGCGCTGTCGCGCTCGATGTTCGCGGAAGCGGCCTATAACGGCATCGGCTTCGGCCTGGGCTTCTCGGTGACGATGGATCCGGCCAAGACGCTGATCGCCGGCAGCCCGGGCGAATATGCCTGGGGCGGCGCGGCATCGACGGCCTTCTGGATCGATCCCGCGGAGGAGCTGATCACGATCTTCATGACCCAGGTGCTGCCGTCCAGCGCCTACCCGATCCGGCGCGAGTTGCGCTCGATGGTGTATGCGGCGATTTCGGAGAGCAATCTTTGAGGGCTCCGCAGGGAACCGGGGATCGGCGTGCAATGCGCTTGGCGCACGCCCGCCGCTCTCCTATGCTGACAGCGATGTGAACGGGGCCGGCCGCGGGGGGCATTGCGGACGTCGCCGCTCCAGCCTGATATCATCCCGCCACACGCGATGGCCGCGGCCCACCGCGCCCGGTCGCAATGGCCTCGTGCCGGGCGCCCGAGACACGCATCCCAAGGGGCATTGGTGCCGAAGCTTTCCCTGCCGGTCCGGCTCGCTCTGTTGGTCGCAGGGACCACGCTGCCGCTCATCCTGTTTGCCGGCGGTATCGTGCTTCACAACTACATGCAGGACCGCAGCGATGCGCGCCAGCGCGTGCTCGAGACGGTGCGCAGCATCCGCCTGACGCTCGACGCGGAGATGCAGCGCATGACCGGCGGCGTCCAGGTGCTCGCCCTCACCGACGCCCTGACCACCGGTGACTTCGACCGCTTCCGCCCGATCGCAATGGGCTTTCTCGAGCAATACGGCAAGGACGGCACCATCCTCGTCGCCGATCGCGAGGGGCATCAGCTGTTCTCGTCGGCGACCACGGAGACGGCGCGCCTGCCCTTGCGCAGCAACCGCGAGATCACACAGCGCGTGTTCGAGACGCGGCAGGTGCAATATTCCGACCTGTTCTACGGCATCGTGAAGAAGAGCCTGATCATCACCGTCGAGGTGCCGGTGTTCCGCGACGGCCAAGTCATCTACGACATCTCGTTCAGTCCGCCGATCGAGATGTTCCAGACCATCCTGGAGAAGCAGCGGCCGAATGCAGACTGGACGCTGTCGCTGCTCGACCGCAAGGCCACCGTGTTCGCGCGCGTGCCCAATCTGGCCGAGACGTTCGGTAAGCAGGCATCGCCCTCGGTCTACGATCGCATGTTGCGCGAGCATGAGGCGACGTTGTCCAGCGTCTCGCTCGAAGGCCAGCCGCTGCTGTCGAGCTTCACTCATTCGCCGCTCACGGGCTGGATCATCGGCGCCGGCATCAGCGAGACCTCGCTGGTTGCGCCGCTGTGGCGCAACCTCGCCATCACCAGCCTGCTCGGCGGCATCATGCTGGCGATCGGCCTGGCCTTTGCCGTACGGATGGCGACCACGATCGCGCGCGCCGAGATGCTGCACGATCTCCTGATCGAGGAGCTCAATCACCGCGTCAAGAACACGCTGGCGATCCTGCAGGCGATCGCGGTGCAGACCTTCCGCAGCGCCAGCCGCTATGAGCGCGAGAAGTTCGAGGGCCGGCTCGGCGCACTTGCCGAGGCGCACAATCTGCTCAGCAAGGAGAAATGGCAGGGCTCGGAGCTCGAGGACGTGATCGGCCGCGTGCTCAAGCCGTACCGGCTGAACAATCCCGAGCGAATCAGGATATCAGGTCCGAAGGTCGCGCTGTCGCCGCGACTCGCGGTCGTGCTGTCGATGATCGTGCACGAGATCGCGACCAATGCGGCCAAGTATGGCGCGCTGTCCAACGACACCGGCAGCGTCGACTTGTCCTGGGAGTTCACTCCGGCTGACATCGTCAAGAAGCTGCCGGCGCGGCTCAGGCTGGTCTGGCAGGAGACCGGCGGGCCGGTGGTGTCCGCCCCGATCCAGCGTGGATTCGGTTCGCGGCTGATCGAGCGCAGCGCACGCGACCAGCTCGGCGGCGAGGCGACGGTCGACTTCCTGCCGCCCGGCGTGGTCTACACCATCACCTGCAAGCTCGAAGACTGATCGGCGCGTTCAGCCGAACCGCTGCAGCGCCGGGAAGGTCTCGAGCAGCCAGATGCTGAAGGTCGAGACGGCGCCGGTGAGGAAGCCTATGCCGGTGACGATCATCAGCACGCCCATCGCCCGCTCGACGTTCACGAGGTGGCCGCGCATCCGCATGAACAGGGCCGAGAACTGCTCGATCATGAAGGCCGCGACCAGGAATGGGATGCCGAGCCCGGCCGAATAGATCGCCAGCAGCCCGGCGCCCTTCGCCACCGTGGCCTCTGCGGCGGCAATCGACAGAATGGCCGCCAGGATCGGCCCGATGCAGGGCGTCCAGCCGAAGGCGAATGCGAGGCCCATGACATAGGCGCCCCACAGGCCGACCGGCTTCGGGATCGGCAGCCGGCCCTCGCGCATCAGGAACGCAATCCGGGTCAGCCCGAGGAAATGCAGGCCCATCACGATGATCACGACGCCGGCGAGGATCGAGAGCTGCTCGGACCAGGCGCGAATGAGGCCGCCGATGAGCGAGGCGCTGGCGCCGAGCATCACGAACACGGTGGAGAAGCCCAGCACGAACAGCGCCGCCGAGATCATCACCGCCCGCCGCGAGGCCGCCGCCGGCTCCTGGCTCTCGATGTGCTCGATCGTGGCGCCGGTGAGATAGACCAGATAGGGCGGCACCAGCGGCAGGACACAGGGCGACAGGAAGCTCACCAGGCCGGCGATGAACGCCGCCGGAATCGATACGTTCTGAATCATGCGTGTCCTACGCTAACCCCTCGGGCGGCGTCCTGACGCCCAGGCATGCTGCTTCATGCCGCCGATGCGAGCATTACGCAACAGAGGCGCCGAAGTTACGGCCGATCACAGGGCTGCGATGTCAGGGCTGCGATTTCAGGGGCTGCGATGTCGCGGCATGAGAGCTGAGACGCCATCCCGGGGATCGCGGATAAGATCCCGCCAACGCGCCACCGGCACCAAGAGGGAGCCGCTTGCTCGAAATCATAGATGCCATTGCCACCGGCGGAACGGTGGCTCACCTCCCGCCCTCACATTGCCGTTACGGCATATCACAATTGCGCTAAATGCACCTTTGTGCACATAGTGAACTGTGCTATTTCACGACTCGCAGGAGCGGCTGACGACGCTGGCCGGGCTGAAGCTTCGGATCGCGCAGCTTGTCGGGGTTGTCGGACTGAACCATCTCGTCGCAAAGCGACTTCAGGTCGTCTTCGCCCAAGCGGTTCAGCTTCATGCGCAGGTCGAGGATCGCGACCGAAATGAGGTGTGCCGATTCGCGATTGCCCGCTGCGACCAACGTCGCGCGGCATTGCTCAAGCGAGGCGAGCACTGCAAACATCTGTTCGTCCGAATTGGCCACGGGCGTCGTTCCGTTCTAGCGTGCGACGAGAGGGAGCCGAGCAAATCCCGGCCCACGAATGGCTTTCCAATACGTCATCAGTTGCTCCCCTGCGCGCGTCCCATCCAGCTTGGTTGCGCCCCCCGCGTCCAAAGCTGTGGTCGGCTCGCCGACGTCTCGCACGTAACCGTGCGACGACGCTTGATCGAAATCTAGGATTCGATGAGTCAGCGCCACCATCCGTTCATCAAGATAGCATGACACCGGGCCATCTTCGAATACCATTTCATTGCGGTCATGACAAAAACCGTCGATGTTCAGGTCGATTCGCGCTAAGCGTGTCCTTGGCATACATTGAATGGACCCCTGCGTATCCGCAGGCGGTAAACTCATGCAGCAAAGGACAGAAGCCGAAAGACTCGTCTCGAGCGTCAATGTCTCAACCACCTCATTCGAACCGACCCATCCACGACCCATGGCGTCCGGACTTTCCAAAGCGCCATGTCCCGTAGTTTCCGTAGTTTATCGGTAGCACTCTAGCAGGCGGAGAGAGCTTGTATGCGCGTTGCGGCGGAACGGGGCGTTCCTCAGAAGGAACGCCAGGAGGTGGCAGCCTCCGATGCGACTCTGGCTCCGGCCGCGCAGACGGACGGATCAGCTGGCGCCGTGATTCGGGACGCAAGCGAGGACGCTGCAGCAGGCGCTGGCGTTGCCACAGGCAAGACGCCGGCGCGCCCTGCTCCCAATCGCCCCTCGCCCGCCAAGGCAGCCGCCAGCAAATCCGCGCTGGCCAATCTCACCGACTGGGACGCCGCGCGCATCTTCCTCGAGGTGGTCAGGGCCGGCAGCTTCCGCTCGGCGGCCGAGCGGCTCACGCTCTCGATCAATGCGGTACGGCGGCGCATCGATGATTTCGAGCGGCAGATCGGCGCGACCCTGTTCACGCGCGACGTTCATGGCGCACGGCTCACCGACGAGGGCGCGCTGGTGGTGTCGGCGGTGGAACGCATGGAGGCCGCGTCCTTCGAGTTGCTCCGCGCCGGCGACGGTCTCGCCAGCGCCGCCTCCGGCGAGGTCCGCGTCGCCGTGACGGAGGGGCTCGGCACATTCTGGCTGGCGCCGCGGCTGGTCGAGTTTCAGCAGAACTTCCCGAACGTGAATGTCGACCTGTATTGCGCGATGCGCTCGGCCGACGTGTCGCGTCACGAGGCCGACGTCGCCATCCATCTGTCGCGGCCTGCGGCGCTCGATGTCAAGCTGGTCCGGCTCGGCCGCATGCACCTGATGTGCTTTGCCAGCGAGAAATATCTCGAAACGTATGGCGTTCCGAAGTCGATTGACGAGCTGGTGAAACATCGCTTGGTTCTGCAAGTAGCAGATGAAGCGGCAGCCAACACAGCTTTCGCGACCATCTTCCCCGGCTATGAGCAGCGGGACCTGATCGCGATGACCACCAACGTTTCCAGTGCCAACTACTGGGCTGTCGCCCACGGGGCTGGTATTGGGGTATTCCCAACCTATGCGAGTGCTCTGGGCGGGAAGATCGTACCCCTCGAAGTTGATCTGAAGTGGTCCTACGATATCTGGCTGTCATACCACGCCACCACCGGACGCATCCCCAGGGTGCGGCACATGATCGACTGGTTGGTGGAGGCCTTTAACCCTGGCAAATACCCCTGGTTTAAAGACGAATTCATACATCCACAGCAACTTAAAACAGTATATATGGGTGAACCCCTGACCCATTTATTCGGGGGATTTCCGATGGAAGGACGGTAAAATCAGTATGAACAAGTCAGCGGCTAAGAAGATGAAGCAGCGCAGTGCCGGCAAGCCCGACATCGAGCTTGGCAAGCGCATTCGCCTGCGGCGTGTGGAGCAGAAGATCTCGCAGGCGGAGCTCGGCGAAAAGCTCGGCGTGAGCTTCCAGCAGGTCCAGAAGTACGAGAAGGGTGTCAACCGTGTCGGCGCTGCGCGTCTGCAGCAGATCGCCACCGCGCTCGACGTGCCCGTGACGTTCTTCTACGACGGTGACAACAAGGCCCGCGAAGTCGAGAGCCTGCTGTTCCTGGACTCGGCTTTCAGCCTGCGTTTGCTGCGTGCCTACAGCAAGATCAAGGACCAGACCGTGCAACGTCAGCTGGTGTCCTTGATGGAGTCGATTGCTGCGAACGAGGAATAGGTCAGGCCGTCTGACAGGCCTCCCTGTGATGGGTATGAGCCATCTTCGCTCGAGGGCGCAACTTGGGGGCGCTAGGCGTTTTGCCAGCTCGGGCGAGTTCACAGCTTCGGCCTGTGGGCCGATCGATCAACACGGCCGGTTGTCCGGCCTTTGCGGTCCGCCCAGCGATGGCTGCGCGGCCTGATATCCCTCACCTCTTTATACTTTTTTCTGCCGTTGCCGTCATAGGAAGTGGCGGCATTCCGGCGTTTCGCTCAGCGCTGATTTGCGTTGATCCTGGCGCGGCTCTCAAACCTGATCTTGCGTTGACGCCGCATGGGTCGCGGTGAACGATGGCGTCAACCTGCCGCCTGCTCCGGATGCCCATGCCGATGTCACCTGCCTCTCCTACCGCCTTTGCCGAGGGCAAGATCCTCCTGACCGTCGGCGACGGGGTCGGGATCGTCACCTTCAACAATCCCGAGAAGCGCAACGCGATGTCGTTGCAGATGTGGGAGGGCCTCGGCCACGCCCTGGTCGCGCTGCGCGACGACGCCGCCGTGCGGGTCGTGGTGCTGACCGGCGCCGGCGACAAGGCGTTCGTGTCGGGCGCCGATATCAGCCAGTTCGAGCAGAGCCGCCACAATGCGGAGGCCTCCGAGGCCTATGCGCAGCGGAGCGCCACCCAGCGGGCGCTGCTCGCCGACTTCCCCAAGCCGACGATCGCCTGCATCCGCGGCTTCTGCCTCGGCGGCGGGCTCCAGATTGCGATGCTGGCCGACATGCGCCTCGCGGCTACCGACAGCCAGTTCGGCATTCCCGCGGCCAGGCTCGGCATCGCCTACGGCCATGATGGCCTGCGCAACCTGGTGTCGCTGGTCGGCCCGTCGCAGGCGCGGCTGCTGCTCTATACCGGCCAGCGCATCGACGCCACGGAGGCCCTGCGGATCGGCCTCATCGATCGGATGATGAACGTTGACGAACTGCTGCCGGCCACGCTCGACATCGCCCGCACCATCGCCGGCAACGCGCCGCTCGCGGTACGGGCCGCCAAGATCACCATCGCCGAAGTGCTAAAGGACGAGAGCCGACGCGACATGGCCGCGATCAAGCGGATCGGCGACGCCTGCATGGATTCCGAGGATTTCCGCGAGGGCCGCCGCGCCTTCATGGAAAAGCGCAAGCCGGTTTTCAAAGGGCGCTGAACGCGGCCGCCATCTCTCTCGACTGACACGGTCGACGCGCATCTTTTTGCGGCGCGCGTGCCCGCAAAATCGTCTTGCGGCTGCGTGAACGCTGATGTCAGACTTATGACATGAGTGCAGCCCAACGACAAACGGCCACCCTGCGCGACGAATACGCGGCCATGACCCGGCAGCGCATCATCGCGGCGTTCGTCGAGACCCTTGAGGATGAGGCGGGCGACGACACCTCGATGGCCGCCGTCGCGCGGCGCGCCGGCATCGCCGAGAGGACCATCTACCGGCACTTCAAGGGCCGCGCCGAGCTGATGGACGCCGCCGGCGAATGGATCGAGCACAACGTGTTCGGCTACGTTCCATTCAGCAGGCCGGACGAGTTGCCGGCCGTGTTTCGCGAGCTGTGCCAGCGTTACGACCGGCGTCCGCAGCTCGCCCGCGCGCTGGCGCTGACCCGCGCCGGCCGCTCGCTGCGCGCGCAGTTCCGCCGCCGCCTGGTCCAGCAGCATCGCAAGGCGATGGCGCCGCTCGTCAGGCATCTGCCGGCCAAGCAGGCGCGGCAGGCCGAGGCGCTCGCCGCCTATCTCAACAACACGCAGGCCTGGAACACGCTGCGCGAGGATTTCGGCCTGTCGAGCGGCGAGATCGCCGACGCGATCGAATGGGCGACGACGACGCTCCTGAAGGATGTCCGCAAGCGCGACGCCGCGGCCGCCAGGCAGAGCGGCCCCGCGTCGGCCGAGGCGCCGTCGCGCAAGCGCAGAACCGACAAGCCGAAGGCCTCGTGACATAGGACGCTCAGCATGGATCTCGCGCAGGACATTGCAGACGACCTCATGATCGACGCCGCGCAGGAGGTCCGGATCCGCCAGGACCTGGTGCTGACCGCGCTCGGCCACCGCCCCGCCGATCGCGCGCTCCGCGTCGGCCGCCTGCTCGACGTCCACAGCCGGACCTGGAGCGAGGACCAGGAGATCGTCTTCAAGGGACGGCGCATCGCCTGGGTCGGCCCCGCCGGCAGCTATCGCGGCGAAGTGCGCGAACGCGTGCAGCGGCCCGATCTCGCCGCCGTTCCCGGCTTCGGCGAGGTGCACAAGCACATCGAGAGCTCGCACCTGACGCCGGAGTGGGAGGCGGCGCTGGTGCTGCCGCGCGGCAATACCTGGACCTGCGAGGCAAGCCACGAATTCTCCAACGTCAACGGCGCGCGCAATCTCGAATTCTGGTTCGAGGCGCGGCGTCGCGGCTCGCCGCTGAAGATCTTTCCGCAGCCCGGCTCGGCGGTGCCGCCGACGGCCTATGAATGGGGCGGCGGCTGGTATGGCGGCGCCGAGCAGGCCTCGTTCATGCGCGAGAGCCTGATGGTCACCGGGCTCGACGAGGTGATGGACTGGCCGGCCGTGTGGAACCCGGACAACCCGTCCTACGAGCGCCTGTGGGGCATGATCGGCGCAACCTTCGCGGCCCGCGGCGTGGTCGAGGGGCATGCCTCGGGCCTGCGCGAATTGCCCGAGATTAACGCGTTCGCGGCCGCCGGCCTCGCCTCCGACCACGAGGTGCAGACGCCGGAAGAGACCTGGGACAAGCTGACCCGCGGCCTGTTCATCGAGCTGCGCATCTACGCGATGCCCGAGATCATCGGCTGGCTGTTGAAGAAGGGCCTACAGGACTGGTCGCAGATCGCCTTCACCACCGACGACCGCAGTGCCAGCCATACGCTCGCGCTCGGCGCCAGCGACCACAATGCGCGCGTCGCGATCGAGGCCGGGCTCGCGCCTGAGATCGCGATCCAGTGTCTCACCATCAATCCCGCGCGCCACATGCGGCTGACGCCGTTCGTCGGCAGCCTCGCGCCCGGCCGGTTCGGCGACGTCGTGCTGCTGTCGGATGTCGGCAAGCTGGAGATCGCCGAAGTCTGGGCCGACGGCGCACAGGTCTCCGAGGGCACGCGCTATCTCGGAGATGTCCCGCGCATCGCCTGGCCGGATTGGGCGACGCAGACCATCAACATCAAGCGCGAGATCAAGGCGGAGGATTTCGCGCTGCCGGCCGCGCCGGGGCGCACAACGATGCAGGCGGCGGTGATCCGTCCGTTCCACTGGCACCCGGAGTTCTACACCTTCGAGCTTGCCGTGCGAGACGGCGCCGTGCAGCGCGACGAGAGCCAGGCGATCACCAAATTCGCCATCGTCGACCGCTTCTCAGGCGACGGCCTCGTCTCGAAAATGTTCTGGAAGGGTTGCGGCCCGCGCACGCCGGAAACGGCGCTGGCCTGCTCGGTTGCCCACGACAAGCACAACATCTGGGCGGTCGGCTCCTCGGATGCGGCGATGGCCAAGGCGGTCAACGCGCTCGTCGCCCAGCAGGGCGGCTGGGCGCTGGTGCGTGAGGGCGAACTCGCCGCGACCGTGCGCTTCGAGGTCGGCGGACTGATGAGCTGCCGCCGCGCCGAGGCGCTCGATGCCGAGATGCAGGCGCTCTACGCCGAGGGGCGCAAGGTCGACTGGATGTACGAGCCGACGTTCCGGCCGCGCTGGTATCCCGGCTTTCCCGAGCGGCTGATGTTCGCGACCCTGACCTGCGCCCCCTGGAGCTGGGTGCTGGTCGCGCCCTGCGAGCAGGCGCCGCAAGGCTTCATCAACGTGCAGACCGGCAAGACGCATCCGGTGGTCTGGTGATCAAGGCTGCAACGGCGCAGCAAGGACGGAGATCGCGATGCAGGACATGACGAAGGCGCAGCCAGCTGTGGCTGCCGGCAGTGCGGCGAACGGATCCACGCCCGCGGGCCGGCTCGACGGCTTCTTCAAGCTCAGCGAGCGCGGCACGACGGTGGGCCGCGAGCTGATGGCGGGCGCCACCACCTTCGCAGCAATGGCCTACATCATCGCGGTCAATCCGGCGATCATGTCGAATGCCGGCATGGACCGCGCCGACCTCGTCAGCGCCACCGCGCTCGCGGCGATCCTCGGCTCGTTGCTGATGGGGCTGTCGGCCAACCTGCCGCTGGCGGTCGCGCCCGCGATGGGCTCGAACGTCATCTTCACCTACGTCATCGTCAAGCAGATGGGCATGCCCTGGCAGGGCGCGCTCGCCATGGTCGCCTTCACCGGCGTGCTGTTCCTGATCCTCAGCCTGACCCGGTTGCGCGAGCGCGCCGCCCGGGACGTCCCGGAAACCCTGAAGATCGGCATCCAGGCCGCCGTCGGCACCCTCATCGTGTTCATCGCGCTGCGCGGCGCCGGCTTCATCGTCGCCAATCCATCCACCTATGTATCCATGGGCTCGCTGCGCAATCCACCGGTCATTCTCACGCTGGCCGGGCTGCTGCTGACCCCGGTGCTGGTCGCCCGCCGCGTGCCCGGCGCGCTGATCATCTCGATCGCGGTGCTGACCCTGGTCGGGCTGTTCGTGCCGGGGGCCAACGGCAAGATGGTGACCACGATGCCGCAGACGCTGCTGTCCTGGCCGCGCTGGCCGAGCAGCACCTTCATGGCGATGGATGTCGGCTATCTGTTCAGCCACTTCCTGATCGCGCTGCCCCTGTTGTTCTATTTTCTCTGCGCCGAGTTCTTCTCCACTTTGGGCACGCTGATCGGCGTGACCGGCGCCGCCAACCTCCGCCGCCCGGACGGGTCGATCCCCAATGCGACCGCGGTGTTCGCCACCGATGCGACCGCCTCGATCGTCGGGCCGGTGCTCGGCACCTCGGTGGTCACGGCCTATATCGAATCGATCACCGGCGTGCAGGCCGGCGGCCGCACCGGGCTGACCTCGCTGACGGTCGCCGCGTTCTTCGGCCTGGCGCTGTTCTTCTGGCCGATCTTCGTTATCATCCCGCCGCAGGCCACCGCGCCGGCGCTGGTCATGGTCGGCGTGCTGATGATGCAGGGCTTTGCCAAGGTCGACATGACCGATCTCGCCACCGCCGTGCCGATCGTCCTGATGCTGCTGGTCACGGTGCTGACCAACAACCTGATCAACGGCATGGCACTCGGCACGCTCAGCTATATCGGCCTCGAACTCGCCTTCGGCCGCGGGGGCAAAATTCCCGGCATGGTCTGGGGTCTTGGCGTGATCTTCGTCGCCTATGCTGTTGTCACCGCTCAGATCTTCTGAACGGCCGACGCCGGTTCACAGCTCTTGCAGCACCGCCTTGGTGACGTCGATCGTGCCGGCATGGCCGCCGAACTCGAACGGCTTGAGACCAGCGGCGTAGACCCGATCGACCGCCTGTTCGATCCGCTGCGCCGCCTCGGCGGCGCCTTCGATGCCGTGGGTGTCAGCCAGCCAATCGAGCATCATCGCCGCCGATAGGATCATCGCCGTGGGGTTGGCCTTGCCCTGCCCCATGATGTCGGGCGCGGTGCCATGGCAGGGCTGGAACACAGCATGTCGGTCGCCGATGTCGGCCGAGGGCGCCATGCCCATGCCGCCGACGAGGCCCGCGGCGAGATCGGACAGGATGTCGCCGAACATGTTCTCGGTGACCAGCACGTCGAAGTCCCAAGGCCGCTTCACCAGCATCAGCGCGCAGGCATCGATGTAGAGCCGCTCTGTCTTCACCTCAGGATGCAGCTCGGCGACCTCGTCGAAGATCTTGCGAAAGTAGGCGAAGGCCTTGAACACATTGGCCTTGTCGACACAGCCCAACGTGCCGGAGCGGCCGCGCGCGCGGCGCCGTTCGGCGAGCTTGAAGGAGAAGTTGAACAGCCGCTCGGAGGTTCTGCGCGTGATGACGAGGGTCTCGCGCGCCTCTTCATGTGTCACCTGACCTTTGCCCATCGAGGCGAACAGGCCTTCGGTCGACTCGCGGATGACGACGAAGTCGATGCCGCGCTCGGCGGCGCCGACGATCGGGCTCGGCACGCCCGGGATCAGCCGCGCCGGCCGCACCCCGGCATAGAGATCGAAATGGAAGCGCAGCTCGATCTGCGGCGCGATCTCGGTGTTGTCGGGATAGCGCACCGACGGCAGTCCGCAGGCGCCGAGCAGGATGGCATCGGCCTGCTCGCACAGCCGGATCGTCGACTCGGCGATCGAGACGCCGGTGGCGAGATAATTGTTGGCGCCGGCCTGGGCCTCGGTGAAGCGGAACGACAGGCCGGCCCTGGCCTCGACCTTGCGCAATACTTCAAGCGCCGGCGCCATCACTTCAGGACCGATGCCGTCGCCGGGGAGGACTGCGATGTGGAGGGCGTTGGTGGAGGGCATGTCTCACTTGGAATTCGAAGAAGTTATTGCCGTCATTGCGAGCGAAGCGAAGCAATCCAGGGCCAAGGTTAAGACTCTGGATTGCTTCGTCGATTCGCTCCTCGCAATGACGAATGTGAGAGCAACGGCTACGGCGTCAGCACCGCGCGGCCGACCAGCTGGCCCTTTTGCAGCTCGTGCAGGGCATCATTGGCCCTCGCGAGCGGCATCGGGGTCACCGGGATCGGCGCGATGTTCTTGGCGCGGACGAGGTCGAGCAGTTCCTTGGTCTCGCGCAGATTGCCGACATAGCTGCCCTGGATCGTCACCGCCTTGATCGGAATGAGCGGCAGCGCCCAGGGCGCGCCGCCGCCGAACAGGCCGACGATGACGAGCTTGCCGCCCTTGGTCAGGCAGTCGAAGCCGAGCTGCGCCGTGGCGGCATTGCCGACCAGGTCGATCACCGCCCGGATCGGCTCGCCCGCCGCCTTGTTCAACTGCTCCAGCGCATCCGGCGCCTTGCCGTCGACGGCGGCCAGCGCGCCTGCCGCGAGCGCGGCCTCGCGCTTGCGGGCGTCGATGTCGACGACGATGGCGCCCTTGCCGCCCATCGCCTTGAGCAAGGACAGCGCCATCAGGCCGAGACCGCCGGCGCCGAAGATGACGATCGGCGTATCAAAATCCGTCTCGACCTTTTTAAGCGCGCTGTAGGTCGTCACGCCCGAGCAGGCATAAGGCGCGGTCGTCACGGGATCGAGACCCTTGAGATCGATCAGGTGGCGCGGATGCGGCACCGTCATGTGATCGGCATAACCGCCGTCGCAATAGACGCCGAGCGAGGCCGGTTTCAGACACATGTTCTCGTCGCCGGCGAGGCAAGTGGCACATTTGCCGCAGCCGATCCAGGGATAGACCAGCGCGACGTCGCCAACCTTCAAGCCCCCTTTCTCGGCTTCGGTGACCTCGGGCCCGAACGCCACGATCTCACCGGCGCTCTCGTGTCCCATGGTCCGCGGCAGCGAGACGCCGCGATCCTTCAAGGACAGCGGCTTGCGGCCGTGGCCAAGGTCATAGCCACCTTCCCAGATGTGCAGGTCGCTATGGCAGACGCCGGCCGCCTTCACCTTGATCAGCACCTGCTTGCCAAACGGCTGCGGCGTCGGCTCGTCGACCTCGGTCAGCGGCGCGTTGAAATCGGTGACCTTGAAGCTCTTCATGCTTTCACTCCCGTGGTCCGGCACTAGCAGGACCGGACGGCGTCACGACGGGACCGACGGGCGACGGCTTGCGCTGGGGCAAGCGGGCCTCGACATCTCCTCCCGGCATGGCGCGTCCGGCGGATCCGGACTGTTCTTGCGATGGCCGGAACATTGGCTGGAAACGTGGGGAGCAGCAAGGCCGCCCGCATGGCGCGTGCTCATGGCAGCCCTGCAGCCTTTGCCTCAGCAACCTCAGCCATTGTCGCGCGCGTTCGCGGCCGCCTCGCGGAGGACCTCGGCGGTGTGCTCGCCGAGGCTCGCCGCACGCGGGCCGGCCGCGACCTTCGCCTCTGACATTCGGAACGGCAGGTTGACGACCTTGAAGCTGCCGGCGTCGTCCTCGACGTCAGCCAGGGCACCGCGATGGGCGATCTGCGGATCGGCCAATGCCTCGGCAACGCTGCGATAGGCGGAGCTCGGCACGCCGCCGGAGTTCAACGCCGCGACGCAGTCGGCAACGCTAAGCCGGCCCGACCAGGCCTCGACCCCGTCCATCAGCGCACCCCAATTTGCCCGCCGGTCGGAATATCTGGCGAACCGGGCATCGCTCGTCCATTCGGGATGACCGATCACCGACATCAGGTTCTGGAACGTCTTCTCGCTGGCGATGGCGATCATCACGTAGCCGTCCCGGCACGCCGCCGGGCCGAAGGTCGGCCGGGACGGCTGGACCACCGGAAATTGCGACCATTGGATTTCGTTCAAGGTCAGGCTCAGCATCGATTCCAGCATCGAGCAGTCGATGTGCTGGCCGCGGCCGGTACGCTCGCGCTGATACAGAGCGGAGGCAATGGCGCCGAAGGCATACGTCCCGGTGACGACGTCGGCATGATAGATGCCGCAATAGTCCGGGCGATCCCGCCCCGGCTGGTAGGCGAGATGCGCCATGTCATAGCCCGAGGCGGCATGGATCACCGGCGCATAGGCCGGCAGTTCCGCCGACGGGCCGGTCTGGCCGTAGCCCGAGATCGAGCAGTAGATCAGCCGCGGATTGCGCGCGCTCAGCGCGGCGTAGTCGAGCCCGAGCCGCTGCATCACGCCGGGCCGGAAGTTCTCGACCAGGACATCCGCGTCGGCGACCAGCCGACACACAGCATCGACGCCCTCGCGTGACTTGAGATCCAGCACGACGCTCTTCTTGCCGACGTTGAGCTGACCAAAAGCGGTAGAGCAGCCATGCCGCATTGGCGGCCGCGTGCGCATGGTTTCACCTTCGGCTGACTCGATCTTGATCACCTCCGCACCCATATCTGCAAGCATGCGGGCACAGTGCGGGCCGGCGATCGTCGTCGAAAAGTCCAGCACGCGCAGGCCTTCGAAGCATCCTGTCAAACGGCTCTCATGCTCTCGATCTAGACTCACGCGTGCAGCTCCCTGTTGTCGGCGTTTCTTCTGTGCCGGACGTGGCTGGAGGCCAGCCCATCCTCGCATTTACGAAGCGTAAGCCATCGGACGCCGTGCCTGTCTTGTCCAGATCGAACCAATCGATGTCGAGCGCGTTTGGCCTTTCGCGGCGCTGCGGCATCGCTTTTTGTTGATGACAGAATTTGGACCCTTTCTTGCATAGGACGAACATGGGGCTTGATCGAGGACATCTCTTGCGGGTTCTGTTCGTTACGACCGAAATGGACGATTTCGTCCGGGTGGGCGGACTGGCTGCGGTTTCCGCGGCACTTCCCCGGGCACTGCGCTCTCACACCGACGTCAGGATCATGCTGCCCGGCTACCGGGACGTGATCGAGCAACTCACACATATCGAGATCGTCGGCCGCTGCGATCCGCTGGCAGAAATGCCTAGCTGCGCGCTCGGCCGATCATCGACCCGCGACGGCCTGCCGGTCTACGTCCTGCTCTGCGACGAGCTGTACGACCGGCCTGGGAACCCCTATGGCGACGAGAGCGGCCAGGACTGGGCGGACAACGACATCCGCTTCGGCCGCCTCGCCGCGTCGGCGGCCGAGCTCGCCGCCGGCACGCTGGACAAGAGCTGGGCGGCGGACCTGGTTCACGCCAATGACTGGCAGGCGGCGCTGGTCCCGGCCTATCTGGCGTGGCGCGGGGTCGACGTGCCATCGATCCTGACCATCCACAACCTCGCCTACCAAGGCCTGTTCCCGCGCGAGTCGCTGCGGCGGATCGGCGCGCCGGAATCCTCGTTCCACATCGACGGGCTGGAGTTCTACGACAAGCTGTCGTTCCTGAAAGGTGGGCTTGTCTATGCGTCGCACCTGACGACCGTCAGCTCGACCTATGCCAAGGAGATCACGACATCCGAGCTCGGCTGCGGCCTGGAGGGCCTGCTGCGGCAGCGCTCCAACGCCCATGAGCTGACCGGCATCCTCAACGGCATCGACGAGAGCTGGGATCCCCGCTACTGCCAGCAATTGGCGCAGCCCTTTGCCGCTGGCGACTGGAACGGCAAGAAGGCCAACGCCGACTACGTCCGCAAACAGTTCGGGCTGGCGGTCTCGCGTGGTCCGATGTTCGGCATCGTCGCGCGGCTGGTGCATCAGAAGGGCATCGATCTGGTGCTGGAGGCCGCCGACGAGATCGTCGGCGCGGGCGGCCAGATCGTCGTCACCGGAACCGGCGAGCCGGCAATCGAGCGTGCGCTGATGGACGCTCATCGCCGCCGCCCGGATGCGATCGGCGTCGCCATCGGCTTCAACGACGCCCAGGCGCGGCGCATCTTCGCCGGCAGCGACTTCACCTTGATGCCGTCGCGGTTCGAGCCGTGCGGCCTCAGCCAAATGTATGCGCAGCGCTTCGGCTCGCTGCCGATCGGCCACCAGACCGGCGGCCTCGCCGAGACCATCACCGACGGCGAGACCGGATTCCTTTTTGAAAAGCCGTCGGCGGAATCGTTTCTCGGCGGCGTCAAACGCGCCTTCTCGGCCTTCAGGCGCACCGAGCAGTTGAACGCGATGCGGCTGTCTGCGATGGCGCGATCATTCAGCTGGGACCTTTCAGCCGCCTGCTACAACGCGCTGTACCGGAAGATGCTGGCGTCGTAGCGAGAATGCGTAGCCCGGATGAGCGCAGCGACATCCGGGTTCATCTCCACAGCTCGTGAGATCCCGGATATCGCTGCGCTCATCCGGGCTACGGTTGAGCAAAAAAAGCCCGGACACTCGTCCGGGCTTTTCGATTTCGCGCATGGTTGCCTTAGCTTACGCCGCCCGCACCGCCTCGAGGAAATTTCCGACCTCGCGCTTGAGGCGGTTGGAGTCGCCCGCCAGCGACTTCGCCGAGGACAGCACCTCGGCCGACGCCGAGCCGGTTTCGGTGGCGCCGCGCTGCACGTCGGTGATGTTGGACGAGACCTGCTGGGTGCCGTGGGCGGCCTGCTGAACGTTGCGGGAGATTTCCTGGGTCGCGGCCCCCTGCTCCTCGACCGCCGCGGCGATTGCCGCGCCGATCTCCGCGAGCCGCTCGATCGTCGCGCTGATCGCCTGGATCGCATTGACCGATTCCTGGGTCGCCGCCTGGACGCCGGAAATCTGCTGCGAAATTTCGTCGGTGGCCTTGGCGGTCTGCTCGGCCAGCGCCTTCACCTCGGTCGCGACCACGGCGAAGCCACGGCCGGCATCGCCCGCGCGCGCCGCCTCGATGGTGGCGTTGAGCGCCAGCAGGTTGGTCTGGCCGGCGATGGTGTTGATCAGCTCGACGACGTCGCCGATGCGCGCCGCGGCCTGCGACAACTCGGCCACGCGGCCGTTGGTCTGGCGCACCTGCTGCACGGCGTCGCCAGCCATGCGCGCGGACGACTGCACCTGCCGGCTGATCTCGTTGACCGACGACGACAGCTCCTCGGTCGCCGAGGCGACTGACTGCACGTTGGCGGAAGCTTCTTCGGAGGCGGCCGCGACCACCGTGCTGAGCTCCTTGGAGCGGTTCGCCGTGCTGGTCAGCGTGTCGGCCGAGCTCTCCAACCCTGACGCGGCCGAGGACACGGTGTTGACGATGTCGGCGATCGTCGCCTCGAAATTGCGGGTGAGCGTATCGAGCCGGCGGGCGCGATCGATCTGCGCCTGCGCGTCGCGCGCGGCGGCTTCGTCGGACTCCTTCTTGGCGATCAGGGCGTCCTTGAAGATCCTCAGCGCGCGGGCCATCGCGCCGATCTCGTCCTTGCGGGACTCGTTCGGAATATCGGCGCTGAGCTCGCCATTGGCGAGGCGCAGGGTCACGCCGGTCAGGCCGACCAGCGGACCGATGACGCCGCGCACGACGCCGATGACGACGGCGACCGAAACTGCCGCGACGACCAGGAGAACGCCGAGCGCAATGAACAGCCGCATCCGCGCCGCGGCGATCGCCTGATCGATCGACTGATGCGCCGAGGTCAGCGCCGCGTCGCGCAGCACGTTGACATTGTTCAGCATCGGCGTGGTCCAGCGGCCCCACTCCTCCGGGGTGACCGGCGAGGGTTGGCTGTCGCGAGCGGCGTTGACGATCTGACGATAACGTCGCTCACCATCGCCCATCAGCGTCGAACGAACATGTTCGAGCGCAGAGCTGACGTCCGGATTGTCGCGCACGCTGCGCGCGGCGAGTTCGATCTGCTGCCACAGCAGGGTCACCTGACCGCTCTGCTCGGTCACCTCGGCGAGACGCGCCGGCGTCCAACTGATGTTTTGAATGAAGAACCGCAGTACCGCCGAGCGAGCACCGTTGATCGTCCGCATCGACTGCGACAGCTGCGCCAGCTGACCCGACGGCAACAGGTTCTCGACGTCTCCACCGACCCGCGACAGCTCGATTGCGGTCGCGTCGATCGCAGCATTCAATGACTCGGCGGCGCGGCCGAGACCGTCGATCGTCGCCGCCTGGATATTCGCTGGACGCTGCGCTGCTGGCAGCCCTACCGCACCGCGGGCAGCGGACCGGATGCCGCGAAGTGTCTGCTCGGCGGCTTCCATGTTGCTGGTCGCCAATCCCGCCGCCTTGGCGGATGACTTGGCCTGGTTGAGCAGGTCGTCCGTGCTCGCGATCGTCTTGTCGAGCTTGGCGGCATCGTCAGCCGAAGCAGGCGCCGGAGCAGCCAGCAGATTCCAGATATTCCGTTCCAGCGGGATCTGGGCATTCACTTTCAGCACCAGCTCAAAGGCATCCAGCACCCGTGCCGCCTGCTCGCGCTTGCCCAGATCGCCCCAACTGCTCCACGCCAGCGCAACGGCGAAAGCCATTGCGAAGAAGCCGGTCAGCAGATTGCCAGCGAGAATTTTCCATTTGAGACTGACCGCGCCGGTCTCGGCTTGAAACGTTTGACTTTGCATCGTTGCACGGTCGGACATCGGCCATTCCTAATCAGATGTTTGCGCGCCCGGCCGGAGTCTCCAGCCGCCGCCGCGCATACGCGCACCGGCCTGCAAACTCCGCCATGGTAGGCAAAGCAGATCGCGGCACCGCTGCCGCGCGCCTTAATGATTAAGATCGAATGACGACTAATCCCTTAAAGCGAGGGGATCGGGCGGTATCGAAATGCCCTCCGACCGCACCTTTAACTACAAATGATCCGCTGAGGAACGCCGTCCGCTACTCCGCGGCAACGGCCGTCACCGCCGGTTCATGCAGCACCACGCCTGAGAGCGGATCGAACTCGCCCTGCCACGGCATCTGCTCCAGCGCGGAGCGGGTGTGCTGATAACCGGCGCTCCAGCGCATCGTGATCCCGCGTTCGCTGAAGTCGATGTCCTTGGTATGGCTCTCGCGCTCCAGTTGCGGCGCCAACAGCCGGACGACATGCATGCGCGTCTGGCAACCGTAGCTGGCAAGCTCGCGAACGGCCGGATCGTTGCGCAGATGCTCCGGCAGCCGCGCAGCCAGCTCGTTGATGATGTGCCGCAAGCGGTGCGTCTGCTGCTGGCGGACGATATGGCTGGCGATCCGGCTCGAATACTGGACGTCCTTGTGACGGTTGAACACCTCCGCCATCGTCACGGGCTCCGGGCCGTGCGGATTCCACAAATGCACCGCGAAGATCAGAGAGTTCTTGCGCGGGTTGTCGTCGAACACCACCTCGGTCGGCGTGTTCGACAGGATGCCGCCATCCCAATACAACTCGCCGTCGATGCGCACCGCGGGAAAGGCCGGCGGCAATGCGCCCGAGGCCAGGATGTGACGTATATCGATCGCGGCGTCGCGGCTGTCAAAGTAATGCATCCGGCTGCTCTGGACATGCGCGGCGCCCACCGTGAGACGAAGCCCGGCTTTGTTCAGGAGATCGAAGTCGACCAGCTCCTGCAGCGTTTCGCGCAGCGGGCCTGTCGAGTAGTAGCCCGCCTGCTCGGCCCCGAGCGGATAGGCGTCACCGGCATGGGCCAGCGCGTTGGGACGGAAGAAGCCGGGAATGCCATGCGTCACGGTGGTCCAATAGGACAGGCGGTCGTTGAAATCCGGGAAGGCCGTGCGCAGCGTCCAGCCCGGCCGGTGGTGCATCCGCTTCCAGAACTCGTGCAGCCGCGCCATCCGCTCCTGTCCCGGACTGCCGGCGATCAGCGCGGCATTGATGGCTCCGATCGACGTTCCGATCACCCAGTCCGGCTCGAGGCCCGCCTCGTGCAGCGCCTGATAGACGCCGGCCTGATACGATCCCAGCGCGCCGCCGCCCTGGAGAACGAGGACCACCTGCCCGGGCAGCTTGCTGCGATCGAAGATCATCCGCGAACCATCATTGACCTCGGCCATGTCTCCCCTCCTGTGTGATGCATGTTCGGTTGTTGTTCGTTGTTGCGAGTTCTCTTGTTACACCGCACCGTCAGTGCGCGGTCCAGCCGCCGCGCGCGATGCCGAGGCCGATGCCGCTGGTCGACCCCGTGACCACGACGACGCGGCCGGCCAGCGAACGTAACGAAGCCCCGGTCGTCATCGTATCTGCAGCCATGGCGTATCCTTCGATCACTTCGTGGATTGCTCGATCACGGGTAATCTGCCGGGCGAGAGTGACCGGCGGAAATGCCGTTTGGCTTGCCGTACGATAGGATGCCTCTATCGCCATCGGGTGATGCCAGTTGGTAGTCCCCAGTCAGATTGAAGCCGGGCGATCTGGGCCCGGTGGAACGGAGCGATCCATGGAAATGCATCAGGTCCGGTATTTTCTTGCCGTCGCCCGGCTGCTGCACTTCACGCGCGCGGCCGAGGAATGCAACGTCACGCAGCCCTCGCTGACCCGCGCCATCAAGCAGCTCGAGGCCGAGCTCGGCGGCGACCTGTTCAGGCGCGAGCGGCCGGCCGCACAGCTGACCGAGCTCGGCGAGCGCATGTATCCGCTGCTGAAGCAGTGCTACGAGGCCGCCGCCGGCGCACGTACCCTTGCTTCGTCCTTCAAGAGTGGCGAGGTCGGCACGCTCAGGATCGCGCTCGCCAATTCGGTCGACCTCGCCGTGCTGCTTCCGATGCTCGAGCAGTTGCAGCGGCAGTTCAACAAGCTCGAGTTCAGATTCCTGCGCGGCAGCAGCCGCGCGGTTGCGGACTATCTCAAGAGCGGCGACGCCGAACTCGGCATCGCCGCCGAGATCGGCGAGATCTGGGATCGGCTCGATGTGTGGCCGCTGTTCACCGAGGATTTCGACGTCGCGGTGAGCGACAGGCATCGGCTCGCCGCGCAGGACACGATCGCCGTCGCGGAACTCGGCCGCGATGCGCTGCTGTCGCGGGGCTATTGCGAGCATGGCGAGCGGCTGCGAACGCAGCTGCGGGAGCTCGGCGTCGAGATCGAGCGCAGCCATGACGTCCATTCCGAGCGCGACCTGATCGCATTGGTCGAGGCCGGGGTCGGCATCGGCGTGGTGCCGCAGACCACCAGACTGCCGGCGACGCTGCGGCGCACGGCGCTGGATGGACTCGACGCGCGGCGGACGATCCACCTTTATGGCGTCGCCGGCCGCGAGCGGACCGCCGTCGCATCCGCGGTCATGCGCATGTTGCGCGGCAGGGACTGGCAGAAATGGCTGGGTCAGCTGGCGTGAGCGCGCTCACCGGCATGATCAGGCGGGGGCGGCCTGCGCGAGCGCGGCAACGAGATCGTCGATCTCCATCCGGCGACGGAAATCAGGATCGATGTAGCGCGCCTTGACGAGGCCGTCCCGGCCGACGACGAAGACCGCAGGGATCGGCAGCAGGCCGCCCTGGTTGCCGTGAAAGGCGGCGAAATCCTGATGCGCCAGCAGTTCGCGGATGTCGCTGCCGAGCCAGATCGCGAGGTTGAGCGACAAGGCATAGCCGTTGTCGAGATCGCTCAGCACTGGAAAGTCGGCCCCCGTCTCGGCCTTGAAGCGCTGTGCAAAGGACTGCAGCTCCGGTGTGATGGCGACGAGCCGGCCGCCAGTCGCGCGAATGCGCTCTTGGGCGCGGACGAGCGCGATGGCGCTGAGCCGACAATACGGACACCAGTGGCCGCGAAAGAACATCACGGCGACGGGCCCCGTCGCCAGCAGTGACGGCAGATCGACCAGCCGCCCGGTCTCGTCCGGCAGAACGAATGGCGGCATCACCTCGCCCAAGCGCGGCGCGTTCTCACCGCCGCCATTCGCCTGCAGCCGCGTCACCAGCCGGTCGACCGCGTCCGCGTAGGCCGGGAAGATCTCGCGGCCCGCCGCAGCATAGGCCTCCAGTTGCTCACGCAGCGTTGCGGCGCTGCCGCGGCATTGCAGGAACGCCTGCCGCAAGCGCTCGGCATCGTCGGGAGAGAGTGCCGTCATGTGCAGCTCCTCTGCTGGAGGCGGCCGAACATCAGCCATCCACCGGTCTCGCGCATACGACTGACTAGGCTGCTCGTGCTCATCCTGACCGAGCAGGCCACGATCAAACTGATCGATCATCGAGAACCGCTTTCTTAGTCGCTTATGAGGTGAGCGGCAAACAGCCGGCACCAAAATCTGCAAGGCTCTGCCGGATCCTTGCTGAGAGCCCTTCGCGAGAAAGGAGCAGTCAGCGGTTTCAAATGTGCCAGGCAGGACGTACGGCAAGCAGACATGAACTCCGCGCCGGCATGAAATGCCTTCACGCGATGGAGGCCATAGCGGGCGGTTATCGGGATGGGCCGGGATAGCGGAGCGCTATGGTGACGAGAGCCAACCTATATTTCCACGATCCGCGATCCGAAGCCATGCTTGCTTCCGCGAAACGCCGCACGACACGGCGCACATCATTTGGAGGCATGACATGGACGCAAGGACACCGGGACGATTCAGGATCAAGATGCTCCTGATGACGACGGCGCTGCTCGCCGGATTGGCCGCGACCGGATCCGCGGCCCACGCTGGCGAATGCCCGGCCGACAAGATCAAGGCCGGCGTGCGCGAGAAAGTCGACGTGAAGGCCGTCGGCGTCACCGACGTGACGCTCGGCGCAATCGACCTGGAGAAGCAGCCGGCGAACATCAAGGACCGCGAGCTGCGCTTCCGCAAGCTGACGATCGCGCCCGGCGGCATCGTGCCGTGGCACAGCCACGATGATCGGCCGGCGCTGATCTTCGTGCAGCAGGGCGAGATCTACGAATATGCCAGCAACTGCGCCGAGCCAATCCTGCACAAGGCCGGCGATATCAGGCCGGAGGTGTTCGGCACCTCGCATTGGTGGAAGAACGACGGCAAGGAGACGGTCATCCTCTATGTCGGCGACGTCCGCAAGGATCCGAACGACCACAACATGTAACGCAACGTGATGATCGGCTCGGCGTGGAAGGGCGGTCCGCCGTTCCGGCCTTCCGCGCACGAGCCGAGAGGACGGGTGATGACGGACATCTCCGCACGAACGCCGGCGCAAGCCGATCACGCTCATGTTCCGGCCACGGTCCGCCGCGCCGTCGTGATCGGCCTGATCGCATTCTTCAGTCTCGTCGATCTGTTTGCCGCGCAGGCCATGCTACCCGCGCTGATTCAGCACTACCAGGTCAGCCCGGCCGCGATGGGTCTTGCGGTGAACGCCTGCACCCTGGGCATGGCGATCTCCAGCCTGGCGACCGGCCTGCTCAGCCCGCTGATCGATCGCCGCATCGGGATCGTCTGCAGCCTGGCGCTGCTCTCGGTCTTCACAGCGCTGCTCGCGAGCGCGCCAAACCTTGCGGTGTTCGCAGGTCTGCGCATCCTGCAGGGCCTGTGCATGGCGTCGGCGTTCGCGCTCACTCTGGCGCATCTCGGCGAGCAGTGCAGCATGAGCGAGGCCGGCGGCGCGTTCGCGGCCTATATCGCCGGCAATGTCGCGAGCAACCTCGTCGGGCGCCTGCTCTCAGCCAGTCTGACCGGCGAGCTCGGCCTCGCGCCCACCTTCTACGTCTTCGCCGCGCTCAATCTCGGCGGCGCCTTGCTGGTCGGCGGCACGCTCGGACGCGGCGGCATGATGGCAGGTGTCGCGAGCGCGCTGCGGAGCGCGGCCATCCTCGACCACCTCGGCAACAGCCGCCTGCGCGCGGCATTCGGCCTCGGCTTCTGCATCCTGTTCGCCTTCATCGGTGCGTTCACCTTCGTGAACTTCGTGCTGGTGCGGCCGCCGCTCTCGCTCGGCATGATGCACCTGGGGCTCGTCTATGTCGTGTTCTTGCCGTCGATCCTCACCACCCTGCTCGCAGGACGGATCGCCGCGCGGACAGGCATCCGGCCTGCGATCTGGGGATCGCTGGGGCTCGCGGGACTAGGGCTGTTGCTGATGCTGTCGCCACGGCTCGCGCTGGTGCTGAGCGGCATGGTGCTGGTCGGCGCCGGCACCTTCTTCGCGCAGGCCGTGACCACCGGCTTTGTGGGCAAGGCCGCCACGCACGATCAGGGTGTCGCCAGCGGTCTCTATCTCGCCAGCTATTTTGCCGGCGGCATCGTCGGCACGGCCGTGCTCGGCCAGTTGTTCGACAGGGTCGGCTGGAGCGCCTGCGTCGCCGGCATCGCGGCGGTGCTGGTCGTCGCGGCGCTGTTGGCGGGCCGGCTGACGACGTCAGATGCTCAAGGCCGGCTCGGCGCGGCGTCCGGCTGAGCCGGCGGCGCCGGCTCGTCGTCATCAGCGATAGCGCGCCAGGCGGCGCCTTCGAGATCCTCGTACTGGCCGCTCTTCAGCGACCAGAGGAAGCCGACCAGGCCGGCCAAGCCCAGTGCGAGTGCGAGCGGGACGAGAATGATCATCACTTCCATGACGCGGCCTCCTCGCGGACCTTGCGGGCGCGCAGCGCATTCAGCATCACCAGGATCGACGAGCCCGACATCGCGGCGGCCGCGATCAAGGGCGTGACGACGCCGCTGATGGCGAGCGGCACGGCGAACAGATTGTAGAGCACCGCGAGCCAGAGATTTTGCCGCATCAGATGCAGCGCCTTGCGCGCATAGTCGATCGCGGCCAGCACCGGCGCCAAGGGACGGCCGAGGAAGACGAGATCGGCGGTAGCCTGGCTGAGATGCGCAGCCGAGATCGGCGACATCGAGACATGCGCGGCAGCGAGCGACGGCGCGTCGTTCATGCCGTCGCCGACCATCATGACCTTGACGTTGGCGCGCTTCAGCTCTTCGACGCGAGCGATCTTGTCGGCCGGGGTGACGCCGGCGCGCCATTCGCTGATCCCGAGCGCCTTCGCGGCGGCGGCGACGGCCGCCTCGCGATCGCCCGAGAGGATTTCGACCTTGATGCCGCGGCGCTGCAGGCCGGCGACGATCTTCGCGGCATCGGGACGCAAACCCTGGCGCACGGAGAACAGATATTTTTGATCGCCACGGCAGAAGGCCACGACGGACGCTTCGGGATCGACGCTGGCGCTCTGCGCCACCAGCGCCTCGGCGTCGCAGAAGGAGGGACGGCCAAGCCGGAGCTCGACGCCATCGACCACCGCGCGCACGCCCTGCCCGGGCTCCTCGACCGCGCCCATCAGCGGCGACCGCGACTTCGCGGCCTGCGCGACCGCCGCCGCCACGGGGTGATGGCTCGACAGCGCGAGCTGGCCGGCGACGGAGAAGACATCCGCCGGAATGTCGGCGGCGTTGACCACTTCGAGCTCCGGCAAGGTCAAGGTGCCGGTCTTATCGAAGATCACGTGATCGGCCTCGGCGAGCCGCTCGATCGCGTCGCCCGCATTGAGCAGCACGCCTGACTTGAACATCGCGCCGGAGGCGACCGTCTGCACGGTGGGAATGGCAAGGCCGAGCGCGCAGGGACAGGTGATGATCAGCACGGCGATGCCGGTGACGATGGCATCGTGCCAGCTCGCGCCGGCCAGCACCCAGCCCAGCACCGTCAGCGCGGCGGTGGCGTGCACCACCGGCGCATACAGCCGCGAGGCGCGATCGGCGAGCCGCATGTAGCGCGAGCGCGCCTGCAGCGCTGTGTCGAGCAGGCGCGTGATCTCGGCGAGCAGCGTGCCCTCGGCGGCGGCCGAGACGCGGACGCGCAGCGTGCCGGAAATGTTCAGCGAGCCGGCATAGACCGCGGTGCCCTGCTCGGCCGGCACATACAGCGTCTCGCCGGTGATCAGGCTCTGGTCGATCTCGGAGCGGCCCTCGATCACGACGCCGTCGACGGCGCAACGCTCGCCGGGGCGCAGCAGCACCAGATCGCCGGCGCGGACGGCGGCCACGGGCACCTCGGAGATTTCATCCGGGCCGATGAACTTGGTCGCGGTCTCCGCCTTCAGCGCGGCGAGATTGCCGGCGACCGCCCGGGTCCGCCGCCGCATGTTCTGATCGAGATAGCGGCCGACCAGGAGGAAGGTCAGCAGCATGATCGCGGCATCGAAATAAGCGTGCTCGGCGTGATGGAACGTCTCGACGATCGACATGCCCAAGGCCAGGATCACGCCGATGCAGATCGGCACGTCCATGTTGACGTTACCGGTCTTCAAGGCGCGCCACGCCGAGCGGAAGAACGGCTGGCCGGCATAGGCCGCGGCCGGCAGCGCGATCACGGCCGACAGCCAGTGGAAGAAGTCGCGCTGCTCCGGCAGCATGTCGCTGACATTGCCGGACCAGACCGGGATCGACAGCATCATCACGTTCATGGTCGCGAACGCCGCGACGCCGAGGCAGCGCAGGAGGAAGCGCGATTCCTCGGCTTCGGTGGCCTCTGCGCTCGCCTTCTCGAACGGATAGGCCTTGTAGCCGAGCTCGGCGAGGCGATCGATGAATTTTGCCGGATCGAGCGTGCCCTGCTTCCACTCCAGCGCGACGCGGCGGTCGGTGAGATTGACGCGCGCCAAGGTCACATCCGGCAGCGCCGACAAGCCGCGCTCGATCTTGGCCATGCAGCCGGCGCAGCTCACGCCCTCGACCGCGAGGTCGATGTGCTTGAGGCCCTTGCCGAGATCTTTCACATAGTGGGAGAAGTCACGCGTCACGTGCATGATCAGTCAGTCCTTCAGTTCAGCAGCACGCGGTTCTTCGACAGGAACAGCCGCCGACCGCTGGAATCACCTTCGAGCACGAGATCCCACTGGCCCGGCGCGATCGCCTCCGCCGTGCCGCGATAGACGCCGCCGCCGATCTCGGCGAGATCGACCTCCTGGTCGGCGCGCTTATCGGCGGGCCGCTCGAGGCGCCCCTGAAATGTCAGACCCGAGATCGGATTGCCGCTGGCATCGCGCGCATTGACCTGCACCACCGCCGCCCCAGCGGCGCTCCGCTCGACATGCGCCTCGACCTTCCAGCGCCGCGCTTCCTGATCGCGCGCGGCCGCGATCTCCTTCTCGTAGCCGAGGCTCGCGCTGTAGGCGCTGTCGACGTCGGTGCCGGGCAAGGTCGAGATCGCCATCTTCATCATGGTGACGTTGACGCCTATCACGAGCCCGAAGAAGCCCAGGAGCATCGCGAGCACCATGCGTCCGGTCAGCTGGAACGACGGTTGGGAACGGCTGGCCATGCAAGGGCTCCTTCGATACTACGGGCTGACGAAATTGTCGGTGGCGGAAGCGACGACGCCGAGACCGATGTCGGTGACGTGGAACTTCACCGGGATCGACTTGTCGGGATTGCTCTCCTCCGGCGCGGTCACGAGCAGCCGCAGCTCCTCGGTCTGGTCGCGGCCGATCACGATCATCGGACGGTCGGGCGTCACCGAGTCGGTGCCGACGACGTGCACGGTGGCGTTGACCGGGCCTTCGATGTCGATGGCGATGACGCGGTCGAAGCCGTGCTTGTTGAGCACGCGCACCGTATAGGCGTTGCGGATCGAGCCGTCGGACAGCTTGATCGCGATCGGGTTGCGATCGTGCAGCACGTTGACGTCGAGCAGCGAGCGGGTCGCGAGCTTGTAGACCATGGCGCCGCCGACCACCGCGATGATCGCGGCATAGGCAACGGTGCGGGCGCGGACCAGCTTGTAGACCGGCGGCTTGCCTTCCTGGCGGCGATGGATGTTGATATCGTTGTCATAGCCGATCAGCCGCGTTGGGCGGCCGATCTTGGTCATGACCGTGTCGCAGGCGTCGATGCACAGGCCGCACTGGATGCAGTCCATCTGCGCGCCGTCGCGGATGTCGATGCCGGTCGGGCACACCGCCACGCATTGCTTGCAGTCGATGCAGTCGCCGGCCGGCTGGCCCAGCGCACGCAATTCGGCGGCCTTCTTGACCGACATCCGGTTCTCGCCGCGATCGTAGCGATAGGTGACGTTCAGGGCCCATTCGTCGGTCAGTGCCGCCTGGATGCGCGGCCACGGGCACATGTAGACGCAGACCTGCTCGCGCATGAAGCCGGCGAGCGTGTAGGTCGTCGCGGTCAGGATCGCGATCCAGATATAGGCGAGCGGGGGGCCCTGGAAGGTGACGAGGTCTTTCACCAAGGTCGGCGCATCGCTGAAGTAGAGCACCCAGGCGCCGCCAGTCCACCAGGCGATCAGGAGCCAGATCGAGTGCTTGAGGACGATCTCGGAGATCCGCTGCAGCTTCATCGGATCGTCCGACGCATCCTTCTTCATCCGTTCGCGCCGGTCGCCCTCGACCAGGCGCTCGACGGCGTAGAACAGATCGGTCCAGACCGTCTGCGGGCAGAGATAGCCGCACCAGATGCGGCCGCCGATCGCGTTCATCAGGAACAGCGCGATCGCGGCAATGATCAGCAGGCCGGTGAAATAATACACCTCCTGCGGCCACAGCTCGATGAAGAAGAAATAGAAGCGGCGGTTGGGGAAGTCGATCAGCACCGCCTGATCGGGCGCACCGAGGCCGCGATTCCAGCGCACGAACGGCAGAAAGTAATAGACGCCGAGGCAGACGCCCATCAGGCCCCATTTGATCCGCCGGAACGTACCGGAGACACTCTGCGGGTAGACCTTCTTGGTGGGCGCGTACAGCGGACCGTAGTCGTCCACTTGTTGCGCCTCTTGAGGCTTCAGGTCCTCGGGATTTACCGTCTGATTCATGGCTGGGGGGTCTTCTCGCAGTTGCGGCCGAAGGTATGCCCACCTCCGGCCGCGCAGTTGATCCAGCTCAATTGAAGGGAAGGTTCGGTTGGATTTCCGTTACTTTCCCCCGCCCAGCGAGTGGACATAGACCGCCATCGCCTTGATCGTGGTCGGGTCGAGACGGCCCTCCCAGGCCGGCATGACACCGGCGCGGCCATTGGTGATGGTCTCGATCAGGGTCGCCTCGTCCGAGCCGTACAGCCAGATCTTGTCCGTAAGGTTCGGCGCGCCGACCTCCGGATTGCCCTTGGCGTTGTCGCCATGGCAGGCGACGCAGTTCTCGGCAAAGATCTTGGCGCCGGCGGCCGCGTCATAGCCCTGGCGGGTCGGCAGGCCCGACAGCGACCGGACATAGTTGGCGACCGTGATGATCTCCGCCGGCTTGAGCGTTCCGTCCTTGCCGAAGGCGAGCATCTGGCCTTCACGAGTCTTCGGGTGACCCGAGCGAACGCCGTACAGCAGCGTCTGCTGGATCTGCTCCAGCGAGCCACCCCACAGCCAGTCGTCGTCGTTCAGGTTCGGGAAGCCCTTGGCTCCCGCAGCGCCCGTCCCGTGGCAGGCGGCGCAATTGTCGCCGAACACGGTCTTGCCCTTGGCACGCGCCAGGGCCAGCATCTGCGGATCCTTCTCGATGTCGGCGAGCGAGGCGGTTGCCAGCGCCGCCATCTTGTCACCGCGGATCTTCTCGAGATTGGCGAGCTCGACCGCCACGTCCGCGCGGGACGAGTAGCCGAACAGGCCCTTGGTGTTGCTGGTGATGGTCGGCCAGGCCGGATACACGATCCAGTAGCCGATCGCCCAGACGATGGTGATGTAGAAGGTGATCACCCACCACCGCGGCAGCGGCGTGTTGAGCTCCTTGATGCCGTCCCAGGCATGGCCCGTGGTGGCGGTGCCGGAGACGCTGTCGACTTCAGAATGGTCAGCCATGTTGAATTACTCCTCCCGCAACGGCATGCTCGCCGCCTCGTCGAAAGCGGCCTTGTTGCGAGGCCAGAGGGCATAGGTCACGATCGCGATGAAGATCGCGAAGAAGATCGGGGTCCACAGCGTCGTCACGAGTGACGACGCGATGTTTTCGATGGCAATGATGGGTTTCATGATGCTCGCCTCTCGATCTCAGCGCAGATTGGCTTTTTCGTTGTAGATCTTGAAGTCCACCAGGGTGCCGAGCATCTGCAAGTAAGCCACCAGCGCATCCATTTCGGTCGGCGCACCCGCCTTGCCGTCGAAGTTGCGCACCACCGCCTTCGGATAGCGCTTGGTGAGCGCCTCCGCGCCGGGACCGTCCGGATCGACCTGCGCCTTCAAATCGGCGGCGGCGTTGGCGATCTGGTCGTCGGTGTAGGGCACTCCCACCGCCCGCAACGTCTTGAGATGATCGGCGACGTTGTCGGCGTTCAGCTCGGTCTCCTTCAGGAAGGGATAGCCGGGCATGATCGACTGCGGAACGATGGCGCGCGGGTTGGTCAGATGGGTGACGTGCCAGTCGTCGGAGTACTTGCTGCCGACGCGGGCGAGGTCAGGACCCGTGCGCTTGGAGCCCCACTGGAACGGGTGGTCGTACATGCTCTCCGCGGCGAGCGAGAAGTGACCGTAGCGCTCCACCTCGTCACGCAGCGGACGGATCATCTGCGAGTGGCAGAGATAGCAGCCCTCGCGGACATAGATGTTGCGGCCGGCCAATTCCAGCGGCGTGTAGGGACGCACGCCGTCGACCGCCTCGATCGTGCTCTTCAGGTAGAAGAGCGGAGTGATCTCGACGAGGCCGCCGATCGCGATCACCAGCAGGATGCCGATGACCAGGATGATCGAGTTCTTCTCGAAGACTTGGTGTCGTTGCCAGAATGACATGGTTGGATACCTCACTCCGCCGGCTGAAGGGCGACGGGGGACTGAACCTCTTCCTCACCGACACGGACCGTCATCCAGAGATTGTAGGCCATGATGAGTGAGCCGATCAGGAACAGCGCGCCACCGGCGGCACGGATGATGTAGAAGGGATGCATCGCCTCGACGGTCTCGATGAAGGAGTATTCGAGGAAGCCGAGCGCCGTGTAGGACCGCCACATCAGACCCTGCAGGATGCCCGAGACCCACATCGCGGAGATGTAGAGCACGATGCCGAGCGTGGCCGTCCAGAAGTGCCAGTTCACCAGCTTGAGGCTGTAGAGACCCTTGCGGTTCCAGATCCACGGCACCAGGCAGTACAGCGCGCCGAAGGACACGAAGCCGACCCAGCCGAGCGCACCGGAGTGCACGTGGCCGATGGTCCAGTCGGTGTAGTGGCTGAGCGAGTTGACCACCTTGATCGACATCATCGGACCTTCGAAGGTCGACATGCCGTAGAAGGCGACCGAGACGACCAGCATGCGCAGCACCGGGTCGGTCCGCAGCTTGTCCCACGCTCCCGACAGGGTCATCAGGCCGTTGATCATGCCGCCCCAGGAGGGCATCCACAGCATGATCGAGAAGGTCATGCCGAGCGTCTGCGTCCAGTCCGGCAGCGCCGTGTAGTGCAGGTGGTGCGGGCCGGCCCAGATGTAGAGGAAGATCAGCGCCCAGAAGTGGATGATCGACAGCCGGTAGGAATAGACCGGCCGCTCCGCCCGCTTCGGGATGAAGTAGTACATGATGGCGAGGAAGCCGGCGGTCAGGAAGAAGCCGACCGCGTTGTGGCCGTACCACCACTGGAACATCGCATCCTGCACGCCGCCCCAGGCGATGTAGGACTTGGAGCCGAAGAACGACACCGGAAGCGCCGGATTGTTGCCGAGATGCAGCACCGCGATCGTGACGATGAAGGCCAGGTAGAACCAGTTCGCCACGAAGATGTGCGGCTCCTTGCGCTTGATGATCGTCGTCAGGAAGACGAGCAGATAGACCACCCAGACGATCGTCAGCCACAGATCCGAGTACCACTCCGGCTCGGCGTACTCCTTGCCTTCGGTGACGCCCAGCAGATAGCCGGTGCCCGCGATCAGGATGAAGAAGTTGTAGCCGATCACCACGAACCACGGCGCGAGGTCGCCGGCGAGGCGGACGCGGCAGGTGCGCTGCACGACGTAGAACGACGTCGCCAGCAGCACGTTGCCGCCGAACGCGAAGATCACCGCCGAGGTGTGCAGCGGCCGCAGGCGGCCGAAGCTGGTCCAGGGCAGATCGAAGTTCAGCGCCGGCCAGGCGAGCTGCGAGGCGATGATGAGGCCGACGGCGAAGCCGGCGATGCCCCAGAACATGGCCATGAACGAGGAGAACTTGATCGGGCCGAGATTGTAGTTCGGCCGGCCGTTGATCTCCTGCGCCGGCAGCTCGCCGCGCTCGAAGTAGCGGTTGAGGATGAAGAAGACGGACGCCGCGCTGGCGGCAGCCGCGAGCGAGGCGTGAAACGCGAAGGCCGTATCGAGTGCCTTCGCCGCAGCGAAGATACACAAGAAGGCGGTGACGGCGAAAGTGAGCGTCAGCCCGCTCTCGCCGATGGTCATGGATTTTGTGGGTGAGGACGCGCTCATGCGGAATCTCGCTGAAAGAACACGAGACCAGCAACCATAATCGCCCACACGTGGAATTGATCGAAATCAACCTTGCGACCGGTTCGCCGGTAAACAGCCGGAATGTTGCCGAACTCAGCGCAGCGCAGACCGCGCAAGCACATCGTCCCGCACGCTGAGAGCGTACGGGACGATGTCGGTCTTAGACTTCCGTATCAGTTGAGGCCGCGCGCGGCGTCTGTCCGCCGTCAGTCCTTGGCGGCCGCCGCGAGCGCCCGCACGATGTCCTCGCGGGCGATGATGCCGACCAGGCGGTTGTCGCCGTCGGTCACGGGAAGGCTGCGGATGCGGTGCTCGACCATCAGCTGCAGCACGCGCGTCAGCTTGGTGTCGGGCCTGACATAGATGAACTCGGACGTCATCACATCGGCAACCGTCCGGTTCATCAGGTCGCTGTAGCGCGGCAGCATCTGGTTGGGCGTGAAGGCGAAGCACTTCAACACATCGAACTTGGTGACGATGCCGATGACCTCGTCGTTCTCGACGACGGGGTAGGTGTTGAAATCGTCGCGGTCGAACATCTCGCCGAGCTCGCGAATCGTCGTCTCGCGGGTCACGGTGGTGATGGTCCGCGTCATGTAGCTGCCAGCGGTGTCCTCGAGAAATTTGTACAAGGCGGCAATCCTGTTCTCGGATGGAGCGGTTGAAATTCAGTGCGACAGCAGCACGCAGCGATCGGCGCGTGTCACGAGATGCTCGGTGACGCCGCCCAGCACGAGCTCGCGGAAGCGCGAATGGCCATAGGCGCCGGCCACGATGAGACCCGCGGCGAGATCGTCGGCGACGGCGTCGAGCCTCGCGGCGACATTGCGCCCCTGCCCCGGCTCCTCGACGCGGGCCGAGGCAACGATCTCGTGCCGGCCGAGCCAGGCAACCACATCGTCGAGCCGCGCCTCGCAGGCGTCGAATTCCGAGGTGTTCTCGAGGATCTCGACGACGACCACGTCGCTTGCCTTGGCGAGCAGCGGCAGCGCATCGGTGACGGCGCGTCGCGCCTCCGGCGTCTCCTTCCAGGCCACCAGGACGGTGCCGAGGTCCAGCCAGCTCGCGGTATCCGGCACCACGAGCAGCGGCCGGCCGGCCTGCATCACGAGGTCCTTCGGACTGGCGGTCGCGTAAGCATCGGACACGCCGGAGGGCATGCTGCCGGCGACGAGGATGTCGGCGGCACGCGCCTGTGCCAGCACGTGGCGGACGGGAAAATCCAGCGCGCTGCGCCAGCTCAACGGCGCGGCGCGATCGCCGATCACCGCGCGGAACTGCTGCTCGAGCTCGCCGAGCCTGGCCTGCAGGGCGGCTTCGCCCTGCTCGATGAGGTCCTGAGCCTGCTCGCCGGTCGTGAAATACAGCGGCGGCGCAAATTCTGCGGCGGCAACGCCCATCAAGCCCGCGTCGAATCGGGCCGCGAGATCGGCTGCGACCTGAAGGCGGGCTTCATTCGGCTGGTTGAACGCAAGGCTCACCATGACAGTCGCCAATGTCATCCCGCCTCTCCAAACAATGCTTCCATGCAGCTCTTAGGGGTGAAATCGCGCCCCGTGATGAGATAGATCAAGGTGCGGCCGTGGAACTCGGACAGCCAGCGCCCGATGGAACCGGTCGGAATCAGAGAAAGCCTTGAATTCTCGGACCAAAGTTCAAGTCAACCCGGGTGGCAACGGCTCAATCTGGTATAGAATGGCTCGTCCCGGCCGCCCTGGCCCGGTGGCGGCAAGACGGCCTCTCGGCAAGTGGGCTTGCGGCAGAACGGGTTTTGGCAGCACGGGTTTTCGGCAAAACGGCTTCTCTCTGAACCACGGCGAATCGATTCGAAAGTCTTGAAGTGCGCGGCGTCACTCAACCTTTTCCGGATGCGTCCGTCCGTCCCGAAGATGCCCATGCGTTGGGGTTCGGCGCGTGGGATCTCGACTTCGCCACCGGCGACTTCTACTGGTCCGCGACCACGCGCAAGCTGTTCGGGATCCCGCAAGACCAGCCGGTGACTTACGGGGCCTTCCTGGCCCTGCTCGGGGCCCAGGATCGTGCCCCGGTCGAAGCGGCGATCGAGCATGCGCGCCACCAGGGCACCTGGTTCGACATGTCGTTCAGGGTGCCGAACGGCGGACACTGGATTCGCGTGCTTGCCGGCGTGGTGCCCGGCGACGACGGCCAGCCGCGTCATCTGCGCGGCATCGCGCTGGACATCGACCAGGAGAAGCGGCTCGAGGAAGCGTTGCGGCTGCGCGAGCAGCACTTCCGCTCGATCCTCGACACCGTGCCCGACGCGATGATCGTGATCGACGGCGGCGGCATCATCCAGTTCTTCAGCGCCGCGGCCGAGCGAATGTTCGGCTACACCGAGGAGGAAGCGGTCGGCCTCGACGTCAGCGAGCTGATGCCGGAGCCCGACCGCTCGCGCCATGCCGGCTATCTCACCCGTTATCACGGCACCCGCGAGCGCCACATCATCGGCATCGGCCGTATCGTGACCGGGCTGCGGCGCGACGGCACGACCTTCCCGATGCATCTGTCGATCGGCGAGATGCAGTCCGGCGGCAAGCCCTATTTCACCGGCTTCGCCCATGACCTCACCGAGCATCAGCAGACGCAGGCGCGGCTGCGCGAGCTGCAGTCCGAGCTGGTCCATGTCTCGCGGCTCAGCGCGATGGGCGAGATGGCCTCGGCGCTGGCGCACGAGCTCAACCAGCCGCTCGCCGCCATCAGCAACTACATGAAGGGCTCGCGCCGGCTGCTCGCCGGCAGCAGCGATCCGAACACGGGGAAGATCGAAAGCGCGATGGACCGCGCCGCCGAGCAGGCGATCCGCGCCGGCCAGATCATCCGCCGCCTGCGCGACTTCGTCTCGCGCGGTGAATCGGAAAAGCGCGTCGAAAGCCTGTCGAAGCTGATCGAGGAAGCCGGAGCGCTCGGCCTTGCCGGCGCGCGCGAGCAGAACGTCCAGTTGCGCTTTCAGCTCAATCCGGATGCCGACCTGGTGCTGGCCGACCGCGTGCAGATCCAGCAGGTGCTGGTCAATCTGTTTCGCAACGCGCTCGAGGCGATGTCGCATTCCGCGCGGCGCGAGCTCGCGGCGACCAATCGCCGGGTCGGCGACGACTTGATCGAGGTCGCCGTCTCGGATACCGGGACGGGGTTCCACGACGACGTCATGCCCAACCTTTTCAAGACCTTCTTCACCACCAAGGATACCGGAATGGGAGTCGGCCTGTCGATCAGCCGTTCCATCATCGAGGCCCATGGCGGGCGCATGTGGGCCGAAAACAACGAGGCAGGCGGCGCGACATTCCGCTTCACCCTGCCCGCCGCTCCAACCAAGGTTGAGCATGATGGCTGAACGGGGAAGGGTCTATGTGATCGACGACGACGAGGCGATGCGGGATTCGCTCAACTTCCTGCTCGATTCCTCGGGCTTCGACGTCACGCTGTTCGAGAATGCGCAGTCCTTCCTCGATCGGTTGCCGACGCTCGGCTTCGGCTGCGTCGTCTCCGACGTGCGGATGCCGGGCATCGACGGCATCGAGCTGCTCAAGCGCATGAAGACGACAGGCAGCGGCTTCCCTATCCTGGTGATGACCGGCCACGGCGACGTGCCGCTTGCGGTCGAGGCGATGAAGCTCGGCGCCGTCGACTTTCTCGAAAAGCCGTTCGAGGACGAGCGCCTCGTCGCGATGATCGAAACGGCGATCAAGCAGGCTGAACCTGCGGCGAAGAACGAGTCTGTGACGCAGGACATTCTCGCCCGCGTCGCGAGTCTCAGCCCGCGCGAGCGCCAGGTGATGGACGGCCTGATGGCCGGCCTCTCCAACAAGCTCATCGCGCGCGAATACGACATCAGCCCGCGCACGATCGAGGTCTACCGCGCCAACGTGATGACCAAGATGGGCGCGAACAGCCTCTCCGAGCTGGTCCGTCTGGCGATGCGCGCCGGCGCGTTGAAGGATTGAGCTAGATCAAGCCGGCTTGACAGAATCGAGTGTTATGTTGTGCCTCGGTTCAACATGAACTTCTCGCGGCACGTGCGATGTCGGCTCTCGCCAAACCAAAGGTCTATGTAGCGGACGACGATGCCGACGTTCTCGGCTCGCTGCGATTCCTGCTGGAGGCCGACGGATTCGACGTCCGCACGTTCCGCAGCGGCAACGCGCTGCTGAAGGCATCGGATCGCGCGGCAGTGGACTGCTTCGTGGTCGATTACAAGATGCCCGAGTTGAATGGCGTCGAGGTCGCCGACAGGTTGCGCAAGCAAGGCGCGACAGCTCCCGTGGTGCTCATCACCGGCCATTATGACGACCGCCTGGCGGCACGCGCCGCAGCCGTCGGCATCCAGGATTTCCTGCTGAAGCCGCTGCTCGACGACAATCTGGTCAAGCGGATCCGCAAGGCGATCGCCAATGACGAGCCGGTTACCGCTCCCTGAGCCCGACGGCCGCCGATTCCGGCCCCGCCTACGTACATCTACGTAAGGGACCCCCCTTAAGATAACGGCCCAAATGTCCTTAACGGGAGGTGCCGTGTACCACATCGCCATCCGCCGCAAGGAGATGGTCATGCTCAATCAGTCGATTACCCACTCGGTCGTCAACACCAACGCCCCCCATGCCGTCCCCTCTCCTGCCGCAAATGCTCCTGCCGCCAACCCGTTTGCCGAGATCACCGGCCATGCCGGCCTGATCGCCAGCGAGTTCTCCTACAAGAAGGACGAGGAGATCTACGGCGAGGACGAGCCAGCTGAGTACGTCTATCAGGTGATTTCCGGCGCCGTGCGCAGCTACAAGCTCCTGTCCGACGGCCGCCGCCAGATCGGCGCCTTCCATCTTCCCGGCGACGTGTTCGGCCTCGAATTCGGCTCCGTGCATCGTCTCGCCGCCGAAGCCATTATCGACACCACCGTGCGCCTCGTGAAGCGCCGCAGTCTCGAGCAGGCCGCCGGCACCGACGTCGCCGTCGCCCGCAAGCTCTGGACCATGACGGCGCACGACCTGCGTCACGCCGAGGACCACATGCTGCTGCTGGGCCGCAAGACCGCGATGGAGCGCGTCGCGACCTTCCTGCTCGAGATGGACCGCCGCCTTGCCGTGGCCGGCATGATGGCGCTGCCGATGTGCCGCCGGGATATCGGCGACTACCTGGGCCTGACGCTGGAGACCGTCTCCCGTGCGCTGTCGCAGCTGCAGAGCCAGGGCATTCTCGGGTTCTCCGGTGCCCGTCAGATCGTGCTGCGCAACCGTCAGCGCCTGCGCAGCATGGACGCCTGAGCGCGATCGCTCTCAGCCTCTCCGCACGCGCTGCCCCGTTTCCGGCATCAGCAGCGCGATCAACACAAGACCTGTCAGAGCCACGCCTGACAGACCCATGAAGGCGGTGGCGCTGCCAAACCGGTCACTCGCAAAGCCGGCGACCACGGTGGATAATGAGCCACCGACGCCCGACGCGGTGCCGACGATGCCTTGCGCCAGATTGAAGTGGCCGCTGCCAAATGCGACATCGGCCACCGTCAGTGGAATCATCACGGCGAATACTGCAGCGGTGACGCCGTCGAAGATCTGCACCGCGACCAGCACGTAGGGATCGTGAACGACGGCAAATAACGCGCCACGGATCGTGAGCGCCGCAAATCCCAGCATCAGCAGCGGCCGCCTACCCCATTGTTGCGCCACCGCGCCGACTGACGGCGAGGTCAGCGCGACGATCGCTTGCGGCACCACGATGCAGAACGCGATCAGCATCGGCGCCCACTCGCTCGATTTCGTCGTGACCACGCCAGCCATCAGCGGCAGCATCGCCGCATTGGCGAGCTGCAGCAGGAACACGCCGAGCGCGAACACGAGCAGCGCACGCTGACGCAACAGGCCGAGCAGATTCGACAGCCGCGCGACCTCTCTGTCCTCCTGGACGGCGTGACCATGGGCCCGGGCGACGTCGATCTCGTGCTCGCGGATCCGCGACAGTGCGATCAAGGTCGGGAATGCGAGGATGAAGGTGACAAGAAAAACCGCGCGGCTGGACAGCAGATAGCCGCACGTCCCCATGATCGCCGCCGCGACGCCATTGCCGAGCGAGGCGAAGCGCGCATTGCGGCCGAGACGCTCGGCCATGCCAAGCGGGCCGACGAGACCGAGGCTGATCGCGGCGATCGCGGGTCCGAGCACGCAGCTCGCCGCCGCATGCAAGGTTGCGGCGCCGGCCACGACTGGAAAGATCGGCCACACCGCATAGGCCAGCGCGCAGCAGCCGATGGCAGCCACGGCGAATCCCGCCACGCGCCGCTCCGATTTCGCCGCATCGATGATCGCGCCGCCAGGCATCTGTCCGATCAGCCCGACGATGCCGCCGATCGACAGCACCAGGCCGATCTGGGCCTGGGTCCATTTCTGCGTCGTGAGGTACACCGCGATGAACGGGCCGAAGCCGGTCTGGACGTCGGCAAGGAAGAAGATGAACCAGTCGAGCCCGCGCAGGCTCTGCCGCGACGGCAACGGCTTCGCGGCGGGGCCCGGATGCTGCTGCACGTCCGGGCGCGCGTCCGTCTCCGCCGCGCGCTCCGGCGCGGGCTCCCGGTCAGGTGATCTGGACGGCCGTGCGATCGGCATGGCTCTCAACGTTTCAATTCAGGGCTTGCAAGACAAAGTGCTCCGCAATGATCCGCCGCGCAGATGCATGCGGACCTGTCGTCTCACGCATCAACTCAATGATCGAAATCCCAGGGCGACAGCTTGCCGGCCGCACCGAGCACGACGACAGGCTTGTCCTCCTTGTACTCGGGCGCCGCCTTCACCTGCTCCTTGGTGAGGTCGAGCGTGACCTGGTCGCTCTTGTCGGCGATGTGCTTGAAGTCGAGCGCGGTCCAGTCGACCACGATCTTGCGGCTGCCGACGCCGAGAAAGCCGCCGAAATCGATCACCGCCGCGCGCACCGTGCCGGTGAGATCGACGATGACGTCGACGATGTGGCCCATGTCCTCCCCGGTCGAGCTGCGCACGTCACGACCGAGCACGCCATGTGCATCCCGCGCGCCGAGAATGGTGACCGAGGGCGGCGGTGCCGGCTCCTTGGCCGGAGCTGGCGTCTCTTTCGTCGCGGGGATCGGTGAGGCCTGCTGCGCATCGGCGCCGGCAACCTGCAGCGCGATCAGCGAGAGAGCGACGAAGCCGAACGCTTTACCGGGAGCTCGCCGACGATGATTCGCGTTTCTCATTGCGCCAGCACCAGCGAGACCTGAATCTGGCCGCGCCGCCGCAGCACCTCCATCGAGACGTCCTCGCCGTGGCGGCGCAGCCGCAGATCGATCGTCGAATGACCGAGCCGAAGATCGCGCAGCACGACCCAATCGAGGAACGCCGGCAGCCGCGGATTGCGCAGCCGGATCTCGCCGCGCGCGGCATCGAACTCCAGCCCGAGCGCCGCTTCGAGCAGCGTGAACGGCGTCGCGCTGGCCCAGGCCTGCGGCGCGCAGGCCACGGGATAGAGCGTCGGCCCGCGATGCTTCTCTCGTCGGAAGCCGCAGAACAATTCGGGCAGCCGGCGCAGATCCATGTAGGCCGCCGCCTCGAACAGGCCCTTGAACACCTCCTCGACCGCATGTTTCAGGCCGTAGCGCGACAGGCCGAGCGTGATCAGCGCGTTGTCGTGCGGCCATATCGATCCGTCGTGATAGGACATCGGATTGTAGCGCGCCTCACCGAGCGCCACGGTGCGGATGCCCCAGCCGGAGAAGAAATGCGGCCGCAGCAGGTCGGCGGCGACCTTGCGAGCGCGATCCTCGCGCACCATGCCGCTGAACAACAGCTGGCCCGCATTGGACGTGCGCACACGGCACGGCTGCTTGTTGCCGTCGAGCGCGAGCGCATAGGTGGTCAGCTCCTCGCACCAGAAGGCGTCCTCGAACCGCTTGGCAAGAGCAGCGGCTTCGGCGTCCAGGCGATCGGCCAAATCCGCCTTGCCGAGCCGTCGCGCACAGCGCGCGGCGAGTTGCTTGCCGGCGAACACGTAGCCCTGCACCTCGGCGAGCGCGATATTGCCTTCGGCCAGTTGGCCGTCGGCATGGAACACCGCGTCGTAGGAATCCTTCCAGCCCTGGTTGGCGAGCCCCTGCTCCGAGGCCCGCTGATATTCGACGAAGCCGTCACGGTCGGGGTCTCCTGGCCCGTCGATCCAGCTCAGCGCCAGTTCGATCGCCGGCCACAGCTCCTTCAAGGTGTCGAGATCGCCGGTGCGCTCGACATAGAGGCCGGCCAGCAAAACGAACAACGGCGTGGAATCGACGCTCCCATAGTAGCAGGCGAACGGCACCTCGCGCAGCGCCGCCATCTCGCCGCCGCGCATCTCGTGCAGGATCTTGCCCGGCTCGGCATCCGCGAGCGGATCCGCTTCCCTGGCCTGATGGCGCGCGAGCCTGCGCAATACGCCGCGCGCGATTCGCGGATCGACCCACAGCATCTGCATCGCCGTGATCAGTCCGTCGCGGCCGAACGTCGTCGAGTACCAGGGAATGCCCGCATAGGGATAACGCCCCTCCGGAGTGTCGGTCATCAGGATATTCAGATCGGCGGCCGCCTGGCACAGCACCTCGTTGAGGATGTCGTTGGAAGTCTCGATCGTGGTCGCACCGTGGGTGCAGCGGCGCATCTCGCGGCGATGCGCGAGCAGGCTGCGGAAGAACCGGCCCGGCTGCTGCCCGGCCGCGGCGTTGCAGGTCACTGCGATGAACAGCGATGTCGATTGCTGCGGCTCCAGGTCGAAGTGGTAGCTGGCGACATCGACCGCCAGCCGCACCGGCCGCGGGTCGAAATGCAGCGCCGTCGTGCGCGTCACATTGTCAAGCCCGCGATAGTCGAGCATCACGTCGGACGGCCCCATCAGGCGAGCCGAGCCGGTGCCGCGCCGCTTGCGCACGGAGCCACGGACCTCGAACAGGTCGGCAAAGTCATTGTCGAACGTCAGCTTCAGATCGAAGCTTGCGCGGCGATCGCCGTGGTTCTGGACCCCAATGCGCTGATAGAAGGTGCCCCGCCACAGAAAGATCGTGCGCACGATGTGCAGCATGTCCTTCGGCAGCACGAGCCGGCCCTGATGATAGATGTCCGGATTGGTCAGATCGATGGTCAGACCGGAATTGTCGTCGCGCAGGCTCGATCCGAGCAACAGCGGCTGTACCTCGGCAAGCGTCAGTTCGAGCCGCGCCAGATAGCGCGTATCGGCATTGAACAGGCCGTCCGGACCGCCGGCCGAGGCGCCGATATCGCCATGGCCGTCGAGCACGATGAAAGTGTCGTCGTGCTTGAGCGAGCGGCGCGGCCGCGCCGCGGGCCCGGTCATGGGAATGTAGAAGGGCTGCTCAGCCGGCGCGTCAGTGCCTGCCATGGATGCCCGTGTGGTTGCGAGTTCGGCCGACATGATGGACCTCGTGCGAGTTGGCGCCGACCCGGGCGCCGCGGACGCGCGATCAGCACTCGATACGGCTCACGCCGCGAATTTGGCGAGTCGGTTCATCTCCTGCGTGACGAGCTCGCGATAAGGCCCCTCACCCTGCATGAGCCGGTCGGGCGCGCCGTCCTCGATGATCCTGCCCGATCTCAGCACGACCACCCGATCAAAATTGCGCAAAGTCGCGAGCCGATGCGCGATGGCGATCACGGTGCGCCCGCGCATCAGCCGGCTCAGCGCCTCGCGGATCGCCTCCTCGGATTCGCTGTCCAGCGCGGCCGTCGCCTCGTCGAGCAGAAGGATCGGCGCGTCCTTCAGGAAGGCCCGGGCGATCGCGATTCGCTGGCGCTGGCCACCGGAGAGCTTCACGCCGCGATCGCCGACCATCGTATGCAGTCCCTCCGGCAGCGTCTCGACGAAATCGCAGCGCGCCGCAATCGCCGCGCGGAGCACCTCGTCATCGGTCGCGCTCGGCCGGCCGTAGCGGATGTTCTCCAGAATGGAGCGGTGGAACAGCGAGATGTCCTGCGGAACCACCGAGATCGCCTCGCGCAGGCTCTGCTGGGTGACCTTGGCGATGTCCTGGCCGTCGATCGTGATGCGGCCGGCTTGCGGATCGTAGAACCGCTGCAGCAAGGTGAACAGACTCGACTTGCCGCCGCCGGACTGGCCGACGAGGCCGACGCGCTGCTCGGGCTGCAGCCGCAGCGAGAAGTTCTCGAACAGCTTGTGGCCGCCGGGATAATGGAAAGTGATGTTGTCGAAGGCGATCGCGGCACCGCTCTTGACCAGCGGCTCGGCCTCGGGATGATCGCGCAGCTCGTGCGGCTGCAGCAGCGTGGCGATCGCCTCGCTCATGCGCGCGACGTGCTGGGTCACGTCGACCAGCGCCACCGCGAGGTCGCGCGTGGCGTTGAGAATGCTGAGGCCGAGGGTGCAGACCAGCACGACGTCGCCGGTGGTCGCCCCGCCGCGCTGCCAGAGCGAGATTGCCCAGGCCATCAGCGCCACCGTCAGCACGATCGTCACCGTCGCATGCAGGATGCGCAGCTTCTCGAGATAGCGCAGGCTGCGTCCGCGCGCTTCCAGTTCCTTGTTCACGGTCGCGTCGAACCGGTCGTGCTCATGACGCAGGCCGCAGAACGCGCGCACCAGGGGCATGTTCGAGATCACGTCGACCATCTCGCCATCGACCATCGCCGCCTTGTCGGCGAAATCATCGTGCAGCGGCTTGCCCGCCGCCGCAAGACGGAACATCGCCAGCACCATCATTGCCGCGATGAATAGCAGGCCGATCGCCATCGGGCCGCTCACGGTTCCAATCAGACAGATCGCGGCCACCGTGGCCATGCAGGGCGGCAGCACGTTCCAGACAAACATGTTCTCCACCGTGAAAACCGCGTTCGACGTCGCGGTGATGCGGCTCGACAACATTCCTGGCAGCCGATCGCCGAAATAGCTCGGCGAATGGCCGGTGAGATGGCGAAAGATGTCGCGACGCAGATCGCCGGTGACGCTGACGAAAGTGAAGCTCGCGATCCAGCTGGCGACGCGCCACAGAATGTTGTCGGTTGCAATCAACGTCATCAGCAGCACGAATGCGGCCCACACATTGCCGTTGACGCGCGGTCCGGCAGACAGGCTGTCCACGAGGAACTTCACGCCGTACTGAGTGCCTACTGAACAGGCAACTGCACCCAGAACGGACGTCAGGATAACGAGGTGAGCTGCCGGACGCCTGCGCAGATAACGCATGACGAAGGGAAACGGCCGGTGCGCATAGCCTGATAGTTGATCCATAATTATCCCCGCGACTGTTTGGCGACACCCGTTGCGGCGAGATGAACGAGGCGTGGTTTCATCAGTTCCGCTGTGCAGCAGCACATCCGCTCTGCCGCTTTTGCATGATGGCGCACTGCGAGCGTTGACCGCCTCGGATGGCATCAATGAGGTGAGGCGGAACACGTTGTGTCGAAGAAAGAGTGATCGACACCGCGGAACTTCACCGACTCCACAACGTTCCCGCTGTGGCAGTGCCGGTGCCATCGGGGGCTTCATCCATGATCACGAAGAGGAGACGGTGAGATGCGCATTGCGCAGGTTGCTCCATTGACGGAGGCCGTGCCTCCGAAGCTCTACGGCGGCACTGAGCGCGTCGTTCATTGGTTGACCGAAGAGCTCGTTGCCCTCGGACACGACGTGACCCTGTTCGCCAGCGGCGATTCGCAGACCTCGGCAACACTCTGTCCGACCTGGCCGAAGGCACTGCGCCTCGACGGCTCGGTGCGCGATCCCAACGCGCTGCACATGGTCATGCTGGAGAATGTCCGGCAGCGTTGTGACGACGAGGAGTTCGACATTCTCCACTTCCACCTCGACTACTATCCGTTCTCGTTGTTCCACCGCCAGCCGACACCGTTCCTCACCACGCTGCACGGCCGGCTCGATCTCCCTGAGCATCAGCCTGTCTTCTCGATGTTCAAGGATGTTCCGGTCGTGTCGATCTCCGATGCACAGCGCCGCCCGGTGCCGAACGCGAACTGGGTGCGCACCGTGCTGCACGGCCTCCCCGAAAAGCTGCTCATGCCCCGGCCTTCGACGCCGAGCTATCTCGCCGTGCTCGGGCGCATCGCGCCTGAAAAAGGTGTCGACCGCGCCATCAAGATCGCGATGCGCTGTGGCATTCCGCTGAAGATCGCGGCCAAGGTCGACCGCGCGGATCAGGACTATTACGATCAGCTGATTCATCCGCTGATCAACGACAACCCGCTCGTCGAGTTCATCGGCGAGATCGGCGACCACGAGAAACCGGAGTTCCTCTCCGGCGCGCTCGGCCTGCTGTTGCCGATCGACTGGCCGGAGCCGTTCGGCCTCGTGATGATCGAATCCATGGCCTGCGGCACACCCGTGATCGCCTACAATCGCGGCTCGGTTCCGGAGGTGATCGACGACGGCGTCACCGGCTTCATCGTCGAGGACGAGCTCAGCGCGGTCGCTGCCGTCAACCGGCTGCATGATCTCAGCCGCGCCCGCGTCCGCGAGCGGTTCGAGCAGCGATTCACGGCACGCCGCATGGCGCTCGACTATCTCGCCGCCTATCGTCGGCTGATCGAGAAGGCCGAGCCGCGCATCCGGCTGGTCAGCAGCGCGGAGTAGACGACGTCGCGTCCTCGCGAGGGCTGACTCGCCACGATCCAGCCCTCGCGTCCGACGGCATCAAATCCCGACATCCGCCGTCTTACCCGCAAGCTCACGCTGCGGACGCAGCAGACATCGTCGTCTCCGCATTCCCTCGACCGGAGCGCTGCGTGATGCGGTGCGACTTGTCCATTCCGGGAGCATCCGCGAGGACGAACCCGCCCCGGGCAGCTTTCGCCTGATACAGCGCGCGGTCGGCCTGCGACAGCAGCGCCTCGGCGCTGCTAACGTGGCCATCCGACAGCGCCGCGCCGACGCTGACGCCAATCACCACCTCATGCCCGTCGATGTAATAGGGCGCCGCAACGACGTCCACGATGCGCTCCGCCAATGACCGCGCCGCCGCTCGTGAGCGAAGCGAGTTGTCCGCGAGGATAAACTCGTCGCCTCCCATCCTGACGATAAGACCGCCGGAGTCCAGCAGCGAGGTCAGCCGCGAAGCGACCTGCTTGAGCAGTGCATCGCCGACGGGGTGGCCGAACCGGTCGTTGGCCGCCTTGAAGTGATCGAGATCGATGGCGTAGATCGCGATCATCTGGCTGTTGCCGTCCGCGATCAGGGCCGGAAGATCGGTCGCCAGCGCCGTGCGGTTGTGGACTCCCGTCATTGGATCGATGCGAGACAGCCGCTCGAACTGCTCCCGGAGATGGATCTGGCTCATCGACGACCTGAAGCTCAGCCGCAGCAGCTCAAAGGCGGCGAAGAGGAAGATGATCATCATCATAGCAAGCCCGAGATGCGGGAGGTCTGACTGCATCAGGGCCACGGCGATGGGCGGAAGACCCAGAACGCTCAAGGCAGCAATTGCGAGCTGTGGCAATAGCGTCAGTCGCGCGATGAGGCCGGCGCCGAACCCGAAGCCGAAGCTGAGCGCGAAGGTCGTACACGTCGGATCGCCAAGCTGCAGACTGCGCGCGGCCAGCAGGCCGACCACCAGCGAGACGCTGAGGGTGGCGATCGCACACGGGCGGCGAAGCCGCAGGATCTCATCCGTAGCCGGAGGCCGCTCCCCGGCCATGCGCCGCCGGAAGGACAGCACGCCGCGGATCCGCAGCAGGGTCAAGATCACGCCGAGAACACCCAGCATGCCCGTGACGACATCACCCATATGCCACGCAATGATCCCGCTGGCGATGGTGAGGGACACCGCCATCAGCACGAACGGCAATAGCGAGCTGTGTAGCGTTTTGAGTACTTCAACACGAACTGCGTCGGAAACTGGCGGAAGGTCCGTTCCTATCCAAGATGACAGCATGGCGCGAGCTCCAAACATTGCGCCATGCTGCACCACGGCCGGTAAAATTACGGCACGACGGAAGATTCAAACTTTAACGACATTGTCCCCCGCGTCCCGAGACTCGGGAGATCGTCTTTACGAAGGATCAACCCTTTCCGCCAGGAGCTGCGCTTGCGTACCTACGTCATCCTGGCGCGTTTCGGCTCGACGATCTCGAACATGCGCGGGAATTCGTCCATCAACGACATCAGCTCGGCGAGCCGCATCGGGTTGCCGGCAAAGCTGATCTTTCCGGCGGCGACGGCCTCCGGAAAGGTCGTTGCCTTGGCGATGATCTCGTCGAGTGTCGCGCGCGCCAGGGTGAAGCCGGCGTCGGCCGTGGAGGCCTGAACGCCGACCGCGTAGGTGAGCGCACAGTTCTGTAGCGTCAGCACGAAGCGCTCGCCGGTGTCGGTGAAGGTCCAGTTCAGCACGATATGCTTGCCCTCCGCTTTCGGCCCGTTCAGGCGGACGCCGAGCACGTCCCACAACTGCTCGGTGCGCAGCGCCGCCAAGGTCTCGCGCGGCATGCCCGGGCGCGCCGGAACCTCCGGCATGCCGTGGCGAAGCTCCTGCGCGCCGAACAGATAGGCGTTGCGCCAGGTCGCACTCTCCGCGGCGTAGCCGAGTTGCTCCAGCGTATCGGCGAGCAACATACGAGCCTCGACATTGTCGGGCTCGGCGAACACGAGGTGACCGACGGCCTGCGCGACGAAGCGGAGCTCGCCCCTGGCGAAATCCGCGCGCGCCCGCGCCAGCAACGCCTCCGCGCCCCCCATGTACTCGACATATTTGCGTCCGGCCTCGACCGGCGGCAGCGGATCGAGATTGACCGGATTGGCGTCGTACCAGCCGAGATATTTCTGATAGATCGCCTTCACATTGTGCCGGATATGTCCGTAATAGCCGCGCGCATGCCAGGCACCTTCGAGGCTCTTCGGCAGCCTGATCTGCTCGGCGATCTCGCTGGCGGTCAGGCCATGATTCATCAGCCGCAAGGTCTGATCGTGCGCGAACTTGTAGAGGTCGCGCTGCTCGCGGATCATGCTGTCGACGCGACTCGCGCCCCACGCCGGCCAGTGATGCTGGCCGCACATCACCTCCGCCTTGCCGCCCCACAATTGCAGCGCCTCGCCGAGATATTTCGACCAGGCCAGCGCATCGCGCACATCGGCGCCGCGGAACGGCAGCAGATTGTGGAAATTATGCGTGCAGTTCTCGGCGAGGTTCAACAGCCTGTAGCGCGGCACATAGAAATGCATCTCGGCCGGCGCCTCGCTGTTCGGCGCCATCTGGAATTCGAAGGTCACGCCGTCGATGGTCCGGGTGTCGCCGGTTGCCATGATCAGGTCGGTCGGCCGCAGCAGCGCGACGCTTCCCGCAGCCATTGTCTTGCCGAGACCGCAATCGACGTGGCCCTTCGGCCCTTTCGCCAGCAGCGGCCCGAACTGATACTGCGCCCGGCGCAGCATCGCGGGCCCTGCGATGATGTTCTCGGACACCGCATGCTCTATGAACAGGTTCGGCGCGATCAGCGGCACGCGGCCGCCGGTCACCGCGTCCTCATCGACGACGCCGCGCGCGCCGCCCCAATGATCGGTGTGGGTATGCGTGAACATCACCGCCGTCACCGGCCTGGTGCCGCGGTGCTGATGATAGAGCTCGAGCGCGGCACGCGCGCCCTCGATGGAGGTCAGCGTATCCACGACGATCACGCCGGTATCGCCCTCGATCAGCGTCATGTTGGCGATGTCGAGCCCGCGCACCTGGTAGACGCCGGGGACGACCTCGAACAGGCCGTGATGCATGTTCAGCTTCGCCTGCCGCCACAGGCTCGGATTGACGGTCGGCGGCGCCTCCTCCGCCTCCAGGAAAGCGTAGGGTTCGAGACTCCAGACGCTGCGGCCTTGCGACGTCGTCACCTTGGCCTGATCGATCGTGCCGAGGAAGCCGCGCGCGGCATCGTCGAAATCGGTCGTGTCATCGAACGGCAGTGCCGCGAGCATGTCCTGCTGCGCGGCGCTCACGGCCACGCTGGCATCTTTAGGCTCCTTGGCACCTTTGCCGCTGACCGGTCCGCTCATTGGCTGCTTCCTCCCCGCACCGAACTTCACGCATGCGATGCTAATGCGGGGATTTTCGGAGCGCAAATTGCGCAGCGCGGAAAGGATGCGCCGCAGGAGGCAAGCCCGGCCGTGACGGTGCCATTTGAAGGATCAGGCGTTCGCGGACACGTTCTCGTCGACCGCTGCAACCGAGCGCGCCGACAATGACGATGTCATGCCGAGCCGCGTGAGCAGATCGGCATCGCGCTCCGCCTGCGGATTGGCTGTCGTCAGCAGCACGTCGCCGATGAAGATCGAGTTGGCGCCGGCGAGCAGGCACAGGCTCTGCAGCTCGTCGCTCATATATTGCCGTCCGGCCGACAGCCGCACCACGCTGCGGGGCATCATGATGCGCGCGACCGCGATCAGCCGCGCCAGCGCGATTCCGTCAGGCCGCTCCGCCGTGTCGTTGACAGGCACGCCCTTGACCTCGTTCCACATGTTGATCGGCACGCTGTCCGGATGCGCATCGAGATTGGCCAGCAGCACCAGCATGCCGAGCCGGTCGTCGACCTCCTCGCCCATGCCGATGATGCCGCCGCAGCACACCTTGATGCCGGCCTCGCGGACATTCGCCAGCGTATCGATGCGATCCTGCATGGTGCGCGTGGTGATGATGCGATCGTAGAACTCGGGCGAGGTATCGACATTGTGGTTGTAGTAGTCGAGCCCGGCCTGCTTGAGCCGCGCCGCCTGTGGCGGCGTCAGCATCCCCAGCGTGACGCAGGTCTCCATCCCAAGATCCTTCACCGCACTGACCATGTCGCAGACCTGGTCGAGATCACGGTCTTTCGGATTGCGCCAGGCGGCGGCCATGCAGAACCGATCGGCGCCGGCCTCTTTGGCACGCCGCGCCGTCGCGACGACCGCGTCCTGGTCCATCAGCTTCGTCGCCTTGAGACCGGTGTCGTAGTGCGCGCTCTGCGAGCAGTAGCCGCAATCCTCCGGACAGCCACCCGTCTTGATGCTGAGCAGACTCGCGGTCTCCAGCCGCGTCGGATCGAAGTGACGGCGATGCGTGGCCTGAGCGAGAAACATCAGGTCGGGGAACGGCAGTGCGTAGAGCACCTCGGCCTCCTCGCGCGTCCAGTCATGGCGAAGCGGGGCGCCCTGCACTGTCAGATCCGACGACGACAGGCTGCTCACACGATCCATACCACCCCCAAAGTTATAGATTATCATAGAAATTATCTATGAAAATTCGCTATCACTGGACCTTAGAATACCACTGCTATTCCAGCATGCGCTTTTTCAATAGATAATCTACCATCATGCCGGACGAGAGTCTCACCACAGCCCACCGCATCGCCGAAGCCATCACCGAGCGCATCGTCAGCGGCGCGCTGCCGGCCGACGCGCCGCTGCGGCAGGACCACATCGCGCGCGAGTTCAAGTCCAGCCACGTGCCGGTGCGCGAGGCGTTCCGGCAGCTCGAGGCGCTCTATCTGGTGGTCGCAACGCCGAGGCGCGGCGTGCGGGTGGCGCCGCTCGACGCGAAGGCGACCAAGGAGATCGTCGAGATGCGGGCTGCGCTCGAAGTCGTGGCGCTGCGCAACGCCGCGCCGCGCTACACGCCGGCGCATCTTGCCGCGATCGAGCTCGCGCTGATCGAGGGCGACAACGCCGAAACGATTTCGGAATTCGAGACCGCCAACCGCGCCTTCCATCGCGCGCTCGTCGCTCCTTGCGCGATGCCGCGCCTGCTCGCGAGCCTGGACGGACTGCGCCTCGCCAATTCACGCCTCGTGCTCGCGATGGCCCGCACCGCCGGCTGGCGCCCGCGCAGCAACGGCGATCATCGCCAGATCCTGCAGGCGCTGCGCGAACGGCAGATCGGGCACGCTTGCGAGCTGCTGACACGGCACAACCAGACCATCGAGCGGCTGGCACGGCCGGGCGGCGCGTAGCGCTGCCACCGGCTCGACGGTTGGTTTGGAGACGCTCACGTCCGAGTCGGTCAGAGCCGGCATGATTTCATCGACCGCATGGATCGCGCGCTGCTCTGATGCGACACCGACCTTTTTTCGGCTGACCGGACAGCTAGCGACTTGCTGCACCCATCCGGCTCATGCACCGCAGCAATGACAACTATGACCGCCTCGTGGGTGCGTGGCGCAGGATCGTGATGAGCAACGCCGAGCAGGACCAAAAACGCAGAAATTGAACGGCACGAGTCTGGATTCGCTCCATGGTTGAGATAAGCTTGCGCCAAACTCGCAGAGCAATCGAGAACGAATGGGGAGGACATCATGCTCGACACCACGCTTGCCGCACGCGTGCAGGCTTTTCTCGACAAGTTCGAAGCCACGCTTGTTGCGCGAGATCTCGACGCCGCCGCGAGCCTGTTCGCTGCTGAATGCTATTGGCGCGACCTCGTCGCATTCACCTGGAACATCAAGACGATGGAAGGCCGCGACCAGGTTCGCGACATGCTCGGCGCCTGCCTGGCGCAGGTGAAGCCGCGCGATTGGAAAATTGCCGACGGCGAGACACCGACCGAGGCCGATGGGGTGACCGAGTCCTGGATCTCGTTTGAGACCGAGGTCGCGCGCGGATACGGCCTGATCCGCCTCCAGAACGGCCAGATCTGGACGCTGTTGACGACGATGGTCGAACTGAAAGGTCATGAGGAGAAGGCCGGCTTCACCCGTCCGCTCGGCGCCCGGCATGGCGTCAATCCCGGCGCCAAGACCTGGAAGGAATTGCGCGACGAGGAAACCGAGCAGCTCGGCTTCAAGACCCAGCCCTACGTGGTCGTCATCGGCGGCGGCCAGGGCGGGATCGCGCTCGGCGCGCGGCTGCGTCAACTCGGCGTGCCCACCATCATCATCGAGAAGAATGCCCGCGCCGGCGATTCCTGGCGCAACCGCTACAAGTCGCTCTGCCTGCACGACCCGGTCTGGTACGATCACCTGCCCTACATCGACTTCCCGAAGAACTGGCCGGTGTTCGCGCCCAAGGACAAGATCGGCGACTGGCTGGAGATGTACACCAAGGTCATGGAGCTGAACTACTGGACCAGCACCACGGCCAAGCACGCCGCATGGGACGACGCCAAGAAGGAATGGACCGTCGTCGTCGAGCGCGACGGCAAGGAGATCACGCTCAGGCCGAAGCATCTCGTCTTTGCGACGGGCATGTCGGCCAAGCCGAACATGCCGCAGTTCAAGGGCATGGACAGCTTCGAGGGTGAGCAGCATCATTCCTCGCGCCATCCCGGTCCCGACCGCTACAAGGGCAAGAAGGTGGTGGTGATCGGCTCGAACAATTCCGCGCATGACATCTGCGCCGCGCTGTACGAGGCGGGCGTCGACGTCACCATGGTGCAGCGCTCGTCCACCCATATCGTGCGCTCGGATTCGCTGATGGAATCCCTCGGCGATCTGTATTCCGAGCGCGCGGTCCGCAGCGGCATGACGACGGCGAAGGCCGACCTGATCTTCGCCTCGCTGCCCTACAGGATCCTCAATCAGTTTCAGAAGCCGGTCTACGACAAGATCCGCAAGGACGACGCCGACTTCTACGCGGGGCTGGAGAAGGCCGGCTTCCGGGTCGATTTCGGCGACGACGAGTCCGGGCTGTTCATGAAGTACCTGCGCCGCGGCTCCGGCTACTACATCGATGTCGGCGCCTCGCAGCTCATCATCGACGGCAAGATCAAGCTGGTCGCCGGCCAGGTCGAGGAAATCACGCCCCATGGCGTCAAGCTCGACAACGGCAAGGAGCTGCCGGCCGATGTGATCGTCTACGCCACCGGCTACAGCTCGATGAATGGCTTCGTCGCCGATCTCATCAGCCGGGACATGGCAGACAAGGTCGGCAAGGTCTGGGGACTCGGCTCCAATACGACCAAGGACCCCGGCCCATGGGAGGGCGAACAGCGCAACATGTGGAAGCCGACGCAGCAGGAAGCGCTGTGGTTCCACGGCGGCAATCTGCACCAGTCGCGCCACTACTCGCAATTCCTGTCGCTTCAGTTGAAGGCGCGCTACGAGGGCATCCCGACGCCGGTCTATGGCCTGCAAACCGTCCATCACAAGGCCTAGGATCGCGCCGGGCTCCTCGGCAAGCATGGCCGGCTCCTGCACGAGCCGGGCAACCCTGCGCGCACGCGGGATGGAGAATTCTCTGGCGGCTGGTTCGGCAGCGATCAGTCCCGCGTGCTGTTTGGAATCGGCCGTTTGCGACACCATGAAGGCCTGATCTGGTCGCGCAGTTCTGTCGGCCAAAATCGCCGAGCGAAACTGGACACGCGCGATCTCATCCGATGCGGAGTTAGCCGTCAAACATTCACCAAAGAATTGACCTATTCGCCACAGCTGCCCGACCGGTGCGGCCGGGCGGAATGGGAGGTTTCGACATGCGCGGAATGTTGCCACCGGGCGAAGCACGGATGCGTATGTGCGTCATGCAGATCGACAAACGCGGGCGATGGACGTACCGGGACTGGGCGAGATGGCGCTTCCTGTGGAAGTTCTTCCCCTGGTATGCGCGCGAGATGCGTTATCGCGGAGATTTTTGTATCGCAGCGGGCTGCATGCACTGGTTCTGGGAGGACGCGGACAAGAAGGAGCGAGGCTATTGCTCCGCGGCCGTCTCGCGGACGCAGCACATGATGTGGCAGGATGAATGGGAGGGGCAGAATGACCGACCAGCTCCTCGCGCCGCGAAGACTTTGCCGCGGCGATAGTCAGGGCGGAGCGGCCTTGGTGCCCGGGCCCAGTCTCCGTCGGCGACGGTGTTTCGCGAGTGGCCATGCTTCCCTGCCCAACGCGAGTCGGGACTGGAAACGGCCGTTCAAGTCAAGACGCGAAGCGAGAGCCGGTCATGCGAACAGGATCGCCTTGACCAATGTGGGCATTCACTGCTGCCATCGTCGTGTTCGTCCTGACACAGGTCATAAGCGTCCTCCTGATGTTCCGATACGGCCTGCGCGATAATCAGTCGCTCCCTCCCAGCCGAGCGGCCGAAACGACACTCATGGTCGGAACACTGATCGCCATCGCCCTCGCACTCGTCGCATCGCTGTGAAGCAATCGGAGAGTTGCCCGCGCGGTTTCCTCCCCGGGCCCGCCGGGACACACTGAGTCTGCTTCATCGAAATTCAATCATGTGGCAAATTTCCAATTGACGCATCCGGCACTTGCAACCTAGGCGTTTTCAGGGCTGGACGCGCCGTGGGCGTTGAACCTTCCGGATTCCAAGAGAAGCGGATGTCACGTAGCTTTCGAGTTTTGCCACTCGGTGTTGAAGGGCAGTACTTCAAATCGACTGCAGAGGGCTGGGTGTTTGGCGCTCCCAGACCATGGCTGACGTTTGGTCCGCGTCCCACCTACTTGGTGACTGACTCACAAAGGGCCGCGCTCGCCGACCGCATTCGGCTGAGCCGCTATCTCCGCTTACCTCTAGCCGTTCCTTTGGCCACGGTGATTTTCAGTTCTCCGCATTTCATACCGGGTACCACGCTCGTCGGAACAGCGGTGATTGCTCTGATCGTCTACGTGATGGTCGCGCATCTTGTCGAATACCTGATGATCAAGTCGCTTATTGCGGGGCTTCCACCCGGGGCAGAGCGCATGACGTTGAGTGGCATGCACCGCCAGCAGTCGAAGACGATGTCCTTGAGGGCGCAGGCCGCGCTGTGCATCTTCTTCGGCCTCATCTGCGCCGGAAGTCTGGCCTGCCTTCCGTTTGGAACGCCGGACGACCGACAGATGATCATCTATCTCGCATGTCTCTCCGGCGGCTTCTTCGTTATCTGGACCCGCATGTTGATAGCGAAACTCTTCAGTCCCTGAGCCAAGCGGCAGCTCATTCCGCTTGGGCCGAAAGCGGCCATCCAGAAGTCTGACGGCATACTTCCGGTTAAACCCGGAAAGCGGACGTTGCGGGCGGCCCGATATTGCCGCTCCCTTCTGCGTTCCCTTACCCGCGGTTTCCCCCTTTGGAGGCTTTCGGACGCCGGCCGCCCGAATGTGCCGCACCGTCAATCATGCGGCCGGCATCCGAAACCCTTCACAATAACCGATGTGTTTGCGCGTCGACGGATCATTCGGGCAATCCAGATGCGCGAAGGGACTTGCCTAGTTTCGATGCCAATTCAGGCGCGCAATCTACGCCGGCGAATTGTCCGCTGATGCGAAAGCCAGGCTGCAATTCCAGCACGCAAGCTGCCGCGGCCCTCGCCTCTTCCATACGTCCGAGCGCGGAAAGCGAAGCGGCGAGTTGCACCCAGGTGATGCTATGACCGGGATTGGCGAGGTTGGCCTTGTAGGCGGCGCTGGCCGCCTCGGCGTAACTACCGCGGTTGAAATGACCGAGCGCCTGGGCGTCGTAAGCCGCGAATGCCCAGGGATCGAACGGACTCAAGCGCATGCCGCGCTCGCTCCACTCAATCGCACGCTCAGCGTCGCCCGCCCATCCGGCTACGACGCTACCGAGGATCCAGGCAAGCGCGGTCGATGGACTTAAGGCAAGTGCGGCTTCGAAGGCCGCAAAGGCGGCCTGGCGATCATGCGCGTCCATGCCAAGCGAGAACCCGGCAAAGGTAAGCGCCAGCGCATCGTCGCGGCCATGCTCGATTGCAAGGCGCGCATGCCGCACCGATGCGATGCGGTCGTCTTCGTTCAGCCCGGCGCGCAAAAAGCGGTTGTGATGACTCATCGCGGCCAGTCCGTGAGCGAGGCCATAGGTGGGTTCGAGAGCAAGCGCGCGCGACAACTGCGTCAGAGCGACATGAGCGCGATCGGGCATGCCGGAATCAACATCGGGTTGCGCGCGCAGAACAAGCTCGTAGGCATCCAGACTGTCGGGCCGTTTGCGGAGGATACGGTCAAGTTCGGCGCGCCGCAGGCTCGGCTCGATGGCGGCGACGACAGCGAGCGCGATCTCGTCCTGCAGGGCGAACAGGTCGCCCACGGTGCGGTCGTAGCGTTCGGCCCAAATCTGTGCACCACTTGTGGCGTCCGCGAGCTGCGCGTTGATGCGGACGCGATCATCGGCGCGGCGCACGCTACCCTGCAAGACATAACGTACCCCGAGATCATGGCCGACTTGCTTCACGTCAGCGATGCGACCGCGCCAAACGAAACTCGAGTTGCGCGCGATCACGAACAGCCACCTGATGCGCGACATTCCGGTGATGATGTCGTCGACGATGCTGTCGGCGAACCAGCCGGCCTCGCCGGATTGCTCGAACGGCAGCACGGCAATCGAAGGCTTTTCGGGTCTAGGAAGCGCGGCCGGTCGAGAGGCCTCGGCGTTCGCTTCGACGCGCGTCACCGGTGGGCCAATATAGCGATAGCCGCGTCGTGGAAGGGTCTCGATCCAGCATGCGCCGCCTGGCTCGAGTGCGCGGCGAAGCGCTGCAATCTGCACGGTGAGATTGCTATCGTCGACGGCGAGCCCCGGCCACGCGGCTTCGATCAACGCGTCCTTGCTCACCGGAACTGCGGCTCGCTCCAGCAGCAGGCGCAGCAGCGCCGTGCCGCGCTGGCCAAGCAAACTAGGTGCACCGTCGCGAAGCAGCGCGCCGGTCTCGGCATCGAGGGAAAATGAGCCAAATCTGTAGGCTGCTGGCGCGCGTCGGTCGATCATTTTGGCGACATTTTGTAACAATTTCGGAGATGCTTCACGACCTTGGGATGATCTACCGGCAGATTCAAGCTCCCTGAACACCCATTGGAGAGCCATCATGAACCGACAGCCGATCATCCGAAGCCCCGGCGAAGGCAAATTCGTCAAACTCGCCGGCCAGCCCATGGGATTTCTGGTCACCGGCAAAGATACCCGGCACACGTCGATGTTCGAGTGGACAATCCCGCCCGGCTTCTCTACCGGCCTGCATGTTCACCGGGTGCAGGAAGAAACTTTTTACGTGCTGGAGGGCGAGTGCGACTGGCAGGTCGGCGACAAACGCGTGCGAGCGACCCCTGGCACCTATCTCTTCTTACCGCCGGGCGTGCCGCACAATATCGCCAACGCGTCCGACGCAATCGCCCGCGTGCTCATGACCGTGTCGCCGCCCGGACACGAGCGCTATTTTGAGGAGCTCTCCGAGACAGTGGCGCGGGGCGGGGCCGATGCAGCGACGATCGCGGAGTTGCGGGCTCGCTATGATACGGATCAGCTATCGGCACTCGAAAGCAAGGCGCTTTCCAAGCCCACGGCCTGAGCATGCAATTCTGTCGGCTCCCGAATTGTCTCGTTCGGGTCACGAGCAGACATGCTGCGGATTGCACCACCCTCCTCTGTCACCCCCCCGGGCCGTCCTTCAGGATGTAACCCATCAGGTCGTCCACATTGTGCTCCAGGTCGCGGATGATGTTCTTGACGACGTCGCCGATCGAGATCACGCCCACAACCTTGCCCGCGTCGATCACGGGCAGGTGGCGGAAGCCGCGCTGGGCCATCATGGCCATGCAGCCGTCCAGCGGATGGTCCGGCCTGACCGTCACCGGGTTGGCCGTCATCACCTGGGCGACCGGCGTCTGCTTCGCATCGAGCCCCGGCAGCAGCACCTTGATAGCGCAGTCGCCCTGGGTCACGATGCCGACCAGCACGTCGTCGTCCATGACCAGCACCGACCGGACGCGGTTGTCACGCATCTTTTGCAAGGCTTCGACGACCATGTCGCCGGACCGAACCTGGATCAGGCCGCCACTCTTCTGGGCCAGAGCGCTTCTGACTGTGCTCATCGATGTTCTATTCCACTCCCTGGTCTGTCGCGCCTTGCCGGTCTGCATGGAAGCGTAAACGAAATAGGTTGCCTCGTCAGCACTGCGCCGTCGCCCGGAGGTCCGCCACCGATGGTGCGCCGCGGTGAGCGGCAGATGCGCCAGGCGTTCGGAAAGACAGGGAGGACGCGCGTTCTCTCCTAGCGCCGTTCCGGGGCGCGCGCAGCGCGAGCCCGGAACCCATACCCGCAAGACAGGGTGTGGGGCACGCCGCTGGTGGGCATCTCGTCACCCACTTCTGTCGGTCGTCATTCCGGGCCCATTCGCGCTGCTTCAAAACGGCTGCGCCGTTTTGCGCGCGAACGCCCCCGGAATGACGGAGCGAGACGGGATATCTCCTCCCGTATCGGCCTTCTCGCCTCGCAGCCTCGCGCATAAGCCCATGCGTGCGTGACGGCTGGGGCGGCCGCCCGCTCCCGTGTACATGCTGGTCCGCACGCGCCCCGCGAACCGATGGTCTCCCAAGGTCCCCATGTCCAACCGCCTCCACGCGACCAAGCCTGCCGTTGACGGCTCGACTGACGGCCTGCCCGCCAGCCAGCGGCCCTGGGCGATCGCGGCGATCTTCACGGCGCTGTCGATGGCATCGCTCGACGTCGCCATCGCCAACATCGCGCTGCCGGCGATCTCGGCCGATCTCCATGTCTCGCCGGCCGAGGTGGTGTGGGTGGTCAACATCTATCAGATCGCCCTCGTCGCGACCTTGCTGCCGCTCGGCGCGCTTGGCGAGATCGTCGGCCACCAGCGCATCTATCTCGGCGGCCTCCTGCTGTTCACGCTGGCCTCGGTCGGCTGTGCGCTGGCGTGGTCGCTGCCGTCCCTGGTGGTCGCCCGTGCGTTGCAGGGGCTCGGCGCCAGCGGCATCATGAGCGTCAACACCGCGCTGGTGCGCTACGTCTATCCGGGAAAGATGCTGGGACGAGGCCTCGGCCACAACGCGCTGGTGGTCGGCATTTCCTTCACCTTCGGACCGACGATCGCCTCGGCCATCCTCTCGCTCGGCTCCTGGCCATGGCTGTTCGCGATCAATTTGCCGTTCGGCGTGATCGCGATCGCCATCGGCCTGAAGATGCTGCCGCGCACGCCGCGCGCCGACCACGGTTTCGACTTTCTCGGCGCCGGCCTCGCCGCGCTCTGCCTCGGCCTCTTCATCACCGGCATCGGCAGCGCCGCGCATGGCGCGACGGCCCCGATGGTGGTGGCGGAGCTCGCCGGCGCGCTCGTGCTCAGCATCATCCTGACGCGACGCCAGGCCGATCATCCGGCGCCGATGCTGCCGATCGACCTGTTCCGCCGCGGTGTGTTCGCGCTGTCGGCGGCGACCGCGGTGTGTTCGTTCTCCGTCCAGGGCCTCGGCTTCGTCTCGCTGCCGTTCTACTTCGAGGACATTCTGCAGCGCTCGCAGGTCGAGACCGGCTTCTTCATGACACCCTGGCCGCTCGCGGTGACGATCATGGCGCCGATCGCCGGCCGGCTGTCGGACCGCTTTCCCGCCGGCCTGCTCGGCGGCATCGGGCTCGTGATGCTCGGAACCGGCATGGCGCTGCTGGCGATGCTGCCGGAGAACCCGAGCATCCCCAACATCGTCTGGCGGATGCTGATCTGCGGCATCGGCTTCGGCTTCTTCCAGGCGCCGAACATGAAGGCCATCATGTCGAGCGCCCCGCCTCATCGCAGCGGCGGCGCCAGCGGCATCGTCGCCACCGCGCGGCTGACGGGCCAGACCACAGGCGCGGCGCTGGCCGCGCTGTGCTTCAGCCTGGCGGGACGCGAGGGCGCAACCCTGGCACTGGCGCTCGGCGCAGGCTTCGCCGCGCTCGGCAGCGTGATGAGTTTCCTGCGACTGGCCGTGGCGCCACCGCGGGCCCAGTGAAGCCGAACGACAAATAACCCCGCCGCTTCACAAATCTTCCGCGCCGCAAACGCATATTCTTGATTTGAAGGATTCCAACGTTCGCGCCACAGTGCGGCCCTCAGTTCAACTGGCGAGTTGAACGAAAGGGATCTGCGATGGCAAACCTGACGATTAATGGAAAATCCTATTCGCTCGACGTCGAGCCGGACACGCCGCTGCTGTGGGCGATCCGCGAGAACGCCGGATTGACCGGCACCAAATATGGCTGCGGCATCGCACAATGCGGGGCCTGCACCGTGCATCTGGACGGCACCGCCGTGCGCTCCTGCGGGGTCACCGTCTCGGAAGCCGTCGGCAAGCACATCACCACGATCGAAGGCCTGGCGGGCGACAACGGCCTGCACAAGGTGCAGCAGGCCTGGCTCGAGAACGACGTTCCGCAATGCGGCTACTGCCAGAGCGGGATGATCATGGCCGTCGCCGCGCTGCTCAAGGACAATCCGAAGCCGAGCGACCAGGACATCAACGACGCCATCACCAACATCTGCCGCTGTGGAACCTTCGCGCAGGTGCGCGAGGCGATCCACGCCGCCGCGAACGCCTGAAGGAGGCCGGCATGAATCAGCACGTGACGCCGCGCCTCAACCGCCGCTCCTTCGTCATCGGCACCGCCGCGCTCGGCGGCGGCCTCGCGCTCGGGCTCGACATTCCCTTTGGCGGACCTCAGGTGGTCCGCGCGGCCGACGGCTCTCCGGAGGTCAACGCCTGGGTGGTGATCCGCCCAGATGACACCGTGGTGATCCGCATCGCCCGCTCCGAGATGGGCCAGGGCTCGCTGACCGGTCTCGCCCAGCTCGTCGCGGAAGAACTCGCCTGCGACTGGAGTAAGGTCACTACCGAATATCCGACGCCGGGCCAGAACGTGGCGCGCAAGCGGGTGTGGGGCGATTTCTCCACCGGCGGCAGCCGCGGCATCCGCTCGTCGCAGGACTACGTCCGCAAGGGCGGCGCTGCCGCGCGCATGATGCTGATCCAGGCCGCCGCCGACGAATGGAAGGTGCCGGTGGCGGAATGCACGGCGGCAAACAGCGTCATCACCCACAAGGCGTCGGGGAAGACCACGACCTACGGCAAGGTCGCGGAAGCCGCCGCCAAGCTTTCGCCGCCGGCCGACGTCAAGCTGAAGGATCCGAAGGACTGGACCCTGATCGGCAAGGGCGTGAAGCGCCTCGACACCGCCGACAAGGTCACCGGCGCGATGATCTATGGCGCCGACATCAAGCTGCCCGGCATGCTCAACGCCGCGATCAAGGACTGCCCGGTCACCGGCGGCAAGCTGAAGAGCTATGACGAGGCCAAGATCGCCGGCATGAAGGGCGTCAAGAAGGTGGTCGCGGTCGACGGCACCGCGGTGGCCGTCGTCGCCGACACCTGGTGGCACGCGAAGACGGCGCTCGATGCGCTGCCGATCGTGTGGGACGAAGGCCCCAACGCGAAGGTGTCCTCGGAGTCGATCGGCAAATGGCTCGCGGAAGGCTTGGACTCCGGTCCTGCTTTCGTCGGCAATGAGAACGGCGATGCCAAGGCCGCGCTGGCCGGCGCGGTGAAGAAGGTCGAGGCGGTCTACAACTATCCCTATCAGAACCACGCCACGATGGAGCCGATGAACGCGACCGCGCTCTACACGCCCGAGCGCTGCGAGGTGTGGTGCGGCACGCAGAATGGCGAGGCGGCATTCGCCGCTGTGCTGGAAGCCTCAGGGCTGCCGGCCGACAAATGCGAGGTGCACAAGCTGATCCTCGGCGGCGGCTTCGGCCGGCGCGGCCAGACCGACTACGTCCGCCAGGCCGTGCAGATCGCCAAGGCGATGCCGGGTACGCCGGTCAAGCTGTTGTGGTCGCGCGAGGAGGACATGACGCATGGCCGCTATCACCCGATCACGCAGTGCAAGCTGACCGGCGGCTTCGACGCCGACAACAACCTGACCGCGCTGCACATGCGCATCTCCGGCCAGTCGATCCTGTTCAGCCTGCGCCCCGATGCGCTGGTCAACGGCAAGGACCCCGCGACCTTCCAGGGGCTTGCGCCCTCGGGCGAGGCGACGATCGGCTATTCCGTGCCGAATTTGCTGATCGAGCACTCCATGCGCAACCCGCACATCAATCCGGGCTTCTGGCGCGGCGTCAACGTGAACCAGAACGCGATCTATCTCGAATGCTTCATGGATGAGCTCGCCAATGCCGTCGGCCAGGATCCGCTGGAGTTCCGCCGCAAGCTGATGGCGAAGAATCCGAAGCATCTCGCGGTCCTCAATGCCGTGGCCGAGAAGATCGGCTGGGGCACGCCGGCGCCGGAGGGCGTGCATCGCGGCCTCGCTCAGTTGCATGGCTATGGCAGCTATGTCGCGGGTGCGGCCGAGATCTCGGTGATCGACGGCAGCAAGATCAAGGTCCACCGCATCGTCGCGTCGACCGATCCGGGCTATGTCGTCAACCCGGCGCAGGTCGAGCGGCAGATCGCGGGCTCGTTCGTCTATGGCCTGTCGGCGCTGTTCTATGGCGGCTGCACGGTGAAGGATGGCCGCATCGAGCAGACCAATTTCGACAGCTACAACTCGATGCGCATCGCCGAGATGCCGAAGGTGGAAGCGATCATGGTTCCGAGCGGCGGCTTCTGGGGCGGCGTCGGCGAACCGACGATCGGCGTCGCTGCTCCTGCCGTGCTGAATGCGTTCTTCGCCGCGACCGGCAAACGCATCCGCTCGGTGCCGCTGCGCGACCAGAACATCACCTTCGCATGATCAGCGTAGCGGCAGCCATTGGGACCAATGGCTGCCGCCGTGCTATTCTCACGCAATGATATCTACCCGCAAGCGTACGCGCAGAGAGGTCGGCGGCCTGATCGCGGCAAGTGCTGCCCTGATCGCCGCGCCTGCCGTGCTGCGCGCGCAGACGGCGGCGCGCGTGGTCGTGATCGGCGGCGGCTTCGGCGGCGCCAGCTGCGCCCGCGCGCTGCGCAAGGCGGATGAGAAGCTCGACGTCACGCTGGTCGAGGCCAACAAGATCTTCACGTCGTGTCCCCAAAGCAACGAGGTGATTGCCGGCCTGCGCGACCTCGGGGAGCAGCAGTTCGGCTACGACAAGATCGCTGCCGAGGGCGTTCGCGTGATGTTGCAGGCGGCCACTGCAATCGATGCGCAAGCGCACAAGGTGACGCTCGCGGACGGCACCACCTTGAGCTATGACCGCCTCGTGCTCGCGCCGGGCATCGACATCGATTTCACCGCGCTGCAAGGCTATGACGAGGCCGCGTCTGCCATCATGCCGCACGCCTACAAGGCCGGCGAGCAGACGGTGCTGTTGCGCCAGAAGATCGAGGCGATGCCGGACGGCGGCACGGTGGCAATCTCGGTCCCCGCCAATCCCTCGCGCTGCCCGCCCGCGCCGTATGAGCGTGCCAGCCTGATCGCGCACTACCTCAAGACCCGCAAGCCGAAGTCGAAGGTTCTCATCCTCGACGCCAAGGACAGCTTCTCGCAGCAGAAGCTGTTCGAGCAGGCGTGGCAACAGCTCTACCCCGGCATGATCGAGCGCATTCCGTTGTCACAAGGCGGCCGCGTCACCGGCGTCGACGTCGGCACGCGCACCGTCGTCACCGAATTCGGCAACTACAATCCTGATGTCGCCAACATCATCCCACCACAGAAGGCCGGCCGCATCGCCGCACTCGCCGGCGCGATCGACCGTACCGGCTGGTGCCCGATCGACGCCGCGACCTTCGCCTCCAAGCTCGTGCCGGACGTCCATGTCATCGGCGACGCCTGCCTCGGCGGCGGCATTCCGAAATCGGCCGGCGCAGCGCAGGCGCAAGGCAAGGCCTGCGCGGCCGTGATCGCGCGGGACCTGATCGCACGGCGGATCGAGCCGCCGCCGCTGCTGACCGGCATCTGCTACAGCCTCGTCGCACCGGACTACGCGTTCTCGCTGTCGGGCGTCTATCAGCCCAAGGGAGATCTGTTCGCCGAAGCGGAGGGTGGCAAGGCAAGCCCGGTCGACGCCCCGCCGGCCGCCCGCGCGGCCGAGGCGAACGCGGCAACAGCCTGGTTCAAGGCGCTGACCGATGATGCGTTCGGCTAGCCGGGTCATCGCCGTGATCGTTGCCGTCCTGCCTGCGGCCGCCGCCGCGCAGGCGCTCGCGCCGTACACGATCAGCGGCGACGGCATCGCGCAATCCCTCACCGGCCAGCCGGGCGACGCCACGCGCGGCCGCGCCCTGGTGCTCGCGCGCAGCTCGACCTGCATCCTCTGTCATTCCGGCCCGTTCCCGGAAGCGCGTTTCCAGGGTGACCTCGCGCCGAGCCTCGCCGGTGCCGGCAGCCGCTCCACGCCCGCGCAGCTGCGCTTGCGGCTCGTCGATGCTCCCAGCATCAAGCCCGGGACGATCATGCCGTCCTACTATCGCGTCGACGGCCTGACCCGCGTCGGTTCCGCCTGGCGTGACAAGCCGATCCTGACGGCGGTACAGATCGAGGACATCGTCGCCTATCTCGCGACCCTGCGCGAGTAAGCTTATATGCAACGCATGTTCACCCCACCCCACCTCTCGCGCCGCCACCTGCTGCAACTGGCGGCGACGGCCACCGCGGCCAGCGCGCTACCGCTGATCACCGTTCGGCCGGCGCAGGCGACGCCGGCGATGCTGGCGTCCGCCATCCGCAACGTCGTCGGCGAGGCCAAGCTGCAAGTCGGCAAGGTCCGGCTCGATATTCCGCCACTGGTCGAGAACGGCAACACCGTTCCGATGACGGTCAGCGTCGATCACCCGATGGCGCCGGACAGCTACGTCAAGAGCATTCACGTCTTCAACGAGAAGAACCCGCAGCCCAACGTCGCCAATTATCATCTCGCGCCGAGCGCCGGCCGCGCCCAGGTGACCACCCGCATCCGGCTCGCCGACACGCAGAAGGTCGTCGCGATCGCAAAGCTCTCCGACGGCACGTTCTGGTCCGCGACCGTCGACGTCATCGTCACGCTCGCCGCTTGCACCGAGGAGATGCCGTGATGCCCGCCGCCCTCGTCAACGTTCCCGCGAAGGCCAGGCGCGGCGCGGTCATCGAGATCAAGACCTTGATGAGCCACGTCATGGAAACCGGCTATCGCCACACCGCCGCCGGCGAGGTCGTGCCGCGCGACATCATCACGAGCTTCACGTGCAAGTTCAACGGTGCCGAGATCTTCCGCGCCGATCTCTATCCCGCCATCGCCGCCAACCCGTTCCTGTCGTTCTTCACAACGGCCAGCGAGAGCGGCAGGTTCGAATTCGAGTGGATCGGCGACAACGGCTTCGTCGCCACGGCGTCCGCGGCGATCACCGTCGAATGAGGCCCTACGCGCTCCTCGCTACGGCTCTGCTGATCTTGGCGCTGCCCGTGCTGGCCGGCGAGATCGCGCCCTCCGACCGCCGCTCCGGCTATGAGTTCATGTCGTCCGACAGCAAGGCTATGCAGGATGACGACACCGCCAATCCCGCGATGCTGTCGGTGCTCGATGGCGAGACGCTGTGGAGCACGAAGTCCGGCGCGGCAAACAAGTCCTGCAACGACTGCCACGGGGACGTCACCGTCGGCATGAAGGGCACGGCGGCACGCTATCCAGCCTTCGACGCAACGAGCGCCACGCCGGTCGATCTCGGCCAACGCGTCAATCTCTGCCGCAGGCAGCATCAGCAAGCGGATCCCTTTGCGCCAGAGAGCCGCGAGTTGCTCGCGCTGACGGCGCTGATCGCAAAGCAGTCGCGCGGCATGCCGATCAACGCCGGCGACGATCCACGCCTCGCCTCATCGGTCGCGCGCGGCCGCGAGCTGTTCTTCCAGCGCCAGGGCCAGCTCAACCTCGCCTGCGCCAATTGCCACGACGACAATTGGGACAGGCACCTCGCGGGCTCGTCCATTACGCAGGGGCAGCCGACCGGCTACCCGATCTACCGCCTGGAGTGGCAGGGCATGGGCTCGCTGCAGCGCCGCCTGCGCGGCTGCATGACCGGCGTCCGCGCCCAGGCTTTCGACTTCGACGCGCCGGACATGATCGCGCTCGAGCTCTATCTGATGTCGCGCGCACGCGGCATGAAGATCGACGCACCCGCGGTGCGGCCGTGAGCGGTCAAGCCCCACGCGCCGTCAAGTGAGTGACTCGTCATGCCCGGGCTTGACGGCCGAGAGACCTTCGGCCCCAAGATCCTCACGCCTCCATTTTCCTCCCTTTCCTCGCCAGCACCGCGATCGGATCGATCGCGGACGCCGGGCCGTCCGACGCCTGCTTCATCAGCGGATCGGCGGCGATGAAATCGATGAAGGTGCGGACCTTGGCGGAGAGATATTTGCGGCTTGGATAGACCGCCAAGAGCGGCGCCTTGATCGTCAGCAGCTCCGGCAGCACGGCCTCGAGCCGCCCGGCTGCGAGATCGTCCGCCATCAGCCAGCGCGGCAGCACGGCCATGCCGAGGCCTGCGACGGCGGCCTGGTGCAGCAGCGTCTCATTGCCGCTGATCAGCACGTCGCGGAAGCCGAGCGCGACCTCGCCGTCGGCGTGGGGGACCATGATCGTCCGCACCGGATAATGCGCGTACTTCAAAAAGCCATGACCGTCGAGATCGGCGAGCGTCGCCGGCCGCCCCGCGGCGGCCAGATAGGCCGGTGACGCCACGAGCTGCATCAGCACCGGCGGCAGCGGACGCGCGATCAGCCCGTCACCCGGCGTCGCGGAGACGCGGAGCGCGAGATCAAACCCCTCCTCCACAAGGTTGACCAGCCGTCCGCTGAGATCGAGGTCGAGCACCACGTCCGGATGGCGCGCGTGATAGGCCGCGAGCATCCCGGCAAACAGCGGATTGGCGAACCACACCGGCGCGCTGACCTTCAACGTACCGCGCGGGATCACCGTGGCCTTGCTCACGACGGCCTCGGCCTCGTCGAGCTGATCGAGCATCGGACGGACCTGGTCGAAATACACCTGCCCCGCCTCGGTCAGGCCGACCCGCCGGCTGGTGCGGTTGAGCAGCCGCGTCGACAACCGCTGCTCCAGCTGCATGACGTGCTTGGACGCCATCGCCGGCGACAGGCTCAGGCGGTCGGCCGCCGCCGCGAAGCTCTTGAGCTCGGCGACTTGGCAGAATACCCGAATACTGACCAGCGTATCCATTATCAACCATAAAGAAATGATGCTTCAACGATCAGCATAATGATCAAACCAGACGAAATCATCAAGATCGGGGCTCGATTTCACTCTTGGAGACCCCGCGATGTCCGCGACGACGACGAACGACCTCCCTCTCCAGCCCTCCCTGGCGCTGCGCATCGGATTGTGGACCGCACAGGCCCTGGTCTTTGCCCTGTTCGCCTTCGCCGGCGTGACGAAGCTGTTCACGCCGATCCCGGAGCTTGCGCAGATGATGCCGTGGGCCGGGGAGTACTCGGTCGGCTTCGTCCGCACCATCGGCCTGATCGATCTCGCCGGCGGACTCGGCATCCTCTTGCCCTCGCTGACCCGGATCCTGCCGCGCCTGACGGTTCTCGCCGCGCTCGGCTGCTCCACCCTGCAGGTGTTCGCCCTTGCATTCCACCTCTCCCGCGGCGAGGGCGCCGTGACGCCGCTCAACATCGTGCTGCTGGCGCTGTCGCTCTTCGTGCTGTGGGGCCGCAACAGCAAGGCACCGATCGCACCGCGCGGCTGATCCGGCGACCACCGGCCCTGGCGAAGCCAGGGCCGACATTCCCACCGCAACATTGAGGAAGCCCATGAGCGAGCCTGTTGCACCAGTATCGCGCCGCGGCTTTCTCGCTGGCGCGACGGCCCTCGGCGCGCCAGCCCCCGCCGTGCCGGCTGTCGCGCAGCAGCACGCGAGCAAAGGCGTGGTCGTGCTGATCGACAGCAACGAGCCGCGCGTGATGGGCCACGCCATCAGCTATACGGCGAACCTGTCCAAGCATTTCGCCTCGAAAGGCCAGACCGCGCCGATCGAGATCGTCGCCAACAGCCAGGGCATCGACGTGTTTCGCGCCGATAAGTCGCCGCTCAAGGAGCCGCTCGCCGCGCTGCGCCAGATGTTTCCGACCGTCGTCCTCAGCATGTGCGCCTCGTCGAAATCGATCGCGGAGAGCAAGGAAAACCTGATCATCCCGCTGGTCGAGGGCGCAAGGCTCGTCCCGTTCGGCATCGGCCGCGTCGTCGAGTTGCAGATGAAGGGCTGGGCCTACGTCCATGGCTGAGTCCCCCAGCGCGCTCACGCGTCGTGCGGCGCTGCTCGGAGCCGCGAGCACCCTTGTCGTGTCCTCGTCCCCAGCCCACGCCGCCGCTGGCGATCCGAGCCCGCCGATGTTTCGCAGCGGCCGCAGCCAGTTCATCGTCGAGCGGCCGCGCAATCCGCTGCCGGCGCTGAAGCTGCAGGACATCAGCGGCAAGGACGTCACGCTCGCGCCGACGTCCGGCCATGTCACGCTGGTCAATCTCTGGGCCACCTGGTGCGCGGCCTGCAAGATCGACCTGCCGACGCTCGCCGCGCTGGAGCGCGCGCGGATGCCGGGGCTCGACATCTGGACCATCTGCACCGACCGCCGCGACATCAAGACGATCCGCCGCTATGCTGAGGCGATCGCGATGCCCCGCTCCTCCTTCTCCGATCCGCATGCGCAGGCGACCAACCCGGCCAACGCCGAGGCCTCCCTCTTCGCCACGCCGGCAATGCCGATCACCTATCTGATCGGGACGAGCGGCTTGATCGAGGGCTATGTCACAGGCGCGGCCGAATGGCTGTCGGATCCCGGCCAGGCCCTGCTGCGCTACTATCTCGATCAGCCGGCGGCGTGATTGGCGGAAGGCGTCACGAACGCTGATCGCGAGCATTCTCCATCAAGACCCCATCACTCCGCCGCGCGATCAAATACGAGGGAGCAAACTTTACAACTCGCCTGTCTCCAGGTCGTCATGGCCGGGCTGTCCCGGCCATGACGGGACACGAATTGGCTATCGTGGCGCAGTCGTCCTACTCCGCCGGCGCCGCATGCATGTCGGCGTGCGGCACGTAGCTCTCGGACATGCCGAGCCGTCCGAGCCAGAACAGCCCCCCGGCGACCACGACATAGGCCAGCGCCACCGCCGGCGTGACACCGAAGCCGCCGCCGATGCCGACGGCCTCGCCATGCATGAAGCCGAAATAGGTCATCACGGCGCCGGCCAGCGCGAACGCCGCCGCCTTGGTGAAATCGCGCTCGATCACGAACACGCCGATCGCGCCGAGCACGAGGCCGGCGAGGATCGAGCCGCCGCCCATCACCTCCAGCCCGTGATACAGCACGCCCTGCTGCGGCAACGCCGCGATCGCCGCGGTCTTCACCGCATCGACCTTGTCGGCCGCCAACCCGCCCACCGCCTGCGCCGCCGTGACCGTCGAGGCCAGCATCGTGTCGATCTGCAGCTTGGCCCAGGCGGCGAGATGCGGCGTGAAGGCGAGCACGATCGCGGGCGCGTGCTTGACCGGCGTGGTCTGGAACGCCTGCGCGCCGATCAGCATGCCGATGTAGAGCAGGATCGGCGAGATCGCGACCACCGGCACCAAGGCCAGCAGCACCGAGATGATGCCGAGCCAGGACAGCACGATCACCATCAGGCCGGTCGCCGCGGAATAGCCGATGCGGCCGCCCATCGCCTTCCAGCCGGGATGGCCGATATAGACGGCGTTGATGAACGGGTTGCCCATCATGCAGCCGATCAGGCTGACGACGCCATCGGCCGTCAGCACCCGCGTCGTCGGATATTCGTCGCCGGCCGCTTCCGCGCTCTCGACATTGTCCATGGCCTCGACGAGATCATAGATGCCGAACGGGATCGCGGTGACCAGGATGATGCCGAGATATTCGAAGCCGGAGAACACGGTGCCGAACGCCGGCAGCGGCACCGAGAAGCCGAAGCTCGCGAAGGCATCGCCGACGCCCTTGACGCTGAGACCGCCGAGCCCGAGGCCGAACAGGTTCGAGCCCCAGGCGATGATCATGCCGACGGCGATCGCGACGAGGCCGGCCGGCAGACCCTTTGGATATTTCACGCCGCCGAACCAGCTGACGAGAATGATCGCGAAGCACACCAGGCCGATCTGCGGCGTCATGTACATCTCCAGCGCCGGGCGCATGGAAATGAAAGTGACGGAGACGCCGGCGAGCGTGCCGAGCAGCGCGGCGCGCGGCGTGATCTTGCGGATATAGGGTGCGACGAAGCCGCCGATCATCAGGATGAAGCTCTGGAAGAACACCCAGACGAGGCCGGCCGACCAGCCCTTCAGGGGATCGCCGGTCTTGAGCGTGATCGGCAGCATGATCACGAAAGTGACGATGAACATGTGCGGCACGCTGACGCCCGACGGCAGCGCGCAGACGTCGGTCCGTCCGGTCTTCTGCGCCAGCCGATAGGCGAGAAACGCGTAGTACAGTGTCGACAGGCACATCATCAGGCCGAGTGCCGGCAGGATGCGGCCGAACACCAGGCTGTCCGGCATCTTCAGCACGAAGCGCAACAGCCCGGTGAGGACGAGCATGTTGACGAGGATGTTGGTGCCGAACCCGAAGAACGCGTTCCAGTCTCCGGGTGTCCAGAGCACCGGCTTGAAATCAGCCTTGACCGAGCTTGCCGTCCCGCTTCCGCTCATCGCCTTGCTCCCCTGTTTGCCGTCAGCGACTACATGATCGAACTCATCCGTCTCAGATCTCTCAGTCCGTCTCTCAGGCCGGTTCTCAGACCATGGCCTTCAGCACCGCGGCTGACTCCGCGACCCAGCCGAAGATGCCGCCCTGGGCCTTGATCATCTTCAGGCCCATCTCGTGGAACTCCGGGAAGTAGGACGCGCAGCCGTCGGAGACGACCACGCAGCGATAGCCGCGGTCATTGGCCTCGCGCACGGTGGTGTTGACGCAGACCTCGGTGGTGACGCCGCACACCAGCAGGTTCTCGATGCCGTGCTGCTTCAGCACGTCGCCCATCTCGGTGGCGTAAAACGCGCCCTTCCCCGGCTTGTCGATCACCACTTCGCCGTCCGTGGGATAGAGCGCGGGAATGATGTCGTGCCCGGCCTCGCCGCGAATGAGGATGCGGCCCATCGGGCCGGGATCGCCGATGCGCAAAGACGGCGCGCCGCGCTCGACCTTGGCCGGCGGCGCGTCGGAGAGATCAGGCTTGTGCCCCTCGCGGGTATGGATGACCAGCATGCCGGCCTTGCGCGCCGCGGCGAGCACGTTTGCGATCGGCTGCACGGCACGCGCGAGCTGCGACACGTCATTGCCCAGCGTCTCGCCAAAGCCGCCGGGCTCCATGAAGTCGCGCTGCATGTCGATGATGACCAGCGCCGTCTTCGACAGATCGAGCGCGATCGGCTCCGGTTCGGCCATGATCGTTGCGGTTGCCGATGCAGCTAGGTTCGCCATGTCGCCGCGTGCCTCCCCGCGAGAATGCGTCGCAGACAACGAAGCAAGCGGTGTGCCATTGTGTACAATTGGGCAGACAGCGCCGGCGGCCGCGAAGCACGAACTAATTCAATAGGTTGCTGATGTCGTTGAAGTTGCCCCTTTGCTGAGCAGTCTCCCTCCACGGGAAACTCAGCACATTTCATGAGCGGTCATTGCATGCAACGATCACCCTGATGCAACTCTGTGCGGCAAGAAACCGACTGAGTGAGACTTCGTACCATGCCGGAGGCACGACCAACCGATCGCGCCAACTAAAAGGTGTCGTCCCGGGCTTGACCCGGGACCCACAATCACCGGCTACTCTTTGACCCACAGACGTCGACCAGATCGCTCTCACCACTCCGGCCGCGGCGTATAGGTCCCGGGTCAAGCCCGGGACGACGGCGGAGGGCGACGCGTCACCTTCCGATAAAGAAAATTTTCTTGCTATTTTTCGGAACTCATGATCATCTCCGCGCATCCCGCCTCATGCAGAAGGGGCGTAGCGCGCGATCGTCACGACACGCGAGGCGGGGATGCGATGGCCGCGAGAGCTCGCAGCGTGCTCGGCAACGAGGGCGCGGACGAACGATCGATCGCGGACGTGAAGTCGCAGCGTCCTGATACCCCGATGCTGGTATCAAGCCGCGATGGCACTGACGTGCCGCGTGGTGATGGTGGCCAACAAGCCCGGCGCACCAGGGAGACTGCGTATAAGCGTGAAGACCATCGCGCAGGGAATGCCGGCGTGTTCCGGCTTTGCCTGTGGTACCTGCCGCCTGCATTTTTTCAGCAGGCGGGCCATGGGTGAGGCTGTCACCCGGCATTCCCTGCGCCCTCTGCACGATTGCGAGGGACGGACTGATACAAGCCTCGGGCAGACATGCCGCGAGATCGCGATGACGCGCCATGCTGTTTGAGACCGTGAAACCGACCACAAGCGACGCCGCCGTAGGGTGGCAAAGGCGCGCCATGAACCTGCGTTGCCAGAGAAGCACCATCGCGCGCCGTGCCCACCATTGTTACCGAGCAGGCGGATGAAAGGTGGGCACGGCGCGCTATCGACCGGAGCAAACAACTCAAAGCCCGGCGCGCCTTTGCCCACCCTACGGACCAACCACTTGCTTCAACAGCACGCCGCACGGCGATATAAGAATGCACAGTGCTCGTAACAGCGCCCTCTCCCCTTGTGGGAGAGGGCATGTAGGAAAGTTCAGCAAGCTCGGTTGGGTGAGGGGTCTCTCTCCAAAGATCATACTCGTAGAGAGAAACCCCTCACCCAACCGAGTACGCCGATGGGCCGAACATGCCCTCTCCCACAAGGGGAGAGGGCGGTGCATTGCACGGCCGTAACTAACGACCAGCGAGCGATGACGCCCCTGCTCTCCACTTCAACCCCCGGCCTGCCTCGCCGGCTTGCGCTCGACCGGGTGGATGTCGATGCCGCGCAGCCTTCCCAGCCGCAGCACGTCCATCGCGACCGTGCGGCCGATGCGGTCGCGATCGAGGATGCGGATCAGGTCGTCGACGCCGTTGATGTCGACGCCGTCGAGCCTGATCACGACATCGCCAGGCAACAGGCCGGCGCGCGCCGCCGGGCCGTCCGGCTCGATCTGCATCAGCAGCGCGCCCATCTTGTTCTCGACGCCGGCGAGCACGGCGTGACGCCGCGGCACCGGCGCGGTCTGGCCGGAGACGCCGATATAGGCGCGGCGGACGTAGCCGTGGCGGATGATCTCCGACAGCACGAACTGCGCGGTGTTGCTGGCGACCGCAAAGCAGATGCCCTGCGCGCCCTGGATGATGGCGGTGTTGATGCCGATCACCTCGGCCGCCGACGACACCAGCGCGCCACCGGAATTGCCGGGATTGAGCGCCGCATCGGTCTGGATGACGTCCTCGATCATCCGCCCCGACACCGAGCGGATCGAGCGCCCGAGCGCCGAGACGACGCCGGCCGTCACCGTCGACTCGAAGCCGAGCGGATTGCCGATTGCGACCACCAGCTGGCCGCGCCGCAGGCTCTTGGAATTGCCGAGCGCGGCATAGCGCAGGTCGCGCGCATGGTTGGCGCGCAGCAGCGCGAGATCGGTGTCGGGATCGACGCCGAGCACTTGCGCGTCGGTCACCACGCCCTCGACGTCGCGCAGCCGGATGGTCTTCGAGCTGCCGACCACATGGCTGTTGGTCAGCACGAGACCGTCGGGCGAGATCACGATGCCCGAGCCGAGGCCGCCGCGCTCGGCGCGGGAGCCCGCTTTCGGTCCAGTCTCGACGCGAACAACGGCGGGGCCGACCCGCTCGGTGACGTCGATGACCGCATTGGAATAGGCGTCGAGAAGCGCCCGGTCATCGACCGGGACAGCATCGGATGCCTGCGCCGGCGACAGCGCGTCGCCGGCGACATCGGAAGTGAAATCCAGCATGACGTAAATCCTTTGTAACGCCAGATGGGTAGCTGGTCGCCCGGGCGCAAGACGGGTCGCCGGCCGCGAACCCTTCGGGCCTTGGCGAGACTCATGGTCGATGTGATAGGACTTCAACCGGCTATGTCATGAATGTGATTGCGGGAGGATGCATGCGGCTGCGAGACCGGCTGTTGTCATTATGTGGAGCCATCGTCATCGCCGCCGGCCTGACCGGCAGCGTGCTGGCCGCGACCGCCACGGTGCGCAGCGGCGATACGATCCAGCTCGGCGACACCGTGTATCGGCTGGACGGCATCGACGCGCCCGAGGTCGACCAGCTCTGCATCGACGATCACGCCGATCCCTGGAGCTGCGGTGTCGAGGCGCGCGAGCAGCTCACCAAGCTGATCGCCGGCCGCCCGGTTCGCTGCGAGGATCTCGGTCCGGACAAGCCGCTGAAGACCCGGAAGATCGGGATTTGCGCGGTGGACGGCGACAAGGTCAGCCTCAATCAGCAGATGGCGCGCGCAGGCCTCGCGGTCAGCGTCGAGCCGGCCGTCAAGGCTCGCGTCAAGGACGATGTCGCCGCGGCCAAGGAGGGCTTGCGCGGACTCTGGAAGGGCTGCTTCGTTGCGCCGGCCGAGTTCCGCGCCGACAAGAAGGACGGCGCCCTGCTCGGCGCCTCCTGCCGCGCCGACCGCGACCGCGAGATCCGCGCCGTGCTGTTCCCGGAGACACCGAGCGCCCCGCCTGGCTGCACCATCAAGGGCAAGTTCGCGGTGCGCGCCCGCGTCACCGGCAACATCGGCATCTACCATCTGCAGGGCTGCCCGAGCTATCCGGCGACCACTGAGCCCGACCGCTGGTTCTGCTCAGAGGATGACGCAAAGGCCGCCGGCTTCCGCCGCGCCTTCAACTGCCGGGCCCAAAAGAAGTGAGTCCGTAAGGTGGGCAAAGGCGCGCCCCTGGATCGGCCGGATCATTCCCAACTCGCGCGCGCCGTGCCCACCGTCCCCACCGCGTGCGCTGAAAGATGGTGGGCACGCGCCGCCTGCGGCGTCGCTTTGCCCACCCTACGCACCGAGCAAGACCGGCTCAGCGCTGCATCTGCATCAGCTGGGTCATCGGCATCATGTTGTGGTTGAGGTTCGCCATGATCCACAGCGAACCGCCTACGACGAGGACAACGATGATCAGCCCGAACGCCAGCGCCAGCACGTTGTTGGTGTTGTCGGGGCCGGTGGTGATGTGCAGGAAGAACACCAGGTGTACGCCCATCTGCGCGATCGCCAGCACGATCAGCGCCACGGGAATCGAGGGCCGCCAAACGAGATGGGTGCCGGCGATGAAGAACGAGGTCGCCGTCAGCAGCACCGCAAGGCCGAGGCCGGCGAGGTAGAACAGGATGCGCGCGCGCAGTTCGCCGGGCTGCTGCTCGCCGGGCGCAAGGTCGCTGCGGTCGCCAAACTCCTGCTTGCCGAGCTCCTGAGCGTGATCGGTCATGTCGCACTCCCGAGCAGATAAACGACGGAGAACACCGCGACCCAGATGATGTCGAGCGCATGCCAGAACAGCGCGAAGCACAGGATGCGGCGCTCGATGTCGGCGCGGAAGCCCTTCGCCACCACCTGGGCCATCATGGTGAGCAGCCAGAGGATGCCGGCCGCGACGTGCAGGCCGTGGCAGCCGACCAAGGTGAAGAACGCCGACAGAAAGGCGCTGCGGCTCGGCCCGTCGCCGCGGCCGACGAGATCGGCGAACTCCCTGACCTCGAGCAGCAGGAAGGCGGCGCCGAGCAGGCCGGTCACAGCCATCGCGACCTGGAACCAGAGCGCGTTGTGGCGGTCGGCGGCGATGCTCGCCATGCCGCAGGTGAAGCTCGACAGCAGCAGCAGCGCGGTCTCGATCGCGACGTTGCGGATGTCGAACAGCTGGGCTCCGCCGGGCCCGCCGGCCGTGCCGCCCGACAGCACCGCGAAGCTCGCGAAGAAGCACGAGAACATCACGATGTCGGAGAGCAGGAAGATCCAGAACCCGAATCCGGTCACGATCCGCTTCGGCGCCGGCCCGGGATGCTCGGTCACGCGCAGATGATGCGGATCGGCATAGGCGGGCGCCTGCTCGACGGATGTCACCGACATCGGTTCGCTCCGGCGACGAACAGCTCAGTGCGCATGCGACGCTCCGCTCTCTTCCCGCGCCTGGTTCTCGCTGAGCTGCGGTCCCGGCGCCGGCGGGATATGCTGCATGGCGATCTTGCCGAACAGTTCGGGATCGCTGAGCCGGTAGGTCCGCGGCGTCTTCTCGACGGATTGCGCCGCAAGCTGCTTGTAGCTCGCCTCATCCAGGACCTGATCGGACTTGGCCGCATTCGCCACCCAATTGGTGAAATCGGGCTGCGCGACGACGTTGGTGTCGAACATCATGTCGGGAAAGCCGTCGCCGCTGAATTGCGAAGCGAGGCCCTTGTAGATGCCGACGTGGTCGCCGCGCAGATTGAGCCGGGTCACCATGCCGTTCATGGTGTAGATCATGCCGCCGAGCTGCGGGATGAAGAACGCGGTCATCACGCTGCCCGAGGTCAGCTCGAATTGCAGCGGCGCGCCGATCGGAACAGTCAGGCTGTTCACGGTCGCGACGCGCTGGTCGGGATAGATGAACAGCCACTTCCAGTCGAGCGACACCGCCTGGATGCGGATGGGAAGCCCGGTGCCGTCGACCGGCTTGGCGGGATCGAGCTGGTGCGAGCCGATCCAGGCGACGCCGCCGAGCAGGATCACGGTGAGCGTGGGGATCGACCACACCACGAGCTCGACCGCTCCCGAATAGGCGAAGTCCGGCCGATAGCGCGCCTTGCCGTTGGAGCTGCGGAACCACCAGGCGAAGGCCAGCACCGCGATCGAGGTCGGAACGATGATCGCCAGCATGATGATCACGGAATCGATCAGGATCGTCTGCTGGGCGGCGGCGATCGGTCCCTTCGGATCGAAGATGTTCATGCAGTCTTCCGGCGTTCAACCCCGCTCATAACCGCGTTGCGATGCCGAGGTTCCTGCGCCGCACGACACACATCAGCGGCTGACGCGCCAGATCGTGCCGTTGCCGTCCTCGGAGATCAGCAGGCTGCCGTCGCGCGCCACGGTGACGCCGACCGGCCGGCCCCACACTTCGCGATCATTGACGACGAAGCCGGTGACGAAGTCCTCGTACTCGCCCGTGGGCATGCCGTCCTTCAGCCGGATGCGGATCACCTTGTAGCCGGTGCGCTTCGACCGGTTCCACGAGCCGTGCTCGGCCGCGAAGCCATCGCCGCGATACTCCGGCGGAAACAGGTCGGCGTCGTAGAAGGTCAGGCCCAGCGAGGCGGAATGCGCCTGCAGCAGCACGTCGGGCACCGTGATCTGGCCCTTGAGATCCGGCCGCTCGCCGGCATGGCGCGGATCGGGGTTGTCGCCCATGTAGTACCAGGGCCAGCCATAGAAGCCGCCCTCCTTCACCCGCGTGACGTAGTCCGGGACGAGATCATCGCCGAGCCCGTCGCGCTCATTGGTCGAGCACCATGGCATGCCGGTCGCGGGCTGGATGGCGAGGCCGACGCAGTTGCGGATGCCGCTCGCGAACAGGCTGCGGCTCTTGCCCTCGGGATCGAACGCCAGCACGCCGGCGCGATCGGTCTCCCCGCCCCAGGCGGCGCCGAGCGGATGCGCCTTGATCCAGGCGGCGAGGCCGCCGGCCGGCTCGCCCAGGGCTTCGCCGACATTGCCGGCCGAGCCGACCGAGACCAGCATGCGCTGGCCATCTCTGGTGAAGACAATGTCGCGGGTGGAGTGGCCATAGCCTGCGGGGAGATCGGGCACGACGACCTGCATCGCGCCGGACGCCTTCATGTCGCCCGTGCGATAGGGAAAGCGCATCACCCGCTCGGTGCTCGCGACATAGACCCATTGCGGATCGGCGATCGGGTAGAACGCGATGCCGAAGGGATGGCCGAGACGATCGGCGAAGATCTCCGTCGCCTCGGCCTTGCTGCCATCCTCGTTCGGCCGCAGCACGCGGACCCGGCCCGCGCGCGTCTCGGCGACGAAGATGTCGCCGTTGGGCGCGGTGCGGATGATGCGCGGCCCGCTCAGCCCCTCGGCGAACAACGCGACCTTGAAGCCGTCGGGCACCTTGGGCACAGCAGAGGCCGGCCGCTGCACCACGCGCGAGACGTTGGCGGCAGACGCCGTCGCTCCGGGCTTCGGCAGGTTCTCGGGACGGATGAGGCGAACAGTGCCTGGCGCATCTCCCTGCCAGCCGCCGAACGCGTCCTTGCCCTTGAGCACACCAGGCTCGGCGGCAGCGGCCGTCACCACTACGCCAAGGATGGCCGCGGCAGCCGTCGTGATCCGTCTCGTCATGTGGTCCTCATCCGTCTCGCGTATCCGGCAGCCTACCCCCGTCCCGGCTCCGAGATCACGCGGGGCGGCAGACCAACGCGATCACGACAGCGCGCCGAGCACCCCGCGCGTGGCCTGGTCGATCTCCTCGACATAGCGCCGGCGCGCGAAGGACTCGGTCAGGAAGCCGATCACCTTGCGGCTGTGCTCCGACTCCAGCACGGCGAGTTCCTCGGCGCCGGTGTCGTCGAAGATCCGCATTGCCGTCTTGACGTTCATTTCGGGCAACAGCGCGACCTCGAAATATTTGGCGAGTTCGACCACCTGAATCTCGTCGGCGATGGAATCCAGCTCGCCCGAGAAAAGGTCGGGCAAGGACACCAGCCCACAATAATCGTCGCTGTTGTTGACGACCACGACAGCCTGGCGCGTGCCCAATGCAAATTCGCGGCGGCAGGCGGCGATCGAGGTGGTGGTCGGCACCTTGGCGACGTCGGAGCGCATCAGACGCTCGACCGTGAGGTTGCGCAGCCAGCCCACATCGTTGGCGCTGCGGATGGTCTCGCCACGCAGATGCAGCCGCCAAGTCGAGAACGAGTGCCCGAACAGCACGCGCACGCACACCGAGGTGACGATGCAGGCGCCGAGCACGACGGCCGTGACGTCGACGCTGCGGGTCATCTCGAGCACCAGGAAGGACATCGTCAGTGGCCCGCCAACGATGGCGACGCCGAGCGTCGCCATGCCCGTGAGCATCGCCACCAGCGGGTCGAGCGCCAGCGGCAGGCCGGCCACAGCGAGCAACCCGGCGAACAGCTTGCCGAGCAGGCTGCCGACGAACAGCGAGGCGAAGAACAGGCCGCCGCGGAAGCCGGAGGCCAGCGAGATCAGGCAGGCGGCGAGCTTGAGCACGATGATGGTGGCGATGATGCCCAATGCCATCTCGCGATGAAGGTCGAGCAGCATCGCGCCGTGGCCGGCCGCCAGCACCTGCGGCGTCACGATCGCCATAACGCCCACGCAGAGGCCGCCGATGATGGGACGAATCCAGACCGGGATACGGACGAACAGCCGCTCCACCGCAGGCGAAGCGCGCATCACCACGATGCCGATGAAGGCCACAAGCAGCGCCAGCACGAACAGCGCGATATATTGCTCGAAGCCGACGGCGCCGACCTTCTGGATCTCGAGCGAATACGGCGCGCCGGTCAGATATTGCGAGGTCAGCGCCCCCGCGAGGGATGCCGCCAGAATAGGCGCTGCGCTGCCGACCGAGTAGACGCCGACGATCAGCTCACAGGCATAGAACGCGCCGGTGATCGGCGCGCCGAAGGCGGCGGCGATGGCGGCGGCGGCGCCGCAGCCGACGATCAGCCTGAGGTCGTTGCGGCGAAGGGTGAGATACTGGCCGAGCAGCGAAGCGACGCCGGCGCCGATCTGAGTGTAGCCGGCCTCGAGGCCAACCGAGGCGCCGGAGCCGTTGGAGACCAGGGTCTGGCTGCTCACCACGATGCTGTCGCGCATCGACAGCCGGCCGCCGCGCAGCGCGTTGGCCTCGACCGGGTCGACGGCGGCCGCGATCTTCCAGCGCCGCCGCAACCATTCCATCAGTCCGAGGACGAGACCGCCGCAGGCCGGCGCGATCAGCGCCACTGCCGGGTTGACCCAGGCATTGGCACTGAGCCGGACGTCGATCGGGATGCCGTAAATGATCACATGCGCGAATTGCGCGATCAGGCTCATCACCGTCACGATCGCGCCGGTGCTGACCCCGATCACCAGCGCCAGCGGTATCAGGTAGAACTCGTTGCTGCGCAGCAGCGCCCGCAGCCGCGTGACCACCCGGTTCGAGGCCTTGCGATCGATGATGTGCGACAGCGTCGAGAGCACGAGAGCCATTTCTTCTACGAGGAGGCCTCTCGGTGGCAATAACCTGTCGCAAGTAGCGGAACAAGCGCGAATTCCTTTCCAGTCGAAACGTGGTTGACTGGTCCGGAAAGTGGAACCGTCGGGCCTCTGCGAGGAGCAGGCGTCAACGACGCAGAGCCTGGAAAGTCGCAAAGCGCCCCTCACCCGCTGCGGGTCGTCCGTAGCGGATGTTGATCAATGCGATCGAGAAATGGTCGCTCAGACGCGCTCGATGATGATCGCCGGAGCCATGCCGCCGGCGGCACACATCGTCACCAAGCCGCGCTTGAGGTCGCGCCGCTCCAGCTCGTCGAGCAGCGTTCCGATCAGGATGGAACCGGTGGCGCCGATCGGATGCCCGAGCGCAATCGAGCCGCCGTTGACGTTGACCTTGGCGCGGTCGAGCTTGAGGTCGCGGATGTACTTCTCGGCCACGACGGCGAAGGCCTCGTTGATCTCGAACAGGTCGATGTCGTCGATGGTCAGCCCGGCCTTGGCGAGCACCTTACGGGTCGCCGGCACCGGGGCGTTAAGCATCAGCGTCGGGTCGTCGCCCATATTGGCCATCGCCACCACTCGCGCCCGCGGCTTCAGGCCGTGCGCCTTGGCGTAGGACGGCGAGGCCAGCAGGATCGCCGCGGCGCCGTCGACGACGCCGGAGGAGTTGCCGGCGTGGTGCACGAACTGAATATCGAGACCCGGGTAGCGCTGCAGGATCAGGTTGCGGTAGGTCGTGCCCTTGTCGTCCAGCGCATAGTCGGCGATCGCGGGGAACGCCGGCTTCAAGCCGGCGAGCGCCTCGGCCGTGGTCTGCGGCCGGGGATACTCCTCGTGATCGAGCGCGAGGCTGCCGTCCTCGCGATGCACCGGCACCAGGCTCTTCTTGAAGTGCCCGCCCGCGATCGCCGCCGCCGCCCGCTTCTGGCTCTCCAGCCCGAGCGCATCGACATCGGACCGCGTGATGCCTTCCATGGTGGCGATGGCGTCCGCGCAAACGCCCTGGTGCGACTGCGGGTGCAGCGCGCGGAGATGCAGATTGCCGGCATCCATCATCAGCGGCCCCTCGCCGCGCCGACCTTCCATGGACATCATCTCGCAGCCGCCGGCGACGACGAGATCCTCCTGCCCGGCCATGATCTGGGCAGCCGCAATGTTGACGCTGGTGATGCCGGAGCCGCAGAAGCGGTCGAGCGTGACGCCGGAGGCGCGGATGTCATAGCCGGCATCGAGCGCCGACATGCGGCCGAGATCGCCGCTCTGCGGTCCGCGCTGCGACGAGCAGCCCCAGATGATGTCGTCGACATCGCCGGTGTCGATGCCGGTGCGCTCGGCCAGCGCACGCAGCACGGTGGCGCCGAGATGCTGCGGATGCAGACCGGCCAGCGCCCCCTTGCCGGCCTTGCCGATACCTCGCGGGGTCCTGCAGGCATCGATGATGAGTGCGTCGACCATGGCGTTTCCTTTGCCCGATGTTGTCGTGCGGTCGGCGCTCGCGCCGCCGCCTTCACTGTCGCATAGCATCGCGCCCGCGGTCGCGACAACGGTGGTTGAAGCTGCCAGCACATGCCCAAAACGCACGCCATGGCGTTGAAGCCACTCGCCTTTCCGCCACGCGGACAATCAACCGAAGCGGATTGATGGAGCCTGCTCCTGGCAGATCGGTTGAAGTTTCGCCCCGTCTCGCCGACCGGGCTGCAGTTCAGCTTGAACCGAGCAACCGCCACATGACCAATCAGCTCTCAGAGCGTTGTCCAACCTGGAGAACTGACCGTTCGTCCAACGCTCCTTGTCATACCGGGGGTGACTGCAGGATCGTCGCCCGCCATCAGCGGAGCGGGGTTTCTCCGCTCGTCCAATCACAACACGGCGCCCACCAACGCCGGTTCGGGAGGACCTCATGATCACGATGTCTCGCCGCCGCGTTCTGGCGGGTGCGGGGGCCTTGACGCTGGTCCCGCTCGTCAAGACGCGGGCAGCGGCCACCGAAACCGTCAAATCCGATCCCAAGGACGTCACGGCGACCCTCGCCCGTTACCTCGTGAATGCGCGCTACGAGGACCTGCCCGAGAACGTCCGTCAGGAAGGCGTCCGAACTCTGCTCAATTATGTCGGCGTCGCCATCGGAGGCTCGCAGCACGAGACGGTCGACGTCGCCGTCGCGGCGCTCACGCCCTTCTCGGGCCCGCCACAGGCGCGGCTGTTCGGCCGCACCGAGCGGTTCGACATCATGAACGCGGCCTTCGTCAACGGTGTGTCCAGCCACATCTTCGACTACGACGATACGCATCTGAAGACGATCATTCATCCGGGCGGCCCGGTGATCTCCGCCATCCTCGCGCTATCCGAGATGACCCCGGTCAACGGCCGCGACTTCCTGAATGCGCTCGTTCTGGGCGTCGAGACCGCATGCCGGATCGGCAACGCGGTGTACCCGAACCACTATTACGTCGGCTGGCACATTACCGGAACGGCGGGCGTGTTCGGCGCGGCCGCGGCGGCCGGACGGCTGATGGGCCTGACCGAGCAGCAGATGGTGTGGGCGCTCGGACTTGCAGCGTCCCAGCCGGTGGGCCTTCGCGAGTCGTTCGGTTCGATGAACAAGAGCTTCAATCCGGGGCGTGCCGCCGCCGACGGCCTGTTCGCGGCGATCCTCGCGTCCAAGAACTACACCAGCTCCGACGGCATGATCGAGGCCAAGCGCGGCTGGGCCAACACGATCAGCACTAAGCAGGATTATCGGGAGATCACTGGGGACCTGGGTCAGCGCTACGAGGCCGCTCTCAACACCTACAAGCCCTTCGCCTGCGGAATCGTGCTGCATCCGGCGATCGACGCCGCGATCCAGCTGCGCAACGAGTACGAGGTGACGGCGGCGCAGGTGGCATCGATCGAGATGCGGGTCAATCCGCTGGTCCTCGAACTCACTGGCAAGAAGACGCCGAAGGAAGGTCTCGAGGGCAAATTCAGCGTCTACCATTCGGTCGCCGTGGCCCTGATCGAAGGTGCCGGCGGCGAGAAGCAGTTCTCCGACCGCGCGGTGCAGGATCCGACGGTCGTTGCGCTGCGCGGCAAGGTCAGTCCTACGATCGACCCCACGATGAAGCCCGAGCAGGTCGAGATGTCGATCACGCTCAACGACGGCCGTGTGCTGACGAAACGGATCGAGCACGCGATCGGCAGCCTGGAGCGGCCGATGAGCAACGCGGATCTCGAGCGCAAGTTCAAGGATCTCGCCGACGATATCCTGCCTCCGCAGCAGATCGCGACCGTGATGGAGCGCTGCTGGCGGGTGGAAACCCTCGCCACCGCCGCCGACATCGTCGCGGCCGGCTGCAAGACGGCGTGACCGCACCGGGATCGCCGCCAGCCACCTCATCTTGAGCCGGCGACGCAGCCGTCGCTACGGCTTCCTTCTGAAGGAGACACCGACGATGTTACGACGAGACGTGCTGGCAACCATGGCCGGACTTGGCGCGGCAACCGCTCTCGGCGCGGCGCCCGCGCGCCTCGCTGCCGATGAGGCCAAGATCCCCAGTATCCCTGGCCCGGATCCCGCCACGCACACGCCTAGCTTCAGGGCCCCGCCTGGCAGCGTCGACACCCACACGCACATCTTCGGACCCGCATCGACCTATCCGTTCTCGGCTACCCGCCCCTACACGCCGCCCGATGCGCCGCTGGAGATGTTCCGGTCACTGCATGCCAAGATCGGCGTCGAGCGTGCCGTCATCGTCAACGCCACCGTCCATGGCACCGATAATCGCGTCGTCACCGACGCGATCGCGCAGAGCAATGGCAACTACAAGGGTGTCGCCAACATCAATGCCGCAATGTCGGACGCTGATCTCGACTCGCTCGGCAAAGCCGGCATCTGCGCCTGCCGTTTCGCCTTCCTCCGCCGCCTCGGCGGCGTCGGCGACATGAACGTCTTCCGCACCCTGGTCGATCGCGTCGCGGCGATCGGCTGGCATGTCGACATCTATCTCGAGGCCGGCACGATCAAGGAGTTCGTGCCGATCCTCAAGGCGCTACCGGTCACCTACGTGATCGACCACATGGGCACGATCAGCGCCGCCAACGGCCTTGACGACGCCGAGTTCGCAGCGCTGCTCGACCTGCAGGCGAGCGACGACAAATGCTGGGTCAAGATCACCGGTCCGGAACGCGCATCGGCGGCCGGAGCACCTTTCCTCGACGCCGTGCCATTCGCCAAGAAGCTGATCGACAATGCGCCGGACCGGGTCATCTGGGGCACCGACTGGCCGCATCCGAACGTCAAGATCATGCCCAACGATGGTGATCTGGTCGATCTGATCCCGCTCTACGCACCGGATCCGGCGATCCAGCGCAAACTCCTTGTCAGCAACCCCGAACGGCTGTTCAAGTTCGAGCCCAAGAGCTGACGCGGGCCGAACGCGCCGGGCGATTCGAACGTAACGACAGGACAGATCATGACTGCCACGACCCTCACTGCCGACAGCAAAGCCGGCGCCCGTCGCGCCTGGTGGAAGGAGCTGTGGGTCCAGGTCATGATCGCGATGGCCGCCGGCATCCTGCTCGGCGCTGTCAAGCCGGATCTCGGCGCCCAGATGCAGCCGCTGGGCGACGCCTTCATCAAGGCGATCCGCATGCTGATCGCGCCGATCATCTTCTGCACCGTGGTCAACGGCATCGCCCATATGGCCGACATGGCCAAGGTCGGGCGGGTCGCGATCAAGGCGCTGATCTATTTCGAGGTGATCACGACGTTGGCGCTGATCATCGGGCTTGCGGCGGTGAACCTGTTCCAGCCCGGAGCCGGCATGAATGTCGACCCGGCGACGATCAACTCCGCGACCATCGAGCCCTATGTCAAGCAGACCGCGGCGGTCGGCTTCGTGCCCTTCCTGCTCAATATCATTCCGCAGACCTTCGTCGGCGCCTTCGCCGAAGGCAACATTCTCCAGGTGCTGTTCATCTCGGTGATGTGCGGCTTCTCGCTGATCTGGCTCGGCGACCGCGCCAAGCCCGTGACCGACGTGATCGAAATCGCCGGCCAGATGATCTTCGGCGTCGTCAAGATCGTGATGTGGGCCGCGCCGCTCGGCGCCTTTGGCGCGATCGCGTTCACGGTCGGCAAGTTCGGCATCGCCTCGCTGGTCAAGCTCGGCCTGCTGCTCGGCAGCTTCTATCTGACCTGCGTGATCTTCATCGCCGTGGTGCTCGGCCCCATCGCCGCCTACACCGGCTTCAGCCTCTGGAAGCTGATCCGCTACATCCGCGACGAGGTGCTGGTCTGCATCGCGACCACGTCGTCGGAGACGGTGCTGCCGCGCATGCTGGTCAAGCTCGAGGCTGCCGGCTGCGAGCGCAGCGTCGTCGGGCTGGTGATACCGACCGGCTACTCGTTCAATCTCGACGGCACCTGCCTCTATCTCGCCACCGCGGCGGTGTTCCTCGCGCAGGCAACGAACACCCCGCTCGACATCGGCCACCAAATCGGGCTGCTGCTGATCCTGCTGGTGACATCGAAAGGAGCCGCCGGCATCGCCGGCGCGGCCTTTGTCGTGCTCGCCGCGACGCTTGCCGCCACCGGGACCATCCCGGTCGCCAGCGTCGCGCTGGTGCTCGGCATTCATCGGCTGATGTCGCAAGGGCTGACCCCGACCAACCTGATCGGCAACGCGGTGGCGACGATCGTGATCGCGAAGTGGGAAAACGCGCTGGACCAGTCGCGTCTCACGCAGGTGCTCGACGGCGGCGCCGACGCAAGCTCACTCCGGATAAAGCGTTGACCGAAGGGGAGATCGGCATGCGGCGCATCAATTCCGTGCTTGGACAAGCCCTGGCTGTCGCCCTGCTCGCCTGCGCGATCGTGCGGCCCGATCCGGGCCTGGCCGCGGACGGTGATGCTGCGACTGTTCTGGCGCCGAGCGGACGCCTGCGCGCGGGACTCTACCCGGGAACGCCGACCTCCATCCTTCCCGATGGCACCGACAATCCGCGTGGCGTCGGCTATGCCATCGGCAAGGAAATGGCGCGTCGCCTCCATGTCGACTACGAGCCCGTGGTGTTCACCAAGAATGCCGAGGTGCTCGAGGCCGTCAGGACCGGCGCAGTCGACGTCGCCTTCACCAATGCATCCGCTGCCCGAGCCAAGGAGATGGACTTCGGCCCTGTCTATCTGGAGATCGAGCTCGGCTACCTCGTGCCCGATGGCTCCACGCTGGCCAATGCCAGCGATGTCGACGCAAGCGGACGCAAGGTCGGCGTCACGACGGGCAGCACCTCGGATGCGACGCTGGGGCGCGAACTGAAGCAGGCCGCGCTGGTCCGGTCGCCGACCTTGAAGGATGCCGTCGCCCTGCTGAAGGGTCGTGAGATCGATGCCTTCGCCACCAACAAGGCAACACTGTTCGAGATGGCCGAACAGGTGCCGGGATCACGCGTACTCGACGGCCGCTGGGGCGAGGAGCGCCATGCGATCGCTATCCCCAAGGGCCGCGATGCCGGACTCGATTTCGTGCGCGCGTTCACCGCCGAGATCCGGTCGTCGGGCCTCGTCAGCACCGCCGCCGAGCGCGCCGGGCTGAAAGGCGTGATGGTGCCCGGAAAGCAGCCTTGACGCGTCAGCGGCTGCTCCAGGATCTCAGTCCGACCTCGCGCTCAGACGAGCTTGAAAAGCCGACGTGTATTGCCGCCGAGTATCGCAGCCTTCTCCGCCTCGGACAATGACAGGCTGCGAATGAGTGGAACGCCGTCCTGAAACCAGTCGCGGCGGATCGGATAGGACGCGCCGTAGAGGATGTGATCGGCGCCGAACACCTTGACGGCGCATTCGAGCTGCGCCCGTCCCCATTGCGGCGCCCCTGAGAGATCGAAGAAGATGTTGCGTGCGAGATAGCCGCGCAGCTTGGCGCTCTCATCCTCGAACCGGTCGACGGCATCGCGTCCGCCGGTGCTGGGGGGCACCAGCATGTCTGCGAAGGCGAAGAAGCCGCCGCCCAGCATGGAATGCACCAGCCTGAGATTTGGAAATTCGTCGAACAGCCCGCTGAACAGCTCGCGCCCGACAGCGGTGCCCTGGGCGAGGCAGCGTCCATACTGCCGGCGCAGGTTCGGATACTTCACGATGGCAGCGTAATCGACCGGCAGCGGCGTGTGATGCACCACCACGGGGACGCCGAGTTGATCGAGGAATTTCAGATGCGGCTTGAACGCGGGGTCGTCCAGATAGAGCTGGCCGTAATGCGCGGCCATCTGCACGCCGACAAAGCCGAGATCATGGACGCAGCGCTCGACCTCCTTCAGCGCATCAGGCGTTCCCCAAGGCGGCACGACGGCCAGCGCCTGGAAGCGGCCCGGATGGCGCTTGAGATGCGCAGCGAGCCCGTCATTGACCCGTCGGCACAGTTCGAGCGGCAGCCATTCCTGCCAGCACGGCAGCCGCAGGATCGCCTGCGCGATGCCCGCCTGGTCCATGTCGGCGATCTGCCCGGCCGCGTTGTACTGGTTCTCGGCGTAGTTCAGCACCTCGTAGCCCAGCGGCTGCTCGATCACGATCTGGCGCAGGGGCTTGCCGGGAACGGGCATGACCTTGGCGTGAATGCCGTATTCACGCGGCACCGCGCCGGCGAAGGCCGTCAGCAGCCTCTCGTCGCTGAACAGATCCTCGGGAAGCCAATGCATGTTGGCGTCGATCACGGCGCCGTCCGGCGCCTGCGCTTGGGCAGCGCCGGTGGTGACGCCGGCAACGGCCCCTGCTGCTGCGAGCTGTATCACTTCGCGTCTGCTCCTCGTCATGATGGTGGTCTCCTGGGTACACAGAACATCGCGGCGCCATCAGTGCGCCGCACTTGATATCTTTCTCGAAAGACATATAACTCAGCCTATATCTTTCTTGAAAGATATCTCTTCATGATTTTTTCGTAAGGAGAGCCGATGACGGCCGAGCGGACACCGATCGACGACTTCCTGGCGCTGCGGGCCAAGACCTGGCCCGAGGCCGCCACGCCCATCGTTGGGTTGATGGTCCGCGTCTTCCGCCTGAACAGCCTGATGCTCGAGCAGACGGAGCGTCTCGTTGCGGCCCACGCGCTGAGCTTCACCGAATTCGAGGTGCTGGTGACCTTGCGCGGACAGCCCGCGCCGCATCAGTTGCTGCCCACCGATCTCTACAGCGCCATCCTGATCTCTTCCGGCGGGCTTACCAAGGTGCTCCATGCGCTGGAGGCCCGTGGCCTGATCGCGCGCGGCCAGGACAAGGACGATCGGCGCAGCAAGCCGGTGCGCCTGACCGCAAAGGGCCGCGCCACCGCTGAGCGCGCCATGCGCGACGTGCTCGAAGCCGACGAGGCCCTCATCCACGGCACACTGTCCTCATCGGAGGTCGCTGCGCTCACGAAGCTTCTCGGCAGGCTGCTGCGCACGATCGAGCCTGGCGCCGGGCCAGCGGAGCACGAGCAAGCAGCTTCTCCACAAGGTCACCATGCTCGCTCGGAGTAGGTGTCTGATGACGCTTCGGACGGGGGACCGGAATGTTGCTGCTCTTTTCGAGCATCGTGCGGCGCGCGCTGAATCCTTGCAGCTGACAGAGCCTCGTCGCCGCCGCATTGATGCCGATCAATCGACGCATGACCTAAAATTAATAGTTCTGCTGTTTCGCAAGCGCTGCACGCTCAGCTAATAGAACGATCGCGACGACTTCTCGCGATCGCCGTACGGTCCCGCGAGAAACGATAAGAAACAATACGGAGCGAACGTCCGCGGACCACCGTCGATTGGCATCGCGCCATCGGCATGAAGATCATTCGGAGACAATCATGAACAAGCAGCTGCTGCTCAAACTCCACCGCTGGGTCAGCCTGACCTTCGCGCTGCCGCTGCTCGTGATCATCGTCACCGGACTGATCCTCTCCTTCGAGCCGATCGCGCAGGTGGCCGCCGTGAAGCCCGGCAGCGTCGATCCGGCCCGCGTGGTCGCGCTGATCAAGCAGTACGATCCCGACGGCAAGGCGCGTGGCCTCTCGATCAATCCGACGACCCAGCATCTCACCCTGCAGGGCCGGCCCGGTACCGAGCTCGACATGACGACCGGTGCAGCGGCCGACAAGCCCGCAGCAGCGAGCGTGTTTCAGTGGGCGCGCATGACCCATGAGCATCTGATCGGTCTCGAAGGCCTCACGACGATCTCCACCATCGGCATGATCGTCATCATGATCATCGGCATCCTCATGGGCCTGCCACGGCTGCGCAACACGCTGTCCGGCTGGCACAAGGGCGCGGCCTGGTTCACCTTGCCGCTGATCCTCCTGAGCCCGCTGACCGGCGTGCTGCTCGACGCCAGCAACGGCATGTTCGGCACGCCGCCGGGCGCTGCGAGACGAATCTCGCTGCCGGAGGCGGTCAGCATCGTTGCGAAGGATCATGATCTCGCGACCGTCAACATGATCGGCAATCGCGGCGGCCGAATGCTGGCGCGAATGATCGAGGGCGACGAACTGCGCGCCTATGCGATCACGCCGGACGGTCTTTCCGCGCTTCCGCGCAACTGGGTGCGGCTGCTGCACGAAGGCAACTGGTCGCTGATCGGCAGCGCCGCCAACGTGCTGATCTCGGTGGTCCTGCTGACGCTCTTGCTGACGGGCGTGCTGATCTGGACCCAACGCCGGCTGCGCCGCCCCAACCGGGCACGCGAGGTTCCGACGAAGCCCGCCGTCGCTTCCTCGATGACGTCCTGATCTCCGCGCGCCTTGCGCGCGCCCGCCGGTCAATCCTTCAGCATCTTCACCACGGCCATTCCGGGCGAGGCCATCGGTCTTGAACCGGAAGAGCCGCGACGTCGCGTCGCTTCCCTCCCTCCACGCCCAGCCGTTGCGCGCCAGCATCCGCCGGTCTGCTGATCGGCCGTAAGAGCGCCGTGCCGTGGCGACGCATCGCGCCTGAGATCTAAAAATCAGATGATCATCAGCTCGGTCGTACCCGCAGCGACCGGCGGCGGCAAGGCGTGTCGCGTCCACAACAGAGATCGCGCAGCATCGGCCCTGTCATCAACGTGACTTGACGACTCCCGGAGCGGCGAGCATCGTCCAGGCACAAAACGAAACGGTTTAGTTTTATGTCTGATCATGTCGAAATGTTTCACGCCGGCTTGCGGTGGGGCGCGGTGCGGCGCGCGACGTTGCTGCCCATCAGCCTGATCGGTTGCGGCGTCCTGCTTGCATCATGCGCCGTCGGCCCGGATTTCCTGTCACCCGATGCGCCCGCATCGGCCGGCTACGTCCGCGAGCAGCGCCTCGCTGCAACCGCCGGCGCCGCAACGCTGGGCGGTGATGCGCAGAGCTTCGCAGCAGGCGGCGACCTGCCTGCCGTCTGGTGGTCGCTGTTTCACTCGCGGCAGATCAACGCTTTCGTCACCGAGGCGATTCGCAATCATCCGGACATCGAGGCCGCGCAATTGGCGCTGCGCGCAGCGCGCGAGAACGCGCTGTCCCAACAGGGCGCGCTGTTTCCGCAGGTGAGCGCGAGTGGATCGGCCGAGCGCACCCAGGGATCCACCACCCAGCAGGGATATTGGCCGGGTCAGACGTCGCTGTATACGCTCTATGGCGCCTCGGTCAGCGTCAGCTATGCGCTGGATATCTGGGGCGGCACACGGCGTCAGGTCGAGGCGCTGCAGGCGCAGGCCGACTACCAGGCCTTCCGGATGGAGGCGACGTATCTGTCGCTCACCGCCAATGTCGTGACGGCCGCGATCACCGATGCCTCGCTGCGCGACCAAATCGCGGCGACCGAGGAGATCATCAAGGCCGAGACCGATCAGCTCGGCCGCATCCAGCGCCAGTTCGACGTCGGCGCCATCTCCAGATCCGACGTGCTGTCGCAGGAGGCGACCTTGGCGCAGGCCAAGGCCACGCTCGCTCCGTTGCAGAAACAATTGGCGCAGCAGCGCAACCAGCTGATGGCCTATCTCGGCCGGCTGCCGTCTCAGGACCGCGGCGAGCATGTGACGCTTGCGGAGCTGAGACTGCCGCGCAAGCTGCCGGTCTCCCTGCCCTCCTCGCTGGTGCGCCAGCGTCCCGACATCCGCCAGGCCGAGGCGACCCTGCACCAGGCCACCGCGACGGTGGGCGTGGGCATCGCCAATCTGCTGCCGCAGCTCACCTTGTCGGGCAGCTATGGCGCGAGCGGGCCGGAGCGGCTGTTCTCGCCGACGACCATCGTGTGGGAGGCGGCCTCCGGCGTCAGCCAGAAGCTGATCGACGGCGGCGCGCTGTATCACACCAAGGAGGCAGACGTTGCGACCTTCGAGCAGGATCTGTCGCTCTACAAAAGCACCGTGATCACCGCCTTCCAGAATGTCGCCGACTCGCTGCGCGCCATCCAATACGACGCCGAATCCCTGAAGGCGCAGGCGGCCGCCGAGAAGGCTACCGCCGACAGCCTCGCGATGGCGATCGAGCAATTCAAGAGCGGCGCCGTGCCCTACGCCAACGTCATCACGGCGCAGCAATCCTATCTCAACGCCCGCGTCTCCCGCATCAAGTCGCAGGCGACGCGCTTCACCGACACCGCCGCCCTGTTCCAGGCGCTCGGCGGCGGCTGGTGGAACCGCCAGGACGAGACACCGGCGGCGATGCCGCGCGCCAACCCCGGCTATTTCGCCGGCCCTACTCGCACGATCCAGGAAGCAATGTAATGAAGAAGCGCATGGTCATCATGCTGGCCGCGATGGCCGTTCTGTTCGGCGGCCTCTACGGTTTCCAGACGTTCAAGGGCATCATGATCGCCAAGGCGATCGGCGCCATGGCCAACCCGCCGCAGACGATCTCGACCGCGACGGCAGCGACTGCGCCGTGGCGCTCGAAACTCACCGCCGTCGGCTCGCTGCGTGCCGTCAACGGCGCCGACCTGGCGCTGCAGGCGTCGGGCATCGTGCAGAGCATCCAGTTCAATTCCGGCGATGCCGTCGAAGCCGGCCAGCCGCTGCTGCAGCTCGTCGCCACCGACGACGTCGCCAAGCTGCAGTCGCTGCAGGCCACCGCGGAGAACTACGCCATCGTCGTCAAGCGCGACGAGGAGCAGATCAAGTTCAACGCGGTCAGCCAGGCGACGCTGGACACCGACCGCGCCAACCTGAAGAACGCGCAGGCGCTCGTCATGCAGCAGAAGGCAATCGTCGAGCAGAAGGCATTGAAGGCGCCGTTTGCCGGCCGCCTCGGCATCCGCGCCGTCGATCTCGGCCAGTATCTCGGCGCCGGCACCACGATCGTGACCTTGCAGAGCCTCGATCCGATCTTCGTCGACTTCTATCTGCCGCAGCAGTCACTCGCCGACATCAGGATCGGCCAGGACGTCGGCATCTCAGTTGATGCCTTTCCCGGCGAGCGCTTCACCGGGCAGATCTCCGCGATCAACGCCAAAGTGGATTCTACCAGCCGCAACGTCCAGGTCCGCGCCACCCTGCACAATGCCAGCGCGCGCCTGCTGCCGGGTATGTTCGCCAAGGTCGAGATCGGCATCGGCCAGCCGGAGCAGCTCGTCACCCTGCCGCTCACCGCCGTCGTCAGCAATCCCTATGGCGATCTCGTCTACGTCGTCGATGATCTCAAAAACGGACAAGGCAAGGCGCGGCAGATGTTCATCAAGAGCAAGCCGGCCAAGGGCGATCGCGTCGCCATCACCGAGGGCGTCAAGCCGGGCGAGACCGTGGTGATCGCCGGACAGATCAAGCTGCGCAATGGCAGTCCCGTGAAGATCGATAACTCGCACGTGCCCGCGGCGGAAGCTGCGCCAAACGTCGTCGATCAGTAACCGCGCAAGCCCCACGTTCAGAGCTACCCATGCGTTTCACAGACATCTTCATCCGCCGGCCGGTGCTGGCGCTCGTGGTCAGCGCGCTGATCCTCGTGCTCGGCCTGCGCTCGATGACCACGCTCGCCATCCTGCAATATCCCCGCACGCAGAACGCCATCGTCACGGTTAGCACCGCCTATGCCGGCGCCGACAGCGACATCATCGCCGGCTTCATCACGACGTCCCTGGAGAACGCGATCGCCCAGGCCAACGGCATCGACTACATGACCTCGACCAGCGTGACTGGCAGCAGCACCATCACCGTCAACTTGCGGCTGAACTACGATTCCGGCAAGGCGATGACCGAGATAAACGCCAAGGTGAACTCGGTGCTGAACCAGCTGCCGACCGGCACGCAGCAGCCGACGCTCACCCTGAAGGTCGGCCAGACCATCGATGCGATGTATATCGGTTTCGCCAGCGAGGTGCTGGCGCCGAACCAGATCACCGACTACCTCACCCGCGTGGTGCAGCCGAAGCTGCAGGCCGTCTCCGGCGTGCAGACCGCCGAGCTGCTCGGCGCCAAGAAATTCGCGCTGCGCGCCTGGCTCGATCCGGACAAGCTCGCCGCCTACGGTCTGACCGCGACAGACGTATCGACGGCGCTGTCGGGCAACGACTACATCTCCGGTCTCGGCACCACCAAGGGTCGCCTGGTGCAGGTCGATCTTGCCGCCGCAACCAACCTGCATTCGCTGGAGCAGTACCGCAATCTCGTCATCAAGCAGGTCAATGGCGCGATCATCCGACTGCGAGACGTGGCCAATGTCACGCTCGGCAACGATGACTACGACAGCGCCACACGTTTCAACGGCAAGACCGCCGTCTATATCGGCATCCAGGTGGCGCCGACCGCCAATTTGCTCGATGTCATCAACGGCGTGAAGGCAGTCCTGCCGGACCTGCAGCGCCAACTGCCGAATGGCATCACCAGCGAGGTTCTCTACGACTCCACCGACTTCGTGAACTCCTCGATCGACGAGGTGGTCCACACGCTGGTGGAAGCGATAGCCATCGTGATCTTCGTCGTGTTCATGTTCCTCGGGTCATGGCGCTCGGTGCTGATCCCGGTGATCGCGATCCCGCTGTCCCTGATCGGCACCTTCGGCCTGATGCTGCTGATGGGGTTCTCGATCAATCTCTTGACCCTGCTGGCGCTGGTGCTGGCGATCGGCCTCGTCGTCGACGACGCCATCATCGTCGTCGAGGCGGTGCACCGGCTGATCGACGAGGGCGTCTCGCCGGTCGAGGCGGCGATCCAGTCGGCCCGATCGCTGGCGAGCCCGATCATCGCCATGACCGTGGTTCTGATCGCGGTCTACGTGCCCGTCGGCTTCCAGGGCGGCCTCACCGGCGCACTGTTCACCGAGTTCGCCTTCACCCTCGCCGGCGCCGTCACGGTCTCGGCGGTGATCGCGCTGACTCTGTCGCCGATGAACTGCGCCTGGCTGCTGCGCCGGACCGCGCGCGACGCCACCACCATCGAGGCGCGCCTCGTCCGCACCATCGATCACGTGCTCGAACGGCTCTCCGATGGCTATCGCCGCGGCCTCGAGAGCGTCTTTACTACCAAACCTGTCGTCGTGGTGTTCGCGCTCTCGCTGCTGGCGATGATCCCCTGGCTCTATGTCAGCTCGACCAGCGAACTCGCGCCCGACGAGGACCAGGGCATCGTGCTGTCGCTGACCAACTCCGCGCCCTCGGCCACGCTCGAGCAGCGCGAGTTCTACGGCCAGCAGCTGTTCGGCCTGATCGCGCAGCGTCCGGAGACCCGCACCGTGTTCCAGATCGACACCCCGACGCAGGCGATCGGCGGCTGGGTGCTGAAACCCTGGGATCAGCGCAAGGCGACGACCAAGACCCTGCAGCCGGAATTCCAGCAGATGCTGAACGGCATCGCCGGGGCGCGCTCCGTGGCGTTCCAGCCCGCACCGCTGCCAGGCAGCAACGGCCTGCCGGTCCAATTCGTGATCGGCACCACCGGATCGTTCTCCGAGCTCAACGACGTCTCGCGCGACTTCATGGCCAAGGCGCTGGCGAGCGGCAGGTTCATCTTCCTCGATACCGACCTGAAGATCGACAAGCCGCAGACCACCGTCGTGTTCGACCGCGACAAGGCCGCCGATCTCGGCCTGAAGATGAGCGATCTCGGCGCCGCGCTCGCGACCATGCTCGGCGGCAACTATCTGGATTATTTCAGCCTGGAGGGCCGCTCCTACAAGGTGATCCCGCAGGTTCGCCAAAATGACCGCCTCACCGACAATCAGCTGCTCGACTATTCGATCCGCACCAGCGGCAACGCGATGGTGCCGCTGTCGACGGTGGCCCGGCTCGAGCACAAGACGATTCCGGAATCGATCAACCACTTCCAGCAGATCAACGCCGCGACGATCTCGGGCGTGGCGATGCCGGGCGTGGCGATGGGCGATGCGCTCGCCAGCCTGAAGCAGCTCGCGACGTCGCTGCCATCCGGCTACTCGATCGATTATGGCGGCGCCTCGCGGCAGCTCGAACAGGAATCCGGCGGCTTCGTCACCACCTTCGTGTTCGCGCTCATCATCATTTTCCTGGCGCTCGCCGCGCTGTTCAACAGCTTCGTCGACCCGATCATCATCCTGGTCTCGGTGCCGATGTCACTGGCGGGCGCGCTGATCTTCATCAACCTCGGTCTGGGCGGCGCCAGCATCAACATCTACACCCAGGTCGGCCTCGTCACCCTGATGGGCCTCGTCAGCAAGCATGGCATCCTGATGGTCGAGGTCGCGAACGAGCTGCGCGAGCACGGCAAGGACCGCACCGAGGCAATCATCGAGGCCGCCACCATCCGGTTGCGGCCGATCCTGATGACGACGGCGGCCATGGTGCTCGGCGTCATCCCGCTGATCACCGCCAGCGGCGCCGGGGCGGTGTCGCGCTTCAACATGGGCCTGGTGATCGCCACCGGATTGGCCATTGGCACCCTGTTCACGCTGTTCGTGGTCCCCGTCGCCTACACCCTAATTGCCCATCGCGGGACGGCGCATGAGACGGCGGCTCTCGGAGGCGAGGCCACGGCAACGTCCTGATGTGCCCATAAAATCAATGGCTTGATGGGAGAATCGGCAAGTCACATCAATCGCCATTGACAAACGAAACACTAAAACGATATATCATTCGTACGAAACGGAGATCATATCGTATGAGACATCATCATTGGAATTTCGGCCCCTCCCACCGGGACGACGAGCGGCAGGAGCGCGGCTGGGGCCGTCGCGGACGGCATGAGCGGCACGGCTTCGACGAGGCCGGCGAGGAGATGCGCATGGGCGGGCGCGGCGGCGGCTTCGGCCCGCGTGCGGCCGGCCTGTTCGAGCGCGGCCGGCGTGGCGGCCGCGAGGAGTTCGGGCGTGGCGGCGGCGGCCGCTTCTTCGGCCCGGGCGATCTGCGCAGCCTGCTGCTGTGGCTGATCGGCGAGAAACCGCGTCACGGCTATGAGCTGATCAAGGCGGTCGAGCAGCTGGTCGGCGGCGCCTATTCGCCGAGCCCCGGCTCGGTCTACCCGATCCTCAATCTGCTCGAGGACATGGGCCAGATCGAAGCCGCGTCGTCGGAAGGCGGCAAGAAGCTGTTCGCGATCACTGACGCCGGACGCCAGGCCTTGAAGGACGATGCCGCCGCGATCGAGGGGCTGCTCAGCCGCCTGCGCATCATGGCGCGCTCGATGGGCGGCATGCATCCGCCGGAGCCGGTGCTGCAGGCGGTGCAGACGCTGAAGATGGCACTGAAGATGCATCGCCCTGGCTGGAGCGAGGCGGAAGGCCAGCGCGTCAGCGGCATCCTGATGCGCGCCATCGCCGAGATCCAGGGCGACGACGACTCCGCCACCTGATCACGCCCGTTTGTTGCAAGGAGCGACGAGATGCCTCACACCTATGCGATCGAAGTCAGCGACATCGGTCCGCGCGCCGACGGCGGCGCCGGCCCGACCTATGACTTCACCATCACCAGCCACGACGATCTCAACGAGATCGTCGCCCGCGTCCAGCGCCGCGGCCTGTTCGACCCGAACGAGAGCAAGGCCTTCGTCACCGGGCTGAAGCTGCTCGGCGGCGTCCTGCTGAAACACCGCGGCGAGCCGCTGTTCGCCGAGCTCGGTCCGGCGTTCCGAGAGTTCATGAAAAAGCTGAAGTCGGGCGCGCAGGCGCCGCAGGCGGAGGCTTAGCTGCGCCTCACAATCGCGCGAGCCTTGCGTCACAAAGACGCTGCGCTCCCTCTCCCCGTTCTTCACGGAAAGAGGGTCGGGTTCGGGGGCGGACGCACGGGTCGTGTCAGTCAAGGCAGTGCAACTGATAGCAACGTCCCTCGATAGCTTCCGCGGTATGGGTCCCGGCGTTCGCCGGGACGACACCTTTTATATCGCGCGGTCGCGCCAAGCCCTCCGCTGTCGTCCCGGCCTTGAGCCGGGACCCATACCGCGTGATGGTCATTGGCGGAACAGCTCGCTGTAATCGCCATCCAGAAAACAAATCCTGGAGCAGCCGTTACACCGGCTCCAGCACCATCAATCCGGTCGCCGTGTTGGAGATCGGAATGTGATAGTTCGCATGCTCCTTGCGGACCTTCTCCGGCAGCGCGCCGCGCGCGACCATCCAGTTGAGCAGCTCGACGCCCTGCGTGCCCGACAGCTCGACGAGCTCGGTCGTGGAGTACTTCGTCGCCCAGGCCGGGTCGTCGACCATGCTGGCCATGAATTTCTCGTCGAAGTCCTTGTTGATGAATCCCGCCCGCTCGCCGTCGAGCTGATGCGACAGGCCGCCGGTGCCCATCACCACCACGCGCTCGTCCTTCGGCCAGGACTCGATCGCGCGCGCCAGCGCCTGTCCGAGCTTGTAGCAGCGCGCGGCCGAGGGCAGCGGCGCCTGCACGGTGTTGACGACCACCGGCACCACGCGTACCGGCCATTTCTGGTCCGGCCAGCACAGCGCCATCGGCAAGGTGAAGGCGTGATCGACGACCATCTCCTGGCAGGTGGTGAGGTCGAAATCCTCTCCCACCAGATGCTCGATCAGGTGCCAGGACAATTCGCTGTCGCCCTTGAACGGCGCGGTCTGCGGAATGCCCCAGCCCTCGTCGGCATTGCTGTAGCTCTCGCAGGCGCCGATCGCAAAGGTCGGCATCTTGTCGAGGAAGAAATTGAGGCCGTGATCGTTGTAAACGAGCACGACGACATCCGGCTTCACCTTGGCGAGCCAGTCGCGGACGTGCGGAAAGCCGTCGAAGAACGGCTTCCAATACGGATCCTGCTGCAGCCCCTTGGCGATCGCGCCGCCGATGGCCGGAACGTGAGACGTGGTGATGCTGCCGACGATCTTTGCCATGATGCTTACCCCCTCGCCGCCAGAAGCTTGGCCTTGAACTGATCCTTGGTGAGTCCGGTCTGCTGCGCGCCGATGTCCTGCATGTCCAGGCCGAAGATGCCGGCGAACTTGGCGAGGTAATAGGCGTTGCCGCCGGCCTCGATCAGCGCGAGCACGTTGCGGCTCTTGATCGCGGCGCGCTGCTGGTCGTTGAGACCATACTTGCTGCAATAGCCGTCCTCGTCGGCGACGAAGGCCTTGCGGTTGGCGGCGTCGTTGAACGAGTAGCACATCTTGTTGAGCGCATAGCCCTTGCGGGCCTGCTCGCCGTCGAAGATTGTGGTGCCGGGCACAGGCTGCCGGGCCGATGTGGCGGACATTGGGTCCCTCCCCTGAAAGCGTTCTGACGGGCCGCGTTTGATCTGGATCAAACGCGGCGTGGTCCGTGCCCGCCAGTATCGTCAGGAGACACCGCCGATCAAGGCCATCAGGCCGATCCGATCCATGAGCCAATTCGATCATTTGGACCTCGACGGCCACCTGCTGCAGCTGCTGCTCGCCGTGATCGAGGAGGGCTCGGTGACGCGCGCCGCGCATCGGCTCGGCGTGACGCAATCGGCCGTCAGCCATCTGCTGGACAAGCTGCGCGCCATCACCGGCGATCCGCTGTTCGTGAAATCGGGCCGCGGCATCGTCCCGACGGCGCATGCGCAGCTGCTCGCCTTGCGCGCCCGAGCGCTGCTCGACGACCTCCGCAGCTTCTCGCATGCCGCCGCCTTCGAACCGGCCAAGATCTCCGCGCAGGTCACGATCGCCGCCAACGATCTGCAGCGCGATCTGCTGCTGCCGTCCCTGCTGCGCTATGCGCGCGCGCAAGCGCCCGGTCTCAGCCTGCGCGTGATCCAATCAGGCGCGCCGACACCGGAGATGCTGCGTGAGGAGCACTGCCAGCTCATGATCACGCCGCGCCCGCCCGAGGGCAGCGACATCATGCAGAAGCGGCTGTTCGAGGACAGCTACCGCGTGTTCTACGATGCCAGCCAGCGCGAGCCGCCGCGCAGCCTGGACGAGTATCTCGCAAGCGATCATGTTACCGTCGTCTATGAGCCGCGCCGCCGGCTCGACATCGATGAGGTGCTGGCCGAGCGCGGCCTCGTCAGGCGCTTCGTCGCGCAGGTTCCGGGCTTCGGCGGCATCGGCCCATTCCTGCGCGGCAGCCGCATCATCGCGACGTTGCCGGGTCTGCTGCGCGCCTACATGCTGCGCGGCCTCGCCATCGCTCCGGTGCCGGTCCCCTGCCCCGTCATGCCGATGTACATGGTCTGGCACCTGCGCCACCACGACGATCCTCTGCACCGCTGGCTGCGCCAGCAGCTCGAGATCGTGGCCGCGCCGAGCCTCGCCGCGGCGGCCGAGCACATGCCGGCCGTCGCGTAGTCGTTCAGTCTGCGCAGCTCAGCGCAGGATCTTGTGCAGCACCTCGCCATCGACCTGCTGCGGCTTGACGCCGAGGATCCGCATGATGGTCGGCGCCACGTCGATGTTGCGCATCCGCCGGATCGTCGTTCCCTCGCGAATGTCGGGACCAGCGGCGATGAAGGTCGCGCTCATCTCGGCGATCTCCGGATCGTGGCCGTGGGCGCCGTAGAAGTTCGGCATCGACAGCGTCGTCGTGGTCGCGTTGAACGGCGCGTCGCCGAGGCGGGCTATGCCGGGGTTCTGGATGCCGTCGAAATTATAGCCGGGCGCCATCAGCGCGAACACGTCGCCGAAGTCCTGGCCGATGGTCTTGCTGGTGCAGAGCCCCGTGCCGGCGTCGCATTGCAGCGGCCGGCTCTCGACCACCGTGAACAGGCGGCCGTCCTTGAGCGAGGTGTTGAACTTCGGATTGGGATCGACGGCATTCTTCACGGCATTGGCGACCTGCGTCACCAGCGCATTGTAGCTCGCCGGATCGACAGTGCCGCCCGCCTCGCGGTTCTGCAGGTTGACGTAGATGTTGACTGCGGGGCCCGAGGTGCGGATCGCCAGTTTGGTGGTGTCGATGCCGGCGTTGCGCAGGATGTTGAGCATGCTCACCGAGGTGTGGAACGGCGCGAAGCCGTGATCCGACACCACGATGACGTTGCTGTCACGGCCCGCGGTGTCGCTGATCCGCTTCACCGCCTTGTCGGCCGCCTGATACGCCGCCTTGATGTAGGACGCGTAGCGCGCGACCTTGGCTGGGTCTTGGCCGGCGCCGATCGAGTTCGGATCCTTGGGGTTGGTGCCCTGGCGCGGATCGGTCAGCAGGAACTGGTGCTCGGAGCCGTCGGGCTGCTCGATATAGATCATCACGAGATCAGCATCCGAATGCTTGCGGATGGCGCGCTCGCCGATCGCCGCCTGGTAGCGCACGAAGGTTTTGACCATGTCCTCGAACATGGCCTCGATCTCGACGTCCGGGAAGCTGGTGAAGCCCGGGCTCAGCCGCTCGGGGACGCGGTAATCGGCCTGCGGGCGCCAAAAGCCGATATTGTTGTTGATGTCGTCGACATCGGCCAGCACGGGCGCGTTGCGCGGGATGTAGTTGGCGCCGTAGCGGGCGAAGCGCACGGTCGAGAGATCAGGCGCCAGCGCGGAGACGAAATAGGCCGTGCCGACCTTGGCGCCGCTGCCCTCGAAGAAGAATGGAGCATTCTCGCCGCCGATCTTGGCGAAAGCGGGTCCCGTGGATGGCGCCTGGAACGGCCCCGCGGTGATGCCGCGGGTCGTATCGAAGAACACCAGCGTGTCGTAGTTCACCTGACCGTCATTGCTGGTGTCGATCGCGGCGACGCGGATCGCGTATTTCAGGTCGAGCGTCGCGGCACTGGTACAAGTCGCGGGCGCCGCGGAGGCGCAGGAGAAGGTCTCGATCGGCGCCGCCGTGACGAGCACCGGGCTGTAGGACGAATGGCCCGCCGACTGCAGCGCCGCGATCACGGCCGGATCCGTCACGAAGTCGCTGCGCGTCAGCGAAAAGCCTTGCGCCGACAGGCCGCCGAAGGCGCCGAACGGAACGGTGTAGTCGGTGATACGGGTCGGCTGCGCCGGCTGCACCACGGTATTGTTGATCGAGATGTCGGCGCCGTCGCCGCCCGGCCAGGTCGCGGTGACCACCTTCTTGCCGTGCTGGCGCAGTTGCACCCACAAGGGCGCCGCGGTCGGCTGCGGGCTCGGCCCGAGCGGGCTCAGCCGGTAGCCGCCGATCGGCGCGGCGAAACCGCTGATGCTGGAGGTGATCGGCGCCACGATCGCCTGAAACGTGTTCGACGGAATGTCGTTGTGAACCGCCGTGGAGCCGGTGGCGATCTCGACATGCGACACCGCCGTCAGTGATGGCGACGCCGTCACATTCTGCTTCGCGACCGCGCCGCGGCGGCTCAGCCGGGCCAGCCCGCCGTCGCGCGGCAGCACGCCCTGCTCAATGAATTTCTCGATGAAGTCGGGCTTGGCGCCGTCGAGCGAGATCAGCACCACGCGCGGCGATCGGCGGCCGCGCCGATCGTGATCGCGGTCGCGATCATGGTCGTCATCGCGGTCGTGATAGGAGCGATCGCCATTCGCATCGCGATCATCGGCGTGCACAGGCACCGCGAAAGCCGCAAGCAGGACCGCGAGCGCCGCGCTCGACAGCGCCCGGTGAAAATTCCTCGACCGCATCAGATGCCCCCATCGCTGCGCAACCTGCGCGCTCATTCTTGAAACGGGAGTATCGACTACCGGGCTTGGCTGACGCGCATGTGACGCGCGCGCGACAGATATGACGATCTCGCGACAGATGACGTGTGAACGCGCGACGTCACGCGTCCGCCGCGGAGGCGATCACCTTGCGAGGATGAGCTGCGCCGTCTGTTGACCGCTCGCCAGCGCCGCTTCCACCGTGCCCATGTCACGGCCGCGATACAGCGCCTCGCCGGAGATCAGCACCGGCCCGCCATCCCGGCGCGCAAGCAGGTCCTGGGCGCCTCGCGTGGCGAGCGTTGCGTAGGAATAGGCGCCGCGCGCAAACGGGTCCCTTGCCCAGTCGGTGACATGCGCCGCGGTGAGCTCCTGCCGGAGCACGGTCACCGGCTTGGCGAAGATATCAGCAAGCGCGACGAGCCCGGCCTCGACCAGCGCTTGGTCGTCGAGCGCCGCGAAGCCGTCGGTGGCTGGGCCGGCGAGCCAGCCGGTCAGCACGGCGTGATCGTCTGGATGCTGCGTCCACCACACCGGCACGATCGCATCCGACAGCACGAACAGCACGTCCGACAGATCGCGTGCCTCCATCGCCGTCCACCAGCGCCGCTCGAAGCGCAGCAGCAGCTTGATGACGTTGCCGAAGCCGATATCGGCGCTGGCCGCAACCTGGGCCCGCATCGCCGGCGGCAGCGCGATGGACGATAACAACGGCAGCGGCACCGTCAAAATGACCATGTCAGCGCGATGTGTCCGGCCGTCAGCACAGCGGACGAGCGCTCCGCAGTCCCCGCTCTCGATCGCCGTCACGACCGCCTCGAACGCAAACGTCACGCCGCGCGCACGGCATTCGGCGACGAGATGGTCCAGCAGCACGCCATAACCGCCGACGATACGCGCCTGCCCGCCGCGCTCGCCCCCCATCCACTCCTCGCGCAGCGCGAACACGCTGGCGCGATCGGGATCGGCGGCATCATATCCCTTGACCATGCCGAGCACGGAGTCGCGCAAGGCCGCGAACTCGGCGCCGGCGAAATGGCGATCGAGCAGCGCCGTCACCGTGAGATCCGCATCGAGCTCTGCCAGCACCCGATACAGCTGCTCCATCTGCCGGTCGGCGGGATCCCGCCGCGAGAACACGCCGTTGTCGACATGCCATCGCTCGCCTGCGATCGACTGCGCGGCGAGCCCGGCCTCAGCCAGCAGCCCGCGGGTGACCGGCGCGTCGCCATGAATGAACTCGGCGCCCGCCTCTGCCCTGTATCCGAAGGCGCGCTCGCTCAGCGGATGGATCCGGCCGCCGCAGCGGTCGCGCGCCTCGAGCAGCGTCACCGTGCGGCCGGCGCGCGACAGCTCGCGCGCGGCCATCAGTCCCGCAGCGCCGGCGCCGACGATGATGACGTGATCGCTTCGCTCATCCATGGCTGGCCTGGGCCGGCACGGCGGCGGCGTTGGTGAGCTTGTAACGCAGCCACAGCGCCCCGCCTTCCAGCGCCGTCGTGCTTTCCAGCGACATCGCCGTCACAGGCGCGCGCTGGTCGGATTCGGCCTCCGAGGAATCGAACACCATCGGCGCGCCCTTCGCGCCGTCCACGGCCGGACACAGCACGAGGTTGAGCTCGTCGACCAGCCCGGCGCGCAGGAACGTGCCGTTGACATGGCCGCCCCCTTCGAGCAGCAGACGCTTGACGCCGAGCTCGCGCGAGAGGATGTCGAGGACGCGCGGCAGGTCGATCGAGGTTGCGCCGGCGAAGATGTAGGAGACGCCCTCGCTGCGCAGACCTGCGAGATGGGCATCCGAAACGGCTTCGGTGAGCACGACGACGATCGGATCGCCGCCGATGTCCGAACGTCCCCAGCAGATCTTGCCCTGGCCGTCGAGCACCACGCCATAGGCCTTGGCCTCGCGCCTCGCGATCCAGTTCTCGCGCGGAAAGCGTTCGGTCGTCGTCGCGGGATAGGTCGTGCCCTTGGCGAATTCCTGGCCGGTGACGCGGCCGATCAGCCAGGCATCGCCGCCGAGCTTCTCGTGGACCTGCTCGAACAGGTCGCCCGAGCCCTTCGGCCGCCAGCGGCTCGGCCAGGTCCGGCCATCGACGCTCGAGGCCATCAGGCAGATCACCTCCGGTTTCATGCATCCTCCTTGCCGTTTGACGGCCCACCGAACAGGGCCGCCGCGGCGTTGTCAACGAAGCGGCGTGGGTTTCGTTCGATGCCGCCATGCCGCCGGTCGACCGGCGACTGTTACGGCGCGCATCCCTGCGCTAGGGTCGGCGGGAACGGAGCAGGTCATGGAGCGCGCGACGCGCAAGCCACACGCCATCGGGACACGCGGGATCGCCCTGCTTGTCGGCCTCGCGCTCTGCGTCACCGGCATCTTCTGGCTCGAAAGCGAGCGTGCGGGCGTGACCATCACGTCGCTGCAGGCCGGATCGACGCCCATGACGGTGTATCGTCGCGACGGCGCTCCGGCGTCGCCGGTCGTCGTGATCGCGCATGGCTTTGCCGGCTCGCGCCAGTTCATGGAGGCCTATGCGCTGACGTTGGCGCATGCGGGCTATCTCGCGGTCTCGTTCGACTTCGAAGGCCACGGCCGCAATCCCACGCCGATGTCCGGCGACGTCACCCGCGTCGACGGCACCACCCGCAAGCTGATGAGCGAGATCGGCCGCGTCACCGATGCCGCGCTGGCGTTGCCGGGCGCCGACGGCCGCGTGGCGCTGCTCGGGCATTCGATGGCGTCGGATATCATCGTTCGCCAGGCGCTGGCGGATCCGCGCATCGCGGCGACGGTGGCGATCTCGATGTTCTCGGAAGCGGTGACGGCCGGCGCGCCACGCAATCTGCTGATCATCACCGGCGAATGGGAAAGCGCGCTCCGCCGGGATGCGCTGCGCAACCTTCGGCTCGCGGATCCCGCTGCGCATGAAGGCGACACGGTCGGTGATCCCGCAACTGGCGGCGGACGCCGCGCCGTGGTGGCGCCGGGCGTCGAGCATGTCAGCGTGCTGTATTCGACGACGGGGATGCGCGAGGCACGCGACTGGCTCGACCGGGTCTTCGGTCGTACGAGCAGCGGTCCCGTGGCTGCGACCGGCGGCGCCATCGCACTGCTGCTCGCCGGCATCGTGCTGCTGGCCTGGCCGCTGGCCGCGCTGCTGCCGGCAAGCGATGCATCACCAGCGCCGATCGCCTTGCGCAGCCTCGCCATGGCGACCGTGGTGCCGGCGGTGGTGACGCCGATCGTGCTGCGGTTCGTCAATACGCGCTTCCTGCCGGTGCTCGTCGCGGACTATCTCGCCGTGCATCTGTTCGTCTATGGCGTGCTGTCTCTCACCATGCTGCGCCTGATGGGCGTCCGCTTCGGCCGCGTGGCGTGGCTTGCGGCGCTCGCGCTCGCCGCCTATGGCATCGCCATCTTTGGCGGCGCGCTCGATCGCTATGTCGCATCGTTCATGCCGATCCCCGCCCGCCTGCCGATCATCGCGGCGATCGCCGTGGGTGCCGTGCCCGCCATGCTGGCCGACAGCATCGCCAACCAGGGCGGCCATGCAGCGCTGTGGCGGACATTGTGGATCCGCACCGCCTTTCTGGCTTCGCTCGGCGGCGCGGTCGCACTCGATCTCAGGCGGCTGTTCTTCCTGCTGATCATCATCCCGGTCATCGTGCTGTTCTTCATCGTGTTCGGACTGATCGGCGGCTGCGTCGGCCGCAGGACCGGCTCACCGATGGCCGAAGGCATCGGCCTCGGCCTGATCCTGGCCTGGGCGATCGGGGTGTCGTTTCCGATGTTCCTGCCAGCCTAGCGCTCCGCTTCGATCTGCATGCGCGGTCTGCGGTGTGATATCATCGTCGGAGAGGAGATGCTGATGGCGAAACACCGCATCACCACGGCGAGCTTCGCGAGCGTGTACCCGCTCTACGTCGCCAAGGGCGAGAAGAAGGCGCGCAGCAAGGCCGAGGTCGACCAGATCATCCGCTGGCTGACCGGCTACGATCAGGCGCAGCTCGAGGCCCAATTGGAGCGGCAGACAGACGTCGAGACCTTCTTTGCGCAGGCGCCCGCCATGAACCCGGCGAGGTCACTGATCACCGGCGTCGTCTGCGGTGTCCGCGTCGAGGAGGTGAAGGAGCCGACGATGCGGGAGGTCCGCTACCTCGACAAGCTGATCGATGAGCTCGCGCGCGGCAAGGCCATGGACAAGATCCTGCGCAAGCCGTGATCGCGGGTCAAAGCGGCCGGTCTCAATCCTGCTCCTGCCCCGGCAGCTGCCGCAACATGAAGTGGCCGAACGCGGTCGCGATCGGCTTCGTGGCGTCATCCTGCCAGGCCCGCGCCTCGAAGGCGACGACGTGGCGGCCCTGCTTGACGATCGACGCGGAGGCGATGCTGTCGAGCGCGCGGCCCGAGCGCAGATAATTGATGGTGAGGCCGATCGGCTTCGGCGGCGGCACGCCCAGCTCGCGCATCACGGTGACGATCGCGGCGGTTTCGAGGAACGCGCCGGTCATGCCGCCATGGATCGCGGGCAGCACCGGATTGCCGATGATCTGCCGCGAGAACGGCATCACCAGCGTGTCGTCGTCGGCGAGGCGGATGCCGAGGCAGCGGGCGAACGGGCTATTGGCAAACAGCCCCGCGCCACCGTCCGGCGCTTCGAGCGGCGGCGGCGCGCCGGTGAAGGCCGGCCGGTCGGTCAGCATGTTGGTGCGGTTGGCGCCGATCATGAAGCAGGCCGTCGCGGTCGCGACCGGCTCGCTCTCCTCGTCCTGATAGGCGGTGGCGCGGACGAAGGCGATCGAGCGGGTGACGCGAAAGCACACCGCATGCGCCTTGATGTCGAGCCCGGGCGTCGCCGGCTTCTGGTAGTCGATGCGCAGATCCAGGGTGGTGATGGCGCTCGTGCCGTCGAGCGCGAGCTGCACCGCCATGCCGCAGCTCTCGTCGAGCATCGCCGTGACGACGCCGCCATGGATCACGCCGGTGTCGCTGTCACCGACGAACACGTCGCGATAAGGCAAGATCGACCACGCCTCGCCCGGAGCGAAGCGCTCCATCGTGAGGCCGCTGATATGGCCATAGACCGAGCGGCGATGCCGGATCGCCTCGGCAAGCTGTTCGAATGGCGGAGGAGCCGCGTTGTTCGGGGTATCGGACATGGCTGCGATTTAGATCATGATCGGCGTAGCGTGCGAAGTGCTTTTCCGGAGGGTGAGGCGCGCATGCGAAGAGCAGCCTCGTCTCGCAAGACACAGTGAGGAGAGCCGGAGAGCCGCAGCCTACGACGCCATTCCGATCGACAACCTTCAGATGCAATCAAGAACGACAGCACCTTGAAGCGGCCCGCTTTGTAGTTCAGCGCCGATGCCGTCGCACGCTCGCCCCGCAAATCTACGTGGCTCGAATGTCGCGCGGACGCGGCGCGCTTAGAACATTAGCAACCTTAATATGGTCATAATGGTCTCAATCGAATCTCGGAGACCCGCCGATGCACAAATCCACCAAGACGCCGGACGTCCCGCCGAAGAGCGGCACGGCCTCCCTCCGTATCGCCATGAGCCTGGCGCTCGCCGCGAGCGCCGGCGTGATCTGGTGGAGCGGCGGCGGCGCCCAGAGCCTGTCGTTCTCGATGGAGCGTTCGCCTTCGCTCGAGACCCGCGTCGCCGCACTGACCTCTGAGCTCAACCAGCTCAAGACGGAAACCGCGCGGCTCCGCGAGCGCCAGAACGACACGTCCGGCGAGCTGATCCAGCTGCGCGCCAGCCTGACCAGTGCGGAGACTGGCCTTGCGACCTTGCGCACCGCCGCCGACGAGAGCGAAACGCGCCGTCGCGACGTGGCCGACCGGATCGAGTCCGACATCGCGCTATTGAAGCGGCAGGCCATCCGCCTGCGCACCGCCCAGGAAGACACCTCGGCTGAGCTGAGCGGGCTGCGCGCGGCCGCGGCGACCAATGAGATCGGCATCGATCAGCTGCGCTCCACCACCGGCGAGATCCGCCAGCAGGTCGCCCGCATCGAGACCGCGCGCGACGCAACGAGCTCGATCAGCCGCCCGCACAAGCATCGTGTCCGCCGCATCGCCCGCGCATCCGAAGCCGAGCCGCAGACCGTGCAGCCGTTCGCGATGCAGTGGCCCGG